>CAVQEH010000006.1:0-1533030 GCA_963711455.1 uncultured Ignavibacteria bacterium
ATGAAGTTTTCATAATAACCACAGAATGCTTTACCTGTATACGCAGGGTCAAGTAGTATTCCTGTTTCCATAAAAAATTTATTTATCAGTTTAAGCTTGTCATTATTAATTTTTTTGTAACCTTCCTCAGAATGCCCGTTTAGAATTATGAGGCTATCCGGATTAATTTCGTTTTTTAAATTAAAATCAAGAACAGTTCCTTCGGCAAGTTGTAAAATCTTTTTTCTGATTACTTCTTCAGAATAAAGAACATTAACTGCATAGACTTTTATTTTAAGGTTATGCCGTGCTAAACCGGTTAATATCCCTGCTGCAGTTCCGCCTGTTCCGGCTGCCACTAAAATTCCATCTATATTATTCAGATCAACCTGTTTACTTAGTTCATCAACGAAAGAAATGTAGCCCCAGATTCCGAGAGTTGTTGAACCGCCTTCAGGAATTACATACACATGTTTGCCTTTGCCTGATAGGATTTCACTTTCTTCCTGCATAATTTCATTAACAAAATCATAGTTCTTTTTATTCATAAAGAATATTTCTGCTCCTGTCAGCTTATCGAGGAATAAGTTGCCATCAGAATTTGATTTGTCATTTCCCCATAAAAATAATTTTGTTTTGATTCCTATTTGCGCAGCAGCTATTGCAGTTGCTCTTGCGTGGTTTGATTGTTCACCACCACACGTAAAAATGTATTCTGCTTTCTCTTTCTTTGCCTGATATAATAAATATTCAAGCTTACGAACTTTATTCCCGGATAATTCAACGCCGGTCATGTCATCTCTCTTAATAAAGAATTTTCTTCCCTCAAATTCTATCTCCTTAACAGGTGTTGGAATGTTTGCCAGGTTTAATTTGCCGGGATATTTCATTCTTTTTCTCTCTGTAATCTTGAATAATACAAACGTGCACGTTTCAGGTCTTCAGGAGTATCAACTGCAAGACTTTCGAAAGTAGTAACCACAACCTTTATCTTGAAACTGTTCTCAAGCATACGTAATTGTTCGAGCTTTTCAATTTGTTCAAGGTCAGTTGGTTCAAGATTTGTAAATTTTAGAAGGGATTCTTTCCGATAAACGTACAACCCGATATGCTTATAAATGTCTGCTTTAGTTATCCTATCGAACATAGTTTTAGCATCGCGTACAAAAGGAATCGGTGAACGGGAGAAATAAAGAGCGAAGTTATTATAATCGAAGACAACCTTGGTGACTGCCGGAGATTTTAATTCTTCTACAGTCTCAATTTTTTTTGCAAGAGTTGAAACATTGACTGAAAGGTCGAATAACAATGGTTCAATCGCCTGGTCGATCATTATTCCTTTAATGAATGGTTCGTCTCCCTGAATGTTTACAATTATTTCTGCTTCCGGAAGCTGCTTTGCAACAAATGCAATTCTATCAGAACCTGTGGCAATATCCTTCGGAGTAATAAATACTTTTGCACCGAAACTTCTGGAAACCTCGGCTACTTTTTCATCATCGGTTGCTATAAATATTTCATGCAGGAGCCTGGAAGATTTTGAACTTTCATAAGTATGCTGAATCATTGGTTTGCCGCCGATGTCTGCAAGAGGTTTTCCCATTAAACGGGTTGAAGCAAAACGTGCAGGAATAATACCAACTATCATTAGTTCTCTCTAATGTTCAGGTGTTGTGTTCACCCTGAATTGCATTTTTGTAATAATTAGCAGATATAATATCCCTTACTTTTGCCATAAGTTCAAGCTCATCGCTTCTTGTTTCAATATTTGTTGTCTGAATAGGTTTGCTGAAGAAAACATTTATAGTTCCCTTGTTAATTTTTAGTGAACCTTTCGGAAGAAGCTTATCCGAATCACGAATAGTAACAGGAATGATAGGATAATTAACCTGGCTTGCAAGATGAAATGCACCTCTTTTAAATTGCTGAAGCTCTCCGTTTTTACTCCTTGTGCCTTCGGGAAATAATATCATAGAAACAGATTTCTTTTTCATTTTCTGCCGGGCTTTGTGAATGCTCTTTAAAGCTTTTTCAGCGTTGCTTCTATCAATCATTATATGCGGACCCGTTAAAAGCTGCCAGCCAAATAAAGGAATTCTTGAAAGTTCCTTTTTAAAAATGAATCCTGCTTTTACCGGAAGAGTATATTGAAGTGCAACTATATCAAACTGACTTATATGATTGGAAACAAAAATAAATGGTCCTTCCCGGTTTATATTTTCTATACCATGTGTTTTAACCTTTACCCTGCTTATAAATAATATACCCGCACCAAAAAGTTTTGTTACAATTTTATAGGAATTGTACGATCTGTCAATTAAGCCTGAGATTAAAGCAAGTGTGGAAATAATGATTGTATAGAGAACAATAAAAAATATTTTTATGTAAAACAATCTTAAGTCTCCTCGGGACTCAGATTTTCCATTGGAATGCCGTATTGAATTATATACCTGCGAATAGCATTTACTCGTTTTGTAATTGAAGGATGACTGTAAAAAAACCATTCTACAAAAGGATGTGGGTTTTTATCAGCAAGATTTTGTTCAGTCAGCTTGTTTAATGTCGAAATAAATGCCGCAGGTTTATTGGTTGCAGAAACTGCATACTCATCAGCTTCATATTCAAATTTCCTGGAAAGTATATTAGTTAAAGGTGTTTCAATTAAACCTATAAGCATTGCCCAAACAGATAATATAGGTAAAGCGGCAATCTCCTGTATCCGGTTAAATCCAAACCAGCTTAGTGAAATTTTATATAGAATTGATATTATGAAAAGTGTCCCAAAACTCGCGGCAGTTCCGATAATAATATTTTTTATAATATGTTTTTTTTTATAATGTCCAAGCTCGTGTGCAATTACGGTTTCAATTTCATTTTTTCCATAATTATCGAGAAGTGTATCTCCAAGTAAAATTCTTTTTGATTTCCCCAGCCCGGTAAAAGCTGCGTTAGCTTTCTTCGTATTTTTGCTCATGTTGAATTTAAAAACATTTTCAACTTTGATCCCGGCATCTTCAGCGAGCCTTGTTATTTCTCCTTTTAGTCCAACATCCTCTAACGGCGTAATCTTGTAAAAAAGCGGAAGAATAATTACAGGAATCAGTCGTGCAAATATAACTGATATGATAAAAAGGAGGATAGCAAACGGGAACCACCAGAGTGAACCGAATTTATTCAATATAAAATAAAAGAGAAGCAGGATAGGCACACCTATTACCAAAGAAATGATCAGACCTTTTAAATTTTCAAATATCCATTTGCCGAATGTTTGATTGGATAGATTATTTTTATGTTCAAGATAAAAATCTTTATAATAATTTAATGGAGCAAAGAGGATTATTCCCGCAAGTCCGGTAAGAAGAACGAACATGATGAAAAGTTCATAGCTGTTAGAAAAATAGTTCTGTAAATAATGTTCCAGATTTAAACTGTAATGAAAATAAACGAATGCAACAATTAATAAAAAACCCGCAACACTTTTAAAGATTCCGATTCCAAGTTTTATATTGTTATATTTTTTTGAATCCAAAGGAATGCCTTGGTGTAATAAAATCTATTTTTAACAGCATAATCAGTCCACAAAAGTTGTTTAAAATACAAAAAGCTCCGTTAATATTTAACAGAGCTGAGTTTAAAAAGTGTTAATGTCTATTGATGCTCTTCCTTTTTAACTTTAACAATTGATTTTCCATCTTCGCTTAACCTCCCTGTATATTTCTCTGGATCGGCTTTAAACTTTTTCAAACATTTATTGCAGCAGAATGCATAAGTTTTTCCGTTGTAAGTAAATGTTTTCGACCGATCAATTTCTTCTCCCGATACCGGACATACAGAATTAAATGGTTTTCCTTCCTCAACCTGCTGAGTTGAGGCATTAGTAATTTCTTTCTGAACTTCTGCCGCTGAATCTTTTTTCTCAGCCTTTTCTTTTTCCTGGGCATATATACTATTTGTTAAACTTAATCCGATAATAAGTATGAATATTGCAAATAGAAATTGCTTCATATTCTTTCCTTTTCTTTTATAATTGATTGTAATCTTAAAAGTTAACCTATTGATTTTACTTCCACTTACAAAGAGTAAAATTTATGACCGCTGCTTGGAAATGTATCTGAAATAAGTGAAATTGTTTTTATTAAGTCAAAGGTCAAAAGTCAAACTATAGTGTACCCCCAAAACTGGACAAAAAAATAATATGATTTAATGTGGATCTTTATAAAATAAATATATAAATAAGGAGCCACGAAAATGTCTAAATCCAGAAAAACATTCAGTAATGAATTCAAAGCGAAAGTAGCTTTAGAAGCAATAAAAGGTTATAAGAGTCTAACTGAGCTTTCAAAGGAATACCAGGTACATCCAAATTTAATTGGAAACTGGAAGAAAGAAGTACTGAAAAACTTACCCTTGCTTTTTGATAATAAAAGAGGACCCAAAAGAGAACCAAATTCAGAGTTGATAGATCAGTTGTATAAGCAGATCGGTCAACAACATGTAGAACTGGAGTGGCTTAAAAAAAAATTTAATTCTCTCGGTTGATGAAAAACGAACGCTGATAGAACCAGATAATAAATTTATAAGGATATATCAGCAATGTTCTTTGATAAAATTGTCTGACTCAAGTTATTATTATCATCCGCTGGAAATAACGGAAGAAGAACTTGAGATAATGAACCTGATAGATAAAATATATACCGGGCATCCATTTTTGGGAGTAAGAAAAATAACAGATGCATTAAGAAAACAAGGAAATTTTTACAACCACAAAAGGATATACAGGCTGATGAGAATTATGGGCATAGAAGCACTTACGCAGAAAAAGAAATTGAGTAAGCCAGGTAAAGATCATCTTGTTTATCCTTATCTGTTGAGAAATGTAAGAACAACAGAAACCAATCAGGTATGGTCGAGCGATATTACGTATTTGCCAATATATAAAGGCTATGCTTACCTGGTTGCGGTTATCGATTGGTTTAGTCGCTATATTCTAAGCTGGTCATTATCAAATAGTCTTGATGTCTATTTTTGTTTGGAAGCTTTATGCAAGGCATTACAAAAAGGAAAACCCAAAATATTTAATACTGATCAAGGCAGTCAGTTTACCAGTAAAAAATTTACTGAAACAGTTATTGGAAATAATATTATGATGAGTATGGATTCTAAAGGCAGAGCTTTAGATAATATTTACATCGAACGTTTCTGGAGAAGTTTAAAATATGAAGACATATACCTAAACGACTATCAATCAATTCCTGAGCTTAATAGTAGACTTATGAATTATTTTAATTTTTACAATAATGAGAGAAGTCATCAGTCATTAGGATATAAAACTCCAGCTGAAGTGTATTTTTCATTAGGAAGGAACTAAATTATTTTGTTAATTAATACCACCTTAAATTATTGAAAATTCTGCCCAAAGGATGGGGTACACTGTCAACATCAAAGCATTCCAACAATTTAACCCGTCTTTAACAATGTCTTGGTTACATACGACCATTAAACAATTCAAGAATAGAACAATTGGCTCTGCGCTCTGCCCAACAATTGTTATGAATCGTACCCCTCCTTGGGATTCAGGCAGATCAGTAGAGAAAATAGCTTCAGAATTGGGAATAAGCAGTAATACATTGTTTAACTGGAAGAAACAATACCTGGAGGACAGCCAGAATGCATTCCCTGGGAAAGGAAAAATGAAGCCAGAGGGAGAAGAGCTAAGGCAGAAGGATAAAGAGATAGCAATGCTGAAAATGGAGCGAGACATTTTAAAAAAAGCCATCGCATATTTTGCAAAGGTAGACAAGTGAAATATCGGTTCATTAAGGAGCATTATAAGCAGTACAGCGTATCAATGCTGTGCAAGGTGCTGGAAGTAAACAGAACCGGGTATTATTATTGGCAGAAAAGAAAAACAGCAGGCTGGAGGATTGCAGAGATTAAATTATTAAGGGAAATCAGGCAATTCCACCAGGGCAGTAAAAACAGGTATGGAGTACGAAATATACACCAGTGTTTTATAAAAGCAGGCAGAAGGATAAACAGGAAACGAGTATACAGGATAATGAGAAAATACGGCATACACTCAATAACAAAAAGAAAATTTAAGGTAACCACAAAGCAGAGAGGAAAGGGTAATTATTCTGAGAACCTGCTGAAGGGAAAATTTGAGGCAAGCAGAGCAAATGAAATATGGACCTCGGATATCACCTATATCCGGACAACCGAGGGGTGGTTATACCTGGCAGTAGTAATGGATATATTTACACGGAAAATAGTAGGTTGGTCATTGTCAGAGAGAATAAATGCAGAGATAGTCAGAGATGCATTAACAATGGCCATAAGGAATCAAAAGCCTCCAAGAGGTGTAATCTTTCACTCAGATCGTGGAAGTCAGTATAAGAGCAAATTGGTAAGGGATTTATTAGCAGATTGTGGTTTCCTACAGTCGATGAGCAGCACCGGGAACTGTTATGATAATGCGATTACAGAATCATTTTTCAGCACATTAAAAAAGGAATTGGTTTATCAGAGAAGATTTTATACCAGAGACCAGGCAAGAACTGAGATCTTTGAATACATTGAGATTTATTATAATCGGCAAAGACAGCATTCAGCTTTAGAGTATTTAAGTCCTTTTGAATTTGAAATGAAAAATTTAATTAAAAACAAAAAAGAAGAAATATTAATTAATAATAATCAGGGAGTTGCTTATCTTTGTGTATAGTTTGGAGGGTACAGTTCAATCGTGTAGTCGTCCCCCTGTAGAAATTGTTTACACAGTAATTTGGCAATCAATATCAAAGTCAATTTTATTGTTCAATTAAATTCATTTCTTTAGTCGCGATTAAGAGATCATACCAATTTTATTTAAATTTACACATTGAATTTTATGGTTGTATGAATGGGAATTATAGAAACAAAGGAACTGACTAAAGTTTATTCTTCAGGTGCTAAAGGAGTACTGGCTTTGTCCAACTTCAATCTGTCTCTTGAAAAAGGAACTATCTTTGGGCTGCTCGGACCTAACGGTGCCGGGAAAACTACTCTTATAAAAATTTTACTAAGTATAATTTTCCCGACTTCAGGTCAGGCTTTTGTTTTGGATCATCCGCTTGCAGATTATAATATTAAAAACAGAATAGGATATTTGCCTGAAAACCACCGTTACCCAAATTATTTAACCGGTGGAGAAGTGCTTAAATTTTTCGGAAGGTTAAGCGGACTCGACGGGTTAACACTTGAAAAGAAAATTGATGAGCTTCTGGAAATAATGAAGCTTACAAAATGGAAAAAGGCAAAAGTCAAAAATTATTCAAAAGGAATGATGCAGAGGCTTGGATTGGCACAGGCAATGATAAACGAACCCGAATTAATTTTTCTTGATGAGCCAACCGATGGTGTCGATCCTATCGGCAGAAAAGAGATAAGAGATATTCTTCTTGAATTAAAATCTCAATCGAAAACCATTTTTCTCAACAGCCATTTGCTATCTGAAGTCGAACTTATTACAGACAGGGTTGCAATCTTAAATAAAGGAAAATTAATAAGAGAAGGAACAGTAAGAGAACTTACAGAGAAGAAGGAGGAATACAGGCTAACTGTTGAAATTAATTCTACTGATTTTAAAATGCCTGCCGATTACAATGGAGTCAGCATCACCTTTATTAATGAAAATTCATATATCATTAAAGCGTCAGATACAATTCAATTAAACCGGTTTATAGATTATCTCAGGCAGAATAATATCCTTATATCGGGAGTAGTAAAAGAGAAAAGTTCACTCGAAGATATGTTTATCTCTCTTATACAGGAAGCTGAAAGGGGTTCGGCGAAATGAGAAATATTTATCTGATAGTACGGTTTACTCTTAAAGAAGCAATGGCAAGAAAGGTTTTTCTTTTCTTTGCAGGAGTTTCTATACTGGCAATTTTGGTAACTGTTTTGATTCTGAGCATTGTTGATACTCAATCGATTATTTCCAATATCGGAAATAATGCAGGTAAAGATTTTGTTTTAGCACATATAGTTTCAACTCTTGAAATAATGATTATCGCACCTCTTACAGGGCTGTGTCTGCTGCTTGCAATTTTTGCAAGCTCAAGCTTTGTTCCTAATATGCTGGAGAAAGGGAATATCGATCTCCTGTTAAGCAAGCCTGTTTCAAGAGATCAGCTTCTCTGGGGAAAATTTTTGGGCGGAACGCTTGTCGTTTTTCTGAATATAGCATTCCTGGTTCTTGGTATCTGGTGCATTATTTCGATAAAATTTTCTTATTGGGATCCAACATTTCTATGGTCTGTTCTTATTATAACTTTTACATTTGCTGTGCTGTATTCCCTCATTGTGCTTTGTGGAATTCTTACACGCGGTTCAATGCTTGGAATGATGCTGGCATATTTTATTTTTCTGGTCCTCAGCCCGGTTCTGGCGCTTGCAAATGACAAAGCAGACCTATTCATTAAAAGCGATGCAGTAAAAGAAATTGTTAAAGGCATTTATTATTTGATTCCCAAAACCTCCGAGCTTATGGGCAAAATGGTTACCGATCTTGCAACAGGAAAAGGAATTGGCGATTTTCAGCCTTTAATAAGCTCATTCTTATTTTTAATTTTGATGATGATTTTAAGCATTGTTTCATTCAGGAAAAAAGATTTTTAGGATGACCAGGTTAGCATTTATATTTTCTATTTTACTTTTATTCGCTTCCTGCGGAACGAAAACTTCTACCGATAAAATTACTTCATCGCAATGGAAGTTATTCAATTACCTGCCATATAACACTGAGTATATTTTTTATACAAACCTGAGTGAATTGAAAGATTCGAAATTTGGGATTGAGAATTTTATTCCCGTAGTTTCAAAAGATACTTCCAATAGCTGGATAAAGAAATTCGAGGAAGAGACAGGAGTTGGCTTAAGAAAGGGTATTGAAGAAATTCTAATTGCTAATACAATTGATAATAAGAGTGTTTTTCTCGTTAGGTTTAATGAAAATTATAACAGGGTTAAAAATTATTTTTATAAAAATCCTTCTTTCATAAAAAATGAAATAGAAAATAGGGAAACTTTCTCTCTTAAAGAAAATCCCACTACACAAATATATTTTCCGGAAGCTTCTGTGCTTTTATTAACAAATGAAAAATCCTTTTTAGATTCTATAATTCTGGGCAAAGGCAAAAGGCTTAAAGAGAATAATAATTTTATTTCGATAATCAGGAATATAAAAAATAAGAGTATTGCATGGATGGCTACTGATAAAGGAGCATTTGCTGCAGGTTTATTTGACCGTGTCGCAGGTAAAGATTCAAAACTTCTTTCTCCGGAAATTTTATCATCCATTGATAATATGTCAGTTTCTGCTACCTTTTCAAATGGAGTGCAGATTGAATCATCACTTGGCTGCAGCAGTGCAGGAGATGCTTACCTGCTGGCTTCCGCTGTTCAGGGAGCAATCGCAATGAATATTCTTTCGGAGAAAAACGTAAAGCTCGGTAAAATTTTTAGTAAGATGGATGTTAAACGGGAAGTTAATCTGATTCGTTTTCACATTGAATTGACAAAAAAAGAACTTAATGATTTGAAATTATTAACTAAGTATACTAACCAGGTAAATAAATTTTAAGGTAATTATGGCTGAAGAAAATCTGAAACTTGAAGACCTGCTCGGCAGGACCAAAAGTTATGATAAAAATGATAGAATAAATGTCGTTACTATAATCGGTGCCGGAGTTATGGGACAGGGAATTGCACAAACAATTTCTGCCGCCGGTATCGATGTAAGACTAATAGAAAAAAACAAGGATAATCTGGATAAGGCTCAATCCTCGCTTTCAGAATCTCTGGACAGGGAAATTAAAAGATGGTCTTTAACTCAGTCGGAGAAAAAATCCATACTCAACAGGATATCGTGGCAGCTTGATTTCGATAATGTTGATTCTACTGACTTAATTGTAGAAGCTGTGGATGAAGATTTCGAACTGAAAAAAAGTATCTTCAAAGAGCTTGATCAATTAGTCAGAAAAGATACAATCTTTGTTTCAAATACTTCTACACTTAGCTTAACAAAGCTGGCAGAATGCACAAGCCGTGCGGATAAAGTAATCGGGATGCACTTTCTGCATCCTGTACCGAAAGTTCCTCTGGTAGAACTCGTTAAATGTCTTCATACTTCCAATGAAACTGTGGAGGTTATAAAAGCATTTGCTGCAAAAATAGGAAAGACTCCTGTGGAGGTTTATGAATACCCGGGATTTGTTACAACGCGGGCTATAGTTCCTCTTTTAAATGAAGCAATGTACATTTTGCTTGAAGGAGTTGCAACTGGAAAAGATATCGATACTGCAATGAAGCTTGGATATAATTTTGCCTATGGACCGCTCGAAATGGCAGATATGATGGGACTCGATGAAGTTCTTGCATGGATGGAAACTCTCTGGAAAACTTTAGGTGAACCGCGATACCGCGCCTGCCCGATTCTGCGAAAGCTTGTCAGGGAGAGAAAGCTTGGTAAAAAAACAGGTGAAGGATTCTACAAATACGATAATAACGGTAGAATAATTTCAGAGTAATTTTTTTGAATCTTAAATGGAAATAATAAATGAAAGTATTAGTTCTTAATTGCGGCAGTTCATCAATAAAATACCAGTTTATTGATACCGATAAACAAACCGCACTTGCAAAAGGAATAGTTGAAAGAATTGGAATGAGCAGCGCTGTTTTGTCACATAAAAGACATGACGGCGATGAAATAAAAATTGTAGGTGAAATTCTCGATCACGCGATAGGTATTGAATATGTGCTTGGAGTAATGCTTAGTAAAAATCACGGTGTTATTGATGATAAAAGAGATATAGAAGCTGTCGGACACAGGGTTGTTCACGGCGGTGAAACATTTTCCGATTCTGTTTTTATTACGGATGAGGTTATGCAGGTTTTGCAGGATAATATTGAGCTTGCACCGCTGCATAATCCGCCAAATATAAAAGGTATACAGGCCGTTAAAAGAGTAATGCCCGATACCCCACAGTGCGGAGTTTTTGACACTGCATTTCATACAAAGATGCCGCCCAAAGCTTATTTGTACGGGATTCCTTTTGAGCTTTATAAAAAACATAAGATAAGGAGGTACGGATTTCATGGAACATCACATTATTTTGTTTCTAACCGTGCGGCCGCAATTTTGGGAAAGGATCTGAAAGATCTTAAAATGATTACTGCGCACCTTGGTAACGGATGCAGTATGGCTGCAATAAGTGAAGGGAAATCGGTTGATACAACAATGGGCTTTACTCCGTTGGAAGGACTTCTGATGGGCACACGTACCGGTGACCTTGATCCGTCATTAATTCTGTACATAATGGGAAAGGAAGGTTTATCGTTAAGTGAGGCAGGCACGCTTTTAAATAAGCATAGCGGATTGATTGGTATAAGCGGGGAAAGCAGTGATATGAGGGAAATTCAAAAAGCCGTTGAAGAAGGAAACAAACGTGCAAAGTATGCATTCGATATTTTCTGTTACAGGATAAAAAAATACTTGGGAGCTTATGCTGCGGCAATGGGCGGTCTCGATGCTTTTGTTTTTACGGGAGGAATAGGTGAAAATTCTTCTATGGTCCGTTCCTCGGTATGCGAAGGACTTGAATTTCTTGGAATTTCTGTTGATGAAAATAAAAATAGCAAACACGAAGAAATTATTTCATCCGAAAATTCAAAAGTAAAGGTACTTAGAGTTCCTACAAATGAAGAACTGGTTATTGCTCTTGATACCGCAAAGATAGTAACCGAAATGAATAAGCAGCCGGTTAAATAAGATGACGGAAATATTTGTATTACTCTTCAAATTTTATTATTCATTAATTCCTTTAACAATAATAGTTTGCAGGGAGTAGTATGGATCTCGGAATAAAAGGAAAAACAGCATTAATAGTTGCATCGAGCAAAGGCATAGGAAAAGCAATTGCAGAAGGTTTTGCCGCAGAAGGTTGTAAAGTAGCAATCTGTGCGAGGAATAAAGAAGACCTTCTTGGTTTTTCAAAGGATCTGAAAAAGCGTTTCGGTATTGATCCTTCCTGGTGTGTATGTGATTTAAATAAGCCCAAAGAAATTGAAAATACCGTAGATGCGGTACATAAGCAGCTCGGCACTATTGATATCCTGGTTAATAATTGTGGAGGACCATCATCAGGTTATTTTGCAGAATTTTCAGATGCCTCGTGGCAGGATGCTTATGAGCAGGTATTGATGAGTGTTATTCGGTTTACCAGGCTTGTTCTCCCTGATATGATAGCAAATGAATGGGGTAGGATAATTAATATTACTTCTATTTCCGTAAAGCAGCCTATAAATAATCTTGTACTTTCAAATACCTTAAGGAGCGGAGTAACCGGACTTGCTAAAACATTAAGCATTGAATACGCCAAATATAATATTACGGTTAATAATGTTGCTCCTGGTTTTACCCTAACAAACCGGCTATACGATCTGGCAGTTGCAAGAGCAAAGGAAGAAAAAGATTCTCATGAGGAAATACTTACAACGATGGCAAAAGAAACTCCGATTAACAGGCTGGCGAGTCCTGAAGAAATAGCTTCCGCAGTTCTGTTTCTGGCTTCAAGAAAAGCATCTTATATAAATGGCGTTACTCTTAATGTCGATGGCGGATTAAATAAGGGTTTATTTTAGATTACTCTTAATCTTACTTTTAAACCAGCCAACAAAATACATATGCTTAGTGATTATTTATCTGTTACTACCTCAGCATTCCATTTGCTGTACGTGCCAAGCAATCCTACAACGGCTATTCCCCCGAATGCCAGTGGAGCCAGAAGAGGTTTGTCCGCTTCTTTCTCTTCATTAATCTGCTGTTCTGTTGTAATATTTTCTTCATCATCATCTTCTTCAATATGATAATAGAAACCGGCGGCAGCAACAATAAATGAAACAAAAAATAAAATATGCATAAACCGGATAACTCCCGGTTTCCACTTATAAACTGTTATCAATCCTGCTATTAATCCAATAACACTGAACACAGGGGGAACGAAGGCCATTATTTCTTTATTAAAAATATCAAGGTGTTCTATTATGGTATCAGCCAAAAGAAATGCAAATCCTGCAGAAGCAGTAAAAACCAAAATTCGGTTAAGTGTGAAATTTTTAAACATTATTACTCTCCGGAGTTTTAGAATATTTTTTAATGTAAACCAAAATAGATCATTTGAATAAAAAAAATAATGTTTTTATTTATTGAGTGTATTAATTGTTAAGATTACGTATTTTTGTTAAGCACAAATATGCTTAATAATGAAAAAGTGCATCACCATATTGCTTACTATTCTACTGTTCATAAATTCGGGGGGATTTATTGTTATTTTTTACCAGGTGCAGAAATCCGCTAAAGAAGAAATGCTCGTTAGTATAAAAACGGGGAATTACAAAATAAGAGAGGTCGTACAATTCATAATAAATAAGGAACAGTATAACAAAAATATAAACGGGTTTATCTGGAAGGATAGAAATGAATTCGAGTATAAAGAAGAACTTTATGATATTATAAATATTTCGGCCAAAAATGATTCCTTGGTATTATCCTGCTTAAATGATTTTACAGAAGAGCAGATAGTTAAAACATTTAATAATGAAGTTAACAGCCTTGCTAGTGGAAAAATTAATAATTCCAAAATAAAAACGAGTTTAATAAATCTTATATCCCAGGCATTATTAAAAAATACATTTGAATTCCCCCGAACGAGCGACGAGCAGAAATTTTATATCACTTCAGATGATAATACTCTTTTAAATGAAAGAGAAATTCCTACACCACCTCCAAAGCTTATTTAGGCTCAACCCGAATACAGAAATGTCACGGGGATAATTTTATCAATACAAATCTTATTTTTCTGATGAATAATATCTAAGTGATATATCTGTAGGCAATATTCTTATTTATAAATAAAAATAGAGTTTACAATTTTTTGAAAGATTTTATTATGAAAAAATTCACTTTATTATTGTTTGTTTTATTATTTATCGTTCCGCGTACAAAAGCGCAAGACGAAAATACGGACTCACTTAAAACCGTAACTTTACAGGATGTCATTGTAACTGCTAACAGGTTGCCAATTACTTTAAAAAGTAATCCGGGTTCAATTTCACTTGTTATACCGGAAATGATTACACTAATGCCAAAAACAATTGGGGCGGAAGAAGCACTAAGGTTGGTTCCTGGTGTCAGGATAGATAACCAGCACGATGGCGAACGGGTTCATATTTCGATACGCGGGCAGGGGATTCTTACTGAACGTGGTTTACGTGGTATTGGAGTAATGTTAGATGGAATTCCGGTTAATGATCCGTCCGGATTCGCACCTGATTTATATGATGTTGATTGGGCCACTGTAAAGAATATTCAGGTTCTAAGAGGTCCTGCTGCCGGATTATATGGTTGCGGTAGCTCTGCCGGAATATTATTTATTACTACGAATGATGGTGGTCCCGTCCCGATAGAAGGTGAATACAGCCAGATAGCCGGATCAAACAAATTTTTTAAGGAGATGGCTCAAGTTGATGGTACACAGGAAAATATTAATTATCGTTTAAGTCTATCAAGAGAAGATGGTAATGGATATCGTGATCATCAGGCATTCTGGAGCAACAAGCTGTATGAAAAAATTAATTTCACTCCATCGGATAAATTAAAACTGACTCAAATAGTTTCTCACACAGATTATTTCCAGCAAAATCCGGAAGGGCTTAACCTTCAACAGCTTGCTGAAAACCAAAGACAGGCAAATCCAGACGCAAATCCGTTCAACGAATATCAAAAAACCAATCGGACAACTTTGGGACTTATTGGCTCGTATAAAATAAATGAAATGAATGACGTTGAAGTCACTCCATTTTATCGCCACTGGAACTATAAAGAAACAAGCAACAAAGCTGCAGAGTACAGAAACATTACAAATCCGGGAGTAAGCGCCCAATATAATCTGCATTTCATCTCTGGAAATATTAAAAATAATTTCAGTGTTGGTACTGATTTGAAGTGGCAGAACATTGGTATGTATAAATTGCAAAGCGGAAGTAATCCTAACAGGGTTGAGAGTACGGATGAAACCAACATAGAAACTGACAGCCTGTTAGCCAATCAGATTATCTATCAGCAAAGTACAGGTGTATTTGCACTTTATAAATTAGACATCGATCAATTCAATCTGATAGGAAGTGTGCGCTATGATGATATTACAAATGAGCTGACCGATAAAATGTCAGGACTTGATAGTGCAAAAACAAATAAAGACTTCTCCAAAACATCTTTTCGGATTGGTGCAAGTTATGGTTTTCTGAACGAATTTAATTTGTTTGCTGATTGGAGTACAGGATTTATTCCCCCATCTACTGAAGAATTAGCCAATAACCCTGTCGGGTATTCAGGATTTAACACTCATCTGGTTCCTGCTACTTCAAATAGTTTTGAAGTTGGTGCACGCGGATTTTTTAGCAATAAACTATATTATGAGCTTACCGGTTTTATAATGGATACAAAAAATGATTTCTTCCGGTTTAAACAATCCGGCAGAGGGAATCAGGAGGTATTCTATGGTAATGCCGGAAACAGCAGACGTTATGGTATTGAAACTTTTATTTCTTATAACATACTTAGCAACTTAAACTTGCAGCTTGCTTATACCTATGCTGATTACAGATACACATCGTCAACGGTTGATCCGGTATATACAGATACTAATTACGTACTTACCACTCCTCCTGCAGCTGGACAATACTTACCTAATTCTCCTAAGCACCAGCTTTATACAGAGGTCGTTTATTCACCGTTAAAAAGTATTAAGTTCAGTCTTGGCGGTGAGTACCAATCGAAATGGGCAATTTATACTGATGCGAAAGCATATAATAACGAATTAGACCCGGCAATTTATCAGAACTGGCAGGATGGATTTACTAAGTTCAATGCTCAAATTTCTTATCTCTGGAAAATTTGGGAATTAAATGGTGAATTAAGTTTATCGATTCGTAATTTAACGGATAAAGCTTATATAGCATTCACAGAACCTGATCCTGATGGTAATTCTTATCAGCCGGGTCCGGGGAGGGAATATTTCGGAAGCATAAGGATAGCCTTTTAAATTCCTCATAAATAATTTGCCAAACAAAAATCCCGGCATCACTGATACCGGGATTTTTTTTCATCGTAGATCTTGTTTTTATCATCAATTGTTTACAATATGAATAAGTAATCGAAATTGAAACTAAGGGACATTTCCTCATGAATTTTTGAAAATGAATCGTATTATGAAAAAAATATACTATATTTTAGCTATGAAAAAACAGGAGCAGAAAGAAGACCCGGTTGTTTTAAATAGGTTTAGGCATATGACCGCAGAAGAAAAGCTGAACCTGTCGTTGCGATTATATTATTCCGCACGCCAGTTAAAAACCGCAGCTATAAAACAGCTTCATCCTGAGTGGACAGAAGAAGAGGTGGAGAATAAAGTAAGGGAAATATTCCTTTATGCAAGAAGTTAATCTTTACCAGCTATTTACAGATAAGCTGAACAAAAATAAAATTAAATATGCTGTAACCGGTTCAGTTGCATCGATTATTTATGGGGAACCGCGAACTACTCACGATATTGATATTGTAATTGAGATGGATATTGATACGGCTGAAGTTTTATCAAAAATATTTCCTGCCGATGAATTTTACTTCCCGCCAATTGAGGTTCTAAAAACAGAAATCCTGAGGACAAGCAGGGGACACTGTAACATAATTCATTTTAAAACCGGGTTTAAAGCGGATATATATTTCTGCGGTAAAAATCAGTTTGAAAAATGGGCAGTGAAGAATGCTAAAAGTTTTAAATTCAATGGGACAGAAATTTACATAGCACCTGTTGAATATGTAATCGTTAAAAAGCTTGAGTTCTATAAGGAAGGACACTCACAAAAACATATTGATGATATTAAAGCTATTCTTTTTAATTCCCGAGATGATATTGATTTTCCTTTACTTGAAAAATATGTATCGGATTTTGGTCTTCAGCAGAAATGGAAGCTTTGCACATAGAAGATATACGAATTTAATATGATTCTTTAATCAAAAATTATTTCTAGGGGAGTTGAAAAAAATGAATGTAAAATATTTTCTATTTATTTCATTAATTCTAATTTTAAGTGAAATAAATTACTCACAAACTCATCAGCAAAAAATTTATTCGTTTGATTCCACCAATGGATTAAAAACAGAAGTTCTCGATATTTCACCTGTTGGAACGTTTATAATAGAACAATCAAACCACGACTCATCTTACTATTATTTATGCGGAATTGACAGCAGTAAAATGTTTCTTTGGAGTTCATCATATAATATAAAGGCAGATATTACAAGGTTTTCGGAGAACTATAGGTATATAGTTTTTAAAATCAAAAATAATGATAAGACGAGCATTAAAATATTTGATGTAATTAATAATAAAATAAAGGACATAAAAAATGAAAAAGGAAATATTGTCACTGCTTCCATTCTGAATTTCGATGATATAGCTTATGAGTTGAGATTACGGGAAGACGAATTTCCTCAGATTTTTTATTTGAATAAAGATAAGGAAACCTTTTTTGCAAATGGTTATGGAGGAAAATTATCTCCCGATGGAAAATGGATAATTATAAGAGATGCGATAGCTAAAGTTCCTGTTAAAAAAGGCTATGAAATCAAAACCGGATTTTATTCAATATTTAATAAAGAAGGATTTAAAATTCTCTCGTTATCTGATTTTAATAATATTGTAGAAATTCTTTGGGCTCCGGCTTCGGATAAGCTTTTGATAAGAAACCTGGGTGATCCCGGTTTCAATATAGTCTATCTTGAAAATGACAGCAGCGGCTTACAAATTAAAGAACAGAAGCATTTTGAAAACATTACGAAGCATAACAACTATTTTAATTCGGTAGTAGATGTTAAATGGAGCCCGGATGGGGAGTATGTATTATACAAAAAATCGCTCGAAGACGGGCATAGAGTTTATGAAAATAGTTTATGGATTTATTCTGAAAAAGACAGTTCCTGCAAACAAGTTTACAATACTTCAAACAAAATCAATAATTATTGTTTTACATTGTCCGGTGATATTATTTTAAGTGAAGAGAATCAGGATATATTGAAGCATACTGATATTATTAAGATTTCTTAAAAATAAAACTTGAAAAGATATCTTAAATGAAAGTTCTCCTTTCCATCTTCTTTATCTGCTTAACAATTGAATTCATTAAGTAATCGCTTTTTTTTATATTTGATTTATATTAAACAACTGATTATTACGATGGTTGAAGTTGGCAGAATTAAAATAGGCGATAATAATCCTTTCGTACTTATTGCCGGTCCCTGCGTGGTTGAAAGTGAAAGGCTGGTAAAGAAAACCGCAGAACAAATAAAATCAATTACTTCTTCACTCAACATTCCTTTTATTTTTAAGGCAAGCTATAAAAAGGCTAACCGTACAAGTGCTTCATCTTTTATTGGAATCGGAGATGAAGAAGCTCTTGAAATTCTTGGTAAAGTCCGGAAGGAATTTGATGTTCCCGTTTTAACAGATATTCATTTGCCGGATGAAGCTGAAAGGGCTTCTAAATATGCAGATGTTCTGCAGATTCCTGCATTCCTATGCAGACAAACTGAATTGCTTTTGGCTGCGGGTAAGACAAATAAAGTAATCAATATAAAAAAAGGACAGTTCCTAGCTCCCGAAGATATGAAGCATGCCGCCGATAAAGTTTTATCAACCGGCAATAAAAAAATTATGCTTACAGAAAGAGGAACAACCTTCGGATATCATAATCTTGTTGTTGATATGCGATCGCTTATAATTATGCGTGAGCTTGGTTATCCTGTTGTAATGGATGCAACACATTCGGTTCAACTTCCTTCAAAAGGGGATACAAGCAGCGGACAGCCGAAGTATATAAAATATCTTGCAAAAGCTGCTGCTGCTGTTGGAATTGATGCACTCTTTCTTGAAGTTCATCCTCAACCTGAAAAAGCATTGAGCGATGCATCGAGTCAGCTTCCTTTAAACGAGCTGAAACCGCTTTTAGAAGAAATTAAAAAGATTGATTTATTAATAAAAGGTTTAGATTGAATCCCGGTATACAAGAATTTCCTAGAGAGCTAACAAGACAGGAAAAATATCTTCTCTTCTCTGTCTTACCGGAAGAAAAACCCGGCTATAAAAAATACCGTGAAAAGATTGATGAATTGCTTGTCACTGGGTACGGAAGATTTAAAAACAACAACTTCATACTGGGAAAGAAAAATACGGTTCCCGATTTATCTTTTTCTTCAACCCCGGTTTTTGCAGCGGGAACGATTAAAACCCCCGTAGATGAAATTGACATTCTGATTAATGAAGAAATTGATGATGAAATTGAATTCGACCTTTCACCAAATAATTCTAATAATATCCCTGATGAAATTAATGAACTGGAAAGATGGAGCTATTCAAGCTGGAATCCCGGCGATAAATCTCCTCACGATAAAAAAGAAATAAGAGAAGTTGAAATATCCAAAGGAAAATATATTCTTGCATTTGCACCTACTCACAAAAAAATCTGGCTGCATGAAAATGAAAGCGGAGTAAATTATTTAATACCCTTAACGAATTATTACAATGAGCTGATGGGATTTAAAAGAACAAGAGATCCTAAAGTAGCATTGAATCCAAGGCTGCTGTTTCAAAAGTTAAATGATTTTTCTGATGATGATTTAATTAACGCATATGTTTTATACAATAAATATATGAGGAGATTTTCTATAGATTTTTCCAAATATTTAAGGCAGCCGGAAGTTAACAATAAAAAAAGATTTAAAGATTTATTTAAGAAGGACAAAAATTGAATTCGCATGAAATAATTAAAAAGGGGAAAGAAGTCATCAGAATAGAAGCTGCAGCAGTTGCAGACCTGGAAAACAGTATTGACGAAGAATTCGTGAAAGCTGTTGATACAATTTATGAATGTAAAGGTCGTGTTGTGTTAACAGGAATGGGAAAGAGCGGGCTTATTGCCCGCAAAATTGTGGCAACACTAAACTCAACAGGAACGGCGTCAATTTATCTTCATCCTACTGACGCACTTCACGGCGATCTCGGAATGGTAAGGAAAGAAGATGTTGTAATCCTGTTGAGCAAAAGCGGAAATACCGAAGAGATATCAAATCTTATTCCTATGCTTAAGAGGCTTAAGGTTACATTAATTGCACTATGCGGTTCACGCGAATCAAAACTTGCAGAAGAGTGCGATATTTTTTTAAATATTGGGGTGAAAGAAGAAGCATGTCCTCACGATCTTGCCCCGACATCATCAACGACTGCAACACTTGCAATGGGTGATGCTCTCTCTGTTGCACTACTTGAGAAAAGAGATTTTACTGCTGAGGATTTTGCATTTCTTCATCCCGGCGGAAGTCTGGGTAAAAGGCTCTCACTAAAGATAAAAGAGATAATGATTAAAGGAGATAAGATTCCCTCGGTTATCGAAAATGCATCGATAAAAGATGTGATACTTGAAATTACTTCAAAAAGATTGGGAACTACTTCCGTTGTGAATAATGAAGGAATACTTACCGGGATAATTACAGACGGAGATCTCAGAAGACTGCTTGAGAAAACTCTCGAGATAAAAAATCTTACAGCAAAAGATATAATGACTAAAAACCCGAAGGTGACGAAAGAATTTTATCTCGCTTCTTTCGCATTACAGCAAATGGAAAATTTTAAGATTACTACTCTCATCATTGTAAATGATGATAACAAGCCTGCGGGTATACTTCATCTTCATGACCTGATTAATCTCGGGCTTCAACAGAGATGAGATATTTATTTTTTTTAATTGCCGCTTTAATTTTTGTTTATCTCGGTTGTGGTGAACAAAAAGTTAAACCCGATATAAATCCAAATCTTAATGTTGAAGAAATTCCTGCACAGGAAAGCTGGGATGCAAAGGTCATATTTTCAGATTCAGGGAAGACAACAGCTATTTTATATGCCGGTCATCTCAGAGTATTTAATGAAAAAAAGGAAACTCTTTTAGATAGCGGTGTTACCGTTGATTTTTATAATCCTCAGGAAGTAAAAACAACAACCCTTACTTCTGAAAGAGGAAAAGTTGATGACGCTACAAAAAATCTTTGGGCAATAGATAGTGTTGTTGCCGTTAATGATAGTGGTGTGACTATAAAAACAGATGAACTGATGTGGCGGAACAGTGACAGGAAAATCGTTTCGGATAAGTTTGTTACAATCCTTACCAGTAAAGAAAAAATACAGGGCTTCGGTTTTGAGGCAAACCAGAACCTGACAAACTATGTTATTTATAATATTACATACACAGCAAGAGCAGATAGTCTTAAGTGATACCCAATTTAAAAAATAGAATAACGACGTCGACCCCTGATTCAATAAACAATTCAGTGAATATCTATATTGTCGGTGTCATCTGTATTTTATTATTTCTTTTTTCTATAAATATCTTTTCCCAGGAAAAAGGGGAAGTGATTACTGTTGTGGGGGATAGTCTTGTTGGTAAAATTGTAAGTGGCGAAACTACCCGCGAAGTATACGGCAACGTTGTGTTAACGCAAGGGAACGTGGTAATCACTTGCAATAAAGCTATTCAATATATTTCAAGAAATGATGCTGAACTTATTGGTGATGTTGTTGTTAAACAGGATAGCATGACAATAAGGACTCCAAAAGGTTTTTATTATGGCAATGAAAGGCGTGCGGAAAGCAATGCTGGTGTGCAACTTGACGATAAAAAAGTTATCCTGACTGCTGATTCAGGTGAATATTTTTTTAATGATGACAAAGCAGTGTTTCGAAGCAGAGTTACTTTATATGATACCGCAAGTACTCTTACTTCAAAGGAACTTACTTATTATAAGAACGAAGATAGGGCAATAGCTATAGGCAGTGTGAAAATTATTCAGAAGGATAATATAATTAATGCTGATACGCTTGAGCATTTCAGAAACTCAAGGGTAACTTTTGCGACCAGTAATGTAAGAGTAAAAAATCGAAGCAACAGTGTGCAGATTTTCGGTGATCATCTCATTGATTATGCAAAGCGGTTTCATACTATTGTGGATAAAAATCCTTTACTTGTTCAGGTTGATACAACCAGGTCACCTCTGCCGGATTCGATGATAGTCGGTACTGATAGTATTCAAATAAAGCTTGATACATTAATTATAAAATCCGAAATGATGGAAGCTTACCGTGATACTATAAATACCTTTGAAGCAAGAGATTCTGTCAGAATCTGGAGAGATTCTTTTGCATCATTAAATGATTATTCTGTTTATTTTAAGAACGATGATAAAATTATTACTTACCGCAAACAGGAAGAGAAAATGAAACCGGTTTTGTGGAATGAAGAGACCCAGCTTTCCGGTGATTCCATCACCATCTTTTTAAAGGATAATAATATACAGGCACTGGAAGTTGTTAAATCGGCTTTTGTTCTTTCCCAAAATGAAATTTACAACAACAGGTTTAACCAGATTTCAGGGGATAAATTAATTATGTATTTTGATAACGGGGCTGTTAGTCGGGTTGAAGTTAAAGGAAATGTTTACAATGTTTATTATATGTATACTGATGGAAAAAAACCGGACGGGCTTACTCAATCATCGGCAGAATCAGCAGTAATAAGCTTTAAACAAAAAAAAGTAAGTGAAGTAAAACTATATGGTTCTCCTAAAAGTGAATACTACCCGGAAAATATGGTGGCCGGTAAGGAACAGAATTATGATCTGCCGGGTTTCAAAATTGTAGAAAACCGTCCTGACAAAAGAGAACTGCTTAGACAAATTAAACCGGCGGGCAGAATTTTTTCACCAATGGATACACTTCAGTAATTATGGATGCAAAAACATTAAGAAGCGAAGATCTTATAAAAATATATAAACACCGTACTGTAGTTAATAAAGCTTCAGTAAAAGTATCAAAAGGTGAAATTGTAGGACTTCTTGGTCCTAATGGTGCGGGAAAAACTACAACATTTTATATGATTACCGGGATGATAAAACCGGATGGCGGAAAAGTTTTTCTTGATGATACGGAAATAACAAAAATCCCTATGTATAAACGCGCAAGAATGGGAATAGGTTATCTTCCCCAGGAGGCATCGATATTCAGAAAACTATCTGTTGAAGATAACATTATGGCTGTACTCCAGATGATAAAGCTTTCTCCCAAAGAACGAAAAGAAAAATGTGAATCTTTGCTTGATGATTTAAGCATCGCCCACATACGCAAAAGTATTGGCTTTCAGTTAAGCGGCGGTGAAAGAAGGAGAACCGAGATTGCCCGTGCACTTGCAACCGATCCGAGTTTTATTTTACTTGATGAACCATTCGCCGGGATTGACCCGATTGCCGTCGAAGATATTATGACAATAGTTGCAAACCTGAAGAACCGGGGAATAGGCGTCTTAATAACCGACCATAATGTTCATGAAACTTTAAGTATAGTTGATAATGCATATATTTTAATCAGCGGTGTAATCTTTAAATCGGGAGGAGCAGAGATGCTTGCGGAAGATGAAGAAGTCCGTAAGCTTTATCTTGGTGAAAAGTTTCGTCTTGACCGCTATCAGTAAGAATTTGATTAATCAAATTCTTGTTTTCTTATTTATAATTCATTCATTCCAAACATTCTTATACTGAATGGAAATAGCAAAAAATTTTTCATTAAAAAGATTTAACACTTTTGGCATTGATGCTAAAGCAAAAGCTTTTGTTGATATCACTCAGGAAGAAGAACTTCCCGAAATTCTTTCCTTAAATGAATTGAAAAACTATAGCAGGTTTATTCTTGGCGGTGGAAGCAATGTTCTTTTTACTAAAGATTATGATGGATTGGTAATTAAAAATTCAATTCCGGGAATAGAAATTATAAGTGAAGATAAATATACCGTAACAATTGAAGCAGGCAGCGGAGTAAACTGGAATGACCTTGTTACTTATTGTGTTGATATAAATTTAGGTGGAATTGAAAATCTTGCTCTGATTCCCGGCACTGTGGGAGCTGCTCCCATTCAGAATATAGGGGCTTATGGTGAAGAATTCAGTGAAACTTTTTTAAGCCTTGATGGATTTTATATTG
Organism: uncultured Ignavibacteria bacterium; assembly: GCA_963711455.1. GTDB lineage: Bacteria > Bacteroidota > Ignavibacteria > Ignavibacteriales > Ignavibacteriaceae > DATFVA01. The sequence goes on from CAVQEH010000006.1 coordinate 24,153, forward strand.
ATTCTTCGGAAAAAGGAGTTTTCTATAAAAAGGATTGTAAGTTCGGCTACAGGGACAGCATTTTTAAGAATGAATTAAAGAATAAATTTGTTATAACAAAAGTTCGGCTGAAGCTGAGTAAAAATCCTGTTATAAAAACAGAATATGGAAATGTAATCAACGAGCTTGAGAAAACAGGTAAGTCCGATTTTACTATTAAAGATGTAAGTGAAGCAATAATAAAAATAAGAAAAGAAAAACTGCCTGATCCTGTTGTAATCGGAAATGCCGGAAGCTTCTTCAAAAATCCTGAAATTAAATTAAAGGAATTTAATTTGTTAAAGGAAAAATATCCTGATATAAAAGGTTATCCTTCAGATAATAACAATATTAAGCTTTCTGCCGCCTGGCTAATTGATAAAGCGGGATGGAAAGGCTTCAGGAAAGGGGAAACCGGCACACATATAAATCACGCACTTGTAATTGTTAATTACGGAAATGCAACCGGAGAAGAAATTTTACACTTTGCTAAACAAATTAAAAAATCGATTTATGATAAATTTGACCTTGTGCTTGAAGAGGAGGTAAATATAATTTAATTATCCCATTATTTTTTTGGTTTTGTCATTATTCCAATATTCCATTCTCCAAAGGAATCTTTCGGACAAAATTCCGTCTTTGCGATGCAGCATATTTGGTTGAATTTCATCGGCATAATATTTATGTTCCATCAAAATCCAAACAACAATTAATCTGGAAGTTTAAAATGAATGATCAGAAAGATGAAAAAGTAGTTTCTGCTTATGAAAAAGCTGCTCAGGAGGGTGTGGATCCTCGGTGTATTCCTCAACGTTTAACCGGTCCTGTTCCTGTCCACGATGAAATTCCTTATCCTGATTATCCTGATTCTGACCATGAAATATGGAAATTTTTATATGACAGGCAAATGAAATATCTTCCTGGGAGAGTGTGTGAAGAATATCTTAATGGTACAAAAAAGTTAAATTTCACTCCAGATAAAATTCCTGCATTAAAAGATTTGAGTCAGGTATTCTATAAAACTACCGGTTGGAAAATAGCGAGAGTACCGGGTTTGATCCACGAACAGAATTTCTTTGAACTTCTTCAGAAAAAAATATTCCCTTCCACTGATTATATCAGGGGAAAAGAAGAACTTGACTACACGCCTGCCCCTGATTGCTTTCACGATATGTTTGGGCATATGCCTATGCTTACGGATGAAAACTTTGCATCATTCTACCAGATGTTTGGTGAAGCCGCACTAAATGCTGAAGGAATGAACCGCAAATATCTCGAAACATTTCACTGGTTTACTGTTGAATTCGGATTGATCAAAAAACCTGAAGGAATGAGAATTTATGGTGCAGGAATAATTTCTTCCAAAGAGGAAGTTACTCATGCATTGTCTAAAGAGGTTGAAGTAAGAGATTTTGATCCTGACAAACTGGTAAGACAGGATTATGATGTCTGGCATCTGCAGCCTGTTCTCTGGGCTATCGATTCTTTTGAACATCTTGAAGATGGCTTTAAAGCCTGGACAAAAAAACAGGGACTATTGTAAATTATTTGCAAGATCAACTCCCGGATTTAAAGATATCTGATTGAACATTACTTTACTTTCATAAATATTTCAGTCGATTTCTGTTAGTGCTTCATTAAAACTGGTGTTTCAAGTTACATTATCATTCCCGAACTTGAATGTCCATTCCTAATTATCTAATTTTATTTATTATTATCATAAGCTTTTATAAATAAGTTATTTACAAATATCTTTTAATTAAAGAGGAAGAATATTATGCCTGTTAATGAAGGAGATGCTGCGCCGGATTTTAAATTAAAGAATCAGGATGCAGAAGATATTTCACTTTCTGATTACAAAGGTGAGAATATTGTTCTTTTGTTTTTTCCTTTTGCTTTTTCTTCCGTATGCACAATTGAAATGAGAAAAATGCAGGAGGAGTTCAATAACAATTTAGATATTGATGCCCAGGTAATAGGGATAAGTGTCGACAGTCCTTATACATTAAAAGAATTCAGAAGGTCAAACCAATTGAACTTTCCGCTGCTCAGTGATTTCAATAAAGAAGTTTCCCGTAAATATGATTCATTATATGAGAAATATTTTCCTGAAAAATATAACTACAATGGAGTATCAAAAAGGTCAGCTTTTGTAATTGGAAAAAATGGAAAAATAAAGTACAAAGAAATTTGTCCCACTCCCGGGGATCAGCCTGATTATGATAAGATGAAAAAAGTTATAAGGAATGAATAACTATGTTCAGAGACCTGAGTCCTCTCGAGGTAAAGAATATACTTGAAAATAAGAATGGTACAAGATTAATTGACGTAAGGGAGGAATGGGAACATAAAATCGTAAGCATCGAAAATTCAGAACTTATGCCGGTAAGTAATTTTTTATATTATCTTGATAAGCTAAATGAAGATGATGAGTTGATTATTTATTGCCACAAAGGAATCAGAAGTGTGAACGTGTGTAAGTTTCTTGCCGGTAAAGGTTTTATTAATTTAATAAATTTGAAAGGTGGAATTGATGCATGGTCAACTGAGATTGATAAATCTTTACCGCGTTATTAAAAATTTTAACGGAGAAAAATAATGATAGAAGAAGGTAAGAAAGCACCTGATTTTAAATTAAAAAATCAGGATGATAAAACAATTTCTTTAAGTGATTTTAAAGGAAAGAATATTGTCCTTTATTTTTATCCAAAGGATAATACTTCAGGATGTACCAAAGAAGCCTGCAACTTCAGGGATGAATTCCCTAAATTTAAGAATATTGATGCTGTCATTCTTGGTGTTAGTCCCGATTCTGTTCAATCACATAAAAAGTTTGCAGAAAAGCACGATCTTCCATTTAACCTTTTAAGCGATGAAGATAAGAAAGTGCTTGAGAAATACGGAGTATGGAAAGAAAAAAGTATGTATGGCAGAAAATATATGGGCGTAGAAAGAACAACAGTTGTTATAGATGAAAACGGCAAAATCAGAAAGATTTTTCCCAAGGTGAAAGTGGATGGACATAACAGTGAAGTACTTGAAGCATTAAAAAGTTAAGAGGCAGCAATGGTTTATGTAACAAGGAGAGAAACTTTCAGTGCTGCTCATCGTTTATACAATCCTTCCTATAATGATAAAAAAAATCTTGAAGTCTTTGGGAAGTGCAGTAATCCTGAATGGCATGGACATAACTACGTACTTGAGGTAACTGTTGCCGGCGAACCGGATGAAAAAACAGGATTCGTAATAGATTTAAAAATTCTGAAAAAAATAATTAACGAAAATATACTCGAAAAAGTGGATCATAAAAATCTGAATACCGAAACAGACTTTTTGAAAGATGTGATACCTTCGGCAGAAAATATTGCAAAGGCAATATTCAATGAATTGAAGAATAAGCTGCCATCGGGAAAATTATTTTCGGTAAAACTTTTCGAGACAGAAAAAAATATTGTTGAATATAGAGGAGAATAATTTGGACTATGCAAAAGTTCAGAACCTTGTTTCTGAGTTATTAAAAGAAATCGGGGAAGATCCCAAAAGAGAGGGTTTGTTGAACACGCCGAAACGTGTTACAAAAGCTTATGAATTTCTCACTTCAGGTTATAATAAGAGAATAAGTGAAGTATTAAATAATGCTGTCTTTAATGAAAAGTACGATGAAATGGTTTTAGTAAAGAATATTGATTTTTATAGTTTATGTGAACATCATATGCTTCCGTTTTACGGGAAGGTGCATGTAGCTTATATTCCCGATGGAAAAATTGTCGGGTTAAGTAAAATTCCTCGGATTGTAGATGTCTTTGCCCGCAGGCTGCAGGTGCAGGAAAGAATGACGCAGGAAATTGCCGATACACTTGATGAATATTTGAAACCACAGGGAGTAGCTGTTGTGTCAGAAGCATACCATATGTGTATGATGATGCGCGGAGTTGAAAAGCAGAATTCACTTGCAACCTCGAGTGCTGTTCATGGTGTATTTAAAGAGGATGCAAGAACCAGAGCAGAATTTCTTACTCTTATAAGAAGTAAGGTTTAAATGGCTAAAGAAAGAAACGGCATATGGATTACCGGTGCGAGCAGCGGAATCGGGAAGGCTGCTGCTGTTGAATTTTCTAAAATAGGATCAAAGGTATTTGTATCTGCTCGGAGAGTAAGTGAACTGGAAAGACTGAATAAAGAATTAAAGAAAGAAAATCTTTCAGTTGAAATATTTCCCTGTAATGTAGCATCATCTGCAAATGTAGATCAGACGGTAAAAAAAATTCTTGCAGAGAATGATATCGATTGTCTCATAAACAATGCCGGTATCACATCCTGGAAACTGGCAGAAGAGAACTCCATAAATGAAATAGATGATATTATAAATACAAACCTGCTCGGTCCTATTTATACCATCAAATATCTGCTGCCTCATTTTATTGAACGCGGCGGCGGTACGGTAATAAATATTCTTTCTGTTGTAACAAAAAAAACTTTTACTAACAGCAGCGCTTATGCTGCCTCTAAAATGGGATTGCTGGGATACTCAAATGTTTTAAGAGAGGAAGTTCGCAAATACAATATCCGGATTATAAATGTTATCCCCGGAACCACTGAAACTCCTATGTGGGCTCAAAAAGTAAGGGAGGAACATTCGGAGAGAATGCTGGATCCCGAAGACGTTGCAAGAGTAATTGTTTCAGCGTATCTCGAAAGAAAAAATATTGTAACTGAAGAAATCCTGGTTAGACCAATTGAGGGAGATTTGTAATGTCTGAAAGAGGATTGAGTATCGTAACAGGTGCAAGCAGGGGAATCGGGAAAGGAATTGCTCTTAAATTAGCTGATGACGGATTTGATTTAATGTTATTCGGACGCGATATAGAAGCATTAAAACAAACTCAAAAGCTTGTAAAGAAAAAAGGAGTCGAAACAGAATATTTTTCCGGTGATGTAGGTGATAAAAAATTTGTAAATGATTCAGTTCAAAAGATTCTTAAAAAATATGGGAAGGTAGATGTTCTAATAAATAATGCGGGAATGGGAATATTTAAAGAGGTAATAGATGCATCTCTTGATGATTTTAAGGAACAGGTTAATTCAAACCTTTATGGCATCTTTAATTTCTGTAAAGCAGTTGTTAATAGTATGATCGAAAGGAAATCCGGTACAATAATAAATATTTCTTCTCTTGCCGGTAAAAATGTTTTTGCAGGCGGAGCAATGTATTCAGCAACCAAACATGGTGTTTTAGGTTTTACAGGATGTTTAATGCAGGAAGTAAGAAAGTATAATATTAAGGTTGCTGCAATCTGTCCGGGTTCAGTTGAAACGGATTTTCATTCAGGTAATAGCCCCGGATCACTTAAAAAATTAATGCCGGAAGATGTTGCAGAAACAGTATCGTTGATAATCAAACTGCCTCAAAGAGCACTGGTAAGTGAGATTGATATAAGACCGACGAATCCAAAATAATATTAGGGGAAAATTTCATCTAACCAGGTGTAACATAATAATCTTTGTTTATCTTCTAAAAAGTAAAATACTCCTTCATCTGAAATCTTACTTGCTATAGTATAAAATGTAGGAGTCTTTTTTTCATCTACTATTATTCCCGTATTTATATCTATTTTAACTATGTGGAAATGGCTGGTTGTAATTATTTTAAGGGCATAAAGATAACCGCCATAATAAGTCATCGAATAGATTTCGTCAGCTTGTACACTTTTAGTATCTAATAACTCTAAAGATGAATTAAGAATGAATAGTGTATCAGGAGTCGTTAAAACATAAACAATTGTATCATTTACAGCTATTCCCTTTATTTCATCCGAAAGATTAGCATTATCTATCAGTATTCTTTCAATATCCACTGATTTAGTTGTTAAATTGTAACGCCAGACTGCATTATGCCCGTGGTCAATAAATAAATACTTCGAATTTCCATCCATATAATCACCTCCGGTATAGTCAACAAGCTCCTTTGTATTATAATTTTCTAAATTAAGCTCGAATAATCCTTCTGCGCCAAATGGATGAAAATAAAACATCGGATATTTGTATACAAAATCCTGAATTGGAGTATGTGGGGTAACGAGGGGATTATAATAAAAAACGATTTTCGTTGTTGAATATGGGTATGAAAATAAAAAAATATCCTTTTTAATAATAAAAGGTTCAAAATTTTTCAGGATATATTTTAGTCCAACAGTTACTTCAGATAAAGAATCTGAAATTTCTAAAGTATCAGAAAAAGATAATAGTGTGTAATTTTTATTTGAAGTTGTATGCGTTATTGCTAATGAATCGACACCGATTAAAATATCATCTTTATAATAACCAAAAATTATTCTTTCGATTTCACTTTTGTCTACCAGCAGACTGTCGGTATTTTCAAAGAGGATTGTATAATAATCGATCTGTTCGATATTAACTCTGTGTAATCTTTCCTGAAAATCTGAAGATACCTGAGCAGGTTTAACTGCCGTTGGATTTTCGCAGCCTGTAAAAAACAGAAGTATAAGTAACCCGCTAAATATTAACTGTTTCATAAAAGATCCCCAAATCTTTTTTCTTAAATTAGGAAAAAAATGGCAATAAGGAAAGAAGTTTTAAAAAGAAAAAGTCACGCAATAACCGTGACTTCTTCCTTTCATATATCGGTCAGCTAATTTAAAATTGTTTCATTCCCGGATGTCTTCCCATCGGACCTTTCCCATCCATGTTCCTGCTTCGATCACCTCTCATCATCGGCATTTCAGAAAATATTTTCTTTTGCTGATCAGTTAACAATGAATAAATATCCATCATATGGTTTGCTCTTGCTGTAGCAATTTTATCCCTGGCTGCGTTGATTTCATTAGTAATATTCAGAAAATCGGAACGTGAAAAATTTCCTTTATGAATAAGTTCCTTCATATCAAGGCGTTTTTTCTGCAGATCAGCATGCAGATCGATCATTGCTTTCTGATGCTGAATCTGAAGATCTTCTATTTTAGCTTTTTGATCATCAGTTAAGTTGAGTTTTTCGAACATCCTGCCGCGGAAGTTTTCACCTCTTGATTTATTCATTTGCTGTGGATAAAGATTTACTGAAGCAGCTATCATAACCGCTAAAATCAATCCTATTGATAACGATAATTTTTTCAATTTATTCTCCTGATTTTTTGTATAATTTATATTTTCTAATTCAGTATTTTGACAACTTTAGTTTCATCCGGGTTTAAATAATTACAATATTAAACCTTTAATAATTCCTATTTGTCTAAAAAATGAACAATAATTGAAAAAATGGCTGTTCTTAATCCTGACTTTGAGTTAATTAAAAGATTTAATGCCGGAGATGAATCTGCCTTTAATGAAATTGTTAAGAAGTATCAGAAAAAAATTTACTGGCACGCCCGCAGGATGACGGGAAACCATCTTGATGCTGATGAAGTTGTTCAGGAAGTTTTGATTGTTATTTATAATAATTTAAGTAAGTTCCGTTTTCAATCTTCATTGTACACCTGGATTTACAGGATAACTTCGACCAGAACTTTGAATTTCCTGAACAGGAACAAAGTTAAAAGATTTTTGGGAATTGATGACAGTAATGCATCTAACTTAAGCTCAAATGAAGATATTATTGAAAATATTGAACAAAAAGAAAAATTTGAAAAACTTGAAGAAAAGTTACAGCTGCTTCCTGCAAGGCAAAGAGAAATTTTTATAATGAGAAATTTTGATGATATGAGCTATAAAGAGATTTCCGAGATAACAGGAAAAACCGAAGGCGGCTTGAAAGCAAATTATTTTCATGCCATTAATAAATTGATGGAGCTGATGAAAGAAGATGAATAAGCAAAGAGAAAAAATTGTTGCATATCTCGATGGCAATCTGAGTGCTGATGAAAAACTTCAATTTGAAGAATCATTACGCAATGATACTCAGCTCCAAAATGAAGTTGTCAGGGTAAAGACCTTTTTATCTTCTGTTAAGGCTGATGCTGAGCCATCTTTAAATGATTCTTATTTTATCAATATGCTGCCTGAATTCCATCAAAATCATTCAAAGAAGAAAAAATTTCTTTTTTCTAAGATGGCTTATTCTTTATCTACGGTAGCTGTTGTGCTTTTGGTATTGTTCTTCATCTTCAAACCAGGAAAGACGACAGTATATAATGATTTGCAGCAGCTAAGTGCAAATCTTAGTGAACAGGATATGAATGAAATCTTAAATCAATATGAAAATCCTTATTCAATGAATGATTTAATTGGTTCAGCTTCGGCAAAAACAGATTCTTTGGTAAATAATATAGTTGATGATGAATTAGACCTTTCCTCCGATTCTGTAGATAAAATGATTGCCGATAAATATGTAAATACAGATGAACTTCTAAATTCACTTAATGAAAAAGAAGCTGACGAATTGTACTCAGAATTAATAAATAAAGATTTTTTAAATGGAGGGAGATAATGAAGAATGGAATTATTCTTTTATTAATTTTAATTCTTGTCCCGGCAGTTATTTTAGCACAGGGAAGAAGGGATCATAAAGGTCCGAGAGAAAAAATAGAGCAGCTTGAAAAAATAAAATTAATAGACGCTCTCGATATGGATGAGCAGACTACCTTAAAATTCTTTGTGCGTAGAAATGAATTCAGAAATAAAATGGATGCACTCAATGATTCATTAGATTCTATAGTTGATGACCTCGATTCAAGCTTTTCCAAAGGAAATGATACCCGGTACAAAGAATTAGTGAATAAATATTTGAGTGTCGAAAAGCAAATTTCTGCTAACCACTCACAGTTTATAAATTCTCTGTATGATATTCTCACAGTGAAACAGGTTGCAAAGTTTATAGTATTTGAAAAAAGGTTCCGGGAAGAAATAAGGCGTTTTTTATTTAGAGGAAAGCAGCCGCCGCCCGGTCCCGAAATGAGATAGGGAACAAATCACATCTCCGTTTGTAAACAAGATGTATGTTAAATAAAAAAATAAAGTTTTATTGGGGTTGATTTTCTGATTTATCGGATATATCTTTTCCACCAAAATTTGCGGAAGTGGTGAAATTGGTATACACGCTATCTTGAGGGGGTAGTGCCTTAATTGGCGTACGGGTTCAAGTCCCGTCTTCCGCACTAAATATTTTTTAGGATCAATAATTTAGAGGAAGTAGTTTATGAAGACTCTAATCAAAGTCTTATCCGTATTGTTTGTGACTTTATTAATAACTGTTTCAGCTTTTGCTCAGGACATGAAACCTGATGCAGGAAAGCTTTATAATGATGGCAATCAGAAATTAAAATCCGGAGATTATACTGCTGCAATTGATAGTTACGATAAAGCACTTGCAATCGAACAGGATTACAGGATTTATTACCAGAAAGGAATTGCACTTAAAAAATTAAGTAAGCTTGATGATGCAAAACAATCCTTTGAGGAAAGTCTGAAAGCTAAACCTGATTTCGAAGCTGCGTATAATGCTCTGGGCGGTGTTTATTTTTCAATGGGAAATTATGAAAAAGCCGTAGAAAATTTTGAAAAAGTTCTTTCCACAACAAAAAATTCAAATGTAAAAAATGCTGTTCAGAAAAACCTTTCAATTGCCTACGCTAAAATGGGAGAAAATGCCATAAGCGAAGGTAATTCAAAAAATGCAATTGATTATCTTGAGAAAGCTGTTGCAAACAGTAATTACGACGCAGCTTATCTTGCACTAGCAAAAATTTATTCTGAAACAGGTGAATGGGATAAAGCAATTTCCGCCGGAGAAAACGCATTGAAATATCGTTCAACTATTGGTACTGGAGGTCCTTATTATTATATGGGTGTTGCTTATAAAGGCAAGGGCGATACTGATAAAGCAAAAGAAATGTTTAATAAAGCTAAAAGTGATGCCACCTATAAAAAAACTGCCGAGTACGAACTTTCAGCACTTAAATGATTTTTTAATCTTGAGATATAATTAGAATTACCCTCGCTGATAAGCGGGGGTTTTTTATTCCATGAAGAAAATTGAATTATTCTTAATACCCGTTACAGATAAAAAGGAGTTCATAGAACTAAGTCTTGCTCTCCTATCCGCATCCGCTGTTTTGAGAAAAGAAAAAGAGTTAAGGGAAATTCTTTACTTTCTGAAAAAGAAAAAATTCAATAAAAGAAAAATTTATGAAGCTCTGCTGCAGACTTATTTGTTTGCGGGTTATCCATCGGCTCTTATTTCACTTACTATCTATTCGGAATTTTTTAATAATGAAAATCAAATTTTTGAGCAATGGAACATTTCAGTTTTTAAAAAAAGAGGAGAAAAAAACTGCAGGAAAATTTACGGGAATAAATTCAATAAGCTGATAAGTAATGTCAAATCATTCTCTCCCGACCTTTCCGACTGGCTTGTAACAGAAGGTTACGGAAAGGTACTGGGTAGAAAAGGATTGTCACTCAGAGAAAGAGAAACATGTAACATCGCAGTTCTTTCCGCTTTGAAATTTGAAAGCCAGTTATATTCTCATATTAACGGCGGACACAGGCTTGGTTTAAAGTGGAATGAAATTAATAAAATAATAATTTCACTTTCAGTTTTAGGTAAAAAAGATTGTGTGAGGTTTGGATTGAAAGTTCTTAATTCCTTCAAAAAAAGGAAGGAAGAAAATGAAATTCTTCCTTCCATTTAAATGTCTAAAAGAAAATTGCTGCATTCAGGTTGATTATTCCAATTGTTTCTTCACCACTTTCCTTACCGAATAAATTTAACATCTGGTATTTAAGGCTTACATCAACATTAAAAAGAGGAATTAGTTTAATCATTACCCCGGCTCCAACTCCAATTCCTGTTCTTGAAATACTGGAATTTAAAGTTGTATCAGCAGCACCGGAAATTTTAAAGTCTCCAAAATTGTTGTATTCAAAATCGAGCCCGATGTAGGGACTTATTGGTCCAGGTACGAGAGAAAATTCTCCACCAACTCCAATTGATAGGATGTTTTGTTTTGTATCTACACTTAACATATTAAAAGTTTCTGTACCGCTAAGAAAATGATAATCAATAAATCCGATTGGTGTAATTGGAACTAATGGAAAATTCAGTTTTCCTTTAATGCCTATATGATATTCAGTGGAAAATCCTGCATCTTTGTATGCAGTAGGAGATTGTACGAGAGTTAAACCCCCGCCAATTCCCAGATCAATACTTTGTGCCTGAATAGTTTGAAAAGTAAAAAATGAAATTGCAACAAACAGAAAAAGTACCATTATTTTTTTCATTGTTATTCCTTTTTTATTGATTGGAATTTCCAAATTAGAGATAAAAAATAACAAAAGTCAGTCGTTCTGCTCACATTACTTATGCAAATATATGAACTCTTTTACATCTTTAACAAATATCTTTAAGTGAAAACCTGTATTCCATTTTAAGTATTGACATTATAAAACCATAAAACCTATATTAAACCTCAAATCTGAGAAATTTTTTTCTGGGCAGCTGCATTTGATTTTACTATTTCAACCGGGCAATACTGTATTCAGTTTTCAATTCTTGCTGGGATTTATTCTCGCCTTTCTGATTTCTGTCATTTCCGGGAAATTAAATCTTTTAACTAAAAGCGGCAGTGTTGCAACATTCTGTCTCGCTTTTTTAATTTTTATTTTTGGTGGGTGGAAATGGACAATCCCGGTTCTTTCATTTTTTGTATCGTCAAGTCTGCTTTCTGTTATCAGGGAAAATAAAAATCCTTCTGTTAATGTTTATTTTGAAAAATCCGGTTCAAGAGATTTTTACCAGGTTGCAGCCAACGGCGGAGTTGGAGGAATTCTTGTCCTTCTAAATTATTTCTTTCCCGATAAAATCTGGTTTTATATTTATTCAGGAATAATTGCTTCTTCCTGCGCAGATACCTGGGCAACAGAAATTGGAACATTCACTAAACATAATACTTATGATATACTTCATTTGAAAAAAGTTGAGCCCGGTTCGTCCGGCGGAGTTTCCGTTGCAGGTTTTTCTGGCGCTTTGCTTGGCGCTTTATTTATTTCATTGATATCGGTTTTATGGATTGATAGCAATCAAATTGATTTTATATTGCTAATTACATTTGCAGGATTTGCTGCGAGTATATTTGATTCTATTATTGGTGAAACCATACAGATTCAATTTCAATGTTCAGAATGTAAAAGAATTATAGATAATAAAATACATTGCGGCAAAGAAGCTATAAAATACAGAGGGATTAGTTTTTTTAACAATGATTTTGTAAATCTTACTGCCGGTTTATTCGGTGGAATTATGGTTTTTATATATCAGGCTGGAAATTAAATTTTAATGAGAACACTAATAGTATTAATAATTTTAATCGCAATTACAGAAGTCTTTCCACAGACCACAGCAGATAAATATGACAAAGCCATGGCAGCTTATAATAACAAGCAGTATTCTACTGCTGTGCGTCTGTTTGATGATTTTTTTACAGACAATAATCTAACTGATGAACTTTATGCAACGGCAAAATATTATTATTCAGATGCATTATTAAACCTTGGTGATAAAACCGCTGCAGCTTCGGGGTTTAAGTTTATTGTTAACAATTTTAAATGGTCTTCATTCAGGTACAAATCTTTATACGAACTTGGTATAATCTATTTCGATGAAAAAGAATACGATAAATGCAGGCAGGAGTTGAAGGAGCTTCTCGAAGAATATCCTGGTAATGAAAATACAGGGTCGGCACTTTATTTAATCGGGGAATCTTACACTGCACAAGACCGGCTTCAGGATGCGATTACTTTTTTAGGTGAAGCTGTAAATAATAAAAGGGATAATTCTTATCTCGATTATTCAATTTATGCGCTTGCAAGTACTTATGAAAAAACGGGCGAATACAATAAAGCCGTAGAGTATTATGACTCTCTTTTGTCTTATCATCAGAACAGTCCACTTGCTTTATCTGCTCAATTAAGAATAGGAGTTTGCTATTTTGAAATAAAAGATTATCAATCTGCCATACTGGAATTAAATAATCCTGTATTGACTAATTTACCATCGGATATTTATTCTGAAAGCCTTTATCTGCTGGCTAATTCCTATTACAGGGTACAGGAGTATAAAGATGCAGAAAATAAATTTACCGAGGTAATCAAAGGATTTCCTTTCTCGGATGTTTTCAGGGATTCACGTTACGGGTTAGCATGGTGTTATTTTCAGCAAAAGAAATACGAGGATGCTTATAAAATATTTAATTCACTTTCCGTTGGTAAAGATTCAATTGCGGTTAATTCTTATTTCTGGAAAGCAGAATCAAAAAGGTATGATGGTAAAAGTGATGAAGCATTCACAATTTATAACGAGTTTCTGAAAAAATTTCCGGGAAATAAACTAGCTCAGAATGTAAGGTATCAGCTTGGCGGGCACTATTATAACTCTAAAGATTATATAACCTCAGAAAGCTATTTGAAGGCAGCAGGCAATTCCGATAACCCGGATGTTAAAGCAAGAGCATTAACTATGCTTGGCGAAATTTATTTGAACAAGAAAGATTATGATAAAGCTGCTGACTATTTTAACAGGGTGATAAATCAGCCGGATGTAAGTACAGATTTGGCTGACAGGGCAAAGCTTGGGATTGGAACAACATTCTATTATCAAAAAAAATATAATAAAGCAATAAACAATCTGAATGATTTAACCGCACAAAGCACGGTCATAGAAAAAGATAAGATTAATTTTTATCTTGCTGAAAGTTATTATGCCTTAGGCAAATACCAGGAAGCCTTAAAATTCTATAATAATGTCAGCACAAATGATTCCGCTGTTTCTGATCAAAGCTTATATGGAAAAGCTTACTGTTATTTCAACTTAAGAAATTTTGATAACGCCGCTGATGTATTTTACAGCTTTATAAAAAAGTATCCCGGTAATAAAAGAATAGTTGATGCAAAGCTCAGACTGGCAGATAGTTATTACGGCAATAAGGACTATGTGTCTGCAAGCAGAATCTACAAAGAACTTTTTGCCGGGAGCCCGACGTCCATAGATAATCCTTACGGGTACTACCAGTTTGCACAGGCATTGTATAAAGCCGGAAATACAGCAGAAGCGATAAATGAATTTACAAACCTTCAGCAAAAATATCCTGAGTCTCAGTATGCCCAGGGTTCTTTATATACCATTGGCTGGATATATTTTCAGAAAGAAAATTTTAATGAAGCAATTTTTCAGTATAGAAATCTTATGAAAGTATATCCCAATTCATCACTTGTCCCGCTTGCTTATTATTCAATTGGCGATTCATATTTTAATGAGGCTAAATATGATTCTGCAATTACAAATTATGAAAAAGTGATTGCTCTTTATCCTTCGTCCGAAAATGTGTTTGATGCTGTAAACGGGATTCAGTATAGCTATGTTGCAAAAAATGAACCTGAAAGAGCAATTTCTTTAATCGATAATTTTGTTTCCAAAAATCCGGGGTTGAGCTTTTCTGATCAATTATTTTTTAAGAAGGGTGAAATTTATTATAGTATACATAAATACGATAACGCAGAATTAAGCTATAAAGAATTTGTATCAGAATATCCATCAAGCAAAGAAGTGCCCGACGCTTATTACTGGATTGGAAAAAGTGCACAAAACCTCGGACAAAATCAGGAAGCAATTTTCAATTTTCAAAAAGTTTTTGATTCTTATCCAGCCAGTGAAGCATCCGGCGCTGCAGTACTGGAGATAGGCAATATTTACAACAATATGAAAAATTATGATTCAGCTATTGTCGTTTATGATGAAGCATTAAATAAAATTCCTAAATCTCCAAGAATTGCAGAAATCCTTTTTATGAAAGGTGTAACCTATAGTAACAAACAGGATCCGGATAATGCTTACAGTGTTTTCCAGGATTTAATTCAGAATTACAGCGGAAATATATTTGCAGACAAAGCAAAATTTGAGCTGGGTTTAATAGAGCTTGCAGCAACACGCTACCCAAATGCAGAATTTTATTTTAAGGACCTGGCAGAATCCCGGTCAGATGATATTGGTGCTAAAGCTCAATACTATCTTGGTGTCACTTACTCCGAAGAAGATAGTACGGATGAAGCAATAAGCTCTCTTGAGAAAGTCCGTACAATTTTTTCAGCTTACGATGAATGGCTGACAAAATCTTATATGAAACTTGGTGATATCTATAGTGGGCAGGATTCAATTAGTAAAGCAAAGGATTATTATCGTGCGATAATAACAAAGCATAAAGGAGACCAGTTTGGAAAGGAAGCCCAGAGTAAATTGAGGAAACTGAAATAATGAAAAAACTGATATTATTTTTAACAATATTTTCAGCATTAACATTGGCCCAGGATACAAAAAAATCAAATTCAAATGTAGAGCTTCCTGATTTTGTAATTACCGGGAAAGAAGTTATTTCTGTAGAGAAGGCAATAAAAATCTCTCCCGATCTTGTTTCAACACTCTCAGGTGCATTTATAAAACCTGCTTATTCTCCTGAAGAGCTTGAATTGAAAGAATTTCCCAATCCATTAAAGAATAAAATAAATCTATTTGATTCCCTGGACTATGATAACGGCTGGCTTGAAGCGGGAATTGGTTCGTATTATTTACCAGGTGCCAGGTTAACTTACTCAACTCCATTTACGAACGGTGTTTTTGAAGGAAGATTAGGAGCTTTAAATCAGCGGGCTTACGTTAAGAATAGTGAGAAGTATGAATTAAATGCCGGAGCTGATTTATATTATTTTATCAAGAGTCAGCTTCCTGTATTTGATGGAATGAAATTAAAGTTGAATGGAGATCTTTCTACTTCCGGTTATAAGCTTTTTGCCGATACTGTTGATCCCGTTGGAAAAAGATACTTAAATACCGGGGACATTTCTTTTCTATTAAGCAACCTTTCCGGAGATAATTTTATTTATGAGTTTGAGTTTTCCGATGAACTGGCAAGACTTGATAAACCGAACTTTTCGGAAAACCTCTTTGGATTTAATGGTTTTTCAAAAGCAAATTTTTCTGCTTTTAATATAGGTGTGAATTTAAATTACAAACGACAGTTTATTCAGAATAAGCTCCAGGATAATTCTGAATTTTATTTTATAAATGTACGACCGACATTAGGACTTGACTTATCTGAACTGCTGAGGATTCAGTTTGGAATTACTTACGCTAAAGATGGGAACAAGACTTTTAGCGCACCTTATGCATCAGCAGCCTTAAATTTTAGTAAAGACCTCACACTGTTCGGCGAGTTTGCCCCGGATGCTGAATTTCTTACAGGGAATTATTTTATAAGGATAAATCCATACCTAAATCCCAATAGCTTTACAAATATATTTTTTGAAAAATCAAATGCCCTTAAAGCTGTTCTTAAATACGAATACGGAGTTTACTTCGAAATAGACGGAGGTATTAAATATTATACTTCAGATGAAATACCTGTTTATGCTTATAATATACTAGATGGTTCCTTCAATATTGTTCCCCTTGGAGGAACCAGCACTGCCGGGTTTATAAATATGCTCTTTCATCTCGGCCCATATGGAATTTTTTACGGAACTGCTCAGCTTGAAGATGCGAGAGATGATGCAAATAATGTTTTACCGTATCATCCCAAAGGAACAGCTTCATTAAATTATGGTTATGATTTTAAGATGGGTTTGAGTACGGAAGCATCATTGTACTATGCATCAAAATTTTTGGGTGCAAAAACTTATGCTGATTCAATCAGTACTGAATCTATAAATTCTTATATTGATCTCGGGTTAAAATTTTCTTATAAAATTACTCCCGGATTTTTTATAACATTGCAGATGGATAATCTTTTAAACAGTGAAAATTATAAATGGATCAGGTATAAAGAAATTCCTTTGAATATTATCGGAGGAATTAAAGTTACCTGGTAAAATTTAAAAATAAATTATTTCAGGCATAATGAACAAAGCAGAAATAATAAGGAAGATTTCAAAAAAAGCCGGAGTGCCGGATATTGAAGCAAAAAAGTTTTTTGAAATTTTCCTTAAACATGTTTCGGGTATTTTAAAATCCGGCGAATCTTTAAATATTCCAGGCGTGGGTTTTTTTCAGTTACGGGTAGGACAAATTGAAAGTTCAATCGCAACAAGCGAAGTGAATTTTATTTACTCGGATCTGATTGTCTTCATTCACGAAGGTGAACAGGAGCTAAAAGAAGGTGAGGAGATAATCTTCAATGTTCCATCTGGTATTGAAGAAGAGTACCAGCCAATAGATTCTTATTTCAGTTTGAGCATCGGGAAACCGATTATTCCTTTAAAAGGAGTTAAAGCAACAGAATTTTTTATTCCTCCTTCTGGGACAGAATTGAGGAATCTTCTGGAATCAAAAGTAAGCCGGCTAATAGACGAGTCTGAAAAAGTTACAGGAGGAAAAGGAACCGAAACTATACTGCTTAAGTCAAAGAATAAATCTATTCAGATTGAATCCAATGTGAAAGAAGAAAAGGTTCCTGACCGGAGTGAATTTCTGAAGACAAGAGAATTTGAAAATTTATCGTGGGACTTCGGGGAAAATCTTTCACAGGAAATTGAAGAGGAGTCTATCCTAGATTCTGAAAAAGATGAAACAACAACAAAGGAAATTAAACCGGAAGAAGAATGGCTGGGCGATATAGAAGAAATTCCTGGGGAAGAAGATGAAACAGAACCTGATTTTGAAGAAGATCTGGAGACACTTGATGAAAATCAGGATGAAGAAATCTTTGAAGAAGTAATTGATGAAGACGATGATAACAAGGCAGGCATTGAAGGTGAACTGAGAGAAGAAGGCACCGGTGGATCAGAACCTGAAGAAATGATAAATGAAAAGGAAATCGTCCAGGAGACTGTAAGTTCTGAAAATGAATTACCAGGTGAAGAAAAGGTGGAAGAATCAGAAGCTGGTGAACCTTTTTTGAAAAACTTCCAGAGAGTATCATCACTAACAAAAGAATTTAATACAAATATTGATGAAGATATTGATGGGGAACCTGAGGCTGACACATCTCATCGCCGGATTAATGAAGTGCGCGGAGGGTTTCAAAAAGTAAGAAGAACCACAGCAGAATTTGATTTTGATCTTTCCCATATAAAAGGTCCGGGAGATGAAGATGAAATCCCTGAAACAAAATCACATTCAAAATCTTCAAAAAAACCTTACAGAGGTTACAGGAAACAAAGCACAATTCCTTCTTTGATTATTGCTTTTGTGGTTGTAATTGCGCTTGCGGGTATAATTTTTATGTACCTAAAATTAAAAAATGAAAATCATGAAATAGCTGGAACAAATAAAACAGGAAATGCAAAGCAGCAGACCAAAGTTATCGATAGAAATTATGATGTTCCCGTAACTTATCCATACGATTCAACGAAGGAAAAAAAGCCGGAAGATATTAAGAAGGATAATCCGGCATCAACTAATAAAGATAATGTTAATCTCACAGATAATTCCGGTAATGAAACAAAATCAACTGCCTCCGATATAAGAGAACCTGTAAATGCGCAAAGAATCGAAAATTATATTTATAAATACGCAGAGGGATTAGTTGTTCAGGTTTCATCATGGAAAAGTGAATCTATAGCATTAAAAGAAGTGGGAAAATACAGGAATGCAGGTTATACTGCTTTTGCAGAGAAAGCAACTATCCCGGGAATGGGATTGTATTACAGGGTAAGAGTGGGATATTTTAGTTCATTAAATGAAGCGAGGAAATTCGCAAACGGAAATCAATAATTAACCAAAAGGAAAAGGAAAATTATGGAGCTGTTTTCAATATTTCTGAAGGGCGGCATAATAATGTGGTTTATTCTTGCCTGCTCTATAATAGGATTAACAGTTATTATTGACAGATATATAGTGATAAGAAAAGCAAAAATTAATGTCCCGGCTTTTATGGTTCGTCTAAGAGGAATGTTAAAGAAGAAGGATATTACAGGTGCAATAAGTTATTGTATAGAAGAAAAATCACCGGTTGCTAATATTGTCAGGAAAGGATTAACAAAATACAAGCTTGGTCATGAAAGAGTTAAAGAGGCAATCGAAAATGCTGGCAGGCAGGAAATAAGTAAACTGGAAAAAGGTCTTGCAGTGCTTGCTTCAATTTCAGGAATTGCTCCTCTGCTTGGTTTTCTTGGTACTGTTACTGGTATGATCTCAGCTTTTATGACTATTGAGAACCTTGCCGGTTCGGCTAACCCGAGCGATCTTGCCGGAGGAATATGGGAAGCATTGTTAACAACAGCATTCGGACTTATGGTTGGAATCCCGGCACTTGCTTTCTATAATTATTTTGTAAGCGCTGTGAAAAAACTTGTGGGAGATATGGAAACTGTTGCTAATGATGTTGTAGATGTAATACAGGACAGCTCTTCCTCCCAAACTGAATTTGAAGAAGAAATTGAAATTGATATATAGGTTATTCAATGAAATTTAATACATCAAATGAACCCCTGGCAATATTCAGTTATTCATCTTTAACTGATATTGTAATGCTTCTGCTGATTTTCTTTTTACTTACTTCACAGTTTGTAATTCAAACAGGAGTAAAGGTTAAACTCCCCGGCTCAAAAACTAATGAACAGACTTCACCTTCACAATTAATTGTTACACTTACTGCGGGCGGTGCAATCTATGCAGGGAAAGATGAAGTAACCGTTAATGAACTTCCTGCAAGACTTGCGCTGATGAAAGGTCAGGGTAAGGAGCAGAACCTCATTATTCGGGCAGATAAAACTGTTGCCGTAGATCTTGTAATAAAAGTTATTGACGCTGCTAAATCTACCGGTATAGATAAGTTCACAATTCAAACTGAAAAAGAAAGATTATAATCGGAATCGGGAACGATGACCTATAATTCAATAAAACATATTTCTTTTTCGATTTCGATGCTTGTGCATATCATCATCTTTATTCTTTTATTATTTATAAAATTCACTCTAGATTATCCGCCCCGCCAATATGTAGAGCTTTCGTTTGGCAAATTTAACCAGCCGGGTTCTTCAGGTGCAATAGGAACTCAAATTAACCAGGTTGAGGAAAATGCCAAGGCAGAGAAAAATGAAACTATTGATAAAAGTCAGATAGTAAAGGAAGTTGAACTGCCCAAAGCAAAAAATACTTCTGAGGAAAATGTTGTTAAACCAGCAGATAAACAGAAAGAGCAAACTAAGACAACAAAAACGGAAACTAAAGAAAATACAAATTCAAAAGTAACTACTGTAGGACAGGGTAATAAAGCTCAGGGAGCAGGGAGCTTTGGATATGATATTGATTGGGGTGGACAGGGAACAAGAAAAATTTACAGTTACATAATTCCGGCATACCCTGAAGGTGTTAATAAGGAAATTGATATTCGTCTGAAATTTTCTATTCTCCCTGACGGAACAGTGGGAACAATACTCCCTCTTACAAAAGCAGATACCAGGCTGGAGAATGCTGCAATAAATTCTTTAAGACAGTGGAGATTTGAGTCCCTGGATCCAGGACAGAAACAGGTTGAACAAACAGCAGTTATTGTGTTTCCTTATCGTCTTCAGTAGTTTCTTTATAATAGATTCTGTAAAAAAAGAATTCTCCTATTGTCAGAAGAGTGAGAGAAAAAGTATCCCTGTCAAAATATAACCCAAATCCTTTTTCATCCATTATTGCTTTAGCAATAATCCCGGTTATCGACCATCCTACTGCAAATAAAATTGCAATTAAACCAACGTTAAGAAAGCCTGATTTTAAACCTTCTATCTGCCATTTTTTCGTGAAAATCACTAAAGCAAATAAAAGGTGAAGAAAAAATATTAATGCGGAGATCATTCTATATTTCCAATCAAATAGAAGGCCTGCGGTTTACAATTATTCTTCCAAGCATTCCTCCCAGCAAACCAAAAACAGAATCAATGATCAGGTTGCTGAATAAAATGAAAATAGTATACAGAAGGGAAAATCCGGTTGCAGTAATTTGATTTGCCATTCCATTCATCAGGTCTATTGTTTGTCTTGCCGCTTCACCCAGCTTTAGTTCATCAAGAACCTGTATGGTTTGCGGAAGAGATTGAACAAAATCATTTGAATGTGTGAACAGGGTAATTATGATATCAAAAAATGTTGTAAACAAAGCGGCAAAAATTCCGGTTATCAATCCTATTATCAGGCTTGTTTTAACTGTTAAATTTTTATCTCCGTTTAATGTCTTACGAAAAAGGAGTAAAGCAGTGAAAACTGCCAGTGGAACTATCAGGCAGCATCCGAATTCTTTAACTCCCGGAACTGTTGTAAGTACTGCTGCACCGAAACCGGTAACAAGTGAAGGTAAATAATATTTACTGGACATTGGAATTTATTTTTAACTCTGAAAAAAAATCTTCAATACCGGTAAAAATATAAAGAATAGAAACTGATCCCAAAATTAGTCCTGTAAAAAAAGCTATCCATTTTGAATAACTGTAAACGCCTGAAGAATATAAGATTACATCTGCGGCCATTATTGCCATACTTATATACAATGGGTTTTTTGATCCTGGTTTCAATTTGGGAAATATCAAGGCAGGAATAGAAAAAATTAACGCACCGCAATAGATCCCGGTGCACCGTGCACAAACTTCAAGTTTGTCACCGGAAATGAAAAAAGATTTTGAATTTTGTTGATGACATACCAGCGAATAAATTTTGTCCAGGAAAATATGTGAGAATAAAAATGAACCCGAATTATGAAACAGGACAGGAAAGAAAATTCCAAAACACCAGGTTAAGAGAAGTATAACCGGGATGCTTTTGATATATATTAATTTTGAATTCAACTTTTTACCAGGCTGTAAATTCTTATTTCTTCATGGATCAGCAAATACAATTTACCGCTAAAAATAAGACTGCTCACTATAGGCTCTGAAAGATTTGTGTCATCTGTTTTAATTTCTGCGAACTTAAATTCAGGGGATTTTAAATTTGTCATTATTATCCGGTCATCGGTATTTAAAAGCATATTGTTGAAGATTAATGTTATGGATTTAAAGTTGGCATTAGTTTCAATAATATTTATCCCGTTTCCGTATTGGTCGAATTCGATTATCTTTTTATCATCAAGTACATAAAGATTATTGGAAGCGGACACTATCATTTTTTTAGGATTGGAAAGAGCGAAGGCACCCGCATCAAACCCGCCGAAGTTCATAATGAAATTTCCAAAAAGATCAAACTTTAAAACTCTTTTATTTTCCGAATCGAGTATAAACAAGTCACCCTGGTTTGAAGCCACGGCACTTAACGGATAGCCGAAGCGTTCACTCTGATCATCATTTTCTCTTGAATATAATGAAGAAATGAAATTTAGATCTTTATCAAATCTCTGAACGCGGTTATTATTTTTATCAGATACATAAACGCTTAAAGGATTTGCAAAAATATCAACCGGCTGATCAAAATCTCCTTCATCCCAGCCATATCCACCTACATACTTTAGTACATTTCCAAGAGTATCAAGTTTAAATACTTCATCCGAAGCGGCATCTGAAACGTAAATTATTCCTGCCGAATTTATTGTGAACGCGGTTGCATTCTTAAATTTACCGATTGAATTCTGATAAGTGAATGACTGTGAAGAAGCTAATGCTGGAATTAAAAGCAACAGCAGTAAACTTAAATAACTACGCATATTACAATAAGCTTTGTTCTTTTATTGGTTAAAATATATATAGAAGAGTAAAATTAAAAGGTATATACTTTTTGGATTTGAAAATTATGCTGCTATCTGAATAATTTTGAAATTTAGCGATTGATCTGTAATTTTGTACCCGTTGAAAGAAAAATATTGCCTCGTGGTGTAATTGGCAACACGTCTGACTCTGGATCAGAAGAGTCCAGGTTCGAGCCCTGGCGAGGCAACTAAAAGATGGACAATGGAATATGGATAATGGAAGATGTTTTAACAACGTACATCATCCGTGAAACATAATATATTTTTAGACAGGCGCGTTCGTCTAGTGGCTTAGGACGCCGCCCTCTCAAGGCGGAGATCACGGGTTCGAATCCCGTACGCGCTACCAATTACAAATCAGTATTTTCAGAATTCCAATAATCTAATCCCGTTTCCGGTTATTGGCTTAGGACGCCGCCCTCCTAATTCGGAAATCACGGGTTCTCCCGAAGGTGGATGTCGCATACGACCCGTAAAAAAATATTCGTATCAGAATTTCTCAAAAAACTTTTTGAAGAGATAATCTCCTTAGAAATGGCTGGTTAAATATAAAGCCAAAAATAGCTTTAATTGATTCCTTGGAAAATAGAATAAACCCTCCTATCTTTTTAATATTTAATGCGAGTATTATCAACATTATTTCTATAGAAGCACCTTCAAAACCTTTTCTGCTAAATCTTCTAAATCCTAAATTCCACTTAATGTTACCGAATACTCTTTCTACAGCTTTCCTCTGATTCATCTTATCGGGGTTCTGTTTTATTTTTTCTCTCATCAATTCCTTTCTTTCGGTAAATTCTGTCCTGGTTATTATTCTTGTTTTCCTTTTCCTGGCACATAAATGTTTTATTTTGCAACCATCACAATTTTCAGTTTCATATACCCCAGGGCTTACTTCTTTTAATAATTTTTGATTGGGACATACATATTCATTTTTCATTTTATCATAAGAAAAAAACTCGGTTGTAATTAACTTTCCTCTTTTCAGTAGTTCCTCTATTTCCGGTATTTCATCTATTCCTCTTGAATCATTTATATATACATTTACTTTATTATCTTCTAAATAATCCAGCGTTTCAGTTGACATATATCCCCCATCTGCCAGATATTCTCTTTGCTTATTCTCTCCTAATAGTTTTTCTGTATTTTGATGTTGTTTGCTGAACTGATGATTATCCGATCTATCTGCCTCTACTGAGGCATTTATTACCATCTGTGTTTTTGCATCTACACTCAATTGGACATTATACCCATTTGCATTTATTTCCTTCATCATTCGGGCATCTGGTTCTGATATATTTATTTGATGATTCATCCTTTTTTCTTTATCCCTGATTTCCTTTTGTCTTTCTGCAAGTTCTTTTTTTGATTCCTCTATTTGTTGTTTTCTTTTCTCAAGCTTTTCCTTTTCTTCTGCTAATTTTCTGCTTACTTTCTCGTCTCTGTTTTCTTTCTTATCATTTTCTTCTAATTTATTTATAAGCTTTTCTAATTCTCTCTTTATTCGTTTTTCTTCTTTCCCCAAGGCATCCATTCTCATTGAATGCTTTTTGCTGCTCATTGACTGAAATTTACTCCCATCTATTACTATTGTTGAAAAGCTGCTTATTCCTTCTTTTCTCGCTAATTCTATTAATTGCGGAAGCAATCCGAATATTTCTTTCTTAAACTTCTTTATGAATCTTGCTATTGTTGAATGGTCTGGCTTTCGGTATTCTGTAAAATATATAAAGTACACGTCCCTTTTACATTTCTTCTCTATTGCCCTTGAACTTAATATCCCTTCCACTACTGCCAATATTATTATTGCAAACAGAACCTCCGGTCTATATGCTACAGCTCCTTTTTCTGAATATCTTTTATAAAATTCACTGAAGTCTAATTTCTTTAATATTTTATACAGCCTTACTGCTTCAGATTCTTCATCTACTAAAAAGTTTACATTTGGTTTTTCAAATTGTAACTGTAGATTATTTTTTTCTTCCTTAAAAAATGGCATCCTTAATCTTTCTTTTTTCCATTACCATTTTATTAATTTTTTTTTCTTAAAGCAATTAATTTGTTTGTTGAAATCATTTTTTCTATGCGACATCCACCGAAGGGACTCCAATGGAGGAATCCCGTATGCGCTACAAGATCAAATTACAATTCTCGGAATACAAATCTTAATTTTCTAAACTATTATTTGAATATTACATTTTGTTATTTATTTGTAACTTAAACAATTCTTAATTGAAAATTTTACATTATAAATTAAAGCATGAAGCGTTACGATAAGCACATATTTGTTTGTGAAAATAAAAGACCGCCTGATGATCCGCGTGGATGCTGCTCTGATAAAGGCAGCTTAGAAATCAGGGCAAAAATGAAAGAAAGAATCAAACAGCTTGGGTTAAAACCAAAAGTAAGAGTTAATTCATCGGGTTGCCTGGACTCATGTGAATTCGGACCAAGTATTGTTGTTTATCCTGAACAAATATGGTACTGCCATGTAACTATTAATGATGTAGAAGAAATAATTCAGAGCCATATTATAAATAATAAACCCGTCGAGAGATTGTTAAACAAACACCCAAAATTTAATCGGGATAAAAATGGCATCTAAATCAGAAAAAGATCACGCCGGGAAAATTTTTTCTATTCTTAATAAAGAGTACCCGGATGTAAAATCTGCATTAAATTTCACAAACCCTTTTCAGTTACTCATTGCTACTATTCTTAGTGCTCAGTGTACAGATGACAGGGTAAATATTGTTACTAAAACATTATTTAAAAAATATAAAAAACCTCAGGATTTTATTAATGTTATGTCAGAAGAACTTGAAAAAGATATTTTCTCAACAGGATTTTACAGGCAGAAAGCTAAAAGTATTAAACAATGCTGCCAGGCATTAGTTGATAATAATAATGGTAAAGTTCCCGCTGATTTTGAAGCCTTGAATAACCTACCGGGAGTTGGAAGGAAAACTGCTTCAGTAGTTGCAGGCAATGGTTTTGGAATTCCCGCTATTGCTGTTGATACACACGTAAAAAGACTCTCAAATCTTTTAGGGTTTATTAATTCAAATGATCCTGAAAAAATTGAATTTAAATTAAAAGAGCTTATTCCCGAAGATGAATGGGTAAAAGCTTCTCACCTTCTTGCAGTACACGGAAGGAAAATTTGTATAGCAAGAAGACCTAAATGTCTGCAATGTAAAATCGGAAACTATTGCCCGTCTTTTAATCCTGCTAATGGCTAATAAATATGGAGAATAAAATGACTGATAAGATGAGAGACAGAAACTATTGCCTTTCGATACTTAAAGAATATACCCAGAATGACAGTTTACTGAAACACGCTTACGCTGTAGAAACTTGTGTGAAGGCTTATGCCGTAAAATTTAATGAGGATATAGAGTACTGGGGCAATGTGGCCCTTCTACACGATTTTGATTATGAAAAATTTCCAACAGCGGAAGAACATCCTTTTAAGGGATCGGAAATTTTAAAAGAAAAAGGATTTGATGAGGATTTCATAAAGGCAATATTATCTCACGCAGGGTATACGGGAGTACCAAGAGATACTCTTCTTGCCAAAACACTCTTCGCCTGTGATGAGCTTGCAGGATTTATAACCGCAGTTACTTATGTTCGTCCCAATAAAACAGTTAGTGAAGTTGAGGTGAAATCGGTTAAAAAGAAAATGAAAGATAAAGCTTTTGCAAGAAATGTAAGCAGGGAAGATATCATTAAAGGTGCAGAAGAACTGGGAATTCTGCTTGATGATCATATATCTTTTTGCATTAATGCGATGAGAGAAAACAAAGATTTGTTAGGTTTATGAATGAGTTCAGGAAAAGTAGAAAATTTTATTCTCAGGGACCAGAATGGAAATAATTTTGAACTCTATAAAAATCTTGATAAATATGTTCTGTTAATCTTTTATCCGAAAGATAATTCCCTTGTATGCTCAAAACAGTTAAGAAATTACCAGTTGAACATCAAAAAATTTAATGACGCAGGAATTCAACCCGTAGCAATCAATATTGAATCTATTGAATCGCATAAATCATTTTGTGAATTAAAGGGAATCGAATTTCCCGTATTATCAGATACTGATAAATCCATAAGTAAAAAGTTTGATGCGTTGAATTTGTTTTCTTTAAATAAAAGAAAATTAGTCTTAATAAATGAACAGGGAAAAATCGTCTATGAGAAAAATATTCTTGCATTAAATTACCTTGATACAGATGAGATTCTCTCAGATTTACGTTCGATAAATTTAATTTAAATGACTTGACAATTTGGCGGAATTAAACCTAAATTGGGACATATTATAAGGAGAATTTATTAAAGACTATTTGCTACAAATCAATTAATATTGGCTCACGAAATATTTCATTATCTGAAGTGGGAAGCCTGTAAAAGAACCGGTTAATAAAAAATAAAATTTAATGGTAGGCAAATTTTCTTTAATAATACTATCTTTTTTTTCTGCTGCTCTATTCGCACAGTCGGAAGTTCGGGTAGTCTCATCTGACAGGAATTCCATCACAATAGAATTTTCACCTGTATATGCAGATACTTCTGTAGTTGTTATTAATAACTATCAATATTTGAAAATCGGATTTAAAGGCGGAGTTATACCTGAGGCGGAAAAGTGGGGAGAACCTGCAATTCCTGTAGAAATTATCAATGTAGGAGTTCCCGTTGAAACCGGTAATACAATTGAAGTTATTGGCACTTCATTTAAAAAGCTTACAGGACTTATTGTTCCGAAACCCAGAATGGTAAAAGAAGGAGAATTTAATTCTTCTCAATATGAACTTTCCGATAGTTATAATAATATTAAGAGTTCTTCTGAAATTGTAAATTTTGATGAATTCGGGTTAATCAGAAATCTTCCTGTTCAATCAATAAGAATCAGCCCGGTTCAGTTTGACCCTTCATCGCAGACGATTACTTTATATAAAACCATTAGGTTCAGAATTAACTTTAGCCATAATCAGAAAATTGCCAGAATACCCGCCGATGACTTTTTCTCATCTGTTATTTTAAATTTTGATGTTGCAAAGTACTGGGTGCGTGAGAGAAAAGTTCAGTCATTAAAGAAGACGATTATAAATAGTGTTCTGGCAACAGGTACCTGGTTCAAATTCGAAGCTCCCGATGAAGGAATTTATAAGATTACTTACTCGATGCTTTCTTCCTATGGAATTGATCCTTCAACAGTCGACCCACGGACTATTAAGATTTATAATAATGGTGGAAAACCATTACCTGAAAATCCTGATGCTTCAAGACCAATTGATCTTGTAGAAAATGCAATCATCGTCCAGGGTGAAGATGATGGAAAATTCGATCAGCAGGATTATATATTGTTTTATGGAAGAGGAAATAATTTCTGGGATTATGATACAACTTCAGATTCCTTTAAAAGAGAGTTTAATATTTACACAGATCATAATTATTACTGGATAACCTCGGGTGGAACTAATGGTAAAAGAGCAGCGGGTGAAGCCAACCTTAATCAAAGTGGTGCTTATTCTCAAACTTCGAGTAAAGGTTTTGTGAGCCGGGATGATGATAAAATTAATTTAGCAAATTCGGGCAGAAAATTTTTAGGTGATGTATTTACTAACTCCGTTACCTCACGAACATATACTAATAAGCTTGACGGTAGAATTGATGGAATGCGTATTCAATATAATATTGGATTTGTTACAGCATCTTCCAGTCCGACAACTATACAGGTTACGGAGAATAGTTCACAGATCTGGAACCAACATATGAGTACAGGAGTTGGCAGCTATATTGATGCGACACCATATAATGCAACAGTTTATTATAATAATCCGCTTACCGATAATAGGAGCGTACTAAAATTTTCATTTTTATCTAATTCCGGTTCGGCTGTTGGTTACCTCGATTATTTTGAAATAATCTATCAGAAAGATTTAAAAGCCGTTAATGACTTTCTTCAATTTTATTCCAAGGATACAACTGCAATAATTGATTTCAACCCGAATAATTTTTCTTCAAGCGATATTAAGGTTTATGATGTATCTGATTTTGCAGGTATGAAACAGGTAACAGGTTTGAATATTAGCGGCGGTGAATGTCATTTCCAGTTGAATCAGGCACAGGGACACGTTTCTACTTTCATAGCAATTGGAGGTGATAATTATAAAACTCCTAAAAACCCGCAGAAATTAGTTGTTAATTCTAACTTACACGGTATTACGGACGGCGCAAAATTTATCATCATTTCACCTAAAGAATTTTTGGACGTTGCAAACCGGTTAAAAGATTATCGTGAAAATACTGCAGCAAATAAACTCTCAAGTATCGTCGTAGATGTTGATCAGATATTTAATGAGTTCTCAGGCGGATTGCTTGATGTTTCAGCTATAAGAGATTTTATAAAATATGCTTTTGATAACTGGCAGATTGCTCCTGAATATGTTCTATTTTTTGGCAGCGGGAATTGTGATTATAAGGATATCCAGGGATATCATACTAATTTTCTACCGCCCTATGAAACCCCGGAATCATTTAAAGAGCTTTATACCTGGACTACAGATGACTTTTTTGTAAACCTTGATTCTGATTCTAAAATTGATCTTGCTACTGGTAGAATAACTGCAAAAACAGTTGACCAGGCAAATAAGGCTGTGGATAAAATTATATATTATGAGAGTAACACTGAAAAAGGTTCCTGGCGAAATCTTATAACTTTGGTTGCTGATGACGGCTATCAGGGTGCACATTATGGAGGTTCTGATTTTACTTCTTCATCCGAAATTCTATCTAATTCCTATATTCCTGCCTCATTTGATTTTAATAAACTTTATATGGCTGCTTTTCCTGTTGTTATTACCGGTGCCGGTAAAAGAATCCCTGATGGAAATAAAGCAATACTAAATGCTATGAATAACGGAACTTTGATAGTAAATTATGTTGGACATGGTTCACCTGATTTATGGGCAGATGAGCATATCTTTGAACAGGGGGTGACAATTCCGCAGCTTCAGAATGATAAATATTTTTTCCTTACGGCAGCTACTTGCGATTTTGGCTTTTTTGATAATCCATCCTCTGTAAGCTCTGCAGAAGAACTTGTTTTAGATAATGGTGCCGGGGCCATTGCCTCACTTTCTTCAGCCAGACTTGTTTATCAGGATTCTAATGCACAGCTTATGTATAAATTTTTTTATGAACTTTTTAGTACAAATGTTTCTTCTGGTTATGGAGTTTCGATTGGTAAAGCTCTTTCTGAAACAAAGCAAACATTATTTGCAGAAAACGATCAGAAATATTTCATTTTTGGTGATCCCACATTAAAGCTTTTAGTTCCGGAATATGGTGCTGCTATTGATACCATTAATGGAATTTCAGTCTTTGTCGATAGCATCCAGATTAAAGCATTAAGTCATGCACATCTATCAGGAACCATTCATAGAGCAGACAGCACATTTTGGAGTGATTTTAACGGTGAAGGATTACTCTCAGTATTCGATTCTAAAAGAACTGAATTATTGACGCAACTTCAGAATTATCCTATTACAAGGCAGGGTGGGTTAATTTTCCGCGGTCGTGTATCAGTTGATAACGGAAAATTTGATGCTGATTTTGTGGTTCCTAAAGATATTTCGTATCAGAATCAAAGAGGAAAGATCGAATTTTATTTTTATGATTCAAATGCAGATGGTCTTGGATATACTAATAAAATATATGTTGGCGGTACTGATACTTCCGTAGTGAATGATGGCAAAGGTCCTGATATTGATATTTATTTCGATAATGCCTCAGCCTCGAATTCGTATTTAATTAATCCGAATTCCACAATGGTTATAAAATTAGCAGATGAGACCGGGTTAAACACAACAGGAACAGGTGTTGGACACCAGCTTGAAGGAATCTTAAATGATAATGAGAATAATCCGATAGATTTTACAAAATATTTTACCGGTGATCTTGATGCAGGTGGAAAATCCGGTGAGGTAAATTATAAGTTTGATAACCTTGAGCAGGGCAACTATTCATTGAAAGTAAATGCATGGGACGTATTTAATAATTTTAGTACGCAAACTGTTTATTTTACAGTTGTAAATGGAAATGATCTGGAGATACGGGATGTATATAACTATCCGAATCCTTTTTCACGAAATACTACTTTTACATTTCAAAGAAACCAGATAAGTCCCGCTGATGTTCGAATCAAAATTTATACAATAGCCGGCCGGTTAATTCGGGAATTGGAAAAAAATTATGTTACAGATAAATTTGTAAAAGTGGATTGGGATGGTCGGGATCAGGATGGAGACTTTATTGCCAATGGAACATACCTTTACAAGATCATCGTGGATAATATTGATGGGGCATATACTAAAAGTGTATTAGGTAAATTGGCTGTAATCCGTTAGGTAAATAATTTTGGATTTATATAAGTTATATTTTTAACTTTATTTTTGAGATTTTTTTGAAATTAGATAGTAATAATAATAAGACATATATCGGAGGTAAAATAAAATGAAAACCATATTCAGGTTAATGCTGATCAGCGTGATGTTTATGGGAATACACCAGGTTACCTATGCACAGGGTGAGGCTGCTGTTCCATTCCTGCTTTTAGCACCTGATTCACGGGCTGGTGGTTTAGGTGAGTCCGGAGCAGGTTTAGCTGATAATTCAGCCGCCATTTTCTGGAATCCTGCTGGTCTGGCTTTCCAAACCGGTACTGAGTTAAGTATAACTCATAGTAACTGGCTGCCGCAATTTAACCTTGATTTATTCTATGATTACCTGACTTACAGGGAATACATGGAAGATTTAAGCGGAACAGTTTCAGCAAGTGTTACTTATATGAATTTTGGAGAGTTTGTCCGAACCGGGGAAACAGATCCTACACCCCTTGGAACTTTCAGATCTTTTGATGCTGCTCTTACACTTGGTTATGCAACAAAACTTTCTCCCGATTGGGGAATAGGATTAAACTTCAGGATTATCCACAGCCGTCTTTCGGATCAACCTACGGCTGAGGAGCAGGGCAGCGGTGTTGCAACTTCCGTTAGCTTTGATATAGCAGGTATGTGGAGACCTGAAAAACTTGTTTTGCCTTTTATTGATGAAGACATTGGAACTAAACTTAGTATTGGTGCAAACCTGAGCAACCTTGGTCCTAAAATTTATTATATCGATAAAGCACAGGCAGATCCTATCCCGACTAATTTCCGTTTAGGTTTTGCTTACAGAATGTTCGAAGATGAGTTTAATTCGCTTACCTATACTCTCGATTTCAGCAAGCTGCTTGTCCAGAGAGATAGTACAGGAGCATCTAAAGAATTTTACCAGGCAATATTTACAGCCTGGGGAGATAAACCATTTAGAGAAGAGCTTAGAGATATTGTTACATCGATGGGATTAGAATATTGGTATGGTCAGCCCGGTGATTTCTTATTTGCGTTAAGGACAGGGTTTTTCTATGAAGATCCTTCTTACGGCAACAGAAAATTTGTAACTTTTGGAGCCGGTATAAGATACGATATTTATGGATTTGATTTCAGCTATATTTCTACTGATGTTTTCAAAGGTGGGGAAGACCATCCTCTTTCTAATACATTGAGATTCAGTGTAATAATTGGATGGGGCGGTGTTCCTGAAAGCGGCCATGGATTGCCAAGGGGAATTTAAACTTTTATGTCTAAAATATTCCGGTCAGCATTTCTGATTATCTTTTGTTTGGGCAGTTTATCTGCCCAAACATTTGTTGGAAAGATCAATCCTTTTCCTTCTTCCGGACCTGCTAAAATAACAGCCGGTGATACATTGAAAATTCTTGCTGTTATGGTGAACTTTCAACAGGACCGTGATGGAACGACTTTCGGTAACGGTAAATTTGGTTCTATTTATTCACAGGATTATGGAACAACAATTCTTGATCCTTTACCTCACGATAAATCTTATTTTGAATCTCATCTTGAATTTGTGAAGAACTATTTTGAAAAAGTATCCAATGGTATTTTGAATGTAACTTATACAATACTTCCCGATACATTTTCTGTTTCTCAAACTATGAGAAATTATACTCCGGATAACAATTCAGATGATTTTACTCCGCTTGCAAATTTCTCAAAGGAAGTCTGGGAAAAAGCCGATTCAATGAATCCCGGTTTTAATTTTTCAGATTATGATGTCTTTACAATTTTTCATGCCGGCGTAGGTCGTGATATTTCATTGCCGGGAAGCATTGGCAACGAAAAAGATATGCCTTCAGTTTATTTAAGCTTAAAGGCATTGCAAAATATATTTGGCAGTACATTCACAGGATTTCCGGTTTCAGATGGTTCATTTGATATTAAAAACAGTATGATTATTCCTGAAACTGAAAGTAGAGAAATTGAAGTTATCGGCGGCTCTGTATTATACCAGATTTCAATTAACGGATTATTGGCTGCCAGTGTCGGCAGTTATCTTGGTCTTCCCGATTTATTTGATACCAATACTGGTTTAAGCGCAATTGGTCGTTTCGGTTTAATGGATGGACAGGCAATCTTCGCCTATAACGGTATATTTCCTCCTGAACCATCTGCATGGGAAAAAATTTACCTTGGCTGGGCTCAGCCAACAGAAATTGATCCCGGAAATTATTCAATAGATATTGCAACAAAGTTAACAGCAGGAGCTAATGACACTACTATACTGAAGGTTCCTATTAGCTCAACCGAATATTATCTTGTTGAAAACAGGGAAAGAGATGCAAATAATGACGGATCAAAAATCACTTATGTTATAAATGGAAATACTTATAACAGAACTTTTCATAAAGATACTACAGGCTACTACAGTTATGACGTCGATTCTGTTGATGGTGTTGTTACAAATGTAGATGAATTTGACTGGGCAGTTCCCGGAAATGGCATTGTAATCTGGCACATTGATCAGAATGTGATTGATGCAAAAATAGATGCAAATAAAATTAATACAGATAAGCATAATCGTGGTGTTGATGTTGAAGAAGCTGATGGTATACAGGATATAGGCGAACAGTTCACTACTATTTTAGGTGATGTGGTTATAGGAGAAGGTACTGCGGAAGATTTATGGTATAAAAGTAATCCATCTGAACTATACAGGAATAAATTTTCCAAAGATACAAGACCTCCTGCTGTTACTAATTCAGGTGCCAACAGTCTTATAACGATGAGTGATTTTTCAGAGATAAGTAATAAGATGAGCTTGAAGGTTGCTTATGGTGATTCAACAATTGTTCCTTTATTTTCAACTAGCTTGCCAATAACAGGAAATGAATATCATCTATCTGGCATTCAAAAATATTTTTCATTTGGGTTGCTTGCTGATTCTTCTCTTCACCTAATAGAAGCAAACGGTAATACGGCTTTCACTTTAAATTATTTTTCTGATAAAAAAACTGCATCCTTTATAATTGGTGATGATATTCACCTAATCGGTATTACCGGTAAAGTGCTTCACGAATTTATTGGCAATGTTACACCTGATACAGTTTCACTTTCAGTGAATGTTAATAATGTTATTTCATCCCCACCTGTTGTGAGATACAACCCTGATCCTCAAATCCTGATTGGTACTTCAAGTGGGAAGATATTTATTTACAATCCCGGAAGTCTTCCGTCTACTAATCCTGTTTTGCAGGATAGTTTAATAATTGGTTCTGACATCTCTGTTACGCAAATTGCTGTTGATGGCAGTTATATTGCTGCAATAAATTCTCCAATCAACAGGTCTGTTGAATTTAAAGGATTTATAGATAACCAGGGAAACAATGTTATTTTCCAGAATGAAACCCCTGTTCAACTCACGCTGACAATAGATAAGACCGGAAATTATATTTCAATAATCTTGACCAGTAATAATAATTTTTATGTTATTTCGGGAAGTAAGATTGTCAGTAAGTGGTCTGTCCCATTGTCTTCAGTAATAAATTCATTTGCGGTTGCCGATTTGAAACGGGATGGAGAAAATTATGTAGTATATAATGAAGGGAACACCGTTGAAGCAAGAAATTTAAGCGGAGCATCAGCTGATAATTTCCCATTCAAAGATCCTGATAATAAAAATTTCACAAGCAATATTCTTACTGCCGATTTTGAAGGTGATAATAATTCTGAAATTATTGCTTCGACAGAAGATGGAAGAATATTTGCAATTGACGGCGGAACAGGAAAAACAATTTATGGTTTTCCAATATCAGCAGGAAGTAACCTGCTGACAACTCCTTTATTATTTGTAGACAGCAGCAAAATTTCTTATGCAACTTTAAATGAGCAGATGAATTTTTCAGCATGGAATATCGGTTTAACTGAAGGCAGCATTTTCTGGGGAGAAGAATTCGGAAATCCTGAAAACAGTGGATTTGTAAAAGCTGCCTCAACACAGAATGAGATTACATCTTTTTTGCCAGGGAACAGGGCTTATAATTACCCGAACCCGGTTTACGAAGGAATAACTTATATAAGATATTATGTTTCTGAAGATGCAAAAATAAATATAAAGATATTTGATTTAGCCGGTGATTTTGTCGCTGAATTGAACGATGATGCAAGAGGAGGTCTTGATAACGAAACTGTTTGGAATGTTGGTGATATTCAGAGTGGAGTTTATTTTGCAAGGATTGAAGCAACAGGATCAAGCGGGAAAACCGATTCAAAAATTATTAAAATTGCAATTATAAAATAAAAATTAATGCATACTTCAGTGGGAAGGACAATTTCGTCAGAACTTCTTTACAGCACATCCAGATTTTTGAATTGAATAATGCAGTTATTTCTGTTTCGCAAATCTAAAAAATGAATAAGCTATCTATGAAAATATTTCTTACTTTATCAATATTATTTGTTTTATTCTGTTCAATCTCTTTTGCACAGTTCACTGATTTTCATCCCGAACTCAAATGGTACACAATTAAAGGAAAGCACGTTGAAGTGCATTTCCATAGCGGTGCCGAAAGGACCGCAAAAGTAGTTGCAAAAATCGCAGATGAAGTCTGGGGACCAATTACTTCACTTTATGATTATCAGCCGGGCACCGTTCATTTTGTTATAAAAGATATTGATGATTATTCAAACGGTGCCACTTATTTTTTCGATAATAAAATTGAAATCTGGACTAGCGCGCTCGATTTTGATTTACGAGGTGCACATAACTGGTTACGGAATGTAATTTCCCATGAGTTTACACATATGGTACAGATTCAATCTGCAATGAAAATGTCGAGGAGTATTCCCGCTGTCTTTCTCCAGGTTCTGAATTATGAAGATAAAAGAAGACCGGACATTCTTTATGGCTATCCGAACTTTATTGTTTCTTATCCGATTTCATCTGTGAATATGCCCGCATGGTTTGCCGAAGGTACCGCTCAGTATATGAGGAAGGAATTTAATTATGATCAGTGGGATACACACAGGGATATGATTCTCCGTGAGTACGCACTTAACGGAAATATGCTTTCCTGGAACGAAATGGGCGAATTCGGAAAGACGAGCCTTGGCAATGAATCTGTTTATAATGCGGGATTTGCTTTAACGCGATATATATCTCAGCAATACGGGGAAAAGAAATTAGAAGAAGTAACCCGAGCTTTAGGTAAGGTTACTAACTTTACAATTGATGCAGCTTTTAAGGATGTCCTTGGTAAAGATGGAAATGAAATTTATAATGAATGGAAAGATTATTTAACTGCCGACTATAAAAAACGTTCGGCAGGAGTTCTGAACAATCTGGTCTCCGGGGATACTGTTGCACGGGAAGGTTTTGGAAATTTTTATCCTGCATTTTCTAATGACGGGAAGAAGTTTATTTATATTTCAAATAAGTCATCCGATTATTTTTCTCCCGCAGGAATTTACGAATATGATCTGACAACAGGAAAAGAAAAACAGCTTGTTGCCGGTGTAAGATCTACGGTGGGATGGGAAGGTAATGAAAACAAAATTATTTATTCAAAATTAACCGACGATAATCCAAACTGGTATAATGTTCACGATCTTTTTGTTTATGATATTGATAAGGATAAAGAAACCAGAATTACTCACGATCTTCGGGCGAACCAACCTGCCGTTTCCCACGATGGAAAGAAGATAACATTCCTTTTTGAGAGAGACGGAACTACTAATCTGGGAATTGTTGATATCGACGGGAAGAATTTTAAGCGATTAACTTTTTTTGAAAATGGTGAACAGGTTTATAATCCTAAATTTTCAAGTGATAACTCTTTTATCGTTTTCGATTATTCTTATGCAAACGGGAGAGACATTGCTCGGGTTGATACCAACGGTAGCAATTACAAAAATATAATAGCAACACCTTACGATGAAAGAAACCCTGTGTTTGCATCAAACGGTGATCTTATTTATTCTTCCGATGAAACAGGAATTTTTAATCTATACAGATATCATTTTCAGACGGGGGAAAAAACAAGATTAACTAATGTTCTTGGGGGTGCCTTTATGCCTTCAATATCTGATGACGGAGATATTTTGTATGCAGGCTATACTTCTGGCGGATATAAAATTTTTAAAATTACTCCGGAAGAACAGAGCAAAGTTGAAGCTAACGATCATTATGTTTGGATTGATAATCCGCCGCTTGGTTCTGATAAACCTAAGGGTGACCTTGCAAAATTTGATATTGAAAAGTTGAGAAATTACAATGACTACGAGATCCCTGATTATAAAGAAGAAAAATATAGCGGTGCATTTTCCCGGTTATCTTTCTTTCCTTTTATTCGTCTTGATAATTATAATACGGACAACACTTTTGTTGAAAAGCTTAAACCGGGAGTTTATGTTTCTTCCAGCGATATGCTGAACAGGTATTCATTGTTTGCTGGCGGTTCAATCAATACCAGACTTGAGCGTGATCTCTTTTTAATTTTCGAATACAGGAATAAGCTTCCTCTGCTTTTTGATCTTGGGATAAAACCTGAATTGTCACTCGAACTGTATAACATAAGCCGCAAATCAAATGCAGATCTTAAATTCGGTGCGGATACGCTTTCTAATGGGACAATAAACTATTCCGGTATTGCCAATACTGATGTTTCTTATAATCTTTTCGAAGTAGATTTTGCTGCAAAGCATCGTATAATTTCGAGAGATCAGGACGTAGAATTCAGATTTATCTGGAGCAGGTATACAGCAACTTTAGGTAGTTTTATTTTCCCAAACACTTCTTTACTTTATCCCACAACAAATGATGAATATTTTATAGGCAGGGATCTCCGGTTCGCTTATAACTTTAATCTTATTCTGCCATCGAGAGATATGGAAATAAATCCTATGGGTGCTGAAGTTAAATTTCAATATGACTACGAGTTTAATAAGTTTAATCCTGATGGTGAATATACTGTTGAAAATGGTGTGCTAAAACCGAAATACAATAATTATGATTTCAACAGGGTTGAGCTGAATACCAAATTACATTTTCCAATGTTTTTTAAGGGACATACATTAACTGCACAATTCCGGGCTGGTTCTATCCTTGGTCCGCAGGTGCCTGAGTTTTTTGATTTTTACCTCGGGGGTTTAATCGGTATGAAGGCTTATCCTTTTTATGCAATTAGTGGAAATGAAATCGGGTGGCTTAATCTTACATACCGTTTTCCTTTGTTCAGAAATATTGATGCAAGATTAGGACATATATACCTTGACAAAATATTTTTAGGATTCTTTGGAGATCTGGGCAATGCCTGGAATGGAAAAATTCCCGCACTTGATTCATTTAAAAAAGGTGCTGGAATGGAAGTCAGAATTCAGATGAATTCTTATTATCTTTTCCCTACAAACCTTTTCTTTAATGCTGCTTACGGATTTGATAAATATTCAAGAATAGTTAACAATGAAACTATAACTTATGGTAAGGAATGGCGATTCTATGGCGGTATATTATTCGGTTTCGATATATAATTAAAAATTATTTTTATGAGGAAGTGATGTTAAAAAGAAATTTACTTTTCGTGCTTCTTTTAATTTTTGCAGCTAACGAATTGTTGGCGCAAAGTGAAAATGAAATTACCAATCCTGAATTTAATTTTAAGGAGAATATAAAGACTTCAAATAGAATTGCATATACAGGAAATTTAAATATTGATAATAAAATTTCTTTTGATGCCGTTCAGAAAGAAATTTCAAAAAGAATTCTTAACCCGGAAAGTAAAGGTAAAAAATCACCATGGCTTGGAGCTTTGTTTTCAGTTGTTGTTCCCGGAGCCGGAGAATTCTATGCGGAAAGCTACTGGAAGACAGGCATTTTCCTTGCTATAGAAGCTGCCGTAATTACTACCGCAGTTATCTATAATAAAAAAGGAAATAATCAAACTGATTTTTTCCAGAATTATGCCGATAATAATTGGAGTGCAGTTCGGTACGCTCAATGGTTGAACGTTTACCGTGGAGGGAATATTACGGTATAACGATCAAGATGAATCTTTGCAGCCATGGAAAAGAGTGGACTTCAATCAGATTCATGCAGGTTGAAAATCAGTTGAATAGAATCAGATTTATCTCACAATTTAGCTCCTTATGGTGAACAGCAATATTATGAAATGATTGGTAAGTATGATCAATTTGCTGCCGGCTGGGATGATTTTAACCAGGATATTCACCAACGAACTACAACTCCAATATCTCCTAATTTTAGATATTATTCCGGTTTACGTGGCAAAGCAAATAATTATTACAGTGTAGCCTCAACGGCTGTCATTTGCATTTATTTAAATCATTTCCTTAGTGCAATTGATGCCTACTGGAGTACAACAATTTATAATAAAGACCTGGCTATGAGTATGACAGTAGAAAATCAACGATTTGCCGATACAATAGAATTAGTTCCAACTATAAATTTGAAATTAAGTTTTTAAGATCTGAACCGGGGTAGTCATACTGGCAGATGGTTTGTAAAAAATTGCAAACAAGATGTCTCGTGATTTTGCTTCAGAATTTATCTCTGTAAGATTGATGCAAATCAGTGCATTTTTGAGGTGAAACCCTGATATTTTTACCATCCCGGGAATTGACATGTAAGGATCAAATTGTTAACTTTGTTTTCTAAATTTTTTAGAAAGGTTAAGTAAATGTTTGCTGTTGTAAATATAGCAGGTCAACAGTTCAAGGTTGAGGAAAACAGAAAATATTATGTTCCGCGATTAAAACAAGAACCCGATGCAGAGGTTTCTTTTGAAGAAGTTCTTCTTTATTCGGACGATAAGAATGTAAAAGTCGGTGCTCCCTTTGTAGAAAAATTAAAAGTTAAAGCTAAAGTGCTTGAACATCTCAAAGATGATAAGGTAATTGTTTTTAAAAAGAAGAGAAGAACCAACTATCAAAAAAAGAATGGTCACAGGCAGCAGCTAACCAGGATTGAAATTACCAGCATAGGTTAACAGAAGGAGATTTAATAATGGCACATAAAAAAGGTCAGGGCTCATCCCGTAACGGAAGAGACAGCAACTCACAAAGACTGGGAGTAAAAAGGTTTGGCGGTGAACGTGTACTTGCCGGGAATATTTTAGTAAGACAGAGAGGCACAAAATTTCATCCCGGTATTAATGTTAAAAAAGGCGGCGACGATACTTTGTTTGCTGTTGCTGATGGAATAGTAAAGTTTGAAAAAAAACGGGGAGACCGGCAGTTCGTAAATGTTTTTCCGTCTTAAAAAAATAATTTTTTAGATAAAATAAAACCCTCTTCATCAGAGGGTTTTTTCATTTTAAATAAATCTTCAGTTAAAATCAGAAGCCTAATCTTTCCATATCTGCTACCAGGGTTTTAACTGCCTTAACAGAATTACTTAATAATTCCTGCTCCTGTTCATCCAGCGTAAATTCCACAACTTTTTCAACACCATTTGCACCAAGCACAGCCGGAACACCAACATAGTATCCATCTACTCCGAACTCGCCTTTAAGAAAAGCACAAACGGGAAGAACTCTTTTTTCATCCCTTAAAATAGCTTCAGCCATTGCGGTAGCTGCTGCTGCTGGTGAATAAAAAGCTGAACCTGTTTTAAGCAGTTTTACTACTTCACCGCCTGCCATTTTCGTACGCTGTACTATTGCATCCATTACTTCTTTTGCTTTAGCTTTATCGTTGTACTTCTTTTCAAGTAATTCCATAGCCGGAATCCCGTTAACATTTGCATAACGGATGATAGGAACCATTGTATCACCATGCCCGCCTAAAACCATTGTATTAA
The DNA here is from genome assembly GCA_963711455.1 of uncultured Ignavibacteria bacterium. Classification (GTDB taxonomy): domain Bacteria; phylum Bacteroidota; class Ignavibacteria; order Ignavibacteriales; family Ignavibacteriaceae; genus DATFVA01. The sequence goes on from CAVQEH010000006.1 coordinate 65,042, forward strand.
CATCCTTTACTGAAACGCCAAGTTCCCAGGAAATGAAAGTCGAAAATCTGGATGAGTCTAATACCCCGGCTTGTCCCAATACGCGGTGATGGTCAAAACCGGTAATCTTTTTGAATAATGTTACCATAGCATCGAGAGGATTAGAAATAATAAGAACAATTGCGTTGGGTGCATATTTCTTAACGTTCTCTGCAACAGTCTTCATAATTTTTGCATTTGTAGTCAGCAAATCATCCCTGCTCATACCGGGTTTTCGCGGTAAACCTGCTGTAATAATTATCAAATCTGAATTCTCAATATCCTTGTAATCATTTGTTCCCTGAACATTGGCATCGAATCCATCTATTCTTGCAGCCTCTCCAATATCGAGAGATTTGCCTTGCGGCATATCTTCAACGATATCATACATTACAACATCACCCAATCTTTTTGAAGCTATTAATTGAGCTAAAACGCCTCCGATTTGTCCGCCGCCGATTAAAGCAATTTTTTTCCTTCCCATAATTAATCCTCTTAAATTTAGTGAATAGTAAATTCCAGGAAATCTGAAATCATATTTTAATAACAAAAATAAATATGTATCGTTCCATTTGCAAAGCTTGGCTGATATTATCTATTGGCTTTGTCTAATCTGGTTAGATGGTGAATATGGAATTAGTAAAGTATTTTGGGTACCTGTAAAGTTTGGAAGGAATGGAATAGAATAAATTATTGTAATGGATCTTGAAAAAATTTAGCTTATAGCTTTAAGAAAATCTGCTAAGAAAGTAGAACAAACTATAAATAAGTTAATTGATATTTAAGATTAAAATTGTTTCTGTCCCTTCAGGTGTAATATTATATTTCAGATCATCCATATATACCCGCATTAAATACAATCCTCTACCGGAATCTTTAAGAAGATTTTCAGGATCAGTAGGATCAGGAACTTCATCCGGCTGGAAACCTATGCCCTCATCTTTTACAATCACATTCAGCTTATCATTAACAACTTTGGCTGTTATCTTAACAAGCTTGGTTTTATCACCCTTGTTACCGTGAATCATCGCATTTGTTGTAGCCTCAGTTACAGCCAATAGAAGAGCTGATAATTTATCATCATCCAGCCCGAGATCTTTTGAAAAATAATTAATAAATTCTTCAACGGTGATAAGATTATTTGGGTCGCTTTCAATTTCGAGGTAGTATTTTTCTTCTGCCAAATTTTTTCCAGAATTTGATTTTGTAAGATATGAAATTTTTTTTTTATTACAATCAGAAATTCCAATTTACTTCGAAGCTGAGATTCGCCTGCTCCCGCTCCAATTTATCCACTGTTATAAATTCATACCAACCGTAAACCCTTAAATAGATTGATTTTTCAACTAACCAAAGAATTTCCGTTAAAGGCCCTATGCTTAAATAATCAGAATCTTTAATCCTGCGTTTGCCTTCATAATTGAATGTTATGAGGGAAAAAATACGGCTTCCCAAACCAAAATTCACATCATCATATTTTAAAATAATTTTAGGTTCAGCATAAATTTCCTGAAGATATCTTGTGGGTTTCTCAGAAAAAGCAGACCAGTCGAGTTCTCCCTGCTGGGATAATTTTACATAACCATAATTTTTCAAAGAGAATTTTTTACTTAACCTAACCGTACTGGAATCTGTTGCGGTAAATTGGCGGAATGAGAAACTTCTTAAATTCGGAACCAGATCACGAAAATCATAAACAGTATAATTAGCAGAAACTTCAAACCCATTAATTGAAGTCACATTTTGTCCGTGATAATCTCCGCCGGCAGAAAATTTAAGTATTCTATTAATATTATTGTTTGAACTTTTTTCAGAGAAAATATAAACCACGTGACTCTGCGTTCCTTCTGCAGTTAAAAAAGCATTAAAATAAGGAGTGAGAATATGAACGTATCTTAACCGGATAATTGACAATAATTCATCCCGGTCATCAAAATTTTCAGTGCTTGGAGTGTCATATCTTAATTTATTCTGATATACGCTGAAAGAAAAATTATCATAGTCTGAAATATTCCAGTTTCCTAATAACGAAACGACCGCTCTTTGAGAGTTATTATTTTTTTGATTCTCAATATCCTGCCGCTCATCAAAAAAAAGAGAGCCAGTGTTAAGAAAGTTTTTGGCAATATGTTTCTCATCCCTTTCCGAATAATTCAGACTAAGCTTACCCGAAAAGTTTGAACTTGCATAATTTATATCCGACTCCATCTCATAATTTAATTCTTCAATTCTTGTATCAAAAACTGAATTGGATAAAACCTGAAGCGGATGATATCTTGTATCCCTGTCAATATTTCGCCAGTTAAGATTACCGGTAAGGTTAAGCCCAAAATTCTTAATAAAATTATTATAAGTTAAGCCATCCTGTAGAAGATAGTCAGTCTCAGTTCTGCTTTGGATATTATTTGTAATATCAAATTCCCTGGAAATGACTGAATCAGCAGAATAATAAAAATCCTTCCTGTTTTGGGAAAATCCGGTCGTTATATAGTTGTTTACATTTTCATTGAAAACACTGTTCGCTAAAAGATTAAAATATCTGTTGGTGTTTTTCCGGGGTGAAATATCTTCATTACGGAACCTGAACTTGGAAGTAAGATTAAAATTTGAGATGTCATAATTATCAAGTAATCCTTCTCCACCATAAATATACCCGTTGTCGCTTTCACCAATCTGCCTGTTATTCGAATATCCGAAGAAGGGAGTAATATGAACTTGAGTCTGAGGTGAGAAATCGGTGTAAACTAATGCATCGGAAACGGAAGCCTGGTTAATCTCAATCTTCCTGTTATCTGAAAGGATAGTATTATTTCCCACTAAACCTATTCTCATAAAGGGCGTAACCAGGTAAGCACCTGAAGCTGAAAAAAACTGTTCATCACGAATACTTTTATCGTAGGATTTGATAAAAGTGGAATTATAATCTTCAGTAACATCAAAGGAAAATTTATCAAGTGCCTGGTTGTAAAAAAGCTTGGAAGTTAAATAATAAGTATTCAGCTGTTTGTCTAATCTGGTTGATAAAACATTCAGTGGATTCTGCACTACAATGTACTGGAGACTATCTATTTCGGATTGTCCCTGTAAAACAACCGTCATAAAAAAAGAAAATAAAATTAAAAGATAAAATCGTTTCAATAGAAGAGAAAAAGTTTTTACTGATGCTATAATTTACACCAATAAAGTATTTATGAAAAGTATTAAGTGCAATTGAAAAATAATTATTCCGGCAGCAGCATAAAATTAAAAAGCCCGGATATACTGTTTGGATTTGAATCATCAATTGTATAAGTGCTTACACGCCAGTAATAATTTACGTTGTAATCGACACCATTTCCATTAAAATTTACACTGATTGTATCGTTAATCGTATTAGTCGTTATTTCTTTGCTCCAGAACTCGCCAAAGTATGGGTTTGATTGCAGCGAGATTTTATATGTGGCAGGTACACTAAGAGCTATAAACTTAAAAGTAAGTACGTTTGAGCGAACATTTCCAACCGGATAAACGATATCGGGGATTGGCAGAATTACATCGCTCACCTGATAGCTTGGGCTGCTTTCAAGGTTACCTTTGTCGACTGCTTTAATTTTATAGTAATAAGTTGTTAATAAAGATAGTCCTGAAGTATCTGAATAATCCGGTGTGGTTGAGAAACCAACAAGTGTTGTGCTGTCTGTAGTAAATCCCGATGTTGTACTGCGGTAAATATAAAATCCAGCTATATCTGTTTCATATCCGGGATCCCAGCTTAGATAAATAGAAATATCACCAATCCAGTTTCTGGCATTGATAGTAACAAACCTGGGAGTTAACGGAGGATAAATATTTTTCGGTTCCGCACTAACAACAGAGGATGGTTCACTTTCAAGGTTTTCAATGTCTATAGAAGTTATACGATAAAAATATTTTGTGGTATAATTGAGCGAATCATCTAAATAATAATTTTGATTGGAAAAATCGATAAAGCTAAAATTTGTGCTATCGGTGCTTCTATAAATATTATAACCTTTTAAATCAGTTTCAACATTTGCATGCCAAACAATTTCAATTTCTCCATCATAGGCAGAATATATCTTTACATTTATAGGTACTGCTGGAGGTAAATTGTCGCCGGTTATATCTGAATTTGTATTCCTCTGGCATCCATAAAGTAATAGAAGAAATAGTATAAAAGCCAGAATAATTTTAGAAGTTTGCAAAGTTCACCTGAAAATGAAAAGCAAAATAATCTCATTAATATTAACAATAAAGTCTGAAATCATCTGTTAATTCTGCTTATAAGCACACACGGGGCAAAGTTGTTTAAATTGACAAAATGTCTTTTTTTGGATAACTTTAATATTCAAAAATTGCAAATAAAGTAATGATAGAACAATATATTCCTGTCTTTTTAGTTATAGGTTTCGCAATTGTGTTCGCCGTTGCAACAGCACTATCTTCGGGTATATTTGGACCTCAGAGACCTACTAAAGAGAAACTTTCCACCTATGAAAGTGGTATGAAACCAGTAGGAACAACACGCGAAAGAATTTCAGTTAAGTATTATCTGGTAGCAATGTTTTTTATCATATTTGATCTCGAAGTTATTTTTGTTTATCCGTGGGCGGTAGAATTTAAAAAGCTGTATGGTGAATTTGGTTTTTCTATTTTCATTTCGATGTTAATATTTTTAGTTGTATTAGAGTTAGGATATTTATATGTGTATAAGAAAGGCGGATTTAAATGGGATTAGAAGCTAAGTTAAAAGAAGAAGGATTTATAACTTCAACTATAGATGCAGTAATAGAATGGTCCCGTAAAAATTCTGTATGGCCGATGCCGATGGGGATTTCCTGCTGTGCAATAGAAATGATGGCTACTGCCGATCCGAAATACGACATGGCAAGGTTCGGTTCTGAAGTTATGAGATTTACTCCGCGCCAGTGTGATTTGATGATAGTTGCCGGGACTGTTACTTATAAGATGGCTCACGTTGTCAAAAAAATATATGACCAGATGCCTGACCCTAAATGGGTGATTGCTATGGGTGCCTGTACTTCTTCCGGTGGAATGTACAGATCATATAATGTTGTCCAGGGAATTGATCAGTTTTTACCAGTTGATGTTTACCTGGCTGGCTGCCCGCCTCGTCCTGATAATCTTTTAAATGCGTTAATTCAGATTCAGGATAAAATTGGAAAGACTAAAGCAAGAGATTTTCAGGATAAAAAGCTCCCTGATTTAACTGTCTTACAGAATAATTAAGTATGAATTTAAAAGAACTTATTCCTCAGAAACTTCAGGAAAAATTTCCACAGGTTAAATTTGAATTTGTCGATTACCGTGGTGATTTATCTGTTAAGTTTGGTAAAGAGCTTGTTACGGAAATTTGCAGATTCCTGAAAGAAGATAGCGAACTGGAATTCCGTTTGTGTGTTGATGTTACTGCAATAGACTGGGCTACAAGAAAAGACCGGTTTACGGTTGTTTATCATATTTTTTCCCTGAAGCATAATTTCCGGCTGAGATTAAAATCAGATATTGATATTTCAGATTGTACTATTGATTCTGTTTCATCTGTTTGGAAAACTGCCAACTGGCATGAGAGAGAAACATACGATATGTTCGGAATAAAATTTAATAATCATCCCGATTTAAGAAGAATGTATATGCCGGAAGATTTTCAGTATCATCCTTTAAGAAAGGATTTTCCTTTAATGGGAATTCCCGGAAGTCTTCCTTTACCAAAAAAAGATTAAGAGAATATGTCTAAACTAACAAAAGACGAAGTTCATCCTAAAATAATTGAAGCGCTGCTTGGTGCAGATTCGGATATTACTGTTGATGATGCGCTTGAAAATGAAATGATATTAAATATGGGACCGCAGCATCCTGCGACGCATGGTGTGCTTCGCGTCCTGTTGAGACTTGACGGTGAAACTGTTATAGCGAGTGTTCCCGAACTTGGATATCTCCACAGGGGTTACGAAAAGATGGCGGAGAACATGAGCTATTATGAATTTATTCCTCACACAGACCGTCTCGATTACCTTTCTCCAATGGCTAATAACGTTGCCTGGGTTTTGGCAGTTGAAAAGTTAGCAGGAATTGAAGCTCCGCCGAGAGCTCAATATATCAGGATGATGGTTGCAGAACTTGCACGTATTGCTTCTCATTTAGTTGCAATCGGTTCCCTTGCAATGGATGTTGGCGCATTAACTGTTTTTCTCTGGACTTTACGTGAAAGAGAAAAAATTCTTGATGTATGGGATATACTTTGCGGTGCAAGGTTTACAAACAGTTACACAAGAATTGGTGGGGTTGCCAACGATGCTCAGCCGGAAGCCCTGGCAAAAGCAAAATGGTTTATCGATCAGTTTGATGAAAATCTTGATGAGTGCGAAAGATTTAATAAATACTAACAGGATTTTTATTGAACGGCTCGATGGTGCAGGCGTAATTTCCGGTGAAGATGCAATTGAATTGGGTATGACGGGACCAAGCTTAAGAGGGAGCGGAGTTGAATACGATATTCGCAGAAATTCTCCTTATCTATGCTATAATGATATGGATTTTAAAGTAGTTACTTTTCCGGACGGCGATTCGCTTGCGAGATATTTTGTACGTGCTGATGAAGCAAGAGAAAGTGCTAAAATAGTAAGACAGATTTTAGATAAAATGCCAAAAGGTGAAGTACTTCTTAATCAGCCTAAAAAAGTTCTTCCTCATAAAACTGAAATTTACACAAAGATGGAAGAGCTTATTCACGATTTTATGATAGTTAATTTCGGAATCAATCCACCCGAAGGAGATATTTATCACTCAATTGAAGGTTCGAAAGGTGAACTCGGATTTTATCTTGTCAGCAAAGGTGAAGGTCGCCCCTGGAGATGTAAAATCCGCAGTCCTTCGATGGTAAATCTCCAATCATTGCCGCACCTGATAAAAGGACAAATGATATCGGATGTTGTTGCAATTATCGGCAGCCTTGATCCGATTATGGGTGAAGCGGATAAGTAAGGAACTAAAATGGACTTCAAATTCACAGAAGAAAATCTTCAGAAAATAGACGGGATACTTAAGAAGTATCCACTTAAAAAACCTGCAGTTATGCCGGTGTTATATCTTGCTCAGGAACAAAACGGTTTCATTTCTAATGAAGTTATAAAGGAAGTAGCAAAAATTCTTGAGATGACTCCTGAGGAAGTCTTGGGAGTTGTTACTTTTTATACAATGTACCACCAGGAACAGATGGGTAAATACCATATACAGGTTTGTACAAATGTAAGCTGTATGCTTCGCGGCGGTTATGAGCTTTATGAAAATGTTAAAGAAAAACTGGGAATTGATAATATGCAGGTAACAGAAGATAAAGTTTTTTCTCTTGAAGAAGTTGAATGTATGGGTTCCTGCGGTACTGCTCCAATGATTGCAGTAAATGAAGATTACTATGAGAATCTTACTAAAGAAAAAGTTGATGAAATATTGGATTCACTAAAGAATAAAAATTGAATGGAAAAAATAGTTCTTCCCGATATAAAGGATCTTCACTTAATTGATGTTTATATTCAGCACGGTGGTTATGGTTCTGCAAAAAAAGCTTTTAGCCAGTCGACGGATGATATAATCGACCAGGTTAAAAAATCAGGATTAAGAGGCAGAGGTGGTGCTGCATTCGCAACCGGTTTGAAGTGGAGCTTTATGCCGAAGACTACAGATAAGCCGAAATATTTATGCGTCAACGGCGATGAAAGTGAACCCGGTTCATTTAAGGACAGGCAGGTTTTTGAATTTAATCCTCATCAATTAATTGAAGGAATATTAATTACAAGTTACGCAATCGGTGCAAAGATTACTTATATATATATACGCGGGGAATACCATAAGTGGATAAAACTTATGCAGAAAGCAATTGATGATGCTTATGAAAAAGGCTTTGTCGGTGAGAAGATGAAAGAAACTTTTGGCACTGACTTTTCCTGTGAAATTTATATTCATAAAGGAGCCGGTGCTTATATCTGCGGCGAAGAATCTTCGCTAATGAATTCAATAGAAGGGAAGAGAGGTTATCCAAGAGTGAAACCGCCTTTTCCTGCACAGTTTGGTTTGTGGGGTTGTCCAACAACAATTAATAATGTTGAAACTATTACAAATGTTCCTCCGATTATTGATAAAGGATGGGAATGGTTTTCAAAAATTGGTGAACCCAAACATCCCGGCACAATACTTTACGGGTTAAGCGGACACATTAATAAACCCGGAGTTTACGAGCTTCCTTCAGGCACATTGCTTACCGATTTGATTTATAAATACGGCGGCGGTGTTCCCGGAGATAAAAAAGTTTTATGTGTAATTCCCGGTGGTTCCTCAATGCCGCCAATCAGAGGTGATCAGATTGAAGGTGTAAAAATGGATGCGGAATCTTTAAAGACAGTTGGTTCCGCAATTGGTACCGGTGGCGTTATGGTGATGGATGAAGATACAGATCTTGTTAAAGTTCTGGCAAGGATTGCTAAATTTTATTACCACGAAAGCTGCGGGCAATGCACTCCCTGCCGTGAAGGTACGGGATGGATGCTGAAAATTCTAAACAGGATTTTAAAAGGTGAAGGCTCTAAATCCGATATCGATCTTTTAATTTCCGTTGCTAATAATATTGAAGGAAACACAATCTGTGCACTTGGTGAAGCCGCTGCCTGGCCTGTCAAATATATGGTTATGAGATTCAGGGATTATTTTGAAGCAAGAGTAAAAGATGAAATTGATTTGCCGGTTGCCAACAAGGTTCATTCGATGAGGCATACTGCAATTCCACTCGCAAATGTAAAAAATTAGAAATTCGTCTGCTTAAATTTTCTAATTTTCTACTCTTTCCTGATCATCTACAAATTGATTATTAACTTTTATCTCATTAACTTTGAAGCAACTTAACAGGAGGAGTTAAAAATGTTGTGGGATAAAAAAACTCTTCTTCTCTTTTTCCTATCGGTAATATTTTCAAGCCATATTTTCTCACAGGTTCTATATTGGCAAAAACTGTGTGATTTTGATTATGTATTTGATGTAAAAATTAATTCTTCAGGAGATATTTTCATTTGCAGTCAGAATGTGGATGGAGTTATTAGATCTACAGATGACGGAGTTAACTGGGAAATTTTAAATTTGCCGAATTCTTTTAGAAAATTGGAAATAAATGAAGCTAATGAAATCTTTGCTGCTACAAACTTAGCAGGAGGCATTTTCAAATCGACAGATAACGGGGATACATGGACTAATGTATATTCGCCTCTTGGTGCCTACAGGTCTTTTATCATTAATAGTGAAGGTTATATTTTCGGAGGAAATATTAATGGATTACTGATGAAATCATTTGATGATGGCCTGTCCTGGAGTATTGATACAGTTACTAACGTTTCAATTAATACAATTGTATCTTGTAATAATGGTGAAATATTTCTAGGTACAGAAGGGAAAGGAATATTTAAATCGACTGATTATGGCACTACCTGGGAACGAATTATAAATCAAAATATTTCAAATTATGTGAGAAGCATGACTGTGAATGATAGTGATTACCTTCTTGCTACAAACTATGATGGAATCAGTATTTCAACTGATTATGGAACAGAATGGTCTTATCGTAACACCATAACTTCTACTTCTTTAGGTGAGCTTGCTTTGGATTCAGTAGGAAATATTTTTTTAGGTAATGCTGGATTATTTGATAATAGATTGTATAAATCTGAAGATTTTGGCTTTACCTGGAACTATCTTGGGAAGTCATCAACAATCTACAAGATATTAATAATAAAAAATAAGATATTTTTAGCTACTTCAGATGGATTATACAGCTTTGATCCAAATACAGGCCCATATATTGGGGAGAACTACTTACCATTACATGCAGGGAATAGGTGGCAATTTCTTGATTTTCAGGACAATACTGGATTATACAGTTATAGCTTATATGAAATCAATATAACAAGAGATTCTCTAATTAATGCAAATCAATATTTCCTATGGGGTAATAAATGGATAAGGTATTGTGATAGTACAAAATTAATTACTATCTGGGATAATGAATCTGAAAAGTTATATATGAATTTTAATTTACCAGAAGATTCGGTCTTTACACAATTTGATGGATATATTTATCGCGATGTAGTTATCAAAGAAAGAGATAACAATATATTTCTGTCAAAAGGATTTTATTTTGATACTGTAACAACTGGGAATAACTGGGAAATCAAAACATTTGCTGAAAACATTGGTTTTTATTATTTAGAAAATGGATGGCATGCTATTACACATTTTTATAGTGTTTCAACCTGTGATTTAATGATGGCAATACTTTATGATTCACTTGGCAATCAAATTCTATTTACAGGCCATTATAAACCATTATTTATCTTAGACCCAATACTATCAATAAATCAATCAAATTTTGAATTAAGCTTTAAGGTTGACCATTATTATTCACATTTTTTCGATCCTGGTGTACCGTTTAACGGCCTAAATTTTATTGACAGTGTTTTGATGTACAGATATTATGCTAATAGAGATTCAATAATCAACCTTGATCCAATTATTCCGTATAATGATATAACAAATGGTCAAAGTCCTAATTATTCAGTGGATTTTGAATTAGATACGACTCTAATGAAAAATGGCTTCAATTTTTATTATAGATTTTATGCTAAGGATAAAGGAATAATTCCAGAATGTAGCTATTCCCCGTATTCAGGCTATTACGAATGTGTTTGGGAATTTCCAAGTGCAATTTCAGAAAATGAAAAATCTTTTTCATATACCTTAGAACAAAATTTTCCCAATCCTTTTAATCCTAATACCACTATTGCTTATACTATATCAAAAAGTGGCAGGGTAATATTAGATATCTTTGATGTGCTTGGCAGAAAATTAAAAACTCTGGTTAATGAATTTGAAAACAGAGGTAGCCATACGATTAATTTTGATGCTTCAGAATATTCAAGTGGAATATATTTTTACACATTAAAATCAGGCGAATTTGTTCAAACGAGAAAAATGATTTTATTGAGATAAAGATCCCTCTTCGGTTGAAGAGGGTTTAATAAAATAATTTAAATCACCCCGCAGCTCTCATTCCAAGTTCTCTGTCAAGAAAGAATAAACCACTTTTGTTATCTCCTACTAATTTAATTTTATCAAGAATATTAGTTACAGTGGCTTCCTCTTCAACCTGTTCAGTTACAAACCACTGCAGGAATGTATTGGTTGCATGATCTTTTTCCATTGCTGAAAGTTCAACAAGTTTATCAATCGCTGTGGTTACTTTTTGTTCATGCTTTAAAGTCTCGGAAAAGACTTCTACAGCGTCTTTCCATTCACTCTTGGGAGCATCGATTTTCATCAAATTTACTCTTCCGTTTCTTTGATTTATATAAGTATAAAATTTCATAGCGTGTCCGTATTCTTCGCCTGACTGGACTTTCATCCATTGAGCGAATCCATTATAGTTTTCTGATTCAAAGTAAGCAGCCATTGACAGGTAGAGGTAGGAAGAGGACATTTCAAAATTCATCTGTGCATTTAATGCTTTTTGGATTTTATCATTTAACATAAGATTCCTCGGTGATTATTAATTTAAGTTATTTTGATAGTAATGCATAAATCTAAGAAAATTAAGAAGGACAACAAACTTTAATTTAACTTTTCCAAATAATGAAAAATTTGCTTAATTGTAACAATTACATCAGGTTATATTCCTGATAATAACATTTTCCTATTAATAAAACTCCAATTGCTATTTCCACTTATTTCTTACCTTTTAATTCGGAATTCAAATATTTATATTTGCGTCTTAAAAATCAGAATGGTTGTATGGTAAATTTGAAAGAATTAAATAAAGAACAAAAATTAGCTGTCGAATATGATGGCGGTCCGCAGATGATTGTTGCTGGTGCTGGTTCCGGTAAAACCAGGGTTTTAACATATAAAATTGCTTATTTAATTGACAAGGGTTATGCGCCCGATTCTATACTTGCATTAACTTTTACAAATAAAGCTGCAAACGAAATGAAGGATAGAATTAAGGAACTTATAGGGAATAAAGCAGATGCTTTATGGATGGGTACGTTTCATTCTATCTTCGCAAGGATTCTTAGGATTGAATCCAAACATATTAATTATGATTATAATTTTTCAATATATGATGCCGAGGATTCGCTTTCGCTTGTGCAGAATGTTCTTTCCTATCTGAATATTGAAATCGAATCTCTAAGTCCTAATTCTATAAAGCATAGAATAAGTTTTATGAAAAACCATATGGTAATGCCTGAGGAATTCCGGAAGAAACATAAGGGGGAATTTATTGAAGAAAAAATAGCAGATGTTTATGATGAATATCAGAAGCGACTTGTAGCTAACAATGCCATGGATTTTGAAGATTTACTTCTTAAACCTATTGAATTGTTTAATCAGAATGCCCGGATTTTAGCTAAGTATAAAAAGAAATTTGAGTATTTACTTGTTGATGAATTCCAGGATACAAACAAAGCTCAGTACGAACTTATTAAGCTCCTCGTTTCAAAAGATGGTAAGATTGCTGTTGTAGGTGATGATGCACAAAGTATTTATAGCTGGCGCGGTGCTAATCTTGGTAATATGCAGGATTTCCACAAGGATTTTCCAAAGCATAAAATCTTTAAGCTCGAACAGAACTATCGTTCAACAAAAATAATTCTTGCTGCTGCCGATTCAGTAATTAAAAATAATAAAGAGCAGTTGATTAAAACTTTATGGACAGAAAATAATGATGGGGAGCGTTTAACTCTTGTAAAATGTGCCGATGAGAAAGATGAAGCCTTCCAGATTGCAAAATATATTAAGCAGGAAATTTCAAAGAAGAAATTATCATTAAATGATTTCGGAATTTTATACAGGACAAATGCCCAGTCACGTGCTCTTGAGGATATATTCAGACGGGAAAAAATTCCATATACCATAGTCGGGGGCATTGAATTTTATAAAAGAAAAGAAGTAAAAGACGTTGTGGCTTATCTTAGGGTGCTTGCCAATCAGGATGATGAAGAAAGTCTGCTTCGCATAATGAATTTCCCACAGAGAGGCATAGGCAGCACTACTATTAAAAGAATGATTAGCTTTGCTCGTAAGCATGATATTTCTTTATTTGATACAATGACACGTGTATTTGAGGTTATTGATATTAAAGAAAGAATTCAGAAAAATGTAAAAGGTTTTAAAATTCTTCTTGATAAATACATTATCCTTAAGGATAAATTATCTGTCGGTGAATTAACACGTGCACTTATTGATGAGCTTGGGGTTTTGAGAATGTTCAAAGAAGAAAATACTCCGGAATCCAAAGCGAGATGGGAAAATATTAATGAACTTTTATCAGCATTAAGTGAATTTTCAAATTCAAATAAAGATGCAAAGCTTGAACAATATCTCGAAGATGTCTCTCTTATTGCTGATATTGATATGTATGAAGATGAAAAAAATGTTGTCACTATGATGACAATACATAGTGCCAAAGGACTTGAATTTCCTATCGTATTTGTATCAGGTTGTGAAGAAGATATTTTCCCGCTTTCAAATCGTTTCAGCTCTGATGCGACAGTTGAAGAAGAGAGAAGGTTATTTTATGTCGCCGTAACAAGGGCAAAACAAAAGGTCTACCTTTCTCATGCACGTTCGCGCTACCGTTTTGGTGAAGTAGCTTACCAGAGTCGTTCAAGATTTATTGATGAACTTGAGCCAACAACAGTTACAGAAGTAAACGGAGGTATCGGTAGAAAATCTGCAAATCGAAAATCAAAGAAAGAAATGTACTATGAATACTTTGAGAATGTGGATTATGAGGATTTCAACCAGGATAACAGATCTCTGAAACCCGGAAGCAAAGTGATGCATGATAAATTCGGGCTAGGACGTGTTACACAGGTTACAGGTTCGGGTGATATGCAGAAAGCTACTGTGATTTTTGAAGGGAACAATGTTAAACAGTTAATGTTAAAATTTGCTAAACTGAAAGTATTATAATATTAAGATGCGGATTATGGAAGGAGAAGGAAAAGATGACAATCGCCCCTAAAAAACTGGCTGTATTGGTTGGAGGAGGTCCTGCTCCCGGTATTAATAGTGTTATCGGGGCAGCAACTATCAGGGCGGGGTTAGAAGGTATTGAAGTACTTGGAATCAGAGATGGATTCAAATGGTTAATGCAAGGTGAGATTTCCCGTGTTAAAAATTTAACAATTCAGAATGTAAGCCGGATACATTTCAGGGGAGGATCTTATATAGGAATTTCGAGAGCTAATCCTACAAAGGAAAAAAAGCATCTCGAAAATACAGTTACTTCACTGTTAAGATTAAACGTAGATAAACTTATTACAATCGGCGGTGATGATACTGCTTATAGTGCACTAAAAGTTGATGAGATGGCTGCCGGAAGAATTAAAGTTGTTCATGTTCCTAAGACTATTGATAATGATCTCGATCTTCCTCATGGTATCCCAACTTTCGGTTTTCAAACAGCAAGGCATATTGGAGTTGAAGTTGTTAAAAACCTGATGGTTGATGCTCAGACAACTTCACGCTGGTACTTTGTTGTTTCCATGGGAAGAAAAGCCGGTCATCTTGCGCTTGGTATTGGCAAAGCGGCGGGTGCTACTTTAACAGTAATACCTGAAGAATTTCCCGGACCGTCAATCAAGGTTTCTCATATAGTCGATGTGCTGGTTGGAGCAATAATAAAAAGAATGAGCTATGGTAAATCAGATGGTGTTGCTATTCTCGCTGAAGGACTGGTTGAACATCTCGGGCAAAATGACCTCCAGGCTTTTGTCGATATTGAAAGAGATGCTCATGATAATATAAGGATTGCAGAAATTAATTTTGGTGAGATTCTGAAATACAGAGTTCAGGAAAGACTGAAAAAATTTAACCTGAAAACCACAATAGTTGCTAAGAATATTGGTTATGAACTCCGTTGTGCAGATCCGATTCCATTTGATATGGAATATACAAGAGATCTTGGTTTTTCAGCAGCACAATTTATTTTGAGTGGTGGATCAGGTGCTATGGTTTCTATTCAGAATGGTCATTTTGTACCTCTTTATTTTAAGGATATGCTTGACCCTGTTACTAATAAAACCCGTGTCAGAATGGTAGACCCGGCTTCAGAATCATTTTACATTGCCCGCAGGTATATGCTAAGGCTTAACCAGGCAGATTTTGAAGATCCTCACGAACTTGCAAAATATGCCGCAACGTGCGGTATATCCTTAGAAGAATTCAAAGAGCAATTTTATTATTTAATAGAAAATGACAGGCTTTATAAGAATATCGAAAACGGAAAATTTAGTCTTGTTTCTACCGAAACTAATAAAGCATTTATACCGCAGAAAAAAGAAAATGGTGACCAGGAGGAATTAAACGGAATTATTCCTCATAAAATTTAAGAGATGAATTTATTTCATCTCTTTAGAATCTATTTCTTTCTTTCAGATCTGAATACTCTGAAAAAACAATAAATAGCCAGAGTTAAAATGCAGCCCCACGCTACTGAAATAAACACTATACCGTTAGTAGTAATTCCCATTTTTAAACCTCAGAAATTTTATTCAAATTTTTTGTTTCCAGCTTATCTTTCGAATGTCCCGCCCAGGCTTTCTTAACAAGAAGAATAATTAATACCGAAATTGTAACCATCAAAATTCGTGAACCCCAGATATATGGAACATTTTCTTCCGGAACATTCTCCAAAAGAAGAATAGGAATAGCATCATTTATAAACCACCAGAGCATAACCACAAATAATACCAGGGGAGTAACAAATTTCATTATATAATAAAATATTTTTGGTATTTTGAAGTCACCCCCGGCATTCATTTCAGCCCAGGCCTTCTCAGAACCGAATACCCACATAAATAGTATCGTTTCAATTAAGGCGAATACTACCAGTCCAAAAGTTCCTGCCCAGTAATCCATTTCATCCAAAAATCCGAATTTAAGAAAGAAAACAACAAATTGGACGGCAATTAAAACTGTTATTCCTAAGGTTATAACAGCTTTTTTTCTATTCATACCGAATTCATCTTCAAGGAAAGCTACGACCGGTTGTCCCATTGCAACTGAGGAAGTTATTCCAGCAAAAAATAGAAGCAGAAACCACAGAAATCCAAACAAAGCTCCTAATGGAATTTTTGTAAATATAAGCGGCATAGAAACAAAACCAAGATCAAATGCGCCTCCCTGTGCAAAGGCTTTCGTTGCATCTAATCCGAAGAATGCTACGGCAACAGGAATTGCAATTGAACCGCCAAGCACTACTTCTGCAAATTCATTAGTTGCAGCGGTGGTTAAACCGGATAGTGCTATGTCGTCATTAGGTTTTAGGTAGCTGGCATAAGCATGGATTGTTCCCATTCCAACTGAGAGAGTGAAGAATATTTGTCCTGCAGCCGCAAGCCAGATAGAAGGATTTGAGAGTTTGGAAAAATCAGGATTCCAGATAAATGCGAAACCATTTTCAACACTGTTTTGAGGAATAGCAGGGTTGGGAGTTCCTAACATGAATATTCTGACAGCAAGAATAACTCCGAATATTAACAAGAGCGGCATTGCTATCTTTGCAAGTTTTTCTATTCCTTTTGAAATACCTTTAAACAAAATCCAGAAATTTATTCCAAATGTTAATAGCATAAGAAAATAAGCTGGAAGAAGATTTGTAAAGTGTGTTCCGATTTCTCTTCCCTGGTAGCTGTATAAAAAATTTCTCATTGTACTGGCAGTGCTTTCATCAAAATACATTTTCGAAAGCGAGAAGAAACTAAATCCCAGTGTCCAGGATTCTATGTAAGTATAGTATATCAGGATTGTCATGGAGATGAACAGACCGAGAGCCCCAAAATATTTTGCAAGCTTATTATCCCAAATCACATCAAACATACCCGGAGCGCTTCCGTGCTTGTACTTGCCTCCGTGACGTCCGATACCCCATTCAATCCACATCAGTGGTATGCCGAGGAGAAGAAAAAATATAAAGTATGGAATCATAAATGCACCGCCGCCGTTCTGCGCTGCCTGCACAGGAAATCTTAAGAAATTGCCAAGACCTACAGCATTTCCTGCAACTGCAAGTATTAATCCGATTTTAGTACCCCATTGTTCCCGCTCACCATTTGCCGGCATTTTACCTCCGAAATCGTATTATTCTATAAAATTTTGAAGTAGAATATGAAAACTTTAACAATTAATATCAAATGAATTTGTATTTTATTCGCATTTTATTTTGAATTTATTATTTTCTGCTTGCTCATTTTAATTATAAAGCTATGATCTATTCAATTAGTAATAGATATTTAATTTGTTAAATTTAGTAAGTATTAAAAAACAGTTGAGGATTACTTAAATGTCTAAAAATTTTGTCTCTAATAAAGATGAAACAGTCAGAATGTTTGAGAGTGATTTTCTTGAAGTTTTTTCGAGGGTTCATTTTACGGTTCCGTTATTTATTTATCTGCCGGTAATTTTTTATTTTCTTTACAGATCGATTTTTGTTTTTGAAATAAATGCCGTTAAAATATTTTCGTTAATAATATTTGGAATTGCAGTCTGGACTTTAACAGAATATACTCTTCACAGATTTATTTTTCATTTCGAACCAAAATCAGAATTTGGAGCAAAAATTCATTTTATTTTTCACGGAGTTCATCACGATTACCCTAATGATTCGAGAAGACTTGTAATGCCTCCGTCGGTTAGTGTACCTCTTGCAGTATTATTTTATTTTATTTTCAACGCCATACTAAATCCTGTAAATGTTGCCCCGTTTTTTATCGGGTTTTTATTAGGATATCTTTGCTATGATTTAACACATTATGCCATTCACCATTATAATATGCACAACCGCTTCTGGCTTGCTATTAAGAACCATCATATGAGACATCATTACATGGATTCAAAAAAGGGATTTGGTGTCAGCTCTCCTTTGTGGGATGAAGTGATGGGTACAAATTTCTCCAAAAAAAATAACGAATAATTTATTTTATATAAAATGATCAGCGCATTATTTTTTGATGTCACAAATACACCTGAACGCAAAAGAATACTTATTATTGAGGATAATACAGAAACTCAATTAATATTGAAAATTTACCTGCGTGATTTCTATGAGATTGATGCAGTACAGACTGCGGTTGAAGGATTGAAAAAAATTAAAAAGAACAATTACAGCTTAATAGTTCTCGATATAAATCTTCCAGGCGAACTTGATGGCAATGATGTTATCAGAAAACTAAAAAAAGATCCTGAGCACAAATCAATCCCAATACTTGTTATAACTGCATATGCTTTCAAAGGGAGATAAAGAAAAATATCTTTCAATGGGGGCAAATGGTTATCTTTCCAAACCGGTTGATAAAAAAGATGTTTTGAAGATGGCTCACGAACTCGTACTTTAAGTCTTCCAACCAAATACAACCCTGATTTCTCATCGAATTCCAGTGCAATAGTTGAATACTTATGCATCAATTGTCTTAGCTTATTATCCGCAAAGATAGTAGCAAAATACCGCAAATTGTCTGCAAAATATTG
This sequence comes from uncultured Ignavibacteria bacterium, assembly GCA_963711455.1. Taxonomy (GTDB): domain Bacteria; phylum Bacteroidota; class Ignavibacteria; order Ignavibacteriales; family Ignavibacteriaceae; genus DATFVA01. The sequence goes on from CAVQEH010000006.1 coordinate 83,645, forward strand.
TCTCATTCAAATTATCAGGTTTGTTGCAATATAATACATAGAGGTTTTTTCTGTCTCTGTTTAGTTCAGCCAAATGCTATAAGACATTTAATATAAATTAATTAGTCACTTTAAATGGCGGCATAATATTTGGAATTTTTACTAAAATTTTCTTGGTACATGCAAAATAAATTACAGTTGATTTCTTCCGGTATAAGTTTGATTGATGAGGGATGGGGCGGACTTTATAAAGGTTCAAACTATCTTTTAATCGGTGCCCATAAATCGGGCAAGACGCATTTTGGATTAAATTTTTTACTCCAGGGTGCCGCTCAAAAAGAGCGATGCCTTTTTTTTACAAGCAAATCGGATAAGGAATTATTAGATTTAGCTGAATGGATGAACCTGAATTTAGAGGAATATACCAATAATAATTTGATGACGATTGTCAGAATAATTCCTCCTGACAAAGATTTGCATACCGGGAATACTGATATAGAACTTGCAGAATATTTTGATGATGTGATTACAATTATAGAAAACTTTTTTCCTTCAAGAATTGTTTTTGATGAAATAACGCCATTTATTGGGTTTAAAGATGAAACGCTTCTGAAATTAATTCTGGAAAAATTTCACAACAAGTTGCAGGAGCAGAATATAACAGGAATTATAGTTTCATCTGAACCTGTAACTGATGCAGTATCTTCACAGTTGCAGAATCTTGCGGATGTAAGTAATGGATTGATTTATCTTGATAAAGAAATAAATGACTTATATGGAACGATTTCTTTACTTCCTTATATTGAACATAAATCAGGTGAAATCAAATCCAATTATGTTTTTGATAATCAAAGAGGAATGCAGATTGATTTGTCTGTATTGAATAAATTACGTACAAGAAAACAAATCAATCTCTGATTTAAGGAACGAAAGAGGTTATGTTCCTTATTATTTTTATTAACTTACTGAAAAATATGGTGTTAAAAACAAATGAAGAAAAAAATACAACTGGTTTCTTCAGGTATCTCAATTGTTGATAACGCGTGGGGGGGGTTTTACCGCGGAGGTACTTACTTATTGATTGGTCCGAGAAAATCAGGGAGAACCTTATTAGGACTGCAGTTTGCCAAAGAATGTATCCGACAAAAAGAAACCTGCTTATACTTTACAAGTATGCGGCCAAAAGATTTAATGATTCAGGCTGCTTCAATTGATTTTGATCTTCAGTACCATATGAATCAGAATAAAATAATTGTTGTACGGGTTGCCCCGCCAAATGATTTAAATGATATGCCTAATCCAGATGAATTTCTCGTTGAATATCTAAGAGATATTGTAACAGTTGTAGAACAGTATCAGCCTAATAAAATGGTTTTTGATGAATTAACCCATTTTTTAAGTTTTAAAAATCTTACCTTGTTACAGGATGTATTTATTGAAACCGTAGAATCTATAGAAAATGATGGCGTAACAAGTTTATTTATTTTAGGTGATCCGGCAACTTCTGCTGCAACTTCAATAGTAGATACTCTTGCTGTAAATTCGACGGGAGTTTTGTATCTGAATAAAGAAGAAATTAATGAAGGAGTACAGGGTGGTAAGATTACAATTACTCCTAATATTGGACATACACAAGGGAAATTTATTGCAAATTATAATCTGGAACCAAATGTAGGAATTGTTGATGACTATGCCGGCAAAAAGAAGAAAACAAGCACTTTAGGAGAAACAGGATTAAAATATAAATCTCTTGCCGAACTCGATATTCCTGCCGAGAATTATTCTTTCACAAATTTCTATAATCTTAATGACTTTCAACTAATCCTGGATAATCAGATTGCACTTTTCCAGAGCACGGGACAGATATTTACACTCATATCATTCAGGATGGATTCGGAAGCAGAAGAATCCGGGCTGCTAACTATAAACCAATTAATGAATTCTATCAGGCTATCTGCTGATAAAAAGGATAAGATCTGTCTTATATCCAACAATGTTGTAGTTATGGTAACTAAAGAAGATGTCAGAACAGTTAATAAATTAATTGGCCGGTTAAAGGGAAATCTTCCTGGCAGGGACTCTGACTATATTGAAAAGGTAATAACTCATATTTCTGTTCTTGCTCTTAGAATTGACGAAACTATAAAAAATGCTGAGGATATGCTGCGGAGGTTATTAATAAACTTACACGAAACCCAAAATCAGCCATTTATTTACTAATGAAATGAAGTTAGTCAATGTTATATTAATTATTCTGTTCAATTTAATAATTTATTTTCCTTCCTTAACAGCACAACCACAGCCTCAGATTGATGATTTAAAAAAGAAGCCCTTATCCACATGAAAAACGGGAGATATGGTGAGGCTATTAATCTTCTTAATAATTATATTTCTGCCCGGCCTCAGCAAGCTGAAGGATATAATCTGCGGGGATTAGCTTATGAATACAGGGGACAATATGAACAGTCTGTTTATGATCTCAGGTCTGCAAGAAAACTTGAACCCGAAAATTCAAATATAAATGAAAACCTGAATCGTGTTACAAATGAGTGGTACAAACTTATTTATAATAATATCGAAGGTTATAAAAGAGAAATTGCCATCAATCCTTCAAAACCTAATAATTATTTACAAATAGGAAAATCATATAAAAATTTAGGGCAATGGGCTGAAGCGGAACTCTGGTACGATAAATATCTCAGCATGGAAAAAGCTTCCCCTGATGAAATAATCCGCTACACTGAAATTCTTGCTAAGAACAACCACATAGTTAAGGGCGAACCGATTCTAAAAAAATATGCTCATGAATTTCCGGATGATCAGAGATTGTGGTCGCGCTACGGATATTTTTTACTTTGGCTTGGTAAGAAAAATATGGCAATAAATGCTTTTGAGCATGCTCTCAATATAAAACCGTTTTTTAAAGAAGCTATGGATGGTTTGGCAAGAGCAAAAGGGAACGGCTATATATATACTTTTAATGATACAGCAAGTTACCAGTATTATAAATATGGCGTTCGTAAATCTACCGGTTACGCAATTGATATTTATTTTAGAAAGCTTAAAAGAAATCCTGAAGACAATGATACAAGAATTAAACTCATTAAATCACTATTAAAAGTGAACCGATATGAGGAAGCATATCAGCAGATGTTAAAATTAAAGGCAAAAGAAGGAAATACAGAAGAAGTAAACGAACTTCAGCAGGAAGTGATTTCCGCAAGAGACAAATATTACAAAGAACAGATAGTTGAATTTGAAAAACAGTTGGATAAAAATCCGGATATCAGGGAAAATGTTCTGAAGCTTGCCGGGTACTATTCGTCTCTTGGTAATTTTAATAAAGCGGTAAAAATTTACTCAGATTATCTTGCATATCATCCGACTGATGATGCAGTCCGGTTTTATTATATTCAGAATGCTGCTTGGGATAAACAGTACAAACTTGCCGGAAATGAACTTGATGTTTTAATCATACAATATCCCGATAGCACAAAGTATAAATTGCTGAGAGCCCGGATTTATGTTTGGCAAAATCAGGATCTAAGCGAAGCTGAAAAACTATTAAATGAAGTTCTGAAAAAAGATCCCAACAATTTTGATGCTCTGCTTACACTTGCAATGTTAGATTTTCAAATAAACGATTTGAAAAATGCCGATCATTATGTCTCTCTTGCAGTCGAAATAAATCCATCAAGTCTGGAAATAGAAAGATTAAAGTTTGGGATTAACAGGCAGCAGGAAATAAACAAACAAAATGAACTTTATTCAATCCTGGAAGAAGCCAGGAATAAAGCCAATAATAAAGATTGTAATGGCGCTGTAATCCTATATGAAAAATATAATGAATTAACTTCTCCTGATAAAAATATTTTGTTAGAGGAGGCCGATGCATTTGTCTGCGCGAAGGATTACCATTCAGCAATAAAAATATATAATCAATTGCTTTCCCAATCTTATGATTATGAAATTAACAAGAAGAAAGCCAAAGTTATTTTATGGGGCAGCAATCCTTTAACTGCTTTAAATGAATTGCAAAAGCTTAATGCATCCAAACCGAATGATTCTGAAGTAAGAATGTATATCGGTGACGCATTTATGCAATTAAAGCAGTATGATAAAGCAAGAAAAATTTATAATGAATTAATGGATGAATCACCGGGATCAAAACTTATTCAAACAAGGTTAGGATGGCTTGAAGAAGGTGGAGGAAATATTTTTTCGTTCCGCTTTCCTTCATACTTAATGGTTAATCCCGAAGCAAATTACTATTCCGATAATTATGATTTTAAGTTTTCTATCCAGGGGTTAATGATTGAAGCCGGTATAAATAATTTTATTTCTATAGGAGTATCTGCGAACAGGGGAGAGGTTGATTCTTCAAACTCTAATCTAAATTTTTACACTGCTCAAGGGCTACTTACATTAAGATTTAATAAAATTATTTCATCAGGATTGTCAATCGGAAAAACTTATTTTGAAAATAAGCAGAATGTCCTTATCGGAACAGCGTATTTAAAAGCCGAAGAAAGAAACTATGTTGCGAGGTTAGATTACATCTCACAGGATGCTGCACAAATTTTTTATTCCCCATTTCTTGTAAATGAAAGATTGAAGGCTGATATGGTAAGGTTAAGCGGAGATTATCATTCGGAATCCGGATTGTTAGCATCAGGTAACTACAGTTATTATTTTGTTTCAGATGGGAATGGAGGAAGTAGCTTCCAATTCAGGTTGGGTAAAAGATTTGATGAGCTTGCTGCCGGGTATGAATTTTATTTCCTGGGATTTAAAAATTATTCACACCTTTATTATTCCCCCGGCAATTTCGAATCACATAGTTTATGGGGTGAATGGTATATTATCAGTAACAATCAAAATGAATTGAAGCTTGGCGGAAAAGTGGGAATTATTCCTGATAATAATTTTATTTTGAGGGAAGCTTTTGCTTCTGCTAAATTTTTACTTGCAGAACATTTTGCTTTGCAGGGAAGAATAAGTACGGGGAGTACTATAAGACAGAATCTGGGTTACAGCTCAACTTCTTTTAATGTTGCAGCTTACTGGACATTCTGATCATCTAAGAAAATAGCTGAGTATTCCGGCGATTTACTCAGTATATTATTTTATTCTCTCGTATTTCCTTGTACAAATATGATATAAGTTATGTGTTCAATACACTTTTGCCTGTATTAATGTGCGAATTCAGGCCCAAAATTATGTTTTATCGTGGCATTAAAGTTGAAATTTTAATGATATTGAGGGTTTAAGGTATTTTTTCTTATGAGCAAACAGAAACTAAATAGAACTCCAATTATTTTGGAAAATAACGGTAATTCCAATTCCCGGGAAAACCTGAAAAAAAAATACTTCCGAAGAATTTTCGTTAGTGGAATTGCCTCCTCAATTCTTATACTGATTATTGCTTTTACACTCCCGTTAACGATTCTTTCAATTAGTTCTTTAATAGAATATGCAACAATTGTTGCTCTTGTTATTTTTCTTTTTGTACTGCTTTTAAGATACTTTGGTATTCTTAGTCTTGCATATTTATACTTGAACGAATACACTTTTAAATCTTCAAAAAAGTATTTCCCATTTGTATCGATAATTGTTCCTGTTTATAATGAGTCGCAGGTTATAAGTGATTCCATAAATTCTCTTTTAGAACTTGATTATTCTAACTATGAAATTATAATTGTGAATGACGGCTCAACAGATGATACGAAAGAAGTTGCTGAAACGTTTGTCGGATATCAAAGGGGAAAGCTCACGGATATAAAAGTTTCTCTTATAAACCAGCCGAATGGCGGTAAATCCCGTGCATTAAATACAGGGATAAAACACTCGCAGGCTGAAATTATTTTATGTATGGATGGAGATTCACAACTTGCTCCTCAATCTGTTAAACTTGCTGTTCGTCATTTTGAAAACCCCAAGATAGGGGCTGTAGCAGGGAATGTTAAAGTACTTAACAGGAATAAATTTTTAACTGATCTTCAGGCGCTTGAGTATATTGAAGGCTTAAATATGGCGAGAAGCGCACAGAGTTATATCAGGCTGGTAAATATTATCCCCGGTCCTATCGGAATTTTTAGAAAAAAAGCAATAGTAGATTCAGGCTATTATTCAAATGATACCTTTGCAGAAGATGCAGATCTGACTTTGAAGATTCTTGCAAACGGATGGAAAATATATTATGAACCCGCATCTGTCTCTTATACTGAAGCCCCGGCAAGTCTTCAGCAGCTCCTGAAGCAAAGATACAGATGGACAAGAGGAATCATCCAGTCTATAAGAAAACATAAACGATTAATGGTAAATCCGACAATAAATTTTGGGGATACTTTTATTCTCTGGACAATGTTCTATGAAGCTCTGATCTGGCCTGCAATGAACATTGCTGCAAATCTGTTTTTCATTATTGCAGCGATAGCTTTCGGTTTTTCATATTTAATTTTTTTCTGGTGGGCGGGGCTGGCGTTACTCGATCTTATTACTGCACTTTATTGTATAGCAGTGGAAAAAGAAGAATTTCGCCTCGTCGCTTATGCGATTATCTACAGGATGTTTTTCATTCTTGTGGTAGATATTTGTAAAGCGATGTCAACTATTGAAGAATTCCTGGGTATTAAAATGACCTGGGGAAAACTGGAGAGAGTGGGTACTGCAAAAGCATAATTAATTAATGTAGTTTTTTGAGGGAAAAACAAATGGAATTAATTCCGATCTTATCAACAATTATTCTTGTTGCTACAATTTGCACTTTTATACTTGCAATTGGAGCGTACATACTCTATAAAATCAGGGAGAGGAAAGGTGAACAGGTGCCTTCTCCGAAACCATCGTCTGTTCGGGCTGAACTTGTGACTCCTGAAGAGATTGAATATGGAAAAGAAGAATATGAAAAGCAGCAGGACATTAAAACGCCTGTTGAACGCAGGTATATGAAGAGTGTTCCAAAACCCGGGGTATATCCTTCGGGAAAAGAAAACCAGGATGTACGGCCTAAATTCTATCCTGCAGAAGAAGAATTACCCAAAAATGAACGGGTAAGAACAGGCAAAAAATTTCTTAAGTATACATCAGAGGGTTATGTTTCCACTGAAGAAGATAAAAACACCGGTGTACTAAAGTGGCGTTAGAAAATGAAAAAAAGGGCGGCGTAAATCAATTAGCTATTCTAATAAGTGGAATTGTAATTCTGCTTGGTGCTATATTAATTTATCTGTACGTTTTACAGGGTGTATTCGGAAGATTCGATGCAAAGGAGCTGTTCCCCGATGCAACAACGGTTAAGGATATTTTTACTTCAAAAAAACCAACAGCCGCAATTCTATATTCAGGATATACCGAAAATATCCTTCCTGAAGGCAGCACGTGGCTTAATGATAATATTATTACATGGAAAAAATTCCTCGATAATAACAGAATTGATTATGAAATAATTCCCGATGCTTCGATTGAAACAGGAAAATTAATCGGATATAAATTGCTGGTCCTTCCCGGTTCAAAATCTTTAAGCGATAAAGAAATAGTTGAAATAAAAAAATTCCTTCAATCAGGTGGCAGCATATTTGCTACAAGCGGAATTGCTTCATATTCCGATAACGGTAAATGGCGCGGGTGGGATTTTCTTAATGATGTATTTGGAGTTAATTATACCGGTGAAATAAGTGATTCGAATAAAACAAGTACACATACTCTCAGGGGAGGTTTGCCCCTAACAGCAAACATTCCTACCGGATTTCCAATGCAGATTGCAACCTGGGATAGACCTATGGCTGTGGAAGTTCTGGACCCACGTACAACGCAGGTAAGCTTCTGGTACAATTACCGCGTACAAAGTGGATTAGTAAGACAACAAATTAAAAAAACTGCCGGTATTGTCTATGGAAATTACGGGAGCGGTAGATTTATCTGGATGGGATTTGAAATTAATTCTGTCATTGGTTTACAGGAAGATTATATCTTCTTTGATAGATTGTTTAAAAACTGCTGCAACTGGTTAACTTATGTCTCTATAGCATACATACAGGATTGGCCTACAGGTTATACGGCTGCTGCTGTTATTGCTCCAACTTTATCAAATGAAATTCAGAATATCAGGAATACCTTTGAATATCTGAAAAATGAAAATGTAAAAGCTACTTTCTTCGTAGACCCTGATCGGGCGAAATATTATCCGGAATTAATAAGCGAGTTAACCGGTTTTGGTGAGATCGCTTCTATTGCTAATGTTGGGTATCTTTCATCAGTTTCAGACACGAATAATTTCCTGTATAGTTATCAAAATCAATTAGAAATCTTAAGCGCTGCAAAACAAAAAATTGAAGCAATAGCTGGAATAAGAGTTACGGGTTGTCTTCCTTTCTATGGATTGTTTGATCAGAATACTATTAAAGCTGCAATTAATGCTGGATATACATATCTGTTAACAGATTCGCTAACAGACCGTTCGGTACCAAAGACTATTATAAGGGGCGATAAAAGATTAATTACAATGACAAAGGCAGCAAGGGATGATTATGAAGTAATAAGAGATTTTGGTTTAACCGATCCCAATTTTCAATATTACACTTATCAGGAGGATTTGGACAGAATCTTATTTGAAGGTGGTTTATATATTTTTAAGCCTCATACAGATTATCAATGTAAACCTGAAAATGTGTCCGTTATCAGAGATGTAATTAGTGATCTGAAGAAAAAGAATTTTTGGATTACAACAGCTTCAGAAATTCAGAAGTGGTATTCAAAAAAAGATTATGTTGAATTAAGGGTTGATAAACGAGGGAAAACCAGGGTGGTGCTTACAATTTCTAATCCCGGTGAGCAGGAAATAAATGATTTTGTAATTAGCGTGGAATTAAATAATCCCGCGAAAAATATTTCTATCAGTACAGAAATAATCGGTACAAAAATACCAGTTATAAAACACCAAAATATGAGCAAGAAACTTCAATTATTAATAAATAATCTGAAGGGGAAAGAATCGAGAACGTACTATATCGATTATAATAAGGTGAACGTTTAACTTGTTGCTTTGTTAACGTTATGAGAAATAATTTCATTATATTTTTTTTAATCTTTACGGTATTTCTACCGAAAAAATTGCATCCGCAAAATCTGAATGATTTAAATTTTGCTTTAGTCTATCCTGAATTAACAAAAGAAGTTTTATATAAATTTGATAACAGCTTTACCCCGACCGATGCCTGGGAATTGTATTTTATGAGTAATCATTTTAAGTACGAAATGTTTAACGATAACTCTCTTGACGAAATTAATAATGATGTGAATATTGTAGTCATACCATCTCTGGAAGTGACAACTGAAAGTATGATAGAAAAGATTGAAGATTTACTTAAAGATGGAAAGGGAGTTTTAATAACAGGAAATTTCGCAGAATATGATGACAAAGGAAATATGTTTAGTCCGGAATATCGAAAAAGAATCTTAGAGTTCAATGAATCACGTATCCCTGAGATCAATGAATTTTCTATCAATCATACATTGTCCGGTAACACCCCATTTTCGATTGATTTGAAACCAGGCCTAAAAATACTTTTAAAAAATAAACCAAACTTATTTTGTGCTTCAGGAATTTCAGACGAATGTGCTGCTGCCGGAAATTATTTTCCTGTAAATGAAAAATTTCCGGATACACTTTCCGGCATTATTTCTGTCAATAAATCATCCGGCAGGATTTTATGGCTCGGATTTAATTTTGATCAATTAATTGGAAATAATAGGGATAAATTTCTTGCTAATTCAATTAACTGGTTATCATCCAGGCCAGATGTTTTTATTAATAATCTGCCGGGAAAATATTCATCCGCAGGTATTATTTATAAAATTGTTGAGCGTATGGGAGACATATATTTTGATGATTCTTTATTTAAATCGGAAGAAATAAATTATTTCGTTTCTCCAGACGTTTTTAATAATTATGGAAAAGGAATGAAAGATTTTAGGGATATTGGAAACATTAATCTTATCTGGGATGATTTCTATTTCTCAAATCTTGGTGAAGGTATAAAAGAAGATTGGCTGAAAAAAGCCAGATCATCTTTTGAAGATATTACGGGACAAAATTATAATGGTATTCTTTCATTTGGGGGTATATACGATTCATCAGCTTACAGTTATTTATCAAATTCTGGTTATTCGTTTGAATTTTCTTCGGGTTATTCAAATTCGTTTTCAATAGAGAATGATACTGTAAACAATTTTTACTCATTTATAAATTCGTCAATACCCGCGGCAAATTATAAATCACGGATAAAATTTATAGCCGACAATGATGGAATCATTTATATAAATATTGATAGTCTGAGTCTGCAAAATACTCTTAATAATTATTTAAATAACGGAGATACCTGGTTTACCACCTTTTCAGATTTACTCAGTTGGGAACTAAAGAAGAAGCAATTAAATATAACTACTGATTTTATCGATAATAATTATAAAATTATTATTGAAAATAATGGTTTATCTGATATCAGGGATGTTGGTATCTGGCTCCCTGTTCCCGGTAGGAAAGGAAATCTGTATATTAAAGATTCCGATGAATCAGTTAACTTAATTTTTGACAATGACAAAAAGATGTTCTTTTTAAATGTAAATTTAATACGGAGTAATCAGAAAATTATGTTCACAATTTCGGGGATGGAATGACCATAAACTCCGGAAAATTCTATTAAATAATTAAGTTGGGAACAAAAGGAGAGTCTTATTATTATTGAAAGTAATCTGAATAACCTCCTTAAAAATAAAGCATCTGATCCTGAAATGCCTGAAGAAAAAATAAATATAGAAATGTTGAAAGTTCTTAACGAAAATATTAAGAACCCTTTTATAGCTTTATCTCCTGAAGGAAATATAATTTCTTATAACAAACAGGCAGCCATCCTGTTTTCAATAAAGGAGAATGACGTTAACATTTTTGATCTTCTGATCGAAGATTCTTCAATTGAACTCAGCAGGTTGGTTGAAGAGGTTTTATCCGGAAAAAAAACTCTTACGAAAAATTTAATATTAACATTCACTAATGAATCAAGTTCAAAATCGCAGGTAACTATCAGCGAATTTAATAAATCATTTATATTCATTACTTTCAAACCTGAGAAGCATGAACTAAAGATAAATGAAATCACAAAACTGAAGATCAAACAGGAAGAGATATCCGGCTTAATAAAAAATGTTAAAATAAATGAAATAATAAATTCTATAAAAGACCTATATCCTTTTACAGTTCTGGGTAAAGAGAAAATAAGAAAAGAAATTGATCAGCTTGAAGAATTTTTTTGGATAAAAAATAATGAAGGTATTTTCATCCTTGTTAACAGAAATCTTACCTTAAATCTTGGCTTGCGGAACACGCAGCTTGAAGGAAGATCGGAAAAGGAATTGGTACCCTCCTATCTGCGTGAAGTTTATACATCTTTGGAAAATTATATTAAGAATTCTCATAACCTGATAGTTCTTGAAGGAATTCCAATGCAGGGATTATCTGCTCTGAACAATTTTCAAACTATAGAGATGCCCTTAACTGACAGCGATGGAAATCTCGAAGCAATCATTGGAATAAGCCAGAAAGTTGAAAAGACAGAAACAGTTGTCCACATTAAAGAAGAAAATCTGTTAGAAAATATTCCCGCTCCTATTGCTATTATGAATCAGGAAGGAATAATTAAGCATTCAAGCAAAGAATTTTGTAAATTATTCTCCGATGAATTCTCTGATCTCAGAAATTTGTCTTATACAAGGATATTCCCTTTGGAGATATCTGATAAGATTAAAAAATTTATTGATTCTTATTTGGAAGCTGAACAATTTCAGATAAAAATATCAAAAAAAGATGAGCAGAAAGATAGAGAGTTTAAAGTTCTCATTAAACGAAACAATGGGGAAAATAAACAGCCTGAAGGGCTTTCAATATTTTTTGAAGACATTTCCCCGGACATGGAACTTGAAAGAATTATTAAATCAAGAGGAAAAATGTACGAAGTTCTGATTCAAAATAATCCCGAGCCTATTTTTATTTATGATAAAGAGAATCTTCATTTCATAGATGTAAATCAGTCAGCTCTGAATTTGTACGGTTACAGAAGAGATGAATTTCTGCAGATGGATTTAACCGATTTATATACACCCGAAGATATTCAGACATTACTGGATAGTTCATCAGGTGAAACAAAAGAAGGTGTTTTTGCAGGACCTTTTCGGCATAAAAAGAAAAATGGTGAATCAGTATTTGTTGAAATAAGTAAATCCAGTTTCAAATTCAATAATAAAGATGCACATTTCAATGTTGTTAGAGATGTAACTAAAAATCTTGAAACAGTAAAACAGAATCAGTTATTTAAAGCGGCATTTGATAATGCTTCAAATTTAATTTTCACTACAGACTCTTCCGGTTTTATCATATCGGTAAATTCTGTTGCCGTTAATTTATTAGGGATCGCAGAATCAGATTTAATCAAGTCTTCTTTTGCTTCGGTTGTGCAGGATAATGACAGGGGGGCGATGAACTCAAACATATTTAAATCTCAAAAGCACGAAGCGATTTCACTTAATACTTCATTAAAAAAAGCTGACGATGAACTTATTAGTGTCGAAGTCAGGGCAAATCCGGTTTTCAATTATAAAAATGAAATTGAATCATTCGTTCTTGTTATAAAAACTTTACCAAAAGAAACTGTGAAATCTGAAACACAGGTTAAAGAAATTATTGTTGAAAAGATTGTAGAAAAAGAGGTAGAGTCTTCCGATAAAATTGATCCGGCTTTTCTTTCAGGAATATTCCATGAAATATTAACTCCGATAAATGCAATGCTCGGGTTTGTTCAGGAATTAACTGAAAGTATTGAACAAATGACTCCTGATCAGAAAGAGGCGAAAGATATAATTGACCAGAACAGGAGAAGATTATTAAGCACGATGAATTCTGTTGTTGAATATTCCAAGATGGAGAACGCAGAACCGAAACTTGAAATAAAAAATGTTTCTATAACAGAAATAGTTGATGAAACGCAGGAAGAGATAAGTGATATACTCAGGAATAAAGGGATCGATTTTGCATACGGTAAAATTTCTTCTTCTTTAAGCTTTAAAACGGATACACGGAAATTTACTTCATTAATTGCACTTCTTTTTAAGATTGCCTCGCAGTTTACAAGTACAAAAAAGATTTATTTCTCAGCATATCAGCTTGATGATCATAATTTCCTGATTGCAATTCAGGATAATTATTCTTCAATGTCATCTTCGTTATCTGAAAACTTCAATGATATCTTTAACAAAAAAGAAATACAAAAAGATTATGGAATTTCAAAATTATCTATTAAGCTCGCCAGGAATCTTATTGATCTTTTACACGGCAGGTTTGTACAAAAATCAAAGAAAGCAGGATTTGTATTTCCTGCTGAATTAAAAGCTGATTATGTTGAAAAAGAAATAAAAACAGGACCAATTACTAAAGAGGAAAAAAAGGAAAGTAAACCTGAAATTATTGAAGAGGAATCCGGCAAAGCTCAGGCTGAGATTATTGAAGAAAATGAACCTGAAGAAGAAATAATTGAACCAGAAGTCAGGTTGCATGAAGCAGATGCAGAAGAAGAACCTGAACAGGATACCAGGTTTATTAAGCATTCTCCGGATAACAAAAATGTTAAAAAAAGTCTTTCACTGCAGGAGGAACCAACAAGTAAAAATCATATCGATTTATCCCAGCTTTCATGTCTTTATATAGAGGACCAGGTTGATTCGCAGATATTATTTAAGGTTCAGCTAAAAGAATTGAGCGAAATAAAATTTGCTGTGAGTTTTGAAGAAGCTCTCCCGCTTTTAGATAACGATCATTTTGATTTTATTGTGCTGGATATCAACCTGCAAGGTGAGTACAATGGACTCGATGCTTTAAAAATCATTCATCGAATGGCGGGTTATGAGACTATCCCGATTATTGCAGTTACAGCTTATGTACTTCCGGGGGATAGGGAAAAGTTTATTGCCGCCGGTTTCAATGATTTTATTTCCAAGCCTATTTTCCGCGAAAAGATGGTGGAGTCTCTCGAAAAAATATTCTATTTAATGCAATCCTGATATAGGATAAAAATCTTTTCAATCTCATCAAAAATCTTATTGACAAATTCAAATGCCTTTTATATGTTACCATACAGATGTATGGTATTTATTTAAAAGCAATTAAAATCCTTAAATCTATTTATCCTGTAACTCACTAACCGGAGGTGTATTATGTCAGCAGAATTGACGGAAATACAGAAAAAAATACTTGAATTTCTTATTGAACAAAAAGTGAATAAAGGAATTCCCCCCACACTTGCCGAAACAGCAAAATATTTTGGTTATCGAAACAGGGCAACTGTTCAGCAGCATTTGCAGGCTATTGAAAAAAAAGGATTTATAAAACGTAACCCGAAGCTTTCGCGCGGAATTGAACTTACACTGGAAGAAAAATTTTTTATTCCGCGTCCTGTGCTTGGAGAAGTTGCTGCCGGAAATCCTTTAACAATTTATCCTGATGCGATTGATTCAATTGAACTACCGACAATAGCCAGGATGCCGAAGGATTCATTTCTTCTCCGTGTAAAAGGAGACAGCCTGAAGGATGCATATATTTTCAGCGGTGATATTGTGATTGTTAATCCTAATTTATTACCAAAGAACGGGCAAATTGTAGTTGCAATTCTCGATGATGCTGCAGTGGTAAAAAGATTTTATAAAAAGAGAAATGAAATTGAATTAGTTTCGGAGAATCCTGATTACAAGCCGATTGTAATTGATAAGAAATATCAGAGCTTCAAAATAGTTGGTATAGTTATCGGCATTTACAGAAGCATGGAAAAGAAAGCGGGGTAAGAAAATTATTAGTATCTTTTATAATAAATTTTTTAAATAAAAATAATCGAAAGAGTAAGGGAATGAAGGGCTTTGGAGGTAATTGGACAGAAAAGAAAATTGAAATATTAGTGGAATATGCAAAAGCTTATTTAACGATTATGAATAAAAATCGTTATTGGAAGCTTTTATACTTTGATGGATTTGCAGGTGCAGGCATGATTTACAAGAATAATGAGATTGATGTTCAAGTTACTATTGGGGCTGCTAGAAGAATTATTGAAATAGATGAACCAATATCCTTTGATCGATATTATTTCGTAGAAAAGAACCCTTCAAATGCTAAAGAATTATCGGAAAATACGAAGGATACTTTTCCACAAAAGAAAATCAATATTAAAGTTGAAGATTGTAATGTCGAATTAAAAAAACTTGCGGAATATTTGAAGGTAAAAGGAAATAAAGAGTATCGTGTTTTAGCGTATATTGATCCTTGTGGAATGGAACTTGAATGGTCTTCAATTGAGGTACTTAAAGGTACTAAAATAGATATGTGGATATTAGTCCCAACTGGACTAGGTGTTAATAGGCTATTAAAGAGAGATGGAAATATCTCAAACAGTTGGTTAAAAAGATTGGTAATTTTCCTTGGATTATCTGAAGATGAAATAAAAGAATATTTTTATAAAAGCAGAACGGAATTAACTTTATTTGGAGAAATTACTAATCAAGAAAAAGAAAGAAATGCTATAAAGAGATCTGCAGAGTTATATAAGCAAAGGTTAAAAGATATTTTTGATCATGTATCAGAACCATTTGTGCTTCAAAATAGCAAAGGAACAACAATGTATCATCTTTTTATGGCTTCTAATAATAAAAATGCTCTTAAGATAGCTAACGATATTGTTAACAAGTACAACAAAATGGATTATTAAATTGGCTAATAAATCAAGCATTGAATGGACTGAATCAACGTGGAATCCTGTTACTGGCTGTAGTAAGATCAGCCCAGGCTGTAAAAACTGTTATGCAGAAAGATTAGCTAAAAGACTTAATAGAATTGGCGTTGAGAGGTATAAAAACAATTTCGAATTGACCCTACATCCGGATGTATTAGAAGTACCATTGTCCTGGAAAACTCCTAAAACAATTTTCGTCAATTCTATGAGTGATCTTTTTCATGAGAAAATACCGTTAACTTTTATACAGGATACATTTAATGTTATGAGAAAGGCTCACTGGCATACTTTTCAAATCCTAACAAAAAGATCAGAAAGATTAAAAATGCTTGCTCCTATGATTGAATGGCCGGATAATGTCTGGATGGGAGTAAGTATTGAATCACAGAAATATGTATACAGAATTGAACATTTGAGAACTGTCCCTTCAGCTGTTAGATTTCTTTCTGTAGAACCTTTGATTAGTAGAATTAATAAGATGGATCTACGAAATATTGATTGGGTAATTGTTGGAGGTGAATCAGGGCCCAAGGCACGAAAACTGGAAGCAGAGTGGGTGATACATATAAAAAATATTTGTGAAAAATATAAAGTTCCTTTTTTCTTTAAACAATGGGGTGGAACAAGAAAACACAAAACAGGTAGAAGTCTATTAGGAAGAACATGGGATACTATGCCTACCCCTAAAAACCCGCGAAGAAGAAGAGCTATTTTAAAATATTGAAATTATTCCACATCAATTTTTAACCCAAATGCCTAAATATCACATAGGTACAGCAGGCTGGTCATATAAAGATTGGGTGCCTGCATTTTATCCGAAATCCCAATCCGGTGGATTTGACTGGCTCAGGTTTTATGCAAATTATTTTAATTGCGTTGAAGTCAATTCATCTTATTACACTTATATAAGTCCAAAAACTGTAAAAGGCTGGATAGAAAAGGTATCCGATTCAGATGATTTTCTTTTTACCATAAAACTTCACCAGGATTTTACTCATAAAAAATTTTTTGATGAACAAAAAATAAGAGCGGTTCACTATAACCTTGAAATGCTTACCAAAGCTGAAAGACTTGGCGGATTGCTAATTCAATTTCCATATTCATTTGCATTTAACGAGGCTTCAGCGGATTATGTAAGAAGATTAAAAGAAATTTTCGATAATTATAATTGTTTTGTGGAAGTACGTCATTCATCATGGAATCAAAAAAGTGTATTTGAACTTTTTAAGGAGTTGAATCTTACATTTTGTACAATTGATCAGCCGCAGATAGGAAAGGCAATACAGTTTGAACCTATTATAACAAACGATATTGCATATATTCGTTTTCATGGAAGAAATACGGAAGCCTGGTCGAAATCAATAAAAAACTTTGGAAAAAAACAGACTTATGAAGAGCAGAGTTCAAGATATAAATATTTATATTCTCCCGGCGAACTGGTTGAAATAGAACAGAAGATAAAAGCAATACAGGAAAAGGTAAAAGATATTTATGTAATTATGAACAATCATCCGCAGGGTGAAGGTGTTGCAAATGCCTTTGAACTGATTCATCTTTTGGAAGAGAAAGAAAGAATTGATATGCCACTTACAATTGCTAAAGCTTTTCCAAGACTTGAAGAAATTGCTTTAGATTATTTTGATCCTAAATTAAAACTATGATAATCCTTAAGTATAGATAATTAACAAAAGCGTTATTTAAGTGTATTGGTAAATTTTTCCCTGACTTATGTAAGGGCGATAGAAGACTACAAATTAGAAGTAATTATTTGATTTTTCGGTGTATCAACTTTTCTAATTGATTTAACTTATGCGTACAATCTTTCATCTCGACCTTGATGCATTTTTTGTCTCGGTTGAACGAATACTCGATCCATCATTAAAAGGTAAACCTGTAATTGTAGGTGGTGATCCTCACGGCAGAGGAGTGGTTGCCGCCTGTTCGTATGAAGCAAGAGCTTACGGACTACATTCTGCCATGCCCATAAGGCAGGCATTTAAACTTTGTCCCAATGGAATTTATCTGCATGGTCATCACGAAGAATATGGCCGTTTTTCTCATGCAGTGAAAAATATTTTATCGGGTTATGCTCCAATAATTGAGCAGGCGTCAATAGATGAATTTTATATGGATTTTACCGGCTGCAGAAAAATCTATGGGTCAATGTTCATGTTTGCTTCAATGATTCAGCAGGAAATTAAACAGAAGCTTTCTCTTCCTTGTTCAATTGGAATTGGCAGCAATAAAACCATTGCAAAAATCGGTTCTGATTGTTTGAAACCAATGGGAATAACTTATATAATTCCCGGAATGGAAAAAGAATTTCTTTCTCATATGCCTGTTGAAACAATTCCCGGTGTAGGAAAAGTGATGCTAAGGGAATTAAATAATAAAGGTTTTTATGTAATTGGAGATATAACAAAGCTGTCTTCCGATTACTGGGGTTCTGCATACGGTAAATATGGAATTGACTTGTGGCGTAAAGCGAATGGTGAGGGAACCGAATATCTTACTATTGAACGCGAACAAAAAAGCATTTCTACAGAAACAACTTTCGGAAGTGATATTACAAATGATGAAAAAATTTATGCAACACTTTTTGAACTGACAGGTAAGATATGCCAGAACCTCAGGGACGAAAATTTAATTGCTTCAACAATTAGCATAAAGCTTCGTTATTCTGATTTCCAGACTCTTACTCGTTCCCGTACAATCAAACCAACTGATGATGATAAAACGGTATTTGAAAATGCTAAAGATTTATTAATGAAAGCTCATACAAGACGCGTTGGGATCAGATTGATTGGCGTAGGTGTAAGCAAATTTTCGCATTTCAGTGAACAGGAAGTTTTATTTGAAGATGAAGAGGTAAAAAGAAAAAAACTATTCAGAGTAATAGACATTTTAAGGAGAAAGTACAGTTATTCAATTATAAATTTTAGTAAATATTAATTCTATCAGCCCGGGGGCCATCTCATTTGTCTGCCGCCAAGAAGATGAATGTGCAAATGATAAACTTCCTGACCGCCTTTTTGTCCGCAGTTCATTACAAGCCTGAAACCTTCTTCAGCAATATGATTCTCTTTTGCCAGCTTGTTTGCAACATCAATCATTTCTCCTAAAAGTTCAGCATGCTCTTTTCCTTTTAAATCTGTCACTTTGGGGATTTCGATTTTAGGAACGATTAAAATGTGTACCGGTGCCTGTGGATTTATATCCTTAAATGCAATTACCGAGTCACTCTCGAAAACTATATCAGCTTTAATTTCTTTGCTGATTATTTTGGAAAAAATTGTTTCGCCCATAATTATTCTTCCTTCTCGATTCCGTATTTTTTCATTTTATTATAAAGATGACTTCTCTGGATATCAAGTATTTCTGCTGTCTTACTGATATTCCAGTCATTTACTTTTAGCTGCTTTAAAATAAATGCACGCTCTGCCTTCTCCTTGAATTCCTGGAAAGAATTGCTCTCTTCAATTATATCACCTATTGATGATTGTGAACCCGCGAAAAGAAATTCAATGTCTTTCCGTGAGATATCTCTTTTATCAACAAGGATTATAATTCTTTCAATACCGTTTCTAAGTTCACGAACGTTACCGCTCCATGGCAATCCCTGTAAAAACTTCATAGCATCTTCTTCAAACTTAACCGGTGGTTTTTTATGTCGGGCAGTTATATCAATTGAAAAACTTTCAACAAGGATTGGAATGTCTTCTATTCTATCTTTTAAAGGAGGAATAGTTAGAGGAATTACATTTAATCTGTGAAAAAGATCCTCCCTGAAATTTCCTTCGGCTATTTCATCCTTTAAATTTTTATTAGTAGCAGAAATTATTCTAACATCGACTTCAATTTTTTTATTACCTCCAACCCTATCAATTTTTCCATCTTCAATTGCACGCAATACTTTTGCCTGAGCCTGCGGACTCATATCACCAACTTCGTCAAGAAACAGAGTTCCCTTATTTGCCAGTTCAAATTTCCCAATTCTTTGCTGCATTGCCCCGGTAAAAGAACCCTTCTCGTGTCCAAATAATTCCGATTCAATTAATTCATTGGGAATCGCTGCACAGTTTACTTCAACAAACGATTTATCCTTTCTATCACTTTTATTATGGATTGCTTTTGCTACCAATTCTTTTCCGGTACCATTTTCACCTGAAATCAAAACACGTGTATCAAGAGGCGCCACTTTTTCGATTGTTGCCAAAATATTTTGTATGGCTTTACTTTTACCGAGAATTTTTTCATCACCATGAAGTGATTGCTTATATTCCTTGTTCTCGGTAATCAGGTTAGATTGCTCAACAGCATTTCTTACACTAATTACAAGCTTATCGCGGTCGATAGGCTTTTCTATAAAATCAAAAGCTCCCAAACGGGTTGCTTTAATTGCATTCTCCACACTTCCGTGAGCAGAAATCATTATTACTGAAAGAGCGGGGTTAACTTCTTTAACCTTTTTGAGAACTTCAAATCCGTTCATTTCAGGCATCTGTATGTCGAGCAGAAGTACTGCATAATTTTCATTAATAGCTTTATCAAAACCTTCAGTTGATCTGGTTGAGTATTGAACGGCATACCCTTCATACTCAAGTATCATTTTTATGCTTTCGCAGATTTCGTTTTCGTCATCAATAATTAAAATTGAATTCATATTTTTTATGGGGAATTATATCTAATATAAAACAGAGTTCTTAATAATAAAGCATTTGACGGCTGTACATTTTTATTTTTTTTTAAGTATGTACCAAAAATATATCCTAGTTTGTTAGTCATCAAATCGCGGGTATCAATTATAGACTGAACCTTAAATTCTTCCTCAAACACCTCCACAAAATAACCAATTAGGTCGCCCAAATCAAAAATTGATGAGTTATATGCAAGAAAAGCGCTGCCGAAAAAATGTGCGAGTTTATCTTTATCCCCAAAATTATTTTTGGGAGTATCAAAAAATAAATTTTTCGGAAGGTTTTTATTCTTGATTAAAAAAACTGAATCATTTGCTGAAGTAAGAGGATATTGAATAATAGTTTTAATTAATGGTATCTGAATTGGAACCTTTTTATATGGAACAGTAGCGAACATTAAAGAAAGTAGTGCTTCGGAATAATCACCGTTGCGGTAATTTGCTGCCCGGCTAAACAAAGTATCTGCAAGAGATAAATCATTTACTTTACCGTGCAAATTCCCGAAGTAATCCGAAGCAATAAATTCGGAAAGAAAATTTACAGTTTGGGAAAGCCTGCTTTGCTGGGGTATTACCAATTGCGTATTGACTAAAAGTATTGAAATGAAAAAAAGAGATTTCAATTTATATTAACAAATAATGGATAGAAAACTATCTTTCCTAAACAAAAAATGCCAGTCACTAAGAAGTAACCGGCATTTGTAACTTTAGAAATATCTTCAGTCAAATCGTATATTTAAATCCCTTAATAATTTTTTAATTTCCTTAAGATAATCGTTTTTTATTCTTTTGAATATTAGTTCCGAAACATCCTCACTATAAATATGTGAAGTCTGATTTCTATCATCAAGCATGTTGAGAAATACTTCTTCATTCTGAATTAATCCGAATCCGAAAGATTCCTTAAGTGCTTCTTTAGGTGATTTGGTTATTAAACCTTCGCTTGATAAAAATAATTTCAACGTTTTCCAAAGAAGCTCGAATGTGAATTCAAATCTTTGTATAACACCGTCACGATCTAATTGGTCTTCAGTTAATTTGATCCCTTCATCCAGTCTTTTTACTGCATCTTTTAATTGTTTAAAGGAATATTGAAGTTCAGCATTCATAAATTACAATCCCTGTTTTCTCTATAATATTCTTAAAGCCGATATCAATTTCTGTTAAAAATACCAAATCGATTTTATGAAGTCCCGTAACAGATTCAAGTTTTTCTCTGAGTTCTCGTTTTTCCTTTAAATTTAGAAGATTTGAATCGATTGCTATATCATAATCAGAATTATATTGAAATTTTCCTTTGCTTCTGGAACCAAACAGTAACAATTTCTTCGGATGAATCTCATCAGCAATAATTTTAACAATATTATCTAATTTTTTATCTTCCATTTTATGTTTGAATTACCCCCGGGTTAAATTTTGGTATATCCGGATTATTGTCTGCAACTTCCAGTGCCATTGAAATATATTCTCGTGTTAAAACAGGGTCTAATATTTCATCAATCCATAACCTTGCTGCTGCATACAAAGGAGTACTTTTTTCTTCATAAGAATTTATAACTTCTTCTAAAAGTTTTTTCTTTTCTGCTTCATTCAATTGTTTATTACTTTTTTCAGCCTGCTTAATTTTAATATCAAGTAAAACACTGCTTGCCTGGTTTCCTCCCATTACTGATATTTTTGCATTAGGATAAGCAAAAATAAAACGCGGATCATAGGCTTTACCGCACATTGCATAATTCCCTGCGCCAAAACTATTGCCTACAATAATTGTAATTTTTGGTACGACAGAATTTGCAACAGCATTCACCATCTTTGCACCGTCTTTAATTATTCCGCCGTGTTCAGCCCTGCTGCCTACCATAAATCCTGTCACATCCTGAAGAAATATTAAAGGAATTTTCTTCTGGTTACAGTTTAAAATAAAACGCGTTGCTTTGTCGGAAGAATCGGAATAAATAACTCCCCCTACCTGCATTTCACCTGTTTCGGTTTTTACAACCTCACGCTGATTAGCAACTATTCCAACTGCCCATCCATCTATTCTTGCATAACCTGTAATTATAGTCTTACCATAACCTGCTTTGTATTCATCAAGTAACGAGTCATCGACAATTCGTGCAATTAAATCATACGAATTATATGGTTTAATCGGATCTTCCGGCAGCAATCCGTAAATTTCTTTCGGAGAAAATTTAGGAGGTTTACTTTCAATTCTATTAAAGCCGGCTGTTAATGTAGAACCATGCTTTCCAACAATGCTTCTGATTTGTCTAATACATTCTTCATCGTTCTTCATTATGTAATCGGTGACACCGGAAATATTTGATTGTACTCTTGCGCCTCCAAGCGATTCATTATCAATAATCTCGCCTATTGCCGCCTTAACAAGGTGAGCACCCGCAAGAAAAACCGATCCTTCACCTTCCACAATTAGTGCTTCATCGCTCATAATAGGAAGATAAGCACCGCCGGCAACACAAGGACCCATAATTGCGGCTATCTGTGGAATTCCCATTGATGACATAACTGCATTATTCCTGAATATCCTTCCAAAATGTTCTTTATCTGGAAAAATATCTTCCTGAAGAGGAAGGAAAACTCCTGCACTATCAACAAGATATATTACAGGGAGCCTGTTTTCAATTGCAATTTCCTGTGCACGCAAATTCTTTTTAGCAGTAATGGGAAACCACGCTCCGGCTTTTACTGTTGCATCATTTGCAACAATTACATGAAACCTTCCATGAATTTTTCCAATTCCATAAATTGTTCCTGAAGAAGGAGCCCCGCCATATTCTTCGTACATACCATATGCAGCAAAAGTGCTTAGCTCATAAAAATCCTTTGGATTATCAACAAGTAGATTTATTCTTTCCCGTGCGGTAAGCTTTCCTTTAGCTTTATGTTTTTCTATTGATTTTTTCCCCCCGCCAAGATGAACTTTTTCCTTTTCAGCGTGAAGTTTGCGAAGAAGGTTTTTATAATAATCTTCTCTTTTTAAATATGATTCAGTTTCTATAATTGGTTTACTAATATTTTTCATTAAATTTATTGATTATTTGACAAGAGTTCTCTTGAAATCACAATCCTCTGAATTTCAGAAGTTCCTTCACCGATTGTAAGAAGCTTTACATCGCGATATAATTTTTCAACCGGGTAATCTTTAATAAAACCATAACCGCCGTGAATCTGCACCGCTTCACTTGAAGCTTTCTCTGCAATTTCGCTTGCAAACAATTTTGCCATCGCGGCTTCCTTCATATTAGGTAATCCCTTATCCTTCATTGCTGCGGCCCGAAGTGTAAGTAATCTGGCAGCTTCAATATTTACAGCCATTTCTGCAAGCTTGAATTGTGTTGCCTGGAATTCACTTAAATGTTTGTTAAACTGTTTTCTTTCCAAACTGTATTTTAGGGAAGCATCCAAACATCCTTGGGCAAGGCCGACACTTAAAGCAGCAATAGAAATTCTTCCGCCCTCGAGAATTTTCATTGCCTGGATAAAACCTTCGCCTTCTTCACCGAGTAAATTATCAGCAGGTACTTTGCAGTTTTCAAAAATTAATTGTGTTGTATCACTGGCACGCATTCCGAGCTTGTTCTCTTTCTTTCCGACAATAAATCCTTCCATTCCTTTTTCAAGAATGAATGCTGAAATTCCTTTTTTTCCTTTTTCCTTATCTGTAACAGCCATTACTACAGCAGTTTCACCTACTGTCCCATGTGTAATAAAGGTTTTACTGCCATTTAGCAGATAGTATCCATCTTTTTTTTCTGCAAAAGATTTCATCCCGGCGGCATCACTTCCGGAAGAAGATTCTGTTAAACCCCAGGCTGCAACTTTTTTACCAGCAATTAAATCAGGCAGATATTTTTTCCTTTGCTCTTCATTACCAAATCTGAAAAGATGATTTGTTCCTAAACCATTATGTGCTGCTACAGAAAGTGATATAGAGGGATCTACGCGTCCGAGTTCCTCTACAATTATAACGAACTCTACATATCCAAGTCCGGCGCCACCATATTCTTCTGGGAAAATTACTCCCATAAAACCGAGGTCACCAAGCTGCCTGATTATATCCATCGGGAATTCCTGTGATTCATCATATTTCATTACAACAGGACGGATATTCTTTTCGGCAAAATCACGTACTGTATTTTTGATAATTAACTGATTTTCAGTTAGTTCTGTTAGAAAAGGATTCTCTAAAACTTCCATTTAAACTCTCCTTAAATTTTTATTGTCCCTGATTTTTATAATTCCTGATAATCTCTTCTGCAATATGATACGGAGAAAGATTACCAAGAACAACTTTATTAATAGACGAATTTAATGATTTTTCTCCAGTTCCGCTCCATAATTCTTCCCTTATTTTTTCTTCAACTATGTTCCGGATTCTTACTTTGGTTCGTTCTTCTCTTTTTTTAAGAAATTTATTTTTCTCATGTAAATGATTTTTATGTTTTGTTATTTCTTCAGCAATTTCATTTATGCCTTTATTTTCAGTAGCTACTGCTTTAATTATATTTGGCATCCATGTGTTTTCATCGTGCGCTTTCATCATCAATATAGTTCTAAGTGCAGTAACTGCCTGCTGAGCTCCGGGACGGTCACTTTTATTCACAACAAAGAAATCAGCTATTTCCATTAAACCTGCTTTCATTGCCTGCACAGCATCACCCGACTCAGGAACAAGAACTACGATAGTCGTATCGGCTGCATTTGCAATATCTAATTCCGACTGACCGACACCGACAGTTTCAAGTAAAATAAAGTCAAATCCCGCACTGTCAAGAACATCTGCAGCATCTATTGCTTTTTTACTTAAGCCGCCGAGACTTCCTCTAGTAGCCATACTTCGGATGAATACGCCAGGATCCTGTCCGATATCCGACATTCTTATCCTGTCTCCCAATAAAGCACCGCCAGTAAAGGGACTGGTCGGATCAACTGCAATTATTCCTACTTTCTTACCGAGACTGCGATAGTATTTTGTAAGTTGATTTGTGATTGTACTTTTTCCGGCTCCGGGGGGTCCTGTGACTCCAATTCTGTATGCATTCCCAGTGCTGGAATAAATTGATTTCAGAAATTCAGAAGAGTTTGAATTGTTTGATTCAACAACGGAAATAGCACGTGCTACGCTTCGTCTGTCGCCCGCGAATAATTTTTCTTTTAATGAATTTACGGACATTATCACGATAGATTTTCCCTGAAGAATTCAACGGTATTTTTTAATCCACCTTCTAATGAAGTAGAAGGAGACCAACCGAATTTTTGTTTTAATTTTTCAGAAGTGATTACACTTCTTAGTTGTTCACCTGCCATTGCAGGACCATGTTTTTCAACCTGACCTTTGCCTATTATTTTATTCATTTTATTGTACAGTTCATTCACATTAGTTTCTATTCCCGTTCCAACATTATAAATATCAGATGCATTATCAGATAAAGTAATAAGATTTGCTTTTACAACATCTCCTACAAATGTATAATCCCTGGTTTGTTTTCCATCGCCATTAATAATTGGTTGTTCAGCATTTAAAAGTTTTTTTGAAAAAATTGCAACAACACCGGCTTCACCATGAGGATTTTGTCTCGGACCGTAAATATTTGCATACCTGAGTATTGTATATTTCAAATTATATTGAGCCATATAAAAGAATAAATACTTTTCTACTGAAAGCTTGGAAATCCCATAAGGAGATAAAGGAGAAGTAGGATGTTTTTCATCAGCAGGAAAATAATCCTGTTCGCCGTAAATAGCACCGCCGGTAGAAGCGAACATAAATTTTTTAACTCCATATTTTACGCAATTCTGTAAAAGATTTATGGTCCCGATTATATTTGTGTCAGCATCAAAAGCCGGATCAGCCACAGAACGTCTTACATCCATCTGGGCAGCATGATGATTAATTAGATCAAATTTTTCTTTCGCAAATAAATCGGAAAGATTTTTATCCCTGATATCTGTTTTTATAAATTTTGCTTTTGAGTTAATATTTTTTTCAAATCCGGATGAAAGATTATCGAGCACAAAAACAGTATGTCCTTCGTTGATTAAAGCATCAGCAATGTTTGAAGCGATAAATCCCGCACCTCCGGTTACAAGTATTTTCAATTTAATTCCTTATATAATTTTAAATCATAAATATATTTTAATACATTTTGAGGAACAAGGAAGTTGATTGGTAAACCCTTTTTCACCCGTTCCCTGATTGCACTGCTGCTTATATCTATTACCGGTGTTTCGAGAAAAACAGCTCTTTTTATAAATGCGTTATAACTTTCATTATCTTTAATTCTTCTTCTAAGTACAACAAGAGTTACAAGTTTAACTATTTCTTCGGGAGATTTCCACTCGTTGAAAGTTTGAAAATTATCCTCACCGATTATCAGTTCGATTTGATCGTAATGTTTTTTTATTTCGTGAAGAGTATCAATAGTATATGATATACCCTTCTTTTCAATTTCGTAATCTGTCAGATCGAAGTACGGAATATCCTCTATCGATAATTTCAGCATAGCAACCCTGTGTTCAGGTGCCGAAGCTCTAATATCCTGTTTGTGAGGCGAAATGTAACTGGGAACAAAAATAATTTTATCCAGATTTCTTAATTCTCTAACTGCCTGTGCGATAATTAAATGACCATGATGAACAGGGTCGAATGTTCCGCCCAAAATCCCTACCCGACTCATTTCAGAAGATCCTTGTATTCTATAAATAAGTGAGTGAATTTTTCATGAATATACTGATTGCAATACTGCAGACTTTCTTTTTTTGAAAGTTCATTATATAATTTTTTAAAATCCTCTTTAGTTTCAATCAGCATAAAATTACTTAAAGTATGAACGAAATTTTCTTCCTTGCCGGCTTTGATTAACAACTCATTATAATGATTTCTGTCTTCCAGTATATTTCCTAAAAGGTCTTCGTTGTATGAATTAAATCCGAACAAAGCGATCCGTTCATCATTGTCCCTTCCAAGCAATACTGATTCATCTTCAATTTCAAGAAGTGAAAATATTTTTTTCAAATCAGAAGAAGAAACTCCTATCGAATGAGAAAAAATTAATAGGCTATTGTGAAACTTCTTAAAATATTTATCATTTAGATTTTTAATCTCACTATTTAAAGAAGAAGAACTAATCCATAATATTTCAGGTATTTTTTCCTTTATAACATCAGGTATGTACCCTTTATCTTTTTCATCCAAAAAATAAATTATTGTGCAACTGTCCTTAATTTCATCTAAAACCTCTATATAATTTTCGTAAAGAATGGAATAAAGAAGTGAAGAATCTTCATTAGTTATTTGTTCAAAAACAGAAACCTGTGAGGTGTTGTAAAAGGGGAAAAGTGGAAAAATACAGATACAAGAGTTCGATTTAGTCATTTAACTAAGAATTTGACAGTAAGTTACGGATAAAATTTCTGTAATGTTCAATATCCTGATTATAATAATTTTTACTTAAGCCGCTTGAATTACGAGCCTGCATTTTCCTGAATGCGAGAGTAGTGGCAGCCCTAATATATAATTTACGAATGCTTTCATCAATCCAGCCAAGCTTATTTCTTTTTTTTGAATTTAATATGAAAAGGTGCTCGTACGGAATAAGCCCGGTATCAGTTTCAGGCAATAGCTCCCTGTAAATTATTTTTTTCTCGCCAAGAAGAGATATTGAAAAAACAGTTATGAAAATGGTAATTGTAAAAATCATAAATAGAAATCCAAGGATTGCTGTTGATTCAAAACTAACGGACAGATTCCATAAAAAATGGATGAACATAGCTATTCCGAGTCCAAATAATGGGAAAGTGATTTTAATATATTTTGGTTTAAATTTTGAATAGCCAAGAAAAGCACCAAGAATTCCTGTAGAAACACAATGCATAACTCCAGAAAAAAGAGTTCTGATAATAACAATACTAAGCCAGTCAGTAAATGAATGAGCATAAAAAACAAAATAAAAGAAATTTTCAGTCATCCCGAATCCAAGACCGATCGCACCGCCATAAACTATACCATCAGTTATGTTGTCAAATTTTTTGTTATAAACCATCAGAAAAAGAAAAAATCCTTTTGTTGTTTCTTCCACAATTGGTGCAACAACAATAGTTTCAATACGGCTTACAGTTTCTCCGTTTTGTACAATCAAAGAAACAAAGCTTGAAATTAAACCGCTTCCTAAAACGGCAATAATTATGGCACCTACTGCCCCATAAAGGTAATTAATAATTACTAAACTGAACGGCTCGCGGTCGTACCTGTCTACCTGCCAGATAATCAGCAGGTAAGTTAGCATAGGTACTATTGCCGCAAAAAATGAGGCTATAAAAAGCACGGTTTTTCTAGATTGTTTAGAAACATTATCACTCCCTTATCCACGAAATAAGTTCTTTTAATCCAGGCTTCTTTCCATAAGAAAGAATTCCTATTCTGAAAATTTTTGAAGCGGCATATATGGTAATGTAAATAGATGCCATCATTATTAGAATAGTTGATATGATTTCATAAATTGGTACAATAACAAGGTTGATTTTTAACAGCATTATTGTCGGAATAGTTAACGGTATAAAAGATAGTATTTGAACAAAAACTGAATTAGGATTTGATATTGCAGTGGCAGATAAAGCAATAGGAAGTACCATGACAAGACTAAGATAGCTTGTCATTTGCTGTGCTTCCTGCTCAGTTGTAACAATGGACCCGATTCCAACAAATATTGCAGTGTAGAATAGAAATCCAAGAATAAAATATATGAACATTATGAAAAAATTATTGAATGCTGAAAAAGGAATAATAGAAGTACCAGCCAGAGCTATTCCGATACAAGCCCATATAAACATTTGAAATAAGCCAAGTGCACTTAGTCCGAATATTTTTCCTGCTAATAATTCTTCGGGGGTGCAGCTTGAAACCAAAATTTCTATAAGCCTGTTTGATTTCTCTTCAACAAGACTTCGTACAAGCATTTGTCCAGAATAAATAATCATCATTAGTAACAGCATGATAAAAACTATTGAGGACAAAAACTGGGTAAAGAAATCTGATTTATGGGCTTTATTACCTTCTTTAATAGTAACTTCGCTTACATTTATTTTGATCAAAGAAGATTTAATTAAATCAGGATTTATCCCAAGTCTTCTTAACCCGATTTTTATTCTAACCTCTTCAATGGCATTTTCTATTCTCTGAATGTCTTTAAAATTTCCTGTATTTGTGCTTCTGTATTCCGCTATCAGAGAATCGTTATTTGATTTTTCCAGAAGAATATATCCGGCAATTTTATTATGAATTACTTCGTTATCTGCTTCTTTAATATTTTGACTGAATTTGTTAGACGACAGATTAAGATTGATAACCAGATAGGCAGGCTGCCCGTTTTCAAGCGTATAATCTCCGAGAGAATGGGTAAGAGGAGAGACGTAAATCATTGAAGAATCAAGTATCCCGATTACTTTTGTTGCTTCCACTTCATTAGAAGACAAAAAAGTCCCGCCGATAGAAATAATAATTACTAGTGCAGGTGTAATTATAAGTGAAATAATAAATGCCCTGGTTTTGACTTTTTCAAGGAATTCCCACTTTGATATTTCAAAAATTTTCTTCATTTATTGCGAACTTTGCTTAATCATATCAATAAAAATTTTATTAAGAGTAGGCTCTATAATTCTAAAATGATTAACCTTGATTTTGTCGGCGATATCTCTCAAAAAAATATATGGTTCAACTGAATCTTCCAGTTGAATTTCCGCATAGTTATTATAATTATCTACCGACTTAACATATGATAATTTATTTATCGCTTCATTACTTCCTTCGAAGCCAAGCTCAACCATATTACCGCCGAAACTTTTTTTCAGTTGTGAAAGGGAACCGCTGCAAACTTCTTTCCCCCTGTTTAAGAGAAGTATTTCAGAACACATCTTTTCTGCTGTATCCATAAGATGGGTTGAGAGAATTATAAGTTTGCCTTCACTTACAAATGAAAGAATTGTTTCGCGAATTAATTGCTGGTTAATCGGATCAAAACCGGTAAATGGTTCATCAAGAATTAATAATTTTGGATTGTGAATAACCGAAATTATAAACTGTACTTTCTGTTGATTACCTTTTGATAATTCCTCTATCCTATTGTCTTTGTATTGGTTTATTCCGAGCTTGTTTAGCCAGTAGTCAGATTGTTTTTGCGCTTCTGCATGCGACATATTTTTTAAAACCGCAAAATATAAGATTACCTCTTTTACCCTGCTTTTTTTATATAGACCTCTCTCTTCGGGAAGGTAGCCAATTTCATTAAAAAAATTACTTGAAATAGACCGGTTATAAAAACTGATTTCCCCGGAAGTAGGTTTGATAATATTTAAGACCGTTCTTATAGTAGTTGTTTTACCAGCCCCATTGGGACCCAAAAGACCAAAGATTTTGCCTTCATTTACTGTAAAGCTTAAATTATTTACTGCAACAACATTTTTGTATTTTTTTGTTAAATTTTTAACAACGAGCATTAATTTTTCGGACAGAAATTATATAATTCTAAATTTTAATTTAAGGCATATAATTCTTATTTACCATAGCAATAAAAAGTAAAATAATACTGCTTAAATCCGGGCAATTTATAAAAGTGCCCGACTTAATTTATTGACTCTATAAGTTTGTATGGCTATATTTCTAATCGTTTTTTTGTAAAGATTGTGAGAATTTACGATGAAAATCAAGATTTCAAATTTGAGTGAAGGAACGCATCATTTCAGATTTTCAGAGCCCGTAAGTTCGGTTGGTTTGGAATCTCCTTTTGAAGGAAATGTGAAAGTTGAAGTTGAGTTGAAAAAAACTCACAATCAGATTATTCTTGATTCTACTATTTTTGTTAATGCTGTTTATGAATGCGACAGGTGTACCTCTGATTTCAATAAACTCCTTCGTGCTGATTACCAGATGGTTTATCTGCTGGGAGTTGATCCTGTCGAGAGTAGATCTGATAATATAGCTTATTTATCTGCAAAAACAGATGTAATTGATATTTCAAATGATGTACGAGATTTTTCTATACTGTCGGAACCTTTGAAAAAATTATGCAGTGATGAATGTAAAGGTCTCTGTTACAAGTGCGGCAAAAATTTGAATGAGGGAGAGTGTTCTTGTAATAAAGATGAAGTTGATGCAAGATGGCTTCCTTTGATGGGATTAAAAAATAAACTTAACACTAATTAGAAACGGTAAAATAAATGCCAAATCCTAAACGCAGATGGTCAAAAAGCAGAAGAGATAAGAGAAGAACACACTACAAAGCCACTGCTCCATCGCTTGGAGTTTGTTCAAATTGCGGTGAAATTAAAATGACCCACCGTGCTTGTCCTTCCTGCGGGTATTACAATGAAAAATCGATGTTTATACCCAAAAGCTAATTTCTAAAAATAAATCTTTTTAATGAACGGTTCTGAACCAAACAAACTTAAGTGCAGAGTAATTGTTGATGCAATGGGGGGCGACTTCGCCCCCCTTAACAATATATTAGGTGCTGTTCAGGCTGTAAATGAAATTGAAGGTATAGATTTGTTCCTGGTTGGTAAATCAGATGAAATAAATAAGGTGCTCTCAAAAGAAAATATTTCTTTCAGTAAAGATAAAATTATCCACGCCGACCAGGTAATTGAAATGGGAGATAATCCAACCAATGCTTTGAAATCAAAACCAAACTCTTCAATAATGGTCGGTACCGGTCTGGTAAGAGATAATAAGGCAGATGCTTTTCTAAGTGCCGGGAATACAGGCGCTATGATGGCTGCATCAACTTTAATGCTGGGTAGAATTCCCGGAGTTGGCAGACCAACTATTGGTGCAGAAATACCTAACATAAATGGAACCTGTTATTTATATGATGTCGGGGCCGGTAAAGATTCTAAACCACAGCATCTTTTTGAATATGCAATAATGGGGTCTATCTATGCAAGCGAAATTGGTGGAATTAAAAACCCTTCTGTTGGCGTTTTAAGCATTGGTGAAGAAGAAGGCAAGGGAAGTGAAACTTCGGAAGCTGCAGCTAAATTACTAAAGCAGTCTAAACTTAATTATATTGGAAATGTAGAAGGAAGAGATATTTTAACGGGTAAAGTCGATGTTGTTGTATGTGATGGTTTTGTTGGTAATATAATACTTAAGTTTGGTGAGGCAGTTCCGAAATTATTAAAACATTTGTTATCTGAAACTGCCAAAGAAAATTTCTTTGACAAATTAAAAATAGGTCTTACCAGGGGTGTGTTAAGAAAAGCTTTAAAGAGATTGGATTACCAGGAACACGGAGGGGTGCCTTTGCTCGGCGTTAAGGGAATTAGTATTATAGGTCATGGTTCAAGTACACCCAAAGCAATAAAAAATATGGTTTTAAAAGCCAGGGAAATGTATGATAAAAACCTGCTGGGGAAAATTGAAAACTCAATTAGACAATATTCTATAAAAACCGGATAAAGAGATGGTAAACAAAAAATATAATGCTGAGATTACTGCAATAGGAATGTATGTTCCTGATAAAATTCTTGATAACGCTTATTTCGAAAAAATTGTCGATACAACAGATGAATGGATAAGGACAAGAACGGGGATAAGGGAAAGAAGACTGCTTGAAAATGGAGCAACAAGTGACCTTGCTACCGGAGCAGCCAAAGACTTAATGGAAAAGTATAATGTTTCTCCGGATGAAATAGATTGTATAATTGTTGCTACTGTTACTCCGGATATGTTTTTCCCTGCAACTGCTTGTATTGTGCAGGATAATATTCATGCAAATAAAGCCTGGGGTTTCGATTTGTCCGCAGCTTGTTCTGGTTTTCTTTTTGCATTTCAAACTGCCTGTTCATTGGTTGAAAGCGGAAACTATAAAAAAATTCTCCTTATTGGTGCCGATAAAATGAGTTCGATTGTGGATTATACCGATAGAAATAATTGCATTCTTTTTGGTGATGCAGGTGCTGCAGTTCTGATTGAACCGACGGAAGATAAAAGTGTTGGTTTAATAAATTCTTTATTAAAAATAGATGGTTCGGGGAAAGAATATTTGCATATGAAAGGCGGCGGCAGTTTGAATCCGCCGTCGTATAAAACAGTTGATAATAAAATGCACTATTTATATCAGGATGGTAAAGCGGTATTTAAAGTAGCTGTTAAAGGGATGGCTGATATTTCTTATGAAGTTATGAAGAAAAATAATTTAACTTCTGAAGATGTAGCTTATCTTGTTCCGCATCAGGCCAATCTTAGAATCATTGATGCAACAGCCCAAAGAATGGGATTAGGAAAAGAAAAAGTTATGGTTAATATTGATAAATATGGGAATACAACCGCCGCAACAATTCCTTTGTGTTTAGTTGATTATTATCGTGCAGGCAAACTTAAGAAAGGTGATAAGCTTATCTTTTCTGCATTTGGTGCCGGTTATACCTGGGGTGCAAGTTATGTAGTCTGGTCGATGGATTAATTTTAAGAAAAAATTTTTAATGAGTAAAAAAGCATTTTTATTTCCGGGTCAGGGTTCGCAGTATGTTGGAATGGCGCAGGACCTGTTTGAGAATTCTGTTGAAGCAAAGGAAATGATAAAGACTGCCGACGATGCACTTGGTGTTAATTTATCTTATATAATGTTTAATGGCCCTGAAGAACAGTTAAAACAAACCGAATTTACACAGCCTGCCATTTTCCTTCATAGTGTTGTTCTTGCTGGTCTTATTCGTACTCTTCATCCTGAAGCTGCAGCCGGTCATTCACTTGGTGAATATTCTGCCCTGGTAATTGCAAATGCGATACAGTTTTACGATGCAGTAAAGTTGGTCCGTATCAGGGGAAAGGCTATGCAGTTGGCAGGAGAGAAAAGTAAAGGTGCTATGGCTGCTGTTATTGGTCTTGGGGCCGAACTTGTTGAACAATACTGTAAAGAAGCTTCTTCAGCAGGAATTGTTCAATGTGCAAATTTTAATTCACCGGGGCAGGTCGTTATATCAGGTTCGGTCGAAGGTGTAAATGCCGGAATGGAAATTTGTAAAAGTAAGGGAGCAAAGGTTAAAGAACTCGTTGTAAGCGGAGCTTTTCATTCACCTTTAATGGAACCTGCAAGGGAAAAGTTAAAATCTGCTCTCGACAGTACAAATATTTATGATGGCAGAATTTCTGTTTATGCAAATGTTAATGCCAAACCGGTATTCAATAAAGATGAGATTAAAAAATTTCTATATGAACAGATAACTTCGCCAGTAAGATGGGAAGCTACTATAAATAATATGATAGATGATGGGATAGAAGAATTTTATGAAATAGGTCCGGGAAAAGTTTTACAAGGATTAGTGAAGAGAATTAACCCTGACGTGAAATGCTATGGTATTGATAAATATTCTGATGTGGAGATGTATATTTAATGTCCGATAAATTCGAAAAAGAAATTAATGGAATAAAAATAGATCCGAAGATTTTTACATTCAGTTTTAACTGTAATTGTAGCGGTGAATGCTGTTATTATGGAGTTTATACTGATTATAAAGAATATCAAATGATTATGGATCTGAAAGATAAAATAATTCCTATGTTTGATGATTCACAATCTTCTGATACGGAAAAGTGGTTTGAGGATCCAGAAAAGGATGAAGATTTTGAATCAGGAATTGCAGTCGGAACAGAAGTAGTTAATGGCAAATGTGCTTTTCTGGATAAAAACGGTCTATGTACATTACAAAAACTTGCAATTAATGAGGGTAAATACCAGTGGAAATACAAACCCCTTTATTGTATATTATTTCCTTTAACAATATATGAGAATGCACTAACAATTGATGATGAACATATTGACAGATTAAAAACTTGTAATATTCATCCTGCCAAAGAAAAGACCATATTCGATTCGTGCAAAGAGGAATTAAGACATTTCTTTGGAGAGGAAGGATTTAAAGAGCTGGAAAAGTATAAAACAGAATATCTGGAAGCGATTAAGCAGGAGAATTTTAAATGAATGGTAAAACTAAAAGAGCAATAGTTACAGGTGGTACAAGAGGCATAGGCAGAGCTATTGTCAAGGAACTGGCTGCTAAAAGCTGTTGCGGAGTATTGTTCTCAGACGTTGCTTTTATTTACAATAGCTGCGATGAATGTGCTGAAGAACTTGAAAAAGAAATAGGAAGCCTTGATACAAAAATTTTTGGCTTTAAAGCCGATGCTTCATCACTTGAAGATGCACAAAAAACAGTAGATGAAGCAATTGATAAGTTAGGCGGCGTTGATATTCTGGTAAATAATGCCGGGATAACAAGAGATAATCTTTTATTAAGAATGAGTGAAAAAGATTTTGATGATGTCATTTCTGCAAATTTAAAAAGTGTATTCAATTACACTAAAGCAATAATAAAACCAATGATTCAACAGAGATACGGAAGAATAGTTAATATAGCTTCAGTGGTCGGATTAATTGGAAACCCAGGACAAGCAAATTATGTTGCATCAAAAGCTGGTGTTATTGGTTTTACAAAAGCAATGGCAAGAGAATTAGCATCAAGAAATATTACAGTTAATGCGGTTGCTCCCGGATTTATTGAAACAAGTATGACGCAAAAACTGGATGAGAAACAAAGAGAAGCATTGCTGAAAAATATTCCATTAGGCAGAATGGGTAACCCCGAAGATATAGCAAGAGTGGTGGGGTTTCTTTGCAGTCCTGAAGCTGATTATATTACAGGTCAGGTAATTGCTGTGGATGGCGGTATGACAATGTGAGATTTTTATCTTATTTTAAAGAAATCATTATTAATTTATATTAACGGAAATAAATTATAGGAGTTATAAACATGGATGTAGAAGCTAAAGTTAAGGAAATCATTATTGATAAATTGGGTGTAGAAGAATCACAGATTACGCCCGAAGCTTCTTTCACCAATGACCTTGGTGCAGATTCTCTAGA
Organism: uncultured Ignavibacteria bacterium; assembly: GCA_963711455.1. Classification (GTDB taxonomy): domain Bacteria; phylum Bacteroidota; class Ignavibacteria; order Ignavibacteriales; family Ignavibacteriaceae; genus DATFVA01. Next base: position 120,079 of record CAVQEH010000006.1, read on the forward strand.
TATAGTTGAATTAGTAATGGGATTTGAGAGTGCATTTCAGGTGTCTATTCCTGATGAAGACGCAGAGAAAATAAACACTGTAGGAGATGCTACCAGGTATTTGAAAGAGAAATTAGGTTAACTATTTCAAGGTCGGGAAATTTATTTTCTCGACTTCTCCCCTTTAAACATGTTCTTTCAATCTAAAAAGATTATCCCCATGCTTTTATTCTTTAGGAGTAGTGTATGAATAGAAGAAGAGTTGTCGTAACCGGAATGGGTGCGGTTACTCCTATCGGTATTGGTATAAATGAATTTTGGGAAGCTCTTCTTCAGGGAAAGAATGGAGTTAATCTTATTTCAAAATTTGATACTACTAAATTCGATACCAAGTTTGCCGCTGAAGTAAAGAATTTCAAGCCGGAAGATTTTCTCGAAAAAAAAGAAGCCAGGAGACTCGATCCTTTTAATCAGTATGCTTTAGCTTCTGCGATAATGGCAATGCAGGATTCAGAGATACAGGAAAATGGTACCGATAAGGAAAAATTCGGTGTTATTTATGGAAGCGGTATCGGTGGGATGATGACTCTTGAGAAACAGCACTGGATTTACTTCGAAGAAAAAAACCCGCATAAAATAAGTCCCTTCTTTGTGCCTATGATGATTTCCGATATGGCTGCAGGGCAAATTTCCATAAGGTTTGGATTGAAAGGACCTAACTATGCTACTACTTCAGCCTGTGCTACCTCATCTCATGCAATTGCAGATGCTTATATTTTAATACAGAGAGGAAGTGCCGATGTTATGATGTGCGGCGGTTCAGAAGCCGCTATTACTGAAATGGCTATAGGCGGTTTCAATGCGATGCGTGCTTTATCAACTTGGAATGACAGGTATTTAGAAGCTTCCAGACCTTTTGATAAAGACAGGAATGGTTTTGTGATGGGAGAAGGCGCGGGTACTTTAATTCTTGAAGAATTTAAACACGCAGCAGCAAGAGGAGCAAAAGTTTATGCGGAAATTGTCGGCATTGGTTTGACAGGGGATGCATATCATATTACAGCACCGTCACCAACAGGTGAAGGTGCATCACGTTCAATGAAAGCTGCTATAGATGATGCAGGAATTCAGACTGATGAAGTGGATTATATAAATTCGCATGGTACAAGTACTCCATATAATGATGTTACAGAATCAAAAGCTATAAAAAATACTTTTGGAGAACACGCATTTGAACTTGTAGTCAGTTCAACAAAATCTATGACCGGGCATCTTCTTGGAGCGGCCGGCGGAGTTGAAGCAATAGCGACTATACTCTCGATAATGAATGATAAAATTCCACCAACAATTAATTTAGATAACCCCGACCCTGAATGCGATTTAAATTACAGTGCGAAAAAAGTTACCCGGAAGAAAATTAATTATGCAATAAGTAATACTTTTGGTTTTGGTGGTCACAATGCATCTATTTTATTCAAAAAACCTGGAGATTAGGTTTGGGGCAGTTTATATCCTGGCTTCTTGAAAAATTAAAACAACGCCAGGCCAGGGAACAGACAAAGTACTTTTCAAGATTACTTACTCATCGTAAGTTTGCCGAACTGGAATCACTAATCGGCGTTCCAATCAAAGACAGATCATATTATATTCAGGCACTTATGCATCGGTCATTCCTTGAGCAGAATCCTGATTTTGCCGTATCAAACGAACGACTTGAATTTCTTGGTGATTCTGTTTTGGGTCTTACTGTAGCGGAATATCTTTTTGAATTTTTTCCTGATGAAAATGAAGGGTTTCTGACTAAGGTAAGAGCAAAGCTTGTAAATCGTTTGGCTCTTGCTGAGGCTGCTGAACGAATCAAGCTTTCCCGGTTTCTGCTCGTAAGTAAAAATTTATCTTCAACCTTTACTTATGGATCACGTACGGTATTAGCTGATGCATTTGAAGCATTAATCGGCGCAATTTATCTTGATAATAATCTCGAAGGAGCAAAGAATTTCATACATAAAAACCTTATCGAACCAAACGCAAAAGAAGGCGGGCATTTAATCGATGAAAACTATAAAAGCCAGTTGCTCGAATATGCTCAGGCGCATAAATTGGAAAACCCTTTATATTCTGTATTAAAAGAAGAAGGCCCTCAGCATAACAGATTGTTTACTGTCAAAGTTGAAATTGAAGGACTGGATTATGGTGAAGGAAAAGGCAGAAATAAAAAATCGGCAGAACAAAGCGCAGCTAAGGCCGCAATGGATAAAATTAATCAGGATAACGGAAAAAATTAATTCAAACCGCAGAACTGACTATTCCCTTTAACATTTTATAGAAAAGAAACATTCCGTATTTTAATAGTTGTAAATATTTTTGATTAATCTTTTTAAAGAGAATTAAATTATGAATAATCTTGAACATCCCGATAAATTTGTAAACAGGCATATTGGTCCAAATGATAAAGAAATAAAGGAAATGCTAAAGACGATTGGTGTTGACTCATTAGATGAATTGATTGAACAAACAGTACCATCACAAATAAGGTTAAATGAAAAACTACACCTTGGAGAACCGGTTTCGGAATATAAATTTCTTGAAGATTTACATCAAATTGCTCAGAAGAATAAAGTATTTAAATCATATATAGGAATGGGTTATAACCAGACAATTACTCCTTTTGTTATTCAGAGAAATATTCTGGAAAACCCGGGATGGTACACTCAATATACTCCTTATCAGGCTGAAATTGCTCAAGGTAGACTTGAAGCTTTAATGAATTTTCAAACCGCAATTATTGATTTAACTGGTTTGCCAATTGCAAATGCATCATTACTTGATGAAGGAACAGCAGCAGCGGAAGCTATGAGTATGTTTCATTCAATCAGAAAAAATAAAAATGCGAATACTTTCTTTATTTCAGAGGAATGTTTCCCGCAGACAATTGATGTAATTAGAACACGCGCAGAATCCCAGGGTATAACTTTAAAAATAGGAGATCATAAAAAACTTCAGTTATCAGATGATATTTTTGGTATTCTCGTTCAGTATCCTGCTGAAACCGGAGAATTATATGATTATACCGAATTATTTGCTTCGGCTAAAGAAAAAAACATTTATTGTGTAGTTGCTGCAGATATAATGAGTCTTGCATTGTTAGTCCCGCCGGGAGAATTTGGTGCTGATGCTGCTGTTGGAAGCTCCCAGAGATTTGGTGTGCCTATGGGATATGGTGGTCCGCATGCTGCTTACTTTGCTACAAAAGATGAGTATAAAAGAAATCTTCCCGGAAGAATTATCGGAGCCACAATTGATGCACAGGGAAATCTTGCCTTCAGGATGGCCCTTCAAACAAGGGAACAACATATCAGGAGAGAAAGAGCAACAAGTAATATTTGTACTGCGCAGGTTTTACTCGCCATTATGTCTGCTATGTACGCTATTTATCATGGACCGGAAGGAATAAAAGCCATTGCTGACCGAATCCATATTTTAACTGCGTTTCTTGATAATTCATTAAAACATCTTGGATATAAACAGGTAAACAAAAATTATTTTGATACTCTGAAAATAAAGTTTACAGGCGAGGATATTTCTCGAATCAGTGAAATCAGAAAAGAAGCAGAACAGCATAAGATTAATTTCAGATATATTGATGATAATTCCATTGGTATTTCAATAGGAGAACCAGCAGACTTAGAGGATATAATTGAAATCATTAATATTTTTGCGAAGGTTGCAGGAAGAGAAATTGATGCATATTCATTGAAAAAAGAGGCTGAAGGAATTTCTGCAGTTTATCCTCCAAATTTAAAAAGAACCAGCAAATATCTTACTCATCCGGTTTTTAATACTTATCATTCCGAAACTGAAATGTTAAGGTATATGAAAAGTCTCGAGAATAAAGATCTTTCATTAACTCATTCGATGATTCCGTTAGGTTCCTGCACAATGAAACTTAATGCTACAGCTGAAATGATTCCGGTTACCTGGCCTGAATTTGCAAGGATTCATCCTTTTGCTCCTGCCTGGCAAACTGAAGGTTATCGCCAGTTATTCAAAGAGCTTGAAGAACAGCTTGCACTAATCACAGGGTTTGCTGCTGTTTCTCTTCAACCGAACAGTGGTGCCCAGGGAGAATATACAGGTTTAATGGTAATTAGAGAATATCATAAGAACAATGGTGAAGAGAACCGGAATGTTGTAATAATTCCTTCATCGGCTCACGGTACAAATCCTGCAAGTGCTGTTATGGCAGGAATGAAAGTGGTAGTTGCTGATTGCGATTCAAGAGGAAATGTCGATGTCGATGATTTAAAAGAAGAAAGCCGAAGCAAATAAAGATAACCTCGCTGCATTAATGATTACATATCCATCCACACACGGTGTATTTGAAGAAAGCATTCGTGAGATATGTGAGATTATTCATGCAAGTGGCGGACAGGTTTATATGGATGGAGCAAATATGAATGCACAGGTTGGGTTAACCAGCCCGGCAATTATTGGTGCTGATGTTTGTCATCTTAATCTTCATAAAACATTTTGTATCCCGCACGGCGGCGGAGGACCGGGGATGGGACCAATTGCTGCCGCTGAACATCTTGTTCCTTTTCTTCCGCAGCATGTTGTAATTAATATTGGACATTCAAAAGGTATTACCGCAGTTTCTTCAGCACCATGGGGAAGTGCAGGTATTCTCGTAATCTCTTACGCATATATTAAAATGATGGGAGCGAATGGATTAACCAAAGCCTCTGAAGCAGCAATACTTAATGCAAATTATATTAAATCGAAACTTGAACCATATTATAAAGTTCTTTACACTGGAGCAAAGGGAAGAGTTGCTCATGAATTAATCTTTGACATGAGAAATTTTAAGTCTACAGCTAAAATTGAAGTTGAAGATATCGCAAAACGAATGATGGATTATGGTTACCATGCTCCTACAGTTTCCTTTCCAGTTGCAGGTACTTTAATGGTTGAACCCACGGAAAGTGAATCGAAAGATGAATTGGATAGGTTCTGTGATGTGATGATTTCTATTAGGGAAGAAATTAAGGAGATTGAAGAAGGGAAATCGGATACGAATGATAATGTCCTCAAAAATTCACCGCATACTATGGCTGTTGTTATTTCTAATGAATGGACTCATTCTTATTCGCGTGAGAAGGCAGCATACCCTGTAGAATGGACAAGAAAAAACAAATTTTGGGCAACTGTAGGCAGAGTAAACAGTGCCTATGGTGATAGGAATCTTGTTTGCAGTTGCAATCCTATTTCAGATTACATCGAGGAATCGGTATCCTGAAATTATTAAATTCAATATTTCGGTTCGTGGAAAGTATATTTCTGCGAACCGTTTTTTTTAGTATCCTGACCTATTAAAAATTTAATGAATAAATATTTTCTGTTTTATATTATCCTGATTTCCTGTAATATTTTTGCCCAGCAGGATACTGCCAGGTATCTAAATGACTATTCGGTTGTGATTGATTCAATAAAAATTATGGGGAATAAAACCACCAAAGATTTTATAATTCAAAGGGAATTAACATTTTCAACCGGAGATACCCTAACACATAAGATTGCTGAATATAACAGGGAGAGAATCTATAGCCTTGGGATCTTTAACCAGGTGGAAGTTTATCCTGTTACAGTTAATAATAAAAATATTGCTGTAATTTCTGTTGAGGAAGGATGGTATATCTACCCAGTTCCTTTTTTGGGAATAAGAGAAAATGACTGGAAGAAACTTTCATACGGTGCAATTCTTGTAGTAAAAAATTTCCAAGGCAAGAACGAAACTCTTTCACTGAGCGGTGCTTTTGGTTATAACCCCTTTTTAAAGTTGATGTATTATGATCCATATCTTATCATGAAAAATGACATTTTTTTTGATATATCTGCTACGTATGGAACATCAGCCAATAAAAGTAATATGGCAGCCTTGCTATATGGAAATAATTTTGATCAAAAAATTATTTCCGGCAACGTTGAAATCGGGAAGAGATTTGGTTTATATCAAAGATTATCTTTAATGTTGGGATATTCATACGTAGAAACTCCATTCTATATAAAAGGCATTTCAGCTTCTGAGTCCAGGATAGATCGTTCGCCATTTGTTTATACTTCATATTCTTATGACACAAGAGACCTTGCTCAATTTCCCAAAACAGGGCTGTTTGGTGCTGGTTCAATTCAATTTAATGGACTTGGAAACGATGGTATAAATTATCAGGTTGTTAATTTTGATGTGCGTGCCTACCATAAGCTGATTGGTGATTTGCTCGGTAAAATAAGATTTGCAACAAGATTAACCGGAGGTAAGCTTGTCCCGTTTTACGATCTTTCTTACATTGGTTATGAGGAGAGAATCCGGGGACATTATACTGAACAACTGGAAGGAAATAACTCTTATATTGGTTCAGTTGAAATGTATTATCCTTTGTTAAAGGATATCCAGATCAATCTTGATTTTATTCCTCTTCTTCCACGGGAATTGCTCTCATATAGAATAGCATTTTATACGGAAATATTCAGCGATGTGGGTGCAACAAAATTTAAAGGAGAATCTTTATCTTTAAATGATTTTCGTAAAGGATATGGAGGCGGATTTACATTTTTAATTCTACCTTACAATGTTGTTCGGTTTGAGGTTGGTTTAGATGAATATCATAACACAGAATTTATTTTCAACGTAGCGGTTTCATTTTAATATTGAAATGGATTTTAATAAACTCAGTAATATTGAATTATATTATTCGCCTGCTTCTTTAATAAAAGTTGATACCATTATAGTGCAGAATGAAGAATCCAGGCATATATTGAAGGTGATGAGGCACACTACGGGAGATGAAATATTTATTACAAATGGGTTGGGGTCGATCTTTAAAACAACAATTAAAAACATTATAAAGGATTTTGTTGAAGTACAAATACTTGATGAATTTAAATTCGAAAATAGGCTGAAGAATATTTATTTCTGCATACCACGACTTAAGAGTGCTGACAGGTTTGAGGTAGCATTGGAAAAATGTACCGAATTAGGTGTAACAAATTTTATAATATTTGATTCCAAAAGAACAATACCAAAAGGGTATAGGACTGAACGGTGGCAAAAAATATTAACTTCGGCTATGAAACAATCACTTAGAAGTTTTCTGCCTGGTTTATCAATTGTGGACTCTTTGAATGAAATTAAATCTATGAAAGGAAAAAAGATACTTCTTTCACAGGAATCAGATAAAACTTTTAATCCATCTCACATCAATCAAGATACCGATTATTATTTTATTTTTGGTCCCGAAGGTGATTTCACAAAAGATGAAATGAATCTGTTTAACAGAGAAGAGCTTTACAATCTTGGCAATTACAGATTAAGAAGTGAGACGGCAATAATTAAATGTGCCTCTATGTTATAAACAGTTTTTAAAATGATCAAGCAAATTTTTATAACAATTATCCTGATGTTCACATTGTTATCGTGTGCTTCCAGTACCCGCTTTCCTTCAAGGCATACATCAGGCAGCGATACGGATGGATCGGGTGAAAACAGGTATGAAAATACTGAAGAAGTTAATGATAGCAGCACCGTTTTTGAATCACGTGTAGGTGTTGCATCTTATTATTCTGATAAATACCAGGGTCAAAAAACTTCAAGTGGAGAAATATTTGATCAGGATAAATTGACTGCAGCACATCCCAGCTACAGTATGGGAACTATTGTACGGGTTAAAAATCTGAAAAACAGAAAAACAGTAGTAGTGAAAATAAATGATAGAATGACAAATCAGAATGGCAGGATTATAGACCTTTCCAAAAGCGCTGCAAGGAAGCTGGATATGATAACGGAGGGGATCGCCAAAGTACAGGTTGACGTTTTAAAATGGGGAAGTACTAAATAGGAATTTCACTTACTCCTTATTTCTGAGCACACAAGTAAGCCTTTAAAAATAACAACCCAGTGTTGGGGAAACACTGGGCGTGATCCGTTTACCATCAAAGGGCAGGGGAGGACCCTTTGAAAGGATCAAAATTTTACAGGGAGCAATAGATTGTTACAAAAATAATATTAAAATAAATTCCATCAAAAATTGGTTAAAGAAAATTATATTAAAAGTAAATAACTAAGAAATTGATAAATAGAATTTCAATCAATCTTCTTCAGGTTGAATTTTCATTGATCAATTAAAGAAGCCATTGTGTGTCTATCTGCATTTCTTTATTACATGACTGTTTTTTAGTAAAAGAATTTATAAACTTTACATTTGAAAATTAATGTGAATAATCACATCTTTAAGTGTCAATAATTTATTTTGGGAAGTTTAATATTTTGATAATTCGGGAATGAGACCTTTATATGATATTCGCATTGTAAGAATTGGATTTATCTTTATACTGATTTTAATTATCGGGATCGGGATAGAATCATATAAAAATCTAAACAATGTTTACATAGCTGTCGAAAGCAGGGGCAATACTTATAGAATTTTAAATAATCTCGAAGAAATTATTTCTGTTTTAAGCCGCGCCGAAGAAAGCCAAAGATCTTTCCTCATTACAGGGGAAGAGCATTATCTTCAACCATTTTTAAATGCAAAATCTGCATTATTATTAAACCTGGATAATTTAAAATCACTTGTTGTGGACGATTCGTCCAAAGTTAATTCTGTTGATACTCTTATCAGTCTTACTAATTCTCGCCTGGATGTACTATCAAATACAATTGAACTAAAAAAACTTGGTGATAATAAAGGAACTGTGAACCGCTACAAGATGAGGGTGGGGAGTAATATTATGAATAGAATATTCTCCTTTGTGTCGGAAATGAAATCCACCGAATATAGTGTACTTGAACAATGGGATCAGACAGTAATTAATTCTGTTAGAGAAACGTTTTTTACTATTATTATCGGAACGATTATAAGCCTTGTAATCTTTTTGGTTGTGTTTTATGCGCTGGTTAAAGAGATTCAGGAGAGAAAAAAAGCAATCGAGGTAATTTCTGTTGAAAAAGATTTTTCTGACAGACTCGTAAACAGCATTATTGATGGAATATTTGCCTTTGATCGAAAACTTGAGCTGACCAGGTGGAACCCGGGAATGGAAAGAATGTCAGGCATAAGAAAGCCTGAAACCAGGGGCAAAACACTTAAGGAAATAATCCCTTCATTTTTTATGGACGGGGAGGAAGAATATTTCAGAAGCACTTTAAAGGGAAACCGGATAATTGCACGAGGAAAAACTATTAAAGATAAACAGAGTGAAAAGGAATATTATGTTGAAGCTCAATACTCTCCGATATATGACAAAGATGGCAAAGTTGTCGGAGGCTTGGCTGTTCTTCACGATAGTACACAAAGGAAAGCCGCTCTGGATAAGCTTGAAGAAACCAAAGCGCAGCTTGAAGAAATGGTTAAAGAAAGAACAAAGGAGTTATCTGTTGCTAATGAAGAACTAAAGAAGGAAGTGGCTCAAAGGAAACTTGCCCAGGAACAAATAAATGAATCGTTAAAGGAGAAAATTGTACTGCTAAGGGAAATTCATCACCGGGTTAAAAATAATTTGCAGATCGTTTCCAGCCTTTTAAATCTTCAGGCGGGGTATATAACTGATAAGAAAATACTTGAGGTGTTTAAAGAAAGTCAGACCAGGATTCGTTCCATGGCATTAATTCATGAAAAACTTTATCAATCTCGCGATCTTGATAAAATAAATTTCTCGGATTATATACATTCACTTATAAAAGATTTGTTCAGATCCTATCAATCTCAGGCGAACAGGATAAACATAAAATCTGAAACAGGGGAGATATTTCTGGAAATTGATCAGGCAATTCTTTGCGGATTAATTGTTAATGAATTAGTATCCAACGCAATAAAACATGCATTTAAAGGCAGGGAATCGGGAGAAATAATAGTCAAGCTTTTTGAAGAAAAGAATGATTATCAGATTATTGTAAAAGATAATGGAATTGGATTCCCCAAAGATATTGATATTGAGAATACAGATTCACTTGGGCTTCAACTGGTAACCTCACTCACATCTCAAATGCTTGGGAAAATTGAAATAATTTCAGAAGATGGTACGATGATTAAAATCTCATTTAAGGGAGTTTCAAAAGACAAGAAATATTGAATGAAACTTCAGGATGAATATATTATTATAATCTGATAATAAAATTAGTGACCTGATGTTTCTTTTTGTATTGAGTTCCACCAATCACTTTTAATAATATCATATTTAGCTTTTTGTCTTTTATCTAAAAGTGCTTCGATGTTTTTTTGAGCTGTTTGCAATGAAGTTTGATTATCCGACTGAATATAATTATTCAAAATGTCTTTTACCTTTGCAGTCTGTTCATCGGAAAGTAAAACCTTTTGTTGAAGTTTGACAGCCAAATCTTCAGCGATTTGATTTTTGTTTTGAGCAAATAAATTAACCGAGAGAAGGAAGAAGGTTATTATTAAAGGTATAAATATTTTGTTCTTTTTCATAAATATCACCTTTTGATAATTAACTGTTGTTAAACTAAAACCATTTTAATGAATTGTCAATGAATTAAGGTAACAGAATAATTTTATCTCATATTGCTTCGTAAAGGAATTACAAGCCAAATTCCTGCCAGAACAAAATTCTCATATTTATTAAATTATTAACAAATTAGACTTCTTTATGAGTATAAAAGACTGCATATTCTACTTACTTTTTGCTACACTTACCTTTCCATTTGCATCACTGGTCCTGGAAACAGCTATGAAATCCGGTTTTATTTACCATGGCAATAATGTTCGCAAAAACTTGACGCAGCTAATCTTGATAATCAGGTGAAAATGTTTGGCAGTTATACATCAGTTAGAGATGTAGTTTTTACGGAGATGGGTCATCTTCATGAATATCTTGGGTAGTTAATTGCATATGCCAGAATGAATGGGGTTGTACCTCCCTCGTCAAAATAAAATTTTAAAGCTGTTTTCTGTTAATGGAAGCGCCTTCACCATTCATTTTTACCCCATATAGTTTTCAGATTTAGTATTTTTAATTTTATTTTTGATCCTTTCTATTAAATCGGTTTGTAATTTGGCTCAATTTGAAAATCAGGCAGAATCAGAAATCAGGAATTGCAGAATGATTCTGGAAAGAAATGGATATAAATCAACTCAGCCGCAAAAAGGAAATTACTGTTTTGAAATATCCTTAATTCAGGATAGAGAAAAAATAAAATTATTAGTTTATTACGGAAAAAAAGGAATAAAAAAAGTTCTTCAGGGTAACAGGGATTCTAAATTATATAAACAAATATATGAATTAATTTTTGATGAATTGCCTTTTGAAGAGGAGACATTCATTGAACCAGAAGAATATATAGGTACAGATGAATCAGGTAAAGGAGATTATTTTGGTCCCTTGGTTATTGCCGGAGTTTTTATAGATGAAAATAAAAAGAAAAAATTAGACGAATTGGGAGTTAGAGACAGCAAATTAATTCCACATAATGCAATCAATAAATTATCGATTAGTATCAGACGAATATCCGAAATAGATTCGTATAATATTGTTATTATTAATCCATCAAAATATAATGAGCTTTACGAGAAATTCGGAAATCTGAATAAACTTTTAGCATGGGGTCATGCAAAAGTATTGGAAAATATTCTTGCAAAAAAAGATGTATTAATCGCAATAAGTGATAAATTTGGAGATGAAAAACTAATAACAAATGCATTGCAGGAGAAAGGGAAAAAACTGGAATTATACCAATTTCACAAAGCTGAAAAATACACAGCGGTAGCAGCCGCATCAATACTTGCAAGAGACAGATTCAATGATTGGTTTGAAAAAAAGAAAGAAGAATTAAAAATAGAATTGCCAAAGGGTGCTTCTGAAAAGGTAGCGGAAACAGCAAGACAAATAAAAGAAAAATATGGTGAAGAATTTTTGCAACAGCTTACAAAAACCCACTTCAAAACAAGCAGGCAACTCTGAAAACCAATGAATAGAAAATTTACTTCAACAGTTGCTGGTGCATCAATACTACTAACTTCGGTAGGGTTATTGAGCCGGGGATTGGGATTAGTTCGGGAAATAGTCTTTGCAGGTTCATTTGGACTTGGTGAAGAATTTGATATCTATCTGGTTGGGGCAGTTTTACCATTGACAATTCAGGTGATAATTTTGTTTTTAATACAGAATTATTTGATTCCTTCATATAATCATTTACTTGCAAAATCTCCTGAAAAAAAGGAATCATTTATTAGATCTAATTTTTGGATCTTTTGTTTTGGGGGAACCGTATTAGCTATTATACTCTATTTTTCATCCGGATTCATAATAAGTACTTATTTATCAGGTTCTTCAATAAAGAAACAAGAAGAAGCCAGACTTATTTTTAATATTTTTTTGATCACACTTCCTTTTAGTGCGGCCAATTCAGTTTTAATCTCTTTTCTTCAAAATAAATTAAATTTCTTTACCCCAGCAATTGCACGATTGACTACCAATTTAGCAGTCATATCAATAGTATTTTTCTTAAGTACCATCTATGGTACGTTTATTATTCCTATCGGATATGTCATAGGGGAAATAATACAATTTATAATTTTATTATCAAGCATCAAAATGAATCTATTTCCTTCTTTCAAGAATTTAATTGTCAAAGAGCATTTGAAAAATTCATTGAGCTTAAACTTATTTTTAATTATAGTAATTGAATCTATTAGTCAGCTTTATGCTATTTCGGACAGATATTTTATCAGTTCAGTTCATGAAGGTGGGATAGCAGCTTTAAATTATTCCCAAACTCTTTTTACTCTCCCTATTATAACAATTTCGCTTGCCCTTTCTACAGCAATATTTCCTAGTTTATCAAAGAATTATTCTTCTGGAGCCTTTGATGAGTTAAAAAGACAATTCTTTTCCGGGATAAGGGTGAATATTTTAATATTTGTTCCTTTAATGTTAATATTTTATTTCAATGGTAATGAGATAATTCGCATAATATATGAACACGGAAAATTCAATTCATCGAATACCATTATGACTGCTGAAACTTTAAAGTACTTTTCAATATCTCTGGTTTTTTATTCAATGTATAGTATTATTAATAAAATCATTTATAGTGCCCAATGGATAAAAGCACTTTTGATTCTTACATTATTAGGTATTTCCATTAAAATCATTTTAAACTTTATTTTAGTAGGAATATTTTCACAAAATGGGTTGGCATTAAGTTCTTCAATAAGTTATATATTCTTTTTTGCCGGAAGTTTTTTTATAATCAACAAAAGATTGTCATTCACTTTTGCCAAAGAATTTTTCGGCGAATTATTTTTACATGTAGTATGTTCACTTATTACATATACAGTAATATTTTTAGTTTTGGGATTCAATATCAGAAGTTCAACATTAACAACCTCTTTTGTTCTAATTTCATTTTGTTTAGTTTATATGTTGAATCTTTGGTTATTAAAAACAAAATCTATTGAAATAATAATAAAATTATTAGCTTCAATGAAAAATTCCATATAATTAATCGTAAAAAATTTAATTTTATTTTAATATGGCAGGCATAAGTGTTGTAATCTCTGACGGGAGGTTACCTTTCGAACCAGAGCAATTAAAGAATCTTCTTGACTCTTTGAATTATTTAGATGATTTCAGGTCTCAGATTAGAATTGAAGAGAACAATTTGTTCTTAGGTTGGAATAATTATGAAGGCTACCCAATTACTGAAATTTCAAATAAAAATTATTTAATTTTTTTAGAGGGTAAGGTTTATAATAAAACTATTTCAAAAATTACAAAAGAAGTAGAGAAAATTTCTGAAGTTATTGAATCAAAGAATAATGGTTTACTTATAGATTGGTTAAAGGAAACTGACGGGGATTTTATTTTGTATCTTTATAGTAAATTCAATAAAAATTTTTATATAATAAACGATATTTTCGGCAGGATACCGATTTATTATTCGAATTCAAAAGGCAGAATTATTATTTCCAGACATTTAAAATTCATATCGAGTTTACTTTCTGGTTATAAGTTTGATCGTATTGCACTTGTACAGTATCTTTTGATGGGTTTTATCTTGGGCAGAAAGACTCTGATCGAAAATATCAATCAAATTGAACCAGCTTCACTTTTTTCTGCTGTAAATGGTAAATTAAATATTACCAAATTATACAATTTCAATTTCGAAAATAAAATTCATAGAGAAAAAAGTTTTAAAGAAAATATTGAAAATATATCCTTTTTATATAGCCAGTCTGTAATCTATCGGTTTAAGGATTCGGAGAAAAATATTTTATCTTTAAGTGGCGGGCTAGATTCAAGAGCAGTAGCCGCGTGTTTATTTCATAATGGGATAGAATATACTGCTGTAGGTATGCGTTACGTGTCAGGCCATGAAGCTGAAGATCTTAAAAATTGCAAAGAGATTGTCAGAATTATTTAATAGCGGGTGGCAGTCTTTTAGTGTCTCTTCTCCTAAAGGATTTGACCTGATAGAATTATTGTTACTCAAAGAAGGTATGAATTCATTAGGTACTTCAGCTATAATCAACTTTTACAAAAATATTAAAGAATATTTTGGGAATAGTATAACTTATATAACAGGAGATAACGGAGATAAACTAATATTTACAGTTGACCAACCCCTAAAAAAATTCAGCAAGCTTGAGGAATTAATATATTTTACAATTAAAGATAGGGCTGTGCTTCCGATTAAATTTTTACAACGGTTTATTCCCTTTGATGAAAATGAACTTTTTGAAACGTTAGTAAATTTATTTTCTTCATATCCGGAAAATGATCTCACTCAAAAATTTATTCATTTCAGGGTTTTGGAAAAACCATTTAAATATGCTTTTCAGGGAGAAGATAGGCATAGAAATTATTTTTGGAATGCTTCACCATTCTGGTCTTATCCCTTTTATGATTATTTGATGAATTGTCCTGATGAAATGAAAAAAAGCCATAGAACATTCCGAAACTGGTTAGAGAGTTATTCCCAAGAAGCAACTGATTTAAAGTATACTAATTTCAGATCATCAATAACTTCTTTACAAGGAAAAATATTTATGTCAATTATATATAATCTCTATCCAAAAGTACCTGCGAATTTTAAAAGACAACTTAAAACATTGTTTTTTCATGGTAATCCTGTAATTGAAGTTGAATCCCCTTTAATTCGAACATTACAGGAACTAAAAAATAAAAAGACAATTACGGATTATATACAAATTCCCGATAAATTAGTTTTGACTAAACAAAGAAAAAATATTTTGTTTTCTATTATCACTCTTGCTTCTGCTATAGAATTTCTCAATGGGGAAGAGTTATCTCTTACCAAATTTCAGAATGAATATTTTGATTAAGTACATTTACAACAAATAGTTTTTTAGGAGTTAAAATATTGAAATAGCGCTGTTAAAAATTGCAGGACTTAATCAAAGGCTTATGAAAATAAAGAAAACAGCATGAATTTTATTAGAAAAAATAGTTATAAATTTATTGGTGAATTATGAAACCTTATGAAGAAGATTCGCTCCATTCAGTTTCTATGGTGAATATTGACAATTTGAAAGAAATAATTAAAAATGAAAATAAAAGAAATAAGATGAAATATATACTTGAAACCGGTACTTATATTGGGTTAGGGTCTACTCGAATGTTAGCAGAATGTTTCTCTGGAGAAAGCAGCACTCCTGAAATTATAACTTTAGAAGCGAACTGGAGAAACTGGAAGAACGCAAAAAAAAATTTGCGAAAGTATAAATTTGTGATTCCAGTTTGGGGATTAAGTGTGCCTAAAGAAGAGGCGCTTCAATTTGTGAAAAATGATTATGCAATCCAACACCAGGATGAATTTCCGGATGTTTATATTGACGGAGCTGGTGATCCCCTTGGATTTTACTTGAAGGAATTATCCGGAGAGTTTGGTACAACACGGTTTAACTTTATTAACTATTTCTTAAAAATTTTAGAAAACAGAGATAAAACAATAAATTATAGAGGTGAAGATTTACTCAGAATATATCTTCGAAAATATAAAGATGAAACACCACTCATTGTTTTGGATTCTTCCGGTGCAATCGGACTTCTCGAATTTAATATCGTACAAAACATTATGGGAAAATCTCCTTATTATCTTTTGCTTGATGACATTTGTCATCTAAAACATTTCAGAAGTGTTGCAGAAATTAAACAGAACCCGGAATTCAGGATCTTAATGTCTGATGAAAAAGCCGGTTGGCTTATGGCAAAAAAAAATTAATATTTTTGTAGTGAGAAATTCTCTGTTTTGAAAATTAAATAATAAATGATATACAGATAATATCAATTCTTTTTCGATTATTAAACAGGATTCATTTTTTTTGCAATTTATATTCTCAAATAGAACGATTTTTTACTGGGTATTTCTTTTTGGTTTATTTATTAGTTTAATTCTTCCAGCCTACAATCTATTTTTAACTTTAGGTCTATTAATAATATTTACTTATTTAATCTCAGGTAAAAAAATATTAATATTCTTAATAGTAGTTAGCTTTCTTACAATACCGAGGGAACTTGGTGGTAATTTCAGGACCGCGCTGCAATACTTAAATATTTTATTCTTATTCTACCTTTTTATCAAAGAATATGGAATAGATTTTAATTCGTTTCCAAAACTACCGAGGTTAGTGGTTGACCTTTTATTATTATTCTTCACTTCATTAATAATTGCAACTGTCTTTTCAGATTACAAGGCGCTCGGTATCCATGAAATAATTCGTACTGTAGTATTCTTTATAATTATATTCTTTATTTATTCACTTCTTAAAGACAATAATGATATTAGAATTTTATTATTGGCTTTATTCATTTCCGGGTTATATTTTTCTTTTGCTTTGTTGTATGCTTTCTATAAGAATGATTTTTTCTTGCTCCAGGAAAGAATTAAAAATGATTTTACTAGTCACAATGGATGGACTGCATATATTATGATAATTTTTTCTATTGCATTCAGTTTTTATCTTGGGCTAAGGAGAAAAAAGTACAATATTATATTTCCCATCTTATTTATAATATTCCTGTTTTCTATATTTGTGACTGATTCAAGAGGAGCAATGCTAGCTTTTGTAATCTCTACTTTTTTTCTTTTATATAATATTAATAAAAAAATATTTAAGTATAGTCTATTTCTCATTCTTTTTATTATACCAATTTTATTTGTAAATCCTATTTCACAATTTATTGATCTTTATTTTAGATTAGATAAAGTATCAACGGGAAGAGATGTTATTTGGAGCATTATATATAAAATAATTTCTGCGAATCCTCTATTTGGTGTAGGGCCCGCAGCTACAAAATATTATCTTTTCCCTAATTTAACATGCATGCTTGGAAGTCCTGCGGCCAATTTAATAACTTTCCACTATAACGAAATTGAGTATGGTCATGCACATAATTTTTATCTGTTTTTTTGGTCAGACCTGGGTTTTCTCGGATTGATCACATCAGTTTTCTTACCCTTCAGTTTCTTTAAATTAGGTTTTAAGAACCTTAATAGACTAAAACGTCATAATAAAGAATATTATTATCTTACACTGGGAATTTTAGCTGGAGGACTTGGTATGTTTGTCCGGGGAATTTATGAATGGAGTGGTTTAATTAGTTATGGTACAATATCTACTGATATGCCCTTTTGGATAATATTTATAATTTTATGGTACATAAATTTCAAAAAAATAAAAAAAGAAGATAAGATTTTAATATAATCTATAAATAGCTATATATTGTAGGAAATAAAAATTTCATCCTCGGTTTCAATCAATATTTTCTTTTTTACCCATAAGTCCTTTCCTATAATCACAGTAACCACGATATCCCATCCCGACTTTTTCTATTTTATTCTTTTCGCTAGTAATTATCTTAAATATGTATTTAGCTAATTGTTTACATGATAACATTCTTAGATTTAAATAAGATTTATATTTTTTTCTAAAATAAAAATTATTTCTAATAAGATAATAATATCTTGTGCTAGCATAATTAGTAAATCGGAATATTTCAGCTAAAGCGGATTTTTTAACGATATTACCGATTTGCTGATAAAGAATTGCTTTTCCAATTATTAAAGTTGAATAACCAGCAAGATTCATTTGTACGCCTAAGTCTATATCAACATATGCTATGAAATAATTTTCATCAATAGGAAGAATTTTCTTTACGGTACTAAGTTTTATAAAACTGCCTGAGGTAATGGCCCAGGTTACAACTTGCACAGAATTAACCGGATATATAGGCTTAGCATAAGTTAAATCCTGCTTTTGAATATTATAATATATTTTTGAAAAATTTGGTGCATATATTCCAACATTGCTGTTATCATTATTCTCAATATAGTTTATCATATATTCAATATTTTTTTGCGGAAAAACGCTGTCCTGGTCCATAGTCAGCATAAAATCGAAACCATCTTCTATGCCCTTCTTAAAAGCAAAATTTAATGCAAATGAAATGCCTTTATTTTCTTTGAGGCAGCAATATTCTACTGATTTATTTTTCTGTAAGGCATCTTTTATTTGTTCTTCTATTTTAGTAGAATTATCGACAATAATTACTTTATCAAAAATTTTTGAATAGGTTTGAATTCTTTCTAATACATCATCTTTTGGATTATAAAGGATGACAATAGCACAATACTTATTCATTTTTTCTTCAGGTATTTTTCCATATTTTAAATTTATGATTTTATAAATTCTGTTTACTAAATTATAAATTTATATTGATATGATTACTATTGTAAGTTTCTTAGTTATGTTCCTTTATATCGTCATGTATTATTTCAGTTTACTATTTAATTAAATGAAAATATTTTTAATAGCTGATGCATCTTCTGAACACACTATTCGATGGACAAATTCTCTCCTGGAACAGAACATAGAAATATTTTTATTCAGTATTTCGAAAATACCCCTAAATAATTTTAAAAATACAAGGAAATTCCATTATTATTCAATGAATATGGGACAATATCATTTTTTAAAATCAGATGGAAGATTGACCAAAAGTATTTATCTTAAATCTATAATACAATTAAAAAAAATTATTAAAGAATTTTCTCCGGAAATTCTGCATGCACACTACGCTTCCAGTTATGGTTTAATCGGGGCAATTTCCGGCTTCCATCCTTTCCTTATTTCTGCATGGGGATCTGATATATTTAATTTCCCTAAAAAATCATTTTTGCACAAAGCGATTCTGAAATATAATCTGTCAAAAGCCGATATAATTCTTTCAACAAGTAAAT
Organism: uncultured Ignavibacteria bacterium; assembly: GCA_963711455.1. Lineage (GTDB taxonomy): Bacteria > Bacteroidota > Ignavibacteria > Ignavibacteriales > Ignavibacteriaceae > DATFVA01. The sequence continues at coordinate 139,334 of CAVQEH010000006.1, forward strand.
CTATGGCTAATGAGATTATTAAATTACAGCAATAAAAAAATTAAACTAACCCCTTTTGGAATTGATGTGAATAAATTCAGATCGTTTGAAACAAGAGGGTTTTTTGATTCTGCAGATATTGTAATAGGTACTATAAAATCTTTAGAGTATAGATATGGAATTGATTATCTGCTTAAAACTTTCGCCATCATTAAAACAGAATTTAATGCGTTAAATGTGAAATTATTAATCGTTGGTACTGGTGTGCAGGAAGCCTATTTAAAAAAGTTATCAGAAGAATTAGGAATTAATTCTGATACGGTATTTGCAGGCTATATTAATTATTCTGAAATTCCCAGGTATCATAATATGATTGATATATTTTGCGCTCTTTCATTAGAAGAAAGTTTTGGTGTTTCCATTCTGGAAGCCTGTGCCTGTGAAAAGCCGGTGGTAGTATCGGATGCAGGTGGTTTACCTGAGGTAGTTGAACATAAAAAAACAGGACTCGTCGTTAAGAGGAAAGATCCTCAGCTTGCCGCTGAAGCCATCTCTACTTTAATTAAAGATGAATGTCTGAGAAAAACTCTTGGTAAAAATGGACGAAAGAAGGTAATTACAGAATATAAGTGGGAAGATTCGGTAGCTAAAATGGTTACCATATATAATGAAATAATAAATAAAAATTGAAATATCAAAAAATAAATTATGGATGAGGTTCAGAAAATCATTGAAAGGTATAACAAAAGAAAAAATAGCTTACCCTCTGGAAGGTATGATTTTCTGAATCCATGGGTATATATGAATGAATTAGAAAAGGAATGCGCAATTATCAGAATATTTAATAAAGTTGGGATGAATGATCTAAAGAGCAAAAATCTTCTGGAAATTGGTTGTGGAAATGGAGCAAATCTCTTATGGTTTATCAGGATAGGGTTTTCACCTCATCTATTAGTTGGTAATGAGCTTTTACCAGAAAGAGCACAAATCGCAAATAATAATACACCTAAGGGTTTAAATATTATTACAGGAAATGCATTAGATATCCATTATCCTGAGAATTCATTTGATATTATTTATCAATCAATGGTTTTTAGTTCAATACTTGATGACGAATTTACTCAGAGATTAGCACAAAAAATATGGAGCTTAATAAAAGTGGGAGGAGGTATTCTTTGGTATGATTTTATTTATGATAATCCCTTAAATAAAGATGTACATGGAATTTCTTTCAACAAATTGAAGAAATTGTTCCCTGAAGCTAAGATTGTTAAGCAGAAAATTTCTTTAGCACCACCATTAGCCCGTAGATTGACAAAAATAAGTGATAATTTGTATACTTTGTTCAATTCATTGATCTTTCTTCGGACACACATATTATGTTGGATTGCTAAAAAATAAAATTTATTCTTTTCATAAGTTTATTGTACAAATTTACAAATGATCACAGTAATTTGCCCCGTTCTTAATGAAGCTGAATTCATTGAATCTCTCATCGAAAATTTTCTTTCTTCCAATCCCCAAAACAAAGAACTTATTATTATTGATGGCGGTTCTATTGACAAAACAGTTGAAATAGTTAAAAAGTGGTCAAACAGATCAAAAAAAATACGTTTGATTCATAACCGAAATAAATTTGTTCCCTTTGCTTTGAATGAAGCAATAAAAAGCTCATATGGCGATCCTATAATTCGTTTAGATGCACATACTGTTTATGAAAAAGATTATTTTGAAAAGATTCTTTCCACATTTGAAAAAACAGAGTCTGATATAGTTGGAGGTCCAATGCGGGCAGTCGGAAAAACAATATTCCAAAAATCAGTAGCTTATTGTACATCTACAATTTTTGGTATTGGTGATAGCAAAATTCATAATCAAAATTTTATCGGGGAATCTGATCATGTATATCTTGGCGCCTGGCGAAGAAATATTTTTAATGAAATCGGATTTTTTGATGAAAACCTAAAAAGAAACCAGGATGATGAATTTCATTACCGAGCAAAAAGTTTTGGAAAAAAAATCTATTTGAATTCAGAAATTAAGTCTTACTATTTCCCGAGATCATCATTAGCGGGCCTATTCAAACAATATTTCCAGTATGGCTTATATAAACCATTGGTATTGAAAAAAGTTAAATCTGAACTAAAATTAAGGCACTTGGTCCCTTCTTTTTTTATTATATATTTGATATCATTAATTTATCTCACAAATTTTTTTCAGCTAATACCACTTATTTTTTATTTGATACTGCTTTTTTATTTCTCATTAGTAAACAATCTGAATTTTATAGGTAAAATTCTTTCATTAATAATATACTCATCCATTCACATTTCTTATGGTTTTGGTTTTATTATCGGAATTAAAAATCTGATTGGGGGCAAAAAAACTAAAGTTATAAATGAATCTTTAGTTTAATAATAGTTTCGTTATTGATTATCAATTTAGGTAAGTGCTTCCTTTTCTATTTTTTATTCCAAGCTCTTTAATAAAATATTCAATCGAGGTGTAAACTTCCTCAACATTTAATATATGCATACATTCAAAAGATGGGCATCCGATTCTCCCCGCATCGGTAAAACAGTATTGGGTATGTCGTTTTGGTGAACACTTTAGCTTTCGATTTAGGAATTTATGATTAAAACCAATAGGAAGGGAAAAATCAGGATTGGTTGGTCCATAAATAGTAAAAGTTGGTTTTCCCATCAAATTTGCTATATAAACTGGACCGGAATCGTTTCCAATTATTAGTGAACAATTTTTAATTATTTCAATTAGTTCAAGTATATCTTTGGATTCAATCAATTTAATTTTCTTATTCACGATTTCATTTTTTACTTCATTATTAATTTTACCTGATTCTGAAACTAAGATTATTTCATAATTGTTCTTTAACATTTCAGAAAGTTTGATGAATTTAGATAAACCCCATTCTTTTGCTTTCCATCCTGCAAAGGGATGAATTATGATATATCCATTTAAATTAATATCACAATTAAATTCTTTTATACTTTCATTAAAAACTGGAATTATTGGTTTTATTGCATCAAGGTATATATCAATAATATGTGGTTTTTTCCTTAGGGGAATATATATTGTATAAATCGGCTTAAAATAATTTTCTGAAATTCCAATTATTTCTTTTGCTGCAGAATTAAAAAGAATTGTTGCAGTAGATAATCCTCCGGTAAGATCATAAATTATTACAGGATTTAGTTCCTTTATTTTTTTTCTTATTTTTCCTTTAGCAATTCTCCCTTTGAAAATAAAATCAGAATGTTTAAAGGCGATAAGTTGTTCCCGTTTAAAAAATAATTCGAAAATTGGAACAGTTTCCTCGAAACATAAAATATAGAAATCTCTTTTGTAAAAACTGTGGAGTTCTAGCAGCGTTGGTATTGTAAAAACCGTATCGCCGAGTTTATGAAAATTTATAATACAGATTTCATTTCCTCCAGCTCTTCCTTCAAATGTTTGTGCTGCCCTAAAAACCTTTACCACTGTGTGAATAATTATTTTAACAAGACCCGACAAGATGTAATTCTTCGAAAGGTTATATGATATATTCATTTTGATAATGTGCACAATTTATTAATTAATTCTGTTCGAAATTACTTTGGGAAATGTCACTCAAAAACTTGCTATGGATCCAATAATTTAAAACAAAAATAAAATATATATCATAATAAAAAAATTCCATTCCATGTTTGTAAAAAGTTAACTCATGGTTTTATGTTTTTTGAATAAGAAGCCAATCTGGAGCTCAAATTCTCGATCAAATTTATTATTGTTAAAGAGATACTAAGTTCTTCATCTAATCCCAAACCATTTATCGCGGCTCTTCTAATCCCCCAGTGTAATTGCTGTCCCTCGACTAATCGATCGAAATTTCAAATCTTTCTTCCCAGAAATTACTTTCTTTTTAATTTTTTTACTTTATAAACTTAAGTCAGATAGTTCGGAATCTCTATTTTTTGAAATTTTAACTAAGAATAGATTTACTGCTACTTTTAATAAATACAAATAATTAATTATCAAAATTAAATCCAATATTGGTAATATAAAGTAAGAAATATTATTGTACATAGGATGTATCGGGTAATTTAACATTTCAAATAAATATGGTTCTATAGTAGTAACTGCGCCGATAAAAAAAATCATAATTATTGCTGTTAAAGAATATTGTGATGATCTACTTACAGTATGAATTAAAAACAATAAAAACATCTGCATATAAAAAGGATACGTTTTTTTACTAACGATCATAAATAAGAGAAAAGATATAGAAATAAATGCCAAGGTTATATCAAATGAATATTCTGTATATTTTTGATTTGTTCTAATATATTTAATTAAAAGCGGTATATAAATTATTATAAAAATTGTAATGGGAAGTATATCCCAGAAAATAGAAGATTTTATCCCGGGAATAATTGCTACTATCAGGAACCATAAATTTCCGCTTGTGTTCCTTCCAATTTCATATTTTAGTGGAAACAGTATATCAATTCTCAAAATAACAGACACTATTAATAATATTATAAATATAATTATTAAAGGTATTAATCGTTTAAGTGTTCCTTTCCGTTGATAAAATATAATGGCAGGCAAACCCAATAAAATCAGAAATTTTGATACTAGGAATCCTACTGACATTAGTATTCCCGCGAGTATTTTTTTATGACCCTCAGCAGCTATAACCGCCAATAATATAAAAAAACTGATTATTACTCCATTATATCCGGTAATTTCCCAATAAATTGAAATAGGATTAATTAAATAGAGAAAAGCTACATACCATTTATTAAAATCATACTTTCTCTTCAATGATAATAAATAGATCAAAACAGTAGCACTTTCAATTAGTACCATCATTAAAATAATTGAGTCAACAGCAGGCCATATATAAACAAAGGGTAAAAGAAATAATTGAAATAGCAATGAATAACTTGTATTAAATTGAATATATGGAAGATGTCCGTGCATCAAAGAAATAACTTGGGGCAAATAATAAAGTGCCGCATCAGAATGCTTATTTAAAAAAGGGAAATAAAAGTGGATAATGAAAACCGCTATAATTTTCCCTATAATAATAAACCATATGAAATATTTTAAGATTAATAGATTCCTTTTTCGCTGAGCATAAATAAAAATAAGACAGTGTACCCCATCCTTTGGACAGAATTTTCAATAATTTAAGGTGGTATTAATTAACAAAATAATTTAGTTCCTTCCTAATGAAAAATACACTTCAGCTGGAGTTTTATATCCTAATGACTGATGACTTCTCTCATTATTGTAAAAATTAAAATAATTCATAAGTCCACTATTAAGCTCAGGAATTGATTGATAGTCGTTTAGATATATGTCTTCATATTTTAAACTTCTCCAGAAACGTTCGATGTAAATATTATCTAAAGCTCTGCCTTTAGAATCCATACTCATCATAATATTATTTCCAATAACTGTTTCAGTAAATTTTTTACTGGTAAACTGGCTGCCTTGATCAGTATTAAATATTTTGGGTTTGCCTTTTTGTAATGCCTTGTATAAAGCTTCCAAACAAAAATAGACATCAAGACTATTTGATAATGACCAGCTTAGAATATAGCGACTAAACCAATCGATAACCGCAACCAGGTAAGCATAGCCTTTATATATTGGCAAATACGTAATATCGCTCGACCATACCTGATTGGTTTCTGTTGTTCTTACATTTCTCAACAGATAAGGATAAACAAGATGATCTTTACCTGGCTTACTCAATTTCTTTTTCTGCGTAAGTGCTTCTATGCCCATAATTCTCATCAGCCTGTATATCCTTTTGTGGTTGTAAAAATTTCCTTGTTTTCTTAATGCATCTGTTATTTTTCTTACTCCCAAAAATGGATGCCCGGTATATATTTTATCTATCAGGTTCATTATCTCAAGTTCTTCTTCCGTTATTTCCAGCGGATGATAATAATAACTTGAGTCAGACAATTTTATCAAAGAACATTGCTGATATATCGTTATAAATTTACTATCTGGTTCTATCAGCGTTCGTTTTTCATCAACCGAGAGAATTAAATTTTTTTTTAAGCCACTCCAGTTCTACATGTTGTTGACCGATCTGCTTATACAATTGATCTATCAACTCTGAATTTGGTTCTCTTTTGGGTCCTCTTTTATTATCAAAAAGCAAGGGTAAGTTTTCCAGTACTTCTTTCTTCCAGTTTCCAATTAAATTTGGATGTACCTGGTATTCCTTTGAAAGTTCAGTTAGACTCTTATAACCTTTTATTGCTTCTAAAGCTACTTTCGCTTTGAATTCATTACTAAATGTTTTTCTGGATTTAGACATTTTCGTGGTTCCTTATTTATATATTTATTTTATAAAGATCCACATTAAATTATATTATTTTTTTGTCCAGTTTTTGGGGTACACTATATAAATATGCCCGCTATGGATAATATGCAGGTGAAAAAAAATTTCAAGATTTCCATTTAATTATTGAAAAAATGATTTTAAAGATTTCCTTTTCGAATGATATCATTTGTTAATATAGAATTGAAGGAATACTAAATATAAATCAGAAATATAAAATTAAACCCCTAAACTAGCATTAGTATTTGATTGTGCCTTCCAATTATTTAGTCAATTAAATTTTAAAATTATTACTTGTTGTATAAATTTTTTCTGGCTAAATTCTAATATCTAATTTATAATAATTTTTTACAAAGAAGTATTTATTAGTAGAATTTTGAATTAAAAAACTCTAAATTAGCCTGTCTATGTTTTATTAGTCCTAAAATTATTTTAGCTTTGCAGGGAACTTTTTTTAAATAAATATTAAAGTAATAACTATTAAATAGCACACCATATAAGCCTATGCAAAACGATTTCCTGTTATTTCACAAACCATTTATTTCAGAAGACGAAGTGGATGAAATTGTTGATACCGTACGTTCCGGATGGCTGAGTATGGGTCCTAAAACAATTAAATTCGAAGAACAATTTAAAGATTATATTGGGTGTAAAAAAGGTGTTGCTGTTAGCTCCTGGACTGCAGCTGGTCACCTTACATTAGAAGCATATGGTATAAACCCAGGTGATGAAGTAATCGTTCCCACTATGACATTTCCTGCCACGGCAGAAATAGTATGTTATTTTGGAGCAAAACCCGTTATTGTTGATGTAGAACCTGATACCTTGAATATCTCACTTGAAACCATAGAAAAAGCAATTACACCTAAGACCAAAGCAATTATTCCGGTTCATTATGGTGGTCAACCTTGTGATATGGATGAAATTCTTGAACTAGCAAAGATATATAAATTAAGAGTAATGGAAGATGCTGCACATTCGTTACCGGCAACATATAAGGGGAAAAAAGTAGGAAATATTTCCGAGGTTACTTGTTTTAGTTTTTATGCTACAAAAACTCTCTCCACTGGTGAGGGTGGTATGATCTGCACAAATGATGAGGATATTGCCGAAAGAGTTAAAATAATGCGTTTACACGGCATTAATCGTGATGCATGGAAGAGATATACGGAATCAGGCTCATGGTATTATGAAGTTGTGGCTCCCGGATATAAATACAATTTTACAGACCTTCAGGCTTCTCTTGGAATTCCTCAGCTTAAGAAGGTAGATCTAATGTGGGAATCGAGGAAACACATTGCAAGAAAATATACTGAAAATTTTAAGGATAATGAGTTGATTCAACTCCATGGGGTTAAACCAGATCGTGAATCATCCTGGCATCTTTATCCTATCAGATTGGAACTGGAAAAACTCAATATAAACAGAGCTCAGTTTATTAATGAACTAAGACAAAATAAAGTTGGAGCCGGTGTTCATTTTATGCCTGTTCATCAGCATTTGTATTATAATGAAACTTTTAAACTCAAAGATGAAAATTTTCCGGTAGCCTCCAGAACCTTTCCAAAACTCGTTTCACTTCCTATTTATCCGGGTATGACTGAACAGAATGTAGACTATGTAATTGAGGTGGTGAATTCTTTACTTCAAAAATATAAAAGATAGTCTTTCTGATAAATATGGGTAAGCAGGGAAGTTGGTTAAAACGATTTACGGATATATTATTAAGCAGTATAATTCTCGTGCTAACTTCTCCTATTTTTCTCTTATCAACAATTGCTATTAAATTGGAATCAAAAGGTCCTGCTATTTTTTTACACGAAAGAACAGGTTATAAAGGTGAAAAATTTAAACTAATTAAATTTCGTGGAATGGTAGATAATGCTTTGGATGTTGGTCCTGAACTTACTCAAGTTAATGATCCTAGAATTACAAAGGTCGGCAAATTTCTTCGAAGAACAAGCATAGATGAAATACCAAATTTTATTAATGTTTTAAAGGGGGAGATGACAATTATCGGGCCTCGTCCGGATATTCCATTAATTACTGATAAATATACCAAAGAGCAATCAAGAATATTTGAATTCAAACCCGGAGTGACCGGGATATCTCAAATTAACGGAAGACAAATGCTCACACCTGATGGACGGATTAAAATGGAACTGGACTACTATAGAGATGCTGACTTCTTTTCTGACTTAATTATTTTCCTTAAAACTTTTATTGTAGTATTTAACAATAAAGGAAATATATAGCAAGTTGAATATAGTTAGATCATGTATACTAATTGTTTGTCTTTTATATATTCCTATCTTCTCCCAAGTAGAAACTATTCCTGCTGATCATCCTGTTTATCCTTTCCTTAAAAATATGTTTGTAAAAGGTGTTCTGGAAAATTATGATGACGTAATTTTGCCATTATCAAAACAGGAAGTGGTTAAACTCCTCAAAAGGATAGAATCTAATTCCGAAATGTTGACTTCGTCTGAACGTGAATATCTTTGCAAAATGGAAGTTAAAATGGGAATGAAAGAAAATCTAACAAGTTCATATTTTAATAATTTCCCTGTCGGATTTATTGATAATTACCAAAAATATTCGGAAAAACATCTTTATGCATTTCGGGATTCCACTGCTAAATTAATTATTGATCTGTTAGGTGATATTACTCATATATATTCTAATAAATATAAGAATTATAGCTTGCTCCTAAATTTAGGAGGGCAAATTTATGGTGACTATTCTGACTGGTTAGGATTTTTAATAGAGGGATCAAATGGTACTCAATTTCACAACAGACAAGTAGCAGAACTTGATCCAAGAGTTAAATCAAGTTTTACATTCAATCATACCAGGATTAATTTTTTTGATTATACACAAGGTTACATACGATTACAAAAAGATAATATCATTCTACAGCTTGGGAGAGAAAGGATTTTATGGGGAACGGGACTTATAAATAAAATGATTCTTTCAGATAATCCGCCAATATTTGATTTTTTAAGATTTCATATTGCATATAAATCACTACGTTATGATTTCATTCACGGATGGCTCGTACAGCCTTATGATTCATTTTATGTTGATGAAAGAACTCAATATGCAAAAGTAAAAAATTCAAAATACCTTGCAATAAGCCGATTAGGATTTTCTCCGATAACAAAATTAAAGTTTGGAATCTCTCAAATGATTATTTATGCAAATCGTCCTTTTGAAGCAGCATATCTTAATCCTTTTCTCTTTTGGGAATCAGCACAAAGATCATTGGGTGATCTCGACAATTCATTCCTTACTTTTGATGCCCGGTATAAAATATTAAATGGACTGGAAACTTCAGCATCAATTATCTTTGATGATATTAAATTTAGTGTTTTATTAAAGCGAGAATTTGCAAAAACCTCCAATCGTTCTGCATGGCAGGCAGGAGTAATGCTAACTAATCCGATTTTGCCTGAAAATCTTTCATTTAAGATTGAATACTTGCAGATCAGGCCATATACTTTTTCCCATCCGGACATTGGTGAATCTTTAACTTATACCAATAATTCATATATACTTGGTGTAAATCTTCAGCCTAATTCAACTGCTTTAAGCAGTGAAATAAATTATGTACTGAATGGTGATTTTGAATTCGGAGTTAAATATTCATATATTCTTCACGGAAAGAATATTTATGATAAAAATGGAAATCTTGTAAAAAATGTAGGGGGAGATATTTTTATAAATCATAACTTATATGATTCGGAAACTGCACCCCTGCTTGATGGTATTCTTGAAACCACAAATAATGTCACTTTAAGTATTCAGGATGAAATTTTATATGGAATATATCTAAATTTAAAATTTAACTCATCTTTCACAAAATATGAAAACATTAGTAGTTCCAATTACTCGATGTTAACTCAATTAAAATTTTTGTTCAGATAAAATTTTTTAAAAATGGTAATTGAAAAGGTATTTTTTTCGCCTTGCGTTGTTTTTTCCAAAATTCTAAGTTGAACTACACTATTTTAAACATCGGGTCTTTCATGAAGAAAGTATATTTTTTCTTATTTTCATTAATGATATTATCACAATATTCTTTAGCCCAATCTTATAAAATCCTCGAATCGAATAACCAAAGAATAAAAGTTGAATTCAATTTCGGGGGTGTATATCATCTGAAAGATACCACAATTGATTCACGCATTTATCAGATGATTTCTGGTGGAGAGCCTTCTTTCCAAAAACCGGGCGATCCATGGTTACCTAATTATTCTGTCAATATCGGGATACCTTTTAATTCTAAACCAAGTGTACAGATATTACAGATAGATAAAAAAATATTGGAAAATAAGTATATACTACCTTATCCGAAGGAAGATCCGAAAGTGAAGAAAATGGATATAAATAAATTTGATAAGGTTATATATTCATCAAATAAACCATATCCCGAGAAACCAGCACTATTCGGTACTGATTTTATTCTGAGATATTCGAGAGTTGTTCCAATAATAATAGCTCCCTACCAGTATAATCCTGTTACTCATCAATTAGTAGCAAATAATAAAATTACAGTTTTAATCAGATATAATCTCAAAAATTCTGACAGGCTTCCTATAAAAGACAATATGACGAATGAATTTTTGAAATCCAGTGTTATTAATTATGCACAAGCAGTACAATGGGTGGGAAAAGAGCCAAGTAAGGTTACTTTTGGCGGAGGTATGGGGAACTATTGGTATAATCCTAATAAGGATTACTTTAAAATATATCTTAAAAAAGATGGAGTTTATAGAATTGCCTTCGATCAATTAATCGCTTCCGGTGTTCCAATTCAGGGGGGTGTTCAAAGTGACAAACTTGAAATAATAAACGAAGGAAATTCAATTCCAATTGATGTAATAGATGGCGGTGATGGTATTTTTAATAGTGGAGATTATTTTCAATTCGTTGGAGGACCGCCTCCCCCAAGTGCATATTGTAAAGTAAATATTTATAATAATTCTAATGTTTATTGGTTTTCTTACCAGAGTGACACTCTTGCAGCCAGATACCATAATATTGATGGTTATCCAAATAATTATCAAACCACAATTCAAACAACATTAGAAACCATTCATTATGAAAAAGATTCACTATATGAACCCCTAGGCCACTCTGGTACAGATAATATAGATCATTGGTACTGGGATAGAGTATCGGGAGACCATGGTACTCCTACTCATATTTTTAACGGGTTTTTTCCTTCACCTCAAAACTTTGATTTTGATGACCCTTATATGAAAGTTACAGTTAATCTTACGGGGATGAACAAATTTAATTGTGCACTAGACAACCATGTCAGTCTTAGTTTTAATGGTTACCCGATGGGGGATCTTATTTGGGATAATCAAACAAATGCCACATTTGTGAAAACAATTTATATATCTCAAGACAGTGTACATATGTATCCTGATTCGAATTATATACAAATCAAAACCGTTGAAAGCCAATCCTGCGATACAACTAATGAAGCCAGAGTCAATTGGTTTGATTTACAATTTTATCGTTACAATAAAACAGATGCGAATAATTTCTCATGTACTAGTCCTCCAGGTTTATCGGGAGTGGTAAGATTTTGGACCTGGAATTGGACTCGGGATAATATGAAGATTTATATTCCTGAAAAAAATAAAATGATAACGAATCCGCAAATTCAAAATAATGCTGCTTTTTTTATTGATACTATCTCTACGCAATCGCGTTATTATTGTGTTGCATCTGATTATTCCTTATCTCCCGATTCAATTAAGGAGGATGTAAGTTCTAACCTTCGTGCAACCACTAATGGAGCAGATTATATAATTATTACACATCCCAATTTCATGAATGCTGCACAAAGATTAAAGAATTTAAGATTAACTGAATATCCTGATTCAGACATAACAAATCCAAGAATAGAAATTGTTGATATAAACCAGATTTATGATGAATTCTCTTTTGGAATGCTTAATCCACAGGCTTTAAGAGATTTTGTAAAATATGCATTTGAAAATTGGGAAGCTCCTGCCCCTGTCTATATTGTTTTATTCGGTGATATGAGCCATGACTATAGGCATTTATTAACTACAAGCCGTCCGGACTTTATACCATCTTTACCATTTTATGCTGATGAATATGGAGAATCTCCCAGTGACAATTTAATAGTTGATGTAGCTGGAGACGATTTAGCTCCTGATTTGATAATAGGAAGAATGTCGTGCGAAAATTTGACAGAAGCTGATGTTTTGATGGATAAATTAGAAAATTATCCGCAAGATAATGGTAAAGAATGGAAGCAAACAGTTATGCTTGCTGCTTCAGGAATTGATCAAAATGATGAAATTCAAATGCGTTTTAATGAAGCTGCTAATAGATTAGCAAACCAATATTTAATTCCTAATGGTATTAATCCTTCCCGAATCTATAATTTTCCTCTTAATGCAGCTGACTCTGTTTTTATTGGCGGAGGCCCAAGAATTAGAGAAGTAATTGATCAGGGTGTTGTTTTAGGTAACTACTATGGTCACGGCGGTGGTTACCAGTGGGATTTGATTTTTACAAACGATGATATTGCTGCATTAAACAATCCAGGGAGACTTCCTGTGATCTTTAGTCTTACTTGTTATACTGCTCATTTTGATGATCAGGATGTTTTTGGAGAACAATTTAATAAATTGCCAGGCAAAGGCAGCATAGGATTTTTTGGAAATACTGTTTTAACATATTGGGGAATCGGAAATGCTATTGATGAAAAAATATTTAACGAAATTTTTAATAATAAAAATTATGTGATTGGAAAGGCAATTTTTGATGCTAAAAATCAAGTTCATGTTAATGGTGGATTATTTGATCAACAAATAACATTACTTACTTATTTAGGAGACCCAGGACTTAAACTTGCATTACCTGATAAACCTGATTTTGTAATTAATGCATCTGATATAAGTCTATCTGAGGAAAGTCCCCTGGTTAATGATACAATACAAGTTAAAGCCAAAATAAAAAATCTTGGTGTTACTTTCCCGGGGGATACAATTAATGTTCAGATTTTTGCAGAATCCGCAGATACATCATACCTTATTACTGTTAGACAACTTCCAAGTTTTGGAGAATCGGACTCAGTATTAGTTGATTGGATTCCAACTGAAAGTGCATTATATAATATTAAAGTAGCCGTAAATGAACTCAACCCAATCCCGGAAGATGATCATAATGATAATGTTGCCTCTTCTGCTTTTGCTGTTTTTAATGTTAGTGAAGCTAACGTATTATATCCACAGGATGGATTTTCAACCTCAGAAAATACAATAAAATTTCGATTCGTAGATATTGGTCATTATATTAATTTCAATCTTACTTATTTTATTCAAATAGATACTTCTTTAAATTTTAGCTCACCTTTAATAAGTTCCGGTTCATTAAATCCTGTGAATGGATTTTTGAATTGGATTTCCCCACAGTTTGCTCAGGGAACTTATTTTTGGAGAGTCAGAATATACGACGGGAGTAAATATGGAAATTGGTCTCAAGTTAGATCTTTTTCAATCTCACCTCAGCCAAAACCTGGTTTCTATTCTTCAAACAATTCATTGAAATTATTTAAAACATATAACATTGAATATTCGGATTCTCTTGCTTCACTAAAACTCAATACATCGGTGTTACCTCCACATCCTTCGAATACTACTTTTATAAAAGATATTAATGTTAATAATCCAGTTACAGATACTGTTGGGATGTCAACAATCACTACAGATGGAACATATATTTATTTTGCAAATATTTGGTACTATGCTAGTGGAAAATCTAAGATATATAAAATTGGAACTGGAAATAATGGTACAACTGAAGGCAAATTTTATGGAAGAATTCCAAATTTTTATGATTTAGTGGCAAATAGTATTGTATATTATAGTGATGGGTTTATTTATGTAACAACTCCGGATCCCTATCATATAAAAAAAATTAACCCTGGTAATGGAGATACATCAAATGTTTATATACCTGAAGGATTGTTGAATTCTGAGACTGCTAGACCCACGGTTGGAACATTTTATCTAAAATCAGATGGACAATATATGTACAATCTCACTTTATTTGATACTCTTGGGAATAATAAATATGTTTTAAGAATCATTGGATCCCCAGAATAATTGGCAATTAGTTAAACCAGATATTGAATTGCAAAGTACTCCTTTTACAGGTTTTACTGATTTTTTTGAAGCCGATAATTACATATATACCTACAGAGCATTTACTGTCAAATTATATGAGAAGAATTAGAATTTCAGATGGATTTTTTGAAGAAGAGTGGATAAGCTATCGTCCATTTCAGGGATATTATGCTTGGTGTTATGATTGGGTGAATGACGAAGTTATTGCTTCGGTGTTTTTCCATGGGCTAGCACCGAAATTTTCTGTGTTTAAGGGAAGATATGTTGATGCAAATGGTAATTTTACTACTCAGGATATAGGTCCTGCTTCCAATTGGAAAACCTTAACTTATGATTTACATCAGAATTCATCAGGAACTTATTACAAACATACTTTATGGATTAAATAGAACCACAAAAAATTATGATACTCTTGCCACAAACATTCCGGATAATTATTCTTTACAGAATATTTCACCTTCAGCTTATAAATATCTGAGATTATATTTCAATATGAATGATACAACTTTTAACATTACAAACCCAATGCAATTTAAAAGTTTAAATATTGATTATGATGGTTTGCCTGAAATAATGATTACTAAAAATGATCTTAATGTTTCACCTGATTCTGTATTGCAAGGCCTGAATACTTCAATGCATTTTAATGTAAAAAACGTGGGTTTTGTTCCCGCAAATAATATTGCTCTAAAGTTTTATTTAAATGATATGGATAGTACTTTTTATAACCTCAACTGTTAATCTTAAGCCGGACAGTTCAACTTCACTTGATCATACAATCTCTACTACTCCATTAATCTTTGATAATACTATTAAAGCAATTGCCGATTATCCCAATGCTGAATATTTTACGTTTAATAATATAATGACGCATACTTTTTATGTGGTAAGAGATTCTACCAAACCGATATTTAATATTACTTTTGATGGCAAAGAAATCCTTGATGGTGACATAGTTTCATCAAAACCTGATATTGATATTACTTTAAAGGATAATAGTCCTCTACCTCTTGATACTAGCTTATTTACTGTTATATTTGATAACATCCCATTGGACTTTAGTCGGAGTGATGTTAAGTTTACTTTTACGAGCTATCCTAATTCGGAAGCTGATCTAAACTGGAAGACTGCCACACCATTTACTGATGGGCGACATACATTAGAAGTACTCGCAAAAGATGCTTCAGGTAATTTCTTTGATACTACTTCTTATAGGATCAACTTTTATGTTTATACAGAATATGATCTTAAAGAAGTTTATAATTATCCTAACCCGTTCAAAGATGGAACATATTTTACTTTTATTGTAACTGGTGATAAATTACCAGATCAGTTATATGTAAAAATCTATACCGTTGCAGGCAGATTAATTAAAACAATAAATATCTCTTCTGCTGAACTTGGTGCTGATCTCGGCTTTAAAAGAATTTATTGGGATGGCAAAGATGAAGATGGTGATGCGATAGCTAACGGTGTCTATTTTTATAAAATGATTTATAAGGTTAAAGATGTTGTAAAAACCATAACTCAAAAGTTAGCCAAAGTAAAATAATAGTTTTTTTTGTTTTTCATTAATTTAATAAATGGATAAAAAATGTGTGGCATAGTAGGGTATATCGGAAATAAAAATTGTGTTCCCATATTAATTAATGGACTAAAAAGACTCGAATACCGAGGGTATGACTCTGCAGGAATCGGGATATTGAACGATGGTTTTTCTGAAGTTATTAAAAACAAAGGAAAGGTATCTCAATTAGAAAAAAAAATTGAAAAGCTTTCTCTTTATGCAAATGTAGGAATAGGACATACCCGCTGGGCTACTCATGGTGTTCCAAATGAAGTTAATGCACATCCTCATTCTAATTCCTCAAATAATTTATTTATTATACATAACGGAATTATTGAAAACTTCAGAACATTAAAAGCTGGTCTTGAAAAGATGGGGTACCATTTTATATCTGATACAGACAGTGAAGTATTCGCCCATTTAATTGACAGTTTTCTGAACAGGGGTTATTCCTTATTTAAAATCTGTACAACTTGCCCTTGGCGAAATAGAAGGGACATATGGGCTTGCTGTTATTTATAAAGAAGAACCGGATAAAATTATAGCTGCTCGCAAAGGTTCCCCATTGTTAGTCGGCTTAGGTGAAAACGAAAATTTCATTGCTTCCGATGTTTCCGCTATTCTTGCTCATACCAAACAGGTTGTATATTTAGAAGATGGAGAAATAGTCGAACTATATAAAGATAAATTTTTCACTCGGACTATCAGTGATGTTGAAATTGAAAAGGAGATTCATGAAATAAGCTTAACCCTGGATGAAATTGATAAAGGTGGATTTGAGCATTTTATGCTTAAAGAAATCATGGAACAATCTGAGTCTGTTCGCAATTCAATGAGAGGAAGAATTTTACTTGAAAAAGGAACAGCAAAACTTGGTGGACTCGAACCTGTTTTGGATAAACTTTCAAAAGTTAAAAGAATAATCATATCAGCTTGCGGTACATCCTGGCATGCAGGGTTAGTAGGAGAGTATATGCTCGAAGAATTTGCACGGATCCCAACTGAAGTTGAATACGCTTCTGAATTCAGGTATAGAAATCCTGTACTTAACGATGATGACGCGATTTTTTTTATTTCTCAAAGTGGTGAAACAGCCGATACTTTAGCAGCTATGAAAGAAGCGAAAAACAGGGGATCTCTTGCGCTTGGAATATGCAACGTTGTTGGAAGTTCGATAGCAAGAGAAAGTGAAGCAGGAGTGTATACCCATGCCGGGCCTGAAATTGGTGTTGCTTCCACAAAAGCATTTACATCTCAACTCGTTGTTTTAGCGCTAATAACAATATTATTGGCAAGAAAGAGAAATATGAGTATTGCTGATGGAAAAGAAATAGTTGAAGAGCTCCAGAAAATACCGGATAAAATTAATAAAATATTAGAATTAAATAATAGCATAGAGAAAATAGCCGAAGATTTTAAAAATGCAAAAAATTTCTTGTATCTTGGAAGAGGATTTAATTTCCCTGTAGCACTTGAAGGAGCGTTAAAACTTAAAGAGATCTCTTATATTCATGCTGAAGGATATCCTGCTGCAGAGATGAAGCATGGTCCGATTGCATTAATTGACAATAATATGCCTGCTGTATTTATAGCTCCCAAAGATACAAACTACGAAAAAATACTAAGCAATATTGAAGAGGTTAAGGCACGTAACGGAAGAATAATAGCAATCGCCAGTGAAAGCGATAAAAATATTGAACAACTTGTTGATTATACTATTAAAGTACCTGACACTATTAGGATGCTGACACCTTTGCTAACTGTAATTCCATTGCAACTTCTTGCTTACCATATTGCGGTTAAAAAAGGATTAAATGTAGACCAGCCGAGAAACCTTGCAAAAAGTGTAACCGTAGAATAAAAATTTATCTAATTTACTTTTGAGATTAAGTCCGAAATATTTATTTTTGAACTTCAAATTTTTTGAAAGGGCAGATAGCTCAGTCGGTAGAGCAAAGGACTGAAAATCCTTGTGTCGGCGGTTCGATTCCGTCTCTGCCCACTTTATATGAGGCTTAAAACATCAGCCTCTTTTTATACAAAATCCAAGAACCAATTAAAAGTTTTCATCGGAGTAAAAAAATTACACTCTTTGTTAAAATTTAGTTTTTATTTTTTTGTTGCATATCCCGACAAAATTTCAAATGTTTGCTTATAATTTTCTGAAATAATTGAAAGTAATAGTTGGAAGAAAATTGTAACAACGAAAATTTTGGAAATTGTGTTATTTGTAAAAGTTATGATGATTGCGTTCACAGATATTATATAGAAGAGGGACGACATTATTATGTCATCCCTGTTGCGTTTTTTCTGGTTCTTTTTGTTATGTATAGTATATTTCTTTAAAATTTCGTTTAAACACCAGGTATGTACTGTTTAAGTTGTTGAATGTAATTTTCAACTCCGCCTTCAATGTAGCCGGTTTTTAAAATACCCCGCCCATTTTTATCCAGTAAAATTACAGTTGGGAACCCTTCTACACCATACATATTTGCAAGTTTTTGATTATAAAATTTTGTAGCATTTGACTGCTCAATATTTTTTGGGAAATCTACTTGAACCAGTACCAGGTTTTGCTTCGCGAATTCTTCAAATTTCTCTTTAGAAAAAACTTCGTCATTTAATCTCTTGCACCATTGACACCAATCAGAACCAGTAAAATCAACTAATACAACTTTATTCTCTTTTTTGGCTAATGCTAAGGCATCGTTAAGATCGGTTTTCCAGTTCAGCGAATTTCCTGAACCATTCTTACCACAGCCAGTTACTGCCAGTAGAAAAACTATTGTCAACAAAAATAACTTTTTCAATTAATTCTCCGTTTCAACTAATAAATAATTTTCATATAATTTGATGGCTCAAATGAAAATTAGTTTCAGAAATCTTATCTATAAAAATGAAGAAAAAAGAATGCCCTTCCTGTGCAATGGAAATTCCGAACGATTCAAAAGTTTGCCCAATTTGTAGCTATGAATTCCCGGAAAGAAATAAATATATAAATATTGTTCTAATTATTGTGCTAATTATTTTGTTACTTTATTTTTTAATTTGAAGAAATCAGTTAGTCCTTTATTGAATAATCTTCCGGGCATCTTTATATTTGCTAACAAACTTCGACTGGTTATGAATTCCAAAGTTATACTTCAGACAAATTTTCCTGATTTGCAGCTTGTTAAAAGAGGAAAAGTTCGGGACATTTATGATGTCGGTAATTACTTCTTAATAGTTTCGACCGACAGACTCTCGGCTTTTGATGTAATAATGCAGCAGGGAATACCTGACAAAGGTAAAGTTCTGACAAAAATTTCAGAATTCTGGTTCAATTTCTCTAAAGAAATTATCGACAATCATCTTGTTTCATCTTCAGTAGATGATCTCCCCTCATCTTGTAAAAAATACAGAGAAGAACTTGAAGGTAGAACAATGCTTGTTAAAAAAGCAGAAGTAATTCCAATTGAATGTATAGTGAGAGGATATATTTCTGGTTCCGGGTGGAACGATTATAAAGCAAGTGGAAAAGTATCCGGAATAAATTTGCCTGAAGGTTTATCCGAATCAGAAAACTTACCCGAACCAGTTTTTACACCTTCTACAAAAGCAGAAATAGGTACACATGATGAAAATATTTCTCTTGAAGAAGCTTATAAAATTGGAGGCAGAGAAAATATAACAAGAGTAAAAAAAACTGCTCTTCAGATTTATAAGTCTGCTTCAGAATTTGCACTTAAGAAAGGAATTATTATTGCCGACACAAAAATGGAGTTCGGAATAATAAATAATAAAATAATTTTGGTTGATGAACTGTTAACTCCGGATTCATCGAGGTTCTGGCCTGTAGATAAATATGAAAAAGGAAGAGCACAGGAAAGTTATGATAAGCAGTTTGTGCGTGATTATCTGCTATCAATTAAATTTAATAAGAAACCACCTGCTCCAATTTTACCTGAGGTAATAATAAATAAAACCAGCAAAAAATATCTTGATGTTCTTTATAAATTAACAGGGACAACTTTAACCTGATGAGTAAACCGGTTAAAATAAATTTGAAAGACGATAAAAGTTTATTTATCAAATGGGATGACGAATCTGAAACTGATATTTCTCTGACTTTATTAAGAAGATTATGCCCATGTGCAACGTGTAAAACCGAAAGAGAACTCGAGGGTAAAAATTATTTTCCCATTTTTAATCAGAGCCAGGTTACAATTAAATCCGTAAATTCCGTAGGGAGCTATGCTATCACAATTTCCTGGAAAGATGGTCATAGCACAGGTATTTATGAATATCCCTACCTTAGAATGCTTTCTCAGGAAAAAGTTGTTGAATAAATGGTACTGCCAAATCAACTAACCATATTAAGAATAATATTAACTCCGGTCTTCCTGTTTTTTTTTCTTTCAGATAATCCCGTTTTTAAATTAATTTCTCTTGGAATCTTTATAGTTGCAGCTTTAACAGATTGGTATGACGGGTGGCTTGCAAGAAAATTTAATTATATTACCAATTGGGGAAAGTTCTGGGATCCGCTTGCCGATAAAATATTAACATCGGGAGCATTTATCGGGTTTGTAATTTTAAGGATTATACCTCTGTGGATGGTGATTATAATTATAGCACGTGATTTAGTGATTACTTCTTTAAGAGCTTATGCAGATTATAGAGATTTTTCTTTTCCAACAAGCTATTATGCTAAATGGAAAACTTTTATGCAGATGTTTTTTCTTTATTATTTGCTCATTGCTTACGTTGGATTGAATACTTTTCAGATTTATTATGGAAATACAGTTATCTTTTTAATACTGATGAATGAAACATTTGTTTACATTATGATGATGATAATAACTGCAATCACGCTTCATTCCGGTATAACTTACATTTACAAAAATCGAATACTCATAAAAGATTTATTCAGTCGTGCAGCTTAATTTTGTAGAAAAATTAATAGGTTCTGGTTTTTACACAGGATATGTTCCTTTTGCGAGTGGTACATTCGGCAGTCTTGCCGGTTTGATTATTTATTTTATCCCGGGGTTTGAAAAGCCGCTAATAATTATTCCGGCGATTATTCTTTTTACTGTTTACGGAATATATGTGGGTTCAAAGTTTGAAAAAGCCTATGGCAAAGATCCCTCGGAATGTACTGTAGATGAAGTTGTGGGGATGTGGATATCACTTTTGTTTGTCCCAAAGATCTGGTGGATTGTAGTTATCGTTTTTTTTCTATGGCGTATATCAGATATCATAAAACCCTTCCCCGCCAGAAGACTTGAAAAGCTGGAAGGCGGTTTGGGAATAATGATTGATGATGTTATCAGCGGTTTTTATGTTTTATTAATTGTTCATCTTTTTATATTAATTTACAGTTCAGTATAATTTATAATTTTGAAAGAACTTGGATGAATGCTCATATTATTACTATTGGTGATGAAATATTAATAGGGCAGGTTCTTAATACCAATGCTGCATTTATTGGCAAAGAATTGGTTGAACATAATATTAATGTAACCAGGACATCTGTCGTTGGTGATAGTGAGAATGAAATTGTAGGTGAATTCAAAAAAGTATTTGAAACAAATGATGTTATAATTTCGACCGGCGGACTTGGCCCTACGCACGATGATATAACCCGTAAATGTATTGTTAACTTTTTTAATACGGAGCTTATTCAGAATGAAGAAGTCCTGGGAGATATTAATGCTTTGTTTCAAAAACGTGGAAGAAAAATGACAAGAGTTAATGAAGGACAGGCTCTTGTTCCGAAGATAGCAACTGTAATCAGGAACTCATTGGGAACTGCCCCAGGTGTATGGATAGAAAAAGATGATAAGATTTTCATTGCTATGCCAGGTGTACCCTTCGAAATGATTGAAATGATGAATACTTATGTTATCCCTAAGTTAACTGAGAGACTTGGAGAATCTGAATCGATTACTCGGCGAAAGACACTTCAAACAACCGGAATCCCCGAATCAACCTTGTTCGAAAGGTTGGGAGATTTAAATGAACTTCTCGGTGATGCCAAATTAGCATTTCTTCCAAGCCAATTTGGTGTAAGATTAAGAATTACGGTTGAAGCAAAAACGGAAGACGAAGCCACAAATAAAATCAGCGAAGTTGAACAAAAGATGCGTAGTAAAGCAGGTCGTTTTATTTTTGGTAAGGATGACGAACTGCTGGAAGAAGTTATTGGAAGGATATTAAAAGAAAGAGGACTTACTCTTGCTGTTGCAGAATCGTGTACAGGCGGACTGATATCAAATATGTTGACAAATATAAGCGGAAGTAGTGCATATTTCGAAAGAGATATAGTGTCGTACAGCAATGCGGCCAAAGTTGAAATACTGAAAGTAAATGAAGATACTATTGCCGATCACGGTGCTGTCAGTATTGAAGTTGCCAGGCAGATGGCAGAAGGGGTGAAATCAATTAGCGGTACAGACCTTGGTTTATCTACAACAGGAATTATGGGACCGACGGGTGCAACAGCAGATAAACCTGTTGGATTGGTATATGTAGGAATTTGCGATGATAAAGTTTGTACTGCAAAAGAATTTCAATTTGGTGATGACAGGATTTTAAATAAGCAGCGGGCGGCTCAGGCAGCACTTGATATGCTTCGAAGGCACCTGCTTGGAATTGGCGATGATTAGGTTATTCGTTGCTCTGGAAATTCCTGAAGACATCCGGCTTAAAATATCAGAGTTTAAAAAAGAAGCAGTTGGCGAATCTATAAATGTAAAATGGGAACCATCTGAGAAAATTCACCTCACATTAAAATTTATTGGTGAAGTTAAAGATGAACTGGTCAATCCTATAACCGATTCTTTAGATTTTCTTAATCAGAATAAAAAAGTTAATTGCAGGTTAACAAGATTCGGTTTCTTCTTCAGGCATGGCATTCCACAGATTTTATGGATTGGATTGCTGGTAGACACTATTTTATTTAATATTGTTGAGCAATTGAATGACAAACTTACTAAATTTGAGATACCCGTTGAGGACAGGAAATTCAAGCCGCACTTAACTTTACTGAGAATAAAGAGGAAATTTCCCGAAGAGTTGGTAACTAAATTTAATGGTTTTATTATTCCCGAAACAGAATTTACTGCTGATAATATCTTACTTATTAAAAGTGAGCTGTTACCTGAATCATCGAAATATACATTATTAAAAAAGTTTAAATTAAAATGAAGGAGGAAAAATGAGTACAGACAGGGAACAAAAATTAAAGATAATTGAAGATGCCATAACGAGCATCGAAAGGACTTACGGTAAAGGCTCAATTATGAAGCTGGGTGATGGTGTCATCAACCAGGTTGAATCTATTCCCACCGGGGCTTTATCTTTGGATTATGCACTTGGAATTGGAGGAATTCCACGCGGTAGAGTCACTGAAGTTTATGGTCCTGAGTCCAGCGGAAAAACCACTCTCTGTCTTCATATTATTGCGGAAGCTCAGAAGACAGGTGGTCTTGCGGCATTCATCGATGCTGAGCATGCCCTTGATGTAAATTATGCTAAACGACTTGGAGTAGATACAGCTAACCTTCTTCTATCACAGCCGGATTTCGGGGAGCAGGCACTTGAAATTACGGATACCCTTGTCCGCAGTAATGCACTTGATATAATTGTAATTGATTCGGTTGCTGCGCTTGTTCCACGTTCAGAAATTGAAGGAGAAATGGGTGACGCTACAATGGCTGTACAGGCAAGACTAATGTCGCAGGCACTACGAAAATTAACCGGCGCAATTTCCAAATCAAAAACTGCCGTTGTTTTTATAAACCAGTTGAGAAGCAAAATTGGCGTAATGTTCGGAAATCCTGAAACAACTACCGGTGGGAACGCACTTAAGTTTTATGCATCACTTAGATTAGATATTAGAAGAATTGCTGCAATAAAGGATGGAACCGATGTGGTAGGCAATAGAACAAAGGTAAAAATTGTGAAGAGTAAAGTTGCACCTCCATTTAAGGAAGTAGAGTTTGATATTCTTTATAATGAAGGAATCAGTAAAACCGGTGATCTTCTTGATATGGCAACAAATTTAGGGCTGGTAAAAAAGAGCGGTGCATGGTTTAGTTTTGATGAAGACAGGTTCCAGGGAAGAGAACAATTCAGACAGAAGTTGATTGAAACGCCCGATCTTTATCAGAAGCTTGAAAAGCAGGTGAAAGATAAGTTGAATTTTAAACCCCAAAAAGAAGAGGATAAAGAAGCTGATAACGGTAAAGAAAAATCTGTGGGTAAAGAGAAGAAAAACTCAAAATAGTAAATGAAGATTGAAAGAGTTGCTAAGAAGGATGACGAGAATGTAATTATATATCTTGATAACGGGGAAAAACTTTTTTTATCATACGAAGTACTCTTAAAAAGCCGTCTTAAAAAAGATATGGAAATATCTGAAGACGGTTTTTCATTTTTAATAAAAGAAAATCAGAAATACTTTATCAAAAAGAAAGCTTTTGATTTTCTCGGCAGGAGACTTCATTCATACAGAGAACTAAGACTGAAATTAGCAAGAAAAAAATATGATAAGGATCTTGTTGATGAAATACTTGATCAGTTAAAAGAAAAAAAGTTTATCGACGATTTTGAATTTGGCAAACAGTATGTCGAGGAAAAAATCAGAACTAAATCGTGGGGAAAGAATAAATTAAGATCTGAATTATTTAAAAAAGGTTTGTCTTCTGAAATAATCGAGGAGATTTTAACCAAGGAAGAAGACTCATTATATTTGGGTAAAGCTATAGCACTTGCTGAGAAGAAACTCAAGATTCTTTCCAAGAGAGAGTATGATAATCGGCAACTAACTTCAAAGCTTTATACATTTCTTTATTCAAAAGGGTATGATTACGATATAACTAATGAGGTCATCCGCAGACTTTTTAAGGAAGATGATGTCATTTGATTTTTGTTTTCAGAATATTAATCAGCGCCGGAATTTCAGGAATAGTAACTTTTAATGAAGCATCCTCCGTATTAAACCAGTCCCTTTTTCTTAATTCTTTTTCAGGATAGTCATCAAGCATTTTTATCACCTCCATCGAAAAAATTTTCATATGGGTTATGCCGCTGCCTTTTTTTAAT
Organism: uncultured Ignavibacteria bacterium; assembly: GCA_963711455.1. GTDB lineage: Bacteria > Bacteroidota > Ignavibacteria > Ignavibacteriales > Ignavibacteriaceae > DATFVA01. Next base: position 164,511 of record CAVQEH010000006.1, read on the forward strand.
TCAATTGTTCCTAACTCAAAAGTTTCATTTGAACCTATTATCCCGGCTTCTTCAAATGCCTCCTTCTTTGCTGATTCAAAAGGGGAGAGGTTAAACTCAACATAACCTTTCGGAATGATCCACTTCTTTTTTTTGATGGAAGTTACTAATAGAATTTCAAGAATGCCTTTATTTTGTCTGTAGGGAATTACTCCGGACTGTTTGAAATTGAATTCCAGCTTCAATTAATAAATTTCCTCCTTCTTACAATATTATCGGAAATAAAAAGGAATTATTCAGGCAAAACAGTATTTTTTGCTATAACAACTATTCCGCTTTCTGTTACCGTAAATTTCCCTTTATCGCCTTCAAGATCGAACCCGATTTCATAACCTTCAGGAACATTAACATTCTTGTCTATAATTGCTCTTCTTATTCTTGCACGTCTGCCGATATTGCAGTTGTTCATAATGATTGAGTCGGTGATATATGTATAGCTGTTTACTCTAACATTTGGTCCAAGCAATGACCTTTCAACAAGCCCACCGGATACAATTGAACCATCACATATAAGAGAATTTAAGGTTCTGCCAACGCGTTCACCTTCGTGCGAAACGGTTTTCGCAGGAGGGAACTGGTACTGGTAAGTTCTCATCGGCCAGTTCTGGTCGTACATATTAAACTCAGGGTTAATGCTGATTAAATCCATACTTGCTTCAAAATAACTGTCTAAAGTACCGATATCTTTCCAGTACGTTTTTTCCTTTTTGTTTTCATCCTGAAAGCTGTAAGCCAATACATCGAGTTGAGATTTTACCATATAAGGAATAATATCGTGTCCAAAATCATCATTTTTAATTTTCTTTTTTTCCATCTCATGAAAAATATCTCGCAGAACATCAGCATTAAAAGCGTATATTCCCATATTAATGAAAGAATAACCCGGCTTGTCAGGTATTTCAGGCGGTTTAGGTGGTTTCTCAATGAATGATTGAACCTGGTAGTTTTCATTTACACCAACAATTCCGAACCTGTGAGCTTCATCTTTCGGAACTTCGATGCAGGCAATGGACATTGCAGCTTTGGTGTCCACATGATATTGCAGCATTTTCAAATAATCCATTTTATAAATATGGTCACCGCTTAGAATTAAAACCCACTTTACATGCCTATCTGCAGAAAATAAATTAATATTTTGGTAGATTGCGTTTGCCGTACCCAGATACCAGTCATTATTTAATTTTCTCTGGGGGGGTACACTGTAAATAAATTCGCCGAGTTCAGGATTGAATATGCTCCATGCTTCGTATAAGTGCTGGTTAAGTGAATCCGATTTGTACTGAGTAAGAACATAAATTCTGCGAAGACCGGAATTAAGACAATTTGAAAGAGCAAAATCAATTATCCTGTACTTTCCGCCGAATGGGACCGCAGGTTTGCTCCTTGGTAGAGTCAGGGGATAAAGTCTTTCTCCCTGTCCTCCGGCAAGCAGCATGGTAATTGTATCACGAAGGATAGAAGAACCGGGAAATGTCATAAATTATTAACCCTCAAATTATAATTGATTTGTTCTTTAATATATCCAATTATGATTTGATTGGCAATCATTGAAATTGTTAAATTTTAGTTATCATTAAATTAATTCTTTATATGTTAAACAAGTCACCTTCATTTGCCTCTGTCAATAATGTTCAACTCAAAATATCGGGAAAAATGAAAATCTGGATAAAAATATTTTATGCAGCTATGTTCGGCGCTTTTTTCTTCGCAGGATGGTATTATGGTTTATCTCCCTTGGAACATAGCATTAAAAATACTCTAGTGAACGGAGCAAATTTAAAAAATTCGGTCACCGGGATTCAACAGGTTTCAGTTCCCGAAGGATATATTTCAGATAATCAATATAAAATTAATATTCTTCATTACAACTTAAAGTTCGATCTTTATCCTGATGAACAACTTTTAAAAGGTGATGCAACATTAACCGGTTTGCTTGAAGATAAAACCCTTAATACGATCGATTTAAATTTTTACGACAATATGAAAATAAACAGCTTGATGGTGGACGGTAAAAATGCAGAGTATAAAAATAATGGGACAAGATTGGAAGTTAATCTTGCTAATTCGATTAAGGATACTTTTAATATTGAAATAAATTACGAGGGAAAACCGGAAAGGGAAGGATTGGGTTCATTTACTTTCGGGAAAAAATACGGACATAATGTGGTTTATAATTTGAGTGAACCTGATTACGCTTCAACGTGGTTTCCTTGCAATGATATGCCTTCTGATAAAGCTTATCTTGATATTTACCTTACAAATGATTCCTCGATGGTATCTGCATCAAACGGGATTTTAGTTGATAATATTACTAATGGATCCAGACGCACTTACCATTGGAAAACATTATACCCCATTTCAACTTATCTCATTTGCCTTTATTCATCGGTGTATAATAATTTTTCGGAGACTTATGTTTCGCAGGATAAGAAGGATACGATGCCTATTGAATATTATGCATTCCCGGAAGATGAAGAAAATGCAAAGATTGATTTTGGAGGACACGCCGGAATGATAGATTTTTTTGCTAAAACTTTCGGTGAGTATCCTTTTATAAAAGAAAAGTACGGTGTGGCAGAATTTCTCTGGCAGATTGGTGCTATGGAACATCAGACTTTAACAGGAATCGGTTCTAATTTTGTAAGCGGTAAAAGGTTTTTTACAGATGTATATGTTCATGAGCTTGCGCATCAATGGTTTGGTGACGCTGTTGGTCCGGAAACCTGGAAAGATATCTGGCTTAATGAAGGATTTGCGACTTATTGTGAAGCTCTTTATTCAGAACATCTGGGTGGAGATAAAGCACTTCGTACTTCAATGCTGAGCAAATTTGATGAAAATTTTTCCGGTACTCTGTATGATCCCGGAAGCGACCTTTTCAGTTCCCTGGTTTATGATAAAGGCGCCTGGGTTCTTCATATGCTGCGGCAGGAGGTTGGGGATAAAACTTTCTTCGAAAGCCTGCACAATTATTTTGAAAAATATAAATATAAAAATGCTTCAACGGATGATTTCAAGAATGTATGTGAAGCAACATCCGGTTATAACCTGAACCAGTTTTTTAAGCAGTGGGTGTTTGAAGGAAATAATATTCCCAAAATAAATTACAGCTTTAAAGTAAATTCCGAACTGGATTCTAATGAGGTAATCTTAAAGCTTAAACAAATTCAGGAAGGATATTCTGATTACGATATACCAATACAGTTTCTCTTTAAATCTGAATCCGGTAAAACGAAGCTTGAAAAAGTCCGGTTGAATTCGGTTGAGCAGACATTCAATTTTAAATTTGGTTTTGTTCCGATTGAGGTTATTCCCGATCCGGATAACTGGCTTCTTGTTTATTTCAATTTAAGCGGGAGTGATTAAATTTGGTTTTTATTTTCAAAATATCATTCTTTAATTTTAACAATAATCATTTTTATTTCTTGTGAAAGAATCGTACCTCTTTATATCTGATATTCATCTTGGCTTGCAGTCGAAGGAGATTGAAAGAAAGAAAGAGCGGTTGTTGGTTAAGTTCCTTGAATTAGCAAAAGATGAAGCTAAAGAACTTTTCATTGTCGGTGATCTTTTTGATTACTGGTTTGAATATAAAAGGGTTTATCAGAAAGGATTTTTCAGAACCCTGACTGCTTTGCAGGATATTACAGAAGCTGGTGTAAAGCTTCATTATTTTATAGGGAATCATGATTTTATGCATCACGATTTTTTTAAAGAACAAATTGGTGCGATTGTTTATGATAACCCCATTGAAAGAGTGTTAAATGATAAAAAATTTTTTATCGGGCACGGAGATGGTTTAGTGAAAAATGACACCGGGTATAACATCCTTAAGAAAATAATGCGGAACAAAATGCTGCAGAATTTGTATTCATGGATTCATCCTGACATCGGTATAGGGATTGCGAGCAGTACAAGTAAATCGAGCCGGGAACATACCGCTAAGAAAGATTATGGTGAGATAGATGGTTTGTTCGATGCAGCACGGAATAAAATTGATGCCGGATTCGATTTCGTGATTTTCGGACATCTGCACCAAAGACAATATGAACAATATAAAAACGGATCTTATATAAATTTAGGCTCCTGGCTTGATGCACCTTGTTATGGAATTTTTAACGATAATAAATTTGAAATTATAGACCTGTTTTCCGACAGGCAAATTGGGAAATGAAATGGCTAAAAAGAATTATTCTGATTCGGATATGAAAAAATATTTCGGAGATTCGAAATATCGAAATAAGAAAAAGAAAAAAAGCCTGGTCACAAATAGAAACAAACTGATTATTGCAGGTATCCTCTTTGCTTTTATTTTGGCGTTTGCTATATACATCTTCAGTGGACTTCCTTCGCTCGAAGAGCTTGAAAATCCCAAACCTGTTCTGGCAAGCAAAGTTTATACAGTTGACGGTGAAGTGCTGGGTCAATTTTATATTGAGAACAGGGTTGAAACGGATATTGACAGTATTCCCAAACCTTTGATTCATGCTCTTATTGCAACAGAGGACAGAAGGTTTTATGATCACTGGGGCGTTGATCTTTCCCGCTTTGCTAAGGCGATGGTAAAAAATGTCTTTACTTTTTCCAGGGAAGGTGCAAGTACGATTACACAGCAGCTTGCAAAGAATCTTTATAAATTGAAAAGCAGGCATGAAAATATTTTTGAAACCGGGGTAAGAAAAATTAGAGAATGGATTACCGCTGTACAGATTGAAAAAACTTATACAAAAAATGAAATCCTTGAGCTCTACCTGAATGTATCTTATTTCGGGAGAGGTGCGTATGGAATTGAATCTGCGGCAAGAGAATATTTTGGAAAGGATGCTTCGCAATTAACGATACCTGAATCTGCCCTCTTTGTTGCATTGCTGAAATCATCAGCAAATTATGATCCCGTAGATCATTATAAAAATGCAATTGCAAGAAGAAACCTTGTTATGAAAAATATGGTTAATGTAGGCTATCTGGGTGAAGATAAATATGAGGAGTTGAAAAGTAACCCGATTGTACTTGCTTCAAAAACCGTAAGCGGATCAAAATCAATTGCTCCACACTTTATGGAATATATCAGGCAGCAGATGACAGCGATGGCGAATAAATACGGGTATGATCTCTATCGTGATGGATTGAATATTTATACTACTCTGGATATGAGAATGCAGAAAATTGCCAATGATGCATGCAAAGAGCATGTTGCTGACTATCAGAAATTATTTGATAAATACTGGAACTGGAAGAAAAACAGTAGTTTACTTGCGAGCCTTCTTGATCGTGCCATACAAGATTCACGTTACTACAGGAATGCTTCATCGAAAGAAGAGAAAGCGGCAGTTTATAATAAGCTTAAAAATAATAAAGCATTTGTGGATTCCGTTAAAACTGATGCTACTAAAATTGAGGTAGGGTTCGTGGTAATTGATCCTTCCAACGGACAGATACGCGCCATGGTTGGCGGGACGGATCAGAATTTCGGAAGAGGTCTTAATCACGTAACGGGAATTAAAAGACAACCGGGTTCGGCATTCAAACCTTTTGTTTATACTACCGCAATAGATAACGGCTATTTTCCTGCTTATACATTACTTAACCAAAAGTTTGATTATAAAGGCTGGTCGCCTAATAATGCAGGTGATGAATACGGCGGCTATATTACATTGAGAGAAGCACTTGCCCATTCAATCAATGTGGTTGCAGGAAGAATGACTATTAGTGATATCGCTCCTCCGGCACAGGTGGTTAAGTTTGCCCATAAGATGGGAATTAAATCTAACCTTAATCCTTATCCTTCAATTGCACTCGGTACTTCGGAGGTTTCACCTTTAGAAATTACTTCGGCTTACGGTACATTTGCAAATAAAGGTGTTCACATAGAACCTATATCAATCTTAAGAATTGAGGACCGTAACGGTATTTTAATTGATCAGTTTACTCCTGAATATACGGAAGCTATTTCTCCCCAGACTGCTTCTATTGTAACAGATATGATGCAGGATGTAGTTAATTACGGAACAGGAGCTGGCTTAAGAAGATATTTTCAGTATCCTGCCGCAGGTAAAACAGGAACCACTCAGGATTATGCAGATGCTTGGTTTGTTGGATTTACCCCTCAATTGGTCGCCGGAGCCTGGGTAGGATTTGATGATCACAGGGTTAAGTTCACAAACTGGTATGGACAAGGTGCGCAGGCTGCATTACCTATCTGGGGGAAATTTATGGAAGGTATCTATAAAAAATTAAATCTTCCCTTGAAATATTTTGAGCTTGCACCCGGGGTTGTTTCAATGGAATTTTGTAAAGCAACAATGGATCTGGGTGATACGAGACTTGCTACATCAAGCTGTCCCGATGTCTACACAGATATTATTAATCAGAAGAATCTTCCTCCCAACTGTGATATACATTCCGGCGGCGGAAAGATAAAAAGAGAAGAAGATAAAAGGGGAGAGACTGGATGGTAAAAAGTTATAATTAATTAATAATATATAATTTTCAATTTATAAGTTAGTTAGGAAAATTTTATTGTTAATTGTAAATTTGAATTGTTATTAATTTTATTCTGAAAATTTGCTCATTACAGGAATTGAGATAATTTAATATTCTATTTTCAGTTGTTCATTGTAATTTTTTAATTGTAAATTATATTTTTTGCCCGGATGGCGGAATTGGTAGACGCGCTAGGTTCAGGGTCTAGTCCATGTACGTGGGTGGGGGTTCGAATCCCCCTTCGGGCACATATAAAAGACAGGTTCCTACGAAGAAGTCAATTAGGGAAAGTCCTGCTCCGGCTAAAGGTTATAAGCCGCATTCTTTTATTAGTATGCGGTTTTTTTATTGTTACCAGGCATTTCCAAGCGGAGTTTTTATTAAAATCCCTGTGACAAATTAAATTCCCAGATCCAGCCTTTACCGGGTCTGTTTAGTGGTCGTACATAATCAACCTCACCAATCAGGTAACCAAAGAGATTAAGCCTTGCCACTAATCCCGTGCTGCTGACAGGCTTTCTGTCACCTCCGGCAAACCATGGTTTATCGTATCTGTCCCATGCTAATCCGGAATCAAAGAAACCACCGAATTCAAGCGGAAGGAATCCATAATATCCTTCTCCAATTCCAAACAGACCAAGAAGAGGAAATCTTAACTCAAAATTTGCAACAATTATTTTACTGCCAATAATCCTGTTGAAAGTAGAAGAATTGTCAACATATTCCTGGGTTGAAAAAGAACCATATTGGTATCCTCTAACAAGATCAGGGTACCCTAAAAATAAAGGATACAGTCTATCATCTTCAGAACTTTTTCCATATCGACCTAAATGCAAGAGTCTTCCGGCAAGTGTAAAAGGGGATACAGGAATTACATACTGTCTGTAATCCACCAAAAGGTTTGTCCATGTAAGAGTTCCGATATACTGGTCTGCTTCCAAACGATACCGGGTTCCAAGTATCGGACTTGTTGCACCAAAATAGCTGTCATCATAAACAAGGGCGGAACCGGCACTTCCAAGATTTACTGCTGAAGGTGAAGCAAGATCATTTGTAGTATTTTGCAATAGTGCCCCTGAACTCAGAGATACTGCTTGTGACTCCACAGTGTAATTATAACTAATATTCTGGTAACCTCCTGTAAATTCAACTCTCATTACCTGGTTGAACGGGTACATTAAAACCCCCGTAACTTCTCTATGAGTTTCCTGGTAAATAAATGTTTGTGCAACCAGAGCATTTTGATTATTTATTGTTGCACCAACTTCATTAAAACCAAGGTAAATTAATGGTAATTGCTGCGCAGCTAAGCCCCAGTTCCATCTGTGAGCTGTATTGAGATATCCAGCAAATGCAGAGATGGAAGAAAAAAATGAAATGCCTGGGTTAGTTTGCACTTGTAATGCCGTAGCAAGCGTATGGTCGGAAAGCATGTCGCTCCACAAAAGTGAAATGCCGCCGCCGACGTAGGTTCCGAACCTGTCAATTCCGGCAGCTACAGAAGGCTGACTTACTCCTGTAAGAGAAAGTGAAGGTTTATAATCTGTAACTTCATAATTGCTGTCAGCAGGCAGTCCGTATTTAGGATCTGCAAAACTATTTACAAGCAAAGTAGTTGCTCTTGTTTCAGGCGGAAGTTTTGCTGGATCCACTCCGGTTAATTCAATAGGTTTCTCAGGATTAATTTGATCCAGTCTGTAAATATTATACTTTCTTTTCTCAAAAGTGCTTACAACTATCTCATCATTTTTACCAGCCACAGATAAGGCGGGGCTAACATCAGTTATGCCGGTTATACCTACAAAAAGATTAGTTAGCTGAGTAATGTTTCGTGAATCAAGATCAATCTTATAAAGGTTAGTTATTCCCTGTGGATCTGAAAGAAAATAAATACTCTTCCCGTCATTCGACCATTGAGGATTAATATTTTTAACTTTATCAAAAGTTTTAATTTCTGTAATGCTACCATCATCAGGATTGAGCAGGGCCAAAGTGTATTTCCCGATATCAAGATCCTTCAGATTGGTAGTAAAACGATCAGTTACGAAAGCAATTCTTTTTCCATCAGGTGACCATACCGGCTGTATTTCCGTAAAAGCATCGTTAGTTATCTTCTTTAACGAATCGGTTTGCAAATCGTAGATGAAGAGATCGGTTAATCCTCCTTTAATTCCTGAAAAAACAACATACCTGCCATCTGGCGACCATGAGGGATTTAATATTTCACCCAGATTTTTGAACCGCTTTTCTTTTTCAATATTACCGTCAGAGATATTAATGATTGAAAGAATCGGCCTTCCTTTAGTAACTGCGGGAAAAATAAATTTTGTGCCATCCGGATTCCACGCTCCGGTTGAATTAATGAATTCAAGACTTTCAAGATGAGGATCAAGTTCAGTTTTTAAAATTGTTCTTTTGATCTTTCCGGTTTGCGCATCAGCAAGAAAAAGATCAATAGCAAATAAATTTTTTGATGAAAAGAATGCAAGGTTTTTTCCATCAGGGCTTAAAACAGGTGCAATATTTATCTCCCCACCATTATCTTGGGAAATTATTTTCTTACCATAATCTGGTGGTCTTTTAGTTATACTCTTTAATGAATCGTATTGGTCATGTAACGATTGTGCCCACATTTTTGAAAGTGAGTCCGTTGAAACGTGGAAAAGTGTATCAATCCCGTCATCAATATTTCCAACGAATGCAGCAGTTGTAAGTAGTTCAGCTATTTTTTTATCTCCCCATTTTCCTGATATATAAGCTAATAAAGCATCTCCATACCTGTATGGGAAAAACTCCGGGTTGTCAAGATCGCTTACAGTTGGAATTTTATTCAGGACAGCATCGCGCATCCACATTGCGGTAAAAGGATCATCCGGTCCGAGGGTGAGAAATTCAGCCATACCTTCTACGAACCACAAAGGCATTTTGGATATTGATGGAGCCTGTCCACTGAATGTGCTTCTCATAGCCCCTGTTATATCGTATTGAAATGCATGCACAAGTTCGTGACCGATAACATGATTAGTTTCGCTCAGCGGACCTGCAAGAGGTAAAACAATTCTTCTTTTAAGTGGTTCTGTTACTCCGCCAACACCTTCACCAATTTGTCCCCCAATAATATTTGTTTGTACAAACTGGGGGAAACTTCCGTACAGAACCAGCGGCTGTTTGCCGTGAAGAGAATCTCCAAAGTAAAATGATTCACGTTTGTACCATCTTTCAGCCATTAATGCAGCAATATGTGCCCCTTCGCTTTCTTCAGGGTAAAAATAAATGTTAAAATTTGGCGTGTGAATAATTTTAAATTGAAAATCATTATACTGAACTTTATTTTGTCCGAAATATTGTGCATTAGTACTGTTGATCGAGAAAAGTACCAATAGTAAAAAAAATATGATGAATAAATGAATCTTTATCATTTTAATTCCTGTAAAAAAAACTATAAATAAAATTAAGTGAATTACAGGATGAAGTGGTGACACCAGTCAATTATAATTAAGTATTTTTAATTTGGATTGTGCTAGTAAAATATTTTAAGTAATTTTTTCAAACGAACAAAAAATTAAAATAATAAATAAGTGAAAATTCGATAATTAAATAGCGCTAATATGTTTGTCTATATTATATGATTTCTTTAATCCCAGACAAGCAAAATGAGGTTTAAATTCAAGTTCGTAGGTTATAAAATTGAAAAGATTTTTAATTTTTAAGTTGAGATATTTATAACTCTGGAAACAGATGATTGAATACTGCAATAAGGAAAATGAAACTTTCAGTTTTTCGACCCAATCTTGTTACAAAAAAATACTTCTTAAAACCGGAATGACTTTCGTAAAAAAGCATTAAAAATAAATCCCTGGGATTGCGGATTATCCTGAAAAAATGTTTTGAGAAAATTGGTGAAAAATCACCATAGAAAGTTGAAATAATCACCCTTAATTTGTCTTGTTTTAGTACACACTATGTAAAATATTCAAGTTAATTAATTTTTCTTAACTTCTTTGGTGGATTTTTTATACATTTAAGTACGAAAAAAAGTGCTGATGGTAATATTTAGATACGAAATATTTTCTTAATTACAATCCGGTTTCCTTTATAAAATATATGTCCGAGATCAAAATAAAAAGTATACTAATCTTTGTACTAGTACTTAGTACAATATTATTGAATTCCTGCGATGCCTCAAGAGAAAATCCTCTTGACCCGAATTCAAAAGATAATTTGCTTGGTACAATTCAGGGAACTGTTCAGACTTACAGTTTACCATATACTCCGATTACCAATGCTGAAGTGTTTTGGAAACCAGGCAATATTTTAGTCTTTACCGATACCAGCGGTAATTTCACTGTGCCAAATGTTAAAACAGAAAACGGATTATTAATATTTCGAAAAGCTGGGTTTAATACGGATACAATTCAGGTTAATTGGAATGGAACAAAAAAAATTAATGAACAGGTAAATTTAAATACTGTTCCTACTCTCGATAGCTTAAAAATTTACACCATTGTAATTAACGTTTCGGATTCTGTTTCACAAATGTATCAACTGAATATAGGTACTAAAGTAAGAGACCCGGATAATGACATTGATACAGTTTTTGTTTTTAATAGTCAGACCGGATTAAATAAGGCTATGGACTTTAATGTTGCAAATAAGACTTATCAGTCTATTTTAACTCCGGGAGAATTAAACTTGAATGACCTTGAAGAAACAATTGGGTTGAAATTTAATTTTCGTGTAAAAAATATTTCCGGCGATGTTTTCACTCTGGAAGGGGGTAGTGTTACACGTGTAATAGAAAGTTGTGTTACTGGTCTTTTGCCTGATAGTAATCAGGTAATAAATGTAATTCCTTTTATGCTGAATTGGAATGGATTCTTGCCAGGTTATACATTTCATTATAAAATTGAAATATATACAAATGATGTTGCAAATTCTCAGCTTGTCTTATGGCAGGATAATATTTCTTCACAGGATACAAGTTTCGCTGTAAATAGTTTAGATGCCGGAAATTATTGGTGGGTTGTTTGGATTATTGATGATTTTAATAATATGTCAAGATCAGCTCCGGCTACTTTTGTGATACAATAATGGAGACGAAGATTTGAAATTAAACGGCTCAACCGAAACAATTGAAAACATAAAACAAATCGGCAAAGAGCAGTTCGAAACTCTTTATAAGATTAGTCAGGCCTTAAATTCTGCCACTTACCAGGATAGCCTTATAAAGGAAACTTTGGATGTTATCATCCGTGTTCTGCATGCAGACAGAGGCCTGTTTGTAAAGTATGAAACGGACTCAAATAAATTTTCTATTATTGGTGCCCGAAACATGGAGAAGCAGAGTATAGAGGATGTTTCGGTATTCTCTTCAACTATTCTTCAGAAAGTAATTGAAAGAGGGGAGCCGGTTCTCTATCACGACGTTCAGAATGATCCGAATATTTCACAATTTGAAAGCATCCAGATACATAATATAAAATCCATTTTGGGAGTTCCGATAAAAAGAAATGATATTATGTGGGGGGTTATTCTTGTTGACAGCAGTATAAACAGGAAAGAATTTACTGATGAAAATATGGTTTTCCTTGACTTTTTTTCTAACCTCGTTTCCCTTGCTCTTGATAGAATAACCCGGTTTGAAGAACTTGAGGATGAAAATATTCTGCTGCGGAATCGGTTGCAGGCATCCAAGTATATTCCTGAATTAATTGGTGATAGTCCTGCTATGCAGAAACTTGCAACATTAATTCATAAAGTAGCGGGAACAGATGCAACAGTACTTCTGCTTGGTGAAAGTGGTACCGGTAAAGAGCTTGTTGCAAAGGCAATTCAGAATCTGAGCAAAAGGCGAGACCTGCCTTATCTTGCACAGTTCTGCGGATCAATTCCTGATACATTACTTGAGAGTGAATTATTCGGTTATAAAAAAGGTGCTTTTACCGGAGCTAATACTGATAAGAAAGGACTGTTCGAAGTAGCAAATCAGGGAACTTTTTTCCTTGATGAAATTGCAGATATATCTCTCGCTCTTCAGGCGAAATTGCTCAGGGTGTTACAAAACAGGGAAATTATGAGGCTTGGTGATACCCAGATAATTAAGGTTAACGTGAGAGTTATCGCTGCTACAAATAAAGATCTAAGGCAGCTTGTTAAAGATGGAAACTTCAGAGAAGATCTTTTTTACAGGCTTAATGTTTTTCCAATTAGAGTTCCGCCATTAAGAGAAAGAAGAACAGATGTACCTCTTCTGGTTGATTACTTTATTAAAAGATATACGGATGAAAATATTAGGGTTGCTTCTTCAACTTTAAAAATTCTTGAGGAATATAACTGGCCGGGAAATGTTCGTCAACTTGAGAATGTTCTGCAAAGAGCATTAATTTTGTGTGATTCAGACAAACTTTTTCCCGAACATATCATCATTGATGAAGAAAGCAGCGAGATGGAGTTCGGAGGAACGTTAAGAGATTTTGAAAAAATGCTTCTTATAAAAAGACTGAAAGAATATAACAGCAACAGAACTGCCACGGCAAAATCACTTGGTGTATCTGTTCGATGGGTTCAACTGAAATTAAAAGAGATTGAAGAAAAAGTATAGTGTTGAATACTTCCACTGAAATATTATACGATAAGTTCGAAATAATTAATACAATTAAAAAGGACGTATACACTTCCGTATACCTTGCCAACCATATCTATCTTGGCAAAAAAATTATATTAAAAACCTTAAATACGGATGAACTTTCCGATAAAACTATTTTAGCAAGATTTAAAAGAGAAGCAAAAATTCTTGCACAGCTTGATCACCCGAATCTTATAAAAGTTCTTGACTTCGGGATGTATAAAAACAATTTCTATATTTCATTTGAATATTTCGACAGCCAGAATTTAAGAAATGTAATTAAGCAGAATAACTATACTCTTGAGCAGAAAAGATCTCTTATAATAAGATTGATGAAAGCTCTGAATGCTGCTCATCAGAATTATATTATTCACCGGGATATTAAACCTGAAAACCTTCTGGTAAACCAGAGGCTTGAATTAAAAATTGCTGATTTCGGACTGGCATTAATGCAGGAAGAATCCAAGCTTACACTGGCATCAACAATTGTTGGAACTCCCGGTTATATGTCCCCTGAACAAATCAGAGGCGAGGAGTTAAATTCTCAATCAGATTTATTTTCTGCAGGCATAGTAGCGTTTGAACTTTTTACCCAGGAAAACCCTTTTCTCGGGAAAGATATAAATGAAACCATCAACCGGATTCTTACTTTTGATGAATCAAACATTAAAGCGAAAGTTGCTCACCTGCCTGAAGATATTCAATTAATGTTAACAGGATTGTTAAGAAAAAATTCTCATGAAAGATTTAATTCTGCTGAAGAAGTTTTAAATATTCTTGGTATTCAGGCTTCCAATCATGATTTAAAGGTTGAATTAGAAGAGGAGGATAAAGGGAACCGGAAAAAATATTTTGTTCTTGGCGGGATAATTTTGTTATTTCTTGCTGCCGTAGGATTTTATTTTTTGATTCAAACTGAAAAAACCGATATACCAATAAATAAAAATCTGGCAGATAAAGAATATAATTTCAGCGATAAGAACTCAAGGAATGTTTTTGCAAAAACTCCTGACAATAATGTTAATAATGCGCAGAATGATAATTCATTTCTACCCGGAAAACTTTTTGTTGAAGCGAAGCCTTGGGCCGATGTTTACATCGATAATAAAAAAGTTGATACTACTCCTCTTGATAATTATATAGAATTGAAGTCGGGAGTTCACACATTAAAATTGATTCACCCCGATTATCCCCCATACATTAAAAAAATCAAAATCTCTAATGATAAAATTGAAGCAGTGAAAATTAATTTTCAGCTCTTAACAGGGTATTTAGATTGTAAAGTGATGCCGTGGGGTGAGGTTTTTATAAACGGCAATCACGTTGGGACAACACCCCTGAGAGAGCCTGTAAACTTATATCCAGGCGAATACAATATAAAAATCACAAACCCGCAGTATACTGAAGCTTTGCAAAAACAAATAAAAATCACGGCAAAGGAGACACTCGAAGTGACCTTTAATTTCGAAAGTTCTTCTACCGAATAAAAAAAATATGCAACTGTAAAAACTTTCATGTAATTTAATCCATTCTTAGTTATCATTTCTGTATTAAATGCATTTTAGAATCAAAGATTTTATTCTTTTATTAATAATATCAGGAATTTTTTCCTTTTGCCTGGCACAAAAGGAAGATTCAGTAATTGCTATAGATTCATCTACAGTCTCTGATACTACAAATATTCCCGATACAATAATCAATAAACAGGTTAATAAAGATTCCCTTGCGGCTCAGGATTCTCTTGCGTTGATGCAGAAAAAGTTCGATCAGTTTAAATATGGAGATGTAATTACAATTGCCAACAAGCTCCTTCTGAAAAAAGCTCCTTTTACTAGAAAAGAAATAACCAACATTTATAAGATGAAAGGGATTTCTCACTATTCCCTTTCAGAAGACGATGCTGCAAAAAAAAGTTTCATTGAAATGCTGCGTATTGATACTTCATATGCGCTTGATTCCACCAAAGTTTCCCCAAAAATTATTACATTTTTCAGACAGGTTAAAAACGATTACAACCAGCAGCAGAAAGATATAGAAGCTCGTACTGTAGTGAGGATTGATACGGTTTTTATTCCAAAAGTAGAGTATGATTATGAGCGTGAAAGCAGGCTTAAAGGAGCGATTGCAAGGTCTATAATTATTCCCGGACTTGGGCAGTTATACAATGATGATTATGTTAAAGGTATTTTCCTTACAGTGTTCAGTTCTGCTGCAATTGTTTCATCGGTTTATTATGCTGTGGACTCCAATAAAAAAGAAAAAGCCTACCTGGTGGAAACGAACAGGAATCTGATTGAATCGAAATATAGTGATTACAATTCTTCATATAAGAATAGGAATTTTTCTTTTATTGCATTTGGTCTACTCTGGATTTATTCCCAGGTTGATCTTCTGTTTATGTCTCATGATGAAAACACAAATAATACCATCATTAAAAGCTCATCAATGAAAGTTGATGAATTAAGAGGGTTAACACTAAGCATTAAATATCCTTTTTAATTTTCCCACCACGAATAACATTTCATAAATGTGAATATTTTTCGCATAAGTTATCCTATTCATTTAATACACCCTTTTATTTCAATTAGAATTAACATCATTTGATCTTTGGCACAAGATTAGAATAATTAATTAAAATCCCTGGGGAAAATTATACTTCACCAGGTAAAAAAATGTTTAGAAATGATGAGATAAAAAGAAAACATACATTCAATAAATCCAGTTTTCTTCTAATTGTTCTTTTTTTTATTGGAATTTTAATCGGTTGCAACTCAAATGATCCTGTGGAACCTTTAACAGCAACAGCTAAAGTTGTAGGAAAAGTATCGGGCGCGTCTGTACCTGGGATTATATTCTTCTCCGATATACAAAATGTGTCGGTCAAATTAGTCAGACTTACGCCAGATGGAGAAGAGGAAACTGTTTCAATTGAAGATGTAAAAACAGATTCTCTGGGTAAGTTTGTATTGGAAACAAATCTGGATGGTGTGAAGAATCTCCTTGTGAAAGCTGATAAAGATGATATGGAATTAAGAGGAATGCTGAGTACTGATGTTGAATCAGGAATTGCAGTATACCTTCAACCTTTGAATTTAGTTACAACAGTTTCTTCAGATTTGTATAAGAGTGCCCTGATTTCGAATGCTAGTCTGGAATATACTCAAATAGGAATTTTTATTGATACAGATATAGCAGCTGCAATTGATAGCAATATCGAATTAACTAATGATGTTGCTGTAGCTTTTGAAAAGGGTTGTGATGCTGAAAAAGAAATTTTGCTCCGACCAGAAATAGGTGGAACTACTTCACAAAATGAGCAGATTATGAATGCAAAAATCGCTGCACAATCTGCTCTTGATAGAGACCTGTACTTTGCCGGATCAGAGAGTGCAAAACAGGTAGCTTTTCAAAACTATCTGAATTCTGTATCTGATGCTTATGTTGAAGTGGGTATGCAGTCCGTAACTTTCAGTAAAGTCCTGGAAGCGTCCATCCGGGTTTTTCTGAAAGAAATTGAAGGAATCAACTCCCCGCTTAATTTTGAATTTATTAAGAGAAGTTCAGAAATAAGAGCCAGGATAATTAATATAGCTGTACAAGCCGAGTTTCAAAAGCTGGGAGCTGATCCATCAACAATAAATAAGATAATTAACTCAGGCGAAGATCTTGAGAATAGCATACTAAATCTGCAGTCAGCAAAAGAAATATCAGATGAGTTCAGCAGCTATAAAGATCAGCTTTTAAGTTACCTCGTAAGAGCTATGGGAGTTAATGGAAATGTAATCCCTGCTATCGAAGATAGTATAGCGCTATATAAAAATGATCTGATATCCGGTGTTGTTAACGGTAATGAACAAAGTGCAATTATTGATGCTTACATAAATTTTTATGGAAATATCCTAAAACTTGTAAAGCGTCAAACAAGTACAGAAAATACAAATCAAACTGCAGTAACTAATGTTCTTATTTTATTGAATATATATTATTGATTTTTTTCGTAAATATTTGCCTCCCCTCGGGCAAGTATATGTTCCCTCAACAAAGGCCTAATACCCCTTAAGCAGCACACTTAAGGGGTTTTTTTTAAATTAAGGGGAGAAAAATTAGTAATTGAAAAAACAAATTTTAAAGTTATAATTTGAAATTCCAAAAGAAATATTACGATGTTGAGGAACGGAATAATCAATTATCATCCAGGAGAATTATTCGATGAAAAATATCTTACCAAAACTTATCCCTTATCGAAAGGGAGATAAATGGGGATTTTGCAATTCAAGAAGAAACGTGATTATCCCTGTAAAATATGATGAGGTTGGTTATTTTGTTGAGGAAATTGTACGTGTAAGATTGAACGATAAATGGGGATTTATCGATGCTGAAGGGAAAGAAATAACATCAATAAGGTATGATGAGATTGAAGATTTTCATAATGGCTTTGCCAAGGCAAATTTTGGTATAAAAAGGAAAGACGATAAAATTGTTTTCCCGGGGAAATGGGGAATTGTTGATAAAACCGGCAGAGAAATTATTCCCGTTCAGTACAGTGAAATTGGTGATTTTCTTGATGGGCTTTTTCCTGTAAAATTAAATGATAAATGGGGACTGCTGAACATTCAGGCACAACCGGTTGCTCCGATCAGATATGATGAAATTGGTGAATTGAAAGAAGATTTTCTTCCTATAAAAGAAAAAGGGAAATGGGGTTTTATAAACACCAAGGGAGAAAAAGTAATTCCCGGAAATTTTGATGACGTTGGTTCTTTTTCTGACGGGATAACTTACGTGAGATTGAATGACTGGTGGGGACTGATTGATAAATCCGGCAGAGGTGTAACACCAATTAAGTATGATAAAATCGGAGAAATTAAAAATGGATTAATCTCTGTTAAGCTTAATGGTAAATGGGGATTTATCGATAGAAACGGCTCTGAATTTTTTGAAGACTAAATTTCACTTTTGTTTTTTAATTATTGATCCTGTCCTTACCCTTAATTTAAGTAAAAATCATTGATAGGGTTAAGAGTAAGAACAAGATTACAAAATTTGACCATACTTATTTTAACAATAGAAGTTTCTTTATAGAAATATAATTTCCTGATTCCAGCCTGTAAAAATATATTCCGCTCGAAAGATTTAATTTATCCGAATTAAAATTTATACTGTAAATCCCTTTCTGTTTTTCTTCATTCACTAAAGTAGCAATTTCCTTCCCTAAAATGTCATAAACTTTCAAAGTAACATGACTTTTTTCAGGAATTGAAAATTCTATTTTAGTTTCAGGATTAAAAGGATTAGGATAATTTTGATACAATTGAAAATCAGGGAAATTGCTTCCTTGTTCATTTCCTTTTACGGATGTAACAACAGCCGGAAGAAGTTCTCTCATTGGTCCGCCGTAAGCTCCCATATCATTTCTGATTGTACCTAAAGACGGGTACAAAGCAAATCCCGGGTTGCCTGTATCTTCAGGATCATTAAATGATGAATCAGGATTTCCCGCATCAATACATAAAGAATTTTCAGCAGGTAAATAAATATCTCCCGTGAACATTGGATCTTCACTTATATTTCCTTCCCCTGTAAATCCGTCTTCTATATCACTATAAGTAATATCTGCTGTTCCGCCTCCCGCCAGATAAACCTGGTTACCGGATGATTGAGTGTTTCCCCAAATAATATTATTCTTTGCAATAATCGATGTTGACCAGATCAGAATTCCTCCGCCTTTTCCCCTGTTGCCGCCGGTTCCTGTCACCGAATTGAATGCAATCACATTATTTTCAATTACAGTTGCACCCAGAGAGTAAGTCCATACCCCGCCGCCGCCGTAATCCTCGCCACCGCTGTTATAAGTAATAATATTATTTTTCAATACACCGGTAGCATAATTCCAAACAATGCCTGCTCCGTAATGTCCTTTATTATTTGCAATTATGTTGTTGTAAATATGAGCATTTGAATCACCTGCCCTTATTCCGCCGCCGCCGGCGCTTGTTACACCTGTCCTGTCTATTGCTTCATTATTAATTATCAAATTATTTTTTATTGTTGGTGAAGAAAGGGTAATTATTATCCCACCGCCCTCACGATATATTCCCGCCCCGTGCTCATCAACCCATTTGGTTCCTGTTCCACCGGTTAAAGTAAAGCCGGCAAGTACCGCTGTACTATCTTCTCCGGAAACTATTCTCACACAACTTGCAGAATCAGGTTGTACCGGAGTACTGCCATTGATAATTGTATTTAGTATATGCGATGGATTATTATCCTGAATGAAATAGCTTGCGACAACAATATCTTTCCCCTTGAAATTAATATTTTCGAAATAAGTCCCATCAGCCACTAATACCGTATCTCCATTTTGTGCAGTATTGATAGCCTCCTGGATGGTGGAATAATCTATGGGAACATTTAAAACATTAGCTTCAAATAAACCTTGAAATAAAATTCCAAGGAAAAAACAGAAGAACAAAGTGAATCTGAACATATTAACCTCCGTAAATTTTGTAATAATTTTTAGAGGAAATATA
Source organism: uncultured Ignavibacteria bacterium (assembly GCA_963711455.1). Taxonomy (GTDB): domain Bacteria; phylum Bacteroidota; class Ignavibacteria; order Ignavibacteriales; family Ignavibacteriaceae; genus DATFVA01. The sequence goes on from CAVQEH010000006.1 coordinate 184,188, forward strand.
ATCTCTGAGGTAAATAAAATCGTCCTGAAACATGAATCCGAACTATTTTACTTACAATATAAATGATGAATGGTTTTTTAAGCGGATTTTTGGACAGCGTGAGGCGATTGGTACGGCAGATATTTTTTTCTGAATTCGGTTGGAGTATAACCTGTATTTTTCTTAAATGTAGTATTAAAAACAGATTTTGAATTGAACCCGACTCCGTATAATATTTCAAGTATCGTCATCTTTCTTTTTGCCGGATTTGAAAGAATCATTTTAGCTTCTTCAATCCTGTAGCTGTTTATAAAATCAAAGAAATTCTGTTTCATTTTTTCATTTATAACCTTTGACAAAATTCTTGGGTTTATTTCAATTCTATCAGATAGTTCTTTGAGAGTCAGAGTTGAGTTTAAATAGGGCTTTTCATTTGCCATATAATGTTGAAGTTTTTCAAGATAGGAAATACTCTCTTTGTCCGGCACAGAGTTATTATCATTTTTGATTTTAGGCAATTCTTTTTCAACATTAAAAAAATGATCAGGTTGTTTAAGTCCTTTATAGATTACAAGATTAGCGAACACGAAATTTATTGTGACGGAAATAAACGTTAAAATTCCTGAAACTTCCGGATCGATTCCAATTGTGTTTCTAAATAAGAACTGTGTAAAATCGATTATCCACATAAAAAGAAAAGCATAAATAACCAGTTCAAGCCAGCCAAGATTTAAATTATGTATCATAGAATAAAGTGATTTGATCCGGACACGGTACCTGAAAAGCAGGAATAATGTGATCGTCATATAAATAAGTATTAGCACATTCATTAACAGATTGACCCAGAATCCAAGCGGATGAGGAAGCACACTGCCTTTGCTGATCATTTCTATTTTGGCAGCAGTCGATTCAAAATGAAAATAAATGCTGTATAAAACATTGTATGTAATAAAAGGAATTAAATGTAATATATCGTATGCAGTTAGTTTAAAATTATTCCTGACAAGAGATTTTGTATAAAGGAAAAGTAACGGACCAAATAAAAAACCGAATGACGTTCCTATGAAAAAGAAATGAACTCCTTCGGGCATAATGAAATTTGAAAAAACGAATAAGAGATAACCAATCAGGTACATTGCATTTGTAAAAAGAAAAGCTGAAAGAATCAATTGATTTATTCTGTTTCCCTTTTTCAGATTTAATAGAAAAATTGAAAAAATAAATAATTGCAGAGCTGCTACAATCGCAATAATATCTGTAATTGAAACCTGCATTTATTATCCGGTATATTTTAATGAATGATACACAAAATATTAAAAAAATAAATATGATTCATATTAAATTTTCATGTGATGAATAACTGGTATTATTTGAATTCCCCCCCGATTTCGGTAAATTTAACGTTAATTTTTAAAACACGAAACCTTAAGAATATGAGATATCCTTTTTCTGAAATAGAACCAAAATGGCAAAAATTCTGGAATGAGAAACAGGTTTATAAAACAGATTTTAAAAAAATAGATACTAAACTATATTCATTAGTAATGTTTATTTATCCTTCCGGTTCAAAACTGCACATCGGGCACTGGTATAATTATGGGCCAAATGATTCCTGGGCACGTTATAAAAAACTTACAGGCTTTAATGTATTTGAACCAATCGGTTATGACGCTTTTGGTCTTCCGGCAGAAAATTATGCTATCAAAACAGGTGTTCATCCCTATGACAGTACAATGCAGAATATTAATGATATTCGGGAGCAGTTAAAAAAAATGGGATGTTTGTACGATTGGGATGCTGAACTAATGACCTGCGACCCTGAATATTATAAATGGAATCAATGGTTATTTCTGCAATTATATAATAGAGGATTGGCGTACAGAAAAAACGCACCGGTTAACTGGTGCCCTAATGATCAGACTGTACTTGCAAACGAGCAGGTTCAGGCAGACGGAACGTGTGAAAGATGCGGGGCTCTGGTAATTCAAAAAAACCTTACTCAATGGTTTTTTAAAATTACTGATTATGCTGAAGAACTGCTGCAAGGATTGGAAACAATCAACTGGCCTGAGAAAACAAAATTAATGCAGCGAAACTGGATTGGTAAAAGTGAAGGTGCTGAAGTTAATTTTAAAGTATATGGAAGTGATGAATCAATTTCAGTTTTTACCACCAGACCGGATACACTTTATGGTGTTACCTATGTTGTACTTGCCCCTGAACACCCTCTTGTCGATAAGCTTACTACTCCTGAATATAAAGATGATGTAGAAAAATATAAAGATGCAGTTAAGAGTTTTTCGGAAATTGAAAGGACTTCTACCACTAAAGAAAAAACAGGCACGCCAATTGGTGCTTATGCAATCAATCCTTTAGATAGTGAAAAGATTCCAATTTGGATAGCAGATTATGCTCTTCTTTCTTATGGAACCGGATGTGTCATGGCTGTTCCTGGTCACGATGAGCGTGATTTTGAATTTGCTAAAAAGTATGCACTTCCAATTAAAAAAGTTATTCTTCAACCGGGGACTAAAGTTAGTGATGAATTGAACGAAGCGTATACGGGTACTGGGGAAATGGTTTTCTCTGATGAATTCAACGGACTTGATTCTGAAATCGGGAAGCAAAGGATTATCGAATATCTTGAAAAAAGAAATTTTGGGAGAAGAAAAATTAATTACAGGTTAAGAGACTGGCTCATTTCCCGGCAGCGTTATTGGGGTACGCCTATACCGGTAATTCATTGTCCTGAATGCGGTATGGTTCCGGTTGATGTAAAAGATTTACCGGTTACTCTTCCATACGATGTTGAATTTAAACCATCGGGAGAATCTCCGTTAACTACAAATGCGGATTTTATAAATGTGAAATGTCCAAAGTGCGGAACAGAAGCCAAACGTGATGCAGATACGATGGACACTTTTGTAGATTCTGCATGGTATTATTTCCGTTATTTAAATCCTCATATAGATGATGCAATTTTTGATAAAGCAAAAGCTAAAGACTGGGTTCCTGTAGATATGTATGTTGGCGGTGCTGAACATGCAACGATGCATCTTCTCTATGCAAGATTTATTCATAAATTTTTAAGAGACCTTGGCTGGACAAACAGTGATGAGCCATTTCAAAACCTTCTGCACCAGGGAACAATTACTAATGAAGGTGCTAAAATGTCAAAGTCGCGGGGTAATGTAGTTAATCCAAATGAATTTACTGAAAAGTACGGGTCTGATGTTTTCAGAATGTACCTTATGTTTATGGGACCTTATGAGCTTGGCGGTGATTGGAGTGACCGCGGAATTTCCGGGGTTGACAGGTTTGCGCAGAGAACTTATGAAATGTTTAACAAATTCAAGGGGTTGTCAATCAATACTACAGCTAAGGATAAATACGATATAGGTTCTTTGAATGAAATTGAAAAAATAGTTTACCGGAAGGTTAATCAGACAATTAAAAAGTTCGAAGAAGAAATATGTAGCTTCAGATTTAATACTGCAATTGCCTCCCTGATGGAATTAATAAATGAACTAAAAAATATTGACGAATGTTCGAAAGAACTTAAGTTATATACACTTAAAAGGTTTGCTATTCTAATTGCACCAATAGCGCCGCATTTAGCCGAGGAATGCTGGCAGATTTTAGGAAATGAAAAATCACTTTTCGTGAATCCTGTCTGGTATAAATTTGATGAAGCCGCTTTGGTTGCTGATACTATAAATATCGCCGTTCAGGTTAATGGAAAACTCAGGGATACAATTGAGATCCCGTTAAATAGCGAACAGGATGATGTGAAGAAAATTGTTTTTAATGATGAAAAGGTAACAAAACATATTGATGGGAAAAAAGTGGTTAAGGAAATTTATGTGAAAAACAAAATTTATAATATAGTTGTGAAGTAAATTCACCACTTAGACACTTAGTTCATAAAGAATCACTAAGTGCGGCTCAATGTTTCTGTGTCTTAGTGGTAAGATGACATAAAAGGAAAAATAATGTTAGACTTAAAATTTATACGAGAAAATCCTGAAGCTGTTAAAACGGCGATCAGAAATAAAAATGAAAAAGACAGGGTTGATGAAATCTTGAATCTTGATCAAAGGAGAAGAGATTTAATTCTTAAAGGCGATGAATTAAAAGCCCAAAGAAACCAGGTTTCATCACAAATTCCGGTTCTGAAAAAACAAGGAAAGGATGTCGCAGAACTTCTCTCATCAATGAAAGTAGTGTCAGATCAAATTGCTCATATCGATTCGCAGCTTCGTTTGGTTGAAAGTGATTTGAATGAAATTCTGATGTATGTACCTAATATGCCTCATGAATCGGTGCCGGTTGGAAAAACTGCCGAAGATAATGTTGAAATTAGACAATGGGCACCAAAAGGATTTTCTTTTGATAAAAAAGAAAAATTATTGGATCATCTTGAACTTGGAAAGAACTTGAAAATATTGGATTTCGAACGCGGTGCAAAAATTTCAGGTTCCGGTTTTCCACTTTATATTGGTAAAGGTGCTACTCTTGAAAGAGCATTGATTAATTTTATGCTCGACTATCATTTGCAGAATCATAATTACACTGAAATTTTTCCTCCTTTTTTAGTTAACCGTGAGTCCATGAAGGGAACAGGTCAGCTTCCAAAAATGCAAGAGGATATGTATGCAATAGAAAAAGATGATTTATATCCTGTTCCCACCGCAGAAGTGCCTATAACAAATATTTATAGAGATGAAATCATAGATGAAAATGAATTGCCTATAAGGCATGTCGGTTATTCCGCCTGTTTCAGAAGGGAAGCAGGCTCTTACGGAAAAGAATCCAAAGGATTTTTACGTGTACACCAATTTAACAAAGTTGAGATGGTTAAGCTTGTTAAACCGGAAACATCTTATGATGAGCTGGAAAATTTAGTAAATGATGCGGAAGATATTTTAAAAGCATTAAAAATACCTTACAGAATTTTACTATTATGTACGGGTGATTTAAGCTTTTCGGCCGCAAAATGTTATGATATAGAAACGTGGTCGCCTGCAGAAAATCGCTGGCTCGAAGCATCATCATGCAGCAACTTTGAAAATTTCCAGGCGAGACGTGCCAATATCCGCTTTAGAAATGAAGCAACAAAAAAACCTGAGTTTGTTCACACACTCAATGGTTCGGGATTGGCAACCAGCAGGTTGATGGTTTCAATCCTTGAAAATTATCAAACCGGTGAAGGGAAAATTATTGTTCCCGAAGTATTGCAAAAATACACCGGTTTTAATATGATTGATTAGTAAATCTATCGGGCTTAATAAATAGATAATAAAATTTAACCTTGCTTTATTTTAGGCAATGGAACAATATTATATTGTTTTATGAAGAATTTATTCACACTTAAAAAATATTTTTTACGATACAAAAAGAAACTGGCGTGGGGAATTCTTTTTATTATACTTTCGAATATCGGTGCAGTTTATATACCCCTTTTATTAAAAGATGCGATTAATTCTTTTAATGAAAATGTAACAACCCAGCAGCTATTTCGTTATGGAACCCTGATTGTAATCACAGCCTTTTTTTCCGGTTTGTTCAGGTTTTTTATCAGGCAGACAATCATCGTTGTTTCCAGAGAAATAGAATATGATGTGCGTGAAGATTTCTGGTCGCATATACAGAGACTGCCTTTAAGATATTTTCAGAATAATTCCACCGGGAATATAATGGCTCACGCAACAAATGATATTAACGCTGTAAGAATGTTTCTCGGTCCAGCAGTAATGTATTCGATGGATACTTCAATAAGACTTGCGATGGTGATTGCTCTTATGATATCATTAAATTTTTCTTTGACTATTTATTCACTCATTCCTCTTCCATTTCTATCATATCTCGTTTATAAGATCGGAAAGAAAATTCACGAAAGGTTTACGAAAATTCAGGAAAAGTTTGCTGATTTAACTACTAAGGCACAGGAAAATTTTTCGGGAATAAGAGTAATAAAATCTTACGTTCGGGAATTAAATGAAATTGAATCATTCAGTAAATTGAGCCGGGATTATCTTGATAGAAATATGAAGATGATCAGGGTTCAGGCTTTGTTAATGCCGATACTTTTTTCTATTACCGGGATTTCACTTGTAATAGTTATTCTTGTCGGAGGTGATAAAATTATTTCAGGAACCATGAACCTTGGACAGCTTATTGCTTTTACATTTTACCTGGGAATTTTGATCTGGCCCATGATTGCATTCGGTTGGGTTGTTAATATTGTTCAGCAGGGTGAGGCAAGCATGAAAAGGTTGAATAAAATATTAAATGAAACTTATGAAATCCGGGATACAGAAGAGACTGATGAAAATATAACCGAGCTGAAAGGTGAAATTGAATTCAAGGATGTTTCTTTCAGATATGGCGGGCATCTTCCCTATATTCTTAAAAATGTTAATCTGAAAATTCCCGGAGGTTCAACCATTGCTGTAATGGGGTATACAGGGAGCGGCAAGACTACATTTATAAATCTTATTCCAAGATTATATGATGTTACTGGAGGTGAAATACTAATCGATGGTAAAAATGTCCGGAAGATTTCTCTTGATGTACTGAGAAAAAATATTGGTTACGTTCAGCAGGAGCCTTTTCTATTTTCAGATACACTTTTAAATAATATTTCTTACGGTGCTCATAATATAAGTTTGGATAGAGTTAAACATGTTTCTGCAATAGCTAATTTTGATAAGGATATTGAATCTTTCCCTCATGGTTATGAAACAATCAGCGGAGAAAGAGGAATTACACTTTCAGGCGGACAAAAGCAGAGAGCCACACTTGCGAGGGCTCTTGCAATCGATCCAAAAATATTAATACTTGATGACTCTTTTTCTTCTGTTGATACAAATACAGAAGAAGAAATATTAAAGAACCTCAGGAAATTTATGGAAGGGAGAACCAGCATAATAATAAGTCATCGCATTTCAACCGTAAAAGACGCAGATAAAATTATTGTCCTTTCAGAAGGTAAAATTGCCGAGGAAGGAACGCATGAACAGCTTGTATCTCTTGGCGGAATTTATGCTGATTTGCATTACAAGCAATTGCTTGAAAAAGAACTGGAAGAATTAAAATAGCAGTAAAGTAATTTTAAGAAAATTATGGCTAACGATTATAGAAGCGAAGAAGAAGTTTTAGGTAAAGCATACGATTCAAAATTGATGAAGCGTTTGCTCGGGTACATTAAACCATATCGCAAGTACGTCATCTTTGCAATTTTGATGAACATTGTCGTTGCATCCTTAGGACCTTTGCGCCCTTATTTAACAAAGGTAGCAGTTGACGATTACATAGCAAAATCAAATTATCACGGACTGTTAACTATAAGTTTGATCCTTTTTGCAACTCTATTAATGCAGGCGGTAATTCAGTACTTCCTTACTTATTATACACAATACCTGGGGCAAAAAACTATTTATGATCTGCGTATGCAGTTATTCAAACATACTCAGAAATTAGCTCTTAGGTTTTTTGACAGAACCCCAATCGGCAGGATTGTTACAAGAACAACTAACGATGTTGAGGCATTAAGCGAACTCTTTTCTTCGGGCATCGTAATGATATTCAGTGATATTTTTACGATTGTATGGATCCTTGTTTTCATGTTTGCAATGGATATAAAACTTTCTCTTGTCACCTTATCGGTTTTCCCGGTTTTAATTTATGGTACATTTCTTTTTCGTAAAAAAGCACGTGAAAGCTACCGCGATGTAAGGCTACATCTTGCCCGTCTGAATTCATATATGCAGGAACACATTACAGGAATGAATGTAGTTCAGATTTTCAGGAAAGAAAAAGATGAGTTGAAAAGATTCCTGACAATTAATTCTGATTACAAGAGTGCAAATATCAAATCAGTATTATATTACGCGTTATTCTATCCCGGTGTGGAAATTTTAAGTTCAATTGCTGTCGGATTGATTATCTGGTATGGTGGTGGAGAAATTATAAGAAATGCTTTAACCATTGGTGATATATTTGCATTTCTTCAATTTACTGAAATGTTCTTCAGACCGATAAGGGATCTATCTGAAAAATATAATATTATGCAGACTGCTATGGCTTCATCAGAAAGAATTTTTAAGCTGCTTGACAATCAGACATTTGTTAAAAATCCCGAAAATCCGGTTAAGATTGACGGAATAGAAGGTGGAATAGAATTTAAAGATGTCTCCTTTGCTTATAATGATGATGAATATGTTTTGAAGAATATTTCTTTCAAAATTAATCCTGGTGAAACCATTGCTATTGTTGGACATACTGGTGCAGGAAAAACCAGCATCATTAATATTCTAAGCAGATTTTACGATATTCAGAAAGGCTCTATATTATTAGATGGCATTGACATCAAAACTATTGATAAACGTGAATTAAGAAGATATATTTCAATTGTTCTTCAGGATGTTTTTTTGTTTTCCGGAACAATCAAATCGAATATTAATATGAATAATGATGATATTCCTTTTGAAAAAGTAATTGAAGCCGCAAAGCTTGTTGGTGCAGATAAATTTATAGATGTTCTTCCTAATAAATATGATGAAGAAGTTAAGGAACGAGGTTCAACTCTTAGCGTTGGTCAGAAGCAATTAATTTCATTTGCCCGGGCACTTGCTTTTAATCCAAAAATTCTCGTTCTTGATGAAGCAACTTCGAGTATTGATACTGAAACTGAGATACTTATTCAACGCGCTATAGAAAAATTACTTGTAGGACGTACAGCGATTGTAATAGCTCACAGGTTATCAACTATTCAAAGTGCAGATAAAATTATTGTAATGCATAAAGGAGAGATAAGAGAGACAGGAAATCACCAGGAATTACTTGCAAAAAGAGGAATTTATTATAAATTATACCAGCTTCAATATAAAGATCAGGAAATTATTAAAGCTGTTTAATTATTTCATTCATTAATAAATCGGGAAACATATCATGCCACACACAAGATTCATGACGCTTGCCCGCTTCATCATTGAACAGGAAAAACTTCATCCTGAGGCTACAGGAGAATTATCATACCTTTTACACGATCTTTCTCTTGCTGCAAAAGTAATTTCTCTTGAAGTAAATAAAGCCGGGCTGGTCGATATTCTCGGATTTACGGGGGATAACAATGTGCATGGGGAGCAGGTTAAAAAGCTTGATATCTTTGCACATGATATGCTCTTCAGAGCTATGGATCATGGAGGTCATCTATGTGTTATGGCTTCTGAAGAAGAAGCGGATATAATGCATATTCCAAATGAGTATGAGCTTGGAAAGTATGTGCTTTTATTCGATCCGCTGGACGGTTCATCTAACATTGATGCAAATGTAAGTATCGGAACAATTTTTTCAATTCACCGCAGGGTAACTCCGGATGGAAAACCAGGAACGCTTGAAGATCTTTTACAACCCGGATATAACCAGGTGGCTGCCGGGTATATAGTCTATGGCTCCAGTACGATTATGGTTTATACTGCGGGTCACGGAGTTCATGGATTTACCCTTGATCCTTCTTTCGGAGAATTTCTCCTTTCTCATGAAGATGTTAAAATTCCTAAGAAAGGAAAAATTTACAGCATAAATGAAGGTAATTATCTTTACTGGCATCCCGGTCTGAAGAAGTATATTAAATATCTGCAGGAATATGAAAAGGAAACTGAAAGACCGTATTCTTCGCGTTATATTGGTTCAATGGTAGCAGATTTACACAGAACTCTTCTTTACGGCGGAATATTTATGTATCCTGCTGATTCAAGACATCCGAACGGCAAACTCCGTCTGTTATATGAATGTAGTCCTATGTCTTTTATTGTTGAAGCTGCCGGCGGGAGAGCTTCAAATGGAAAGAAACGTATTCTTGATATTCAACCAAAAAAACTTCACGAAAGAACACCAGTATTTATTGGTAGTGAAGAGGATGTTCTAAAAGTAGAAGAATTTATGGCAAAAGAGGAGAAAGAACAGGAAGTACTCTCATCCCAAAATAGCTGATGTTATTATTTACTGATCTTTTGTAGACCAGTACTGATTTTTAAAGCTAATTCCTCGGGAGTAATTCCTTCAATAGTTAATCTGTTAGTCCTAACTATTACTTCCGGGGTATCCCCTTCTCCCTGCATATATTTATAAAGACAGAATCCAAGTCTGTTTCTGTCATTCATAATTGGGAGATAATCCTTTAACTCATCTACAATATTATAAACCTGTTTTTCAACAGAACCATCAGGAAACATATTTGTTCCCGGAGATTTTAAAGTTGTCATTTTATTTCCCTTTTTGTGACAAACTAAAATAATCAAAAGAATTTAATAGCTCAAATCATTTAATCACTCTTATTTTAGAGAATGCTTCTTTTTGATTAAATTTGGCAATTATATGAATAGTCTTAAAGATATACCGGATTTTAACAGTAAAAAAAGTATCCTGATTATCAGGTTGAGTTCGCTGGGTGATATACTTTTAACTACACCTCTTTTAAGATCTATTAAAAATCAATATCCTGCTCTGAAAATCAGTTTTGTAGTCAGGACACAATATCAGGATTCATTAAAGCTGAATCCTCATATTTCAGAATTATTTTTATATGAACCGCAAAAAGATAAATTCTCTAAACTGGTTAGTGAATTAAAAAGAAATCGTTATGATCTTGTTATTGATCTTCAGAATAATTTACGTTCAAAAGAGATTAACCGGTTCTCTTAACATAAAAACATTAAAATTTTCCAAACAATCATTTGATAAATTCCTGCTGGTTAACTTCAAAATAAACAATATGAAAAAAGCTCCTCCGATTCCTGAAAGATATGCGATAACTATTCCGGGATTAAATTTGGATGGTGAAGGATTGGAACTTTTTACCGATCAGAAACCATCATCTTTGATTGAAAAAGAAAAATATATTGGGTTAGCTCCCGGCTCAAGACATTTTACTAAAATGTGGCCGGAGGATTATTACAAATTTTTAGGCAAATTATTGAGAAAAGCCGGTTATGGAGTTCTTCTTTTCGGAGGTAAAAATGATATCTCAACCTGCTCGGAAATAGCCGGGAAAATTGAAGGTTCAATAAATCTTTGTAACGATAATAACCTTCTGCAAACTGCAGCAGACATGAAAAATTGTCTTGCCATTGTCTGTAATGATTCTGGTTTAATGCATACAGCCTGTGCAATGAAAGTCCCTGTTCTAACTTTTTTTGGTTCGTCAGTAAAAGAATTTGGCTTTACTCCCTATAAGAACAGGAATTTAATTTTAGAAAACAATTCCCTAACTTGCAGGCCTTGTTCTCACGTAGGAAGAGAAAGATGTCCTAAAGGACATTTCAGGTGTATGCTCGATATCTCACCTGAGAAAGCATTTGAAGCACTTATGACCCTTGTAGAAAACTGATGAAATCACTCTGGAAATTTCTATATAATTTTTTAATCATCCCGCCGTTTTACATTTTTCTTCGGATTGCTTCCCTGTTTAACAGGAAAATTAAAATCGGAATAAAAGGAAGGAAAAGAATTTTTGAAGAATTAATTCTTAATGCGGCAAAACTTGATAAATCAAAAAAATTAATCTGGTTTCATTCATCCTCGCTCGGGGAATTTGAACAGGCTAAACCAATTATCCAGGAATTAAAAAAAAATCCTTCAATAAATATACTGATTACTTTTTTTTCTCCTTCAGGATACGAGAATTCACGAAAATATCCGTATGCTGATCTAGTTTCATATCTGCCATTTGACAGCAAAGCTTATGCAGAAAGATTCATTTCTATAATTCGTCCTGATCTTGCAATTCTTATGAGGTACGATATCTGGCCGAACCATATCTGGGCAATGAAGAAATTAAACATCCCATGTTTCATTGTTGATGCTACTATGAAAATGAATTCTCCCCGAAAGCTTCCCATGGCGAAAAATTTTCATAAAATTCTTTATAATGATGTAACAAGAATTTTAACTGTCTCTAAATCAGATCTGGAGGGATTCAGGGATTTCAAGCTTGAGAATAAAAAATTGACTGCAGTAGGTGATACAAGATTTGACCGGGTTTATGAGAGAAGCCTTGTAGCAAAAGAAAAAAATATTATAAAAGAAGATGTGCTGTACGGGAAAAAAGTTTTTGTAGCAGGAAGCACCTGGGACGTGGATGAAAATGTTATTCGTCCCGCATTTGCAAAGCTTGCCAAATATGATAAGGATGTGATCATGCTACTGGTGCCGCATGAGCCTACAATTGAGAATTTGGAAAGAATTGAAAATGAATTATCCGGGTCATTGAATTCAATCCGCTTTTCTCATCTCAATTCTTATAAAGGTGAAAGAGTAATCATTATCGATTCAATAGGGATTTTACTTACGCTTTATGCTTATGGTGATCTTGCATTTGTAGGCGGAAGTTTTAAGCAGAATATTCATAATGTTCTAGAGGCTGCTGTTTACGGCATACCTGTTTTATTTGGACCAAAAATTGAAAACTCACAGGAATCCCGTGAATTATTAAAACGTGGAGGTGGAATCCTCATCAGGAATCAGAAGGATGCTTACAGACAGCTTCGTACTTTTTTTCTTAGCGATGAATTACGAAAAGAGAAGGGGAGGATTGCCGCTGATTATGTAAAAGAAAATCTTGGGGCTACTGAGAAAATTCTGAAAGAGATTTACAAAGTAATCTGATCTCATTTGCGTTAAATAATTTTTACTCTAAAAATATCTTTCATTCAATATTTTTAGATGATGCAATTCATGCCCTGCAATAATAAACAAGAATGCTCTAACAGAGGTTTCATAATTATTAACTTTTCCTCTTCTCATTAAAGCTCCTTCATCAAAAGATTTGAATAAAGTGATATCGGCATTCCTTAACTGAAGTAATTCTTCAGCAAGACTTTCAAGAGATCTTTTATTGAAATTTGCTGTTCGTACATAATCATCCTGCTCAAAACCGGGAAGTGATTTTATCTCACCTCTCGCAATACACATAGCTCTGTAAGCCATTACTCGTTCAACATCCGCAAGATGTCCCAGCAATTCTTTTATGCTCCATTTGCCTTCGGCATAGGAATAATCTCCTTTTTCCTCAGGTATGGATTCAATCAGTATCTTTAATTTATCTCTGCCGTTTTCAAGCACTTTAATAATATTATTATCGTCAGGAATATGTTTCAGGTAACCGGCGTAATATTCTGCATATTCATCGGGTTTTGGAAAATCCATAAGATTCCTTTTTGCTTTTTTGAGTTATTGATAATTATTTTTTCCAGACTTCAACTTCAAATAAACCTTCTGAATTAGCTACTGCTCTAAGCATTCCATTTGTATTAAAGGGAGTAGTATAATTCCCATCTTTATCAACTGAAATTAGTCCGCCCGTATTCTCATCAAGTCTTTTATATATTAATTCATCTGCAGCATCTTTAAGCGACATTCCTTTATATTCCATCAAAGCTGACACATTAAAAGCAATATTATTTCTTATAAACAATTCACCTACTCCGCTGCAGGAGACAGCACAGGTTTTATTATTTGCATACGTCCCTGCACCGATAATAGGGGAATCACCAACTCTTCCGGGCATTTTATTTCCTGTTCCTCCGGTTGATGTTCCGGCAGCAAGATTACCCTGTTTATCCAAACAAACACAACCGACGGTTCCGTGTTTTTCTTCTTTTATTTTTTCATACTGTTCTAATCTCTGAGGTGTGTCGAAATATTTATTATCAACGTAAGCAACCTTCATTTGTTTACCGAATTCATCGGCACCTTCCCCGCACAACATAACGTGTTTTGTTTTTTCCATAACAAGTCGTGCTAATGAGATCGGGTTTTTAATATGTTTAACTGCTGCAACTGCACCGCAGGAAAGATCCTTTCCGTTCATTATCGATGCATCAAGTTCGTGTTTTCCCGCGGATGTAAATACGGCGCCTTTACCGGCATTAAATTTAGGATCGTTCTCTAAATAATTAATTACTTTTTCTACTGCATCAAGACTTGTCCCGTTATTCTCCAATATTTTTTGACCAATTGATAATGCTTTCTTTAATGATTTCATATATTCCGCTTTGAGAGAATCATTAAATGATTTGTCAAATGTTCCCGCTCCTCCATGAATAACAATTGTATATTTGCCGTCATTCCCGTTTTGCCATTTAGTAAAGGAAAAGAATGTAAATGACAGTACCAGGCAACTAATTAAAATAGTGAAGTATTTCATTTTGAGTCCTTATAAATTTATTTCCTGTTATATTTTAAAAGTTCTAATAATCTGTCTATAAACACATGCTGTGCAGAATAAGTTTTTTTCCTTGCATCATTAATATTGAAAAATTCTCCTTTATCAACTTCTGGGAATTGCTGCTTTTTCCCTGAGTTAGGAGGCCATTCCATTTCAAAGGTATTACACGTTATTTCAATCTGCTCTGAACTTTCCGACTCAAATGCCCAGGCGTGAACTATTTTATTATTAGTTTGTGTCGTTGTACCGAGTGAAATGAATTCACCCACTGGCTTAATTCCTGTTTCCTCTTCAAATTCTCTTTTTGCCGCCTGAAGGTAGTCTTCATCCTTTTCAACCAGTCCCTTAGGAATTCCCCAGTAACCGTCATCTTTTTTCGTGAAGAACGGACCACCGGGATGAACAAGAAAAATTTTCAATTCACCATTAGAATTATTGTACATTAATAAGCCCGCGCTATGTACCGGCATATTTTCCTTTAAGTTTTGCAAAATAAAATTCAATTTATTTTATTTAGTTTGAAGTTTAAAGTAACTAAGTGAAAAAAAATAATGTTCGTGATTTTCCCTATAGTAATTTACTTTCTGAACACATCTACCTTGCCCCAGATTTCCAGCCAGCAAATAAGTGCAGACACTGGGAAAGTAATTTATTTGGTAAAAATCAACTGGCATACAGGCATTATTTTCAGAACTGACCAGGTTGATACAACATTCTGGAAATCATTAGATGATTTTAAAAATTATAAATATGTTGATGTCGGCTGGGGTGATAGAGATTTTTACCAGCATCCTGGTTTCAATGTTGATCTTGCAGCAAGAGCATTATTCATTAAAACAAAAAGTACTTTAAGAATTGGGGGAATTAATAATTCAATTGAAAAGTACATACAATCAACTGACTATGCAGAAAAATTAATTTTGAGCGATGAGCAATATGTAGAACTTTGCAGGTTTATGCAGTCAACTTATTTTTTAGAAAAGGGAAGACCACAAATATTGAGTGAACATTTTGATGGAGCCGTAAAATTTTACAAGGCCAAAGGCTATTATAATTGCTTCAATACATGCAATACCTGGGTAGCAAAAGCATTGAAATTTGCAGGATATAAAATAGACGATCATCTAATCTTATCTGAACAGCTATTTCGTGAAACAGTAAAATACGGCAGGATGGTGAAGATTCCTGAGTGAGAAAATAATCCTCTCAAACAGTATTATCTTTATTTAATATTTAATTTTATAGTCAATAATTCTCTGGCGTACTCAACATCTTTTTTAGTCTTAAAGACAATGGTAATACCTTTTAATTTATTACCTTTTTTATTTTTAAACTGTTTTTTTAATTCTTCAGAAATATGACTTTTGTAAATTGTTCCGTCAGCTTTATCTGTAAAATAGTAAGTAGTTCTGAATGTACCTCTAATTATAGATAACCATAATATTGTTTTCTTTTTTCGTGTAACTTTTAACAACCAGCTTTTGCCATCATTGTAGAATTTCCACTCTTCGAGAAAATCAGGTTGATTTTTATGAATAAATTCAAATAATAATTCCCAAAGCCGTTTACTTTTTCCAATATGTGAAAAAATGATTTCCTCAGTTGGAAATTGAACTTTATTGGATAGGACCGGTGCTTCCATATTACTTCTCTTATGTATTTATATAAGATTCAGTTAATAAAAATGATTTACCATTCGGCAGTGTCTTTTGTTCACTGAATTTTATTTGGAACCCTGCATTGATTATTGTATTTTCAATTTCTATAGGTGAGTGAAGTATAATGTGGGGGTTAAGTTTTTCTAAAGATTTATATTCCGTCCTCGATACTTTGCTCTGATTTTCTCCCGGCAATTGAGTGAGTGAAAAAAAGATGGAAGCTTTATTCATCATTTTCTTTAGTTTGTTTAATGCCGGTTTGAAATCAACGTACTCAAATAGCAATGCAACAAATATTAAATCATAATTTCTTACATCCGGTTCAAAATGCTGGAAGTCTTCGTTAATGATTTCTAATTTTTTCATCCCGGGAAATTTATCTTTAAGCACGGTAAGAAAATCTGGATTGATATCGAGAGCAGTAACTTTTTCTATTTGTTCCCAATTAATATATTCGAATCCGTTTCCTATTGTACAACCGGGAACGAATATCCTTTTGGGGTCATACTTAAGCAATAAAGATTTGAAGCATTCGTTTATCAACTGATACTGTCTGACTTCAGGGCTGCTCATATGATTAACGTAATCAGAAATGCTTATGTTCAGCCAGGGATTTTTTTCTTTCATTTTGCAAAAACTCTCAATCCTGCTATTCCAATTATAATCAGTGAAATGAAAAATAATCTTACGAGCTCTTTCGATTCACCGAATAAGATTATTCCAAGTATTGCTGTCCCTACCGCCCCAATACCCGTCCATACAGCGTAAGCAGTTCCTACAGGTAATTCCTTTAGTGAAAAGGCCAGCAAGCCCATACTTATTAAAATACTTGCTAAGGTAAAAACACTCGGCCAGAATTTTGTAAAACCCTGCGAATATTTCATTCCTATTGCCCAGGCAGTTTCAAAAAGCCCGGCAACAAAAAGAATTAACCACGACATATTTCTCCAAATTTATAATTAATATTCACTCAATCTTCGGCGGATTATCCCAATCAACGGGTCCGTTTTCAAATCGGTATTGCAGTCTTGGCAAAACAACTTTTTTCCATGCATATTCAAAGTACTCATAAGATTTATCCCATTCATCACCCTCACCCCAGCCATCCTGGTGAAACAATAATTTGGTTTCATTTTCATTTAAAGGAATAAATTTAAGTTGAACGTGGGTACGATCATTTCTAACTTTTTTTAATTCCGGTGGGGCATTCCATGTGAATGATAACATTTTATTTTCCTGGAATGTAAGGACAACATTTCCTTCTCCACCTCTTGAACCTTCTTCATCATCCGGAAGGAAAATTATTTCATAAGGACCCAGCACTTCAATTTTAATATTACAACCGGGAGCGAAAAAAGATTTGATTCCTCCTTCTGTAGTCCATGCCCGGTAGACTTTTTCAACCGGTGCTTTAATTGTCAATTCAGCAGAAATAGCTTTTGGAAAATTCACCGAATTCATTTATTTACCTTTTTTTATCTTGATCTCTACCTCCACTTCGTCATTCTCTTCAGGGGGGAGTTTAAAATTTTTCGGGATAAGTAATTTTGCTGGTGATGTTGTTGAACGAGTAACTTTACTTAAATCGAACGATTCAGTGGAAATTGATTTTGGCAGCTGGTTACCCTCTATCGGTGAAATTAACAAAACAGTATCCGGTATCGGTTCCAGAGAAATAAGTCTGAACATACCGGGAAGCTTTCCGGTTGTTTGAATTTTGACCGGCAGTGAAATAATTTTTGTTGGTGCTGCATTAACCGTAATATTTTTTGGCTCTATATTGTATAGTGATAAGCCGCTTGGGAGTTTCATTGCATCATCGGTAATGGCATATTCATTTTTTCCTTTTTTAAATCATCAAGGTTCAAAGAAACCACCAACTCGGAAGGATCAAGTAACCGGAAATCCTGCTCGGAGCCTTCAAGAGTTATTTCCGCTTTTGAAGGAACCTGATTCACAATTGCATAATCAGCAGTGATATTCCTGAACTCAATTGGAACAGTATAATTTCTGAAAATTCTGTCGGAATGATAAGCAAATATAAACCAGACAAGAACAGCTAAAACAAGGGAAGAAGTGGAAGTAAGAATATTTCTTTTATTCCACCAGGTTTTTTCTACATCTTTTATGTGCGGAAAATATTTTTCGTAGAAATTTTCCAGTTTATGTTTTAGCTCAACAGTTGATTTCAAAACAGTTAATTCCCCATTCTGTGCAATGCTTATAGTTCCTCTCTCTTCAGAAACAATAATAGTAAAAGCATCGCAACGTTCGGATAATCCTAGTCCTGCAGCGTGTCTTGTACTGCCTGCACCGAGAGCCTGAATATTAATTGAAAGCGGAAGGTGTGCACCGAACCTGTATATTTTATCGCCTTCAACAATAACTGCTCCATCGTGACCCGGTGAACTTGTATTAAATATGCTGTAAAGCAGTGGAGAGCTGATTTTGCCTTCAAGTGGAATTCCTCCTGTTAAGTGCCTGTCACAGGATTCCTTTCCCCTGATTACGATTAATGCACCAGTTCTTTTTTCAGCCATCTTTCCAATTGATTCAGTCAGGATGTCGACTGCAGGTATAAAAGATGATAATCGGCTTCCTCTTCTTCGGAAGTTAGTCCAGAACCATGCAAGATCAATCATTCTCCTTAGATCAGATTGAAAAACTATTATTGCTGCAATCAGAATTACTATAATCAGGGATTTAATAATAATTTCCGTCAGGTAAAGCTGGAAAAATCTGGCGAGGAAATAAATAACTGCAAACACTGAGATTGTAATAACAAGCCTTCGTGATGCACTTCGCCTTAACCAGTTGATAAAAATGAAAATAAAACCTGATACAAAAATTATATCAAGTACATCACTTAGCCTGATATTACTTAAAAGTTCTGAAATAAAATTCATTGTAGTAGTCTGGTTAAAATTTCATTTTGTTCAACACTTGTTTTAATATGCTTAAAGATTCCTTTAACTGATCATCTGAAAGATAAGGAGCGGGGCCAAGCCTCAAACTATTCGCTCGATAATCCGTCCATACCCTTTCTTTTTTTAATTGAATAGAAATTTCCCTGGCATAAGGAGAATATAAAACTAAAAACCCGCCAATTTTATTAATACTAATATTTTTGTTCCGTGTTATAATTTTCGGATCTGCATCAATATTATCAAATTCATCTGCAAGAAGCGAAACCTGATGCTGACTTATATCTCTTAGAAATGATGGGGTCAGCTTATTCTCATTAAAAAAATTAAATACTTCGGCAGCACGATAATTACTTGCCGGATCATAAGTTGCACCTGCGAAAAGGTCATCTCCTTCGCCGTAAAGAATTTCTCCTTTTTTCTTCGCTTTTGATAAAGTGCCATATTCACTGTACCATCCTGTAATAACAGGGCGAAGTTCTGTTCCTTCCGGAAACCTGAGAAATGCATTTCCTTCGCCAAGCTGACAATATTTATATCCGCCTCCCACTACAAATGCAGCTTCAAGTTTTTCATCTTTCAATGAAAACGGAACAACATTCATTGAGTGGTAAGCATCTATTAATAGCTTGGATCCCGTCCGTTCGCATTTCTTTAATAAGGAGGAAAGTTCAGAAACAATTTCACCTGAATTGTAAAATACTTTTGAAACAAGTACGGCAGCAGTTTTATTATTTACTTTTTCAATCAGCTTTTCAACAACTTTGTCCGAAGGTGAAGAAGCAACTTTAATAATTTCGACACCTTCTTCACTTAACCGGTCAAGCTGTCTTCTTATTGTATGAAATTCGCCATCAGTAGTAACAATATTAATTTCTTTACTAATTGGCAGTGCTGATAAAAATTTTATTAATAATTCGTGAGTATTTGAAGCAAGAGCAATATTTCCGTTATCGTCGAGTAATTTTAAATAACCTTTTTTAACTTCATCAGCTTTTTTAAATGCACGTTTCCATTTATCATCGACAAACTCTGCTGCATCAAGCCAGGAAAGCTTCTGTCCTTCAAAGCCGCAATCAGGCCAGGCCTGGTGTGAATGGCCCGTTAATAATAACCTTTCTGAAACCTTAAAATGTGAATAATACTTTGCAAGCGCGTTAGGGGATTTGTATAGATCTTCCGGGTTGAACATTATTTTTTAAGCTCCGTTCTTATTTCCCATAAATCCGGGAAGAATGGTTGATTTAAGGTTTTCATCAAATACTCAACTCCATCTGATCCTCCAGTTCCTTTTTTAGTCCCGATAGTTCTCTGAACCATTTTAATGTGTCTGTATCTCCATTCCTGGAATCCCTCGTCGAGATCAACAAGCAATTCACAAAATTGAGCATTTGCAGAATCTGTATTGTAAATCTCCACGAGAATTTTTTTAATTTCGGAGGAGGAAGTAATTGGTTTAGAGTAATCCCTTTTTAATTCCTGCTGTGGAATTTCATAACCGGAATTTGCAAGGTAATGAATGAATGCATCCCATAAAGTTGGTTCAGTAAAGCGTTGTTCAATTTTATTTCTTTCTTCTTCAGCAAAATGAGTTCTGTTAAGCATACCTGCAGTTCTTTTTCCAAGACAGATTTCCAGTTCCCTGAACTGAGCAGATTGAAATCCGCTTGCTGATTCAAGCCTGTCTCTGAATGAAAGAAATTCCAGAGGTGTCATTGTTTCAAGAATATCAATTTGTCCAACTAAAATTTTTAATATCGTTAATATTCTCTTTATTGTATGAAGCGAACGGGAAAGTTCTTTCTTTCCAAGAAGGATTTTCAGGTAATCAATTTCATGAAGTATTTCCTTGAACCATAATTCATACGTCTGGTGAATTATAATAAAGAGCATTTCATCGTGTTCGGGTCCTGGAGATAATTGTCTTTGAGCATTTAATATAGAATTGAGCTGAAGATACCTTGAGTATGTAAGTGCCATTGCATCCTTATTAACCATTAAAAATAAAAATTTGCATGTGAGAATTTAAGAACTTTTTAGCCGGAATTCATTCGGTAACAAAAGGAATCTGATAAAAAGATCTATTTGAAATTTTATTAATTTCTTTTTAACCAAAACTTAATATTAGCTGTCCGTTAAGTGTTTTTAATCATTTATCCGTGTGAAAAATTTCTCATCTATACTTTTTTTGTGATTAAAGATAAGGAGGGGACTTGAAAAAGTTCCATCATTACATGAAATTTAAATTGTTCATAAGAGAAAGTGTATTTAAATTACGGAGGACAATATGAGAATAGTAATGAATGTAGTGATGGGTCTCTTATTAGCAGTTGCATTTGCTGCATGCCAAAAAGCTAATGATCCTGTATCTCCTGTTTTAGCAAATAAAACAGATATAATTTCCAGCCAATTAGCAGCACAAAGTTATGACGGAAGTTTTGAAGTTACATATAAGAACTACAGAAATACAGATGCGTCATCAACCATGAAAGGATCTATTGACATTATTTTCAATAAATCAAATTATACATACAACGGAGAATTATCTGACAACCCGGGAGAGGATGTTACGCTAACATCTATACACGATTCAGGTACTTTTTCAACTCATGGCGATATAATTTCGATGTTCGATAATGCAACTAAAATGATGAATGCAGGCTGGATGCCAAGTCTGTACCTCTCGGGAGATTATTCCTATTCGCATATAGGAGATCAGATTATAATTGAAGGTGACGGAAATTACGGATCAATAAAAATTGTATTAAAAACCACACCGGTTGGTGGGTAATTATTTAATGTTTTATAAAGCCTGCTGTTGAGCAGGCTTTTTTTATGCTTAAGGGAATCAATTAAATGCCGCATCTTACTTAAAGATTTACTATTTTTAAAGATAATTTTTTTAAGTATTTGTACTGAAAAAGAAATTATTAATTGTTCTCAGAAAAAATGGAGATCTTTTTATGCCACGTAAAAATGTTCTGATTATGGGCGCCGCCGGGCGTGATTTTCACAATTTTAATGTTTACTTCAGAGACAACAAGGATTATAATGTTGTTGCTTTTACTGCTACACAAATTCCAAATATTGAGGGAAGAACTTACCCTAAAGAATTAGCAGGCAGTCTTTATCCGGATGGAATCCCTATTTATGAAGAAGCTAAATTAGTTGATCTTATCAAAAAAATGAAAGTTGATGAGGTTGTTTTTGCTTATTCCGATATACCTTTCAATTATGTTATGACTAAGGCATCCATAGTTAATGCTGCAGGTGCTTCTTTCAGGTTAATGGGAGCTGCAGAAACAGAAGTAAAAAGTACTAAGCCTTTAATAGCTGTTCTTGCTGTAAGAACAGGCAGCGGCAAATCCCAGACTTCAAGAAGAATTGCTGAGCTGCTAAGGAAAGCCGGAAAGAAAGTAGTTTCAATTCGTCATCCAATGCCTTACGGTGATCTTGTAAAACAAAAAGTTCAAAGGTTTGGTACTATTGAAGATTTAAAAGAAACATGAATGTACAATCGAGGAAATAGAAGAATACGAACCGCATATTGCCAGCGGCGGTGTAATTTATTCCGGTGTTGATTATGAAGCTATTCTTCGTGAAGCTGAAAAAGAAGCTGATATAATTTTATGGGACGGCGGAAACAATGATATGTCATTCTATAAAGCAGATCTTACTTTTACAGTTGTTGATCCTCATCGCCCGGGACATGAATTAACTTATTATCCAGGCAATACAAGCTTAAGAATGGCAGACGTAGCCATAATTAACAAGGTAGATACAGCAGATCCGAATAATGTTGAGTTAGTTAAAGAAAACATTAAAAATGTAAATCCGAAAGCAAAAATAATTGAGGCTGCATCTCCTGTAACAGCACAGAATCCCGATTTAATTAAGGGAAAGAGGGTTCTTGTTGTGGAAGACGGACCAACATTAACTCACGGTGAAATGAAATACGGTGCAGGTACAATTGCTGCAAGGCAAAATAATGCTGCCGAAATTGTCGACCCGAGACCTTACACTGTAAAATCTATTACTGCCACATATAAGAAATACCCGAATATTGGTATGCTTCTTCCTGCAATGGGTTACGGCGATGCACAGGTTAAAGACCTTGAAGAGACTATAAACAAAACCGAGTGTGATTCTGTTATTATAGGGACACCAATTGATCTTGGAAGATTGTTAAAGATTAACAAACCTTCTACAAGAGTAATTTATGAACTTGGTGATAAAGCTACTGATGAAGTGAAGAAAGTACTTAAAGAAAGAGGAATGTTGTAAGAATTTATTTATTGAATTCTGTAAAAAACCCGTACGATTAAAATTGTACGGGTTTTTGATTTTAAAAATGAATTTACAATTCCGAAAGATCAATTTTTGAAACGTCGTCATAAGTTATGGTGCTTAGGTCTTCTGTATCGGGATTATATAATGTTAGTATTCTTTCTTCCTGGTTGCTTATTGCTTTATAAAGAATATTCCTTACCATTCTTGCGTTGCCGAAGTTTTTATCTCTCTTATTATACAGCTCAGTGCAAATATCAAGCATAAGCTGCCAGGCGCCTTCATCAAGCTTGTAGCTGTTCTTTTCAGTTATTACCAGTGCAATCTCGAGCAATTGCCTTGGTGAGTAGTCTTCAAAATTATAATAGTTGGTAAAGCGGGATTTAAGTCCCGGGTTCGATTCAATAAATTCTTTCATTTCATTCGTATATCCGGCAACAATAACGACAAATTTTCCCTGGTAATCTTCCATTCTTTTTATAAGAGTATCAATTGCTTCTTGCCCGAAATCATTTACTACCCGTGCAAGTGAATAAGCTTCATCAATGAAAAGGGTTCCGCCAAGCGCCCGCTGAATAACTGCATCAGTTTTAATGGCTGTTTGTCCCTGGTAGCCGGCTACTAAACCTGTACGGTCAACCTCAACAAGATGACCTTTCTCAAGTACTCCCATTTCCTTGTATATTTTACTCAGCAGCCTTGCAATCGTAGTTTTTCCCGTACCGGGATTTCCCATAAAAACCGAATGCAGATTTTTAGGGATAACTTTAAGTCCCTTTTCTTCTCTCAGTTTAGCTACTTTGAGACTGCTGACAAGTTTTCGTACGGAATTTTTTACAGACTCAAGCCCGGCTAATCCTGATAGTTCATTTAAATACTCATTGAGAAGTTCACTGTCACCCTGAATTTTAGGTGCGGCTTTGTTCTTTGAATGAGAAGTAACTTCAGAAATATCTTCATCAGAGATTTCTTTTAACTTTAATTCAGTTCTTTCCTGTGAAGGAATATCTGCAACTCTTAATAAATGATTTTTCAGAACCCTTTCAACGAGGTCTCTTACAATCCTTGCATTCCCGAAATTTTTATCCCTTTCCCTGAAAATTTTATTATAGTATTTAAGTAATAAATCATGAGCTTCAGTGCTGATAGTATACCCTTTTTCTGCAATGGAGTTTTCTGTTATTCTTAAAAGTTCATCAGGTGAAAGATCTTCAAATAAAATTTTTCTTGTAAACCTTGATTGAAGACCGGGATTGCTTTCAAGAAATGAATTTATCTCGTCAGTATAACCTGCGACAATTACAATAAATTTTCCCCTGTCATCTTCCATTCTTTTTAAAAGTGTTTCTATTGCTTCATTTCCAAAATCATTTGAGGACATTGAACCCTTTCTGCTCAATGTATAAGCCTCATCAATAAACAAAGTTCCCCATGTTGCTTTATCAATCATCTCTTTTGTTTTTTGTGCAGTCTGTCCTACATAAACACCAACCAGTCCCTGCCGGTCCGTTTCAACCAGGTGACCCTTGGGAAGAATGCCGAGCGCACAATAAATCTGGCTGAATAATCTTGCAACCGTGGTTTTGCCTGTACCGGGATTACCGAGAAATACAAAATGAGAATTAAATTTATTTTCAGGTTTCTCGCCCTGTTCAATATAGAAGCGCGCAAGCTTAACAATTTCGTTTATTTCCTTTTTTACACTTTCAAGTCCGGTAAGCTTATTTAATTCTCCGATTGAATTGTTGAGCAATTCTTCATCGATTCCGGGGTAATAATTTTTGGTATCAGTTTCTCTTATAACTGCTGTTACGTCGTCAGGATAAATTGTACACATTGACTCGTGGGTCCTCATCTGGGGTGTAATCTTTAAATATCTCTTTCCAAGTTGTATTTTTATATCATTAAAATAATTTTTTACTAATCTTACATTCCCAAAAGTTTTGTCTCTTTTCCCGTATAGTTCTGTGAATTCTTTTTTTAATAATTCATCTGATTCTTTTGAAACAATATAATCTTCGCTCTTTGCGGTTTTATTAAAAACTTCTAACAATTCATCAGGATTTAAATCTTCAAAATTAAAGAAATGAGTAAATCTTGATTTTATTCCCGGGTTTGAATTAATAAAAATATTCATTTCTTTGGGATAACCGGCGGCAATAACAGAAAAATCAGGAGGGTTTCCATCCATTCTCTTTAATAAAACTTCAAGGGCTTCTTTACCGGAGTCTTCTTTGCCATCACTAACAAGCGAATAAGCTTCATTTATAAATAGGATTCCACCTTTCGCTTTATCAATAACCTTCAGAGTTTTTTTTTCTGTTTCGCCAACGTATTCTCTTACAAGCTCAGTGCCGTCAACTTCAATTACGTGACCGTTAGAAAGCATACCCATTGCTTTAAAGATTTTACCAAACTGTCTTGCTACCGTACTTTTGCCCGTGCCCGGATTTCCGAGAAAAACACAATTAATTGAAACCTTCTCCTGAATTTTTAACCCGGATTTTTTTTTATCGTTTATAAATTTCAGGTAGTTAACAAAATCCTGCACTTCCGATTTTACATCTTTTAACCCGGTTAAATCATTTATCCCACTTAAAAGATTCTCTAACGATTCAGATTTGTTTTTAATTGAAATATAATTCTTTACGTCTTCCGGTTGAAATGTGGATTTTTCGTCAAGAGATTTATCCGGAGATTGAAAGTGCAAATCTTTTTCGAAATTTATTATCTGGCTGCTGGCAATTAAAAAATACCGTGTGCATATTTTTTTATTTTCCAGGTAAATATCAACCTGCCCCTGTCCTTTTGTCCAGAAGCCCGGAGAATTTGTTCCCCAGTTCTGAACAAATTCAACCGACTTCCATTCCTTTTCAAGTCCAAGAATAAACCTGTTCCTTCCAACCTCAATATTATTGAGGTACCAGATTGCCATCCCATCGATATCGATAGTTTTTTTCTGGTAGAAAGGGTTGGTTATAACTATTTCTACTCCAACGTATCGTATACTTTCTGCATTAAACTGAAGCAGATAAATTCTTTTGCCACTGTTCAGATTATCAATAAAATTATAGGTTTTTGCAGAATACACTTTAAATATTTGTTTCGAATAGACCTGGAAATCGGTTCTGCCTTTAAGTTCATAGTTTTCGTTTTGAAATGTAATATTTCCTTCCGGACTATTCTTTAAAATTTTCCTGTAGAGATTTTCAAATTCACTATCCTTCTTATAAAATTCTTTTAGCTTTTCTGCTTCAAGTAAAGCTTCTTTTATCCTAAACAGATGAAAGAGGGAATCCAACTCCATTAAATGAGCCTGCTTATGAATATTCTTTTGTGATGGAGAATTAAGAATTTTTTTTGCAGCCCAAAATGAAAACCAGAATTCTTTATATCGAAAAGCTTCTGCTGCAGCTTCGTATAGAGATTCCTTTTTTGGTAATACATTCTGTCCCAAAGTAATTTTAAAAAGCGATATCAGATACTCAAAAGATTCTTTTAAAGTAGTATCAGATTTAACGATATCCAGTAGTATTCTAAGGGCTTCCTCAGGTTCGTTTATTCCTGCAAGTGCCCTGGCTTTGCTTTTACAGGCCAGCTCCGAGAGGGGAGTTTTATTTTCGATAGCAAAATTAAGATCTGATAAAGCGCCATCGTAAATGCTCATACGGGTCAGCAGGTAACCCCGGTAAGTTCTGGCGATTACATTTTCTGGAGAAAGTTTTACTGCTAAATTCGCAAGCTCAAGTGCTTCAATTGAATTACCGTTTTCAACCAATGCCCAGGCTAAACAGATGGTAGCCTTATAGTCTTCAGGGAATTCTTCATATACACGTTTGGCAGAGGTGAGAGCCATTCGATAACGCCCCTGTTCAAGATGTTCGAAAGTTTCGTTTACAAATTCTTCCAGTTCCTCAGTAGTCAAATGCTGTCTCCGATTAGATACTCTTAATTTTAACGGTGAGAAATATAATAAATTATCTTTTACTGGTCAGAGCAAAATATTTTATTTGAAATAACTTTTACAGGATATCTTTAGTTCATTAAATTGTTTCCTGTAATTTTCAAATACGTCTATCACACCCTGTGTTGGTGCCGCATCTGCCGTTTGATCAACAGAAGCAAGAAAAGAAAGTGCGCCATTAATATTTGCGAACTTACTTTTAATATTTTTTAATGAATCGTTATCAGTTTCAGAAAGCTTGTCTTTTTCTTTTTTCAGTTTATCGTTAATAGCATTATATAATTCAGTTGTGTTGTTCAGGACTGAATCAATCTTCATTCCTAAATCAAGCTGAGCTTTTAAATCTTCCATTGTTGCATTTACTCTGGGATCAATTTTAACCGTAAATTCCTGAGAGTATTCTTTTCCTGCAGTTTTAAGTACAGCCTTATATTTTCCCGGCAATATCAGCAACCCTTCAGGATTAACCGGAGTCTTTTCATTCCAAACAGCAGAAATAGAATAACCGTAGT
Organism: uncultured Ignavibacteria bacterium; assembly: GCA_963711455.1. GTDB lineage: Bacteria > Bacteroidota > Ignavibacteria > Ignavibacteriales > Ignavibacteriaceae > DATFVA01. Next base: position 211,742 of record CAVQEH010000006.1, read on the forward strand.
GTAATGCATTAGGTCTTGGATATCTTAAATCCCAGACAAATCTGTGCGTGCCTTTTTCACTTGATAACTTTTGGGCGGGAGTAATCCATCTTTTATCAAAGTACCTGTAAGCAGAAAGACTTTCAGGTTGTTCAGTGCTGCTGAAAGTATTAATCAGATTGTTTCCAGAATCATATATTGATAATTGAACAGAGTCCGCATCATTCTTTATCCAGTAATCAATAATTGCTCCTGTTGGTGGATTTTGTCCTAACGGTGTTGACGGCGGAAGGGGAGTGTCATGACTTTCACTGAAACGGAGTCGATACGCATCTGCAGGTTTGAAAAGATACACATCCTTATCAATCACTTCTTTTGATATTTGCCTTAAAGTACTGAGATCATCTAATACCCAGATTGCCCGTCCCTGGGAACCGGCAATAAGATCATCCTGATGAACAAGAAGATCACTTATTAAACTTGTTGGAAAATTCAGGGAAAGACTTTGCCAGTTTTCACCGTCATCAAATGATAAATAAACACCACGGTTTGTACCGGCAAATAAGAGTCCGGGTTGTTTTTTATCAGTTCTAACTACTGTTGTATAATCATCTGGAGGCAAACCGTTAATTATTTCTTTCCAATTTTTTCCGTCATCAGTAGTTTTTAAAATTAAAGGATTAAACTTATCGAGCCTGTGGAGATTAACAGCAGCGTAAGCGGAATGCACAGAGAAGGGCGAGGGAGAAACAGCATCAATTCTTCCCCAAGCTGGAATTTCAGGTGGAGTAACATTCAGCCAGATTTTTCCACCATCGGTTGTTAATTGAATAAGCCCGTCATCGGTTCCAACCCATATAACATCTTCTGAAATTGGAGAAGGGGCAATGTCCCAGATTACTCCAAATCCGCAGTTAGCTGCTTCTTCAAGATCCGGATTATCACAATTGGATGAATCACTATTTTTCCTACTTAAATCGGGACTAATAATTTCCCAATGGTTTCCATCATCAGTTGATTTGAATAAATACTGTGCACCAAAATACAAAGCATTATTTCCAACCGGTGAAAAGGCAATCGGAGTTATCCATGAATACCTGTACTTAACTATATTTGGTTTTGCTGCATAGCTTCCATGTGCCCAGGGGGAAACATTAATTGATTGTCGCGTAACTTCATCAAAACGATGAAGGCTGCCGCCAAGACCGCTGCCGAAAACCATATCAGGATTTCCGGGTTTAGGAATATCCATATCTCTTTCATCTGCACCGACAGGATGCCAGTCCCTGAAATCAATTGCTCCATACGGACCGCGGCTTAAAATTTCTACTGTGCCGTTATCCTGCTGTCCGCTGTAAATTCTATATGGAAAACGGTTATCTGCAGCAATATGGTAAAACTGTCCGGTAGGCTGATTATACCAGCTTGACCAGGATTCACCTCCATTAACGGTTACAACTGTTCCCTGGTCTGAAGCGGTGATCATGTATTTAGTATCTGAAGGATTTATCCAGAGAAAGTGATAATCATCTCCACCCGGAGCACCTTTAAATACATCAAATGTTTTTCCTCCATCAGTTGAAAGCTGTATTGATTGACTCATTACATAAATTTTATCGGGATTATCAGGATCAATTGTTAATCGACTGAAATAAGAATTTGCCAGTGCACCGTTTTTATTTACGAACTTCCAGCTTTTACCACCATCGTTGGAACAGTACAAACCTTTTTTGCCTGAAGGTGCATCAATAGTTGCATATACAATTTTACCTTTGCTTCCTCTTGCAACAGCCAGTCCGATTCTTCCCAGCGGGACATCTTTTAAGCTGTCAATTATTATTTTCTGCCAATGTTCACCTTCATCTGTACTTTTATAAATTCCTGAATTTAAACCTGTCTGAGGTAAATAATAATCAAGCCAGGGATGCATTCTCATTTGCCAGAGTGATGCATAAATTATTTTCGGATTTAATTCATCATAAGCAAGATCTACTGCACCTGTTGAATCATTTACAAACAGAGTTTGTTTCCAGTCTTTTCCTCCATCTTGTGAAATATAAATTCCTCTGTCTTTTCCCGATCCAAAAACATGACCAAGCGCTGCAACAATTAATTTATCAGGATTGTCAGGATCGATCAGAATTCTACCTATATAGCCAGTCTCTTTTAGACCGGTGTTTTGCCAGTTTTCTCCGCCATCTGTACTTTTATAAACGCCGTCGCCTTCTAAAATATCATATCGCCAGGCAACCTGTCCGGTTCCGGCATAAATTATTTTAGGATTTGATGGAGCTAGTGCAAGAGCTCCGATTGCTGACGATCCTTCATGTTGCATTAAACCTTTCCAGGTTCTTCCTGCATCGGATGTTTTCCAAATTCCTCCTCCGGCTCCGCCAAAATAAAATGTGTTCGGCTGATCAGGAATTCCATCACATACAGTTCCCCAACCAGCTCTGAATGGTCCAACAAGGCGCCATTTCATTTCAGAATAAGCATTAAAAGGTATCTTTTGTGAGTGAACAAAACTGGAAGAAAGGAAGGTTAAAATGATTAAAAAAAAGACCGGGAATTTTCTGAATATCATTCTTGTTTAAACATTAGTTTTTAGAAAGTGATGGTTTTTAATATACAATTAATTGTCAAAATCATGAAGAGATTCAGGCTATAATAATTTGAATCTTTAACCAAAAAATAAAAAACCCGATGACGGGGGTGTCATCGGGCGGGGTTCTTTAAACCATCACGAGGCAGGGGTAAACCTCTGTGAACGAACCCATTCAAACTTATCTTTTTTTAAATTAAAATCAAAAAGCAAATAGAGTATAAAACATAAAATTTACAGTAAAAATAATTGCGGGCATAAAAAAAGACGGAGCCATACAACTCCGTCTTTTATCAAGGAGTGATTATTTTAATACATTCCGCCCATATCACCCATACCGCCGCCCGGCATAGGAGGCATAGATGGTTCTTTTTCTTTTTTCTCAAATACAACTGCTTCAGTTGTAATAAGCAGTGAAGCTACTGAAGCTGCATTTTCAAGTGCTGTTCTTGTCACTTTAGTGGGATCGATAACACCTGATTTTATAAGATTTTCATAGGTTTCTGTTGCGGCGTTAAATCCGAAATCATCTTTTCCTTCTTTAACTTTCTGCAGTACAACTGAACCTTCTATACCAGCATTATCAACAATCTGTCTTAATGGTTCTTCGAGAGCTTTCTGGATTATTTTTATACCGGTTTCCTGGTCAAGATTATCACCTTTCAACTTATCAAGCCCGGTTATAGCTCTTACAAAAGCAACACCACCGCCTGCAACTATTCCTTCTTCAACTGCGGCACGGGTAGCGTGCAAAGCATCTTCAACACGTGCTTTCTTTTCTTTCATTTCGACTTCTGTTGAAGCACCTATTTTCAGCACAGCTACGCCACCGGAAAGTTTTGCCAATCTTTCCTGGAGTTTTTCTTTATCGTAATCTGATGTGGTTTTATCTATCTGAGCTTTTATTTCATTTATTCTTTTCTTTATATCATCAGTTTTTCCGGCACCTTCCACAATGGTTGTATTATCCTTATCAATATTAACTTTCTTAGCTTGTCCAAGATAAGAAACAGTTGCATTCTCCAATTTGAAACCTCTTTCTTCAGAGATTACTGTTCCACCTGTAAGAACTGCGATATCTTCAAGCATAGCTTTTCTTCTGTCACCGAAACCGGGAGCTTTTACAGCAGCTACTTTCAATGTTCCGCGGATTTTATTTACAACTAAGGTTGCAAGAGCTTCACCTTCAAGATCTTCAGCAATAATTAAAAGTGATTTTCCCTGCTGAGCAATCTTTTCAAGAATTGGAAGAAGGTCTTTCATTGCAGAAATTTTCTTGTCGTGAATTAATATGTAAGGATCTTCAAGAACCGCTTCCATTGATTCAGTATCGGTTACAAAGTAAGGTGAAAGGTAACCGCGGTCGAACTGCATACCTTCAACAACATCCAGGGAAGTTTCAGTACCTTTTGCTTCTTCAACAGTTATTACTCCGTCTTTACCGACCTTTTCCATTGCGTCTGCAATAAGATTACCGATTGATTTATCATTATTAGCAGAAATAGAACCAACCTGAGCAATTTCATTTCTTCCTTCAACATCCTTGCTGATTGATTTCAAATACTCAATTACTTTTTCAACTGCTAAATCAATTCCTCTTTTAAGATCCATAGGGTTAGCACCGGCAGTAACATTTTTTAATCCTTCCCTGTAAATAGCCTGGGCTAATACAGTTGCGGTAGTTGTTCCATCACCCGCAACGTCGCTTGTTTTTGAAGCAACTTCTCGAACCATCTGTGCACCCATATTTTCTACCGGGTCTTCGAGCTCAATTTCTTTAGCTACAGAGACACCATCTTTGGTTACAGTTGGTGCGCCGAATTTCTTTTCAAGTACTACATTACGTCCTTTTGGACCTAATGTTACCTTTACAGCGTTTGCAAGTTTATCGACACCTTTTTTAAGTTTAGAGCGTGCCTCGCTGTTAAATTCAATTAATTTTGAAGACATAATTATTTCCTCCCTGCCTGCTGGTAGGCAAGCATTTATATTTTTTGAAAATCTTATTAAGCTATAATTGCGAAGATGTCACTCTCGCGCATTATTAAATATTCTTCACCTTCAACGGTAACTTCAGTTCCACTGTATTTTCCGTACAGGATTTTATCCCCGACTTTAACTTCCATTTTTATTGGTTTACCGTCATCAGAAACTTTTCCCGGACCTGCAGCTACAATTGTTCCTTCAATCGGTTTTTCCTTTGCTGTATCCGGCAGTATAATGCCGCCTTTGGTCTTCTCCTCGGCTTCCGCGGGTTTAACAATAACACGATCGCCAAGTGGCTTTAAGTTGATTTTTGCCATAGTTATCTCCTATTTTTTTAGTTTGTTATTAGCACTCAATAAAAGCGAGTGCTAATATAATACCGCAGAGAAAATTTGTCAAGCTGGTTTAGTGCTGTTATGATTAATAAACTTAAACTTTATAATAGACTTGATTTCGGGCAATTTTTATGAATTAAAGTCTGCTTTTTCTATTTTTCATTCGGAATTATTAAGATGTCATGAATAAATTTTCATTTAAGTCCGAACTAAAAAATTTACTCGTAGTAACCCGAACTCTCGACAGGAAAGTTTTAGTCGTTTTTATTGCTGTCGCTCTACTTCAAACATTTTCCTGGTATTATACATCAAGGGCTTTTTTCAGAATCAATATTTTTCCTCATTATGAATTTGATCCAAATGTTTATTTGTATGAATATCTTTACTGGTTCTTCGGAGATTTCTTCACTTTTTTTATTCTGCCTGTTTTCATTATTAAGCTGGTTCTTAAAGAAAATCTGAAGAATTATGGTTTAACTACCGGAGATTACAGGGCAGGTTTTAAAATAACATTTATTTTCCTTGTAATAATGATTCCATTAGTTTGGATTTTTTCTTCGTTCCCCGATTTTGTAAGAACATATCCTCAGCTTGTATCAGTCAGAGATAACTGGAGTACATTTTTTATTTTTGAGCTTGGGCTCTTCATTTATCTGATTGCCTGGGAATTTATTTGGCGCGGATTTATGCTTTTTGGTTTAAAGGAAAAATTCGGATACTATGCGATATTCATGCAGATGATTCCTTTTTTAATTCTGCATAACGGTAAGCCTGTAGCAGAAACTTTTGGAGCAATTGTTGCAGGGATTGCCCTTGGTATTCTTGCCTGGAGAACGGGTTCAATTTATTATTGTGTAATTACACATGCAGGAGTTATGTTTAGTATAGATTTGATTTCCACTCTTCGGTTCAGAGCAGAAGATTATGGCATCGGAATTAATTCAATTTTGAATATTTTAAAGCAGATTATTTAAAGGAATAAATATGAGATTTTCATTAAACGTAGATCATATTGCAACATTAAGAAATGCAAGGGGAGAAGATCAGCCGGATCCCGTTACTTTTGCATTACTCGCAGAACAAGCTGGAATAGATGGGATTGTTGTTCATTTAAGAGAAGACAGAAGACATATTAATGAAAGAGATGTAAGGTTATTAAGAGAATTGATTACTACAAAACTTGATCTTGAAATGGCTGCTACAGAGGAAATAATTAAAATAGCGTGCGATGTTGGTCCCGAACTTTCTACACTTGTTCCCGAAAAGAGGCAGGAACTTACAACTGAAGGAGGATTAAATGTACTTGATGATATTACAAAGTTTAAAAGTGCGATAAAAGATCTACATAATCATGAAATAGATGTATCGCTGTTTATTGAACCTGATATTAACCAGATAGATGCTGCCGCAGAAATTGAAGCTGATTATATTGAAATACACACAGGTGTTTTTGCAAATTCATTTACGGAGGAAGAACAGTTTGATGAGCTTGAAAGAATACGAATAGCAGCAAAGCACGCAAAGAAACTCGGGATGGGAGTGAATGCGGGGCATGGTTTAAATTATCAAAATATAAAAATCTTCAGGGAGGTTGAGGAAATTGATGAAGTAAGCATTGGACACGCAGTTATCGCACGAACAGTTTTTGTAGGAATTAAAAAAGCTGTAAGGGAGATGAGAGAACTTATTGGGCGAAGAATATAGAAGTCAGAGATCAGAATTAAGAATTTACAATCTTAAATTCTATCACTAAAATTCGAAAATCGGTAATTCGTTAATTCAAAAATTCCAGTTATTTTTTACGGCTGTAATGTATCTTCCATTTTAAATCCCATGTTTTTCCATTGTCACTTGAAGATTCCCAGTTCCAGTCAAAATCATTTTTTGAAATGTTATAATATACCATCCGTTGTTGTACATTTTCTCCTTTTGGAGTTATGGTTTGATGGGATAATATCATTTTTCCATTTCCAAAATTACCGGTAAAATCAAGGTATGCACCATAGTTATCCACCCAGGTTTGTTTCCAGACTTTTTCATTGGAATTGTATACAGAAAAACTTTTTCCTTCTAAATTATTTCCAGGGTTACCGTTAAAATTTTCTTCTATTATGCAGCCGTCAAATAAATTGATTACATGGTTGGAACCAGATTTTTCTGTACCATCTTTTAGTTTCCATTTTACATTCCAGTCCCCTAACCAAAAATCAAACTGGTGTGCTTCAGCGGACGAACAAGGTTTTGGAGCTTTATTTTGCGCAGATGCAATAGCAGAAATAAAGAATATTGCAATAATAATTTTTATCATATTTGATTTCCTTTTTGAAAAGCTACCCGGTTACCAGTTTTGGTAATAGTGTTTTTATTACACTACTGAACATTCCGGTCACATCTCCAAAGACCAGGGTAAATTCAACCGGGTGTTAAATTAGAATTTCACTTTTTTATTTTAAAAGCATCATCTTTTTTACTGCAGAAAATCCAGGGGTAGTATATCGGTAGAAATAAATTCCACTTGGAAGTTTTGAAGCATCAAACTCCACTTCGTAAGTTCCGGGAGATTTATATCCATTTACAAGTTTCGCAACTTCTTTTCCTAAAACATTATAAACTTTAATCGAAACTTCCTGTCCCCTTGCTACTGAATATTGTAGTCTTGTAGTCGGATTAAAAGGGTTCGGGAAATTTTGATAAAGAGCAAATATCAATGGAGCACCAGCCGGGATATCCTGAACGCCGGTTGATTGATTTACAACAATATAATTCATCCTGATCTTATCCATTGTTGTTGTCCCGTTTGAAACAGTTAATTTGACGGTATAAGTACCGGGTGAGTGGTAAGTCCATGAAGGATTCTTTTCTGTAGCATCAACAATTCCATCATTATTAAAATCCCACTGCCAGCTCGTTACAGGCAAACTTGAATCTGCTAATGAGAGATCTGTAAATTGAACAGAAAGGCTATCATTACCGGCAATTTTATCAGCCGAGAAATTTGGTCTTAAATAACCGGATGGTATTTCTTCCCGGAAGGTATAGATTTGATCTGCCGTTAAATTTGTAAAATGGCTAACCTGACCTGAAGGCCAGAGAATAAGTAATGAATCAACTGAAGATGCATCACCCAATCCAAAATGTACCCGAAGACTATTCTGACTATCAAAACTATTCTGTCCGGAAATATCTCTTAATTGCCATACGGAGTTTCCATTAATGGTTGCTTTTGCTTTTAGCCGTGAGCCTATGGCAGATTTATTTGAAACGGTTCCTATACAATTTATTTCAATCCAGTGGTTTCCATTGGAATTATCATTTCTGAATAAACCCTTTGCATCTCCGCTGCCCGATACAAACAGATCGAGGTTACCATCATTATCATAATCTCCAAGGACTGCACCTCTTGGAGAACCTGTGAGTGTAAAACCAGTATTCATATTCACAAACGTTCCGTTATTATTTTTGAAAAATGTGGTTCCAGTTTCTCCCGTTACAATAACATCAAGAAAGCCATCATTATCTACATCACCCCATGTATTTGCAAGGTGCTGACCGGGGACAGTCAGGGCATTTGTGAGACTGACATAAACACCGTTATCATTTCTGTAAAAATGATCATTTACACCGCCGTAGTTTGTAATAAAGGCATCGTAATCTCCGTCATTATCGTAATCTATGAGATTCCAAACCTGACCGTTCTGCGGATCTGTACCAATAAGGAGATCATTTATCCTTACGAAATCCGGTGATCCTGTTTCAACAAGCATATTGCGGAATAAATAATCCCGGACACCGGTACCCATAGCCGGTCCGCTTGCAATAAAAAGATCGATATCTCCATCCTGATCAAAATCATACCAGGTGGCGACAGTATAAGGTTCAGGGTTGTCGGTAAAATAATAACCGGTAATGTTTGTGAATCTTCCATCTCCGTTATTTTTAAGGAGGAAACAATTTTCAAATGGAGTTCCCAGGAAACCCGCCGGGTGAGTGATAATAAGATCGAGGAAACCGTCATTATCATAATCACCCCAGGAACAGGTCCATCCCCGGTTGTCTGCATCAATTGACAGCGGAGGTTCATTAACGGTTAAAAAAGAATCAGCGCCTTCGTTTTTGTATATAAGAGATGAATTACCTGCAACTGCCGCATCAGGTTTTCCATCATTATCATAGTCACCCCAGGAAATTCCATTTCCAAGCTGTGAAGCCATATGCTTTCCTATCTCGGTATTAAGCAATGTAAAATTTCCATTCCCATCATTCCTGAATAAAAATCTTTTTGTGGTAAACAGATCAAGGTCGCCGTCATTATCATAATCAATCCAGGTAGCGCCGGAATAATTTGCATCGGTGCTTGTAGTAACTACCGGGTTATTAGGGTCGGTTATTTTTGTGAAAGTTTGTCCGAAAATTAATAGTGGGCCCAGGAACCAGAAAAATAATAACGAAAATAAAAACCCTGAAGAGCATTTCCATATAAAATTTTTCATAGGAAACTTCCTTTCTTTATTAAATAAATAGATAGTTAAATCTGCTTCAATTATAGCAGATGAAAATGAAATGCGGTATCCTGCAAGTTGGGGGATTTTTAAATCAGATGAGTCAGATCAATTTATCTTTTGAGGCTTTCTCTATCGCAGAAGCTTTTGAATTCACATTTAATTTCTGGTAGATATTTTTGATATGCGTGCGTACTGTTTCTTTGTTAATAAATAGTTCATCAGCAATCATTGTATAGCTTTTACCTTTAGCCAGTAACTGGAGAACTTCCGTTTCACGGGGAGATAACGGCGACTGCATATTCTGATGAAATGATTGGATCACTTTTCTTGCAATATCTGTGCTCATCGGGGCACCTCCCCTGCAAACTTCTTCGAGTGAATCGATTAATTTTTGTGAAGAAATATTTTTGATAAGATAACCGTTAGCTCCGGCGCAAAGTGCATCAAAAACTTTTTCATCCTCGGAGTGAATCGTAATCACGATAATATCGGTTTCAGGCTTTAACTTTTTTATTTTTTTGATTCCTTCAATACCTGAAATTCCCGGAAGTTCAATATCCATCAGAACAATGTCTGGGTCTTGCCTGGTAAAATTCTTTAATGCATCCTCACATTGTTCATAACCTGCACTGCAATAAAACTTTTCTGATTCATTTATCAAAGAAATAAAACCTTCCCTGATGATTTCATCGTCTTCAACAATCATTATTTTTATTTTTTGCTCACCGGATTTATCAGCCGGATTTTCACGAATGGAGATGTCTTTTGTATACATAAAATTTTAGTTATAGTGTATATCTTTTTCCGGTATCTTTCCCTTAAAAAATATTTGCGTTCCATTACCCGGAGATGAAATTATTTCAAGTTCTCCCGAAAGCTTTTCGGCTCTCTTCTTCATATTCTTTAACCCGTTACCACGATCTGATATTCCGGGTCTGAAGCCTACTCCATTATCAGTTAATATTATTTCAATATCGTCAGCATTAATTTTAGAATTAATTGAAATTTTATTAATGTTTCCATGCTTCAGTGAATTATTCATTCCCTCTTTAAAAATTAGTGCAAGATGTCTCTTCCAATCCATAGTTAAGGATTTTTCCTTAAGTAAAGGTTCTTCAATACCGTTAACTTCGAATAAAATATCTGAATCTTCAAATAAATCATCCCCAAAATCTTTTAATCTTATCATCAACTCATAAATGGAATCTTTTTGAGGATCGATTGCCCATATAAAATCTTTAGTCCCTTCATAAAGTTCATTTGAGTTATTTGATATTTTATTTAATAAGCCAGTAAGCTCTTTTGATGAAGTTCCTATTTTTCTTTTTAGTATTTCTGAAAGCAGGGAAATCCTGGTTAAACGGTGACCGAGTTCATCGTGGAAATCAGCAGCAGTTTTCTTTCTTAGCTTTTCGCTTTCTTCCTCTCTTAATCTTTCTAATTCAAGTGCCCGGTTTATTTTTTGCCTGACTTTCATTCTATAAAAGATATAGGAGACTAAAATAAGAATTATAATAACAGATATATTAAACCATGTTGTTTTCCAAAATGGAGGGAGAATTGTAATATTTAAAACTGCTTCACTGGGATTAAAAACACCATTGCTGTTGCTGCCTATGACACGAAAAGAATATTCTCCGGGCGGAAGATTTGTATAGCTCGCAGTAGTTTTGTTTCCTGCTTTAATCCAATCTTTATCTATTCCTTCAAGTTTGTATTTATAATAATTTTTTGATGGATTATTATAATCCAATGATATGAAATTTATATCGATAAAATTTTCTTCATAATTTAAACTAATATTATCGTTTGTTGGAATTAAGTCGGTCTGTCTTCCATTCTCATTAATCTTTTTGATTGAAGTTATATAAACTCCGGGTGTAAAATTATCTTTTAGAAACAAAGAGGGCTGTATGACGTCAAACCCGTTAGTTCCGCCGAAGTATATATTGCCTTCATTATCTATTAACGAGGAACGGTTTAAAAATAAATTATTTTGAAGACCGTCTCTAATATCATAGTTCTTAAATTCATTTCTAACCGGATTGAATTCTGAAATTCCGTAATTGGTGCTTATCCATAAATTCCCATTATCATCGTTAACAATAGAGCTGATTACACTATTTGGCAAACCATCCTTTTCAAAATAATGAACAAATTCATCCGTCTTTTCATTTAATTTATTTAATCCATTTGCAGTACCTATCCACAGGTTGTTTTGTAAATCCCTTGTTATAGAAAATACATAATCATTGCTTAAACTTTTACCATCTTCCAGAATATGCTTGTATACTTTAAATGAATTTTTCTCTGTGTTCATTTTAATTAATCCGCCATAAGTTCCCATCCATATAATTTCAGGGTGAAGATCATCCTGGTACAAAGTTAAAACATAGTCGGCGTGATTATCGCCATACTTATATTCCCCAGATTTGATTTGTGAAAGGGAACCGGTCTCAGGATTAAATACAAACATGCCATTTCCATATGTTCCGATATATATTTCCCCATCATCATTTTTCAATAATGAATTAATTTTGAAAAAGTTCAAACTTTTGTTTTCTTTTATTGAATCAGGTAATGGTCTGAATTTGTTTGAACGGGTATCGAATAATTTAATACCTTTTACTGTCCCAACCCAGATAAAATCACCATCCGGCAGGAGAGACGTTATACTGTTTGCAAACGGTTCTTCAGAATAAAATCTTTTAAAGCTTCCCGCCTTCTTATCGAATTTATTTAAACCATCAAATGTTCCTATCCATATGTCATTATTTTTTGTAATACAAAATGTATTAGCGGAATTATTGCTCAGACTGGTATTATTCCCCGGTTCGTATGAATAAGAGGTAAATTTTGAAACCTGACTATTCAGTTTATTTATTCCTTTTCCGTAAGAATTTATCCACAGTATTCCCGATTTATCAGTCATAATGTTTAATATATTATCGCCGCTAAGAGAAGAGGAATTTCCAGCTTCATTAACATAATTTTCAATGTCCTTATCATTTGACTTAATATTAAATAAACCCTGGTTAGTCCCCACCCAAAGTATATTATCTTTTCCTTCACAGATGGAATAAATAAATTTACCTTTTAACTCTGATATATTACTCTTAATAAATTTTTCAGTCTGCTGGTTGAAATGGTATAATCCTATCGCAGTTCCTATCAAAAAATTTTTATTATTGTCCTCAGAAATTGTACTCACATAAATTGGTTTTCCATTAGGGTTCAGGATAATTGAATAGTTCGTAAAATCGTCTGTGTTCTTATTGTATCTTGATAACCCATTTTGATTTCCAAACCATAAAATGCCCCGGTTATCTTTATACAAAGTCCGGATAGAGTTGGCTGAAACGCTTTTATGATTATTTTCTGAATGGAGGTAAGTTTTAAATAAACCTGACTTAGTAACAAATTTATTTAAACCATCTGTCTCTGTGCCGAACCACATGTTGCCTTCATCATCCTCACATATAGTCCAGATAATATTTCCGGAAATGCCTCCGTTATTATATCCGTCGTTAATATATCTTGTAAATTTTCCTGTTTCCGGGTTAAACTTATTCAGTCCTCCTCCCCAAGTTCCGATCCAGATATTATTCCTGGAATCCTCGTAGAGGGAAATGATATCATCAAAAGAAATAGAATTTAAGCTGTCGGGATTATTTTTATAAATCTGAAAATCTTTCCCGTCGTATTTTACCAGTCCGTACATGGTTCCGAACCACATAAACCCTTTATGGTCCTGAAGCATACAATATGTAAGGTTTAATGCAGCTCCTTTTTCCAGTGAAAGTCTTTGAAATTTTAATTGGTCTTTTGCAGAGGCAAAAAAACTAATCAATAAAAAAAGTAATAAGACTGAACCGGTTTTAAATTTGTTTATACTCATTTCTTTTATTCTCTTATTATGTAATCAGGAGTAATTAGAAAATATAAAATTCAGATTAAATATACTTCACAAAAAATTTACAATAATCCCTCAAATTGGGTGAAATTCTTCCGGGTTTTTAGGGAAAAACTATCATTTGTATTAATTTTGCAAAAATCAATTTATGAACATTGGGGATTCTATGGAATCTATTATAAATAAATATTTTTATCCCAAATCATTGTGTATTGTGGGAGCATCCGGGAAGAAAGGAAATCTTGGATACGAATTGACAAGCTGTGTAAAGACCTATGGCTACACCGGAAAATTATTTCTTGTTAATCCTAAAACTGAAGAGATACTCGGAACCAAATGTCATCCAACCGTACCTGATATAAAAGAAGACATTGATCTTGCAATAGTTATGGTTCCGAAACAGTTTGTTGAGGAAACTCTTCAGCAGCTTCTTGATAAAAAAGTGACATCAATTATTTTGATTACTGCCGGATTTAAAGAAACAGGCAGCGAAGGAGCTGACAGGGAAGCACAAATAGCAGAGCTTGTTAAATCCCGTGGAGGCAGGTTGGTTGGTCCTAATTGTATGGGAATAATAAATACCTTCGGTTCAATTAAACTGAATGCGACTTTTGTAGCTGAAAGACCTGAAACTGGTACGATGGCATTTCTCTCCCAAAGCGGTGCAATCGGTGCGGCAGTTTTAAATTCTCTCCGTGAAACTGATATTCGTTTTGGACATTTTATCAGCGTTGGAAACAAAGCTGATATGAGTGAAAATGATTTCCTTAATTACTGGCAGGATGATAAAAATATAAATGTAATTACACTTTACCTTGAGAGCTTTAGTGACGGTAAAAAGTTCATTAATAAATTTGTTGAAAATAAAATAACCAAGCCTGTAATTATTCTTAAAGGAGGAAGAACTTCAGGTGGAATGAAAGCTGCATCTTCTCATACAGGTGCACTTGGAAGCAGTGATAAGGTAGTCGATTCAGTTTTGAAGCAGTTTAATCTTATCAGGACAAATGATTTAAACCAGTTGTTCAATACAGCAAAAGGTTTTGAGAATTTTCCTTTACCGGATGGAAAGAAAATTGCTGTAATTACAAATGCAGGTGGACCTGCCATACTTGCGGTTGATTCAATTGAAAAGAATGGATTAAAACTTGCCGAGTTGTCTGAAGAAACCAAAAAGAAATTAAGGGAAATCGTTCATCCTGAAGGAAGTGTTAATAATCCTGTTGATTTACTTCCCGGCGGCACTAAAGAAGGTTATCACGATTCAATTGAACTTCTTTTAAATGATAAAAATGTTAATGCGGTTATATCAGTTTTTGTTGAGCCAATAATGGTTAAAGCTCTGCCGGTTATTGAATTAATAAATAGTATTAAATCCCATAAACCATTACTTCAGGCTGTGATGCCTTTACCTGAATTCTGGGAAGAGTACAGGAAAAATTCAAAGTATAAAATTCCTTTGTTCCGGAATCCGGAAGACCCGGCAGTTGTTCTATCAAATATGTTTAATTATAAGTCCAAAAAGAATGGGGAAAAAAGATTAGCGCCAAATAAAAAAATGAAATTTGACTTTCAAACTGAATCCGGGTTTTTAAATGGTGATAAAATTTCAGAATTGGCAGAAGCATATAGTCTGCCGGTTGTTAAATCATCATATTATAAATATGAAGAATTAAAAAAAGCAGAGATTAATTTTCCTGTAGTATTAAAGGCTTCGGGAGAAGGGATAATACATAAAACAGAATTGAATGCTGTTTGGTTAAACATTAAATCCAAAGAAGAGCTTATTAAAGAAGTTGATAAAATGATTAGCGAATTTAAAAGTAAAAATCTTAATATTGAATCATTCCTTATTCAGCCTTTTATTAAGACGAAACATGAAATTTTAATCGGCGGATTCCGCGATAATGATTTTGGTCCGATGGTTATGTTTGGTAGCGGAGGCAAATATGTCGAAGTATTTGAAGATACTGCCATGCGTTCAACATATATGACCGAGAAAGATATCGATGAAATTATTTCTGAAACAAAGATGGGCAAAATATTAAAAGGTGTTAGAGGTGAAGTTCCCGCAGATATCGATAAGATAAAGAATGTAATAAAATCTGTTGCACAAATGATGCTTGACAATGAAAAAATAACTGAATGCGATTTGAATCCATTAATTGTTGATGAAAACAATAATTTATTTGCAGTGGATATAAGAATAAAGACAGTATAAATGAAGAGAAAAAATTTCCTTAAAGCAGCGGGAATTGCTTCAGTAGGGGCAATAGTTCCTTTTAACAAAACCATGCCCATATATTTTCCCCGGGAAAAAATAAAACCGCAGAGATTAAATCCGGGTGATACAATCGGACTGATTACTCCAGGCAGCTATATTACAGAAAGTGAACTGAGTGATTCGATTAAAAATTTGACAGAACTAGGATTTAAAGTTGTATACACTGACAATATCCTGTTAAGGAAGGGTTACTTTTCAGGAACAGATAAACAGAGAGCATCAGATCTAAGCCAGATGTTTCTAAGAACAGATGTAGCGGGAATAATCTGCGCCCGCGGGGGTTATGGCTGTACAAGGATTTTGCCTCTAATAAATTATAATGTTGTGAAAGCAAACCCTAAAATTTTTATGGGCTACAGTGATGTTACTTCTTTGCTTTATGGGATTTATAAAGAAACCGGTCTGGTTTGTTTTCAAGGTCCTGTCGGAATTTCAACTTATAATGATTTTACAAAAGATTATTTCAGAAAAATATTAATGAATCCCGAAGAAAACCTTGTTCTTAAAAATGCTGCGCCTGAATTGGAAGATGAAGAATATCAACCCTTGTACAATAAAAGATGGGGTTGCCAGGGGAGAATTAATCGGAGGTAATTTATCTGTCGTTGTCTCACTTCTTGGAACACCGTACGATATCAGCACAAAAAATAAAATAATTTTTCTTGAGGAAATGGAAGAAGATCCCTACAGAATTGACAGAATGCTTACTCAATTAAGGATGGCAGGCAAATTTGATGAGGCAGCGGGAGTCGCACTCGGAGTTTTTAAAGATTGCAAGCCCTCGGAAAAAACTTCATTCGATTCTTCATTCACATTAAAAGAAGTTCTAAATGATCGGTTAGGAGATTTAAACATTCCTATTGTTTACGGAATGTCATTCGGACATATAAAAGATAAATTTATTCTACCGGTTGGAATTAAAGCTGAACTTGATTCATCAAAGCAGACAATCACCCTTCTTGAGGCTGCGGTTACTTAATCAGGAGTTTCCGCCATACACATGTGATTCAGTTTCTCCAGGCTTGAGCTTTCGCCAATCGCAATTAGTTTATCTCCAGCTTCTAATCTGGCGGAAGATAATGGGTTATAAACAAATTTTCCTGATTTCTTGTAAATAGAAACTATTATAATATTCATCTCTTTTCTAAATGGAAGTTCAGCGAGAGTTTTATTTATGATAGGCGCTTCGGAATGAACAATTACCTCTTCGATATTTAAATCAACATTTTTTTCACGAGCTATGCTGTCTATAAATTCAATCACTCCGGGACGCAAAAGCAGCTCCGCCATCCTTGTCCCTCCGATTTCATACGGCTTAACAACCCGGCTTGCACCTGCTTTTACAAGCTTTGATTCTGTCTCTTCTTCAACAGCACGGGATACTATATATATTTCCGGATTCAAAACTTTTGAAGATAAAGTAGCAAAGACATTTTCAGCATCGGAAGATAATACTGCGACCAACCCTTTTGCTACTTTTATGCCTGCTGATACTAAAACATCATCTCTTGTGGCATCACCATTTACAAACATAAAGCCCCGGCTGATCAGCCGTTCAATTTTCCCTGCATCATTTTCAATTACTACAAAATCCACTTTTGCGTCTGCAAGCTCTTCGCAAATAAATCTTCCCATTCTGCCGTAGCCGCAAACTATATAATGATTTTTTAGCTGTTCAACTTTTTTACTCATTTTTCTTCTCCTGTAAATTTGAGTCTCAAACACAAGCTGTGCGGCTCTTCCGCCGGTGTAAGCAATTGAACCGATTCCCATTATTATTAAAATTATGGTAAAAAATCTTCCTGCCTGGGATAAAGGATGTGTTTCAGAAAACCCTGTAGTTGAAATAGTAATTATTGTCATATAAATAGCATCGAGGATATGCCACTTTTCAATAATCATATAACCTGCGGTTCCAATTACGATTGTAAAGAATAGAATCGCAAGTCCGAATTGAAGCTGTCTTAGGGTTCTATTAGACATTATTCAAAATTTTTCATAATGCATAATATTAAAATAACAAAGATGAGCTAAAGTAGCTTGCAAAGAATGTAACAGAGGCAGTATATTAAAATTAAAGTTTAGAAAAATTTGAGGAACCTTATGAAATACGGAATATCTACTATTGCCGGAATCTTTTTGGTTTTATGTCTTTCGGGCTGCATAGATTTTTATAAGGTATCTTACGAAATAAATCTTGAAACGCCTGATAAAGGAACGGCGATTGTTCATATTTATGATTTAAGGACTGATGCCGCAAAAGACAAAGATCTGGAAACAGATAAACAGAATATTTTCCAGTTTGCATTAAAGAGCGACGATTTTCTGAAATCGATGAAACAGGAAGGTAAGATCATTCAATCAAGAGAACTCTATGCTGTAGGCGATACTCTTGATGCTAATGTTGTTTACAAATTTAATTCTATAACCGATGTCGAAAATATGCAGCACGATGCTGGCTTCTTCTATCTTACTCTTCAACCGGGTGACAGTGTAATTACAACAAACGGACAGATAATAGCATCCAAGGACCGGAAGAGAATTTTATGGGATAAATCTTCAAAAAATCTGAGGTTTGAAATTATGAGTAATACGTTTCAGGATAGCGCATATAAGATGTTGGGTTCTTTTTATAAAAAATAATCAGAGGAGCGCTTTAGTAATTTTTTCAAGTTTTTAATTTATGTTTGTCGAACTTGTTTTTCCACTTCCTTTCAGAAATACATTCACATATTCTGTCCCGGATGAACTTAAATCCCTGGCTAAAACTGGATCGAGGGCGGTTGCACCTTTTGGCAAAAGAACTCTCACCGGTTTTATAGTTAATACATCTGAAACGACTACGGTAAAAGAAAAGATAAAGCCAATATCAGATATTCCAGATGAGAAACCTCTCTTTTCAACAAAGGCATTAAAATTCTATGAATGGCTTTCTGATTATTATCTGTCTTCACCGGGCGAAGCATTAAAGCTTGGTGTCCCTTCGGGAATTGATATCGAATCAAAAAGAAAGATAATAATTGATCCGGATTATTGTGAAAAGCTTATTCAGAAAGAAAAGAAGAATACGCTGAAATATAAATTGCTGGAAGTTTTGTGCGACAGGGAAGAGGTCAATTTCAGTTACCTTCAAAAGCTTGTTGGCAAAAAGAATATTTATTCAGTTGTACGTAGTCTGGAAAATGACGGCGCCGTTACTGTTTTAGATGAAGTAGGTGAAGCAAGAATAAAAATAAAAAAAGAAAAATTTGTTAAGCTCACAAAAAGTGTAGGAGAAGTTTATGCTTCGTTTCCTGCATTAGAAAACCGTTCGCCAAAACAGGTTAAGATATTACTTGAATTAATTAATAGGAAGAATAAAGCTGTCCCTTTAAATTATCTTTTAAAAAAAGCTGAAGCATCATCAGCCTCCGCTGATTCTCTTAAGAAGAAAGGCTTAATTGAAATTCTTGAGAAGGAAGTTAACAGGGATTATATTGAATCTTATAAAGAAAGATTCAGAGAAATTACTCCAACCCCTCAACAGCAAAAAATAATTGATATAGTTATAGAACCTTTGAATGCAGCATCATTTAAAACTTTCTTATTACATGGTGTAACAGGAAGCGGTAAAACGCAGGTTTATATTGAACTTGTGAAAAAAGCACTGTCATTGGGAAAGTCTGCATTAATCCTTGTTCCTGAAATTTCTCTTACTCCCCAAATGACTTCAAGAATGTATAATAACTTTGGAGATATTATTTCAGTGCAGCACAGTCGTATGTCTGCAGGTGAAAGGTACGATGCATGGAGAAAAATTCTGAAAGGTAAAGCAAGGGTAATTATAGGTGCACGATCTGCACTGTTCTCACCAATTAAAGATTTAGGCTTAATCGTTGTAGATGAAGAACATGATGCAAGCTATAAGCAGATCGATGCACCTCCAAAGTATCATGCGCGCGATGCTGCAATAGTACTCGGACAAATTGTGGAATGCCCCGTTCTGCTTGGTTCAGCAACTCCCTCTATAGAAAGTATGTACAATGCAAAATCAGGTAAATATGATTTATTGGAACTGCCGGAAAGAATTGATGATGCAAAGCTGCCGGTTATCAGGTTAGTAAATATTTCGGTGGAACGAAAAAAGAAAAAAATGGAGAATGTTTTTTCACAGGTGTTGATTGATCATATTTCAGATAGGCTGAAGAAAAAAGAAGGCATCATCATTCTCCAGAACAGACGAGGTTTTTCAACACAGATCTATTGTGAAGATTGTGGGGAAATTGAAAGTTGTGAGAATTGTTCTGTCCCGATGGTTTATCATATAAATAAAAATATGCTGCAATGTCATTACTGCGGTTTAATGAAAAAAGTCCCTAACGCATGTACTCACTGCGGTTCACTTAATATAAAGTATTTCGGTACAGGAACAGAAAGAGTTGAAGATGAGATTGAATTTTATTTTCCAAAAGCTTCAATAAAAAGAATAGATTCCGATTCAATTAATAAAAGAAATGTTTTAAGTAATATTCTTCAGAGTTTCGGCAATGGAGATATTGATATTCTTGTCGGTACACAAATGGTTTCAAAAGGATTGGATTTTTCGAGAGTAACACTTGTAGGAGTAATATCAGCAGAAACAACTTTATGGCTTCCTGATTTCCGTGCTGATGAAAGAACATTTCAATTACTTACTCAGGTGTCAGGAAGAGCAGGGAGGAGCAGGGTAGCGGGTGAAGTAATTATTCAAACTCAAAATGAAAAAAACTTCACTCTTCAGAAAGTTTTAATGAATGATTACAATGGATTTTATCAGAATGAAATTTTCAGTAGGGAAAAAATGGGTTATCCGCCATTCACAAGGTTATGTTTAATTGAAACAAAAGATAAGAGTGAAGAGAAGTCAAGAGGAGCTGCAGAAGATTTATACAGGGAACTGATTAAGTATAAAAAATATTTGAAGATCACTTCTGCTTCCCCAGCAGTAATTGCGAGATTAAAAGGTAACTACCGCTTTCACATATTAATAAAAAGCTCAAAAGAAACAGACCCCGGCAGCAAAATATTAAGGCAAGCTGTATTAAATTCTTTTATTGAATACAACCGCAAGTCCCGCTACCGCGATGTAAAATTAATTTTTGATGTAGATCCGCAAAGCATTTTATAAACCCTTGAGCTGGCCTATATGCCCGAAGGTTCTCACCAATTTTATTTTATCAGTATCATCTTTTTTACAGCAAAATAATTCCCGCTCTGTATCCTGTAGAAATAAATACCGCTTGAAAGCCTGCTTGCATCAAAATTAATTTCATGAGTTCCGGCTGTTTGCTCTTCATTTGTTAAAACTTTTACTTCTTTCCCGAGTATATCGTAAACAGCTAATTTTACCAATCCTGTTTTGGGAATTGAATACCTGATTGTAGTTGCCGGATTGAAAGGATTGGGATAATTCTGATGAAGTGCGAAATCAATTTTATTAATATTATTGTCATTTACGGTAAGTACGTATGGATAACCAAAATTATTTTCATAGAAACTCTGTATCTCGTCGGAAATACTTTTCGCAACAGTTACCGAGCCAAGAGGAGAATTACCCTGTCCTACCTCGTAAGCAACTAAAATTTCAATTTCCTTATTCTTTATTAATTTGAATGGACCCACGGACTGAATATTTCTTACATCTACCGGTATAGCTGAAATCCACCCAATATTTAAAACGGGATCGCCGGAAAACCAGTAATAAGGATCAACTTCATTACAAGGTACTCCACCTAGTACTTCACCATAAACCCAGTTGCAGGGATCCGCAACATTTCCTAAAACTGTCAACCCTAGCAGATTATTCCGTGCCTGAACAATATTTTGCGGAAGATTTAGATTTGGGTCACCGCCTAAATACATAATTGAAGAAGTAAGTTTTAAATTTAACGCTCCCGGATAAATTGGTACTCCAAGCAATCCTCTGAAACAAAAGGCCGTATCAAGAGGAATATCTATTCCTTCATCATAAATATTATTGCCGTTTACATCATTGAATGAAACACCGGGAATATAAGATACAGGACCGGTGAGCATATCCGTCATAAAGCAGGGAGGTTTATTTCCCCAATCTGTCGGGCTGGGTTGATTCATATAGGTATAATCAGCATTTCTAATTGTATCTATTCCAGTGAGGTTTTGATTATATCCATTAACTTCTCCAATATCAGCATCGGCGAAATTGCAGAAGTAAACACCCTTTAATGTATCAGAAACCAAACCTGTATTTATAATCCGGTATCTAATGAAAATAGTATTACTTTGTGCTCCTGATGATGCAGCGAATGCAAAAATCGTCTGCCTGATTTCGATTCCCTGCGGCTCTGAACCCCATAATCTCTGGTTTGCCGGTACGCCATCGTTGTAAACACACCAAAAAGTTTCATCTCCAATTATATCAGGTTTATCTTCATTTGGATCCCAGGTTCCGTTATTATTTAAATCAACAGGATTATAAATGCCATTATGATCACCATCGTAAAATTCAGCACCAAGATTTACAGCGTTAGTCCAGTCCTGCCAGCTTTGTCCGAAGGGAATATCAGATGAACTAACTTTATACAAAGAAGCCGTTGGGTCATTCGGATCCATTCCTGCTGTTCCCGGCTGGTAATCCCGAATTAATATTGCTGATGCAACAGCATTTGCCCACAGGCTATCATTTGTAAAGCCGCTTAGATAGAATCCACCCCCGAATAAAAATTGATGATTTCCATAATAGCCGAATGAATAATTTCCGGGAATATTTATGTCGGCAATATCTCCTTTGTTATCAAACGGCAAATAAATGTTATTAGTATTTATATATGATGCTGATCCGACATTCTGAGGAAAAAAATCTTTTACACAGAATAAAGTCAGAACGGAAATTAAAATAGAAGAATAAATTGTAACCCTGGTATTCATTTTAAACTCCCGGTTTAATTAAACATTATATCTTCAGATTCAGGACTTGTATTTAATTGCTGAACCCGAAGATAAAGCTCAATTTCATTTTAAAAGAATCATCTTCTTCGTTTCAAAATATTCCCCGGCTTGTATCCGGTAGAAATAAACACCGCTTGAAAGTTCAGAAGCATCAAAACTTACTTCGTGAGTTCCTGCGGTTTGTTCTTTATTTGTTAAGACTTTTACTTCTTTTCCGAGTATATCGTAAACAATTAGTTTTACCAATCCTGTTTTAGGAATTGAATATCTGATTGTAGTTGCCGGATTAAAAGGATTGGGATAATTCTGATGAAGTGCGAAATCAATTTTATTAATATTATTATCCTTTATAGCAAGCACATAAGGATAACCAAAATTATTTTCATAAAAACTTTGTATCTCATCGGAAATACTTTTTACAACGGTTACCGAGCCAAGAGCGGAATCCCCCCGCCCTACAATAAATGCAAACAGGATTTCAATCTCTTTATTTTTTACCAGTTTAAATGGGCCTGTCGACTGAATATCCCGTACATCAGCATTTAAAGTTGATACCCATCCCGAATTTGATACCGGATCACCGGAGCTCCAGAAATAAGGATCAACTTCATCACAGGGCACTCCGCCGAATACCCCGGCATAAGGCCACGAGCATGGATCAACAACATCACCTGCAATAGTTTTTCCAAGCAAATTATTCCTGGCTTCAAATATATTTCCCGGTTCAAGTGTTACAGGATCCCCATGAATACCATAAATCGCTGAAGACATATTTAAATTTAATGCTCCGGGATAAACAGGGACTCCGAGAGGACCTCTGAAACTATAAGCCGTATCAAGCGGAATATCAATTCCGGCATCATAAATATTATTGCCGTTCAGATCTTCGAAGGATACACCGGGGATGTAAGATAATGGTCCTGTTAACAAGTCTGTCAGGAAACAGGGTGGATTATCTCCCCAGTCAAGCGGACTTGGTGCCTTGAGATAAGTATAGCTGGCATTTCTTACTGTGTCACATCCCACATAGTTATACTCATATCCGATAACCTCACCGATATCGGGATCAGCATAATGACAGAAATAAACATCCTTTATAGTATCTGTCAGCAACCCGGTATTTTTTATTCTATAACGGACAAACACTACACTGTCGAGGATTCCTGCTGATGTAAAACCAAAGATCGTCTGCCTGATTTCAATACCTTGCGGTTCAGAGCCCCATATTCTTTCAATTGTAGGAACACCATCGTTGTAGACACACCAGAAACTTTCATCACCGATTATCCCGGGTTTATCTTCATTCGGATCCCAGGTTCCGTTACTATTTAAATCAACAGGGTTATAAACTCCATCACCATTTCCATCATAAAAATCAGCACCAAGATCAACAGCATCACTCCAGTCCTGCCAGCTTTGTCCGAACGGCGGATCCGACGTACCCACCCTGTATATTGATGCTTCGGGATCATTCGGATCCATTCCGACGGTTCCCGGCTGATAATCTTTCAGCAATGCTAAATTCTGAACCCCGTTAGCCCACAAGCTGTCATTTGTATATCCGCTCATGAAGAACCCACCTGCAAACAGAAACTCATGTCCTTCGAAATAACCATTCGTGTATCCTGAATCAGGAGGTATAACATCGGCAAGCTCTCCTTTATTATTAAAAGGAAAATTTATTTTGTTAATATCCATACGGGCTGATGTACCAACACTCTGGCTGTAAATATATCCCGTGAAGAAAGAAATAATTAAGAGACAAAAAATTGATCCGGCTACAATATTTATACTTTTCATTTTAACTTCTCCCGATTATTTTATTAGAACCATTTTTTTACTTGTAATAAAATCGTTCACTTTCATTCTGTATATGTAAATGCCGCTTGCCAAGGCTGAACCATTGAACTCAACTTCATCCCTGTCTGCATTTTGAAATTTGTTGAGAATAGTAGTTACTTTTTGTCCAAGCACATTAAATATTTCGATAGTAACAATTCCATCCTCCGAAATTGAATAACTAATCCTGCAAGTTGAATTAAAAGGATTGGGATAGTTTTGAAAAAGTTTGTATTCGGGATCCAAAGTTGGACCGTGATTACCATTTAAATCAAGGGGATATCCGAAATTATTTTCATAAAAGCTCTTTACATAATCAGACATTTCCTTTGCCACTGTAACCGAGCCGAGTGCTGAGTCGCCGCGGCCAACAATAAGTCCTATCAGAATTTCAATCTCCTGATTTTTAGGCAATGTAAAAGGACCTGTTGATTGAATCTTTCTGACATTGCCTTCAAAGTTAGGTAACCATCCGTTAGCTGTTACAGGATCACCGGAACACCAGAAATGAGGATTGATTTCACCACAAGGAATTCCACCTAAAACGTGGGTTACAGGAAATGTACAGGGATCAGCCAACTCACCATACTGCGTTAACCCATACAAATAGTTTCTTGCTTCAATAATATTGCTGGGATCATTGTAACCCGGAGAAGCATTGATAATGAAAATCGATGCGGTCATGTTTAAATTTTGCGCACCCGGATAAATCTTAGCGCCTAAAGGTCCCCGGAAACTGCGAGCAGTATCAAAAGGTATATCAATTCCTTCATCATAGATATTATTATTGTTCAAATCTTCAAATGAAATTCCCGGAACAAATGAAAGAGGTCCCGTTAAAATATCAGTCAGGAAACAAGGTGGATTGTTTCCCCAATCCCAGGGACTTGGTTCTGTATGGTAACCATATGAGGCATTTCTGAGTGTATCACATCCAATACGTGTATGCTCAAAACCATCAATTTCTCCAATATCAACATCAGCTAAATGTCCGAAATAGACGTTTTTAAGAGTGTCTGCCAGCAGACCGGTGTTTTTAATTCTGTATCTTACAAACACTACACTGTCAAGAATTCCCGCTGATGAGAAACCGAATATTGTCTGCCTGATTTCTATACCCTGCGGTTCGGATATCAGATACCTTCTTTCACTAATCGGAACACCATCATTGTAAACACACCAGAAACTCTCATCACCTATCATATCAGGTTTATCTTCATTCGGATCCCAGACCCCATTATTATTCAAATCAACAGGTTCGTATACTCCATCATTATTGGCGTCATAAAAATCAGCTCCAAGATCAACTGCATCTTTCCAGTCCTGCCAGCTGGAACCAAATGGCACATCTTCTGCCCCTACCCTGTAAATTGAAGCAAGGGAATCCTCAGGTGCCATACCGATAGTTCCGGGCTGATATGCCTGCCAAAATCCTGTTTCATTTGCCCACATACTGTCATTTGTAAATCCGCTTAAAATAATATCTGCTGAGAATAAAAACTCGTGGCCTTCAAAATATCCGTTTGTTCTTCCGCCGTCAGGAACCTGAACTTCCGCAATGTTTCCCTGGTTATTGAAAGGAAGATCAATTCTGTTAATGTTTATCCGGGCAGTTGAACCCATATTCTGGCTGTATAGATTCTGTCCCGCAGTTAAAACTGTAATCAATAATAGTAGGAGTAAAGATGCCGTTAAATTTTTATTCCTTAAGAAGTAACTTTTCATTTTAGTAAAACCATTTTTTTACTGATAACAAAATCATTCACTTTTATTCTGTAGATATAAATTCCACTTGCCAAGGCTGAACCATTGAACTCAACTTCTATCTTTAGAGATTTATTTATTGGAAAGAAAAAAGAAGGATAACCTATTTTCATTTTATTCCCCGAAATATTATACCCAATATAACATTTACTAATTATTTATTCAAAAGGATAACCTTATATGCCGGTTACTTCTTAAGTAAAATGTTAATAAAGGAAATACTATAAAAATAAGAATTTCAATAATTCTGTATGCGGATTCATTAATTTCCTCCCTCTTTTTGCAGTTAACGCTCTAAAGGACTATCCGATAATAATCTGAAGGTTTAGTTTATTGATATATCAAAAAAAATATTAGAGCTTCAATAATATCAGGAGCTTTGGTTTGAAATTATTGGATTCTCGATTTAGTCGTATACATACCCGATTAGCTAATTTTTGCCTGGGGTTATTGTCTTTATAACACAAAATTACAGTTAATTAATTAGAATGATAAACACATATTTAGTGATATACATGTGTACTACCACCAATGAACTCGCGCAATACACTATCACCGGGAACTGATGATTCATCTTCAACCGGGGTGATGGTCTTTAACAATTCATAAACCCGTTCCGATCTTTCAAATGCATCGGCTTTGAGAGGATCGTTTTTATATTTTTCCTTCCATTCTCCAAAAAGTTTTAACATTCTGTTTGCATAAATCGGAACTTCGTAAGGCATACCGCTGCTTATAACAAAATCTGCAGTATTTGAATAAGGAATTATGTTTCTGAGCTCACTGCCCCTTACATAATGCCAGTGCTCCAGAGTCTGCTGCGGGTTGTACGCACGAAAAACTGAATCACGCAGCATCCTTCTTATCAATCTTAAATCTGTCCATCGAATATATTTTCCATCTTTTCCTTTCATTTGAAGAAGCGGCTCAAGATAGAGTTTAAACTTTGCTTCAACTGAAATATCTTTACTGAACGCAGGATATAATCCGTGTAAGCTGTCTATCAACAGTAATTCATCTTTTGCCAGTTTTATAGGTGTGGCATTAAGCTTTCGGGTTCCTGTTTTAAAATCATAGTAGGGAATCAACACCTCTTCCCCGTTACTTAATCGAACCATATGCTCATTTATCAATTCTAAATCCAGTGCCTGTGGTGTTTCAAAATCATAATCACCAAATTCATCTTTGGGGTGAAACTCTAAATCAAAAAAGTAATGATCTACATTCAGTGCTTTAAACTTAAATCCCTTTTTACTTAGTTTTTGCTCAAGTTTAATTGTTGTAGTGGTTTTCCCGGATGAAGATGGCCCGCTGATCATAACCATTCTAAGCGAATCAAGTCTTTCGATAATTAATTTTGCTGCAAGTTCAACATCGTCTTCATAAAGTGCTTCCGATTCGTGAACTATATAGGGAAATTCTCCTTTAAGAATTCTTTCATTTAAATGATCAACAGTATGAAGATTATGCGAAACAGCCCAATCAAGATTGCGCCATATTTTTTGCCACGGAATATTTTCATTAAGCTTTGATGCATATCTTCCTTCCGCTTCCCGCCTATTGGTTGCTTCCTCGCGGTACAAAATATATTCTTTTGCAACTTTTGCATGACCGTTTTCAATCAAAACTTTTTCAACAACATCCTGAATGTCTTCAATATGAGGAATACTTCCTTCCGGAAATTTTTGATTTAATAATTCAACAACCTGTTCGGATAATTTTTGTGCGGTCGATTTATCCCTTCCGCCCACAGCAACTGCTGCACGGTATATTGCATTTGCTATCCGGTCCTGATTAAAAGGAACAATTGCGCCGGAACGTTTTATAACCTGTTTAATATGTGTCTGCATTACTTCTCCTGATAACGAGATTTTTTTAACTATGCAAATTTATAAAATAACATCCAATGGGATACAGTTTTATATCATTTTTATTATCAGAATAAATGAACTAATTTTTAATAAAATCTGGTGAGTAATTAAACTGAAGAATATTGCGTGCAAAACATTAAGAAAAATGTGCAATGAGCCATTGTATATCTTCAAAGATACACTTCAAAAATTTTCTTCCTGATGATGTTCTTAACTAACTCAGTTAATAAAAAGAATGGGATTTATTTAGCTTCAATATAAATTTCTTCTCCTGTCAGGTTTTAACTCTGTCTGTGCTTAGCTACGAATAAAGCATATCACTCAAATCGGGATAAGAGGAATAGTTAT
This sequence comes from uncultured Ignavibacteria bacterium, assembly GCA_963711455.1. Classification (GTDB taxonomy): domain Bacteria; phylum Bacteroidota; class Ignavibacteria; order Ignavibacteriales; family Ignavibacteriaceae; genus DATFVA01. The sequence goes on from CAVQEH010000006.1 coordinate 240,110, forward strand.
TTGTTATAATGAAAATCAGAATTTCGTTTTCTGAAATTACGGCTGGTGAAGACTCTTCATAATTCTGTTCTGGATTCTGAGAGGATAACCTGGTGGTGTAGGTAACCTATGATTATATAGTCCTTATTAAGAATAAAACTAAGAAAATAATTTTAGTTATTTTCATTTTATCCCCCGAAACATTATGCCCAATATAACATTTAGCTGCGTGTTATTAAATCATTAACTGTTGCTAAAATCAAGGATATTTTAATGATAATGTAGATCAGTTTAAAATCATAATCAGCTATTTATTTTATTTCAAACTTCACCCTTATGCTTCTGTTTATTGTTACTTTCCCGAAAGGATTTTCATTCTGATTTATCTCTTTTGAAAGAGTGTTGAAACGTCCGGGATATGGCTGCGGATTTCCTGTCTCATCTATTTCTGTTACTTCGCCTAAGGTTAATCCTAGTGTTTTGCACATGTATTCTGCTTTCTCTTTAGCTGCTTTCAATGCATTTTCATAAGCCTTCTTATTCTGAGCTTCATAATTAGAAATGTTATATCCTGAACCTAAAACTTCAAAGTTATCATTTGCTGCAAGCTTATCCGTAAGATCGTAATACTTCGCCAGGTCTTTCAGTTTGAAGGAAACATTAACCTGTGCATAAAATCCTTTTTGTGTTCTCTCACCCCTGGTAAATACATAATTTCTTCCGAGTGTAATAGGGGATACTTCCATATCATCCTGTTTAATTCCTTCATCTTTTAACATTTTCAATAACTGGTTTACATATTCATCGTTTGCCTGTTTGCTTTCTTTAACAGATTCTTTTACAACTTTTATCTGAACATTAAAGTCAATCTGATCTGCGTTCAGGATAAGCTCTGATGTCCCGGTAACATTAATATATTTTTCCTGGGCATGCACTGGGGCAAAAAATAAAACTACCAGGACGAGAAGAAGATTTTTCATTATGGCACCTCCATACATTAATCAAAAACTTTAAATAAATTCATGGATTTTCTGTTTCTCAAGTTTACTTTAAAAGAATCATCTTCCTTACCTGGTAAAAATTATTTACCTTTAAGCTGTAGAAGTATATCCCGCTTGCAAAGTTTTTACCATCGAAAGTTACGGAGTATTCTCCCGGGTTCTGAAATTTATTTACCAATGTTGCTACTTCATTCCCTAAAATGTCAAAAACCTTTATGCTGATATTTCCTGCCTCAGTGATCTTGTAATTAATTTGAGTTTCCGGATTAAAGGGATTAGGGAAATTCTGAGCGAGTTCATATGCATTGGGAAAATTTCCAGGAGTCTGGTCAGCAACAGAGGTCACTGATTCCGGATCAAAATTATGCTCGTAAAGTGTACGTGCAATATTTGTAATCATCTTGCCTTTTGTTACAGAGTTAAGGGCATCGGTACCTTGCCCAACTGAATAAGCGACGAAAATCTCTGCTTCATTGGTGTTATCCAGTGTAAATGGTCCGATATTTAGTAATTGTCTTTGATCTGAAGGATATATGCAAATCCAACCCAAACCATAAGCCCCGGTTGTTGGATCCCCTGAATACCAGAAGAAAGGATTAACCTGCGAACAATCCATGTTATAGACATTTCCATAAGCCCAGGTACAAGGGTCAACGGCGTCTCCGGTTCTTGTCAGTCCCAGCATATAGTTTCTGGCTTCATTAATATTCATTGGATCCATTATTGTCGGGTCTCCGTTTATATACTCAGTAAATGAAGTGATGTGCTGGTTTTTGGCACCGGGATAATTTTTTATTCCTAAAATTTGTCCTTTTCGGACCAGCGCAGTATCTATTGCATTATCAATACCCGGATCGTAAATTCCATTTCCATTAATATCTATAAACGTTTCCCCGGGAATATAAACTATAGGTCCTTGCAGAGTTGTAGTTAAAAAAGCCGGAGGATTAATTCCGTAAACATTGTCCTGACCATTGTTATATGAATAACCCGACTGAAGTATTGTATCGCATCCAACTTTATCATCAGATGAATTGCCAATGTCCGCGTCATCCCAAACACTAAAATATAAGTTGGTCATTGTGTCTGCTACCATCCCTGTATTTTTTATACGGTAACGGATGAAAATAATATTTTGTAATTCAGGAATGGTTGAGTAAGCAAATACAGTTTGTTTTATTTCAATTCCTTGCGGTCCCGACTCAACCCAATATCTTTGATTTTCAGGTACGGCATCATGATAAACACACCAGAGTGTTTCATCACCAATTAAGTCCGGTCTATCTTCATCGGGGTCCCACTGGTTATTTCCATTCAAATCTACCGGGTTATAAACACCATCACCGTCTCCGTCATAAAAATCTGCACCGAGAGCAACAGCGTATGTCCAATTCTGCCAGCTTTGACTAAAAGGTTGATCTGAAGATGACAATTTATATAAAACAGCATTTGTATCTGTTTCGCCGCCAGAGTAAGTTCCCGGTAAATAGTCATCTTCAATACTTGAAGTTGCAACAGCATTTGCCCACAATTCTCCATTGCTGTATCCGCTTAAAAAGAATCCGCCTGAAAATAAAAATATATGTCCGGCAAATTTTCCACCAGCTGAATCATTTCCAGTTGGTGATGGAATAACCACTTCTGCGATTACTCCCTTATTATTAATAGGTAAATAGATATTATTTATGTTTAATGGATATGCATCTCCCACCTTCTGTGGTAATAATTCTGTGGAACAGAGTATTAATAAAGTACTTATGAAAAGCAGTTTCATTTTTACCTCCTTTAGTTTTAGTTCAGGTAATTCAGTTAAAAAATAATCAACCTAACCTGAAAGAACCCATAATTTAATGTTTTTTTAAAACCAATTTATAATTCTAGTACAGCTTATAATCTTTCAGTACAAATGGTCTTCCTCCTGAATAATTGATTTTCACAAGACCGATACCTTTTGAAAAATAATATGTGACCTCATCATCGGCAATAGCAGGAACATCAAAATTAAAACTAATGCAGTTTTTGAATTCACCTAATTTAGTTGTTACTGTTAAATTGGTATTTACAGTTACCACTGCATTATCGTAGTTGTAAGTTTCATTGTTCTTCGAATTAAAGTTTATCCACTGCTCTTTAACATTATTTTTCAGAATATAAATAACATTATTTTCTGAAGTGATGGTGTCGGCAATAGAATTTTCAAAAAGATTGAGAAGATAATATTTTTGATTTTCTGCAGTAAATGAACCTGAGATTTTTACTTTGGAGGTATAGGTTTCGGAAGGACTGTCTAAAAAAGTCCATTCATTACCGGTAAAAAGTGGAAAATAACTGTTGGAATATTTAGAATCCGGCGAGTTCACATTATCATTACACCCTGAAACAGCTAAAAGAAGAATTGGTACAAAAAGGAAGAATATTTTTTTCATAACAATATCCCCAGTTGTTAAAGGTCTATTTTATATGATATTTGTCCTTAAAAGCCGCAGGTCAATTTCTATACAGATGAAGAATAACTAAAATGCTGAATATAGTCAACTCTTTTGCTGATTTACCTTAAATGCAAAAATTCTGTTTTGGCAAATAATACTATTTGCTATAAAGAAAATGAAATTCATGTCGATGATAATAAGGGGAATCAGCGTTTATTATGGTTCCGTTAATAGTGAAAAACATTGGCACATGGATACTGTAGTGAAATTCAAATTTAATTTATGTCTTTTATCAAACCACCAAATTATTGTTTATAATGCATCAAATTAATATTTATATCATTTCTCTTTGCTTAATTCTGCTTACCGGAGTCCTGCTCTTCCTTTTTTACTACAAAAGATATTTACAAGACCGACTGAAATTTTTAAATGAGACGGAAAACAAGTTTAAAATCATATTTGAAGAATCTCATAGTGCAATACTCATTTTAGAAGATGAAAAAATAATTGATTGCAATCCGAAAGCAGAAATATTTTTCGGAGTACCTCAGGATCACCTAATCGGTAAACATCCTGTAGACCTTTCCCCCGAATTTCAGGCAGATAATAAAAGATCAATTGATAAATTAAAAAAATTAATGTCCTCTGCTTTAGATGGAAAAGTTATCAGGTTTGAGTGGCTCCATAAAAGGAATGATGAAATTGTGTATGCGGATATAAATTTATCACCAATTGTATCACACGGTAAAAAATATCTGATAGCATTTTTATATGATTTTACGGTACGCAAGAAGACAGAAGATATACTTAAAGAATCAGAATATAAATTCAATTCCGCCTTTAAGCATAGTCCTCAGGCTATGGCTATAACAACAGTTTCAGAAGGAAGAATTGTAGATGTGAATGAAATTTTTATGAAGGACACCGGTTACAGCCGGGAAGAACTTATTGGGCACACTGTAGAAGAATTAAATTTCTTTTTAGATGAAAATGAGCGTATCGAATATCGCAAACAGGTAAGTCAAAAAGGCTATGTATACGGTATGGAATTCAAATTTCAGATAAAGTCCGGTAAAACTATTACTTGTATAATGTCTTCGGCAGCCGTACAGATAAAGGGCGAAAACCATCTCCTTACAACAATTCTTAATATCACCGATCGGAAGAAAGCTGAAGAAGAAATGCTAAAATCAAAAGTAGCCGCCGAAACTGCTAATATTGCTAAAAGTGAATTCCTGGCAAATATGAGTCATGAAATAAGAACCCCGATGAATGCAGTTATCGGAATGACGGGCTTGTTATACGATACACATCTGGATAAAGAACAACTCGATTACGTCGAAACAATCAGAACAAGCGGTAATACACTTTTAACAGTAATAAATGATATCCTCGATTTATCTAAAATTGAATCAGATATGCTTGAGCTGGAAGAGCAGCCATTTTATGTTCAGAATTGTATTGAAGATGCTTTGGATCTATTTGTGGAAAAGGCTTCCTCCAAAAAAATTGAACTTGCTTATTTCATCGATGAAAATACGCCCGGTTGTATTGTTGGTGATGTTACAAGACTCAGGCAAATACTGGTTAACCTGATAGGCAATGCTATTAAGTTTACTCCTATCCTTAATCCTGAATTATTATTAAAGCGGTACCGGTATGAGAAAGTATAATTCTCATAATTTGTCAAAGTAAGCATGCTTCCTATCTGAAATTCCAAACCATGCCTTAATTCATTTTCACAAACTTTAGAAGAATCCTGTGCAAAAGCAAAGTTGAGAATACCTGATAAAACGAGAAGAATAAAAAGATGTTTCATAATGCTACCCTGATTAATTTATTGTTTAAAACGAAAGGATAACGGAAATAATTGAATAAGCAATCAGATGATCTCTGATTATATGAAAAGTAGCTTGAGGGTTCATTCCCATAATCTCTCCCTGGTTATTTAATTTTCTTAATTCAACTTAATTGTTATTAGCAATTAAATCAATAATAATTTTGGTTCCCTTTCAGCTTAACAGTTTTTTCTGAAGGGATTAATACCTGGTGTAACTCAAAACTTTTCACCTTTTGCTGTTTCTTTTAAGAAGTATTATGGGATTTGTCTTATCGGTTTGTAAGGTTATAAATATCCTCTCTGAATTGACATCATCTTTGCAGTATAATGGAAAAGTTTCCTTGTCTTTCATTCCCAAAATAACTCCCCGAACATTTTATCTGCCTTAACTTAAATTTTATCGCATAATAAATCAATAGTTACCCCAATAATTCCCTAAATCTGAAGATTTACAAAACTTTTGATTTAGTAGAATTTATAAGGTTAACCCGGAGTAATTCCGGTCTGAATACACTTTGAAAACGCTTTTTTTCCGGGCTAATATTGTAGTAGTTCTGAATAATATAGAAATTATCATAAATTCATAAGGTAAGAAAGTAAAAACCTTCGGAGTACAGCTTAACAAATCCCCGAAGGTTTTTTAAAGATCAACCTCCTAAGAAACGCATGAAAGGAACAGCCTGTCCTAATCCGAAGATTAGTAATCCCCAGATAATCCATAACCCGAAAATGAAAATAAAGTATTTCCCCATTCTTTCTGATTTAAACATTTTCGCCAGTCCGATGCTCACAATGGCAAGACTCCATATAGTAATAACATCAAGCTTACCGAGCCAGAAACCTGCAAAGGTTGATTTATCGATATTCATAAAAGCCGCAACGCTTGTATCCATTACTAATCTTCCTGTAATAATGGTAAGTATCGTTGCAACAATAACCTGGATAATATCGATATATGCCGTAAGCCCGTTTGCCACCATTGCGGAGGCATAATTCCCGTCTCCCTTAAAAATAAACCTCGCTGCGATAAAATAAATCCCTGTTACAATAAAGAAGAACAGGAACACTTTTATGATTAAAAAAACAGATGTCTGAACGATGTTGGTTCCGCCCGACATTCTTTCTTCAATCTTGTTCATTTGTTCCTGTGCCTGCTCTTTGGTTATTTGTCCCTTATCTACCATTTCCTGGAATGACTTTTCCATTTTAGCAAGCTGTTCATGTTTTATGTTGTAAGCAATTTCGGGATTGCTCATTACTATGTAGCTTGAAATGATCGATAAAATGATTAAAACTAACAGCGGAACAATCCAGTCAACTGTTCTTGGAGGGAAATGAGAAGTTTTTTCGTACATTATTTTTGGCTCTGCAAACACCCCAACCAGCTTATCGGTATGACTTAATTCCTTTTCACCCGGTTGTTCCTCTTGAGGCAGGTCTCCATTTAAGTTCGGTACATCCGTATCGTTCATAATTCTTCCCTTCACAAATTATTAAAAGATGTATATCAAAAAACTATTTATACTTTGTTAAAAAGGCAAATTATATTTTTAAAAGTATGATTGAAAGTAGTTAGGGAAAGATTACATCTTTTAAATTCTTACCGGCAGTTCAAAGATGTCATCTTTAAAATTCACCTTAACTTTCCGTAAATTTGACTTATAAAATATACTTATTCGTTAATATTATGAAACGCAAGGAAATAAATGAAAACTATAATTGAACCTTTTAAAATAAAATCTGTAGAACCAATCAGGTTTACTACAAAAGAAGAAAGAACTGAACTGCTTAAAAAAGCCGGTAATAATACATTTATGCTCCACGCTGATGATGTTTTAATTGATCTTCTTACGGACAGCGGTACTTCTGCTATGAGCTCGATGCAGTGGGCCGGAATTATGCAGGGAGATGAAGCTTATGCCGGTTCCAAAAGCTTTTACCGCTTTGAAGATATGGTAAAAAAAATCACGGGACTGAAGTACGTTATTCCTACTCACCAGGGAAGAGCAGCAGAAAGAATTTTGTTCTCAACAGTAGGTGGTAAAGGCAAGTTCGTTCCGAATAATACACACTTTGATACAACAAGAGCTAACGTGGAATTTACAAATGCCGAGGCTGTGGATTTATTAAATGAAGAAGGTAAGCATCCTGAAGTCCGCGCTCCTTTTAAGGGAAATATGGATGTTGAAAAGCTTGAGAGTTTCATTAAGGAAAAAGGGAAAGAAAATATTCCTGTTTGTATGATTACGGTAACAAATAATTCAGGCGGAGGGCAGCCTGTTTCTATGCAGAATATAAGAGAGGTAAAGGAAGTATTAAAGAAATATGATATTCCTCTTTTTATTGACGCATGCAGGTTCGCAGAGAATGCATATTTTATAAAGAAAAGAGAGAACGGTTACCAGGATAAATCGCTGCTCGAAATTGCGCAGGAAATGTTTTCTTATGCTGATGGCGCAACCATGAGCGCTAAGAAAGATGGTCTTGCCAACATTGGCGGTTTTATTGCAATGAATGATGATGAGCTTGCAATGAAATGCAGAAACCTGTTGATTATTACCGAAGGCTTTCCTACTTATGGTGGACTTGCAGGGAGAGATCTTGAAGCTATTGCACAGGGGCTTGAAGAAGTTTTAGATGAACATTACTTACAGTACAGGATCAGAAGCGTTGAGTATCTCGGTGAAAAGCTTGTTTCCGCGGGAGTTCCGATTATTGAACCGCCCGGAGGTCACGCAATCTATATTGATGCAAAGAGATTCTTACCGAATATTCCACAGGAACAATTTCCCGGTCAGTCTGTTGTATGTGCACTTTATATTGAAGGCGGTATAAGGGCAGTAGAAATCGGAAGCGTAATGTTTGGTAAATATGATAAAAACGGAAAGTTGATCCCTCCGCCAATGGAACTGGTAAGGCTTGCTATTCCGCGCAGAGTTTATACTCAAAGTCATATCGATTATGTTCTTGAAATAATTCTTGAAGTCTACAAAAAGAGAAGTTCGCTTAAAGGATATAAAATTACTTACCAGGCTCCAATGTTAAGACATTTTACCGCGCAGTTTGAAGAAATAAATCATAAGAGTAATGAAGGTTAAAAAGAAGTATTCTTTCACAAATAAAAGAACCATCTGGCGGCTTCTTCCTTCCGGTGATAAATTGCTTATAGAAGAAAGAGATGAAAAAAATAAGCAGGTTTATTTCAGTTGCATAAAAATTGAATCGGGGAAGAAAATATTAAACGACTTTCAGCTTGATGAAAAATTCTGGGTTGGTATTGAAGAGTTTGAAAATGACATGATATTTTTTCACGGGTTCCATAAACCGGATATGCCCGGACACATAGGTATTACTGTTTATTCTCTTAATAAAAAAAATATTTTATGGAGCAGGAAAGACCTGATTTTTCTTTTCCTTTACAAAGAAAAGTTATTCGCCTTCAGGCAAAAGTTTGAAGCGCGTGAATTATTTTTACTCGATGCTGAAACAGGAAATATACTGGAGGAATACGGAGAAGAATTTGAAGAAATAAACCGGCTCAGAGAAAAATCATTGGATGAGCAGTACGAAAAATATAAAAACTATTTTTTCCCGGAAGCGTACGTGCCGGGAAAGCTTACTCCGGAAGCAGAGAAAACTATTGAAGATAAAAAAAATGTCGAAGTTATCTCCGGTTCAATTGATCTTATATCAAATAAAAACCTGCTTTTTCTGAGTTATCATACTGTGGATAACGAAGGGAAGCTTGAAAATAACTTTAATGTTGTTGATATTGATACAGGAAAAATTATTTTAGAAGTATTGTTGAACCAGGGGATTACATCTTACATCCCCGATTCTTTTTTTGTAAAAGATGATCTCCTGCTTTTGCTCAAAAATAAAAACGAGTTGATTGTTTATTCGTTGGAATAAAAACAGTGGGAAGACAGCAAATGGAATTTTCGGATGTTGAAAAAAATATTCTCTTAAAAGCTGCACGCGATTCTATAAAAGCAGTTTTTGGTGAGGTTGAAGAACCTTCAGTTGATTTTGAAAAGTACCCATCCTTGGAAATAAAAGCAGGAGTATTTGTAACATTAACCATTCATATGGAACTTAGAGGATGTATAGGATACATTATTGCGGAAACAAATTTATTCGAAACGGTTTGTGATGCCGCAAAACAGGCAGCTTTCAGAGATCCGCGATTTTTACCTCTCTCTTTTACAGAGTTAAATAAGATTGAAATTGAAATCTCTGTTTTATCGGAACCACAAAAAATTAGTGGCTATAATGAAATTGTTCTTGGAAAACACGGATTAATTTTAACTCATTATGGAAGACGGGGATTGCTGCTTCCGCAGGTTGCTACAGAAAATAAATTTAGTCTGGAAGATTTTCTTTGTGCTATATGTGAAAAAGCAGGCTTCGAACCTTTTCTGTGGCAAAAAGAAAAATTAAACCTGGAAATCTTCACTGCTGAAATTTTTTCTGAAGAAGGAGAAAGGAAAACATCTTATGTCTCAGGTTAGAAAACCGGCAGTAGCGGGATATTTTTATCCGGCAGAAGCATCAAAGCTAAAAGATGAAGTAAAAATTCTTTTACAGATAACAGAAAGTGAAAAATTGCCAGGCAGACTTTTTGGAATTGTTGTTCCGCACGCCGGCTATATTTATTCGGGTAAAACTGCAGCCTTCGGTTTTAATCTCCTTAATAAAGATAATGTGAGGACTGTAATCATTATATCTCCGAGTCACAGGGAATATTTTCCCGGAGTGTCGGTTTATGAAGGAGATGCATATCAAACGCCGCTTGGTGCGGTAAGAGTAAATAAAAAAATAGCTGATGCACTTGCCGGGGATAGTAAAGCAATATTTAAAGGTATAGAAGGTCACAGGCAGGAACACGCAATTGAAGTTCAGATTCCCTTTCTGCAGATGATGCTAAATTATTTTGAAATTGTTCCTATAGTAATGGGAGACCAGGGTAGCTTGTATGTTGATGAGTTAGCAAATAAATTATCGGAAGTTGTGGATGAAAATACAGTTGTAGTTTCAAGCTCTGACTTATCGCATTATTATTCAGGAAGCATTGCCTCTCAAATGGATTCTATTATTGAACATGAAATTAATAACTTTAATTATTCCGGGCTCCAGGAAAATTTTGAAGCGGGCAGATGTGAGGCATGCGGTGCGGGAACAATTTTAGCGATGATGAAAGCGGCGGACAGACTGAATTTCAGAAAATCTAAAGTTTTATACAGGTGTGATTCCGGAGATACAACCGGTGATAAAAATGAAGTGGTTGGTTATCTTTCTGCTGCAATTTATGGTGAATGATTGTTTACAAAAAAATCTGAAATAATTTTTATTGGTGCCGGGAAAATTGCACATAGTCTCATCCCGCTTCTTATCGAAAAAAAATATTCTGTAAAAGGAGTGGTAAGCAGAAATATAAAATCGGCCGGATTTCTTGCCAGGGAAAATAAAATCAGTTTTTATTCTGATAAAATTTCTGAAGTTCCGGGTTCCTCCAAAATATTTTTTATTACAGTTCCTGATAACGAGATATCTGTAGTTGCAAAGAGATTGTCGTCCTTAAATCTAAAATTCAAAGATTCATTGTTCATTCATACTTCAGGTTCGGAGAATAGCGACATCTTAAGGCTTATCGAGAGGAAAGCCGGTATTACTGCTTCATTTCATATTATGCAGACTTTCCCTTCACTTAAAAAAACAGGAATTGAAAATTCCTTTGCTGCGATAGAAACAAGCAATGCGGCGGCTGAGAAGTATCTTTTTTCTCTTGCCAAATTATTAGGCTTAAATGCGATTAAACTAAGCAAGGAAAATAAGGTCTATTATCATCTTGCGGGTGTGTTTGCAGCAAATTTTCTTAATGCAAATTTCTTTTCTTCTGAAGAACTTCTTCAGCAAACCGGGATGAATAAGAAAAAATATTTTAAATTATTTGAACCGATAGTTACCACAACACTTTCTAACATAAAAAAAACAGGAGTGCAAAATTCACTTTCCGGTCCTGTGCAAAGGGGGGACTATCTTACAATAAAAAAACATATCGCTGCATTGAAGAAGCTTAAATCCGGAAAAGAAAAGTTGCTTCTTTACAGCTATATTTATCAGTCTTTAATTTTACTTGGGGTTATAAAAAAACGTAAGAATAAATTATCACCTGCACATAGGGAGTTGAAAACGATTCTGGAAAATGAGTTAAAGAATTTGAATTGATCATTCCTGAACTTTAGCCAGAATTAAAATTAAATTCATTTAACGATGAGTTGTGAAATGTAATAAGTTATCATTGCAAACATGGCGGAAAGTGGAATAGTTAAAACCCACGCCCATAAAATATTTCTTGCAACTCCCCAGCGTACAGCAGAAAATCCTTTTACTGAACCGACACCGATTATCGAACCTGTAATTGTATGTGTTGTGCTCACAGGGATTCCCCAGATTGAAGCAAGTGAAATTGTAATTCCGGCTGCGGTCTCAGCACTGAAACCGCCGAATGGAGTAAGCTTTGTTACTCTCATTCCAAGAGTCCTTATAACTTTCCACCCGCCAATTAATGTGCCGAGAGCAATTACCGAATAGCTCATCATTTCCACCCAGAAAGGAATATGAAAAGTATGACCGAGAACGCCATTTGTAAAAAGAACAATTGCTATTATGCCTATGGTTTTTTGTGCGTCATTTGCACCGTGACTAAGTGAATACAAAGCAGCAGAAACAAGCTGGAGCTTCCTGAAATATTTATCTACTTTAAATGGAGACTTATCTTTTACAATCCACAATGTAATGACCGAAAATATCAGGGCGAAGACAAAACCCATTATTGGAGCAACAAAAATAAAAATTACAACTTTTGTATATCCTGAAACCACAATTGCCTGGAATCCTGCTTTTGCAATGCCGGCGCCCCCGTAACCCCCGATTATTGCGTGTGAAACTGATATCGGCATACCATAATGAGTCGCCGATGCAGAAAGAAGTATTGCCCCAATTAAGCCCGAAAAAATAACCTGGTTGTCGACTATATTGACATCAACAATACCTTTGCCGATTGTAGTTGCTACGCTTACCCCAAAAATAAAAGCTGCTGCAAAATTGAAGAACGCAGCCCAGGCAACTGCCTGTCCCGGAGTTAAAACCCTTGTAGATACTACTGTGGCAATGGAATTTGCAGCATCATTCATTCCGTTATAGAAATCGAATACGAGCGCCAGCATAATGATGATGAAAGCGAATTCCATATTTTATGTATTCTTTATAAAAAGGCTTATTATAAGATTTGCTGTTGATTGACACCTGTCGGATGTATTCTCCAGTATATCGAGGATCTCCTTGCGTTTTATAATTTCTATTGCATTTTTTTCATTTTCAAAAAGTTCTTTAACTGCCTGTCTGTAAATAGTGTCTGCTTCAGTTTCAAGAACTTTTACAACTTTCATTTCATTAACACGTTTTATTTTCAAATCCTGAATTGCTATACCAAGTTCTTTAACCTGCTCCACTATTACGGCCGAAAGTTTATCAGAGTATTTAACTTTTTGTTTTATATCATAGGTTTCAACTCTTATTGAAGCACCGAGAAGCATATCGCTAATATCGTCGAGTCTTTTTATTAATCCGAAAATATCCTCTCTATCGAATGGGGTAATGTATGTCTTGTTTATTCTCTTTACCACTTTCGAAGTAATTTCATCGCATCGTAATTCGAGCGGTTTGATTTTAAGTAAAAGGTTTCTGTCAATTACTTCGGAAGAAAACAACTGGTTAGTAAGATTTGCCATCTCGCTAATGTGAGTTATCATTTCCTTAAAATTTTCGAAGTACTTTTCTTCCTTCGGCAATAATTTCTTAAACATGTATTTCCCTCTCTCTTTCGAATGCGAAAAATAAAAAATAATATGCTCTCGGCGAAATTTGATTACACTATTTTTTGCTGAAAATATATTTAAATCATCATCAGTTTGAGCTGATCAGTTTCTATCAGGCAGGCAACGCTAAAATTTAAACCAGTATGTTTTATGAGAAATAGTTCTTTTTACAAGCATTATTCATTTTTGTATATTGTCACTCAATTTTTAAGGAACTAAGGAAATTAAATGGCAAAGCAGAATCAGAATGATTTGTTGGAAAAAATAGTCTCACTTTCAAAAAGAAGAGGATTTGTCTTTCAATCAAGCGAAATATATGGTGGGTTAAATGGATGCTGGGATTATGGTCCGCTTGGTGTTGAACTTCTGAAAAATATTAAAGAGGAATGGTGGAAGTTCATGACTTACCGCGAGGATGTGGAAGGACTGGATGCTTCAATACTAATGCATCCGAAAGTCTGGGAAGCATCCGGTCACGTTGAAAATTTTACTGACCCAATGGTTGATTGTAAACAATGTAAAGCGAGGTTCAGAGTTGATATTCTTGGCGAATTGATAAACGAAAAGAAAAAGAAAAAAGCCATTGAAGAAGTTAAAAACCAGATTGCAGGTAATGCTAAGTTAACTCATCAATTTGAAAATGTAATGGATGCTTCGGCTCCTGAAAACGAAAACCCACTTGATGCTGAATTTGCCTCTATGCTTGAAAATCCTGATCTGAGTCCTGTCCTGCTTTCGGAATTAAATTGTCCTCAATGCGGGAACAAGGGAACATTTACCGTCGGCAAGACAATTTAACCTTATGTTTAAAACATTTATCGGTCCTGTTGAAGATTCTGGCGCAGTTGTTTACCTGAGACCCGAAACTGCACAGGGAATTTTTGTTAATTTTCTGAATGTACAAAATGCTTCACGACAAAAGCTTCCTTTTGGGATTGCACAGGTAGGTAAAGCGTTCAGGAATGAAATAAATACCAAGAATTTCCTTTTCAGAACAAGAGAATTTGAACAGATGGAGATGCAGTATTTTGTTAATCCTTCCGATGATAAAAAATGGTACGACTACTGGAAAGAGCAGCGTATAAACTGGTATAAAACTCTCGGAATGACAGAATCGAAATTACGTTTTCATGATCATCCGAAAGAAAAGCTTGCTCATTATGCTAAAGAGGCAACAGATGTCGAATATCAATTTCCCTTTGGATGGGGAGAGATTGAAGGAATTCATAACAGAACAGATTTTGATTTGAGCAGGCACGAAAAATACTCCGGTAAGTCTATGAAATATTTTGATGAAGAATCAAAAGAGAAATTCATTCCTTTTATTATTGAAACTTCAGCAGGAGCGAGCAGATCATTTATGGCTTTTCTTACGGATGCTTATTATGAAGAAGAAGTTAAAGGTGAAACAAGATCGGTTCTTCGTTTTCATCCAAAGCTTGCACCAATTAAAGCGGCTATATTTCCGCTTGTTAATAAAGACGGGATGCCTGAAATTGCAAGAGAAATTGAAACCGACCTTAGAAAAAACTTCAAAGTTTTTTATGATGATAAAGGCGCAGTCGGCAGAAGATACCGAAGACAGGATGAAGCCGGAACGCCATTCTGTATAACTGTTGATACCCAGACTCTTGAAGATAAAACTGTAACTGTAAGAGAAAGAGATACGATGGAACAGGTAAGGGTTGCATCGAAAGGATTAAGAGAATATCTGCAGGGTAAGCTTACGGTTTAATAACATTTAATAAATTGTTTAATCTGAATTTATCCCACAGGAACATTTATTTTAAAGATCGGGTAAAAACCATTCGTTCCGATGGAGATTGAAAATGCTTTAATGAATTATTGAATTGTATATAAATAAGTGAAACGATTATTTTTAGGTTAAATAATAAATTGAATGTTCACGACACTCTTTACTTACATGGAATTGATATATTAGAAAATTTGGAGCCCGGTTGAAAGTTTTAATTCTATCAGCTTTTATTTTTATCTCAATATCATCTGTTATAAATGCGCAGGGTGAAAAATTTGATTCTCTTGTAACTAAAGGCATTAAGCAAATATATGATATCAAGTTTGACAAAGCTGAAGTTACGTTCAGAGAATTAATTGCTGATTACCCGGATCATCCTGCAGGAAGATTTTTTCTTGCAATGATCGACTGGTGGAAAATTCTTTTAAACCCTGATGATGAATCGCACGATGATATATTTTTTCAGAAGCTTGAAGATGTGATTTACCAATGCGACCAGCTATTGGATAAAAATCCGGATGATGTTGATGCCTTATTTTTTAAGGGGGGAGCAATTGGTTTCAGGGGGAGACTTAGGTCTTTAAGAGATAGCTGGCTTAAAGCTGCTGATGATGGACGCGAAGCGTTGCCGATTGTGGAAAAAGCCAGTACACTCGATCCTAAAAACGTTGATGTACAATTGGGGTTTGGTATTTATGATTATTATGCATCCGTAATTCCTGACGAATATCCTTTACTAAAACCTTTAATGATTTTTTTCCCTTCAGGAGATAAAGAGAAGGGATTGAAGGAATTGAAAAATACAGCGGAGAACGGAAAGTATGCAAAATACGAAGCGCGTTATTTCCTGATGACTCTTTATTATGATTACGAAAATAATCCATTCGTAGCTTACGATTATGCTAAGATGTTAAACGATGAGTTTCCTGATAATCCCGTTTTCGAAAGATGGAGGGGAAGGATAGCCGCAAGAAAAGGTGATTATGCAAACTCAGCAGAAATATTTAAAGATGTTTTAGCTAA
The DNA here is from genome assembly GCA_963711455.1 of uncultured Ignavibacteria bacterium. GTDB lineage: Bacteria > Bacteroidota > Ignavibacteria > Ignavibacteriales > Ignavibacteriaceae > DATFVA01. The sequence goes on from CAVQEH010000006.1 coordinate 256,018, forward strand.
GGCCGATTCAGGTTATACGGGTTATACAACAATTCCGGCAAAAAGAGAAGCGACTTATTATGTTGCACTTCAATATAAAAATACAAACGATTTTGATTCATCTGAATATTATTTTAATAAGTGCATAGATTATTCAAAAGAAATTGATAAAGACGGTGAATCAGGTTTCTGGATTAATTCTGTCCTGTATCTCGGAATGATAAATGATCAGAAGGGAAATAGGGATAAAGCTCTCGATTATTATAACCAGCTTCTTGATATGAAAGAGTACGGCAGCTCTCATTCGCTTGCAAAAAAATATATTGAAAACCCCTATCATTAAACTTTAAGAGCAAGTTCAAGATCAGGATTGAGAAAACTTAGAATGTTGTAGCAATGCTTATCCTGTGCAGTGCGCCTATTGTTCCCATTGAACTGAATCCGTAATCAAAAGTATAATCAGAAATTACTGCTCCGAATCCTGCATTAAATCCTGCTATGCCGGCAGTAGTCCCAACTTTAAGCTCAGATCTCTTTTCATTATCGTAGCCAAATCGCAAACTTAAAACTTTGCTCAAACTAAATTCTGCACCTGCAGTAAAGGCTTTAAACTTTTGAAGAAAGTCGTCACGTTGTTCATTTAATTTATGGAAATCGAGAGAAAGTCTGACGGGAAGATTTTCCAGTCTTTTGGAAATTCCTATAACAACATCCAGCGGGAGCGATTCTTTCGTGTCGATAAAATAAGTAATCTGTGAACCCATATTCAGAACGGCAAAACCAATATCAATCATTTGTGAAGGGACAGCATAGTGAAGACCCAGATCAGCAGCAATTGCTGAGGAAGAATAACTGGCAAGGCTTGAGTAAATATATTTTGCATTCACACCATAATAAAAATTCTCATCGAGTGCATTAGCATAACCAACTATAAAAGCAACTTCTCCAGCGCTAAAATCCTCTCTAATTTAACCCCATCTGAATTTGCCTCTGTGAATGTACCATAATTTATATATTTAATACCGGCACCAAATCTTCCTATTCCTTCAAATTCCTGGGAATAAGTAAGACTTGCAAGATTTATATCCAGCAAATGTTTTACGAATGAAAAAGAAACAGGTTGTCCCTGAAGCATATCCAGACCCGCAGGGTTATAAAAAATTACATTAGGGTCATCATTATTTGATACAAAACTACCGGCAAGAGCCCCGGCACGTGCGCTCATATCAAGTCTCAGAAAATCATATGTATTTTGTGCTTTAACTGAGACAACTGAAAGGATAATTATAAAAACAAGGAAAGCTGCTGATTTTTTCATAAACTCCCAAAAATTTTTGCCGATATTTAACTATATTCATAAATAAAGGCAAGGGGAAAACTTTTGTTGGCGTAGTAATTTATAGTATTTACTTTCGATTGCAGGAAAATATGTTTATTTTCAATCGAACCAATCGACCAGGTATGAACAGGAAGTGAATTGATGACTCACAGGGATCAATTATTTTTAAACTTTTATTAAAGTAAAAGAAAGGATTCTTAATGAAAGAGTCTTACAAATTCGTTTCTCCCGCTTTATTTCTTCTGGTTGCACTATGTTTTTTTCTCCCGTTTGTAAGCTTTACCTGCCAGGGACAAAGAATTGCTACTATAACCGGAATGGAATTGGTTACCGGAACAAAAATTGAAAAATTCCAGATGCAGAATTTCAATATGCAGCAGGAAGAATCAGATTTAGATAAAGAGCGTGATGTTAATTCTGAGCCTCTTGCTGTTGCCGCATTTATATTTGCTATTATGGGAATTGTAGTTTCATTAATTCCGCGCTATTCTAAAATCCTTTCAATTATATTAGGAGCATTGGGTGTTTTAATGCTGTTGTTTTTAAGATCGAGCATCGGCGGAGAGGTTACAGGTGATTTTGATTTTAAGATTGTTGAAGTCTCTTATGAATGGGGATATTACTTTGCCTTGCTGTTATTTGCAGCAGGATTTGCATTAAATCTATATTGGAAAATTTCTGAAAACAAACTTTCTGTTTCCACAAATGCTGATGATATAAATTTTTCTGATGCTGTACTCTGTCCCAAGTGCGGATATTCCAACAGTACCGGAAGTATTTTCTGTTCCAAGTGTGGTCACACGCTCACCCCTGAAGGAAACCTTTAACCGGATTATTTTGTGAAAGAAATATTATTTGTCCGTTTAATAACGGGCAAATACTTTAGAGGAAAGAATTAAGAGACTTGAAATGTTAGCTGCCGAAAAAATATAACTTTAAAAAATGCTTGAAGATTGACATAAGAGTTACTTAAATTAACAACGTTGTTTTCTTCACTTCATAAAAAGACAATTTATATTGAATAAAAAGCATTCGGCTATCCTAAAATTATTAATCGGGATAATTTTTCCATCCATCTTTTCATGCTTTGCTCAGGAAAAAACCAACCTGGAAATTTATAATGAGCTTGTCGATTCATCGGTTGTCAACCTCATTTCATTCATTCCTGATAGCATTAAAACATTAAATATCGAAATGAATACCGGTACTTCATTTGAAGTTTTTAATTCTGAAATTATTTCTGACCTAACTAAAGAAGGATATAAATTAATTTCAAATGATGAAGCATTTAAAATTCAATATTTAATTAAAGATGCTTCGGTAAATTACGGGGAAATATACAGAGATGGTTTTTTAGGTGATTATTATACTCCCCGTTTTATTCATCTTTCAGGTAATTTTAATTTAATGGGTAAAACGATTGTTACCCGTGAATTTAATTATTCAGGGAAAGATACTGTTAAAGTCGACAACGTAAAAAATATTGAGAATTTCGCCTACCCATTCACACAGGGAAAATTACCTTCCGAACCTTTCTTCTCAGGAATTCTCGAACCGATTTTTGCTGTAGGAACTGCCGCACTTGCAGTCATTCTCTTCTTCACAATCAGGAGTAAGTAGTAAAAAATACCTTTGACTACTATGGGATTTTGGTTATTTTTCTCAATTAAATTTTAAGAAATCCACATTTTTATGAAATATACTTTTATAATTCCTTTCCTGTTTTTAATTGTTTTTGCAGGATGTTCTTCGAGTATTGATACAACCAATATGACTCCTGAAAACCGTCTTTCCTATGCGATTAAGCTTTATAATGATGAAGATTACCTGGAAGCCATAAATGAATTACAGGCATTGCTTCTTCAATACCCCGGAAGCTCAATTTCAGATGATGCACAGTTTTACCTTGCCAAGACAAGGTTTGCAAGAGAGGAATATATAATGGCGGCATTTGAATTCAGTAAGCTTATAAAAAATATGCCTGCCAGTGAATTTGTTCCGGAAGCACAATATATGCTTGCTGATTGCTATTACGAGCTGTCTCCAAATTATAATCTCGATCAGAAGTATACTAAAAAAGCAATCTCTGAATTCCAGGCTTTTATAGATTTCTTCCCGACTAATGAAAAAGTTCCTGAAGCAGAAAAAAAGATTAATGAGCTGAATGATAAGCTTGCAAAAAAAACTTATACTATTGCTCAGATTTATGAGAGACTTGATTACCTTAAAGCCGCTGTTATATATTATGATGACTTAATTGAAACATATCACGATACTCCTTATGCTCCTTTAGCGATGTATAATAAGATTAAAGTTTTAGTCGAAAGAAATGAAAATAATCAGGCGGTTGCTGAGATAGACAAGTTTATAGAGAAGTATCCCGACGATAAAAATGTTGATGAATTAAAAAGCCTCAAAGTAAAACTTGAAAACCAATTATCATCTTCCAGGTAATGGCTAACCCCAAAAAAGTAAATGAAAGTAAAATGATAATGACTGAGCTGGTACTGCCTAACCATACCAACCAGCTTGGAAAACTGCTTGGCGGACAGCTTATGCACTGGATAGATATTTGCGCAGCTTTATGTGCAGCTAAACATTCACAAACTGTATGTGTTACCGCATCGGTAGATAGTATCGTTTTCCGTCATCCCATAAATCTTGGAGATGCTGTTACATTGAATGCTTCTGTTAACAGGGTTTTTAAAACCTCACTGGAAGTTGGAGTAAAAGTTTTTGCAGAATCCTTTAGGGAGGGAAAAAGGACACATACAAATTCAGCTTATTTAACTTTTGTCAGCTTAAGCAAAGATGGGCTGCCAGCTAAAGTAAATGAGGCAATTCCTGAAACTGAAGATGAAAAGAGAAGATATGAAGAGGCTCTTAAAAGAAGGGAATACAGGCTTCAAAACCGTAACAGGAAAAATTAATATCTTAGTTGTGTTCTTTGTGCTTTCATTTGATGTTTTTCCTCAGGTTCCGGTAAATGGTTTTTGCAAATACCAGTACTATAATATTGAACCCGGCTTTAAAAACCTTTTTTCTCTAAATTATAATAACGATTCATACACCGATCTCCTTTTTTATAACCCGGCTGATAAAAAGATTTGCTCCCTTGAAGGAGCTCCAAACGGAACTTTTGGGAATACGCATTTATTTCAGATGAAGCAGCAATTTTCCGGGATCCAGTTTTTATGGAAAGATAATCTGACAATTACAGGCTGCGCTTTTATCTCAAGAAAACAAAATACCGCCGGTATTATGAAAATTAATTCTGAAGGTTTACCTGAGATCGAATCAGAAATAAAATTTAATACTTACCCTGAAAATTTAAGCACCGCAGATGTTAACGGTGATGGCATCCCGGAATTATTGATTTCAGGAAGTACATTTAACGGCCTTTCTCTTGTTTACCAGGATAAAAATTTAACCGAAAAGAAGATCATTGAAAAAACAAGCTACCCTGAAGCCGTTTTTGTGGATCTAAATAATGACGGTTATCCTGACATTGCAGCCTTTGAAATATTTTCCGGTAAGCTTCAGTTTTTCTATAATAACAGCGAGGGTGATTTTAAAGAAGTTCGCGACATTCCTTTAAGCTATCCCATCAATCAACTACTGGCAACAGATATCGATCTTGATTCGTACAGTGATCTAATATTCTCTTACGATAATAACATCAGTATTTATTATGGTGATTTCTCTTCTTCATATAATGGCACTGTGAATATAACCACCAAATATAAAGTTGATAAATTTATAACAGGTGATTTTAACAAAGATGGCAAAATTGATATTGCATACTTAAACAGTGAAAAAGGTATCCTTTCATTAATATTCGCGAGAGACAATCGAAAATTTTATCCTGAAATAAATTACCTGAAAAAAGATTCCCTGTCTGATATTATACCTTATTACAGTAAATTTATAAATGGAATAGCATCGGTGGACATAAACGGCAGGCTTTATCTCATTTCAAATCTCACTTCTTTTTCCGATAGCGTAAGTATAATCGCCGGTGAATATCCCACTATGGTTTCATATTTTGATAAAGATAATAACGGCATTAATGATTTATGTTTTATTGATGGTTCGAATAAATCCCTCAATCTTTTAACGAGGAACAATTCAGGTATTCCTGAAACCTGGTTTCAGATACCTTTATTTGAAAATGAATCTTCTCTGGTTGTAGATAATAAAAATCCGGAGGATAAAACATTTTATTGTTATACCACAGGCAAAAAATTAATTGAAGCGCTGAAAGTTGATCTTAAGAAAAATAAATATACCAGGAATTCACTGTACATAACAGGCGATCTGAAGGACTTAAAATTTAAAGCGGAAAATAATCAACTATATGCAGCTTATACAAAAGATAAGAATTTATGCGTTTCAATATTTTCCCAGGAAGATGGTAAATTTTCAAATTATACTATAAAAGATATCAGCAAAAACACGCTCGATGCCGCTTTATCTGTTTATGAAAATCCCGAGGTTTATTACGCTTATTCTAAAAATGATTCTCTAATAATAGGGGAAAAGTTTCTTCAGCAAAATATAAAAAGTTCTGAGTTTTATACAAATTTTAAAAACAGCTATAATGTTTTACTTTTCGCCGGAAATTTTGTACATAAACCCAATTCGGCTTTATATGGATTTTTAAATTCCGACATTACAAATAATTTGATGTTTTTCATCGGACCCGATGCTTTTATTGTTTCCGGAAAAACAAATAAGCTTCCCTTTAGGATAAAAGATAAAAATCAATTATTTTTTGGTGAGCTGAGATTTAACACACCAGGTAAAGTTTGCTTGTATAATGATAGCGAACATGCTATTAGTTTTATGAAAATATCTGATGATAAGAAAAAAATAAACCAGGATACTTTGGCCACTGATATAAATGCCAGATCATTTTTTATAAAGAATATGAACTCACGGCGGTATCATATTGTCTACATAGATAAAAATGAAAATTGTATTACAATTAAAGAGCTTAAATGAATAAAATTCTTCTTCCTTTATTATTGATATTATTTTGTTCTTCTTTGTACGCCCAGGGATTAAACAGATCAAAGCTCGATTCCCTTTACAATTTATACGTAAGAATTCATAATTATAACGGGCATTATCAGCCGCAGAGTCCGCAGGAAGACACGCTTCACACAAAATGCAGTTTTGGTGTAGCCGCACGGATTTTTATTCATTTTAATGAATTCACTGAATCTCAGCAAAAGATATTAAAGATTTTGTTAAGTCGTCCGGTTACAGATACAAGCATAGTTTCGCCTTCAGGCTTTTTCCGTATTCACTATAATACTGTCACATCTCCTATTCCTCAATATGATGTTCATGAGTTTGCCAATGCTCTTGATTCATCATATAACTTTGAAGTTAATTACCTCGGTTACCCGCCGCCGCCGCCGGATACTATAAATGGTGTTTCTCCATCAGAAGCAGGCGGTGATGGAAAATATGATGTGTATATTGTTAACCTTGTTGGTTCTTACGGAGAAACAGATTTCGAAACTGAGGTAGCACCCGGTACAAATAGATTCACTTCGTATATGCAGGTTCATTATAGTTTTGGAACCGGTTTTTTTACACATGGAATTTATGCAGCCAGGGTTACCGCTGCACACGAATTTCACCATTCTATCCAGGCAGGGAATTATATTTTCAGATCCTCTGACCAATTCTTTTATGAATTAACTTCAACATCAATGGAAGAATTCGTTTTCACTACTGTAAATGATTATTATGGTTATATGGATGAGTACTTTAGTCGTCCGGACAAGGCATTTGCCAGTAATTCAGGCTACGACCTGGCAATCTGGAATATATTTTTAAAAGATGAATACGGATATAATATTATTAAAACTCAATGGGAACTAATGCCATTTGAACGTGCAATAAATGCTATAAATTTAAGTTTATTGGATTCACTTGAAACCCCAAGCAGTTTTGGTAAAGAGTTGAATACTTTTGGCATATGGACTTACTTTACAGGCGAACGAGCAAAACCAGGCAAATATTTTTCGGAAGGTGCAAATTATCCACTAATAAATTCTTTTACTTTTGAATTGAATACTCCTTTGCAACTGGCTATAAAACCTACTTCAAATAATCCAGTAATTACGATTGTTTCAAATATACATGATACTCTCGCTGCTATCCTCACAAATTCTGATATTGCGGCTGGCATCAATAACTTAACAAAAAATTACAGTGCAACTTACTACCTGTTTAATTATAATGGTTCCGGAAGCACAAGATTAGACAGCAATTATTTTGAAAAGTTGCAGGTAGATGATGCAACTATATGGTTGACATCAGTTATATTAAACGGCAATATAATAAAACAGGATACTACGTTTTATCCGCCGGTTGCAGAAAATGTTGATTATGTGTATCCCAATCCTTTCCGGTATGCATATAATTTTAATAATATTATTAATATCCCGGTTAACGGAGCCATTAATGATAAAGCAGAACTTTATATTTATTCAGCCTCAATGAATTTAATTTTTAATAAAAGCCTGCAAATTGAAACTGGAAAACATTATACACCGATAGTTAAATGGAATGTTGATGAAGTTGGCAAAAAAGTTTCTTCAGGCGTTTATATATATGTCACCAAAACAAAGCAAGGTAAACACGTAGGGAAGCTGGTGATTATCAATGAATAATTTTTCAGTTAAAGCAGTTTCACTTGGTAAAACTTTTGGAAGGAGATTGATTTTTTCCGGTCTCGGTTTTGAATTTAACCAGAAGGGGATATACGGAATTTCCGGTCCGAATGGTTCAGGTAAGTCTACGCTTGTAAAAATAATTGCGGGATTAATCTCACCTTCAAAAGGAAATGTAAAACATATTCTAAATGATAAAGAAATTCCTTCCGAAAAGCTTCACAACTATATTGGTTTTGTTTCGCCATACCTTATACTCTATGAAGAATTTTCTGCCTGGGAAAATTTAAATTTATTTTCTCAAATACGTGCAATACCATTCAACAAAGAACTGATTGAATACCTTCTCAATGTATTTCTATTGTATGACAGAAAAGATGATTTGCTTAAAACCTATTCTTCAGGAATGAAGCAGAGAATGAAATTTATTTTTGCTTTGATGCATTCCCCCCAACTCCTTATTCTTGATGAGCCGACCTCCAATCTTGATGATGAAGGAAAAGAATCTGTTTACCGGATAATTAATGAACAGGGCTGCAACAGTATTGTATTAGTTGCATCTAATGAAAGAACCGACCTGGAACTTTGCACCGAAAAAATAGTGCTACAGGATTATAAGAATATTCCGGTACGGGAATTAAATTGAATCTAAAAGCATATTCATTATTTCTAAAAGATTTTCGTTCCGAGCTTAGAACAAGGTATGCTATTAATTCCCTTGCAATGTTTATAATTGTTGCGATCAGCGTTATTCTGTTTTCAATCGGCAATGAAAGAATTAATGAAAACCTGACTGCAGGTTTATTCTGGGTTGTTATTTTTTTTACTGCTATGTCGGGTCTTGCCCGTGCATTTGTATCTGAAGAAGAAAGAGGCACTTCATTAACACTTCAACTAATTGCTTCACCTTCAACTGTATTTACAGGTAAGCTGATTTTTAACCTGGTACTTGTATTTTGTATGAATGCAGTGATTGCCGGACTGTATTCTATATTATTTGATGAATTTGTGCTTCGGAATTTTCCTCTTTTTCTTTGTGCATTTATTCTTGGGAATATCGGTCTGGCTATTGCCTCAACAATAATTGCGGCAATAATATCAAAGGCAGGAGCAAAAGGAACATTGTATCCTGTGCTCTCGTTTCCAATATTATTGCCTTTGATTTTAACATCGGTACAGCTAACTTTATTCTCTATCGATGGCACAGGTTTTGAAAAATCCAGGTTTGAGCTTGCAGTAGTAATTTGCTATGATGTAATCATGTTAACAGCGTCATACATGTTATTCGATTTTATTTGGAAAGATTAGTAATTTTAATCACTTATAATACTATGAAATCAATTTTCTGGAAAATTTTGCTTTTTGTGCTTATCGCGTTTGTTTCCGTGGCGGGAATAGCATTTCCCATTGTTGAGAATCCAATTCATTGGTACCAATTTCCATTGATCCCCGGGTTGGAACAAAATGCGAAAATTATTTTCTTCCATGTACCTACTGCGTGGCTCACTGTAATTGCTTTCCTGATGTCAACTATTTATAGTTTTAAATATCTCAGGAAAAAAGATTTAAATGATGATATAAAATCATATGCCGCTGCACAGCTGGGAATTATTTTCTGTATTCTTGCAACTGTTACAGGTTCTATATGGTCAAAGTTTGCGTGGGGCTCGTTCTGGAGCTGGGACCCGAGGCAGTCAAGCATTTTTGCTCTTCTACTTATATACGGTGCATGGTTCGCTTTGCGATCTTCAATCGAAAATGAAGAAAAGAGAGCTACTCTTTCTGCTGTATATGCAATAATTGCTTTTGTAACTGTTCCGTTCTTCATTTTTATTATGCCGAGGATAATGGCTGGTCTGCATCCGGGTTCTGCAGACGATACTAATTCAGGTCCTATTGTGGATTTTAAAATGAATGCAAATATGATGTTAATTTTTTACCTCTCACTAATTGGTTTTACGATATTGTATTTCTGGATGTGGAAGCTCGGTTATAAATCACTTATGTACAAAGAAAAAATAAATAAACAAATCAGAGGATAATTTTTTGAACGGACTTTTTGATTTTCTGCAGAACAATGCGATATATATTGTGATGATAATTGTTCTCATAGTATGGACAGGTATTTTCTTCTACCTGAATAATCTGGATAAAAGAATAAAAAGTGTTGAAAAAGAAATAAACGGAGATAAGCATGAAAAATAAATATGTATTTGGCGGGGCAATAATAGTTCTTTTCCTTGGTCTGATGGGGTACTTATTTACACAAAGTAATATTAAGTATGAAAGTAATTTTACAAATGTAATGACCGCCGGTAAAACTGTGAAAGCAACCGGAAGCTGGATTAAAGATAAAAGCTATGAAATAGACAAAGTTCACAGAACCTTCAGCTTCTATATGGCTGATGAAAGCGGCAACCAGATGAAAGTTGTCTACGACGGTACAATTCCCAATAACTTCGAAACAGCCAAAAGCGTAGTTGTAACAGGACAGTATAAAGATGGATTTTTTCACGCAAGGGATATATTGACTAAGTGCCCGAGCAAATATGAAAATGATAAGGCTAAAACCTCAAGTTTATAGTCCATCACTATTTTTAAGAAAAAATAATTTTATCTTTACGAATTCGTGTTAGTCATTTGAATTTAATATTCATTTTAATTTTTAATTACTACTCTTAATCCTACTCCTTCCATAAATCAGGATTAAGAGTTTATTGAACTTGATTTAAAATTTATTATTAAGATAACCCTGAGGCAGATATGGCAGGAAGTATTGTACTATCAATTGCATTAGCTTTCAGTTTAATCTCGATGTTGATGTATTACCTTTCTTACAGAGGGTATAAAAACACTGTAAACTATGGTAGAATAGCCTATCATGCAATGGCAGTTCTTGTTATTGTTGCAGCCACTATTTTGTGGTACGTAATTTTAACTCATCAATATCAATATCATTATGTTTATAGTTATAGTCAGAATAGTCTTAAGACAGGGTTCCTGATAGCTTCATTCTGGGGAGGGCAGGAAGGAAGTTTTATGTTGTGGCTTCTGCTCACTTCAATTGTAGGAATAATCCTGCAATCTTATACTTCAAAAAGAGGTGATCTTGAGCTCCGCGTAATGACTGTGTTTACTCTTGCCACCACATTTCTGTTAATAATGGTTTCTCCATTGTTCAAAAATCCTTTTGCTTATATCTGGACCGAACCGATTTTCATTCCTGTAAAAAGTATTAATGCAGGCTTCTTAAATCTCCCCTGGCTTCAATCTTTTATTTTTAATGATGGATCCAGCGGACAGAGTTTCGTAAAGATGAGCACTACTCTTTTTGCGGCACTTCAATCTGCCGGAATATCAGTTAACCATTTTATTGCCGATGGACGTGGATTAAATCCACAGCTTCTTAATTTCTGGATGCAGATCCATCCACCAATTTTGTTTACCGGATTTTCGATGTCAACTGTTCCTTTTTCATTTGCAGTTGCCGCAATGATGAAGAATGATTATAAAGACTGGGTACGTCAGTCATTTCCATGGGTACTTGCAGGTGCGGGAATTCTTGGACTCGGTATTATGCTTGGCGGGTACTGGGCATACGAAATGCTTGGATGGGGCGGCTACTGGGCATGGGATCCTGTTGAAAATTCAAGTCTTATTCCATGGCTCGTAGGTGTCGCTTCGATACATACACTTCTCGTGCAAAGAAAAACACAGTCGAAGGGAGGAATCGGTAAGTACGCAAAAACAAATCTTATACTTTGTGTACTAACCTACGTGCTTGTCCTTTACAGTACATTTTTAACCAGGAGCGGTGTTCTTGGTGACGCTTCCGTTCACTCATTTGTCGATCCGGGGATGCTGGTATATCTCTTCCTGGTCATCTTTATAGGTACCTTTATTGCACTTGGTTTCGGGATGCTTATTTACAGATGGAAATTTCTCAATGAGGCAATAGCAACTGATGAAAATTTATTATCAAGAGATCTCGCTTTATTTACAGCGGCGATAGTTCTTACAGCTTCTGCCATAATTGTTTTTGTCGGAACTTCAGCACCGTTAATAGGACAGTCGCAGGATAAATTTTTCTATAATACAATGAACCTGCCGATTGCAATAATAATAGGTTTATTAAACGGATTGAGCTTACTGTTAAAGTGGAAATATACCAATGGACAGGATCTTCTTAAGAAATCGATTCCGGCAGTTTCCATCTCAGCCGCTTTTACCCTGATTCTTATAATCTTCGGCGGTATGCGTGAAATCATGTACATACTGCTTGCTTTTTCGGCTTCATTTACAATAACCGTTAATGTTGATATTGCGATTAAGGTTATCCGCGGAAATATGAAAATGCTTGGTGCTTATGTTGCACATATTGGTATAGCTCTGTTTATTCTCGGTGTAATCGGATCAAATGCCTACAGCAGGGAAACAGATATCGATCTTATTAAAAATCAACCGAAGGAAGCTTTCGGTTACAAATTAACTTTCACTGGCTATCACCCGATTGAAAATAATACGAAGTACGCTTTCGATGTTAATATTGAAAAAGGTGAAAAGAAATATACCGTTTCACCTGTAATGTACATAAGCGATTTTAACAATGGTCTGATGAGAGAGCCTGCTATATTAAATATGTTAACAAGGGATATTTACGTCTCACCGCTTGGTTATGATGATCAATCGCAGGATAAATCTCCTGAAGGAGAAACTGTTACATTAAAAGTTGGACAGAAGACTAGCATAGAAGGTGTACAGATACTTTACACAGATTTTGTGGCGCCGGACTTAAGTGTAATGCAGAACGGTGGTGATTTTAAGATGGGGACAAATCTTACTGTTACAGAGGATGGAAAAACATATTCTGCAGAACCTATGCTTAAAAAGACCGGACGTGATTTTATTTATATTCCAGCCGAGATAAAGGAAGCCAACATTAAAATTCAGTTGAAGAAAATTGATCCGTCAACCCAAACTGCAGAACTGATTGTCGGAAAGATTAAAGGAGAGACGACCACTACTAACCAGGCACCGAAAGAAGTTCTAACGGTTGCTGCAAGTGTTAAGCCGTTTATTAGTCTCGTTTGGGGAGGTATTCTTATAATGGTTGCAGGATTCTTTGTTGCAGTTTCTAGAAGGTTGAGGGAGTCGCTAATTAAAAGCAGATAGCTCTTCCTGTAATTATCAAAAATTAAAATGCCCGGTTTATTCGGGCATTTTTTTTAAGACAACCGATAATATTTGTAATAACCTTTGAGTTTTTGATAAAGCAGGTTGTACAGCTTTTTATTAAAAGAATTAGGAATTGCCGGATGAATGAAGACGGGAAATGACATTTAGAAAGGCTTGACAAAAAGTTGAATAGGTCTTATGTTTGAATTCCTTTTTAAAAGGAAAATATTCCGCAGTAGCTCAGTTGGTTAGAGCACCTGACTGTTAATCAGGGTGTCGCAGGTTCAAGTCCTGCCTGCGGAGCCAAAAGTAAATCCGGTATAAGCCGGATTTTTTGTTTTAAAAGAGAAAGTTATTTACGAGCAAATCTTTTGATGATATTCCGAAGAAAGTTTTATAACGTATCAGGCTAAAGTAATCCGGCATAACTGCGATAATACAGAATAAATGTAATTTTTTTGAGATTAACCGGATGAAATTTAGCCCTATCTTTTTACAAATGACTGATTTACAGGATAGTCCCACCAGCGGAAAATCTTTTAAATTAAGTGATAGTAAGTACCTGTTCTCCGATATTATTAAGGTTCATCTGGATCAGGAAGCCGGAAACTCTGAAAAAAATACAGAATGTAATAATTTAACTGATAATAAAAATTTTACTCTCCCCGGTTTTAATTTAACCTTTAACCTTATCAATAATAAGCTCTCAAACCCTCAGAAAAATGATCCGCCGGATAAAAATAGTCTCAAAACAAACCAGCCTGATGCAAGCTTATCTTCAATTATAAATTTAATTAATCAGTTTAGTTATTCCGCACCCGGTCAACCAGAAGATAATACCCCGACTCAGAACCCGGTTAAATATCTGACCGGTTTTGAATTAAAAGAAATAATTAAGAAAATTGCCTACCTGTCCGGTTCAATTGATTATAATCAATTTCTTTCAGATGATAATAATTCAGATAGTGGAAAGATTAAGTCTCCGGAGCAGCTATTAGATTATTTAAAGGAAAACAATAAAGCGGTTATAAATGTAATTGCTGATAACCAGGATCTGAAGATTGAACTTACAGGTAAAAAGGCAGATGATTCTTCATATCTACATGATTTTGTTCTTTTTGATCAGAACACAAATGAGTTACCTGATGCGGGTAAAGTTTTATCAAATCAAAATGTTAATCCTGCTGAGAGTGATGAAAATGAATTGCAATCCCCTGGAATTGCTTCTAACCCAGATTTAGCTGTTGAAAATGATTCGGGTAAACAACTTACTGATGTACAGGCATTATCGAAGCAAATAAATAATACCTCAATTCCCAATATTGAAAATCAGGGAAAGATTCCGGTTCAACAGCATATAAAACCAGGTGTTATAGAAAAAACAAAAGTAGCTTCAGATGGGGGAAAGATTTTTGATTCAATAATTTTGAATCCTGTTGATGAACAGGATCCTGTTATAATCCCAATTAATAATGCAGATCAGAATTCAGACAATAAAATGTTTGAAGTAAAAGTTACTTTAAAGAACAGCGTAAAGCCGGTTGAAACAGAAGTCCATTCAAAAGAAAATTTATCAGTTTTTAATAATAATACCAGCAACGTTGAAATCAATTTAGAGCCTCAAAATAAACCCGTTGAAAAAAGATCCGCAGTAAATGTCATTGCCAAAAAAAATATTGTATATAACAATACTAAAGAAAGTTCTCTTTCCTTTAAACAATTGCAAAATGATGTTGTTGCAGAGAATAATTATCAGCCCGAAAATCAAAAGACTTTTCAAGAGGTTTTTCCAGGTTTAAATAATAACAAAACCGAATACAATAAAGCCAATATTACAGATTATGCTGTCAAAAATCTTCTGAAGTATTCAACAAGCCAGGTAGAAGAAAACGATTATGAAAATGCCAGTTCATCCAGCCTGGAGAATACAAATCAAAAGGATATTACTGCAAAATTATCAGAAAATCAGAAATCATATGATCCCGGGAATGCTAATGAAGGGATTAAAGATCAAAACTATCCAGAGGCACTTAAAGAGAAGGTTGAATACTTAAAAAATCCTGATGATCAACAAAAGGATTTAACAAAGATTATTTCTGAATATAATACACAAAATTTAAACGAAAATGATATTGAGAAGAGTATTGTTTTTGAGACAGAAACCATAGCTACAGAAGATTTGAAGATATTTAAGCAAAGTGCCGATGTAAAAAAAGATGGTCAGGAAACATCAAAACAGTCTGAAATAAAAATTAGCAAACCTGATACATCACAAAAATCCGGGAGCAATAAATTTCAATTAAATAAAAATACCGGTCCTGGTGATACACAAAATTATCCTGTTGAAAAGAATGATAATTCTTCATCTGCAGCAAAACAGGAGGCGGCAGGAACAGGGAACCTTAGCTCCAAAAGTAATTTGCAAAGTCCTCCATCATTTAAGTTTAACCCGGTTGTTAATCCATTAGAGGTTAATCTAAATAACAGTTCCAACAACGCCGGGAATGATACTTCGGATGAGAAAAAGGATACAGGAGAAAATCAGGAAGTCCAGGAAATAAAAGGAGTTATTGATAATCAAACAATCGGAAAAGGTGAAAAGGCAGAGCAGGGCGATAAGCAAAAAAATCAAAGCGACGAAGCTGATATCTCAAAGCAGTTTAATGCAAATTCTTTAGTTCAGGATAAAACCTCGCAAAAGATACCTGTGGATAATAAAATATTGGACAATAAGAATTTCCAGGACTTAAAGGAAAATATAAAAACGGTTAGCACTTCAAAAATTATTAATGAGATATCAAATTTAGCCGAAAGTAAAACCAGTAAAAATGTAGTCTTAAAGCTTAGTCCTGAAGATTTAGGTAAAGTGAAAATTTCTTTGGATGTATCAAATAATCACGTTCATGTAAATGTTGAAGTTGAGAATGAAATGGTCAAGAATCTTATTCATTCTAATTCAGCGCAATTGAGACAGTCATTTGTGCAGAACGGGCTGCAATTGAATTCTTTAAATATTTCACTTGCTAATTCAGAACAAAAACCCGACAAAAATTTTTCATCAAAAAAGAAAACGAATTATAACACAGTTGTTAAAGAGATAGAAATAAAAAATAACATTAATGTTCCCCGTAAAATGGGATATAATACTTACGAATTTTTAGCTTAGGAGATTATTATGGAAATAGGAGATGTTGGCCAGGGATATGGAAACACAAACGCAACTGCCCAGGGGAGTACCGTTCTTGGTAAAGATGATTTTATGAAATTATTAATAGCACAGCTTAAAAACCAGGATCCGCTTAACCCTATGGATGGTACCGAGTTTGCTT
Source organism: uncultured Ignavibacteria bacterium (assembly GCA_963711455.1). Classification (GTDB taxonomy): domain Bacteria; phylum Bacteroidota; class Ignavibacteria; order Ignavibacteriales; family Ignavibacteriaceae; genus DATFVA01. The sequence goes on from CAVQEH010000006.1 coordinate 272,529, forward strand.
CGCAGCTTGCCCAGTTCAGTTCGCTGGAGCAGCTTTCAAACCTGAACCAGAATGTTATGGACAGCATCCAGGCTAACTATTACCTGACACAATCCATAAACAATACTCTTACCGCAACTTTAATCGGTAAAGGTGTAAAGATTTCAGGCAATACAATTAAAAACTCCGGTCAGGATAATGTTGATTTTGGTTATAATCTTCCATCGAATGCTGTGACCGGTACAGTTAAAATTTACAACGAGGCGGGAGAAGTCGTAAAAACTTTAGAAAATGTTCCTTTAAGTGCCGGGGACCATAAACTTTCCTGGGATTTTACCGATGATGATGGTAATACTGTTCCGGAAGGTGATTATACCTTCAAAGTTGAAGCCCAGGACAGTGAAGGAAATGATATTGATGCACAGACTTTTATGTACGGAACTATTGATGGTGTGAAGTTCACTGAAAACGGTACGATGCTTCTTGTTAATGGTACTGATTATAATTTATCAGATATACTTGAAATATTAGACGATCCAAACGGAGAAAACAATGGCGGAAATTAATGGAATAAAAGTTCCCTTTATTCCGATTGAGCCGGGTTCAGGATTAAATAATAAAAATTCTGTAAGCCCTGAAAAGTTCGGTTCCATTTTCCAGAATGAACTGGAAAAGCTGAAATTCTCCAGTCATGCTATGAAAAGACTGGAATCAAGAAATATCCAGTTATCTGAAAATGAAATAAATAAAATTCAGAATGCCCTTGAAAAAGCCGAATCAAAAGGAGCAAAAGATTCTTTAGTAATGATGAATGATAAAGCATTCATCGTAAATATTCCGAATAAAACAGTAGTGACCGCTTTATCAATGGACGAAAGTTCGGAAAACGTCTTTACAAACATTGATAGCGTGGTATTCGCAAGGTAAGAAAATAAATAACTAATAAGGCGGGACCTTTTAAGGACGCCTTAAATTCAACCGACTGACTGACGTTGAATTAATAATTCAAAAAAAAATAATCCTTAGGAGGTTATAATATGGCACTTCTTAATTCTCTATTCGCAGGGGTTTCCGGTTTACGCAGTACTCAATCAATGATGGACGTTATTGGAAACAACATTGCAAATGTTAACACAATCGGCTTTAAAGGTTCGAGAGTTACATTCAGTGATACATTTAACCAGTTTGTAAAAGCAGGTACAAACCCGACCGAAACAACCGGCGGCACAAACTCATTCCAGATTGGTCTTGGAATGAAAGTTAATTCAATTGACAGGAACTGGAACCAGGGTACTTTTGAAAGTACCGGGATAACTACCGATATGGCATTGCAGGGACCCGGGCTTTTTGTTCTTAAGTCGAATGGTGAAAATTATTATTCACGCGCCGGAGCATTTATTTTTGATGCAGATGGTAAGCTTGTCAGTCCTGAAAATGGTGCTGTTGTGCAGGGTAAAGTTGCAAATGACGAAGGAATACTTCCTCCCGGGAACAATCTTGAAGACATTGTAATTGATAAAAATCTAAAATTACCTGCAGTTGCTACATCCCTTATTAAATGGGGAGGAAATCTCCAGAGTAATTCTGATTTGACAAGAACAGAGAACGTGGTTCAAAGCGGAAACATTAATTCATCTCTACCCGGTCCGTTTGATACTGAAACTACTATTTACAACGATTACGGTGATCCGTTTACTTTTAAAATGACTTTCACTAAAACAGCTAACCCGGACGAATATAACTTATCGTGGGATGTATCGGATGCAGACGGAAATTCAATTGGATCAGGTTCATTGGGTTCTCCATTACAGTTTGTTGATGACGGAACCGGTAATATGGTTATGGATGCAGCTTCCCAGGCATTGTTCGATGGAGCAAATAACAGGGTTAATATACCAACAAGCAATATTGATTTCGTTTTTGACTCTACTGCCGTTTCAGAAAACTCAGCAACAAGTACCCTGAGCATTTCTGCCGATGGAAACAGGGATCCTAATATTGTAAGCGGCTCAGTTACGGTTTATGATTCTCTCGGAAACTCTCACCAGGTAACAATGAAGTATACCAAGATTGGCGACAATCAATGGACCTGGACAGCTTCAGTACCGGGAACAAGCACTTATAACGGACAGCCGGTTTCAACCTCAGGAACTTTAACTTTTAACCCGGATGGAACACTTGATCCGGCAAATATTTCTCCAAGTAATCCGCAATTAACATTTACCCCGATTGGAGGAGCCGATCCTTTGGTAATTGATCTTGATTTTGGAAGCGGGTTTAGCGGAATGACTCAAACTTCTGCCAGTTCAGTTGTATCTGCATTAAGCCAGGACGGATCTGCTTCAGCAGTGCTTTCTAATTTAAATATTGATCAATATGGAAATATAGTTGGAATATTTTCCAACGGTAATTCCCGTACATTAGCCCAGGTTATGGTTGCAACATTTGCAAATCTAAATGGTCTTATTAGCGTTGGCGATAACCTGTTTTCAGCATATGCAAATTCAGGTGATCCGAGAATCAGCAGCTTAGGAGAAGAGAGTGGAACAACTGTGCAATCAGGAGCTCTCGAACAATCCAATGTAGATCTGTCTGAAGAATTCACAAAGATGATTGTTTCGCAAAGAGGATTCCAGGCAAATGCCAGGGTAATTACAACTGCAGATAATCTTCTCCAGGAAATAACAAATCTTATCAGGTAATAAGAACTTTTATCTGTCTTACAAGGAGTATCCATTCATTTGGGTACTCCTTTTTTATGTCATGGTTCAACCAACTGTCTAATAGTAACCATAAATAATCTCAAAATTTTAATTTATTGCAAATTTTTTATAAAAAGAGAAATGGCATATCTATTGAATCAGTCTTCAAACAATATAAAAAAGATTATAATGGCAGTTGAAGAAAAAAAGAAAACTGAAGAACAGGAAGCTCAGACCGAGCCTGAAGTAAAACCAAAAAAGAAATTACCTTCAATAAATCCAAAATTATTTAAAGTATGGATACCTCTTTATGTTATCCAGCTTGTTGCAGTTTATTTTGTTACCGCGCAGATTCTCCTTAATAAAGTGGAAGGGCAAACACCTTCAAAGTCAGATAAGATAAGTACAGTAAATAACCAGGTAAAAAAAACGGACACTACAACAGACTTAGGCAAATTTATTTATTCGATTGACGATATAATTGTTAATCCCTCGGGAACAGACGGGAAAAGGTTATTACTTACTTCAGTCGGGTTCGATCTTAAAAGTGAAGATGACAAGCAGATTATGAAAGGGAGAGAAATACTGATCAAAGATGCAGTCATTTCCACTTTGTCCAGTAAAAGCCTTGATCAGCTTTCAAATAGTGCATACAGGGATACAATAAAAACAGAAATCGGCAGCCGGGTTAGAAAAATGATTCCGGAGCTGAATTTAAATACAGTTTATTTAAGCAAATATATAATCCAGTAATATGGCTGAAGTTCTTTCGCAGCAGGAAATAGATCAACTTCTCAGTAACGCAAAAACCGGGCAGGAAAACGCTTCCGGTCACTTTGAAAGAGAAGTTATTCCTTTTGATTTCAGACTTCCGAACAGGATATCAAAAAATCAACTGAGAACATTAAGAAATATTCACGAGAATTTTTCCGAGAGCTTTGCTTCTTACCTTGTTTCAAAATTACAGGCGATGGTAGGAATAAGTGTCGTTTCAGTTGATCAGATCTATTATTCTGAATATGTACTCTCTGTTTCGAACCCTGGTTGTCTTTATACTTTTGAAATTGAAAACTCAGAGATAAAAGGAATACTTGAGCTTAGTTCAGAATTTGCACTTACCCTGGTAGACAGACTTTTAGGCGGCAACGGCGGTGGAACAAAACAATCCAAACTCATTACGCCAATTGAACAGAATGTGCTCAATTCAATTGTAGAACGTATAATGCTCGATCTTAAAAAAGGATGGCAGATCGTTGACGATTTTAATTTCAAAATTGAAAGATTTGAACCGGATATAGATTTTGCACAGATAACATCGCAAAATGAATCCGTTCTTCTGATCTCTTTTGAGATAATGATAGGCGAGCAGACATTTATGATGAATATATGTTTTGCAACTTATTCTTTTGATACTATTCTCTCAAGATTAAATTCACAGAGATCTTCAACAATACGACCCGTTAAATATGACGGCACTACTTCACAGGAAATAATAAAAATTAATCTATATAAAACACTTCTTCCGGTTACAGTAGAATTCGGAAAAGGCAAAATTACAGTCAATGAATTAATGGAACTTGAAGAAGGGGATATCATAAAGCTTGAAACAAAACTAAGTGATGAACAGATCGTTAAAATCGGAAGTAAAGTTGTGTACAAAGGCAGAGCCGGAGTATTAAACAAGCATAAAGCTCTTAAAATCACTCAAAAATTATTAACTGAAGAAAATCAGAACAGGTAAACAATTATGCCGGAAACAGAAAAAGAAAATATTCAAAATAATGGAATCCCTGAAACAGGAACCATCCCGGAACAGAAAGTCCCGGAAAATAAGATTACCGCAGGTGTGGCTGACTTTGAAGATTTCGAGGAATCCGATCAAAAAGATTTAAACCCGGATATTGATGGCAAACTTGAATTTCTGAAAGATCTTCAGCTTAATGTTTTTATTGAACTTGGAAGAACCCAGATGCAGATAAAGGATATACTTGAACTTGAAAGAGGTTATGTTATTGAACTTGACAAACTGGCAAGCGAGCCGGTTGATGTTTTTGTGAATAATAAAAAAATAGCCGAAGGTGAAGTTGTTGTGATTGATAAGCACTTCGGCATAAGAATAACTAACCTGAACGAAGGCTCTCAGCGGCTTAAGGATTTATACTGAAATGACTATCTTTGATTTGTTGAAAGCCTTCCTTCCTTTAATTCTTCTTGTTGGACTATTATATGCCCTGCTTCGTTATGTAAAGCGAAAAGGATTCTCAATTAATTCAAAATCTACCGGTCCGCTAAAGATTAATGTACTTAATACAAAAATGATTATGCCCAAGAAATATATTTCTGTCGTTAAGGTAAATGACAGGCTTTTGGTTTTAGGAGTAAGTGAAAATTCAATCAATTTACTTAAAGAATTTGAAGATGACATTACAACTGATGAAGAACAAAATCAGATGGTCCCCGGTAAAAATAATTTCTTTGAGCTTTTTAAGAAGAACCTTGGAATAAGATGAAAAAGATTTTTGTAATTGTGTTTTTATTGTGCGTTCTGTTTATTGCTAATTCAGGATTTGCCCAGCAATCATCTTCAACAACAATTCCTCTTCCGAAAATCGGTATCGATATCGGAACATCCGATAAGCCGCAGGATATATCTGCTACTCTACAGATTTTACTATTGATGACTGTTCTTTCTTTGGCTCCTTCTATTCTTATTATGACGACTGCATATTTAAGAATAATCATTGTTTTCTCTTTTCTAAAGAGCGCTCTCGGTACTCAAAACATGCCTCCTTCACAATTGCTTGCAGGTGTTGCCCTGTTTATTACATTCTTTATTATGGCTCCGACATGGAGTAAAGTAAATGACCAGGCATTAAAACCCTTAATGGATGGCAAAATAAAAATGCAGGAAGCATACGACAAAGGCATTCAGCCAATCAGGGAGTTTATGTTTCAGAATGTAAGAGATGAAGATCTTGGAATGTTCATTAACCTTGCTAATATGAAAAGACCAGATAACAGAGATGATTTACCTACGTATATATTGATTCCGGCATTTGCTTTAAGTGAATTACGTGCCGGTTTCATAATAGGATTCTTCCTCTTCATTCCTTTCCTGATGATTGATATGATTATTTCAAGCATTTTAATGTCTATGGGTATGATGATGCTGCCGCCTATGTTAATATCTCTTCCATTTAAAATACTGCTCTTCGTTCTTGTTGACGGATGGCATTTAATTGTAGGTTCTCTTGTAAGGAGCTTTGGTTAAAATGACAGAAGAAATTGTAATTGAAATTCTGAAAGAAGCATTCTATTTAACTTTCCTGATAATTCTTCCGGTACTTAGTGTCTCACTAATTGTTGGAGTTATAATCTCGATATTCCAGGCTGCAACTTCAATACAGGAAATGACTTTGACATTCGTGCCTAAAATTCTTGTAACTGCTGTTACAATAATTTTTCTTCTTCCCTGGATGATAGATAAAATGATTGCATTTTGCCTGAAAATATTTTCACTTTTCCCCAACCTGATTAAATGACTATACTTGTAAAAGATTTCATTATAGTATTATTAATCTTCATCAGGATTTTATCTGCTCTTATTGCAGCCCCTGTTTTCGGGGATAAAGCAATACCTACTATTGCTAAAATCTTTCTTTCGTTTGTCATAGCCTATATAATTTTTCTTGTAATGGACACTGCCGCAGTCAAAGTGCAGGTAGAATTATGGTGGCTGTTCATGAATGTTATAAAAGAAATAATAACAGGATTGCTGATCGGCTTCTCTTTGAATTTTGTTTTCTATGGATTCTCATTTGCCGGCACTCTTATGGGCTTTGATATGGGTTTAAATATGGCACAGGTTTTTAATCCCTCAGATGAGACTGAAACCGATATACTTGGTCAATTCATATATTTTATTGCTATTCTTGTATTCTTTTTGATCAACGGACATCATTATTTAATCAGGGAGCTTGCTTACTCCTTTAAAGTTGTACCGGTGGGAAAATTCACTGTCAACAAATCAGTTATTGATTTGCTGATTAGTTATTCTGCAAATGTATTTGTAATCGCAGTTAAAATTGCTGCCCCAATTTTAATTTCTTTTTTTCTTGTAAATATTGCCGAAGGAATTACTGCAAGAGTAATTCCCCAGATGCAGATATTTTTTGTAACCCAGCCTCTTAAGTTAGGTCTTGGTTTCATGCTGCTGGTTTTCAGTACCCCTCTTTTAATTTATGTAATTAAAAATCTATTAAAAGCCTTTGAAGATAATCTTTTTACGCTTGTGAAAGCGATGGGAACCTGATATGCCTGAAGCTGATGGACAGGAAAAAACCGAACAACCAACGCAAAAGAAGCTTACGGATGGAAGAGAAAAAGGTCAGGTTGCTAAAAGCATTGAAATAAATTCACTTGTTATTTTTACCACAGGATTTATGATTTTATATTTTGCGCAAAGTTCATTGTCGGAAAGAATTTCAAAATTTACCATCAAAATATTTTCTTCTCTTGATGTACTCGAACTAAATACAGTAACATTAATCGCATATGCTAAAGCGGGGTTTCTCTATTTATTTTTGACTCTCCTTCCGATATTCGGCGGGCTTATGATCGCTGGAATAGCTGCCAGTATTGCACAGGTAGGATTTCAGTTAAGCCCAAAGGCTTTAATCCCTGATCTTAAAAGATTCAATCCATTAAGCGGAGTAAAAAGATTATTCTTCAGTTCAAAATCCATGGAGGAATTATTTAAATCGGTGCTTAAGTTGGTAGTTATCAGTGCAGGCGTTTATTTTGTTTTGCAAAATCAGATACTGGAAACTACCCGCCTGTTTGATTTAACAGTAAGTGAAATTGCTGAATTTATGGTTAAAGCCGCTTTTGCACTTACCTGGAAAATAGCACTTATCTATGCAATTCTTGCCGCTCTCGATTTCATTTTCCAGAAGTTCAATTTCAAAAAAGAAATGATGATGACAAAACAGGAATTGAAGGAAGAAAATAAGCAGAGTGAAGGTGATCCTCTTGTAAAATCCCGGATTCGTAAAATTCAATACATGATGGCAAAAAACAGGATGATGCATGAAGTTCCTAAAGCCGACGTGGTAATTACAAATCCTACGCACTTTGCCGTAGCTGTAAAATATAATATGATGAAAGATTCTGCTCCGAGAGTACTTGCTAAAGGTGCAGATGAGATAGCAATGAAGATTAAAGCGATTGCCGTTAAAAATCATATCCCCTTACATGAAGATGTTGAACTTGCACGTGCGTTATATAAATACTGCAATATCGGCGAACAAATTCCGGCAAAGCTATTTAAAGCCGTGGCCCAGATTCTTGCTTATGTTTTCAAGTTGAAAAACCAGAAGAAGAGAAAATCAATAGTATAAAATGAAAAGTTTAGGAAGAAATACTGATATCGTACTGGCATTCGGGCTTATATTTATGCTTGGCTTAATGCTCATTCCACTTCCCCCGTTTTTGCTTGATTTTTTCCTTGCCATAAATATCAGTACTGCGGTACTTATACTTATTGTTTCACTGTATATACATTCACCACTTGATATTTCTATATTCCCGGGACTTCTTCTTGTATTAACACTTTTCAGGCTGTCTTTAAATATCAGTTCTACAAGGTTGATATTAACTGAAGGTAATGCCGGTAAAATAATTGAGAGTTTCGGAACTTTTGTTGTTAGCGGAAATTATGTGGTTGGATTTATCATTTTTATAATCCTGGTAATTATCCAGTTCATTGTAATTATAAAAGGTTCCGGAAGAATTTCTGAAGTTGCCGCCAGGTTTACTCTTGATGCTATGCCAGGTAAGCAAATGGCTATTGACGCAGACCTGAATTCAGGATTATTAAATGAAGAGGATGCAAAGAAAAGAAGAGAAGCGATAAGCAGGGAAGCAGAATTTTACGGTGCAATGGATGGTGCAAGTAAGTTTGTTAAAGGAGATGCCATTGCCGGACTGCTGATTAATGGAATAAATATTATAGGCGGCTTCATTATTGGAGTAGCACAAAGAGGGTTATCATTTTCCGATGCACTTAAAACCTATACAATTCTTACAATAGGAGATGGACTTGTTTCGCAGATTCCTGCTCTTTTAATAGCAACCGCTGCAGGACTTGTTGTAACCCGGAGTGCAGCAGGAACAGCGCTTGATATCCAGATGCGTAAACAGCTTCTTTCCAATCCCAGGGTTCTTGGTACAGTAGCCGGTGCGGTTTTACTCTTTGCCCTGGTTCCGGGTATGCCCACAGTTCCTTTTTTGTTCCTGGGAATTTCTTTAGGTGCAGGATCATTTATTAGTAATAAAAAAATAAAACAAGCTGCATTGGTTGTTGAAACTGAAGAAGTTAGTGCTCAAAATGAAGAAGATAAGGTTGAACAATATCTGCAGGTCGATCCTATTGAGATCGAAATAGGATATGGATTAATTAGTCTGGTTGATGAAAAGCAGGGAGGAAACCTGTTCCAGAAAATTTCTTCCACAAGAAAATATATTGCACTTGAGTACGGGATATTAATCCCTCCTGTAAGAGTACGGGATAATCTCCAGCTTGATCCGAACGAATATTTAATAAAAATAAAAGGAAATATAGTTGCTTCTTTTGAAGTTTATACCGACAGGTTTCTTGCCATGAATCCGGGACATGTTACAGAAAAGCTAAGCGGTATCCCCACAAAAGATCCGGCATTCAATCTTCCCGCATACTGGATTACAAAAGAAGAGAAAGATAAAGCTGAGCTGCTTGAATATACTGTAGTTGATGGAACTTCAGTGCTTTCGACGCACCTTCAGGAAACGTTAAAGAAAAATTTTGATAAAATATTGTCACGGCAGGCTGTTAAACAGCTTCTCGAAAATCTGAAAAAGGAATATCCCGCAGTAATTGAGGATATCAATTCAGAAGTTTTATCGCTCGGGACAATACAAAAAGTATTGCAGAATCTGCTTAGAGAATTTATCCCTGTTAAAGATCTTGTTCAGATTCTAGAAGCCCTGATTGATTATTCAAAGATTACAAAAAATATAGATGTTTTAACCGAATATGTAAGGCATTCAATCGGAGATACAATTGCAAATCTCTATAAAGACACTAATGATATTATAAGAGCCTCTTCAATCGGTCATAAGCTTGAGACAACAATTACATCATCGTTACAGACGCAGAAAGATACTAATCCTTCATTAAGTCTCAGCCCGATGATGCTGAAGGAAATAAATTTAAGAATAGAGAAATTATCAGAGAAATTTAAATCATTAGGCTATCAGCCTGTGATAATAACATCTGCAACTATCAGGCTTTATTTCTACAGGTTGATAAACTCAAGTTTTCCTGATATTGCTGTGCTTTCATACTCGGAACTTCCATCACAAATAGAAATAGAATTTATTGAAAAGCTGGAGATAGAAAATGCAAATTAAGAAATATTCTGCATCCTCATTAAAAGACGCAACTGCTAAAATGAAAGAAGAACTCGGCAGTGAAGCTATTATTTTAGGTACACGGGTAATTGAGGGGGATATTACTTCAGGCAGAAGAAAAATGTTTGAAATTACTGTGGGATTTGACAGCGCCGAAAATGCTGTTAAGTCTTTGCAGCCAAAGAAAGCAAATTCTCAGAAAAGTAAGAGCTATGCAAATGAACTTGCGGCAATCTCAGAAAAAGTTTATGCAAAACAAAACTCTGCTTCTGAAAAAAATGTTTTGCCTAAAGAAAAATTGCCGGAGAGAAAACCAATCAGTAAAGCAGTAAGCAAACCGGAAATTGATAAAGAGTTAAATGAAATTACCGATCTGCTGGAACTTCGTGATGTTCAAAAAAATATTATTTCCTTAATCTTAAACCAGTTGAAACAGTACGGCAAATATCTCCACGCTTCGAATATTGATAACTATCTTCTTTCCAGTATCGAATCGATGATACCGACAAAAACATTCGAACTTCATAAAAACAAGGGGACTAAAGTTATTGCTGTTGTAGGTCCGACCGGTGTAGGGAAAACCACCTGTATTGCAAAGCTCGCGGTCATTGCAAAAATATTACACAACCTTAATGTTGGCTTAATTTCAATTGATACTTACCGGCTTGGTGCAATTGATCAGTTAAGAATATTCTCTGAAGTAAGCAATATTGATATGCTTGTTGCCTACGAACCGGAAGAGATTCCCGGTTTGATGAATAGCTTAAAAGATAAGGATATAATATTTGTAGACACCGCCGGAAGAAGTCAGAATAGAAATGATCAGCTAAAAAAAACCAGGCAATATCTCGACGGCATAAAAATAGACGAAACTTTTCTTGTAATGAGTTCAACAAGTTCTACAAAAAACCTTTATGACACTGCCGAAAAGTTTAAAATATTCAATTATGATTCTTTCATCTTTACCAAGCTCGATGAAGGAATAGCATTCGGCAACATACTTAATATTGTAAGCAATTTTAATGTGCCGGTAACTTTTCTTTCAAATGGTCAGATTATCCCTGATGATATAATGTCAGCCGATTCAGAGTTTATTGCTAAATTGATCTTAACCGGTAAAACAGAAAAATGATTGGTCAGGCTGAAAGACTTATTGAACTTGATAAGCTGAATACCGGTAATTCTATTCTGCCATTAAAAAAAGTTATTACTTTTTCCTCGGGAAAGGGAGGAACTGGGAAGACTTTTTTATCTCTTAATTTCGCATTCGCATTAAGCAAGTTAAATAAAAAAGTTCTTTATCTTGATCTGGATCTGAATTTTGCCAATTCCAATATCTTCTTAAACATTATCCCGAAGTACACGATAGATCATTTTTTCGGCAGGAAAAAATTATTTAAAGAAATTATTCACCAATACAATCCTAATCTTCATTTTATTTTTGGTGAATCCGGCAATGCTCAAACTGCTGAATTGTCTTCAGAAAACCTGAATATGTTATTTACATTTCTTGCCGGGAAAACATCGGGATATGATTTTATTATCATAGATACCGGTTCAGGCGGACAAAAATCACATATAAAGCTATTAAGCTTTGCCTCTTTGAATATTATAGTTACGCAGCCTGAACCAACCGCAGTTATGGATGCATATGTTATGATCAAGCTTTTAAATGCAAATAAGTTCAAAGGTCGAAATTATATCCTGATGAACAAATGTTTCAATAAGGCTGAAGCCTACAATGCTTTTAAAAATATTGAAACGGCATCCGGGCATTTCCTTGGTGAAAATATTAAAATGCTGGGTTTAATTTCTGCAGATGAAATTGTTGGAAGAACCGTTAACAGCCAGGAATTATTGATTGAAAATTATCCGAATCATAACCTTTCACAAAAAATTAGAGAGCTTGCCGCCGCTTTAGCCGATATCACCCAGATGGCTAATATTCCGCAAAGTTCAAAACCTCAAGACTAATTATCATTTCTTTTTCATCTCTTTTACAGCCATTAAAAAAAAAATTGCTGGTATGTTATTTGAATTTTGCACCGGTATGCATAAAACAATAATGCAAATAGGTTTATTGATATTCTTTCTGGCGGTTTTTTTCTTCACAAGAATGGGAATGCCGATCCAGGACATACTTATAAGGTCTGTAGTATTATTTCTTGCTGCAACAATTCTTTTAAGTATAATCGTATTAATCTTCTATAGATCGGTCAATAAAGTCTCTTCCGATTCAGATGAAAATTTTTCGGGAAAACCTTGATAGGAAATAAAAGCAATGAATAACCAGTCTCTTTGGCATGAGTACAAAATTTCTCCAAACAGCGAACTTAAAAAACAGATAATGTTGAATTATACAAAGCTTGTTCACTATGTAATTCATCATTCAAAGTTTGCTAACCTCGATATCCTGGATTCCCGGGATTATTACCATTTTGGTGTTGAAGGTCTGAGTGAAGCAATTGACAGGTTTAACCCTGATTATGGTACAAAGTTCGAAACTTATGCTATACAGAGAATCAGGGGAAAAATTATTGATGAACTGAGAAAGCTGCAGAAGAAGAAGGTAAAAAATGGTGAAGAATTTTTTTACAACAGTATTTCCATAGACAATTCAATTGATGACGAAGATAATTTTACTCTATCGGATGTTCTTCCTGCAGACTACGACAGCCCTGCCGAAGAAGTTGAGAAAAATCAGGAGATAGATTTTTTAACCGAGGCTATTAAGGGATTAGCTGAAAGGGACAGAGTAATACTTGGCTTATATTATTACGAACATTTGAACTACCAGGAGATTGCAAAAATTTTAAATATCACTGTTTCAAGAGTTTCACAGGTTCATACGAAAATTATAAAAACTTTAAAGAGCAGGCTGGCATTCATAAATGTATAGTTCGCAGACATCGGTAACCAGAAGAAATTTCAGAGAGAGCTTAAGGAATATAAGAAACCTTCCTTCAATTCCTCTGGTTATTTTTGAAGTTTCAAGACGACTTGACAATCCTTTAACTAATGCCTCAGAGCTTGCCGGAATAATTAATAAAGACCAGGGAATGGTTGCTAAAATATTAACTGTTGCCAACTCTCCGCTTTATGGATTACCTAGAAAAGTTTCAACTATAGAATTTGCGATTGTAATACTTGGATTTGAGAATATTAAAAATATCATAACTGCTCTTTCTATGATTGAAACTCTGAAAGGAAATGTGGACAGGTACTGGAACAGGAAAAGATACTGGGCTCATTCATTTGCTACAGCCAGCATCGCAAAAAAAATTGCCGACGATCTTGGTTATGCCAAATCAGGTGAAGCATTTACTGTCGGGCTTTTGCACGATCTCGGCATTTCAATTCTTCAGCGGTTTCTCCATAATGAGTTTGTAGCAATATGTACATCAGTTAAAGAAAAGAATATAAGCTACTTAACAGCAGAACAGGAAGTACTGGAAGCAACGCACCAGGAAGTGGGGTATTTTCTTGCCGACAAATGGAATTTGCCAAAGCCGCTTGCCGAATCTATTTTGTATCACCATTGTCCATCTAAGTGTAATGAGTATAAAACTCTCGCCTCCATTGTACATCTTGGTGATTATATGACTCATAAACTGGAAACAGGAAAATTTGATTGGGACGATACCATCGAGCTTGATAGTTCAATATTTGAAACTTTGAATCTTGGAGACGAAAAATACCTGGAAGAATTTATTAACAGCTACAGGGAAATTTTTCAAAATCAATTTGAATCACTAATTAAGTAAAAACTATGATTATAAACGAAACATTGCATCAGCAGAAAAGAGAAAAGACCGAACTGGTACTCAGAAATATTTACAACTTACCGCCTATACCGAAAGTAATAACCGAGGCTCTGCAGCTTCTTGATAATAAATCTACAAGCACAGCGGAGCTTGGCAAGGTTATATCCAGGGACCAGGGACTCGTACTAAAGATACTTGCTATTTCAAATTCACCGATGTATGGTCTTCAGAGAAGAGTAACTTCTATTGATTTTGCACTCCTGATTCTCGGTTTTAATGAATTGAAAAATATCATTTCTATTCTTTCAATGACGGAAGCATTTAAGAATAAAACTGATCAATACCTGGATCATAAGGAATTCTGGATTCATTCTTTTTTAACCGGAAGCGCTGCCAAAAGGCTGGCGGAAGATCTTGATTTTTATAACAGCGGTGAAGCATTTATCGGCGGATTCCTTCACGATATGGGTATTTCGGTTATTCACAGATATTTTCATTCCAATTTTATTCAAATCCGTGAACTGGTAAACAAGGAAGGAATAAGCTTCCGCGATGCAGAAATGCAGGTACTTGGAATGGATCACCAGGAGATAAGTTATTTCCTTTTAAACAGATGGAATTTTCCTGCCAGTCTTAGTGATGCAATGCTTCATCACCATAATCCTTCATTATCCCACCAGGATAATAAAATGCTTGCTTCGATTATTCATTTTGCAGATTACATGACTCAGAAGCTTAATCTTGGTGCTTTCTTTTATGACAAAGATTATGAACTGGAAAATGAGTCTCTCTCTTTTATGCAATTTAAAAACGAAACGGAAGTAGATCAGTTTATTGAAGGTTACCGTGATTTATTTACCCGTCAAATTGAAGCTGTAAGGTATTTAGGTTGAGAGTTATAAAGCAAAATACGCTCAGGTACGAATCTTTTTATAAATCGTTACCTTCCATTTCTTCTGTTGAAACCAGGGAAGGAAAAAACTTGTATGAATTCAGTTCACGCTTTAGTTCCGATAAAGAAAAAGAGAAGCAGTATTTTGATGAACTGTTAAGCCTTCAAAATGATTTAATAGACCTGGCGGAAATCAGAGGCATTGCAGAGAGATTTGAATCTGCCTTAAGAAGAATCATTCCCTTAAAAGAAATTAACATTTTCCTATTCGATGATTCAGAGTCAAAGCTGGTACCCCTTCTTCAGAATGTATCTAATCATACGTCGGAATTTATTAATAAATCATACAAAGAAGGAATTCTTGACTGGATTTTTGAAACAAGATTCGCCAAAGTAATTCCGGATTTAGATCAATATAATATTAGTGGTTCAAAGCTGTATTATTTGATATTCCCGGTAATTTCAGAAAATTCTAAAAAGGGCATTCTCACAATTTTAACTTCAATAAATAAGCTCCAGGAGAAATCTTTTGAGAATAATACAATAAGACTTATGCTTGATCTTACCTACTCCCGGATCGGGTTAATAAAAATTAAAAAGGAGCTTACCGAAGCATATAATGATCAACAGGTTTATCAATCGAAATTAATTAATGATTATAAATTATCTGCGGTTGGCGAACTGACAAACGGTATTGTTGAAGATATAATTTCACCGCTGCAGGTAATAATGAGTCATATTGATCTACTTAAAAAAGAAAGAACAAGACTCACCAATAATTCAACTGCCGTAATTAAAAACCAGGTAAGCAAGATAGAACAGATAGTAAAGAGACTTGTAAAATTTGCCAGTGTAAATAATGATAACATAAAAATACATCCCTGTAATCTGAATAACTCAGTTGAAGAATTCTTTACACTTTTTTCTTCAACACTTGAAAGTAACGGTTATGAGTATCATCTGGATATCCAGGAAAATCTGCCGATGGTACTAAGTCATCCGAATTATATCTACCAGTTGCTTACAAATGTTTTCAGTGTAATAAATTCCAATGCAGGAGACGGCGGCGGGATATTAATCCAGACAAGGTATCGTAACGAGAAAGTTACGGTGCGGTTTGCAGTAACAGAAATTATTGAAGCAATAAAAAATAAAAATGATATATCTCAGTTTAATTTGCGCATAATAAATAACATTATGAAAAAGCACGAGGGGGAATTTAAAGTTGGTACAAACCATGAAAACGGGACAATTATTCTATTAAGCTTTCCACTTAAAAGGAAGATCAGAACATGAGATTTTGGTTAATAATATTTTTTATCGGGTTAATCATCAATGCAGGCTTTAGTCAGGATTATTCAGAAAAAACCTCCGACAGCGTAGATGTAAGAGCTTTAGTTCAATCGCAGGTTGATATTGCAAGGGAAAAAGAAAAGGAAGATCAGTTGAAAAATGAAAAAATCAATGATAAAATTGCCGTAAAAGAAAATAAAGAAGTATCAAACAATCTCAGCAGTTTCGAACCCTTTTCTAATACCATATTTATTAAATCAGGTGTAATAATTCTATTTGCAGGATTTATTTTCTCATTTGTCCTTTTAAGAAGAAAAAGGTCAAATAGTAAAAAAGATTTTAATAAAATATTCAAGGAAAATATAAATCTTATAAGATCAGAAAAATTAATGTCCAGGGAAGAAGATCCTGCTTTAAATGATCTTCGTAATCGTTTGGTGAAATGGGAAGCACCGACATCCAGATCAATTTCATCAAAAGCAAAAGCATTACAGATTTCAAAAGGAGAATTAATCCTTGCCGCTAAAATAAAATCGTATCAACTTGCTCAAATAAGTTTTAAAAATAAATAAGAAGGATAGCTATGATTAAAGGAATATTCCTTGCCGGCAGAAGTCTCGATTCAAAATTCAAAAACATCGAGGTAATCGGAAATAACCTTGCGAATGTAAACAGCGCAGGTTACAAAAAAGCGATGCCTTTTAACGAAATTATTTCCGGATTAAATAAAGTTACAATCAGCCAGGCGACAAACTATGCACAGGGTAATATGACGCCGACCGGAAACCCTCTTGATCTTGCCATAAACGGAGATGCCTTCTTTGCCGTTCAATCATCAAATGGAATAGAAATTACCCGCAACGGCAGATTTACTATTTCTGATGATGGATTCCTGGTGAATGGGCAGGGTGATAAAGTTCTGGGAAAAAACGGACCAATAAATATAAATTCTTCACTCCTCGATAAAAACTCTTCGCTGTCGATATCGAAAAACGGTGAAATAAAATCCGGTGATCTTGTACTGGATAATCTGATGATAGTTAAACCCGATGAATCTGAAAAACTTATCAGGCAGGACGGTACAAATTTTATTACGGGTGATGGCAGCTATAATTTAGCTTCAAATAATGAATTTGAAATTCAGCAGGGTTACGTTGAAGAATCTAATGTTAATCCGATTGAAGAAATGACCGAAATGATAAAAATTCATAATGAATACGATTCTGCTTCCAAGATGGTAAATTTTTTGGATCAATCACTTGGCCAAGCCATTGAAATCGGGAAAGTTTAATAAAGGAGAATAACATGCCTACAAGAGCATTAAGAACAGCAGCCTCGGGAATGTACGCACAGCAAACTAACATTGAGGTAATATCCAACAATATTGCAAACGTTAATACAACCGGCTTTAAGAAAAACAGGGCTGAGTTCCAGGACCTTATGTACCAGGAAGTCCAGGTAAGACCTCAAACTACAAGCACTCCCGGTGTATATGAATCATCGTCGGACAAAATCCAGGTTGGAAACGGAGTTCAGACTGCATCAACAGAAAAAATATTTAAGCAGGGAGATTTGGTTGAATCAGATAACCAGCTTGATGTTGCAGTTCAGGGTGATGGATTTTTCCAGCTAAGAAAACCGGACGGTACTTATGCTTACACGCGCGATGGAACATTTAAAATAAATGCTGACGGAAAAATAGTCAATTCAACAGGGCTTGAACTTGATCCGGGGTTGACTCTGGACGAAAACGCATTAGGCGTATCAATCAGCAGGGATGGTACAGTAGAAGTTGAAGAAACGGGCGGTGGAAAATTCACTCTTGGTAATATTGAGCTTGCTCGTTTTATTAATCCGGGAGGGTTAAAACCTCTTGGTGATAATCTTTATGCTGAAACTGAATTTTCCGGTGAACCGATACCTGGTACTCCTGGTCAGGATGGATTCGGTGAATTACACCAGGGCTACCTGGAATCTTCCAATGTTGATATTGTAGAAGAAATGATTGCTATGGTTACTGCGCAAAGAGCTTACGAAATGAACTCAAAAACTGTTCAGACCGTTGAAGATATGATGACAACTGCCAATCAGCTTAAGAGATGATTTTTTCATTTATTATATCGCTGAGCCTGTTTTTATTTTCAGGAGGCAGCCTTAACCAGGCTGTTGATAATTATCTGAAAGAGAAATTATCATCCTACGATAAATATGAATTTGAAATAATGAATTATCCGGATGGAAATGTAACACTTGAAGATGATCCGGGATTCAAGATAAGCGGAAACTTTATCTACATACCTGTTGATGTGGTTTATAAAAATTCTACGGAGTCAAGAACATACCTGACAATAAAAGTTAAATTATTTAAAAATGTTCTTGTCGCTTCAGAAAATATTAGTGCAAAAGAATTACTGGACACTTCTGATGTCCTTATTCAATTGAAAGACGTGACTAATTTCCGTGGAAATCCTCTCTCATCGCTTAATGAAATTTCAGGAGTGAGAAGTAAAATATTTATTAAAAGAGGCAGTGTACTCTCAAGTGAATTCATCGAACCGGAACCGGTTGTAAAAAACGGCGATAAGGTGACAGCTATTTCAAAAGCCGGCAATGTTATTGTATCAACTAAAGCTGAAGCAAAACAGGAAGGTATAACCGGTGAAGTAATAAGGATTGTTACAAAGGATAAAAAACAATTAAAAGCTAAAATAATTGATTCTCAAAATGTTCTTATAACAGATTGAATTATGTTAAAAATATTTTTAAGCAGTTTACTTTTTATTTTAATTTCTTCTTCATCCCTGTATTCGCAGGATATGAGGCAGAATTCATTTCATTCTCTGTTCTCCGATCAAAAAGCAAATAGAGTAGGAGACGCAATAACCATTATGGTTGTTGAATCATCGCTTGCCAGCAATAATGCCCAGACTTCTGCTGGCAAACAAAGTACTCTTGGTTTTTCTGCAAGCGGCGATATAGGTAAAAGTCCGCTGCCTAAAACTGATATCTCTTTGGGAACAAATAATGATTTTACAGGTTCCGGCGCTACAAAAACCACCGGCGTCATTCAAACCAAAATAAGTGCGACCATTGATTCTGTTTTAAGTAACGGGAACCTTGTAATTCGGGGAAGTAAAAAGATTTCAATTAATGGAGAAGAGCAGGTGATTACAATTAAGGGTATTGTAAGAACCTCTGATATAATGGCTGATAATTCAGTTCTTTCGTACAATATTTCGGAAGCGGAAATTGCATTCGATGGCAGTGGTTTAATCGATAATGCTCAGCATCCCGGATGGTTAACTAAATTTTTTCACTGGATATTCTGAAACCTGTTATGAAAAAAATAATTATTGTTTTGCTGGTAATATTTTCCCTTATCCCCGTATTTGGACAAAGGATTAAAGATATAGCATACTTTACGGGTGAAAATTCTGAGCAAATAATCGGCTATGGACTTGTAGTTGGTTTGGCAGGAACGGGTGATACACAGCGTTCATCGTTTACAATCCAATCTGTAACGAGTATGCTTAAAAGATTTGGAATAACTGTTCCTCAAACAGATTTGCGCATAAGAAACGTTGCTGCAGCAATGGTAACTACTACTTTAAATCCTTATTTAAAGCCGGGTGCTACTTTTGATGTGACTGTTTCTTCAATGGGAGATGCATCCAGTCTTCTTGGTGGAACTTTAATAATGACTCCGCTATCCGGAATGGACGGAAAAGTATATGGCTATGCGCAGGGCTCTGTTTCAGTTGGCGGATATGATTTCAGAACCTCAACCGGAAGTCGTATTGCAAGAAATCATTCTCTTGCCGGAAGAGTTCCCAGGGGCGGTATATTAAAGCTTCCGCTTGAAGAGGAAAGTCTTTCAAATACGGATATAAGCCTTTTTGTAAAAGATCCGGATATGACAACATCCAATAATATTACAAATACTATCAATGCAAAATTTGGAGATAACACTGCGATCTCTGTAGATGCAGGTGAGGTAAAAATAAAAGTTCCGGCAGACAGGCAGACCAATATAGTAAGCTTTATTTCTGATGTTGAAACTCTTCCCGTGCAGGTTGATAACATAGCAAAAGTTGTATTGAATGAGAGAACCGGCACAGTGGTAGCAGGAAGTAATGTGATAATACGTCCCGTAACTATATCTCACGGAAGCCTGAATATCACAATTAAATCATACCCGATAATATCTCAGCCGGGAGCATTTTCAGGTGGAACGACGGAAGTTTATAATAACCTGGTCCCCATAGCAACACAGGATTCCACAAGTGCAATAGCAATTGAAGGTGCATCTAATGTCCAGGAAGTTGCAGCAGCTTTAAATTCTTTAAAAGTTTCCCCAAAAGATATTATAGCAATTTTTCAGGCTTTAAAGGAAGCCGGTGCCCTGATTGGAGAATTAGTAATAATCTGATTTGTAAAAATGGAACTAAAAGTTACAAACGAATTAAAACATTTTAAAACAACCCCTGAATTAAACACAAACAATTCAGGTGAAAAAGCAAAGCTCCAGAAAGCTGCGAAAGAGTTCGAAAGCTTGTTTACCTCAATGATGCTGAAAAGCATGACCAAAACAACTGACGGAATGTTCGGGGATGATAGTTTTGGCGGAGATATTTTTCAATCAATATTTGAAAATCAGATCGCTTCTGAAATTTCAAAAGGTAAGGGAATAGGGATTGCAGACTTTATATACAAAAACCTTGAAGGCAAATATCTGAAGAATGATCCTGTCCAGGAAAAACAAAGTCCCGTAAAAAAAACAGAACCGAAAAATGATATTGTTCATCCGCCCATAACACCGGGAAAAAATTCAATCCAAAGACTCGAAAAATATAGTGATATAATTGAAGAAGCTTCGGCAAAATACGGAGTGGATAAAAACATAATCCGTTCGGTTATATTAACGGAGTCTGCGGCAAATGAAAAAGCGCTTTCCAAAGCTAAAGCTAAAGGATTAATGCAGTTGATGGATTCTACAGCCAGGGATATGGGAGTGAAAAATGTATGGAATCCGAAAGAAAATATATTCGGCGGAACTAAATATTTAGCTGAAATGCTTCGACAATATAAGGGAGACCTTAAACTCGCACTGGCTTCTTACAATGCGGGACCTGCAAATGTTGATAAATATGATGGAGTTCCTCCTTTTGATGAGACAAAAAATTACATAAACAGAGTGTTGGGTTATTTAAATCACTTAAACAGTTAAAACTATGAACACAAATAATTTAGTTACAGTGCTTGAAGAACAGGAAAAAAACCTGAAAGAATTTGTTGAATGTATTGTTTCCAAGCAAAAAGCATTGGTCAATAATAATCTCGTTGAACTCCAGCAGTTATTGATGACTGAAGAAAGACTACTTTCACAAATGGACGAACAGGGAGTTAAGATTTCTTCAACGATTGGCAGCCTGGCTGAAGAATGTTCACTCAAACTTCAATCAAATACCGTTTCAGAATTTATTAAAGCGGTACAACATAATACTGAAGTAAATATTAAGGTAATTAGTCTTCTTCAGAATTCTATAAGAGAACTTGTTTCTAAGGCTATTTTTACCAACGAACAGAATAAGATCCTGATTGAACATTCAAGGAATTTTATCAGGAAAACAATTTTGAGTCTCGTTGCATTAAATAACAATCAATTATTAGACAGAAAAGTATAAAATGGGTATTAGCAGAATTTTCGATCTCTCTGTCAGAAGTATGCAGACTTACCAGCAGGCAATGGATGCGACTGCACATAACATAGCAAATTCATCCAACCCGGATTATTCCCGGCAGCGGATAACTTTTTCCACAGTAATTCCTCAAAAACTTCAAGGATTTATCTGGGGAGCCGGAGTTAAAATTGACCAGGTGCTTAGAGTAAGGAATCAATTAACTGATCAGCAGATCAGGACAAATAACCAGGATTATTCCAACAACACGGAAAGATCCACTATACAATCCCAGGCAGAAGTTCTCTTTTCAGAACCATCTGATCTTGGAATTTCAACTTTGATGGATACATTTTTTAGTTCATGGAGTCAGCTTGCGGTTACACCAAACTCAAGCGCTCTCAGGCAGCAGGTTATTAGTTCAGCACAAAACCTCGCATCAAAAGTAAATGCAGTTTATACCGGGCTTGATTCAATTAAAAGCAATCTCTTAAGTGATGCAAATGCAAAGGTTGATCAATTAAACGGGTTACTTAAACAAACTCAGACTTTGAATGCACAAATTTTTGAAGCCTCTGCCTCCGGTGCGTCACCAAATGATTTGATGGATCAGCGTGATAAAGTTATTGATCAATTGAGCCAGCTTACTAACATAAATGTAACTTATGATGAATCTAATTCTGCTATCATAAGTGTAGGCGGAGTATTTGCTGCAAACAAGTCAACTTCTACCACTTTTCATGTTAGTAATATTAATGGAAAGATGGGCATCTCAACCGATGATAATCAATTTACTGCAAGCCTGACCGGAGGAGAACTTTACGCTGATACAGATTGTTACTCAAACTACATTCCTCAATACCAGGATAAGTTAAACCAGATAATGAGCACGATGGTTGATTCGGTAAATAACTTACATATGACCGGTTATAACATCGGGAACCCGCCTGAAACAGGGATTAAATTTTTTGATAGTTATCAGAACGGGAAGCTTGTTATAAACCAGGATATCCTGAATAACCCTAATAATATAGCAATCTCCTCAGATGGTTCCGAAGGGAATGGAGATATTGCAGTAAGCCTTTCAAATTTAAGTGATGCGAAATTATTAAACGGTTCTTCGTTAGGTGATAACTACAATTCGCTGGTAAGTGAAATTGGCAACAATAAGCTTTCTGCAGATCAGCTTTCTCAAGCTACAGATCTTGTTTTACAACAGCTTCAGCAGCAGAAATCTTCTTACTCCGGCGTATCAATTGATGAGGAAATGACAAACACAATTAAATTTCAGCGCTCTTATGATGCTTCTGCTAAACTTGTTACAGTTGCTGATGACATGTTACAAACAATTATAAATTTGGTGACATAATGAGAATTTCAGATTTATTAATAAGTAACAATTATCTTAACAGTATTAATACTGCTAAATCCCGGATGGCACAGCTTCAGAATGAAATTGCAACGGGAAACAAAATCAACCGTCCTTCAGATTCACCTTCCGGTACTGCTAAAGTTTTAAGATTCTTAAATGGAATTTCACAGACAGATGTTTTTTCTGATAATATTCAGAACAGTCTTTCATTTCTGAATCAAACTTCTTCCGCTATGGACAATATTCAATCTGAAGTTGTAAATGTTCTGACCGATCTTACGGAGATAAACAATATTGAAAATAATAATGATCTGAATTCCTACGCTGATAAAATTGATTTATCTTTAAATTCAATTCTTAATTCTGCTAATTCAAAATATGATGGGAAATATCTTTTTGGCGGAACAGATTTCGGCTCTGTTCCATATGGTTTTACCGGTGACGGTTCTGCTGTTGAAGTAAAAGTAAACAGTGTGTCAGGTATTCAATCAGTGAGAGTATCTTCAAACATCAACCAGAAAATTAATATGACGGGGACAGAAGTTTTCGGAACTATCCTTACCCAGGGAGGGAATTTTGACGTTAACAGCAATCCCGGCGACTCTTTCACAAATCAAATGACCGTTTACGATGCGTCAGGAAATCCGTATACATTTAATGCTACATATACAAAAACAGATACAAATATTTATTCTCTTAATTATGATGTGACAGATTCTGGCGGGAATTCAATATTTACCTCGTCACCCGCAGCAAAGACAATAGCTTTTGATCCTGATTCAGGAAGGATAAAATCCCTTGATGGAAATGAATCTTTATCATTTGATATAAAGGATTCTACTCATAAAATAGATTTTAATTTCAATCTTAGTTCTTTGAAGGAAACTGATTCGGCTTCTTCAATTTCAATGAATGCAAATCAAAAGAATGATATCTTTAATACACTTATCCAGATAAGAGATAATCTGAGACTTGGAATAAAACCATCGGAAGAACAGCAGCAAATGGTCCAGGATTTTAACAGCCGTATACTTGATAAAAACTCCGGTGCGGGTAACATTATCAACCAGCTTTATAATACAAATGATATGCTGGCTAATCAAAAAACCGGACTGCAGGGTTTATTATCAAATGAACAGGATGTCGATGTAGCTCAGGCTATAATGGATCTACAGAACCAGGATTATATGCTTCAGGCTACTTATAAGATGGCAAGTACGTTTCTACCCAAATCTCTTCTGGATTACTTATGAAAAGCAAACCGGGAACTTTCCTGGGATTGGGCCTGGGGATATTCTCTATTTTTGGTGCTTTCCTGTTTGAAGGTGGATCATTTAAAGCACTGTTTCTCATCCCGCCTATTATTATCGTTTTCGGAGGAACTTTTTCTGCAGTGATAATAGGATTTGGATTTGAGAAATTCAAAGAAGCAATTTTACTGATACGGTTGGCTTATTTACCCCCGGTTTATAAACTGGACAATCTTGTAAATAACTTTATAGATTTTTCTATAATAATCAGGAGGGAAGGATTATTAGCGGTTGAAAAACATCTTAATAAAATTAATTATTCTTTCCCACAGAAATTGCTGAGATATATTATTGACGGTGCTGACTCTCATTCATTGGAAACTCTTGCTTTGCTTGAAATAAAGGCAATGGAAGAAAGACATTTTTCGAACATTCAGATTTTTAAGAAAATGGGAGGATATGCACCCACAATGGGCATTATCGGAACTGTAATGGGTTTGATAATGACTTTAGCTAATGCCGGCGGAAACCCGGATTTTCTTATTCATAATATTGCAACTGCATTTATTGCAACCCTTTGGGGTATAGTAAGTGCAAATATTTTCTGGCTGCCAATAGGTGATAAATTAAAACAATGCCATCTCGAAGAGAAATATATGATGGAAATGTCGCTCGAAGGAATACTGGCTTTACAGAGCGGAGAAATTCCATCAACAGTAAAAGCACGGCTGATAAGTATGCTTCCGCAAAAAGAGCAAAGAAAAATCCTTTACTCCTGGTAAAGAATGACTTTTTGGATGAGGACGATTCAGAGAAAAACAGGTATTTAATTACTTATGCCGATGTAATCACTTTATTGCTGGGATTGTTTATTATACTTTATGCAATCTCAAATATCGATCTTTTAAAATATGAAAATGTGAAGCAGGCAATGGAATCCTCTTTCGGGAGTGGTAAAATTGTAGGTCTCGAAAAAAGAATTCCCGGTCTTGAGGTTCCTGCTGATAAGTTGAAAGACCACCTGATTAAATTAATTAATGATAACGGTTATGGTAATGTTATTAAGCTTGAAGAAAATCAAAGAGGAATTACAATCCATATTCTGGACGAAATTTTATTTACGTCTGGTGAAGCGGAGTTAAGTAAAAGTTCATTATCTGTTCTTAATAATATTGCGGGAATTTTAAAAGACATTCCGAATGATATCAGGATTGAAGGTCACACTGATAATGTACCGATAAATACTGCAAAGTTTCCATCGAACTGGCACTTATCGGTTATGCGCGCTCTTAATACGGCATACTACCTGGTAAATTCGGAAAAACTTCAACCTGACAGAGTTTCAATTGTAGGTTACTCAGAGTACAAACCTATTGCAACAAATTTTACTCCCGAGGGAAGAACCTTAAATAGAAGAGTTGATATATTAATAATAAGAAAATAAAAAACTATGAAAATTTTAACTGAACAATTTGGCGAAATTGAATTTAACGAAGAACATTTGATCCGGTTTAGTGCCGGTGTTCTTGGTTTTGAAAATTTGACACGTTATCTTTTAATCAAAACGGATAGTGCCCTTTTCTACTGGCTGAACTCGGTTGATAAACCGGATATATGCTTCCCGGTAGTAGGCATCAGGCTTATCGATGATTCATTTCCTGAAGAAGAAAATTACGAAGCTTTTGGAATAGTTAACTTGAATAAGGATCCCCTGAAGGTAACAATTAATCTTAAAGCTCCTGTATATATAAACCAGGATGAGAAGAAGGGATTCCAGAAAGTAATTGATGATTCTAATTTCCCTATTGATTATAAATTATTTGTTGAATAGGAGAATGTAATGCTGATTCTAACAAGAAAACAAGATGAAGAAATTATAATTAATTCCGGTATAAGAATTAAAATATTATCAATTTCTGAAAACCATGTAAAAGTTGGTATTTCTGCTCCTCCCGAAATTGAAATTTTACGCGGTGAAATCTATGAAAATGTGAAGAAGTGTACTATTGATGCTTCAAAAAACAGCGGCGAAAAGGTTGATAATCTTACACAACTAAAAATAAATAAAATTGGTAAAAAGTAGGATGCCTGATTATAAAACAAAATCAATTCTGATTGTTGATGATTCTCAAATTATAAGAAGCTCATTGGAGAGTTATTTCTCACAGTATAATTTCCGGATAATTACTTGTTCCGATGGCCTGGAAGGAATTCAAAAGGCAATTGAAGTTAGCCCCGATTTAATTTTTCTTGATCTGTTGATGCCTAATTTTGATGGAATAAAAATGCTGCAGGTTATTAAAGTAATTGACAACCTGAAAAATATACCGATTATAGTGATTAGCGGAAATACGAGCAAATCGAACGTACTAACTGCAATTGAAGCGGGTGCAAACACGGTTATTTCGAAGCCGCTGCAGAAAGAAATTCTGATAAGAAAAATTAATGAACTTTTAGGTCCGGAGTTTCTTGAAAAAGCAAAATCATTTCAAAGCGCTGAAGATCGGCAGAACAAAGAAATTCAACAGCATCTCCTTAAATACTTTCTAGATAATTTTTCAAAAAATAAATTGAAGCTGATTAATGGCATTGAGATAAAAGATAAGGATATGGTATCTCACGTAATTCACGATTTAAAAGGTTCGGGTGGAACAATTGGATATCCTTTAATAAGTATCATAAGTTATGAAATCGAAAAAGCTCTCCAGAATGAAATAATTGATTGGGAGATCATCTCTTTAAAAAGTCAGCAGATTTTTTCAATGGTGGGAAAAATAGAGTATCCAAAAATTTTAACTGCAGGGTAAAATGTTTGTCTTTATCGGGATAGCTGTTGTAGCAGCTTCAGTAATACTTGGCTTTTTAATTTCCGGGGGAAACCTGATTTTGTTATTTCAGTGGTCGGAATTTATTGTAATCGGCGGAGCAGCATTCGGAAGCCTGTTGATTTCAGCTCCGATATCTTTATTAAAGAAAATTCTTAAAGAAATTCCGGCTGCAATAAAAGGTGATCAATACTCAAAGCAGGATTATCTTGAACTATTAAAATCTTTTAACGATCTATTCCAGATAGCGCAGAGAGACGGGTTGTTGGCGATAGAAAAGCACGTTGAAAAACCTGAAGAAAGCGATGTCCTTTCAAAAAATAAAAAATTCATAAACAACAAGTTTATTAAAAATTTCTTTTGTGATACTATGAAAGTTATGCTCACAGGCGGTGTACCACCACACGAGCTTGAAGGACTTATCGATGCTGAAATAGAAACATTTGAAATAGAATCAAAACCTATTACATCTACAATTTCCAAGGTTGGCGATGCACTTCCAGGGCTTGGTATTGTTGCCGCGGTTCTCGGTATCATTATTACCATGGGTTCAATTGATCAGGGAGCTGAGACAGTAGGACACCATGTTGCGGCAGCATTAGTTGGTACTTTTCTCGGAGTATTGATGTCTTATGGATTTATCAGTCCTATTGCTTCCAATCTTGAGAATAACCTTGAGAATAAAGTCAGGTTCCTTGTTACAATAAAAAGTTGTATTGTCGCTTATGCAAAAGGTAATCCGCCTATAATTGCAGTTGAAATAGCCCGGCGTACTATTTTTTCCGATTTCCGTCCTACTTTTTCCGAACTCGAAAATTTTGTCAGAGGCCGGAGTGCTTAATCAGGATGGCAACCCGATTATTATTAAAAAAAGTAAGCCGCATGGTGGAGGACATTCCGGAGGTGCATGGAAAGTAGCTTACGCGGATTTTGTTACCGCGATGATGGCACTTTTTATCGTATTATGGGTACTAGGACAGGATGATGCTTTAAAGGAATCTATAGCAAAATATTTTAAAGACCCGATCGGACTTTCCAGTAAGGGAAGAGTTATTTTGGAAGGAGGTTCTTCAAAACCTCCGGATTCCAAAATTCAGAAGCAGATAGAACAAAGAGAGAGTGAAGAATTAGAGCTTAGAAATATGGGGGATAAGTTATTAAATGAACTTGAAAAAGACCCGGAATTTTCAAATATCACCGGTCAGATTAAGGTAGAGATTGTAGATGAAGGGTTAAGAATTGAAATGCTGGATTCCGATGATAATGTTTTTTTTGAAATTGGAACAGCAAAATTAAAACCCGAAGCTGTAAGTTTGCTGAAAAAAATTGGCGATTATCTTGTAAAACTTCCCAACAAAATTGTTATTGAAGGGCATACGGATGCAAGACCATATAACGGAAGGGACGGGTATACAAACTTTGAACTCAGCGCTGACCGTGCTAATTCGGCAAGGAGAGCTTTGGAACTTAGCGCACTTGATTCGAAACAGATTGATGAAATCCGCGGGTACGCAGACAGAAGATTGAGGGATAAAAATGATCCCTTTAATTTAGTTAACAGAAGAATTAGTATTATTGTAAAATTCAAGAATAAAAAAATTGAAGAAGATAATAGTAGTAGAAGATGATGCCTTTTCTAAGGAATACTACCGGTATATTTTAAAAAGAAAAGGTTTTGACCCGCTGGTGCTTGAAGATGGGGATAAGCTTTTTGAGGAACTCGGTAGTGAAGAGGTAGCTCTTGTAATTATGGATATTAACCTTAAGAATACTTACCTCGGTGAGAAAAAAGTTGATGGTATTTATTTGTCCAGATTAATAAAGGAAGATCCAAAGTATAAAAAAATTCCTATACTGCTTGTTACTGCATATTCAATTTCTGCCGATGGTCCGAAATTCTTTGAGGATAGCCTGGCTGATGATTATATTACGAAGCCAATTGTGGATTTTCGTGTACTAATGGAGAAAATCAATTCATTAATTACTAAATATGAGTAAAAATAAAATTCTAATCGTTGAAGATGAGAAGGACACAAGGTTTATCTTAGAAAGGCTGCTTACAAAAAACAATTTTGAGGCTATGTCCGTTCCAAACGGTGAAGAAGCATTGAAAGTACTGGATGATTACAACCCGCAGGTTATTCTGGCAGATTGGACAATGCCGGTTATGGATGGTATTCAGCTTTGTAGAGTTGTTAAAAATGATGAGAAATATAAGCTTGTCTATTTTATAATCCTCACAGCCAGAGTTTCATTGAAAGACAGGGTAAAAGGATTGGATGTGGGTGCTGATGACTTCCTGGTAAAGCCTGTGGAAAACCAGGAACTGCTGGCAAGAATAAGATCGGGGATGAGGATTCATAACCTGCAGCAGGAATTAAAAAATATTGAGCACGATAAAGCTGTTATAGAAATGGCATGCACTATTGGCCATAAAATAAATAATCCCTTAAGCAGCCTGATTATGTCTGTAAAAAACATTGAAGATGAATTCCTTGAAACGGATAAAGAAAAATACTCCGAAGATCTTTCTGTTGTATATCAGTCAATTGAAAAAATAAAATCCTTAGCCGATAGCCTTTCAAAACTCAGCAACCCGGGTTATATCGATTACACTCCAGAACAAAAAATGATAAATCTTGATGAATAGGGTACCCTCACTTAAATAAGCACACCTAACTTCCGATAATAAAAACAGGAAGTTATTATGTTAGATAAAATCAGAAATCTTAGCCTGAATATAAACAGCTCTGGTTCTGCAGCATATTATTCTATATATGAAAAAGGAAACCAGCGCGAACGAAAAAGCAGGGATAATTATGTAAAATCCGAAGCATTAAAATATCTGAATGAACTGGAATGGATTATCAGAGCAATAAATTTTTTAAGTGAATCAAAACTGGATATTGGCTTTGTTGCTTCTGATGTTGAATTCAGAACGGTGATTGACCTTAATGAAAGAATTATTAACGAAATTCAGTATTCGGTAAGCCAGGCTTTTGATAATGCCGGGGATATAAAGAAATTAACTGCTGCATTATCAATTAATACTAATTCTGAACTGAAGATAGTATCGAATAGACAAAAGGAATTAGAGGCTATAAAGAATTTGTTCATAAGACTGTTTCGGTATGATATTCCCGGCGAGATAACTTCTGATGATTCGAACATCCTTGATGATTTGTTAGAAGGATCCAATTTTGAAATTTATTCGGATTTAGTATTTGTTTCACAATGTCTGCTAGTATTCGTACATAAATTAACTGGCATAAAAATAACCACACCTCAATATTTATCAGAGCCTTCTGTGAAGCTTCTGAATATAAAAGCTTCATCAGCTTATTAGAAATTCTTAAATAATAAACAATATCTGGAGTATTTGCATTAAAAACCTCTGCTCTTAATTATTTACTTTTTTATACGATAATCAGACTAAGGGGTAATTTTTTTATTTTAAAAATTATGATGGAAGCTTCGGCTCAAATATTGGAAACGAATATCACTGATATAAACTACAACGATGAGGTTCTGGTTAACAGGTTTGACACGTTGCTCAAAAAGCATTTTAGTTTATATTTAACAACTGATGCGGATCCTGAAGAAAAAATCAGGGAAGCGGGTAGATTTGCAAAATTTCATCTTCCTTCAGACATTAATGAATTTTTTCTTACATATCTTGAAGCTCCGCTATACTGGCTCTGTGAAATACCTTTGAATAAATATCTCAAAGATTTTTATAAGTTTCATCTGCCCAAAGCAAGCGGCAGTAATCTTTATAATTCTGAGAAAGAAGCTTATTCAAAATGGCTTCTTATAAAATCAGAATCTGAAAAAAAATATTTTGCTTCTACACTAATCAACTTAGCCGAAAGAAGCGGGATCAAAAATAATTTTCTTGGTCTGATTTTGAATGGTGTGATATTCAGTTATGATAGTCAAATGTTTAACCCGCAGAAAGCGATAGAATTATTTGAACAGTCTAAAATGATCATAAATTCAATTAAAATTAATCTAGTTGTTAAAACTGAACTTAATTATTTAATTGAATTGTTTTCGGCTTATGCATTTATAAAATTAAAAAAGTACGAAGAGGCTCACGAAAGACTAATCAATGCTCTTTCGATAAAGCCTAATGGTATTAAGGCTAAATTTCAACTTGCCCTGGTGAACATTTCTTTGGGTCATCTTGAAACAAGCGATTTTTTAATTAAAGAAATATTTGCAGATGAGATTTTAAAATTTGAGTATGCAGTTAAAGAAAATAACCTTACTTTGTTGAAATTTTTAATGGAGCATCCAGTTCTTGCAAACTTAAAACAATATGGTGAATTTTCTTTGCTGGCTGACAATTTAGATCAGTATTTTGAACTTACAATATTCTCAAATGAAGAAATTATAAAAGCACTTAAGACCAAAGTTGATAATATGGAGCTCTTAAATGTGGTTCGGGCTTATTCGGAAGATATTAACACAAAAATTATGTTTATAAAAAATGTTTTAGAATTACTGAATAATTCGAACAACATATATCTTTTAAATTAGCCGATTATTTACAAAATAGTTTTGCTATTTCTATCAATGAAATCATTAACATTATTAAACAAAACTATCTTGAAAGTGTTGCGGAAAAACTAATTCCTATTGACAAACAAATTCAGGAAAAATCGGATCTTCTTAATCAAATTAATAACGAAGTCGACGAAAAGAAAACAAGAATTAAAAGTAATTTAAAACAATCGATCGGTTCTATTGAAGTTCAGGTTTCAGAAGAAATAACTGATTGTGAGGAAAAAATTAAAATGCTTAGCGATGAAAACAATAATAGCACTCATAAAGTTTTTTTGCAAACAATGAGTTATAATATCATGCTGACGGTAATTGTCACATTGATGGGAGGCTGTGCAGGGTACTCCAATAGTTTTATTCATGATATTTCAGAGATAAAAGAGCTTCTTTCTACATCACTCGTAACAGGTTTAAAATGGGGAATAATAACATTTCTTATCGGACTATTGATTGCGGTTTTAGTGACAGGATTTTCTATGCTGGAGAGATCTAACAAAAGACAGAAATTTCTGAAAAAAATTAGTCGCTTGAAAAGTGAAAAAGAAAAGTATATCCTTAAATTAAAGAAAGAAGCGGAAACAAAAGAGCAGGAATTAATTGAAGCATCAAATTTTGAAATAAATAATTTTAAAGTCCTATTGGAAGAACTTATACGGGAAAAAGAAAAGAAGGAACGTGATCTGAATGCGGAGGCTGAAAAATTATTTAAAGAAGAAGCACAGGTGTTTATTGAATTATTAGTGTAAATTTTCGTTTCGATTCTCAATCAACAAACATGATCCCATCTTAAATTTATGGCTAATGTTAGCCATCTATTCAAATAAGACCAAAATATTTAACTAAAATTGAACAATCTGTAAAATTTACAATGGTACAATATTGGGGAATTATAGGGAAATTTTTCTCATATGGATGTTTTATGCCAAATAGTTCGGAAACTTTTAACGAAAATAAACTTGAAAGATTATTGACTAATAAGAAGTTCAAAGAAGCAGAAGAAATAAGCAATAATATTTTAGAAAAAGATAAGAATAATACTGCAGCGTTAAATACTTTGGCAGAAATTTGTAAGGAAAAAGGGCAATTACATAAAGCACAACAATTATTGGAAAAATCTTTTAGCATAAATCCTTCGGTGTTTAAAACTATAAATGACCTATATGATCTTTATTCTCAACATAACGATCAATTAAAATTAAATGAATTATTAAAAAAACTTTATAATTCTCAAAACCTGACTTTTGATTATTTCACGCCGGCATTTAATTCAACCCTGAATTCAGAGCTTGAAAATATTTACCCGGGTTCTTCACTTCGCAGGATCTTTAAAGATTTAAAATCAATATTTAACAGCCTGGTTTATATGCCTGTCTGGCTTCAAAAGCCATCAACAATCAAAGAGTGGAAAGAAACTAAAATTAATCTTTCTGCTTTTGAAAAAGTAATTACGAATTCCAGGGAAGTTTTACCTGAGTTGTACACCTATTTGAGTATAAAAATCGGGTTAATTCCTGAGCAAAATTCAATCTCTGATGTGTTCACAATCTTGCAGAAAAGTTTGTTAATAGTTTTTGAAGAATTGAATAAGAAATATGCGGGACTAAAAAAGACTAATCTGGAACAAGGTGTAGCGGGAAAAGAATGGATTTCAAAATTAGTTGATCAATCTGAAAAAGAACTGCTGATTAAATTCAATAATTATGTGCAGCAAAAAAATATAGATTCAGTTCTATTACACGGCAGTCTTGCAGATGGAAAAACAGAAACAGGATTTAGTGATTTTGATGTAACCTATGTGATAAATATTTCCACTTTCGGAGGCGATGATCAGCTTCTTAAAATCGCTGAAAATGTTTTAGAGTCTAATGCTTTTCTACTTTCTTATAATCCCTTTATGCATCATGGTCCAATGGTTACCTTTTCAGATGAACTTAACTGGACAACAGAAGCAATGTTTCCTTCTGTACTTGTAAAAAATGGTGTTTGGCTTAAAAATCCCGTTCAGCAGGTGGTCTATGTTGATGATGGTTTAGATTTTATTATGCCTTTTGCTGCCTTCCAGGATTTTTTTGAAAAGCAGTTTAATAGTCCAGAGGATTTTAAGAATCCATTTGATATTGTCTGGTGGATTTCATCGGTTCTTTTTTTGTCGCTTCTTGTTAAACAGTTGAAGGAAGGGAAATCAATCTGGAAAAGAGATCTGTTTGAAAAAGAATTAAACTCATTTCCGGAAAAGTACGGGACGTTATTAAAAGACATTTCCATTATAAGAATAAATGCTGCAAAACTCATTCGAAGTAAAATATCTCTTCCTCTTGAAATTAATTTTGATGGGAAAAATCCCGGTCTCATATTAAAAGATTATAAGGAAAATACTGTAATCAATTTAGCAGAGCTGAATGAAATAGGAATTACCGGAGATTTAATTGATAGAGCAAAAGAATTTTTTGAGTATTCAAAAAATAGTGTCTTTTATTTTCATTACAAAAATAAAGTGAATAAGGTCGGTGAATTAAATATTAGTTCAAATCAGCAGTACCATTTTAAAGAACTGCCGATGCATTTAACTATTGATGATTATGAAGAAACGAGAAATTATTTTTTATCACTTTGTGAAAATAAAAGAAATATAGTTTCCGTTTATGAGTTCGGTAATGTAAAATGTCCTGGTCTATCTGATCTGGACTTTTTAGTAGTCCTAGGCAAAGGTTACGAAGGAGTTCCTGAAGAATTAAAGATTAAAAATATGCCTGGCAAATACGCAGGTATACTTAGCCATGATCCGGTATTTATTGGAGAAGATACAATTGAAATATTGGGAGCGGTTTATCCTATTTTCAATTATAAAAAGATATATGGGAAAGATTTACCCATTAAACTCAGTACTGATTTTAGTTTGAAAAATCAGTTATCGCTTTTTACTTTTATCAACCTGCTAAAGTACCCCCAAGATATTTTTTATCTGGTTAAAGAGCCTGAGATAAGATGGAAAACGATTTTAGCTTATCTGAATAGTTTTAATCACATTGCAAAAATATTGACACAACTTGAAGTACCGATTCCTGAATCTATTAATCAGTGCCTTAAATTCAACGAGATACTAAGAGACAATTTCACTAAAGATGAAATATCTTTAGATCTATTCCCCGAGGTCATTCAGCTTATGATTAAAGCAAGCGCTGATATGATATTAATTTTTGAATCTTTGTGGGCCGAGAAAATTCCTGAGCTTAGAAAAATTTATAATTTGACTGAGAGAGAAAGCTATATAAATTATTTAAAATCGGTTTTAATAGATAAAGAAAATCAATCCCCTGAATTACCGCCTCTGCTTAAAACTTTAATGTTATCATTTGAAAAAATAGAAGATAAAGTTGATATCCCAACAAAAATAATCCCAAAATTAGATCAGTTTAATAATGAATATATAAGACATAGACTTAAATTTATTTCTAAAGAAATTTCCCATAAACGTTATCCTGATCATTATACAATAGGAAATATTTTCCAGACAGTTACCAATGAATTCAATAATTCCAAATTTTCATTGTTTACTAATGAATATCTCAAAAAACCCGAATTCGAATGGTTTAAAGTAAAATTAAAAGCATTTGAAAATGAAAGTTCTTTTAATTCGGTGCATCATAAATCAAATGATTCTGTTAATTGTTGGATATGGTTTAATATTCTGCAAAATAAAAATTTAGATGGAAAAGTTATTATTGTTTTTGGGGGAATTGGTTCTTCCATTACATGGCTTTTGTCATTAAAAGGAGCTAAAGTCTATCTGGTTGAAAATGATCAAGCCCTTTCTTCGGAATGTTCAGGATCAAATAAAATATTTAATACAAAAGTTGAGCCGGTAATTACAAATAATGAAAAAATCCCGATAAGAGATAATGCTGCGGATATAGTTATTAGTTTTCCCCAAAATAAATTTCGATTTGAAAATGAATCGTATATAAAAGAGATATTAAGAATATTAAAACCAAACGGACAATTTGCATTCTCATTTGACTCCGATCATTACACAAAAGATGATATTGATAAACTAATTTTAAATAATCAGAATAGTAATGAATTTGAAACGCTAACTGAAAAATTAAAGTTCAAAGAATGGCTGGCATCTTCATCATCTGAAAATAATGGCAACATTAGCGGCGGGATTATCTTAAGTAAGCGCGATAATACTCCTGAAAATAAAAATTTAAATAAATGCCTAAAAATAAGAGATGCGGAATATACTGCGCCAATATTGTTTTTGATTTTTAATCGTCCTGATTATACCCAACTTGTATTTAATGAAATAAAAAAAATTGCCCCTGCTAAGTTATACATAGCTGCTGACGGAGCCAGGAAAAATAATAAGAATGATATCATCAATTGCGAACGTACAAAAGAAATCGCAAATCAAATCGATTGGGACTGTAAGGTTGAAAGATTATTCCGGGAAAGCAATCTTGGCTGTAAGAATGCTGTTAGCAGCGCTATCAACTGGTTTTTTGAAAATGAAGAATATGGAATAATTTTAGAAGATGATATTCTTCCATCAAAAGATTTTTTCCTGTTTTGCCAAGAGATGCTTAAAAAATATGCTGATGATGAAAGAATAATGCATGTGGCAGGAAACAATTTACAGTTTGGATGGAGAAGAAATAGCGATTCCTATTATTATTCTTTATACGGTTCTATTTGGGGATGGGCAACATGGAGACGTGCCTGGAAACTTTACGATGTTCAAATGAAAAAATATCCGGAATTTCTTAAAGAGAATCGTCTTTACGATATTTTTGGAAATGAAGATGAAGTCTCTTTCAGAAAGAATACTTTTGATATGGTATATTCCAAGAATTTAGATACGTGGGACTTTCAGTGGACATTCGCCCGGCTTGCTTATAATGGTTTATCAATAGTTCCGAATTATAATTTGATTAAAAACATAGGTTTTGGACAGGAAGCAACTCGTACTACATCTACATTTGATAAAAGGGCTAATCTGACAATTGAGAAAATGAATTTCCCTATTAAACATCCAGATTTTATTGTCAGGGATAAAATTTCAGATGACAAATATTTCAATAATATTATTAACCCTAAACCCAATAACCGGGATAAAGATAATTTACAACGATTGCCTAAAAGAAACATACTCTTTTTAAGATTAGATGCTATCGGGGATAATGTTCTTGCCTCTTCTGTACTGAAAGAAATTCACAATTATTATAAAGATTATAAAATTACTGTTCTTTGCCAGGATGCTGTCGCTGAAATTTACGAGACTTGTCCATATGTCGAAAATATTATAAGAGTTAACAGAAAAAAAATCACAACTGAAAAAAAATATCTTGACTCTGTTTTAGAGAAGGTAACTGGATTAAACCCTGAGTACATATTCAATTCTACTTTTTCAAGAGATAATATTTCCGATTACATTTCTACTTTTAATAAAACCTCTAAAACTTATGCTTACGATGGTGATTTATCAAATATTACTGAACAGGATAAGAGTAAATATGATAGACTGTACACAAAGCTTATTAAGAATAATAAAGAAGCGTTAACCGAATTAGAAAAACATTCCCATTTTCTGAATGGTCTGGGAATTAAGCATGAACGGCTTGTGCCAAAAGTCTGGATACAGAAGGAAGATGAGGAATATTCTCAAAAAATATTTAAAGAAAATGGGTTACAAAAAGAAAATACATTGGCTTTGTTCTGCGGAGCACAGCATAGCATAAGACTTTACGAAAACTGGGGGAAAGCGGTAAATAAATTCTGTCTTGAAAACAATTTTAATGTAATTTTGCTGGGAAGTGATAAGGATAAATATATTAATGAAAAAAACACCAAGGACATCTCAGGCAGGATTATCAATTTAACAGGAAAAACCACCATCCGACAAACTACAGCGATTATAAAAAATTGTGCGATTGCTATAGGATCTGAAACCGGTCTTGCTCATATTTCTTGTTCTATCGGTACGCCTAATGTAATTTTAGTAGGCGGGGGTCACTTCGGCAGATTTATACCGTATTCAGGTCTTACTTCTGTTGTTACTCTTCCATTACATTGTTTTGGTTGTAATTGGCAATGTAAATTCGGTAACCCGTTTTGCATAAAAGACATTTCTCCAGAATTAATTTATCAGGCATTGACTGAGAAACTAAAAAATCATTCTGCAAAAATCAGAGTTTATGCACAATCGGAGTATCCTTATGATTTTATAAGCTATTACCCTAAAGTTACTGATCCGCAAAAATGGTTGAAAAAAAGTAGTGCTGAAATAATAAAATTCCCGAAAGCAGACCTGCAACCGGAAATTTATTATAAAACAGAGACATTAAATTCACTTAACAAACTGAAAGTAGAAGAA
Organism: uncultured Ignavibacteria bacterium; assembly: GCA_963711455.1. GTDB lineage: Bacteria > Bacteroidota > Ignavibacteria > Ignavibacteriales > Ignavibacteriaceae > DATFVA01. The sequence continues at coordinate 310,672 of CAVQEH010000006.1, forward strand.
AATGTTAAGTCAGATCTAATTGCTTTACACGAATTTTATATAAATAATCCCAAATCATTTATAGAAGTTATTGAACTGGAAAAAAGAGTTATCAATTCTGTTTCTTACGAAAAGCTGACGGAATTTAACTTAAAGATTAATAATGGATTTACAAATTATTTGTTAGCACTTTCTGCTTCTATCCATAACGAAAAAACGGCAATTGAATATTTTAAAAAGTCACTTAAGTATTATCAAAACTATCGTGCGCTTTATCTTAATGCAATTTTATTTGATAAACTGAATTATCTTAATAATGCGATCTGGTTTTTTGTAGAATTGCTGAAATTAAAAATTAATGAGAGCGAAATAAAAGAAAAAATAGAACTGATTAAACAGGTTCTAAACATCAAAATATATAATCAGAATAGGCCGATTTCTGACGAAAATAATTTAAAGGTGTCTGATTTATATTTCAGTCCTCATCATATCGCTCCCGATATTTCAATTATTCTACCTTCAAAAAACCGGGCTCCGGGAGCTAAAGCATTCCTTCAGAGCCTGGAATATTCCTGCTATAAAATTAATTATGAAATTCTTTTGTATACCGGTGATGATTTAGATGAAGATTATAAAAAAATCAAAAGAGATTATAATATAGATAAAGTATTTTTTGACTCCGATATTTTTAATAAAGATGAAAAATTTTCCTGGACAAAGATGATGCGGCATGGGTTTAAAAATGCTTCGGGAAAATGGATTATGTATGCATCTGATGATATTGTAGTGCATCCGTTTGCCTTTAATTATGCACTGTCTCTTGTTAATGATGAAACAATTGGCGGGATTTCTTTCATGCACAAAAATACCATCCAGGATTATGATGGAATTTTTAAGAATTATGGCTACGATTTTCTGGCAGACCGAATATTTATAAACTTCGGCTTGATCAGGAAAGCTGCTTATGAGCAGGTTAAAGGATTCGACTCTGATTTTAAATTTTATTCCGGTGATACAGATTTATGCTGGCAATTACTGGAAAAGAATTATCAAATAATTACTTCTGAACATTCGCTTGTAGATCACATAAATATTGAAGATAGTATTAAATGCAGTAATACATCTGATGTTTATGATCAAGATTCGAAAATGTTTTTAAGAAAATGGGTAGGCTATTTGAAACAATTTGATACTCCCATTTATAGGACAAGATACTTTCTGCAAAATATTAATAAAATCAAGGACAGGATTTATAAGGAATCTATAGCCCGGGGTTTTGATAAAGAAATACTTTTTGCTTTGGACTATGAATATAAAAAATATGACAGGGATGAACACACTACGTTAAATGAAATTAAATTGTCAGCAATCATTTCAACATTTAATTCGGAAAGATTTATTGGTGAATGCCTGGAAGACTTAGTCAACCAGACATTATATATAAATGGAGAGCTGGAAATAATTGTCATTGATTCCGCTTCAGAACAAAATGAAGGAAGGGTTGTAAGTGAATATCAAAAAAAATATAAAAATATTGTTTATCAACAAACCACAAAAGAAACGATTTACAAGGCATGGAATAGAGGCATAAAATTATCTAAAGGTAAATATATCACTAATGCAAATGCAGATGACAGACATCTGCCTGATGCCCTGGAAAAAATGTCTGAGGTTCTTGATACGAATGATAATTACGATGTGGTATACGCTGATATTTATCAAACTGAAATTGAAAATGATAAAGTAAATTCTTCTTCAAAAAAGAAAGTAATAAAATGGCCTGAATTTGATAGAGACATTCTTTTATTTGGTTGTTTTATAGGACCACAGCCGGTTTGGCGGAAATCTCTCCACGAAAAATTCGGATACTTTGATCAGAATCTAAAAGTTGTCGGAGATTATGAATTCTGGCTCCGGATCAGTTCAGGTTCAAATTTCTATCATATTAATGAACCCTTAGGATTATATTTATACAATCCAGAAAGTGCCGAACACAGAAATAAAGAAATTACTTCCACTGAAGACACCCTGGTTCGTAATGAATATATTACAAAATATATTAATTCTTTTAAGGATATTGAAAGGGTAAAAAATAAATTAGCTTTTATTAGTCAAGCAGAAAATTTACGGCAATATTCTTCTGATGCACTTAGGCTTATAACACAAAGAGAAGAAGGAATCTTTTTAGAGCAAAAAATATTGCAGGAATTAAAAACTAACAATGATGAGGATAATTTACGACAACTATCGAATGTCATAGAAAACACAGATGTACTTATAAATAAAAATTTCTACAATGAAATCCTGTTCCTGACATTGGGATTTATTTTATTGAAAGAGAGTAAAATTGAAAAAGCCAAATTAGAATTTGAAAAGGCACTGAACACTAATCCGGAATCTTCCCGTGCTTGTTCAGGTTTAGGAGAAATCTTCTACTCAGAAGAAAATTATGAAGCTGCAAAGACTATGTTTGAATATGCCGTTAAATTTGATCCTCAGAATAGAAATGCACAAAATCGTTTAGAGAATCTTCAGGAAATAATTGCCGCTGAAAATTTAACAGAGAATGATATTGAATATGGGGATAACAAAGATATTGAGTATATATTAAATGAAATTTTAGATAAGGTATATGAACTTTTTGCTCTTAAAAAATATGAAGAAGCAATAAAAGCATTAGATCAAACCTGTGACCTTTTTTATTCCACACTAAAGGAGACTCATGATAATCACCTTGTTTGTGCCTATGAAAATCTCAAAGGATTCAATTACCTTGGATTGAACGAAAATGAAAGCGCCAGGGAATGTTTTGAAAACGCTTTGAACCTTGATCCTGAATCATCGCAGGCATGTGCCGGGTTAGGAGAAGTATTTTTTCTTGAAGGAAAAGATAAAGAGGCAAAAGTGATGTATGAATGGGGTTTGAAAAATAATCCTGGCAATCAATTTGCATTAGATGGACTTAAGAAAATAAATTCAATTCTCGGGATTGAAGAAACAGACAATTCATTATTAGCAGTTAAATGACAAACGCAATTGATTCTTATCATCGGGCAGTTGATTTGTTTTCATCATCCGGATTGGATGAAGTCGATGAAATTCTAAACGGTATTATAAATAAAAATGAAAACGATTCTGACGCATTAAAAACCCTGGGAATAATAAAATTAAATCAGAAAGATTATAAATCAGCAGCTCTTTTATTTGAAAAAGTAATTGAATTAGATCCTCATCCGGTAAGCTTTTATAATCTCGGACTTGCTTATCAATATTTAAATGAAGCTGAAAAAGCAATAGTTTGTTACGATAAAGCACTCGATCTGTGTCATAATTATCCCGATGCCTTAAATAATCTTGCTTTGATTTACAAAAGCAAAAAAGAATATCAAAAAGCAGAAGATTATTTTATAAAAATAGTTGATCTTGATAATAGTAATGCAAAGGCCTGGAACAATCTGGCAAATCTTTTTCTGGAAACGGAAAAATATGATAAAGCAGTCGAAGCGTATAATAATGCGATTGAAATTGAACCTTCAAACGCTGATTACTATTATAACCTTGCAACCAGCTTCTTAAAAATAAATTCTTATGAAGCATCAATTCTGAATCTAAAGAAAACTCTTGAACTTAATCCCCAACATTTGCAAGCACTGAATAATCTTGGAATCGCATATAGTAAATCCGGTGACTTTGATAATGCGATGGAAATATATAAGAAAATTTCTGATAAAGAAACGCCCGAATCTGAAATTCTCTTAAACAAAGCCAATGAGTTAGAACAAAATAATGAGTTTGAAAAGGCAATTGGAATTTATGAAGAAATTATAAATAGTGAACCGGAAAATAAATCCGCGCTGTTTAAATTAAGCGAAATATATAATTTGCTTGGAAAGAAGAACGAAGCGGTTGAACTTATTTCCCGTATCAAAAAAAGTAAAGATAACAAAGTTGCAATATTAACTAACCTCGCTCTTGCAAAAATGAAACAGAAATGCTTTAATGAATCTGTCGGGCTTTGTAAAAGAGCTTTATTAATTGATTCGAATACGGTGGTAAAATATAATCTAGCTCATATTCAACTCCTTATGGAAAATTATGAAGAAGGCTGGCAGAACTATGAAGCAAGAATGGAGAGGGAGGAATTTGTTAAGAGGGAGTTTTCAAAACCCGGACTTGCAAACCAGGACGTTAAAGGAAAAACTATATTAGTATACGATGAACAGGGTCTGGGTGATTCAATTCAATTTGTCCGTTATCTTAAATTACTTAAAGAAAAGGGGTGCAGGATAATTTATGAATGTGATCCTCGACTGGTTTATTTGTTCCTGAATCTTAAATATTGTGATGAGATAATTCCCCGTAAAAATTTTGATGAACCGGTTGTTAATTATGATTACCATATTTCTTTGTTGAGTTTGCCTCTTTATTTTAATACTACTGTAGATTCAATCCCTAATAATGTTCCTTATTTGCATGCGAATAAAGATCTTGCATCAGAATTATCCACTGTCATTAAAAGAAATAATATTTATAATGTGGGGTTCGTTTGGGCAGGTAATCCAAATCATACTAATGATAATAACCGTTCCTGTTCCCTGGAGAATTTCGGTAAGCTTATTAGCTTAGAGGGTGTAAGATATTATTCATTACAAAAAGGAGAACCGGTAAAAAAATTAAAAGAAAAAAATCTGCCGGTTATAGATCTTGACAGCAAAGGACTTACAACTTTTGCTCATACTGCTGCTGTAATTGAAAACCTTGATTTGGTTATATCGGTTGATACTTCTGTTGCACATCTTGCCGGGGCAATGGGAAAGAAGGTTTGGGTTTTATTGCCGTATATACCTGACTGGAGATGGCTGATGGAAAGAAATGATTCTCCATGGTATCCGACAATGAGATTATTCCGTCAATCAAAACCGGGAAGCTGGGAAGATGTTTTTGACGATGTTTTAAAAGAACTTCAAAAAGAAATTATATCAAATATCTGTACGAAAAAATTATAAAACTTTAAAAACCGGTTCATCTATGCTAACTCTTAGTATGATCGTAAAAAATGAGGAAAAGTATTTAGCTGATTGTCTCAAATCAGTTAAAGACGTTGTAGACGAAATAGTTATTGTTGATACCGGTTCTAATGACCTCACAATAGAAATAGCAAAAAAATTTAATGCAAAAATCTATCTTTATAAATGGGAGAATGATTTCAGTGCGGCAAGAAATTTTGCTTTGGAAAAATCCACCGGGAACTGGATATTATATCTTGATGCAGATGAAAGATTATCTGCTTCATCAATAAACCTCATTAAAAAACTTACCAAAGCTCCCGGCGAGAAGGGTTACTACTGTACTATACAAAATACTGATGATGTTAGAAACCGTCCTTCCGTTATGAAATATGTACGCTTATTTCCTCGTTCGGAAAAGATCAGGTTTACAGGGAAAATACACGAACAGATTGAGCAGTCGATTTTAAATAATAATTACAGGCTGGAAAACTCTGATGTTGAGATAATCCACATTGGTTATAATATTTCCGGGGATGATTTAAAATACAAGGCAAAGAGAAACCTGGATATTTTACTGAAAGAATTTAAAGAAAATCCTTCTTCATATATTGCTTATCAATTAGGACAAACTTACGGAATTTTAGATGAACAGGTTAAAGCCTCGGATTATTTTATTCAATCTGTTGAAGATGTTTCGTTAAAAAAAGAATATAAGTCGGTTGCATACAGGTACTTATGTGTAAATGAAGCTGAAAAAAAGAATTGGGAAAAAGCGCTTGAGTATATAGGAAAAAGCCTGGAATGCGATTCCTCGCAACCACTTCCACTATTGGTTTCGGCAAAAATAAATCTTCAGTTAAAAGATTTTAGAAAAGCCGGGAGTGATTGTAAGAAAGCTTACCAGGCTAATAAAAAATATATTAATGGAAAGAATAACTCTTACCAGACAATCTATTTAAGTGAAACAGATATTTTATATGAGTGCTTAAACATTGCTGTATCCTCAGAAAATAATGAGCTGTTCAATTTCTTTTTCCCATTGTTAAAAAGTTCAGGTAAAAATATTCAGGGGAGCTTTTATGAACTTGTAAATATTTTAGTCAACCATAAAAATATTAATAACCCGGAATCATATTTGGGAGAAATTAATGATCAAAATATTGATTTCATTGCTAATCTACTAAATAAATACGTACATAGTGATAAGGGAGTTCTCTTAAAATCATTGGTAAATAAATATCCTCAACATTCAGTTTTGAGAACGACTTACGGGCTGTATCTTTCATCAATTAATAAGTTCAGTGAAGCAGCCGATCAACTGGAAAAAGCCTACGATTTGAAAGCCGATCCCTCAATAGTTTTTTATCTTGTATCGGCATACCTGCAAACTACGGAATTAAATAAGATTAAAATTTTAATAGAAAAAGCGGAAAATTACTATTCAGGGCAGAAAAATGTGATGGACAGAATAAGCCTTTTGAAACAAAAAATTTATCCCCTGTTACTATCTGACAAATCCCTCTAAACATTTCGAATCACATCCCGATAATATATCTGAGAAGTACATAATTCTTAATAATCAATAACAACTGAGTAAGGATACTCAGAAAAAAACAAACATACACGGAGGTATAAAATGTCATTCAGTATTAACACAAACATTCAGGCGTTAAACGCTTATAACGCATTAGCAAAAGTTAATTCTCAAACAGAAAAAGCTCAGCTTCGTTTAGCTACACAGAAAAGAATTAATTCGGCTGGTGATGATACATCAGGTTACAGGGTCGGTAAAGAGTTACAAAGCAAGATTTCTATCATGCAGGCTGCACAGGGGAATATTGGTTCTGCAAAAGATATGTTGTCTACTGCTGAGTCTGCTCTTTCAAATATCAACGATCTGCTTATTCAGGTTGAAGGAAAAGTTGCCAATTCGAACGATCCTACCAAAAATCTAAGTTCTCTTGCAAGTGATGTAAAAGCACTTGGAGATGAAATTAGCTCGATTTTTACCAATACCAAGTTCAATAGTACTGCATTATTAAGTGGTGGCAGTGCTTCAGGTAACTTTGTTTTCCAGACTGGTGATGGTGAAATGACAACAATTAATTTTGGTGCCATGAACACCCTGGATCTTTCTTCTTTAAGTGGTGCAACTTCTGCTAATATTACTTCTATTGATGTAAGTTCTTTGGAAACAGCAGTTAAAGATGCTCTCGGGAAAATTGGTAATTATGAACAGAGACTTGATGTAAAGAGTGATTATTTGTCTTCAGCTATTTCTAATGCGACGGCAAGTGTTAGCCGTTTGTTTGATGCTGATATGGCTATGGAGCAGTTAAATGCTACAAAAGGTCAGATTGGCGGTCAGGTAGCAACATCTATGCTTGCTCAATTGAATGCTGCCCCTCAAAATATTTTATCACTCTTTAGATAAAATATTGATTCGGATCTCCCGGGTGATTTTTACCCGGGAGATTTTCATAATTAATAATTACAGGAAATAAATGTATTCTTCATCTTTTGCAGATAACAAGCTTAACAGAACCAATCAATATCTGATTAAAGAAATAACAGAAGCAACGCCACAGCAGCTTATTTTGAAAGTTTATGATTTTGCCATTGTGAACTGTCAAAAAAAGAATCTTTCTAAAACTAATGATGCTCTGCAGGTGCTTATAAATGCATTACGATTCGATACCGAAGAAGTGAAGTCAGTTTCCCTCGGCTTATTTAAGTTATATCAATACTGTCAGGAAGAAATGAGACATAAAAATTTTGGAATAGTTTACAGGATTCTCACAGAGTTAAGGGATTCCTGGATGACTGCATTTAATCAATCGAAATAATTATGGATTCAGTATTAACCACCGATACTATAAATTCAATGATAAGCTCTTATGTTTCAAGTGAAACTTCCAGGCTTATCACCCCTATTACAACAAAAACTCAATGGTATCAGAGTCTCTCAACTGCATATGGTACCTTAAGTTCAAAACTGGCATCTTTAAAAACACTTCTTTCTAATTTTAATCAAACCGGAAACGATTCAATTTTCAGACTGAAAACCGCGACTTCATCAAATTCAGCTTTTATTTCTGCCTCTGCTACAGGTATTGCTGCGGCAGGTGCTTATAATATGACTGTAAGTCAACTGGCTAAAAATGATCTGCTGGTGTCGCAGGAATTTGATTCAGCTTCATCCAATGCAATTTCAGGTACACATACTTTTACAATAAAAACAGGTGATGGAGAAGGCGGAGAATATACAAGTAATATCGATGTGACGTTTTCTGGTTCAGAGACTAATCAGTCAATTATGGAAAAAATAAGAGATGCGATTAACTCTGATAAAGCAACTGTTAATTCAGATGTGAAAAGTGCTTCCGTTGATTATACCGGCGGAGCTGCAACTTTTAAAATAAATGTGGACGGTACTGAAAAAAGTATTTCTGTAAATGGCGGAGGAACTTATAGTGATTTAATTGATGAAGTTGTAGCCAATATAACAGCTAATGTTACGGGCGTTACCGCAGAAAAGGTTGTTGATCCTAATAATCCTGATAACGTAAGCTTGAAAATTACCGGGAAGGATGCATCGAAATATATTTCTATTTCACAAGAAAGTGGATTCGAAATTGTAAGTGATCTGAATATTGCCGTTACTAAAGAAAAAGGAGCTTCAGGTATTGTTACTGCCTCATCATTCAGTCCTTCTTCAGGCAAAACCCAATTTTCCTTATCATCAAAACAAACAGGTGTGGATTTCAGAATTACCGGCTTATCAGACAGCGGTTCCTCAACTGCTTTGAGTGCAATTGGGTTGAATTTAGGCGTAGACAGACCTTCATTTGATCAATCTACAAATCCTGATACACCTGGTTATCTTTATGCCGATATTTCAGATAGCAACTTATTAAACTCGCGGTTTACTTTTAACGGGTTAAATATACAGAGAGATTCAAACGTAATAGATGATATTGCGAGTGGTGTAACTTTCACTTTAAATTCCGTAATGCAGTCTTCCGATCCGGCAGTTAATATTTCGGTGGCAACCGATTCCTCCTCAATCAGATCTAATATTGAGGATTTTATTACGAAGTTCAATGATGTATTTACTTACTTAAAATCACAAAGCACGTATGGTTCTGATAACAGGGGAGTATTTGCCGGAGATTCAAATGCTTCTTCCTTGCTGAGCATGCTTGGTTCAATTACTTACTCTGCTATTCCCGGAGTTTCTTCCGGTGACTTGAAAATGCTTTCGCAATTAGGGATAACATTTAGCAGCACAACCGGTTTAAGCATTACAGATTCATCCAGGCTTGATGATGCAATAACAAACAATTCTTCCCAGGTAGAAGCGCTTTTTAATTCTTCAAATGGTATAGCCAATACTCTTTATAACAAAATAAATCCTTATTTAGGTGCAGGAGGATATCTTGCCCTGGGACAATCCCGGTTTGATGATACTGTTAAATCATTAAATGATAAAAATACTGCATATCAAAACAGAATTAATAAAAGTGCAGATGTACTTAGAAACAGGTATGAACAATTACAGGCTCAACTTGCATCTTTGCTTACAGTTCAAAATATGTTTAGTTAAGCTTTGATTTATTAATGGAAAAGTTGACAAAGAAATACAGCAGAATTAAAGATTTACTTTCTGATATTAGTACCAATATAGATACTTTATCAAATGAAGAGCTTTTTTTTGATACAATTAATATTATAAAAAAAGAAATTGAAGAGGTGAAGTTTCTTAAAAAGGAATTGGAACCATTAACCGGTGAAACCCTGGCAAAAAATAGTTATGGAGACCTTGATTTTTACACTAAACAAATTCTTGATAAATTCGATAATATAATCAGGACAAAAAAGTGTGAATTATCAGAAGTTCAATTAAAACTAATACATATGCAAAATTCTAAAAAACTAATTAAATATAAGAGGGATTAAAATGAACATTAAATCTATTAATAATAATCTTCAGTTTTCAGCTAACGTTGAAAACAGTAGTAAGAAAGACTCTAAGGAATCGCCGGAGAAAATTGACAAGGTAGAAATTTCCGATAAGGCGAAAGAAATGAGTAAGATTAGTTCAAACGATAAAGACCTTGAAGTTTACAGGGAAAAAATATTAAATAAATTCTACGATTCTAACGAGGTAATTAAAAAGATTTCGGCTCAAATTTTGATGGACATTAAGTAACAAGTTAAAAAATTCTTGTTGAGTATTTAAATAAATGTTATTTTTAGTATAGACTTACGGAGATTTAAAGTTATACTGCCTACAGATTGATGTTCGAAAAAAATTCCCAAAACAATAAGTTGGAGTTACTGGGTAAGCTAAACGCAAGTTTTGTTCACGAAATAAGAAACCCACTATTTGCTCTCAAATTAAACCTAGATTTTATAAAATCATACGAAAATCTTCCTCCGGAAGTCCATGAGTCATTTACTTCTTGTATAGAGGCAGTTGAACGTATTGATATTCTTGTTTCGGATATCCTCGAATTTTCCCGTAAAACCAATTCAGAACCCGGCTACTGTTCGGTTAATGATGTTACCATGCAGGCGATGCATCTTTTAACCGGTTATGCTCATAAAAATTTTTGTGAGATAATTAAAGAATTCGATGATAATATTCCCCTGATTCAATTTGATAAAAACAAGCTCCTGCAGGTCATAATTAATCTTATGACCAATGCTATTGAAGCAAGTAATCAATCCAAGAAGGTTATTGTCAGAACTTATTTGAAAGATTCCCGTTTAATCTGGGAAGTTCAGGATTTCGGATCAGGTATAAGCCAAGAGGATAAAGATTTAATTTTCGAAGAATTTTTCACCCAGAAAAAAAATGGGACGGGACTTGGTTTGAGCATCTGCAAAAAAATTCTTAATGAACATAAAGCGAACCTGGATTTTGAAACAACTTACGGCACAGGGAGCCGTTTTTTTATTATGTTCAATATAAATGGTAAGGCGGACCAGCATGAGTTTTAAAATCTTACTGATTGATGATGATAGCCTGGTTTGTACTTCCCTTAAAAAAGTGCTCCTTAAATTTGATTATGATGTTGAAATTTGTTTGAACGGGGGAGAAGCAGTTGATAAAATAAAAAATTATGATCCTGATATAATTTTACTCGATATCTATCTTACTACTCATAATGGTCTCGAGCTGCTTAGAGATTTTAAAAAGAATTTTCACATATTCCCGTAATTATGATTACAGGTTATTCCGATGTTAAAATGGCTGTTTCTGCTATTAAATCGGGTGCATTTGATTTTCTTCTTAAACCGATAGACCTGGAACAGCTTAAGCACGTGCTTAGTAAAGCGAAGGAAAATATTTCTTTGCATTCCGAGGTGGAGAAGTACCAGACTCTTATACATGACTGCGAATTAACAAGAGATTTTTTTGGCAAAAGTCATAAGATACAAAGACTTCTTACTTCTGTTGAAAAGTTAGCAAAGAGTCCAGACACCACAATTTTAATTGAAGGTGAAAGCGGTACAGGTAAAGAGGAAATAGCAAAGTACGTACACCAGAACAGCCTGAGAAAAGATTTTCCTTTTATTCAAATAAATTGTGCTGCCATACCTAAAGAGCTTGCTGAAAGTGAATTGTTCGGACATGAAAAAGGAGCCTTCACAGGAGCAGCTCAAAAAACCAAACTTGGTAAATTTGAACTTGCTGAAGGAGGATCGCTACTCCTTGATGAAATAGGGGAGCTGACACCTGAACTGCAGGTAAAGCTTTTAAGAGTACTCCAGGAAAAAAGGTTTTATCGGGTTGGAGGTGAAAAGGAAGTTAAAATAAATGTAAGAGTAATTGCTGCCACCAACAAGGATCTTGAAGAAGAAGTTAAAAAAGGAAATTTCCGCGAGGATCTTTTTTATAGGTTGAACGTTGCTAAAATAAACGTTCCTCCTTTAAGAGAAAGAAAAGAAGATATTCCTTTATTAAGTCTCGTATTTCTCAAAGAGTTTTCAAGGAAATTTGATAAGGAAATTACTGGGATAAATCCTGATGCCCTTACTATTCTTGAAAACTATCACTGGAAAGGTAATATTCGTGAGCTCAGGAATATAACAGAAAGAGTGGCTCTTTTAATGGAAGAAAATGAAGTAAAAGAACACCATTTAGCCGGCTTGTTGAGTAATTCAAAAGAATCAAATGATGAATTTATTCTTAAAATTCCATCGCGGGGAATAAAAATAGATATAGTTTTAAAAAACCTGATTTTAAAAACTCTTAACATTACAAACGGCAACCAGGTAAAAGCCGCAAAAATTTTAGGGCTATCAAGATCTAAACTTCGTTACAGGATGGAGCAGCTTGGTATTGAAGTAACTAAGAATATTCAATAGAAAATTAATTTTACTTCCCATCATTCATCCATCAATAGCATGGATAATCTATCCACACTGACATACCCCCAAATTATAACTTATGTATTATCTCCTGCCTGATCAAACTTAACTGTGAATACAGTTCCTTTACCTTTTTTACTTTTTACACTTATTTCTGCTTTGTTAATCTCGATATAGTTTTTTACAAGTGTTAACCCTAATCCGGTACCTTCATAATTTCTTGTAGTGCTGCTGTCTTCCTGTGCAAACGGTTCGAATAGACGCGGTAAAAAATCTTTTGAAATACCTATCCCGGTATCAGCAACATCAACACATACCTTTCCCTTCTCATTATACAAAGTAACTTTAATCTCACCGCTGTTGGAATATTTAAGTGAATTTTCAATCAGGTTAACAAAAATTTGACCGAGCGTATTTGAATCACCATTAATTATTTTATTCTCTGCTTTGCATTCATATTTGATCTCAATATTCTTTTCCTTTGCGCGGGTATAAAATTCAAGGATTATATCGAGAAGTATATCGTCGTCCATATCGATTCGTTCAAACTCAAATTCAAAATTACCGGTTTGAATCTTTGCTAAGTTTAGTATAAGATCAATTGTTCTGATAAGCCTTTGTGCACTTCTGCCGATTACATAAAAGGTTGATTCGAGTCCTTTGGGAAGTTTGTCTTCCAGTTCTTCTTCAAGCAATGAAGTGTATGTAAGAATATTATTCAGAGGAGTTCTGATTTCATGAGACATTTGTGCGAGGAATTCCGATTTCAACTTATTTGATTTCTCAGCAGTTTCTTTTGCAATTATTAATTGTTTTTCATAAGTCTTCCATCGCGTAATGTCCTCTTCAATTGCAAGGTAGTGTGAAATTTTTCCCTGTTCATCTATTATTGCTGATATTGAAGCAGACACCCAGAATAAATCTCCGTTTTTCTTTTTGTTCCGGAATTCTCCCTGCCACTCATGTCCTCTGATTATTGTTTCCCATAATTCGGTATACTCATCTTTTTCAATATACCCTGAATTCAGGATTCCCGGATTCTTTCCTATAACTTCATCAAAACTATAACCGGTTACGTGTAAAAATTTTGGATTAACATATTCTATTGAACCTTTAACATCGGTAATCATTATGATCACGGGGCTTTGTTTTACTGCTATTGATAATTTTAATACCTGGTCTTCCCAGTATTTCTTTTCAGTAATATCTTCTTCAACGCCTGCAATTTTGTATAGATTTCCTTTATCATCCTTTATTGGAAAGGCTCTCCATCGTATCCACCTTATTGATTTATCGGGTCTGATGATCCTGTGCTCGATATCTAACTTACCTGAAACTTTAAGCTCCTCCATTAATTTGGCAACAGACGCTTTGTCGTCGGGGTGAATAAATTCAACTAATTTTTGCGGATTTTTCAAAACCATTTCAGTATCTATTCCCCACAGATCCTTAAACCGGGGACTTAAATAATACAAAGTATTTAAATCAGGAGACGATATATAGAAAATATCATTTATGTTCTCAGCTAATTGCCGGAATTTTTCTTCACTTTCTCTTATAATGCTCTCAGCCATTTTTTCTTCAGTAACGTCTCTTAAATTCAGGATTATCCCTTTAATTGTAGGATCATTAGTCAGGTCATTAAGCAAACCCTTCAGGTATCGGATATTTCCTGTTTTGTCCGTTATCTTTGTCTCTATCGGGTATACAATTTCAGGTTTATCTCTTTTCTTCCTGATATTTTTTAAGATTTTCAGGACATCATTCTGCGGAATAAAATCTGTAACTTTCTTCCCGAGGAGATCATCTTTTTCGAAGCCGAGTTTCTTCTCGACGGAGCGGCTCCAATAAAAAATTTGTCCCTCTTTATCAATAATAATTTTCAGGTCTGATGAATTTTCAAATAAAGCTCTGTAATATTTTTCTTTTTCCCGTAATTCAAGTTCTGCTTGTTTTCGCCCGGAAATATCCACAATCATATTAATTACTTGTAATTCATTTTCTTTCTGATCGTGAATTGCCGATAATGTGGAAACTGTCCAGACTATTAACCCATCTTTTCTTTTATATCTTATTTCCGAATGTGATTTATTTAGTTCGCTGGAAATCAACTCTTTAAAATTTGTAATGCTTTCAAGATCTTCCGGGCTAACAAGTTCTTTAAAATTTAATTTTTTTATTTCCTCTTCAGTGTATCCAAGAATTTTTTGGAATGACTGGTTTGCCCGATGGTAATTACCTTTTAAATCCAGCACTGCGATGCCCATAGGTGAAAGCTCATAAATCGTTCTGAACTTTTCTTCACTTTCTTTTAATGCAGCTTCTGCTTTTACGCGGCTTGTTATGTCCAGTACAATATTTCCGATCTCATCACCAGGCAGAGGAAAGTAAGAAACGAGCAGATCTTTCTCATTTCCTTTTTTGCCTGCAAGCTTCTGCATATTAAAGAAAGCTTCTTTGCGATTAATTACTCTTAATAAAATTGATTCGATTTCGGTTTCCCGGGGAAATACATTTATAACCTTTTTCCCTATGTGATCTTCGGGTGAAGTTCCGTAAAAATGTGTCAGGGTATCATTAATTTTTACATACTCAAGGTCTTTATTTATTATGCAGAATCCTACGGGAGAAGATTCGAAAAATTTATTAAAACGTGCCTGGCTGGTTGATAATTCCTTTTCAATTTTTTTTCGTTCGGAGATATCAAGATTTGAACCCAGAACACGTTCCGGCTTACCGGCCGCATCTCTTATTAAAGTTGCACGATCAAGAAACCATAAATAATTTCCGTCCTTGTGCTGCATCCTGTATTCGGCTTCATAATCGTTCTGTTTACCTTTAATAAACTCATTTAGTTTTTTAACGGTTTTTTTCCGGTCATCTGGATGAATTAATTTTTTCCAGCTATTAAAGCTGATTGTGCTGCTTTCATAGGAATATCCAAGGTGGTTCTTCCATTCCTGTGAAATATTAAAAACATCCGACTTTAAATACCAGTCCCATAAACCTATTTTATTACCGGAAAGAGTATGATGAAATCTTGCCTGGACTTCAGCCAGACCGATTTTTATTTTTTTCTTATCATCAATGTCATTAACAAACCCGAGGTAATATAGAGGTTCACCCTCCGGGCTTGATACATTTTTCAGATTCAATTGAACCCACAGAGGTTCACCGTCATTTTTCTTCCATCTTACCTCGTAGCTTCTTTCTGCCTTTATAAGGAAAGGAGATAAAAAATCGAATTCTGTACCATCATCAAAATAAAGCTCATTTAAATTTTTATTTATAAGATCTTCTTTTGAATAACCAAGTATATCGATTAAAGTATTATTTACGGTAACTAAATTTCCATTTAGTTCAGCCTGGAAAATTCCTACCGGCGAAAGCTCAACTATGTCTTTATAATTCTGAAGTTCGTATTCCTTTTCCCTTAATTTATTTTCAGTTTCATACTTAAAAAATGTATTCCTTAAAGTGCTGTCGAGCTCATTTATTTCAAATGGTTTGATAAGGAATGTATCGGGTTTAACATTTTTAAGCCGTTCAATGATTAATTTATCTTCGTAACTTGTAATAAATACGAATGGAACTATTATTGATTTTTTTAATTCTTCAGCAATCCTCAGTAGATCTGTTTTAGCTTTAAGATTAATTTCAAATATTATCAAGCCGGGATTCAGCGATAGGATATTTTCAACATCTGATTCCCTGGAAGAGATCAGACCCGCTATATCGTAATTCAGCTTTTTTAAGTTTAAGCTTAAATCCTGCCCTGTTATATTCGAATCATTTACAATTAAAATCCTGTCAGAAGACATATGATGTGAAATCGTTCCGTGTGCTTGATGAGTTTATTATGGGAATTAAGATATAAAAAGATGATTAAATTAGAAATAGTAATTCTTCTTCAAAGAGAAAAGAATCTTTACTTAATTACTGTTAATAAACTTACGGAATTTTACAAAAATATAGGGGAGAAAAATCTGGTATTTATTTCAGGACTAAAATGTAAAAGGAAATTCCAAATTAGTATCCTGTTTTAACTGGTCGCCATTTCTATCAAACGTAATAAAATCATCCCAGTCGAATATGTATCTTACATCTTCTTTATCGGGGTTCGTGGAATAGTCTTCTGCTTTGCCTGCATCCTGCTCGTAGTTCTTATTTTCAGTGTTCATTTTTAATTTTCCTAAGCTAATTTATAAAGTTTCAAACCAATTTCTTCTTCAGAAGAAACCGGCAGTGTAAAATTGAAAGTGCTTCCTTTATCCAATTTGCTTTCAACCCAGATTCTTCCATTGTTAATCTCGACCAGTTCCTTGCATAATAAAAGACCCAACCCGGTACCTTTTTCATTTTCTGTTCCGGGAATTGAGCATTGTTCCTCTATTTTAAAAAGTCTCGATATATCTCTTTCACTAATACCTATGCCGGAATCACGGACACTTATTCTTATGTATTCATTCTCTTCGTGTGCACTGATCCTTATATTTCCACCGCGAAATGTGAATTTGATAGCATTGTACAAAAGATTTTGAAGTATTGACGAAATCATTTTCCTATCTGCATACACAGATAGATTGTTCATTATATCTCTTTGGAGCTGAATATTCTTTTTATGAGCATTATCATAAAGGACAAGGATAGTCTCATCAACTATTTCTTCCAGTTCAATGATCTCAGGCTTATAATCTGCTTTGCCGTTTCTCATTCTTGCCCACTCAAGTAAGCTGGTTAATAGATTAACAAGGTTTCCTGCTGATTCATGAATATGGTTTGCAAATAGTTTTATTTCATTAGGCGAAAGAATATCAACATCGCTCAACAGGATTTCTGAAAACCCGAGAACAGAATTAAACGGGGTTCTTAAATCGTGAGAGATGATAAATAAAAATTTATCTTTATCGGCAATTAACTTCTTTAATTTTAGTTCTGATTCCAAAAGCCTTGAATTAAGGTCGCGCAGTTCCTCCGAGTTTGCCTCAAGCTCAATCTTATTTTTATGAAGTTTTTCAATATAATTATTGAGCTGGAATTCGGTACTTTTCCTTTCGGTTATGTCATAAGCTGTAACCAGGAATAAGTTTTTTCCCTCAAACTTTGCAGTATCAATTAGGCAGTGAATCCATTTTTCTTTTTCATTTTTTATAAAAATCTTTAAATCCAGGTTATATTTTTTCAAGGATTCGTTTTCAAAACCGCTTATGATATCATTTACTTCATCTTGAAAATCCGGGTGCACAATTTCAAGAGATTCTATCTTTCGGATTATTTCATCTTCAGAATAGTTTGTTAGTCTTAGAACTTCCGGGTTAAAAAATGCTAACTTATTATCCTGAAAAATCAAAATGGCTGCAGAAATCGAATCACAAAGCTTTCTGAACTTTTCAGCTTTTATTACCGCTCCTTTTCTCATCTTCTTAAAATTGAAAAATGATCCACAGGATTTATTTTTAGTTTGAAAAAATTTTGTTGACACTATGTGCTTATTTTATTTTCTACTTCATTAATTATCGTGTTTTTTGTTGTAATCTTTAGATTGCTTATTGATAAGAAATACAATAAAACTAAACTGACTGTAAAAAATTCCGATAATATATCAGTGTAGAGTATAAAAAGGATTCTATAATGACAGAATTAAAAGATAAGAATAATGATTCATCAGAATTGCTTCAGCTCGTTAGTTTCCTGATTGGTAATGAAGAATTTGGAGTAGACATACTCTATGTTCAGGAAATAAACAGGATGATCCAGATTACCAAAGTTCCAAATGCTCCTGATTTTGTAGACGGGGTAATTAACCTTAGAGGAAGAGTTATCCCTGTGATTGATCTCAGAAGCAAACTTGGGATGAATAAAAAGGAACACGATAAAAATACCCGGATAATTGTAGTGGAAATAAGCGGTAAAACAGTTGGGTTTATAGTTGATGCGGTAAACGAGGTTTTAAGAATTCCTAAAAATATTACTGAAGCTCCGCCTGAGTTAGTATCAGGGGTCAATTCTGAATATATAAAGGCTGTTGGAAAACTTGAGGACAGGCTGCTGATTCTTCTTGACCTGGAAAAAGTTCTTTCAACCGATCAAAAAACTCTATTGCAGTCCGTCGCGTAATTGATACTCTATTGGTAATTATTTTTAACATTTGCTCTTAATCAATGTCACACTTTTCTGATAAACCTGTATTAGATATTGAGGAAAAGACATTTCCTCTGGATGAACTTATCCTGGCAAACCGTGCCCTGGGTTCATCTATGAATGGGATTGTTATTACCGATCCGAATCTTCCGGATAATCCGATAATTTTCTGTAATCCTTCATTTGAAAAAATAACCGGTTATAAAGCCAGCGAGGTGCTCGGCAGAAATTGTCGTTTTCTGCAAGGCGGGGAAACTTCCGCATCAACTTTAGAAAAGATTAAAATTGCAATAAAGCGGAGAGAAGATTGCAAGGTCGTGCTGGTAAATTATAAAAAAGATGGAACGAAGTTCTGGAATGAACTTTCTATCTCTCCTGTAATTGATGAAAAAGGAGAACTAAAACATTTTATAGGGATTCAATCCGATATAACCGAAAGAATTGATACTGAAGCTGCATTAAAAACAAGTGAAGAAAAATTCAGAAAAATAGTTGAAAACTTAGATAATGGTATAGTACTTACGGATGAAAAGGGCATTATAATAGAATGCAATAAAAAGCACGAGGAAATTACCGGAATAAAATCCGAAGATATTCTTGGAGATTATGTCTGGAATATCCCAGTTTTAAAAATCCTCGAGAATTATAATGAAATAAAAGAAACTATTCGGCAAACTTTAATTACCGGCGAGGTTTCAAATGCAAACCAGGAATTTTTTATTCCCAATAACGACAGTAAAAAGGTTATAAGTGTTTTAACTATTGCAATAAAAACTGATAAAGGGTTCAGGCTTTGTAATATAATAAGGGATATCACAAGACAATTAGATGATGAAGAAAAAATAAGAACCCTGAGCAGGGCTGTTGAAAATTCTCCTTCGGGAATTTTGCTTTCTGATTTACAGGGAAAAATTATTTATGTTAACCCGAGTATTGTTACTATGGGGAATTATGGGAGTGAAAAAGATTTCCTTAATAAAAGTATTTTCGATTTTACAGACGATGCGGGAAAATTAAAACTGCAGAATGAAATCTTACCTACAGTTTTATCCGGTGAGAAATGGAACGGGGAGCTGCAGGTGTCTAAGCAAAACGGACAGACATTTCCAATTGAAATTACCGGCGGACTGGTAAACCACGATGTAGCCCAGCCTAAATATCTTTTGGCAGTATTCACGGATATATCCGAAAGGAAAAAAGCTGAGTGTGCTCTGAAAGAAAGTGAAAAAAATTACAGAAATGTTGTTGATAATATTAAAGAAGTAATTTTTCAGACAGATGCAGCCGGGTTGTGGACATTTCTTAATCCTGCCTGGCAAGAAATAACAGGGTTTTCTTTAAAAGAAAGTCTGGGAGTCAATTTCCTGGATTATGTTCATCCTGATGACAGGGAGAGAAATGCAAAACTGTTCAAACCTTTAATAAACAGGGAAAAGGAATACTGCAGACATACAATCCGTTATTTAACCAAGGACGGCGGCTTTAAATGGATAGAAGTATTTGCCCGGCTCACTCTCGATGAATACGGTAATATAATCGGTACTTCAGGAACTCTTAATGATGTTACGGGAAGACACAAAGCAGAAGAGGAAATAAAGCAATCTCTTGAAAAAGAAATGGAACTGAACGAATTGAAATCGAGATTTGTTTCTACCATTTCCCATGAATTCAGAACACCGCTCACATCAATCCTTGCTTCGAGTGAACTGCTTCAGAGGTATAATTCCAAATGGTCCGATGAAAAGAAAATAGAAGCCTTAAAAAGAATTGAAAAATCGGTTCTTTATATGAACGAAATGATAAATGATGTTCTCACTCTCAGCAGGGCTGAAACCGGAAAGCTGATTTTCAAACCTGCAAAGGTTGAAATAACAAGAATTGCAAAAAATATTCTTGAAGAAGTAAGGCTGATTGCTTCTCCCGCACACAAGTTTAATATAGATTTCAGCAATGACGCAATTGAAGCAGTAATTGATGAGAAGCTAATAAGACACGTTATTAATAATCTTTTAAGTAATGCAGTGAAATATTCTCCACACGGAGGCAACATTTATTTTTCATTGCACAGGATACCAGGCAGACTCGAAATTGTTATCAGGGATGAAGGTATCGGAATTTCGGAAGAGGATCAGAAGAAACTCTTCCAGCCGTTCTTCAGGGGAACAAATATTGAGAACATTTCGGGTACAGGGCTGGGTCTTTCGATTTTGCAGCGGGCGGTTCAACTGCATAACGGCACAATAGAATTACACAGCAGTTTGAACAAGGGGACTACTGTTAAGGTTAATATTCCCTTAAAGAGTGGAAATGAAAAAGATATTAATAATTGAAGATGACGTATCCATCCAGCAGGTTATTACCGACGTGCTGGAAAATGAAGGCTTCGCTACATTTACAGCCCAGAACGGAAAGGCAGGTCTTAATCTTGCAAAAGAGATCTTGCCAGACCTGATTATCTGTGACGTTATGATGCCGGTTATGGATGGCTACGAAGTTATTTCAACTTTATTAAAAGAAAAAGAAACTTCGTTGATTCCTTTTATTTTCCTTTCGGCAAGAGTTGAAAAAGATAATATAAGACATGGAATGGAATTAGGCGCCGATGACTATTTAACCAAACCTTTCAAAATTGAAGACCTGTTAAACTCGGTAGAAATAAGATTAAAAAAAAAGGAAATCCTGTTCAACTTTGTTAATGAATCCCGTGAAAAAACATCGGAAGAAGAAAAGGTTGATAAGGACGGCTACCTTGCGTTAAAGCATAACGGGGGACCGGAGCTTGTAAAAGTCCATTCTATAATTTGCATAACTGCATTTGCAGATTATACAAATGTTTTTACAATTGAGGGTAAAAGACTTGTTGTAAGACGACTTCTGAAAGAATGGGAAAAAATTCTCCCCGAAAATATCTTTCTGAGAATCCACAGGTCGACAATTATAAACATAAATTCAATCGAAAAAATTGAGAATTGGTTTAATAATTCATTATCTGTCCATTTAAAGAACCTCGACGAGCGTTTTATAATCAGCAGAAGACATTCGGCAAAAATTAAAAATCATCTGCATTATAAATAATATATCTGCTCATCTTTCCATTTGAACCTTTATTACAAAAACATACCGCTTATTCCCTCTCGATACCTTTTATAGCAATTAGATTCAAAAAAAGGCTTTATAATCGAATATTTAAGTAGACGATAAATAAAAGTTGAGAGGAAACTAAAATGAATAAAATACTGGTAATTGAAGATGATGCTTCTGTAAGAAGCAGTCTTATTGAATTATTAAATGAAGAGGGGTTTGATACTTACGATGCTGAGAACGGAAGATTAGGAATTGAAAAAGCTAAGGAAATTTACCCTGATTTGATTATATCCGACATACTAATGCCGGAAGTGGATGGCTACGGCGTCCTTGAAGAAATGCAGAAAGACCCGGCGACCTCGTCGATTCCTTTTATATTCCTTTCTGCCAGAACAGAACCAACAGACATCAGAGCAGGTATGAATATCGGAGCCGACGATTATTTAACCAAACCTTACAAAGCTGATGATTTACTTAGTGCAGTAAGATCACGCCTGCAGAAGAAAAATGTTTCAGAACAGAAGCTGAATGATATTTTCAAATCCATTTCTATGTCTTTGCCTCACGAGTTAAGGACTCCCTTAATCGCGGTAATAGGTTATTCCCAGATAATAAAAGAAGACTTACACGATCTCAAACCTGATGATGTTTATGATATGGCTGAGAGAATAAATTCATCGGGGTATGAATTATTAAGACTCGTTGAAAAGTTCCTTATTTACAGCAGGATGGAAGTGCTGGGTGCTCTTCATAAAAAATATGATATTATAAACGGGTCACATATAGATGATGTAGATAACCTTATTTCACAATTAGCAACTGAACATGCTGAAAAGCAAAACAGGCTAAATGATTTGAAACTGGAGCTAACAGAAGCGTCAATTAAAATGTCTGAAGATCATTTCCGGGTTCTTATATCAGAGTTAATTGAAAACGCTTTCAAATTCTCAAAACAGGGGGATGCCATTGAGATAACTTCCGTAGTTGATGATACTTTCTGCGAAATTAATATTAAAGATAACGGGATAGGTATGACGGGAAGCCAGATCAATGAAATAGGAACTCTAAGGCAGTTTGACAGACAGAAAAATTGCCAGACAGGCACAGGATTGGGCTTATCTATTGTACATAAAATTGCAGAGATTTATAAAACAGGAATTAAGATAGAAAGTGAACCGGGAGTTTCAACTACAGTTAAGGTTTTCATTCCCATTAAGCACATAATTTGAAATAGTTATTCTGTATAACTCGTACATAAATATCGTGGCAGGCAGTCAATACGGCTGCCTGTTTTTTTTATGCCATTATCCCATCTGCAAAGAAGCTGCTATTAACTCACTTATAATACTTTTGAGACATGCTTAACCTCGTAGAGTGCTGAAATTCCTCATTCTCACATTCCGAATATTATTTATTTCATCTTTTAAAATGATGTTAATGAAAATGGTATTTACCTGTAATATTTATTTTACCTGGTATTTTTATTTGGGAGTATTTGTCTTCTGCTGTAATTGTTAAAAGAGATTTTTTAATGGATGCATATATACTATACCCCCCAGGTAAAATATTTTTATTTATGCTTTTAATCATTCACAGTTTGTTCGTTCAATATGCTATCAAAAAAGAGTTATAATTATTAATCCGGTAAAGCTTCTTAAATCCCCCAAAGCCGGTTAAATCTGCCTACCGGGTAAATAAGCAAATAATTTTCATCGGCAGTGTAATTGGGATTCACTAATCTGAAATTTTTTAATCTTCCCGGGGAGCAAACAATAATAATTGATTAAATTATAATAAGTAATTTTTAAAATTACTTTCAGTTAAATTCATTGTTATAATTGTATTTGAATCTTTTAAACCGGACAAAGCTATGAACAAGACTAAACTCAATTTCTTATTTGTTGTTCTTTTAATAGTGCTGACAGGCTTAAGCGGAAAAAGTACTGCACAGACAAAGGGTCATAAGATTCCACGGATTGCAATTACAGGATTAGCAATTGAGTCAAGCACTTTTTCACCCGCTGTTACAAATGAAGAGGCATTTCACGCCAAAACAGGAGACGAAGTATTTTCCTTCTACCCGTTCCTGACTGCGGACTCGATGGATAGAAAAAGGGCAGACTGGATACCAATATTATGCGGTCACGCTTTGCCCGGAGGCATAGTAACGAGAGAAGCTTATGAAAGCCTTATGACAAAGATACTTGACATGCTTAAGGCAAATGGTTCTTATGATGGTTTGCTGTTTGATATTCATGGGGCGATGAGCGTGATTGGTCTTGAGGATCCTGAAGGTGATATGATTATCAGGATCCGTAAAGTTATAGGGAAGAAACCAATAATTTCCACAACAATGGATTTACATGGTAACGTTTCCCGGCGGCTTGCTGAAAATACCGATCTTATCACCTGTTACCGTACAGCTCCTCATGAAGATGTGATTGAAACAAAAAAAAGAGCGGCTGAAATTTTGCTTTCGCGAATTGAATCCGGTAAAGGAAAACCGAAATACAAAGCATGGATACCTGTACCGATACTGCTTCCCGGTGAAAAAACAAGCACAAGGATTGAACCCGGAAAAAGTCTTTATGCAAAAGTTGCTCCTGCTGCGGATCAGGAAGGCATTCTGGATGCTGCAATCTGGATTGGTTATGCCTGGGCTGATGAACCCCGTAACCGCGGAGTAGTAATGGTTACAGGTGATGATAAAGATAAAGTTGCTTCCACCGCAGAATACCTGGCAAAAAGTTTTTGGGATGTAAGATCTGAATTCGGGTTTGTTGCCCCTACTGCAGACTTAAAAGAATGTCTTGATAAAGCAATTGCAAGCAAAAAGCATCCGTTTATGATAAGCGATATGGGTGATAACCCAACGGCAGGCGGTGCGGGTGATGTTACGTGGACACTGGAAAAAATTCTTGAACGGGAGGAATTTAAAACAGAAGACGGACCTTCGTTAATATATGCATCAATACCTGGACCTGAATTGATTGATGCGGCTGTTAAAGCCGGTGCGGGTAATAAAGTTGAAGCATTTGTCGGTGCTGCAGTTGATCATCGTTATGCTCCTCCTATTAAGCTTTCGGGAATCGTTGAGTCAATTGTGCAGGGCGATCAGTATGCACAAACTGAAGTTGTGGTGAAAGTAGGAAGCGTACATGTTATTGTTACAAAGAAAAGAAAACCATATCACTATGAAAGTGATTTTACAAAGCTGGGATTAAATCCAAGACAAACGGATATTATTGTTGTAAAGATAGGCTACCTTGTACCGGAACTTTATAATATGAGAGGAGACTGGCTGATGGCTCTAACACCCGGCGGTGTTGACCAGGACCTGGAGAGGCTCGGCTATAAAAGAATTATCAGACCAATGTTCCCGCTCGATAAAGATATGAAAGACCCTGATCTTAAAGCAAGGTTAATCCCATCATCGGATGAGCTGTGATTATTAATAAATTTTAAGGTAAGATATGAAAAATTTATTTTACTTCTTTACCTTTGAATTAATGACACTTACCGGAATGCAAGAATTATTTATGTTAAAAATCTTATCCCAAAGTTAAATTAACAGCAGAAGGAAAGAATTATGACAACAAAGCAACTACTTGAAACATATTATGAAGGGTTCGCAAAGAAAGAAGGGTGGGAGAAAGTAATCTCTGATGACTTCAGGTTTGTTGGCGGGGATATGACAAATACTACTCCGATAATTGGCAAACAAGCATACATTGAAGTTATTAAAAGGTTCTCCCGCGTTTTTACACAAATGCGTATAAAAAATATGATTGTTGAAGGAGACAAAGCCTGTGTTATTGGTAACTATGATTATGTTTTTCCAAACAGGCAAAAAATGAATGGCGACGTAGCTGAAATATGGCAGGTGAAAAACGGAAAGCTTGATTCACTTACAATATTTTTTGATACGCTTACTTTTAATGTTAATTCAAAATGAATATCGGATTCAGTAAGAAAATCATTTCCGGTTCTTCAATTTTGGAATATAAGTTAATAAGGAATCGATAAAACGTTTATGAAAATTTAAATGGTAATCCCGGTAAACCCCATCAGTATAGTTATTATTGTATGCTGGACAATTTTTTACCTGTACTGGTTAATATCATCTTTTTTTGTTAAAAGATCCGTTATTAAAAGAGGAACTTCCTGGATTTTATGGAGGGTTGCAGTTATAGTTATAGTTGTACTGCTCTTCAGGTTCATAAAACCGGAAACCACCTCATTTTTCAAATTTCTAATCAGGAGTTTATTCAGCTTTGGAATTATAGGAGCTGCCTTAACTGTTATAGGATTAATTACTGCAGTCTGGGCAAGAATTAATCTCGGAAGCAACTGGAGCGGTTATGTTACCTATAAAGAAAACCAGGAGCTTGTTACTACGGGTCCGTACAGGCTTATCAGGCATCCTATTTATACAGGAATGATTTTGATGTTCACCGGGACTGTTCTTTATTCCGGCTCTTTGTTTTTAATCCTGATATTTCTGATTGTCTCGATAAATTTTATAATCAGGACAAAGAGGGAAGAAAAAATAATGATAGAACTTTTCGATGAAAAATATCTTGATTATATTAAAAGAACAAAGAGATTGATTCCCTGGATTTATTAAACAACCTTTCCAAAACCAGATGCTTATATTTTTTGTTTTATAGGGAGTAATATTTTGATCGGAGTTTTTGTTAACACGTTTGTCATGATATTAATCCTGTACATTGTTATGAAAAAAGAAGTTGACGAAAGCCCGGCAATGCTCGTAGCAATTCCACTCGGTTTAAGTATTGCCGGTTTAATATTATCGATTTTAACAAAAGACTTTTATTGGGTAATATTATTTATTATTACTGTACTTACATTCAGATTTGCTTTCTATAGTGCGTTGTGGCGAATAATCGTTTCATCGGGAATCTGGATTGGATGGATCCTGCTGTATCCTCATTTATATTTACTTGTACTTCAGGGAAGGTGGAGTTGAAAATTTTAATTTATTAATGATGTGATAATAAGATGAGTAAAAAGCAAAAACTAACTAAGAATATAACTGAAGATCAATTTAATAACGGTTACTGGTATGCCGATGAAATCAAATCTTTTGCAAAGGAACTGGGTATTCCTGGTAGCTCCAGGCTGAGAAAAGACGAACTCGAGAATCTTACCAGGATTTATTTACGGACAGGAAAAATCGGGGCTCAAAACAAAAAGAGAACAGCACCTGCGGGAAAGAGAGACTTTGAATCAGGACTTAAGCTGAACCTGCAGGTAATCAATTATACCAGCAATAAGGCAACAAAGAATTTTATTAAGCAGGAAGCACTTAAAATCAATCCGGCGTTAAAGAAAAAACCGGGCGTAAGTTACAGGCTGAATCGCTGGAGAGAAGAACAAATAACAAAAAGCAAAAAAATAACTTACGGAGACCTTGTTAAAAAGTATATACAGCTTAATGAAACTGAAGAACCATTTGAAAGGATTCCCCAGGCACGCTATATAAATTTTTTATCTGATTATCTTGCAAACGAAAAAGAACCTGGAAGAGATGAAGCGATTAAAGCCTGGCAGGAATTAAAGAAACTTAATATTCCCAAAGATTACAGGTCGTGGAAAAATCTTAAAGAAAAACAAAAAGATAATCAAAGCCCGCGTTGAATAAAGCAGGCAGCAAATAGATCAGAGGGAATTATGCAAAATAAAATAAACGATTATGTCTGGGCACAATTCGGGGCATCAATTGAAATGCTTGAAAATGCTGTTGATTTATGTCCGCAAAAAGCCTGGAATCAGAAAAATGATTTTTCTGATTTTTGGTATATAGCTTATCATGCAATTTTCTGGCTGGATTTTTACCTGGCAGAATCACCTGATAAATTTGTACCGTTATTAAATTTTGGAACAACCGAACTTGATCCCGAAGGGTTACTGCCCGGTAGAGTATTTTCTAAAGAAGAACTGAAATTATATGTTGATCACTGCAGAACAAAATGCAAAACTACAATTGAAAGCATTGATGAGAAGAAAGGAAATATGGAGTACAGGTTCGGCTCAGTCGAGCTTTCTTTTTTTGAACTGATACTTTATAATATGCGTCATGTTCAGCATCATACCGCTCAACTGAATTTACTTCTTCGTCAGCAGATTGATTCTGCCCCGAAATGGGTTAAGAGAATAAATGATTAAATAGTGTACGGTTTTATATTTAAGTAAAATGAGTATTTTCAAAAAGAAAATAGTTTGAAATTCTGCGGAGACAAAATATGAATAGCAAAAAATATTTAAGAACATGGGGCAGGATATCTTTAACCGTAATTTTTATAACTGCAAGTGTTTTCAATTTTATAAGAATAGATTCGGTTTCACATTCTGCAAGCGATACTCTCAGACCGTTTATTATTCAGACAGCAATCTTAATATTATTACTTCTGCCTGTTTATTACCTGCTTAAGAGAAATAAAAACCCGGCAGCAAAAAAATAATCATTTAAATAGTTCAGTTCTTTTCACTAAAGATCAGCGCTTCTATTCTAATGTATAACCAGGAGGCATGCAATTATTATTAAATGGGAAGCCGCAGGAAGTTAAGAACAATTAGAGTGGAAGTAGAGCGCAATTAAAACCAATTAAAGCCTGATAAAAATAAAAGAAAAATGAGTTTTGATCATTATCAGTTAAAACCTGCCTGCCCGCTTTCAGCGAGGTAATCCGTCAATCCGTCAATCCGATAATTCGTTAATCCCGGGTATATGAGAAGTACGAGAGCAGTACGAGAGGAGTACGACTCAGATATGGAAAAATGATAATTTGAAAATGGATTAAAAATAAACTTTTAATAGCTGCTTAATTTTCCGTGGTGCGACAATTAGTCACGTAAATAATATCAGGTCCGGAAAATTCCGTCATTATGGTTAAAAAAATATAAGTAGAAAATCCTATAAGCGGCTTTAAAGCGGCTTTTGTTCGGCAAGCCAGCGTGTTTAGAGCGGCTTTACACCCGGGATAGCTGGTGTTTTTATGAATTTTACCGCTTTCACCGTGGTAAACCACCAGGCAGGTTGCCAGTTAGAAAGGATTATATTAATTTAGCGTACGGTATAAACTAAGACTGTGCAGGGAGATGTTTAAGTTTAGCTTCTGTAAGGGACACGCAGAGAAACTGCAGTGAGTTTATTTGGCATTTAAGATTAAAAAATATTTATACCTATGTAAGCAATGGAAGAGAATAAAAAGCCAAAGCTGCTGGAGCAGGTAAAAGTAGTGATGCGTGCAAGCCATTATAGTATAAAAACCGAAGAAGCATACACAAACTGGATAAAGCGGTTTGTACTTTTCCATAATAAGCGGCATCCAAAAGATATGGGTGCTGAAGAGATAAAAGCATTCATCAATAATCTGGCAATAAATAACCATGTCTCAAGTGCCACACAGAATCAGGCTCTTCAAGGAATACTTTTTCTATATAAAAATATTTTAAATAAAGATGTCGGGTGGATTGAAAATATAAAAAGATCATCAAGAATTAAACATTTGCCAGTTGTCCTGTCAAAAAAAGAAGTGGAAAAAGTATTTAACTATCTTGATGGCACAAATAAAATAATTGTTTCATTGCTTTATGGAAGTGGGTTAAGATTAGCCGAAGCATTAAAACTAAGGATAAAAGATATTGATTTCGATTATAAACAGATATTAGTGAGAGATGGTAAGGGTGAGAAAGATCGCCACACAATTCTTCCTGACTCAGTTATTCCTGTGTTTAAGCAACACTTAAACCGGGTTTATTTAAAACACAAAGAAGATTTGAAGAATGGAAAAGGTGAAACAATTCTTCCTTATGCATTGAAAAAGAAATATCCAAATGCCGGAAAAGAATTTGGGTGGCAATATGCATTTCCTGCGGATAAATTTATTAAGGATAAAGAAAGCGATTTAATTTTCAGATGGCATATTAATGAGAGTACAATACAAAGGGCAGTAAAGGAAGCTGTTAAAAAAGCCGGATTACCTAAGTCAGCAAGCCCTCATACTTTCAGACACTCTTTCGCAACTCATTTGCTTGAAAACGGATATGATATCAGAACTATACAAGAATTGCTTGGACATAATTCTATTCATCCCGTGAGATATTAAATATGAATTATTTTTATACATATGTTCTTCAATCAAGTAAAGACTTAAATTTCTATGTAGGTTATACAAATAATTTGAATAAAAGAATAGAAGATTATAATAAAGGTAAGGTCACTTCAACGAAAAATAGAGCGCCTTTAAAATTGATTTATTGGGAAGGTTGTTTAAATCAACAGGATGCCACACACAGAGAAAAATATTTGAAGACTGCCTGGGGTAAAAGATATATTAAGCATAGAATTAAAAACTATCTCACGGGATAAAAACCACAATGATTTATACCCATGTTCTAAACAGAGGACTAGGCGTTCGAAGTCCGTTAGACTGAAATTGTTTAGGATGATAGATATGCACAAACTATTTTTAAATATTGAGATTTTAAGCAATTTGGAAAACAATTGGAACGTAGATATGCAACTGCACGCATATCTACGTTCTTTAACTAATAATTATGTGCAGTATAAGTAGTAGTTATATTGCTAAAATTATGAAAACAGTTTTGGGAAGTCCACATTCGATAATTTGGACATATTTTAATCTTTTAAGGAATTTATCTTATCAAACTGATAAAATAAAAAATGTAAAAGAAAAAAGAGAAAACAATTTATTAGTGATATTAATGGCTGTTACAACTGTAGAAACTTTTTATAATATTTATTTTAGCATACTAGTTTCCAATCCTAACTATTTAGAATATAAAGAAAGGATTTTAGGCGATATTAAAAACTCTAAATATCCATTCGAAAAAAAATTAAAAGAATGGCCGATTTTATTATTCAAAAAAAACATTGAATTTGGAAAAGGGATTGGTCAAAAGTTTGCAAAGCTTAAAGAAATCAGAAATAAATTATTGCACTTTCTACCTGATTACAAATCTATAGAAATTACAAATTTAAAAATCGAATCAGTTTTAGATATTTCGGTTTATGAAGATTTAGACAAATTCGATGCTACAAATTGTCCAAAAGAAAAAATCGGTCATCAAATTCATATATGGTTCGGAGATTTATCAAAATTAAAAAAATAAAAAAGCAATATAACAAGCTGCTCAAGCCGACAGCGTATTCGCTCTCGGCAATTTATAATTTTTATAGTTGGTCTTTACGTTTTGGCTAACTTGTTCAACGTAGTCGTTCTAATTAATAAACTTGCAAACTGTACTTACAAGAAAGTTAAGCACAGTTTGCTAAATCTTCGGCATTAACTTTTTAAACGGCATTGTTGTTTTGGGCTGCGGCTTAGCAGCAACGCCGTTAGGCAGTAAGATTTTAGGAGTAATCAAAGACGATGCAAGAATCAAAAAATAATTTTGATAAAAACATTTTCTTTCAATTGACAACAGAACAAAAGAAATACATTTATGATGAAGAAAAGCGACGCATTGAGCAATCTGCTCCTATTTTATCAAAACAAACTAAAGCTTATATAGTTTTTTATCTTTTGGGTTGCGTATTGTTATACTTTGGAATTGCTCAGTCATTTATCGAATTCATAGGTACTGGTAAATGGAAATATCAACCTGAAACGAACATTTTTGAAACACTTTTAAATTCTATAATTGAGCTTATTCGTCCATTCTTGGCTGCACTTTTCGTTACTTGGCCAATTTTAATTATTTACGGTCTTTGGGCTTGGGGAGATGAGATATTAAAGAGCCTAAAGAAGTTTTTATCACATAATAAATGACAAGGCTTTGAATTTTTGAGGTTAAAATAATTATGATTCAATTACTAAGTGAAATAAATGAATTAATTTCAGACTCAATAGATAAGCATTATTATTTTGATGAAATGATTAGCATTATAGAAAATTCTATTGAAGAGAAAATAAAAGAGAATGTCACACCGCTTGATGAAGAATTAAATAAAATATCGATTCTTTTAAACAATACTCGGTTAAGTTCAAAAGAAAAACTATTAACTAATATTGAGAAAAGAATATTTTCAGATAAAAAAACAAAATTTATAAATTGGCGCTATTCAATATGGAGCGCACTACTAATTAAATCTTATGGTGAATTTGAAAATCAATTTTATCAGCTAAGTAATTTTGTACGGATAAGAAAAAAAGTCTCCTTATTACAATCTGATTTAAGAGACAAAGGAATTGAACGTTCAATGAAATATCTAAAATTAGTTGCAAGCATACCTTTATCATTAGAAGAGAGTGAGGAGAAAGAATATAAATTACTTAACAATATTAGAAATATTTTAGTACATAATGATAGCGTTTTAAAAAGAAATTTAATTGGTGATTATATTGATACAAATTTAGCAAAGTATATAAATAATATTCCCTCGTTAAGCATTAATAATAATCATCAAGTTCTTATTGAGAAAGATTATGTAAAATATGCATATAATCTACTATACAATATGTTCTTACGTACTTGTGAAGATGTTAATGAAAATCTTCAATGCTAAATTACTGCCTAACCCGCGGCTCAAGGCGACAGCGATTTTGTCCTTGGCATTTTTAGGTTTTTAAGTTTATCGTTCCGTTTTAAGTTTCTTGTTCAACGTTGTTCTGCTATGAAAGTTTTTTTAATTATAAAATTTACTAATTAAACCGGCGTTGCAGTTCTGGGCTGCGCCTTAGCCGCAACATCGTTAGCCATTTTTATTAGAAGGAGAAATATTAAGTGGATAAAACTGATTTTTTGGAAAAGGAACTATCAAGATTGTTATCGTGGATTAAATCGGCAGATAGTAGGTTAACTTTAATTTTACCGTTGACAACAGCAATGCTTGGTACTTTAGCAGTATTAGTTCCGAAAATTTCAAACTGGTCTATTGCCTCAGCAATATTCACGTCTTTTGCTGTGTTTTTTCTTTTATTGAGTCTTATATTTTCAGCCTATGCTTCATTTCCAAGAACAACCGGCCCCAAAGGTTCACTGATTTATTTTTCTGGAATTAATTCTCACGATCTTACTCAATACTCAATTTCAATAAAAGAATATGATACTGAAAAGTATATAAACGACTTAGTCAATCAATGCCATATTAATGCAAAAATTGCCGAAATAAAATTCAAATGGATACAGCGATCAATGATCTGTCTTTTTATTTCTGCTATTCCTTGGGCTTTATCTATTTTTATTCTTTATAGTGAGAGATAAGTTATGGCATCAAGCGAAGATATTGGTAAAGAAGTTCAAAATATAATTGATACTCAATGGGCATTGCGAAAAGGACAGAAAGTTCCATCCACGGAAGATGTTGCTTTAAGTGGTGGAGCTGTTGAGCTAGATGCAACATTTTTATATGCTGATTTAGCAAATTCATCAAAAATGGCAAAAGAATTTGACCGTAGAGTTACTTCAAAGATTATCAAAGCATTTCTAGCTACAACTGCACGCGTTATTCGTTCATTAGAAGGAGAAATTGTGAGTTTTGATGGTGATCGAATAATGGGAGTTTTCATTGGAGATTCACAAAATTCAAATGCAGCAAAATGCGCACTTCAAATTAAATATGTCGTTCATAATATCATCAGATTAAAATTTGAAGAAAAATATGAAAGCGTTAAAGATGCTTCTTTCAAGATTGATTACGGTGTTGGAGTTGATAGTGGAACTGTTCTTGCTGTTCGTGGTGGTGCAAGGGGCGCAAATGATCTTATCTGGATTGGTAGAGCACCAAATTTAGCTGCAAAGCTAAGTGATTTAAGAGAAGCGCCATACCAATCAATCATTACGTCCTCAGTATATAATAGATTAAATGAATCTTCAAAATATGGTGGCGATCCTCGTCAAGATATGTGGGAAAAAAGAAATTGGAATTTTTTAGGTGATGATATCACTGTATATAGGTCAAGTTTTTGGTGGAAACCTTAAATGGCTAACAAGCAAATCAACCGGACGCCGTTTTCAAAGCAGCATTGGGGTGGTTTTTGGCTTTAGTAATAAATGTAAGGTTGCTGTTCAACAGTAACGTATTAAACTAAATTGTAGCAAACAACGCTTGCAAATAAAGATAAGCATTGTTTGCATAAACTTTGGCGTAGTTTGTAAATGCGGCATTCCTGTGTTGGGGCGCCTACCTATCGGTAGGTAAACCGGTTATTTGCAACACCGTTAGGCATAAGAATATGAAACAGTATTTTATAATCATTTTGTCATTGTTGTTTTTTCAAATTTTAGCTGCACAACAAATCCCGCCGGTTCCTTCGAGTTACCTGGCTCAAGGAGGAGAATATTTAGCGGAAATATTCCCAGCAAAATCAAGATTGCAAATAAATTCAAATGCGATTTGTTATTTCTATAAAGTTAAACATCTTTATACATATGAAGACTATGACGCAACTGATAGATTTCAGTTGATTTGGCAAAATAGCTTAGTTTATGAAGATTCACCTTACGAAGCTATTATTTCAAGAAATGGTTACTTAATTACTTTTGATGATTATCGGCATTTGGGAAGTGATCACTCATTAGTCATTTACAATTTAGAAGGTAATTTGATAAAAGATTTTAAGTTGGAAGAGTTAATCCCTCACGAGGAGATTAATAAATATATATATGATTTTAAGAAATACGAATTAATAATAAATAAAGATAATAGAGTAAATAGTAATGATACGCTTGATGTTAAATCGGGATTGGATACTGCACTTGAAGATATAAATGTTGTCCCAAGCTTTGGTGTTCAAATAAATTGGAGACTAAATGCCAGATATTTTTTTACTAATCCTAATGCTTCACAAAATGAAAGGTCTTGGTGGAATCCGACTCACTTATATATATTACTTTCATACGGAAAAGCGATAGAAATCTCATTACAAAATGGGGAAAATAAATATGGTGAATTATCACAATTCCCTCATTTAGTTAAACTTTTAAAAGAACAATATGTTGATGATGAAGTAAAGATAAATAAAATAAGCATAGAATATTCTTCAGTTACAGAATTATTAAAATGTTTAAAATAATTTTATGCCTAACCCGTGCCTGCTAATGACATCCTATGGAAAAGTGCGTTTTCAGGCTAAAATAGAATCATTGCCAGATTATGAACTTTTGAAATATTATAGAAAAGATGTCGATATCCTGATGAATAAAGGCGTGCCTTTATTGTTTGCTCAAGCCGACAGCCTATTCGATGCTGTCGGTTTAGGATTTTCAAGTTAGGTAAATAAAACTAAGTTACTTTTGAAGTTGTTACTGTTAAGAAAGTTTTTTAATAATTATTGGCGTAGTTAAGTTAAGCTACAGTGCAGTTATTGGCTGCGGCTTAAAAACAACGCCATTAGTGTGCAAATTAATATATTCTAAAATATCTGTTGGAGAGTTAAATGATTATAAAATATAAATACAACATTATATTACTCTTATTTGTATTATTTTTTGGCAGGTCAATTTCTGTTGCGCAAGATTCCAAAGTTCCAAATAATCGTATCACTACAGTAATTGATTCCTCAGACATTCTATATTTAACAATGAAGCAA
Source organism: uncultured Ignavibacteria bacterium (assembly GCA_963711455.1). GTDB lineage: Bacteria > Bacteroidota > Ignavibacteria > Ignavibacteriales > Ignavibacteriaceae > DATFVA01. Next base: position 345,845 of record CAVQEH010000006.1, read on the forward strand.
GAGTTCACAGCAAATGTGCCTCTTGAATCGGTTTGGGAAGCTTACACTACCAAAACCGGATGGGAAAACTGGGCTGTTCCTTTAGCTGAAGTTGACTTTAAGTTAAACGGTACTATCAGAACAAACTATAATAAGGAAGGACAAATTGGTGATAGCACTACAATTACAATTAATGTGCTGAATTTTATCCCAAACAAATTAATTACCTTACAAGCTGAAATGAGTAAGCACTTTCCTGATTTTATGCAAAGAGAGGAAAAAGACTTTTATAACATAATAATCTTTGAAAATGTTGATGAGAATAAAACAAAAGTGATTTCATATGGTTTAGGTTATAAAAATAATGAAAAATATAAGTCGTTGATGAAGTTTTTCATTTCTGCAAATGAGGAAACAACCATGAATTTGATTAAATATTTAGAGAATGGTGAAACTATAAAGTAGTTTAATAAACATGATAAAGTGAATATCTGTTAACCTGCAACCTAACCTCTTTAATCCGTCAATGCCGGACAGGTCCGTCAGTAGCCGGATAAATAAGTAAAAAGTCAACATAGACAAAGAAAAAATAAAAAACGGACTCGATGCAGTAATAAAAAAGTTCTTTATTCATAGAAAGAAAAGCAAAGGAAATCTTTTAAATAACACTGGCGTTTTAACATAACACGCCGTTATGGCATTAATAACAATAAGTTCAAGTAATGAAAAAATTAACTTTAATTTTTATTCTGCTCCAGTTATTTTGTGGTTGTTCTAAAAATTCTTCTCAAAAATCTGATAACTATATTCAGGAAGTTTCCCCAATTGAGCTTGGAGCAGATACGCTTATCTTAAATAAGATGTCAACAAAGATATCTGAGCAGGTTTACCCCAACATTCACAGCCTTTTAATTGCAAAAAATGGAAAACTGTTTTACGAAAAATACTTTAACGGTAAAGATCAGAATTGGGGCAGTGATCTTGGAGTTGTAGTATATAACGATACAACTCTGCACGATTTAAGAAGTATAACAAAAAGTATAATATCAGCCTGCATCGGTATTGCTATTCAGGAAGGTCTAATAAATAATGTTGATGAAAAAGTATCAAAGTTTTTCCCGGAATATACGTTTACTGATAAAAAGAAAGATTGGACTATTGAGCATTTTCTTACTATGACTACCGGTCTTTCCTGGAATGAAAATTTACCTTATAACAATCCTAAGAACGATGAAATTAAAATGGTTTACAGCGATGATCCGGTTAAATATGTCCTTGATAAACCTCTCGAAAATGTTCCTGGTACCAGGTTTAATTATAATGGTGGAGCTACACAGGTTTTATCAGAAATAGTTGAAAGAGTATCCGGATCTGATATCGGGCAATTTGCTGATAAATATTTATTCAAACCTTTAGGAATAAAAAAATTTGAATGGAACCATTATTCAAGATGGAATCAATCAATATCGAAAGACAAATTTGGAGCGGCATCGGGATTAAGATTGACATCCAAAGACTTATTAAAGTTTGCTCTTCTTTACCGGAACAAAGGAATATGGAATGGCAAACAAATTCTACCCGATGAATGGGTGAAGGAATCTTTTTCAAAAAAGATTGAGTTCCCCAGTGCAGTTGCTGAAGGAAATGACGCATACGGTTATCAATTTTGGATTTGGTCCGATAGTACAAAGAACAGGAAATTTAATATCGTATCTGCTATTGGTAACGGGGATCAGCATATTTATTGGGACATTGATAATGACTTAATAGTTATTTCTACGGCTGGAAATTATAATCAATGGGGTATAAAAAATGATTCTTATGCTTTGTTGAAGGATTATATATATCGATTGTTTGATTAGATGTACTCACTATAACAAGCAAATCTCCGAAGGAGTCCTTCGGACAACCGGACGCCCAGCCTTCGGCTGGCAAGCTAAAGAAGTTTGGCAGATTTAAGGTTTTAAAGTTTAATAGGATAATTAAACAAAATTGTAGAACTTGACTAATTAAAAAAGCATTCAACCGGCTTGTGCGAGGAAACCCGTCTGGGTCGGGCAAGTTTACAAACCGGTTGCTAAATCATCGGCAGTTGTTTTTATGCGGCATCGCTGTTTGGGGGCGACCGCTTATTGGCGACGCCGTTATAAACCTTAAGTTTGATTTTGGCAAATTGTTATGTTAAATTGCCAATAGCAAAAAAAGGAGAAGAACTATGGTAACCACATTAGATAAATTTGGCAGGGTTATAATTCCCAAAAGATTTCGTGAACAACTTGGAATAAATTCTAATTCAACGTTGAACATTTCGGAAGATGGAAAACGAATTGTTATAGAATTGGTTCAAGAAAAAAAACCAGTCGTTGACAGAAATGGTATTCTTGTTTTTACCGGAAAATTGGAAGACAAAAAAAGTGATTTGATAAAGTCTGATAGAAATAGACGGATGCACAAATTATTAACAAACGAGTACTAATGTTGTCCGAAGGACTCCTATGGAGAAAATTCTATTTGATAGTTCCATATTAATAGCTGCCTTTGTTGAATCCCATCCAAAACATAAATATGCTTTGTCATTTTTACTGAAAGCAAAAAACAAAGAATTCCAATTATTTGTTTCATCGCATACAATATTGGAGATTTACAGCGTTTTAACGAGCGCCCCATTTAAACCCAAAATTACACCAATAATTGCAAAACAATTAATTGAAAATAACATTAAGAATATAGCAAAGACCATTTACCTCGCCGATGAAGATTCTTTTATAATTGTAGATAAAATGTGTAATTCAAATTTCTCTGGTGGAATTATTTATGATGCAATAGTTGTTGAGTGCGCAATGAAAGCAAAGGTTGATGAGATCTTGACATTAAATTCAAAAGACTTTTTACGTTTAACGGACAAAACATCAATAAAAGTTAGTACTTTTTAGAATCGTCGGTTAATAATATCTTTAATCAGCCAAAAACTGACAAGTTCAAAAAGCTGACAATTGCTTTGGAAAAATTACAGTTAAGTAAGTTTTATTTAATTTGTTTTGCTTAACTTTTCGGCGATGAAACCTGGTCCTGCGAGCTTGAAAATAATGACGAGATTTTTGTTGATATCTTTTAAATAACACAAGCATTTTAACAAAACATGACGTTTTATAGCCAGATGAAAGACCAAATAATTTTTGAATATAAACTCTTTAAAGACTATATTTAGTTCGATAATCGGAAGGTCTGATATGAAATTAAGTGAATCGGTAAAATCAATAAGCTACTTAAAAGCCAATGCAGCACAATTAGTTGAAGATGCAAATAAAAATAGAAAAACTTTTGTTATTACTCAAAATGGAGAAGCAAAAGTAATAGTTCAGGATATAAAGGCATATGAAGAAACCCAGGAAACTCTTGCCTTATTGAAAATTTTATCCATGAGTAGTGGAAACGTGGAAAAAGGACAAGCTAAAGGAATTAAAGAAACATTTGCGGAAATAAGGAAAGAATTAGGAATAAATAAAAAATAATGAGCTATAAGTTATTAATAGACCCTTTAGCTAAATCAGATATAATAGATATTTATAATTATGTTGCTGAAAATGATTCAATAGAAAATGCTAAAAGTTTATTAACTAATCTTGAAGTAACATATCTAAAGCTTGAAAATCTTCCAACTCGTGGGCATATTCCACCAGAGTTGAGAAATACGGGAATAAGAAGATACCGGGAGATACACTTCAAACCATATCGAATAATATATGAAATAATAGACAAAATAGTATATGTACATTGCATATTGGACGGAAGAAGAAATATGCAAGAGATACTCGCTAATAGATTACTAAGATAAAAATTCCAACCAGCCTCTTTAATCCCTCACTGCCGGGTAAATAAGTAAATAGTAAAATGAAACCATGAAAAAATATAGATACGAATTGTTATCCGGGTTTTAGTGTTGATATGTTGTGCAAAATATTGTACGTTTATTTGTGCAATATAAAAATTTGGAGTGATTATGCATAAAATACAATTAGATCAAGATATTCAACCGTTATCTGAATTTCGTTCCAAAGTAGCATTTTATTTTGATAAAGTGAAAAAGACTAAGAGACCATTAGTGATTACTCAAAACGGTAAAAGCTCAGCTATATTATTAGATGTATCAGAATACCAATCAATGGTTGATAAAATAGAAGTCTTAGAAGATATAAGATTAGCAGAGACACAAATAGACCAGGGATTAGGAATTTCACACCAGGAAATAAAGAAGAAATATTCTGAGAAAGCTTAAATATGAAAATAGTCTGGTCCCCACTAGCTGGTGAACGGTTGGATAAAGTCTATGAGTTTATTGCTCAAGACAATACTTCGGCAGCACAAAAAATGGTTAACAGAATTATTAAGAAAGTTGATACATTATCAAGAATCCAAAAAGGGGAAGAAAAGTACCAGAAGCCAATAGAGAAGAAATTCGTGAAGTATTTGAAGGGGAATATAGAATAATATATCGTATTGAAACAAAAAAAGTCAGTATCCTTTCTATAAGAAATTTCAAACAAATATTACCCAAAAAAGATTTGAAGTAGTTGTGGTATAACAATGCAATTTAAGTTGACAGCATTATACGCACCTGTCTGCCGACAGGCAGGTTCGGCTTTTTATAAATTTTAATGTTAGTCGTTCCGTTTAGGCGAACTTGTTCAGAGTAGTAGTTCTAATTAATAAACCTGCAAACTGTGCTTACGATGAATCCGCCGCGGCGGATAAACACAGTTTGCTAACGTTATCGGCAGTTGCTTTTTATGCGGCATTCTTGTTCCTACCTGCGGTAGGTAAACTGGGGCGCCGCTTATTGGCAACGTCGTTATGTGCATAAGTAAATTTAAAGAAGTTCTTATGAATACAAATAAAAATTCCTATATCTGCAGTTTTTAATTAAAGAAAAGTTTCTTTTGCAACTGTATTTATTTATCTTCTTAACAAAGAATCAAAAAAAATACAATACATTAACAATCAATCTAATCTGTATTTTAATTATAAATAGCGGATCTCAGAATTTATTTAGAAGACCAAATTGATAAAAAATAATATTCTACCAAAAAGCAAATTCTGGAGGTATATACCATTTAGAAGATATCTAATATTTGTCTTGGCGATATTCTTCTTATTTTCAGGGATTGGATTTATTATCGATCTGATTTCAGGAGGTTCATATTCAGAACTGCTGCTTTTTATAAATGTAATTTATTCGGGGATTGTTGCAGTATTCTACGTTTATAGTTTTACAAGAAATCTTAAATTTCTTCCTTTTACTATCCTATTTCAGTTTGTGGTTGGAAATAACATTTGGAAAGAGGCTAACCAATTACTGCTTACCGAATTTCCCCAAAGAGCATTTTATGATGCCATTGGAATTTCAGTAACAATGATTCTAGGATATATACTGCTTATTATATTTATAAATAAGGAGGGAATAAAAAATTTACGGCTTCAGGCTGAAATCAACCTTGCCCAGGAGCTTCATTCGAACCTTGTTCCCAATATTGAAATTGTTAATAACCGCTTTGAAATATTTGGAATATCTAATCCTACTGATGAAGTCGGCGGAGATTTAGTTGACTTTTTCGAAAATGAGACTGCACATACTTGTTATATTGCAGATGTCTCAGGCCATGGAGTTGCGGCAGGTTCGATGATGGGGATGTTTAAGAGCACGATTCGAGTTTTATTGAACAAAGATGAACCGCTTTGGTCAATTTTAACTGAAACCAGCAAGACAATTTACGATTTAAAAAGAAAAACATGTTTCTTACGTGTGCTTTTTTAAAATTTAATTCAAATTATACTGTAGAATATTCAACAGCAGGTCATCTTCCGATTTTAAAACTTGCAAATGATTCAGACAATTTTGATGAATTGATAATAAAGCAGCTTCCAATTGCGGCGATAAAAGATTTTAATTATACAACAAACAGCACAGTAAGCAGCAAGAATGATTTATTTATATTACTGACTGATGGAATTACAGAGACGTCAAATAAAAAATATGAATTCTTTGGAATGGAAATAGTAAAACAGATTGTCCTTAATAACAGACATGATGAATTGTCTCATATTTATGAAAAAATAAATAATAAGTTAGCTTCATATGGTAAACAAAAAGATGATCAGACAATTTTATTAGTCAGATGTTTATAATTTTCATAAGTATTATTTTTAAACTAAAGTTATAAATTGAGTTTTGTCATATTGACGAAGAGAATATCTAAAATATTGTATATACCAATTTTGAGATTCTTCTTTCAATACGGGATAGGTTACTTCGTTCAGAATGTCTATTAATAAAAAAATGCACATAACCATGCGTTTGTACCCGACCGCGATATCGCTTCCGGATTTTTCAAATATCTTTAGCATCGCGCTCCGTTTAGACGAACTTGTTCAGAGTAGTAGTTATAATTAATAAACCTGCAAACTGCACTTACGATGAATCCGCCGCGGCGGATAAACACGGTTTGCTAAACCTGCCTGCCCGCTTTCAGCGAGGTAAACCAACCCTGCCGGGGTTGTCCAAAAAGTAAGGAACGATAATTGGGAATAATAGAGAATAAATCAAAAAATAGGCGCTAATTAAATGAATGATTCTCTATTTAAAGAAGATATGCTTGGTGATTCTCAAAAGAGAAAACGAAAGAAAAAGAGAGCAAGTAAGCCAAAGTTTATCGAATATAATCAGCACCAGGTAATGCTGCTACCTCCATCGATAGAAGAGATGATACCGGTGAAACATATAGTCAGGACAGTAAATAATGTAATAGATACGATGAACATAGAAGCATTGATAAAAACATACAAAGGAGGGGGAAGAAGTTCATATGATCCTCTGATGTTATTAAAGGTAATGGTATATGCATATGTAATGAAAATATATAGTTCGAGAAGAATAGCAAAAGCATTAAGAGAAGATATAAATTTTATGTGGTTAAGTGGAATGCAGAAACCTGATTTCAGGACAATAAATAATTTCCGGTCAGGAAGACTGAGTGGGGTGATTGATCAGGTATTTTCATCAATGATAATATTCTTAACAGATAACAGATATATAAAGCTGGAAGATTATTTTGTAGATGGAACAAAGATAGAGGCAAACGCAAACAGGTATAGTTACGTGTGGTCGAAAAACACCCGGAGATATAAGGCAATGACGAAAGAAAAAATAAAAGAATTGCTTAAGGAAATTGGAAGGATAAATCAGGAAGAAGATAAAAAATATGGAGAAAAAGATCTTGAAGAGCTGGGAGATGATGCGGAGATAAGCTCAGAGAAAATTAAAGAGCAGGTTGAAAAACTAAACAAGATCATCAGTCAAATAGGAGAAAAACCCGAAGGGAAAAAGAAAAATAAAAACAGCGGGCAGAAAAAAAGAAAGCTAAAGAGTGCCGTAAATAAACTAAGTAATAAATATCTTCCAAAACTCGAAAAGTATGAAGAGCAGGAAAAGATAGAAGGCCCCCGGAGTAGCTTTTCAAAGACAGATACGGATGCAACGTTTTTTCGGAACAAAACAGATCAATTGCTGCCTGGTTATAATGTAATAATAGGGACAGAAGAACAGATAATAGTAAATTACAGTTTGCATCAAAAGGCTTCGGAGGTAGATAAGTTTGTTCCCCATATGGAAAAATTAAAAAAGATAACAAATGGGAGAAATCCAATCAGAGCAATAGGAGATGGAACTTATGGCTCAGATGAGAACTATGATTTTCTGAAGAAAGAAAAAATAGGAAGTTATCTGAAATATCCGGGATTTTATCAGGAGACAACCGGACAGGCAGAAAAGAAGCGTTTTAACAGAATAAATTTTATTTATAATCAGAAAGAAGATAAAATAAATTGCCCCGGGGGAAGAGAAATGTTGCTTCAGGAAATAGAGGAGGCAAAAACAGATAATGGATACAAGCAGCAGATAAGAAAATATAGGGGTAATTGCAAAGGATGTAAATTTCTTTCTCTCTGCACCAAATCACCAGGAGGTAGAACCATACAGTTTAATAAGGAATTGGAAAGACATAAGAGGCTAGCCAAAAAGAATTTGTGTTCGCCAGAGGGTATAGAGCTAAGAAAAAGACGAAGTGTGGATGTAGAAACAGTCTTTGGGGATATAAAACTAAATCAGGGGTTCAGGAGATTTAATCTAAGGGGGTTGGGAAAAGTGAATGCGGAATTTGGATTGGTTGCAATTGCACATAATATTAAGAAAGTTGGATCAATAATCAACTGAGTTGGGGGTTGTCATTGATCCAATTATGTATAAGAAAATTACTTTTTAGTCGGCCCCAACCGTCAGGCAGGCTCTGCCAAAGGCGGAAAGTAAAATGAAAAAAGAAATAAACTCTTTTTTAACCTCATTAGAGGTGAAACATTTATAGTAAAAGAATATCACCTGAATATAACAGAAACCCCGGAGGGGTGATATATTTTATTTGTAAAATGAAGGAGATAAAATGGCTGTAGTAACAGATCCGAAGTTTAAGCTATCAGGTAAGATAGAAGGTCTTGTATTCAGAAAAATGAATGGTAAAATATTTGTTTCGGCTGCACCTTCACATTATACAAAGAGCATGAGCAAAGAAGCTGTAGAAATGAGAAATAATTTCTCTGCTGCGGTTAAGTTTTCCGGGGAAGTTAATTCAGTACCTGAGCTGAAGGAAATATGGAAGAATGCCGGTGTGCCCGGAAGCAGCTCATATAACAAAATAGTAAAAAGTACAAGAGATGCAGCAGAAGGGGGAAAGATTACCGGCAAAGCTAAAATTACTCCCGATGGCTTGCCTCTCGGTTTAACAGGTTTAAAAAGAGAAAAAGATATTATCCGGATAGACTTTTCATTTAATAAAAAAAAGCTACGCCCGCCTTACCTCCTTTTTCTTTTCTTCTTCTTCAATAAAAATAGCATCTATAACCAGGTTGAGGAAATTTCAATTGCCGGCGGGAAGAAAGTAAATACTGCCTACATCAAACTTAATCATGCAATTAAGAAAGCTTTAAATGAGAAGAAAAATACCTTGATATTCTGTGCATTAGCAGGTAAACCTGTACGGGATAAAATTTACTGGACAAGCACGGCGGTGGTGCAGTTGTGAAGATTGATTGAATGGATGCTTGCCTCCGGGAATATTACAAAATTATGGCAGAAGGATGGATGCCGGAAACCGGATACAGGATAGCGGATGCCTTATGCTGGATTCTTTCCATAGGAAGATAAATTTAGTGTGGCTGATTGAATATCAGCCGAGTAGCCTTGCCTTAGTCTATAAATAAAATTGATTCTTAAATCTTTTTAGCAAATCTTAAATCCATCTACAAATACCCACCATCTACTAGTGCGATTTTGAAAACTTAATAAGGACAGACCAATTGAAAGTAAATCCTCCTAAAGCCAAATATTTTTAGTGTAAATCTTTAGACTTAGACATGATTATTCATTATTTTGCAAAATAAAAAAAATAGATACAGGTGGTTAAATTTCGATCGGGGATCAATAAGGATACTGACTTTATTATTTGAATTCATATCTATTAAGTAAATCATCTTTTCTTAAAGGCATACAATGCGAAAAGCAGCTATACCTCTATAAGCACCATTATGATTGGCGCGACGAAGTAAACGAATCCCAGCAGGTAATATTTGACAGTGGAACCAATGTAGGAAAACTTGCTTGGGACCTTTTTCCCGGTGGTATTGATATTGCTCCACCAAATCCATTTGGGTATGCTAAGGCAGCTAAATTAACAAGTGATAAAATAGGCGAAGGTGTAAAAGTATTTTATGAAGCTTCATTTATCTTTGATGAAGTTTTAGTTGCTGTGGATATCCTGATTAAATCGGGAAAGAAGTGGAAAATTTATGAGGTGAAAAGTTCAACAAGTGTTTCTGAAAGTTATATTCTTGATGCAGCAGTTCAGTATTATGTATTAAAAAACTCAGGACTAGATATTGCCGACATTTCTATTGTATATCTTAACAACCCATACGTCAGGCAGGGCGAATTAAATCTTATGGAATTGTTTTCGATGGAATCGGTTCTTGATTTGGTACTGGAACAGCAAGTATCAATAGAAGAAAAGATCGAAAGATTTAAAAAAGTACTTAAGTCTAAGACGATCCCAGAAATTAATATCGGCCCCCAATGCAATGATCCTTACCCCTGCGCTTTCCTGGGGCATTGTTGGAGTGGTATCCCGGAGTATTCCGTATTTAATATATCGGGACTAAAAACCGACAAAAAATTTGAACTGTTTAACAGCGGCATACTAAAATTAGAAGATGTACCTGAAGATTTTGCATTAAGTGATAAGCAGAAAATTCAGGTGAATTGCCATATTAATAAAAATGTTATAATAGATAAACCGGCAATAAAAGGATTTATATCATCTTTGGAATATCCTCTTTACTTTATGGACTTTGAAACTTTTATGCCCGCTGTTCCTCTTTACAATATTTCCCGACCTTATCAGCAGATTCCATTTCAATATTCATTGCATTATCAAAAAAATAAAAAGAGCGAACTTAAACATTTTGAATTCCTGGCAGATGCAAAAGATGATCCGAGAATACCTTTTATTGAGAATTTGTTGAGGGATACTGAAAGTGAAGGAGATATATTAGTATATAACCAGACATTTGAAATTGGCAGGTTAAAAGAGATCGCTAGAGACTTTCCAAAATATGCTTTTGATATTGAAAATAGATTACCAAGAATAAAAGACCTGATGCTGCCATTCCGGAATAAATATTATTACAAACCGGAGATGCTGGGATCCTATTCCATTAAAAAAGTATTACCTGCGTTGGTTCCTGATTTGTCCTATGATACCTTGCCAATTTCGGAGGGTGGTGCTGCTATGAATGCTTTTGAATCTTTAATTTATATTAAAGACAAAAAAATAATTGAAGAGACCCGGAAAAACTTGCTAGAGTATTGCAAGATGGATACCTTGGCTATGGTGAAAATATTAAAAACAATCTCTACCTAATATTATTAATATTACTCTGTAATGACTATAATTGAGTTAGATAACAGAAACTTTTCATTTTATCGAAACAAAGATATTTCAATAATTAACGGGGACTGTCCTAATGCAAAATCTTGATAGAGCAACTGAAGAAACAAAATTAAAAAAGATTTTCGGATTTGATCGCTTCTATGATGATCAATGGGAAACAATTGAAAAAATTTTAGCTGGAGATCGAATATTATTAATTGAAAAAACTGGTTTTGGGAAATCTCTATGTTATCAATATCCCGCTACACAATTTGATGGGATAACGATTATTTTTTCTCCATTAATTGCTCTTATGAGAGAACAAGTAGCCTTCTTAAATGAAATTGGAATTGCGGCCGCATCAATTAACAGTCATCAAGACCCTGCTGAGCATTTGTCCATACTAAATTCGGCTAAACAAGGAAAAGTTAAAATCTTATATATTGCACCAGAAAGGCAGGGGAACCAGATATGGGTTGAAGCCACCCGCTCTTTAAATATTTCCCTGATAGTAGTGGATGAAGCGCATTGTATCAGCGTATGGGGGCATGACTTTAGGCCGGCCTATAGAAGAATTATTAATCTGGTCAATTTATTGCCAAAAAACTTTCCTGTTTTAGCTACAACTGCTACTGCAACCAAAAGAGTTGAAGAGGATATAAAAAAGCAGATTGGAAAAAATATCACGTCAATCAGAGGAAAATTGGTCCGAACTAATTTTATCGTTAAAGTTATTAAATGTACCACAGAAGATGAAAAAATGATTTGGTTAGGTCAAAACATTAACAAATTTGAAGGAACGGGTTTAATTTATTGTGGTACAACTTCAGATACTGAAATATACTCAAGCTGGCTTCAATTTTTGGGTATTAATACAATTGCTTATAATGGAAGACTTGATGCTGATAGTCGAAAGGAAATTGAAAATGGATTGATCAAAAATAAATATAAATGTGTAGTATCAACAAATGCCTTAGGCATGGGCATTGATAAAAAAGATATTAGGTTTATTTTTCATACGCAAATGCCTCAGTCGCCTATTCACTACTATCAGGAAATTGGCCGAGCAGGGAGAGATGGTAATCCGGCTTTTTTAGGACTTTTTTACAATCCGGAAAAGGACCACGATTTGCCAAAAGCATTTATAGAAGGGGCAAAACCATCCATCAATAAATATGAAAAGGTTATTGCAGCATTAAAAAACGAGCGATTAGGAATACAAGCCTTGACAAGAGCTGTTAATATTAAGCAAACACAAGTGAAAGTTATACTTGAAGATTTAATTGATCAGAGTATAGTTAATAAAGTACTTGTGGGGCAAAGTACTAAATATGAATATAATTTTGATGCTCCCAAATTGAATACCGAAAAATTTGAAATACTTAAAAAACAAAAATTAAAAGAATTGGATGATTTTATCCATTATTTAAATATAGACTCCTGCAGAATGAAATATTTGTGCGAATATTTAGGCGATGATATTACCGATAATTGTATGCAATGCGATAATGATACTGGAAAATTCGTTCGTATTAAATTTGATGACGAATGGAAAAAGAAACTTGAAGAATTTAGGGAAACTTATTTCCCAATTTTAGAAGTTGAGACTTCAAGAAGTAATATTATAAATGGAAGAGCTGCATCATATTATGGAATCTCAAATGTTGGACATGCAATTCACAGATGCAAATATGAAAAAGGTGGTGATTTCCCTGATTTTTTGCTAAAATTAACTTTGAAAGCGTTCAGGAAAAATTTTGCTAATCTAAAGCCAGATTTAGTTATTTTTGTACCACCAACCGAATCTGGAGATTTGGTGAAAAATTTTGCTGATAAAGTTGCAAAATCTCTAAATATCCCATTTTCGGGTGGATTGCTCAAGACCAGAAAAACTGAACCTCAAAAAGTATTTGAGAATGGATTTCTTAAAAAAGATAATATTGTAGATGCATTTTATTTTAATAAACCAACTCTAATTATGAATAAAAAAGTATTATTAATTGATGATATTTATGACAGTGGTGCTACTATTAAAGAAATTGGACGCTATTTGACTGGCTTGGGTGCTCATACAATTGTGCCATTAGTAATTGCAAAAACAATTGGTGGAGATATATGACAAACGTTTCTGAGATAACTTACTGGATATCTTTAGCTCATTTACCACGCTGGGGTAATGAAAAAATAAATAAATTAATCGTTGATATCCTGCATATTAATAAGCAGAATTTGGAAGACTTTTTCACACTTAAAGAATCGGATTGGAAACAACTTTATAATTTAAATGATAAACAAATCTCTGATTTAGATAAATCAAAAAAAGAGTTGCCAAATAATTCCTTTTTAGCAGAAGATTTACTCTCCCAGGGGTTCGATATTATTCCCATTAATTCTCCGGAATACTCTCCAACACTAAAAAATAATTTGAAAGCAAAATTATCTCCTCCAGTTTTGTATGTAAAAGGAAATAAAAACCTTCTAAAAGAAAATTCAATTGCTATAGTCGGCTCACGAGATGCTTCAGATAAATCGCTTGAATTTACTGATAATATAGCTAAAGAAGCATCTAAACAATTTAAGGTAGTTGTGAGTGGATTTGCTAAAGGTGTTGACAAACAGGCTCTAGATAGTGCAATTAAATATGTTGGTCAGAGTATAATTGTATTACCTCAGGGTATTTTAACATTTTCTTCCGGTATTAAGAAATATTATAAACAAATTGTTGATGGGAATGTACTGGTTTTAAGTACTTATCATCCAAAAGCTGTCTGGAGTGTGGGGATGGCAATGGGCAGAAATCCTATCATTTACGGTCTTGCAAAAGAAATCTTTGTGGCTCAATCAAGTAATAAAGGGGGAACATGGGAAGGAGTAAAATCAGGCCTAAAAATGGGAAGGACAATTTATGTAAGGAAACCTGATGATAATGAAAACAATTCCAATAATGAATTGATTCAATTAGGCGCGCTATCAGTTGACTTTAAAGGTAATTTAATTGAAAATAATATTGTCCTGGATAATAAAGAGAAGGTTGAAGCGGAAAAAGAATCGGAGGGGAAAAATGATTTATCAACAATTATTAATACTCTTAAGGGAAATAATGAGGGCTTAACAACAGCCGAAATTAAAAAGAAATCTGCATTACAAATATCAACACAAAAAATAGCATCCTTGATTAAAGGAACTGATGAAATCTTAAAATTAAGAGGAAAACCAGCCAAATATATTCTTGCAAAACAAAAACAAGCAAACAGCCTTTTTAGTCTTGATGAAGATAAAATACCGGGAATGACAATTAAGGAAGATAATCAAATAAGAATGCAAAGCGCTGAACTTAAAATTTTATCTTTATCTTTTGTGCCTGATGAAGAATGGAAATTTAATTATAATAATAAAATTATTACTGCAAAGATTATAGACCAGAGTTTTAATAATAAAATAAATGAAGGTATAAGTAACTTTAAAAATAATGACAAATTAAAAGTAGAATTAAAGATTATAGAATATTCTGGACAAATATTTAAATACGAAATTAGTAAAGTTATTAGTCATGAATCGCCTTTAAATACATCAGATTTAAATTTAACGGACTAAACCAAAAACCGTAAACATATATTCTAATATCGGAGAAATAATTATGGGGCATTTAGTAAATCTTATAAATAAAATTGATCCCTGGACACCAGAAGATTTCCAAAAATTTTTAGAAAACCTGGATGATAACCTATTAAGCACAATTTATCATAAATCTGATGAAGATGACAAGGAACTAATTAATATAAATCAAATTATAAATGAAGTATCAAGACTGACAAACCTAAGCAAAGTAAAAGAAGTAACATTAATATTAGAAAAACATAAAATTGCTTACGAAAAGCAAAAAAGACTGAGACTAGTCAATTCGATTATAAAATTCATTATAAATAAAACTTCTACAAAATTTTCTGTTAATGAATTATTAGATTATCATAACCTTCTTCTTTGGAATGCATCAAATATTGGTATACCTACCTTGGGTCTCATAAATATTAGCACATTTAAATTAGAAAAAATGATTTATGAAAAATCATTTGCGAATATGTGGGAAGAAATGTCAAAAAAGAAAAGAGAAGAATTTCTAAAGGGAATAAAGGAAAAATATGATAGAAATAATTCATTAGATGTTAAAGCAACTCTAGCTCTAGGTGGTGCAGCAGCATTAACTGCCGTGGCTGGGGCAGTTTCTATCTATGGATTTGCAGCTTATATGGCTCTTAGTTCTATTATTTATTCGGCAGCTAGCCTTTTAGGATTGGGAGTTGCATTTACTGGATATATGGGGGCTTCAACTGCTTTGTCTATTATAAGTGGACCTGCTGGCTGGATTACAGCAGGAGTATTATTCCTAATAGGGTTTTCAAGAAAAAATTCAAAGAAAAGAAGATTAGAAATTAGCCTCTTTATTTCCAGCATATATCTAATTAAATTAAAAATTATAGAAGACAATAAATAAAATAAAACTTGAAATACTCAGTATCATTTACAGCGGGCTCACTATTTATAAACGAAACCCAGAAGGTGGCTTCTGTTTACCTGCAATATCATGATTGGGATAAAGTAAGAAATAAAATTTTATCTGATAATATTCTCCAAAAGGTTACTACTGGAACTGCTGTTAGGGAATTTAATGAAATTAGAAAAAGGCTTAAAAATCTAAGTAATGATTTCATAAGCAAACTTTCGACAGCTAGTACCGGGACAAAAAAAGTACTCGTTTTCTATTCGGTGGTTAAAGAATATAGGATACTATTTGATTTTTTAAGAGAGGTTATTCGTCCAAAAGTTTTAGTCTTTGATTTTCAACTGGCAGATAAAGATCTGGATAAATTTTTAAGAAGAAAAGCCGAGTCGGTTCCTGAATTGGAAAGAATAGCCGATTCGACCCGGCAAAAAATTAAACAGGTAATAATAAGAATGCTTAATGAGGCCGGTATCATTGATTCAAAAAAAACAAAAAATCTTCTACCTTTGAAATTACCGGAAAATATTATATCGCTTATTATTAAGGATAATCCGGTTTATCTTGAAGCATTTTTACTTCCTGACCTGGATATCAGACACTATAAGGAGAAATACCTAAAATATGTTAAATGAGAATCTCGATCTGAAGTTTGAACATATTTATAAGATAATTAGTGGTGATTCATTTCTAAAAATGGAATCCCTGGGTGGCGAAATTCCTTTTTTTATCAGTGCTTATAATCCCAAACAGTACAATGATGTTGAAAACCATGTTCAAGCCCTTAAGAATAGGCTGGTTAATAAAGGTATTGACGTATTGGAATTGAACCTTTATGATATTTCCCTCGAAATATTGGGAGAGAGAAATATATTACAAAAAATATTGAATAGTGAAGAAAAATTACCCAAAGAAAAGTTTATAGAGGTTTTACAGGGCCCTCTGGATATAGAAACAAACCTGGTTCCCCACATTGCCGGACTAATAAATAACAGTGACAGTAAAATTGTTTTTATAACCGGTATTGGACTTGTATTCCCATTTATAAGATCTCATACTATCCTGTACAATGTTCAAAAAATTATTAAAAAAGTTCCGGCGCTTATATTTTTCCCGGGTGAATACAACGGTAATTCACTTGAACTTTTCGGGCTTTTAAAAGATGATAACTATTACAGAGCCTTTAATATCGAGTCAATAAAGAAATAAGGATTTATTATGCTTCTTAAAGACATTTTTGAAAAAAATATTAACCGCTACATCGAAGGTGTAATAAAAGCGGATGATAACGAACATATTACTCAGGAAATTGAAGAATATGTTATTACTAATGAAATTGAAGATAAAATTGATAAATTTTTCAAACATTATGTGGCACCGAATACTACTAATGTAGGTGTGTGGATTTCCGGTTTCTTTGGATCAGGAAAATCTCATTTGCTTAAAATTCTTTCATATGTATTACAAAATGAAACGATTAATGGGAAAAAAGCTGGAGAAATATTCCATGGTAAAATATCTGAGGAGGACTTTGAATTAAAGGCAAATGTTGAGAAAGCATTAAAATATCCAACCAGGTCTATTCTGTTTAATATAGATCAGAAAGCGGACATTATTAGTAAGCAACAGCCGGATGCTATCCTTTCTGTGTTTCAGAAAGTTTTTAATGAAATGCAGGGATACTATCCTAAATTCGGTTACATTGCAGAATTTGAAAGAGATCTTGATAAGCAGGAATTATATGAAAAATTTAAAGAAAGATATTCAAAAATAGGCGGTGAAAGCTGGGAACGTGGAAGAGAGACTATATTGCTTAATATAGAAGTTGCTGCAAAAGCTCTTTCCGAAGTTAAGAATATATCCCTCGAAGAAGGATTAAAAACAATTGATAATTACGACAAGCAATACAGGCTGTCAATTGAGGATTTTGTAAACAAAGTAAAAGAGTATATAGATAAACAACCTGAAGGCTACAGGCTTCTTTTCTGTATTGATGAAATGGGCCAGTATATAGCAGAGAACACAAAATTAATGCTGAACCTGCAGACACTTTCGGAAACATTATCTTCAAAATGCAAAGGACAGGCATGGATTTTAGTTACAGCGCAGGATGAAATAGATGCGCTAATCGGTGATATGAAGGCTAAACAGGCAAATGATTTCTCTAAAATTCAGGCAAGATTTGTAACCAGGCTAAACCTTTCCAGCGCAAATGTTGATGAGGTTATTCATAAAAGATTACTGGCTAAGGACGAAAAAAGCAAACCCGAATTAGAAAAACTTTACCAGAAAGAACAGAACAACTTTAGAACTCTTTTTACTTTTGGTGATGGTACAAGACAGTTTCATACTTTTAAGAATTCCGATCATTTCATTTATTCGTATCCATTTATTACATACCAGTTTGATCTGTTCCAGAGCTGCATCAGGGGCCTATCTCTTCATAATGCATTTCAAGGAAAGCACCAGTCGGTGGGTGAAAGATCAATGCTTGGTGTGTTTCAGCTAGTTGTTCAAAATATAGCAAATGAAAAGGTCGGGAAACTGGTTACGTTTGACCAGTTGTACGGCGGAATAAAGTCAACATTAAGGGGAGAGATACAGAACTCGATAAATGACGCCGAAAAAAATATTGAAAACGGTTTTTCTGTACAAATATTAAAATTACTCTTCCTTGTTAAATATGTAAAGGAATTTAAGGCAACTAAAAAAAATATAGCTATCCTGATGGTTGATTCATTTGATATTGACTCAATTGAATTAGAAAAGAAAGTCCAGGAATCCCTTAACATTTTGGAAGACCAATCTTATATTCAGCAAATTGCCGGCGTTTATGAATTCCTTACAAACGAAGAAAAAGATATACAGGAAGAGATTAAATCTACAGAAATTGATTCAGGCCTGGTCCGGAAATCTCTCGGTGAAATGATCTTCGATGATATAATTCATGATACTAAAATAAGGTTTGAAGATAATAAGCAGGACTACGGATTCTCGCGTAAGCTTGATAATCAGCTTCTCAGCAGGGAAGAGGAATTGTCAATAAATGTTATATCGCCACTTTATGAAGATGATATAAGCGATCAGACATTGAAATCACATTCTATGGGTACGTTTGAGCTTTTTGTTAAGCTTGCGGAAGATTTCAGGATTAAACAGGAACTGGAGATGTTCCTGAAAACTGATAAATATGTGCGCCAGGCACAATCTTCTTCAATAGCTGAGACCAAAAGAAAAATACTTATTGAAAAAGCGCAGCAGAACAATGAACGGAAAAGCAAACTTGTACAAAGTATTGAAGAGATGATTATTAACTCAAAATTATTTCTAAACGGATCTATACTCGAAATTAATGGAGCTACTCCAAAAAACAAAGTATCAAATGCCTTCCAGGAATTAATAAGAATTGCATATCCAAATCTCAGGATGCTTGATAGAATCTACAAGGAAGATGATCTTAAAAACCTGATACTTAACCAGGGAGATGATTTCTTTAAAGATTCTGAAGAGACTATGACCGAAGCCGAACACGAGGTTTTTAATTATATAAACCTGAAAGGCCAAAATCATGAGAGAGTAACTACTAAAAGTCTTCTTGAATACTTCACCCGCCGCCCTTATGGATGGTACCAGGTAGGAGTTCTATGTGTACTCGCAAAATTATTTGTAAGGAATAAGGTTACTATTTTTAATAATTCAAATGAATTGGACAAACGTGAACTACTCAGGATTATTAATAACAACAGGGAATTTGGTAATACCATAATAGATTCTGTAAAAGCAGTAAGTGTTGAAAAGGTTAATAAACTCAAAAAATTCTACCGCGAATTCTTCGATGAGACTCTTGATTATGCGGACCCCAAGGACGTTTACCAGCAATTTAATAAACGCCTTGAAAGGGAATATGAGGAATTAAAAAACCTGCTTGGACAGGAATCTCATTACCCTTTCCTTAAAGATCTCACAGAACCAATTAAGAAATTTTCAAACCTTGTTTCTAAAGATTATTCCTTCATATATGATAATGTTAATTCTTTCAGCGATGAATATCTAAATTTAAAGGAAGATATAATCGATCCCATAAAAAGGTTTATGAACGGGGAGCAGAGAAAAATCTATGATTCTGTAGTACAGTTTCTTAACAGCCAGAATGCAAACCTGAATTACGTCTCTGTAGATGAGATGGAAATTCTAAATAAAGTAAGAGAAGAATTAGTCCCGTATAAATCTTCATTTATGAAGGATGCAAAGGCTGCACTGGAAAGGGTAAAAACGTTTATAGATGAACAGGTCGGGAAGGAAAGGGAAGAAGGAATAAAAATTATTGATGGGTATATAAGCCAGCTGAAAGCAAATGAGAAGTTCTCTGAATTAAACCCGGAAAAACAAAACCAGGTCATTCAGCCGCTGGAAAATGAAAAAGCCAAAATAAACCAGGAGAATTTCATCCCTGTAATCAGGGATTTAACTCAAAATGTAAAAGCATTTCTGTATCAAAAACAGGTTCAACAAATTTATGACCTTGCAGAAAAGAAAGGGGATGGAGCAAAGATTGTACAGAAGCTCGTTAATTTTAATAAGATAAAACCTGTTTTTAAGAAGTCCACGCTAGATACCGAAGATGATGTTGAAGAGTACATTACTGAACTTAAAGAGACAATGCTTAAGCAAATTAAAGAAAACACAAAGATAATTTTATAGCTGCTCATTAGAGTTAGTTAGTGTCATTTCGAAAGAGCCCGGCCTTTCTCGGAGTGGTAAAATTGAAAGAAATTATTGCCGTCAGCTTCAGCTGACGGATTTTAAAAATGAAATGCAATTATGGCTTTAGCCACATTCAAACATAAATTGTCACTATGAACAAAAACAAACTCAAATCCTTCGCACGCGAATCACGAACACGCCTGATCGATATTGTTTCCACAAAACTTGAATATGTGACCAACCCTGAAAAAATAAAAAACGAACTGGCGCTGCAAAATAAACTAAAGCAAATTGAGGATCTCCAAAGAGAAATAAAAAAGTCCTCAAAAGATAGTGTAATTGAAAAAGTAGCATACACCTGGTTTAACCGTTTTATTGCTCTGCGCTTTATGGATGCCAATGAATATACTTTTATGAAGATTGTCACTCCTGCTGTCGGGTTCACTATTCCGGAAATACTTTCCGAAGCTAAGAGAGGCTACATAGATGAAAAGGTTAAAGTAGATAAAGAAAAGATTACTAAACTACTTGGCGGACAAATACCGGCGAAAGACCCGCAGAATGAAGTTTACCAGTTGCTTCTGGTTGCTGTATGCAATTACTATTACAGCATTATGCCGTTTATGTTTGAAAAGATAAACGATTATACAGAACTTCTTCTGCCGGATGACCTTTTAAGTGAAAATTCTATCCTGAATGAAATTGTAGATAACCTCTCCGCAGAAGACTGTAAAGAAGTTGAAATCATCGGCTGGCTTTATCAATACTATATTTCAGAGAAGAAAGATGAAGTTATAAATGCCAAAAAAAGATACAAGACTGAAGAAATCCCCGCGGCTACACAGTTATTTACACCACACTGGATTGTAAAATATATTGTAGATAACACTATAGGAAGAATGTGGCTGGAGGCTCACCCTGAATCCGGCATAAAAGGGAAGATGGAATTTTATATTGAACCGGTTGATAAAGATAAAATACCCCCCAAAACAATATCCTCTCCGGAAGAAATTACAATTATGGATCCCGCCTGCGGTTCCGGGCATATTTTAACCTACGCGTTTGAACTGCTTTTTAGCATTTATGAGGAAGAAGGCTACGATAAAAATGAAATACCTTTTACAATATTAAAGAATAATTTATTCGGACTCGAAATTGACGACCGTGCAGCCAACCTCGCCTCCTTTGCCCTTTTTATGAAAGCCAGAAGTTACAGCAGGAAAACTTTCCGTGAACCGGTTAAACTGAATATTTTATCCCTGCAAAAAATTGAATTTACAAAGGAAGAAATTGACGCTTACATAAGAGAAGTTAAACCGAACCTCTTTAACGTTAACCTTGAAGAAACACTGTCTCTTTTTAACGATGTAAAAGACCTTGGCTCGCTTATCAGACCCAATATCGGTAAAGTTGAAGACATCCTTTCTGACCTTAACAAAAAAGAAATTACCGAAAATATATTTTACTCCAGCACAAACGAAAAAGTAATTAAAGCGCTGGAACAGGTAAAATATTTACAGAGTAAATATGACTGTGTAATTACAAACCCGCCCTATGTTAATTCTTCTTATATGAATAAAACTGTTTCCGATTTTGTTAAAGCAAATTACAAAGAAACAAAAGCCGATCTATTTGCCTGCTTTTTAGTTAGATGCAGAGAGTTAGCTGAAACTGATGGAATGATTGGGTATGTCTCTCCTTATGTGTGGATGTTTATTTCGAGTTATGAATGGCTACGTTACAATTTAGTTGATAACACTACAATACAAAACTTAATACAACTTGAATACAATGCATTTGAACCAGCCGTAGTTCCAGTGTGTACATTTACATTAAGAAATAACGTAATTAATGCCAAAGGCGATTATATAAAACTATCTGAATTTAGAGGTTACCAGAACCAGCCAATTAAAACACTCGAAGCAATTAAAAATCCAAATGTCGATTTTCGATTTACAGCTAACCAAATCGATTTTGAAAAGATTCCAGGCTCTCCAATTGCATATTGGGTGAGTGAAAGAATAATTAATGTTTTCGCTAATACTAAATTTCTTTCAGAATATGGTGAAGCACGTAGAGGTCTGCAACCGGGATCACCTGAAGAATATAAAAGGCACTGGTTTGAAGTTGATTTAAGCAAAACTCTTTATCCATTAAGAAATAAAAAAGATTCACTTTCATCAAATAAAAAATGGTATTTATATAGTGATGGTGGTGAATTTCACAAATGGTATGGTTTGGTTAATTACGTTGTAAATTGGGAGAACAATGGAGAAAAAATTAAAAATAATATCAAAGCTATCATTCCTAACGAACATCTTTATTTATTAGAAGCTATAACATGGAATAAAATATCGTCTTCAAATTTTGGTACTCGATATCTACCAGATGGTATAATATCAGGTGATGCAAGCCCATTTTACATTTCTAAATATCCAAACTTTTATTTATCATTTTTTAACACAAAAATTATCTCTAATTTACTCCAAATTATAAATCCAACCTTAAATTTTACAACCGGAAATATTTCTAATATCCCAATAATTTTTCCTAAATCTAAAGATGTTAGATCTGTGATAGAAAAAATAACTTCAGAAAATATTAATTTATCGAAATTAGATTGGGATAGTCGAGAAAATAGTTGGGATTTCAAAGCCAATGAGCTAATCCGATTAAAAGATATTTCACAAATACACAAAGCATATAATAATTACTGCAATTTCTGGCAGGAGCAATTTTTTCAGCTTCACAAAAATGAGGAGGAGCTTAACCGAATATTTATAGAAATTTACGGGCTTCAGGACGAATTAACACCAGATGTAGCATTAAAAAATATAACCATTCTAAAAGATGAAACTTACATTAACGACAATAAAGAGTTGGTTTTTAATCAGGATGAAATATTAAAACAGTTTATTTCATATTCTGTCGGGTGTATGTTCGGCAGGTACTCTCTGGATAAAGAAGGGCTTGTGCTTGCAAACCAGGGAGAGACGCTGGAGGATTATCTAAAGCAGGTTCCAAAACCATTTTTCACTCCGGATGCGGATAACATAATCCCAATCCTGGATGACGATTATTTTATGGACGATATAACAGACCGGTTCAGGGAATTCCTAAAAGTAAGTTTCGGCGAAGAGCATTTTGAAGAAAATTTAAGATTTGTGGAAGAATCACTCGGGAGAGATATAAGAAGCTACTTCCAGAAAGAATTTTACCCGGATCATATAAAGAGATACAAAAAGCGCCCCATCTACTGGATGTTCAGTTCACCCGGCAAAGGTTTTAACGCGCTCATATATATGCACCGCTACAAAAGCGATACAATTTCAAGATTACTAAATGAATATCTAAGAGAATTTATAAACAAACTAAACGCAAGGACAGATCACTTAAAATCAGTCTTATTAAGTGAAAGCGTTACACAAAAAGAGAAGAAAGACGCGGACAAAGAAGGAAAGAAAATAGAGAAGCTGCTAAAAGAAATGCACGAATACGAAAAGAAAATTCTGCACTACGCACAGCAGAAAATAGAAATTGACCTTGATGACGGAGTAAAGGTAAACTACTGCAAGTTTGAGGAGATATTATACCCGATTCCGGGGTTGTGTAAGTAATTAGGAAAAGCTTTATGAGCAAAATAGTATATGTCCTTGGTGCTGGATTTTCAAAATGTACAAATGCCCCACTTCAAAAAGATATTCTAAAAGAAATATTTGATCTCAAGCCTTTTTATCCGGACGATTTTGATAAACCTTTTGTTGATTCAAGGAAAAGGCTGGAGGATTTTTTAATTGAATTATTCAATGAAGATGATATAAATGAACTCGTGAAAATTGATTTAGAGAATCTATTTACAATTATGGATAAAGCAATTATAAACCGGGAATTCATTAACGATAAATCATTTGAAGATATATCTAAATTAAGAAGCGATTTAAACTGCTGCATTGTATATATGTTTAATGAAAAACTAAGAGGCAGCATTACAGGATTTTATTCCAAACTCGCCGAACAAATTGTAAAAAGGAGAACATCTGGCAAACAGAAAGATGATCCTTTTGGATTTATAACATTGAATTGGGATATAATACTTGAAAATACTGTCTTTCAGGAGACTAAAGTTTTTAATGAAAACAAAGGTGACGATGAAGCTAAATGTTTTGTTGATTACACTTGCTATGCTTATCCATTTAATATGAGTGATTATCCACATCGCAGTATAGATGTAAAGCCGAAAGGTCATTATAATATAAAAATTATGAAATTACATGGATCACTTAACTGGTTAGTCTGTTCAAATTGCGGAAGGTTATTTTTTAAATTAGACGAAAAAATTGCAATTTATGAATTGCTGAAGCAAAAGAAATGTCCCGAATGTGAGCAGAAAGCTTTGCGTTCTTTGATTGTCACACCGACCTTGTTAAAAGATCTCAATAATACTCATCTTAAAATGGTTTGGCACAATGCGCTATTGGATTTAATGGAAGCTGAAAAAGTTGTATTTGTGGGGTATTCATTTCCAATTGCAGATTTTGAATTGAGATATTTACTTAAGAGAGGAATTTCAAAAAAAGCAAAAATTGAAGTTGTGTTAAGAAGTGACAATAAAGAAGTGTTTGAGCGGTTCCAGCAATTCTTTGGTAAACAATTTAAACCATCCGGAAGAATTACGTCTGGAACTGCTGGTTATTTTGCTTCAGAATTTGGACTTAACCTGATGCCTTTTGATTGTCCGGATGATAATGTGAGAATAACTGCTGAACTTAATAAATCTTAAGTTTTTTATTTTATTAGTATATAATTTGTGATCCAGTTTTCCGAACCCATTGAATGTTAGAAGCTGTTAATTGCCTGTAAAATAATTAGTTTATGTAAAATAGGGGTTCGGAAGGTTCGGAAAAATCCATTGGTTTCTATAAAAAATAATTCTTATATTTCCGAACCCATTGAATGTGTAAAAATGTTAAATGACTAATATATAATGAGTTAACTAAAAAGTAGGGTTCGGAAGGTTCGGAAAATAAATGAATAGATCAGAATTGATAAAAGAATTCGAGAAGCTCAGGGAGAAGAATATTCATTTGATTGCTGTATCAAACAGTGAGTGGTATTCTCTTTTCCGTGATGAAATCCGCAATTCGATTGCAATAGAGGGGATATTTGCCAACCGGAATGAACTGCTCGATGTACTAAGCAAGAACAAACGAACCAGCGATGAAAAGTCGGCTGCAATACTTGGATATTTTGAGGCAGCAAGCACTTTGTACGAGTATGCAAATAACCTTTATAAAGAGGGAGAGTTTTCATTAAGAATATCTGATATAAAACAGATACATACTCTCTTAATGAGATACGAACAGCAGGTTGGTTCTTTCCAGGGAAAGCTCGGGGAATTACGGACAGAACCTGTGGAAGTAAATGAAGCAAAGTTTACCCCGCTTGATTATGTATATGTGAGAGAGACAATGGAAGTTTTTATAAGCTGGATTAATGAAAAATTAAATGACCCGGATTATGATAAAATAAAACTTGCAGCGGAAAGTCATATACTCTTCGAGACTATTCATCCATTTAAAGATGGAAATGGCAGAGCCGGAAGAATTTTGCTCTCATTCATTCTAATTGGTTGCGGGTATGTAAACATTGCAATAAAGGGCACAAAAAAATATGATCGTGATAAATATTATGAAGCAATGGAGAACGGGGACGATCAATTTGAATTAATGCTGCGTGAAATTGAAAAAGGGAAGAAGCCCACTACAAAAAACATTAATAATTATGTCTCGAAAAGCAACGTAGCATTATTGGATGAGATTATATTAAACAGGTTAAAAGACGGGTTGAAACGGCTGAGCAAAAAAGAGTTCGTGAAAATGAACCAGGATGCCGTTGTTTCATTAAGGGATGCTGCAAAGTTTTTTAATTATTCGCAGGACTATCTCAGGAAACTGATAAACACAAAAAAACTGCCCGCAGAAAAGAAAGGAAAGCTCTGGTATATCAGGATCAGGGATGTTGAGAAATACATTAAAAATCTATCAGAAGAATAGTAATGGCGAAACTTATAGAATCATTAAATAAAATATTTGAAAAGCAGAGAATAGTCTTCTGGTACGATTCAAAAGCAGAATTTAGCAATAGATTCGATACTTTAGACTTGCCCGGAGTTGACAAAATAAAAATTCAGAACAATGAGTTCGGGATTAAATACAGGGTAATAAAGGAAGAACCAAAGAAAAAGTTCTTAATTTATACAGATAAGCCGAAACCCGAAGACAAAGATAACTGGCTGCTGGATTTAAGTCTTGCTAATTATGAGTTCTCAGCCGAACGGAGTTCGCTGCTGCTTCAGGAAATAGGCCTCCCGATAGAAAGGAAATTCTTTATCGACGAGCACATAAATTTCTTTAACAGCAAAAAACGGACAGAAGGGTTAGGAGAGATCTTAAATCTGGAAGATAGCGAAAATGCGATCACGTTAAAGATGATCTCGGTAATTACCGGCACTCAACCTGATCTTGAATATATATTATTCGAATTATTTGCTGAACTTCACCGGGATTCATCTGCAAAATATGATGAAATATTAAAATTTAATCTTGATACACATTTATGGAAGTTTATTGAGAAAAAATACAGCTATAAAAGCAGCCAGCCCACTTTAATGGACTTCTTAATGGAGGTGTTTTCCTCCTGTTTTAATTATTATATCCCGGATGCTAAGTCAACCTTAAATAAACAAACCATAATTTTACTAAATCATTGGTCGGATAATTCTAAGTATGCGATAAGTTTTAAGGACTTATCAGATAAAATAGCTACAGACCTGGATATTAAGGATAAAATTAAATCTCTGGATTACCGGGATCTTTTAGATATCTATTTCTTTCAGCTTGTGGAACAGAAAATAGTAAAAGAATTTATCGATGATATACTAAATGATAAAATAAGCTATAATGAAGCGACTTCAGTATTACAAAAAAGGGAAAATAAATTCTGGTATCCATTCTATAAAAATATCTACCTTGCTTTAAAATATTCTATTGAGATTATAAATTTTATTAAAAATTCAAATTTGTTAATTGACTCACTTTTAGATGGAATTACAAGGTATGTTAATGACTTATATAAAATAGACTTTGCCTATAGAAAATTTATTTATCACTTCAATAATGCAGAACACATTGATGTTCTAAAATCATTATCTGAAAAAATTGAAAATATTTATTCAAATAGTTTCTTACTGCGAATTAATGATTCCTGGCAAAGGCAGGTGGATGAATGTAAAGAATGGCAAATACCATCTGTAACATCCCAGCGGGAATTCTTCAATAAATATATAAAGACTTATTCTGAGGGTGATAAAAAGATATATGTTATAATTTCGGACGCCCTAAGATATGAAACAGCAACAGAATTGCACGACCGGCTTTTATCCCGCGATAGGTTTCAATCCGAACTTGGTTATATGTTAGGTATGTTGCCAAGTTATACTCAGCTTGGAATGGCAGCATTATTGCCGAATCAGAAATTAAGCTACAATGATAAATCAAGCACGGTATTCGTAGATGACAGGAATTCCTCTAGTACCAATCGCGAGAAAATACTGCAATTAAATTATAGCAATTCTGTGGCAATTCAAGCCCGTGATCTTCTAAAATTTACAAGGGATGAAGGGCGGGAGTTTGTTAAAAAGGCAAATATATTTTATATATATCATAATTCCATTGACGCAACCGGGGATAATTTTAAGACCGAGAACGAGGTTTTTAATAAAACTGAAGAAGCGCTGGACGAGATTGAAAAAATAGTAAAGCAGATAACAAATTTTAACGGCACAAATATTATAATAACAGCAGACCATGGGTATATTTATCAAAACAGGAAACTTGAGGAAAGTGATTTTTGCAAGATTGATGAACAAAATGAGGTCTATTTTAGTAACCGAAGGTTTATAATAGGGAAAAATCTTCTTGCTAATAACAGCGTAAGGAAGTTTACCTCAAAAGAGTTAGGACTGGATGATGATACTGAATTTTTGATTGCTAAATCTATAAATAGAATAAGGGTGCAGGGCGGAGGCAATAAATATGTTCACGGAGGCGCTTCTCTGCAGGAAATTACAATTCCGGTTATTTCCTTCTCAAAAAGGCGCGAAAGCGACATTTCAAAAGTAGAAATTGACATTATAAAAACGCCCTCAAAAATAAGCAGTAATCAAATTGCTATTTATTTTTACCAGTCTGATATTATTGAAGAAAAGATATTGCCAAGGGAAATAAAAGCGGGATTTTACAGCAAGGATGATAAATTGATCTCGGATGAAGTTAAGTTGCTATTTAATTCTACTGCTGTTGATGCAAGAGCTCGAGAACAAAAGCACAAATTTATTTTTAAGAGCGAAGCAACAAATTATAATAACCAGATAGTATTGCTAAAATTACAGGAGAGAATTGAGGGTACTAATAAATTTAAGACTTATAAAGAAGATAGTTTTACTCTCAATATTTCCTTTGCAAGTGAATTTGATGATTTTTAAAAATGAAATTATAAAGAGATAAATATTATGATCGACCTTGATAAAAAATTGAACCAGTATTTCGCCGGAAGAGTTGTAAGGAAAGATTTGACAAAGCAAATCCGGGAAGGAATAAATGTACCGGTATTTGTGTTGGAATATTTACTTGGAATGTACTGTGCTACAGATGATGAGGAAACTATAAAAGATGGTGTCGAAAAAGTAAAACAAATATTGGCAATCAATTATGTCAGGCCCGATGAAGCTGAAAAAACAAAAGCGCTTATCAAAGAGAAGGGAAGATATAAAGTCATTGATAAGGTAAGTGTTAGCCTGAATGAAAAACAGGATAGGTTTGAAGCAGTACTTTCCAATCTTGGTATTAAAGGATTGCATGTAAAACCTGGCTTTGTAAAGGAATATGAACGTCTTCTTGCCGGCGGGATCTGGTGCATATTGACGATAGACTATTTCTATGAAGAGGGTTCTAAAGATTCTCCATTTTTAATCAGTGAACTGAAGCCTATACAGATGCCGGGAATGTCGCTGGAAGAGCTATTTGCAGCGCGCGAACAATTTACTCTTGAAGAATGGATTGATTTATTAATTCGCAGCGTTGGAATGGAGCCCACTAACCTTGAAGAGAATACTAAATTACACTTATTAGCTCGTTTAATACCTTTTGTTGAAAACAATTATAATGTTTGCGAGCTGGGACCACGCGGAACAGGCAAATCCTATGTTTATGATGAGATATCTCCAAATTCAATTTTAATTTCCGGCGGTCAAACTACCGTTGCCAATTTATTTTATAACATGGCATCAAGGCAAATTGGTTTAGTTGGTTTGTGGGATGTTGTTGCTTTTGATGAAGTGGCAGGCATTAAATTTAAAGACAAAGACGGCGTTCAAATAATGAAAGGATTTATGGCCAACGGCTCATTTGCCAGGGGCAAAGAACATATAAATGCAAACGCTTCCATGGTATTTGTTGGTAACATTAACGGATCAGTAGAAAACCTGGTAAAAACCTCCCATCTACTAGTTCCATTCCCTGATGAGATGATAGACACAGCATTTTTTGACCGCTTCCACCACTATATACCGGGATGGGAAGTGCCAAAAATGAGACCGGAGTTCTTCACAGATAATTACGGTTTCATAAGCGATTATCTGGCAGAGTGGATGAAGGGAATGCGAAAACATAATTTTTCTGATGCTATTTTTAAATATTTCAGGCTTGGTTCAGATTTAAATCAAAGAGATACAATTGCTGTAAGAAGAACTGTAAGCGGCCTGCTTAAATTGTTATATCCGAATGGAAAATTTGAAAAGGAAGATGTTAAAAAATGCTTGGAATATGCACTCGTTGGCAGAAGAAGAGTGAAAGAGCAATTGAAAAAAATTGGGGGAATGGAGTTTTATGATGTTCATTTTAGCTACATAGATCCTGAGAACGATGAAGAAATACATATAGGTGTACCTGAAAGCGGTGGGTCAAATTTGATTCCCGAAGGAACATTGCCAAACGGATGTGCATTTACAGTAACAACCAATAGTAGTTCCGGGCATAAGGGGCTGTTAAGACTTGATCTGCAAACGATGCCTGGTTCTGGAAAATTTAGTGATACAGGATTTGGCAGCGGTACAATAATTAAGGAAGAAATTAAAGAAGCCATTAATTATTTAAAAGCCAACCTTAACCGGGTTTCATTAAATCTGAAGTACTCAGATATGGATTACCATTTAAAGGCTACTGACCTTAGTGGAATTGGTAATTTAAGCGGTATAGAACTTACAATATTTATTTCATTAGTATCAGGAATTTTGGGGAAACCGGTATTATCGCAATTAGTAGTACTTGGTTCGATGAGCATAGGTGGAACAATAATCGGGACACAAAATCTTGGAAATTCACTCCAAATTGCTTTTGACAGCGGAGCTAAAAAAGTGTTAATTCCGGCCATTGATATGGCACAAATAGGTAATGTGCCATCGGATCTTTATTCAAAATTCAGTTTGCTGGTTTACACTGATCCAATCAGTGCAGTTTTTAAGGCGCTGGGAGTGGAGTAAATAATTTACAAGAAGTGTGCATATAATGTTTAAGAATAAACCTTATTATGAAGTAAACAGAGAAGAAAGATTTTATTGCTTTCTTTTAGGACACGCCTTGCTTAGTTCCAGGAAAACCTGTGAATTATTTTTCAAGCTAATTAGTGAGAAATGTAATCATAAACTTAATCCCGAAGATTTTGAATTCTATCTTGAAATAGCAGCACTGAGAGATTATTGGAATGATCTTGGTGATTCCAAAAAATATTTGGACGAGACTCATCAAAAAAGATTATCCATATTAGTTGAAATAATAAAAAATCAAATCCCTGATTCCCCTGTATCCCCGGAAGCAATAATTGAGGGAAATGATTTCTTCTGGACTAAAGGAAATCCTAGAAAATTATGGAATCCTGGTCATTGGAACCTTAAAGAGATTGATTCAAGTGATTATAAGAATCTTCGGGAAGTTAAATGGGCATTTAATGCAAAGCCGGATATACTTGTAATTTCCGGATCTAATTGTCTATTTATTGAAGCGAAAATAGAATCAGGTATTGGGCAATACGGAGAAGGGAATAATCAGCTTGATACTCAAGAAACAATTGCTCATTTAATGAAACTTCTTATACCAACATTTAATGACAAGGAATTCAAGAATACTCTTTTAACAAAAAGCGGAAATGATGGAATTTTTTGGAAAGAGGTTCTTGAAACTTTAGTTGAAAATGAGATTGATGAATTTAGTTGGAAGTGCTTTAAAAAAGTAAAATAACTCAAAAACATTTAGTTAAATAAAGGGATGCACAATGCCAATAACCCAATCCGATAAAAAAGAACTGAACAAAATTTATAATGATTACTCTTCAAAATATGAAGGCAAAAAGGAAGATTATTTTGCACTAATATATCTTTCCAAAAAATTTAATAAGTCTATTGATGACATTTCAGGGAATGTAGCATTTGGAAATAATGATTACGGCTTTGACGCATATTATATTGACAGGGAAACAAGAAATTTATATCTCTTTCAATTCAAATGGTCAGAGAATCATCTGCTCTTCAAAGAATCATTAGAAAGAATCATCAGTAATGGATTAGAAAGAATATTTGGTGATCCTTACGAAGACCCCTCAATGGCATCATTACTAGTGAATTTAAAAACGGACTTATTTGAGTACAAAAGTCTTATTGATAAAATTTATATACAGTTTGTTTTTAAGGGTGATGTTGAAGCAGCAGAAAAAAGTGCCGGACTTGATTACTTAAAAGAAGAATTAGAGAACAAGAAATGGATTATAGATAAATATTTTGGGGAAAAAAAAGTCGATCTGATCTTTGAATTTATATCAGATAAAAAATCTTCAAAACGTACTAAATCGATAGAGACATTTGAACTTGAAGTTTCAAATTATATTGAGCATTCAAACAGTGATGGTCAGGAAATGTACATTGTGTTTGTCTCACTTTATGAGCTTGATAAAATTTATCAGACTCTTAATTTGAGATTCCTTAATCGGAATATTAGGGCAGGATTACCTGATGACAATCCACCTAACAGAAAAATACGGGAAGCACTAACTGAAATTGTAATAAAAAAGAATGTTTCACCTGAAGTATTTCCATTTAATCACAACGGGATCACACTTGCAGTGGAAAGGATTGTTACTACTGACCATAAGTTTGAAGTTAAAGTGCCTCGGTTGTTGAATGGTGCTCAGACAATAAAGTCAGTGAGAAAATTTTTAGAAGATAACACAAACCATCCGGAACTTGACAAGAATATATTTAAGCAGATTAAAGTTATTACAAAAATTGTTGTTGATACAGTTACTAGTGATTTTATTACAAAAGTCACTATTTGCAACAACAGGCAAAATCCAGTTGAGCCTTGGCATTTAAGGGCTAATGATAAAATTCAATGCGATATTCAAGATAAGTTAATAAATGAATTAGGAATTTATTATTCGCGTCAGGAAAATGCTTTTGAAAATTTAACTGATTCAGATTTAGAGGAAATGGGGATTGAAGATTATAGAGATATCGAGATAAAACCTCTAGCGCGCACATTTTTGGCTATTCAGGGAGAAGTAGATAAAATGTCAAGATTAACAGATGTTTTTGAAAATCAAAAAAATTATGAAGAAACATTTCGTGAATCCTATCTTCATAGTGATAGTTCAAAACTTCTTTTATCTTATAAAGTATTATTGCTTTTGAACCCTGTAATCAGGCAAATGCGGGAATTTGGGCCCGATTACCTTTATTATGGACTCGGGAGGGCAAGAAATTTGATCACTGCGCTTTTAATTCAAGGACTGTTAAATGATAGCAAATTGAGTCAACTCAAAGATTGGTACGGACAAAAATTAACAAAGGAGACAGATTTCAAGGAATATCTTATTAAAATTGGGAAGAATAAAATTCTTTCTTTAATTAAGGATGTTTTGAAGGAAAATAATTATCGTGAAAAGCTTGATAACGAGAAATATTCTATTTTCAGAACTAAAGAGTTTTATAGAAGGTGCATGACCTTAGCTGATGAATGGTACAGTTGGAGTAAAAGGAGTATATAAATGAAATATTTAAAATCTACGTCAGAGGATCTAAAGAATCTTTTTACACATGGTATTACAGTTAATTATATAGCAGAATCTTTTAGATCATTTGATTATACAGCTGACGCCATGACAGTCCATAGATTTATGAAAGAAAAGGAATATGATGTGGTAGGGATTAGAAAAAATGGTAAGATAGTTGGCTATGTTGAGCAGAATGAACTCAATAAGGGCCATTTAATGGATCATCTTAAGAGATTCAAAAACACAGATATAATTCCCTATACAACTTCTTTAACCAGCGTTTTTAAATCATTCAGGCAAAAAAATAGATTATTTATCGAATCCTTCAATGATGTAAATGGGATAGTAACAAAAGGAGATTTGCAAAAACATCCTGTTAGGTTGTGGTTATTTGGAATTATTTCACTAGTAGAAATGCAGATGCTAAGAATAATTAGAGATTATTGTCCGGGAGAATCATGGAAAGAATATCTGAATAATACAAGAAAAGAACATATAATGGATATTTACAATAAAAGGGTTGAAAGAAATCAGCATATAGACCCCAACGAATGCCTAGAATTTTGTGATAAAAAGACTATCATTTTAAAGAACAAAAAAATCTTTGATGGATTCAATGGATTGACTAAATCAGGAACTAAAAAATTATTAGAAGAAACAGAAGATATTAGAAATGAACTAGCTCACTCCCAGGACTATTTAGTAGGCGATTGGCCAAACATCTTTAATACTGTAGAGGAATTATTTAAGTTTCTTAAAAAATGTGAAAAAATAAATTATAATATTTCTTCTTAAAATGATGGACATAATTCTTGAAACAAAGAAAATAATTAATAAATATCACTTGATTGACTATCTTAATAGATTTCCCTGGTTAACAGGATATATAGGAGATATAAATGCTAAAATCTGGTTCATAGGGGAAAACCCAAGCTGGAAAGGAGTTGATGATGTTGATAAGCATAATCCAGTTAAAAGTGAAAATCTTCAATGGAATTCTCATGTTGGAGATTGGCTGTTGCGTGATGCATTAACGGAGTGTGGTTTAAAGAAAGGTGAGCCAAGAAAAAATGAAGGATGGAAATGTTACATAACAAATGTTATAAAACTACCTGAAAAGGTGGAGAAAAGAAATAAAGATAAAAGAAAAAACAAAGATTATCTGACTAAACAAATCACCCAGTGGATGCCGCTTTTACAACTTTCAAATCGATAGTGGCAATTCAACTGTATTAGTTGCAATGGGTAACACTACTTTCAAAATATTAAACCAGATGAAACAAGTGGGTCTTAAAACACCTTCACTCGATATCATTCCACACTATTCTTATATAATGTTTCGTCCCGATCCTGGAAGAAAACTTGGTCCAAGAGATCCGATCAGGATAAAAGAGTATAAAGAAGAAGTTAAAAGAGTTAAGGATACGTATCTTGGATAAGAAAAGGAATCTTCTTTCCATTGATGGCTGTCATTCCGGCTGGTTTTATGTTTTAATTAACGAAGCGAAAAATTGGGAAGTCGGAATAGTAAACAATATAACCGAATTAAAAAGGTGGATAGAAACATCAAAGCATACAATGATCGAAATTCCCATCGGTTTAAAACACAAAAGTAACACTTCGTGGCAGAGATAAATCCCCCGGTTAAAGGCGCCAAATGGCTGGTACCTTCCGTGAATTCAATTAATTTACGAAGAGTTATATAGAAACCTTCATAAAATCAATTTCAAAGAATGCAGTTATAATTTATAACGGTTATTGTTTGTTTTAACTTAATGCTTCTCTTTGAATGAATTGACTACAATTTTTCTTTCCTGTGATCTTATATTTGATCTGCCTTAAGAAACCCAATTATTTTAATTATATGCTGTAAATTTATATTGCAGACGAACTAAGCTGCTCGGGCGTTGCCCGGAATTGAATATGTGCGAAGAGATGTAAATAATTTAATAAGGAGTAAATTAAGTTTACCGGAAAAGTGAATATGACTTACGGATAAAAATTAAAAACCCCGGCGGACCGAGGTTTTGACTATACATATAAATATTTTCCCCTGTTAAATATCTGAATGAACAAGCTTCCCGTTTTGTCTGACAGAATATTTACCCGAAACCTCGGCTATCTTAAATTTACCAACCAGTCCCTGGAGATTCAAAGTCAGCCTGTTCAAATCCTCTGCCGATGCAGCGATCTGCTGAACACCGCTTGCATTCTGCTGGGTTACGCTGCTAATCGATTCCATGCTCCTGCTTATCTGTGCAGAGGTGCTTGACTGTTCTTCACTGGATGCCGCTACCTGCGTAATAATATCAACCACTTTCTGTGCGCCTGTTATTATTTCATTTAACGATATACCAGCTTTGCCTGCTAACTCCTTGCCTTTCTCCACTTCCTCCGTTCCCTTATGCATTGACTCTACAGCCTCTACCGTATCCTTCTGTATCTGTTTTATCATTTCAGTTATTTCCTTGGTAGCTTTCGTTGTCCTCTCAGCAAGCTTCCTTACCTCATCGGCTACTACTGCAAAGCCTCTGCCCTGCTCGCCCGCCCGTGCTGCTTCTATCGCTGCATTCAGTGCCAATAAATTTGTCTGGTCAGCTATATCATCTATCACCTGGATTATTTCTCCTATCCGGCCGCTGCTGTTACCAAGTTCCTGTACAGTCCCGGCACTCTTCCTTACTACCTCTGCAATTCTTTCCATTCCATGGATTGTCTGATCTACTACCTTTCCACCTCCTCTTGCAACTATACCGGCATTCTCGCTGGCTTCTGCAGCCAATGATGTATGCTTTGATGTCTCAAGTATTGTTTTAGTCATTTCTTCTACCGCACCTGCTACTTCAACTGCCTGGCTGCTCTGTTCCTGGGCGCCTGCTGCCATCTCTTCACTGCTTGAACTTATCTGGCCGGCTGCACTTGCCGTAGCGTGAACCGCTTCACTTATTTGACTTATTAATTCCGATAAGGAATTCCCAAGTTTATTAATATCATTTTTTAACTGCTGATGTTCGCCTTTATAATCACCGCTTACCCTCTCCGATAAATCTCCCTCTGCGAATTTTGCAAGAACCAAAGAACCTTCTTTAATCGGGGCGGTCAGGTAGTCGAATGTAGAATTAAAACCATCAACAATCCTTTTAAATATTCCTTTGTGTTTTGAACTATCAGATCTGCCCGATAAATTTCCGTTTAACGCTGCAAGAGAAAGTAATTCTGTATCCCTGGAAAGCAGGTTAAGCGAAGTCTTAATCTGCTGAACCGATTTTCCCAGCAAATCATTTTCCGACAATATTTTTACTTCTACATTAAGCTTACCATTAGCAAAGTCATTAACTGTTTGCGCCTGGGATGTTAAAGTTTCTTTTAAAGTTTGCAGTGAATTTGCCATTTCCCCAAATTCATCTGTTCTTTTGGAATTTATTTCAGTATTTAAATTACCCTCAGAAAAATCTTTAATAGTTTTTATAAAACCGAATAAATCTTTCAATATATTTTTTTTAATCAGGTAGAGTATTATCAACCATACAGATACAACTAATAGTAAAATTAAAATTACTCCGCTCACTCTTTCAAACGAAATTGCAGACAGAGCATCGCTTAGTGAATACCTGACGCTCATAGTTGCAAGAACTTCTCCTTCATTTCCGTCATGACAACTCATGCATTTTTTATCTGCAATAATAGGACTAACCAGCCGGACTACCGATTCATTCTGAAAATCTTCATCTAATGTGATTTCTCCTTTTTTCAGACATACTTTCTTTTCAATTTCGTCCATCCTGTTTGCTTCGTTCTTATCAATTATCTCAGAAGGAATAATTCTAAGCTCTTTTACATTATTAATGGCTCGCATTCTGTCAATGAAAGGTTTAACGTCACTTATTCCTTCGGACATTGCATATTTTATAGATTCCCTGATTGATTTGTTCAGTTCGTGGATTTGTTCATCCGTTGAATTCATCATTTGTTTTTCTGAATATAAAAGAAAGAGCAGCAAACCCAAACCGAGTATGGAAGTTATCCCTATCGCAACACTAAGCGATATTCTGCGGGATATTGACTTGCCGGATAATTTCGATTTCATAACTTACCTTATCTTACCAGTTTTACATTTATTAATTAGTAATTGTAAGTAATACATTATCTTCAATAGCCGAATGTATTTGAGCATCAACCTGCTCAGAGCCGACTAACCTTACAGAGTATTATCGGTATACAGGGGAAAACCTTAAGCTGAATTAATACCTCCCTGGGATTATTTTAGAAAGGAAATAAAATGAAGGGATAGATAAAAATAATAACATTAAAAAGTTGAAAAAATATTAATTGAAATAAGTATATTCTATCGGCAAAAATGTTTGAAATTCTGCGGAAACAAAATATGAATAGCAAAAATTATTTAAGAATATGGGGCAGGATATCTTTAACTGTAATTTTTATAACTGCAAGTGTTTTCAATTTTATAAGAATAGATTCGGTTTCCCATTCCGCAAGCGATACCCTGAGACCATTTATTATCCAGACAGCAATAGTGGCAATATTGCTTCTGCCTGTTTATTCCCGGCTGACAAGAAAGAAAAACCTGGTAATAAAAAAATAAACAGTACAGTTCTTTTCTCTAAAAATTTTCAGCTTTTCTTCATATCTTTTTTACTTCCCTGTATACTGATATTTGATCTGCCTTAAGAAACCATCAATTACTTCGATAATAAGTTGTCAATATATATTGAAGATGAACTATTATGCTCGCTCGGTTTGAAAAGAAAAATGGTCGGAACCCGGTAAAAATAGGACTGGTCCTTTTTTCATTTCTTTTATATACATATTTATTCTTCCTTTTATTTAATTATACCGATGATAAGGCAACAGTATTATCACTTCTTCCGGTAATTACAATCTCATTGTTCTTTGGTTTACGTGCAGGTCTCATTGGCACTGTAATAATAATATGTACTAATGGATACTATTATCATTTATTTGGCTTACCTTATGCCGATTTAGTTGTTGAAAACATTCCCGGGGAACTGGGGAGCATTGCACTTGCATCCGCATTGGGCTACCTGCACGATCTTTACTATAAATCAAAAGAGCAGTTAAAAATAATTGAAAAAGAAATAAGTGAAAGAAAAAAAGCAGAAACAGAACTCTTCCAGATTCAGAATGCATTCCAGGTAGAACAGTCGGGAGATGAAAAGAACAGAAAATTTACCACAAAAGAAATTGAAGGACTGAATTTTGCACATAAGATTTACAGGGAAATTGCAGACAACGCAGCAGATATAATTTATACCATTAACCTTGAGGGCTACTTTACTTATGTAAATAAAATGGGGCTCGAGAGGACCAACTTTTCCCTGCAGGAATTATTAAACATCAGGTACTCTGATCTCGTCATTACAGAGTACAGGATAAAAGCTAAAAGGTATTATTTACACCAGTATTTAAAAAAAGAATCAAGCACTTATTTCGAATTCCCTTTCAGGACAAAAGACGGATCGGTAAAATGGTTTGGTCAAAACGCTACTTTGATTGTTGAAAACGGAAAAATAACCGGGTTCAGTTTTATTGCGCGCGATATTACCGAACGAAAAATGATGGAAGATGAGATTAAGAAAAGCAAGGAAATGCTCCATTCAATTACTTATATGGCTAATGATGCCATAATATCAGTTGATAATAATTTCAATATAATCCAGTGGAACAGGGCCGCCGAAAGAATGTACCAGTATCCGGAAAGCGAAATGCTCGGGAAATCGCTCACCCTGGTTGTGCCCCCTTTTGAAAGAGCAAGCCTGGAAGAAATTATAAAAAAGGATCATCCAACTGAAGGGATTGATTTTTCAAAGCCGATGGATCGTCTGGGTTATAAAAAGGATGGCTCTGTTTTTCCCGTTGAAATATCAATTGCCGAGTGGAAAAGAGATAATAAAAGATTTTTTACACACATAATAAGAGATATTACAGAAAGAAAAGCCGCCGAGAAAAAAATAAAACAGTCCGAAAAAGAATACAGGGAATTATTCGCAAATGCACACGAGCCTATATTACTCATCAGACCTGAAAGCGAGATAATCATCGAAGCAAATGAAAGAGCCTGTAAAGTCTATGGATATGAGCATTCAGAATTTGTGGGGATGTCGCTTAAGGAAATTTCAAAAGATGTAAGCCGCGGTGAAGAAAAAATTTCAGAGACGCTCAGTAAAGGTTACTTCATTAATTTCGAAACGATACAGTATAATAAAGAGGGGAAAGAATTATATTTTGAAGTTAATGCATCTGTTATTGAATACAATGGTGAACAGGTAATTCTTTCTTTAAACAGGGATATTACCGATAGGGTACTGGCGGAGCGAAGCCTCCAGGATTACAAAAACAAGCTTGAAAAATTGGTTGAAGACAGAACAGAAAAACTTGCTGAAGTTAATTTAAGGCTATATAATGAAGTTCAGAAACTGACTGAAGCGGATATAAAGATACAGAACCAGGTTGAGTTTTTCAGAACATTGATTAACACAATTCCCATTCCTGTTTTCGTAAAAGATAAGAATAATGTTTACTCGGAATGCAATAAAGCTTTTCTCGATTTCTTTGGAATAGCCAGGGAAGATGTTATAGGAGCCAGCCGGATAAACTTAACACCTTTTGAAACCGGTAAGAAATTAAACAGGGAAAATGTTTATGAAACAAATATTGTTGATAAGGAAGGGAAAATTCACGAAGTAATATTATACCAGGCAAACCTTCTGAAGAAAGATAATACCAATGAAGGATGGGTTGGTATAATGCTGGATATTACTGAACAGAAAAGAATGCAGGAAGAAACTAAAAAGGCACTTGCTGCGGAAAAAGAGCTTAGCGCTCTCAGGGCAAGATTTGTTTCAACTACTTCACATGAATTCAGGACCCCCTTAACATCCATCCAGGCTTCGGCTGAATTACTGCTGCGCTATTTTCCTAAATGGAATGAAGAGAAAAAAATTTCAGTAATAAGCAGGATACAGAACTCCGCTGAATATATGAACGGACTAATTACCAATGTTCTTACATTAAACAGATCTGAATCCGGTAGACTGACTTTTAACCCGCAGATAATAGAAATAGTAAGTTTGTGTAATACTATTATTGAAGAGATTAAGCTCAGTACAAAACCTGAGCACAGGATTGAATTCAATTATTCTGAAAATGAAATCACGGGAAATTTTGATGGAATATTAATAAGGCAGTTTCTTACTAACCTGTTATCAAATGCCGTTAAATATTCACCGGATGGGGGAGTAATAAAATTAATATTAACTAAAAATGATGCTG
This sequence comes from uncultured Ignavibacteria bacterium, assembly GCA_963711455.1. Lineage (GTDB taxonomy): Bacteria > Bacteroidota > Ignavibacteria > Ignavibacteriales > Ignavibacteriaceae > DATFVA01. The sequence goes on from CAVQEH010000006.1 coordinate 386,525, forward strand.
AAGTTGTCTTTGAGGTTAAAGACAATGGTATAGGTATTTCACGGGAAGATCAGCAAAATCTTTTTGAGCCTTTTTTCAGGGGAGCTAATATCAGCAATATACCCGGTACCGGGCTTGGATTATCAATACTTAAAAAAGCCGTTGAACTCCATAAGGGGAAATTGGAATTTTATAGTGAAATAAATTCAGGTACAACTTTTAAGATATCCATCCCGGTTTAGCTGCATATCTCCTCTTTCAAAATTTTTAATCATCTGCTATTAAATAATTTCACATTTTCTTCGATTATAAAAAGAAAAAGATTGAAACCATGACTACTAAATCAATTCTCACGTTTTTTACTTTTCTCATCTTATTTTCATCTGCAAGCTTCTGTACAGGAGATGAGCAGTACCTGGCTTTCGCAACTGTTATGCCACAACCTGTAGGCGGTGTTGCAGGACTCAACAAAAATATTACTTATCCCGATGCAGCCAGGCAGCTTAAAGTTGAAGGGAATGTTTACGTTATGGCATATGTAAATGAAAATGGTGATGTTGAAGATGTTAAAGTAATTAAGGGTATAAATGAAATTCTCGACCAGGCTGCAATTGACGGTGTGAAAAAAACAAAATTTACCCCGGGAAAAAATGATGACAAACCTGTAAAAGTAAAACTTGCTTTAACAATTAAATTTAAGTTATGAAGAATAGAATGAAAAATTGGAAATTTGTAAAAAAGCTTCAGGCTACATTTATATTATTTGCAGTGATATTTACTGTAATTGTTATCAACGATTTATACCATCTCCATCAAATTAAAAAAGATAAAGACAGGGTTTTTCAGGAATATATTGTCTCTAAAGAAAATACCGAAAGACTTTATTCTGAAATTAAAGTTCTGCAGTATTCTCTTATGAAATTATCGATTCCTGATTATGATTCTGAAATCGATATAAATATTAAAGAAATAAAGAGCGGGGAATCGAAGATAGACAGCCTGATTGAATCCTTTTCAACAGTCGAATCCGATTCCGGTATTTCAGGTGAAGTTGCACAGATTAAGAATTTATGGAAGTGGTATAAAAACGACGTAGTGGATGCAATACTTAGTGCCGGTGTTACCAAGAATTATGAAATGGCTGCGGTTATTTCTGTTTCGGTAGGTGAAGAGGCAGGCAAGCAGATTGAAGGTAAATTCGCATTTATCAGGAACAAGCTTACAGAAACTTCTTCAATTCTTAATTCACAGATTGAAAATTCTATCCAGGATACATCTACCTTAATAATTATAGGAATGGTTGTGGGAACCATTTTATTGCTGATTGCAATATATTTTGTGGCACCCGGTTTAAGCAAGCCTATAAATTATTTTAAAAACATTTTAAACAAATTTGCGCTGGGAGATTATTCGGAAGAAATAGAAATAAAATCGAAAGATGAGTTTGGTGAACTCGGCTCAATGCTTAAGTTTCTTCAACAGAAGCAGAAAGAAAAAATAGATGCTGCATTTAAGTTATCTGAAGGAAAGCTTGAAAAGGTTGAACCTGCTTCTGAAAATGATATGCTGGCACATTCGTTCAATAAAGAGATTGAAGTACTCGATCTGCTTATAAATGAAACTAACCGTCTTACTGTGGCAGCAGTGAATGGTAAACTGAATGAGAGGGGAAACGAAGAATTATTCCAGGGAGGCTTCAGAAAAATAATTTCGGGTTTTAATCAAATCATTGATGCAGTAATATCCCCAATCAGGGAAAGCTCCGAGGTGCTGGAAAAAATGTCTGCAGGAAACCTGACCGTAAGGGTTACGGGTAACTATAACGGTGATCATAAGCTTATTAAGGACTGCCTGAATCAGCTCGCCTCTTCCATGCAGAAATCTCTCTTGAAAGTCAGGGATACAATCAAAGCAACTTCTGCTTCAAGCACACTGATTTCTACAAGCATTGAAGAAATGGCTGCGGGAGCACAGCAGCAAAGCGGTCAGACTACAGAAGTAGCAACTGCAGTAGAGGAAATGACGAGAACCATTTTTGATACAACCAGGAACACAGAAGTTGTTCTCCTGGCAGCTAAAGAAGCAAAGGACACTTCCGGGAAAGGTAAACAGAAAGTAGAACATACAAAAGAAAGTATGAAGCAGATTGTCCATTCGTCTGAAAAAGTTGCTTCAACTATTGAGAGTCTCACTAAGAAAAGTGAACAGATTGGTGAGATAACCAGGGTAATAGATGATATTGCAGATCAAACGAACCTGCTTGCTCTTAATGCGGCAATTGAAGCTGCAAGGGCAGGTGAACAGGGAAGAGGTTTTGCGGTTGTTGCCGATGAGGTGAGGAAACTTGCCGAACGAACAACAAAAGCTACAAAAGAAATTGATGAGACTATTAAAAGCGTTCAGAAAGAAACTTATAACGCTGATGAGACTATGAATGAAACTAAAAACCTCGTTGCAAAAGGAATGCAGAACACAATGGAGATAGGAGAGCTGTTATTTGAAATTAATGAGGCAGCAGGTAAGGTCGCCGATTTAATTTCACAGATTGCAGCAGCAAGTGAAGAACAGTCTAAAACCGCAAATGAAATAAGCAGGAATGTTGAATCGATCAGTATAGTTATTAGTGAATCCGCTCAAAGTACCCAGCAGGTAGCCGGGGTAACGGAAAATCTAAACGGTCTTACCACAAATCTTCAGAAGCTGATTGATAATTTTATAATTGATGGAAATGCTGAACAAAAGCAAGACATCGATTCTGATGTTACTGAAGAATTAGCTGAAGTTCACTCATAGTAATTATATTAATCAGGGGAAAATTAATAAATGACATATTATAAATGGATGATGGGTCTTTCTCCATACCTGATTCACTTTTCTTTAATCTAAAATTTAATTTCCCGTTCATTTTACTGCATTTAAGAATTTCCGACTCTTTACGATAATAAATATGGAGAAGAGCCTTGTAATTGAGCCTGATCCATTTTTGATAAATATCTTATGGGTAGAATCAGATGAACATGAAAATTAAAAAATTTAAAGACTGGGGTATTTCATCGAAAATAATCGGGGTAGCATTTTCATCGGCTTTGTTTATTGCACTTTTGGTATTGCTTTATCTTCTGCCGGCAATGGCAGATAGAATGAAGGAAGATAAAGTTGATGCAGTTAAACAGGTAGTTGAAACAGCATATTCTGTATTACAGGGATATGGTGATCTTGTTAAGCAAAATAAAATCCCGCTAAGTGAAGCAAAAGAAGAAGCAATTGATAAAATAAAAAACCTGCGGTATTCCGGGAACGAATATTTCTGGTTAAATGATATGTATCCAAAGATGATTATGCATCCTTTTAAACCGCAATTAGACGGACACGACCTTAGCAGCAATAAAGATCCCAACGGAGTTTATTTATTTAAAGAATTTGTAAAAGTTTGCCGGGTAAATGGGGAAGGCTACGTTGAATATATGTGGCCTAAACCCGGCTTTGATAAACCTCAGCCGAAAATTTCTTATGTAAAATTATTTAAAGACTGGGGATGGATTATAGGCAGCGGCGTTTACGTGAACGATATCAATGCAGCTATTTCAAACCTCAGGGTAAAGGTATTTATCGGTTTATTTATAGCATTTATATTTTTTACGATCACTGGTTTGTTCTTAGGACGTTATATTGTTAAACCGTTAAAAAGACTTACTGAAGCTTCGGAAAGAATTGAAAAGGGAGAAAACGAAATTGTAATAAATATTGATGCTGACGATGAAATCGGAAAGCTTGCCCGTGCATTTAATTCTATGACTGAAAAAATCATGATCCAGAATCAGCATTTAGATGACCTGACCGGACCCGTAATGATAATTGACCCTGATTTCAGTATCAGGTATATGAATAAAAAAGGTGCAGAAATTGTTGGGAAAAATCCAAAGGAATTGATCGGGCTTAAATGTTACGATCAATTTAAAGCTGATCATTGCCATACCGAAAATTGTGCTTTGTACAAAGCTATGAAATTTGATAAAATCTATACTGAAGAAACAATATCCCGTATAAATGGTTCTGAAATACCTATCATATATTCAGGGTCACCCGTTAAAGACAGGGAAGGAAAAGTTGTTGGTGCTTTAGAACTTATAACACCAATTAAAGAAATAAAAGATTTGCAGGACTATCTTACACGATCTACTAATAGGATGATGCTTGCAATGGAAGAATTTGAAAAAGGGGACCTTACAGTAAATTTAAAACCCGAGAAAGAAGATGATGATATTGGAAAGCTCTTTAAAGGTTTTAATAAAACTGTGGGATATATTCGTCAGACTATTGAAACTATTGTAAAAGCGATTCAGACAACTGCAAGTTCAAGTACCGAAATCTCTTCAAGCACAGAGCAAATGGCGGGAGGTTTGCAGGAACAATCGGCACAAACATCTGAAGTTGCTACAGCTATAGAACAAATGACAAAGGCAATACTTGAAACAACGAAAAGCACCGGCGCTGCAGTGGTAAATGCTAAAAATGCAGGGCATATAGCTAAGGAAGGCGGTCAGATAGTTGAAGAAACCGTGCTTGGAATGGAAAGAATTGCTGACACTGTGAATAAAGCTGTAAGTACAGTCAGGAAGCTTGGAAAGAACAGCGATGAAATCGGAAAAATAATCCAGGTAATAGATGATATAGCTGACCAGACAAACCTGCTGGCATTAAATGCTGCAATAGAAGCCGCAAGGGCAGGTGAAATGGGGAGAGGATTTGCTGTTGTTGCTGATGAGGTTCGTAAATTAGCCGAAAGAACCACAACTGCAACAAAGGAAATATCGGGAATGATTAAACAAATACAGAATGACACTTCGCTGGCGGTAAGTTCAATTGAAGAGGGGAATGAAGAAGTTGAAAAAGGAAGAGAGAAAGCAAATAAAGCCGGGGAATCCCTGAAACAAATAATAAATGCTTCCAACAATGTAGTGGACGATATTAACCAGATAGCCAGTACCGCTGAAGAACAATCGACAACCGCGGAACAAATCAGTAAAAATATTGAATCGATAAATAGTGTTACCCAGGAAAGTGCTGCAGGAATACAGCAGGTTGCTCATACGGCTGAAAACCTTAACAAGCTAACGCGGAATCTTGAAGAGCTTATAAACAAATTTAAATTAAATGAAGAGTCCCATAATCATTCCGGTGAATCTTCTTTTGCGGTTCGCTCAAACGGTAAAATTGTTCATTCAGTATAATAAGATTGCTCCATAGCGGTAAATCAGTAAGCAAAAAAATATATTTTTTACTGATCGTATGCTTACTTAAAGTAATTATTGAATAGTGATCTTCATTAATTCCGGCCTGCAGTTATTTCTGCTCCATGCCTGTATACTCAACAATCCTCTCGTAATTTCGATAATGTAGTTGTACCGGAGTTGCCGGAAAGAGTCAATGCTTAACATTACTTTCAAATGCAACATAAAATTAATCTGAATAAAATATGAATGATTAAACTTTACCCGGAATATTAAAAATTAGAATTACAAAAAAGTTTAACAATTGGTAGGACAACAAAAACTATGAAAACCTGGTTTCTGAATTTAGGAGTTGGAAAAAAACTTGCATCTATATTTTCACTCTTAATAATCCTGACTGTCTTAATAACAGGAATGGGCATCTGGTATCTGCAAAAAGTTAATAATAATGTGGAAGGTTATTCTAAAACTTTTTTACCCGCTGATGATTTATTATTGAATATCGACAGAGACATGCAGCAGATACTTGTATCTGAAAGAACAATGCTGATAACCGGTATCTCTTCGGAAAAGTTTTCGGCATTGAAAGCAGATATTAATGAAAATTTCGGGCAGATAAGCACAAGGTGGAATAAGTTTAAAGAAACCGGATTGAAATCAAATATTTCAGACAGTATATCATATTTTGAAAAATCCCTTGAAGTTTGGAAAAATTCCACAAACCAAATAGTAGAAAAAGTTCAGAATAGCAGCGATTTAAGCAAAGCAGAAGTTGTTAGAATAGCCTTAAAAGAAAACTCTGCCTTTTTTAACAATGCGAGAAATGTAATCAACGATCTTGAAGATATAACAATAAATGAAGCCGATACCCATTTTGATTCAAGTGAAACGTCTTACGATTCTGCAAGGATACTTCTGATTGCGGGTTTGCTGGTCTATCTTGTTATTTCTGTACTTGCCAGCTATTTCATTTACAAGATTATAAAAAGTTCATTATTTAAAACCTCACAGCTCATTTCAGATCTTGGTAAGGGAAAATTAAAAAGCCGGATCGATGTTAAAACCAAAGATGAATTTGGTGAAATGGGAAATACTCTTAACCAGTTTGCTGATGACCTGCAGAAATTTGTAATTGGAAGCATGAAAAGAATTTCAGAAGGAGATTTCGATTTTGAAATTCCTCCCAAAGATAAAGATGATGAAATTGCACCTGCTTTAAATGATACAATTAATACATTGAAAGAGCTTAAATCTGAAACTGATACTATGACACGGTGGGCTAAAGAAGGAGATCTTGAAAGCCGGGGAAATGCTGAGAAGTTTAAAGGCGGGTACCGCGAAATAGTTAACGGGCTTAATAACACCATTATTGAAATTATCATTCGTGTGCGTGAAGCTGAAAATGTGATGGTTGAATTATCTGAAGGTAATCTTACGGCAAGAATGGATGGAGATTACAAGGGTAATTACAAAAAGCTCCAGGGTATTGTAAATAAATTAGCCGGTTCATTGGAATCTCTTATATTCGATGTATCTGATGCTGTTTCTGCCACGGCAAGTGCAAGCAGCCAGATATCTTCAAGCACAGAGGAAATGGCTTCAGGCGCACAGGAACAAAGTGCACAGACTTCGGAAGTTGCAAGTGCAGTTGAAGAGATGACAAGAACAATTATTGAAACAACAAAAAACTCAGGAGTTGCTTATAATATTGCCAAAGAAGCAGGTGAAATTGCTAAAGAGGGGGGCAAAGTTGTGGATGAAACCGTTAAGGGAATGATTCGTATTGCAAATGTAGTACAAAAATCTTCTGTAACAGTAAAGCAGCTTGGTCAAAGCAGCAGCCAGATTGGTGAGATAATCCAGGTGATAGACGATATAGCAGATCAGACAAACCTGCTTGCATTGAATGCTGCCATAGAAGCCGCACGCGCAGGTGAGCAGGGCCGTGGTTTTGCCGTAGTTGCTGATGAAGTAAGAAAATTAGCTGAACGTACAACCAAAGCAACCAAAGAAATTGCACAGATGATAGAGCGAATACAAGCTGATACAAATGGTGCTGTTCAGTCTATCGATGAAGGAAATTCAGAAGTGGAAAAAGGTAAAAATCTGGCAAATGAAGCCGGGGCATCTTTGAAAAATATCATAGACTCTACTGACAAAGTGCTTGGTATGGTAAATAGTGTAGCTATGGCAAGTGAAGAACAATCTGCTGTTGCTGAACAAATAAGTAAAAATATAGAAACTATAAGCAATGTAACCCACCAGGCATCGGCAGGTACGCAGCAGATAGCAAAATCTGCAGAAGATCTTAGCAGGCTGACGAACAACCTGCTGATACAGATAGGTAAATTTAAAATTAATAATGCTTCTTATAAAAAATCAAAATACTATTCTGTAAGGAGCAACGGGAAACTTATTGAATCATAACAGACCGTGAGCTTCTATGAGCTTAACGGGTTATAATTTGAATCAATTGATAAAACCGGGAGATTAATAAAAAATTAAAAGGTAAAAATGTCTTTTATTGTTTGGTCAGACAAATACAGTGTCAGGAATTTTTTAATAGATAACCAGCACAAAAAGCTTATCGCAATGATCAATGACCTTCACTCAGCAATGAAGGAAGGGAAGGCTAAAAACATTTTGAGTAATATTCTTGGTAACCTTATTGTTTATACCATTGAACATTTCAGGACTGAAGAAAGAATGATGAAAAATGCAAAATATAAATTTTTCAGTGAACATAAGCTGGAACATGAAAAGCTGACAGCCAAAGTAGTAGAGCTGGAAAAAAAATTAAATGAAGAAGCGCTTCTTACATTTGAATTATTCGATTTTCTTCAGAGCTGGCTTATTAATCATATCGAAATAACAGACAAAAAATACTCAGGGTTAATCTGAAGATTAATTCATTCTGACTATAACCTCTGAAATTAGTATCAGGGAAAAAGGCAAAGCAATATTTCTCTGCCTCCTGTTACCTGCTTAAATTTACCTGCATAATATTAGCAGGTAACCCCGTTAAAGAATCTATCCTTAAGAAATTAAATAATCAAAAAAATTGTTCGATAATAATAACATATGATTACTGATTAATTTATAACTATGAAGACTACTTTGACAGAATCCGAATTAATTAAATCCGAAGATCCAACAGGGAAGATTGAACTTTTAGAATCATTGAATGATCATCCTCTTTCTGAAGAACAGCTTGATTTAATCTGCAATTTAATTTCCGATGAAGATAAGGGTATACGAAATGCCGTTTCAAACCTTCTTATATTTAACGAGACTCCTGAAATTCCGCAAAAAATAGTACCGCTAATTTCTTCACCTGAAATTTCAATCCGTAATTTTGCCGGTGACATATTGACAAAACTTGGGGATAAATCTGCTGACGCCCTTCTGTCCTATATCAATGAACGAAGCGATGATGATAAAAAATTTATAATAGATATTCTCGGGTTAATAAATTGCAAAAGAGCTGAGGAGAAAATACTCGATGTCCTAAGCACAGCAGACGATGACAATATTATTCTTTCCTGCATAGAGGCTCTCGGGAATATTAAATCAGAGATATCGATTGATGTGCTTATGTCTTTTTATACCAGGAACGAACTTTACAAAGCCATGATAATTGAAGCCCTGGGCAAAATTGGCTCGGAGGAAGCATTGGGTTTTATATTATCCAAGTATGAAGATGAAGATGAACTGATAAAATTTACTATTATTGAAAGCCTTGGACTAATAGGAGATGAAGAAACTTTCTTTTTTCTTCTTGCGGAATTGAATGAAATTAAGGGTCCGCTTATATGGCCTGTAATAAAAGCGATTTATACGCTTAAAGAAAAATTTGATTTTGATATTCCTTTTGATGAGAGGATGCGTAACGCAATTCTTCAAATTATATTTGAAGCTGAGCAGGAGTATAAAAAAATTGCAGCTATAATGCTTTCGGTTTTTAATGATAAGGAAATCATCTCAGTTTTCCTTAAAATCATCGGGGATGACCCTCAGACGGATGAAATAATCCTGTCTAAGATTATCGAGATCCCGCAAATATTTTTTGAACTGATCGGGGGCTTTCTGAAAGAGCATCCCCTAAATTTAAAATCTCTGCTGAATTTGCTGAATGAAGTACTCCGGGTTCATGAGCACAGGGTATCTTCATTTACAATACCTTTGCTGCTCAGAGATATTACGGACTCGCTTTGTCAGTTAATTAATGACTATGATGAAGAAGTAAGAATTCTTTCATTCGAGCTATTGTTTGTGGTTGATCCGGAAACGGCATTACTTTTTGCCGATGATATATGCGAAGATCAGAATTACTGGAACAGGTTCAGGCTTATAGAAATAATTGAAGAATCAGATATGGTACAGGTTCAGGGAGTGCTTAAGAAACTCGTAAATGATCCCGAGGAAATGGTTAGAGACAGAGCATCAAATTGTATTATAGAACGATCACATAAATAGAATCACAGAATCATATATGACTAATACTAATCTTGCAATTTCAGAATCCTTACCAGCAGGCAGCATTGATAACCTTTGCATGTCTGATGAATTATTTGAGCGGTGGAGAAAATATATTTATGATCTCTGCGGAATATACTTCCAGGACAACAAAAAATACCTGCTTGAAAGCCGTTTATTAAAAAGAATGTATTTCCTTAACCTGGATACTTATGATGAATATCTGAATTATCTTTTATACTATTCCGACGGGAGCCAGGAAAAGAATTACCTGTTTGAAGCTATAACAATTACTGAAACATATTTCTTCCGGAACCAGCCGCGTATTGATTCTCTTATCGGTAGTGTTTTACCCGAAATAATAAGTGAAAAATTAAAAAAGGGAAGGGACAAAATAAAAATCTGGAGTGCAGCTTCATCTTCAGGTGAAGAAGCATATTCTGTTGCTATTGCTATAGATGATCTGTTGAGCGCAAAGTATCCATCAATCAATTTTGAGATTACCGGTACAGATATAAATGAAGCTGTAATCAAGACAGCGCAGCAGGGCATTTACAAATCATATTCAATGAGGAATACACCGGCTTATTACGTAAAAAAATATTTTAAAGTTAATGAAAACAATTATGTGCTTAACGAGAGAATAAAGAACAAGGTCAACTTCAGGCTGCTTAATCTTTATGATGAAACCAGTTTGAGATTGATGTTCAATTATGATGTTATTTTCTGTGCCAACGTACTTATATATTTTGATTTAAAGTCCAGGATCAGGGTAGTTAACCGGTTATATAATTCATTAAACAAAGGCGGCTACCTGTTCATAGGGTATTCGGAAACCTTGCATAATATTTCACAGGCTTTTAAAATTATAAGCTTTCCTAAAACCATAGGATACAAAAAAGAATAATGAAAAAAGTAATATTAATTGTGGAAGATTCTCCAACTACACGTAAATTTATCTCATTCTCGCTTGCTGCCAAAGGGTTTGAGGTAATTTCGGTTGCCGACGGAATGGAAGCACTTGAAAGGCTTCCTAAAGAAAAGGTCAGCCTGATCATTACAGATCTCAATATGCCTAATATGGATGGATTTGAACTAATAAAAAGTATAAGAGCTAATCCGGAGATGAATGATATTCCTATTATAATTCTTTCTTCGCTTGCGGGAAGCGAGGAAATTGAAAAGGGAATCCACTATGGTGCGGATTCCTACCTGGTTAAACCTTTCGATTCTCAAAAGATCCTGTATGAAGTTTCAAAATATTTAAACTGAGGTGAACAATATGTCATTAAGATTTTTGATTGTGGATGATTCGGTAACGATGAGAAGAATTGTGGTAAATACTCTTAAGAATTTAGGATATAATGAATTCATTGAAGCTAATGACGGAAAAGAAGCATTGGAAAAACTGGTTGCCGATTCAACTATAAATTTTATTATAACTGATTGGAATATGCCGGTTGTATCCGGTCTTGAATTTGTAAAAGCTATCAGGGGAAGTGCAAAACTGGAAAATCTGCCGGTCCTGATGGTTACAACAAGGGGAATTAAAGAAGATATTATTGAAGCCCTCCAGGCAAGAGTCAGTAACTATATTGTTAAACCTTTTACTCCGAATATTCTTAAAGAAAAAATAGATCAAATTTTAGCAACAGTCTGAAAAGGAATTAAATGAAACAAAGCGAAAGTTTCAGTTATTTGTTCGAAGGTCTGAACGATCTGAAATCTTTTTTCGGGCAGGGTCAGAAATTAGTTTCCATTATTCAGAATCTGCTCGATTTTATGGAGGAAACTGCACCGGTTATTGAAAACATCAATCGTTCTATTATTGAAAGTACTAACAGGATGCCGAGTGCCGCAAAACAGATAAAAAATATAACAAGTGCAACAGAATTGGCTACCACTGAAATACTCGATATGATTGATCTTATTGTAAATGATATTAAAAGTATAGATGAGGCTGTGAAATCAATTGAAAATAAAGAACCGGGAGAGGACGCATTAATTAATAAGCTGAAATCTCTTCCTTTGCCTGCAGAGGCTTTGGAGGTTTTAAATGAATATACGGCTGATAAAGAAGTTAAAAATGCCGCAAGAAATATTTCTGAACTGACGGGTAAGATCAAACAGAATACAAACAATATTTCGATTTCATTGCAGGTGCAGGATATTACATCTCAGCAGCTTTCGGCGGTTAACCACCTGATACATTCCGTTAAAGATAAACTTTCATCGCTGGTTCAGAATATTCAGGAATCCCGGATAAGTGAATTTGAATGTGCAGATTCATATTTACCTGAAGATATCAATTTTGATCCGAACGCAATTTATTCAAAATCCGGTGACAGGCAGACAATTGCTGACGCTATAATAAATAAACATTCCAAGGCAACTTCCCAGGATGAAATAGATAAACTTTTCTCATAAATAAAATGGAAACAACAGTTACAAACTCTTTACTTAAAGATCCTGAAATGAAAGAAATCCTGGATAGCTTTCTCGTAGAGACCAAAGAAATCCTTGAACATCTTGATCTGGATCTTATTGTTATGGAAAGTAAACCGGATGATAATGAGCTGCTTAACCAGGTATTCAGATCATTTCATACTATCAAAGGAACATCCGGATTTTTAGGTTTGAATAAGCTTACAACAATAACTCACCGTTGCGAAGATATTCTCAATAAGCTCAGAAAAGGAGAAGTAAAGTTAGATCAGCAGATAATGGATTCTGTTCTCCTCGCTTTTGATAAGATTAAGGAACTGGTCGGAAGTATTGAAACCAATTTAAATGAGGATGTGGATACTGAAGCAGTGATACTTAAGCTCGATCAGACCATTGATGCTTTACAAAATACAGTCCCGGTAAAAAAGGAAGAGCCGGCTGAGAAAATTAAACCGAAAAGAAAACCTTCGGCAAAAAATTCTTCAAGAAAAAAGAATATAGAGCAGACAGAGGAAATAAAATCTCAATTACCTGAAAATCCGAAAATAACAGAGAATTCAGAAGAAGAAAAAAGTGAAAATAAAAATAATAAGCAGGCCGATAATTCTATACGTGTTGATATTGAGAGATTGGATGAGTTATTAAACATCGCTTCGGAGCTTGTTCTTGGCAGGAACAGGCTTATGCAGGTTAACTCCGAATTTGCATTGGAAAATGAAGGTACAAAAATATCACATGATCTTTCAGAAGCTTCCCGGCAGATCGATTTGATGACAAATGAACTCCAGTTGATTGTAATGAGAACCCGGATGGTAAAAATAGGGAAGGTCTTCAACAGGTTTCCAAGAGTTGTTAGGGATCTTGCCAAGGATACGGGTAAAAAAGTAAAATTAGTTCTTAAGGGTGAAGAAACCGAATTAGATAAAACTCTGATTGAAGAAATAAATGATCCTCTTGTTCACCTGATCAGAAATTCTGTTGATCATGGAATTGAGTTACCGGCGGAAAGAATAAAATCCGGGAAAGATGAAACCGGTACAATTACTCTTTCGGCACTGCATGAAGGAAATCATATAATAATTATAATAGAAGACGACGGAAAAGGTATCAATCCTGAGACCGTGAAAGAAAAAGCAGTGGCAAAAGGATTAATTACTTTAGAGAATGCTAATGAGTTATCTCTTAATGAAGTTTACAACCTGATATTTCTTCCGGGATTTTCAACTGCAGAAAAAGTAACAAACATTTCCGGTCGCGGCGTCGGGATGGATGTTGTAAAAACCAACGTTACAAAGCTGAGAGGTTTGATAAATGTAGAATCAAATATCGATGCAGGGACAAAGATAATTATTAAGCTCCCGCTTACTCTTGCTATAATTCCGGGAATGATCGTTACTGTAAGAAATGATTATTTCGTAATACCACTTAATTCCGTGCTGGAGGTTGTAAGAGTTCATGTAGATAATATTAATACAATAAATCTGCACGAAGTAATCAGGATGCGAGATAAAATTATTCCGCTGATAAATGTTGACGAACTGACACATAAAGATAAATATGACGATAAGAATAAAGTATGGCAATACGTGGTTGTGGTAGGTATAGCTGAAAAGGTATTTGGCATAAAGGTAGATGAATTAATAGGACAAAAAGAAATTGTCATAAAATCATTGGGTAATTATCTCGGCAACGTCGAAGGAATCGCCGGATCAACGATAATGGGGGATGGAACTGTAATAATGATACTTGACCTGGGGGAATTAATTAATAAGCTGGATAAATAAACTTGCTAAATCAAATAAATGTTGTAGTTGTGGATGACTCGGCATTCATGAGAAAATTTATCTCGGTAATGCTTGAAAGCGATATTGAAATAAAAGTAGTCGCTTCTGCGAAAAATGGCGAAGAGGGATATGAGCTTGTAAAAAAATTCCAACCCGACCTGGTGACAATGGATATCGAAATGCCGGTAATGGATGGGTTAACTGCGCTTCAGAAAATAATGAAAGATTGTCCCGCCCCTGTAATAATGATAAGTTCACTGACTACAGAAGGTGCAGATGCTACTATCAGGGCATTTGAATGCGGTGCGGTAGATGTTATTCCAAAAGAAATGTCTTACACGAATGTTTGTATTGAAGACATTAAAGAAGAATTTATAGGTAAAGTAAAGGAGATTGCAAGGAATAGTTCTTTATCGAACAGGTTAAGAAGAATCAGGGGTCTTAAAAGCGTTCACTCCGTACGAACCGAAAAACCGGAACCAATAAAATTTCTTCCAAAAATTAATTATAAAGCTATAGCGCTCGGTGTATCCACCGGCGGACCTTTATCGCTGCAGAAAGTGCTTCCTTTTCTTTCATCAAAAATTAATATACCTGTGTTTATTGTTCAGCATATGCCTCCAAGGTTCACCAAATCATTAGCCGACAGGTTAAACGGCATGAGTGAACTTACAATTAAGGAAGCAGAGAAAAATGAAAAAGTACAGAACGGTTACGTATACATTGCTCCCGGTGGATTTCATATGACCGTTAAAAAGAAATTAGATTCCTTTATAATATCAATAGATGAAACACCGGAAGATACATTGCATCGCCCTTCCGTAGATGTTATGATGAATTCTGTGATCAACGCATTTGGCAAAAATACTCTTGGCATAATTATGACTGGTATGGGAAAGGATGGTTTTGAAGGCATAAAAAAATTAAAAAGCCTCGGAGGATATTGTCTTGCGCAAAATGAAGAATCCTGCGTGGTTTATGGAATGCCTAAAGCAGTGGTTGAAGCGGGATTGGCAGATGTAGTTGCCCCGCTGGAGAGTATTTCCGAGATTATTAATAAGGCATTTATATGAAAGAATTTAAAGAACAAATATTCAGAGAATTTCAATTTTCAGAGGATAATTCGGAAAATAGAATCATAAAATCAACAAGGGCAGATGTAAAGGGGAAGACAAGTGTTACTGTTGAGGAGGAAAGCGAACACGGGATAAAAATCGTGTTAAAGAAGGATGAAAACGATACTATCAAAGAAATAAAATTCGTTTGCTCCTGCGGTCAAACCAAATCAATTATTCTTGATTATTCTGAATAATAATTTGCAAGTGGTTAGCTTTAGCCAATTTCATTTCAGAATAATTTAATACAACCCCATTTTAGTTAAAAATAGCGCATGGCACTTCATTTGAACTTCAGACCCAAAAATCTGGAGAACAAATGGCTACTTTCGATATAAAGCTTCTTGAAAATTTTATTGATTACTCTTCACTCAGGAATAAAGTAATCAGTAAAAACATAGCTAATATCGGTACCTCCGGGTATCAGCGCGAGGACGTAGATTTTAAAGATATATTTGCTGAAAACCTTTCTCAATTAAAAACTACGGAACCTGAACATATTCCTTCCTGCCCCGATAATGCCGGGTCAACAGTTACAAAAGACACTAGTACCGATATGGTTTCTGGAGTAAATAATGTAAATATTGATGAAGAGATGGCGGAACTTGCAAAGAACACCATCCAGTTCAAATTCGCTTCACAGAAAATTGGTAACCACTTCAAAATACTTCAGTCAGTAATAAATGGCGGAGGTCAAGGTTGAAAATAGGTGGAAACTTTCCCGGTTTTAATATTTCTGCAAAAGGTTTAAGCATACAGCGAAAGAAAATGGATATGATTGCAGAAAATATTGCAAATGCAGATACAATAAGGACTGAGAGCGGACAGCCTTATAAACGAAAATTCATAACTATAAAGCAAAAACCTGAAATCGGTTTTCAGCTTCCCGCTGATATGAACAGGGGAGTTCTTAAGCTTGCAACAACTAACCAGGATCATATTTCGAACCCTGCATCACTTGTTAATGAAACGGATAATGACAATACAAATCTTGTATCTGCAGAACAGGTTGATCAAAGCCAGGGAGAGGTTGTTTATATGCCCGACAGTCCTTACGCAGATGAGAAGGGATATGTGGAAATGTCTAACGTTGATATAATTACAGAGATGGTTGATATGATTGCTGCAAGCAGAAGTTATGAGGCTAACCTTACAGCTTTAAATTCTTCCAAGCAGATGGAAAAAGATTCACTGGAGATATAAATGAAAATTACTTCAAATGTTACCGGCAATTATTCATTAAATAGTCTTGTAAATAAGCCTTCAGCTCCTAAAAGAAATGAAGAGCTTAGTGCTGAAGAAAAGAATTTTTTTATCAATCAATACCCGGAAAAGAAAGATGAAATTTCTGATTATCATTTTTACCAGAAGACCGGGAAAATGTCCGGTGTAAATGTCGGGCAGCACTTTGACAGGAGAGGTTAAAATGAATGTTGATGCTGTAAGCAATATAATAAGCGAAAGCCTCCAGGTTAAAAATGACAACGTTAATGATAAAAAATTTAATAATGTATTCACCGACCTGGTAAAAAGTGTTAACCAGGATCAGGTTGACTCCGATTCTATAACTAAAGATTTTGTTCTTGGTGGTAATGTTGAAATTCAGGATGTGATGATAGCTGAGGAAAAAGCTAAAACCAGCCTTCAACTATTAATGGAAATAAGAAATAAAGCCGTTGATATGTACAAGGAATTAACAAGAATTCAATTATAAAAAACTAATGAACCGAAATTTTCTTCAATCAATTCTTACAGTTTTTAATAAATTTTCTGTACAGCAAAAAATCCTGGTAGGGTTAACCACAGGAATCACGATTATTCTGCTTGCTGTTTTACTTATCTTTTTAAATCAACCTGATTATTCTCCTCTCTATGGAAACCTTTCACAGGATGATGCTGCAAGTGTGATAGATTATTTAAATACTCAGAAAATTCAATACAAGATAGATGATGAAGGCAAGGTTATTAAGGTTCCTAAAGATAAGGTTTACGAAACAAGGCTTTCACTTGCCGCAAAAGGAATTCCCAGTTCGGGAATAATCGGCTATGAGATCTTCGACAAAAATACAATGGGAATGTCTGAGTTCATGCAAAAGCTTAATTATAAAAGAGCTCTTGAAGGTGAACTTTCAAGGACTATTATGGAATTGAATGGTGTCGAGGGAGTCAGAGTTCACATAGTAACCCCCGAAAAAACAATATTTAAAGATGAAGAAAAATCACCTACTGCATCAGTAGTGCTTAAACTTAAGGGAAATTATTCTATTACCAAAAATAATATAGCTGCGATAGTTAACCTGGTCTCAAGCAGCGTTGAAGGATTAACTCCCGGCAATGTAACTTTAATCGATACAAAGGGAAGAATACTATCGAAAGATAATAACGATGAACCGCTTGCTTACTCAAGTTCAAAGCAATATGAGATGAAGCAGTCTGTGGAAAATTATCTTGCTCAAAAAGCGCAGTCTATTCTTAATAATATCCTCGGCCCCGGAAATTCTATGGTACAGATAAATGCCGATATAGATTTTAACCAGGTTGAGCGTACAATGACTATGTTTGATCCGGAAAGCCAGGTTGCTATCAGTGAACAGACGATAAAAACTGAAAGCAATGGAAAAAATTCAGGCGACTCAACTGCGCAGGTAAGCCAGAACAGCACAACAAATTATGAAATAAACAAAACCATTCAAAGAGTTGTTGAAGGTAGCGGGAATATTAAACGACTAAGCATTGCTGCAGTAATAAATGATGTTGAAAAAGAAGTAAAAAAGGGAGACAAAACGGAAGTCGTTTATGAACCCCGCCCTTCAGCTCAGATGAAAAAGCTTGAAGAGATTATTAAAAATGCTGTCGGCGTAGATCAAAAAAGGAATGACCAGGTTTCTATTGTTAATATTTCCTTTGAGGCAAAACCAGTTGACGAAGATTTGGACACGCCGCATTCAACATTTGTAGATAATGTTGATGACTATACAAATATAATTCTTATTCTCCTCAGCATAGGAGGAGCAATTTTTGTACTGAGAGGTCTTATGTCAAAATTAAAAAAAGAGAGAATAAATCTTGGCGATATCGGTTCTGAAACAGAATTAATTGAAGGTTACAAGCCTCAGAATGCGCTGGCGCCCGCTAAAAAAGGTAAGCAGCTAAATGTTCCTCCATCAAAAAGAAGACCTATGCTGCCGGTAGGAGATATAGAAGATGAAATATCAGATGAGGCTGCAAAGAAAAGAAATCAACAGGTGAAAATTGCAAATTATGTTTCAAAGAACCCTGTCGACACGGCAAAGCTGATTAATTCATGGCTTCACGAGGATGAAGTGTAGGTGAAAATATGGTAATAAATGATACCAGGTCAGTAAATATTTCAGGTGTTCAAAAAGCCGCTCTGCTGCTTATAGCATTGAATGTTGAAACTGCAGCAGAAGTCTTTAAATTTCTTGATGTTAACGAGGTCGAACAGATTTCAACAGAAATTTCAAGAGTTAAAAACATTCCTTCGCAGGTTGTTGATGTGGTAATGGAAGAGTTCTATGCAATGGTTACAGCAAGGGAATATGTTCTTGACGGTGGATTTGAATATGCACAGGCAGTACTCGAAAAATCTTTTGGACCCGGTAAGGCGATTGAGATAATTGAGAAAGTAAGAAATTTAACTACTTTAAGAGGGTTTGATGTACTGAAAAAAGCAGACTCGACACAGCTTGTTAATTTCCTGAATAAAGAACATCCACAGACAATTGCACTTCTTCTTTCACACTTAAACCCGACGCAAACCGCGGGTGTGCTGAATGAACTGCCCGAAGATATAAGAACTGATGTGGTTTACAGAATAGCTACACTCGGTAAAGTGTCTCCCCAGACCTTAAAGCAAATAGAAAAAGTTGTTGATGAAATGGCAGGGTTCAGTATGTCCCAATCCTTGAGTAAGATAGGAGGTACCAAAAGTCTTGCAGATATATTAAACAAGGCAAGCGTTTCAATGAGTAAAGAAATACTTGAAAAGCTGGAACAGCAAAACCCGGAAGTTTCCCTGGAAGTGAAACGTCTTATGTTCCTGTTCGAAGATATTGTTCACATCCAGGATAAAGATATTCAGAAAATACTGCGCGAAGTTGACCGGAAGGAACTTTCGCTCGCTCTCAAAGTGGTTGATGACAAATTAAAAAATAAAATATATTCCAATATGTCCGAAAGGGCTGCAGATCTTTTAAAAGAAGAGCTTCAGTATATGGGCATGGTTAAATTGAAGGAAGTGGAAGCAGCACAGGCAAAGATCATCGATGTTATTAAAGTGCTGGAAGAAAACGGGGAAATTGCTTTAAACGTAAGAGGAAATGCGGAAGAGGTCTATGTCTAATATTATCCGGTTTAAGCAGTCAGATTTAAAAAGATTTTCAATCAGGATTAAGAATGATTTTTCCCAATTTGCCAATGAAGAAGAACAACTAAAAGGTATCCAGCAGCAGATGCTTGAAGAGAAATATACTGAAGGCTTCAGTACCGGTTATGAAAAGGCAAAATCCGAACTTGATAAAAATTATGCGGACAGGCTTCAGAAAAGATTTGATGAGTTCAACCGTGTGCTGAAATCTGTCGATGAAAAAATTTCTTCTTATGATAATGAATTTGAAGACCTGGTAATAAAAATATCTTTCGATATTGCTTCTAAAATTGCAAGAAGAGAGCTTGAAAAGGAATCGGGAATAGAAATTACTTTAAAGGAATCGTTAAGAAAAATACTCGGGGCAAATAATGTAATAGTTAAGCTTCACCCGGATGATTACCGCCGGATAAATTCAGGTAATAACCGCGATAACTTTTTTGATGAATCATTCTCCAAAATGAAATTTGAAAGTGATGAAAGGATTGAAAAAGGCGGATGCATAGTAGAAACGGAAATAGGTAATGTAGACGGAAGAGTTACATCAAGGTTAAATGAGTTAAAACGATACTTCGAAGCCGGAAACCCGGGAAGTGAAGAATGAGTACCTTTAGATACATCCCCCGGTATGAACAGATTCTTGAACAGGCGGAGCTTATAAAAGTTAATGGCAAAGTTTCAGATGTTGTTGGGCTGGTAATTATATCTATTGGTCCTAATGTTTCACTCGGGGAGATTTGTACTGTAATTGATAAAAACGGTCACGAAGTTTGCAGATCTGAGGTGGTTGGTTTTAAGGAAGGCAGAGTACTTTCAATTGCACTTGGAGAAGTCCAGAATATTTCACCGGCTTGTGAAATAATTGCATCCGGTAAGAGCTTTTCAATTCCCGTAGGTAAAGAACTTCTTGGACGGGTAATTGACGGGCTTGGTAATCCCATTGACGGTAAAGGTGAAATTAATTGTTCTTCATTTATGAATATTCACCGTGAGCCCCCGAATCCTCTAACAAGAAGAAGAATTAAAGAACCTTTACAGACAGGCGTCCGTGCTGTTGACGGACTATTGACTGTTGGCAAAGGTCAGCGTCTTGGAATATTTGCAGGAAGCGGTGTAGGTAAAAGCGTTACACTTGGAATGATCGCCCGGAATACTAATGCCGATGTAAATGTTATAACTCTTATCGGCGAAAGAGGAAGGGAAGTCAGAGAGTTTATTGAAAAAGATCTCGGGGAAGATGGTTTAAAAAGATCGGTTGTTGTTGTTGCTACCAGCGATAAATCTGCTTTGATACGGATGAAAGGTGCTTACATCGGAACTACGATTGCCGAATATTTCCGCGACCTTGGTCTTGATGTTGTTTTAATGATGGACTCCGTAACAAGGTTTGCAATGGCTCAGAGAGAAATCGGGCTTACAGTCGGAGAACCTCCTACTTCAAAAGGATATACTCCATCGGTGTTTGCAATTTTGCCCAAGCTGCTTGAAAGAGCAGGTACCACAGAAACAGGTTCTATTACAGGATTCTATACAGTGCTTGTCGATGGAGATGATATGAACGAACCGATTGCAGATGCAGTAAGATCAATACTCGATGGTCACGTTGTCCTTTCACGCAAGCTTGCTAATAAAGGTCAGTACCCGGCAATTGATCCTTTGCAGAGTGTAAGCCGGGTGATGCCTGATATAGTTACAAAAGATCACAGGCAGAGAGCGATGGTGTTCAGTGAAATCCTTGCAACCTATAAAGAGGCTGAAGATCTTATAAACATTGGAGCGTATGTAAAAGGAAGCAACCCGCAGATTGATCATGCGTTGTCAAAGATCGGGCTTCTCAGGAAGTTCCTTAAGCAGGATATGCACGACAGCACTCTTTATAACGATACAGTGCTTCGTTTAAATGAAATTATTGAACAGCCGTTGTCATAGAATTATGGGAAAATTTCTTTACAAATTCGATTCGATAAAAAAGACAAAAGAAATTCTCGAACAAAAAGTTCAGAAAGAACTAGCAGATATTGATCTTGAAATAGAAAACTTAAGCGATGAGTATGTAAAGCTTGAAAAGAAAAAAGAGAACAGTGTAAAAAATTTACAACAGTATAAAAGGGTTTCAGATCTTAAGCAGCTTGATAATTACAGGAACGATTTAAAACAGCAGATGGAAATAATAAGGAAAAAAATTGATCTTCTTACTTTGAAAAGGGAAAATAAGCTGAATGAATTGATTACAAAAAGCCAGGAAACTAAAATGTTCAGGAAACTTGAAGAAGTTCATCTGGAAGAATTTATGCACGAAGAAAATATTAAAGAAGAAAACCTTACTAATGAGGTAGCCACTCAGAAGTATATTAGGGGTAACAATTAAAATGAAATTTTTTCAACCTCTTGTATTTATAGTTACATTCATAGTCGTTACCGGTGCTCTGATTGTATTAAATTCTATGTTTACAAATATTTTTAAGCTTGATTTCACTCCTGTTACGACAAAAGCACAGGTCTCAGATTCAACAAAGACAAATAAACCGTCTTTCGAATCACTTAAAACAGAGAACAAAAAAACGCCGGTACAGGATTCAGTAAAATCAGCATCCATCCAGCCTGTAAAAGAACCGGTAAAGGCTGACACCACAAAACAAATTTCCCCTGCCCCACAAATAACACAAGCTTCACAGACAACAACCGTAAAAGATAGCCCCTTACTAACTACACAAAATGAAACTCCGGATACAACAAATGCAGCAATGCCCACCCGGTTTAACAGTACAACAGGAGTTGATAGTGCGTACATAAGATGGGTGAAAGCAACTGCGGCAATGTATGAGTCGATGGACCCGAAGAAAGCCGCAAGAATAATACAGGATTATTCCGAACAAGTAGCTCGTGATATAATCTATAAAATGAAAAAGAAAAAAGCTGCAGACATACTTGCCGAGCTTGATCCTGCTGTTGCAAACAGGATTGCAAGGTACGGCGGTTAAATTAAGCCGTACAAATTAACAACTCACAACCAGGAAAAATTACTTTTACTTTTTATTCATCATTTCAACACCTCATCAGCATTCGGCCTGGCAAACCGATGGCTCATCGCCTTTCCGTAATGATAAAGTTTAAATAGCGTGGAGTCATATGGAGGCTTTCATAAAATCTAATTCTAATAAAGCAGATAAAATTTATCAAGAAGACGGTTTATTTGGACTTAATACTGCTCTTTAAATATCGAAAGATTTGAAACACTCATTCCCGGTATTTCCCATTTACCTGTTTGTGTGCGATTATGTTCGTGGACGTTAATAGTTGAACGCTGCGTCCCGCCGGTTCCATTCACCGGCTTCTACGTGTTTACAAAATCTTTTGCAATCGAATATAGAATTATTTTAGTAGGTCCGGCACTATGTGTAATCACCTTGTAAACAATGAGGTTAATAACAGTAGCTCCAAACAATAAAACTGCAATTACCACGATAATAATTGTTTTATCCTTTTTTTTCATAACCATATTCCTGTGGCTTGAGAACATCATAACGGAAGTGCCCTGATTATATACTAATTTGGTTTATTGAATTCTAACAGGCAGAAGAATCTAAATGAAGTTGAATCAAACTTCATAAATGAAATTCCTGCACTGCGTTTAGTGAAGTATGGATTTGATTTAAAGAAATTTGGTAATGTTTAAACAATTTGGAATTCATTCATTATAAACCGTCTGTCGTCCGCAGATTAATTGAAACAGTTAACATATATTAATAACTTAATGATACAACTTTCATTATTTATTAAATCTGGGAAGTTAGTTTGCGAACCTTAATAAAGTCCGTTTTAAAAAATCCGGTTAATTTCAATAGTTATTTATGAAATTAATCAGACAAATAATGATCCCCGTTATGTTAACCTGCTTATGCCTCATTAGTATTTCCTGCCGTATCTTTACTTCTAATGGACATATTGATGCAGATGATCCACTGATTATTTATGAGGGCAGGTTTGATTTCAGCGATCCGAAGAATCCGCGTTTTGATTGGCCGGGTTCATCAATACACGCCGCGTTTGAAGGAAGCAGTATTTCTGTTCGTCTTACTGATGGCAATAACGACTATAATATTTTTATTGATAATAAGCTTAAAAAAATACTCAGAACGGATAGTTCAGTGGTGTATAATATTTCCGATAGCCTTTCCCCGGGCAGGCACCTGATTACCTTAACGAAAAGGACGGAAGGCATATTCGGAGCAGCATCATTCCAGGGTTTTATTCTTTCTGAAGGAAAAACACTCCGCCCGATTGGACTATACCCGATAAGGAAAATGGAATTTATAGGTGATTCGTTTGTTGCCGGGTTTGGTAGTGACGGAAAGTCGCCCGACTGTGACTTTAACCGCGAAACCGAAAACAACTATATTGCATACGGACCCGTACTTGCACGAAAGCTTAAAGCTTACTGCAATGTTATTGCTGTCTCAGGAATTGGAATGGTGCGAAACCATGGTGATTCAACCAGAACGTCTACCGCAGCAATGCCTAATTATTATAGTAAAACCTGCTTTAATGATTCCTCAGAGTGGGATTTTTCAAAGTACCAGCCTGATGTTGTGGTCATCAGACTCGGAAGGAATGACTACTGGAGCAAACCATTCCCCAGGAGTAATGAATTCAGATCTGCTTATCTGCATTTCCTGAAATACATCCGTAGTAAATATCCCAAAGCGTATATATTTGCCTTATGCGGAGCAATCAGAAAAGATTCTCATTGTGATTACATTAGAAGTGTAATAAATGAGTTGATGGATAAAAAAATATACTTTGTAAAACTTCAGGTAAATCTAAAACGTCCGGAAGATTTCGGCTGCCAGTATCATCCGAATAAAAGCGGGCATGAAAAAATAGCAGCTTTTCTTGAGCCAATTGTACGCCAAAAAACAGGTTGGAAATAAATATCTGCAGGGAGTTTCAGTTATCTTTTACAGCTTTAATAACCTCAGATGGAAAAGTATTCTGGCTGATTTCAATATTTCTTTCAATTCGAAATCCTGCTCTAACCAGGTTTTCTTTGAATGAAACAGGACGGCAGCCTGTTAGCAGTTCAGGGAAATATTTTGCTACCCAAACCCAGAATTTATTTATTTTCTTTTTACCGAAAGAGAAAGTTGAAATTACAGCTTTACCACCTGGTTTTACTATTCTGTAAAACTCCTCAGCTATAGTATCAAATTTATCTTCAGGCATCAGGTCTACCATAAAATTATTGATCAATGTATCAAAAGTATCATTACTGAAATCAAGTTTTAAAGCATCAGCTTCCTGGAATTCATAATCAGCATCTGGTATTTTTTTCAGTCTTTCCTTTGCCTTCCTTAGCATATCCGGTGATAAATCCAGACCAATGTTTCTGCCGGAAGGATTTCTTTTTACTATTTGCTCAAAAACCACTCCCGTTCCGCAGGCAACTTCCAGGACGGCATCGCCGTTTTTAATATCGGCAAACTCTATTACATACTCAGCAGCTTTACTTTCGGTAAGCCTGCTCCATACATCATAAAACCAGGCTACTTTTTTGAAACTCTTTTTTGTATTCTGAGTATCCAGTTTTCTATTTAATACTTCTATCTTGCTCATTTCATCCTTTATTTTATAAAATCTGAAATAACAATGATAAATGCTGTGTATTTTTAATTATACCAGGGGTTAATAAAGATTAACTCTATCCCGTGCTATATGCAAATGATCAACTCAAGTTGATTCAAGACAGCCATAATTAATTATATTTTAGCCGCACAATCAATACAAACATGCTTACCGCTTTTAATTCTGCCATAGCTTTCAACTGTCATTTCACCACAATCTTCGCAAACAAATCCGTTGAAGTTATCGCTGTGAGGTTCAAGTTTATAATCAAATACTTCCGAGATATTTAATAACATTTCCTGGGGAGCGCTCATTACTTTTACAATTAAAGGATCGACAACTCCGGCAGGAACAGTACTTGCCGGAATTCCTTTTTCTCTATATTCTTTGAAGAACGCCGATTGCTTATTCTGAAGCATCGCCTCTGCTTTTGGCGTTACTCTTACAGCTTTACTGCTTGCTCTATCTATTAGAGTAACAGCCCATTTACCTTTTTGCGTTTTTTTGATATTGCCTTTGCCGAATGTAGTGCCCATAATTACCTGAAGCCCGTCTGCAAAGCAGGTAGCACAATGGTTTTCCCCTAAATCCACGAATGCTAGTATTTGTCCGTCTTTAGCTCTTTCAACACCAAGCGCATTCATCGCTGCAGCGCCTGCACGTAAGCCTAAGGGCATTGCGGGACATTTGTGTCCGTGAAATTTTTGTCCGAACTCTAACCAATCTTGTGGATTCATCATTTTAATAACTCCTTGTTTTATAATTTTAATATTATTGAATACTTTTCACAATAATCCGTGTATTCCCCTATTTTTAATTTTCAATTAAGATAATCTGTTCATTCTCATTTTTGCTTCTCTTTACATTACGAAAAAAATTAAAAAAGACATTGCTATTCCTATGAGTACTACATAAAGTATATCCGTTTTTAACAATAGTGCAATTAGTGCTGCAGCGCCAAGTAATGCTTGAGCAATTCCCCAATGTAAAGCTATACCAAACTGAATGGTTACGGTAAACAATAATCCTACGAATGAACTTAATACTCCTACAATAACTTCATTGAATAATTTTTTAGTCCGTAGTTTATCAAATACAGGAGTAATGCCGGTAAGTATGAGAAATGAAGGCAAGAAAATACTAATTGTCCCAATTATTGCACCAAACCAATTGTATAATAAATACCCTATAAATGTAGCTGTTATTACAATAGGACCGGGAGTAACCTGTCCTAATGCAATTCCATTTAAAAAAGTTTGACTGCTTAATAAATGCCGGACATCTACAATTTCATGGAACATGAGCGGAACAGAAGCAAAACCACCACCGTATGCAAACAAATCAATTCTGAACATCAATGTGGAAAAAACAAAAAGATTTTTATTCAAAAAGAATAGCACTAAAAGCAGCACTGCATAAACCAAAAGTATTATTAAAATATGACGTGCATACGACTTTGTTTTTTCTTCCTTTGCTGAAATTTGAGTTAAAAAAATATTTTTTGCAGTCTGAGCCTTTGAGACCTGCCTGTCCGGCAGACAGGTTTGATTCTTCATCCCCAGCAATATTCCCAAAGCAGCAGAAAGAACAATTATAATGATTGGATTCCACTTCAAACCAAATAAAACAATCGAAAAAATTGTTATAAGAACCGACTTCCATTCCTTTAGGGTAACTTTCCCGAAAGAGATTGTTGCGTTTGCTATTATAGCTACAATTATTGCCTGCAGGGAACTGAATACGAATACGCTGATTGGATAATGGATTACCGATTCATAAACAGCGGCAAGCAGCGACATAAACAGGAAAGCCGGTAAGCCGAATCCAACAAATGTTGCAGCAGCACCGGATATGCCTCGTTTTTTCAACCCGACATATGCTGCAGCCTGCATTGCCGTAGCACCCGGGATAATCTGGCAAAGTGCAACGCCGTTTCCGAATGTTTCTTTATCAAGCCATTGTTTATCCTCAACGGCCATCTTGCGGATATAAGCTACCATAGATGGTCCGCCGAAGGCTGTTAACCCGAGACGCAGAAAGGAAGAAAACAGGTTTAATAACGAAGGTTGATTATTTGTCGTCATTGCTTAAAAGAATCTCTCTTCAATTTGAAATAAAAAGTTTTTCTTTTCATCTTCATTATTTCCTATTAATTAAAAAAATATTGTACTTGTAAAGTTGTTAACGAATTTGTTTTATCCGATGCGAACTGAAATTTGTTATCTAAAGAAAGTTTAATATCATTACCTTTTACGAGATAAGAATAACCTATAATGTACCACAGGTCGTCAACTGTTGCTGGATTTAAGTCATCCAATTGTTCAACAGAAAGAGTTACCAAATTCTTTTTAGAAAAAAGATAATCTGCAAGAGCATAGAATCCGTATGCCTTTTGACTGCCGAGATGAGCTGCAATGTATTCTGACTGCAGTTCAAAATTGCCGACATTTAGTTCTGTTTCAAAGCCGAAGCGAAAATCATTGCCGGTAAACGAATAATTACTTCCAAAGATTTTACCGAACTGAAAATCATGTGCGTTACGGTAAGAAAGGTTATATCCTAATTCTAATTTCGATTTGGAATTGTTTAATAAAAATAAATATCCGCGGTTTACATAAAGAAAGTTTCTTTCTTTAGAAACAGTATTGGCACCATTCCCGTTATAAAATCCGAAGCTAATAGAACCGGTCTTATTATCATCAAATTTCAATTCAACTCCTATGTCTCTTGCCATAGATTCGGCACCCGGGACAAGTGCATTAACAACGTCTGCTCTTTCATCAAGCGGCATAATATAGTCGGGTTGTTTCCTTTGCAAACTAAAATCAGGTACGAACTGACCTGCAGAAACTTCAAAATAGTCTATCTTATAATTTACGTATACATCCTGAAGCAGAAATTGGAATTTTACCTGTTGAAGAAAATTAGCCTGCAGCTTGTAGCTCCAATTTCCTTCTTCAGCCGGAAACAAACCGTTTATCCAGAACTTGGCTCTTCTTACTGAAAAATTTGTTTGATTCAAATAGTTATCCGAAAAACGGTACTGTAAATAACCGTTCCAATTAACTTTTTGCTGAGCGAATGAGCTGTAATTAATTACTGTAATTAAAGAAATGGCCGCTATGATAATTATATTTACTTTTAACTTTTTATATTTACTTTTCATTAAATAACTCCAATAATTAACTTTACAGCTATAGCAAATAGTACCAGAGCAAATATTTGTTTGATTCTGTTTGATTTTGCTTTGGTTGCCATAAAGTTGCTTCCCAGCCATGCACCGAGTATTACTGCGATAGTGAGGAAAACAGTTAAAGTCCAATTGAAATGCCCCTGAGCTGCATGACCAAGGAACCCCGAAAAGGAAGAAAAGGTTACGGCAAAAGCTGAAGTTGCAGCAGCCTTTTTAGTTTCATATCCCATCCACATTAATAGAGGGGCCATAATGAACCCGCCACCTATGCCAAGAAGCCCGGCCATGAAACCGGCAAACCCACCAATCAATGCTCCTATTATTGCCCGTTTCTTAAAAGACATAATTTCTTTCGGCTCAGGCTTTCGTGACATAAGCGCCATTCTACCTGCTGCAAATAATACTGCAGCGGAGAAAAGAATGAGTAATATATTTAGAGGCAGCTTGTTGGAAACAACCGCCCCGACAGGGGCAAAAGCAAAGGCTGAAATTGTCATAGCTAAACCGCCTTTAACATCCACCAATTTATTTTTAAAATATGCAATTAAAGCTATGAGAGTTGTTAACCCGTTTAATAAAAGGGCCGAAGGTATTGCTACTTCCTTAACGGGGAAGCCTGCCCACTTGAGTACAGGTACGTAAATCAATGCACCGCCTAAACCCAACATGGAAAATAAAAAAGAGGCTGCCAGAATTATTACTGAAATAATTAAGTACAACATATTAATCTTTAATAAATTTTAGGTAAATGAATAACTTTTTCTTCCCCGGTTCTCTCAGAACAAGAAATGCAGACTTTCTTTCCGTCTTTTACACGTAAGTACCTTTCAAAAACATATTCGCCGCAGACTTCACATTTTGCTTTGTTGAAAGAACCTTTAACAGGTGTGTATTGGAAATCAGGAAGAATTGTTACATTAAATAATTCTTCATCATCAGCATTCAGAACAATATCAATTATATCTTTTCTAACTTCTTCGGGAATTTCGGAAGGTTCAATACCCTGCTTGCGGTATTTGAAAAACTCATGAGGTGAAAGTTTATCCTGAAATTCATTTTTCAAAAATATTCTAACAGCATCTTTTTTACCCGGATACCAAAAGATTGCAGCAACTTTACCGTAATTCAGTTTTTCAATCATTCCTTTTCCAAAAGTTGCACCGGTTGCAGACATAATTCCATCCTGCATGCAGCCTTGAGGATGACCTATACCCATTTCAGAGAATATGTGCATCTGATGATTCAAGCTTTTCTTTACTCCTAATTTTTCTAATGCTAAGGTCCCCATACGGTAACCAATCGGCATAAAGGGGCATCTATGCCCGTGAAATTCAAAAGTCCATTCTGGTAAATTAAACATTGTTCTTATTCCTTATATTATTTTAATAAGTAATCATTTACTTACTCTATTAAGCAAAAATTTTTATTTCTTCAATGCCTTCAAAATCAAAGTATACATTCTTTTGCTGAAGTTATCCTTATTCAAAACGTTTTTATTTAATACAAATTCAATGTTAAATGTAATGGGGATAACCATATAAATAACGGACACATCTTCGGCGTTTATAGATTTATTCCAGATACCTTTGGATATTCCATCTTTTACCATTTTTATAATTAATTGCTTCTGTAGAGTAAAGTGTTTCATTGGCTTTAATAATTAATTAACAGTATAGACCAGATAAATTCCGCCAATAATTACTAAAAAACCGCAGGTTCTTTTTATCCACTTAATTGTTTTTGATCCTTCAGACCAGTCGAGATATTTTTGCACTTTCCCTGTTAGGGTTCCTGCCCCGACAATTACGGAACAATGCCCTATTCCAAATGCAAGAAGAAAAATTACAGCTAACAAGTAGTTTGTTTGTGCCGTCTGAAAAACTATTCCCAGCACAGGCGCCATATAAGCAAATGTACAAGGACCCAAAGCTATCCCAAATAGCAGTCCTAAAATTAATGCAGCCAATAAACCTTTGGACTTTGTTTGTTTTAATCCAATGCTGTTCCAATCTATTTTAATAATTTCGAGTAAATACAAACCAACAATAAAAAAGATTATGGCAACGATGTAATTTCCATAAACACCGATGTCTCCCATTAACCTTCCGAGTGATGCGGTAATTATTCCAATACCAGCTATTGTAACAAGAATTCCTATTGAGAATAAAAGCGAAATATTGAATGTCCTTCTTACAGTAGTTTTCCCCTGCGAACTAATAAATCCAACAACCAGCGGAATACTTGAAAGGTGACACGGGGAAAGAAGAATACTTAAAACTCCCCAGCCAAAGGAAGCAAGAACAGCCAGCCATATCGTGCCTGTCATTGCCTCATACAAAGCTGTAAAAATTCCTTCTAACATTTACCCTTCTTTTTTATTTGGTTTTAATCCTTTAGTTCTGAACAAGCTATCTATTTCTGCTTCGGGATAAAAACCCTCGTGCCGGAAAAACTCTTTGCCATTTTTATCTAAAAATACCTGTGTGGGTATAAGCTTAATTCCATACTGGTGAGCATACTTTTTCTGTTCAGGTTTCCAAACATCGTAAAAAATAACTTTAACCTGTGTTCCGTATTTCCCTTCAATAGATTTCATCACCGGCTGCATCATCTTACAGGGCACACAATTTACAGAACCAAGCTCAATAAAAGTTACCTTTGCTGTATCTTCTGCTTTCTGCTGTGAATAAAGAGCTGCAGAAACTGTTATTATGATTGCAATGATTAAAAAAGTAAGTCTTTTCATTATTTGTCTCCCTTTAGCCAGTCCAGTAATAGATCATCTTTTGGGATAACACCAAAGCTTTTAATCTCTTCATTTATTATTAACCCGGGAGTCATCATTATTCCGTAACGTACCATTTCATTTATATCGGTAACCTTTTCAACATCCGCGTTAATATTATTTGCAGCGATCAGATCCCTGACTTTCGCTTCGAGTGTCTGACACTTTTTACAACCTGTTCCAAGAATTTTCACTACCATTTTATTTTTCTCCCTTATCATTTTCCGCTAAAAAGTTTTTTAGTTTATTTATCATCTGTTCATCATATTCAATTTTGGTAATAACTTTATTATCACCGTTTAATACAAGAACAGAAGGAGCAAAGTATATATCATATTTAATCTGAAGATCATTATCCCAGTAAGAATCTATAACCCAGAAATCGTATTTATCATTATTCTCATTTTTGAATTTCAGAATGTCAATCAGTTGATTTTTACACATCTCAAGAGTGCAGGGGCAGGAAACCGATGCACTGAAAAATATAATTTTAGTTTTAGTTGAAGAGAAGAATTTATTCATAAAGTAATTATAAAAGGTACGATTGATATGCAGGTAATACTGATTAAGAAGCACAAGTGCAGAGTCATTACTGATATTATTAAATTCATCCTTTAGCCCTGTTATAAATTTAACGAGGCTATCATAAGAAGCATAGCTCGTTTTGTAGGTTTTTTCAAATTCAATAATATCCGTATTTGAGTAATAATACGGATAAATGGCACCAGTCTCATCTGCGGGGGAAGAATTATTCGAAGCCACTGCAAGAATAACATCGGATGCTGTCTTTTCCAGGTTAGAAGGAAACTCCGACTGAGCAGAAACCAGGATTGAAGAAAAGAAAAATGTTATTACAGACAGTTTAAGTTTTAAGTTCATAAAATTAACTCTTAAAAAATTGAACCGTACATTATGCCGCTTATTGTTGCCATAATTACTACAAGGCTAACATACACGACTGTTTTTTGTGTTCCTATTACACTCCTGATAACCAGCATATTAGGAAGGGATAATGCCGGACCTGCAAGAAGCAAAGCAAGAGCAGGACCTTTTCCCATTCCGCTGTGTAGAAGCCCCTGTAGAATCGGTATTTCGGTTAAAGTTGCGAAATACATAAAAGCACCGGTTATTGATGCAAAGAAATTTGAGAATATGGAGTTGCCTCCAACGAGTGCCGATATCCATTCATTAGGTATTATACCGCCGCTGCCGTTATTTGAACCAAGCAGAAAGCCTGCAACCAGAACACCTGCACCGAGCAATGGCATAATCTGTTTCGTAAATCCCCAGGTTTCGCCAAGCCATTGGTTAGGTTCATCTTTAGAGAAAGATAAAGCTATTGTTGTAGCAACTACTGCAACAACAAAAGGAATGATAGGGTTATTAAAAATAATTGCTGCGATGATTACTGCAAGAGTTCCGCTCAGCACGAAAGCTTTCTTTACCTTGATTATATAGGACATCGAAAGAGCAAAGCCTAATCCGAAAGCTGAAGTTATAAACCATTTGTTTGCAAAGAGCAGGAACCAGAATCCTTCGGTCGTATCCGGTTTTCCCCAGTTAACAAAAACAAGTATAGCAACCAGGATAAAAAAGTGAAGAGCGGTCTGCCAGAGAGGTCGTGTTTCTTCAACTTCCGGCATTGTCAACTGGTTATTTGCTTTTTCTTTTTCTTCTTTCCTGTAGATGAATGCCATTATCAAACCGATAATCACGCTGAATGAAACTGCTCCGATAACTCTTGCAATACCCAGCTCCATACCTAGTACACGTGCGGTTAAAATTATTGCAAGTATATTGATTGCGGGACCGGAATAAAGAAAAGCTATACCGGGTCCTAAACCAGCACCGCGTTTATGAATTGAGGAGAAAAGTGGTAGCACCGTACAGGAACAAACAGCAAGTATAGTTCCCGAAACTGAAGCTACAAGATAAGCTTTCCACTTTACTGAATTAGCCCCGAAATATTTTATTACCGATGCCTGGCTAATGAAAACTGCAATAACCCCCGCAATAAAAAAAGCAGGCACAAGACAAAGCAGCACATGCTCCTGTGCATACCATTTAGCAAGAGCGAAAGCTTCTACAATGGATTTATTAAATGATTCGTTTCCTATCGGCATATAGTATGCAAACAGAAAGAACCCGGCTATCCATAAAAACGGTTTGTATTGTTCTTTCCAGTTCATAGATATGTATTCCGGTTCAATTAGATAGCTGTTGTTTCAGAATATCCTGAATTTGTTCAACAGTGGGTACCTTCCCCTGAACTATAATTTTGTCATTCACGATAAGGCCAGGTGTAAGCATAATGCCGTAAGTGGTTATCTGCTTAGTATCTGTGACTTTTTCTATTTCAGCTTCTACACCTAAATTTTTTACAGCTTCCTTTGTTCTTTTTTCGAGAGTCTGGCAGTTCATACAGCCGGGACCAAGCACTTTTATGTTCATTTTAATTCTCCCATATTTTTTAGACCTTATCAAGAATTTTAATTCTTTTTTGTGCTTCTTTGCGCGCAACACTACCCGCAGTACTTATTATGTCAATTATTCTATCGTCAGTTATTTTATAATTAACGCGTAAACCTTCTTTCCAGGAAATTACAATGCCTTCCTGGACCAGAATTTTCATATGCCGGGAAAGATTGGACTGCTCAAGCTCTAATGCAGGTGCAATTTCGCAATTGCATTTAACGCCATTCTTTATAAATTCAAGGATACGAATCCTGTTAGGGTGGGCGAGTGCGCTTAAAATATTTGCTTTAAGTTCTTCCTGTGTCTTCTGCATCCTTAACTCCATTCATATGAGTAATTGACTATATGAGTAACTACTCATATAGTGTGCCGGAGTTTTAACCCTATTTTTAACTGATTTTAGGAGATATAATGGATGTGTTTCCTGTTTTTTAGAAATCGGCGGGTTTTGATTTTTAGTTTTAATAAAATGGATGCCGATATTTTCAATACCGTTAGTGATAAAGGCATTATATAAAAAATGCTTTTTGCAATTTTAGGGCAGGCTTTCTTATAGAAATTAAAGTCAAAGATTTAACAAAAAATTAATCTTTGGAAACAGAAATTATTTATATCTTACCCAATCTTATAATAAATAAAAAAGCTATGGAAAAAATAAGAGTGCTATTTGTATGTGTTCACAATAGTGCCCGCAGCCAGATGGCTGAGGCATATCTTAATCAATTTGCAGGCGATAAATATTTTGCCGAAAGTGCAGGTCTTGAGCCGGGTAAGCTTAATCCTTATGTTGTAAGAGCAATGATGGAAGACGGGATTGATATTTCAGGGAATCAAACAAAAGATGTATTTGAATTCTTCAAGAATGGAAAAATGTTTGAATATGTCTTTACCGTCTGTGATAAAACTGCTGCTGAAAGATGCCCGATTTTTCCCGGCACAAAGGAAAGGGTAACGTGGAGCTTTCCCGATCCTTCCAAGCTGGAAGGCACTGATGAAGAAAAACTGATTGGAACAAGAGCTATAAGAGACGAGATTAAAAATAAAATTAAAGAATGGGTTAAAAGTACAGGATCAGTTATAAATGTTAAATAAATGTAATAGATATTACTGTCTGTGCAGCTCAAAATAAAAATTTGATCCCTTGCCTGCCTGGCTGATTACGCCAATAGTACCTTTGTGTTCAGTTATAATTTTTTTTGAAATTGCAAGACCGAGTCCGGAACTATCCTCTCCGGCAGTGGGTGTTGAACTGGTCTTATGAAAATACGTGAAAAGTTTATCCTGCTCGGATTCAGGAATTCCTTTACCTGTATCGATTACTTCAGTTCTTACATTCTCATTTTCTGTAAGCGATACTCTTAATTTAATTTCGGCATCGGGGTATGAAAACTTAACAGCATTGGTTAATAAATTATTAATAACCTCACGCATATACATTTCATCATATTCCAGGGTTAAAGAATTCATCGTCGATTCAAACTTTATTGTGATACCTTTTTTATT
Organism: uncultured Ignavibacteria bacterium; assembly: GCA_963711455.1. Taxonomy (GTDB): domain Bacteria; phylum Bacteroidota; class Ignavibacteria; order Ignavibacteriales; family Ignavibacteriaceae; genus DATFVA01. The sequence goes on from CAVQEH010000006.1 coordinate 421,520, forward strand.
TGCAAGTATCTGGTTTAAATCAATGCATTTTTTGATAAATAATATGTAATCCTGAGATTTAAGAGACAGTTCAACTATTCCAGCTTCAATTCTGCTTACATCCAGTAATCTGCCGAGCAGGTTGAGCGAACTATGACTCAATTCTTTTATATAATTTATGATCTCTGATGTTTCAGAATTCAACTCGCCGGAATATTCATTATCCAGGAAATCTGAATACGTGTAGATAGTTGATATAGGATTCCTTAGATCGTGACTTGCTATACCAAGGAACCTGTTTTTTTCATTATTAAGAGCAACCAATTCCTCATTCAGTTTTTCTATTTTATGGAATTTTTCCATTAAGTTAAATACCAGCAAACCTACAATTATAAAAGTTGAAAAACGGACAAAAGTATTCCAGAAAGGGATTAATTCATTTGAATAAATATGTGTGTAATAATCAGCAAGGAACCATGTGGCAGTAACTATTACTGATACAATCAGGACAAATTTTTTATTCGTCGTAACGGCAATTAAAACTACCGGTATTAAATAAAATACGTAGAATGTAATTTCAGACCCGGTAAGATAGTCAGCTATTCCTATTAACGGGATCAGTAATATTGAAAAAATTATTACTAAAGGCTTATTTTTGAAATTCATGTTGGTTCTCATATATACAGTGGTTACATTTAATTAAAAAGGGACCGGTACAAAACCTTTTTGATAAATGAAGTGAATAATTACAAAAAATCAGGATCACTTTAAATGGGCGGAAATAAGCCTTATTATTTAAACCCATTAATAATAAAAATGTTAGAGACATATTTCTTAGAGGTTAAACAGAAACTCGTCCTTATTGATATTTGAAACTTTATTAAGCTACTTTGACAAAGCCGGCAGACAGATGAAGATTCTAAGGACTGTTTCATAAATTAAAAATAATTCACAGTTATAGTCACATCGGATGATCTTCCTTTATCATCTATACAGGAGATTTTTATTCTTCCCTTGCCGGGTTTGTAAAAAATATTTTCGCCGGGTTTTGAGGTTATAAAATACCTGTCATTTATATACCAGAATTGTTTTGAAGATCCTGTTTCGGAAACGGCTTGTAATAAAATTTCCTCTCCTGATTTTTCTTCTACGTAATATTCATAATCTTCCGAAGGCGAAATTATTTTTAGTCCTTTTCCTGTGAATCTCTTCTGGCAGGCAGGATTATGAGGAGGAATTTTTAAGTAGGCAATATTATTTTGATCATACCAGAGTTTTAACCCGGGATCATATATCGGATAAGCTTTTTTCTTTACCCCGGAAGAAGGCATGCAATCCGGGCAATATTCCATTGTCCCGGCATCATTTACATAAAGTTCTTTATATAAACCGCAGACTTTGTTATGGGATACATTTTTTATGTAATCATCTTCAACCAATTGCGTACAAAATTTTGTAGGAAGCAGTCCGGTTTCCGCGCACACTTTTCTTTTAAGAACATTATCCGGTTTTTTGAACCATTCTTTTTTTGAATTATTCTCTATTGAATTAAAGAGATCAAAAAGTAAGGGGACCGCCATATTTGCCCCTGAAAGTTCAGGCGAACCTTTGCCGTCAAAGTTGCCCATCCAGACACCTATCGTATACCGTGGATTAAATCCTACAGCCCAGGCATCTCTTTTTCCATAAGAAGTCCCTGTTTTCCAAGCAATACGCGGCAGAGAAGATTTATTGATCAAATCATTTGAGAAATCGGGACGGTAATTATTTGATAAGATATCGGCAATTAAGTATGAAGCTTCCGGTGAGAAAATCTTTTTCGAATTATTATTATTGTGATCATCATGTAAGATGTAATTTAATTTGTGAAGATTTCCATCGCAGGCAAAACAAGAATACATTGATGTTAATTGTTCCAGCGAAACACCACAACCGCCAAGAATTACAGATAAACCTAATTCATCCTTTTTGTTTTTTATTTCATCAAAACCGCTGTTAATCAGAAGATCGATAAATTCTTTTAACCCGGCACTTTCAAGTAATCTGACCGCCGGAACATTTAATGACCAGAGCAAAGCTTTAGCTGCAGTAATATCGCCATGAAATTGTAAATCATAATTTTCCGGGGCATATCCGTAATAATCAGTTGGAATATCCAGAAGCTTCATTTGAGGAGTCAGCGAGCCGAGATCAAATGCATGGGCATAAAGTGCCGGCTTTAATGTTGAACCGGGAGAACGTACAGCGACAACCCCATTTACCTGTCCATCAGTTTTAGTATCATAATAATCCGAAGAACCGCAGTAGCCTGCAACAGAATGATTTTTGTTATCGATAATTAAAACAGCCCCGTTGGTTACTCCATTAGACTTAACTCTGTTTACGTAATTGTATAAAAGATTTTCTGCTTTCTGCTGAATTTTTAAATCCAGAGACGTATGAATGTTATCGCCATTATAATTCTGATTAATATAATTGCTGAAATGCGGAGCTATAAATGGTACCTCATAACGGTTTGAAACCAGGGGTTCGTTCAAAGCATCTTCCAGATATTTTTTAGGAAAGTTTTTATCCTCAATAAATATTTTTAAACGAAAGTTTCTTGCTTTGAGTGCATCGGAAATATTCTTGTCCAAACGGTACTTGTTTGGATTATTTGGAATCTCTGCTAATAATACCGATTGTGCCAGACTAAGCTTTGAAGGGGGGCGGTTAAAATAAATATAAGCGGCAGATTTTACACCTTCAATATTTCCTCCGAAAGGAAGATGGCTTAAATAAATTTCAAGTATTTCTTTTTTACTGTAATGAAATTCAAGCTGAACTGCACGCAACATTTCCCCGATTTTATTTAAATAATTTCTTTTACCGGGCTCTAAAATTCGGACTACCTGCATTGAAATAGTTGAAGCTCCCGATACAACCCTGCCGGAAGTAATATTTGAAAATAAGGCACGGATAACAGAAACAGGGTTAACACCTAAGTGCCAGTAGTACCAGGAATCTTCTTTTGTAATTATTGCTTTGATTAAATCAGGAGAGACTTCATCCAGATTTGTTTCCATTCGCCATTTATCATCGGGAGTAAGAAATGCCGAAAGCATTGTCCCATCTTTAGCAAGTATTACTTTTGAATACTGCTTAGTTGGAGGCAGAGGAAGCAATACATCCAGCAAAAGCAGAAATAAAAAAAAGTAAATTACTCCTTCAAGGTACTTTGAACTTAAAAACCTTTTTAATTTATAAATAATCATTTGGATGTAAAATTCATTCTAAATAGTTAAAGCCGTTTTTAAGTATCATTTTAAGTCTGGCAGTTAAAACTAAACGGTTTATTATTTAATATTATTTTTGCAAATATTCTTATGATCATCTTTTATTCAATTTCAGGATAACCTTTCTATTTATCAACAACTTTTACAACTCCCGCACCATTGTATGAGTGAAATTCCGGATCGTACATAGCTTCGGCACCAATAACCGGTAATTGAAAAGTTCCTTTACTTACAACTCTAAGCATATAATAAAATTCTTTCGTCTGGTTGCTGGCTAAATTTGTAAATAACAACAGGCGGTCATCACGAACATCCATGTATTGAATATACAGGGGATTCTTCGGCTGCCAGCTTAACTTTGTCGAAGCTGAAAGTCTTGGATTTTCAATTTCAAATCCTGCCGGAACCATATCTGTAATAACGATATTCTCTGCAGATCTTTCCATCCCGGTTAGAGTAATTTTACAAACGATCAGCCGCCCCTGTTCAAAAACCCCATTAAAAATCTGCTGCCCTGTTCTATAATCAAAGTAGGCTCTTCTTATTCTTAAATTGGAATCTTCTTCTTTAACTTTTTGATTCAGCTTTATTCCGCCGGTATTCCAGAAATAATAGACCTCTCCATTACCGGAAGCTTTCAATGAAAGTTGAGCTTTATCCGGATTTGGAACATCGACTGTTATATCTTTTCCCGCAAATGATTTTAATGTCTTTCCGTTTGAGATAATTTTCACATTCACATTACTTCCTGAATTTATGCTCGCTGCTTTTCCCAGTGCAAGAAAAGTGAATGATCTTTCCTGCGTTGAGTAAATTTCATTTGCATGGTCAGAAAGAAACTTTATTATATAAGGGATCTGTCCGCTTGCCGGCTGAACTTCAAGAAGTACATTAAGCATAATTGCATTTGATCTTATTTCCGAATCAAAGCAGCCGCCTGTAAGCCTGATTGTCTTTTCAGGAATAAATGAATCGGGCATCATTTCATAATAAGTATTCCATTGTCCCATTAAAGCATAAGCGCCCGTTAAAAGATATTTCGTATCATTTGTTAAAAGATGCGGCCGGGCTTTATAATAATTCATTGTTGCAATATCACCTTTGTCTGCAAGTGCAAGAACATAGAGTGCATAAAGAATTTCTTTTCTTGCAATCTTTATGACTGTTCTTTTATTATTATCATAGGTGACATAATCGTAAGTTCCGTTGGATTTACTGACTTTCGAAATATAATCCAGCAGTTTTGATAAGACACTTTGGGAAATATTAAATCTTGCTTTCCCTGCTTCAATCAGAAAATGAGCGGCGTAAACGCTTCCCCAGACATTTGTATAATCTCCACCCTGCCAGTAAGCGATTGAACCGTCATATAGCTGCATTGATTCAATTTTCTTAATACCTTCATTGACAAAATAAACCGGGTTATTCGTTCTATATAAATCCGGTGCAACCAGTTTAGCAAGGTCTTCAAAATACAATTGCGGAAATAGTTTTGAGACGGTTTGTTCAATACAGCCGTAAGGATACCCGACCAGGTACTTCAGGTGCCTGGCAAATTTCAAAGCGGGAAACTTACTTATCGTTACTGATTCGCTTTGCGTCCCATCGACATAATCTTTGGGTACATCAAGGTTAATTGTCTCCCCGTCTTTAACATTTCCCGATCCGCTTTCAACAAAGAAAGGAGAAATTGGTCGTACACCAATCTCAGTTTCATCTTTTACTTTTGCTATCCCGGATGTTTCGAACATTATTTTTCCTGTTCCGACCTTTTCGCCGCTGCATATTTTGAAATTTACTCTTCCTGTTGAATTAGCCGGAATTGTAACAGATTGCTTATCTGATGAAACAATTTTTAACGGACCTTCAACTTTCAGTCTGACATCAACATTTCCCTTTTTTGCAGTTGTATTTATAATTGATACCGAAGAATTTAAAGTGTCATTGGAAGATAAGAACCGCGGCATCTCAGGCTGTAAAATTAAGTCGTCCGCAACTTTAATATGTTCTTCAGCGCTGCCGAATCGCGGCCCTGAAAATGCTACTGCCATTAAACGAATATCACCGATGAACTGCGGTATATCCAAAGGAATCGTTACCACTCCCTCGCTGTTTGTTTTAGCAATGCCGCTCCAGAATGAAAGCAATTTAAATCTTTTGGCTGTAATCGGGTTTGATCTTTTTTTTAATTGTGCCTGTTCCTCCAAACCGCCATCCCCGCCGGTTGAAGAATTACGCGAAACAATTTCCGGAAGCAGAAGCTTGTACAAGTCGTAGCTGTCAACTTTTAAAGATCTTTTAGCATACATAAATTTATACGGATCAGGCGTTTCATAATTTTTTATCTGAAGAATACCTTCATCTACTGCAGCAAGTGTAACGAAAATATTTTGTTCAGCCACTGTCTTTATTGTAATCTGCTGTCTGGTATTGGGTTTTATTTTCTCCTGTGCCGTAATTGAAACAGGTAAGTGATATTCCTTTTTCTCAACTTTCATAGAGCCAAAACCATGCCCGACAAAAAAAGGTGTCCCGCTGTTGAATGTGTGTTTCTTAAATAAAGTAGCTGTTATATAAACATTAGGCATAAAATCTTCTTTTACGTCAACTTCAACCTGAGTCGATTTGTTTTCAATATCGATGTAGCGGTGTTCAAACACATTATTTCTTTCTATTGTCAGCAGCATTTTACCGGAAAACGGGGCTGTTAAAAGTATTTTTGCTTTATCACTGGGATTATAGATTCCTTTATCAAAAACGAAATCAATCTTTCCTTCTTTATTTACCTCGAAAGAAGAAGCTGTAGAACTGCCCCATCCGTAAGCATAAAAATTAGTGCGGTAAAAATCAGTACTTCCATCTTTAGAAATTCTTAATTGATATCTCCCGGATTTAGAAACAGTAAATGAAATATCTTTTGGTCCTCCTGAAATATCAACCTGTTTTTCCCATTCATCAGTTTCTTTTTCTTCAGAGTTATAATAAAACTGGCCGTAGGTGTTTTTCTTCAGAACGGTCTGCCATTCATATCTTACCAGCTTTACTGTTGCTTTAAATTTCTTAACCGGCTTATCATATTGATCAACTGCCACAAATTTAAAGTTCAGTTTTTCATTTGTACCGAAATAGTATCCGTCCGATTTAATACCGATAAAATAGTCGTTTGGATAAACATTAAAGTCTGTTGTCTGATTTACAGTTCTTCCAGTTAAATCAAAAACGCTTGCATAAACATTACCATAAAAGTATCCGCCTGAAGATAATTTATCCGGTATCGTATCAGTTATAGTTGCTTTACCATCTTCATCAAGAGTTCCGTCAATTTGAAAATCTTCAATTCTGGAATTTTTAAATGATGTGCCGCTGAAATCATAACCGGGATATTTTTTACTGTAGTATGGTCTGTATCTTAACTGAATTTCCGATTGATATTTTAAACCGGAGGCTTTCGCTCCAAATAAAAATTCAGATTCAAGTTTAACCGAAACAGTTTCTCCGGGACGGACTTTATCTTTATCGCTTTTCAGTTTTACTCTTATTTTGTCAGGTACAAAATCCTCCACATTAAAACCGTAAGTTCCAAGCAACTGCGAAGTACCCGAATAAACCTCAGCATTATACCTGCCGGTCTGGGCAAAATCAGGAATATCAAAAGAAAGCTCGAATGAACCTTCATCATTTAATGTCTTTTTAAATTCATCAAATACTTTTCCTGTCGGAGCAATTACTTTTACTATTATCGGAATATCTTTTACAATTTTTATTTTATCATTTCTGACTATCCCGACTATATTGATTTTATCACCTGTCCTGTAAAGATTTCTTTCAGAATAAATAAATGTGTTATAATTATCGGAGTACTGATAAATGCCGCCGACATCAAATCTTGAAGTTTCAATTTCTGTGTTGGACAGATCCAGGTAATTAAAATCATTATTTTTTTCTGCGGTTATTAGTCTGGCAGAAAATCCCTCTATCTTTGCTTTAACACCAGTAAATTTCACAATTCCCTCATCATCGGTTTTCCCGGAAAGAATTGTCTGATTGTTTGAAGAGATTACATTTATCTGAACATCTTTTACAGGTTCCGTGGTTGCAACAGAATTTACAAAAACCATTAGCTCATCTTCGGAGCTTTTACAAATAATTCCAAAATCAGAAATTGCGACCATCTTGGAATCCCGTTCCCACCTATCATTAGTTGCGCGAACGTTTACAACAAAAATTCCCTTCCTCTGTTGATTTAGAGCTTTATTCAGGTTAACAGTAAATTTTTGAAGCCAGTTTTTTTTGTCTGAGAGATTAATTTTTTCAGTATAAATTTCTTTACCGTAATCGCCGACACTATATTCACTGTTGTTATCGTAATAGCCACCATAATATTCGTCATCATCATACTCATAATCACTGTAACTATAATAATGATATCTATTACTATTTAGGAAGAAAAGGAGATTGTTTTTAAATACCTGGAGCACTTCAACTTCGGCACCAGATTCATTAACGGCATTAACCTCAAGGTTTTTTTGCCCCGAAAGCATCATATAGACTCCGGCTTTATCAGTAAAATTTATAGACGGGTTAATATTTACAAGAACCACATCCTGCTCATAATCAAATTCAAGCAAGCCGCCATACAATCCAGGTAATCCCTTATTAATTTTTAAATGCGCTGTTTGAACATCTGAAAAATCTCCTTCAATCCGGAATTGATTTTCATTTACCGTAAAAGTGAGCTTTTTTCCCGGAGTGATTTTAACATAATCGGCAACCTGCTTGTCATCAACTGTTTGTGTCGTTGCAACTACAATCCAGCCTGTCGAACCATCAAAGCCTGATGATACTGATGTAATAGCAAGCTTCGTAATCGGGGGAAGTTTTTGTTCAAATTCTCTTTCATCCTGTAAAGGTTTCTTTCCAATAACAGACATCATCCCTTTTTTAATTTTTATTACAAGCTTCTGCGCTTTATCGGTCTGCTTAACCTCGCCTAAATTAATGGCCATTACCTCTGCAGGCTTATCGGATACTACCTGAAAATCTTTAACCTCTTCCCCGCCTCTTGTTATTTCAAGATTATTTTTCAATTGTCCGGGAGCAACTGCATAATTGAAATATAAATTTGCCTGCACGCTTAATTTATAATCCTGGTTTGGAATTCGTGTCCAGAAAAACTCTACTTTGTTAGCATCAAAATCGGGCGTGTGAAATTCAAAAGTATTAAAATCAGAAGAATATTTTGTGTTGAATAAAACTTTATCGGTTACCTTTGCTTTGTAATCCTGGATAGCTTCAAGAGGATAATCGGGAGAAAAAATCAGGGTGTTGCCCGAAGTCCATTTAAACTTGCCATCTATTTTTGGTTCAAAAATTACAAATTGATCAGTGAGCCATTTATCCTGAACATCCGCAGGTGCAAGATTTTCAGAAAACTCAATTGTAAATGTTGTAAGATTTTGTACTTTCCCCTGGGGAGCAAATTTTGTGATAGTAACTTTATTACCGGATCCGCAGCCAATAATAAGAATGATGAACGAAAAGATGAAAAGAAGATTTAAAGCTTTCAAGGCAGTTCCCTTTATTTTATTCAAATAATGAAATGTTCCGTACTGTTAATGTAAAAATAATCAATCGTGAGTAATTGTGGAATTAAAAAATAATAAAAATTATAAATTAGTCTTGGAGAGTAATTAGATGATTTAGAACTTTATTAAGATTTAATTTTATTTCGGTTGGCTTCCTTATTTGACATACTAGTTATCAAATGCGTTCTCTATGACTGATGAAAGAAAGAACCAGGCTCCTCTTTATACCTTAATTGATTCACAACATATTCAGTAGCGATCTTATTCTTTTCACAATTTAAAATCAGTTCAGAAACTTTATTCATTTTATTCTATTTAGTCTAAAGAGAATGTTCTAACACACTTTTAGCTGCGTAGATTACGATACTATTTATTCGGCGGTATATACTACAGATTTATACCCGGAGAAAAAGTATATGTGGTTGTTGAAACTCCACTTTAATTGTGTTCAATCAATTTACTTATAAGAAAATATTTTCTGTATTATTAAATTTAAATTCCACCTGGCAAGTCCTCTTTTCAGGAATTGAAAGGAGGATTTTTATTTCAAATATTCCGCTCCATTTTTATTCAATTAAAAGGAAAATAAAAGACTTAAGGTAATGAGCTCTCTGTCTTAGAAATAAAACAAAGTTTGTATAGAAATGTAGTCAAAGAAGTGTCTTTAACTATACAGTAAAATGAATGGCATTTGTTTAATAAAAGCTTTTGATTACATTTTTGTGGTACTTAATTTGATTCTAAATTACTATTAAATATTTTAACGTTTAGGGACAGGGCGAGAAGAAATGTTAAATGCTGCACTTAAAATAATAGAGTATTTGTCTTTCCTATTTAATGCTAAACAACTATATATTCAATAATCTGCAGGGGATCTTATGAAGATCATAGTATTCATTCTATTTCCATTAATTTCGTTTGCGCAAACTCAGTTTCCTGATACACTTTTCCTGGTTGACGGAAGATCATATCCTTGCTTTATTACATCGTTTGATGGTTCCAGGTTTTATTTTAATTATCTGGACAACCGGAGTGAATCAATTGTTAATAAAGCACTGGAAAAGGTTTACCTCGAAAGTTTCGGAATTATATATCAGGCGGGAGAGGGCTTTGTATCAGATAAAGAAGCTGTAAACAAATTTATCGATGACCGGTCGGAAAAAATTAAAGAAGATCAGGAAATAAAAAAGGAAATGGACAGGCTGGCAAATGTATCAACTAAAAATGACTCCCGTATAGATTCTACAGGAAAAGTAATATATAATCCCGTCACAAAGTTTTCTGAAAACAAAAAATGGTCATTCGGAATATTGTACGTACCATATTATTCGGGAAGTATTTACCAGGTATACGATAATGGCGGTAGTCCTCCAAATCCTATAATCTATGTTAATGCAAATAACCAGGTAAACATGGAAGCACAACTGGCGTATGGTATTACAGAAAATGTCAGACTTACTTTCGACGCAGGTTACACTTCTTCACTTGAAGAAGACAGGTATGAGAATCACTATAGTTCGAATGATTATGAGTCTGACGATGGATATAAAAGTTCAATTGGTTTAAAGTTATTCGATTTTAATTTAGGGATGAAATATTATTTCAAGAATATCATAGCGGAAGAAGTAAGTATCTTTGCTGCCGCGGGATTTGGTAAGCAAATTGCTTTTGCACAAAATGAGTATAAGCAATTATTCCAGGAACCGCTCCAGCCCGTCATTATCGATGAAGATAACATTGAAGAATTCACCGAAGAGTTAAATTCGCCGTGGCATTTTAATCTTGGTTTTGGAGCAGAGTATTTTTTCAGCAGGTCGCTCTCATTAAAATCTAATATCAGAATTATGTATTCATCTGCATCCGGTAATTATAATTCACGTTTTATCTATGGAGATGAAAATAATACTCATTCTGAAGAACGTACAGTAAAAAACTTTATAACGCGAATCGGTCTCGGTCTTAATTTTTATTTTTAAGAGGGGATAATTCAATGAGAAAAAGATATTGGAGTTCAATCATTCTTTCTCTGGCTGCTTTAATTTTGCTGTCATTTAATGTCTATTCTCAGGTTATTAAAAAGAATTCAATTCCCGACCCCGGCGCGAACAAGTTTTTTAATAAATCTGTTGAAGATACGATTAACCCACCTTTCCTTAAAGAAGATTTCCTGGTTAATTCCTTGGATAGCGATTATGGCAGTAACCAATCAAGTTGTAGTGCAGCGGCTGATGGAAATGGTCATTGCGTATTTGCCTGGATTGATAATAGAAATAGCAAAAATGAAATTTATGCTCAGTTCTATGATGGCAATGGGAATAAAATAGGTGCAAATTTAAAAGTTAACGACGGATCTTTATATGGGAATAATAATCCCTTTGTCGCAGCAAATAAAAATGGAAATTTTATAATAGCCTGGATGCAGAATTACCAGGATATAGTTGCCCAGAGATTTAATGATACAGGACAAAGAATCGGAGATACTATAATTGTAAGCACGACATATACATATAATACAGAGTCTCCTTCAGTAGCCATAAGCGATGACGGATCATTTATGGTCGTATGGGGCGGAATTAGCTCTGTGTATGCCAGGTTAGTTGATAGTTCAGGGGAAGCTGTTGGAAATGCAATTATAATTAATGAACCGGATAAAAATATATCAAATTACAGCAACGGAAAATATATCGCTGTTGATGATAATGGTGACTACTGTATAACCTGGAATTCTTATTCAAATGTTTATCTTCAAATAGTAAATAAATCCGGACAATTAACTGGCTTTAATACAATCGTAAATAATCCAAATTCATGGAGCAATTCACAACCAGAGATTTCATCTGCAGGCAGTGATAACTTTTTGATAGGATGGGATCTTTCATGCAAGAGTTTTCAATACAAATACCGGTTTTGTAAGCGATGTAATTAATCTGAATCTCTCCAATCATAACCTTGCTGTACACAGAGTTTCATCAGACAGAGACAGCATCTTTTATCTCTTAATAAATGATTATACCCATAATTATATTCAGAAAATAAATTCCAGCGGTGTACGAATAGGCGGAATAATTAATCTAAGCTATGATCAAGCCGGATTAAATTATTCTTCAATAGATGATATAACGGACATTGCTGACAATAAATTTTGTATAGCTATTGATGGTCAAATCAGATCGGACGAAAATGTTTATTATCAAAAATTTGATTCTGATATAAACACAATAGGTTCGCTTCAAAAAATTAATGATGATTCTGAAAGTGCAATTCAAAAAGAGCCTTTGGTAAAATTCAACAATAACGGACAATCGATAATAATATGGAACGATGGACGAAACGGGAGAAATGATTTATATGCCAGGGTATATGATCAGGATTATAATCCTGTTAAAGGAAATTTTCAGTTGAATGAAGTATCTTCTGAGTACTGGTATCTTCAGTCAAAATATATCCAGACACTTTCCGAAGGTACTTTTGTGGTAGCATTTATAGGAAATGATGATAGTGACAGCAAATCAATATGTCTGCAGGCTGTGAGCCCGGACGGTGAAAAAAAAGGGGGAAATATTATTGTAAAAAATAATTTTTACTACGAAACATTCAATCTGGTAATGAACGTAAACAGCAGTGATGAAATTATGGTTTGCTGGTATGACCAGTATGGTGCATCATTAAGATTGTACAATAAAAACCTTGAAGCTGAGACAGGGGAAAAGAAATTTATCACTTATTCCGAAAATTATTTTTTAAATCCTCTTGCGGTTTCAATAGATTCATCTTTAAACATTTTTGTTGCCTGGCAAAAATATAATGTTCAGACACCGGATAATAAAATTTACGGGGCATTCTATGACAGGGATGGTAATATTTCCACCCTGCCTTTTATTATAGACAGCACAATCTATCTTGCTTCTGATATATTTTGTAAAAATTATGATGACAATTACATTGTAATCTACTCAGATTATAATAGACTGAATGTTAAAAGAAACTATACATTTGACAAAGATTATACTTTTGATGACAGAATTTATTTTTATAGTGATCCCTTTGAAGCCCATATTATTGATTTTAAAAACCAAAAATTATTTATAACCTACAATAATTATCATAATGTTGTGGGCTTTTATGCAAATGACAACAGGCATTCTACAGGAATTTATAATCTTCACCATTACAATGATCTTAATAGTTATGAATATAATGAGAATAACAGTGCCGATATCTTTGATAACCATTTAATTTTTGCATTTGAGGATAACAAAACAGAAGGTACAAATACCGATATATGGGCAAATGTAAGCGAAATAAAAGATGTTAATTTTGATAGAGAAATATTTTACAGACCGGTTACCTCGGATTATTTGTATAATAATTATCCTTATCCATTTAATAACAGTACAAAAATATCTTATCAGCTTCTTTCCTATCATTACGTTAATTTAACTATTTATGATATACTTGGAAGAGTAGTAAAAGTTCTTGTAAACGAAAACCAGGATAAAGGAATTTATGAAGTCAATTTTGATGCATCAAATCTTGCATCCGGAATTTATTTTTATAGATTAGAAGCATTCGATACGCGTGTTGGGAAAATGATTTTACTTAAATAAATCTGGAAAGAAAAAATTCGGGAAAATAAATATAGGGAGAGAACCATGCGGTACTTATTCTTATTCATTGTTTTATGCACATTTCAGTCATTTGCACAAATAACACATCCGCTTCACTTTCAATTACAAAGTGACAGCATATCAAATACAGAATCGTTTCTATTGGGACTGCCCGATAACAGTTTGATGATGTTCTGGTACGATAGTACATCACATACAATTAATTCATCAAGAAGCACTGACCAGGGAATGAACTGGAATGAATTTAACATAGTTTATATTTCTTATAATCATCCTGACTTTGAATTAAATGCAGTTGTTCTTAATTCAGGGAGAATTATTCTTTCATTTCAGGAATTTCATTATTATGTAATATATTCTGATGATAACGGATTGACATGGAGTGATAAGATTGAATTACCCACTACGGCATTACCTTTCCAAAGAAGATTGGTAAAATTCACAAGTTTGTCAAAACTTGAAAGTGGAAAAACTGTCTTTGTCTATAGCTATAGAGCTGTTATTGATACAATAGGTATCTATTTAATCAGTTCCTATGAGGGAATAAATTGGGGAGCAATTCAAATCATCGATTCAACCGGACGGAATGGAAATATTATTAATGTTAATTCAAATAAAGATATCCTGGTATATGAAACTACTGATACTCCTGATATAGATTTGGTATTTCGTACCAGTACAGATGACGGTAATACGTGGTCGGACAAACAAACATTATTAAGCGATGGTTTTAATAATCAGAAGCCCCGTCTGATAAAGGATAACTCAGGCAAGTTGTGGTTATTGTACTATAGAGATGATCCTACCGCTTTTCAAAATTATAGACAGAATGAAATTTATTATATGACAAGCACAGATGAAGGAGATACCTGGAATCAGTCGGAAAAATTTACAAATTATGTTGGTGAAGATAAGCTATTGAGTCTTTCAGACTATAACGGTTCTCCAATAGCTTCATTTACAACAGGCAGGGATTTTTATTATGACAATAAGTCATTTCAGATTTATTACGGTATTCCGGGAACAAGTATTGATAATTCAACTCCTCCTTTTTTATTTGCGTTTTCTGCTGTACCTCAGGTTCCACATTTAAATGATCCTATAACTTTCAGGGCTTTGGCTGAAGATGAGAATTCACTTAGTTCAGTAAATATAATTATAAATATTGATGGAGATGTGGATTCACTCGAAATGGCTGATGATGAAATGCACGGTGATTCACTGGCAGGGGATAATATTTATGGTTATATAAAGCAGGACGGTCTTTCAAATGGCTTTTTCCTTAAATATGATTTCCTTCTTCAGGATATTGATGGAAACATATCTTACTTTAATGGGGGTATTATCCCTGATCCTGTTTTTACTTTTAACCAGGTATATTCCCTGGATACAAACAAACTTAAACTTCCGTTTGATAATAAAGGAATTCTTGCTGAAGTATATGCTGATACGAACGGGTATACAGGTTTACATTTTGATGAATCCTCTGTATTATTTTCTGGAGGATTTTTCCTAAGTGGTTTAAACCAAGGGGAAGTATGGACAAATGCAGTTGCTGCAGCAACCCTGATTGAGGATTATTTACCTGGTCCAGTCGGCTCTAATCCCGGTGACATTCACAATTCTATTTACGTTGTGAAATCATCAGATCCACTATTCGGTGATTCGTGGATAAATTACAGATACGCTGTTGATTTAGGTGCTGACTTTTATGATGGAAATGGTGACGGCATTTATAATCCTGTTGATTTAAATAGTAACGGATTGTGGGATTCAAATGAAGACCGACCTGATTTTCTTGGTGATGCTACTGCCTGGTGTATTTACAATGATGCCTTGCCTGCAGCCCAGCGAAGATTTCAACAGGTGAATCCTATGGGAATTGAAATACAGCAAACATTATTTGCTATTGCAGATGAATCAAATCCTGTTAACAATATGATATTTATAAGATACAGAATTGTTAATAAAGGAACAGTATCTGCCAAATTTGATTCAGTTTATTTTGGTATCTGGGATGACGTTGATATAGGAAAGAATTCATATACTGATGACCTGATAGGAAGTGATACCACTCTGAACACCGGTTACGCATACAATGATGGTGACGATGGCGATTATGGAACGAACCCGCCTTCAATTTCATTCAATATCTTAGCAGGACCTCCTATATATATTTCGGGTGAAACATACATAGATGTAAATGGAAATAATCAGTATGATGAAGGTATTGATACTCCGCTCGATACTGCTTTTGTAAATAAAGGAGAAATTTTAGGCAGAGAAATATTTCCGGGTGCAAAAAATCTTGGGATGACTTCAATTATGGAGTACTTAAATGGGGATCCTGTATTGCGCGACCCTGATAATCATATTGAAGCAAGAAATATTCTTTTAGGGAAAAGTGTAACTGGTGCAATATTTGATCCTTGTACTTTCACTTATGGAAATGTATTCGGTATTCCTTGCGATGAGGTAAATCCACAATTTCTTTATTCGGGTAACCCTGTTACAAATACAGGCTGGATAAATACATTTCCTTCAGACCAGAGGATGATAACTAATACCGGTCCGTTCACTCTGAAGCAAAATGAACCTGTGGATATATGTGCAGCTTATATTGTTGGACGAGGAAATAGTGCATTAAACTCAGTGACTAAAACAAAAGAATATGCTGCAGGTGCTCAATATTTTTATGACAGTAATTTCAGTCAACTTCCGACAGATGTAAAAGATGAATCAGCTAATCCTGCTGTTTTGAATTATAAACTATCTCAGAACTACCCAAATCCCTTTAATCCGACAACAAGAATTAATTACAGTATAAATAAAAAACTAGTAGTTAATTTAAAAGTATTCGATATCCTGGGAAGGGAAGTTGCGACCTTGGTTAATGAAGAAAAACCAGCGGGAAATTATTTTATTCAGTTTGATGGTAGCAGATTAGCAAGCGGAGTTTATTTCTATCAAATAAAAGCAGGAAGCTTTATTGAAACCCGGAAGATGATTTTACTCAAATGATTTATAGCAATTGAAACAGGATAAAGCGAAAAGCTTATCCTGTTTTTTCTTTTAAACGAAGCAATTACAATCATCCTGCTTAATACCTATGCAGGTTGCCTTTCTCCTTCAATCTCACTTGCGGTTTCAATCCTGTTTCTATCAATCCAGTATGCCCAGGGAATAAACAGCCATTGCAGTAAACCTGCATAACCGATTGCCTCAACAGATGGTGGAGGCGGACCTGTAATGTTCATAAAATAAATGACTACAAGAAAAATAACTAAAGCCCATAACCCATAAATTCCCTTTTTGCTTTTTGCTTCTGTTGAAGTAATATATAAATAAACACCGGCTGAAAATATTAAGATCTCAACGAGAATTGATAATACGGGTGAATTCCATAAACCAAATCCAACTTTTACACTGCTCCATGGAGTTAATGGTAAATCCGGAATATGGACTATCAAATCAAGAACCCAATGACTGAGAACCAATAATCCTAATATTACTGAGCTTCTTAAATTCTTTTTAAATGAATAGTAAATTGCACCAAATAAAAATGACCAGGCTAAAGCCATAAATAAACTGTGCGAGTAGGGATAAAAAGTAAAGTCAAGAGGATTTGCTGAGGTTATACTGGGAACAATCTTCACCTGCTCAATCCCAGTTAATATAAAAACAGGCCAGATAAGATCAAGGAATTGAGCTGCAAGAAACATTGTTCCAAGAGAAGGTTTGGTTTCTATTTTCTTTGCCGCAAACCCGGCTCCAAAATGTCCAATGAACATAGTTTATCCTTATGATTATTAAAAAAAACTGTTGTGTTGTATCCGTCAAGTATTAATATAAAAATGTTTTGATAATTAATCATAAACACATTATACAGAAGATGAATAAAAAATTTGTTAGTTTATTGAAAACTTCTTTTTGTTTACAAACATTTTAAAAGGGATGTTATGAAAAACGAAAAGTACAAAAAACTTGTAGAGGAATTACTAAACCTTGCCGATATCAAAGTAAACGGCAGCCGTTCTTTTGACATCCGGGTTCATAATGAAAAATTTTACAAGCGTGCTGTTACGGAGGTTGAGCTTGGAATGGGAGAATCTTACATGGACGGCTGGTGGGATACTGAAAGGCTTGATGAACTAATTTACAGGATTATCCATGCTGACCTGCAAAACAAAATAAAACGAAATTATAAAATTGCTTTGCAGCTTGCAGGATTTTATTTAATTAATATGCAGTCAAGAAGAAGAGCCTTTATAATCGGGGAAAAGCATTATGATCTTGGGAATGATTTGTTTAGAATCATGCTCGATAAAAGAATGAATTATAGCTGTGCTTACTGGAAAGATGCTTCTTCTCTTGATGAAGCTCAGGAGAATAAGCTTGAACTTATATGCAGAAAATTATATTTAAAGCCCTGAATGAAAATACTTGATATAGGCTGCGGTTGGGGTGGATTTGTAAAATATGTCGCAGAAAAATATGATGCGGAAGTAGTCGGAATTACAGTTTCAAAGGAACAGGTTTCTCTCGCTGCCGAAATGTGCAAAGGACTCCCTATTGAAATACGACTGCAGGATTACAGGGAAGTGAATGAAAAGTTCGATCGCATTGTTTCTGTTGGAATGATAGAGCACGTAGGTTACAAAAATTACCGCGAGTTTTTTAAGATTGCTGAAAAGAATTTGAAGGAAGAGGGATTATTTTTGCTCCACACAATAGGGGATGTTCGTACTACTAAGAGTACAGATGCCTGGACACATAAATATATTTTCCCGAACGGTATGCTTCCGTCAGTTGCCCAGCTTAGTACGGCGATTGAAGGTTTATTTGTGATGGAAGACTGGCATAACTTCGGAGCAGATTATGATAAAACACTTATGGCATGGTATAATAATTTTGCAAATCGCTGGAGCGAGTTGAAGAATAAATACAGCGAACGATTTTTCAGGATGTGGAAATATTTTTTACTTTCAAGTGCCGGTGCATTTCGGGCAAGAAATAAAAATCAGCTCTGGCAGATTGTATTATCAAAAAATGGAGTACCGGGAGGTTACTGTTCTCTAAGATAGAACTTCTTTTTACTTTCTACTTTTATCTTAAAAGTACGATATGGACTGGGGAGAGCATCCCGATTAATTTTTTTCCAATGTTCCTATTGAAGTTATTGGCTGAAACCCGTCGGGTACCAAACTAAATATTAGAAAGTGGTAAAGAAATCTATTTAACCACATTGGGATAAAGTTTGGCAGCAATTATTGTTAATATGAGCAAAGATATCAGGAGTGCACCAATATCGAATCCTATTCCATATGAATTTTGCCTTCCGTTAATCATAAAAGCACGCAAAGCATCCACTTCATAAGTAAGCGGATTTATATGAGCAAATGCTTTTAACCAATCCGGCATAATCGCAATAGGATAGATTGCATTACTTGCAAAAAACAATGGCATCGTTAAAACCTGTCCTATTCCCATAAATCTTTCCCTGGTTTTTACTATACAAGCAATGATTAATGAAAAAATTGAAAAGAGAGAGGCGCTTATTATAATTACAAACAATATCCCGATTAAATTTACAGGCTTCCAGGATAAATCAACATTGGTTCAGAGTTTAAGAAAGGCTATTGTTTAGTGGGTTTGTAAAAATGATAAACGTCAGATCATTTCAGTTGTATCAAAATAAACAATAATAATTATTTGTTCTTTCAGTTGAGTGATTATTTTTATCATAACGCAATTTTAATTCACTGTTTCATTAAATTGCAATCAAATGCAGAGTGAACTTAGCATCTTAAATTAATTGAATAAATAATAACATTAATAATTATAAAAATTATGAATACTATAATAAAATCAGATAGTTCGAAACGGGTCTGTTTCATTTGTAATTCCAAAACAGATCTTATACCTTCGGCAGTAGTCCGACCAGCCATTTCAAGTTTAATTAAAATTGATTACCCGCTGTGGGATACAGGGCTGTATATTTGCCAAAAGGATCTTTCGGCATACAGGTACAAGTACTTTCAATCATTGTTAGTTTCGGAACGGGGCGAACTAACTTCCTTAGACAAAGAAGTTCTGGATAGTTTGAAAAACAACGAAACAATATCTGAAGACGTCAGTAAAGAGTATTCTGCAGCACTAACTTTTGGTCAGAAATTATCCGATAGAATATCCGCTTTTGGGGGCAGCTGGAAGTTTATTAATACATTTCTGATAATATTAATTTTCTGGATTATTCTTAATTCATTCATTTTGATAAATAGTAAATTCGATCCATATCCCTTTATTCTTTTAAACCTGGTATTGTCTTGTATAGCTGCTCTCCAGGCTCCGGTAATTATGATGAGTCAGAATAGACAGGAGTCCAGGGATAGAATGCGCTCAGAAAATGATTATAAAATTAATCTTAAATCAGAATTGGAAATAAGACAGCTGCATCTTAAGATAGATCATTTACTAACAAATCAATGGGAAAGAATGGTTGAGATTCAGGACATACAAATTTCACTTATGGAGGAATTACGTAAAAAAGGAACTAAAAAAGATGGTGAATAATTTTTCCTTATAAATATGCAGAATTCAATTAATGTTCTTTTTTAATTGATCCACTTTATTTATCCCGTTCAATGCGGCAACACGGTATGCCTCAGCCATTGTTGGATAATTAAATGTTGTGTTGATAAAATACATCAATGTATTTGCTTCACCTTTTTGTGTCATGATCGATTGCCCAATATGAATAATTTCTGCGGCACCGTGTCCAAAACAATGCACACCGAGTATTTGCAATGTTTCCCGATTAAAAAGAATTTTTAGCATTCCTGTAGTTCTGCCTGTTATTTGAGCACGAGCCAAATGTCTGAAGAAAGAATGTCCAACTTCATAAGGAATTTTCTCTTTAGTTAATTGTTCTTCAGTATAACCCACTGAACTTATTTCCGGGATAGTATAAATTCCAGTTGGGATAAATTCAATCAGCTGGTGTTCGCACTTACCAAATACAATATGCGTTGCAGCAAATCGTCCCTGATCGTATGAAGCACTTGCCAGATTTGGAAATCCAATTATATCTCCGACTGCATAAATATTTGGAACAACAGTCTGATCATTTTCATTAACCATTATTGATCCTTTAGAATCCGTTTTAATTCCAAGCTTCTCCAACCCCATCTCATCTGAATTACCCGTTCTTCCCTGTGCCCATAAAAGATAATCCGTTCGGATTTCTTTATTTGATTTTAAATAAACAGTAACTCCTTTGTCATCTGCAACAACTTTTTCATATTCTTCATTATGTCTGAGGATCACTCCATTTTCTCTAAGAAAGAAACTTAGCGCATCGATAATCTCATCATCAAGGAAAGCAAGAAGTTTATCCCGGGTGTTTATCAAATTTACTTTAATCCGTAGACCTCTGAATATTGATGCATATTCACACCCGATAACGCCTGCACCATAAATTGTTAATGAGCGGGGATTATCTCTTAAATTTAAAACGGTATCGCTATCCAAAATTCTTGGATGAGTAAAATCAATGTCGGGGGGATGATAGGGACGGGAGCCTGTAGCAATTACAAAATAATCGGAGGTATAAGTTTCTTCAACACCATTTGAAAGTTTAACTGAAATTGTATGTGCATCTACAAATGTTGCCCTTCCGTCAATTATATCAACCAGATTTCTTTCGTAAAAACCTTTCCTGAGATTAAACTGTTCCTGAATTACCACCTCAGCTTTTTTTAACAAGGTTTGAAAATTTGCTTCAGCCAGGCTATTGGTTTCATATAAAATCTGGCTGGCATGTCGTAATGCTTTGCTCGGGATTGTATTTGTATGAGTGCAGCTTCCGCCGATCATTGAAAAGTAGTCACACATAGCAACGTGCAAACCTTCTTTGGTGCATTTCATGGCTGCACCCTCTCCCCCGGGTCCGCTGCCTATTACTATCACATCATATTGGTATTTCAAACTTACTTCCTATTGAATTTTTATCCCCTTAAATTAAATAAATTTAAGAGAATTAATTTATAACAGGAAAACTTTTTACAATCACCTTTTAACAAATTAACCGCAATTTAAATTATCAGTATTATAACTTTATCGGTAACTCCTTCCTCAATTTTTATATCCTCTGTGAGTATCGTTTTACATCTTCAGAAAATCTAACGTTTAGATTTTGATTATGAGGCAGGGCACACTTGGCAGAGAACAAAGGTTAGGTAAGATCAGGTTATATGTAATTGCAACGGGAAAATAATTCATTAACTTTGGAATGAAAAATAGAAATAATTTTCTCTATTTCTGGCGATACTGCTCTAACGAATAACCTTCGACAGAATTAATTTTTATTATCAATTAACGAATACCAGATAATAATCGTAAATAGTAATCTAAAAGCTTACTTTAGACAATGATTTCGCTGCATTGATAAGTTCAATGAAAATTTCCGGGTACTATTTAGTAAGTCACGAGTTTAAACTATATAAAAAATATCTGTGTCTAATTTCGGTTGTAAGATTTAATTTTATAAGGAATTAAATATGAAAAATACATTGTTTTTATTTGTAGCTATTATTTTTATCCTGAACTTAACTTCAAATGCACAGGGAAGAATTACCCCCCAGGAAAGACTTAAAAATCTTCAGCAGAAATTGAATTTGACCGAAGAACAATCGACCAATGTAGAAAAAATACTGGTGGATTCGGATAAGCAAATACAAAAACTCCGTGAAAGTGATAATCCGGACAGGGCAGAGTTCAGAAAAATTATGGATAATTCGAATGAACAAATAATGCAGGTGCTTAATGAAAAACAAAAGACGGAATTCAATAAAATACTGGAACAGAGAAAAAACCGCCGTCAGGGAAATTCAAATAATAAAAATCACTAATCTGAAATGATTAACAAAAGTCAATTAATTCCGTTTGAGAAATTTAAATGAAAAAGAAAATCTTAATTCCCGGTTCATTAATAATTATCGCAGTGATAGTTATTTACTTTGTTTTTTTTAACAGCAGTAGTGCAGATACCAACAAGTTTGCTTTTACCAAAATTACTAGAGGTGATTTAAGTATTACAATTACAAGTACAGGCACACTTCAGGCAGTAACTACGGTGGATGTAGGCACGCAGGTTTCCGGCAAGATCGACAGACTGCTTGTTGATTTTAATTCTAATGTTAAAAAAGGACAACTACTGGCTGTACTTGATACTACGAATCTGTCGCTTCAGGTCAACAATGCGGCAACCGGGTTAGAAAAAGCACAGGCTCAGTACGATATTTCAAAAGCTACTTATGAAAGAGACCAGTCATTGTATGATAAAAAGTTTATATCCGAACTTGATTTTATAACTTCAAAATCAAATTACTTGACCGCTAAGGCTAATTTAATATCCGCACAAACTTCTCTTGATCAGGCGAAAACAAACTTAGGATATGCATTTATTTATTCTCCTATAAAAGGAAAAATAATTAATAGGAATGTTGAAGCAGGGCAAACTGTTGCTGCAAGTCTTTCAGCCCCCACACTTTTTACAATTGCCGAAGATCTTTCGAAGATGCAGATTCTGGCTGATGTAGATGAAAGCGATATAGGGCAGATTAAGGATGGGCAGGAAGCAAAGTTTACTGTACAGGCATATCCCGACAAAGAATTTACCGGTAAAGTTGTGCAAATCAGGCTTGGTTCAACGGTAGTATCTAATGTTGTTAATTATACAGTTGTGGTGAATGCGGATAATAAAGATGGTCTTTTACTTCCGGGAATGACTGCAACAATTGATTTTTATGTTCAGCAGAGAAAAGATGTTTTAATGATTCCCAATGCAGCATTAAGATTTGAACCCACAGAAAAAATTATTGCAGATTACACGGCAAGGGTGCAAAAAGAAAGGGGTAATTTACCAGACAGTATGAAACAAAGAACAAGGTCATTTGGAAACTATGCTGCAGGTCAGAATAAAACGGGCAGTATTGGTAATTCGGGTAACAAAACAAGAGGTACATTCTGGTATATTGATGCTAATGGAAATCCTACAATGGGATTTGCAGTATTAGGTTTGACGGACGGAAAGAATACAGAAATAATCAGAAGCAAAGTGCTAAAGGATAGTATGAATGTGATTACCGGTTTTGAAACTGCAGGTGAAACCGCAACAACAACCAACCGGAATATCCTTGGTCCCGGTCAAAATATGCAGCGTGGTATGAGAAGGGGATTATAATGGAAGCCGCTGCAAAAAAAAATATTATTAATATTGTCGGGCTCACAAAAACCTACGTAATTGGTGAAGTAGAAGTACATGCATTGAGATCTGTTGATCTTAAAATTAATGAAGGTGAGTTCGTTGCAATCATGGGTTCATCCGGTTCCGGGAAATCAACATTAATGAATTTAATCGGCTGTCTCGATAAACCTACTTCAGGAGAGTACTTTCTTGATGGCGTTGATACAGGCACTCTTTCAAAAAATGATTACGCTAAAATCAGGAATCAGAAAATAGGATTTGTGTTCCAGGGATTTAATCTTCTTGCCAGAACAACAGCCCTGGAAAATGTTGAATTACCTTTGATGTATGACAGGTATGAAAGGATAAAGAATCCGGCAAAAAAAGCGATTGAAGTATTGGAAAGAGTTGGACTGGGTGACAGACTGGATCACGAACCAAACCAGTTGTCCGGTGGTCAGCAGCAAAGAGTTGCCATTGCACGCGCATTAGTGAATGAACCTTCATTAATTCTTGCCGATGAACCCACCGGTAACCTTGACAGCAAAATGTCTGTCGAAGTTTTTTCGCTCTTTCAAAGGTTAAATGACGAAGGAATTACAATTGTTCTTGTTACCCATGAAAGAGATTTTGCAAAGTTTGCTAAAAGAATTGTTGAGCTGAAAGACGGAAGAGTAATCAGGGATGTAATTATAAAAGATCGTTTACTTGCTACTGAAGAATTAAAAAAAATTGAAGAGACAGTTCTCGATGAAAATTAAAGGTTAAAAATGCATCTGAAAAATCTTTTAAAAGTTGCACTTAAGAGTATATTAAAATCAAGAATGCGGAGCCTGCTTACTGCGCTTGGAATTATAATTGGTGTTGCCGCCGTTGTTGTAATGGTTGCAATCGGCGATGGTGCGCAAATACAGGTAGAACAACAAATCAATTCTCTTGGTTCCAACCTGATAATAATATTCCCGGGCTCGGTGAGTTCCGGCGGAATAAGGATGGGTGCAGGCAGCATAAATCGTTTTACAATGGATGATGTAAAAAGAATTCAGGATGAAGCAACACTTATTAAAGCAGTTTCACCTATTGTAAGAAGCGGCGGACAGATAATAGGCGGAGTGGGAAACTGGAGCACCCAGATTCAAGGTGTCTCACCAAATTATTTAGAGATAAGAGACTGGAGTCTTGCTTCAGGAGACTTTTTTACCGACAGGGATATGGTTTCAAGAGCAAAGGTTGCTGTGCTTGGTCAGACTGTTGTTAAACAATTATTTCCCAATGAAGATCCCATTGGTCAGCAGATAAGAATCCGCAATGTCCCATTTAAAGTTATAGGTGTTCTTACTGCAAAAGGACAAAGTGCATTGGGCAGCGACCAGGACGATATTATCTTTGCTCCGGCTACTACTGTACTGGATAGATTAACAGGGGGGAGGTATATTTCATTTATACAGGCAAGTGCCATTTCAACAGATCAAATAGATGCTGCTCAGGCACAGCTTACGAGTATTATGCGGGAGGCTCATCATTTGAATCCTGGTGAGGATAATGACTTTACAGTAAGAAACCAGGCAGAGATTACAGAAGCTGCAACTGAAACATCAAAAATATTAACAATACTTTTAGCTTCGGTAGCGGGTGTATCTTTAATAGTTGGCGGTATCGGTATAATGAATATTATGCTTGTATCCGTTACCGAAAGAACAAGAGAAATTGGAATTCGTTTATCAGTCGGTGCGCGTACTTCCGATGTACTGACCCAGTTCCTAACAGAAGCAATTGTACTTAGTCTTGCCGGAGGGTTGTTAGGTGTTCTGTTATCAGTGGGCATAACTTTTATTTTAAACACTTATACAAGTATGGAAGCTGTTATTAGACCCGAGATAATTTTAATAGCAGTAGGCTTTGCGGGTATTATAGGGATATTCTTCGGATTTTATCCTGCCCGGAAAGCTGCAAACTTAAATCCAATCGATGCTCTGAGATATGAGTAAACCTAAATGAGAAAAAGAAGATGAAAAAATCATTTTATTTATTTTTAATAATCCTTTGTGCTTATTCCTTTGAGGCATCTTATTCACAACAGGTGTTAACTCTTAATGATGCAATCACCGCAGCACTTCATAGTAATACCAGTATAGTTAAAAGTACTAATTCAATTTCGGCATTCCAGGCTAATGTTAAAAGTGCTTATGGAAATCTGCTTCCCAACTTAAGTGCGGGCGGCGGGTTCGGCTGGCAGCGGGTTAGTGATAACGGCGGGGAGAAGCAGGTTGATTATTTTGGAAACCTGACCACTATCGGTCCTTCAGAAACCGATTCGAGGAACTGGTCTGTTTCAGCAGGAGGAAACGTTACTCTATTTGACGGGCTTTCAAATATTGCATCAATTAACCAAAGTAAAAATAACCTTGAATCTGCAAGATTAGACCTCGAGAAGCTTAAACAGGATGTGGTTCTTCAGACAGTTAGTTTATACACCCAGATCATAAGCTACCAGAAACTTTTGAATTTTCAGGAAGAAGATTTAAATTATAATAAGGGATTGCTTAATCGTGTGAAACAAATGTTTGAACTTAAGATGGTGCCTGTAAGTGATGTTTATTCTCAGGAAGCCCAGCAGGCGAATTCTCAGGTTGCATATCTTCAGGCAAAAAACAACCTGGAAAAAGCTAAATTAAATCTGCTTACTTATCTCTCTATGAACTTATCTAAAAATTATCAATTCGATTCTACAGCGACATCAATAAATGATAGTTCACTAATCAAGAGCAGCATAGATAATCTATATGACTTTGCACTTGCGAACAGGAAAGATTATCAGAGCTTAAAATACCAGCAGGAAAGTGTGCAGAACCAGTTAACTATTGCCCGAAGCGGACTATTTCCAAGGCTTTCAGCTAATTACGGATTTTCTTCAAATGCTGTTCAGCCTTCAAACTTATTTAACAGGAAAGTTTATAGTCTTGGTCTTTCATTAAACATCCCGATATTTTCAAACTGGAATACTGAAAACTCAATTGAGTCAGCAAAAGTGCAGGTGGAAAATAACGATGAGGATTTGAAAGCTCTTGAATTAAATATTGAAAGCCAGGTAAGGAGTGCAGACCTGGATTTACAAACAGCAAGTCAGCAGGTTGATGCATCCGATGCTGCATTGAAAGCAAGTAAAGAAAGCTGGCAGATAAAGAAGGAAACCTACACTTTAGGTTCGGTAACTTATCTTGATTTACAATTAGCTTATAATGATTACCTGCAGGCTCAGTACAATAAGATTAATAACGATTACAAATATTTGGTTGCACAATATACTTTACTGAATTCAATAGGGAAGTATTAATATTCAGATATTCAGGATACCTTAATCTAAGAACGGAACTTCTCTATGGATTATTATTAGGAAAAGGATGAACCAGGAAAAGTTATTTCTTTTGTGCAAATATTGAACGAATTGTACCCGAATCATCATTTACCGAGCCAATACTTGTAAAAGAACCAGTCTTTTCAAATAATTGCTTGATAAAAGGACCCTGACCTGCGCCTACTTCAAAAACAACCCAGCCAGAACTTTTAAGAAATTTGGGTGATTCATTTTTAAGTCTTTGCAAGATCTTTATTCCCATCATACCCCCGTCAAAAGCCAATGAAGGTTCGTGCAATGATATTTCAGAAGGCATTTTTCCAACTTTTGTTGACGTAATATAAGGTGGATTACAAATTAAAAGATCTACTTTTTCATAAAATTCGTCATTATCAAATGCAGATAAAAAATCACCCTGAAAAGCTTTTACCCTTTTACCTAAGTCAAGATAATCAATATTTTGGCGAGTAAGTTCAACAGCATCATGAGAGATATCTGTTGCAAACATAGTTACTTTGGGGTTATAACTTGCAACTGCCAATCCTAAATTACCTGATCCGCAGCATACATCAATAACTAATGCCGAAGGCTGTTTAGCAGTAATTTGATGTGAAAGTTCAAGCGCTTTTCTTCCTAAAATTTCTGTTTCTTTCCTTGGTATTAATGCCCTCTTATCTGCTAATAACTCAATTCCCATAAAGTTTTGTCTGTTTGTAATATGGGCTAATGGTATGTTTGTTAATCTTTGATCGATAAACTCTTTTAAAATATTTTCCTGTTGTTGTGTTAAATCAGGCAAAGAAATTTTAACAGCTTCTTCAGAAGACATTTTTTTCCCAGAGGCAGATAACCATAATGCTTTTAATGTTGAATCAACTGTTTCTTCAGGTTTATCATTCAGGAACTGTATTTTATTTTCTAAGAGATCCTTTAATTGGCTATATAATTGTTCTTTATTCATGGTTTCAAAGCGGTTTTTATAATTCTTTTATTATACCATTTTCAGTTATATCAGCATTATCATCATTTATTGCTGAAGCTGACATTTCATTAATTTGTACCAGTAAATTATTTCCCGGATCAATATATATATAAAATATCGTAATATTTTTTCTCAATCAACAATAAATTTTACAGTACCTAAAACGGTAGATGGGGAGCTAAGAATATTTGATGTACTTGGTAGGAAAGTTGGAACCCTGTTTAATGAAAATAAGAACCCCGGATATTATGAAATTCAATTTGTTGGGAATAATTTGTCAAATGGAGTTTATTTCTATAGACTAAAAGCCGTACCTATCGGCAGGCAGGCAGGAGAATTTATTCAAACTAAAGAGATGATTCTGATTAAGTAAATCAAAACCTATCTTTGATCAATTTATTTGGAAAAAGACAATAAAAAATTTAGAATATTTTAATAACTTATTACGTTGTTAAAAAAATATATTGGGCTTAAAAAGTATCCGGGCATATAACATTAAATTCAGAGGGACATACGAAATATCGGAATTTTAAATGATATGAAGCAATTTTTATTTATCTTTTTACTCTTTTTACCAGTTATAACTAATGCCCAGAAGAAAGAAATAGTTGCATATTTTCCTGAGTGGCGGGCGAAGGGTGATAATCCTTATTTTGTTAAGGATATTGAAGAAAGGAAATCGGCAGATAAGATTACTGTTTTAAATTATGCTTTTGTTGTTCCTTACCCAGATTCATCAGGAAACATCATTCCTGAATTTATCAGTCCTTATATGGCCTATGAACAAATCTATACCTCTGAAATGAGTATAGATAGCGTTGCTGATGATTCAGTTCAATCACTTCGCGGGCAATTCAACCAGCTCAGAAAATTAAAGCAGAGACATCCGGGGCTTAAAATTTTAATGTCTATTGGAGGTTGGGAAGGCTCAATATATTTTTCTGATGCGGCATTGACAACGGAATCAAGGGAATATTTTGTTAATGCCTGTATCGATAGATTCATTTTGGGAAACCTGCCAATAGTTAATGGAGCAGGCGGAAAAGGTTCCGCTGCAGGTATATTCGATGGATTTGATATCGATTGGGAATACCCGGTAAATGGAGGTGTTGACAGCATGCATCATAATCCTGAAGACAATAATAATCTTTCAAAGCTTTATGAATTGTTCAGAGCCAAGCTTGATTCAATAGAACCCGGTTATATACTTACAGCGGCTGTACCATCAACTGAAAAGTATGGAAGATATTATAATATTTATAATGACCAGCAGTATTTAGACTGGTATAATTTAATGACCTATGATTACCGCAGCGGATCAGACAACAATACCGGTCACAATTCTAACCTGCTTTCTTCACCGGTCGATACAACATTTAACAGGGACAGAAATTCTTTTGATAAAACCGTTCACTTATTTAATTGTATATACGGAGTAAGTAAATCGAAGTTAGTTCCCGGAGCTGCATTTTACGGAAGAGGGTGGGGAAATGTTGATACTGTTAATTATGGTTTGAATATGAAAAGCTGCGTTACTAAAGGAATAATGGAAGAAGGGGTTAACTATTTTTCCGACCTGAATCAAATGCTGACCCAGGGATATATATTGCACTGGGATAAATTTACTATGGCTCCTTACTTATATAACCCGGAAGAAAAGATTTTCTGGACATTCGATAATGCAAAATCAATTGCTTTAAAAGCACACTATATTGATGCTTATAATTTAAGAGGACTTATGTTCTGGGAGATAAGCGGAGATGATTCCCTTGGAACCCTGGTCAGTACAATTTATAAAGGGAATATGCCCGACGTTGCAATTAATTCCTATAAAAAAAGTGATTCCTCACCTGAGATTAAAATAACCAAACCTGTAATTTCAGACTGGATTAATGAAGGTACAAACGTAGTGATTGAAACAGAATCCGCCGACATAAATGGAACAATTGTCAAAGTAGAATTTTTGGGTGACGGTAAGTCATTAGGTTATTGTACACAGTCACCATTTGATTGGGTCTGGTTTAATGTCCCGGAAGGCAAACACGCAATTAAAGTTATAGCTTCTGATGATACCGGAAAGAAGAATGAATCTCTTCCCGTTAATATCGCAGTAAGGAAAAGATAAATTATTTTGAAGTCCGTTAAGTGCCCGGTATTAAATAATGAGTGCTAAAATCCCAACGATTAATTTTACCCGGTGTATTAAGCGGACTTACAATCCCCTTCGCGTAACTTATGTTAAGAATATCAAACCTTAATATTTAAATTGTACTATTACTATTTTTTATATACAGCGATATAGTGTTTATTATTTAATTGGCCCATCAAAACTCCGGCTGCGTACAATTTTCCGTTTGAATAAGCAAGGTTATAGATTCCGCCATAAGCATTAAGGCCCATATCTGTCCAACTGCTTCCATTGTATTTAGCCACATAGAAATGATTATTGCTGTTATAAAACACCCCACCTGCATAGAGATTGCCATCCTGATCTACACAGAGAGAATAAACTTTATCATTTGCATTAAGTCCAAGATCAACCCAGTTGCTGCCGTTCCATTTGACAACGAACCCGCTGGTAAAATCAAATCCTCCGGCGGCATAAAGGTTTCCGTTTGCATCCGAGCAAATCGTTAAAACTTCTTCATAGTTAGTTAAGTCTCCCATCTGGTTCCAGGAACTTCCGTTCCACTTTGCCATATATCCACCGTTAGGAGCAGTTGAAAGACCGCCGCCTCCTGCATACACATTACCTGCGGCATCTACCCACAAAGTGTTAATATATGTAAATAAAAAACTTCCCATTCTCTGCCAGCTGCCTCCGCTCCATTTAACAACACTAACGTTGTCCCCGTAGTTTGTACTAAAAGCTAATCCCAAACCTGCCATATAAATATTACCGGCTGCATCTGATGCAAGAGCATATATGTCACCGCTGTAAGCTGTACTGCCAATATTTGTCCAGGAGCTGCCATCCCACCTTACCACATAGGTTTTCCCGTTGGTGTTGGTGAAACATCCTCCTAAATAAATATTGCCATTTTTATCCCCGCACATTGAGTAAACATTATTATTAATATTTAAGCTTCCGGTTTCAGACCACTGGCTGCCGTTCCATTTAGCTACATAATGATTGCCGCTGCTGTTAGTAAAGAAACCTGCTGCATATAAATTATCATTCCCGTCAATATAGAGACCATGCACATCGTTTATGTCAAGGTTCCCGACAGCAGACCAGCCGGAAATAGGTGTTGGTGTTGTATTGGCAGGGTTTGAGCTATCATCTTTTTTACTGCAGCCGCTTACTAATAATATCATAATTCCCGATATTATGAACAGGTAAAATAAATTACTGACTTTCATAAAAAGTTCTCCTTAACTATATAGGTTTAAATTTGAGAAGTAATCCAAAATTTCTAAATGTAAGTGTTAATTTTTACTGAGGTCTTAGCAGGTACATAGCAGCTTAGCATTAACATCTCCCCGGCAATCAAATCATTATTCATCAATAAAAGATGTTTTATCTATTATTTTTCAAAACGGGATAACAAATTGCGTACCCTTGTATTTAATGATATTTCCTTCGATTCCTTACTATGTTGGTGAAGTTATCACTTTCAGAAGTAATATTTTCAATCCCTATTTACTTGTATAAGGCACAAGTGAATTCAAGTTCAGGTTCAGGAAAGTCATTCAATGGTCATCCTCTGATGAATGAGTTCCGATTCAGGTGTTGGTATGTCAGAAATGCAGTTCCATTCCGTAATGCAGGAAAAGTATATGAGGAGTACGAGAGCAATACGAGAGGAGTACGACTCAGATCCGGGAAAGTGATAATTTGAAAATGAATTAAAAATAAACTTTTAATAGAAGCTTAATTTTTGGATGTTCGACAATTAGTCGCACAGGTTTTATGAAAAAATGGATACCCGATATTGGATACTTGATTCCAACCGTGGCCCTCAACCGCTGTTATAGGTAGATAAATTCTTTTGGTAAACCGGGTGCTGATAGTTATGCTGCTGTTTGTAAACGGGCTCGTGTCGCTGACCTGTGGCGAACCGTGCGGGGCAGGTTTATCAAATTCAAATGAAATATAAATAAAGCATGCTCATTTTTGTGAATGGATAATTATTCCTGTTCAACTTTTTAAAAATGACATCTCAGGAAGCGCGGACGGTGAAGCTATTAATGGCAGGAATTATTTTTTTATCTATCATTTCTGTTATTAAATACGCCAAGCTTTTCTTCGAGGGTATAAATATCATAACCCGTTTTCATTTTACTATCAAAGAGCTTTTCTATAAAAGCTGAGAAGAGCTGTTTGTAATATTCAATGCCGTCTGAAATATTACTTATGAATGAAGTGAAGTATTTAACCTGGTTTTTTGATAACGGAAGTTCAATATCTGTAATTTTTTCTTCAAGATAATTCAGGTAAAGTTTAAGCTCTTTCATAAACATATTAGGGCGGTCATTCGTTTTTATAAGATTAATCCTTCCGTAAATATGATTTATCATTTCACTTAATGAAACAACAGATGAAAAGTAAGCCATATTAGGACCCGGGCAAACGGCTGTTCCAACACCATCAGCTTTTGAAACCGCATTATTCAGTTCCAGTGCCGGCAGTGCAAGTCCCATACACAGGCAGGTCTTATCAATTATTTTATTATACTCTTTTTCTTTTTCGGCAAAGCCGGCGGAAGAAGCATTTAGCTGTTCAATTTTCTGTGCCTGGTACTTAATTGATGCGGTGCAGATAGGTTTATCACTGAATTCTTTATCTGAAATTAAAAATTTTTTTGGGCACGCGCTTCCGGGTTTTCCGTCTTGCGGCATTCCTTTCTTTCTCAACGTCTTTTGTATTCCCGCGCAGACTATTGAACGGAACTCCCAGCGGGGAAGTATTGCTTAAATAGAGATCATCTTCACCTGCGCTGCTTAACAGGGTTAAAGTCTTTTCATCAACATTTGTAACTTCAGGTACAAGAAGGAAAGGAGTTCCCCAGCCAATTGAATCCATCCGGTAGTAATTTAACAGAAAATTATTTTCTTCTGCATGTACCCACACCGCCCTGTGCGGTAATCCTGAGCTCCGGGAGTAAGTTGATGAAAGGAATATTCTTAACGGTTAACGCTTCAGAAAAAATTTTGTAAACGGTATCAATTAAAAAAGTTCTGTTTGTTTTAAACTCTTCGAGTATCGGTCCCATTAAATAACCATCAGTTGCAAAAGCATGCCCGCCGCAGTTAAGTCCCGATTCAATCCTGTATTCCGATACCCACAATCCTTTTTTAGCAAAGAATTTACCCTGGATTAATGCGGAACGAAAGTCGCTGACCTTCAGAATTATCTTTTTCTTCAGTTCACCTTTCTCATCAGGGAAGAAATCAGGAAAAGCTTCAAAATAGCTGTAGAGCCGGGGATTCATTCCGGCAGAAAGCACCACGGATGAATTAAGAGTGCTTTGTGCAAACCCGCGTAAAGAGGCATGGGCATCATTAAATTCAACAGGAAGCTGACCGTTTTTATCATAGTTTTCTTTATCAACTTTGGTCATAATGTTTACATCAATGCTTCCGGGCCGCATAAGTTTATCGAGCTGATCTTTCATTTCATCCCTGCAAAGCACACCGTCTCTGAATTGTTCAAGAGGCTGTTTCAGTTCAGCATTATCCGGGAGAAGAGAATAATATTTCTCCAGCTCCTCTCCCTTCAGAATTTTTTCTTTAAGCGATATGAAATTTTTATTCACAAGCTCATTTATAAGATTAAGATAGAGTGTAATGCGTTTAGCCCTGGAATCAGGTTCCCTTGATGAAACAGGAACATAGGTGATATTGTTTTTATCAGAATGCACCTTCCTCATTTTTTCAATAAGGTTATCATCAACAATTGAGATAACTGAATTTATTCCATAATGTGCTATTTTAAGGGGGGTATCTATTGTGAAAGCCAGCCCCATAACAGGGATATGAAAATTATGAATACTATTTTTTATCATACTTTAAGATTAAGAGAAAAAGTGCAGGTTAAACAGGTATTAACTTAACCTGTTATTACCAGCCGCCGCTGCGACCGTTACCTGAACCGCTGTATGATCCGCGTCCCCTGGATGAACCGTTATTATTTTTAGGACGCGCTTCATTTACAACGATGCTTTTTCCTTTTAAGTCTTTTGTATTAAGCTGCTGAATAGCGGCTTCCGCCTGTCCTGTTAATTCAACAAAGCCGAATCCTTTTGATACACCCGTGTACATATCCTTAATAATTTTAACACTGGTAATATTTCCATATTCGGAAAATAAATTTTTCAAATCATCCTCAGTAACCGAAGTGGCGAGGCTTCCTACGTATATGTTCATACATTTTTCCTTTTGTTTGTTTCCACGTCATACTTAATTAAATTATTTAAAAGAAGCAGGTGGAAAGTTGATATTAGTTGATTACAAATTGATTAAAAAGGGGAACGTTTTTATAAGGGTCTTTAAAAAAGGGGTACTCGTTAAATGGTCAGTTCAGCTTTTTTATTTTTTCCTTTTAATTATCTCTTTCTTTTAAAAGTATTAGTTCCATTATTCAATACAATAAAAATACGACCAATATCTTAATAATCCAAGAGAAAAATAAGTATAGGTCGATTTTTCTGAAATAGTGTAAAACAGGCAGTTGATGTTTCTGCATGTCAGTGTAACTCTTTAGTATTTCGATATCAACGCCGTTGCCGGGTTATTTATTTATAATTGTTGCTTCTAACAAATAAAAAATGCAAATTCTTATTAGTAATTATTCTCTACTTTGTGGGAACAGAATTTTGAGATTTTAACTACTGGATACTTACCGCAGATCGTCATTAGCCTCCGGAATTTATTTCTACAGAGTTAGTGCTGATAATTTTGATCAGATTAAGAAGCTGATTTTGTTGAAATGATCTGCACAAAGTTTGTTGAAAGATTTTTTGTTGGTGTAAAAATAATAGTGGTCATTGTTTTGATGAATCCCGCTTTGCGGAATAGGATACTCAAGATGACAGCGTAATCACATTTGGCATTTTAGAAATGTTAGAAGTTAGTTGCAAATAAAAATTTAAAATATTTGGAGAAGTATAATATGGAAGTTAAAATAGAAAATGATAAACTTATCATTAGCATTGAATTACAAAAACCAACACCCAGTGCATCCGGCAAAACCTTAGTGGTTGCAACTACACACGGAAACGTGGTCACAGATTGCATAATAGATGGAAAACCTGTGGTGGTTGGGCTGAATGCATATATAAAAAAATAAATTTACGATTATCATTGGCAGTTGTTTTCTATGCTGCATTCTTGTCCTGGGGTGCCGGTTATCTGCAGCATCGTTAGCCAACACCAATTTAGTTTATTTAGAATAATTGTAAAGGAGACATGATGGACACAGAGCAAAAACCACTAAAAACAGGTTTTGGGCAGCAAACTACTGCAGAGGACATTGTCTCGGTATTAGATATTCGTGGAAAAGTTGTAGTCATCACGGGTGGGCACTCAGGCATTGGGCTTGAGACAACACGAGTACTATCAAATGCAGGAGCTTATTTGATTATTGGCGCTCACGATCTTAAGAAAGCACAACTAAGTCTTTCAAAAATTAGAAATGTTGAAATAATGCATCTGGATCTTGCCGACCCGAAATCTATAGATCAGTTTTCTGAAAAATTTCTTAGCTCAAATAGAAATCTTGATATTCTCATTAACAATGCCGGAATTATGGCTGTACCATTGATGAGAGATAAACGAGGCTATGAAATGCATTTTGCAACCAATCATTTGGGCCATTTTCAACTTACAGGCAATTTGTGGAAAGCACTTAGAAACACACCGAATCCAAGGGTTGTAACTCTGTCATCAGCGGGGCATAGATTTTCGGGAGTGGATTTAGATGATCCGAACTTTACAATACGGCCTTACGATAAATGGGTAGCTTATGGACAATCGAAGTCAGCAAATTCCCTTTTTTCAATCGAACTCGACCGTAGAGCAAAAAAATATGGTATACGCGCTTTTGCAGTTCATCCAGGCAGAATTCCGGGGAGTGATCTTGTTCGATATATGACCGACGATGAATTAAAAGCCTCTGGTATCTATCGGGAAGACGGCGTCCTAAAAGGACCTCCCGGGATAAAGAATATTGAGCAAGGTGCCGCAACTACAGTATGGTGTGCGGTAAGTCCTCAGCTCATCAACAAAGGAGGTGTATATTGTGCAGATTGTGACATATCTGAAATTATTCCGGATGACAGCCAGGTTCAATCTGGCGTTCGTCGCTGGGCGATTGATAAGCCCACAGCAAAAGCATTATGGGAGTTGAGTGAGAGATTAACTAAGTTAAAATGGCCTGAATGAATTCGCCTCGATCGGAAGACTATTCAGATATATAACTAAATGTAGAAATGTGTACCTGGGTGCTGGCTAACCAGCTTTTCCACTCGACCGCATTTTCAATACGGCATTGTTTAAATTTCCAGATTTGGTGAAAAGCTGCATTGCTCGTAACAATGTTCTAGTAAATAAAAATGTTAAAATATTTTGCGTTGGTTTTTCCTTTCATCCCTGTTATTCAAGCCGGATGGGTGAAAAACAACATCGTTACGTGTCAAATTTTATAGAGCAGTTAAGTTGCTATACTTGAGTTAAGAATACGGAGTGCAGGATTGAGCAAACAATTCGTTTCATAATTGAATTGTCAAAGTAGTGAAAATTATTTTTTTGATTTCTTGATGAAAGGGAATATGACAAATGTCTAACACAGATAATAACTCCACTTTAATTATTTCCTACTTAACTATAAGACGTATTATTGGTATTATAGGGATTGGATTGCCTATAATTGTTGTAGTTGGAGGTTTCATTCAAAACGGATGTTTTTTAGGTGAATCTGTCAGCAGTTATTATTATACAAATATGCGTGATTTCTATGTAGGACTTCTTTGTTGTGTGGGCCTTTTTCTAATATCATATAGGGGTTACGAACGAATTGACCATATCACCGGAAATATCAGCGGGATATTAGCGCTTGGAACCGTATTTTTCCCTACCTCAAATGACAATAGTGGAATTATTAAGGTAGGTATATTCCAATTAAATGATAATACATCATACTATTTTCACCTTACATTTGCCTCGTTGTTCTTTATATCTTTGGCTCTCATTTCTATATTTCTTTTTACCAGGGTTGGAAGTGAAACAATAACAAAACAGAAGAAGAAAAGAAATTTAGTATATGTAATTTGCGGTTATATAATTTTGTTCTGCATATTATGTATAGCTGTTTATAAGGCAGCCTTGCAAAATACTTTTATTACTGCCCTTCGCCCTGTACTTATATTTGAGACATTATCATTGGTGTCGTTTGGTATTTCCTGGCTTGTAAAGGGCAAGACATTTTTTAGAGACAAAAATGTGGTTTGAGAAAAAAAGATCAGCATAAGATTAGAATAGTATTGAATCAAATATAACAACGCAATATGATTTTGCAGATTAAGTTTGAAATTCAAACAATAAGCATTAAATGCTGAAGTAGAATAAATAAAGTAATCTGATCGACTGGTTCAAAATCCTGAAGGAGAATATATGGACAAAGAGAGAATGGAAATAATTGAATCTGCTATCAGGGAGCTACCATTAAAATACAAAACCGTTTTTATTTTAAGAGAAGTTGAAGGAATGAGTATTGAAGAGATTCGGTTATGAATTACATACGGAATAAAAAAGGATTATTACCAGTAACAATCCGACAAACCGACAACTCTTTCTTTAACTATCAAAGCAACTTAACGCCGTTATGTAAAAAGGAAAGCTTATATATTTGTTCTTAAAAATATTCTAATACTAAACTTATAATCAATAATGTCAATTTTTTTATTTCCGTTCAGGTTTGTTTATAAAATATATCTCCTTGTATGTTTTGTATTGCTGTTAATCCTGCTCTATCCGTTCTTTCGCTTTTACCTATCTAAAAAAGAGCGGTTTCCCACAGCCTTTAAATTTATGAAATTCTACGGGAGACTGTTTTTGTTTTGTGGAGGAATTTTCTTAAAAGTTGAGGGCAAGGAAAATATTATTTTAGATAAACCCTATTTAATCTGCTCTAACCACAGCTCATACATAGATATCCCTTGTCTATACTCATTATTCGATCAATACTTTGTGTTTACGGGAAAAAAGGAAGTTGAAAAATGGCCTTTATTCCATATATTTTATACATCAGGAATGAATATATTAGTTGACAGACATAATAAAATGGGATTAATAAAAGCATTCAAAAGAATGATGGATGTAATTGACGCAGGGCATCCATTAGTGATTCTTCCGGAAGGTACTATTTCCAGGGTCGCCCCTAAGCTAACAGAATTTAAAACAGGATCCGTTTCATTAGCTGTCCGAAAACAGGTTCCGATTTTACCCATAACGTTTACAACAAACTGGAAAAGGCTGCAGCGTAAAGGATTGTTGAATGGAAAAGCCAGTCCGGGTATATCGGAAGTTATAATTCATCCGTTAATTTCAACAATCGGATTAACTAAAGATGAGACAGATGAGTTACAATTAAAACTTCGTGATATAATCAACTCACCATTACACAAAAAATACGGTGTTTAGAAATCGTTTTGTTTAATTGGATATAACTTCTTTAATCCATTTAAGCCGGGCAGATAGGAAAAGAGTTAATAGATAATAAAAATCTTTGACAAAAATGAATTTTACTATAAACATCAATCTTTGGCATTAGATTAAAATCGCATATAACGGCATGTTCAAATCCCTACTTGTTGAGATAAAGAGCGTAGCTGCAAGTTTGCGGCCCGATGTAAAAATGAAAACGAAATTACTGCACCACAAAAAGTGGAAGAGCATATAACAGGATTTCCCGATTTTTAACAAAGGATAAAATATTTTACAGACTCCGAGTTTATTTTAATCGAACTCTGTTGCTGAAGTTTAATTCTGGACGTTGTTCTCTCCAATAATCTGCTCCCTATTGCATCAGCTTCGGTAGTTTGAGCTCGAATAATTCTTTCTTTGCAAGTGTTAGATCGCGGAATGAAAGCTCTCCTTCAGCCGTACAGGTGCCGCCCTGTATTTCTTTAATCAATCCTTCCTGAATTTTTAATATAATGCTTTTCAGGTTAAATGACATAAGAAGCTTAAAGATAATTTTATTTGGATTTGGTATCCCGCTTATTCTTATCTCTATGTAAGGTTCATGTTCACTTTTAATTGTGTGATCATACAGCTCAACATAGGCAGTTTTGCCCGGTGTATTATGTGTTTCATCTATAGCTTCTTTAATCGATTCCGTTTTTGTCCATGCATCTTTTAACAGACCGGGAATTTTAATATTTAACAGTTCCCCGATCTTTTCTGCCAGCTCAGGCATAGAAGCCGTCCATTTAATCCCTTTGAATTCTTCACTTAGTTTCTTTTTAAAGTTCTCCCATTTCCCGGATTTTAAAGAAGTATTGTCTTCAGGCTTTACCGGCATTATATCTGCAACAGTAATGTCTTTGTCATTCATATTTTATCTCCTTAACCGGATTGTTTGAAAAATTATATTTGGCTGAATAAATGTTAGGATTAAAATGAACCTCAAATTTGGTGTTGAATTCCTTTTCATTTTCAATTTTGGTTTTCACGGATCCGGGATAAGCGCGGAACGAAGGTTTTGGAACGGGGAATATTTTTTTAATACCAAAGCCTGCAGCACTTATCACAAGTATTGCGGTAAGGTATAACCACCATAAGGAAGCAGGTTGTTCGGTAATAAAAATATTTAAGACTTCGCTGGTTGCAAGTATATTATCGTTCAGTACAAGCTGTACATAAGCATTGTAAGTACCCGAATTATTATAAGAATAATTTATTGCATTCTGCTGCGATACAAACGATTGACCGGGAACTCCTGTAAAGAAAATATATTTAAGTCCGGGCATTCTGCTCCGGGTAAACGCGGTAAATCTGATAGTATCTCCGGCAGAACCGGAAGATGTATCTGCCCTGAGTGTTACAAATGTTCTTAAAGAAGGATTTATAATAATCTCAACGGAATCGCTTGCATCGAGGTATTCATTATCATATAAAATCCGGACTACCACAGTAAAAGCACCATACTCTGTATAAATATGTTCGGCGGAAGATGACGTGCTCTGCCGGGAATTGCCGTCCCCGAACTTAAACATATACTGCAGTCCATCTCTTTTATAATTAGAGAAAGCTGCAAAAGAAACTACTTCACCTGTCTTTGCTTCGGGACGGTCGGCACTCAGCTTTACAAAAGGTATAGCATTGGTATCCGGCAGCAGGGGAGGAGGCGGAATTACATTTACTTGTTTTGAAACGCTCCTTGTTAATATCCTTATTTCACCTTTCTCTGAGATACCGATTTCAGCATAAGCATTGTATAAACCCGGCCGGGAATAAAGATGAGTTGTGGAAGGATTTGTATTCCATTCGGAATAAGAATTATCCGCAAATACAAACCTGAAAACTATACCCGGTTCGGGATAAAATTGTGTTTTGAATGTAACATCTCTACCTTGTTCTATGATTACGGGATAGACAATCAGGGCGACACTATCAGCCTGGATACGGAGAGTATCAATGACAATTCCAATATCCGGCAGACGAGCAACATAAACAGTCGGGTTGTTTACTTTAACAAGGACGAGGTGGGCACCGGAAACAGGAAAGCGGTAGTCGCATTCGTTACCCTGATTTGATTGTATCAAAGTGCCGTTCTCATTATAAAAATTAAAAACGGCTCCACTGATATTTCTGCTGAGAACGGCTATAAGCTTAACCTGTTCACCCACCTGTACAGGATTCCTGTCTGCTGAAAGTTTAACTGTAACAGGCTGTTGAACATTTGGTGGAGGTACCCGCTGAGTTAAAATCCTTCTCATTCCGGGAGTGATAATACTTGAATCGGCAGCTGGTTTTACCCGGTGAATGTTATTTCGGATTTGTCCCTGAACTACAGTTATATATATGAATAAAGTGATCAGAAAGAACAGAACCGGTTTAAATTTAACTGCTGAAACCGTAAACACTTTCATAGAGATATACTTAATGTTAAAACAATTGAAAAATAACAGGAGTACTGAAACTGCAATCAGGTATTTAGGGTTGCAATAATTTACAGAAGAATTCTGATGAAGAGATTATAAAGAAAACTTGTAAATGTCAAATAAAATAATTGTCTGGGTCGCAGCAAAATGAAAGATTTTAAAAACAAAAAACCCGATTGGAATAATCGGGTTTTTGTTGAGCCGGCGGATTTATCCGCCAATATTTAGATATAAACTTTGAGCTGGCGGACGGATTTTCCCGAAGGGATTCCTGCAACTGAAAAAAAACACACAAGGAAGAACCGCACCGGCTGATTACAAAAGACGAAGTCTGTCAATTAAACTAAATATCATCTATGTAGGTTCTATATTCGTCTGTGGTTGTGTAATATTGATTTCAATTTTATTCATTATCATCGATTCGCTTCTGTTACAAATTACTGATCTAATAAAAATTAAACCTAAGCTAATCTTCGAAACTCTATTGTTGATCCATTATTTGAATTAATCACTGTTCACGTTCCTGAAAATAGAGCTGTCAGGACTTCAGTCCTTAACACTAAATATTGTCAACAATCAGTTAGAATTACCTCATATATTTATTGTGAAATACCTGTGACGTTAATGTTCCTCTGACGGGATTACTCATAATTCTAAAACCATATAAAACTGAGCTCAAAAATGAAACACAGAATGATATCGTCATCTATGTATTAATCCACTTCACGATTTTTCCTTTTTAGTAGGAACAATAAATAACGGGATAGAAGTATGATGCAGAACCTTTTCCGTTACACTTCCTAAGACTATATTCTCCAGCCATCTCTGGCTGTGGGATCCCATTACAATTACATCGAAATTTAGTTTTTCAGCAGTTGCCTTTATAGCTTCAGCAGCGCCACCTTCCTTCACAAGGGTTTTAATAGATTTATCACCAAGATATAGTTTCGATTTATCCAAAAAACGTTTTGATATCTCCTCTCTTCCTTCAACCGTTTCTAATTTTAATACATCCAAATTTGCATACCCTGCAAAGGTGGCTCCCATTACATCTAATGATGAGTACAATACCGGGTCCGAAGTCACATGAAGCAAAGTTACCTCAGCCTTTGCAGCTTTTGCTAATGAATAACCCGCTTCTGCCACTTTCTGTGCCGTGGGATTATAATCCAGTGTGATAAGCACCTTTTTAATTTTTTTTATTTTCATTCTATATCTCCTTTATATCTGAAACCCACTATAGTTCTTGCTGTCATTCTATCAGACTTGAACCGATGTTAACTGTTTCATTGAAATTAATCTGTCATTTATATAAATTTCTTTACTAAAGAGATTTTCGAGTATAAACCTTTCTGATTACTATGGTCTGCTTCAATGGCCATTGTGTATATACTTTTAAGTTTCCTTGATTTCTCTAGTATCTTACCAGGTATCCATTCAGGATTGAAATTCAATTATTATGCCTGTGCCGTTTATCAATAATTGATAAATAGTATGAGTTATAATTGAATTATTATAGCGGCATTTCGTTAATTTAAATGTCAGTTACGTTATTTCGCCATTGCATCGCCTAAAAAATTATATGGAAAAAACGGTTAATTAATAACCTGCTTGTTCTACTAATTTATTAACTAGATCAAAGTCGTTACTATGAAATCAACGGATGATAAAATTGTTAGGGAAACTGATCTGCCGGAGAACTTTAAGAAAATTCTTGATACATTTCCCGGATTTGTCTGGAGTGGTAATTCTGAGGGTTCAATATATTACATCAATAAAAAAGGATT
The DNA here is from genome assembly GCA_963711455.1 of uncultured Ignavibacteria bacterium. GTDB lineage: Bacteria > Bacteroidota > Ignavibacteria > Ignavibacteriales > Ignavibacteriaceae > DATFVA01. Next base: position 464,463 of record CAVQEH010000006.1, read on the forward strand.
GGAATTTACAGGCTATTCATTAGAAGAGGTAAAAAAATTGAACTTCCTGACATCAGGTTTCATTCATCCTGATGACAGGCAAAGGATTATAAATGAAAGAGATAACATTTTTGCATCCGGAAAGCCGGGTGAATTTCAGACTAGGTTGAGACGTTATGATGGAAAATATTTTTGGTTCATTCACTTTCTTTCCCCGCTTTTTGATGATAACAGTAAGATTATAGCCTGGTGGGGTGTGAATTTTAACATTAATGAAAGAAAAAAGACAGAAGACGAACTAAGAAGAAGTAAAGGACATTTAGCCGAAGCACAGAAATTAAGCAGGACTGGTTCTTTTTCAATTGATTTATCTACAAGGGAGTTATGGGTTTCGGAAGAAATATTCAGCATAATTGGATACGAGAAGGGGTCAAAACCTACACTGGAGGAATCATTCGAACGTGTCCATCAGGATGAAAGACAGATGGTGAAGGAAAAATTTAGAAACTGCATGGCTGAAGGCAAACTTTTTGATCAGGAAAACAGGATGGTGATGCCGGATGGATCAATTAAGTTTGTTCATGTAGTTGCTGATAGGATAAATCTAAATTCCGGCTCATCAGAGTTTATTGGAGCGGTTTCTGATATTACGCAAATGAAGCTCGCGGAACAGGAAGTTCGTCAGAAAGAGAAAGAGTTCCGGCAAATTGTTGAAACTGTTCCCTGTCTTATTATTATTATGACGCCGGCGGGAGAGTTTCTGTATGCTAACAGGAACTTGCTGAATTATACAGGTCTTAAGCAGGAAGATGTAGTATCGGAGAATTTTCGTGAAAAGATTTTTCATCCGGTAGAGCTTACATATATGAGAGCGAAAAGGGATCAGGTTCTTAGGGAAGCAGAAATATTTGAAACTGAAACCCGCATATTGGGTGGGGACGGTAAGTACAGATGGTTTTTAACCCGGTTTAGCCCTATAAAGGATGAGAATGCACAAGTTGTTCAATGGTGTATGACCTCCATAGATATTGATGAAAGGAAACGAAATGAAGAAAAAATCCATAATGAAAATATTGTATTAAGGGAAGAAATAGATAATACTTCAAATATTAATATCATGGGAACAAGTGAACAGATACAAATTGTTTATCGATTAATTTCGTTAGTATCGGCTACAAATAGTTCCGTGCTGATACTCGGTGAAACAGGTACAGGAAAAGAACTTGTTGCAAGAGCAATACATAATGCATCTAATAGAAAACATAAAGTAATGATAAAGGTAAATTGTGCCGCTCTCCCTGCCAATTTAATAGAAAGTGAATTATTCGGGCATGAAAAGGGAAGCTTTACCGGTGCAATTGAACGAAGGATAGGAAAATTTGAACTGGCCGCTAATTCTACACTATTTCTGGATGAAATAGGAGAAATGCCGCTTGATCTTCAGGCAAAGCTATTAAGAGTTATTCAGGAAAAAGAAATTGAACGTGTCGGCGGTAAAGAAACCCTAAAAGTAGATGTAAGAATTATTGCAGCCTCCAACAGGAATCTGGAGAATGAAGTAAAAGCCGGAAATTTCAGAAGTGATCTGTATTATCGGTTAAATGTATTCCCGATTATAGTCCCTCCATTAAGAGAAAGGAAAAATGACATCCCGATTCTTGCGAACCATTTTTTAGAAAGATCTTCAAAAAATATAGGTAAAAAAATTACCTCTATTTCCAAAGAAGTAATGGAGGAATTACTTAACTATGACTGGCCGGGAAATGTCAGGGAGCTTGAACATTTAATTGAAAGGGGGGTAATCCTAAACAAAGATATTGTTGAAAATATACACCTGCCGCAAATCGAATCCCGGGAGGATAGTGGCAGCGAAATTGGCAATATAAAAACCATTCAGGAGAACGAACGGGATCAGATTTTAAAAGTATTGAAAAAATGCAAAGGCAAAAAAGCAGGACCTGAAGGAGCCGCTATGCTGCTTGGCATACCGGTTTCAACTCTTAATTCCAAGATCAAAAAGCTTGGAATTAAAAATGAACTTATTTTTTCATTTAAAACCAAAACATGAACTTTGAAACAACGATTAAATCTATTCTCTTCGGCGCACAATAACGTATTACTTTCAGCTTTACTTTTAGAAAAAGCTTTGTAAGCTTATTCATGTTGCGTTATTGCAGGACTCACCATTTGCCTGCATGAGCTCCGCCATCTACGTGAAGAATTTCTCCGGTAACCTGGTCTGTGCTTGCCAGGTAGAGTACAGCTTTCACTACGTCATCTATTTTAACTATGCTCCCTATCGGTTGCTGTGTCTTAAGCAGGTCTTTCATAAGACTCTCCTTCAAGTGCGTATCAACTGCACCGGGAGCTACAGCATTAAAACGAATATTTTCTTTGGCATACTCGAGAGCAAGACTCCGGATAATGGTATTCAAGCCGCCTTTTGTAAGCATTGAAACTGATGCATTTACTCCTGCATTCGGGTTATCTGCAAGTGAAGCAGTAATGCACACAACATTCCCTGATTTTTGTTTTAGCATCTGTTTCACAGTCGGCTGTGTAATATTAATGAATCCCAGCAGGTTAACAGAAACCAGGGCGTTGAAATCCTCACGCGTAAATGCTGTGAAAGGTCTGGGGTAGTATATTCCGGCAGTCTCTATCAGTATATCAATAGTTCCGAAGTTCTTAATTGCTGCGTCAACCATTCTTCCGGCCGTATCCGGTTCTGTAATATCTCCATCAATGAGAATAAGATTTGGCGAGGCAATGAATGACCGGCTGGCATTCCTCGAGGTACCAACAACCCGACAACCTTCCTTTAAAAAAGCCGCTACCAGGTCTCTGCCGATAACTCCGGATACTCCGGTGATTAAAACAGTTTTTTCATTTAACATACTGACTCCCGCTAATCAAATTATCAACGCTTACTTAAGCCTCAACCATATTTAAGATCTGTGCTCTGTCCGACCTCAATGATATATCCATCGGGGTCCCGGATATAGCATCGTATTTCGCCATACTTTGGAATCGGCTCCGTGATGAACTCCGCTCCTCTTTTCTTCCATAATTCATAACACGCATGAATATCTGCAAAACGTATATTCATAAAGCTGTTAATCTTATTAGGATCGGGGACACTAAGTGTTACCGTTGGCTTATCCGGAGTGGGTCCGCCTCCGACATTGACAATTAACCATGTATTAGCAATCTGAATATAAGCGGGTGCTCCGATGCTGTCACCTTTACTAAGAATCCTGCCTTCAAAGACTGTTTCGTAGAAGCGAGCCGATCGCTTGATGTCTGCAACGGTGAGAAAATGCGCGATAGAGAACCCCGTGGTTGGCGGCATCTCATAAGTCTTCTGCTGGATTTGTACTGTATTCATACTAACTCCTTTTGCTTTAATAAGATTATAAATGCGATGCGTTAGTGAAGCAAATGAGCGATCATCGCCTGAAGTACCTTTTAGGTTCTCAACTAAAATGCCAACCAATTATTTGTAATACTCTTGAATTAATAGGGGAAAGTATCGGAGGAAAGCGATATATCGTGTGAGTGCGATTAGGAATACGAAATGTAGTACTCAAGCAGAGGGCTGTCTTCCCGTTAAAATGATTGAACTATTGCTGACATATCAACCTGAATATTACCATTTACCTATGTGAGCCCCGCCATCCACGTGGAGTATTTCACCGGTGACCTGTTCTGCCTGAGCCAGGTATAAAACTGCTTCTGATATATCCTTAACGCTCGTAATCCTGCTTGTGGGCTGTCGGGACTTAAGTTTGTCCATTGAATCTGCTTTATGCATTGGTGTATCAACTACACCGGGAGCCACAGCATTAAAACGGATGTTTTCTTTAGCATATTCGATAGCAAGGCTCCGGATAATAGTGTTCAGGCCGCCTTTTGTTAGCATTGAAACAGATGCATTTACTCCAGCATTCGGATTATCTGCAAGTGAAGCCGTGATACTAACAACACACCCCGATTTCTGCTTCAGCATTTGCTGAACTGCAAGTTGTGTAATGTAGATAAAACCCAGTAAGTTGACCGATACCAGGACATCGAAATCCTTACGTGTAAATTCTGTGAATGGCTTCATGTATAATATTCCTGCATTAGTCACTAAAACATCTATAGTTCCATAGTTCTTTATCGCTGTTCCTACCACCTCTAAGGCAGTATCATAGCTCCCTATATCTCCATCTATAGGAATTATACCGGGGGAAGGCTTTAATGATTGAGTGGCATTCAATGATGTTGCAACGATACTGCAGCCCTGCTCCAAAAAAGTTTCCACTAAACCCAAGCCGATACCTCCGGATGCGCCGGTTATAATAACTGATTTATTATTTAACATACTTTTACCTTTTTATTAATAATTTTTGTTGCATATAAATATGATTTCGGAAAAGTGATAATTAATACTTCCTGTTGCCTCCATCTATTACTTCTGTCCTTTATTTTGATTATGTCTCCGAAAACAAGTTCTTTTATATCCCTCAAGTTAAATTTACCATCTCTCAAAACAGTTGCTTTCTTAGACAGTTTCTTATTTAACGCGTTTAAAGCATCCGGGGCTTCACTCTCCAGCCAGAAATTAAAAATCACATTAGCTGGCAGGAGGGATATGAAATTTTATTTCTGCCAGAGTATTTGCCCTGTTTCCAGCGGAACGGAAGCACCTTCATAGCATGGTATTACCCTGACAGTATAATCCGCTGCAGGACGTGCCGAGGAAACTTTTGCACTGAATTTGTAGTTGCCCGGAGTAGATCTGTATTGGTCATGTAATTGCATCAGTTGTGTTACCGGATCCCCCCATTAATTCCGCCAGCATAAAAATCTACACTGATTGAATTCAGATCAATACTTCCCGGGTAAACTTTTATCCCGAACATATGCCAATTCGTTGTCGTTTCTACCTCAATCCCCCCAAAGTGTATTTTAGTCCAATTATTATTCAAAGCAAATCGCATAACTCAGGATCCAGATGTCGCCACAAACTATCTCCGCAACGATTCCATGACCATATCATATCAAGGGCAAGTTCAGAAAGAGAATCAAAACCATCTATGTCGTCAAACTCAGCCAGGGCTCTGTTAAACTTCTTGTTGGTTCTCATTGTTTGTATTGTTCAACCATTTCTATCGGGCGAAGTTTGGCTGCATCCGGATTTTTTCCCATTTCTCTCAGCGCCCGCCGTTGTCTCAACAAATCCCAGAATTGATCGAGTTCGATATCCATTTTATGAATCTCATTTAACTCCTTTTCTGTTAATTCATTTTTAGCATACAATAGTTCTTCTTCCTCGTCGAGCTTCTTTATCAGATTTAATAGCCTTTGATCCTTCATATGCTTATCTCCTGTTTAATCTTTTATATGTGATAAGTACTATCTTAAAATATTTTAGAACCATTTAGTTATTACGTAGCAACCTCTTTGCCATTCTCAATTGTCTATTAATTTGATTTGATATACGGTTTCAATACGATCAAGTACCAGGAGTATTTTTATTTCGCACATATCTTCGCAGAAACACGAAATATCGAACGTATTCAAGAAACATTTCTCAAAAACATATTCCATAGAATAGAAAATAGGATTGGTACATTATTTGGGATTTTAAGAAAGTCATTGGCTGTGGCAATTATTCTGACGGTTTGAGTTAAAAAAATACAAAGGAATTAAATTCAATGAGATTTGCCTTTAGAAGAGTTTTCAGGATTGTCTCCACATTTTTAGAAGTGATGACGAGGAAATATTATAAGTATGAAAGGAGAAGATAAAATGATTAAAGCAGCTATTAATGGTTTAGGCAGAATTGGCCGTGCAGTTTTCAAAATTATAAATGAACAAAGTGATATCGATCTTGTTGCTGTTAATGATCTTGTTCCTCCGGATAATTTAGCTTACCTGCTTAAATACGATACTGTATATGGACGATATGAAAAGAATGTAACTCATACGTCCGACAACCTTATAGTGGAAGGGAAAAAATTCAAAGTCCTGAATGAGAAGAGTCCTGAAAAGCTCCCATGGAAAGAACTTGATATCGATATAGTATTTGAATGTACAGGCTTCTTTACAACAAAAGCAGGCATGCTAAAACACATCGAAGCGGGCGCAAGGCACGTGATACTTTCCGCGCCTTCTAAAGATGAAGAAGTTGTAACCATTGTATACGGGGTAAATCAGCCTGAAGATGAAGAAAAGCTTGAACTTATTTCCTGCGCAAGCTGCACAACAAATTGCATCACCCCGATTGTAGAGATTCTGGGGAGAAGGGTCGGAATTAAGAAAGCAATAATGACAACGATTCACGCTTACACTGCAAGCCAGTCGCTTGTCGATGGGCCCAATAAAAAATTTCGGCGTGGACGAGCCGGAGCTGCAAATTTTGTCCCGACAACTACGGGAGCTGCTAAAGCCACAACCCGGGTCCTCCCTCAATATAAGGGTAGATTTGATGGTGTAGCCGTCAGGGGTCCTGTACCTGTAGGGTCAATTGCTGATCTTGTATTTATTGTTGAAAGTGAAACGACAGCAGAGAAAATCAATAAGATATTTGAAGAAGAAGCAGGAACGGAACGCTACAATAAAGTAATTTCTGTAAGCAAAGATGAGATAGTATCCTCAGACATAATAAAGGATTCTCACGCTTCAATAGTAGATTTAACAATGACACGTGTTATTGACGGCGATCTTGTTAAAATTATGGGCTGGTATGATAATGAGTGGGGATATGCAAATCAGTTAGTAAGAGAATCTGCAAGAATGGGAAAATTAATTGAAAATAAACCTGCGTTGATGATAGAGTCTAATTCATAAATACTATAAAAACGGATATCACGATCTTCTTAACGACACTGACAAAGAGATCGTTAGTCCGGCCTATTATTCAATTCAAGGGATTGGTAAATGTCGAATCGGTATTAAATAAATAATTCGCGGGCAGGGAGCAATGGCTTTAATGTCCAATAGCTTTGATTTGAATGATTAAAATTATAAGCGGGATTAATTGCTCCTTTCGCTCGCAACGATTTAATAAAAGCACGCATTGATCTATAAAATAAATGAAGACATTTAATAAACAGGATATACTATGGAAACAAGAATTGGTATTAAACAGGAAAATCTCGAAACAGTCGCCCGTGTTCTTGCGAAAGTTTTAGCAGATGAATTTTTGTTATCAACGAAGACGCGTAATGCTCATTGGAACGTAGAAGGACCGGATTTCTATGACAAGCACAAGTTCTTTGAATTTCAATACACACAACTGGATGATATTTTGGACCAGGTTGCTGAAAGGATTCGGACTTTAGGTCATTATGCTCCTGCATCGCTGAAGCAATACCTGGAACTGACACAGTTTACTGAAGAATTGCATGAGAAAAATGACAGCCAGGGATTCATTAAAGAACTTCTCGCAGACCATGAAAATTTAATTGTAGAATCTAAGAGAAAGAGTTCATGTTTTCGAAAAAGACCACAAAGATGTGGGCAGTACTGATTTTCTTATAGGTTTAATTAAATTCCACGAGACAGCTGCGTGGATGCTCCGAATGCACATTAAGTAAAGGACATTCTTACTTAACTCTCAGGAGAAGACCTATCTAATAATTAAAAGTCGGATTCTATTATGAAAACAGGTGAGTCGAGTTGTGTTCACATTAAAGATGTCAAAAAAATAAAATTAGCCGATAGGTACGAATGCGAGGAATGTATTAAGACGAACGACCAATGGGTTCATTTGCGTACCTGTCAGACGTGCGGCGTAACGCTTTGTTGTGATAATTCACCAAATCAGCATGCATCAAAACATGCGCACCAATCAGGACATCCGGTTATTGCGTCAGCCGAACCAGGTGAAAATTGGATTTATTGTTATAATGATTATTTGTATTACGAATACTGAATACCGTTACCTGATCAGATTTGAAGTATTAAAAAATAAACCGAAAATTACCATCAAGCAATGAATTCAATAGGATAAAATACAACATAAAACACTAATGGAGTCTTTTATGCAAACCGAGATAAGATCACTAATAGCAGAAAATGATTTAAATATTGCCTGTGAAATCAGGGAATATCTTTATTCACTGGGGCATACAGTTTATCCGATTATTTCAAAAGGTGAAGATTTACTACAAGCAGGCTTATTTAAACAACCAACTTATATAATTACTGATCTTTATCTTAGGGGACAATTTGACGGCATTGAAGCGATAGCAAGGTTGGAGGAAATATTTAAAATCCCCTATATATTTATCACTTCATTTGATGATTATAGCAGGTTAATTAATTCATATAATTTAGATCCTGTGAGCCTGATTTGTAAACCAATCGAGCACGATAATCTTGTGCATAGTGTTTCCAGAATTGTAGAGAAATTCTCAAAGGAATTAGTCTGATTTGCCTCTTTATTCCCGGAATTTTATTTCAATAATTCTTGAAACTTCCCGTTAATCATAAATATGCGAATCCTTTGTGGGTAACCTCGCTTTCGATTAAACTTGGTGAAAGGATAAGAATTATGAAATTACTTTTATTACCTTCCTTCGCTCTTTCTTCATTTACTTTAGCGCAGAACCCCCGCATTAATCATGATCGATCAAATAGACACATTCTGAAAAGATTTATCGCGTAGCAAGACCGCGGGACCACCAGGATTGAAGTACAAAAGTAATTTTTAACTCAAGCAGGCTATCCAGTGAAATTTATTTACAAGAGAATTACCTCAAAGTAGTGGGTATAGAGTGGGTACAATTAGTCAGTGGTTTTTTTGAATTCTTTTATAATGAAAAAGCCTTAAAACTAACTGTTTTAAGGCTTTTTAAGAGCTGGCGGACGGATTTTCCCGAAGGGATTCCCGCAACTGAAAAAAAACACATAAGGAAGAACCGCCGACCGGCTGATTACAAAGGAGACATCAAAACTATTTAAATAAAAATATTCTTTATAACCCTTTATAATACAATAAGTTATCTCTCTATAAATTTTTGAGTAAAGCACTGAAGTAGAAACTGAAGTAGAGAATTAACTTTTTTATCAGTTGAATTTCACAGCTCTAGATTTTTCCCCCTTAATATAAATTTCTTTGAATGTTATTTCTTTGCACAATACTTCAAAGTTATCGGCTGCGACCCCGAGCTAATCTTTCACCGAAACGGTTAGTACGTTCCTGCACATAACTTCTTCAAATCCAATTCTTCTTGATCCCCAAAGGGAGTAAAAATATGCAAGGTTTAATTTCGCTTGAAGAGGCTTTTATAGGTATTTCATACGAATTTTTTTTCATTTATTCCAAATCTTTTCGTTTCACCCATTTACCATCTTTCCAATAAAGTATATTACTTCTCAGTAAATTTTTATATTCTTCAGTATCAGTATAAGGTTGTTTTAAAATTCCGTGAGCTACCAATGTATCACGCTGAACTCTAAAACTGCTTTGGATAACAATATCTATATCTTTATAATTGTAATTATTACGATATTGAAGTTCTGGTTCATTGCCAGCTGTGGGATTACTGACACCAAAATTATAGCTGCTGTTTTTGAAATCATCAGTCAACTGAGCATTCATTATAGCAGGTGTTCTGACTCTGCAGTAAATATCATAATCGGTTTTGGGAAATCTTATATACGATTTCATTAACGAAATAGGATGATTTTTAATTAAATACTCTTCTTTTGTCGGTCTTACTTTAGTCAGTGTATCAACCTCATAAACAAAAAAGACCGCATCTTCATAACCGTTATCATAGCCTACCCCAATCATCTCGGGTTGATTATCATTATTAATATCTTTGATCTTACAATCTATAATGTGGCCTGAAGCCCAGAATGTTCCAGGTAGCCTTTTCCCTGTTCTGAGATCAATGCGGTATATTGCAGAACTAAAAGATGGTCCATTAGATGAAATAAAAAAAAGACTTTTTTCATTGGCAAAAGTGAGGGTGTCAATAATATTAATGTGGTACTCAGTATTTAGTACCTCTCTTTTAGAATACTCTTTATCTCTAAATGAATATTCCCAGATTGTTTGTGCATCTTTGTTGTAACAACTCACCTTAGAATTATCAATGGGATTCCCATTTTTTTTATCTCCTTCATAAGTTAGAATAACTTCATTTATTCCATCGCCGTCGATGTCTATAATTCTTGCATATCTTATAAGATCCTTCTCGTCCACAGTAATGTTTTTTGTCCACAGAATTTTATCATTCTGATTTTTAATAAATAATGTAGTCCCGTCTGCCGTTAATAATTGCGGGTTTTCATCATAATTCCATATCCCGGAAAAGAAAATTACTATTGCCAATAAAAATATTAAACTAATACTTAAGGCTTGCTTCCGGATAAATTTCCCTGTACGTATTATTCTGCTTTCTTTTTTTATTTCCACCACATTCCGAAGATTAAACAAATCATCTATTGTTTGAACTCCAATCAACTTTACATGTCTTTGAGGGTAAATTTTATTTAATGAGTGAAGTGTGTTTTTAGCTTCAGTTAAATCATCATCAGGAAGTACAAATATTTTCATCCCGGAGTAAAAAACGATTTTTATCTTCTGAGAAATTATCTCTTTTGTAAGAGAGGATACAATACCGGAATTATTAACTGCGCCTGTTAGCACAATGTAAGAATTGCTCAGAACCTTTATCGGAGCATCATAAAGTCTCAAAAATTCTTCAACAAGTTTTAAGACAAGAAGCATTCCAAAGGAATTACCACTGTATTCACCGGATTTTATTTCAAAATCAATATAGACTTCCCAGAATTCATATTTCAGTTTGGTGTATTCACTAGCTATGCGTATTGCATTTATAAGCGCATAATTAATTTGGTTTTTCACAATTGCATTTAATTCCTGATTGCTCGGAATGACATGAAATTTATTTTCCGTTTTATTTGGTTTTATTTGCACTGAAAGTGTTCCTAAAATACCGTAATCATCCTCTGCAGCCCGGACACCTTTTTCCAGAAGTGGAAGACTGATTCCTTCAGCCATAACATCGGTTTCATTTCCATTCAATATTGATATTAAGTCATTGAACTTATTGGTAAGAGTTTCAATCGAAGTCATAAGGTTTACTTTGTACTCAGCATTCATAAAATCATCGGAAATTTTCTTCGCCTGTTTAATCAGATTCTCAATTATATCTGGCTTTGCTCCTGAAATATTTACAGAGGATAATAATTCCGAATAATTTCCAATAAACTCAAGGATATATGATTCAGTTACATTTCTGTCCGTTTCATTAAGAAGGGTATTGAAGAAAAAATATATAAGAAAGAGTTTGTTTCGCTGAGATGGATTTTTTAAAAGATGAATTCTGAGCTTTGAAGCTTCAGTCTCAAGATAGAGTATGTCCATTTAATCCCCTGTACATTTTACTGCGGGTACAATTCAATTGAGATGGATTGGATATCCTGTATATCCTCTATTATTTTAGTTTCAAAACTGTCCTTAAAATAATACTGCTGATATCCCGGGTTTAAAGTAAGGGAGAACTCTCCGATTTTATTACCTGAGACAGGAAAAACAAACAGCTTAGACCTCTTTTTTGTTCCAACCAGACGAATCATAATATTTTTTTCGCTATCAATAAAAGTCTTGGATAAACCACTGGGAGAAACTTCACCCGATGCTGCTGCTAATAATGGAGTTGCTTCGTTAAAATCTTTTGCTTCAATTGTCCTGGGGTACAATTCATAAACAACGGGAGATTTATAAACCGGAATATTTTGTGCAAGCTTTTCTTTTAGATTTTGGGGGAATTCTTCTCCAAATGATATTTTAATATCTCTGAAAATTTCTATTTGTGGATAACTTTCAATATTATTTTTGATGTACTGCATTTTCTCTTCTGGTAATAGGGAAGAGTTAAATACAAAATTAAAAATATCTTTTTCCGTTATGTCCATTCTACTCAGTTTTTTATATATAATATTCGGAAATTAAATTGATTCGGAAAGTCAATTTAATAATTCTACTAGTTTTTGTCTGTAAATCTTCACCATATATTCAAATATATTGTGATATTTAGTCTGGTAGGCTTCTTTTGTAAGTCCGGGCATAGTTTCAAATAAATAATAATTCAGTCCGGGATTTATTCCTCCGTCCATCAAATCATTACCAATTAATTTAAGAGCTTCTGATATTTGAAAAAATTCTTTCTCGTCTAATTTGCCTTTGTTCAAATATGAATCTTCAATTCTCACCAATACACTTTCTAATCCTTTTTTTGTAATCTCTTTAATTTCAAATGATTCAGCAGGATTAGAAAAACTTTGTGCAAAATCACTTGAAGTATTTAGTTCTTTCAGTTTATAGATAAGATCATAAAGCGGAATGGCAATGGAGCCATCAAATATTTCTTTATAATATTCGAATAAAGATGGAAGTAATTCTTTTTTATTAAGAAATAATTCGGATGGGGAATTAAATAAATATTCTCTATCAATAAAATGTGAATGGCTTAAATTAAAATCAGGTTCGGTTATAAAAATCTTACCTGCCACATTTATTTTATTGTAACTCTGAGATTTTATAAAATAGTTTACTGAATCAAGAAGTTTGGAAAAGAAAGGATCAAATTCTCTTAGGAGTGCGGAAATCTGCTGGTTAACGCTTAATGAAATAATCTTAAATAAAAAATATTCTGCATCTTCTTCCGAAATTACAGCGGGCTGCCAGGATTCAAATTTGGTAGTGATAAAATATTTTCCATCCACCCGGTTTTGGGAAACTAATGGAATTATAGAATCAACAGCAATATCTTCAAGAATATTGCTGCCATATTCGATTATAATTCGTTTAATCCTCCCCGAATTATATTTAACAAACTTATGAGCAATCTGGAAAAGTTTTTCAATAAACCGGTTTAATTCAGTTTGTGAAATATGTCCTGTTTGGATTTTTTGTAATGTTGAATAAAAATTCATTTCCCTCAATCCAAGACCTGTAGTAACTTAAACAGAATAAAAGTTATAGTAAAGAAAAATCGTGGGATTTCAGAATTTTCGACGAATCTTAAATTCTCAATCAGAGACAAGAAAATACAATAACATCTCCGAAAATAAGCTTGATATTAGTCTTGTTGTAAAATGTGAAATAAGAGGAGAGTGTAGTCAATATGGTAGGTAGAAATTGGGAAAATAGCATAAGTGGGCCACATTTGAGGCTAAATGATAAATTTGAAATTTAATTTGATTGGAATAAATACATATTTATAAAATCTTCAGTTTTTTTCCGAGTATCCCGAATTTTCCAATATCTATCACTAAAATGATTATGAAAATGTATAAGCCATATATTTCATATAAAAAAATAATTTACAATTTATAAAGTTAATTGATTTATTAAATCCAAAGGAATATGTAACTAATTAATTTTACCAAGGAAGTTACTATGAAAAAGATTCTATTTCCTATCCTATTTTCAATAATTATCTCTTTTACTTCATTTGCTCAACAGATTACTGAGAACTCTGTTTTACCAATTGCGTTGAAGAAAAAAGTTACTTTTGAACAAGTAAAAACAGAATGGGTCAAATATATTACACCTGGACGAATTAAACTTATAATTCAAAATATAGAGAATAGAATAAAAATTTTAGAAGATAAAACTCTTCCTTCTGATATTAATAATTCTCTCAAAGAGCTTTCCAGAAAATTTTATGGATTAAAATATGATGATAATGAAATAATTAATTTGCTCATCAGTATTGCTGAGATCGAAAAGACTTGTTATGAGCAAAATCTTATTTCTTATAAAGAGTTATTACAAAATCATTCTATAGATCCATCTAGTCTAAATGAAAAAGATAACATAACAGATTTTGCTGGACAAATTCTTTCAGTTAATAGTTCAGTGTATAATAATAGCGATATTTCATTTTATAAAGAAGGGGCTTATCCAGGATCTGGATTACGTTGGCCAACTTTGGTGACTATTAAAAATACTGGAACTCAAAGTGCAACAATGTTTGTTGAGTCTTCTGAGGAACCTTCCGGATGGGATATGTATTGGGATGCCCCAGGCTTTCCAAATAATGGTCCAAATGTATTTCTTGCGCCAAATGAAACTTATAGTTGGAACACTGTTTCTGATTGTTTCGATACTCAAAGTCCTAATTCAGTTGATCAAATAACACATGTGTACTACGATTTATATCACTATCAAATATGGCCTATTCCGGACGTTCTCCTTCATCACTATTATGAAATAATAGGTAACGATATTAAACCACCAATTAGTTCTGTTTTGGAATTACCTCTTGAATCTAATCCTAACTTTAATGTCGAATGGGCGGCAGTTGATAATGGAAATGCACAATCAGGAGTAAAAAATATAGATGTACAGTATAAACTTAGTGGTAGTACTACTTGGGTTAATTGGTTGACCGATTATACTGGACAAAATCCTGCGACTTTTTCTGGCAGTTATGGCAATGCTTATTATTTCCGCAGTAGAGGCAAAGATAATGTTGGACACATTGAGGATTGGCCTGCTAATTATGATGCTTATACTAATGTGCCTTATCCCCCAATTACCTTAATTACTCCAACAAATAATTCAACTAATGTTTCATTAACACCTTATTTTTCTTGGAATCAACTAAATGGGGCAACATACTATAATCTTCAAGTATCCCTTTATAATGATTTTTCCGTACTTATATGTAACCAAATAGTTAATAATTCAACAAATTATATAATGCCAGCAGGAATTCTTGAATATAATAAAACTTATTATTGGCGTTGTCGAGCAGAAAATCCGGGCATAGGGAGCAGATGGTCTGCAGTATGGAATTTTACAACTATACAACAAACTCAACCAACAATTGCTGTGACCAGCCCAAACGGAGGAGAGAACTGGCAGGTAGGAAGTTCACAAAATATTACCTGGAGCTGGACTAGTGTAAGTAATGTAAAAATAGAATATACGACAAACAACGGAAGCAACTGGACACCGATAATAGCTTCAACTCCCTGTGATGGTTTATATAGTTGGACAATACCGAATACACCATCGGCACAATGTAAAGTAAGAATAACAGATGTAACTAATGCATCGGTTACAGATCAGAGTGATGCGGTATTTACGATAAGTGCCGCTCCATATATTGCTGTGACCAGCCCAAACGGAGGAGAGAACTGGCAGGTAGGAAGTTCACAAAATATTACCTGGAGCTGGACTAGTGTAAGTAATGTAAAAATAGAATATACGACAAACAACGGAAGCAACTGGACACCGATAATAGCTTCAACTCCCTGTGATGGTTTATATAGTTGGACAATACCGAATACACCATCGGCACAATGTAAAGTAAGAATAACAGATGTAACTAATGCATCGGTTACAGATCAGAGTGATGCGGTATTTACGATAAGTGCCGCTTTATATTTTACCATAGACAATGTATCTTGGACCGACAGTGTAGACGTAGATGGTGACGGCTATACAAGAAGCAGAACTATGAATATTACAATAACAGCTAGCCAATTAACTGGTGGTTTGACACTTGAAACCTGGGCCTGGCCAGACGGACAATCAGAAGCTTTGTTATGTAGTTTTACTACTTCAGTTTTTGGTACAACATTTATATATACCGTTCCGATTGGGACTAATTCAACTTGTGGGAGTGAATTATCTCATAATAAATACGACTTTAGGATTCTCTTAAAACAAGGAAGTACCATCTTAGCACAAAGAGGTCCTGATGATGATGCTGACCTCAACAATGAAAATTTTGAGACTGCTTATGAAGATCAAGTAGTTACAACTTTTCAATTGTCAGTTTCAATCCTGAACGGCTGGAATATGGTATCAGTACCCGGAATAAATCCTGCCGGACAAGGGATAAACAACTGGTGGATAAATCATACAGGTAATGTATTTAAATTTGTCCCCGGTTCAGGTTACAGCAGTATTACTACTACAGCACCGGGAGAAGGTTACTGGATGAAGAACACAGGCGCGGAAGTATATAATACCGGTGATGAATGGCCGGCGGGAGGAATCCAAATAGTACCTCACACCCCGATTAGTGTTGCTGCAAAATGGAACATGTTCGGAGGTTATGAAGGTACGGTAGACCCAACTTTATTGACTACTACTCCGGCAGGACAATTATTGTACCCGGTCTATAAATTTGTTCCAGGAACAGGTTATCAGCCGGCAACCCAGATAGTACCAGGATTCGGATACTGGGTAAAACTATCATCAGCCTGTCTGATAAATGTGCCCAATGCTCTCGCAAAGAGTAATCAAAAAGTTGCAGAATACATCAGAGACGACTGGGGCAAGATAACAATAACCGATGCAGCAGGCAGCAGCTATACAGTATATGCTGTAAAAGGTCAGGTTGATCTTAACCAGTACGAACTGCCGCCTTTACCACCGGCAGGACTGTTTGATGTAAGATTCGGTAGCGGAAGAATAGCCGAAGACATAAACAGTGCAGTTCAATCTATCGAAATGAGAGGAATAACATACCCTGTTAAGGTAAAGGTAGAGAATGTAGATATAAGGCTGCAGGATGTAACGGGCAAAGAGATAAATGCTAATGTTAAAGCAGGAGAAGAGATAACAATAAGCAATCCGAATATAGATAAGATAATGGTATCGGTAAATCTTATACCTGATAAATATTCATTAGAGCAGAATTATCCAAACCCGTTTAACCCGAGCACAACTATCGAATTCTCATTGCCTGAGAATGTAAAGAATGTAAGAGTATCCATATACAACATACTTGGTCAGAAGGTAGCCGAATTAGTAAACGGTTCAATGCTGGCCGGAAAGTATCAGTATCAGTGGAATGCAAAGGACCTTGCTTCGGGGATTTACATCTACGAATTAAGAACAGAAAAGTTCGTTTCAATTAAAAAACTGATGCTCCTTAAATAATTTTCAGGGCTCGAAAGAACTTTGTTATTTTAGTTATTCAATCCCCAGTAAAATGGGAGCAGTAAAATCTGCTTGAACAAAAAGGTATAAGAAAGATATACTAACAACTAACAGGAGTTAATATGTCTTTCACCATCGGCTGCGATCCGGAGCTTATCTGCCATCGCAACGGTCAATTCACACCCGCAAATAATTACTTCAAAGAAAATAGCAGCTTCGGTTTAGATGGCTGCGAGTCAACTGCTGAGATAAGGCCAGGCTATTCAGAAAGCCCAGTTGATTTAACCAGCAAGATCTTTCAGATACTTGAATACGGTCACGACAAAGCCCCTGAGCTTGAATTCTTTGCAGGGCATTTCGTCGACGATTACAGTATTGGAGGCCACACACATTTCTCGCTTGATCCTGAACCTGAAATAATCGATGCTCTGAATTTTGTACTGGGCAGTTTTTCCAATTGCATCGATGATAAAGAACAGCGCACAAAAAGAGAACATTCAGGTTATGGAAAGAGAGGTGCATATAGAAAAAAATCCCACGGGTTCGAATATAGAACTCCGGGAAGTTTCTTATTATCACCTTCTGTAACATTAGTCCATTTTACTCTTGCAAAGCTTGCTGTTATAGGAGTTCTTGAAGATAACCTGAACTTCAATGAACTAAAGAACCGGCAGCATAGTTGTACATTTCTCAAGAACTTAAAACACTATCTGCACACTATTCCTGATGACTGCCGCGAAGGACTAAAAGAATTAGATATTCTTCTCGGTAAAAAACTCGATTGGAATCAGGACATCTTACCCAACTGGGGTCTACGGAGGGCTGCGTAATGTATAATTGTTATAACTGTGAAAAGGAACTTTCAGATATTGATGTACGTTGGGCATGCGACCAGCCATATTGTGAAGACTGCTTTTTTGAATCATATAATTACTGCTCTCATCGTGATTCTGTAATTCACAGGGATGAAGCGAGATATGATTCAGACGGAGATTGTTATTGTGATGATTGTTATGATGAAGGCTATGACGATGATGCTCCGAATAATCCGGACGTCTATGATTCGGATAGAGAGCTAATATCAGTTTATCCAGAAGCTGGCTTCAGGGAAAAGTTGAAAACAGAAGGCCAATATTTATCAACCAGAAAGATGTTCTGCTTAAGACAATTAAAGATAAAGTCGGATTAGTTGACACTCCCATTTATCTCTTCGGTCTGATAGATAGAGATGAGTACCAGATCTGTGTGAGTGAAAATCTGTTAGATGAAGTTCAGTCGTTTGTTCTGACAAATCAAATCCCTGCAACTGTGCTGCAAACATTTGGCGTTAACAGACTGGGTATAAGTCAGTCTCTTCGCAAAAACAACCAGTCTCAAATCATTGATCTCATAAAATCAATCACCGCCGTCAAAGAAGCAGTCCCAGCCTAACTATAAACAAAACGGAGAAAACCAATGTGCGGAATAATGGGTTATTATTCCTTCGGGAGCAGACTCCCCGATAAGAATAAATTAACAGATATGTTCACAATTCTAGAATCCCGGGGCAGAGACGCTTCGGGATATGCATTCCTAAAAGACAATAATCTGGTAGTTAACAAAGCAGCAGTCAAATCATCCGATTTAATTAAGACCAATGAATGGAAGAACCTTAAGCTGCCGAAGATTATGATTCTTCATACCAGGATGAAGACACAGGGTTCGGAACAAAATAACAATAATAATCATCCTCTCTATTCAAAGTCCGGAATTGCAATCGTTCATAACGGAATAATTTATAACGACAAAGAAATCTTTGGCAAGAAACAAAGAGACGGTGAAGTAGACAGTGAATCAATTCTTCATCTTCTTTCAATGAAATACAGGGGAGATAAAATTAAAAGACTCTTTGACAGAATTGAAGGCTCTTTCGCTGTGGCTGTAATCGACAGGAGTCAGCCTGATAAATTATTCCTTATAAAACGTGATAATCCAATAGACCTGTATTACAACTCAGATGAAGACATTCTTTACTTCTGCTCAGAGAGAGCCATAATGCAGGATGCCCTGAATATTAAACAAACGAATAAAAGAGGATTCAACCTGGGAGAAAATAATTTCCATTTCTATGAGATGGAGAATAACCATTGTCTTACTCTGAATAAAGATGGGGTTGGGTTATATCAGAAATATTCTCCAAGAAATGAATGGTGGGATAGAAGATTCTATTCCAGACAAGACGAATCTATTGTTGAATGTCCCTGGTGCTTCTGCCAGACCAGGTACTATGATGGAAGCTTGAACAATAAGTGTTCTGAATGCGGAATGGAGATATCTGAGGAGGATCTGTATAATGCCATATAGTCCAAAGATTAAGCCCGAATTGGTCAGAAAACTTTATCTCTTGAAGCATTCAGGTTAACCAAAGAAGCCAATGATAAAATTAGTAAACGAAGCTGTTGAAGAATATTTACAGAGAAAGGAAAAAACAAATGAGCCCGAGAAAAAAGAAAGAATGGTATGACTATGTTCTGGAAGTAATAGAATTCGTAGCCAGAATTTTAAGGGGTGTTAAATGAAGGATAATTTTCTTGAGGAACTTCTTGAGAAAGTAGAAGCTCAGGAAGCAGAGCAAACTGAAGCTTACTTTGATCTGGTATTGCTCTCAATCAAGAAGTTAAAGGAGCAGATTGAGTATAACTTTAATGAATCCGAGAAAGAATGCCAGCTTATAAACTCATTTACACTTCATAAAAATTATCAGCTTCAGGAACGCATAAGGATGATGGAATTAAAACTTGAATCATTCATTAAGGAGAGAAAAGAAAAAACTATTGCTCTGCCAAACGGAACTCTTAAGATGCATAAGAAACCCGATAAAGTAGAAATAGAAGATCTCGATCTGTTCCTATCAAAAGCAAAACCCGAGATGCTGACAGTTATTCCTGAGCAGGTAAAGCCCGACCTGAACAAGATCAAAGCCCACATAAAAACAAAACCAGTCCCGCCGGGGATAAAAGTAATTGAGGGAAAAGAAGAATTCAGTTATAAACTAAATAATGAAAGCGAGGTAGATGATGCCGGAAAGAAAGAAACTGGAGTTGGAACTCAACAAAACAATCAGCTTAGAGTTGTTGTTTGATGATCCGATGGTTGGTAATTCAAGATATGGTGAGTATTATCTGTATGCTGTAAGAAACGGGACCAACACGGAATATTCATTCTTTGCACCACCTGAAGTTAATGAACAGATAAAAACTCTGAAGAAAGGTGATCGGTTTGAAATTACCAAGCTTGCTGAACAGAAGGGCTCTAAGATACTGACAAAGTTCGATGTGAAAATCCTGAATAACAAACCGCCTGAAAACCCACCCCCTGCAAGCAAAGATAATTACTATGAGACAATGCTCTCCTCATACCAGGATGCTCTGAAGATTCAGGAGCAGTTGAATGGGATGGTTGACGTAAACAGAATAGCTATCACACTGTTCATCGCCAGAAGTAAGGTGACGTTATGAATAGATTAAATAAATTTCTGTTCCCTGTCGAAGAAAGAAAAGTATACTTTGAAGATTCAGGTAAGGTAAACCCTACCAAAGATTACAAGGCAATAGTCCGTCCTGATCGAAACAAGCTTATCTCTATTATGCAGGACAGCTATCAGCTGATTCCCAATCGGGATGTTATTATGCCGCTGCTTGAACAACTTCACCAGCTTGACACTAAATGGAACTTCGATAATTCTCATACATTTGTTGATAGCAAGAGAATGAGGCTCCAGGTAACCTTCCCTGAGCTTACAATGAACGACGGAAGAAGCGATATAGCCCTGAGCTTGTTTCTTCATAATTCGTATGATGGATCTGAAGGAGTCAGGATGTACTGGGGAGCGATCAGAGCGATCTGCTCTAATGGATTTGTATTTGGTGAAGTACTTTTGAAGTTTTACTCCAAGCACACCAGCGGAATAAACCTGGGGAATCTCAAAGAACAGGTTGAAGCCACTTATGAAAAAATCCCTGTAATCAAAGAAAGAATCTCTGTACTCCAGAACCTCGAAGCTAATCAGGCGATTACAGAGGAGATAGAGAAGAAGCTTGGGAAGAAAGCAGCAGCCTATGTTTCTGAACAACCAACACCTGAAAACCAATGGCTCTTGTACAATATCATCACTTATTACATTTCACATCTGATTGATAAAAGAATGAGAGCTTCTTATCAGCTAAGAGCCAGTAAAATCTTTCACCTGTGAGGCAGCTATGCAGGTAAAAGATTTAATTCAGAAGCTCCAGGAATGGTACAAGCCTGAGGATCATCTTGCGGTTCACATCTGGTGTATTGATGATGTAACAGGCACTGCAGATGAGATTGGTGTGAAGCTGACTGTCGATGAAGCAAATGAAATACTCGATGATATAGACCGTCACATTGATTGCGATTTGGGTATCACCTGGGTAACAATAAAATGCGCGATCGAAGACTATATGGGAGAGAAAGCAAATGGATGAAGAATTTAATGACGTTGTAGTTATTGTGATCGATAAGGGAATCGTGGCAGAAACATACTCGGACAATGCAAATCAAAAAATAATTATTATTGATCTGGACAACAGAAGAACTGGTGAGGATTCAATTTATTCATTCTCCTGGCCTGAGACTCAATTCGATGAAGAAAGAGTCAAAAAGCTGTTGGGAGATAACTATGGATAATGCAGTGCACTTCCGAACTCTCGAATGGAAGTTCAGAGATACATCAATAAAATATCCTGACCTGAATGAAATACCGAAGAAGAAAATCACTTCCCCGAGAGAATTATTTGAACTGTTTCAACCAATATTCTTTGAACAACCGGTTGAAATATTTCTTGTAGCCTGGTTAAGCAGCTCTAACAGGATAATCGGCTTTGAGAAAATAACTCAGGGTACATTGAATTCATCAGTAGTCGATCCGAGAGCTGTATTCAAAGGAGCAATCGTCTCCAACGCTGCAAGTATCATTGTCGCACATAACCATCCAAGTTATAATCCGGATCCATCGAATGAAGATATCACTATAACCAGGAAGCTTGTAGAATGCGGGAAGATCCTTGAGATACCTGTTTTTGATCATATAATCTTTGCGGGGAATCAGTTCACATCATTCGTAGAGAAAAGACTTATCTAAAAGCCAGATGAATTAGTCTGGCTTTATTTTTCAACTCATTTAAAAAGGAAACACAATGAGAAAAATAATTTTGATAGTACTGTTTGCGCTGTTCATCTTCGGATGCAGTACAGGTTATGATGTTCAATGGAAAGAGATAAATGATGAGGTTGTAATCCAGATTGATAAAGCGAATCCGGATATCGATATGTACTATGCTGAAATTACCCTGGAATCAGAATGCAGAATAGCTGTAAAGCTTGGCAAGCCTGATTCAGAAGGCAAATTCAGGATTAAAAATACTTTTGGAAATTTTACTAAAATAATTATATATGACAGTTTGGAATAAAATATGATTCTTGTCGACATAGTTTTTAATATACTCAAAGATATAGAAGAATACTTTTATCCGGATGCTGTACTTATTCCAGGAATCAAAAAATCAGTTCAACTGGATGCTTACAGCTGTGGAGCACAATGCGCGTACGTTATCCTGGATTACTATGACAAATCAAATTCAATTGATGCTGTCATAAAAGAATTGGGTACTAATAAAGAAGGAACAGATACAGAACCAATATTAAAACTTTTCATCAAGAACGGTTTAAATGTTTATGTAAATGAAAAAGCAAAATTGACAGATATTTATTCAGCAATCGATAATAATTATCCCATACTTATTTCAGTTGACGAGGGCGAACACTGGGTTGTTATCTATGGGTATTCTGATGAAAATATTTTTGTCCTTGATCCTTCAATAAAATCTCCTTTCTGCGCCTGGTCAAAGAAGAAATTTCGTGAATGCTGGGATAACTGGATAGCTGTAATAAAAAATTAAATTTATTTTGAGAGTACCTGGTGGGTCCTACTTCTAGTTCTGCTAGGTACTCTGATTTATATTGCATCTCAAAATGGTAACTTTTCTGGGAGATAATTTGAACTTTAAAAAAGGGAGCCGAAACTCCCTTGAATTACTTCAGTAGTAACATCTTCTTTGAACTTACATAATCATTAACCCGGAGTTGGGACTTTGTAGAGTTCTGTTCCAGCATCATACTACAAGCGCCTAATGTTTCCGGAGGACTTAATTAAAAGTGATTCAGATAAATAAAACCAAACCGTTTGATGATATTCTACGAGATACACAACATAACGCAAAAGCTAGAAAAGTCTTCCTTCAGCTTATGGCTAAATATAAAAAACCTAAAAATCCGTTTAATGAGTTAAAGAGTTATACGCTGACTTCTATAAGAAGAAAAGCTGGTTGCTGATGACATATAATTAAGATCCCCCGACGTTATAGCTATAGGGAACTACTTATCCAAAAAAATAATGAAAAAAAATTGCTTATTAACTAGTCGGGGAAAGTATTAAGAACAAAGACAATCTTGATAAGAAACTTCATTTTGTTTTTATCTGAAAATATATTGCTTATCTATAACAAAATAATTATGTTGAAATCAAAGCTCATCTCAAAATCTCATAATGAATTTAATAAATGGAGAAATATTTATATTAAAAAAATAATGATTAAAAAAGGAGTTTAAGTAAAAGTATTAAATTCAATGAAAAACAATGATGAGAATATTTTAGAATACAATGGATCAAAGCCTTCAATTTTACTGAAGACTGGTGAAAAGTTTGTGATTAAACTACTACCACCAGATAGTTGTTTTGTCTATGCTCAATTGTATGATGACTTGACTAGTAATAAATTACCCAACAAAGCTTATTCACTTCACGGAATAGAAAAAAATACTACATTCACAGGAACAACAGACAGTGAAGGAATTTTTATTCAGGAATCAGTTCCCGATGATCATTATGAAGTTACTTGTGACGGATGTACTGAAATCGTAGAAGTTTACTATATGGAAGAGAAGACAGACATCGAAGGAAATCCCTGGATATTAAGAATGCGTGGATTACATTCAACATAATGGAGGAATCAAGATATGCCAATTCATTTCTGGTGGAAACCAAATAATGCACCTATCTCTGCTACGGCGAACCGGATAGATATAGGTCTGGAACTTGGTGGAGATGATACATCTATTACATCTCCTACACCAGGAAGGATTAAGCTGGTTGAAGTACAGGGAAGCGGAGCTCAAAATCGTGGTTCTGCTGAAAGCTCCCAAGCACGACTAATGGCCACCTTTCACGGATTGTTCCACCGAAATGCTTCTGCGCAAGAATCCCGGCGGATTACTTTTGAAATAAATCTTGGAAACTCGACGGCTCCAGGTCATCAGGGGGAAGTTCAAGGATTCGATCCGGAATGCATACTTGGAGTTGACGCATTTG
This sequence comes from uncultured Ignavibacteria bacterium, assembly GCA_963711455.1. Classification (GTDB taxonomy): domain Bacteria; phylum Bacteroidota; class Ignavibacteria; order Ignavibacteriales; family Ignavibacteriaceae; genus DATFVA01. The sequence continues at coordinate 488,804 of CAVQEH010000006.1, forward strand.
TATTTACCTTCCTAAACAGAGAATTTCGAGTTAACCTACCTTTTTTTCTGGATACACGCAGTGAGGGCAGTTTTATGGAACTGCAGGCTATTGCTGAAAAAGATGGTTCCAGTGGAGCAATTGAATTGAGTCATTCTTCGGTTTTGAATTTACGAATCAAACGACATCGTGAAATTGAAACAACTACAATGATAAGTGGAAGCAGTGCCAGATATACCGGTAATGTAATAGGTCATCTTATCGTTCAACAAGAAGAATACTTACTTCAGGGAGCTTTTAAAGCCCGTAGTGCAGCCTGGCCCGCCAGCTTGAGTGCTCAAATAATTCCTGTACCCTGGACAGGTTCCTTTGCTATTCCTTTTCAGCATTATGCAAGTGGAAATATGCGGATTATTCTTTTCAACAATATTGCTGATGAAATAACTCCTGATGCGAGTTTTTTCCAACACAATATTTCAGGAGTTGTGCAAAATCAGGTGCAACAATTGATACCGCGGACTAAGCAAAATATCTGCAACGAAATAAAAAACAGATTAAATTTTATTTTCACCGATTCGGGATTTAATAATCCACACATTTTTTGGGATACCGAGCAGGGAGCTGCTGCTGATTTGCAGACTTATAACAGTAGATTTTCAAGCAGTGGGAATCTTCGTAACAGTCAACACCTTTTGAGCGTACCATTTTGGACTTTTTTTGTAGTCGACAGCAACTCAATTTCGTCAGTGGGATCAGGTGAAGGAGCAGAGGTTTCTCATACTACCTCGGCCCAGCAAACGGGAAATCGGGAATACCTGTTGCCTTATCCTGCACCAATAGGCTCAGGGAATAAGGATTTAAGAACTCCTATTTTTGTTCGTGCAAGGTATTTTTCTGACCACATTACAAATAGGCATTTCAGTTCTTTACAGCAATTTATTAATGCGGTAAACAAGATTGCAGGCAAATTAGCTATCGTAATAGCACACGAGATTGGACACAGCCTGGGTCTAATGCATCTTGCCAAAGTGAGTAATCCGCCGTATAGTGAAAGTAATGGAAGCCCCGTTCTGGCAATTATGTCCAGTAGTGTTGATACCAGTTCCTTTGGCGCTGATATGAAATTTACAGATCAGGTAAAAGTTATTTGGAATCGTGCTTTCGGAGTACAACCCTCCTGGGATACCGGCTATTTACGGAACAAAACCTGGGGAAACAATTGGAATACAGTCGACTGGTCGGCAAGAAGAACTCAGTTCTTTAGACTGCATGATGAAACCGCAATGGGGTATGTAGGTTTAACTACCTTACTTGGACATACACCCCCTTATGCAGGGAGTGGAAGCAGTGTGCAACGGGGAACTTATATTCCATAGAAAAATTATGAACTGTTGGGCGACATAGAACAAAATTCAAAAACAATTATAGCATTCCTGAAATTTCAAATGAAATACTAAATTCCAAAAATCCATTTGCAGATCAGTTGCAGAAGAACATTAAAAATAGAAGCAAAGCAGATTACGTCTTTAAGCAGCTCCTGGCAAAGCATAACATCAAACCGGTTCCATCTGATAAATCACCTGGGAGAACGTATCCTATTATTAGTGATGTAAAACCTCAGGGTTGATGAAGGTTGATTAAATGCGCTATGGAATGAAATCCCAATTCCTAAAGTATATGAAACTTTGAAATTTAGTTAAGTATTTTTTTAATTTAAGCCCATAACTTTTTATAAGTGAAAGGGACTAAGTGAAAACCATTAAAAGGACTAATTTCCCACATAAAATCTTATAAAATTATTTGATTATAAAATTAGTCTGTCTTAAACCACTTTTAAGTGATAATTTTTTAGAATCTTGGTATTTTATTGCTGCCACTTATAAAGAAATATCCCTATAACTAAATGATAGGAAGCGGTTAATCGTATGGAAAAAAAAATAATAGTTAGAACAGCTTTTGCCACTTATAACCTCCAAAGACGTATCGGTGAAGGAGGGAGTGGGGTTGTACATCAGGCTCTATATGATGAAAACATTCCTGTCGCTATTAAAATGCTTGATCCCCAAAAAGCAACTAATGAAAAATTAAAACGATTTAAGAATGAATATAAATTCTGTGCAAGATGTACTCATCCAAATATAATTAATGTCATAGATTATGGGTTATCGGATAAATCTGAACCATTCTTTGTGATGCCTTTATATGAATATTCATTGAGACATTTGATTGGAAATATTTCACCCAAAGATGCAATAAATTTATTTAATAAATTACTCAATGGGATTGAAGCGGCACATCAGCTAGGTGTGGTACATAGAGACATTAAACCAGAAAATATTCTTGTAAAAGATAAAAATCAAAATCTTGTGATTGCTGATTTTGGTATTGCAAGATTTGAAGAAGAAGAATTATATACATTTGTGGAAACGAAAGCCCACTCCCGACTGGCTAACTTTCAGTATGCTGCGCCTGAGCAGCGTTCAAAAGGAAAAACTATCGATACAAGAACTGATATCTTTTCATTGGGACTGATATTAAATGAATTATTTACTTCTGAAGTTGTTCAGGGAACTAATTTTAAGACAATCAGATCAGTGGCTGAAGAATATTCATATTTAGATCCAGTTGTTGATAAGATGTTACAGCAAGAGGCTAAAAATCGATATCAAAGTATTGATGAGATTAAGCTGGATTTGATTGCAAGAGGAGCTGAATTCATCTCTCGTCAAAAAATCAATCAACTCAGGGATACTGTAATTCCAGCAACTGATGTTGATGATCCTATCGTAAATGTTCCTATGAAAATAGTAAGTGTCGACTGGGATGAGAATGTATTGAGAATAATTTTAAACCATAAGATTAATAAGAATTGGGTTCGGGCATTAAATAGTATGGATTCATATAAGCATATTCTTGGAAAAGAGCCGCGAGCTTTTAGTTTTAATGATAGGGAGGCCAGCATCCATGCCAGGTCAGATCAAGTGCAAATGATAATTGATTATTTCAAAGTCTGGATTACTAAAACAAATAAAATTTATGAACAACAACTTCGTCAAGAGAATGAATTAAATGAACAAAGAGCACACCAAGCATTGAAACAGAAAATTCAGAATGAGGAGGAAAGACTAAATGTCCTTAAAAACCTCAAAATATGATTTCAAAACATTAACTTTGTAAGAAATGAGTCTGCGACTCCACAGAAAAATCAGCTCAAAATTATTTTCAAAAGAAGGTACCCTGGGTCCCATAACCTCCTATCAATTCTCAGATCAACCACGAACTCTTCCATGGTTTCTCCTGATTATCTATACAGAATCGGTTGATGAAAATTTTTTTACTTAAAAATTATCAAGCCATTGAGGTCAATAAAAAATCATATTCTCTATAGTAAAAGAATAATTTACATTATGTTTTGTTATTTGCTTACAGGGTTCCAATCAGGGAAATCATTCAAGGCGTAACCGCCTGCAGGCTGGTTAGTTAAATTGGTTATGCTTCTATCGAAAAGATCCATCGAATAAATATCCCAGGTTCCATCTGTTACAACAATGGCTGAAAAGATTACTTTTTGTCCATCGGAGGAATAAACCGGAGACGAAGGGATATCTCCAAGGTCAACCAGAAGTTCTTCATTATCACCATCTATATCCAGCCTTAATATATCATTGGTTCCATATAACGTTTGAGGAGCGACAATTAAAATGTTCTGATTATCAGGTGAAAAGGTTGTCTTTCTTATCGGATCCTTTTTGCTTATTTCCTTTATCCCGCTTCCATCCATATTCATAATATGAAGTGATGCCTTATCGCTATCATTATCCCTGAATGACCTGAATACTATTTTATCTAATTTTGGAGAAACCACAGGAGAAAAATCAGGTATCGAACCATCAGTTATATGATTTAATCCGCTTCCATCAGAATTTATTAAACAGATTCCTTGTCCTTCGAAAATTATTTGGTCATTCGAAATCCAGTTGGGGAAATAACCATCGACTAAGAATCTCTGTTCAGATCCATCAGAATTTACTATATAAATTTTTGCTAAATTGTTATACGTCCGTATCTGTGTTAGTATTTTTGAGCCATCTTTTGACCAGGCCAACCAGGGATGTCCATCATCTATCGTTATCCCCGTTGTTATTTTTATTCTATAGAACCATCAACATTTATTACATATAATTCTTCTTCTGATATAAAAGCAATTTTCTTACCATCAGGAGACCATTTAGGGAACCAATCACCGTATTTATTATTGGTTACTCTTGTTTGATTGCTGCCATCTGCATTCATAACATATATTTCAGCATTCCCGTCTCTAAGTGATGTAAATGCAATATCATATTTGGGGCTAGTTAAATTAGTGTCATTGATCGAATCTTGACAACCGGTAACACATAAAAGAAGAATAAAAAAAGATAAGTATTTTATATTTTTCATAAGAAGAATCCCCAGAATTTCATTTGTAATAAAACAGTGTCCCATTATTCATTTCAGATTGCGAGAACACCATCAACATTTAGTTTTTCACTAAACTTTTTAACCTGATAGAAATTTGCATATTTTAATTGATAGAAGCAAATAAAAAACCCGATAACATCAATGCCATCGGGTTAACTCAAATGTAGAACCTGGTAAACGAGTCGATCCAAAGATAATTTTTTATAGAGGGAATCTCAATTTCTTATTGCCTCTCTCCCAAAATTCCCTTAATTTTCAATCAACGCTTGAATCCTGGGGCTATGTTTAAGCTGAGCTTTCGTGAGGGACCGTCAATTCTTCAGGATGTTAAACAATCGAAGGAATAATTATAACCGCACCGTGAGTGATGTGCCGGAGGTGTGAGAATTCAGTTGCCGGCTTCAGGGGTGATGAATAAGATAGGACAATATAAGGGATCATACGATACTTCAGAAATGGTATAAGTACATATTCAATTTTTGGTCTCTGGTCAACCTGATTCGGAATATTTTTAAGTTAGTAAAACCCTGTACTATGAATATCAGAAATTTATTTATTATAGCAATTGTAATTTATTGTCTATTCTATTGCTTCTCATGTTCAACGACTAATATTTATTCTGATTCATCCAATCATATCGATTCACTCCTCGTTGGTGAATGGTATTACATAGATACAGCTAATGCCGAAAATCCTTTACGTCGCTCGTTTGAGGGATTTCAGATAAATAATGATCACTCGCGGAAATTACTGGGAATTGAAACTAACACCGGAAAAATAAAAGTAATCGATGCAGAAAGGTGTGATTCTATAATATCGGCACATGATGGAGTAATGGTTATAAAAACATATTCCAGTATGATCATAGTATTGAATCATTTAAATTATATTTTAAAAGAAAATAAATTAACACTCCTGAGCGGACGTTCCAAAACCTATACCAGAACGGAACTTAATGCTCAACTATTTAAACCTGAGTTATCAAATGTTCAGGCTAAAGTTGATTCTACTTTACTAACTAATATAAAAGTATCTTCATTTCCGTTATCTTTTATTAAGGAGAACACTGCCTCAGAGATTATTTTTTCCGCAAGATTTCCTTCATCTAATATCGGAATCGTTATAAATAATTTTAACGGCGCTGGCACCTATATTATCCCTCCCTATAGAGCGCGATATACTATCTCTTATTCAGATGTGGGATTGGACTATAGATCAGATACTACGGCAGCTGCTGTTTTTATAGTAGATAAATATGATACGGTGAATAATACAAGTTCCGGCAGATTCTCTTTTAATGTTTTCGGCAGATACCGAAATCAGGATTCATCATATGAAATACGGGATGGAGTTTTTACTGTACCGATATATCGATAGTCTTTTTATAACCTTTACATCTAGCGGACAGCATATCCTCATCCCCCAGTCTGTCTTGAGCTGCAGGTTAGAGACAACGGCATTGTTTTACAAAGGATATTATTGACGAAGGATTAAAATTATGAAAAGAAGCGTACTAGAAATTCCACTTGAAGAAATAAAACTTCATTTGGAAACTAATGTAAGACAAGATATTAAAGTAATAGTCACCAGTATTCTTTCTGATGAAATGTATGAAAAACTTAAAGAGCGTAAAATTCTAAAAAAAGAAATCCCACTTGATGGTTCTCGATGGAAGAGATCTTATAAAACAAAACCAAATAATATATGTGAAGCTCAAGATTTTAATTTTAACATAAATAATCCTGAAAAGGGACCTTTTACTATTTCGTTTGCTAATGAAAAAGCTGAACAAGAAGAACATTTCCATAAACAACATACTGAAATTTATTTTTCAGAACATCCGATTAGGGGATATTACAGAGTCCTTGGAAAGGATGAAAGTAAAATTGAACTGAATAATGGTGGAGCTATCGTTTTTAATCCAAACGTCATCCATTATATAGAGTTGAGTGGCCTGTGTATTATCATAGAAATTCCTGCAATAGAAAATGACAGATATGTCGAATGATTCAACGCAACAGCTTTTCGTACTAAACAGTCTATTCTGGGCCACCGGTTAGTGGTAACATTCTAAGATTACAGAATATTTTTTGAAGGACTTTATGGTTAAAATTAAAATAGAAGGAGAGAAGGTTTTATTTGAAGTACAGGGCTGGGATAAACTCTGGTCATTGCGGAGTCAGTTGGAGATACCTCTTTCACACATAATAAGAGCTTATATTGATACTGAACCTGCAATGGGATGGTTTCCAGGGATTCAAAATAGCTGGTACAGATTTACCCAACTTATTCAAAGCAGGGACATTCTATCAGAAAGGAGAATTAGTTTTCTGGGATGTAAATGATCCGAAGAAGACAATTGTCATAGAATTAAAGCGCGAGAGATACAAAAAATTAATTATTGAAGGTGAAAATCCAAAGGAAGAAATAGAAAAAATAAACACCAGTATTCATATTTAATAAAGTTCTATTTGCTTCGAGGGATTTAGAGTTCATAATAATATTCCTAAATATTATTGGTTTGGTTAAACAAAAATTACTCTTGTAAGTAGAAAGGCACAGTTAAAAGTTCTTTAATAAGCTAAGGGGAAGATAGAAATCATTAAGCATTCTATGGAGATTATTGTGAAACTTAAATATACAATCCTATTCATCCTTTTATTTTTTGAATTACTATTTGCTCAAGATATCTTTAGTAAAAAATTTGAAGTATCCGGGACGATAAATTATTCCTATTCTAAAAACACTTACGATATTCAAGGAGTTGAGAATTATCAACATTACTATCTTCAGCATATTATTGATGTACAACCATCTTTGGGATATTTAATTTTTTCAAATATACAAGTGTCCTTAACCCCATTGTACGACTATATCTATACAAAATATAACATCCTTCATTATTATACCCAAGAACTCTCGGAAGTTCAAACGGAAATTAATATCAATCAAATGGTTGGAATTGAATTTGGACCAATATATAACTATGGATTAGATAAATCATTAGTTGTATTTGCTGGAGCCAAATTGGGTTTAAAATGGTTGTACTATGATTCGCGTTATTTTGGACGGCCAGGTTCAAAATGGAGCAAAGCTGAGATTACTTTCCCCATAGCATTGATTGGTGTTAAATATTTTCTCAGTTCTAATTGGGCTATAATAACTCAATTACAGTATAAATATACAAGTGATTTGTCCGGATGGGATTTTATTAGTCAGAGCAACATTTTAGTAGGATTTGGCATTGCTATATATTTATAAGAATGCCTAACGAAACTGTCGAAAAAGTATAAATACAAAAATGATTGAGAAATTGAATTCCATAAATCGCTTTAGAACGACGATCTCTGTTGAAGTAGTGATTTTCATATCTTTTTAATTAATGATTTTTTCATCTTCGGGACTTTTTCGACAGTCTCAACCTGCAAATCAACCGGACGCCTAAATGAGTTTAGTATTTGTGGAGTTTGAAGTTTTTGTGAAATTAAAAGACATTGTTGTTTAACTTTATTAAATAAAAAAATATTGCAGCAACTCGATAGAGTCCGTTAGACTCTATTGGAGTCTAACGACCGGCTTGTGCGAAGCGAGTTACAATCAGGTTGCATAATCTTCGGCGTTTCAGTTTTAAGTAGCATTGTAGTGTTGGGGTACCTACCTGGCGGTAGGTAAACCGGTTATTTACAACATCGTTATAAGCTCAATAAAAATTGATTTAGTTGCATATTCATTGTTGTGTTAATTCTAAAAAAATAATAAATATTTCTTGTCATATTTCAGAATTTCTTGTTACTAATACATTAGTAATAGGAGATAATAAATTATCATATGCAAAATCAACTGGAGCAAAGTTTTATACAGATAATTGAAGACAATAAAGATAAAATTTACAGAATATGCAAGATCTATGCAGTTACTCCGATAGAGCCTCAAGACCTTTTCCAGGAAGTGGTAATTCAAGTTTGGAGATCATTATCTAATTTTAAGGGTAAATCCAGCATAAGCACGTGGATTTATAAAATTTCACTAAACGTTTGTTATAGTTCAAAAATGAAACTTGAAAAGAGTAACAACAATACAGTTACATTAGAATCGATACATTTTGCTCTATCAGAAAATACAACGGATAAAATTCAGAAAGAAAAATATCAAGCCCTTCAATATTGTATCTCTACTCTGAATGAAACAGATAAATCTATTGTTATCCTTTATTTGGAGGAGTTACGCTATAAGGAAATTGCTGAAATTACGGGGTTGACAGAGAATCATATAGCTGTTAAAATGAAACGGATGAGAAAGACGTTATTAAAGTGTATAACTCATAAGTTAAAATAAAATATTGAGCAAAATAATATGTCGGAACAAGAATTAAAAGATATATGGGAAGAGCTGAAGGATGTATGGAGAAATTCTTCACAGACAGAGAAGATCAATATTCAAATCTCAAGTCTAATTGTTGAATTAAAAAGTAAGGTAAGCCAATTCGAAAAAGATTCTATAAAAAGGGATATAAAAACAATTAAAACTTTCACAAGTCAATTCGAAAAAGATTCCATCACTAAGGATATAAGAAAAATTAAATCAGTTATAAAAAAAATCATTGAATATTTTAATTTGAAAAAATAAAACCAAATTTCTAAAACGCTTATAACCTCTTTAATAAATAAAAAATTAATAGAGAAAAAGAAAAACTAATAATCCGGCTCGATGCAGTGAAAAAAGTAGTTTGATTTGATGATTATTTAATTTTAATTCCAACTACTGTCGATAACTTCTTTGAAATTAATGTGGCTGAATAATAGTTAAAACACACTTCATTAAAGTACTTCAAACTCATTCTTAAGGATTTAGGTTCCGTACCCCGCCCCCGGGTTGACTCCCAGATAGACCGCAAACTCATTCCTAGGTTTTTCTTGATTTCCCATACAAATATTGGTTACAAAATTTTTTTAGTTTAGAAAATTATCGTCCTATTAAGGCAAATAAAAAGTCCTAAGTTGGTGTTGATCATAGGGGTGAACTCTTTACCATTGCAAGTCAGGGGTAAACCCCGGTAGTCTCAAGATAAGGTTTATACTGAGTTACCCCAGGGACCGTATCGCCTGCTGGAAAGGAGGACCCTATTTATATTGCATCTCAAAATGGTGACTTTTCAATCTATAATCTTCCGGGATTTTTTCAGTATTCAACGAAGACTTTCAGTGAGTTCTGCCTTACGTAATGCCAGAAGGTTATGATACTGTTTTTCTGAAATCTTATTACTCTTAAAATATCGGAGGTTCTTAGCACTTTACAGATAGCTTTGAATTACATAATCAAATGCCGATTTGCGAGCCGCTTTCCTGATTGCAGGAACGTTGGGGAGAATACTTTCATTGACAGGTATTTTATCACTGCCGTCATTTCCAACTAATGTTGTGTACATACAATTATTTCCTTATTTATTAATTGAAATTCGCGAAACTAAATATACAGCGAGAACTTTCAGAAAAACATTTATAACACTCGCTAGATCCAGATATAAAATGGATACCACTATCGTTAAAGAATTGGTAGGTCACGAACACACAAATACAACTGACAGGTATTATAATATTGTTACAATGGAGGCCAATGAAAGCAGAACTCGATAAATTTAGGAGACCTAGAATAAATAAAATCAGGGGTAACATAGTGAAGTAGAAACTGAAGTAGTAATTGAAGTAGTTTAAAGTCAAAATAGGTTAAATGTGTAGAAAAACAGTAGACTTTAAAAAATTTAAACCCCAAAAATATTGCGTTTTTGGGGTTTTTTGAGCTGGCGGACGGATTTGAACCGCCGACCGGCTGATTACAAATCAGCTGCTCTACCAGCTGAGCTACGCCAGCAAGAATCAATTAACAATTCTTAATTAACAATCAAAAATTATAAATGAACAATTTTTAATTTGATTTTGTATCAAATTTTGAGTTCCAAAACTAATATTAATTAGTATTCTATGCAATAGATATTAGCCGTTATTGGCACCTGTTTTTTCTCAATGCTTAAAGAAAGACTTTTGCTTAAACAAGAATCGGCACCTTAATAGTAGTTAACAGTAATTACAGGAAATAAAAAGGCCCGGCAACGGGGATGTCACCGGGCTGAACTCTTTGCCATCACGAGGCAGGGGTAACCTCTTGTGAACGAGTTCTAAACTTAAACTTTACAGGTGATGGAGATACCATCTGAATTTACTCTATAACCTGCATTAAAAAGGTAAGCAATCATCAGTCCTGGTAACTCTCTTAACGAGCAGCTTAAAAATATTTATTCACCAGAAGAAAATCAAAAATTATTTAAAAGCTGGCATAATTCCGATTGCAATATAGTCTAAGTAGAACTTGAGATCAAATAAAACTAATGGAAAAGAATATTACAGATTAATCAACACCTTTAGCGGGTCCCGCATCCTTTCAGTCATTCTATTTTAAACAAATCTTGGTAAATATATTTTTTGAAGAATGAAATTTTATTTATTAGATTTAAATGACAATATATAATGTAAATAGTGTTGAATACAGCCTGCGCTTAAGATGAAAAAGAATGAAGAAATAATTGCAGAAAGAATTCGTGAGGAATGCTTAAAAGAATTTATCCGTGCTTATGAAGAAGCCGGAATAAAGGGGTTGTGTGAAGAAGGACGAATTGAGTATGCTGTCGATTCTGTAAGATCACTGAATTTGTATAAGGTCTTAGAAGAAGAAAAGGGAGAAGGGAATGAAGGATAAAGAGGTTAAAGAGTCAAAGCTAATTCCAATTAAAGTATGGCTTTTCTTTTCGATTTGTTAAAAAGTATCTATTTCCGAAAATAGTAAATCATATTGTGACAATTTCGTGATGATATAGTTAATCATCTAAGTTATATTATTTTCAATCGGATGAAAATAATCGGAGGATACTTTGTACAGAGTCAAATTACCGTTATTGCTTTCTTTTTTTGTTATTATATTTAATGTAAATACAAATGCTCACGTTAAGCTTGACTTTCCAGTAGGAGGAGAAACTTTCGAAGCAAACGCCACTATTACAATTATGTGGCATGCGGAAATTGACCATGGTCCCTGCAACTGGGATTTATACTTTTCAAGTGACGGCGGCTCCAACTGGCAGGTGATAGTATTGGATTTGCCAAAACCCCAGATTACTTATAACTGGACCGTATCTTCAATTTCTACTCAACAAGGAAAAATACGAGTTGTTCAGGATAATGAAAACGTAATTCCATATGATGATGTCAGTGGTCCTTTTACTATAGATGTTCCCTCCGGGACCGGTAATGATCAGGCAAAGATAACTAACTTTAAACTATTCCCGGCTTATCCAAATCCTTTTAATCCAACTACAAAAATTAAATTCGAGACACCGCAGGCAGGATTTGTTTCATTGAAGATTTATGATTTATTGGGTGAAGAAATAACTACCCTGGTTAATGCAGATAAACCAGCCGGGATTTATGAGGTAAGTTTCGATGGGAGCAATTTATCTTCAGGTGTATATATTTACAGGTTGAGCGAAGGTAAATATACATCTGTCAGGAAATTAGTCTTGTTGAAGTGATATAAAAACATAGGACAGTAACAAGGAGCATAAAAGACTTTTAAATAAAATCAGGGGTTGATCATGCCAAATACATTTATCTTTCAATGTCAGATATATATATGCAAATACCAGGGAGTAAAGGATATTTTGGTAGTGGGAACTCTTTTAGTATTATGCTTTTATCTTTGATGCAAAATCCTCACTTTCCTGTTTGATTATTCAATTTTAATTCTTACTTTCTTTCCAACAAATCCCTGAAGTTAGAAGTTTTAAGAAAATCAGGTCATAATTATTTTTGATTCACCCTGGTTAAATAAGTGAGTATTTAAGTTTTTTCTTTCCTGTTTTTTCCGTGCCCGAAATAGTCTTTTATAAAAATAAGAATAAAGATGGTTGTTTGACTTGTATATACTATGATAATAAATTTTTATTTTGAAGAAACTTTCGAATTCCATTTAGAATGAAACTTGAAAAAATAATTTCTGAATGAGATTCATCATCCTGCGTAAACAAATAAAATATTTTTAACAATTAACCGGATAGTAAATATGAATTATGAAGAGACTAATTTACCAATAGTGGGGGGAGGAGATATCTTAGCAGATTTATTGTTCAATTGTACCCTGATGTTCTCATATTTGGTTGATGCCGGCAAAACCTTACCTTCCTGGGTTGGTGTAAAGTTAATCGAGATTGAGAAGAAGAAGAACATTCTTTTAAATTATTCTGAAACAGCAGATGAAAAGTCAGGTAGAATAACCGCAGAAATGGATGGGTATATTACCGAATTAACAAAAATCTATAAAGAACTGGCAGTTGCTTCTTCACCTGCAACGCCAAAATCGTTAAGAGATACTATGCCTACCAAAAAGATGTTCTATCTGTGGGGAACCAAATGTATCCCTTTTATGAGAAACCTATGGATAGCAAGTTTATTTTTTTTGATGGGCTTTATTATAACAGGTTCTCTCGATGCAATTTACAAAACAGATGTCACAACCAAACAGCTCTTCCTGATATTTTCTTCCGGGCTGGGAGCCTATTTTTATTCTCTTTATACTGTAAAGAGATACATTGTACACAGAACTTTTGACGACAGGTATATAAATCATTATTACAACAGGATAGTTATCGGGATATTGGCAGGATTTATTCTTGCCAATATTTTCAATGCCACAATACTGCCTGGGCAAAAAGATAATTTATTGGCTAATCTTACTCCCTCGCTGATCGGACTGCTGGGAGGTTATTCTGCAGAAGCAGTTGTTAAAATACTTAACCGTTTTGTTTCAATGCTCACAACTCTCGTAGAAGGAGAAATAAAAGATATAGTAGAAGCAAAAGAACAGGAGATTAAAAATAAATACGAAGCGAATAAGATAAGGGAAAGTTCAAATCTGGCGGTAGAACTTGAAGGCATATCCGGACTGCCTGCATTAAAGCAGGATGTGGGAGTACAGGAAAAGATTAAAGAATTAATATCGGGACTGCTTGAGAAAAAAAATATCTGATTAAAGAAGCAAAGGTTTTGTAAGTAACAATGGAACTATAAATTAATAAAAGGAGGTCTCTTTGATTAATAGATACTTTTTTAGTCTAAGCGTTTTTATACTTTTAATATTGCTTAGCGGATGCAGGATTTCACTTATTCCTCCTTATGATGAACAACTTGCCGACCAGATAGAATCAACTGCTAAAGAAGTTGATCTGTTCTATCTTACTATACAGGAAACTACAAAGAATGAAAACGGAGCAAGAGCTTATGCAAATTTTGCGGAACGATATGCAGAGATTGAAGCAGAATTAAACTCATTACTGTATAAAAATATGATACGCCCTTTAAATGAAAACTCGACCCGGATTTGTAAAATAACGGTTGACCTCTGGAAAAAGTATAAGAATGAGCATAAAGAGGATAATAAAATAAGTGATGGAATAATCGAGCTGAACCGAAAAACATTTAACGATTTATTCTACGCAATGCAGGTTGCTGAAAAAGCAAAAGAAATAGAAAACAATCCTCCTAAATAAAAAGTGAAGGAAAAATCATGACATTTGATATAAATGAAGTCCTCGCACAAATGGCATCGGCTGTTAAGGATACAGTTTCAGATAACTGGGGTGCAGCGCAAACCGTGGTAAACCAGTTTCTTCAAAATAAAAAAGACAGGCTGCAATTATTAGCTCAGCTTAGAATAAGCGGTGATATTACACAGGAAAGATTTGAGTCAAGATTGGAAGATGAAAAATTAATTGCAGAAGCGGAATTCCATGCAATCGCCGTAATTACAAAAGCCACAGCGCAGAAAGCTGCTAATGCTGTAATCCAGGTTCTGGAGGATGCAGTGAGTGCTGTGCTTAAGACGGTCGTGTAATGAATTGGATTCAAAATCAATATTTACGCTGCCCTCTTCAGTGAAGTAAAAATAATTTTGAAGTTATTAATAGTATGAAGATTAGATTTCAGAGTTCAATGGGGTTGATCATAAATAATTGTTATATATAATAAGGAGTTCAATTTTTATGGCACCAAAAATGGAGGTCGAAGAATATTTAAAAAACAGGGTGACAGATCAGATTGATTGGTATGATCGTAAAAGTACTTTAAATCAGAAAAAATTTAAGGCTATGCGGATTTCTGAGATCATACTTGCTACTCTGATTCCGTTTATAAGTGGGATGGCTGCAAGTTATGCCGGATTGGAAAAAATCGGAGTATTGGTAACGGGTGCGCTGGGTGTTATTATTGCCTGCCTGGCAGGCTTATTAAGCCTGGGACAGTTCCAGGAACACTGGATTGAGTACAGAACTACATGTGAAAGTCTTAAAAAAGAAAAGTTCCTTTTCGAAACAGGAGTTGAACCTTATAATGGTAAGGATGCTTTTTCTCTTATTGTTCAAAGAACGGAAACATTAATTTCCAAAGAGAATACAAATTGGGCTCAGTATATGATGAAGAGTGAAAAAGGTGAAGAGAAAAAAGAGTAATTCAATATAGATGATAATTGAAAAGATCGGGAATAGTAATAGGATTATCATTTTTTATTTTTTGAAATAGGTTTACCATTTACATCGAAGTATTGTTCTTTCAATATGTATCCGTTTTTATCGTATTCAGCCTTCCAGCTTGCATAGTTTGAGCCTTTATAATTTACCGGTTTACCATCAACATCAAAAATCGCTCCCATTATCTGTCTGCCGTTCTCATTATATTCTGCTTTCCAGCTTGCATAATTCTCGCCTTTGTAATTTATGGGATTACCGTGCACGTCAAAATATGATTGAAATATAATATGATGGTCACTATCGTACTCAGCCTTCCAGCTTGAATAATCCTGGTTTTTATAATTTACAGGTGCACCGTTAACATCAAATACAGCACACATTATTTCGTTTCCATTTCTATCGTATTCAGCTTTCCAGCTAGCATAATTTTCACCTTTATAATTAACCGGCTTTCCATCTTTATTAAAATATGATTCCATTATTTTGTTTCCATTTTCATTATACTGAGCCTTCCAGCTTGCATAATTCTGATCCGTAAAATTGACAGGATTACCATCCACATCAAAATAGGATTCCATTATCTGGTTTCCGTTATCATCAAATTCCGCTTTCCAGCTTGCATAACTCTCATCTTTGTAATTAACAGGTTTCCCGTATTTATCGAAGACAGCTCCCATAATTTGATGACCACTCTCGTTGTAACCTGCTTTCCAACTGGCATAATTCTGACCCTGGTAATTAACTGGTTTTCCATTAACATCATAATATGCCTGAAATATAAGATTATGATTATTATCGTAAGCAGCCCTCCAGCTTGCATAGCTCTGCCCTTTAAAATTGACAGGCTTACCGTTTACGTCGAAAACTGCACTCAGTATCTGGTTGTTCTGGTCATCGTATTCAGCTTTCCAGCTTGCATAATCCTGACCAATATAGTTAACAGGTTTGCCGTTAATATCGAAAATTGATACCCGGGTTTCGTTACCATTAACATCACGTTCCGCTTTCCAGCTTGCATAGTTCTGCCCTTTATAATTAACCGGCTTTCCATCTACATCAAAAATTGCCCCCATTACCTGGTAACCATTTTTATCGTATTCAGCTCTCCAGCTTGCATAGTTATAATCCTTGCCATACCTGACCGGTTTGTTGTTAATATCAAAATAAGCTTCCATTATGCGGTTTTGGTAACTATCATACCTTGTCTTTACAATTGAGTAATTATAATAATCACTAAAAGTTACAGGTTTATCATTGACATCAAAATACTCCTGCATAACCATATTACCTTTATAATACCTTGCTTTCCAGTAGGCATAATTTAAATCAGCGCTGCATTTTACGGGCTTATCATTAACATCTAAATACGAAAGCTTTACCCTGTTCCCATCTTCATCATATTCGGCGGTCCAGCTTGCATAGGTATCATATTGACTATAATTAACAGGTTTTCCGTTCTCATCAAAATACGACTCCATTATTTCTTTGCTGTTGACATCATATTTAGCCCGCCAGCTTGCATAATTATAATCCGCACTATATTTAACAGGGTTGCCATTAACATCGAGGTATGATTCCATAATCTTATTATTATGATTATCATATTCGGCTGTCCAGCTTGAGTAATTATAATAATTACTAAAGGCAGCCCGTTTCCCATAAGTATCATAATATTCTTTACCTATTAAATTACCTTTATAATATCGTGCTTTCCAGCTTGAATAATAATAGCCCTCACCAATTATCACAGGTTTTTTATTAACATCAAAATAAGTCTGCGAAATGCGATTACCTTCATTATCATATTCAGCTCGCCAGCCGGCATAATTATCATTTTTACTATAATTTACAGGATTGCCTTTTACATCAAAATATTCCTGCAGCAACTGGTTGCCTTTTTCATCGTAATCAGCTTCCCAGGATGAAAATTTATTTTCGTTACTATAGGCAACAGGGTTTTCATTAGCATCGAAGTATTCCTGTTTTGTAATATTGCCATTGTTGTATGTCGCTTTCCATTCTGAAAAAGTATAATCATGATAGTTAGTACGGTTGTTATTTTTGTCAAAATATCTTGTTACAACCTGGTTACCGTTGTTATCATATTCAGACTCAAGAATAGCCCATCCATCTTTAACATCAATTAATTTATTATTGATATCTCTCGCCACAGCTTTCTTTACATTTCCCAGATCATCATAACTTAACTCAAGAGACGAATTTCCTGCATTATCGTTCATCGGTTTGTCGGTAATATCAAGAGATGTCATTTTGCTTACTAATCCGTTTTTATAAAATGACTGCTCTCTTCCATAAGCTTTATCAGGGCCGGGAATAGGATTGCCGTTACGATCCTGGTAATGTAATTTAATCTCATATCCCTGATCAGAATATTCAATTCTTATTGATCTGTCGGAATATGCCAGATTCGTTAGAACATCATTATTAGCGGTGGATTTCTGAGAAGTTTTAATTTCATTTCCGCCAGTGGAGCCCTGATTTGACGATGTACCTGAAGTTTGGATAGCTTCTTTAGATGAATTTTCCGGGGCTGTTTGAATTGTGCCATTGTCAGAATTTGATGGTTTACTCAAGGATTGATTTGCTCCTGCTACTCCAACAGACTTTTTCTCTGTTTCTTTAACGGACATTAAAAAATAAGCATTACGGATATTCGCATTACTTTCGAGTGCAGGAGCGTAAGAAAGTCCCCAGACAAACTGGTCATTTTTATTATAAGCCATTTCGTAAACAATTTTTCCTTTTTCATCGCAAATAAATTCCCATTGACACTCTGTTGGATGGTAATCAACACCCTCATCGAAATAAGTGCCTATGTTGTGTGCTGTTGTCAGTTCTCCCTTACTGTTTACTGCCTGCATTCTAAAAACATGATTCTCTTTTTTGCTGCCCTTTTTAATTAATTTTAAAGACCAGGGGCGATTTTTTACCTGGTCAGAATTGAGCTTACCAACACCGACAGGAATTCCGAATTTTGTAGAAAAAGTATTATAATAAACAGCATGCTCCCACACATTTCTATCCAGATACCAATAAGCATAAATACCGCCGGCAATTAATAAAATTATTAATAAATAAACAGCATAGCGCAGTCTCCTGTTCCATATTTTCTGAACTTCAGCACTTTTTCGTTCTGCATCCGCTAACAATTTTGCCTGCTGCAGTTCATATATTCGTCTTTGTTCTTCTTCCTCTTCTTTTATACGAAAATCTTTTTCACTTGCATCAAGAAATTCCATTGAGATATCAAAATTACCTCCATATCGTTCTGCCCAGGCTTTGGTAGGTCGTTGGTTTTTCTTCCACTCAAGAGCCATTTCAAGATCCGGAGTACCATATAAGGCAGCCTGTCCTTTTTCCCATCTAAGAGCAGTCTGCATAAGCAGGCTGTAAGTCTGAGATGATTCGACTTCCTGTTCTACCCATGCAGATAATCTTTTCCATACCCTGATTAAGCTTTCATGAGTAATATCTATTATGGTATCTTCATATAGATTTTCAGGAGGTGCAGGCAATAAAAATCCATATTCGGGTTTTCGAAATATTTTTACGATTTCTATTATACGATCAGATGTAACACCTGCCTGGTCTGCAATAATGCCTATAGCAGTAGGATGACGACCATCACGCCTTTCAGTTCCTCTTTCGCAAAGGCTACGAAATAATATTTCGGCAATCCGTTTTTGTTCATCATTAAGCTCATTATATGCTTCGTCTGCATGACGTGAAAGAGCTTCAGTTAAGCCTCCGACTTTTTCATAATCTGATGTAGTCAGAAGGTGCCCCAGGTTTTTTTCCGGCACATCTTCCAGCAATATATTTCTCCGCTGGTAATTTTCCTGCGGTACAGTGCAAGACCACATTCTCATTAATACATGCTGCAGCACTGGCAGCAGGTTAGGATCAGAACCTGATTCATTTAGAAGACGGTTGACAAGTGAAGGCTCAATATCTCCGCAAAAAACATGTGCCGGCCCAACAATAGCTTTTTCTCTTTGATCCCTGTTCAGGCGGGGAGTAAGATACTGACTTGTGTTAAGCGTTTCAGGAAGTCCGGGAAATATTGCACAGTCTCCAAGATAATCTGATCGCATAGTAATTACGATGTAAACAGGGAATTCACGTTGATCAGCAGTTTTAAGCAGCAGGTCGATGAATGCATCCTGCTCGTTCATATTTTTTGCATCACGGAATCTGAATAATTCTTCAAACTGATCAACAAGTATAAGAAGGTTTGAACCAGGTGGAATGGGTGATTGCCTCAGGATTTCAACCAGACCTAAAGGACCCCGCCTCAAAGTTGAATCAAGAAATGGAATGGCTTTTGAACCCCAATTCTGTTCTAAATTTAAAACCGATTCAACATATAACGCTTCTGCTAAATGTTTGATGGGATGATTTCCAGGTCTCATAACGGCTATTCGCCACCTGGTTCCTGCAGGCGCCATAAAACCTGTCTTTAATGCTGATACCATACCTGCTTTTGCAAGAGATGATTTACCGCAGCCGGACACTCCCACTATTGCAAGGAACCTGTTTTCATTTAACTTTTCCAGCAGTTGATCTGTTTGTTCTTCACGACCAAAAAATATATCTGCTTCATCCTCCTGAAATGGTCGCAATCCGGGATATGGAAATAGAGTTGGCATTATTTCACTCCTTCTCTCAGGAGATCGATGAACTTCGATAGTTCTTTTTCATCAAACTGTTTACGGGAATTCAGAATATGCATTCCTGATATATTCATATCAAGAGGATATTTTTGTTCTGGAGGACCTTCAAAGATAGCTAAAGCCTGTAAAGGCTGTACTCTACCAGCAAGAATTTTTCGACTTTCGCGCAAAGTCTGTCTTACCCAATCTACTGTGCTGTTTCCATAAACTATTATAATACCTGTACAGTCCGAAAGATTTTGAACAAGGTCCTGCCTGTTCTTAGCCGGGTCACTACTTTGGATTGGTAAAATATAATCTATATTATAACGGGACAGAATCTCACAAACCTGTTCAGCTAATCTCCTGTCTGAAGATTCCATGTTAACAAACACAAATGCGTTAACAGGCTGTATTGGCTTTGGTTTTTCACTAAGACGTTTTTGTATCTCACGTTTGAAATCTTCAATTCCCTCGGCACGGACATTATCCCCTTCCACCAGGCGACGATGATTTTCATCTTCAATAACAGATATATCAAGAGCGGGGCTTCGCCACTGTAAGAGAGGTTTATTATTTTCATTTGCCAGATCAAGCTGTAATTGGATATAGCCTTGCGGCAAATCCGGCGGCTTTCTTCCCGGTATTCCGCTCAAAAGCTGAACAAAGAGTGAACATTTTGCCAGGTCACGCTCAACAGACTGTTTGAATTTTTCAGGATCCAACGAATATTGAGTTTCCGGCAGAACATAAAATCCTGCCTGGCTTAAGTATCGTTTTACATTGTTGCGTTCAAACTCAAGGTCATCAGTTACCTGGGCAAGAAAGACAGTTGATGCAACGGGAGTTGTAGTTTCAACGGATGGAGATGTATACACTGTACCTGTTGGTACAGATTTTCCTGATTTTCCTTTCAAACTTCGCAGTTCGCTTACAAGCTCTCCCGATAAGTCATTAATTATATCGAAGTAAGTACTATAATTAACAGCAAGCTCTCTCTCAATTTCCGGAGTTCCGAGAATATGCGGCGGTTTTCCCTCACGATCAATTTTCCAGAATTGAAAACCCTTCAAATCACAAAACTCAGACGGTCGTTCATCAATTTTATCACGTTCAATAATAAATACTCTTGTTTCATATTCTTTAATCACGTTGAGGAAAGTATTTTTTTCACGGTTACACCATTCAGATATAATATAACCGGGTGATAAAACTATTAATATTGTGGCAGATTTCTTTACAGCTTCCAGTATCTGGGGTGTGATTGGCTCCCGGTTCTGGAGCTTATAATCCATCCAGATCGAATAAATATCGCTGCGACCAAGCTTTTGATCGAGGTAGGTTCTCAGACAATCATGCAGCGTGCTTACCCAACCTTTAGTTATCCCGGGCAGCAATTCATTGTCAATATGGGCATAGCTGACAAAAATATCATATTCATAATCCGGTACGTAGACCATAAGAACCTCCAATATATTTACTGGCGGAAATACATATCTTATTCAATTTCAATTAATGAATTTTATTAACGATTATAAGAAAGTTATATAAGATTAAATATGTTAAATAAGTTTTTATTTATTCTGAAATGAAAAGAGATTTAATTACCTAATAAGTAATAACAATTTATAGCCTGAGGTATCTCTGGATTAAAGGAATGTGATTAGAAAGTAAAAAATAGTCTGTTATTTCACTCAAGGCAATAAATGTTAATCAGAAAATAATTTTTTCCACTAAAAATGTCAATTATTAATTAAGATAAACGACAAAATTCGGGAAAATGATATGAAATAATTAAGCTATAATTGCTATATTCCATTTTAATTCCCCTACCAAGTGCACTCTATTATAAGAATGTAAAACGATTTTCATCAGAGGGGATGATTAAAGAAATCTTTGAATGACGGAATATGAGTACAAATAGAAAAATTAGCCCTATATATGCACGTTATAATGGAGGGATGCTCGGATATTTTTTGTCCGGAGCCCCTGCTTATTATGCTAATTCACGTTATCCTGTTCTTCGCCGACGATTGAATCAGTTTCTTGAAGAACTTGATCTTTTACCAATCCTGCCGAAAGATCGGCCAAAGCACTCAGCGGAAGGGCAGTTAATTAAAGAAGTTATTTTTATGGTCAGAACCGTTTCTGAAATGACTGCTGATTTTGCTTACCTGTCCTGCCTGGCATTTCAATATGTTATTCAAAGGGGAGTCAACCTTAAAATTGCCTACGAATGTAGGAATATTGCAAAAGAATGGATGGACAAATATGAAATTTCAACGGAAAGACTGGATGACTTTGCTTCTTCAATTGTCACTGGAAAAGATGGATGGATCTCAGCAGACGAACTTCATACTGCCGGACTTAAATTTCTGAAGTCATTGATCGAACCTTTAAGAACAAGCAAAAACACTGCTTTCGTTGCTATGCCCTTTGCGCGTCCTTTTGATAAATATTATTTCAGTTTTTACAAGCCGCTTCTTGCAAGGTTAAATTTAAATGCCATTCGTGCATGGGGTGGTTTGTCTCATGAAAACTACCAGGAAATTATTGCCATTTTAATAAGAAAATGCGGCGTAGTGCTGGCTGATCTGACAACATTGAATATTAATGTTATTCATGAAATTGGAATGGCTGAAAGTATGGATAAAACTCTTTTTCTTATTGCAGCAAAAGATGAAGTAATTCCTCCATCAAATCTGGCTGATCTTGCAATTATTCAGTATGACCGATCGGGAACTGATTGGGAAAGAAGAGAAATTGAAAATTGTGCGGCTATAATATCTCTGGAAAAAGCAGGACTGGAATTTATGGCGAATAATTGAAAATCTTCTCCCTTCTAAGTATTTTTAATTTGTCTCCGTAAGGAGTTTATCTTTCATTAACTGTCAGGCTGGTATATGAAAGAATTTTTTAGTGTTGAAGAAGTTGCAAAACTACTCGAGATTACTCATTCCGGAGTATTATATCATATTAAAACCGGAAAGCTTAAAGCTCAACAGGTGGGAAAAATCTACATTATTTCGAAAGAAGATTTTGGAGATTTCCTTAAACTGCATAGGGAAGAGAAGAAGAAACCTTCCAAATCAATTCAAACAAAATTAAATTTTTAATAACCTTACTAAATAAATCAACCGGTTTAGTGGTTTAGTCAGTTTGGAGTAGATTATATCTCACAGAACTTTTTTTGTTTTATACTTTTTAGTGAGGTATTATTTAGCAATAAACAAGGCTGCTTAAGACCAGCTATTTAAATCTGAAGCTAAAATTTATCGGGTTTCAGATTATTTAAATATTTATTCAAATCGAAATTATTTCTGTTATACTTCCTGTTCTTTTGGGGTCTTTCTTTAAAATTATCAGACTGAAGTTTCTTCACTTTAGAGTCGGGATTTGTTAATCTTCTCCAATTTACTTTCATATTAATACCTTTATGTAAAAGCATTATACAATAAAATTTCAAAGAAATAATCTAAAAAATATTTTTTAGACTCAATGAAATTCGTCACAACGGTTTATTTGCAATCTCAATGAAGAAATAAGAGGCTATAATCAAATTCTATTTCTAAATATATCTTTCAGTTTTTATTAAATCTTATAAACAACTCATATATTTGTGTTTACACATATTTTTTTTCCGGATTCGTAATAATGGATGCAATTCTAATAAACGTTATAGAAGAAACTCTGCAAATAACTTTATTTATTACAATAATGATGATAGCCGTGGATGCTGTCAATATATGGTCGAGAGGTAAAATTTCTTTGTTGTTAAAAGGGAAAAGTAAATCCCGTCAGTATGTGGTTGCTTCATTTATCGGTGCTATACCTGGATGTTTTGGAGGATTCACCGACGTCACTTTATATATGCATGGGCTTATAAGCTTCGGAGCTTTAGCAGGATCAATGATAGCTGCTTCGGGAGACGAAGCATTTGTTATGCTTGCTATGTTTCCCAAGACTGCAATTATTTTATTTTTTATACTTTTTGTAATTGGAATTATAGGCGGAAGGTTAACTGACATAATTGTTAAAAAATTGAATATAATTACTTGTAGCGACTGTCCCGAACTTGTTGTGCATAACACCGAAAGAAACATAAAACATTTTATTAAGGAACATATTTTTGAGCATGTTATTAAAAGACATATCTGGAAAATTGCAATCTGGACTTTCGGTGCGTTATTGGTCGTGGAGATTGGTTTTCAATACCTTCACATTGAAAAAATTACATCCGAGTATACATTATTATTGCTATTTCTTAGTGCCGTTATTGGACTGATACCGGAGTCAGGTCCGCATTTAATTTTTGTGACATTATTTGCAAGCGGACTTATTCCTTTTTCCGTACTGCTTACAAGTTCTATCGTTCAGGACGGACATGGAATGCTGCCTTTGCTTTCTTATTCAGTTAAAGATTCAGTTAAAATAAAAGCGTTTAATTTTGTTTTCGGAATATCGCTCGGATTAATTTTATTTATTTTTGGATATTAATTATGAGTGACAAGGTATCTAATAATTATAAAATCTAATTATAATTTTACAGGGAGAAAAAGTGGAAACAAAACCAGTACAGGATTATTATCCTGATCAGTTAAGTTATTGTTATGGATGCGGAAGATTAAATGAGCAGGGACATCAGATAAAAAGTTATTGGGATGGCGATGAAACAATTTCGCACTTTACTCCAAAACCGTATCATATTGCAATCCCCGGTTATGTATACGGAGGATTGATAGCATCACTGATTGATTGCCATGGTACGGGTACTGCTGCTCTTGCTTCTTACCGTAATGAAGGAAGAGAACCGGGTACAGAACCAGCATTTCGTTATGTTACAGCTTCTCTTCATGTTGATTATCTGCGTCCAACACCACTCGGGATAGAGCTTGAGTTAAGAGGGAAAATTGTTGAAGTAAAAGGGAGAAAAGTTATCTCTGAAATTTCGGTGTCGGCAAATGGAGAAATAACAGCAAAAGGAAAGGTAGTTGCTGTACAAATGCCGGAGAACCTTGTAAAATAAATATTTTCTTTCCGGGAATGATTTATTTCAGGATTCCTTCCCTTACATTTTTGTAAATGGTACCTGCATTGTTTCTATCCTGGTTCACATTTCAAAATTATTGTCTCATCAAACACAATTCCGGAAGCTTATATTGCCTATCTATACAGTGATAATAATGGGAAAAGTAAAATGAATAAATTAAAATGTTTGATAAAAATCAGTAGTTTTCTGGTCTTAATATTGTCTCCTCTTTTGATCTCGGGATGTGCTTATACAGGTACTCAGGATACAACGAACAATTCAAGTCCCGACGGTTATAACCTGGATGATTTAAACAATTATGGTGAATGGGTGCATTTGGATAATTATGGAGATGCCTGGCGTCCTTATGTTGTTTCAGATTGGATGCCTTTTGAAAATGGTGACTGGAGTTATGCCGATGGAAACTGGACCTGGGTTTCTTATGAACCATTTGGCTGGATTGTCTATCATTATGGTTATTGGTACGACGATTCTTTCTATGGATGGGTCTGGATTCCTTCTGATAATCCATG
This sequence comes from uncultured Ignavibacteria bacterium, assembly GCA_963711455.1. Taxonomy (GTDB): domain Bacteria; phylum Bacteroidota; class Ignavibacteria; order Ignavibacteriales; family Ignavibacteriaceae; genus DATFVA01. The sequence goes on from CAVQEH010000006.1 coordinate 514,046, forward strand.
GTCTCCGGCAAGAGTTAACTGGATTAGTTATGATAATTATATTGGATGGGCACCTCTCCCTCCACCCGGAGTTGTTTATGCATCTCCGTGGGAAAATCATAGGGACAGGTATTGGCAGGTTGTAAGGAACGACGATTTTACAAAAGATGATGTCGGGAATTATAGAGTTGAAAATCCTATCAGGAATGAAATGGGAGGCAGAAGCGTTGTTAATGAACCTCCAAGCAGAAGTTCTATAGAAAGAATTACCGGCAGCAATGTAAATGAATTTAAAATTCATCGTGAGACTGTAAGATTACCAAAAAGAGAAATAACTAAAATGGATTTGCCGCCTGCAGAATCCAGGAGAGTGGAACAAAACAGTCAAAGAGTAAGCAGAAGTGTTCTGGTACCACGAGAAAGATTTCATGCTCAACACCAGGAGGCAAGACAGAGATCAAGAAATGATAACAGTAAGAGATAATCTGGAAATTATCATTAAAAATAAAAGACTAAGCCCATCTTTTTCTGATGGGCTTCTTCTAAATAAAAATAAATTTGTTAAAAAAAATATTAGTTATTTAACTTTGTTATTTTAAGATACGACCATCCTACACCGTGACCCGTATATTGTTTATCCCAGAAATGGCATTGAGTAAGTGCACCAAGGAATCCTGACCAGGCTTCTACCTGGGTTATGAATCTTACTTTAAAGCCTGTCTTGCCTGCAGGAAGATTAAAATCAACTACAACATCTTTGCTTCCATCATCTGTTAAACCGCCTATCTGCAGGTTTGAATCTTTGACTTCTTTATCATGGACTTCCTGCGTAGTAATGATATTGTCATCAAAATCACGCACCTCCATAGATATTACAACGTGTGCACCGGCTCCTGCTATCCCGTTGCCTGCCAAAGAACCGCTCCACATAATATTTGTTTCAACCCTGTAATTTCCCGGGTCGCCAGTAAAATCATTTTCAACATAATCTTTAACAACAGGATGTTCAAAAATTCCCACATTAATATTTGCGTATGCCTCCATCCATCCGCCTGCATTGGTTACTGATGTTGCATCTCCCGTGCTGGTTATTCCGTTTGTTCCGGTTATCTGGTGCCATCCCCGGGTTGCTTTATTAAAAGTGGTCACAACAGGTTCATTACTTGTTCCCGGACCAGCAGGGTTTGATGATTTGTTACAGGCAGAAAATAGAAACAAAGTTGAAAATATTACTGTCAGGTTTAGTGCAACTGATATTATTTTTTTGTTTATCATTTTTTTACTCCTATCTTAATTATTAATTTTATTTAATTCTTATGAACTGAAAGTGAACCGGATTTGGAATTGGTTTTAGAAACCCAGTTGCCATTTAATGTATCTGCATCTAAAGTAAGGCTACAGTTGTAGGTAAAATCATTGTTTAGTAAGGAGATGTCATATTTTCCCGATTGCGAAACAGTTCCTGTAACATTGCCATCGTATTTCGGTCCGTCACTGTAGCCATAATAAAATGCTAAATGATATGTGCCTGAGATTGAATTGCCTGATTGATTGAGCATCATGGTTAAATAGCCGGAATAATAATCCGGATGATTAAATGCTCCTTCCCAGTTTCCACTTATTTTCGCACCGCCGTTTGCAGATACAGGATTTTTTGAACAAGATGTAAAATTAAGTGCAGCTAAGAATACAATTACCAGGATTAAAAATTTTATCCCGGTATTTTTTACTGAGTTCATTATCTTTCCTTTATTTTATTATTTATAATAATTAATTCGATATATTTCTTTGAAAACATTATCTAACATTTATTGAACTTGATTTCTAACTATTATGACTTCTATATCTAAACGCAGGAAATTATTTCAAAAGTGATAACAGGTTTTATAAAAAAAATAAGTTCTTCTGAAATGTTTAATTTTCAGACAATTTTATTTAGATTAATAAAAAATGAATGATCCCGGTAAAGATATCACACAACTTTTGGCTGATCTTAGCGGAGGTAATCGTGAGGCTGTAAATGTGCTGATGCCCCTGGTTTATAAAGAATTACACCAGCTTGCTCATATGCATTTGAGAGGGGAAAGAAGGAATCATACGTTAAATGCGACTGCACTTGTTCACGAAGCATACATGAAGCTGGTTGACCAGGATAGAATAACCTGGCAGAACCGCGCTCATTTTTTTGGAATTGCTTCCCAGGCAATGAGAAGAATTCTGATTAATTATGCCAATGCACGTATTGCTGAAAAGAGAGGTGGAAATCAAATTCTTGCTACTTTTGTCGATGATAAAGTAACGCGGGAATCTAAACCGGAGGAACTTATTGCGCTCGATGAATCTCTTAAGAGACTTGAACAGATTAACGAAAGGCAATCTAAAATAATTGAGTACTGGTTTTTCGTTGGATTAAATCATGAAGAAATTGCTGAAGTATTAAAGGTATCGGTTCCAACTGTCAGAAGAGATTTCCGTCTTGCAAAAGCATGGATCAGCAGGGAATTAAAAAAGGAAATATAAGATAATTAAGAAAGATGAATCTTTATGCAACTCCTTCGGAGTTGGTTGACTGAATATAACTTTACATTTTCCCTGAAAGGGAAAAATAATGGAATCAGGGATAACATCCCTGGTAAAAAGTGAGAGTAAATAAAATATACCCTGAAAGGGTTAATTATCAGGAAGAACTATAATGCCACAATCACTCGATAATGTTTTAATTCATATCGTCTTTTCTACAAAGAACCGTAATCCTTTTCTTTCAGATCCAAAGATGCGTAAGGAAATGCACGCATACCTTGGAGGTACATGCAACAACCTTGACTGCCGGGTTATCATTGTTGGCGGGGTTGCTGATCATATTCATATTCTGTGTAAACTATCAAGGAATATATCAATTGCAAAACTGGTCGCAGAAATAAAGAGGACATCATCAAAATGGATTAAGGGAAAGGGAACTATGTTGTCTAAATTTGCATGGCAGAATGGGTATGGAGTATTTTCTGTAGGTAAATCTGAAATTGAACGATTGAAAATTTATATTGCTAATCAGGATGAACATCATAAAAAGAAAAGATTTCAGGATGAGTATAGATTGTTTTTAAAAAAGTATGAAATGGAATATGATGAACGCTTTGTCTGGGACTAGAGTTATGAAACCCTTTCAGGGTTTTATTTTTGGTAGTTTCTTAAAATAATCAGGATGTCATCCTGATTTTCAATATACAACTCCTTCGGAGTTGGTTGACTGAATATAACTTTACATTTTCCCTGAAAAGGAAAAATAATGGAATCAGGGATAATATCCCTGGCAAGAAGAAAGAGTAAATAAAATATACCCTGAAAGGGTTAGATATCAGAAAGAATGAATCCTAAAATAATCAGAATATTAATTCGAATTGGATTGATTCACTATTTTGGAGTTGGTTAAGATAATATAAAATTGCATTTTTCCTGAAATGGAAAAATATTCTAAGCAGGGATAACATCCCAGGTAAGAGGTGAGAGTAAATAATATATACGCTGAAAGGGTTAGATAATAAATACCGAATCACTTAATTTGTGTTTAATAAATCTATTTGATCTGATCGATAACTTTACTTGCATTTGTAACAGAAAAAATGACCCCCGAACAATGGAAACATATCCAGGCACTCTTCGAAAAAGCACTTGAGCTTAATCCTTCTCAGAGGGAAGATTTTCTGAAAAAAGAATGCGGCAACGATAAAGAACTTTATACTGAAGTTAATTCTCTGCTGGAATCAGATGAACATGAACACAGCATTTTCTCTGCATCCGCCGCAGATTACATTTCAATTGACGAGCCCAATCTGGCAGGAAAAACCCTGGGTAAATACAAAGCTATTGAACAAATAGGCATTGGTGGTATGGGTTCGGTTTATCTTGCCGAAAGAATTGATGGCGTGTTCGAGCAAAAAGTTGCACTAAAGGTTGTTAAACCGGGAATGAACTCACACGAAATTATTACCCGGTTTGAAGAAGAAAGACAAATACTGGCAAGGCTTCAGCACCCGAATATAGCCAGGCTTCTGGACGGCGGCATTTCTGATTTGGGTCTGCCTTTTTTTACAATGGAATTTGTTGATGGTAAACCGATTACTAATTACTGCGATGAGAAAAACCTCACCATTGAAGAAAGACTTCAACTATTTCAAAAAGTATGTGAAGCAGTTTTATATGCGCACCAGAATCTTGTAATCCATAGAGACATAAAACCGGGGAACATTCTCGTTCGTGAAGATGGCACTGTTAAGCTATTGGATTTTGGCATTGCAAAAGTTTTTGAAGAAGATCCAAACCGGAAAGATCTGACCCGAACCGGGGTAAGAGTTATGACACCTGAATATGCATCACCCGAACAGGTTAAAGGAGAACCTGTAAGCACGGCAACCGATATTTATTCACTGGGTTTAATACTTTATCAATTACTTTCAGGATGTCCGCCTTATGAAGTTGATACAACTTCGGCTATTGAAATGGAAAAAATAATTTGTTTATCTCAGCCTCTCAAACCCAGTACGATGATTACCAAAATATCCGGAATAAAATCGGGTGAAAAAAATAAAATATCGCCGGAAGATATCAGCCTGAAGCGTCATACCTCTATTTCAAAATTAAAGAAAAGGATTTCCGGCGACTTAGATAATATTTGCCTGATGTGTCTGCGAAAGGAACCTGAACGAAGGTATAACTCGGTTGCCCAATTAATTGCTGATATTAATAATCATCTTTCGGGAATGCCTGTAAGTGCCCGGAAGAGCACTACTTCTTACAGGGCAAAAAAGTTTATTCAAAGACATAAAACGGGAGTTGTTATTGCGTCAATCGCTGTTTTAATAATTGCCATTGTTACGACATTTTATACTATCCGGCTTGCGAATGAAAGAGATAAAGCAAAGGTAGAAGCCGAGAAATTTAAAAATGTTTCGGATTTTCTCACAGGCCTATTTAAGGTTTCAGATCCCGAACAATCACGCGGAGAAACCATTACCGCAAGAGAGCTTCTTGATAACGGGGTTAAAAGAATCGACAATGAATTGTCAGGTCAGCCGGAAATACTTGCAAACATGCTGGATGTTACGGGCAATGTTTACAAAAGTCTTGGTTTATACAAAAATGCACTGCCGCTTTTGCAAAGATCATATTCAATTAACGATTCCTTGTTTGGCTCTAACAGTCCTGAAACAGCAAAAAGTCTAAATGATCTTGCAAGCCTGAACTTTGACATGGGTGATTACGATTCTTCAGTGGATAAATTTAATAAAGCATTGAAGCTAAGAGAAAATATTTTTGGTAAAGAAAGTATGGAATCAGCGGAAAGCATGAATGGTCTGGCGATGGTTTTGAGAGAGGAAGGGAAGTATGATGAATCGGAGAAACTGCTGCTTGAATCGCTGTCTATAAGGAAGAAACATTCGTCCGGTAAAAGCAATGAAGTAGCTGAGTCAACAAATAATCTTGCTCTTCTTTACCAGGATAAAGGAGAGTATGAAAAGTCGAAGAAACTTTTTGAAGAATCGCTTCAAATGAAAAAACAACTTTATGGCAGGGTACATCCCTCGTATTCCGAAACTCTCGGCAACCAGGCATCCCTGCTGCAGGAAATGGGAGATTATAGAAAAGCAGAAAATCTCTTTACCGAAACCCTGGATATTGATAAAAAATTATACGGAGATCTGCATCCTTCTATATCAACCGATCTGTATAACATTGCATCAAATACTGCTTTGATGGGAAATCTCGATGATGCGGAAAAACTTTACTCGCAGGTTCTTGAGCTGGATAGAAAACTATTAGGCGGGCAGCATCCTTATATAGCACTTGATTTAAATAACCTGGCAGGAATTGAAAGTGATAAGGGAGAGTATGAGAAAGCCGAAAAGCTATACATGAAATCACTGGAACTGAATAAAAAAGCCTATGGAAATGAGCACCCCGAAGTTGCCACAAGTATCAGTAATCTTGGAGTTTTATATTTGAGATGGGGAAAATATAAAACGGCTGAGCCGTTATTAAAATCCGCACTTGATATGAGAATTAAATTGTTGGGAGAAAACCATCCCGATGTTGTTACAAGTATTAATATTTATGCTTCATTGCTAACCAGCGAAGGCAGGTATAAGGAAGCAGTTGAGCAATACAGAAAATCACTAAAGCTGCGGATAAAAATGCTTGGTGAAAATCATCCCCATACAGCGAATGCTTATCTAGGGTTAGGGAATGCCCTGATTGAAACAGGGGAATTTACAGAAGCGGAAGAAAAAATCAACAGGGCAATTGAAATACTTAAAGAGAAACTTCCTCCGGATCACTGGAATATTTCTAATGCTGAAAGCATACTCGGCAAGTGTTATACAAAGGAGAAGAAATACAAATCGGCTGAAGAGGTTTTACAGGGTGCTTATAATAACCTTCTCACTACAAGGGGGAAGGAAGACAGGCTTACAATCAGTGCTTTAAAATTAATCATCCAAAACTATAAGAAATGGGGAAAGCCTGGAGTAGCCAGGAAATATGAAGAGGCAGCAGGGAAGGTTAATTAATAGAAACAGGAAATCAATCTGCAAATTTTAACTGCCGAAGTCAGACCGGTATTTCATTAATGCATAAGGTCAGGTCAATGGTATTAGTCAATATCATTGGTATGGCAGAAAGCCAGGGCCTTGGTTTTTGCAGCTCAGGTTCAGGTTGACTGTTTCCCATATTTCCATACTTTCATTCAACCGTACAAGCTTACCGGATAACTTGTGTTTACTGGTACTTTATTATTCGAATTATTTCAGGTGCAGATAATTACTAATCGGATATGTGCGCCCTGCGAATTGTGAATAACATACTCTGCAACTGCTTAGAAGCCGCTCAGAGAAAAGTGCTGCCTCGTAAGTTCTTAGTCCTATTTCCAATTTTGGAAATAAGAAAATACACTGTTTTTACACTTTCCCAACTTTACTTATTCTGCCACAATTTCATATTTTATTTTAAATTCAAAAAATTTAAATATCATTTTTCGAGGGACCGCGAAAATGCCGGATTATATACACAAAAAAATCCGCAAATAATTTCTGAAAAATTTCACAAAAAAGAGTATAAGTAATTATATTAAAGTAAATTAAAAGAATAAATTAAGTGATTATGCAGATGGTATACACGAAAAATAATTCTTAAATACAACCGAGTTGAAAACTGCCAACCTGCCTGACAGCAGTCAGGTTAGGTATGAGTATAAGTTATATGGCAAAAGGGTTTTATGAAAATTAATTAAATACATAGCTATTGCTATGTATGTGGAAATCTTTTAATTAATAATGGCGCTTTAACATAACACGCTGTTAGGTGTTAACTCAATTTTTTGATAGGACTTATAAATGCAAAAATTACGTGTTGAAAGTTTTACTATATCAGTGGATGGATTTGGCGCAGGACCAAACCAAAGTCTGGAAAATCCTTTGGGAGTTGGGGGTCAAGAGCTTCACCAATGGTTTTTTCCCACAAAAATTTTTCAGCAAAACGTATTAGGAAAGAGTAATGGCACATCAGGAGTTGACAATGAAATTGCCGAAAAAGGCTTTAAAAATATTGGCGCTTGGATTTTAGGGCGTAATATGTTTAGTCCATATCGTGGCTCACCTAATGTTAATTGGAAAGGATGGTGGGGAGAAAACCCGCCATATCATGTTCCTGTCTTTATCTTAACTAATTATGAGCGCGAATCAATTGAGATGGAAGGTGGTACCACTTTTCACTTTGTAACGGATGGGATTAATGCAGCACTTGAAAAAGCTTTTGATTCTGCAAATGGTAAAGATGTTAGACTTGGTGGAGGTGTTAATACAATCCGACAATATCTTAAGGCTCAATTAGTAGATGAATTACATTTAGTTGTATCCCCTATAATTTTAGGGAGTGGTGAAAATCTTTATTTGAATTTGGATCTCACATCATTGGGATATAAATGTATTAAACATATTTCAAGCAATAAGGCAATGCATTTGATTATAAAAAAATCAATTAACACATAACATCTTTAATCTACCTGCGGCAGACAGGTCCGTCAGTAGCCGGATAAATAAATAAAAAGTCAAGAGAGCGGGAAAAAAATAAAATTGCTATTCGATTCAGCCAAAAATAGTTATTTGAAAACCTGCCTGCTTTGGCGGAACTGATCTATAAAGCTATTTTTAGAAAACTGTTAGTGGAATTGAAAAAGAAAAATATACCCAGAGTTCTTTCACTGCGGGTTTGGACGGATAAAAGTGATGAAATATATACAAACGTTAGTGGCTATTCAATAAGAAGTCAGATGTATTTATATTAAATATTAAAAAAGGACGATATGATGGTTTCAAATATTCAAAAAGAAAAAGCCGAACTGTTCTTGAAATTTCATCAGGACAAGGAAATCCTGATCCTGTTAAACTCGTGGGACATCGGGAGTTCTAAATTAATAGAAGCAAGCGGCTATAAAGCAATCGCAACAACAAGTATGGGAATTGCTGCCTCTTTAGGGTATCCTGACTGCCAGGTAATAACATTGTCAGAAATGATTGAAGCTATTACGGGAATTGTGAATGCAGTACAAGTCCCGGTGAGTGTGGATATAGAAGCCGGCTATGGAAATAATTTAAATGAAATAATTGATTCAGTTAAAAAGATAATTGCAACAGGAATTGTTGGAATAAACATTGAAGACAGTATTGATTTAAATCCAATATTAATTGACGAGATGGAATTTTGTGAAAGAATATCCGCCATTCGTGCATTATCAGATTCACTGGGTTTTCATTTAGTAATTAATGCAAGAACGGATTCATTTTACACTACGTCAGGTTCGCCACGAGAAAAATTATCTGAATCAATTAAGCGCGGCAATAAATACCGGGAAGCCGGTGCCGACTGCATATTTGTACAACCTGTCTCGGATAAAGAAACGATTGCAGCATTGGTTAAGGAAATTAAAGCCCCGATTAAATATTCTTTCAAACCCTACGATCGGGGCAGGAGTAACTCCATCCATAAGTGAGCTGCAGGATTTAGGTGTTGCCCGCGTAAGTCTTGGTTCAAGTTTAATGAAGGCAACTTTAGCATTAATTAAAAAGGTTGCTGACGAACTATCAGAAAAAGGAACTTACAATATTTTATTAGATACCTTAACACCGATTCCCGACTCTGCGTTGGCTTATAAAATGGCCATAGGGTCGAATAAATGAACTACTCATAGCCAGGACTTTGAGAGATGGGGAAAATAAAACAGATTTAAAATCGCTTATTTAAAAAGTGAAAAGTTACTTTCGGGCAATTTGAGAAATGTCTGTTTAAGAATTGTAAATATTTTGGTTTTTCTTTCTTTTAAATTTTGTATCATTACATCTTTAAGATGACACGACAGTAAAAATGGAAGGGCAAAATGATTAAACTAATAATAGCAATTTCAATTGTAACAGTTGTTACAGGTTTTAGCCAGACAAATAAAAAGGCGAATACAATGGAAGAACAAAAAAAAGAAACTACAAACACAACTTCATTTAACGACACAACTCCCAAGGTAACCGGAATTGGTGGGATTTTCTTTTATTCAGATAACCTGAAGGAAACGAAAGAATGGTATACAAAAAATTTAGGGATTGAGATAAATGATTGGGGTTCTTCGAGTTTTGATTCCAGAAACGTTAACAGACCTGACGAGATAATTTCTCTTCAATGGAAACCTTTCAAAAAAGGGGATGAATATTTTTCCCCATCCCAAAAAGATTTTATGATTAACTACCTGGTTCAGAATATTGAAGGACTTGTAAACAAACTCAAAGAAAACGGAGTAACTGTACTTGACAGTATTGTAACTTACGACTTCGGAAAATTTGTACATATTATGGATGCGGAAGGCAACAAAATAGAATTATGGGAACCAATTGACAATAACCAAAATGACAGTAATAAAACAAAATAAAATAATGGAATAGTTTGTAGATAAGGAAAGTTAAACAGGGTTCTACCAGGTATATTATGGGGGTGATTCAAAGGACAGGAAAAGTTGATGTAACTTATATCAGTTAAAGGTGTTAAAAGTATTCCGACATTTACAATCGGATAGAGGGCAACTTCACGGAGAGAAAGAAATCCTGCTCGAAAATAGAAAAAGCATTGTGCTGATAAGGAAAAGGTTGATAAAATGAAAAGACAATTCTTTTCTGCCGGAAGGTTGCTGATAACGGTATTTATGCTTTCCTTAATCCCCCGGGCAATTTATGCAGCGGAAGGCGGGGGAGATTCTTCATCCGTCCCGCTTACTTTTGTTTTTCACGGTATTGCAGATAACGCTTTGGTTTCGATAACCTATAAGTATGGTTTAAATTATTTCGTAGGCGCTGCCGCTACATATGGCATTGTAAAAAGCGGCTTTGACTGGCGATGGCACAGAAATGCTGAGGAACATAAATGGATTTCAAATACAGGTTTTATTTCTGTTGCAACACAGCCGATTGCTTCAGTGGCTGTTCCGCTCGGACTTTATTTATTCGGACATTTTTGGTTATGCAATCGGCATTGCTATCGGCAGGGGATTCCGTTCTGCAATGGGATTATCTTCCCGGGAAAATAATTACAGCTTATATCTGACATTCAATGGTATTGGATTTGTCTATAATTTTTAAAGGAGATGATTTGCTTATTTATATTTGAAATTTATTAGTTGAAACGCCGGCTCTGATGAAAAATATCACTTAGGAAAATTAATATCTGAAGATAAAAGAAAATTATTAAACAGCGTGTTTAATAAATAAAATAAGTTTCTTGTTTTGGCTTGCGCTTTCATTTTAAGCATTGTAGATTTCTATGGAATAAATTTTAGGGTTACTGGTCAATATTATTTAATAATTTAACCAGAGGGTAAAATGAAATATTTATTTTTATTTTTCGCTTCCTTCTTACTCCTTTTCGTCGGATGTTCTAATAATAATCTGACAGAACCAGCTTCGTTTACTGATTCCCAGTTAAAAGCTAAAATTATTGGTACCTGGTCAAATGATAACTTGACTATTACCTATGAAGCAAACAATAATTTTCAGGAAAAAATAAATTATGTTTCGCCTGACTTGAATACTCAGCATTCTGAAGTTATAGAAGGCGTATATAATATTCAAAATGGCATTCTTTCTTATGCTGTTAGTGATTGGAATATCGCTGATACTTCAGCATATCAGAATGGATTGTTCTCTTCAATGCCCGATAATAAAATTCAGATCGATGGAAACAAAATTGTTCTTTATCCCGTATTTGTTCTAACCAGATTATCAGGCGACGATAACGATATCTGGGGAGAATGGAAAACTACATTTTGGTCTGTAGCTTATAATCCCGGGCACATTGGACAGAGTGCACTTAATGAGGAGCAGACAATTTTCAGGTTCAATCAAGACTCAATGACTGTTTCCTTTGGAACCTCTTTAGCAGGCGAACCAATTGATTCGGTACATTTTAACTCAGCAATAATAAATTATAATCCGCCATATTTAAGCTGGCCGGTGAACTACAACAAGAAAATAGAATTTCATAATGGTCTAATGTATATGTTTGAAAAATTAGATTCTGAACCGTATCCTTTATCCAAAGTGAAATGATAATTGTCGTTATATATCAAGGATCTGAATTAGACAGTTCATTTTAATTTCTAATTTAAAAATTGAAGCGTGAATTCCTTCAGTTTCTTTCTTGCCTCTTTATCATGAGCCTGGGGATTTGCTTTTGAAAGGGAATGACCGCCGTATCTGAATATATAGATAGCTAATTAATATGGGTGTATATTTAGGATAATAATACACACACAATTGAAGAAAATAATGAGAACAAATATTGTTATTGATGACAGGCTTATGTCGGCAGCTCTTAAAACTTCCGGATTAAAAACAAAAAAGGAAGTGGTTGAAGAAGGTTTAAGGCTATTAGTTAAAGTAAATCAAAGTAAGCTTAAGAAGTGGAGAGGGAAACTAAAGTGGGAAGGTAATTTAGACGAAATGAGAGAAGATAAATGATATTTGTCGATTCTTCAGTTTTGATAGATTATTTCAATGGGAATGAGAATTGGCAGGTTGAAAAACTTGATGAAATATTAGGAAAAGAGATAGTAGTAATAGGTGATTATATTTTAGTTGAGGTCTTACAAGGTTTTCGAAATGACAAGGATTATGATACCGCTAAAAATGTACTAACTCGTTTCCTTGTTTAAATATTTGTGGAGAAGAAATAGCAATAAAAGCTGCAAATTATTATAGGTCATTAAGGAAAAAGGGTGTAACTGTTCGAAAGACTATTGATGTAATAATAGGTACATTTTGTATAGAGAATGAACTTCAGTTATTACATAATGATAAGGATTTCTTTCCTTTAAAAAAACATTTGGGATTGCAATCAGTGCTCTTAAAGGACAACTGACAAAGGCAATGTAAGTTCTTCAGTTAAAGTAATTATTTTTCCTTACTGCTCCCTCTATTTTATATTCAAAAGTTTTAAAGTCATATCGCTCAGCTTCTTTCTTGCTTCTTTATCATAAGCCTGGGGATTTGCTTTTGATTCCTTTTTAACATTAAAATATTTGCCTGTAATTCCATTCAGCGAATCAGATGCTGCAAGAAATACTTCAGCATCAGCACCGCTTTCAGGCTCTCCCATAGGAGTAATTCCCGCTTTCGTTACCATATTCGTATTTAAATAAGTCCCCGGGTGCAAACTGTTTACTGTAATATTCTCGTCTTTTAATTGATCGGCGAGATCGATAGTAAACATTATAAGAGCCAGCTTACTCTGAGAATATGCAATAGCTGAATTAAAATTTTTCTCCAACATTATATCATCAAAATTAATAGGGTGCTGACCGATTGAACTTACATTAACAATACGCGAAGGAGCAGCTTTACCTAATGCAGGCAGCAATAAATTTGTTAACAGAAAAGGTGCAATATAATTGACTGCAAAGCGCAGCTCGTAACCATCTTTGCTGTACCGTGGATCTGAATATCCCGCCCCTGCGTTATTGATTAAGACATCCAGCTTTTGATATTCTTTTAGAATTATTTCCGCAAGATGCCGGACTTCAGATAAAGAAGATAAATCAGCGGTGAGTCCCTCAATGTTATCATTACCTGTCTTATCTTTCAATTCCTCAACGACTGAATTCAATTTTTCATTATTCCTGCCGTGAACCAGGATATGTGCTTTTAATTCTGCAAGCTTCAGAGCGGTCAGCTTTCCGATTCCATCTGTGGAACCGGTAATTAATACAATCTGATTGCTGAGTTGTTTTGTCATAAATTAAATCAGACTTTTTGGGTAAACAGTTGAAACGGTTGTGAATTTTAAATTTTTTAAATTAACCCCGGAATTAATTCCGGGGTTAACGAAACTAAAAACTAAAACATTAAATGTTTTAATTTATCTGCTAAAGGCAGACAGTTTTTCATCCCTAAAGTTAGCTCTAATCAAACGGCTATTTCAGGTAAAGTATTTTTAATACCTTAAAATAAGTATTGCCTGAAACCTGTGACTGAGCTTTCATTTTTACATAGTAAACTCCGGAAGCAAACTGAGAAGCATCCCATACTTTTTCATAGGTTCCGCTTCCCATAACAGAATTTGAAATATCTGAAACAACATTTCCTAAAACATCAAGAACCTGCAGCTGCACTTTGCTTTCTTCAGGAATGTTAAACCTTATCGTTGTTGAAGGATTAAACGGGTTAGGGTAATTCTGATCGAGATGATAGCCGATGGCTTTGATATCAAGATTCACCATAACAGCACTTGTATACTTGAAGGTTCCATCGTAATCGACCTGTTTTAACCTGTAATAAATGTATCCGCGGTAAGGTTTATTTGTAAAGTCATCAACAAACGAATAAGCATGCTTTTCAGTAGTTGTTCCATATCCCTGCACAAATCCTATCGGAGCCCAGTTATCCTCAAATTTCCTTTCAATCTCAAATCCCTTATTATTTTTTTCTGTTGCTGTATTCCATTTAAGCATTACTTTATTATCTGAGGCATTTGCTGTGAATGAGAGCAGTTCAACCGGAACAGCAGTGATCACAATTTCAGATTCATTGCTGTAATCCGAAACTGCAGAATCGTTATATGCTATTACGCGGTAAGTATAAGTGGTTATATTTGAAACATTATCCGTAAAATTTGTATTACCCGCAGGCACTGTTCCTACATCTGAAAAGATATTGCTGGAATCTTTTCTTTGAATTTTGAAACCGGTTTCATTATTTGAATTATCTGTCCAGCTAAGATCGACAGTTCCGGGATTACCGGCACCCGACATCAAATTTGTGGGAGCAGCAATTGCAGGCTGAAAATCATAGATTTTGCCATTTGAGCAGAGAACATAAATTGAATTATTCATATCCACCCCAAAGGCAAGTATAGACGAAGTGGATGTAGTAATTAAAGAATTAGTGACATTAGCTCCATAGTTCAGACGCCAGATATCTCCGGAACAGTAATCTCCATAAATGTAAGCTCCTGTTAGTTCTGGTCTACGCATTCCCCTGTAAATATAGCCGCCTGATATTGAACAATTTCCTCCAGTATGTGCGTACTCCCAGATAGGGAAGCGGTAATCAGGATAATTGCAATTTGCAGAATTATAAACATGATTGCCTTCATAACATCTCCAACCATAATTACCACCGACAGTAATCGTATCAACTTCCTCCCATGCACTTTGTCCAACATCTCCGCACCATAACCAGTTTGTCTGCAAATCGAAGCTGAAACGCCATGGATTACGCATTCCCCAGGAAAAAATTTCTTCCCGCCATCCCTGTGTATTGCCTACAAAGGGATTTCCGGGAGGTATTCCGTAATTCAATCCGCCGGTAGGATTATCAACATCAATTCTTAAAATTTTTCCAAGAAGAACCGAGCGGTTCTGACCATTATCGTTTGGGTCTCCACCGGAACCGCCGTCACCAAAACCGATGTACAGGTATCCGTCAGGACCGAAGATAACTCTTCCGCCATTGTGATTCGAATATGGCTGTGCAACTTCAATAAGTACCTGTTCACTGTTCTTATCCGCTGAATCAGGATTTGAAGTCACCTGGAATCGTGAGATGTGAGTTCTTAAAGGATTGGGTGTAGTATAATCAACATAAAAATATCCGTTGTTAGCAAAATCAGGGTGAAATGCCAGACCAAGCAATCCTGTTTCACCACCGCTTGTAACACGGTCTGTTATATCAAGAAAAACTTTAGTTGTCGTTGTATTCTTGTTATTTTCGAAAACTCTAATGACTCCCGATTGTTCAACTACAAAAACTCTATCGGTACCATCAGGAGCATATTGTAAATCAACAGGGCTGGAAAATGTAAGACTAGGATAAGCCTGCTGAAGGCTGAATTGAGCCTTTGTGTTCGTCCCCAAAATTAAAAAAAGTACACTTGCAATTATTAGTGCAATGTTTCTATTCACCATTACCTCTCTTCTTAGTTTTTGATTTATTATTAGTATTAGTTTTCGTAGTGATTTTTTTCTTTGCCTTTTTGAGGACTGGTTTTCTTTCAGGCAGTATTTGAAATTCCTTTTTAACTTCTTCCAGCTTATATCCTTTTTCTCCGGCAACGGCTTTCATGTAGCTAAAGAACTTATTTGAATTCTTCAGCTCATCAAGAATAAATTTTTCGCTTCCGGAGTTATTTGTTTTTTTCTGTACAGTCGTTTTTGCTGTTTTGCTTTTAGCAGGTTTATACTTCAACGATGAAGTAACATTATATAAAGTGTAAATGCAATCTATAGCCTCTTCAAACATTTCTTTGTTGAAATATGTTGTTCCCTGGTATTCATTAATTCCTATATATTCTCTGAATTCATTTTCGGCAAACACATTTAAGATAAATGAACGGGCTTCATCAGAGAAGAGGTTTTTGCCGGGTTTATCTTTTGCATTACCGGGCTTAATGAATTTAACCTGTTTCTCTAAATTTTCTGAAATATTTTTATCAGATAAAACTTTAATAAGAAAATAATCTTTATAAGGATCACTGTCTCCCGGTGAAAACTCCTTTAATTTCAGGGGGATTACTTTATCCAGCAGCAGCTTATTGAAAAAGCTTTCCCCGTTTTCCGACCGCGATATTGATTGCAGGTTTTTTAATATCAAATAAGCAGTAATGATATTCTTATAATTTTCTGAACTCCGGTTTTCCCGGAAGTAAGCAATATTATTTTTAGATTCCTCGAACCAGGAAACCTTTCTTTTTGATTCATTCTTTTTTTGTAGAACCCCGTTAAATTGTTTGAGAGATGAAAATTCTTTTTCAATCTGTTTTTTAACACTATTTTTATCAAGAGGAATTTCAGCAAGCTTGTTTATTTCTTCAATCGTATTGTTAACTCTTATTTGGAACTGATCACCGGGTTTATCTTTTTCTTTAAGATTAAAAAATTCAGATTTTATTTCTTCAAAAATACCCGGTTCGAAAAGTAAAGACAGCGCCTGGTGAAGGGGGGCTAAAGTCAGTTCCTGTTTAACTTCTTCAACAGAATGAACACCGCGCCCGTGAAGGTAATGATTTAACTTTTCATAAATCCCGTCAGTATCATAAACCTCATGGAAATCGAGGAGAACGACATACTCATATCCGTTCAGGTGAAAGTATCTGCCGTAATTATGAATATCTCTTCCGGGGGCTAAATGTTCCAGCTTCGTTCTGTAATTCCTAAATATATAATAAGTATTGTAATCTGAATTTATTGCGAGTGCCTCAGCAAGGGTTTTACTGCTTTTCCCATCATTGCGTGCTTTTTCAACTGAATGTTTTATACTTCCCTGGCTTTCAATCCAGGAATTATTAAATAGAACCAACGCTCTTTCATAGCCATTCCAGTTGCTGTAAGCAAACACTGATTCGCTGATATTTCCATTAACACCTACAAAATCAAAGAACTCAAAATTCTCAACCTGGCTGAAGAGATATCTTTTTTTCATTAAAGGAAATATCTGGTCTTCATGACCCTGCACAAGATTTTCATCAGTATATTCTTCATAGTATGCACGCTTGTATTCCATTCCATATTTTTCGGAGAACCCTTCAATTTGTCCGTGCCCGAACATTGGCAGTCCCGGCATAGTTATCATTGTAACACAGACTCCAAAATATTTATCACCTTTACCAAACTGGTTAACGGCGGTTTCCTCATCAGGATTGCTCATAAAATTAACGTACCGTTTAAGTATCTCGGGATTAAAATCAAGAGTGTTCTTTACAAGCAGACGGTATTTTTCATTTTCTTCTTTCATCATCATATGCATAAATGCGCTGTTATAAACGCGGTGCATTCCAAGCGTGCGGACAAAATATCCTTCCATAAGCCAGAATGCTTCAGCAAGTAAAAGTGTATCAGGCATTTCACTTTTCATCCTGTCGACAACCTCACGCCAGAATTCATTGGGCATCTGCTCGTCAAACTGCTCCCTTGTCATTGCATAATCGGCACGGGAAGGAATTGCACCACCTGTACCAGGGATAGGAAACCATAGCCTCTGGTAATGTTTTTTTGATAAAGTCATTGCAGCATCAAAACGGATTATTGAAAACATTCCTGCAACGTGTTTGATTGTTTGATAAATCGATTCCCTTACTTCAGGAATAAGAAGATTCAACTGTGCAGTATCGTTCCATGGCATATTTGTACCATCATTGCCGTGATAAATATATTTTGTGTCACCGGTATATTTATCAATCCTCTGAAAAACCACTGCTGCATCTGAACGTGCGTAATATTTATCCTCAATTCTTACAGCCACTCTATCGTCATCAGAAAGATCCGGACCGGAGAATGAGTACGACGGAAAGGGAGGTTCATCTCTTTGAATAAAATAATAGGGTTTCTCAACTACCCATTTTGAATAAATGCCGGAATGATTAGGAACCATATCACTTGCCATTCTTATTCCCCTGTATGCGGCTCTGTTCTTCAGGTTGTAAAAAGCTGCCTCACCACCGATATCTTCTGCTATTATATAATCATATAAAGAATAAGCAGAAGAAACCGCTTCAGGATTACCGGTAAGATTTTTAATTTTTCTGGATGCACTGCTTCTTTCCCAAATACCGATAAGCCATAACGCAGTAAAATTCCATCGGGCAAGCAGGTCTAATTCTTCATCAGGGATTTGGTCGAGCCTAGTTATAGAGAGATTGTACTTTTTCGAAAGTTGGTCGAGCCAAACGTGTACATTTTTTGCAAGCATAACCACGCGCGGCATCCAGTCAATATCCGTTGAAAATTTTTCATACTCTGTCTGATAATAAAGCAGTTCTTCAGGACTAAGATGTTCTCCGGCTAACAGCCTCGCTCTAAGTTTTCTGAAATATTCTTCATCAAATTCATAAACAGGAACCGGTGGAGTGTCTCTCTCACCGCCGCCATGCTTTACAAATAATTTATAATCTTCGTGTATTAAATCTTTTCCGCCTAAAATTCTTTTACCGAATTTCTCATAAACATAAACACCCCATTCCTTTAAAATGAAATCCAACTGTCCTTCAAGATTATATGGATTAGCTACTATTGGTTTTCTTAAGAACTGAATAAGAGGAAGATTATCTTTTCCGAAAGGTTTCTCAGTTATTAAAAATTTTTCTGTTTCATCCAGGAAGGTTAAATATTTTGTTTTATCTGAAAGCGGCTTATCCGTATATAGATCGGCTAAATTAGCTGTTGCCGGGTTATTGTTCTGAAGATAAAGCAAAATAATCTCTTCAATCAGGATTTCCCTGTTGGATTTACCGCCGGTTGTTCCTGTTAAATATTCTCCCGGTTTAATTTTTCCTTTGTAAACACTCAGTGGAGGAAATTCATTTATAAATTCTAAAAGAACTTTATCAGTTATTTCGTTACCCGTGGTTTGGTTTAAACGTACCAGGCTCCTCGAAAAAACCCCCGGGTTTATTTTTTCTTCATAAAGTCCAATAAGAAAGTGAAAGATTTCATGAATTAATCCCAGGGCGTTTACCTGTCCCGGTGTTGTTAAAGCATCATGAATTCCTTCCTTCTTTTTTATGTTATTGATATTATTTGCAAGTTTTCTTGCAAGGGCAAAATTGGAAACAATTAAGTCGCCGGTAATAGTAAAAAGATTATCTTCAAGCTGATATTTTTTCCTTGCCGATGCAGATGTATGAAATTCAAAAGTAATATATTTCCTGAGTCCTTCCATCAGATTTTTCCAAGGGTAAAGTGTGGTAAATAGTAACTGTTTATGGATTATAAGATATAAAATATAACCGATGATTAAAAGCCGGACTGATTTGTTTCACATATTAAAATCATGACATCATTCAGGATGAAAAGCACAACTTGATCCGACCCAGGTTTTATTTTTGTTAAAATCAACTCCCATCATTTTTCCTTTGCTCATCCTTACCAGGTTATTTACAAGTACCGGTTTCTCCTGCCATATAAACATCATCCTTATCTCGATTTTAGATTTTTCATTACCCGGTGTTTCAATAACAGGTGCATATTCAATTTTCTTCTGAAGAATATAATTTCTCCTGTCTTTTATTTTGTCGAGCATTTCTTTGGTAACATCAACTTCAACTCCGTGACCTGCAAAAGAATAAAGTGGTTTTAATACATAGTTATTAATATCATCCGGATATGTCTCAAGATCTTGAAGATAGTAGCACTCTGGCGCATACCTGCTTTTAAGCAAAGGTAAAGAGAATTTACTTACTTTAAAGAACCAGTTGGGATGACCAACCCAAGCAACATTTAATTCTTCAGTGAGATCAAAATTGTATTTTATTTTTTTCCTGATCAGCTCATCAAATATCACACGGTTATAAATTTTTGTAACCGGTACCAGCTTTCCTTCATTTTTATAGTAGAGATCTTTTCTATCTTTTATTATTTCAGAAATTCCGACTGTTTTAATCCCGAGAAATTTTTCTGTTGCAGCAAAGTCTATCCTGGTTTTCTGCTGTTCGGGCTCGATCTCCATTAGAATCACATTATCCGGATCAGCTTCACCTATAATAGTCTCTTTCAACATTTCCAGGTAGGCTCCGTAGTTTAATCCATCAAAATAATTTGTCAGATTTTGAGGGATACCGAAATGTCTTCTTAAGATTTTTTCATAATATGCCTGGTAAGCATAGACAGTCGGGAATCCCTGCAGTTCAATCAATTGCGGAGTAAAACCTCCGTTTGTGTTTTTACATATAGCAAAATCAATTGATAAAAAAACGGGATGATCATCTTCGTGCAGAACTTTTAGTCCTTCGGGAATTGCTTCTTTGGATCTTTCCTTAAACTCATCTGTTTTTATCTGCTGAACTATTCCGTCGCAGGCTTTTATTAATTCATTTGTGAGTTCACGGGTAAGAAATACCGGGGTCTCAGATATTCTGAAATCTGCCGGATACTTTAAACCGGAATTAATCTCCTGAAGGAATTTAATATACTTTTCCTGTGTAAATTTTTTATTAAAATCTTTTCTAAGCTCAGGAACCATAGGTTTGTGTCATTCAGAATAGTTTGAATTAAGTTCAGCAATTGCATTGTTAAGAAACCCGGGAAGAACGGTTTTTCTTGTAAGCTTTATTTTTTCATCATCATTCAGCCAGCCAATCATTTCGTTATACTTTTCAATTCCAAATTGCTCAACAACCTGTTGCTTTCTTTCATCCTGCCTGAAATGATACAACATACTTTCAGGATCAGCTTCAGGGTGAAATTGAGTCCCGATAATCTCATTGGAAATCCGTATTGCTGTCATTGCCTTTTCATTTTTGTTTTCGACTAAAGGAATTTCGTACGAAAGTATTTCAGCACCAATATCATTTATAATTTTATTGTTTGGTTCAGTAACCTGCCATTGTCTTATATCTGCTGCATAAAAAGGATCCGGTAAGGGATGCAATAAATTGTCATCTTTACCTGTTAATGTTTTGGAAAAGGGAAGTACTCCAAATGATTTTTTTTCTCTCTTCGAAACTCTGCCAAGGTCAAAAAATCTGCTCATCATCTGGAAGGAATGGCAGATGAAAAAAATATATTTTTTCTTTTCGTTCTGACTTTGATTGAAATTCCAGATATCATCTAAAAGATTAAAATAATCTTTTTCCCATCGGGTTCCTTCGCCTTCAAAAGGACTTCCCGGTCCGCCTGATGAAATAAAAATATCGTAATCTTCTCCCGGAATTTCATCTTTATACCTGGTTTCAAATACATTATAATTTATTTTGTTCGGGTTTGATTCTTTAACTTCCGAGACAATTTCTTTTATACAACGAATGCCTTCATTTTTTTCATTATTATAAAGATCAATGACAGCTATTTTAATTTGTTCCGGCAATATGTTCCTCTGTTTATATACTTAATCAAGATTTAGTCCGTAATGAGTTTCATCAATAATATAATCTACAATATTCTTGGGATCATAAGATTGTTCCCAGATATCAAGCTGCCGGTCGGCACCTGTTCCAACCTCACAGATTTGTTTTATATAATTAATTTCTTTTCTCGAACCGAGTTCATCAACAACATCATCAACGAATTCGAGAAGTTCATCAATCAATTTTATTGTTTCAACTTCACTCTGCTTTCCGAAATCAATCATTTTACCTTCAAGTCCGTACCTTGCTGCACGCCATTTATTCTCAGCAATTAATGCTCTCCTGTATAGCCTGAAGCCGAGGTTTTGCTTTACTAATTTATGGAGTTTGGCTACAACTGCCTGCATTAAAGCTGCCAGGGCAATTGTCTCATCAACTCTCATGGGAATATCGCATATGCGGAATTCAAGAGTTTCAAAAACCGGATGAGCGCGGATATCCCACCAGATTTTTTTTGCATTATCAATGCAGTTTGTTTTAATCAGCAGTTTTATGAAGTTGTCATATTCGGCAAGGCTGTTAAAATAATCAGGTATGCCTGTTCTTGGAAACCGGTCAAATACTTTGCTTCTATATGATTTGAAACCTGTATTTCTGCCGAGCCAGAATGGTGAATTTGTCGAAAGTGCAAATATATGTGGCAGAAAATATCTCACAGCATTCATTACGTGCAGTGCAGTTTCACGATCATCTACACCGACATGAACGTGCAGCCCGAAAATTAAATTAGCACGTGCAATCTGCTGCATATCTGTTACAATTGTCTTATATCTTGGATGAGAAGTTATCTTCTGATCTTTCCAGTGAGAAAACGGATGGGTACCCGCCGCAGCAATTCTCAGTCCTTTTTTTATTGCAAGCTTTGCCAGATCACTTCTGAGTCTTGTAACCTGTTCTCTTGCATCATTAATATCACTGCAAACATTTGTTCCAACTTCAACAACAGACTGATGCATTTCTGCTTTAACATTTTCAGATAGAATCATTTTACCGTCTTCAAGTATCTGCTGAATATGAGAACGAAGCTCCCGGGATTCGGGATCGATTAACTGGAATTCTTCTTCAATTCCTAATGTAAATAAACCCGGATCAGCCATGATAATTTTGGTTCTTTGGTAATGTCATTTCAAACTTCTGTTATTTACGAAAGAAGAAATAAAATTGCCCCAGGTTAAATTGTTCTTCCCGGGTTTATGTTCCTTTGCTTTCCTTATTGCCATATTTGCCGAAGCTTCAACAATCCATTCAAAGTTTTCTTCACCAACTGAATGAATATCCGCATCCGGAGCAGGATTACAGAAATCTATTGCATAAGGAACACCCTTGCGCATCGCAATTTCCACAGTATTAAAATCATACCCAAGTGCGTTATTTATATCAAGCACTGCTTCTTTAACCTGCAGAAGAACTTTGTTTTCAACTTTCATTTTGCCTTTTGCATATCTCAAGTGATGAGGCTGTCTTGGGTCATATTGCATAATATGGACATCTTTTCTATCAAGACAGTAACATCTGAAATATGTATCGAAAACAATTTCCTCCTGGAGCATCATAACCAACTCTCCTGTTTCATTATATGCTTTAAAAAATTCGTCCGGGTTGTTCAGCCTGTAAACATTTTTCCAGCCTCCTCCGGCAAACGGTTTAAAAAATGCAGGCCATCCGACATAATTAAACATACTTTCCCAGTTAAGAGGGTAAGCAAGGTTTCTAAATGAATTTTCATTTGTATCAGGTGGATGCTGGTTTGACGGAAGCAAAACAGTTTTTGGAACCGGAACATTGAGTTTTGTCATTAAAGCATTGTTAAAAAATTTGTCGTCTGCTGTCCACCAGAAAGGATTATTAATTACAGCCGTCCCCGAAAGAGCGGCATTTTTTAGATAAGCACGGTAAAAAGGAACATCCTGCGAAATCCGGTCAATAATAACATCATAACCGCATGGTTCACCTTGTGCTGCCTGGTCTATTTTTACATATTCAGCAGTTATTCCCTTTTCTTTTTTTGAATTAACTCTTTCAACGAAAGCAGGAGGAAAAGTATTCTCCTGCCCGAAAAGAATTCCGATTTTCTTCATACAAAATTCCTGGATAAATGAAACTAAAAATAATCTAACTATTATAATTCAAAATGACGATTGGCTTCTAACTAAATTCTTTCATAACAACCTGGGAAAGATATTCCGGGAACATTTGCCTCCACCAGGTCCAATCATGTCCTGCTCCTTTTCTTACATCCAGCCAATGCTTTATACCTTTATTGTTAAGTATCCTGGAAAGATTCAGATTTTCCTGCAGGCACATATCCTGATCTCCGGTTCCAAGTACAATTCCCATTTGCCTGATACGGCTGAGGTACCATTCATCATTCAGGTTCGGGAGATAATCCGGAGGATTATTGAAGTAACAATTATCATCATAATATCCCATTATAAACTGTTTGATATCATAAGCCCCGCCCATACAAATAAGATAACTTACTTTATCAGGAAAACGAAAGGCAATATTAGCTGCATGATATGCACCTAAACTTGCACCGGCAAGTGCTACCTGGGAATAACCGGTTTCATGTTTGGCAAACTCAATTACGTCATTCAGAATTACATTTTCATAACCATTATGAGTTTTAACCCTGTCGGCAGGGTGTATTGAGTAGTTATACCAGCTATCGGAATCAATGCTGTCCGGGCAGTATATTTTAATTTGTCCGCTTTCAATCAGACTGGCAGCAGAATCAATCAACCTGAAATCTTTAAGTTCATAGTAACGGGCACGTGAAGTTGGAAATGCAATTACGGGATAACCTGAATGCCCGAAAACGAGAAGTTCAAATTCACGACTTAAATATTGCGTAGACCATTTATGGTATTCTTCTTTCAAGCACACTCCCGGATTGTTTCTGTATCAGAATTAATTTTTAAATAAGTTGATATACAAAGGTAATGGGTGCAAATATATGAAATTCACATTTCAATTCAATCAAATTTTTAATAAT
The DNA here is from genome assembly GCA_963711455.1 of uncultured Ignavibacteria bacterium. Lineage (GTDB taxonomy): Bacteria > Bacteroidota > Ignavibacteria > Ignavibacteriales > Ignavibacteriaceae > DATFVA01. The sequence goes on from CAVQEH010000006.1 coordinate 538,437, forward strand.
AAACGATTGAACTTTTATAAATTCAGGTCAATATATGGCAGGGTAGAATGATAAAATCAAAAAGGATCTTTTATTCAGGCTATTTTTCTTTCAATAACTTCAGCAATTACACGGATTTGCTTCATCAGGGAATTAAATTCTTCAGGTAAAATAGCCTGAGGCCCATCGGATAAGGCTGCTTCAGGATCATAATGAACTTCAATCATTAAAGCGTCGCATCCTGCGGCAACTGCGGCTCTTGCCATTGGCAAAACCTTGTCACGTAATCCTGTTGCATGGGAAGGATCTGCGACTACAGGAAGGTGACTCCTTTTATGAATGACAGGTATTGCCGACAAATCAAAAGTATTGCGTGTGTTTGTTTCAAAAGTTCTTATTCCTCTTTCGCAAAGCATTACCTGTTCATTTCCATTTACAAGTATATACTCTGCAGCCATGAGCAGATCATCTATTGTTGCTGCCAGACCTCTCTTAAGCATTACCGGTTTGGATGTTTTTCCTATTTCACGGAGCAATGAATAATTCTGCATATTCCTGGCACCAACCTGGAAGATATCAGTATATTTTTCCACGAGAGGGATATGGTTTATTTCCAGTACTTCAGTTATCATTGCGAGATTGTATTTATCGGCGGCGGCCCGCATCAATTTTAATCCATCTTCTCCCAGCCCCTGGAAAGAATACGGAGAAGTACGCGGTTTAAATGCACCACCTCTTAAAACTTTAGCACCGGCTTTTGAAACTATTCCGGCAATCTTAAATATCTGCTCTTCACTTTCAACCGAGCAGGGACCTGCAATTACAATTACCTCGTTGCCGCCTATTTCAACATTTTTGGTTTTAAGAATGGTATCCTCTTTTTTATAACTTCTGCTGGCAAGCCTGAATGGTTCCGTTATACGGAAGACATCTGCAACTCCATCAAGAATCTTTACTTTGCGTATATCGAATTCAGGTTTTACACCAACAGCGCCGAGTACAATTTGTTCATCCCCGGTAGATTTATGAATTGAAAATCCAAAATCTTCAAGATGATTTATAATATTTTCTAACTGGGAATCAGTAACATTTTTTTCAAGTACAACAACCACAAATACTCCAATTCAGCTTAATGAAATTTTTTCTCCCCGCCAGTTACCGCAAGATCAATATAGTCATCCTTGGTTGGAATAGCGCAGGAATACTTCGAACTATATGCACAGTATGGATTGTATGCCAGGTTAAAATCGATCGTGTAAACATAATTACTATCAGGGTTTATATCAAAATCTATGTATCTCCCAACGCCATAAGTGTCGCCGCCGGTAGTCTTGTCAGTAAACCATATACTGTAATATTCTTCACCATCAGAAGAAGTTGCTTTATAAACATTTACTCTGTACGGCTTTTTTTCATAATTGAAGGTGACATATCCATATTTTATAACTTTTCTTTCTTCACCTTTTGTTCCGAAAACAATTACAGTATCCTTTTGCGGATATTCATATAATTTGCTTTTAAATACAAAATCCGGGTCTACAGGATAATAGTTTAAAGGTTGAAACTTTACGAGCGAATCCTGATTAAACGGTGAAGCCGGATTATCTTTCATGTAATCATTTTTTTCCTGCCTGTACTGCTGAACCTGTTTAATATACTGCTCCTCTGCGGGAGAAAGTTTTTTTCCGCACGAAAAAAACAAGATGGAAAGGAACATAATTCCGGAATAAAATATTAACTTCATATCAGGTTTTCTCTTTAACTTTCTTTTTTAATTCACTTAACTTGTTGAGCGCTTCAAGGGGAGTAAGATTATTAATTTCTATTTCGCCTATCTCATTTCTTAACTTATCATCCTTTACTTCGAATAAACTGATTTGCAAATCATCTTTCTGCTTCATCTTTTTCAACTTCTCTTTTTTCTCTTCATACGGAGTAAGCTCCTTACTTTCAAGATTCTGCAAGACTTCTTTTGCACGGTTGGTAACGAACACGGGAAGCCCCGCCATTTGAGCAACCTGGATTCCATAACTATGGTCCGCTCTGCCGGGATTAACTTTGTGAAGAAAGATCACTTTATCATCATACTCTCTTACTTCAACTTTGTAATTTTTTATCCGCGGAAAAATTTCCGACATTTCATTCAGTTCGTGGTAATGAGTAGCAAATAATGTTTTGGCAGATAAACCAGGATTTTCATGAAGGTATTCCGTTATTGCCCATGCAATTGATATCCCGTCAAATGTGCTTGTTCCTCTGCCGATCTCATCAAGTAAGATAAGACTTTTTGAAGTGGCATTATTAAGGATGTTTGCAGCTTCCTGCATTTCAACTAAAAAAGTGCTTTCACCCGCGGCAATATTATCGCTTGCTCCAACTCTTGTAAAAATCCTGTCTACCAAACCAATTCTTGCTTCCTTTGCGGGAACAAAAGAACCAATCTGTGCCAGAAGAACGATTAACCCTAACTGACGAAGATAAACTGATTTGCCTGCCATATTAGGACCGGTAAGAATGATTACCTGGTTTTCATTATTATCAAGCTTGCAGGTATTCGGGCTGAATTTTTCACCGGGTGAAAGGATCTGTTCAACTACGGGATGTCTTCCATCTACAATTTCAATTTTATCTTCTTCATCGAGTAGCGGTTTAGTGTAATTATAAACGTCGGCACATTCGGCAAATGAAATAAAGCAATCGAGCATAGCAATCATTCTTGCATTTTGCTGAATATGTTCTGCTTCATCTGCTATGGTCAATCTAATTTCATTAAATAATTGCGATTCAAGTTCATAGGTCTTTTCTTCGGCATTCAGAATTTTATCTTCGTAGTCTTTAAGCTCGGGAGTTATATATCTTTCTGAATTTACAAGCGTCTGCTTTCTTATATAATTATCAGGAATTTTTTCCTTATGCGCATTACTTACTTCAATGTAATAACCAAAAACTCTGTTGTAACTTACTTTTAAAGAAGGTATTCCTGTTCTTTCTCTTTCGCTTTTCTGCAGATTAGCTATCCAGTCCTTTCCGTGAAGAGAAATATCACGAAGTTCATCAAGTTCAATGCTAAAGCCGGATTTGATTACACCGCCATCCACAAGGCTGAGCGGAGGAGAATCAACAATTGCATTACTGATTTTCTCAACAAGCTTTTCGAGAGGGAGAAGGTTTTCGTTTAATTGCACAAGCGTTTTAACTTCACTTTCGGCAAGCAAATTCTTTATTGAGGGAATTTTCTTTAAGGAAGACTTTAGTGCAACTATTTCTCTCGGGTTAGCGCGCCCGGTACAAACTTTTGAAATTAGTCTTTCAAGGTCTCCTATTTCTTTAAGTTCATTTCCAAGGTTTCTCCTGAGGGTTTTCTTTTTAAGAAGATCTTCCACGCTTTCCTGTCTTTTAAGAATCGGGTCAAGCTTTATAAGAGGTGCAGTGATCCATTTCTTAAGAAGTCTTCCACCCATTGCAGTCTGTGTTTTATCGAGAATTGAAATTAAGGATCCTTCACGACCGCCATCCTGCATTGAATAAGTTATTTCAAGATTTCTTTTAGTTGAATAATCCAGGGCCATATAATCGGACGGATTATAAACCGAAACTTTATTCAGGTGGGATAGGTTTGCCTTTTGTGTTTCCTGCAGATAATTAAGAATTGCGCCACAGGAAATAATTCCAGCGGTTAGGCTTTCCACTCCGAACCCTTTAAGGTTAACGGTTTTAAATTGCATCAGGAGCAAATCTTTGGCATACTCAAAATTGAAAATCCAGTCATCAAGTTTAGTAACCCTGATGGTTGAATTAATTTTATGCACAAGGTTGGTTAAATATTCTTTATCTCTTTTTTGAACAAGTATTTCCGAAGGTGAAATGGATTCAATCTGCTGGGTGATCTGTGAAGGAGGAATTTCAAAACAATAAAACTCGCCCGTTGAGATATCGCAGAATGAAATTCCGGCTATATCATCTTTTGTGTATACTGAAAGCAGGTAATTATTTTTTTTGTGATCAAGCAGCTTGTCTGAAAGTGTTACACCCGGAGTAACTACTTCAATCACTTCACGTTTTACAATTCCTTTCGCAAACTTCGGGTTTTCAACCTGCTCGCAGACGGCAACCCTGTAACCGGCACGAACAAGCTTCGGCAGATAAGTATCGATTGCATGGTGAGGAAACCCGGCAAGCGGGACATCTTCGGCAGCGCCATTTGCTCTTTTAGTTAAGGTAATTCCCAATACTTTTGATGCTGTTTTTGCATCCTCATCAAAAGTCTCAAAGAAATCCCCGATCCTGAAAAGAAGAATCGTATCAGGATTTGCTTCCTTTACCTTGTAATACTGAGTCATTAATGGGGTTTGCTGCTGCATATATCTCTTAATTTAAAAAATTAAAATATCTTAATGTAGATAGAATATCAATTTAATAAGAGGAATCTTACCCTTTTATTTTTAAAATTAAATTTAATGTATATGAATTATTTTATATAATCCTTCTCAAAGACTCATTTCAAAGAATATAATTAATTAAATCCCATCTTTTATCCGTTTTTCTTCTTAGATAATAATTTTAATTTTGCAATAAGTTATTCAGTTAAAAAGGATTAGTTCCCCATTGATGCAGAAAACTATTAGAATTTTTCTTTTCTACATTCTCATCTTTATTTCCTTTTCTTCTTTTATTTCAGCTCAGGAAGATTCATCAGGAAATGTAAAGAAAACTTATTATCCGGATGGTACTATAAAGACGGAAGGAACCTACTGGAGAGGTAGGCTTCATGGCGATTATTTTGAATACTACCCTAATGGAAAAGTCTGGAAAAAATGGCATTATTTTGAAGGGAAAGAAGAAGGATTACAAACCTGGTATTTCGAAGATGGCATTAAAAGTATAGAATGGAACTATAAAGATGGGGTAAAGGAAGATACATCTTATTGGTATTATGAAACCGGTGAATTATGGGCAAAGCAAAACTATTACCGCGGTGTACTTGATGGAATTACTTATACTTATTACAAATCCGGTGAACTGCAGGGTGAATGGAATTATTCGATAGGTTTGTTACAGGGAATTTCACGGACATTTTACAAGTCGGGTGCTCTTGAAGTAGAGAAGTCTTTTAACAATGGGGTCTTACAAGGACCAACAAAAGTTTATTTTGAAAACGGCAAAGTTGCTGTAGATGCATATTTTAAAAATGATAAGCTGGTTGGCGAAGTAAAAGTGTTTGATGAAGCCGGTGAAACTCGAGTTGTTGATACCTATGAAAATGGTGAAATTAAAAACCGGGTGCGCTATAATTATCTTGGAAAAATTGAAGCTAAAGAAAATACGGACAGGGAATATTATGGTAATGGTTCATTAAAAAGTGAGGTTTTCTATAAAGACGGTAAAAAAGAAGATTTTGCAAAATATTATTATGACAGCGGCTTCCTGAAAGAAGAATATCATTATGAAAATGATACTTTAAATGACAGATCGTTTACTTATTATGAAAACGGCATCAGGAAATCATCAATGGATTTTCTTCATGGAATACAAACGGGAATTACAAGAAATTATGATGAGAAGGGGCTAATTGAATCTGAAGCGAATTATGAGAATAACAAAAAGAATGGAATTTATTTAGCATATTATGAAAATGGCAATGTAAAATGTGTTAAGCATTTTAAAGATGATGTTCAGACAGGAGAATATAAAACTTTTTATGATATAGGTACGCTGGAATCAAAATGTACTTTTAATAATGGACACCCGCAGGGACCAAAATTTTATTATTACAAATACGGGGAAGTGAAGAGAGAAGAGAATTATGTCGATGGAGAGCTTGATAGCTGGGTAAGAGATTATTTCGAAAACGGCAAACTTCAAAAAGAAGAATTCTATAAAAGCGGTGTTCTGCAAACAAGCAAAATTTATGACATAGGAGGGAAACTTGTTTCATCAATTGGTTACTAAAAAATTATTCCTTATTATTTTCTTAACGGTGAGTATTCCTGTATTTTCTCAGAATGTTAAACCGGATAGTGTTGTAAAAAAATATTCTGATGGCACAATAAAGCAGGTGGAAAATTTTAGTAATGGTGTTCTTAATGGACAGTCACGATATTATTATGAAACCGGTATTTTAAAAGAAGTTATAAATTATAAAAATGGTAGAAAGAACGGGAGCTACAGAAACTATTACGATACCGGGGTTCTGAAGGAAAGCCTGAATTATGATAATAATATGCTGAATGGAATTTATGCTACTTATTATCCTACAGGAACTTTAAAGGAAAGAGGAAATATACAATAATGGCGTATTTGAAGATACTATAAAATCATATTATGATAACGGAAGCATTAGCTCGATATATTTTTATGAAAAAGGTTTGAGGGAAGGATTAGCAAAAGAATTTTATGATAACGGCGGATTAAAAGCAGAAGCAAATTATGTTCACGATGCTCAAGATGGTAAGACTAACTGGTATTATGAAAACGGGTCGCTGAAAGGGACGTATGATTATAAAGATGGAAATATGCAGGGACCTGCAAAAGAATTTTATCCCGATGGTAAATTGAAGGCGGACAAGAATTATAATTATTCCCAGTTGACCGGATTAATTAAAAATTATTATGAAAACGGTAACCTGAAATCCGAAAGTAATTATAAAAACGGTGAGAGAGAAGGAGTAACGAAATCATATTATGAAAATGGAAATCTCTGGTCGGAACAAAATTACGATGAGAACAAGCTTGAAGGTGATACAAAAATTTACAGGGAAACCGGTTCTCTCTGGTACATTGAGACTTACGAAGACGGGAATCTGAAGAAGAGCAAAGAATATTCTGAGGACGGCAAATTGATTTCCGAGCAAAATATTTCTACTATTGAATAAACTATATTCAAACAGTTTGAGATTTTTAATATGAAACTTAAATCTGAAGGTTCTTCCAAATGTACTATCGGCTTGCTGCAAATGTCATTATCCAAAAATCCTGATGATAATCTGAAGAAAGCAGTAGATTGGGTAGAGAAGGCAGTGAAGAAAGGTGCGCAGATAATTTGTCTCCCGGAATTATTCAGGTCTCAGTATTTTTGCCAGAAAGAGGATATTGAAAATTTTAACCTTGCTGAGACAATTCCAGGTCCTTCAACAACTGCACTTTGCAAAACCGCAAAGAAAAATAAAGTTGTAATCGTTGCTTCACTTTTCGAAAAGAGAACACAGGGAGTTTATCACAATACAATTGCATTAATAAATTCTGATGGTGAAATAGCAGGTCTTTACCGTAAGATGCACATTCCCGATGATCCTGCTTATTATGAAAAATTTTATTTTACTCCCGGCGATCTTGGATATAAATCCTTTGTTACCGAATATGGAAATATCGGAACGCTTGTTTGCTGGGATCAGTGGTATCCCGAAAGTGCAAGGCTTACTGCTTTGAAAGGTGCAAGCGTTATATTTTATCCAACAGCTATAGGATGGCATCCCCAGGAAAAAGATGAACACGGACAGCCACAGTTTGATTCCTGGAGAACTATTCAGAGAGGACACGCAATTGCCAACGGGGTTTATGTTGCGGCTGTAAACAGGGTTGGTCTTGAAAAACCAGATGAAGATTCCGCCGGTATTGAATTCTGGGGTTCCTCTTTTGTTGCAGATCCCCAGGGCATTGTAATTGCCGAAGCCTCTGTTGATAAAGAAGAAATTCTTTTAGCTGAAGTTGATACAGCAAGGATTGAATATATCAGAAGAAACTGGCCTTTCCTTCGCGACAGAAGAATTGATTCTTATGTCGGAATTGATAAAAGATTTCTTGACTAAATCTTCCTGAATGATAAAGCCAAACACAAAAATAAATTTATCTGAATATTATCTCCCGGCAGAATGGGAAAAGCATGAAGCCACATGGCTTGGCTGGCCGCATAATAAGGAAGACTGGCCGGGAAAATTTTCTCCGATTCCCTGGGTTTATGGTGAAATAGCAAGACATATTTCACAAGAAGAAAAAGTAAGAATAATTGTTGAAGATAAAGAGCATCAGAAAAAAGCTGAAAGGGTTTTAAAATTTGTTGATGCAAATTTTGGGAATATCGAATTCTATAAATTGAAAACCGATCGTGACTGGATGAGGGATTCAGGCCCCGCTTTTCTAAAGAATAAAAATAATAAAGATACCGTCTTGATTAATTTTCTTTTTAACGGCTGGGCTAAATACGATAATTATAAAAAGGATGAAAAGCTCCCGAAATTTATTTCCGATAAATTCAATTTGAAAAGAGTTATTGCTGAACATAATGGTAGAAAGGTTGTTTTGGAAGGTGGCAGCATGGATACAAATGGAAACGGTACTTTAATTACAACTGAAGAATGTTTGATGGATGATAAAATCCAGGTAAGAAATCCGGGATTTATCAAAAAGGACTATGAGAAAGTATTTGAAAAATATCTTGGAATTACAAATACAATCTGGCTGGGAAAAGGTATTGAAGGAGATGACACTCACGGGCATGTTGATGACCTTTGTCGTTTTGTAAATAATAATACTGTTGTTCTTGTCCGGGAGGATAATAAAAATGACGGGAACTATTCGAAACTAAAAGAGAACAAAGAAAGATTGCAGGATGCAAAGCTTGAAGACGGCTCATCATTAAATGTTGTTGAATTGCCAATGCCTTCACCCGTAATATTTAAAGGGGAAAGACTCCCTGCAAGTTATGCAAATTTTTATTTTTCAAATTATGCTGTGCTTGTCCCCACTTTTAACGATCCGAATGACCGGGCAGCTCTTGGTATGCTCTCAGAATTGATTACGGACAGAACTGTAATCGGGATTCATTCAGTTGACCTTGTATGGGGGTTGGGAACACTTCATTGTCTGACACACGAACAGCCTGCTTAGTGTTTATGCCAAAATTTTGTTTTTTTATCCTGCATCATATTAAGTGATTTTTGTTTGAAATTAGTCTCTAAACCATTTAGTTTTACTCCATCAAAATCGAACTTTTTATAGGAGAACTACTTTGATAATAGCAATTCCGAAGGAAATACTTCCTGGTGAAAACAGGGTGGCAACTGTTCCCGATGTGGTACCTAAACTAATAAAAGCCGGATTTGAAATTCATATTGAAAAAGATGCGGGATTAAATGCAGGCTTTACGGATGAAAAATATAAATCAGCCGGGGCTAAAATTGTAGAAAATCTCCCTGAGTTGTACTCTTCCGCTGATATTGTATTTAAGGTTCATAGACCGATTGAACATCCCGTACTTAAAAAGCACGAGCTTGATTTAATGAAAGAGGGAACATTACTTATTACTTTTCTTTATCCATTAAATTACCCGGAGCTTGCAAAACAATGTGCCGGGAAAGGTATTAATGTAATTTCAATGGATATGATTCCAAGGACTACACTTGCACAAAAAATGGATGCTTTAAGTTCACAGGCAAATATTGCCGGGTACAAAAGTGTAGTGATGTGTGCGGACACTCTTGGGAAAATATTTCCGTTAATGATGACTGCCGCCGGAACAATTTCCCCTGCCAAGGTAGTTATTATGGGTGCAGGAGTTGCAGGACTTCAGGCACTTGGCACTGCCAAAAGACTGGGTGCTGTTGTTGAAGTATCGGATATTCGTGCTGCAGTTAAAGAGGAAGTTCAATCACTCGGCGGAAGATTCATTGAAGTTGACACCGATGAAAATATGCAGGATAGCGGAGGATATGCAAAGGAAGCATCAGAAGAGTTTCTGAAAAAACAGAAAGACTTAATATTCAAACATATTACTGAAGCAGATATTGTTATCACCACAGCACTTGTCCCCGGTAAAAAAGCACCTATGCTGGTAACAGAGGAAATGGTAAAAAATATGAGACCCGGGAGTGTTGTTCTCGATATGGCTGTTGAATTCGGAGGGAATTGTGAAATAAGTGAAAAAGATAAGACAGTTAAAAAATATGGAGTCTCAATAATCGGGGAATCGAATCTGCCAAGCCTGGTTCCTAATCACTCAAGTGAAATGTACTCTAAAAATCTTTTGAGCTTAATTACTTATATCGGAAAAGAGGGAAAGGTGGAACTGAATCTTGAAGATGAAATAGTTAAAGGAAGTTTAATCACTTTCAAAAAAGAAGTGGTAAATCCACGTGTGAAAGAATTATTAAAATAGGTGCCGGTAAAATGAATTCATTACAGGAAAATACTAACATTAACGGTACACATTTGGAAGGAAAATGTTTATGGATTTAACTTTTTTAATGCACATTTATGTTTTTGTCCTTGCAATATTTGTGGGCTTTGAATTAATAACCAAAGTTCCGCCAACACTGCACACTCCGCTAATGTCGGGCTCAAATGCTATTTCGGGTATTACAATTGTTGGAGCATTATTAAGTGCCGGGCTTCAACAATTTACCATAAGCACAATACTCGGATTGGTTGCAGTTATTTTCGCAATGATAAATGTTGTCGGCGGTTTCCTCGTGACCGACAGAATGCTAAAAATGTTCAAAAAGAAAAAGTGAGGATAAAAAATGAGAATCGTAATTGAAGTAACTTATTTAATCTCTTCAATCTTTTTCATCTTCGGTATAAAAAACCTTAGCTCACCAAAAACAGCACGAAAAGGAAACCTGTATGCAGCAATCGGTATGCTGATGGCAATAGTAATTACTTTGTTCGATCAGCATGTGCTTACATTTGAATGGATTATAATAGGAGTAATTGTTGGCTCGCTTGTGGGTGTTATTCTCGCGTTAAAAATTCCGATGACAGGAATGCCCCAGATGGTTGGAATGCTGAACGGTTTCGGAGGCGGCGCTTCAACTCTCGTTGCTCTTGCAGAATATTATAAGATAAATCCGAACTATCCGGTAGACCTTGGATTGCCTTTCAATCTGCCAATTGACCAGGGGATTGCAATTATATTAAGCTTGTTAATTGGTGGAGTGACTTTTACAGGATCAATGATTGCTTTTGGAAAACTCCAGGGACTTGTTACAGGAAAAGTTGTGAAGTATCCTTTGCAGCATCCTATAAACCTTATTTTGCTTCTTGCCGTATTAGCGGGCGGAACTTATGTTCTGATTAATCCCGGTTTAATTTCGCTTGTTATAATTATTACAATTGTTTCTTTAGTGCTTGGAGTTTTACTTGTTCTTCCTATCGGCGGTGCAGATATGCCGGTTGCTATTTCATTGTTAAATTCATACTCAGGAATAGCCGGTTCTACAACAGGATTTGTGCTTGGGAATAATGAGTTAATTATTGCCGGCGCTTTGGTTGGTGCATCTGGAATTATTCTTACACTTATTATGTGTCGTGGAATGAACAGATCTTTAATGAATGTTCTTTTAGGCGGCTGGGCATCAGCAGGAACCGGGGGACCGGCAGCAGTTTCAGCGGAACATAAAGGTGATGTTAAAGCTATTGATTCGGAAGAGCTTGCAATGCTGCTGGATGCAGTAAGCAGTGTTATTATTGTTCCCGGTTATGGAATGGCAGTTGCACAGGCTCAGCATGCAGTAAACGATTTAATGAATGCACTCGAGAAAAAAGGTGTGAATGTCCGTTTTGCAATTCACCCCGTTGCGGGCAGAATGCCCGGACACATGAATGTTCTTCTTGCAGAAGCTCAGGTTCCGTATGACAAGCTTTATGCAATGGAAGATATAAATGATGATTTCCCGAACACAGATGTTGTAATAGTTATTGGTGCAAATGATGTTGTTAATCCTGCGGCACGCCACGACCAGAGTAGTCCTATTTATGGTATGCCTATACTTAATGTTGATTATGCAAAAACTGTAGTAATAAACAAACGTTCGCTCAATGTTGGTTATGCAGGTATCGATAATGAATTATTCTTCTATCCTAATGCACTTATGTATTTCGGTGATGCCAAAGATGCCATTACCAAACTAACAAATGAATTGAAGAACCTGTGATGAGAGAAGCTATGAGAAAAATAAGTATATGGTATATAGAAGAGATTGCAATACTATGATCTTAATTATAAAATTGCTGAATTGAAAGATTAAGAGTGTAAGTGGAGAATTGGTCATTTATTTTTGTAATCCGTAAATGTAGGAAATGTCTGAAAATCAAATTGAATATCTTATAAGAATTGGTCCATCTGACAGGTATAGACATATACATATTAAAGAGAAAGGAAAAATATTATATTTTAGAGTTCAATATGAGACGAGGATTGAAAATATATGGTATCCGGTTGTAAGATATGATACCGCTCATGGTTTTGCACATAGAGATTTACTTAATATTAAAGGAGAAATAAAAAAGACTCCTCTCTTTAATCAGGATTATAATGACGCATTGTCCTTCGCGGAAAGTGATTTAAAAAATAATTGGAAACAATATAAAAATAATTTTTTAGTGGAGATGAAATGAATAATGAAGATAAAATGATTGAGAAAAATTTAGAGTTAAGTGCTGAGTTTAGCCGATATTTATTTGAACATCCTGAAATTGAAGAAAAAATTTCATCTGGTTCTGAAATAATTCTTCTGCCTGATTTTGATAAGGAATTAAAAAATTATAACTTAAAATTAGGCAAAGATATGGAAACCAATGGAGAGAAAGTAGTTTATATAGAGATAAAAAAAATACGACCTAAAGTTCTTTCCAGAATAGAGGAAATTGAATTAGTTTCACCTTAAAGAGAATATGGAGTATAAATCAAATATTTAGCTCCCGGTTTGTCCGGGAGTTTTTATTTTATAGCTCGATCCCAAAATATTATTTCAGCAGCAGCATCTTTTTTGTTTGTATAAATTCTCCTGCTTTAATCCTGTAAAAATAAATTCCAGATGCCAAACTTGATGCATCAAAATCAAGTTTATAGTTTCCTCGTTTCATAACTTCATTTTTAAGTTCTGTAACTTTTTCTCCAAGCAGATTGAATACAGTTATATTAACGAAAGTTTCACCTGGTAGTGAAAAATTTATTGTTGTATTCGGGTTAAAAGGATTTGGATAATTCTGGTAAAGTGAAAATGCTAGAGAAGTTATCTCTATGTCAATAACATCCGAAAATTTAAAAGTACCATCAAAGTCTACTTGTTTCAATCTATATGAGTAATTCCCAGGCAGAAGATTTATGTCTGTAAATGAATATGATTGAGGTTCTGTTGTTGTTCCTTTTCCCTCTTTAAATCCTATTGTCGTCCAGTTTGGGTTTTCAATTTTTCTCTGAATCTCAAAACCGTGGTTGTTGATTTCTGTTGCAGTAGACCAGTTAAGTACTACATTATTTTCATTACTGTAACCGGTGAAAGAAATTAATTCAACAGGTAAAATTATTTCATCTGCTTTAATGATTGTCCCATTTTGCCCAATTGCAATGCACATTTCAAGATTTAAATATTCAATATTATTTAAAGCAAAATGTGTGATTACAGGCAATTCAGTCCATGTCCCACCTCCATCTGAAGTGAGCCAGATTTTTCTATGATATGTACTTAGAACTGTGCCATGATCTTTGTCAAAAAATGAAACAGAATTCCATCCAGGGTATGTTCCGCTAAATTGAATAAACCAATTGGAGCCTCCATTAGTTGTCCTCAATATTATACCTGATCCCGGATCTATAAAACCGACCGTTGTACCATTTAAACTATCAGAAAATGAAACATCTGCTAGTCTTCCATTATAACCACTTGATTGCCATACCCAATTTTCTCCCCCATCAATTGTTCGAATTATTTTACCCTGTGCACCAACTATTGTCCCGATGTTGCTATCTGAAAAGCAAACAGCAAAAAAACTATAACCAGTTCCAGGCAGTTTTTCATTCCAAGTATTCCCACCATCATTAGTTTTCAAAATTTTATTACTTCCAACTGCAAATCCGATTTTATTATTAACGAAATCCACATCATAGAGAACACTGTTAGTTCCACTATTTTGTTGATCCCAGCTTTCACCTCCATTTGTTGTATGTAATATTAAACCGTCACTTCCTACAATAGTACCATATTCTGAATCGGGCAAACAAACAGCAGTTAAATAATCAGAAACTCCACTATTTCGTGAGATCCAGTTTTTGCCTCCGTTTGACGTAGTTAATATTATCCCATTTTTCCCGACTGCAGCCCCATGGTCGTTATCAGACATAGAAATTCCGTAAAGTTCTGAAGTACTTCCGGTACGAAGGCTAAACCAGGATTGACCGTCATTGGTTGTTTTATAGATTGACCCCCAATCTCCAACTGAATATGCTGTAGAAGTATTTACATAAGAAATATCTAATTGAATTTCGGAAGGATTACTCAGTAATGTCCAGTTTTGTCCCTTATCTGTTGTTTTAAGAATATCATTATTTCCAGCAGCCATACCTTCAAATTCATTTTTAAAACTAACACTCTCTAAAGATCCTGTTGATGGGTTAGGTCGATTAAACCAAGTATTTCCACCGTTTGTAGTACGAAGTATTTTTCCACCAGTACCTACAATGATTGCTTCATTATTATTTAAATAAGCTACATCTCTTAAAAGTTCTGTAACGCCACTTGGTATTTGTGTCCAAGATGATCCGCCATTTGTAGTTCTGAGTATAATACCATTCCCATCATAATCATGACCTACAGCAATTCCATTATTTGAATTAATAAATGCAACAGAAGAAAGCCAATCGGCACTCCCAATAATTTGACTTGACCAATTTTCTCCGCCGTCTGTGGTTTTTAAAATCGAATTAGATCCAACAGAAAATGAATTATAAAAATCTATAGTGCATATTGCGTTTAGAGCGAGATCTGAGTTATTATATTTTTCAAACCAGGCATCACCACCATCAGTTGTCTTAAATATTTGCCCCGACCAGTTTACAAAGAAGCCATCGAGAGAATCTAAAAAATGTACATCCTGTATATGCCCACCATACATATATTTATATTCCCAGGTTAAGCCACCATCATTAGTTCTCAGTAAAGTTCCATCCTCCCCAACAATCCATCCTAAATTCGTATTTAAAAAATCTACTCCTTTTAAAATGTTTCCTTGCGGTAATGGATTCTGCCAGAACCATTGAGCGAAGCAAAATTGAGTTAAGAATAAAGCGAAAATTGTCCCTTTTAATAAAGATTTCATTTTATCCTCCCATTGATAATTCAAACTTATTCAATGAAAACTTTATTTTCAAGAAAATACTTGTCTTTAATTATTTTTCAAATCAATATCCAACATCAACTCAACGATTTGTACTTTTCACTTGAACTGATCCGGTCTTCATTTTCTTTTAAATTGAACTGTAATATTATTCGAATTAATCTATATTAGGAAAAGAAAATTTTCGGGATTTATGAACAAACTTCTAATTCTAATTCTCTTTTCTATTTTTTTTACAAAAGGTGTCTATTCCCAGCAGGCTTTCACTTTCGATCTTTTTACCGCACAACTACAGGATAGTGTGCTGAATGTAAAAGACAACGGCGGAAAAATAATTTTCCAGATGACTTTTAGCCATCCGCATGATTACACTGTTGATCTTGATGGTGACAGTGTGGATGAGTACATTGTAATTGATTCTGCCGGTACACCCGATCTACCTTCCTACTATATTTATATTTTCAGTACAATAGATGAATTTACCCTTGCAGATTCGTTGGCTAGCGGTGTGACTGAACCTTACAGTATGTTTTCAAATGAAGAGGGTGGTGAAATTATTGTAACCGGAAATATAGACTTTGAGTTTTTTGATGTTGATGATAGTGATATTTTTCTGCCAATCAACTGCTGGAAATATGACAGCGGACAAATTTATTTAGTAAACAACGATATCTACGATCTTTTTATTCAGGAAAATGATGAGATTCTTGATTACCTCGATTCATACTACGAATCAGCTGCCGAATACGACTGTGATAAAGGTACGCAGCTTAAATCTGCCATTGCGGCTGGCTATGTGAATTATCTTAATGCGGGAGAAGTTACCCTTGCCTCACAATTTTTAAAAAAGTATTATCCTTGTAGTGATGTTAATAAATTCCTTAAAGATATTAATCAAATATTAACCCGGGAAAATTCTGATGAAAATGGAATGGAATAAATACGAAGGTAAATCTTTACATGTGGCACTCTACGAAAATTACGGGTTAACAATTGATCCGCATTCGGATTCGCCGGTTTATGAAATTGTATATAAATCAGGCAAGCTTATAAAATCTTATGACGATGGTTTGCTTCTTGAAACGACAAGGGAAAACGAACATGTTGGAATTTTTATTCCATATCAATCAATTAAATGTGTTGAAATCTTTAATATTTAGGGGAAGTTTTGTTGAAAATATTTTTTTTCTTATTAGTTCTCCTGGCTTCATCAATAAAAGCTCAGGAGGAAATTAAAGTAAGATCTCTCAGGGCATACCCGGACAATGAAGAAACATCATTACCGGTAATAACAAATGAGAAGCTCACAATAGAATTTGATGTCGAAGCTGCTGACGTTCCTCAGCTTGGTGTGGTTTTCAGATTTTGCGATAAAAACTGGATTCCAACCGGGAATCTTTTTCTTGCAAATAACGGACATAATATTTTCACTAACCTCGACTATGCTGTCCTTCCGGTTTCTGTAAAAAAAGCACACTACCATTTTTTCGAACAATTCCCTGATAATAAAGGGATCATCTCATTTCCGTTTTCAGGTAAATGGAAATTTTATATCACCGATATCTATGATACTTCAAAAGTTTATGCTGAAGGGAAATTTGTAAATATTATTAATGAGCTGGGAATGAATGTAACTTTAAAAAAAGAAAAGCTGGAGGATAAAACTTATTTTCCTACTGAACTTGCGTATATTTTTAATGTTACTGCCGAATTCAATCTTCCCGGTAAATTTTATCCCTCATATGTTGATCATATGGAAGTAATAGAGAATCATAAGACTGATTATCCTTACATTGTTGATCGGAGTTTTAATACTAATGTGAGGCAGTTTTACTGGAACGGCGACAGGAAGTTTACTTTTACAGTGAGAGATATTCAGCCCGGAAATGAATACCGCCAGACCGACATAAGAAATTATAATAAATTTTACGGTGCTAATATTAAAGCACAATTCGATGGATTAGAATACTCGAGATTCTTTAAGGAGGGAAGTCCGGATTTAAATGGAGGTGAAATTCTTTTAAAGTATAATAATGATTACTCAACTTATTTAAATGTTAATTTTTCAATAAGACCACCGGATAAAATTTACAATGATATTTTTCTTGTCGGTGCATTTAACGAATGGCAGGTTATTCCTGAGTATAAAATGAATGAACAGGGAGGAGTCTATTCAATTACTCTTCCTCTAAAAAGAGGAGTTTACGATTATCAGTATGTAACAGGCGAAATTTCCGGTAAATCTGTAAAGGATATTGACTGGAATTATCTCGAAGGAAATAACTGGGACACTTCAAATTTTTATTATGTATTTTTGTACTATAATGATCCTGATCTTGGTGGATATGACCATATTATCGGGTATTCAAAAATTTACAGCAAACAGTAACAGGATAACATGGAAAAATTAAAAACAGGAATAATAGGTGCCGGACACCTTGGTAAGCTGCATGCAAAAATGCTAAACAGCATTTCAAATTGTTACCTTGTGGGTATATTTGATATTAATGAATTAAAGTCAAAAACCCTCAGCGAAGAATTTGGTACAGAAATATATCTCAAACAGGAAGAGCTTCTGGACCAGGTTGATGCAGTTTCTATTGCAGCAACAACCAGTGCACATTACAATATTGCAATGGAATGTCTGAAGAAGGGGAAACATATTTTTATTGAAAAACCGATAACAGCAACAATTCCGCAGGCTGAAGAAATAGTAAAGCTAGCAGCGGATAATAAATTAAAACTCCAGGTCGGGCATATTGAAAGATTCAACCCTGCCCTTATTTCACTTGAAAAATATATACTTGATCCGATGTTTATACAGACTGACAGGCTTGCGCAATTTAACCCCCGCGGTACAGACGTTGCAGTTGTGCTGGATTTGATGATCCATGATATTGATATAATTTTAAGCCTGATAAAAAGTAATGTGCAGCAGATTGATGCCTCGGGAGTTGCCGTTGTCTCCGATTCAATTGATATTGCTAATGCAAGAATTAAATTTGAAAATGGTGCAGTTGCAAACGTTACTTCGAGCCGTATATCACAAAAGAAAATGAGAAAGATGAGAATATTTCAAAGAGATAATTATATCTCATTAGATTTTGTAACCGGTATTTCGGAAGTTTACCGTCTTGTTCCAATTGATCAGGATACCGGAGGCGGCACATTATCTTTTGGTGAAATAGGGACAGGTGAAAAGAAAAAAAGAGTTATTTATGAACAGCCGGAAATTAAGGAAATAAATGCGTTGCAGTATGAGCTTCAGCTATTTATAGATGCTGTGCAATATAACGCCAAGCCGGTTGTTACCGGTGAAGATGGTTTGCGCGCACTTCGGGTTGCACAACAGATCCTTCAGAAAATTGAAGAATCAAGAAATTTAATTTCAGCAAAATAAAAAGCTATGGACAGATTGAAGAATAATATATCGTATGTTCTTATTTTCCTGATTGTAACAGGGATAACAGGATGTAGTGTATATCAAACCATTGTTAATCTTTCAAGAATTCAGTTTAAGCTTGGAACCGTTGGAAATTTCACACTTAACGGAGTTAACCTTTCGGGCAAAACAAGGTTATCAGATTTCAGCGCCGTTGAGATTTTAAAAATATCCCAGGCAGTAACAAGCGGTACTCTGCCTGTATCTTTTGTATTAAATGTTCAGGCAAAAAATCCCAATGACGGCACCGGGGGATATTCGAATACAAATGCTACTTTGGAAAACTTTCCCTGGCGCCTATTGATAAATGATAAGGAAACCGTTTCAGGTGGACTAAAAAATCCCGTCACAGTTCCCGGAACAGGTGAAATAACAAATATACCATTACAGATAAATCTTGATCTGATTAAATTTTTTCAGAATAAAAGTTATGAAGATTTGATAAACCTTGCTCTGGCAATCGGGGGAAGCAGAGGTTCATCCTCCAGTTTAACTCTTTACGCACAACCGACAGTTTCGACATCAATAGGTCCGATTAAATACCCGAATGAGCTGAAAATTGCTAATGTTCAGTTTACGAACTAAATGATTCTTTGCTGAAAACAAATCTATTTTCAATAGGTTTATAATTGGCCGGTTTAAAATTTGATCACATATTACTGAATATAATTTTAAATCCTGTCTTCTACACATTAACGTCTAATAAATTTATATTTGTTCAGCAGGAAATCATAATTATAGATTACCTTCAACTTATCTGCTAAATAACTTAGGATAATACAGGATAGTGCTATGGCTAAATCTGAAAAATATACAATAGGTGTTGACCTTGGCGGGACAAGTGTAAAAATCGGGATCGTTTCAGAGAAAGGGAAAATCAGTAAAAAAATTTCTGTGGAAACAAAAGCAGATGAAGGTCCGGATACAGTAGTCGGACAAATAAAAAAAGGGATTAACGAAATTCTTAATAAATCGCAAAAGAAGATTTCCGGGATTGGAATTGGTGCGCCGGGTGTAGTATCCATAAAAAAAGGAACCGTGGAAAATCCTCCCAATTTTCCTGGCTGGAAAAAAGTAAATCTTGGTAAGTTAATAGAAAAAGAATTTGGTAAAAAAGTTTATGTTGAAAACGATGCGAACGCCGCAGCCATCGGGGAACTGATATTTGGTGTGGGTAAAAAGTATGATTCATTTGTTATGGTTACACTCGGAACCGGGGTTGGGGGAGGAGTAATTATTGACAACAAAATTTACCGCGGGGAATTCGGAGCAGCTGGTGAAATTGGACACGTTTCAATTGATTATAACGGACCAAAATGCAATTGCGGTTCAACCGGCTGTATAGAGGCTCATGTTGGCAATCATTATCTCGTAAAAAGAATTATTACGGAACTTCCCAACCATCCTTCATCAAAAATATGGGAGCTTATTGATAATGACTTTGAGTCCCTTACTCCCAGGATTATAGATATTGCTTCGGAACAGGGAGATTTATACGCTCAGTCTATTGTAAAAAAAATGGGATTTTATATTGGCTGCGCATTAGCTTCAGTCAGCAATCTTCTGGATATAAGTACATTTATAATCGGCGGGGGAGTTTCAGGTTTTGGCAAACCATTATTCGATTCAATAAAAGAAACAGCTTCGTCAAGGGTGTTAGAACCCTTAAGGAACAGGGTGGAGGTTCACCCTGCCAAACTAAAAAATGATGCCGGTATAAAAGGGGCATCTGCTTTAGTGTTTTATAAATCCTGAGGGTGGATATATTTTTGAGTTATAATTTCTTCATATCAATTTTGAAATGAGAAAATTCTTTCTGATAATAATATTATTTTCTGTTCAGGAATTTGCTCAGCAAATTGATTCAGCAAAGTTATCCATTCCCGATTCTCTTTCACCTCTTGTGCGTGATTCTCTTGTGACTGCCGATTCAGCTAAAACAAAAAAAGGCGACATTGATACAGTAATTAATGCCAGTTCATCCGATTCCCTT
This sequence comes from uncultured Ignavibacteria bacterium, assembly GCA_963711455.1. Classification (GTDB taxonomy): domain Bacteria; phylum Bacteroidota; class Ignavibacteria; order Ignavibacteriales; family Ignavibacteriaceae; genus DATFVA01. The sequence goes on from CAVQEH010000006.1 coordinate 558,959, forward strand.
CTCTTTGTTATAAGTGAAAAAAAAATGTACCTGTACGGAAGCAGCGAAATACAATACAGGCAGACTGATCTTTCTGCGGCAAATATAAAAGTTCAATTTGAAACCGGCGAGGTTGAAGCCGAAGGAGTTCCGACCGATACTTCAAAAAAATATAAAGATACTCCTGTACTAAAGGATCAGGGAGAAACCTACGAAGGTTTCAGACTGAAATTTAATTTTAAATCCCAGCGGGGATTTATTGCTTCAGCAGAAACTGAAAATGAAGGTGCTTATTATACAGGTGCAAAAATTAAAAAAGTAGATAAGGATACTTATTTTATTCAGGATGGTATTTATACAACGTGCGATAAAAAAGATCCCGATTATTTTTTCTATTCACCCAAAATGAAAGTTGTACAAAAGGAGCAGGTAATGGCTGAATGGGTATGGCTGTTTGTGGGAGATGTTCCTTTTCCTATTCCTTTACCGTTTGCAGTATTCCCCCTTCAATCCGGAAGAAGATCAGGAATTATTCCGCCGGCATTTGGCGATGATCCGACTTATGGATATTATTTTTCACGCTTCGGGTATTTCTGGGCTATTAGCGATTATATGGATTTGAACCTTACGGGCGATTATTATACACGCGGAAGTTACCGCCTTAATTCAAGGTTTCGTTATGCAGAACGTTATGATTTTACCGGCAGCCTTCAGGCAGATTATGCTCATTTTATTAAGGGTTTGCCCACAGATGCAGATAGATCAAAAGAAATTGACTGGAGCTTGAAATGGAATCATAATCAGAATTTTACTCCGACAATGTCACTTGTCGCCAATTTAGAATTTGCTTCGAATAATTATTTTACAAGAAATGTTGCAGATCTTAACCAGGTTTTAAGGAATAACATAATTTCAAATGCAACTTTTTCAAAAACATGGGATGAATCCGGAAATAATCTTTCTGCAAGTTACACACGTAACCAGGAATTACAATCAGGAAATATAAGTGAAATTCTTCCCAGCGTTACTTTTACAAAATCTCAGAGCTATCCCTTCAGAGGTAAAGGAATAGGAGAGCAGAAGTGGTATGAATTATTCGGATACAATTATTCGGGTCAGTTTGAAAATGACAGGAATAAAACCGAAGGCAATCTGAATATAAGAGGCGGATTTAATCACCAGCTTTCAGCGGGTTTATCCCCTAAAATCGGGTATTTCAGTATTGCTCCAAGTGTTCGTTACCAGGAAAAATGGTATAATAAAAGAGTTGTTTATGAAACCGGCAAATCTCCTTTAACGGGAAACGATACGACATTAATAAATGATGAACACCAGATAAATTTTGTAAGAACATTTGGAATGGGATTAACAGCTTCAACTAAATTTTATGGAATTTTTCCAGTAAACAGTTTTGGGATTAATGCAATAAGGCATACAGTCAATCCAAGCATCTCATATAATTACAATCCCGATTTTTCCAAACCATTCTGGGGATACTATGATACTTATGTCGATCCGAATGGAAAAGTAATCCGTTATGATAAATTTCAGAGAGAAGTTTTTGGAGGAGCCCCTTCAAGTGAATCACAGAGAATTTCGTTTTCACTTGGCAATATATTCGAAATGAAAACACAGCCTGATCCGACCGATACAACTTCAAAAGAAAAGAAAATACAATTGCTTAACCTTTCTGCATCAATGAGCTATAATTTTGCTGCAGATAGTATGAAACTATCCGACTTGGGACTTTCTTACAGAACTCAAATAGGGGATTGGTTTAGTTTCCAGGGGAACTCTAATTTTACTCCTTATGATTATTCAGCAGCATCTTCCAGGATAAATAAATATTTAATTAATGAAGGGAAAGGATTACTCAGACTAACTAATTTTGGATTTTCAATTTCTACAACTTTATCCGGTGAGAAACTAAAATCAACTGAAGAAAATAAAACACCATCCACGCAAAATCAAAATGAAACTGAACAGGATAATGTATACAAAGGAATATATTCTGATAAAGAACCTGATTTCACTATACCCTGGGATATTTCACTTACATACAATTATACTCTCAGCAAACCGGTTCCTTCTCAAAAAACAGAAGTTTCAAATTTAGGTGGAAGCCTGAATTTTAATTTGACACCCAAATGGAAATTTTCTTTTACCGGCAGTTATGATTTTCAACGTCACGAGTTTGCAGCACCACAGATACAGATTTCAAGAGACCTGCACTGCTGGCTGATGAATTTTACGTGGAACCCGATTGGTTTATATCGAGGTTACAGGTTTGAAATAAGAGTTAAAGCTCCTCAACTTCAGGATTTAAAGGTAACCAAACAAGATCAGTTCTACAGCGGCAGAGGATATTAATAAAAGTAATGCAAAAATATATTATAGATGGAAATAACCTTATAGGGAAAATTAAGTCACTTCATAATTTACAGAAGGATGATAAACAGTTAGTCAGGGAAAAGCTTTCATTTCTAATCGATAATTATTTTCATAACAAAAAATTTAAAGTCTCACTTCACTTTGATGGTCACCCGAACCTGCCGATAAAAATGTCAACAATAAAAATTATTTATTCGCAGAATAGAACTGCAGATGAAAAAATAAAAGAAGAGATTTCATCTTATAAGAATCCGAAAAATATAATTGTCATCACATCAGACAACAATCTGAAAGAGTTTGCCAGGGTATGCAGCTGTAGCGTGATTTCTTCGGAAGAATTTTCTGCAGAAATTACAAAAGGGAATGAAAAAGATGAAGAGGAGGAGAGGATTGAATCAATTAATGATATTGAAGAGTTTAAAAGAATATTCAAAGTGAAAAAATAATTTTTATTGAATCAAAAAATAATTTTCTTTTAACTAATATTTTCATATCTTTTGATGAGTTTCATATCGTTTAACTAAAAGCATTAAAGAGCACGTATGAAGATTACTCACCAGGATTTTAATGTGAATTTAATCAGATATAATTTCTAATAAATTTAACCATTTAATTAACCAGTCAAAATAACCAAAATAGAGAGGTGTTATGTATAAGAAAAATTACCTTATACTATCGTTCCTGTTAAACTTCCTTCTACTTTTCATATTTATCTCTCCTGATTTTTATTCACAGGTGGAAAATCCCAGGGTTGATCATTTAACACAACAGATGATCCAGTCTTATATCCCGGAAGAATTTGAAGCGGATGTTGTAACCATTGATGGTTACGATAATTTCAATATTGGAGTTGATTTTGCAGAACCGCATATGTCGGTAAATCCAAATGATCCTCTTCAGTATTTCAATGCATTTAATATCAATGGTGCTCACAGAACTTATGATGGGCACGATTGGGTTGCTTCAACTCCTTCATTTGGTACTTCAGTTGCAGGGGATCCTGTTACTTCATATGACAGCCTCGGAAATCTTTATTATATGCAAATGTATGGAAACATTTCCGGGACAAAAGTAATTCGTTCTACTAATAACGGGCAGACCTGGTCTTCAGCAGTTACCGCTGTTAGCGGAGGTGATAAATGCTGGATGGCTGCAGATCAAACCAACGGTCCTTTTGCAAATTATGTTTATGCTACAATGACAAGTACAAGTTTTACAGCCCACAATTTTGCAAGGAGCACAGATCTTGGAGCTACATTTACGCAAACATATAGTGTGAACGACTCTCCTTTACCAGGTGCAATGGTGGCAGTCGGACCAAACGTGATTGGCAGTGATGTTTCCGGTGGTTGTGTTTATTTTGTTACAAACGAAGGAGACAGCTTTGGTCCAACTTACAGACTTTTCCGTTCCACTGATGGAGGTGCCACTTTTACACAAATGTCATCAAATAATTTTGCCAATTATGTTGGAACCAATGTGAACGGCAGAAATTCTGTTCAAAATATGAGAACAAGACCATATCCATTTATTGCTGCCGATAATAGTTTTGGACCTTACCGCGGCAGATTATACCTGGTTTATGCTTCTAACACACCTGCAGGTAATGGAAATAAGCCGGATATTTTCTCTCGTTACTCTACCGATCAGGGAGCAACATGGTCTTCCCCGGTAGTTGTAAATGATGATCCTTCCACAACAACTCACAATCAATGGCATCCTTCTATCTGGTGTGATAAGGAAACCGGAAGATTCTTTGTTAAGTGGATGGATACAAGAGATTGTCCGACATCGGATAGCGCTTTAATATATGCCTCTTATTCAGATGATGGAGGGCAGACGTTTGCCCCGAATCAGAAAATTTCAAATGTTAAGATGAAAATAGACTGTGCAAGCTGCGGCGGCGGCGGTACTCCCCGTTATGAGGGAGATTATGATGCAATAACTTCTGCGGGAAACATTTCAATGATGGTCTGGACGGATTTCCGTGCCAACAATTTTGGAAGCTATACAGCTTATTTCCCTGATTTTTCAATGCTGGTATATCCTTTAACCAATACGGTAGGGAATACAAATGATCAAACTGATTATACAATTGATATTCCCGATGTAAAATTGTTTGATGATGAAGCAATGTTCTCTGCAGATATAACTCCTGTTCCTGCAACCGGTTCATTCAATATAGAATTTACTCCAGGAAATTCCATTTCATCGTTTCCTGACAGCATTACTATGACAGTTCATACAGTTGGAACAGTTCCAAACGGAACTTATACGATTAATGTTCAGGGAGAAGGTGTAAATTCAATTCCTGTTCATAGGAGATCAGTAACACTTGAAGTAACTGATAATGTACCTGTTGAACTGACATCTTTTTCTGCAAATGTTAAAAATAATTCTGTCGTACTAAGCTGGCAAACTGCAACAGAAGTAAATAACAGAGGATTTGAAATTGAGAGGTCCTTTAAAGCAGAAAACGGAAGAACTTCCTGGGATAAGATTGGATTTGTTCAGGGTAATGGAAGCAGTACAAATATGAATCAATATTCGTTCACAGATAATAACCTGGTTAAACCGGGACAATATTATTACAGGCTGAAACAAATTGATTTTGACGGCAGGTACTCATATTCACCGGAAGCTGAAGCTGATGTTTCTAAACCTACTGTTTATTTCCTCAGCCAGAATTATCCGAACCCGTTTAACCCCTCAACTACTATTGAGTTCTCAATTCCCGAAAGAAGTCATGTTTCACTAAAAGTCTATGATGTTCTTGGAAATGAGGTTGCAACATTAGTTAACGGCTGGATGGAATCAACAAATCATCAGGTAACGTTTGATGGAAGCAGACTTGCCAGCGGTATATATTACTATACTTTAACAACCGGTAATTTTACATCAACTAAAAAATTAATACTGTTGAAGTAATTATCGAAATTAAACCAATTCAAATAAGTTCGTTTTAAAATAACTTTAACCCCGGAAAAATTTCCGGGGTTAATAATATCAAAAGGGGATGTAATAAATTTATTCCGATTATATTGAGTTGATGATTAAAGTGATGTCTGGAAATTCAACACCAGTGTTGTTGGAAATTCAGCCTTGTTTAATAAACCAACCGATACATTCCAGCTTAAATCACTTTCAAGATTTTTATTATAAGCGGAGACAAGGCGAACTGCATTTATTGCACTTGCAATCCTGTTTACAATCAAAGCTCCAACAACAAACCTGATATCATTAAAAGTCTGTTCACTTGAAGACCACATACCTCTGTAAGTTCTTCTTTGCTCTGTAGAGGGCCAATTCCAGTAATTAGTTTCTGCATTGAACATATCGCTGAAATTACGGTTCAAAGCCTGTTGATCATTGAAATCGGTGACACTGGAGTAATCCGCAATGGTAGCATAAAAATCTGCATTTTTACCGTCTGTATTTATTCCGGCATTTGTAACAGCATAAGCTTTATAACGGTCTCTTTGCCAATTTGCATAAGTGTTCATTCCAATGAAAATTCCCCAAAGAGTTCCTTCAGCAATAGTAAAATATTTTCCGCTTGAGTAACCGTCCGCATATAGCTCGCCCATTCCGGGAAGAAGAAGAGAGTATATTATTGCAAGCCCTGTATTTTTTTTTGTCCTTTCAACCGAATATGATAAATCTGCCGGTTGTTTTTTTAAATTCTCAATCATCTGGTGTTTTAATGTTAAAGAAGATTGGCTGCGGTTTTGGGCTAAGGTTAAGGAAGTAATAAAAAGAAGCGCTGATAGAAAAAGTTTCATATTTTTAATTTCAATTTTATAATTAAGAAGCTAACGAGTCAACTGAATTTTTAGTCACCGTTATTTCACCTGTACAAACCGAATTTTCTACGTTATTAATTTTAATCCTGGAAAGAGTATTGATTATATCAGGATTAAATTGTGCTGCTACCCTGACATAGTTGGAAGAAAAACCCTTGATTGTCCCGTTATGATTTTCAGATTCAAAAAGAACTTCAAGTTCTTTTCCTACCATTTTCTGATAAAAAAGATTTTTCTTTCTATTGCTTAAATCTCTCAAAAGATTATTTCTTCTTTTACGTTCGAAAACGTCTACCTGTCCGGGCAGCTCAACTGCGGCAGTACCGGGTCTTTCCGAATAAGTGAATACGTGTAAATAAGAAATATCAAGGTCTTTTAAGAAATTATAAGTATCAAGGAAATCATTCTCAGTCTCACCGGGAAACCCGACTATAACATCAACGCCAACGCCTGCATTAAGTATCGCTGCATTCAATTTATCAACAAGATTTTTGTAATCTTCAACTTTATAACGGCGTTTCATTAACTTTAAAATTTTTGGGCTCCCGCTTTGCAATGGAATATGAAAATGATTACACATTTTATCATTTGAAGCAGTTAGTCCAATTATTTCATCACTTAAAAGATTAGGTTCAACAGAGCTTATCCTGATGCGAAAATCACCGGGAATAGTAGTCATCCTGAGAAGCAGATTATATAAATCAATATTATACGATTTACCGTAATCGCCGACGTTTACACCGGTTAAAATAATTTCTTTATATCCGTGGTTCAGGAGATCCTTAAATTCAGAAATGACAGTATCGGGATTCAAGCTTCTGCTTAAGCCTCTTGCTTTTGGAATAGTACAGAATGAACATTTATAATCACATCCATCCTGAATTTTAAAATAAGCACGAGTTCTGTTATCAGCATCAGTCGAATGAGCCAATCCGAAATCGTCCAGTTCCCCGGTTGGAGAGACAAAAACACAGGAAAGATTTTTCTTATCAAATTTGTTTAAGAGATCAAAAATTTTGAATTTTTCTTTTGTGCCGAATATTGCATCGACTCCTTCAATTTCAGAAATTTCACCTGGTCGAAGCTGTGCATAACACCCGGTGACAATAACATAAGCATTGGGGTTTTGCCGGAGCACTCTTCTTACAAGCTGCCGACATTCTTTTTCCGCATTCTCGGTTACAGTGCAGGTATTAAAAACATATATATCGGCATCCTCTTTGAGATCGACAATTTGAAATCCTTTTGAAAGAAACTGATTTCCAATAGTCGAAGTTTCGGAGAAATTCAATTTACAGCCAAGTGTATGTAATGCTACTCTATTCAAATTTTAAATAATTATTTAAAATTAAAAGAGCGGGAAAACCCGCTCATAAATTATATCCGGGAACCTGTTAAGATTTATCCTGCTGATTTGAATGCTGATCATCAGGGACTTCAAAGATTGGAAAGTCTGATGAATCAATTGCACCAGTTTCAGCGTTCCTTATTTCTTCGATAGAAACTCTATCGAGTTTATGCTTATCAAGATATTCCCTTATTTCCTGTTCCGATTTTTCCTTTAATGCGGCTACCGCACTCAGAACAATTTTTTTATTCTCTTTATCGAATTCTATAACCTTCAGCGGAATAACATCATCTACAGGAAAATGATTTGCTATGTTCTTAATTTTATTAGTTGCCAACTGATTTGTCGGGACAAATCCATCGACTCTTTCAGGAAGTTCGGCAATAAGTCCTTTTTCAATTATCCTTACAACTTTTCCTTCAGTAGTCGTTCCGACATTATAATCATTCTCAAAGTTATTCCATGGGTTATCCTGAATTTGTTTATGACCGAGAGAAATTTTTCTCTGGTCAACATCAACGCCAAGGACAGTTACATCGAGCTTTTCACCTTTCTTCACAACTTCACCGGGATGACGAATTTTTTTAGTCCAGCTCAAATCTGAAATATGGACTAATCCATCAACTCCGGGTTCCAGTTCAACGAACACTCCAAAGTTTGTGAGGTTTCTTGCTATTCCGGAGTGTTGCGAACCGACCGGATATTTTTGCATAAGAGATTCCCATGGATCCGGTTCAAGCTGTTTAATGCCGAGAGAGATTTTTTTCTCTTCTTTATCGAGACTTAAAATAACTGCTTCAACAATCTGACCCATTGCAACAACCTGCGAAGGATGTTTAATGTGCTGTGTCCAGCTCATTTCAGAATTATGGATAAGTCCTTCAATTCCTTTTTCAATTTCTATAAAAGCACCGTAATCAGTTAATGAAACAACTCTGCCTGAAACTTTATCCCCGACTTTATATTTTTCTTCAATATTTTCCCAGGGATGGGGGAGTAGTTTCTTAAGGCTAAGGGAGATTCTCCTCTTCTCTTCATCAAAATCCGTTACAACAACCTTAATAGTCTGATCAAGTTTTACAACTTCATTGGGATGATTAATTCTTCCCCAGCTAAGGTCTGTAATATGAATAAGTCCATCCACACCACCGAGATCTACAAACACACCAAAATCTGTAATAGCTTTAACTGTTCCTTCAAGAATCTGTCCTCTCTCAAGGCTTTCAAGAATTGCATTTCTCTGATCGGCTATTTCTTCTTCAACAAGAACTTTATGAGAAACCACAACATTCTCTGTCGGGATATTTACCTTAACAACTTTAAAGTCCATCATTTGTCCAACGAAAGCATCAAAATCTCTGATAGGACGGATATCAATTTGTGATCCGGGCAAGAAAGCTTCCATACCCATAAGATCTACGACCATTCCGCCTTTTATGCGTTTAATAATTTTACCCTGCAATATTTCGCCGGTATCGTGAGCTCTAACGACTTTTTCCCATATTCTAAGGAAATCTGCTCTCTGTTTACTTAATACAAGGTTGCCCTCCTGGTCTTCAACGCTTTCGAGAACTACTTCAACTTCATTTCCAATTTTAATTTCTTCATCTTCACGGAATTCATTCTTGGGAATTGAACCTTCAGATTTGAAACCCACATCAATGATAACATTGTCACCCTGTATTTTTACAATTTTACCTTTTACCAGTTCTCCTTCTTTAACGTCTCTAAAAGAATCGGTATAGAGTTTTGCAAGTGTAAGAAATTCTTCCTGCGAATATTCCTCGTTCTCAAAATTTCTTTTTGCTTTTTCATAGTCGCCTACTGTTATCATACCTTTAGTCTTTTCTTTTGTCTCTTCGGACATTAATCCTCCTGAAATATATATTTTTTTGCAGCTTGCTGTTTCAAGTCATCAGAATAAACAGAACCGCAATTTTTTAATTATACATTAATTATTTAAGATGACTTAATAAACTTTTCTTTTTTTCTAACTTCATTCAGAATAAGTTCAACCTGCTCCTCGATGGTAACAGAAGAAGTATCAATTTCCACTGCATCATCAGCCTTCAGAAGCGGGCTTATTTGTCTTGTTGAATCTATTCTATCTCTTTGAATCAAATTTTCTTTAATATTATCAACCGGGATTTTTATCCCGTTGTCTTCATATTCTCTTGCTCTCCGCTGAACGCGCCGGCTTAAAGTTGCCGTTAAAAAAATTTTAACATCAGCATCAGGAAAAACAACAGTTCCGATATCCCTTCCTTCCATTACGATACCGTTGTTTTTTAAAGCAAACATTCTCTGCTTTTTTACAAGGGCTTTTCTCACACCTTCAATCTTACTTATTTCACTGACTTTTGAATTAACCTCAAAGGTTCGGAGCTGTTCAGTTATGTTTGAATTATCAATAATAACTTCAGTGAAACCTTTATCAAATTTTAATTCTATGTCAGCAGATTCAGCAAGGTCAGCAATATCTTTTTCATCCTGCAGCTTTTTTTCCAAAGATAAAAAAGTTACTGCTCTGTACATTGCTCCGGTATCAATATAGAGGTAGCCCAATTTTTGTGCGACAAGTTTAGCTGATGTACTTTTACCACTGCCAGCAGGACCGTCAATTGCCACAATTAGATTTTTGGACATTTACTAAAATAAACATATTCAATAATTTATCAAAAAAGCGGGGAGCTAAAATGAACTGGAGAACTATAGAATTTCATTGAATTTTTGTCTATTAAATTTTCTCTCCTCCCAATTCTGTGATTATCGCTTGAACATAAGGATCATCATCAACATCGCTGACTTTACTTATTTTTAATTGTTTAACATTTTCCGCCTGTTTATTAATCACTTTTATTGAAAAGTGGATTTTTTTTCCATAAAATTGCGAAGTTTTTTTTGCAATATAAACTTTGAACTGTTCGACCAGGGATGATGCATGTGAATCCGTAGTCTCCAATTCCAGCATATTTCCATTAAAATTGGAAACTGTTGCTCCGCCTAATAAAGGTCCGAGCACAAGTGCTTTTTCCTTCATAATTGAATTGACAAAATCCTCCCAACTATTTTTTATTCCTTCCAGATTTAATTCGCTTTGTATAAAATGAGGAATATTTTTGGGCTGCTCTGTTTTTATAGAAGGAGGTGTATCGGATTTACTTTTAACATGGTTTTCCTGTATACTGATTTTAAAATGGTGGGAATCTACATTTGATTTACCCTGTTGAACTAATTCAGGGCTTTTTTTTTCAGTCAGGTTTGTAATTAGTTCACTTATTGTGGTTGATTTTTCAAGCCCGATTAAATGACTTAATGAAATTTCAACTTTTAATTTCTGATTCTGAGAGTATCTTAATTCCTGTTGAGTTTTGTTAAGAAAATTAAGTATTCTTAACAGATCACCTTCGGAGAAACTATCGATATAATTGATATATTTTTCTCTGTATACTTCCGCAGTTTCTATAAGTTCTGTTCTACCGGTAAGAATAACAGTAAGGATATTTCGGAAATGCTCGGTTAAACCGTCTGTAAAATCTATAAAATCCCAGCCATTTTCATAAAGCAGATTTGTAACCTCGAAAACAGCTTTAAAGTTTTTCTCCAGCACCGCATCGGAAATCATAAAGAATAAATCATCATCAACAAGATTAAGCATATGTGAAACAGTTTCCGAATCAATTTTATTTCCGCAAAAAGAAACCACCTGGTCGAAATAACTCTCAGCATCTCTTAAAGCCCCATCCGCCTTACGGGCAATTATTGTAAGTGTCTTATCATCAATTTCTATTTTTTCTTCTTTCGCAATTTTGATTAAAAGATCTTTAATCGTATTTAATTGGATTCTTCTGAAATCGAATCTCTGGCATCTTGAAATAATTGTCAGCGGAACCTTATGAACATCCGTGGTTGCAAATATAAAAATCGTATGTGCAGGCGGCTCTTCAAGAGTTTTTAGGAAAGCATTAAAAGATTCCCTTGTAAGCATATGAACTTCATCGATTATATAAACTTTATATTTTCCCCTGGTGGGAGCGTATTTAACAGATTCTCTCAGAGTCCGTATTTCATCTATACCCCTGTTCGATGCACCGTCAATTTCAATAATATCAAGGGATTGAGAAGAAACGATGGATCTGCACATTTCACATTCATTACAAGGTTCGGCATCCTTAGGGTTAAGACAATTAAGAGTTTTTGCAAGTATCCTTGCCGTTGTTGTTTTCCCAACTCCCCGTGGTCCCGTAAATAAATATGCGTGAGCTATCCTGTTCGTTTTTATGGCATTTTTAAGGGTTGCAGTGATGTGCTCCTGCCCGACTACTTCATCAAATCTTTGAGGACGCCATTTTCTTGCTGTTACTACGTATGCCATTAAAATAGAGAATAGTTTTTATTATAAGTTTAGATTATTTCGGATGATAGAAAGCTACAATATTTTTCTAGATACTTCTTATCGGTTTCATTAAATGAATTTAATTCCTTGCTGTCAAGATCAAGTACTCCGAAAAGATTATCATCTTTAATAATAGGGATTACAATTTCGGATCTTGATTCGGGATCGCAAGCAATATGCCCGGGAAAATTATTAACATCTTCAACTATAACAGATTGTCTTTTTTCAGCGGAAGTTCCGCATACGCCTTTACCTATTTCAATTAATGTACACGCTACCTTTCCCTGGAATGGACCCAGGTAAAGTCTTCTCCCGTCGAACAAATAAAATCCCACCCAGCTTATTTTATTAAAAGTTTGTTTAAGTGCTGCAATAAAATTTGATAAGTTAGATAAAATATTTTCATCTTTATTCAGCAGGGATTGAATCTGTTTTTCTAAAAGCCTGTACTTTTCTTCGAGAGAAAGTTCATTTTTTATAATCAAAGTCTCCGGCATTTCTATGCTTTCTTTTTCCTTGCCGGCTTTGATCTTTTTCCGGAAGAATTTCTTCCGACTTTTTTCATTAATGGAAAAACATACGGGATAGCATCTTCAATCTGTTCGATTGGAATTATCTCCAACCCTTCTTTAACTTCTCCCGGAATTTCTTTTAAGTCGATCTCATTGTCTTTTGGAATAAGAACTTTCTTTATTCCATTTCTTTTTGCTGCGAGTAGTTTTTCATTTAATCCGCCAATTGGGAGGACGTTTCCTCTTAAAGTGATCTCACCAGTCATCGCAACATCATTAGTTGCGGGCTTTCCACTTACGGCAGATAAAAGAGCCATAGACATTGTTATCCCCGCTGATGGTCCATCTTTGGGAATTGCGCCTTCCGGTAAATGTATGTGAACTTCTTTTCCTTTAAAAGAAATCAGGATTAAGCTTTAATTTTTTGGCATTGGAACGGATATAGCTTAATGCTGCCTGGGCAGATTCTTTCATCACATTACCAAGCTGCCCGGTTAAAGTTAACCGCTCAGCACCATTCATGATAGTTACATCCACACTAAGAAGTTCACCGCCAACACTTGTCCAGGCTAATCCGGTTACACTTCCAACCCTTTTTTCAGAAATATGCTTCATATGCCGGTATCGCGGAACTTTCAGGTATTCTTCAATTTTTTCTTCACTAACAACAAACTTGTTTTTCTTTTTAGATTTTCCGTTAGTTGATTCTTTAAGTACAATATCTCTTGCGATCTTCCTGCATATAGAAGCAATTTCTCTTTCGAGATTTCTTACACCAGCTTCTCTTGTATAATCAGAAATAATTTTTCGGATTGATTCATCCTGAAAAGCGACATGCTTATTAAGGAGACCATGAGCTTCAAGCTGCTTGGGAAGAATATGTCTTTTTGCAATTTCTATTTTATCATTTTCTAGATATCCCGGCAGTTCAATAATTTCCATCCTGTCCTGCAACGGAAGAGGGATGTTATATCTTACATTTGCAGTTGTTATAAACATAACCTGTGACAGATCATAATCAACTTCAAGGTAATGATCATTGAATGTATGGTTTTGTTCAGGATCCAAAACTTCCAGCATCGCTGAAGACGGATCACCCCGGAAATCCATGCTCATCTTATCAATTTCATCGAGCAGCATTACAGGATTTATTGTTCCCGCTTTTTTCATAGATTGCACAATTTTACCCGGCATTGATCCTATGTAAGTTCTTCTGTGCCCTCTTATTTCAGCTTCATCTCTTACACCCCCAAGACTTATCCTGACAAATTTTCTTCCCAGTGCTCTTGCGATAGATTTACCGAGAGAAGTTTTTCCGACTCCGGGTGGACCAACAAAACAGAGGATTTGTCCTTTCATTCGTTTAACAAGATTCAAAACGGCAATATGTTCTATAATTCTTTCTTTCGGTTTTTCAAGAGCAAAGTGATCTTCATCCAGAATTTTTCTTACGTGTTTGATATTCAGATTGTCCTTTGTTCTTTTTGACCAGGGAACTTCTATAAGCCACTCAAGATAGTTCCTGATTACTGTAGATTCAGGAGACATTGTTGGTGTTTTCTTAAGCTTGTTTAATTCTTCAAGAGCTTTGTCCTCAGCTTCCCTGGGCATCTTCGCTTTTTTAATCTGGTCTCTCAGCTTTGCAATCTCAGGAGAAGTATCTTCATCATCGCCAAGCTCATCCTGAAGTATTTTTATCTGTTCCTGGATGATAAATTTCCTCTGTGTCTTAGCTATATTTTCCTGAACTTTGCTGTCAATTTCCTTTTCTATTTTTAAAATATCGATTTCAGAATTGAGTATTTTTATTACTTCGTAATACTGTTCTTTAAGCGTGAACTTCTGGAGGATAGTTTGTTTTACCTCCATACTCTGATTAATATTTGCAGCAACGTAAAAAAGTTTCCTGTCCTGTTCTTCAATATTCTCAAAAGCGGTTACGGTTTCATTTGGAATATTCCTGCTGATTTTCACATATTCCTTAAACAATTGTGACATTTGCCTGACCAATGCGTTCATTTCATGATCGTTTTCAACCAGCGGAATAATAACCTCAACTTTTCCCTCAAAGAAATTATTATTGTTTGTGTACTCAATTATTTTTCCCTGCAGCAATCCATCAACAAGAATTTTCATTAATCCATTTGGAAGCTTTAATATCTGGACAATCTTTGCTATTGTTCCTTCTTTATATATATCATCTTTTTTAGGATCTTCAATATTTGATTTTTTTTGTGTTGCAAGAAAAATATACTTGGTATTTTCCAATGCGTAGTTAGCTGCCCGGATAGATTGTTCTCTTCCGACAAGAACAGGAAAAATCATATATGGAAAAATTACTATATCTCTTAATGGCAATACAGGAAGAATATCAGGCATATTCTCAACAATAGAAGTTTCGCCCGATTCAGAAATTTCAACCTGATCTAAATTCTTCAAAATTTTAACTCCTTCATTATTCAAATCTATTCAGGCAAAGATACCAAAATGAATTTGGGCTATCAAGTAAGTAAAAATAGCATACTATTGCTTTCTTGTTTTTTTTGCTTAATCTTTATGTTGATTTTTTTATTAACAAACAAAAGACAATTTAAAATGATCCAGGATATTATTGATATTTCCCATGAAGCCGGGGAAATAATCAGGGACGGCTTCGGCAAAAATTTCGGAATAGAATATAAAACCAATGAATCGAATCTTGTAACAGATATTGATAAAGCTTCCGAAAAACACATCAAAGAATTTGTTCAAAAGAAATATCCCTCTCACAGTATTCTTGCAGAAGAAAGCGGTGAATCAAAAAATCATTCTGATTATTTATGGGTAATCGATCCGATTGACGGAACGACAAACTTTGCTCATGGTCTTCCTATTTTTTCGGTATCAATTGGTTTACAGAAAAACAACGAAACTATCGCCGGGGTTGTTTATGATGTAATGCAGAATATTACTTATTCATCAGAGAAGGGGAGTGGCACGTATGAAAACTCAAAAAAGATTTTTGTGAGTAAAAATGATAAGCTTTCACATAGTGTTCTAGTTACTGGATTCCCATACAACATTGCAGATAATCCTGAAAATGCACTGGAAAAATTTGCTTCTCTTACCAGGGCTGCAAGAGGGATAAGAAGACTTGGATCAGCAGCAATTGATTTTTGTTACGTAGCCAAAGGAGTTTTTGATGGATTCTGGGAAGTGTATCTTCATCCCTGGGATATCTGTGCCGGAAAATTAATTGTAGAAGAAGCCGGTGGGTTGGTCTCAGGTTTCAATGGAGAAGAGATAGATATTTACACGCAAAAGATTCTTGCTACCAACGGTGCTATCCATAATAAGATGATCGAAATACTAAAAAAATGAACTACGGTACTAACTTGTATCGGGACTTAGGTTCAGGTTCAAGTTCAAGTGCAAGAGTAAGTTCAAGTACCTCTTGGATGAGTGGTAATTAATTTTATCAATTAGCTTGAATACATCTTTTCAATCTTATCGCTATACAGTTTCTCTACTACCTTTCTTTTGATTTTCAGGCTTGGGGTGATTTCCCCTGTTTCAATAGAAAAGGGTTTATCAAGCAAAGTAAATTTCCTGATCTTTTCATAATTAGCAAGGTTTCTTTGAATATTTCCCAACTCATTTTCAATTAATTTTTTTACAACCTTGTTTTCTGAAAGATCCTCAATCTTTGAATAATTTATTTTATGCGAATCAGCATATTCTTTTAATGCTTCATAATCCGGCACTATTAAGGCACTTAAAAACATCCTTCTATCGCCGATTAGGACAAACTGGTCGATATACTTGCTGGAGAGAAAAAGATTTTCAATAGGAGTTGGTGCAATATATTTCCCTGCTGTAAGTTTTAAATAGATGTTTTTTTCTATCAGTTATTTTAAGAAAACCTTCTTTGTCAAATTCTCCAATGTCACCTGTATGAAGCCAACCGTCTTTCAAAACCTCTTCTGTTTCTCGTTTATTTTTATAATAACCAATCATAATATTTGGTCCCTTAGCCAGTATCTCTCCATCAGGTGCAATTTTAATTTCAACACCGGGGAATACCCTCCCTACAGTACCAAATTTATAATCATCAACCAGATTAGCAGCAATTACAGGGGAAGATTCTGTCAGTCCGTAGCCTTCAATTATTTTAATTCCAACTGCTTCGAAAAATTCTCCAAGATCAGGTGAAAGAGCTGCCCCGCCGGAAATAAAAAATCTCATATTCCCGCCTGTTTTTTCTTTCAATTTGGAAAAGACCAATTTGTCAGCAATTTTACACTGAACAGCGAGTAAAGGATTAAGCTTTCCCTTTCTGCGGGCTTCTGCTGCCTTCTTTCCGATTTTTATTGAGCGGTAAAATATTTTTTGTTTTGCAATAGGTTGAGATTCAACATTCTTTATAATTTTTGAATGCATTCTTTCGAATAACCTTGGAACACTGGTCAAAATAGTCGGTTTAACCTCAAGGAAGTTTTGTGCAACCGTCTCAATACTTTCTGCGTAGCAAATCATTCCCCCGGAAGAAAATCCTGTATAATATCCTGCCATTCTTTCAAAGATGTGACAGAGCGGAAGAAAAGAAAGAAAAATATCATCTTTTGAAATTGGAAATGATTCAAGTGCAGATTGTACATTCGATAAAATATTTTTGTGCGTCAGCATTACTCCTTTGGGCTCACCAGTAGTGCCCGAAGTATAAATAATTGTGCATAAATCATTTTCATTAATTTTTCTGATGCTTTCTTTTAATAAATTCGGGTGATTTTTTTTATAAATTTTTCCCATTTCCTGGACGTCTTTAAAAGAATATAGCATTGGTTCTTCGGCTATCATATCTTTTTCATTAATCACAATTATAAATTGGAGATGCCGCAGAGTGGATTTGTATTTTAGTATTTTATTAAGTTGCAGTTTGTTTGAAGCTATTATACATTTCGATTCCGAATTATTAAGAATAAATTCTATTGATGAAGCCGTTAATGAAGGGTACAGTGGTACATCGATTGCGCCTAAGGCAAGAATAGCCATATCACTATAAACCCATTCGGGTCTGTTCTCTGAGATGATTGCAACTTTATCTTCTTTTTTTATTCCAAGCGTATATAATCCGCAAGCTAAATTATCGGTTTCCTCTTTAAATTCACTATAAGTTATACCTTGATAACTACCATCCACTTTTCTCATCATTACAGGACGTTTCATACTTTTCCCATAATCTTCTGTTAAAAAAGTGTAGAGTTCAGGAATAGTTTTATTAACCTTTAACAGTGCCATCAATACTCCGATAAATTCAGTTTGTAAAATATGATCATCGAAAAAAACTATCAATAGGCTTAAGAAGAAAAAGGCTATTTTTTATTTTGAATAAAAATGGCTTGTTTATAGAATTGTTTATCAAGCATGTTGATGAATTAAAGAGTAAAAATAGATTTATGGTTTCTTTTCAAAATCACCAAACAATTTATTTTGAGATGGCATTATTTTCGCTCAGTAAAGATAATAAAAGATTTTGCCTATGCTGTAAAAGGTAAAATTTTGGAATATTTCAGGAAATATACCTGATTAAGGTATTCTTTCTATTTCTTATTCTTCTATTTTTTTGCGGCTGTTAGGTAAATTTTACAAGTAGGACTTAGACCCAATTATTAACAATCAGGAATACTGATATGAAAAAATGGTTCATTTTATTGCCTGTTTTTCTGCTTACAATTATCAGCTATACCGGGTGTTCTAGTTCAGTGGGAACCCAGATTACCTTTAAAAACCTTGCTTCAAATGCTGTATTTGTAAACTTCAGGGCTAATATTATTACTGTTCCTTCAGGGCAAACTGTGGTCGTTAAAGATATACCTAAGGGAACTTTCAATTACAGCACAACATACGAAATTCCTGCAAATGCGACCAATTCAACCGCTGAAGGAGATGTATCCGGAGCGTTTACAATAACTCAGGCAGGAACTAAAATTCTTGTGCTTTATTCAAGCACCTTTGCTGATGGAACATATAATTTATTTGCAACTTCATCTACAAACCAGGACCAGACCAGTCCAACAGGGCCATAGTAGGTGAGTGATTAAATATTAATCCAGCTTATCTATTGGTTTCGATATCTCCCTTTAGACAAGCTGGAAAGGGGTTCATCTTAATTATATTATGAGGATATTAAGTCTAACTACATCTTTATAAATAAGTTTGAGAAGTTGCTTATTCCATTTCCTTAATTTAATTTTGGATAAATTATAATTAAATTTTAATAATTTTTCCTGGGGAGAAATTATTAGTAAGGGAATTTCATTTATACTTTCTGGCAAAATTTTTAAGCTGCCAATTAGTCTTCCGGGTATAACATATCTTCGGGGCATTCCATTTATTATCCTGATTTTATCTTTTTTGGCAGGCTGCGGTCACGAAAAAATAATAATTGATTCGAATAGGTTATATGTAAGACCAGGCGATTTCCTTCCAGGTTCAGGTCTTTATATAGCTGACGTTATAGATAAAAGGAGAGTTGAACCCGAATTAATCGGCAATATTGAAGGGTATATTGCAGGGGAAAAACGTTCGATAAGAATGAATGAAAATGTTGATTCTTATATCAAGAAATATTTTAACAGCTTACTCAATTATGATCAATCGAAAAAATTTTCTCATGCTGTAAGGGTTGAAATGACAAAATTTATTTTGACTGAGAACTATACGAGAAAAGATAGCTATTATTTATACGGCACTTTTATATTTACTTATCTCGATCAGAAATTCTCAGAAACTATTTCGAGGGTAGACATAAGGGAAAATTTCAGTAAAGATGAAGAACAGTTATTTGATAACATTAATGCTTCTTTGAAAAAAGGTCTCCAGGATTTCCTTAGTGATGTGTCCTGGAAAAATTATTCTGACAGCACAAATCAGGAAAATATATTATCAGAGGATCAGACCAACGGGGAAACGATATCAGGTGATCAGACTAATAATATTTATAAAGAATCTTCAATAGTTCCTGAAGAGGATATTACTCAGAAAGCTATGGGAATTGGGTTTGAATATTATTCCGGCAGTAAAATTAATGACGGTTTCCAGGTCCATATGAAATTTGCCTGGCAGAAAACCGGGTGGGAATATGGTCATGATATCGGGTTTATGTATTTAAATATAATTAATGAACCTTATACCGGGTATTTGTATTCATTTTGTTTCCCCGCTTATATTAAATACAATTTCAGTTCTGAAAAAGTTAGTCCTTATATTGGAGGTTCTGTACAATTAATGGCGGGAACTGAAAAATACAATAACAATAGTGAACAGGTTGAATTCTTTTTAGGACCTGCATCTGAGGAATACCTGGGGCTTTCTATAAACAGAACCTATTTTATCGAAGCAGGAATATATGAGTTGTTACTTATAAACTCAAAAATTCTTCCGGATGATTTTGGATTCCGTCTATCCTGTCATTTTTTATTTAATAAATAGGTTGAGGATTTTTAATGTTGTACGGAAAAAAATTGTTGTGGTCTATTCTAATTCCTATATTATTTACAGGCTGTGCAACAACAAATCTTGTAAGATATTCAGATAATCATAATTGCCTTACAACCCTTGAAGGAAAATATTCACAACCAAACCCGCTTACAGTAAAATATCCTTGTATTTTTGTGAAGGATTTTCGTTTTCCAAAATATATCGGCGGTGAATTTATCGGGAGAGATTCCAACGGGGTATTGTTTAAGCCAAAAGCAAGCGGTCTTTATTCAACCGAACCGATTTATTTCCCTTATGATACACTTACCGGTGTTGTTGACGGAAGCGGAAGAATAGTATACGGTGAAGTTAATGAACACTATATAACCGGTATTAAAATGAACTTGGAACTCGAAAATACAGTCCATCCGGAATTAGATAAATTAATACTTCAGCTTATTCCGGGGGAATCCTTTTCATACTGTGTCGATCCCGGTGAATATAAGATAAAAAGGATTACCTGGGAAACAGAAAGGCAAGATTTTATGGAAGGCATGGATATTCCTGAAATAAGATTTACTGTTGATTCCGGCAAAGCTAATTACTTAGGTGATTTAAACGTTAATATAAAAAGACTTGAAGATAAAGATGTTATTCTGATTCCTTTTAAGAGTTATAACAAAGGTAATGCTGCAATGTCAGGATTTTTATTCGGTGCAATAGGGGCCGCTATTTATGCTTCATCCTATGAAATGTCAGAGGCAGATGGAGTGCAGATTGTTAATTTTGATTATTCCGGCGATTTTATTCCGGCTTCAAAACTGGTTCCAAATCCATTAACGATTTATATTAAGGAAAAGAAAAAGTCCGGAAGAGAAGATTAAAATTCAGATTTGATTTCTGTTAAAAAAACAAGATTTGCAAATATAATTTTTCGTAAAAAATTTACTTAAATAATTTATTTTTTGATGAAAATGGTTAAGCATTTTTAGTGTATTCATTCCCATTCTTTGTAAATCTTACATTACTAAATGCCATTTTTACTTTCCATCAACATTCTGCCAAAATAATTTCTCTTGTTTTCTGTTTTGTTTGTTATATTGCGGCGTTTTATAAATAATAATAAATTTGGCATTAGCTTTGTTTTCAACACAATCGAATTCTATATAAAAAAGGAATCTTTCTGTTGAGAATAAGGAGGGATACTGGTTGAGTGTCGGGCAACATTCCACGGATTTATCTCACTTTAAAAATTACTTTTGATTTTATATCAAAAGTTACCAGGTACTTTTTCATTTTCAGGAAATGATCTATGATCTTATTTTTTATTTTCAAAAATTGATTCGGTAAAAACTATGAACATAAAGGTACTTTTATTTACTCCAATTATAGTATTTGTTTTTTTAAGTGTACAGAATCAGAAATTGTATGCGCAGGAAGAGGAGCCAATACGATACTACCAGATGGAGCCTCTCGATGACAGCCTTTTTATCCATATACAGCAGCAGCTTTTTATTGAACCACCGGATCCAAAAGCTGAAATGATTGTCGATCTCAGGGATCCGAATAACCAGACAATTTCGGTTAAAGGAATATTATATCCATTCCTTGCATTAAAGCCTGAGACCCGTGCACTTGTAACGACTTACCCTTTCAAAATAAATCTTGAAGAGACAACAAATTTTGCAAGTGTATTTACAAGAGTAATCGAAAAGATCAGGTTTTCTAAAATTGCAGCCCCGCCAAGTGTATTCCAGATCTCTTCAACATTGGCTTATGTAAATCCTTTTATGCAGCTAATGGGAGGGGAAAGATTTGGCGTTGCTCTTAAATCAGATGTGGGATTTTCTTTCGGTATTGAAACGCCTTATTCGGGTCCTCTTGAATCGAATATGGTTGAAGCAAATTTTCACATTCTCGGTTTTCGCGCCGGTATTTATTCAAATATTGACGCTATAACGCAATTAAAAAGCACCAATAACCTTAACAATATTTATGTCACTAATGGATTTCAAATAGGTTATGTTGTTCCTCTCGGTAATTTTTTCGAACTAAGTTACCTTGAATCATCCAAAAAATTTTCCAGCGGACAAAAAAATGAAATCATCAAAAATAAAGGCATTATATATGGAGAAGGAACTACTATAAAATACAGTGCTTACCTGGTTGATAAAAGTTATTTCAATTTTGAAATAAGATACCCGGTGCAGGTAATGGGTTCTACAAGAGGAAAATTTTACGGAGCAAAATACCTGGATGAATGGCATATTGGATATATGGGTAGAGAACTTTCACTTGCCGGCAGCACTTTCGATTTCCGGTTCGATACCATGTTTGACAGCCCCGTCAGAAGAAACCAGACAGTATTTGAAGTTTTAGTTCAGAAAATCATGGATTTCTGGGGTTTCAGTGCTTTTGCATTAGGTCCCTCGGGTACACTTACACGATTGGATACCGGGGGGTGGGGATTTGCATCAATCTTTTTTAATATCAGGGTGAAGGTAGGAACATCACTGTAAAAATTATTGCTAAGACTTTTGCTTAAATCGTTGAAGATGTAATAATCAAATATAATTCCCAATCTTCTGCAGAATAATTTTTAATTCTGTTACAATTTTAAATAACAGCTATAACTTTAATCTCCCTTTCAACATTGGTTTCCCTAAGATCAATGTCCGCGCTACGATAGCTGATAAAATTATTATTCCCCCGGTAACAGCCATCAAAGAAGGAATTTCACCATAACCAATAAATACCCAAACGGGATTCAGAACCGGCTCGATCAGGGCAATAATAGATGCTTCAATTGCAGGTACTCTTCTTAAGCCGAAAGAGAAAAGTGCGTAAGCCAACCCTATCTGGAAAATGCCGAGAAAGGCAACCATCCATAAGTTACTGAAATTAAGATTTTGTATTCCCGATAAAAACGGAATGCACACAAGAGAAACAATTACATTTCCGTAGAAGATTGAACTAAACTGGTACTTGGATTTATTTTTCTTTAGTCCAAGGAAAAGGGCGGCAAAGAAAACTCCTGAGAGTAATGCATAGATATTTCCCTCAAAATGTTCGGGAGAAATTTTCCCGATGAAAAAAAGAATCATTCCTATAAATACAACTGCGACACTAATTATATTAATCTTTTCGTAATGAGTTTTAGCAATGATTGGTTCAAATATTAAAACATAAATAGGTGCTGTTGATTGGAGGAAAATTGCATTAGCTGCAGTTGTGGTCTTCATTGCCATGACATATAATATCAATACAGTCGCATAGAATATAGAATTAACTAATGTAAAGACATTAGCTTTGAAAAGTTGAGTTTTAAATAATATCAGGAAAGTCAAAGCTGCAAACAAACATCTGAAAAAAGAAATTTGCATTGCGTTGAATGTAACCAGCTTAATTAATAGTCCGCCGCTGCTCCAGAGCAATGCTGCAAGTGCGACAAATAATAAACCTTTTTGGTGTTCAGCTAATTTATTAATCATTTAAAACCGGTAAAAAGATTGCCCGCTAATTTAATAATTACGGAAGAAATCAAATAAATATTGTATAATATGACTGTATTATTTTTAAGCTGATTGAAAATGATCTCAAATTTTAGATTCATAGATCATACTGCAGACATAGCTATTGAAGTTTCGGGAAACACTTATACGGAATTGTTCCTTGCTGCCCTTGAGGGCTGGAAGAATGCGGTGATGGAGTTTTCAGAAAACAAAAGAGAGGCAGGTGAGAGGGACATAAAATTAATTGAAGATTCACCTGAAGAGTTACTTGTATCATTTTTACAGGAAATTAATTATTTGTTTGACATTAAAAAAATAATTCCTGTAGAGGTTAAGAAGATTCAGATAGAGAAAACAAATGAAGGATTTCAATCAGATGCTAAAATTCTTTTTGGAAATATTTTAACCGGAGATAATATTAAAAATGAAATTAAAGCCGTAACATTTCATCAGCTTGATATTAAAAAATCTAACGGCATTTACAAAACAATTATTGTTTTTGATATTTAATTTGGAAGGAGGGGAAATATGAATATAAACGGAATAGAATTAAACCAGGTTAGAGAAAACCTCTGGGAAATTCCTGCATCGGGAAATATGAGAGTCCCGGGCAGAATTTATATCTCAAAAAAGATGATTGAGCAGAATCTGCAGGATAATGACGCACTGAAACAGGTAATGAATGTAGCTCACCTTCCCGGAATTCAAAGATACAGCCTTGCCATGCCCGATATTCACTGGGGATATGGTTTTCCTATTGGCGGAGTTGCAGCAACAGATGCTGAAGAAGGAGTAATTTCACCCGGCGGTGTTGGATACGATATTAACTGCGGTGTCCGGCTTGCTGTCACTTCACTTGAGTATGAAAAAGTGAAAAACAGAATTGAGTCTTTAGTTTCAAGATTGTTTCAGAATATTCCTACCGGGGTTGGTGCTTCAGGTGCAATTAAAAAGTTATCAGCCAAAGAAATGAAATCTGTTTTAACAAAAGGTTCTGCCTGGGCTGTTGAAAATGATCTTGGAAATTCATCTGATATAGAGTTTACCGAAGAAAGCGGCACATTAAAAAATGCCGATGCAGATGCTGTATCACCAAGAGCAATTGAGAGAGGAATTGACCAGGTTGGAACCCTCGGTTCGGGAAATCATTTTCTTGAAGTCGATGTGGTTGAAGAAATCTTTGATGAAAAAGCCGCTTCAGTAATGGGAATATTCAAAGGACAACTTGTGCTTTTGATTCATACCGGCTCACGCGGACTTGGTTACCAAATTTGTGACGATTACCTGAAAATACTCGTTAAAGCGAGTTCAAAATATAATTTTGATTTACCTGACAGGCAGCTTGCCTGTGCACCGCTTAATTCTTCTGAAGGGGAAAATTATTTTGCTGCAATGCAGTCGGCTGCAAACTTTGCATGGAACAACAGGCAGGTAATAATGCATCTTGCTAAAAAAAGTTTTATGAACACATTTAAAATGTCTGAATCGGAGCTTGGGTTTAAGCTGGTTTACGATGTCTGCCATAACATAGCAAAATATGAAACACATAAGATTTACGGAAAAGAAAAGAAAGTGTGCGTCCACAGGAAAGGAGCAACCAGGGCATTCCCACCCGGCAGTAAAATGATTCCGGAAAAATACAAAGAGATTGGTCAGCCTGTTTTAATTCCCGGTGATATGGGAAGATACTCTTACATTGCAGTCGGAACTGAAAAAGCAATGGAAGAAACGTTTGGCTCATCCTGTCATGGAGCCGGTAGAAATCTAAGCAGAACAAAAGCGCTGAAGAGTGCAAAAGGAAGAAACCTGATTGAAGAGCTAAAAGAAAAGGGGATAATAATACAGGCGAAAGGATACAGAACAATAGCAGAGGAAATGCCGGGAGCCTATAAAGACGTCTCGCAGGTTGTTGATGTTATGCATAATGAAGGAATAACAAAGAAGGTTGCAAAGTTAAGACCGGTAGGAGTGATAAAAGGCTGAGCTTTCAGAAAGAAGTAAGCAGTTAATAGTTTTCATACTGCTTAATTATGATAAAAAATCATTTATTACCAATTCCGAAGAACCCCATTAGGGCTTAAAAATTACAAGCTGACACTTTCGGTTTTGAAAGCTTAAATTTATATGAGCGGCTTTAAAGCGGCTTTTGTACGGCAAGCCAACGGGTTTAGAGCGGCTTTACATATTTTTCAGGATGGAAAATCTATTAAATGACGGTCTAAAAAGTGCAGCAGTGAGTCTACATGCCAACCTCTGCCAGAGGCAAATAAATTCAGTTGGTAAACGGGTAGACAGGTCCAGGAAGTGGAACCCGCTGCAACAAGAGCATTTTTCTATAGAACAGGATTGATTAATTTCTGATGAACAAAAATATATCAAAATGGAATCAATAAAAAAAGTAATATATTGTTGACCATAATGATAACAAAATTGCCGTTGAAATTGATATAAATACATATAAAAAAATTGAAGAAATGCTCGAAAATTATGTTTTGGTGCAATTAATAAAGGAAGATGACAGCCAGACAATTGAGATCCGGGAGGCTAAAGAGTATTGTAAAAAATTGCCAAAAGAAAAGTGGTAATTCAATACAGCAAGCAATTCGCCAATTTTAACTACCGCAGCTTTAGCGAAGGTAGTCCGCAAATAAGTACTAATCCATTATTCCAAAATTCCATTTTTCCAACACTTCCAGTCATTGGTCATTTGTCATTGGTAATCCGTCAATTCGACAATTTTAACTACCGCAGGTAGTCCGATAATCCGCTAATCCCTGGTATATGAGAAGTACGGGAGCAGTACGAGAGGAGTACGACTCAGACCCGTGAAAGTGATAATTTGAAAATGGATTAAAAATAAACTTTTAATAGCCGCTTAATTTTCCGGTGTGCGACAAATAGTCACAAAGATTTTATAAAAAAAGTGGATACTTGATATTGGATATTGGATGCCAACCGCGCCATAGGAAGATAAATCCGGTTGGTAAACCGGCGGCTCATCTCTGTTTCTTTACCGGAGGAAAAAATACCCAACCATTTGTTAGGACGAGTCAACGCCTCGTCCCACAAAAAATGAAATAGTTTGGAAAATTAACTTTCGGAAAATTTGTTCAATTTCTTTATTTTGATACTGTTCAAAATGGAGGTTAATCAATCTTGAATCACGATGAAATTATAGAATTGTTAAACTTTGTGAATAATTTAAACGATTGATATTAGACAAGATAATATGCATATTAATGCATACAAATTTATGAGGAACAAAAAATGAGAACGACCATAAATATCAATGATGATATACTGAAAAAAGCTTCATTATTAACCGGCATTAAAGAAAAAACACATCTTGTAAAGCGTGGTTTGGAAGCTTTGATTTCATTGGAAAGCAGCAGGAGATTAGCGAAACTGGGAGCTGCCGAAAAAGATGCAAAAAATATTAGAAGACGCAGAAGCGAATAATGGTGCTTGTCGATACATCCGTCTGGATAAATCATTTCAGAAAAGGTGATGGAAAATTAAACGAATTATTAATGGAAGGGAGAGCAGCCATTCACGAATTTATAATTGGTGAGCTGGCTTGCGGAAGCTTCAAAAATTATGATGAAATTATGAGTCTTATTAACAATTTGCATCGTTCAAAAATGGTAACTATTGAAGAGTATTTATTGTTTGTAAGGAAGAATAAATTAAACGGCAAAGGAATAGGATTTGTAGATATTCATTTATTGGCATCATCTAAATTATCCGGCTACCCTTTATTTACATACGATAAAAAATTATCCGCTGCTGCAAAAGATCTTGGGCTATCTTATTTATTTCTTTCATAAGCAAATATACAGTAGATACTCACCGAAGAGCGATTATTTTTGCCGCGAAGGCGCTAAGGCTCAAAGATTAATTGTGCTCTATAAATAATCTTTACCTATCTCTGCATTCCTAAATTCATCAATTCAGACTTAATTTCCCCGTTATTCATTATATTTCCTTCAATGAAATATCATTATAATCCTCCATATTTTATCAAAAAAATCTTTTCTTCTTTTCAGTGGGAATCGAAGATTGATAAAATCCTTTTCACTTTTGATGATGGTCCAATCCCTGAAACCACTCCTTTAATCCTTGAAGTACTTTCAGGTTATAATATAAAGGCTGCATTTTTTTGTGTCGGGGAAAATATCGTTAAGAACCCTGAACTTTACAGAAGGATTGTAAATGAAGGTCATCTTGTCTGCAATCATACTTTCAATCATACAGCCATTTCCGAATTAAGCAGGAATGAAGTAACCGCGCAAATTGAAAAGTTTAACAATTTGATAAAACAAAAATCCGGCGAAGATGTTTTATATTTCAGACCGCCATACGGAAAATTTAATCTGTCATCAGCTTCAATATTACAGCAAATGAATCTGAAGACTGTAATGTGGTCGCTTCTTACTTATGACTATAAGAATGATATCAATGTTGTTAAATTTGCAGTGAAAAAATATTTAAAGAAAAATTCTATAATTGTTTTACACGACAGTCTTAAAAGTAAAAGTGTCATTGTTGAATCGATCAATTATATTGTTGAAGAATCTTCCCGCAGAGGTTATCAAACCGGAGTTCCTGCCGAATGTTTGAGATAATCTTCCTGGTATTTATATGCGGATATTTTATTCAATCTGTTCTCTTTATAATAGGAATAAATAAGAAGTTTCCCCGGGTAAAAGATGAAGATCTGCCAAAAGCAACTGTAATAGTTGCAGTAAGGAACGAAGAGAAAAATATCGAACGCTGCCTTAACGGGCTCGATAAATTAATTTACCCGGAAGGTAAACTTGAAATAATAATTGCCGATGGTCATTCCACCGATTCAACTGTAGAAATTGTAAATGAATTTATAAAGGATAAAAAAAGGTTTAAGATAATCAGTGCAAATGCTGAGAAGGAAAACTTAAAAGGAAAAGCTAATGCTATAGACAGTGCTGTAAGAATATCGACAGGGGAAATCATTTTAACCACAGATGCCGATTGCGAAGTGCATCCCCTCTGGGTTAAGACTATTTGTTCTTACTACAAAGATGATGTCGGAATTGTAAATGGATTCACCACTCAAACTGCTTACAATGGTTTCAGCGGTATGCAGGCAATTGATTTTGTTTACCTGCTTATTGTAGCGGCGGGAACCATAAATCTTGGTTACCCGATTAGCTGCATCGGCAACAATATGTCGTACAGGAAAAAAGCTTACCTGGAAACAGGCGGTTATGAAAAACTCCCTTTCAGTGTTACGGAAGATTTTAATCTGCTGATGGCTATTTACCGCTTAGGGAAATACAAAATAATTTATCCATTAGACAAAAATGCTTTGATTACTTCGCTCCCTTGTACGAGCTTAAACGAACTTTACCACCAGAAGAAAAGATGGGGCGTAGGCGGACTCGGTGTACCTTTACGCGGCTTTGTTATTTTGTCTTTTGGTTTTATTGTGAATCTTTGCATACTGTTAACTCCTTTATTTTTCACGGTTGTATGTCTATATTTGGCAATCTTTAAAATAGCAATTGATTATTTTGTTTTATTTCCTGTTCACAGCAGGCTTGGCATAAAACAGAATATGAAATACTTCATTCAATTCGAGATCTATTTCATTATTTATGTTTTTGTACTGCCTGTAATTGTTCTGAGCAGCAGGAAAGTTGTGTGGAAAGGTAAAGAGTATTAATGCTTCTTCTCTGCAATTATTATGTAACATACAGGTGCAATGCGTTCTGCACTTTCTGTCATTTTGCTGCACACGAAAATTTTGCAAACACTCCCTATGCCAGGCTTGGAGATTTTAAATCCAACATTGAACAGATATCCTCGCTTGGAGTAAAGTTTATAGACCTTACCGGCGGTGAACCGCTTCTTCATAGAGAAATTCATTTAATGGCTGAATATGCAAAACAATTTAAAATGCAGACAAGCATAACAACTAATGCATTGCTCTATCCTAAGTTTGCAGAAAAGCTTGCACGCAAAATTGATTTACTTCATTTTTCTCTCGATTCACCCGATGAAGAAGAGCATAATCGAATCAGGAAAGTTGACTGCTACCAGTCTGTAATGAAGAGTATCCGCATTGCTAAATCTCTCGGCGAGTTTCCGGATATACTTTTTACTGTTACAAATGATACTTATAAAAAACTTCCGCAAATGCATGAAATTGCGCAGAAGAATAATCTAGTTCTTCTTGTGAATCCTGTGTTTTCTTATTTCGGTAATCCGGGATTAAGTAATGAGGCGATTGATTTTATAGACAAATATGTTG
The DNA here is from genome assembly GCA_963711455.1 of uncultured Ignavibacteria bacterium. Taxonomy (GTDB): domain Bacteria; phylum Bacteroidota; class Ignavibacteria; order Ignavibacteriales; family Ignavibacteriaceae; genus DATFVA01. The sequence continues at coordinate 588,650 of CAVQEH010000006.1, forward strand.
AAGGAAAGCTTGATATTTATTTAAATAAAGGATTTATGAAATTAAGAAGAGACGGCGGCAATGATATTAATAACCCGAGATGCAAGGCAGTATCGCGTGTAATAGTTATATCTCCATATGATGAAATCATTCTTCCTTGTTATCATTTTGAACATGAAAGAATAAAAATCGACAAACCTGTTAAGGAGATACGGGAGTCGGAAAAAGTTAAAGAATTTCAGAAAATGGAAGGGAGATTTAATTTCTGCCAGGGGTGTACAGTTAACTGCTACTTTGAGCCGTCATTTGCTTTTCCAACAAACTACTATGCAATTGCCAGTCTTGGTTCTAAATTTAAATATGGTTTTAATAAATTAGTTAAGCAGAAAATTAGAAAAAGATTATTGAATTAGCGAATTCCCGTATTCGTAAATTATTAATTCTCAAATTCAAAAATTAATTAGTATGAATTATAAAAATTTCGAAGAACTACCAATTTGGCAATTAGCGAGAGAAATTGTCATTTTTATTTATGAAATAATCAGGAATAATAAAGAATTAGAAAAAGATTTGAGACTAAAAAGCCAACTTATAGGAGCAGGGATTTCTACAATGAACAATATAGCAGAAGGATTTGATTCCGGAGGCAATATTGAATTCATCAGGTTTCTAAAATCTGCTTCTGAAATAATGTCGATGACATACGTTTTAAAAGATATTTATAAAATAATCAATTCTGAAAGTCTATATGAAAAATCACTCGAAGAAAGAAAACAAATAAAAGGATTCATAAAATATTTAAAAGGCGTTCATGAATTAACCAAATGATTTTAATGTTCAAACCTATAATTCGAAAATCCGATAATTCGAAAATTCTCAAATATATAGCTCAGAACTCACTTATTATGAAACATAAACTTTTCATTCTAATAATATTATTCACATTTACAATCTTTCCTCAAAGTAAACTAACCTGGTTTCCATCAAATATTAATCTTCAGCCTTTTACTGCAAATTTTTTAGAGCCGCGTGCCGGCTTTGCATTTCAGACCGGCGGAAATAAAATAAGACTGGATATAAGCCGCTCAACTGATATAGCACAAATTAATTATCCGGACTCTAAGTTAGCTTTTGGTGTAGACCTTTTTACTTTTACACGTTTGCGTGCGGAAAGTGAATTTCATTTTCCCGTTGAAACAATCGATTATCTTTTTGGATTAAACTCGACTTATAAAGTAATTAAACAAAATGATGAATACGGTTTGAGATTCAGGCTAAGCCATATCAGCGCACATTTTGTTGATGGACAATACGATTACAAAATTAATTACTGGCGAAACGGAAGATCTGCAATCGTTTATACAAGAGAATTTATAGAACTTTTTCCTTACTTCAGAATTAATAGTTTAAGATTTTATGCCGGCTTTTCTTATTTATTTCACAGGAAGCCTGTTGATATAGGTAAAGAAATTTACAACCTTGGTTTTGACTATTATTATACAGAATTTAAAAATATATTTCCGTTTGTAGCTTACGATTTTAAGCTTGAAAAAATTAATAAATATTCCGGGAGCAATATTTTAACAGCGGGAATTAAATTCGGGGATTATAGGTCACGCGGATTGAGCCTTGCGGTTACTTATTTTGCGGGTAAAAGTATTCATGGTGAATATTATAACTTAAATGAATCTTACACAACTTTAGGCTTTAATCTCGATTTATAATGGAAGACTACTACCAATCAGATCAGACCGATATTACCGGTTACACTATTAAGAAAAAAAAGAATCCGGTATTCATCCATATTGTTTTATTCATTGTTACTTTTATTACTACAACAATTGCCGGAGCCGAATGGACTACCGGAACTATGGGTCCATATGAGCTTAGCCATCTCCTAATTGGTCTCCCGTATTCTATTGCGATAATGTTTATTATTACTTTCCACGAGTTCGGACATTACTTTGCTGCAAGATATCATAAAGTAGATGCAACACTTCCGTATTACATCCCTTTCCCGAACATTCCCGGTTTCCTGAACTTCGGAACAATGGGAGCTGTAATAAGAACCAAGTCTGTTATTCCCACAAGAAAGGCAATGTTTGATATTGGAATTGCAGGACCTCTTGCGGGATTTTTTGCCTGTCTTATTGTTTTAATATATGGCTTTCTGAATGTTCCCGGAAAAGAATATATATTATCAATACATCCCGACTTTTTTTCACCGGAATATGGAAAAACCGGCATTCAGCTTCAGTTCGGCAACACCCTGCTTTTTGATTTTTTCAGAATGATATTTGTACACCCGGGACAATTTTTTCCACCAATGTCAGAAATTTATCATTACCCGTTTTTATGTGTCGGCTGGTTTGGAATGTTTATAACAGCAATGAATATGATTCCTGTTGGACAGCTTGACGGCGGACATATTGCTTATACAATGTATGGAGGGGAATCTCATTATAAAATAGCCGTCATTTCGTTTGTAGTGCTTTTTGTTTTAGGGATTGCCGGCTTCCTGGAAATATTTATGAATCTTCAAATAGTGTTTGGATGGATCGGCTGGTTAGTCTGGGCACTGATTTTATTTTTTGTAATTAAGCTGAAACATCCGCCGATAGGGGATAATGATGAGCTTGATACAAAAAGGAAATTTTTAGGTTATCTTAGTTATGTAATTTTAATAATTTCTTTTTCCCCTACACCATTTATGATTAGCGGGGGGATGTAATTTTACCTTGAGAGACGCTAAAATCAATCTAATATTAACATTATGAAAAAATTCGCTCTTTTAATTCTGCTTCCCGTCGTATTCTGGGGATGCGAAAAAACTTATGATTCAGTAATAAACCCTGAACAAACTAATACAATACAGGTAACAGATATTTCGCCGGTTGATTCGGTAGATTATCTTAACCAGGATTCTGTGCTGACTTTTGCTATATCATTTAATTCCTCACAGCAGATAAAATCCGTTTACTTCAATATTGTTACACCAGCCGGAGTTCAACTGAACTCAACTTCAATTAATATATATGATGATGGAGATATTTCTTCACACGGAGATTCAACAAAGGGCGATAACAAATTCTCAAATAAATTTACTATGAGCAATAGTTATATAAATGGTGTGTACATTGTAAAATATTTTGTTACTGATATATATAATAATACTAAATATGTCTCTGCACAGAATTTCCTTTTTAATAATGGAAATGATTTATATGCTCCCATACTTAGCAATTTAGTGCTGCCGGACTCAGTTGCTCGCGATGTCCTTTTTACATTTTCAGTGACAGCAACAGATTCAAATGGATTAAGTGATATAGATTTAGTGTATTTCCAATTATATAGACCAGATAGCACAATTGTAACCGATGGAAATGGAAACAGTTTATTTGCTATGCACGACGATGGAAATTCTACTTATGGTGACTCAACTGCGAATGATGGAATTTACTCTTACCGGAACTATTTTTCATCCACATCTGATCCCCCTGCTCAAATTGGAACTTGGCGATTTGAATTCCAGGCAATTGACCGCAGTAATCTATTAAGTAATAAAATTATTCAGAATGTAGAAGTTACTCAATGAAAAGAATAAATCTTTTGTTATTATTTATACTTATTCCTTTTATATTATTTCCTCAATCACATCCTGATTCATTCAGACTCTTAAAAAAAGGTGAACTGGCAAAATCACTTTCATCCGGAAATCCGGCAAGCAATGGTATTGGCGATATTGTCGTACTTGGAGATACAATTTGGTTGGGAACCGGCAGTGGTATAAGTCATTCCACTGATAATGGAGAAACCTGGACAAATAAATCTTTTGGCGGTGAAAGTGTTGCAGCAATTGGTTATGATAAATACAATCACACTTTCTGGGCTTCCACTGCTCATACAGAAAATGTTTCAGGTATAGGAGATGTTGATGTTGGTTCCGGTCTTCGTTTTACAACTGACGAAGGTGTTACCTGGAATTCAATTCCCCAGCCAGTTGACGGTCCGGGTGATTCTATTATAACTTATGGAATTAATAATAGTGTAAGAGCTTTACCCATCGTTGTCCCTCAACAGAATATAATATACAATCTTGATTTTACTCCAAATATGATCTGGATTGCTTCGTGGGCAGATGGAATCAGGAGAAGTTCGGATATGGGACAAACCTGGCTGAGAGTTGTTCTTCCTTCTGACAGTTTGAACTCAATAAGCCCTACTGATACTATCAAATATGCTATATCTCCACAAACGGGAAAATTCGGTACAGGTTGGCTTAATTTTTTAGGATTTTCTGTCGCGGTTGAAAATGATTCTACAGTTTATGCAGGCACAGTTAATGGTATAAACAAATCTACAGATGCAGAAGCTCAATATCCAAGCTGGGTTAAATTTAATCATCTTAACCAGCAAAATTCTATAAGCGGTGATTGGGTTATTGCATTGGATTACAATCATAGCAATAATTCATTATGGGCGGTTACCTGGAAAGGAGAAGGCTATACCGAATATTACGGCGTAAGCTTTTCAACTGATGAAGGTGAAAACTGGCAGGTTGCGTTGCCTCACGAGAAAGCTTATAACCTCGGATTTAAAGGTGATCAGCCAATGGTGCCTTCCGAAAATGGTTTGTTCAGATCCAGTGATATGGGAATTACCTGGATAACACCCGGCGCTATATATGATGCAAAAACGAAAGCAGCAATCACAACTAATACTTTTTATTCTGCCGGTGCTTTCGGTAATACAATTTGGGTTGGTTCGGGTCAGGGGCTGGCAAGATTAACTGAAACAGGAGCTATGTGGCAGGGTACCTGGAAAGTTTATAATTCGGCTCCAGAAACTAAAGAAGTTTATGCTTTTCCCAATCCTTTTAATCCCCGGCTGGATGAAAAAGTAACTTTTAAATATAATACACAAAACAAAAACGAAAATGTTACAATAAGAATATTTGATTTCGGAATGAACTATTTAAGAACGGTTATTCAAAGCGCTCCAAGGAAATTAGCTGCATCTGACCCGCCTATTGATAGCTGGGATGGAAGAGATGATAAAGGTAGTTACGTCCCCAATGGGGTTTATTTTTACAGGGTTGAAGTAGGATCAAATGATCCTTTGTACGGAAAAATAATTGTTATTAAATGATGGCATGCATTAATACTTCGCGTATGATTGTATGGCTGTATGAATGTATGTTCGTTGTTTGAAATTATTCTGAGGTTTAATTGAAAAAGTTTTTCTTTATCATATTATTAATTACTACTAATATTTTTCTACTTGCACAGCCAAAGGAAAGCAAAATTGCCGCAATGCCCGGTACTTTCAGCAGACTTGGTTTTGGCGCAAGAGGTATCGGTATGGGTAATGCCCTTTTAGCAGTTACAGAAGGAAACCTGGTTTCTTATTATAATCCGGCAGTAAGTGTATTCCAGGAAGGAAATTCATTCCAGACATCTTATACTTTTCTTTCGCTTGACAGGTCATTAAATTTTCTATCCTTTACGCGAAGATTCGACCTCGGCGGTAAGAAGGACAGAGCCGCAGGTATTAGTGCAGGCATTATTAATTCGGGTGTAAGCAATATTGGAGAGTATGATGGGAATGGAATAAAAACAGGAGATCTCTCCACTTCTGAAAACCAGTTCTTTCTTGCTCTCGGAAAAAGATTTTCAGATAAATTTTCTATTGGTATAGAAACGAAATTTTATTACTACAAGCTGTACCAGGATATAAAAGCAAGCGGCGTAGGTATTGACCTTGGTCTGCTTTATCACATAAATGAACAATGGAATGTTGCCGCTGCTGTTACTGATATCAATAGCTCATATAAATGGGATTCTTCATCTTTGTATGGTCAGGATGGAACTAATATTACCGAAAGATTTCCAACTCTTAAAAAAATCGGTGTAAGCTATTTTAATAAAAATATAGGTTTGCTTGCTTCGCTTGAATATGAAAATAGTAATGGTGAAACTAATATTATCAGGGCAGGTGCTGAGTATAATGTTATTGAAAACCTTTATTTAAGAGCCGGAGTTGACCAGTTTAATCTGAGTAATTCTGATTTTCTGCCCAAGCCTGCCGCAGGATTTTCTTATGCAAAAAAAATTGGTGATATAATTATAGGTGTCGATTACGCATTTATGATTGAGCAGTATTCTCCGCAGGACAGGCACGTGGTTGGAGTGAATATCAATTTTTAGAATGCATGGATGAATCATACAAACATTCAGTCATACATCCATACAGGGTTTTATTAATTATTAGTTATAAAATATTTTTATGAAGAAAATAATTTTGCTATTCCTGGTTTTTGCAACATATACTTTTTCCCAGTCTGCAGGGAATACAGGACTATCATTCCTCAAATTCGGATTCGGTGCTAAAAATATTGCAATGGGTGATGCAGGTGCGGTTTCAGCTAACGATGTAACGGCTTTATTCTATAATCCTTCACGGCTTGCAGGAAAAAATGATACGGAAATTATGCTGATGCATAATGAATGGATACAGGATGTTCGGAGTGAAGTACTTGGAGTTGCCTCTGAAATATGGGGTTTACCTTTGGCACTTGGTTTTAATGTTACAACTGTAAGTGATATTGAGGTGCGTACGAAGCCTGGCGATCCCGATTCGAAAATTAATGCTAATTATTTCTTTGGAAGCCTGTCCTCTGGTTTCGGGATAGTGGACAATGTTGACTTCGGGCTTTCTATAAAATATTTGTACGAGGGGATTCTATCTGACCAGGCTAACGGCTGGGGATTTGACTTCGGCTTAAATTACAAAACTTCAGTTGAAGGTTTGACAGCATCTGCTGTTATAAAAAATCTTGGCTCAATGAACGTCTTTCGGTATGAAGCAACAAAACTTCCAACTGAATTCAGGGTAGGACCTGCCTATCATTTTGAATTAACGGAATCAAGAATAGGAGTAACGGCAGCAGCAGAATTTCAGAAATATCTTGCAACGGAAGATATCCACTTAAATCTTGGAGCAGAAGGTGTTTATGATAAAACAATTGCTCTTCGTGCCGGTTACCAGTCTGGTTATGAATCGCGTGGATTAACCGGTGGTATTGGACTAATGTGGGGAAACCTGAATTTTGATTATGCTTTTTTACCGTTCACTTACGGTTTGGGAGATGCTTCGGTTTTTTCAGTTCAATTTAAGTTTTAATTATTCGTAAACATTGAGTTTAATTTTAAAGAAAACTTTAAAATTTCTTCACAGGCGTTTAGTTACCCTGCTAATTGTTTATCTGCTTATTCAATTATTTTATGTAATATTCATTCCTTTTCATTTTTCAAGTGATTCGCTCTTTTATTATCAACTTGCCAGGGATTGCATAAATCAGCACACTTTCTATCCAGCTCCTAATCATTTGTATATGGACTATATAACTGCTCCCATGTATGTCAATGTTCTGATTATACTTTTATCCATACAAAATTCCCCAATAATAATCGGATTATTTAATATAATTTTAAATTTTATTCAATTACTACTTGTCTTTAAGATTTCCGGAAAAATCTTTGATGTGGATAGAGCCAAAACTGTAATAATCATTTATGTGTTTTATTTATCTACTCTTGGTTTGGTAATGATGAATTTTACAGAGCTTTTATTTATGGTTCTGATGCTAAGCAGCATTTATTTTTACATGAAAAAATCAATTTATACTCTATTAATCTGTGGAATATTGGTTGGTGCTTCACTTGCTGTCAGACCAATTGGTTGGGCATTAATAGCGGCATATATTCTGAATTATTTCTGGATAAGAAAAAGTATTGTAATAAAGCTTAAAGAATTGTCTTTTATTGGTCTGGGAATAGTTTTATTTGTGGGCTTATTCGGATTTTTTACATTATCAAATTTCGGAAGGTTTATTTATACCGCCAATGACGGACCCCTGAATTTATTGATCGGTGCTAATAAGAATGCATCCGGAGGGTACAATGCAAAAGTCTTTGAACAGGGCAATGCAGGGTATATTGAACATCCTGAATTGATGACATATTATGAAAAAGAAAATTATTGGTTGGGAAAAGCGGAGGAATATATAATATCCCATCCTGTAAAATGGTTGTCGATTTTCCCGATGAAAATTGTTTATACATTTGCCTGGGATGACTTTTCAATTCATAAACTTTTAACTTTCGACGACTGGTACCTGTATAAGATCGCAAAAAGTATTTTTATGAAAAATACCGGGGAACTGCTAGGCAATAAACCTGTCATTTTAAAAGTATTTTATTTCCTTCTATTAATTATTCATCATCTATATTATTTTTCATTAATAATTCTGTTTATATATGTGATGTTAAAGTTCTATAAGGATTTTATTAAAAATGATATGCTAAGATTGTTTTTACTTTTTATACTTGCCGGAGTTGTAATTCTTTTGCTTACATTTGGAAATACAAGATTTAAATATCCATATATAATAACAATGATGATTTTTATTTCACCTGTCGTCTTTGCTTTTCTCAGAAATAACTTTGCGGGTTCAAAGAATGTAATGTTTAACTAATGTGCAGAAGGTAGTTCGCTTTTGGTAATCATTTTTAAACCTTTTTCTAATTTTTCATTTAAATATCCTTAAGTTATTTTTATAATTGTTTTTATTTCATTTAGTAATTCCTTTTAAACAAATAATAATTCCGGTTAAATATGTCTGAATATATTCCTTTTACAGATTCCAAATTAACAGATAATGAATGGGACAAATTTGTAGATGATTCCGATAACGGGACTCTTTTCCATAAACGTGAATTTTTGTCCTATCATCCGGCAGGAAGATTTAAAGATGCTTCCTTCGTTTTCATGAAAAACAATAAACCGCTTTCTTTATTGACAGCGGCTGTTGTGGAAAGGGAAGGAAAGAAAATTCTTGTCTCTCATCCCGGTGCCTCGTATGGGAGTTTTGTGTATAAATCGGATTTAAATTTCCGGGAAGCTCATTCCATGGTTGATGCACTGATTGAATATGCAAATGAGTTGAATGTCAACAGGATTCAGCTTACACTTCCGCCGGTAATTTACCAGACCAAATATTCAAACTACATTGATTTCGCCCTGGTGAGGAATGGGTTTACATATTTAAAAGAGAAGTATCGAGCATTGTACAGCTTGATTTTAAAATGGAGGAACTTTTATCAACTTATAGGGCGGAAGCAAGAACTGCCGTAAAAAAATCAATTAAGCAGGGAGTTGAAATTGTCGAATGCGAAAAGTTTTCAGAGTATTATGAAATTCTGAAAAAGAATTTGAAATTAAGACATAATGTTTCACCTGCGCACACACTTGATGAATTGATAAAGTTAAAGAAAATGTTCCCTGCAAAAATTCGTCTCTGGGGAGCTTTTCTTAAAGATAAACTGATAGCAGGTGTCTGCAATTTTAGTGCAAACTCCAAAGTTGTGCTGGCTTTTTATATTAGTCACGACGAAGACTACCAGGAATACCGTGCGGTTAATCTTCTTTTTTATGAGATAATGAAACGGTACAAAGAGGAAGGATTTCGTTTTCTTGATTTCGGAATTTTTACTGTAAATATGGAACCGAACTGGGGGTTGGCAAGATTTAAAGAAAACTTTGGTGCGCGCGGCATTTTCAGGGATACATTAATTAAAGATATCTGATGCTGAAAATATTACATCTGGCTCCGCAGAATTATGCCGGGGTTCCATATGATTTTTTTAAAATGCATAACACCGTTGGTGATTATTCCCGCCTGATTACATATCATAAAAATCAAAGAGATTTTCCTGAAGATATCTGTCTTAACCTGCCGCTTCCTGATTTCAGTGCAGCAAAAAAATGGAGAAGAAAAAAAGTTTTAGATAAGGAAAGAGATGCGTCAGCGGGAACTCCTGTGTTTGCACCCAGGAATGTTTTTGAAAAGTATTATTTTGATATTAATGATAAACTGAAAAAAAAGAAAATAGAAGAGGCAATAGAAAAATACAATTTAAATGATTTCGATATAATTCATTTCGATGCCGGGCTTGATTTTTATCGCTATCCTGAACAGGCATTGAAATGGAAGAAACAGGGGAAAAAGATAGTCTGCTGTTATTATGGAAGTGATTTACGGCTCAGAGGAATTATAAAAGAACTTGATGAAATTTCGGATTTAAATATCACTTCAGAATATGATCATCTAACAATGAAAAAAGATATTCATTATTTATTCTACCCTTATGATGCTTCCGAACTACCGGTTAAAAATAATTCTGAAAATGATATTGTTACTATTATTCATTCTCCCACTAACAGGAAATACAAAGGAACGGATTTAATTATTTCGGTGATCGAAAAAATTAAAAAAGAAAAAAAGATTAATTTTATCCTGATGGAAAACAAGCCGAGAGATGAAGTACTGAAAGAAAAAAGCCGGAGTGATATCTGCATCGACCAGGTTGGCGGAACTATGGGTGGAACCGGTTATGGCAAAGCAGGACTTGAAACTCTTGCAATGGGAATCACCACTATTACAAATATGACCAAAGAATATTCTAATTGGATTCCTGAAAACCCTTTTACAATTGCTAATAATGAAAAAGAACTGTATGAAAAACTTATTGAGCTTATCCAGGATAAAAAATTAAGAGATCAGTTTGGAGAATCAGGAAAGAGATGGGTAAAAAAATATCACAGTTTTGAAAATGTTAACTCACGGTTAAAAGAATTATACAAGCTTAAAAAAATTATATAATGGAGAAAAGAACCAGTCTTTCAAAAGCAACTGCCTGGTACACAATCGGAAATCTATTTGTCCGTTCTGTAAGTTTTCTTCTGCTTCCTCTTTATTCTAATTTAATTTCCACGTCCGAGTTCGGCAATTATTCACTTATAATGTCGCTGTATGCTATCATTTCCGTCCTTTATTATCTGGGCTCTCAATCAGCATTAAGTAAGTTTTATTTAGAAGAAGAAGATGAAAATAGGCGAAAGGAAATATTTTCTACAATTTTTAATTCGGTTGCATTAATTGGTCTAATTATAACTTTAATCATTTTTCTTTCAGCCGGATGGATTGCAGAATCAGCCATAGGTTCAAAAAATTATTCTGGTCTTATAAGGCTGGTTTTTGCTGCACTGTTCTTTGAAAGCATTTCATATCTTACAATCCATTTGCTGCGAACTAAGGAGCTGGCACATAAAGTTGTATTCTATTCTTCGTTTAGCGCCGTAATAAATTTGTTGTTAAACGTTTACCTGGTTTATTTTTTAAGACAGGGGATAAATGGAATTATCCTGTCCCAGTTGATTACAACAGTGCTTCTTTTTGTTATCCTGCTTCCTTTTCTCAAAGAAAATTATCTTGGGATTTTTAATCTGAAACTTTTTAAAATTATTATTGTTTTTACTTTCCCCTTAATTATAGCAGGACTTTTTTCTTATTCTGTCGATGTGATTGACAGGTTTATTATTGATCATTTTCTTGGAAACGGTGAAGTCGGTATTTACAGCTTTTCATACAGAATAGCATTGGTTATGAATGTTTTTGTACTATCATTACGAAGCGCATGGACTCCTTATTCAATCAGATTATATAATGAAGGCAATTATACTTCCGAATTTGGAAAGTCTTTTACAAAAATTATAGCGGTAAGTCTGATGATATTTCTTATTGTTGCCATGTTTATTGATGACCTGTTTAATTTTCATCTAAATGAGTTTCATTTGTTCGATCCGTCATATAGAAGCGGAATAATTATTATTCCTGTCATTCTGATTTCGTATTTCTTTAGTGTATTAGTAACATACTATTCGGTCTATCCTTATGTCTCAGGCAAGAGCATTCATTTTCTTATAAGCGATTCTATTGCTCTCGTAGTAAATATCGTTTTGAATTTTTTACTTATTCCGATATACGGAATAATGGGAGCTGCTGCTGCAACATTATTCAGTTATTTTGGTGCGGCAGTTTATTTAATAATTATTTCCGAAAAGAGAATTAAGATCAATTATGAACCTTTGAAATTGGTAATGATCATATTCACAACAGGCTTATTTTACCTTATATCAGAACTGTTGAATGTTTTTCTTATTGATGTGATATTATTTATTGCAGCTTTTTTTATAATGTATCGCCTGACAGGATTTAGATTGAAAATGTTGATCAAAACCTGAGTTAAATATGACAATCATATCTGTAGAATTGAATTTATTACTTCTATTAATTTTCCTTCGATAGTTTCCCAGTTATACTTTTCTTCAAATAGATTTCGGGCAGTCTGCGAGTCCTTTTTTAGCTGCCCAGGATTATCCAGGTAAAATTTAATTTTATTTAAAGCTGAATCAATATCATCCGGCTCAACAAGTATTCCAAATTTTTTCACGTCTTCAAATTCTGTAAATGAATCAAGGTTGGAATAAATAACCGGTTTTCCACAAGCCATATAATCAAATACCTTTATTGGCAATGAACGATTGAATACTTTATTTTTATCACGTAAGTCTATACAGAGATCAACTCTGGAAAGCTCTACTGCAAAATTTTTATAATCAACCCAGTTTTTGTAAACTACCTGAATATTTTTTATAGTTGATAATTCTTCGGTCAGTTTCTTCAATTCAGGCTGCTCATATCTCCCGAGTATTTTAGCTATAAAAGTTTTACCGGGGAATCGTTCTGCTGCTTTGCTTACTAAAACCACGAATCTGTTAAAACCCCTTGCTTCAGAAATAATTCCCGTGTAGCAAAATGTAAAATATTTTCCGTCATATAACGGAGGTGAATAATTAAAAAATCTTGCCGGAGGATAGTATCCAATTATTGCCTTCTTTTTCGTCGGCGCAATTTTATTGTATAATCCTGCTTTTCTTTCTTCTCCAATAATTAAATAATCAGTAAGATTGGTTGCATATAAATTGAAGAGAAAATAGCGCAGGGAATTTAAGAATCTGTATAATCCCTTATATCGATTCAACATATTCTGAAGCGGATAATATTCAGTTATATCAGAAATTATCTTAATCTCTTTTCCTTTTTCTTTTTTATACCTATGTGCAGCAAGTATTGTCAGAGGCTCACAACAAATGATTAAAGAAGGATTGGCGCGGACTATTTCTTCATATAATTTTTTAATTTTCTCTTTTTTTGTTAATGAATTACCATCAAAACCTCTTACATTGATTCCATCAACTTCAGTTTCAATTTTTTCAGTTGAACATAGTACAGTAACTTTATGCTTATATTTTTTAAGTGAGAGACCGAATTTATAAAATATTCTTTCATCAAAAGGTGGATGACCGGATGTTACAATTGCTATATTCATCAATTTATAAACAATAATTTCTTAAATTTAAGAACAATTTTTGATAAAATAGCCTTTAATGAATCCAACTGAAAAAATTTCTGTTATAATAATTACCAAAAATGAAGAGATAAATATTGAAGATTGTCTGAAATCTGTTCAATGGGCTGATGAAATAATTTTGGTGGATGCGGAAAGTGATGACAAAACCGTTGAGATTTCCCGAAAATATACAGATAAAATATTTATTCACCCATGGGAAGGATATTCCAGGCAGAAACGTTTTGCTCTGATACAAGTGCAGAATGAATGGGTATTAAGTCTTGATGCTGATGAAAGAATAACTCCGGAACTCAGGAATGAAATAGAAACCAAAATCGGGAAAAATTTTGATGCCTTTAAGATTCCGCGAAAAAATTATTTTCTTGAAAAACATATTACAGGCTGCGGCTGGAATGATGATTACCAGCTAAGATTATTTAAAAAATCTAAAACTGATATAACCGATAATCTTGTTCACGAATCCTTTTTTGTAAATGGCAAAGTTGATAAATTAGACAATCAGATGATTCACTATACTTATAGAAATTTAAGAGATGCCATAACAAAAATGAACAATTATTCATCCCTTGAAGCTCTTCAAAAATATAAAACAAAGAATGTAAGCCCAATAGATTTTATACTTCATCCGGCAAGCGCTTTTTTCCAGTATTTTTTAGTTAGAAAGGGATACAAGGATGGTAAATATGGTTTGATGGTTTCACTTTTGCATGCAATGACTAATATGCAGATTTACATGAAAATCTGGGAACTGAAGAACCGGGAAAAGCCCGGATGAAAATTCTCCTCACAAATGATGCAGAGCAAATTGCCGGGGGAGAAAATTATGTACTGAATCTTGCAGAAGGCTTATCGCAAAGGGGACACGAAGTTTTAATCGCACCGCTGTTAAATTCAGAACTTGAAGAAACATCAGCAAAGAAAGGATTTGAAACAATTGGAATACCCTATGGTGCTCATGGCAAAGAATTTAATGCTGTTAGAATCCTTTCAAATTTCATTAAAGGCAAAAAGATTGATATTGTTCATTCAAATTCAAATCTTGATAGAACAATTGCAGCAGTTGCCGGCAGGTTAAATGGCGCACGAAATATATCTTCTGTTCATAGCTGTCTTTCGATAAATCGAAATATTGTCCATTGGTATAGAAACAAATATCTGGTTAATCATTTTACACCCGTCGGTTTTTCAACAAAAAAAATAATGGTTGAAACTGATAAGATACCTTCTGAGAAAATAACAGTTGTTCATATCGGAATCTCTGAAAAACAAATTAAAAGAACAGAAGACGGACGAAAGAAAATTCGTAATGAATTCAATATAAAAGATGAAGAGTTTATAATTGGTACTTTATCTAGACTTGTTGAATTTAAAGGACACAAATTTCTCCTGAAAGCAATCAGTGAATTAAAAAATGGAATTAAAAACTCTGTTAAGTTAATGATTGTTGGTGAAGGAGAACTTAAAGAAAAATTAATGCAGCTATCTGTGGATCTCGGCATTCGGAATAAGGTGATATTTACAGGTGTAAGAAATGATATTTCAAACATTCTCTCGGCATTTGATATTTTTTCCCAGTTTTCAATTGATGCAGGTGGCGAAACTTTTCCTGTTGCGATAATTGAAGCACTGGCTGCAGAACTTCCGGTTATAGGAAGTAAAGTGGGTGATATTGAATACCTTATTGAAAATAATTCAAATGGTTATCTTGTTGAACCCGAAAATATTCAGCAATTTAATCAAGCTCTGGTAAAATTGGTTGCGAATGATGCTTTAAGGAAGAACATGGGAAAAGAGTCACATATAAAATATTTAAATGAATTTACACTTGATACTATGATTAGTAATATGGAAGAAGTTTACAGGAAAGTTATATAAGAAAATGATTAAGAAAATATTAATTGCGCCGAATAGCTTTAAAGAAGTAGCAGACTCCGATAAAGTTGCAGAATTAATTATGAAATATTTAGAAAAATTTACTACGGCTGAATTTGAATTATCACCTATTTCCGATGGAGGGGATGGATTTCTAAATGTATGTAAATCACTTTTTAATCTTGAAATGATAAATTATGAAATCACAACTCCTTATGATGAATCAACTTTCACGTGTGAAGTAGGATATGATAAAAAGAACAAAAGAATTATTATAGAATCTGCCAGGGTTTTAGGTTTAAGAGTAATTCCGAAAGAGAAAAGACATCCCTTAAATCTTTCTTCCAAAGGATTGGGTGATTTGTTGCTTAAAATAAATAATGATATAAAACAGAATAAATTTTTAGTTGATGAAATTATCGTTGGTATTGGCGGAACAGGCACAAATGATCTTGGATTAGGTGCGTGCTCCCGATTTGGAATGGTGCTTTATGATATATATGGAAGAAAGGATATGGTTATCCCGGAATATTATTACAGAATAAAAGACATTAAATGGAGCAAGCCAAAACTGCCCTTTAGGATAAAAGTTGTTAATGATGTAAATAATCCATTATTAGGAAACAGCGGGGCAACCAGAACCTTTGGTTCACAAAAAGGTGCTGATAAAGGAGAATTAAGAGTTATTGAACTTGGATTCAATAAAATAGTTAACATCTTAAAAAATAATAAGTTAGATAAATCTTTTAATGATTTGTCTGGTGCCGGAGGTGGATTAGCCGCTGGTTTATATCTTTTCTTTGATGCTGAAATGATTTCTGCAAAGGAATTTATAGGAAATATACTTGGCTTAAGTAACAAAATAAAAAAATGTGATATTGTTATTTCCGGCGAAGGAAGCTTTGATGAACAGACCATTAACGGAAAGGGAGCAGGCATCATTCTTGATCTTGCCACGGAAAGAGGTAAAAAAGTAATTCTATGTTGTGGGAAGGTAAAGGATAATGTTAAGAACAAATTAAAAGAAAATGTAGAAGTTATTGAACTGGTATCTTTTTTTAGCAGCACCGGTGAATCAATTAATAATTTTGAAAAAGGAATTGAATTAGCTTGCAGAGAGATTGCCTCAAAGATTTAATTGGGTTTTATCACTTAATCATTTTTTATTAAATTTCTGTAACTGACTATTGCATTATAAATGAAAAATAGAAAGAACTTATGCAGCAATATCTTGATTTGGTAAAACTTGTAATGGAAAATGGAATCCGTAAGCCTACAAGAACAGGAGTAGACACTATTTCATATTTTGCGGCTTTTTACCGGGTAGATTTGTCAAAGGGTTTTCCTTTGTTGACTACTAAGAAAATGCATTGGAATTCGTTGCTTCACGAAGTCTTATGGTATTTATCCGGCGAAAATCATATTAGGAACCTCAGGCAGCATACAAAAATATGGGATGCATGGGCTGATGAAGAAGGTAACCTGGAAACAGCCTATGGATATTACTGGAGAAAATTTCCGAGTGCTCAAAAAAATAAAGAAGGGAAATGGGAAGTGCATGAAGTTGATCAGATTCAATATGTCCTAGATGAGTTAAAAAAAAATCCATACAGCAGACGTCTGGTTGTTACCGCATGGGAACCGGGCAATGCAACTCAGAGTAAACTTCCTCCATGTCATTATTCGTATGCATTTAATGTATCCGACGGCAAATTAAATTGTCACCTTACCCAAAGATCGGGCGATATTGCTCTCGGTATTCCATTTAATCTTGCCGCTTATTCTATTCTAACCCAGATTATTGCACAGGAAGCAGGACTTGAGCTTGGCTTTTTCGCTCATACAATAATCGATGCACATATTTATGTCGCCGAAAAAGGCAGCGAAATGGAAAAGTATGATCATCTTGCCGGATTAAAAGAACAATTGAAAAGAAAACCTCTGCCTTTACCGAAATTAATAATTAAAAAGAAACCTATAGATGAATTAACTTTTGATGATTTTGAACTGGTTGGTTATCAGCACCTTGATGCAATAAAATTTGAGGTTGCTGTTTGAAGATTATTATAATTTCAGCGGTTGCACGGAATGGTGTGATAGGGCGATCTAACGGGGAAATGCCCTGGCACGTTAAAGAAGAATTTCAGCATTTTAAAAAAACTACCCTTGGTTACCCAATTATAATGGGAAGGATAACATTTGAGACTCTTGGTAAACCGCTTAAAGACAGGTTAAATATCGTTGTTACCAGCCAGCCTGATTATTCAGTTTCATTCGAAGAGGTAAAAATATACAGAAGTCTTACAGAAGCTATTGAATTGATCTCCGATTCAAATCCCGAAAAAATATTTATAATAGGCGGTGGCAAAGTTTATAAACAGGCAATTTCATTTGCAGATGAGATGATAATTTCCATCATGAGCTTTGAAGCAGAAGGTGATATCTTTTTTCCCAAAATTGATCCTGGTATATGGAAAGAGATTTCAAGGGAAAAAAGAGAACAGTTTGATATAATTACTTATATTAAGAAATTATAATGACAAAGATTAAGATACTACCGGAAAATATAGCAAATAAAATTGCAGCAGGCGAAGTCGTTCAGCGTCCCGAATCAGTTGTAAAAGAATTAATGGAAAACTCAATTGATGCAGGTGCGAACACAATTGAAGTGATGATAAAGAGAGCAGGAAAATCCTTAATACGGGTTTGTGATAACGGGACAGGAATGAGTGAAGAGGATGCTCTCCTTTGTATTCAGAAACATGCAACCAGTAAAATTTTTACATATAACGATTTAGAATCGATCTCAACTCTTGGTTTCCGCGGCGAAGCTTTAAGTTCAGTTTCTGCTGTTGCCCAGTTGGAAATAAAAACCCAAACAATTGATGAAGATATAGGTACTCTCATCAGGATTGAAGATGCAAAAAACATTATTAAAGAAAAAGGTTCATATACCGAAGGTACATGCATCTCTGTAAAAAATCTTTTTTATAATACTCCTGCCAGAAGAAATTTTTTAAAATCAGATGCTACCGAATTAAAGCATATTGTCGATACCTTCAATAAAATTGCACTCAGTCATCCTGATTTAAGTTTTAAATTTTTTAATGATGATGACTTAATTTCCAATTATGAGGCTGGCGATATTGAGAACAGAATAAGACAGGTCTTTGCAGATAATATGCCCGATGCACTTCTCCCGGTTGAAGAAAGGACTGATTTTCTTAGTGTTTATGGTTTTATCGGTAAACCGACAATGCTTAAGAAAAGTAAAGGTGATCAGTATCTTTTTCTTAATTCAAGATATGTTATAAGCAGACAGATTAATCACGCAGTATTTACTGCATATGAAAATTTTCTTGAAAAGGGGGATTATCCTTTTTTCATATTATTTATTGATATCGATCCGCAAAAGATCGATGTAAATGTTCATCCTTCAAAGCTTGAAGTACGTTTCGATAATGAAAAAGATATCTACAATTTTGTTTTAGCTGTAGTTAAAAAAAGTTTGGGTACGCACGACCTTGTCCCTGATATGATATTCAAAAATCCGGATGAAGTAACAGAAAAGCTTGGTGTAAATCATTTCAGGAAAATTGAAAAAAATGATTTCTCCGATAGACCCGAATACGCTGAAAAAAAATCCTATGCTAAGACTAATTTTTCTGATAAGGATATTGATTTAATATTTAAAGGTATCCCTGATGATGCAGTTAAAAAAGAATCTCAGGCAATTCCTCATCCCTTTGAAAATCAGTCGAAAGAAATATATCATGAAGCTTCGAAAGAAAGCAGGGAAGGTTTAACTGAAGAACCCGCTTTTATTATTCAGTTGCACAACAAGTACATTCTTTCACAGATAAAAACCGGTTTGATGGTTATTGATCAGCATGTAGCTCACGAAAGAATATTATATGAAAAAACTCTAAAGAGATTTGAAGCTAATCTTCCTTTTTCCCAGCAGCTTCTTTTTCCTAAAACAATTGAAATTGATCCGGGAACTATTTCTGTTCTAAAAGAAATTTTACCATATTTAATAAAGCTAGGGTTCGCAATTAAATTTTTCAGTAAAAATACTGTTGTTATTGAAGGAGTTCCCGAAGATGTTAAACATGGTTCTGAGGAACTTGTACTGTTGGAATTGGCGGAAGAGTTTGTTAATAACGAACGCGAAAAGAAACTTGAGACAAGAGAAAATATTGCTAAATCTTATTCGTGCAAAGCAGCAATAAAAGCAGGTGATAATCTTTCAGAAAAAGAAATGAGACTTTTAATTGATCAGCTTTTTGCCACCTCAATGCCTTATGTTTGTCCACATGGAAGACCAATAGTTGTAAAAATATCTCTTGATGAATTTGACAGAAGGTTTGGCAGATCATAAATTTAATTTCGATTAAGCATTAAGGTTATTATTTTTGTAATTATAAATTGAAGGAAGGTATTAAAATGTTGGATAAAGAATATCAGGAAAAACGAAAAGATTATGATAAAAAAGCCGGTGCCGCCCGCAATACAGGTATGAAATTTACCACTGTCAGCGGCAGAGATATAAATGTACTGTATGGACCTGATGATGTTCAAAATATAAACTACCTTAGCGATATTGGTTTTCCCGGTGAATATCCTTATACAAGGGGAATTCATACAAATGGTTACCGCGGAAGAATTTGGACTATGAGACAGTTCGCAGGTTTTGGCACTCCTGAAGACACCAATGAGAGATTTCATTATTTACTCAACAATGGCCAGACTGGCTTATCTGTTGCTTTTGATTTGCCCACATTAATGGGATGGGATTCTGATGCTCCTTTAAGTGAAGGTGAAGTAGGAATTTGCGGCGTAGCAATATCTTCATTGGAGGATATGGAAATTCTTTTTAATAAAATACCTCTTGATAAGGTTTCAACTTCAATGACAATTAACTCTCCTGCTGCTATGATCTTTGCATTTTACCTCGCAGTTGCTGCTAAACAGGGAGTTGATTTTAAAAACCTTCGCGGTACTTTGCAGAATGATATTTTAAAAGAATACATTGCACAAAAGGAATATATTTATCCGCCAAGCCCTTCAATGCGTATAATTGTTGATATGATTGAATACTGTGCTAAAGAAGTTCCACAATGGAATCCTGTATCTGTAAGTGGTTATCATATTCGTGAAGCCGGGTCTACTGCTGCTCAGGAGCTTGCTTATACTCTTGCTGACGGCTTTGCTTATATTGAAGCCTGCATAGAAAGAGGGATGGATGTTGACGAATTTGCTCCAAGGATTTCATATTTTTTTAATTCACATCTGGATTTCTTCGAAGAGATTGCCAAATTCCGCGCTGCAAGAAGAATTTATGCTAAAAGGATGAAAGAAAAATACGGGGCTAAAAATCCCCGTTCATGGTGGTGCAGATTTCATACACAGACGGCGGGTTGTACATTAACAGCACAGCAGCCTGAAAATAATATAGTGCGAACTGCATACCAGGCTTTGGCGGGAGTTCTTGGCGGAACTCAATCGCTACATACAAATTCAATGGATGAAACATTGGCGCTTCCAAGTGAAAAGGCAGTGAAGATCGCATTAAGAACCCAGCAATTAATTGCTTATGAAACGGGAGTAATTAATACTATCGATCCTCTCGGCGGAAGTTATTTTGTTGAAGCCTTGACTGATAAGATGGAAAAAGAAGCTAATGAAATTTTTGATCAAATAGATTCTCTGGGCGGAGTGATCCCTGCAATAGAAGCAGGATATTTCCAGAAAGAAATTGCAGATGCAGCTTACTTTTATCAAAGAGAGGTTGAAAAGAAAGATAAGATAATAGTCGGTGTAAATGAATTTGTAGAGAAGGAAGAAAAAGTTGATATTCCAATTCTATTAATTTCACCTGAAGTTGAAAAGAAACAAAAGAAACGTCTTGGTGAACTTCGTCAGCATAGAAGCCAGGCTGCTGTTGATGAAAGTTTAAGAGAAATTAAGGAAGCAGGAGGAAACGGTAATAATCTTATGCCCATATTTCTAAAGGCTGCCCAGAATTATGTTTCGCTTGGTGAGATGGTGAATGAACTTAAAGAGGTCTTCGGTATTTATGAGGAAACGGTTGTTTTTTAATTAATGTTCAAACAGATTTTAAAGCTTATAAGGATACCACAGTGGATCAAAAACCTTTTTGTTTTTGTTCCACTGGTATTCTCTTTGAATTTATTTCACGGAGATTACCTTTTCCCTGCACTTCTTGGATTCTTCGTTTTCTGTCTTACTTCCAGTATTGTTTATATTATAAACGATATAATAGATGCTGAAGCGGACAGAGCTCACCCGAAAAAAAAATACAGACCAATTGCATCCGGAAAAATTTCACCGTTTAAGGCAATTATACTTGCAATTGTTTTAGGAATTATAGTCGTAATTCTTTGTATCGGGATAAGCACTTCATTCGTTGTACTGCTTTCATTATATTTCCTTATAAATATTCTTTATTCGTTTAAGCTTAAGCATCTTGTTCTCCTTGATATTTTCAGTATTGCTGCCGGATTTTTAATCAGAGTACTTGCAGGTGCTGTTATAATTCATGTTGCTGTTTCAAGCTGGCTTATTCTTACAACAATGTTTATCTCACTTTTCCTTGCCGTAATGAAACGGCATTCGGAGCTTGTCCTGCTTTCCGAAGATTCATCTTCTTCAACCCGGAAGGTTCTTTCCTATTATTCAATAAATTTTGCGGACCAGATTGCAACAGTTGCTGCTGCCGGTGTCATTATTTGTTATGCACTTTATACTTTAGCAGACAGAACTATTTCAGTATTTAAAACAGAAAATTTGATTTACACAACTCCTTTTGTGGTATTCGGAATTTTCAGGTATATGTTTTTGGTTTATATGAATAAACAGGGAGAGAACACAACCCAGATATTAATTACCGATATTCCTATGATACTAACAGTGATTTTGTATGTTTTAACAACAATGTTTATTATTTATAATCATATCTGAAATTAATGATAATACTTGTGTCGGAATTTTCTGATGACTGATCAATTAATCATATTAATTATCCTGGTAATCATAAGCGCATTTTTTGCAGGTTCAGAACTGGCGTTTGTTGTTGCCAACAAGCTTAAAATTGAAGTACGTGCACGAAAGAAAAATTACGCTGCAATGAGTGCCTATGCGTTTGTTCAAAAACCACGGTATTTCTATTCAACCATACTTATTGCTAATAATGTTATAAATGTTGCATTTGCATCTTTAAGTGCCGTAATCCTTTCAGTAGCTTTTAACCTGAGTGAATTCAGCATATTGATTATTTCAACTTTAATTCTTCTTATTTTCGGCGAGTTAATTCCAAAATATTTTGCGAGAGAATTAGGAGACAGAATAGTACTTATAACATCTATTCCAATCAGAGTTATATTTTATATACTATATCCTTTTGTAAGAATAACTTCTTCACTTTCTTCTTTTCTTACACAATCTTCAAATGTAAAGGCTGAGAACATAAATTTCCTTTTCAGCAAAGAGGATATTGAATTTCTCGTAAAGGAAAGTCATGAGGCAGGGATTGTAAATAAGAAAGAGAGTGCTATAATTACGAGGGTTCTTGCACTTGGTGAACAAAAAGTATATGAAGCAATGCGTCCGAGAACTGAAATTGTCGGAGTGGATATTGATTCAACTATTGATGCAGCAATTTCAATTTTTATTGAGTCAGGTTATTCCAAGATTCCTGTTTACGAGGAAAACCTTGATAACATACGCGGTGTTATTTTCGCTTATGATATTTTCAAATCACCTGAAAACCTTCAAAGTATTATCCGGGAAATAATTTTTGTCCCCGAGACAAAAAGAAGTTTTGAAATGCTCAATGAATTCTTAAACAAGCAGGTTTCAATAGCAATAGTAGTAGATGAATTCGGTGGAACAGCGGGTCTTGTAACCATGGAAGACATAATTGAGGAATTATTCGGCGAGATAAAAGACGAATATGATATAGAAGAAGATATTTGCAGGAAGATTGCTCCCGATACGTATCTTATCAGCGGTAAAGTTGAAATTGATTACATAAATGAAAAATATAATCTTAATATCCCTACAGGAGATTATGAAACAATAGCCGGGTTTATCACAAGCAAAATAGGAAGAATACCCTTGCAGGGAGAAAATATAATTATTGACAAGTTTAATCTTTTAATTTCACGTGCGAACAATATAAAAATTGATCTTGTAAAACTCACAATTCTTCCATCGGAAGATGGAATACTACCAAAATCAGTTTAGGAGATAAGCGGGATTTCCCTTAAATTTGTATGATATCTATATATATTTTAGAAACGATATTAGATAAATTTGTTAAAATTCAGTATTTCGGGGAGAGATAAGAAAAATAAATCCAGAACAGGTTATTTTGAAACCGGTCACGGAGTTGTTGAAACACCTATTTTCATGCCTGTTGGAACACAGGGTACAGTAAAAGCTGTAAATCAGTCTTATCTTTTAAATGATATAAAAGCCCGGATTGTTCTTTCAAATACTTATCATCTTTATTTAAGACCCGGATCGGAAGTCCTTGAAAAAGCCGGTGGTTTGCACAAATTTATGAGCTGGGAAAAACCGATACTAACCGATAGTGGTGGTTACCAGGTTTTTAGTCTGGCAGATTTGAGGAAGCTTAAACCTGATGGAGTAGAATTCAGTTCACATCTCGATGGCTCCAAACATTTTTTTACACCGGAAAAAGTTATCGGGATTCAGAGAAGCATTGGTTCCGATATTATGATGGCTCTTGATGAATGTACTCCTTTTCCTTGTGAATATGATTATGCTAAAAAATCCGCTGAGCTTACTTCCAACTGGGCGATATTAAATAAAGAAGCTTTCGAAAAAACATCATCTTTATATGGATATGACCAGTATCTTTTCGGAATAATTCAGGGAAGCACTTACAAAGATCTCCGGGAGAAATCTGCAGAAGATATTACTTCGCTTAACTTAGATGGTTATGCGATCGGAGGACTTGCAGTTGGCGAACCGACCGGAACAATGTATGATATTGTTGATTTCACAACTGATTTAATGCCTGAAGATAAACCCAGATATCTGATGGGTGTTGGAAGACCGGAGAACATACTTGAAGCAATTGAAAGAGGTATTGATATGTTTGATTGCGTGATGCCTACGCGCAACGGAAGGAATGCATACCTGTTCACTTCAACCGGTGTTTTATCGATGCGCAATGCACAATATAAAGATGATTTCAGAACAATTGATGAAGATTGTGATTGCTATACCTGCCGGAATTATTCAAGGGCTTATTTGAGGCATCTTTTTATTTCTAAAGAAATTCTGGCTCTCGAACTTTCCAGCATTCACAATCTTCACTTTTATCTAAACCTTGTAAAGGAAGCCCGGCAGAAAATTAAAGAAGGAACATTTTCTGACTGGAAGAATGAAAAAATTAAAAAAATATCTATGAACAATAAAATGATTACGGAGGAATAAATTGAATTATTTATTGGCAATGGCCCCACCTTCAGGCGGCGGCGGCGGAGGAGGATTTATCAGCACTATAATAATGTTTGGTGCGATCTTTCTTATCTTCTATTTTATGATTATCAGACCTCAGCAAAAGAGGTCTAAAGAAAGAGAAAAATTATTATCGAACCTGCAGAAAGGTGATAAAGTTGTTACAAGCGGCGGCTTGCACGGAACAATAGCCGGAATAGATGAAAAAACTATTCTTCTCCAGGTTTCTGATAATGTTAAAATGAAATTCGAGAGATCTGCTATTACTAATGTTATTGCTTCGAAGGAATCTTCCTGAGTTTAGCATGCAGGTCTATTTGTTAAAATCAATAAGTGGGTTTAATCATGGAAACAAAAATTTTTAGTACTGCTGAAGCAGCATTAGAAGATATAAAAAACGGGAAAGTAATTATCGTTGTAGATGATGAAGACCGTGAAAATGAAGGAGACTTTGTTTGTGCCGCTGAATATATAACTCCTGATATCGTAAATTTTATGGTAACACACGGCAGGGGAATGTTATGCACGGCATTAAGTGGAAAAAGGCTTGATGAACTCGGACTTCCATTAATGGTTGAATCGAATTCTGCCCTGCACGGAACACAGTTTACCGTAACTGTAGATGCGATTGAAGGAACTACTACAGGAATTTCGGCAGCAGATAGAGCTCTTACTATTAAAAAACTAATTGATCAGAATTCGAAATCATCGGATTTTGCACGACCGGGACATATCTTTCCCTTGAGAGCTTATGATGAAGGTGTATTAAGAAGAGCAGGTCATACAGAAGCTGCAGTTGATCTTTGCAAGCTTGCTAATCTAAAACCGGCTGGTGTTTTGTGCGAAATCCTGAAAGAAAATGGCGAGATGGCGCGTGTTCCCCAGCTTTCAGAAATCGCCAGGAAATTTGGTCTGAAAATATGTACCGTTCAGGATATTATTCAGTTCCGTTTAACAAAAGAAAAGCTGATAGAAAAAATAACCAGGATAGATTTTCCAACTGACCACGGACAATTTGAACTACACCTTTATCAGAGCCTTGTTGACGGTAAAAAACAAATTGCTCTTGTTAAAGGCAAAATAGATAGTACTGAACCTGTGCTTGTGAGGATGCACAGCGAATGTCTTACAGGTGATGTTTTTAATTCATCAAGATGTGATTGCCACGATCAGCTTAATGCTTCTCTTGATATGATTGAAGAATGCGGCAAAGGTGTTCTCGTTTATATGCGTCAGGAAGGAAGGGGAATAGGGTTAAAAAATAAAATTCTAGCCTATAAATTACAGGATGAAGGTAAAGATACTGTTGAAGCTAACGAGGCTCTTGGCTTTAAAGCTGATTTACGCGACTATGGAATAGGTGCACAAATACTTCTTGATCTTGGTGTAAGAAAAATAAAACTGCTTACAAATAATCCCAAAAAAGTTGTCGGTTTGAAAGGTTATGGATTGGAAATTGAAGAACGGATACCGATTGAAATTCCGCCCAACCACAACAATGAAAGGTATTTAAAGACCAAGAGAGACAAGCTTGGTCACCTGATTCTTCAGGAAATAGCAGAAGAGAAATCTTAAATATTTAATAAATATTCTGCAATAATCTTCAATCAACCATTTCACACCCCAGGTTTTCCCGGGGTGTGTAATATCAAGCCATTAGAATCCAATTATTTAGACTTTCCTTTTAGATATTATCCTTTTTTATTAACTTGATAAGGAATTAAGGGAATAAAATTGTGAAAAATAAAATTTCATTGATAATAATAATTACTCTTCTCTGTATAGTTTCACTTAAAGCACAGAAAGTTTATTACGGAAATATTGATGGCGAAATTGACCTGGGGATGGCACCTTATGTTGCCCGTGTAGTTTCTGAAGCGGAAAAAAACAACGCAGATGCAATTGTATTTCGTGTAAATACTTTTGGCGGAAGGCTTGATGCTGCAACTCAAATTAAAGATGCAATTATCGGGACAAAAATTTTAACCATTGCATTCATTAATAACCGTGCTATTTCCGCTGGTTCATTAATCTCACTTTCCTGTGATAAAATTGCAATGGCTCCGGGCAGTTCCATCGGCGCTTCAACTGTGGTTGATCAATCCGGGCAGAAGCAAAGTGAGAAATACCAGTCTTATATGAGATCCGAAATGCGTGCTACAGCAGAAAAAAACGGAAGAAGAACAGATATTGCCCAGGGAATGGTTGATGAAAGAATAATTATTCCCGGCCTGGTAGACAGCACACAGCTTGTTACACTTACTACCGATGAAGCATTAAAATATGGTATTGCAGATGTGGAAGCTGGGAGTTTAAATGAGGTGCTGAAAGATTTTAAATTGCAGGGCGCTGAGATAATAAGAGTGAATGAAAACTGGGCTGAAGAAGTGGTGAAGTTTTTGAACAATGCAATCGTTTCGTCTATCCTGATTATGATCGGCTTCTTCGGTTTGATTGCTGAAATTAAAACTCCCGGTTGGGGCTTACCCGGTACTATCGGGTTGATCGCTCTGGCACTTTTCTTTGGCTCTTCATACATAGTTGAGCTTGCTTCAATTGTGGATATTCTATTATTTGTTCTCGGGCTTGTACTACTTGCACTCGAAATATTTGTAATACCCGGTTTCGGCATTACAGGAATTGCGGGTATAATATTAATATTTGCTTCATTGTTTCTATCACTTATCCCAAGCGGTCCTTTCCTCGACTTTGATTCAATATCAATTGCCATTATTCAATTGACGGGAGCGGTTGTTGCAGCATTTATTTTAATACTTGTTCTGGCAAAACTTTTACCAAAAAGCAGGGCTTTCAGTAAATTGATCCTTGCCGATGAAGAAAGAGCGGAGCAGGGATTTGTTTCATATCCCTCTGAAAAAGAACTTGTCGGGCAGGAAGGAGTTGCTTTAACAACGCTTAGGCCTGCCGGCTCCGCCGAATTTAACGGGAAACGATATGATGTTGTTGCTGATTGGGAATATATTGAGAAGGGAAGTAAGATTGTAGTTCTAAGAGTTGAAGGTGTGAAAGTTGTTGTAAAAAAAGTGAGTGAAGTTGTAGCTCATTAAAGAAAACTAAAAAACATTCATTAATAATTAATTTTCAACAAAAGTTATTCGATCAATCTTTTCTCTTTTAATATTTCCTCAACTTTACGAGAATCCTCAACTGTAAAAGCAGACTGAACCCATTTGTTTTTATAGATTATAAAAAATATTTTATCCCTTTTTGATCTTAATGAATCAAAGGGAAACCATGTTTTGAAATTTCCTGTACCTTGAATTCTGTATTTCCCCGTAAAAAAAGATACTTTTTTAACTTCAATTTTTTCTATATCCTCAAACAAAATAATTTTTGAAGCTAAGGAAGGGAAGTAATACTTTTTTAAAGTAATTGATCCATCTTTTATTTCAATAAGTTTGTCACTATATAAAATATTATTATTCATAATAATTTATAAAAATAATTCTTCGGTGATAATTAGAATCCAGGATTAATCTTTTACATGGCAAAATTAAATCCGGCTGTAAATCTTGAATAAGTCCCCCTTGTGCTGAATAATCCATAATAGTTTGAATTAACATGACTATTGAGCTTGAATTCAAAAATCAAATTAAAATTATTGGTAATGGGATGAGAAATACCTGCTCCTAAACCGATACCAAATAAATTCTCTGTTGTTTTGTATTGGGTTGTTCCATCTTTCAGGTAATCTAATACCTCGCCTGTTTCAGGATCGGTTATTTTTAAAATATTATAACTGTTGAAATGCAAATATGTATAACCGACTTCCAGTTCAACAAAAGAAGTAAAAAGTTTTATTGTATGAAAATTGATACGGCTGCCTATATATACAGGTACCATGGAATGTTCATCTTCTGCAGCAGTCTTAAATATCTGCCTATGTTGATCAGGCGACCAGTCTTCATGGAAAAAAACGTAATAAAGATTCCAAGCTGAGTAACCTGAGTAGATATAAATATTTACATTCGGATTTAAGGAATAATTAAACTGTATATTTCCATTTAACCCTTTTGATGAACCCATTGGATAAATAATGCCGCCGGTAAACTGCAAAGAGTTTAATTCCTGTCCGATTATTTTTGAGGAAGAGAAAAAAGAAATGAAGACTATTAATAGGATAGATGATTTCAACATTTTTAAAACCCTTTCAATGTTTATATAAGTGTTTCGCTTAAATTAAATTTATACGACACTTATCCGGTAATATCATCTGTTCGATTTTGAGTAGCCATTACCCGATATAAAATAAATATTACCCCAATACCTTGTCATAAAATCTGATTGTTAACTTATGGCAAACTCATTATGAAGGCAAGGGAATTTTTTATGCAGATGTCACCCTTAAAATGAGTGACACCTTAAATAATTAATTATGGAATATATTCCAGTATGTTTGTATTAGTAATTACTTCCTCCTTGTTGCCTTTTTGTCCTCTTGATTCCATATTAAAAGCAAGTTTTACAAAAGTGGAAATTCTGGTTTTTTGTACCAGGCCCTTAGTAACATTATAATAAATTTTACCCCAGCCGGCAGTTTCGGGATTTTTAAATTCATAATTCACACCCTGATCTGTGAGTTTATTTTTTCCTGTGATTTTAGTTTTTAATCCGGCTTTTATATCAGCTATTATGTCTCCATCTAATTTTTCTATTCCGGTAATGCTAAAGAGTGAAGTATTCTGTGCCTGGAAAACCATTAATCTTGTTGGAGCCTGTTCTATATTCCATGTTGAGTCTTTAGATACTTTATGTTCCGGAAGCTTTCTGAAAATTTGACTTAATAAAGGTTTTAGAACTCCTTCAGTGATGTCATTTTTCAAAGACGCCTTTTCATCACTCTTTAAAGAATCGGCATAACCTTTTATTTCCAGAAGTTTATTCACTATTCCATCTGCACGATAAACATCAAGCACTTCTCCAAGTTTGGAAACCCTGATGTTAAAAGGATTATTTATAAGCGATTCATATTGCGCATACTTTTTAACATCGGCAGTATCTTTTGTTACTCCTGATTCATAATGAATTAGCTGATCACCAACCTTACCATTAACTTTTATAGAATTTATTGTGGCTTTCATTTCCATTGTGCTGTCAGCGTCAACGTCAGTTACATTTAATCCCAAATTGTATGTCATTGTCTGATCGATTGACTGGGTCATTGTTGTATCTTTTGATGAAATAGTTTGATCATCCTTCGATATAGCAGTCATTCTGAAATTATATATTTTACCTTTTTCAAGTTTATATCTCAGGTAATATTCCTGGTTTGTATTTTCAACCGGAGCAGCTTTTATATCGGTAGTATCAAAAGCAAACTTATCTTTTTTTTCTGCCGGTTTTTCCTCCTGTTTCTTTTCACCGCATCCATAAATTAATAATCCTGCCAAGAGGATAACGATCAGTTTTTTCATTCTATTTTCCTTTAGTATAATAAATATTTTTTTCTGATTTGTAAAAAATTGTTTAACCCGGGCTGCCACGATTGTATTATCTCGCCGGGTGTTTTTTTATTAAGAATCATTTCTCTTATTTGTTTATTGCCTGTCAATTTATCAAAATAACCTGAATGAAATTTAAACCTTTCAGGATAAAGCTTGTACAATGCAAATATAAGCTTTATTCCAAACTCAACCGCTTCAAATTTTTTTTTATCACTTATTTTTAATGAAATACCATTACAGTTTTCATTGAAATATTTTGGGTTTTCAGCTTTACCTGTAATATTTTCAGGAGTAAACGAAATTGATTTAATTGATAATCCCTCATGCTGGAGCGAATCTAAAAAGGAAATTAAAACTTCAGAATGAATAAACGGGGCTCCGATTTGCTTAAATGGATTTTCAGTCCCTCTTCCTTCCGAAATATTTGTCCCTTCCAAAAATCCGGCTGCCGGATAAATCATTGCAGTTTCAACATCGGGAATATTCGGAGATGGGTTAACCCACTTCAGATTGTAATCATCAAAATTACTGTTTCGTTTCCAGTTTTTCATTTTAATGATTTTAAGTGAAGACTTTTCTTTTCCAATCCATCCTTCACCGGAAAATATTTCAGCAATTTCCCCAATCGTCATTCCATGGATTACCGAAACCGGCGCAATTCCTATAAATGATTTTTGCTCATTATTTAATACGGGTCCTTCCACTTTCATCCCGCCGATCGGGTTGGGTCTGTCTAAAACAATCAGAGGAATATTATTTTCACCTGCCGACTGCATTACGTAAAATAAAGTTGAAATATAAGTATAGAATCTTGTGCCGATATCCTGCAAATCAAAAATAAGAACATCAATATTCTTTAACATTTCAATGGTTGGTTTTCTTGTTTTCCCATAAAGTGAAAAAACCTTAAGCCCACCTAATGAAGTATCGGAAATTATTTCTCCTGCAGAAGTATTAACATCAAAACCATGCTCAGGAGAAAAAATCGACTTAATATTAATTCCATCTATTTTTTTTAATGAATCAATTAATAGGGTTCCGTTTGATAAAACACTCGCTTTATTTGAAATAATTCCTAGCCGTTTGTTCCTTATTAAATCGAGATTCTCATTTATTAATTGATCGGAACCTAATAGCAGTTTCCCGTTGTTTGCCGGTTTCTTAATATCATTTTCATGGCTGCAGGATTGCATATAAAATAAAAGCAGAAGAGTTATATATATTTTAAGTTTTTCCATTAACTAAAAGAGGTTGTCTAAAGCATTAAAACTTTTAAGACAACCTCAAATAAATTTTGGTAATTTTCAGAATTAACTTTCGTAATTATTCAGTAATTCATCTCTTGAAAAAAAATGAAGGATTTCATTTGCTGCATTCTCATCTGAATCAGAACCGTGAATCGCATTTTCTCCTTTATTAGCCGCAAATAATTTTCTTATCGTTCCTTTTTCTGCATCAGCAGGATCTGTTGCCCCGATAAGCTTTCTGAAATCAGCAACTGCATTTTCTTTCTCCAAAGCAATAGGCATGCAAGGTCCTGATGTCATGAAATCTACAAGGTCTCTGAAGAAAGGGCGCTCTTTATGAATTTCATAAAATCCTTCGGCAGAATTTTTTGTTAAATGTACCATCTTAATTGCTTTAACCTTGAAACCTGCTTCAGTAATTTTTGTAATTATTTGTCCAATATAATTTTTTTTAACAGCATCCGGTTTAATTATCGCTAATGTCCTGTTACTCAAATTTTACTCCTTAGTTAAAAATTTATTTCTTATTTGCGTTTAGCTTTTCCTTTAACACTTTTCTTGGTTTTTGCTGCAACTGATTTTGATTTCTTTATAATTATTTTTTTGATTTTTGCTTTCACCTTAACCGGTTTCTTCTTTTGTGAAGTTTTCTTTGCTGCACTCTCAATGGCTTTAAGCATCGAGCTTCCTATTTCTGCGGGGCTTTCTGCGACTTTAATTCCTGCTTTCTTTAAAGCTGCAATCTTTTCTGCAGCTGTTCCTTTTCCACCTGAAATAATTGCTCCGGCGTGCCCCATTCTTCTACCTGGAGGTGCTGTTCTTCCGGCTATAAAACCAACCACAGGTTTTGCAACATTCTTTTTAATATATGTAGCGGCTTCTTCTTCTGCCGAACCACCGATCTCACCAATCATTACAATTCCTTCAGTCTGCGGATCTTCATTAAACAGTTTTATAATATCAACAAACCTTGACCCAATCACCGGATCGCCGCCTATTCCCACGCATGTTGACTGACCAAGATTAACATCCGTCAGTTGTTTAACAGCTTCATAAGTTAAAGTGCCACTACGTGAAACAACGCCAATTTTACCTTTCCTGTGAATGAAACCCGGCATAATTCCAACCTTTGCCTGTCCCGGAGAGATAACACCTGGGCAATTGGGTCCTACCAATACAACATCTTTTCCTTTTATGGCATTATATACTTTAATCATATCTCTTGCGGGAATACCTTCAGTAATACAGATGATTACTCTTATTCCTGAGTTCGCAGCTTCAAGAATTGCGTCAGCAGCAAATGCAGGTGGTACAAATATTACTGATGTATTTGCCTTTTGTTCTTTAACTGCATCCGCAACTGTATTATAAACCGGGATACCTTCGAAATCTGTTCCGCCTTTTCCGGGGGTAACACCTGCAACCACTTTTGTTCCATATTCAATCATTTGCTGAGAGTGAAAAGAACCCTCACCACCTGTAATTCCCTGAACTACAAGTCTTGTTTTATTATTTACTAGAATACTCATAGGAAGTCCTGTTTAATTCTTTAAAAGAAATTTTGATTCCAAAGATAAAAAAAAGGCAGGATAATTCCTTAACAATGTGGTCGTAATTTATTCTGAAAATTTTTTAATCGGAAGATTCAACGGGAATTCTTTTACGATCTAACCAAAAAGAAATTAAAATTAATAGTACAGTCGAAAGAAGTGCAGAACCCGCAACTTCATTCCCATTCTGAGGCTGTGGACTTAGCAACTGAGATATAAAAGCTGCTGCAATAATAAAAACTGAAAGTATATATATTCCATATTTTCCCCAGAAGTTGATTCCTTTTGTCTCTCTCAGGTAAATTGCCAGTCCAATTATGTATAATATCAATTCAACAAACAAAGCAATGTATATGTGATTCCACAATCCTAAACCAACGACCATTGAATTATCTCCTAAGATGGTTAGATCTGTAGGATGGACAATAAAATCCAAAATGTAGTGTGAAAATACTCCCAATCCAAGAAGAACTGATGTTCTTCTTCTTTTTGTTATTACTTCTGCTGCAACATAAACGAGAATGCTCCACGCAATGGTTGAGACGAGGCTATGGGAATAGGGGAATATGAATTTCAAATAATGGAGATTTTTAAAATTCTGAGGTACAATAACTTTTTCAAACCCTAATAAAACAAAAACCCATAAAAGGAGATCAAGGAAAAGGACTGATACAAAAAACCATGCAAGGTTCGTCTTCTTATCAAATTTTCTCATTGCAAATCCGACCCCGAGGTGTCCGATAAACATTCTGTCCATTATCCTTTAATATGATTAAAAATAGGTCTTCAGGATTTTAATTTATACACTGACAAGAAAAATTCAAAGTATTTACTTTCTTCAGTTATGCTAAAAATGATAAAAATATTACCTAAAATTCAATCCGAATTTGATTGAATAAAATTAAAATATTGAAATACTAAAGGAGTGGTTAAACTAGTTTTTTTGTATCTGTTTTTTTTGGTTCGTCATCAGTTATAGAAATTTCTTTTTTAAGGTCGTTCATACCTTTTTTAAATTCACTTATTCCTTTACCGAGACTTTTTGCAATCTCCGGGATTTTTTTGCCTCCAAAAAGGAGGAGGATAACAAACATAATTATTAATAATTCACCCATGCCTAAATTCTCAAACATACGATGCCTCGACTAAAGATTATTCTTTTTTTGTCTCAGTTTTTTTTGATTCAGTATCAGAGTTTTTTATTTCGTCCTCAACGTCTTTCAAACCTCTTTTAAATTCACTCATTCCTTTTCCTATACCTCTTGCCAGTTCAGGAATTTTTTTAGCACCAAACAAAATTAAAATAACAAGGATAATGAGGATTATCTCACCTGCACCTAAGTTACCTAACATAATATCACCTTTAATTGAAAATATTATTTATAATCGACTTAAAAATTAATTGCCCGTCAGTTTTTCCAAGTACCGGATCACAACTTCTCTCAGGGTGGGGCATCATCCCGAGCACATTTCCTTTCTTATTTATAATTCCTGCTATGTTATTAACTGAACCATTCGGATTATGGTTTTCACTTATTATTCTTTCCCTTGAAGCATACTTAAAAACCACCTGATTATTATCTTCAAGTGTTTTTAATGTATGTTCATCCGCAAAATAATTTCCTTCACCGTGCGCCACCGGAATTTTTAACACATGATCAGAACTAATACCTTTCGTAAAGAGTGTATTATTGTTTTCGACTGAAAGATAAATATCTTTACATACAAATTGTAGTGACTTGTTTCTCAACATAACACCCGGCAATAAACCAGCTTCGAGCAAAACCTGGAAGCCGTTGCAGATTCCGACAACGCATCCACCACTATTTGCGTAATTAATCACAGAATTCATAATAGGAGAGAAACGGGCTATTGCACCTGTACGAAGATAATCACCATAAGAAAAACCACCCGGGAGAATAATGATATCAGAGTTTTGCAAATCTGTTTCTTTATGCCAGAGAAATTTTGTTTCACAATCCAGAATTTTTTTAAAGGCATAATATGCATCGTGGTCGCAATTAGATCCTGGAAAAACAACCACGCCTACTTTAGGTTTCATTCGGGAACTTTCCCGGAAGGATTCCATTCAGAAAGTGTAAATTCATAATCTTCCATAATTGGATTAGCAAGAAGCTTGCTGCAATATTCATTCACTTCTTTTTCAGCCGTAATTCTGTCATTTGAATCCACTGAGAATTCTATATATTTATCAATTCTCGTACCCTTGATATTATTCATGCCTAAAAGCACAGCGCCTTTTTCAACTGCTTTTCCCTGCGGATCAAGAATAGAAGGACGACGCTTAACTAATACTTTTGCCTTAAACAATTTTTCCCTCTTCTAATATAATTTACGTGTCAAAATTTCTTTTTTATTAAATAGAATATATGACGAAAAATACCAAATACGATTATGAAAATAAACATAAAGAAAAGTGCCTGGGTAAAAGAACAAAGTATCAAAAGTATAATTGCAAGCAGTGCTAATAAAATAATATACGGCTTATCCATTAATTCTTTTAGTCTGAATTTAGGAATAGTATCATATTTTATTCTGCTTATCATCAGGTAGGAAAGTAATAATATTAAAGGGATAATAATTTTTGAAAAGGATTGAGGATAGCCTTCAGGAATAGAATAAAAAGCGAGGGTAAAAGATGCTACTGTAATAGCTGACATCGGGATTGGCAGACCTTTAAAAAAAGATTTGTCAAAGCCTACCAATTGAATATTGAACCGGGCAAGTCTGAATCCTCCTGCAAGCATTAAAAGTGAACTGATGATTATACCAAGAGTATTAAACTGAATTAAAAAGCTATTATAAATAAGGAACGCTGGTGCAGCACCAAAACTAACTAAATCAGATAAAGAATCGAGTTCAACCCCAAGCTCACTGCTGGATTTTGTGAGTCTTGCCATCAATCCATCAAGTGCATCAAAAATGGCAGCGATGATTATCAGCCACGCTGCATAAGTAAATTTTCCCTGGCTTGTATTTATGATGGAAAGAAAACCGCTGAACATGTTCATCGCGGTAAATAGATTTGGAATAATTGAAGGTGTAACTCTAAAACGGTTCATCAGCCTTTGGGATATTCAAATAAAATTGTCTCACCTGCTTTCACCTTTTCATCTTTTCTAACCATTTCTTTCCAGTGCTCAGGAACAATTACATCAACACGACTCCCAAATTTAATCATTCCAAACCGTTCTCCAATTTTTACAGAATCTCCCACCGAGATTTCATATATAATTCTTCTTGCTATAAAACCTGCAACCTGCGTAAAAAATACTTTACCGTATTTTCCTGTTATTCCAAACTCTGCTCGTTCATTTACTTCAGAAGCTTTATCTTCAAAAGCAGCAAGATATTTACCTTTATAATATTCAAGGTAATCCACCTTTCCATTTATGGGGATTCTGTTAACATGAACATTTAAAGGTGACATAAAAATGGAAACCTGTTTTGCTTTTCCATTTATAAATTTATTATCTATAACATCTTCTGCAAAAAGAACTTTTCCATCTGCCGGTGAAACTATTACATTATCTTCTACAGGAGGAGTGCGATCCGGATCCCTGAAAAAATTTAAAGATAGTACAAAGAACAGAAGAGAAATAATAACTAAAAGAACCTGTACATAATTATTTTGTATAAAAAAACTTAAAATGATCAGAAGAATTGTTATTACTGAGATAGCAGTAAGAGTGGAATATCCGTATTTAGTAAACATTTATGCGCTCGTAATATTCAAAAGATAATCTGTATACTTTTTTATTTCTGCAGAAGTATTCAGATTATACGGACTAACCCATTTCCCATCAGTAATTTGTGGAATTATTTTTATACTGGTTGGAGTAAAATCGTCTACAAGATAAATTTTATTTTCACTTTTTCCGAAACAGCATACAACTTCAGACAGCAGGAAATTCCTTCTTTCAAAAAAGAATTTTAATACAGCATTAACTTTAGAACAAATTCTGTTCATCAATCTCAATTCTTCATTTGTGCATATATCGAAAGTGATTAAGTGGCTTTCTGTTACAACAGGATCTTTTCCATTAGGATAATGAATCTCAAATATAGGCAGGTTCAACAGTTCCCCTTCTTTCTTCCTGAAAATTTTAGCTGTTCTCTTATCTATTGTATTAAGTATCTTGATGAAAAATGGAAAACGTTCGTGTTTGATAAATTTAAGAACAGCATCATTTTGAGTTTTAAGAAATAGTATAGGGATGTGATATTCTTTAAGATAATCAAAGAAAAACGCATTGATAGAAGCGAATTTCGAACCAAGATCTTTTACTTTTATCTTCTTATTATTCTCGGCAACCAGAAAATCCTGGTATTTAAGAAGAACGTAATTCTGTTCATCTAAAGGAAGATCTTTTTTCGTTATTTCTTCCTGTATTAAATTATTATTGTAAAAATTCAGCCCCAAACCTTCCTTGTCTTTTTTTGAAAAATAAAATATGAAAATTAAGTGTATAAAGTCAATTCAATGTATTATATTTAAACAAAAAATATGGAAAATTCTTTTTAAAAACATCAGGAAATCGGAGGTTTTTGGATGAAAGGTGGCATGCAGGGTATGTTAAAGCAGGTACAGAAGATGCAGGCTGAATTACAGAAAGTTCAGGCTGAGCTTGTTAACCTTGTTGTTACTGAGGAAGCAGGAGGCGGAATGATTAAAGCCACCGCAAATGGCAATCAGGAAATAATTTCAGTGGAAATTGACCCGCAGGTCATAAACCCGGATGAAAAAGAAATCCTGGAAGACCTTGTAGTTGCTGCTGTAAATAAAGCAATTTCATCTGCAAAAAAAGCAGCGGATGAGGAAATGGCTAAAGTTACCAAAGGAATGATTCCTCCGGGTATGAATATTCCGGGATTATAAAAGTGCAGATTGCCGAACCACTTGCCGCTGCCATTGCAGAATTAAGCAAAATGCCCGGTATTGGCAGAAAGACTGCTCAGAGACTCGCCCTTCATCTTCTGAAAAGTGATAAAGAAACGGTTGAAAATCTGGTTAAATCTATTCAGGATCTTAAACTCAAGTTAAGATTTTGTTCACGTTGCTTTAATATTTCTGAAGATGAGCTTTGTGATGTTTGTAAAAGCAGTAAAAGAGATCAATCTGTTATTTGCGTTGTAGAGGAAGCAAGTGATGTGATTGCTATCGAAAAAACGAATGAGTTTACTGGTTTGTATCATGTACTTGGAGGTGTTCTTTCACCTTTGTCCGGAATTAGTCCCGAGGCTCTGAAAATAAAAGAGCTCTTAAAAAGATTTGAAAATGAACAGATCCTTGAAGTAATTCTTGCACTAAATCCCGATACAGAAGGAGAAACTACCTCTCTGTATCTGGCAAAATTAATTAAACCTCTTGGAATAAAGGTTACGAGAATTGCACGAGGTATTCCAATTGGCGGTGATCTTGAGTTTGCCGATGAAGCTACAATCGGACGTGCAATGTTAAGCAGAAGCGTGTTATAATGGCTGAATGGTTTGAAGAATGGTTTAATACTGAAGAATACCTTAATGTTTATCGTCATCGGAATGATGCTGATGCTGAAAAACTGGTAAACCTTATCCTGAATAATATTGATCTTGGAAGTAAAGCAGATGTAATTGATCTTGCTTGCGGCGCCGGAAGACATTCCATACTGTTTGCGGAAAAAGGATTTAACGTTACTGCAGTTGATCTTAGTGAAAATCTATTGAATGTAGCCAGGAAAACAGCCGGTGAACTGAATTTAAAAATAGATTTTGTTAATGCTGATTTGAGAAACTTCTGCATAACATCAAAATTTGATCTGGCAGTTAACTTATTTACAAGTTTCGGTTACTTTAAAAATGATGAAGAAAATTTTTCTCTTTTTTCCGATGCTTTCGATTTGCTGAATGATAAAGGTTATTTTGTAATAGACTATTTCAATACGAATTATATCAGGAAAAACCTTATCCCGCATTCCGAAGATTTAGTTAATGGAAAAAAGATAATTCAGGAAAGAGAGATTGTAGGCAAAAGGGTTGTTAAAAATATATTGATTGCTAAGAACGGAACAAAAAAAAGATATTTGGAATCGGTAAGAATGTATTCTGATATTGAATTAATTTCAGCAATTGAAAAAAGCGGCCTTGGAATCAAAAAAATATTTGGTGATTTTTATGGCAGTAAATTTGACCTAAATTCTTCACCAAGAATTATTATTATTTCAAGCAAATGAAATGTGTATTTTTTTATATTATAATGGCAGTTGTTTTTACGGGATGCGATTTAGTTCAAACAAGAAACGCTGAAACACCAAACCAACAACGGTCAAATTATCAGATTGCAGTTACTCCGCAGGTCCTTATCAGCAACCTTATTAATTCCCTTAAAGAAAAAGATGTTCAGAATTACATAAATAATTTTGTGGACTCTACTTTTACGGATGTAAAATTTCACTTTTCTCCTTCAAGCGGTGCAATTGCACAATATCCTTTCCTCATTTCAGATTGGTCTACTAGGGAAGAAGAGCGATATTTCAACAACCTGATAACCAAAGTTACAGAAGGGAGCCCTATTACACTCTCGTTAACGAATGAACAATATAGTCCCCAGGGTGACAGCCTGATATATAGTGCGACGTATTCTTTAAATGTCCCTAATGATCAATCTGAACCAAAAGATTATCAGGGTGATTTACAATTTACGATGATCAGGGACAGCCGGTCTGTTTGGGCGATTTACTTTTGGCAGGACACTAAAAGCACCAACCTGCCGAGCTGGAGTGAATTGAAAGGAAGATTCTATTAAAAAATTTTATTACTTATTTCCTTTTGTAATAATTTTAATTGCAGGATGTAAAAATCCATTCGCTCCTACTTTAAACGAAGAAATTAATAATAGTTCAACCATTTCAGATCAAAAAACAGTTGATGGCATTTTTCAGAATTTTCAGTATGCTTATACATTTAAGGATACTACAATATATGGCAATTTGATCTCAGAAGATTTTATTTTTACTTATCGTGATTATGATCTTGGATTTGATGTATCCTGGGGAAGAGACGAGGAAATGAAAACCACTTATGGATTGTTCCAGAATACTCAAAGAATTGATCTTATTTGGAATAATATAGTTTCTTCATCGGTCGATACTTTATCTGCTAATATTATAAGAGGTTTTAATTTAACAATAACCTTTAACCCTACAGATGTAATTCGTCTTGATGGAAGAGTAAATATGGATCTGCAGCGCAAGTCGGGGGATTCCAGATGGCAAATTACGAGGTGGATTGATGAATCTAATTTTTAATCTTTATAAAGCGTGGTTTTAGTCTGCTCATGTTTTTTTCATTAAAAGAAGCATTTAGATTAATAGGAAGAGCAAAAGCATCGTTTATACTTTCCCTCATTTCTCTGAGCATATCAGTTATCCTGATTACTACTTCAATTATGGTATTGCAGGCATCAGATTTTTTACAGAAAAAAATTACAGAGGATATAAGCATTAACCTGTTTCTAAAGGATAATCTTTCAAATGATCAGATATCCGGCTTAAAAAAAGATATACAGAGCAGAGATTATATCAGATCTGTAAACTATATCAGCAAAGACAGAGCTGCGGAAATATTCATAAAAGAAACCGGGGAAGATTTCAGGGAATTGCTTGATTATAATCCACTCCCGTCATCTTTTATTATTACACTTAAGGAAAATTATTTTAGAAAAGATTCCTTAAACAATATAATTAATTCGCTTTCGGCAATTAAAGGAATTGATGATATATCTTTTAAAGACGAATATATTTACAAATTAATTTCTATCCTTAACAGCTTAAAGAAATATATTTTTGTTACTACAATTATTATACTTTTTATATCCGTATATATTGTTTATAGTACGGTACGATTAATCGTTTCATCAAGATTTGAAGAACTGGAAACTATGAAGCTTGTAGGGGCAAAATTATTAATGATTAAAATGCCAGTAATATTGAATTCAATAATAGCAGGATTAATTGCCGGTTTAATAGCGATAGCTTTTTTTATCTTGTTTATTTCTGTTTTTGATGACTATATTAGCATGCTTAATTTTTTGGGAGCTTCAAGATATTATTATCTTTGCATTATAATTGGCTTAGGACCCTTGCTGGGCTTATTCGTAAGCATCATCTCCCTCAAAAGACTTTCATTAAAAATTTGATAGTATACCTAAATATTATTAATATTAACACTTATTTTTCCGTGGAATTCCACTAATGAACTACTTTCTAAAACCTTTTACAATCGTTCTGTTTTTCAGTGCGATAATTTTTGCTCAAAATTCGGAGCTCCAGGTAGGAAGCAATTTAAACCAACTAAGGCAAAGCCAGGGAGCTTTTTATGATTATTCAGATCCCTCAACAATAAATATTAAAGTTTCTGTTTGGGGTTTTGTAAAATTTCCCGGTAAATATGTAATCCCTATTGAAAGTAATATTTATGATTTGCTTTCTTATGCCGGTGGTCCTACTGAGGATGCTCATCTCGATGATTTAAGACTTTTCAGAACAGCAGAGGATTCCATACACTCAATGATTAAATTCAATTAT
Source organism: uncultured Ignavibacteria bacterium (assembly GCA_963711455.1). Taxonomy (GTDB): domain Bacteria; phylum Bacteroidota; class Ignavibacteria; order Ignavibacteriales; family Ignavibacteriaceae; genus DATFVA01. Next base: position 630,195 of record CAVQEH010000006.1, read on the forward strand.
AATGATTTGCTTTGGGATGAAAATTTAAATCAATTCAAAAATGCGCCCGGGCTTGAAGCTGGAGATATAGTGCTGGTGCCCGGTTCACAGAGACTTTATTTTAAAGACTATTTGCAGATAGGCCTTTCTGTTTTTTCTGCATTGATTTCACTTTCTATTCTAATTCTAAATATTTCGAAGTAATATGGCTAATGATTCAATGAATGATGACCCGCGATCTATGGAGAGTAACTCCTTAAAAGATTATATAAAGTTAATCCGAACAAATATTGTCCCGATTGTTTTAATTACAGCAATAAGTTTTGTGGTTGCAATTATTTATGCTATAAATGCAAAAAATATATATAAAGCAACTACAACCTTAAAAGTATCTATGCCCCAGGGAAATATTCTTGAGGCTCCATTGATGCCTGAATTTCAGGATTATGGAAGTGACAGGTTTATAGCTAATGAGATTGAAATATTAAAAAGTAATAATTTAAGAACTCGTGTTGCAGAAGCTCTAATTGACAGCTTTCAAACGGAAGGAAGCAAAGATAGTTTTTATATTATACTAAGCCACGACTTCAGTGACAAAAAAGAAAACCTTCTGCATGAAAATGAGATTGTAAAATTACTTGATAAAGATGTTATCGTAGAGCAAAAAAGAGGATTGGATATAGTTGACATTTCAGCAGAATCTCCTTCACCATATGAAGCTGCGTTGATTGCAAATATTTATGCTATAGAGTATAAAAATCTGAATCTCGAAATAAACCGTAACCAGTTGACTATGGTTAAAGCTTTTTTGAATAAACAGAGAGAAGAAAAGCAGACAGAGCTAAACGGTGCAGAAGAGAATCTTAAAATTTTCCAGGAGAAGGGCGGCATAATTGCTCTTGATGAACAAGCCACGACCTTAATTAATCAACTATCAGATTTTGAAGCACAGGAAAATGCTAAGAAAATTGAACTGGCTGCTTCCGATAAAGTCCTGACTCAGTACAAGAAAGAATTAGCTGATCAAAATCCAAGACTTGCAGATTATCTCGCAAGTGTTTCCAGCGAAACATATATTCAGACTTTACAGCAGCAGCTTGCAAACCTGCAGGTGAACAGAGATATGGCTCTTACTACTAACGATTCAAAGGCTAATAATTCTAAAATTATAAAAGAATATGATGCAAAGATAGCGGATTTAAAATCGAAGCTTGATGAAAAAATGAAGATTGTTAAAGCCGGAATATTGGCAAGTAGTCCTGAGGAAGTGAAAGATATATCTCAGAAAATAATTGAAGGAGAAATTAATAATCAGTCATTACAAATTACTGTTACACAACTTGACAAAATTGTTCAGAACTATGAAACAAAGTTTAACCAGTTGCCTAAAACTTCAATAGAACTTGCAAGATTGCAGAGAAACCGTGAAGCACTGGAAAAATTGTACACGCTAGTTGAAGAGAAATATCAGGAAGCATTAATCAATGAACAGTCACAACCCGGCAATGTATTAATAATAGATAATGCCGGAAAACCTGATCTCCCTGCAAAACCCAACAGGATTTTAATAGTGCTAATAGGGTTCGTCCTTGGTTTTGGAATAGCTTTCGGTTACATTTTTACAAAGAACTATTTCGATAATACTATTAAGACTCCGGAAGATATTCAAAACAGGAATATTAATGTATTGGCCTGGATTCCGCAGATTGAAGATATAGGTCTGGACGGAAGTGAATTCATCGTATCTAAAAGACCGGATTCAATTCCAAGTGAGGCATTCCGGGCATTGAGAACAAGGATTCAGTTTGCTCATCCTGATAAAGAATCTTATAAAACTATTTTAGTAACATCTTCTGCACCATCTGAAGGGAAAAGCACTGTAACAATAAACCTTGGGGGAAGTTTTGCCCAGGCAAACAGGAAAACCATTATTATTGATTGCGATTTAAGGAAGCCGCGGGTTCATAATATATTTAAATCCAACAGGTATCCCGGATTAATTGATTATATGTTTGGCAAGGTTCCACTAAATGAAATAATCCGTCAATCGGATTCACCCAATTTAAATTATATAACCTCCGGAACAATTCCTCCTAACCCGGCTGAGATGCTTGAATCAAGGGCAATGAAAGAATTCCTTAAATTAATAAAAGAAAGTTACGAAGTTGTCTTGCTTGATTCGCCTCCTTTAATTGCTGTTACTGATTCGGAAATTTTAGCAAGTCTTGTCGATGCTAGTATTCTTGTTGTTTCAGCGGAAACAACAGAAATTGAAATGCTTGAAAAATCAGTTGAACTAATTAAAAAGGGAAGTTCTTCTTTTATAGGCACCGTTTTGAATAATTTTAGTTACAAAAGCGGTTATGGCTCGTATTATAAATATTACTATTATTATTCGGGTCTTAAAGAAGGAAAAAAGAAAAAATCTTCACAATCCAAATCAAGTAAATAAATTTGCCAATAGTATGTTAAAATTTACCCGAATTACAGTTAGGAAAAATTGGTTTGTACTAATTTTGTTTTTGATATCAGGAATTTTTTATTCGGGATATTCTCAAACTGTACCTGATTATCAGGATAGAAGTTTTGCCATATCTTCAGACTCATTAGTTTCCTTGATGGGCAGAAATACTGAAGTGGAAGCTACAGAAGGCAGTGTAAATCCTGATGAATATATTGTAGGACCAGGCGATAAAATTTTTATCTCTATCAACGGAATAGAAGAAATTCCCTTAAGCCTTTTTATTAACCAGGAAGGGATACTATATGTTCCAAAAGTCGGGGGAATAGATTTAAATGGATTGACACTCAGAAAAGCGAAACTAAAGATTTTAAAATCCATTGACACTTACTACAAGAATGTTAAAATTTTTATCTCTTTAACCAATTTTAGAAAAATTAAAGTGTCATTACTTGGAGATGTCAAAAAACCTTCAACATTTGTTCTTTCTGCAAACTCCAGGTTAATAGATTTAGTAGTGAACTCAGCTGGTTTAAGCACTACTTCAAACTTAAGAAATATTAGAATCATTCACCGGGATAGTACTGAACAAGAGTATGACCTTTTATCCTTTTTGAGATTGGGAAAGAGAGCAGATAATCCTCTGTTGAGAGAAGGTGATGTTGTAATGGTTGATAAAGTTGATAAGGTGATCTCAATATATGGAATGATTAAATACCCGGGTATCTATGAATTTGTCGAAGGAGAAAATGTTGATCACTTTATTACAATTGCCGGTGGTTTGTTAGCTAAAGCTAGATCTGATTCAATTGAAGTCGTGCGTTTTAACGATGATGGAAAAACACAGGTTAGTCATTATTATACACTTTCGGAAATAAAGACCACTAATATGCCAATGCATTTTGGAGATCAGATTTTGATTCGTGAAATTCCGGATTATTTCGATCCTAGATTTGTGCAGGTCCAGGGATATGTTAATTTTCCGGGGTATTACAAAATAAATAAAGATCAAACTTACCTAACTGAAATAATTAATGAAGCTGGCGGATTCAGAAAAGATGCCTCTTTAATTGATGCGACACTTACAAGACATTCCGGGACTACTGAAAATGATCCTGAGTTTGAAAGGTTAAAAGTGATGCAACGTGCTGATATGACAGATGATGAGTATGATTATTTTAAAGCAAAATCCAGACAGCGGGAGGGAAAAGTAGTAGTCGATTTTAATGCTCTCTTCAGATTAGGTGATAAATCAGAAGATTTAATTTTGAAAAGGGGAGATGTCATAGAAGTGCCTGAGGCAAAAGACTATGTTATTCTTTTAGGTCAGGTCGTTAGCCCGGGTAATATTACTTATCAATCGGGTCTTACTGTAGATGATTACATAAATCTGGCGGGTGGATTTGGCTGGAGAGCTGAAAAAGGTGATGTTCGTGTAATAAAAGCAAATACGGGGGAATGGGTTGATGCAGACGATGTAGTTTCACTTAAACCGGGGGATACTATATGGATTCCTGAAAATCCACCCGGTCCGAAATTTTGGACAGTTTTTACAACATCACTTACAATTTTTGGGCAAGTTGCATCAATTGTTGCTGCAACAGTTGCTATAATAATAGCGTCAAGGAAATAGAAATTGAGTTACCACGAAATTTTAAATACGATAATTTTTTATCGAAAGAAAATTCTTAAGGTTACAATATTAGCTACAATTTTATTGTTTCTTATTTTGTTTTTTGTTTACCCTGTTTCTTACAAGGCAACGATTTCTGTAATGCCGCCGGAGAACAAATCAGAAGCCGGATCATTAAGTTCATTGCTAAGCAACCAGGATTTTTCAAGTATGCTCACCGGTGGATTATCCAGTGCAAATTCTCAACTGTACATCGAGATGCTTAAAAGCAGAACCGCTGCGTTGTATGTGGTGAAGAAATATAACCTTGTAAAATATTATGATGTGAAAAATAAATACAAGGCTGCCGAAAAATTACAGAATCATCTTGAAACTGATCTCACAAAAGAAGGAATTATAAAGCTTAATGTTGAAGTAAGCACTTCACTTTTCCCAAGGTTTTTTGCAAACAACGATTCAGTAAAAAATCTTGCAGCAGATTTATCAAATTCTTACGTTGAAGCATTAGATAGAATGAACCGTGAGAAATTGTCTTCGCAGGCAAAACGTGCACGTATTTATATTGAGGAACAGCTTGTAAAAACTAAAAGCCGGCTCGATTCCGTCGAAGATAGGTTAGCTGATTTCCAGAAAATAAATAAGGCAATATCTCTACCCGAACAGGTCAATGCAGCTATAGATGCTGCGGCTGGTTTAAAGACTGAAATTGTCAAAACAGAAGTCCAGCTTGGTCTGCTTGAATCAAACCTTCGCGAAGATAATCAAACACTGGTTGCGTTAAAATCAAAACTTGAGCAGCTTAGGGAGCAATATAATAAGATGGCAATGGGAAGCCAGGATTATCTTGTTGCATTTAAAGATGTTCCCGAACTTGGTAAAGAATTAGCTTCGCTGCTTCGTGATGTTAAAATTCAAAATGAGGTTTATTTGCTCCTTCAGCAACAATATTACAAAGAAAAAATTCAAGAGAATAGAGATATACCGACTATCCAGGTTCTTGACGAAGCGATTCCGCCACAAAGTGCTGCATCTCCAAGAACTATTTTCTCAACTGTTACTGGTGGAATATTTATTTTCCTTTTAATGAGTCTTGTTGTTGTTTTAGGTGAGAAAAAAACTTACCTATTTAAAAATAAGGAGAAATAATTGGCTGAAACTGCAGTAGTTACAGGGGGTGCTGGTTTCCTCGGCTCACATCTCTGTGATAAACTTTTAAATGAAGGTCTCAAAGTAATATGTATTGATAATTTTATTACAGGGAGTCCGGATAATATCAGTCACCTGGCAGGTAATGATAATTTTTCCTTTGTTAAACACGATGTAACAAACTATATTTTTCTTCCGGGAAAGATAGATTATATACTTCATTTTGCCTCACCGGCAAGTCCGATCGATTATCTTAAACTTCCTATTCAGACTTTGAAAGTAGGCTCACTTGGTACTCACAAAGCCCTCGGTTTGGCAAAAGAAAAAAAAGCCCGTTTCCTTCTTGCTTCTACTTCGGAAGTATATGGTGATCCTGCTATTCATCCTCAGACAGAAGATTACTGGGGCAATGTAAATCCTATTGGTCCCCGTGGTGTTTATGATGAAGCAAAAAGATTTGCTGAAGCAATAACTATGGCTTATCATCGATATCATGATCTCGATACCAGGATTGTAAGAATTTTTAATACTTTTGGACCGAGGATGAGACTTGATGACGGCAGGGCACTGCCCGAATTTGTGGGTCAGGCTTTACGCGGTGAAGATATAACAGTTTTTGGTGATGGCTCACAAACCCGTAGTTTTTGTTACATCGAAGATCAGATTGACGGTATATTTAAACTACTTTTATCAAATGAAGTTGAACCTGTAAATATTGGTAATCCTGAGGAAATATCAATTAAAAAATTTGCTGAGGAAGTCATCAGGCTGACGGGATCTGACAGCAAAATAATATTTAAAGAACTCCCTGAAGATGATCCTAAAGTCAGGCAGCCTTCAATTGAAAAAGCAAAAAGAGTATTAGGCTGGGAGCCTAAGTTTAGCAGAAAAGAGGGGCTTAAAATCACGATTGAATATTTTAAGAAAGTAATCTGATTTCATTTCTATATTTCTTCTCTCTTCTCTACCATTCATTATTTATTTATATTTGATTTTAATTATTATCAATTCTAAAACTAAAATAATGAATTTATGGCAGAACCTGATGTAACTCCTGAGTTAGCTTACGAACATGGATTAATTAAAGAAGAATATGATAAGGTATTAAAAATTCTTGGCAGAACACCTACATTTACTGAGCTTGGAATTTTTTCAGTAATGTGGAGTGAACATTGCAGCTATAAAAATTCAATTGCTTTGTTAAAAACTTTACCACGTGAAGGAGGGAGACTGCTTGTTGGAGCAGGTGAAGAGAATGCTGGTCTTATTGATATTGGAGACGGATTTGCTGTCGCTTTTAAAATTGAAAGTCACAATCATCCTTCAGCAGTTGAACCGTACCAAGGAGCAGCTACAGGCGTCGGCGGCATTATGCGTGATATATTTACCATGGGGGCAAGACCAATTGCTTCTTTAAATTCTCTTAGATTTGGTTCATTAAATGATCCACGCACAAGATATTTATTTGAAGGTGTTGTTAAAGGAATAGGAGACTACGGAAACAGCTTCGGAGTTCCAACCGTAGCCGGCGAAGTTTATTTTGATGAATCTTACCAGGGGAATCCTCTTGTAAATGCAATGTCTGTTGGTATTGTTAAAACAAACTTTGTGGCAAGTGCAACTGCAAAAGGCATTGGAAATCCTGTAATGATTGTCGGTTCATCAACCGGCAGAGATGGAATACATGGAGCTACTTTTGCTTCAGAAGAATTATCCGAAAAATCGGAAGCCAAACGTCCTTCAGTTCAGGTTGGTGATCCTTTTACTGAAAAACTTTTACTGGAAGCAACCCTGGAAATAATTAAAAATGGCTGGCTGATCGGAATACAGGATATGGGTGCTGCGGGAATTTCCTGTTCTACAAGTGAAATGAGTGCAAAGGGTAAATCGGGAATGAAAATTAATCTCGACAAGGTTCCTCTCCGTGAAGATAAAATGAGTGCTTATGAAATTATGCTTTCCGAAAGTCAGGAAAGAATGCTTTGTGTTGTGAAGAAAGGATATGAAGACAAAGTAAAACAAGTATTCGAAAAATGGGATTTGCATTGTGAAATAATCGGCGAAGTAACTGGAAGTAAAAATCTTGTTGTTGATTACGAAGGTAAAAGAAAAGCAGAAATTCCTGCGTTTGAATTAGTATTAGGAGGTGGTGCTCCTGTTTATCACAGGGAAACAAAAGAACCATCTTATTTAAGTGAAATAAGAAAATTTGATTTTAATAATCTTCCTGAACCGGAAGATTTAAAAGAAACTTTTATAAAAGTTTTCTCTTCTCCTAATATTGTTTCTAAAAGATGGGTGTACGAACAGTACGATTCTATGGTAAGAACTAATACTGTTGTCGGACCTGGTTGTGATTCAGCAGTTATTTTATTAAAAGATACAAATAAAGCTCTTGCTGTTAAAACGGATTGTAACGGCAGGTATGTTTATTTAAATCCCGAAGAAGGAACTAAAATCGCCGTGGCGGAATCAGCAAGAAATATAGTCTGCTCAGGTGGAGTGCCTTTGGGAATAACAAATTGTCTGAACTTCGGGAATCCTTACAAGCCGGAAATTTTTTGGCAGTTTGAAAAGGCAATAAAGGGAATGGGTGAAGCCTGCAGATTCTTTAACACGCCTATTACCGGGGGTAATGTCAGCTTTTATAATGAATCACCTCTTAGCGCTGTTTATCCAACACCAACAATTGGTATGGTTGGATTAATAGAAGATTTAAAAGATATAACAACTTCATACTTTAAAGATGCCAACGATATTGTTTATGTATTAGGAGAAGACTTTGAAGAACTGGGTGGAAGCGAATATTTGAAAGTTATTCATGGAAAAGTGAAAGGTGATTCGCCTAAAATCAATTTACAGACTGAGAAGAAACTTCATGAAATACTTCTTTCACTTATAAAAATGAGAATTATTAAATCTGCCCATGATGTTTCTGAGGGTGGAATAATCTCTGCAATAGCTGAATGCTGTATAATGAATAATGAAAATAAAATTGGTGCGGAAGTAAATATCCCGGTAAAGACCAGGGATGATTTTTCATTTTTCTCTGAGAGTCAGTCGCGCATTATTGTCTCTGTTGATGAAAAAAATAAAGACCTGCTCGAAAAATATTTAAAAGAAAATGAACATTATTTTAAACCTCTTGGCAGAACGGGTGGAAATTCATTAAAGATAAATGGAAAAATAGAAATAGAAGTTGATAAATTATCCGACATTTATTTCAACACTATTTCACGTATAATGAATGGTTAAAACTAAATTAAAATTAAAAGTAAAAAATTCTTATTTATACAGAATTTTTAGAAAATTCCGATTCGTCCTTCACTTAACTCCCGGCTTTCATAATTTAAAGTCATTTGTTACTTACTACTTTTCCGGACTAACAAAAAGAACTGATGAGCACCATGTTTTTCTGTTTGCTGCGGGACTGGCATTCTCTATTTTCATCTGCATAATTCCTTTTGTGCTGATAATATTTGCTGTTCTTGGTAACGTTCTCGATTCATCCTATGTTCAATTCCAGATAAATACTCTGATAGAAACAATAATTCCCTATTCGCGTTACTCCGAGTTCGTAAAAAAAATTATTTTCAACAGGATTAATGAAGTAATTGCATATAGAAATATTGCCGGAATAATAGGTGGATTCGGTTTGCTGTTTGCAGCAAGCAGTTTATTCAGTAGTATGCGTACAATTTTGAATAAAGTCTATGGAGTTGAAACGGATGTAAATATCTTTATCGCCAAGTTAAGAGATTTCGCTCTTGTGTTTATGGTTATTATAATATTTTTTGCAACTACAGTTTCAATGCCGACGATTGATTTGCTGAGACAAAAAGCAGGGGAGTGGACAGCAATAGAATTTTTATCTAATGGCATTTTTAGTCATGTCATATTCTCACTTCTTTCACTTCTATTAATCTTTATCGTTTTTACAGTTCTTTATCTTACTGTGCCACTTAGAAAATTAGGCAGAAAAGCTACCCTGATGAGTGCATTATGGGCAGCAATATTATGGGAGGCGGCAAAACAATTGTTCGGTTACTATCTTTATAACTTTGCAGCATTTAACAGGATATACGGAGCTTATGCTTTAGTGGTAGTTGTTGCTTTCTGGATTTATTATTCATCGGTAGTTTTTATAATAGGTGCGGAAATAGGGCATCTGTATTATGAGCGGAACTTCCTTAAAAACCCTGTAGACGAAGCAGGTGCTTAAATTCCTTTAATAATTTAGCATATAAATATTCTTAAAATAATTTGACAAATTCATTTTTAGTTAGTAATTTTAATCAGACAATTTAATCTGATTATAAAATATGACAGTTATTTTTTCTAAAAAGTGCGAATATGGTTTACAGGCTGTTCTTTACCTTGCTGCTCAGCAGAAAGGGGAAGTAATTCCATCGGATGAAATTGCTAAAAAGTTAAATATCCCGAAAGAATTTGTTTCCAAAATACTTCAAAGCTTAACAGAAAGTGGAATTGTCGATTCAAAAAAAGGAAAAGCCGGCGGTTTCTTTCTTGCAAAGGATCCATCTAAAATCAGGTTGATTGATATTGTTGCAGCAATAGACGGACTTGAAATGTTTAACAGTTGTGTATTAGGATTTCCCAAGTGTAACCCTGATAATCCATGTCCGCTTCATTCAAAGTGGGGTGAATTGAGAACTATGACTTACAATATGTTAAATGACGAAACTATAGATCAATTCAAAGAAAAAACTTTAAGAAAGGTTAGTAACCTGTAAAATTTTTTAATGTTAAATCAGACATATATATCCGATAATGATAATTAAAAAGAAAATAATAAGAAACACAGAGAAGCCGATTCAGAAATACAGATTTATTGTTCAAAGTGCTTTTACTCTTTTGTGTTTATGGATCGGAATTGAGTTTTATCTTTTCAATAAATACCTGGCATCGGGTGGTGCTGCTGCTTTTATTCACAGACCACCGGGTGTTGATGGATTTCTTCCTATTAGTTCTTTTATGAGCTTTTATCTTTTTATAACAACTGGTGAGATTCATTTTGCACATCCTGCCGGACTATTTATATTTTTTGCAATCCTCCTTGTTTCACTTTTGTTTGGAAAAGCTTTCTGCAGTTGGTTATGCCCGATAGGTTTTATATCCGAAATGATAGGAGACTTTGGGGAGAAGGTCTATAAAAAAATATTTAAAAGAAGAATTCATTTACCAAAATGGATTGACTATCCTCTGAGAAGCTTAAAATATTTACTTCTTGGATTTTTATTCTATTCGGTTTTCTTTTTAATGACTAGAATAGCATTGCAGGCTTTTCTCGATAGTCCCTACAACATTGTAGCTGACTTAAAGATGTATCATTTCTTTGCCGACATTTCACAAACAGCACTTATTATCCTTTCAGTATTATTTGTCCTTTCAATTTTCATAAGAAATTTCTGGTGCAGGTTTCTTTGTCCTTATGGAGCGCTGCTCGGATTTGTTTCATTTCTCAGCCCACTTAAGATTAAAAGAAATCCTGTAAGTTGTATTGATTGCAGCTTATGTGCAAAAGCCTGCCCGTCATATATAAAAGTTGATAAAGTGAAAACAGTAATATCGGATGAATGCAATACCTGTCTTAGCTGTGTTGATGCATGTCCCGTTGCTGACACTCTCGATTTAAAATCAATTCTTCCCGGAAAGAAAAAAGTTAATAAAAGATATGTGGCAATTGGTGTGGTTTCAATATTTATGCTTGTTACGGGACTGGGAATTTTAACCGGGCACTGGAGCAATGATATTCCCAAACAGGATTATATTATCTATTATAAAAACATGAATACCTACGGTCATCCAACCGGAACAGCAGCAATTAAAAAATTTGATAGGGAAGCAGCCGCAAATAATATCAAAGAAAAGAATAAAAATGAAAATAATATCGATATACCTCTGAAGGAAAACTATAAATAGATTTTAAAAATTATCAATTAAAATTTAAGGAGATACAAATGGAACAGAACACGAATGAGTATTATACCGACAATCTACAAAAGCTTACCCTTTCACAGATAGTCGGCTCTAATTTTAAGGCTGCAGCGGTGTTTGAAAAATACAACCTCGATTTCTGTTGCGGCGGGAATATTCCTGTATCGGAAGCCTGCAATAAGAGAGGGTTGGATTCAACGGTAATATTTAATGAACTACAATCGTTGGGAAATAAAAATCCTGAGACTAACAAATTCCAGGATTGGAGTCTCGATTTTATGATAGATTATATTGTTAATAATCATCATGCTTATGTTACAAAAATGATTCCTGTTCTTACTTCGCATACTCAGAAGATAGCAACAGTTCACGGGAAAAATCACCCCGAATTGCTTGAAGTTGCAAACAACTTTGAGAAAGTATATAAGGATTTAAAGCAGCATATGATGAAGGAGGAACAGATTCTTTTCCCGTTTATAAAGCAGCTTGTAAATGCTAAGAGGAAAGGAGGAAATACTGAAGCACCGTATTTCGGTACAGTAAAAAATCCTATAAGGATGATGGAGGCAGAACATCAGGCAGCAGGAGATGAAATGTACGAAATAAGAAACCTGACAGACAATTATTTTGTTCCTGATGATGCCTGTGCGACTTACACCGTTACAATGCAGGAATTAAAAGAGTTTGAAGAAGATCTTCATAAGCATGTGTATCTTGAAAATTATATCTTATTCCCCAAATCCGTGACTTTAGAAGCTGAATTACTTTAAGATTATTATTATCTTTTCTTCAAAGATTATAATGATAAGATGGATATTGAAAATATTGATGATATAATTCTTCTTGTGGACAGCTTTTATAAAAAAGTAAATAAAGATGAATTATTATCTCCCGTTTTTAATGAGAAAGCCCACGTTAACTGGGAAGAACATTTACCCGTAATGTATAGTTTCTGGAGTGCTGTTCTTTTTGAAAGCAACACCTACAAAGGTCAGCCCCTCACCTCTCACCTTGAACTGCCGATAACAACGTTACATTTTAAAAGATGGCTTAAGCTTTTCAAACAAACTGTTGATGAAAATTTTAAAGGTGAAAAAGCCGAAGAGATAAAAGAGAAAGCCGATTCAATTGCTGTTATCTTTCAAACCAAATTAGGATTGATAAACGACAGCCTCAGAATTGTCTGATTGTCTAAGAGAACTATTGATTAATTAAGGGATAAAATTTAAGTTTGGTCAAATAAAAATATGCAGGGAAGAATTTTGGGTAACGATTCAATTTGGCTGGAAGAAATGAGGAAGGATTTTCTGTATACAGGAATACATGCAAACCTTTACAATAATTTATACCGGAGTAACAGTTACAAAGACCGGGTTAATAATTTAAGAGGAATGTTAGGCGGAAAGGTTTATCCGGCTAACAAACTCTATAAAGCATAAACCGGACTGCTTAATTAATAGTAAGGGCACAAGGTTTACAAGAAAATGAAATTAGTTAAACAAATATTAAAGTTGATAACTCGCTTATTTGGACAAATCATCATAATAATTTTGCCAGAAGGAAAGGCGAATCTAGTTCAAACAGGTATGCTGTCTTGGAATAAATATTTTTCACAAGCTGAAAGAACAATTCAAACTCAATGGGATAACATTATTTGGCCTCTGATTCAAAATATGGATTTTCATGATACTCTTGAGCTATCTCCCGGTGCGGGTAGGAATACAGAAAGACTTTGTTCGGTTTCAAACAGGCTCTATGCCGTAGATTATAGTGCTAACGCTATTAGTAAATGTCGAAAAAGGCTAGGCGTATCATTTCGTGGATGCCAGATATATTATTATACCAACAATGGAAAGGATCTCAGAATGATTGATAGTGATAGCATCTCAACTATATATTGCTGGGATTCAGCCGTTCATTTTAATAAAATAGTTTTGGAAGGTTACATAAAAGAATTCTCCAGAGTACTCAAGCAGGGTGGCAAAGGATTCGTACATCATTCAAATCTTGGAAATACAGCTTCGAGGAATATTAAAGATAATCCCCATTGGCGATCCAATGTTTCTAAAGAATATTTTTCTGAAAAATGCATTAAGTACGGTCTCGTCGTTGAAACCCAAATAGACATCCCTTGGGGAAAGATTATTGATTGTGTATCCATTTTTTCAAAGTAATATGAGTCGCGCCCTAACCCACGCTTCAACAGCGACCACTTCTTCAATGCGGTCGGTTTAGGATTTTAAAGTATGATTTGCAAAAAAAGTTGCTTTTTAAGTTTGTTCTGTTAAATAAGTTTTAATAATTATTGTCAGTCGTTAGTTAAGCCACAGTGCTGTTATAGGCAGTGGTTTAAAAACAACTCCGTCACGTTTTTTTCAATGAGGAAGAAAAATAAAAAAGATTCTTTATTTAGTTTTTATATGCTTTATGGTTAATGGTTGTAGTGATGAAATTGTAAATAATGAAATTCCGGATGATGTCTTAGTAAGACCAATTATTTTTTTATCCGGAACAACTAGTCTTGGTTCGATAAATTCGAATGAAATAACTACTCAGAAGGTTGAAATAACAAAAGATGTTTTAATAATTGACGCAACGTACCCCGGAGGGTGTGAGGTTCATTCAACTGCATTGTTCTATACTTCTGGTTTTCAAGAGTCTTATCCGGTTCAGCTTCCTATGAAGTTAGTCCATTATTCCTTTTCAGATACCTGTACAAAAATAATTCCTGAAAAATTGTATTTTGATTTTAAATCTGTAGCTGCACTATATAAAATTGGCTATAGAACTGATGTGGTATAGTATTGCTTTCTATTTATGATTCAGACTCAACGAATTATTATTTACCACAACCAAGATATGAATTTTAAAATCCTGACGAGATTGTCGGAAAAGGCATAGTGGCGATATCAACCAAATGAATATTAAAATTAATAAATCATATATAACTACGGAAGTGTGTAATGACTGCTAATATTCTGACTTTTTCTTTAACCGTGTTTATGGGATTCTTTGCCATAATGGGATCCTATTGCCAATACTTCAGTTAGTTGCAGCTTCATTGCACATTTGCAGGTAAATTTGAATTATTAAATAAAATATAGCATTTTTTGATTATGGAAAAAGATTTGAATGAAATATTGTCGCTTCTTCGGAAACTATTACCGCATATTATCCAGAAGTATGATGTTGCCTCTATAGAATTATTTGGCTCATATGTTAAAAATAAACAAAATAGTAATAGTGATTTAGATATTCTTGTATCATTTTCAAAAGTGCCAACCTTATTAAAGTTTGTTAAATTAAAAAATTATCTTTCCGATGAGCTGCAGGTTAATGTTGATCTGGTAATGAAGGATTCATTAAAACCGGGAATAGGGAAAAATATTTTGAATGAATCTATTGCTTTATGAAAAACCAAAGAGATTTTTTAGAATACCTGAATGATATATACGAATCTATAAAGAAAGGAATAGATTTTATAAATGGGATGTCCTATCAGGATTTCAGAAAAGATGAAAAAACACAATTTGCATTGATCAGAGTAATAGAAATTATAGGTGAAGCAAGTAAAAAAATACCTTCAGAGTTCAAAAACCAATCACATGAAATACCTTGGCGGGAAATAGGCGGAATGTGAGATATACTTATTCACGATTATTTTGGAGTAAATATTCAAGTAGTCTGGGAAACCGCTAAAAATGATTTGCCGGAATTAAAAGAAAAAATCCGAAAATTAATTCAAGAATTAAGTGCGTAATAAAAGCATATCAACTATTTAACGAAAAATAAGTTTACTATGAATTTACATTCATGTATTGATTTATTTGCAATACTTATTTTATATAAAAAACTCATAATATGCCTGAAAATATTTTAACTTTTTCTTTGACTGTGTTTATGGGATTCTTTGCCATAATGAATCCTATTGCCAACACACCTGTTTTTTTAGGGCTGGTCGGTGAGAAAGATGAAAAGGAAAGAAAATCTATAGCGAAAACATCCTGCTTAACTGCTTTTCTTATAGTGCTGTTCTTTGTTATTCTGGGAAAATATCTTTTCGAATTATTCGGGATAACAATTCCCGCCTTTAAAATTACCGGTGGAATACTACTATTTTATGTCGGCTTTGAAATGCTTCAATCAAAAAAATCAAAGATACATCATCAGGATGATATTGAACCTGACGACGGGGTTGCTATATCTCCATTAGCAATTCCCATACTTGCCGGTCCGGGAACAATTGTTACAGCAATGAATTACATAACCAACGGAAGCTATCGTAAACCTTTCTATCGTGATCGTAATTTTTGCAGTAATGATTCTTCTGACTTATTTGGCTTTTACTTTGAGTGAATTTATAGTTAAAAAAATCGGAAATCATTTGATATTGGTAATAGGGAAAATAATGGGATTAATACTTGCAATAATGGGGACAGATATGGCAATAGAAGGAATAAAACTTTCATTCAATTTATAGAGTTATATAATTGTGCTTTGCATTAAATCAAGGGTGTGACATATCCAGGTGATAATCTTTTACGGAAATTATTTCTTCAATTTTTATTAAATTAAATCAGGGTTTAAGTAATTTTGTTCTAATAAATATCCGGATGAAGAAATGAAATATTTTTTACTTATTTGTTTGTTATTCTTGTTTGCCTCTCAGGAATTTGCCCAGTATCAGAATGTAATGATTAACAATCCTTCAAGCACTGATCCTGAAGAAGTTTCTATAACAATTAATCCTTTCAACCCGAATTATCTTGCAGCAGGCGCGAATATAGATTATGCTTATTATTCTACGAATGCTGGATTAACCTGGAATCAGCATACAATCTCATCTTCTCTTGGAGTATGGGGCGATCCTTGTCTCGTTTATGATGATAGCGGTAATTTATACTATGTACATCTTTCATTAACTCCAATCTGGATTGGCCAGATTGTATGCCAGCGATCAACAGATCATGGAGTTACATTTAATGACGGGGCAGGAATAGGGGTTAATGATCCCAAGCAGCAGGATAAAGCTTGGCTTGCAGCGGATATGACAAATTCACCTTACCATGGAAATTTATATGTTACATGGACAGAATTTGATAGCTATGGTGTACCAACTCCAAGCGACAGCTCACGCATTCGGTTTTCGAGATCGACTGATCACGGAATTACATGGTCAAATGCCATTACGATAAGCGATAGAAGTGGTGATTGTCTTGACAGTGATAACACTGATGAGGGCGCAGTACCCTGTGTAGGTCCTGATGGACAAATTTATGTTAGCTGGGCTGGTCCGCTCGGATTGATGTTCGATAAATCCACCGACGGTGGAAATACGTTCGGAACAGATGTGTTTGTTTCAGATATTCCCGGCGGATGGGATTATGCAGTTTCAGGTATTTACCGGGCTAATGGATTACCCATAACTGATTGTGATACCGGAAACACTTCGCCGTATAAAGGAAATATTTATATCAACTGGTCTGATCAAAGAAACGGTGCAACAAATACAGATGTATTTTTTGTGAAATCAACTGATGGTGGAAATACATGGACATCACCATTAAAAGTAAATGATGATAATACTACCCGTCAACAGTTCTTTACCTGGATGACAATTGATCAAACAACAGGGTTTATTTATTGCTGTTTTTATGACAGAAGAAATACAACCGGCGCTGCAACAGATGTATATGTTGCCCGCTCGACTGACGGCGGTGATACTTTTGAAAACTTTAAAGTAAGTGAATCATCTTTTACTCCTACTTCAAGCGTATTTTTTGGTGATTATACAAACATTGCTGCTTACAACAGGATGGTTTATCCAATATGGATGAGACTCGATAATTCCACTTTAAGCGTATGGACTGCAATTATCAATGATACAACTGCTGGTACTCCTGTTGAGCTGACTGATTTTTATTCGAATGTATCTTATGGCAAGGTTAATCTGTCCTGGAAAACTGCAACAGAAATAAATAACAGGGGATTTGAAATTCAAAGGAGTAAAGATAAGGCTGACTGGAGTACAATTGGTTTTGTTGACGGGAAAGGCACAACCACGGAACCGAATGAATACTCTTATACAGATAAACCAACTTTAAGCGGTACTTATTATTACAGGCTTAAACAGTATGATCTGGACGGTAATTTTAATTATTCAAAAACAATTGAAGTTGATTTAAGAATAATAAAAGACTTTGCTCTTGAACAGAATTATCCCAATCCATTTAACCCTACAACCACAATAGGATATGAATTACCAAATGAATCCAATGTTACAATAAAGGTTTACGATATTCTTGGTAAAGAGGTTGCCACTTTAGTTAACGGAAAGGAGCAGGCAGGAGTTCACGAAGTTAATTTTAATGGTTCAGGCTTGGGAAGCGGTATGTATATATACAGAATGAATGCAGGTAATTATACAGTTACGAAAAAAATGATTCTGATGAAATAAAAGACAAAACTAATTGAATGTGAGAACCTTCGAGGTATCAGCCTGTAAAAAATGAGCTGACCCCGAAGGTCGGTTAAATATTATAACTTTTCCATAAGGTTAGCAAGTATACGTTGTCCTAACTTAATGTTAAGCGGTGCATTTTTGTCAGTTGAATAAGGATCGGCATCAAATGCTACAATTATATAGTAATCTTTATACAGCATATGAAGCTGTCCATTATGATTAAAAGTAAAAGCCTTATCCCCGATGTTACTTACAGGGGTTATTTCATTCTTACTAAAACTCATTTCAGATTCAAATGATTTAGCTGCTGTAAAACCTTTATTAATTTTGTCGGCAGGTTTAAATCCGTTCTCTTCTATCTGGACTAATGCATGTGATGTATTGCTTTCATTAATATCGTATTTATATCTCAGCGATATTATGCCGGTTTGTGGATCTTTCATTAAAGTTCCTTCATCTAATGTAACTTTAAATCCTGATATCTCACTTGCTTCATTAGCAGATAATAATTCTTCGGGTGTAAACACTTTTGAAACAGTTTGGGTATCGGATGATTCTGCCTGCGAATTATCTTTACTGCAGGAAACCAGAAGAACAAGAAGGAATAGAATTGATAATTCGGTTGTAAAAATCAATGTTTTTTTCATATCACACCTTTTATTTAAGTAAAATAGTTTAATTAATTCAGGGTGAGCATTTGCCCACCCTGATGAAGTTTATCTATCTGAAGTTTGTATAGATAAGCAAAATTTTATTTCATCAATAACATTTTCCTGGTTTCAGAATAATTTTCAGTTTGCAATTTGTAGAAATAAATTCCGCTTGAAAGAGTAGTCCCGTTGAATTTAATTGTATATACTCCTGCGGGCTGTTCGCTGTTTACAAGTGTAGAAATTTCATTTCCCAGAATATCATAAACTTTTAAAGTAACCTGTTGCAGTTTTTCCACTGAATATTGAATTGTTGTAGTGGGATTGAAAGGATTCGGGAAATTTTGTGAGAGATTGAATTCAGCCGGAAGATTGATTTTTATTTCCTCAACTGGAGTCAGAACATCAATGGGAGCCTTCCATACAGTGTTAGCACTGGTTGCAGCAAACAGATAACCATCATTGTAAGCGAAGGATGTAACGTAAACGTTTGACAGACCAACGGCCTTCCAACTTGAGTCACTGTTAATCAGCCGGTACACTCCCTGTGCCCAGGTTCCTGCAAAAACATTTGTATCAACCACAGTAACAGCAGTAACGTTTAAGTCGGTTAATGAATGTGTCCAGTTT
This sequence comes from uncultured Ignavibacteria bacterium, assembly GCA_963711455.1. GTDB lineage: Bacteria > Bacteroidota > Ignavibacteria > Ignavibacteriales > Ignavibacteriaceae > DATFVA01. Next base: position 649,115 of record CAVQEH010000006.1, read on the forward strand.
GTTCCATTATTGTTTGTACGGAAAACACCCTGAATAAGAGTACCGGCAAATAGTTCTGTTCCTTTAACAGCCAGAGAATAAACCCAGAGGCCGGTAAGTCCGTTATTTACTTTCGTCCAGTTTGTACCGTTATTAGTTGAGAGATAAACGCCATGACCCGTACCGGCAAATAAATTGTTTCCGATAACAGCAAGTGAGCTTACAACTGTATTTGTATCTGCTGAAGTTGGCAAACCGCTACTCCTGCGTTCCCAGGTAGCGCCGTTGTCCGAAGAGAAATACACGCTGCCTTCAACACCGGCCAGGAAAGGAGTGGTTGCTGCGAATAAGTAGGTGCTGATAAAAGCAAAAGATGTTATTTTAGCTCCCGCTTCAATCTGTACAGGGTCACCATAAGGCTGACCGGTGTTCCACCAGTCTTCTCCTCCGTTTGTTGAAGAGTAAACAAAGCCGTTTACGTCACCTGCAAAACCATTAGTGCTGCTTCTGAAACTGATAGCAGTAAAGTCAGCCCAATCATAATCATTATGTATAGTACGTCCTACCCATTCAGTACCGTTGTCTGTTGAACGATACATTCCGCCGCAAGTTGCAACAGAAATATTTCCGTTGGCTACAGCAATTCCATTAGCACAGTATTTAGGTTGTCCCCAATTGATTTGAGTCCAATCTGCTCCGTAATTTGCTGAAGTGTATAAACCCATAGATTCACTTTCAGATACATGCCATTCGGCAGCAACAAGGTTTTCACCAATAAAATTTAAATCAAAAACCTGGGCATACGCATCCATTCCATTTGTTCCATCGTTTAGCCTTGTCCAGTCCGTGCCATTATTCGTTGTGCGCCAAATACCACCACCACCACCGGTTGTATATACATCTGTTCCTTGGAAAACAATTGAATACGGATAGATAGTGGGAGAAGTGCCATATTGCAGCCAACCCTGACCATTATTCGGTGAGTAATAAATACCGTGCGACCTGACACCGACATAAAGATTTGTTCCATTCACTGCCAGCGAAAGAATTGTAGTTCCAGGTAGTCCGGTGTTGGCGAAAGTCCAGTTAGTGCCGTTATTGGTAGAAAGAAATACGCCGTCACCTGTACCGGCAAAAATATTAGTTCCACTCACTGCAAAACATTCCACCTGAAGAGAAGTTAATCCGCTATTTACCTGAGTCCAGGTAGTACCGTTATCAGTTGTTAAGTGAACACCTGTTGAAGAAGTTCCCGCAAAGATATTATTGCCGATTGCAGTCATGCAATTAATTCTTTTATCATTCAGGGAAGTCTGTTGCCAGATTAGTCCATTGAGGTCACTCACGTACACCCCATTATCTTGTGAACCGGCAAAGATTCTGGAACTTGTAACAGCAACAGCATTTATATAGCCATCCATCAAACCCCAATCGGAATGAGTCCAATCTATACCATTTGTTGAAATAAGAACTCCGCCGTAGGAAGCGGCGTAGATTTTACCTCCGCTTACCGCCAGATCATTAACTCTGCCGCCTGATGGTCCGGTTTGTACCCATTGGGCGTTTATTTCAGTTTGTGAAAGAATTAGTACACCGACGAACATCCATAGTAAAAAAAGGTTTTTCATTTTATTACTCCATGTTGATTGTTTAAAAGGATTATCTCCTCTGGTTTAATTAGTTTAAAAGATTCAGGATAAGTACAATTATTGCGATACAAACAATTACTATTATAGCATTAAGTGCTATCGTTATGATCCTTTCCTTCTTTCTAATTGTTTCTATATCTTCATTTAGCGGAACCTCGTCCGCCTTTAGGCGAGACCTCGTCTTTGACGGGTTATTCTTCATATTATCCTAAAAAAGAACAGTTAAATTTTTCATTGGACAAACATAACTGATTATCGAAATGCCAGCTATCGGATTTGTTCCGATCTTTAGCGGATATGTTCCAAAGCGGGGAAATCGGGAATTTGTTGTATAGAATAATGAAAAATGTGTAAGTTAAAGGGTGATTGGGTTGAAAAGGTAAATTTCAATTGCCGTTTGGAGAGGGAAAAAGAGGTGATATTTAATTCTTAATATTGGACACTGCATTCAGGTTATAAAAGAGTCAGGCTTCTTTACTTTTTTGAATTGACCTGGATTCAAATTCCGATGGGAGGCAATTAAACTGTTGTGTAAAAGCCTTGGTAAAATGGGAGGGACTATTGAACCCGACCTCAAATGCAATCTGAGTTACACTTAACCGTTTTTCCAATAACATTTGAGCAGCGCGCTTTAACCGGAATGATCTTAAAAATTCTCCCGGTGCCAGCCCTGTTACCGCCAATAGTTTTCTGTGCAACTGGGTTCGGCTTACTGCCATTTCTTTTGCAAAAGCTTCAATCCCGAACTTACTATCGGATAAGTTATTTTCAGCAATTGATAACGCTTTGTTAAGTAATTCATTATCAAGCGATGTTGTGGTTACCGCTTCAGGTTTGATTTTAATTTCCTGTGAAAATTTTTCCTTTAATCTTCTGCGCTGCTCCAGAAGATTCTTTACCCGTGTAAAAAGTTCCTGTGAATCAAATGGTTTTGTGAGATAATCGTCAGCTCCCGTCTCAAGTCCTTCAATCTTACTCTGGCTTGATGCTTTGGCTGTAAGTAGAATTACCGGGATGTGTGATGTTTCCCAACTGGTTTTAATCCGGCGGCAAAATTCTATACCATCCATATACGGCATCATTATATCACTTATTATTAAGTCCGGCATATTATCATTAGCTGTTTTTAATCCTTCCTCGCCATTCTCGGCTTCCAGAATTTCAATTATTCTTCCGGGCTGAGAATCATTTATACCAGTAGTAAATTCGTCCCACGATTTTAACAAACCTGACAAATATTTTCTCACTTCTACGGAATCTTCAATTAATAAGATCTTGACTTTTTGTGAATTACTGGTTAGAACATTTTTTGATTTGATTGATTTCAAGTTATATAAATCTTGTTCAATTTCTTCAGAAAACCCTGACGTCTTATCTACCGGGTATAACTCAGGTTCAGAAATTTTTTCGTAAATCTTCTCATTTTCATTAAGATAATCTCCCGAAGGAATCGATAAAGTAAACTCAGTTCCTTTATTAAGTTCGCTAAGAACAGAAACATTCCATTTATGTAATTCAACCAGTTCCCTCACTAACGCAAGACCAATCCCCGATCCGCCATAAGCTCTGCTGGAAGAATCATCAACCTGGTAAAAGCGGTTAAATATCTTATCTATCTGATCATCCGGTATTCCAATCCCCGTATCGGAAATCTTTATTTCTACTTGTTTAGTAATTTTGTTCAAATTGATCTCGACTGAAACTGTTCCGCCTTTCTCTGTAAATTTGAAAGCGTTTGAAAGCAGGTTGTTAATTATTTTTTCAAGTTTATCACGATCCAACCAGGCAATAATAGACTCTTCAGAAGTATTAAATTTCAAACTAATATTTTTTTGAACTGCAAGTGAATCGAAAGAATACACAAGTCCCTGCAAAATAGTTTTTAAATTTTCCTGCTTTGCCTTTATCGGAATCGAAGCGGATTCAAGCTGAGATAGTTCCAGAAGCTGATCAATTAATTTCTGAAGTTTCCTGCTGTTGTTATTAATCATTTTCAGTTGTTCAGCCAGTTCGTTTTCTTTTAATTTATTTTTGGACAATTTATTTATAAGCAGTTCAACGGGACCTTTGATGAGCATTAAGGGTGTTCGGAACTCGTGTGAAAGGTTTGCAAAGAACCGGGATTTAAGATTCTCAAGCTCCTGATGTTTTTTAGATTCGAATTCACGCATCTTAAGCTCATTTCTAAGCTCAGCACGATTTATCTGAAATTTTCTGATAGCCAGAATTCCTATAATAATAAAAAATACATAAGTAAAATAAGCCCAGCTTGTTTTCCACCATGGGGGATTAATTATGATTAAAAGCTCAGCTGGTTTTTCCTGCCATATCTTGTCACTGTTTGTTGCCTTTGCTTTTAAAATGTACCTGCCCGGATTTAAATTAGTATAAGCAGCATAATTTCTTTTATTAGGGGAACTCCATTCTTTATCGAATCCGTCCAGTAGATATGAATAATCAATTAGTTGCGGAGCATTATAATCCAACGCAGAAAAGTAAAAAGTAAATGAATTCTGGTTAAAGGGGAGTTCAATATTTTTGGTCGAGGAAATATCTTCTTTCAATGATGAATTATCTGAAACGGTTACACTTTTATTTTGAATCTTAAATTCAGTAAAAATAATTTGCCGATGAAAATCAGATAGATGAATTTCTTCCGGTTTGAAAATATTTAATCCCTGGTTACTGCCCGCATAAATAAATCCATCACGGCTTTTTATTAATGCACCTGAACTAAAATTATTATCTGTTAATCCGTCATATGAAGAAAAATTAATAAATGTTTCGTCTTTAATATTAAATTTTGATAAGCCGAAATTAGTTGTAAGCCAGAGGCTGCCGCTGTCATCTTCAACTATTTCAGAGATTACATTATTCGCCAGTCCATTTTTATTTGTATAGTATTTTAAATCTGATATTATTTCTTTGACGTCGTTAAAATTATTTGAGTTTTTTATTTCAAGACTTGTTAACCCGTCTGTAGTTCCAATCCAGAGTGCAGTATAACCTGCCGGCACATTATTTTTTTGTTCGCATATTGATAATACATTATTATTTATTGACTGTCCTCCGGATACCGGCATCCTGATAAAGGTATATCCTTTTTTATCTTCATCCGGACTCTTCTGCCGGTGTGCGAGGTTTAAGCCACCGCCATTGGTTCCAATCCAGATTCTTCCAAAGCTATCCTGAAATATTTTCCATACGTCATTAAAACTGATACCTAACGTAGCATTAGTTTCTTTCCTGAAAATTTGCTGTTCACCTAAATTAAGATCGATAATTGAGAGACCGCCTCCCCAAAATCCAACCCACAGTTTCCTATCATTGTCTTCATAAATAGATTTGACGTAATTGTACGGGGTAATTCTGTCAGTGGGGGATTGAAAAGCAAAGTGTTTTACTTTTGATGAACCTAAATTAAAATTGAACAAACCTTTACCATAAGTGCCAATCCACAAATCATTGGACCTACCTTCCGCTAAACTCCAGATATCTGTTCCCTCAAACCGGGATATTGTTTTTATTTCTGAATAGTCACCATTTTTTTGAATGTATTCCAATCCCTGTGTGGTGCCTAAAAATATTAATCCATTTTTGGACTGGGTTATGGAACGAATCTCCATTTCATTAATAATTTTCCTATCTGAATTAGAAAAATCCTGTAGAGCATCGTTTTTAAATTTCAGTATCTTTTCCGGCAAACAACTGACTCCATCTTCGGTTGCTATCCAGATTACGCCGGAGCTGTCCATTAGTAGATCATTAATTTGTTCGCTGATTAGACTCTCAGGAATTTTATGCTTGTGATGCCATTGAGATATTTGATTTGTGGAAGGATTATATTTTATGAGCCCACCGTAACCTCCAAGCCATAATTCAATTCCGTTCTCTGTCCTTTTTTCAGCAACCGAACCGATACTGTTGGAAAACTGGTTAACAGGATTTTTCACAGGCAACAGTTTTTTAAAGGATTCAGCTTTTGAATTTAATATCGTCAGTCCTTCATAAGTTCCAATATAAAATATGTCAGGGTTAATTTTTGATTTTGTGATATTCCAGATAAGGTTGCTTGTAAGCGAATTTAGATTCGATTTATCTGCAAAATATTTTTTAAAAATTGAACTATCCTTTGAAGGGTTAAATTTATTTAAGCCGGAGTAAGTTCCTATCCATAAATTTCCTTCATTGTCTGATATTACAGCATTAATAAAATCGTTGCTCAGGGAATTGATATCATTGTTACTATGCTGCCAGTGTTTAATAGATTTATCCGATGGTCTGAATCTGTAAAGCCCTTTATTGTATGTTCCGATCCAGATATCACCATTCGATTCTTCATGCAGGCAGGAGATATAATTTTCCCCGTTCGTTGTGCTGCAGATATTCCAGTGTTCAAATGAATTCTTATATTGATTATATCTGTTTAGGTCACCATTCTGAGTGCCAATCCAGATATATCCGGATTTTCCTTCGTGCAAAATCCAGATACCATTATTGGATAAAGATTTCGGATTGTCAGGATCATTTTTAAATTCTTTGAATTCATAACCATCAAACCGGGATAACCCGTTTTGGGTTCCAAACCAGATAAATCCTTTTTGATCCTGTATTATACTTTTTATATGATTATCAGGTAAGCCGTTTGTAACCGAAAAGTTATAAAAGGTCTGGGCAGATAAACTTGCAGCACAGCAGATTACTATAAGAATAAAAGTTTTCAAGTTCTGGTTTATCCGGATATATTTTGCCTGGTTAAAGCATTTAATTCAAATTGAACAGTTTCCTATTACTTAAAGATGAATAATTATTCCAATCCATAAATATTAACATCATCAGGCAATTCAACATAAAATTTTAACGGAAGTATTTTTGTCTCTCCCGGATTTAAATCAAGTTTCCAGACCAGTTCTTTGTCTGCATTAATTTCAATTTCTTTTTCAGTAGGAGTAATAAGTTCTACCTGTATTTTTTCATTTCTTGATACCGGAAGCTGATCTATTACCGAAATGTTTTCTTTGGTTTTACGATTGTTAATTACCTTAATTTCAAAATCATAATTGACCCTTTTCTTTCCTCCGAATAAGCCTTTTGTTTCAATGAATCTATTTTTAAGAGTTTTTTCACATCTTATGCTTTCATCTATTCCTAATGCCAATTCCAGAGTATCTGTAGGAACGACAATGTTTATGTTAGTCTTGTTGACAAAATCATTATCCATAAAAATATTGATTTCTCCTTCAAGCAGGGGATAGTCATTATTATTAATTACTTTGCCCTTAACATAAACCTTCGGAAGTATTTTAGGTATAGAGGTATAAGCAAATTCGATTGGAAGAACATTCATTGAAATTGTTACTTTGTGTGGAGTATTATCACTCGGGATTGTATTAATTGTATTAAGTTCAAATGTTGTGGTAAAATCTTTTGATTTCACATCACTATAAACCGGGAGATGAATAATCTGGTCAGCATCCATGATCCGTATTGCATTTGTGGAGGATTTTTCTATCAAAGGTCGGTTTCCGGTTACGACAACTTCACCGGTTGTAAAATTTCCTGGTTCCAGGGGAACATTCACTTCAGCTATATTTTTCTCCTTAATATTTATATCTACAGGAACTGCATCATATCCTACGTAAGAGAATTTTATTCTGTAATTCTTAACAGGGACATTTGCTATGTAATATTTCCCGTTAACATCAGTTGCAGAACCAAAACTTGTTCCCTCAAGAATGACATTTGCCCCGATAAGTGGTTCACCAGTTTCTTTATCTGTAATATAACCTGTTATTGAACCTGTACCTCCGGGCAGTCCCCAATTCTGGCTGTATGAAGCAGTATAACCGCCAGCTAAAAATTGTATTTCGTTAGATCTTCCTCCTCTAATGTTTGATTTGTACGTCAGCGGATTAACATCCAGATACCAGGGTTCAAGTGCAGGCAGATTTTTAATTGACAAAGGATCTGCAGTTGAGAAAGTTAATTTGATATCATTCCAATCCTCACCGGTAGTCTGCTGTATCATTCCATAAAATGTGAACTCAACCGTCTTGGCTTTTGAATCAACCCGGGCATCATAAATAGGATACCAGCTTGCGCTGTTTACTATGTAAGAAGCTTTTACTTTTGCATTTGTATTTTGAGAAGCATCAAGCTTTACGATTATTTCTTTATAATTTCTGGGTTCGCTCCCTTCATATTTGTTCATCGTAAGCTTCAGTGCTTTTATCTGTTCATCAATTTCGGATCTTTTATCAGATTGTGTTCTTATGCCTTTATATATTTCATTAAGATTAGTTTCTAAAAATTTTAACAGGTCATTCCATTCTTTTGTTGAGTTTGTACTCAGCAGAATTTTTTGATTAGCATATTTAACCGATTCTGCTTTTAATGATTCTATAAAAGCTTTTTTGCTGTCATAAATTGCAAGCTGATCGGTAGCTTCCTGCATTTCCCTGTTTAGTGCATCTATCTCTTTCTGTAAATCATTCATTTCTTCTTTTCTTATCTCAGGTGTGTATCTGCGCTCAACTTTTACATCAAGAATTTTGATCTCACCGTTTCCTTCAGTAGCAATTCTTACAGTTTCATCTTTAATATCTGTTGTTAAATCAGAAAAGACTATTTGATTTTCTCCCTTTTTAAGGTTAACATCCGCCGAACGGGTAACCATCGCACGATCCTTAAATACCGTAGCTTCAGTTACTTTTGAATCAACAGATTTAGATTGTGCAAAAATTAAAGAGGTAAGGAATACAAAAAGGAAACACTTTTTCATTTTTTCTCCCTGATTTTATAGATGCATAAAAACCAAAAGGAATTAATTCTTTAGAAATAATTTATGCCGTTCCCCGGTCTGCTAAAATAGAGTCTTATCCAACTTATAGAATCCCATTACAAATAGATTTCTCTATTCAAATTTAGTTCATTTATTAATAACCATCAATAAGCTGTTATTAACAAAATATGAAATATTTGATTCGCTGTTATCAAAATTTTATTTAATTAACACCATTTTTTTTGTTTGAACCGATTCTCCTGTATGAAGCCGGTAAAAATAAACTCCGCTTGCGTATTTACTCCCATCAAATTTTACTTCGTGCTTTCCGGCAGATTTTTCTTCATTCACTAGAGTAGATACTTCTATTCCTAACACATTATAAACTTTTATTGTTACAAAATTATTTTCGGATAACTGATAGTCTATTGTAGTAGTAGGATTAAAGGGATTTGGATAATTCTGTGACAAATCAAAAGTTGCCGGAGTATTAGTTATATCTGTAGGACCTATGGATGTTACCCCGCCGTTAGCTGTTTTAATTATTGTTCCGCCGTTACCGACTACCCATCCTGTATTTGAGTCCGTGAAATAAACCGAGAGCAAATACGGGTTTATATAATCGACCTGGTTTTCCCAGGTGATACCGCTGTCGGTAGTGTGCAGAATTATTCCTTTATTAGCCTGATTAGCATACCCGACAATCCAGCCGTTATTTTCATCTGTGAAATAAACAGATTCATAGTAATCACTTGTTCCATTCGATTCATCTATCCAGTTTTCACCCCCATCTATAGTTTTTAAGATAGCTCCTGAACTGCCGACAATCCATCCGTCATCTGAATTTATAAAATGAACAGAATTCAGGACGGACCCCGTGCTGCTAACCTGACTCGTCCAACTTGTTCCGCCGTCTGAAGTTTTAATAATTGTTCTTTCCTGGCCAACAGCCCAGCCTGTTACTTCATCTGCAAAATACATTGACATTAATTGACTGTTAGTTCCGGTTGTTACAGCTTCCCAATTTGCTCCACCGTTATCTGTTTTTAATATCGAACCGTCATCACCTGCAGCCCATCCGTGATTAACATCTGTGAAATAAACTGAATTTAACCATAGTTGTGTTCCACTGTAATTCTGGGTTTCCCAATTAATTCCGCCGTCTGTAGTCCTCAGGATGAGTGTTGTAGAATTTGTTAAATCGGCACCTACAATCCAACCATTTTCAGAATCAACAAACTTTACAGAATTAAACCATTCAAGGAAACCTGTTTCCTGAAAATTCCAGTTTGCTCCGCCATCCGTTGTATTAAAAATAATTCCGTTGTTAAGATTAAATCCAACTGCCCATCCGTTATTAATATCACTGAAGCACACAGATTTAAGGAGATGATTATTCTCTCCTGATATGTTTGTCCAATCGGAACCGCCGTTACTGGTTCGTAAAATAGTTCCATAGGTTCCGGAAGCCCAACCTGTATTATCATCGATGAAAAAAACAGAGGATAAGGCATTATTGGTTATGCTAAATTGAGTAGTCCAGCTATTTCCACCATCTGTTGTCTTTAAAATTGATCCGGGAGTAAAACTAGTGATCCACCCTGTGCTTTGAGATGAAAAATAAACCGAACTATACCAGCTAGTTGCGCCGTTTGATTGACTTTCCCAGGTTGTTCCGGTGTTTACTGTTTTAAGAATTACTCCGCTGTTACCAACTGTCCAGCCGGTATTTGAATCAATGAAATAAACAGAATTTAGTTCTTCAGTTGTTCCGCTTATTTGTTGAGTCCAGGTATTTCCGCTATTCGTTGTATGATAGATCGTACCGTTTTCTCCAACAAACCATCCGAAATCAGGACCCGAAAAATAAACAGAGCGTAAAGTAGAAGCTGTACCTGATGATTGCTGAGTCCAGTTAATTCCTCCATTAGTTGTATTTAATATAGTACCGTTGGTGCCGACTGCCCACCCGGTATTTGAATCAAAGAAAAACAGCGAAATTAATGCTTCGTTTGTCCCGCTGATCTGAGTGTTCCAGTTGTCACCTCCATTCGTGGTTTTCAGAATTATTCCATCCTCACCTGAAATCCAGCCGGTATTTAAATCTGTAAAATAAACGGAGCTTAAAATTTTATTCGTGCCGCTGTTTTTGTCTTCCCAGCTTGCACCGCTATCTGTAGTTTTAATAATTGTTCCACCTGTTCCAACAGCCCAGCCCGTTTCAGAATTAATAAAATAAATCGACGGCAAAGGATTTCCCTGCGGTAAAGGATTTTGCCAGATCCATTGAGCAGATAGAGTAGAGGAGATAAACAGACAAATGGCGATTAAAAATCTTTTCATTTTATTTCTCCTGACTAAATAAATTATGACTTCATCCTGGTAAAGAAAAAGCCTAATTAATCTTTAAAATTGGTTGTTCATACTTCAACTTTGAATGTACATTTTTCACATATTATGCCAATTGTAAATTGCTTTAGGAGGGATGAAACTGGACATTTTGCTATTTCAATAAAACCATTTTACGAGTTTGTACGTAATTATTTACAGACAATTGATAGAAGTAAATACCGCTTGACAAATCGCTTCCATCAAAAGTAATTTGGTATTCTCCGGAAAGTTTTTCTTCATTTAGTAGTATTACTACCTGATTTCCAAGAATATCATATACAATTAATGAAACAAACGATTCTCTATCTAATTGAAAATTTATATTTGTTGAAGGATTAAACGGATTTGGATAATTTTGATAAAGCTTAAAATCATTTGCTATTTCTTCGTTACCGCCTGATGTTGTTGATGTATACTCATAAGCGCCAATATCCCAGTCTGATCCCTGAGGTCTGGATACTCCATCCATATCAATATCCGGAGCGCTATTGCTGCTGCCTGCATCAATTGCCGGGCTTGTGGCAAGAAGATGATAATTCCCGGTTCCTCCATTTGGATTTATAAAATATGTTGATGCTTCATCCATTGTTATTTCAATATTATGATCTTCAGTTACGCCACCTGAAAGGGAATAATCGGTTGATATATTATTTCGGACAATTACTCCTGATGATGGTGTGCCGTTTTTATGATCTGTTACCATAATCCATGGATCCGGTTCTGGTTCATTATCATTATCCAAAACTGTATTATTAATTATTTTACAGTCAATAGCTCCGTAAAAAGATATTCCATGCCAGTGATTGACAATGACTAAATTATTTTCAACAATCCAGTTTTCGTACATCCCGTCGAATAATCCTATTCCCTGCAAGTCACCTCTGAAAGGCTGATTCGGATCTTCAAAATTAATAATAGTGTTGCCGCGAAGTGCAACATTTTTTACAACACCGGTTCCAACTCCGCCGCTGCCGTTAGACCATGATTGAAATCCATCATCATGATTATCATCAACCGCATAGCAATTTTTTATAACATTATACTCATAAACGTCATCATCACCTAAACCACGGATTCCATCACCACGAAAATTAGTTATGTGATTTCCTGAAACTAATGAGTAAGAAGCACTGCAGGAAATAGCAAATGCAACATTAGTGATGTTGTTATTAAGAGCAGTAAGGTTTGTACCTTCAAGATTTATACCGTTTCCTATTTTGGATACCCAATCATTTTGTGTCCATCCTATAGTGTTATCCGCAAAATTTATGTCGCAATTCTCAATTGTAAGGTAGCTTCCATCAAAATCTACTGCCCAAACCCACCCTGCATTATCTGAGTATCTTGGTTTAATATTTAATCCCTGCAAAGCCCAATAACTGCTGTTAGATATTCTTACACTTGTAAAAACAGCAGTAGCTCCTCCATTAGCCTTAATTACAACAGCAGAACTATTATTTTTATTTGAGATCAACAATTTGCCATAATTACCAGTTTGAAGAATTATGTTATCACCGCCCTGCACATTGTTTATCGCGTTATGTAATTGCAATGAATCAGAAACCATGATGTCTGTAGCATTAATAAAACCGGAATTAAAAATCAGGAATAGAAGTATAAAAAATAATTGGTATATCTTCTTCATTTTCTTTTCCCTTATTTGATTAAAATCATTGATTTTGTTGAAGTAAAATGATCTGATTTAAGCTGATAAAAATATATTCCGCTTGAAATTTGATTTGCAACAAAATTAAATTCATAATCTCCGGATGGTTGTACTTCGTTTACTAAAGTTGCAATTTCATTGCCTAAAACATCGTAAACCCTTAATGATATAAATCCGGCAGTTGGAATGTGGTATTCGATTTTGGTTGTTGGATTAAAAGGATTCGGATAGTTTTGTTCGAGCCTGTAACCATTTGTCTGAATAAAATATTTAACTTCGGTTGATGAATGAAATTCATAAGCGCCGATATCAAAACCGTTTCCCTGCGGACGGGAAATATTATCAAGATCAACTGTAACAACAGGAGATACAATGTAAGTTCCAATATCAACCGGCTGAGATGCTTCTTTCAGATGAAAATCTCCTGAAGAAGAATTAACGAATATTTGATCTTCGGCATAGACTAAATATGAATGTAAATCATAACCAAGATTCTGCCATTCACCTAATGTCATATCAGAATTCCCGTCATCATTGCTTAACCTGTTTTCTACAAGGTTATAGTCACTAAAAAATCCATTAACCGAAGCCTGATCTATTGCAATGCTTCCCCTGAAGCTATGATGGTTAATTAAAATATTATTATAGAGTGTGTCGCCTGTGGAACCATCAACAACGAGTACTGCCCATCTTCCATCTGACGGAATATCAATAGTATTATTATAAACTTTATTATTCTTTGAACCTTCCGCCCCGTCTATCATAAAAAGTGCAATACCCGTCGAGTGATTGTTGTAAAGCAGATTATTATAAATAACTGATTCCTGCACTCCGTCAAGATTTATTGCCGAACCGCCATTGTAGCAATTATCGTGTAAAATGTTTCCTTCAATTACCGCATTAGAAATGATCCCGTCACCTCCCTGGGATTCATCTGCATTAAGCTGAATACCGCATCCGTTGTTTTCAAAACAAACATTGTTTCTTACAATTGGTCTGTCGCCGCTGTTTGAAACATAAATTCCATGTTCCGTTCCGCTGTATGAGCAGGTATTGTTTTCAATTAAAATATCATCTGTAAATCCGGTGAAGATTCCCCAGCGACTGTTTGAAGTACAGGTATTATTTTTTATAGTTACGAAATCAGAAACTGCAATTCTAATTCCTGCTCTCGGCTGATTTATCACTTTGAACCCATCGACTGTAACCCAATCTGCTTCTTCGATATTGATCCCGTCATTTGTAACTGAATTGGGATTATCAATTACCACATTGCTATTATAAGCTTTAAAAACTATTTGTGAATTTTGGCTGCCGTTTGTCCTTAGATCAAAACCATGGTAATTACCGGGCATTGTAATTACAGAATCTCCCGCTGAAACGATGTCCGCTGCATGCTGAAGTGTAGCAAAAGCTGAGTCAACCGTCAGACCGCTGTTTGAATCATTCCCATTAGCTGAAACATAGTAGACATTTTGAGAGAGTATAAGGGAGGTATGAAGTAAAATGAATATTGCTAACAGTAGTTTCTTGCTCATAGTTGTTCCCTTAAATTTTATTTGTTCAGATTTGAACAAAATTAAGGCCATAAAAATTATGTCTTTAAGCAGAATTTTAGTGACTCTCAACTGAATACCAGTCAAAATTTTCGCAGTAATTGGTATTTTATTCCTTATTAAAGAGATGGTCAAAAAGGTGGACTGAGGATGGAATTTTTCCTTTTTGAATATATGCATCCATCAGGTTTAATGATTATATCATCAACCATAGCAGTTGAATTTAATATAACTTCTCTCGATGTTTACAAAATTTATTGTGCGTATTTTATAATTTAACTTTATGAATTTAAAACAAAAACTGGATCATCATTACAAAGCCTTTGATAACTCTCAAATCTCGCCTGATCCTCTTCAGTTCCTCCATTTATACTCAAATGAAAAAGATATAGAGGTTATGGGATTTATTGCGGCTGTCTTCGCTTATGGAAATGTGCAGCAGATTATAAATACCTTAAATAAATTTGTTGAAATTTCAGGGAATCATCCCTATGAGTTTATTGCTTCATTTAAAGACTTTAAAAATGATAGAAGGCTTAAAAATCTTTATCACAGATTTTATTCTACCGGGGATGTTACTAATCTTTTTCGTGTACTTGAAAAAGTATACAATAATTATGGTCTACTGAAAAGTCTTTTCTTAAAACATTATAAGCAGGATGATATAAATATTAAAAATGCATTGTCCGGGTTTTCCCATCATTTTAGAAACGAAATAAAAAATATATCACCTAAAAAGGAATTAAGTATTGGAACGCGGTTTATGTTTCCGTTGCCCGAATTGGGAAGTGCCTGCAAAAGGAAGAATCTTTTTCTCAGGTGGATGATAAGAAAGGATGAGCTTGATTTTGGCTTATGGAATGAGATTCCTCCGAATAAATTGATTATACCGGTTGATACCCACGTTGCCCGGATTTGTAAGAAATTGAAATTGACAACCAGGAAAAATGTAAGCTGGAAAATGGCAGAAGAGATAACAGAAAATCTGAAAAAGTTTGATCCTGCAGATCCTGTTAAATATGATTTCGCAATCTGTCATATTGGTATGAGGAAAATGGTATTTTAGATTGAGGCATGTTGTAGTGTTAATTATTATAATTTCATACCTCTTACACAACAAACAGCTTACAACTATCAACTAAACAAATATCACTTTTCCCGTTGCATTTCGGGATAAATTTCTAAATATTCGTCTTTAAATTTTTGTTCATTATGATATTAGGAGAATTTAATGGCTGAAAACAATACTAGCTCCTCAGAATTCAAGCCTTATATATCTGCAAAAGAGTTTATTCCTGAATTCACACCAAAAGCGATTGTACTTGGTGCTATTTTTGGAATTATATTCGGTGCGTCTTCTGTTTATCTGGGACTTAAAGTTGGGATGACAGTCAGTGCTTCAATTCCTATAGCCGTTTTAGCAATATCTGTTTTTAAGAAGTTTGGGAAAGCCACTATTCTTGAAAACAACATTGTGCAAACAATTGGCTCGGCGGGTGAATCAGTTGCTGCCGGAGTTGTATTTACTATACCAGCTTTATTGTTCCTGCCGGGAGGAATGGCATACTTCAAATACTTACAAATTTTTGTTCTTGCTCTTGCAGGTGGTATTCTTGGAGTTTTGTTTATGATTCCTCTGAGAAGAGCCTTGATTGTTAAGGAACATGAAACCTTACCTTACCCTGAGGGAACAGCATGTGCGGATGTTCTTATTGCCGGGGAAAAAGGAGGTAACCTTGCAAAGAAAGTTTATTACGGTCTGGGTATAGCCTTTTTATATAAGCTTTTTATGTCCATTTTGGGCTTGTGGAAAGATGTTCCGACCTATGTATTTGGAAGAAAATCAGCTTTACCAAATGGTACCATTAATGGTGAAATTACTCCTGAACTTTTAGGTGTCGGCTACATAATCGGACCGAGAATTGCAGGAATAATGGTTGCTGGTGGTGTTTTATCATGGATTGTTTTAATCCCGCTTATTACGCTGATGGGGGATAAGTTAACCACAATTTTTCCGCCGGGTACAAAACTTATTTCAGATATGTCACCAAGTGAAATTTGGAACAGTTATATAAGATATATTGGTGCCGGAGCCGTTACATTCGGAGGACTAATTACACTTGTAAAATCTATTCCAACTATTGTCTCGGCTTTTTCTGATTCATTTAAGGATATCAAATCAAGCAGGGCTAATAAGCAAAAGAATATTGTTGAAGAGAAAGAAAGAACTTCAAAAGATATTCCTCTTTCAATTGTGCTTGGCGGCAGTCTTGTACTGGTTGTTTTTATGGCAATCATACCTAATATTCCCACTAACTTTATGACTGCAATAATGGTTGTGATTTTCGGTTTCTTTTTCGTTACAGTTTCATCAAGAATTGTGGGTCTTATTGGATCTTCTTCAAATCCTGTTTCAGGTATGACGATTGCGACATTGATGGCTACTTCATTAATTTTTGTAGGAATAGGATGGACCGGTGATTTTTATGAACCTCTTGCTCTTGTTATTGGTTCAATTGTGTGTATTGCAGTTGCTAATGCGGGTTCAACTTCACAGGATTTGAAAACCGGCTATCTTGTCGGTGCAACTCCTGTCAAACAACAGGTTGGTTTGCTTATTGGAGTTTTAGTTTCGGTTGTAGCAATTGGTTTTACCTTACTGCTTCTGGAACGTACAGTTGGAATCGGTACAATTACTCCTCAGCATCCTGAACCTTTACCGGCTCCCCAGGCAATTCTTATGTCAACCGTCATTAAAGGATTGCTCAGTCAAAATCTTCCATGGGCTCTTGTTCTTATCGGTATGGGACTATCACTTGTTATGGAATTATGCGGAGTTAATTCACTTGCATTTGCTGTCGGGGCATATCTTCCTTTGTCCACTACATCAACCATATATGTTGGCGGCTTAATAAAATGGCTTGTTGACAAGAGGAAAAAATCGAAAGAATCTGAAACAGGACCGGGCGCTTTGTTTAGTTCAGGTTTAATTGCCGGAGGAACAATAACCGGTATTCTGGTGGCTGTATTGATCGGCTGGACAGTTGGTCACGATGCTTCGGGTAATGCTATTACATTTATAAATTCTGTTCAAAAAACTGTTTTAGGAATTTTTACAAGTGGAACTACCGGATCACTTGGTGATTATTTAGGAGGATGGGGTGATATTGCAGGATTAGTATTTTTCGGTCTCCTTTCATTTATGCTGTATAAGGTAGCAATGAGTAAAGAAGATAAAGTATAGTTTTCCGAATGAATAATGATTCTGTAATAAACGAAGCAATTAAGAAGGAACCATCAGCCTCTTACAGGTGGATGGTTCTGGTATTTCTAAGCCTTGCAATGTTCGGCAACTACTATGTGTACGATTCAATCTCATTGGTTGCCGATCAGCTAAAACAACAACTTCATTTTACCGATCTGAACATAGGGCAGTTATATTCCTATTACAGCATTGCAGCAATTATTGTTCTGATTTTTGGAGGAGTGATAGTTGATAAGTGGGGAACAAAAAAATCTGCCCTCGTTTTCGCTTCAATCTGTACCGTTTCAGGTTTTATAGTTGCATTTTCTTCAAATCTTTATTTAATGCTTGCAGGAAGATTTTTGTTGGGAGTCGGCTCAGAACCATTAATAGTTGCAATTACTGTGGCAATTGCAAAATGGTATAAAGGAAAAGTTCTTAGTTTCGCGATGGGAATTAATCTGTTAGTTGCCCGAAGCGGCACAGTTGCAGTTGATAATTCCCCCTCAATCTTTCCCGGTCTTTATCGTGGCGGTTATTCCGGTCCTTTGGATGTGGCAGCGTTAATAGGAATTTTATCTCTCTTAGGTATTTTGGTTTATTACATAATTGAAACCTCGGGAGAAAAGAAATTTGTTTTAAGTGCAGGCAGCGGTACAGATAAATTGAATATTAAAGATCTTCTTAAGTTTAATAAATCGTTCTGGTACATAACTCTACTATGTGTAACATTTTATTCGGCAATATTTCCCTTCAGAGATTTTGCAGTCAAATTTTTTATGGAAAGTCATCATATATCACGTGAATCTGCTGGTTTAATGATCTCTGCTTTGCCATTTTCTGCGATGGTAGCCACGCCTTTAATAGGGTTATTAGTAGATTTTATTGGTCGGCGTGCATTATTGATGACCTTTGGTTCACTATTATTATTACCTGTTTACCTGCTAATGGCATACAGCAGTATTTCACTTTACGTTCCCGTCATTATGATGGGAGTAGCATTTTCATTAATACCAGCAGTGATGTGGCCGTCAGTAGCTTATATTGTGGAGGAAAGACGTTTGGGATCGGGGTACGCCCTGATGACATTAATCCAGCAAATTGGTATGGCTCTTTTACCTTTAATTATTGGAACGGCAAACGATTATTCTGGAGCAAGTGCAGCAAACCCATCGGGATACAATCTTGGAATGTGGATATTTTCTATTCTTGGAATTCTGGGGCTTATCTTTGCGTATTTGTTAAGGAAAGCGGAGACAGGACCCGGAGGTCACGGACTTGAATTAGGAATGAAGCACAAGGATAAAGGATTGGCAGTTGGAACTTAAATAATTTCCCTTGTTGTTGTGCATTATGTTCATACACCCTTTTTTAAGCAATTCACTTTTAGAGATAATATTTGTAATTTATAATGTGATAGATATGAGGGATTATGTTCGTACGCAGAATTTCTTTTTTGTTGATATTGCCGTTTCTTTTTTCTTGTCAAAGTAAATTGTCTGCTCAGACATTTGGTTTTGGTTGTCTTGGTTTTGTCGGCGGTTACGGAGGTTATTCCTACCAGAAATACCAGCCCGGTACGTTAAATGATTATATTGAAAACTTTAATAATCTGTATGGGGATTCACTTTCTTCTCCGCTGGATAAATTTGGGAAAGCAGATGGCTACAGGCTTGGATTAAACTTTTTCCGCGCAAAGATTCAAGGTTTTATAATTACCGCTAAAGGTTTTTATCAGAATCTAACAGAAGAACACGATGTAAAAGCTTATCTTTCTGCAGGAGAAAGTAATAGTACACTTGAGCTTGATATAAAAAACTGGGCTCTTGGAATTGATCTCGGTACTGAAATTACAAATGCACTAAGCTGGAAAGTTGTTGATGCAGCTTTGATGTTTAATAATGCAAAGTTTACCACAACCCAGAACATGCCGAATGCCGTAACTATTGTCAATCAATATAAATCTGAAGGAGCGAATATCGGGTACACAATAGGCACTGGTTTTATTCTCGATGTAATTGGGGATTATGTATCGCTTGAAGGTGTTGCTGCTTATACACAATTTAGTATAGACAAAATGAAGACTGATGACGGAAAATATTTTGCCGATTTACAGTCAAGTTCTGTTTCCGGGAAAAAATTTATTGAAAAAGGGGGATTCAATGCTGTTATTCAGTTGAATGTCGGATTACCTCTTTAATTAATTTATCCTTAACTAAAATTACAAAATGAAACTAACAAAATTAGATTCCGCTTCAGTAATAGCCATACAGGAATGCATGGCTGTTAAAAAAAATGAAAAAATTCTTGTAATTACAGATGAATTAAAAAGAGAAATTGGCTACTCATTATATTTAAATGCAATCCGGCTTGGCTTTAAAGCACTGTTTGTAGAAATGAAATCAGGAAAAATAAATGGAGAAGAACCCTCTGATGAAATTGCTCATCTAATGCAGCAGTTCGATGTGGTTTATATTCCTACTGCGAAATCTTTAACCCATACTGATGCAAGAAGAAATGCCTCTAAAAAAGGTGCAAGAATTGCAACATTTCCGGGCATTACTAAAGATGTAATGATCCGCGGCTTAAATGCTGATTATAAGAAAATATCAAAGCTCTCAATAAAACTGAAAAAAGTTCTTGAAACTGGAAAAGAAATAAGGGTAGTTACGCCTTCAGGAACAGATATATCATTCAGCATAAAAGGAAAAACAGCAATTGCAAGTAAAGGATTATTTCATAAAAAGGGTGAAAGCGGAAATCTTCCGACAGGTGAAACATTCCTTGCACCTGTTGAAGGAACGGCAAACGGTGTCTTTGTAGTTGACGGTTCAATGGCAGGATTAGGATTGATGAAAAATGCAAAAATTAAAATCGAAGTTGAAAAAGGTTTTGCGACTAAAATAACTGGTGGTTCCGCTGCAACCAAATTAAAAAAGATGCTCGATTCAGTAGGAAAAAATGCCAGAAATATTGCAGAATTCGGTATCGGTACAAATGATAGTGCAAAATTAAGCGGGATTCTGCTTGAAGATGAAAAAGTGCTGGGAACTGTTCACATCGCTCTCGGTAATAATATTTCGATGGGCGGGAGAGTAAATGTTCCTATTCATCTTGATGGTGTTATTAAGGAACCAACTGTCTATCTCGATGGTAAAGAAATAATGAGGAACGGAAAACTCCTTGTAAAATGAATATTGATATGATATTGATACTTTTATCTTCAAATTGAATTATATATCTTTGAACTAATTAAATAATAAGAGAAAAGGATGGCGGTGTTACCCATAACGGTATATGGGGATAAAATCCTCAGGAAAAAAGTTAATAAGGTTACTGAAGTTGACCTTAAGACAATTGAACTGATTAAAAATATGTTCGATACAATGCGGAACGCGAATGGGATAGGACTTGCTGCAAACCAGGTTGGTGCCAACAAATCCATATTTGTAATTGATGTATCAAAGGTTGAAGATTATGAAGATACGAAACCAATGACATTAATAAACCCTAAAATTATTAAGCGTTCAGAAAAGAAAGTGGTTATAGAAGAAGGATGCCTGAGCATTCCTGATATAAGAGAAGAAATAGCAAGACCGGAATCTATCACAATTGTTTATCACGATACAGACCTAAAGGAACATACCCTTGAAGCAGATGGCTTGCTTGCACGGGTTATGCAGCATGAATTTGATCATCTGCAGGGGATACTTTTTACAGATTTGATTTCCGATACTGCAAAGAAAAAATTGAAGAAAGAAATAAATAATATCCGCAAACGTAAAATAGAGATCAATTATCCTATAACCGAAAATATTGATTACCAGCTGGCATGAAAATAATTTTCATGGGCACACCCGATTTTGCAGTTCCCTCATTAAAAAAATTATTTGAAAGTAAACATAAAGTTGCTGCAGTTGTAACAACTCCCGATAAAGAAAGGGGAAGAGGTCAGAAGGTTTCGTTCACTCCAGTAAAAGAATTCGCACTTGCAAATAAAGTTCCTGTACTTCAGCCTGATAAACTAAAAGATGAAAATTTTATAAATGAGTTAAAGAAATATGATGCTGATCTTTTTGTAATTGTTGCTTTTAGAATTTTACCGAAAGAAGTGTTTACAATTCCAGTAAAAGGATCATTTAATTTGCACGGTTCACTTCTCCCAAAATACAGAGGTGCTGCACCGATTCAATGGGCATTAATTAAAGGAGAAAAAGAAACTGGACTAACCACCTTTGCTTTAGCTGAAAAAGTAGATACGGGAAATATTTATTACCAGGGAAAAATTGAAATAAAAGATGAAGATAACTTCGGAACTCTCCACGATAAAATGAGAGAACTGGGAGCCGAAGTAGTTTTAAAAACTGTAGAAATGATTGAATCGGGTAATTTTACTTTGAAGGAACAGGATAGTTCATTAGCTTCACCCGCACCAAAAATTACAAAAGAAATCCAGCAGATAAACTGGAACAAACCAGCAGTAGAAATTCATAATCTTATAAGGGGATTATCTCCATACCCCGGGGCATTCTTTTATCACACTAACAAGTTAATAAAAATTTACTCTTCTAAACTTTCTAATGAAAAACTAAATCCCGGTGAAATCAAACAAACAAAAACAGAACTATATGTTGGCTGCGGAGAAGGTTCACTAAAAATACTTGAGCTTCAGCAGGAAGGGAAACGGAGAATGCATACTGAAGGATTTTTAAGAGGGTACAGGTTTAATTAATAATTCCTTTAATCTTAATTATTTATCCCGCCTCACTAATTTTGCTTTAATCATTCATTACATTTGCTTATTATTAACTATTCATTTTAATCATACTTAAGTGCTTGCTCTGGGGAGGTAAATAGGAATATTTTAAATAACCGGAAAGGTTGTATGGAATATAAAAACAATATTCTTGAAATAATCGGAAATACACCGCTAATAAAACTTAACAGAATTACAAGAGGTCTGAAGCCCAAGATTTTCGCAAAGCTGGAATCTTCCAATCCCGGCGGGAGTGTTAAAGACCGAATCGGGTTTGCAATGATTGACGCTGCAGAAAGGAAAGGTGAGTTAAAACCGGGTGGAACCATTATAGAGGCAACCAGCGGAAATACCGGAATCGGTTTAGCACTTACAGCAGCAGTTAAAGGTTATAAAACGGTTTTCGTTGTTACTGATAAAGTCAGTTCGGAAAAAATAAATTATCTTAAAGCTCTCGGTGGAGAAGTAATTGTTGTTTCAAATGCTGTTGAACCGGATAGTCCTGAATATTATGTAAATGTTGCAAAAAGAATTCATAAGGAAACGCCAAATTCTGTATTTGCTTACCAGTATTCAAATCCTGCAAATCCTGAAATTCATTACAAGACAACAGGACCGGAAATATGGAGACAAACTGATGGAAAAATAACTTATCTTATTTCAAGTATTGGTACAGGTGGAACGATTAGCGGAACCGGTAAATTTCTTAAGGAGAAAAATCCTGAAATACAAGTAATCGGTGCAGATCCTCTTGGTTCAATATTCAGAACATATAAAGAAACAGGTGAGATAATTAAAGGAACTCCATACCTTGTTGAAGGAATCGGTCAGGATTGCTTGCCTGAAAATGTTCACTTTCAATATATTGATAAGATAATAAATATTAGCGACAGAGACTCTTTTGCCGCCGCAAGAAGGTTAACAAAAGAAGAAGGAATTTTCTGCGGTGGAAGTACCGGGACAATTCTACATGTAACCCTGGAAATTGCGAAAGACCTTAGCGAAGATGATGTTGTAGTTTTCTTTGTCTGTGATACAGGGGGAAGGTATTTATCAAAGGTTCATAATGTTGATTGGCTTCACAATAACAGGATGCTCGACAGCGAGATTAAAACATTACGTGATATTTCTGAATTGAAAAAATCAAATGGAAATGAAGATATTGTTTATGTTAAATCAGATGCGCTTGTTAAAGATGCACTTGAACTGGTTACTAAAAAAGGATATTCTAATATTCCTGTTATGCTCAACCGCAGAGCAATTGGATGTGTAAGAGAAAATAAACTGATGGCAAAATTATTAGGCAATAAAGATTTGCTTGAAGCATCCGTAAAAGATGTTATGGAAGAGTGTGTCCCGGTACTGGATGCTAAAACAGATTTATCAAAAGTCAAAGAAATTTTAAAAATAAATCAAGCAGTACTTGTAAGTGATTTCGGAAGAATAACAGACATCATTACGAGATACGATTTGATTAACTTTGATAATACTAAATAATTGATTTCGGATTCCTAATGATTTGCAAATCCGATAATACGTAAATTCGCTAATTCATAAATTCAAGGAACTTACAATGGGCTTTTCAACAGATGCTATTCATGCAGGACAAATTCCTGATCCTGTAACAGGTGCAGTAATTACTCCAATCTATCAGACATCAACTTATGCGCAGGAAGAGCTTGGTAAGAACAAAGGCTATGAATACGGCAGAACTCATAACCTTACGAGACAATCGCTTGAAAAAAATGTTGCAACGCTTGAAAAAGGAAAATATGGAATTGCTTTTTCGTCAGGAGTTGCTGCAACTCAAGCTTTAACCACACTTACTAAAGCAGGTGATCATATAATAGTTTCGGAAAATGTTTACGGCGGTACTTACCGGTTATTCGAATTAATAATGAAGGATTTCGGATTGGATTTTTCCTGGGTGAACACAACTGACATCAAGAATATTGAAAAAGCTATTAAAAAAAATACGAAAATGGTTTTTATCGAAACGCCAACAAATCCTATGCTTAACCTGACAGATATAAAAGGAACCGCAGAAATTTGTAAGAAGAATAATTTAATCTGTGTTGTTGATAATACTTTTATGAGTCCGTACTTTCAGAATCCACTCACACTTGGTGCAACAATTGTGCTTCACAGCCAGACGAAATATTTAAATGGTCACAGTGATGTAATCGGCGGCATTCTTATTACAAATGATGAAAAGATTCACGATCGATTAAGATATATTCAGAATGCGATGGGTGCAGTTCCATCTCCATTTGATTGCTGGCTGATTCTCCGATCAACTAAAACTCTTGCGGTAAGAATGGAAAGACATAATTTCAATGCAATTGCTTTTGCAAATCATCTTGAAAAAAGCGGTTACTGTAAAAAAATTTATTATCCAGGATTACCAGCTCATCCTCAGCATCAATTAGCTAAAAAACAGATGAAAGGATTTGGCGGAATGATATCAGCAGATTTCGGCGATGTAAAGACAGCTAAGAAAATTTTAAAGAATGTTAAAGTCTTTACACTTGGTGAAAGTCTTGGAGGCGTAGAAAGCCTGATAAGTCATCCGGCAAGCATGACACATGGATCAGTTCCTAAAAAAGACAGGGAAGTAATGGGGATAACAGACAGCCTCATACGGTTTTCTGTTGGAATTGAAGATATTGAAGATTTGATTGCAGATCTGGAGCAGGCAATAAAATAAAAAAGAATAACAAAGTGATGGAGTAATGGAATCGGGAGCAATATTCCCAATACTCCAAAATTCCATTACTCCTTCTTCCATCTTTCCTGCATTTCGCTTCACATTTATTCTCCGTATTTTAGTAAAAGAAAAATTTATTAATTAGACGGGGAGTTGATATGAACACTGAAGAAAAAACTAATCCGGAAATGAACCTGGTAGATGATACCAAATATTCAATGGATACCCACCTTATTTATGGAAAGAACTTCACAAAAAAATGGGACTATAAACATCACGTGCTTCCTCCGATAACCTCATCTGTAATTTATCGTTTAGATTCAGTTGAAAGAGGAGCAGAAGGTTTCCAGGAATTTGCACACTCACCGATTTCCGGTGAAGAACCAATGCCAATATATATTTACGACAGGCTTGGCGAACCAAACAAAGATATTCTTGAAGAGAACCTTGCTTATGCAGAACGCGGAGAAATGGCAGTAACTTTCTCAACAGGTATGGGAGCAATTTCAGGTATTATTGGGATGCTTACCAGAACAGGAGATGAAATAATTGCTCACAAAACTATGTATGGATGCACGTATTCTCTTTTTACGAACTGGCTGCCGAGATATAATATAAACACGAATTTTGTTGACTTAACAATTCCTTCTAATCTTTTGAATAATGTTACTCCTAAAACAAAAGTTATTTATCTCGAATCACCGGCAAATCCAAATCTTGATATAATTGATATAGCTCAGACAAGAAATCTGGTTGATCAAATAAACAAGGATAGAGAAGAGGCAGAGAAAATAAAAATTGTTGTCGATAATACATTTGCAACTCCTTTCTGCCAGAGACCAATTGAGCTTGGTGCAAACTTTTCTGTTGATTCTCTTACTAAAGGATTGGGCGGATTCGGTACAGATATGGGCGGGGTTGTTGTCGGTAAAAATAAGTACAAGGATATGCTCCTGCTTTACAGGAAAGATTTTGGAGCAGTTCTTAATAACAAAACCGCCTGGACAATTACCACTTACGGGTTACCGACACTTCCTGTAAGAATAAGACAGCAGATGAAATCTGCTATGAGAGTTGCTGAATATCTTTCATCTCATCCAAGAGTTGCTTTTGTAAATTATCCTGGTTTACCCAATAATAAATATTACGAAATAGCTAAAAAACAAATGAGAGATTATGAAGGAAATTTTGCTCCCGGAAGTCTTATTTATTTTGTACTTAAAGGTTCTGGTCCAAGCGAAAGTAAGGAGAATGGCAGAAAGTTCATGAACTATGCTGCTGAGCATGCATATACAATGACTCTTGCTGTTAGTCTTGGACACACAAGAACTTTAATTGAACATCCTGCTTCGATGACGCATTCTATGATTGCACCAGACAAGCTTATAGAATTTGGAATTGATCCCGGCGGAATAAGAATAGCATTCGGGCTTGAAAATACTAATGATATAATTACAGATCTTGATGAATGTTTAAGTAAAGTATAATCTTAATTTTGTGTTTTGTTTAACGGTCACCCAAATTAATATTATTTGAGTGACCTTTTTTGTTTATTTTAAGATATCATTTAAATCTTTTTGCAGAAATAAGTTATGAATCTGAAATTACTTTTTTTAATCACTATAATTTTTCCATTTTCCATTTTTGTTAATGCACAGGATGAATCCGATTCTATTGAAGTTTACCTGATAGATTCATTCGTCACCCCAGAAGTTCCTCATACATTTATGCTTTCATTTTTTACAAGTGCTCCTGCAAAATCAAAAGTTATAATAGATAAAACTCATACTTACGATGTTTCAGACAATTTTACAGAAAACCATAAAATAGATATTGATATTTCTAATTTAGATTTTAAGACTAAGAATGTTCCTTTTATAATTTTAGTTGAAGATTCGTTGGGCAAGCAGTATAAAAGTGAAGAATACGAGTTTGAGCTTTCTGAAGAACCAAAGATTGAAGGCGGAGCAAATTTTCTGCTGCTTTGCTTATTTGGTGCTGTTGATTTTGCTTTGCCTTCACCTGTTTATGTAAAAGAAAAGACGGAAGATTATTTTAGTCTAATAAAAGAAATTCCATTAGTTTCATTCAGAGGATCGGGCTACAGGTATCCAATTGGATATTTCTCAATAGAATATTCACATATTTTTAATGCACCTGTAAAAAACTTTTTAAGATTAGGATACAAACATATTATCAGTATTCCCGGAATAGAATATGTTTCTCCCGGAATAAATGGCTTTACAAATTTTAAGGGATTTAATGGAATCTCTCCTGAATTATCTCTTGGACTATTCAGAATAGTAAATACATTTACTGTCTATGCGAGATATCGTTTTAATGTGAAACCGGGAGAAGCAGGAAGTGAATTCCATGAATTTTCTATCGGATTATATTCGAGTTTCTTCTCTTTATATTTTTAGTTGAACCGTTTCATCTCGTAAAAAAACTGCACTTCTATTCGGATTTATTTTCTGTAAATTTCTAATTCGATTCTGCATTTATTTAAATTGAGAAGTCTTTATTCATTTAATGAAATCTTTTTTAGTTACAATATTATTCTTTTCACAATTTATCTTTGCGCAGACAGGCAGCGTTACGGGCAAAATTACAGATGGAACTAATCCAATACCTTCGGTAAATATAGTTGTCTTAAATACTGGTCTGGGGACAATTACAGATGAGAATGGAAAATATTTATTAAAAAATATTCCTGTTGGAAAACAAACAATACGGTATAGCTCTGTCGGTTACAAAACTGAAACGAAAGATATTGAAATTTCTGCCGGTAAAAAGTATGAGATAAATGTAGTTCTGAAAGAAACTGTTATTGAAGTCGGTGAAGTAAAAGTAACCGGCATACGAAAACAGGAACAAAGGGATACACGTACCAGCCTCATCGATTTAAATCCCCGTAATGCAAAAATTTTACCCGGTGCAGGTGAAGATGTTTTGAGGACACTTCAATCTTTACCCGGAGTTCTTGCTCCGAGTGATTTTTCATCCCAGCTCATTATAAGAGGAAGTGGTCCCGATCAGAACCTGATCATAATGGATGATGTTGAGATATTTAACCCATACAGATTGTATGGTGTTATAAGTATGTTTAATCCCGATGCTGTTGAAAGTGTAAATCTTATCACGGGAGGATTCCCTGCAAGATACGGCGACCGGCTTTCTGCAGTTCTTGATGTGACTAACAAAGAAGGGAGTGATAATAAATATTTAACCGGCAGTCTTAACGCTTCAATTATTGATGCTAATCTTGTTCTTGAAGGAAAAAATCCTTTTAACTTAAAAGGAAGCTGGATGCTTAATTCCCGCAGAACTTATTACGATTTAATCATTGAACCGTTTGTAAAAAATGCAGGGCTTGTAGATCAGAATGTTAATTTCCCTAATTTTTATGACTTCCAGACAAAGATTGCAATTGGTCCATACAATGGAAACAAAATTCTGATCAATGGAATTTATTCGCAGGATGGTGTCGATATTGTTAGTGCCAAACAAAGAAAAACTGCCGATAGTATCGGAGTTTCTAATATTACTTTAAATAATGTTGCAAGTATCGCCTGGCATTATACTCCAAATACAAAATTTCTTAACAAGGTTGTTGGATCTTATTATACAAATAACGGGTTTGCTGATTTAAATTCCGAAATCCTTGATCCTTCTTTAAACCGTGAGGATTTTAGAAATGTTTTATCAGACACTTTGGCTCCGTACCTTCTCAATTTTAAGTTCAATACTGATTTTACTTTTCAGAAATATTCTTTAGATGATTATGCAACCTATCTCTGGGGAAATAATATCTTTGAAGCGGGAGCAGGAGTAGATTTTCTGAAAACCATAATTGATTTTCAATTTAATATTGATCCTGAGCTGCAGGCTTTCTTTTCATCCAATCCTCAATTCCGGACAGTTCTTAACAGCTTAAAAGATACACGGAATGATAAAAGGTATCATGCATTTGCTCAGAATAATTTTTCTATTAACAATAAGTTTTTCTTTCAGCCAGGATTAAGATTTGATTATTATGATATTCTTCAAAAAGCTTATGTATCACCAAGGATTTCGATGTCATATGCTATAGATGAATTGACAACTTTAAGAGCAGTTTGGGGAATTTATTATCAATCTCCCGGATATGAAAAGTTAAGAGATGAAAATGTTCTTTACGATTTAAGCAATGTTTATACAAAAGATTTAAAAGCTGAGCAGGCTCTACATTATATACTTGGATTAGAACGCTGGCTAAGTGCAGATTGGAGTTTAAAGGTTGAAAGTTACTTCAAAGATTTCTATAACCTTATAGTGCAGAAAGTTGTTCCCGGATCGATATATCAGACTTCACATATACCGGGAAAAGATACAAGATATCCGGGCGGCTGGACGCGTCCGGTAATAATTAAAGGTGATTCACTTACCCAGATTCCGGTTAATAATGCTGATGGAAGTGCCTATGGCTTTGAAGTTTTCTTAGCCAAAAAAAATCTTTCCCGGGATGATAAAATTTCAGGATGGATATCTTATGCATATTCTGTTGCAAACAGAAATGAAGATGGAGTCACTTTGCCTTTTCGTTTCGATCAGAGACATACAGTTAATATTGTTCTTGATTATCAATTAACTCATTGGCTTGATGTAGGAATTAGATGGCAGTATGGTTCCGGTTTTCCAAGAAGTGAACCGGTTGGAATAAAACCAAGAATTATTCTTGTAGATGAAAATGGCGATGGTATTCCCGAGACTCCTGAAATTGCCACAAGAACTTCGTTTGCAGGTGGACCTGCTGAAGTTATTTACGATGTTAATTATAACAACCAGAGACTGAATGCAAGAAAACCAGCTTATCACAGGCTGGATATGCGGTTTACGGCTGTTACTAATTTCTGGGACCTTGATTGGAATTTCTATCTCGATATAATAAATGTTTACAATAGAGCTAATGTTATTGGTTACGATTATTACGTCAATGATAATCTTTCTTTAGGACACAGGGCAAGCACAATGTTTCCTATCATTCCAACTCTCGGGTTCTCTGTAAAGTTCTGAAATTTCATCTGTTTTTATAATAAATCTGATTTTATCTCAAGCTCTAACATTGGATATTTTTTTCATTTGTGCTAAATTAAATATGAAAAGTATTTATTGTTTCCTTGGGGAATGATTTGGGTTGAGCTTCTATAATTGGAACCACGATGCTTCAGGATAAACAAAATTGCCAGAATTCAGATTATTCCTCAAAAGCTATATTCATATAACATTCCAGGGAAAAAACAGATGGAAAAACAAAGATTATTTTTTTTGCTACCGTTCTTTGTATTAATGTTGACAAAGGCTTCACTCGGATTTCAGGAAAGTGATTCCTTAATTTTTATGGATGGTAATTTGATATCCGGGAAAATTGAAAATTTCAATGCCTGGTCTGTAACTCTTGATAATGGAAGGATTGTAGCTCTTAAAGAATTATCTGAGATCAAAACATCAGACAGTACTTTAGTATTCAGATTCGAATCTTTTTATCCAGCTGTGAACTTTTTCAAACAGGGTTCGACTTATTCTATTAAAATTAATAACTTAAGTCTTCCGCAAGCAGACCCTTATGCAAATAATTTAATTTACAAATATTTCATTCTCTTAAATTTGATGACTGAGCCGGGAGAAAACCTGGAATTTCAAATTAATCTTGTTCCAAGGTTTAACCATAATTTTGTTGGACAATTTTCAGTTTCATCAGGCATTATACTAAAAGATGATGCCCGGTACTACCAGCGGATTGCAGCAGGCATTGGTTATATTTTTTCATTTAAGTGGATATTAGTATTAACTGAATTAAATCTTGGTGAAAAATTTCTTCATTTAGAAAGTGATGCACCAACGATTTCAAGTAATGTTGGATCATTTTCGCTCTATGCTCAAATACCCTTTGATCATTTGCTAATCTCAACCGGCGCCCGCTATAATTTTGTGAATATTCCCGCGGATAATGATAAAACTATATTTAGTTTCAATTTTGGAATCGGCTATATATTCCAGATTACTCCGAATTAGAATTATATTATCTCATGTTTTAAATTTATATAATGTTCCTGAATCCTATAATTATCTAATTCTTTCCGCCTAATTTATTAGCTATTACATTTGCAACAACAAATCCTATTCCTGTAAATGTGAACAGAAATAAAACCAGCCAGAAATCTTTAGTGGTATACTCCTGAAGCATCATTCCAATTCCGATACCAAGCCCAAAACCAATTACTACAATACCTATTTTAAGCATCCTGTGCGGATCTTTTTTACTTTCAAAAAATTCTTTGATCGAATCTGCACTAAGTCCTTTATCTATAAGCATCTGTCTTTCCCTCGAACGTAAATAGAAAAAGGTCACCAGCACGAGTCCTGTTACCAGGAATAAAACTATCGGGATAAATACTGCGATTACTTCACTTGCCATTTTGAATTCCTCATTTAATTTTATTGTTTAGACCACAATGTTTTTTCTTTGGTCGCAAGTAATACTTTAAGTTCTACCGGTTCAGACACGTATCTTCTAATAAAGGTTACACCTTTCTTTAAAAATTGTAAAGCCATATTTTATTAATTATTTTATCGCCAGAAATTAAATTCGATCTGTAACCTAATTTTCAAATGTCAGGTCTAATTGGTAGATGAGAGAATTAACCGATACGGAGATAATCGAATCTGTCAGGAAAGGAAATCAATCTGATTTTGAAATTCTGGTTGACAGGTATAAGAACAAAGCCTTCTCTCTTTTATGCAATATGCTAAAGGATTCCATGGAAGCTGAAGAAGTGCTTCAGGATGCTTTTCTTAAAGCATATAATGGATTGAAAGATTTTAAGTTTGAAGCGAAATTTTCTACCTGGTTTTACAGGATTGTATATAATACAGCATTATCCAGAATTTCGGTGAAAAAAAGAAAGATTGAAAAAGAAATGACATCAGTTCATGATGAATTAAATTTAGCTGATGAATTTAGTCCGGGAATTACTGAAAAAAAAGATTTAAACAAATTTATTATTGAATTGGTGAATAGACTGCCTGAAAATTATGCATCTGTAATTACGATGTTTTATCTTGAAGAGATGACCTGTGAAGAAATAAGTGAGGTTACTAACCGTTCAGTTTCAAATGTAAAAGTCCTGCTTCACCGGTCGAGGAATGCATTAAAGGATTTAGTCCTTAAAAATAATTATACGCTGGAGTTGTTATGATTGAAATAACGGATGAGATTTTAAATATGTACATAGATAATGAGTTAAACACTTCTGAATTAAATGAGGTGAATGAAGCTCTTAAAAATTCTGAAGATTTAAGGAAAAGATTATATGCATTTCAACTTGTTCATAAGGAATTAAAAAAGTTTCCGGTATCCGAGACTTCATCAGATTTCACATCACTTTTAATGAAAAAAATTATCAGGAGATCTGATAGAAAAGGACAGAAATATTTTATTTTTTCCATTTCATCATTCTTTGTTCTTATGTGTCTTGTAATTATCGGTTATCTTACATCGTATATAATTTCTTCAGGAAGCATAACGCCTGAAACCAGCAATGGTGTAAATTCTTTTGTATCTATAATTGAAAATATTGTGAAGGGAATTCGAGCAACTTTTTCGAAAAGCAACATTTCAATTATCGGATTAATTTTTTCATTTGGAATTTTTATTTCTGCCTATTTTTTCTTCGAGAGCCACAAACAGGCTAAAGCCAAGCTTGATAAGCTCTGACGTATTCTATAAAGTGACTTGGGAATAAGGAATAGGGTATAAGGGCAGATTCATAACTTTTGTTAGAAATAAATCTCCGGTACCGTTTCATTTTCTTCACAATAAATTCTAACCTTTTTATTATTTTAATTTTTCATTTAATATATTTTTATTTCTCAAATGTATAATGAATACAAAAGCAGGATATGTTGCTATACTGGGTTTACCAAACGTCGGCAAATCAACTTTGCTTAATGCTTTACTCGGGCAAAAAATATCAATCATTAATGAAAAACCTCAGACTACCCGAAAAAGAATACTCGGAATTTTATCTGAAGAAAATTATCAGATAATTTTTCTTGATACGCCGGGGATACTCAAACCTTCTTACCTTCTCCAGGAAAAAATGATGGAAGATGTAAACCGTTCTATCAGGGATGCAGATATTTTTCTTTTAATGATTGATGTCTCTGATGACCCTGAAGGTAAAAAACTTTTTTCACTGCCTGAAGTTAAAGCAGTATTAGATTCCGGAATTTCTAAAATTCTTGTATTAAATAAAGTAGATTTATTAAAGCAGGAAGTTGTAGCGGTTATGATATCCAGGTTTGAAGGAAAAGGGAATTTTAAAAGTGTCATTCCATTAGCAGCCAATGTAAATTACAATGTTCAAAAGGTTCTTGTGGAATTAGTAGATATTCTCCCTGAAAATCCAAAATATTTTCCCGATGATATCGTTGCTGAAGAAAATGATAGATTTTTTGTATCTGAAATTATTAGGGAAAAAGTGCTCGAGCAATACAGGGAAGAAATTCCCTACAGTGTTGAAATCCTGATAAATGACTTCAAAGAACGGGAAGTAAATAAAAATTATATTGATGCTGAGATTGTCGTTGAAAAAGACAGCCAGAAGGGGATACTAATAGGCAAACAGGGATTAGCAATTAAAAAGCTTGGAGAAATTTCCCGCAAAGCGATTGAGGAATTTCTGCAAAAAGAAGTTTATCTTGAGTTGCGCGTGAAGGTAAGAAAAAACTGGCGCAAAGACGAAAAGATGCTGCGTTCATTTGGCTATTCTCACAATAAGGAGAAAGGTGAGTAAGCTATTTAAATTTACTCTCGGCAGCCATGAATAAATTTAAAGGTGAAACTGCACTTATTACAGCGACATTAATCTGGGGTGCTACATTTACTATCATAAAAGGTGCTTTGCACGATGTTTCACCTTTGGTATTTATTGCATTCAGGTTTTCATTTGCTGCCATAATACTTATTCCGTTTTTATTCAGGGAAATCAAAAAAATTACAAAACCGGTTTTGTATGGCGGTGCACTTTTAGGGGTATTTTATTTCCTGGGTTTTTCGACACAGACAATCGGTTTGAATTATACTTCTGCAACAAAATCCGGATTTATAACAGGCACATTTATAATTTTCACACCGATACTCCAGATCATTTTAGAAAAAAAATACCCTTCTAAAGGAAGTTTAACCGGAATTTTTTTAGCTATCATCGGACTGATTTTCCTTTCAAGCAGCGGAAAATCAGTATTATCTGTTTTTTCAGAAATCGGTCAAAGTTTTAACCTCGGAGATTTTTTTACTTTACTTTGCGCATTCTTTTTTTCGCTTTATGTAGTTTATCTTGATATTGTAAGCAAGAAATATGATTATAAACCGTTAGTATTTCTACAAATAACGGTTACGGCAGTATTTGGAATTATTTTCGCCTGCATTTTACCTTTATTCGGATTGGAAAACTCTCACATTGAATTTACAGCAAACCTGTTATTTGCGCTGGGATATACTTCCATACTTGCAACAGTAATTACAACTATTCTAATGACCAAATACCAGAAACTGATCATTCCGGCGAGGGCAGGGATCATTTATTCATTCGAACCTATCTTTTCTGCTGTCGTTGCTTTTTTTGTGTTAAGAGAAAAAATCTCTAATTTTGGATTTATTGGAGGTGCACTTATATTTTCAGGACTTCTGGTTTCTGAACTGATTGACAAAAAGAGATGAAGAATTATGGCTAATGACGAAAAACGTGCGGAAATAATTGCAAATGGATTAGTACAAGGAGTAGGTTTCAGATATTTCATTATAAAAAATGCTGAAAGTCTCGGACTTAATGGTTATTCGAAAAATCTTTTTTCGGGGGAAGTGCTTACAGTGGTCGAAGGAAATAAAGCAAAAATTGAGGAGTTGTTTAAAAGAATTAAAATTGGTCCTTCGCATGCTTCTGTAAATAATTGTAAAATAATATGGGGAGAAAGTAAAAATGAATTCACACATTTTGAGATAAGGTATTGAACCAACAATTCAGAACTGGTTTTGGTTTTGACGTACACGCCTTTGCAGAAAATCGCAAGCTGATTTTAGGTGGAATAAAAATCACTCATTTAAAAGGACTGCTCGGTCATTCTGATGCCGATGCACTTCTGCATTCAATTACCGATGCCATGCTTGGCGCGTTGTCTTTAGGCGATATCGGGCAGCACTTTCCTGATACTAATCCAGAATTTAAAAATGCAGATAGTTCGCTTTTCCTTAGACTAGCTTATAAATTAGTTAAAGAGAAGGGTTATTCATTGGGCAATATTGATTCAATGATTTCAATACAGGAACCTAAGATTGCAAAATATATTTTTAAAATGAGAGAAAATATCTCTACAATTTTGAATGTCGAACTGGACCAGGTTTCCGTAAAAGCAGGTACAAACGAAAAATTAGGTTTTGTGGGAAGAGAAGAGGGAGTTGCAGTTTTTTCAACTGTTCTTTTAATAAAAGATACTAATGTATGATTGAACATATCCTCGAATTCATTTCTCAATTAACTCCCTTCTGGATATATGTGGCCCTGTTCTTTTTTTCTTTTGTCGAGAATGTTTTTCCTCCCTCACCAAGTGATCTCGTTATCGTGATCGGCGGTTCTTTGATTGGAACAGGTGAACTTCACTTTATACCAACCCTTTTTGTAACTACAATTGGAAGTGTTATTGGTTTTATGACATTATTCTTTATCGGTTCCCAGTTGGATAAGAAAGTAATCCAGGCCGGCAAAATTAAATTCATTTCAATCGAAGCTCTCACTAAAGTTGAACTGTGGTTTAAGAAATGGGGTTACTCAATCATTCTTGCCAACAGGTTTCTTCCAGGTACACGTTCAGTGATATCTTTTTTTGCAGGCTTAAGTGAACTGGATTATAAAAAGACAACTGTTTATGCTGCAATAAGTGCCTTCATCTGGAATGCAATTATTATCTATCTTGGGATTGTTTTTGGAGATAACATTGAAGTTATTGATAAGTATCTTTCAACTTACAGTAACATAGCATGGATAATTACCGGCGTAATTGTATTAATATTTATAGTACGATTCATAATGAGTAAAAGGAAAACACAGAGTTGAAAATTTTCTTCTGGAAAAATCGTATCGTTCTTACTGAAGAAGAAAAAAAGCTTAGAAGGAAAGACAGATTTCTATTAATATTAAGCGGTATTTTTCTTGGAATATCTTTCCCGCCGTTTCCGTTTCCTTTCACTATTTTTATGCTCATCGGCTTAGTGCCTTATTTAATAGTTATTGAAAGAAAACAAAAATTAATCGATCTGAATAAAGCCTCGTACTTGATGGCTTTTATTTTCGGGTTGATTACTATTTATTGGGTTGGAAGCTGGCAGAAAGAGTCCGATCCGTTTTTGATGATCTCAGGAGGATTATTATTATTTGTTAATCCCGTTTTCTTTCTGATACCATCAACACTTCTTTATTTTTCAAGAAAAATTTTTCCTCTAAAAGTTACACTTTTTCTTTTCCCTCTTTTCTGGGTTACTTATGAATACGTTTATATGTTAACTGATTTAAGCTTTCCCTGGTTAACTTTAGGAAACGGCTTACCTCATTTTACAACTTTCATACAAATTGCTGATATTGTTGGAACTCTTGGCTTATCACTTCTTGTTGTGCTAATTAATGTTCTTCTTTATAAAGGATTATCTTTCTATCCATTAAAGAAGAAAGCTTCCCACATTCATTTTTCACTCGGAATATTATTGATAATGATAATTCTGATATACGGAGCATTCAGATTAAACACTTTTAAGATTTCCAATAAAACGATTCGGGTGGGATTAGTTCAGCCAAATCTCGATCCCTGGGCAAAATGGAACGGCGGTAGCATTGAAGAATTAACCCATAATTATCTTGATATGTCACGAAAAGCAGTAAACAAAGGAGCAAAACTAATTGTATGGCCCGAAACGGCGTTACCTGTCTTTTTACTGGATGGAGCATACAGGAATGCGCTCGATTCGATTTATAAGTTCACAGAAAATAATGATATTTATCTTTTAACAGGAATGCCCGATATTAGGTATGATGAAAAAGGTCCGAACTTGCCGAGTGATTCCAAGTATAGTGAAGCGGGAAAATTTTATTACAGAACTTATAATGCAATATTTTTATTTTCGCCATACACTAAACATATTGAGCGTTATGGTAAGATGAAGCTTGTCCCGTTTGGTGAGAGGGTTCCTTTCGTAGATACTTTCCCATTTTTAGGTGATATAATAAAATGGGGAGTAGGTATCACAGGATGGAATGTAGGCAAAGATACTATCGTGTTTAAATTACCTTTAAAGGTAATGGACAAAACTGAAGCCGGAGATACGTTGAAATTAAACGGTCTTGTTTGTTATGAATCTATCTACCCGGATTTTGTTGCCGGCTTTATTAAGAAAGGTGCCCAGCTTATCATTGTAGTTACAAACGATAGCTGGTACGGAAATTCCAGCGGACCTTATCAGCATAAGGAAATGTCTGTGCTACGTGCTGTGGAAAACAGGAGAGCAGTAATGCGCGCTGCCAACGGAGGAATTAGTTGTGTGATAAATCCTCTCGGAATAACAGAAATTCAATCAAAAATGTTTACAAAAGATATAATTGTTCATGATGTTCCAATCGAAACAGGTGAAACTATCTACACAAAAACACATTCAATTATCCCGGTTTTATCTTCAGTTTTTTCATTCTGGTTAATTGGTATAGTCATACTTAAAAAAATGAAAGAAAAATTCAATCTTTAAATAACAAGTTATAAATTTGAAATAAACAAGTAGAAAAATGTCTGAGAAATATATTGATTTAAGAAGCGATACAGTTACACGTCCTTCTAAGGCAATGCGTAAAGCAATGTATGAAGCAGAAGTTGGCGATGATGTATTCCAGGAAGATCCTTCAGTAAACAAGCTGCAGGAATATGCAGCAGAATTATTAGGAAAAGAAGCTGCTCTTTATGTTCCGAGCGGTGTAATGGGGAATCAGATTTGTCTTAATGTTCTTACCAATCCGGGTGATGAGGTAATATGTGAAAGAGATTCCCATATATTTAATTATGAATCGGGTTCGCCTGCAGCATTAAGTGGAATCCAGCTTTCTCCGATTGATGGAAAGAGCGGGGTAATTACTTCCGAACAGGTTGAGCCGTTCATTCGTCCCGCAAGTGCATATTATATGGCTAAGACAAAAGTTATTGAAGTGGAAAATACTCATAACCGGGCAGGAGGAACAATTCATCCTCTTGATAATATTGTTGCTTTGAGCAAACTTGCAAAGAAATATAATTTGTTTTTTCATCTTGATGGAGCGAGATTATGGAATGCATCAGTTGCATCAGGAATTCCCGTAAAAGAATATGCAAAACATTTTGATTCAATTTCCTGTTGCTTATCGAAAGGTCTGGGAGCACCCGTCGGTTCTTTAATTGGAGGGACCAAAGAATTTATAAAAGAAGCTTTCCGCGTAAGGAAAGCCTGGGGTGGAGGAATGAGACAAGCCGGGATTCTGGCTGCGGCTGGTTTGTATGCATTAAAAAATAATGTTGAAAGATTGGAGGAAGACCACAGGAAAGCAAAACTTCTTGCTGAGACAATTTTAGGGATTTCCTCGCTTGAGATTGATATGGAAGCAGTACAAACTAATATTCTTATTTTTAAACCGAAAAAGATTTCAGTGGAAAACGCAATCAAAGCTTGTAAAGAAAAAGGTTTGTTAATCTCCGTAGGTAAAGTGGATTCGCTCAGGGTTATTACTCATCTTGATGTCAGTTTTGATGAAATAGAAAAAGCACGTAAAATTATAAGGGAAGTATTTAAATAAAAATGGATACAACTAAATTCAAACACAAGGTTTCAGTAATTGTTCGTTTCCATGAAGTTGATATGCTTGGAGTATGTAATAATGCAGTGTACATTAATTATTTTGAACACGCCAGACTACAGTATATCAAAGCTGCCGGTTTAATGCCCGAAGGTGGAATTTTTTCAGACAGCAGGTTATTTTTTATGGTCAGGAATGAAATAAATTACCGGGGGCACGCTCATTACGATGATGAACTGAATATTTATACAAAAATTTCTTATATTAAAAATACATCTTATGGGTTTGAGCATCTGATTGAGAATTTGCAGACAAAAGAAATAATTGTAGATGGCTCGGGTGTGGTTGTTCAGGTAGATCCTAAAACAAGAAAATCCACTCCATTACCTGAATTCTTTTACGAGAAAGTGAAAGCTTTTGAAGGAGAAGTAAAAATAATCAAACAATAACATTAATTAATCAGAGGGGACTTTATGCGTAGAATAGTTTTCGATATAGAAACCTGCAGCTACCCGTTTGAATCTTTTACTGAAAGCCAGCAGGAATACCTTCTTCGTTATGCGGAGAAAGAAAAAACCGAAGAGCAGAGAATCGAAAAAAGGGAAGAAGCTGTCAGGTTTACCAGTCTTTATCCATTCACAGCTAATGTAGTTGCCATCGGAATTTTTGATGTTGAAAAAGAAAAATCCTTTGTCTATTTCAATTCCGATTCCGGAGAAGAATGGTCTTCTGAGGAAAAGAAAGTGCAATATAAAGCTGTTACAGAGGAGGAGATGTTAAAATCATTCTGGAGAATTATTGATGTTACAGACCAGGTGATAACATTCAACGGAAGAAATTTTGATGTTCCTTTTCTTATGTTGCGATCGGCACTATTAAAAATTAAAGCAACTAAAAATCTTATTGGAAAAAGATATGATGCATCATCTCATATCGATTTGCTCGAACAGTTTACTTATTTCGGTTTAACAAGAAAATTCAATCTCGATTTTTACTGTAATGCATTTGGAATCGAATCCCCCAAATCCAAAGGAATAACCGGCATGGAAGTAAAAAATCTTTACGAAGCAGGTAGAGTTAAAGATATTGCGGTTTATTGCGGCGATGATATTTATGCTACGTACCAGCTATATAAAATCTGGAACGAGTATTTGAATATTTAGTAATATAGAAAATATCAATCTGGTATTGAAAATAAATTAAAATTAATTCCCTTATACATTGCTAAAAATATTATATTTTTGATCGATTATTATTGTAACCAGAATTACTTTGTAAGAATATAAAGGAGAAGTATGCCGGCAGCTAAAGTAAAAAGAATTGGAATATTAACAGGTGGAGGTGATTGCCCCGGTCTTAATGCTGTTATCAGGGGAGTAACAAAACCTGCACATGATTATGGAATGACTGTATTTGGTATTCGTGATGGATTTGAAGGGCTTGTTGAAGGAAGAGCAAGAGAGCTGAATAATGATGAGGTTTCAGGCATACTTGCCAGGGGCGGAACAATACTGGGCTCTTCAAACAAAGGAGATCCGTTCCACTGGCCAGTTGATAATAACAATAAAATTGAAATCATTGATAAATCTGAAGATGCTTTAAAAAATTACCAGGCGTGGAACCTTGATGCAATAATTGCAATTGGCGGCGATGGAACTATGCATATATGCAATAAAATGGCAAAAATGGGAATGAATATTATTGGTGTTCCTAAAACAATTGATAACGATCTGGAAGCAACTGATATGACTTTTGGTCATGATTCAGCAGTATATGTTGTAATGTGGGCACTCGACAGACTTCATACTACAGCATCCTCGCATCATCGTGTTATTGTAGTGGAAGTTATGGGAAGGTATGCGGGATGGATTGCCTTAAACGGGGGACTTGCCGGCGGGGCTGATATAATTTTAATTCCTGAATTACCATTTTCATGGGAAAAAATATATAACAAAATAAAAGAACGTGAACTTCTCGGTAAAAAGTTCAGTCTTGTATGTGTTGCGGAAGGAGCCAAAGCTCAGGATGGTGAGCTAATAGTGAAAAATCAGGATATGAAAAGACATGATCCTAAACAACTAGGTGGAATAGGAGAACTTGTTGCTTCAAGAATTGAACAGAATACCGGCAGGGAAACAAGGGTAACTGTTTTAGGTCATCTACAGCGTGGAGGCAGCCCAACAGCTTACGATAGAATACTTTCAACAAAGTTCGGGGCGCTTGCTATTGATCTTGCAAGCAGGAAAAAATTTGGTAAAATGGTAGCTTTAAAAGGGAACGAAGTTAAAAATGTTAATATAGAAGATGCAATCACATGTCAAAAATTAGTAAAACCAGATGACCAGGCGGTGTTTGCAGCAAAATCTGTAGGTATATCTTTCGGTAAGTAAAAATTAATTTGTACCATCTGTTAAGAGTTGATTTTAGAATCGTGTTGGCATATATTTGAATCTCTTTTTTGAAAAGTTCTTAAATAAATAATATTCGGGGTCGTAGTTCAGCTTGCCCACCTTTAGGTGGGTAAATTAGAACGCCTGCCTGTCACTCAGGAGTTCTTTTGAGCAATATCGGGATATATTTTATCGGTCTTATTAAAAAGTAGTAGTGGAAAAAATATAAAAGTTCTTAAATAAATAATTTTCGGGGTCGTAGTTCAGTTGGTTAGAACGCCTGCCTGTCACGCAGGAGGTCGCGAGTTCGAGCCTCGTCGACCCCGCACTTAAAAGCCTTAATACAAGCTGTATTAGGGCTTTTTGTTTTGAGAACTTTCATTCATTCTAATTAATGCTAATCTTAAAAACGATAAAATTATTTCGAAATAGTACCATCAAATCCACTTTGTCTTAACTTTAAGAATTTGAAATTTTTCGGTATGTCTACCATCATACCTCGCATACACGAAGTTTTATAATTTTCATAAATCATAATAATTACAGGAGACCACCATATAATGAAACAGCATAAAACTTATTTAATATTGATGGTTGTGTTTTCTTTCATTTTTGTATCCTGCAGTTCTGTTCCGATTACCGGGAGAAAGCAATTAAATCTTATACCTGAAAGTGAAATGCTTTCAATGAGCTTTGATCAGTATAACCAGTTTTTAAAAGAGCACCAGGAAAGTAATAATGTACAGCAGGTTGAAATGGTAAAAAGAGTAGGCAGTAAAATAGCTTCAGCGGTTGAAGACTATTTGAAACAAAATAATCTTGCAAGCGAGATTAAAAATTATAAGTGGGAATACCATCTCGTTGTAGATTCTGAAGCAAATGCATGGTGTATGCCCGGAGGAAAAATTGTAGTTTATACTGGAATTCTTCCCATTACACAGAATGAAAACGGACTGGCTGTTGTTTTAGGACATGAAATATCTCATGCTGTTGCTCATCACGGTGATGAAAGAATGAGCCAGGCCTTGGTTACACAGTTAGGAGGGATAGCCCTTTCTGAGGCTTTAAAAACAAAACCTCAATTGACGCAACAGATTTTCTTAGCTGCATACGATGTTGGTACTCAGGTGGGTATATTGCTTCCATACAGCAGGACTCAGGAGAGCGAAGCAGATCATTTAGGATTAATTTTTATGGCAATGGCAGGCTATAATCCTCAGGGTGCTCTTGATTTCTGGCAGAGAATGCAGCAGATGAACCCAAACTCGGTACCGGAATTCTTAAGTGATCATCCTGCAAACCAGACAAGAATAAACGATATAAAAACTGAAATGCCCGAGGCAATGAAATATTATAAGCAGGGATGAATGTAATATTTTACAGAATTCTAAATTTCTTGATTATTTAAATAGTTAGGTATAAAATTTTTAATTAAAATAAATCTTTGTCCCGGTTCAATTATTTCCTTCTTGAACTGTTGTTGCAGATTTGTGTTTATAAACACTTGGTTAAAATTAGCTGATTTATATCTTTGATGGTTGAATATTTAACTGATAACAAATCATTATAATTGGGCTTTCTATTATCAATTTCTACTAATAGCTGATACCTGGTAGTTTTTATGAACTCAGAAACCGAAACCGGCTATAAATACCTGTTTGATACCAATCCTTTACCCCTGTTAATATTCAATAGAGAAACGTTACAGATACTTGAAGTTAATTCTGCAGCCTTAGAATTATATGGTTACTCTTACCGGGAATTTCTTGATCTGAAAATTAGTGATCTCTTACTGGTAGATTCTGAAATAGAATTTAAATGTAAAGGACAGGGGACAGGTACATTGAAAGTATATCACAGAAAGAAAGACAGGTCAACTATTCTGCTTGAAGTTAATTCCAAAGAAATTTCTTTTGATGATAATCCTGCCGTGCTTCAAACGATTATTCAGCCATTATCTAAAACAAGGGATGATGAATTAAGAATATTATTTTCATCTATTATTGAATCCTCTGATGATGGTATAATTTGTAATGCTCCTGATGGAAAAATAGTAAGCTGGAACAGGCGTGCTGAAAAACTCTATGGTTATAAACAGGAAGAAGTAATAGGTAAAGATATTTCAATAATTGTTCCGCCGGAAAAAAAAGAAGAGCTCCGATTGATCCTGGAAAAACTGGAGAGGGGTGAAAAAATTGATTATTATGAAACAAAACGGGTGGGGAAAGATGGTAAAGTCAAATGGATTTCTATTTCAATTTCACCTGTTAAAGATTCTGACGGAAGGATTATCGGCGCTGCATCATTTGAAAGCAATATTTCAAATGCCGGTGATAATATTGCCAAGCTTAAAGAAGACCAGGTTATTTTCAAGCATCTTATTGAAAATCTCAGTGAAATATTTTATGTGAGCGATCCCCGTAAGCCTGAAATAATTTATATGAGTGATGCATACGAAAAGGTTTTTGGTGAACCTGCAAAATCTATTTTTTCAAATCCGGTCTCTTATCTTGATTATATTGTTAATGAGGATCATGGTAAAGCATACAGGGCTTTATCAAAACAAAGAAATGGAATCGCCACAGATTATACTTACCGTATTAAAAGAAGTGATGGTAAAATCAGGTATTTGCACGAGCGGGCTTTTCCTGTAAAAGATGATTCTGGAAATGTATTCCGGGTAATAGGAATAGCTGAAGATATAACAGAAGGGATTGAGTCCGGAGAAGAACTGAGTTTAAGCGAATACCGTTACCGCAGCATTTTTGAATCTTCAGCAGTTTCGATGTGGGAATCTGATTATTCAGAAGTTTTTCGATTGCTTAATGAATTAAAAGAACAGGGTTTAAGCAACTATAGGAAATATTTTATCGATCATCCGGAATTTGTAGATGAATGTTACGATAAAATTAAAGTAGTAAATGTGAATCCACAGACTATCAAAATATTTAAAGCTGAGAATAAAGCTTTCCTTGTAGATAATTTTAAGAAAATCCGAACCCCTGAATATTTGTCCGTCTTCTTTGAACTGTTGATCGTGCTTGCTAACGGTGGTCGTCATTTTGAGGCGGAATATGAATTAAAAAAATTTACGGGTGAACCTGTCCATATTTATTCAATACTTAGTTTTCCCGAAGATGATGCTCCCTACAGGTATACTGTTACAAGTCTTATAGATATAACAGAAAGAAAAATCACCGAAAGTGCACTTTCTGAAAGTGAACAAAGATTCAGAGTGATGGCTGATATTGCACCTGTTTTTATCTGGACTGCAGGAGTTGATAAAGGATTTTATTATTTTAATAAAC
The DNA here is from genome assembly GCA_963711455.1 of uncultured Ignavibacteria bacterium. GTDB lineage: Bacteria > Bacteroidota > Ignavibacteria > Ignavibacteriales > Ignavibacteriaceae > DATFVA01. The sequence continues at coordinate 693,443 of CAVQEH010000006.1, forward strand.
CCTGGCTCGATTTCAGAAAAAGAAATATCGAAGACGAAATTGGCTATAACTGGATGAAAGGAATTCATCCTCTTGATCTCCCTTCATTTAAAGAAACTTTTGAAGAATCATTCCACGCCCGGAAGGAATTTCAAATTGAATACAGGGTTAAACGTTTTGACGGCGAATATAGATGGATTCTTAATCATGGTGTTCCCCGGTATTCTACTGACGGAATTTTTCAGGGATACATAGGGTCGGGTATGGATATTACTGAGAGGATAAAAAATGAAGTTGAATTATCCAAATCACTTGAAAGAGAACAAAAAGCATTATTCCAAACTGAGCAGGTTCAGAGAAAACTTGAGTTTCTTGCGGAAGCGAGCATAATTTTAAACTCTTCATTAAATTATATTGAAACTATTCAGTCATTAGCCAGGCTTCTCACACCAGTAATATGCGATTGGTTTGCCGTAGATATTCTCAATGAAGATAAGCTTGAACGTCTTGTAGTTTATCATAAGGATCACTCAAAGATCCAACACGCAATTAATCTTCAAAAAAAATATCCACCTAATTTGAATGCTGCCACAGGTGTTCCCAATGTAATCCGAACCGGTAAATCAGAATTATACAGAGACCTATCTGATGAATTTCTGAAAGCTAATACAGATGAAGAGCTTTTTAATATTTATATGGAGCTTGGCTTAAAATCAATAATAATTGTCCCTCTGTCTGTAAGAAACAAGGTCCTGGGAACTATAACCTTATGTACAGCTGAATCGGAAAGAACTTACACGGAATCAGATTTGAAATTTGCTGAAGATATTGCCTACCGCGCAGCTATTGCTATCGAAAACGCAAGGTTGTTCAGGAAAATAGAAGAATTGAACAAAAACCTTGAACGAACGAACAGGCAACAACTTGAAGAAATTAAAATAAGAAAGAAAATTGAAAAAGAATTAAGAGAATCTGAAGAAAGGTTCAGATTGATAACTGAAAATTCAAATGATTTTATTTCTCTGCTTGATGAAAATGATTTTTTCCTTTATGCTAATCCTGCTATTACAAAAGTATTGGGTTATAGCGACTATGAACTGGTAGGGAAAATAAGTCCTAATCAGCTTGTTCATCCTGAAGATAAGGAATTAACGAAAAGTTATGGAAATCATTCTATAATTGAACTAAGGTTCAGAAGAAAAGATGGGGCATACGTTTGGGTGGAGAGCAGCAGTCTGAAAGTAAATTATCACGGTAAGAAAATTATAGTGAGGATTTCACGTGATATAACAGAAAGAAAAAGAATAGAGAATGAGAGAATAAAATTATATGCACAGCTTGAGGCACAAAGATCAAGAATAGATAACCTCATAGCTAATGTTCCCGGTGTTGTATGGGAAGCCTGGGGTGAACCAGATAATCCTGATCAGAAAATGGATTTTGTGAGTGAATATGTTGAGAAGCTTCTTGGCTACACGGTAGAGGAATGGCTGAACACTCCTAATTTCTGGTTAAAAATAGTTCATCCTGATGACAGAGAAAATGCTGTAAAAGAAGCAAAATATAAATTTGAAAATAAAAAAGCGGGAATAAACCGTTTTCGCTGGATGGCAAAAGATGGACGAGAAATCTGGGTGGAATCTCAGTCGGCTTGTATTTGTGACGATAATGGGAAAGTTATTGGAATGCGCGGTGTGAATATGGATATAACGGAGCAAATAAAATTTGAGCAGCAGCTTAGCGCATCGCTAAAGGAAAAGGAAATTCTGCTTAAAGAAATCCACCATCGTGTAAAGAATAATATGCAGGTTATATCAAGCCTTTTAAGTCTGCAATCCAAGAATATCCCCGACAGACGTGTACAGGAAATCTTCGATGAAAGCCGTAACAGGATTCGCTCGATGGCATTGATTCATGAAAAGCTTTATCAATCAAAAAATTTATTCGAGATAGATTTTTACAGTTACGTTGTCGATCTCATAAATAATCTTATGATATCATACGGAATACGCGGAAAAGATATCCGCTCAAAAATTAATATTGAAAATATTTGCTTTGATATTGACAGTGCAATAACTCTTGGTTTAATTATAAATGAACTTGCTTCAAATTCGTTCAAGCACGCATTTAAGGAATACAAAGGAGGCATTTTTGAAGTTGCCGTAGTTAAGCAAAATGATAATTATATTCTGAAAGTCAAAGATAACGGAGCAGGAATTCCTGAAAACCTTGATATTAAAAAAAGTAAATCACTTGGTTTGCAGCTTGTGCAGACCCTGATAGAACAACTTTACGGAACCTGTGAAATGCACAATAATGGTGGGACGGAGGTCATTTTAAATTTTCCCGACCCATCTCTGAATGAAGTAAAGGTAGAGATTGAGTAAACTCATAAATCAATTTACTCCTTTTTCTGTTTTACCCTGATCAGATAATTAAATTAACTTATTTATTACTGCAACTGCCTGAAATTCAATTACGATTTTATTTATTTTATTTAAACAGTTTTGAATTTGTCTTTCTCTCTATTCTATTTCTTTTATATATTTAACACTCTTAAATTAATTAGTAATCGCCAAGGGATTATTATTAAACTGAAATAATTCCGGATAGTTATCTTTAATATCAATTTGTATGGAGTAAACATTGTCTTTTAAAAGCGGTTTGAAGAGATTCTTTGGGATTAAATCTGAAGAAGAAAAGAACCGGGTTAAAACTTCAAAAGAAAAAACCAAAGATTTTTTTGAATCTCTTCTCTTTGCAGGTATTGCTGCATTTATTATTATAACTTTTGTAATTCAAAATACACGTATTCCTACCGGTTCAATGGAAGATACAATTCTTGTAGGGGATTTTGTCCTGGTTAATAAATTTATATATGGTTCTTCTTCACCAAAATATATACCTTTCACGCAGGTTGAAATACCTCATTTTACTCTTCCCGCTTTAAGAGACCCAAGACCAAAAGATATTGTGGTTTTTGAATTCCCCGGTGCACGGGATAAAATTAAAGCAGATGAGCTTGGGGTAAACTATGTAAAGCGCTGCATAGGCACTCCCGGAGATACAATACAAATAATTGATAAAGTCGTTTATGTAAACGGAAAACAATTCTGGATTCCACCCCACATAAAATACCTTCAGCCGTACCCAAGACCACACGGAATGGTTGAACCAAGAATATTCCCAAGAGGTATGCCATGGAATGAGGATAATTATGGTCCATTAATCGTTCCCAAAAAAGGTTATACAATTCCTTTAAATATTAATAACGTTGAACAATGGGAAATTACTATTGACCGCGAATATGGGAGAAAGGTAGTTGCGATAAAAGACGGTGTTGTAACTATTGAAGGTAAGCCGGTAACTTCATATACTTTTAAGAAAGATTATTACTTTATGATGGGTGATAACAGGGACGATAGTCTTGACAGCAGGTTCTGGGGTTTCGTTGCAAGAGATATGGTTGTAGGTGAAGCCTTTATCACTTTATTTTCCTGGGATCGTGATATTCCTTTTTCTGATTTTTTCAAGTTGATTGGCTCAATAAGATTGGACAGAGTTCTAAAATTGTTACATTAAATTTTACGATACAGCTTTGATATGGAAATTTTGAATGTTGATTATGAAAAATACAAACTGAATAATGGTCTGGAAGTAATTCTTCATAAGGATAATAACCTTCCTTTAGTTGCTGTAAATCTCTGGTATAAGGTAGGCTCTGCAAATGAAAAAAAGGGGAAAACTGGTATGGCACATCTGTTTGAGCATATGATGTTTCAGGGTTCTGAAAATGTTCCGAAAGAAATGCACTTCAGGCATATTCAGGAAGCAGGCGGAAGCCTTAATGGTTCAACAAGCTTTGACAGAACAAATTATTATGAAAAACTTCCTTCCAATTTCCTGGAGCTTGCACTGTGGCTTGAATCCGACAGGATGGGATTTCTTTTACCGGCATTAACGCAGGAAAAGCTGAATAACCAGAAGGATGTTGTTATAAATGAAAGACTTGAACGGTATGATAATCAGCCTTATGGTTTAGCCTGGGAAATAATTATTTCAAATCTTTACCCTTCAAACCATCCGTATAATTGGCCTACCATTGGTTATGTTGAGGACATTTCCGGATTTTCACTAGAGGATGTTTCTTTATTTTTTAAAAAATATTATTCTCCATCTAATGCCTCGCTGGTTGTTGCAGGTAATTTTGATGAGACTTTTACCAGGGAAAAGATTGAAAAATATTTTGGAGGGATTCCGGATTCGGTAAAGACAGAAAAAATAAAGTCAGCAAAAATTAAAATTGAATCTCCCAAAACTATAGTCAGGGAAGAGGATATTCAGCTTGAAAGAATTTATTTGGCATGGCCGGCTGATAAACTTTACGGTAAAGATGATGCTGCCCTTGATGTACTCGCGGATATATTATCGGGAACCAAAAATTCACGTTTGTACAAAACCCTTGTTCATGAAAAAGAGATTGCCCAGGACGTTTCCGCCTTTCAGTACTCAGGCAAATTCGGCGGACATTTTATGATCATCGCAACTGCTAAGAAGGGGATTACACTTGATAAAATTAAGGATGAGATTTTTAGGGAACTTGAAACAATTAAATCAAAAGGTGTAAGCAGGCACGAACTTGAAAAAACAAAAAACGGCAGCAAATCGAATTTTATTTTTTCACTGCAGAACCTGGACATGATGGCTAACCAGTTGAATTTTTATAATCATTTTCTTGGGGAACCGAATTCATTTAATTTTGATTTAAATAGATATAACAAAGTTGATAATGAAATAATAAAGGAAATAATAACTAAGTATTTAGATAAGTCATTTATAGAATTGAGAATAGTTCCTAAAAAATAATAACGTTGTTGAAGTTAAAAAGAAATATAAAACCCCCTTATTCAGAAACATTAAAATTTCACCTGCCCGAAATTAATTCATTTAACCTGGATAACGGGCTTAATGTATATTTTGTTCAGAAGAAAACTCTGCCGTTTCTTTTTATGAACCTGGTTGTTGATGCTGGAAGTAAGTATGATCCGGCGGGAAAAAAAGGATTGGCAAATCTCCTTGCTATGATGGCTGATGAAGGAGCAGGGGAATATGATGCTCTTCAGTTAAGTGACCAGTTTGATATTATCGGAGCTAATTTCAGCATTAGCTGTAACCAGGATTCAATTTACTTTTCCCTTCAGGTACTAAAAGATGAATTTGATAGAGGGTTTGAACTCTTCGCCAAGGTAATTACTCAGCCTCATTTTAACAAAGAAGATTTTGCTCGTGAAAAAAGAAAAGTTAAGACCAGGATATTGCAGATTCAGGATGATGCAGATGAGATTGCAAACGAAGTTTTTGAATATAAATTGTTCGGCAATAAAAATTCTTATGCTTTCCCGACTTTAGGTAGCGAGAAAGATGTCGATTCGGTTTCAATAAATGATTTAAAGGATTTCTATAAGAACAATATAATTCCATTAAATTCATTCTTAGTTATTGTGGGAGATTATGAAATTGGGAACTTGAAACAATTGTTAAACTCAAAGTTTATTAATTGGAAAAATGTCCCGGCACATGAAACAAGACTCTTATTTAAGTCATCCTATTCACCTGGAATCTTTATTGTAAATAAAAAAGCAAGTGTTCAAAGTGAAATAAGAACCGGTCTGATTTCTCACAAAAGAACTGAGTACGATTATTATGCAAGAAGCATATTAAATACAATCCTTGGCGGACAATTTTCAAGCAGAATAAATTTAAACCTGAGAGAAAAAAAAGGCTTTACGTACGGTGCGTTTTCGAGATTTATTTATTTTAAATCCTCGGCTTATTTCTATGTCTCTTCTTCCGTGGGAATTGAAAATACTGCGGAGTCAGTAAAAGAGATGATAAATGAAATCGAAAAAATCAGAAACGGTATAACTGATGAAGAACTGGAATTTGCGAAATCCTCTTTAATAAGAAAATTCCCTTCGAATTTCGAATCGTACAGGCAGGTAGCTGCAAACATTATCGGGCAGGTAATCCATTCTTTACCGGCAGATTATTTTGAAAAATATCTTGATGAAATAAATAGAGTAACACAGGAAAGAATAATAAAAGCTGCAGAGGATAATTTAAATCCTGATAAATTAACTACTGTTGTTGTCGGAGATAACATGAAACTGACTGAACAGTTAAAAAAATTATATACTGGTAAACTATTTGAACTGGATATTAACGGAAGTGAGCTGAGTAAACTTTAGTCCTGTGATTTAAGGAGTTCAGAGGGATTAACAAATTTGTACCCGATTTTTCTTAATGAAGCAAGTACCGGGGGCATATCCAAAAAATCTTCAGCCGATACTTTGAATAAATTTTGTTTGCCACTATCGGATTTAAGAATCGAAAAAATATTATCTGAAGAAAATATTAGATCTTTAAACTTATTTTCTGTAAATAAGCCTTTTTTACCTAACCAGCCTTTTATTGCCTGATAATGGTGAGACTTGAAGATATCCGAGTTTTCATCAATGATAAAGAAAGCTGCATTATTAAATTTATCATTAATAGATTTTAATGAATTCCTGATTCTGCTATCCGGATAATTGCTCTTCAATTTAAATTCAAGTTCATTTATATCATCATTCAATAAAATTGCAGTCTGTTTCAGATTTCCGTTTAATAAAGCTGCAATATCCCTGGAATGTTTTGAGGGTAACAAAACGCAGCAGAAATGTTCCGGCAGCATCAGGAGTTCATTCAGTTTTTCAGAATTCAGATCTTCAATTCCCGTAATGAGAAATGCAATAGAATCGGTTGGTCGTTTTATTTTATCACTGGTGTTTAACCTGGCTTCCAGTTTTAAGTACTTTCCCGAATTTATTTTCATTTCTACAGATGCCTCGGATTTTATATCGGCAGCATAAATGTTTACCTCGTTAGTATCGAATTGGTCTTTAATTTCCTTTATCAATAAACTGATCGGCAAGTCCGCAGGAACACTCACATTATAAAAATATTTTAAAGAATCATCCTGATCTTTGGATGGCTTTATTTTCATAATCCAGGATGAATCAAGATTATAATTATAAAGTGCAGTTAAAAAATTTTTATTTATGGTTTGAGACGTAATTTCTTTTTGAGATGGTGAGATTTCTCGATTAATAAATCTTTCAAGAATAATATTTGCCCCGAGCAGGACTACAACAATAAGTAATAGTGCCTGAATAATATTAGTTTTACTGAAAGAAATCTTCATCAAAAAATGGACGGGGAATTTTATCTGTCTTTAAATACGGGTTTCCTTTTTTCAAGGAATGCCCCGGTTCCTTCCCGGAAGTCTTCCGTTCCACAGCATAAAGCAAAAAGACTGGCTTCGTAATTTAATCCCTCACGTTGTGAAATTTCTTTGGTAGCAGTAACAGACTTTACAGCTAACCTTACTGCATGCCTTGCTTTGGAAATAATTTTATTTCCCATATCTTCTGCTTTTGCCAGTAATTCAGATTGAGGGTAAACATGATCAACCAGACCGATGCGGAAAGCTTCCTGAGCATCAATCATATCGCCGGTTAAAATGTATTCCATTGCTCTTCCGGTATTGATCAAACCTGCAAGTCTTTGTGTTCCGCCGTAACCGGGAATTATGCCAAGATTAACTTCCGGCTGACCGAACTTTGCATTTTCAGAAGCGATTCTTATATGACAGGCAAGAGCAAGTTCACAGCCGCCGCCAAGAGCAAATCCATTAACCGCAGCTATTACAGGCTTATCAAGATTTTCAATCAGATTAAAAACCGATTGCCCTTTTTCTGCAAATTCTTTTCCTGAAATCATATCAAGCTTATTCAATTCCGAAATATCAGCGCCTGCAACAAATGCTTTTTCTCCGCTGCCTGTAAGGATTATAACTTTAACCTGGTCATCGGTTTTAAAATCAGAAAATGCATTCTGAAGTTCGTCAATCGTAACTGCATTCAATGCGTTCAGTTTGTCAGGTCTGTTAACTTTAACAATTGCCAGCGGGCCTTTTTTTTCAATTAGTAAATTCTGGTAAGACATTTTATTTCTCCTAAAATACTATATAAAGAGGAATTCTGACTTTGAGATCAATTCCCACATATTGTGTTGATTGAAAATAATTATATGTTGCCATAACTTCCAGTAAAAACATGGAAATTCCAACTCCTCCGCTTATACCAAGCTTTGAATTATTTTCCACGAAATTACTTCTGCCGCTTCCTGCTTTAAATTGATGGAGTACCTGTGTAAAATTATATGCAGCCGAAACTTCCACCACTGGCATAAACAGGACTACGTTTTCAAGCAAAGGAGCGAAAAAATATTTTGCTCCTATTGTTAAAGGGAATGAATTTATAGAATAATTTGAATAATCTGATGACTGGTAAAAAGTTTGGGAACCGGGAAATTGCTGAAAGCCTAATTTTGCAAATAGAAAAAATGGAAGATATTCGTTATCAGTATAGTCAAGCTCAACATTAAATCCGTATCCGAAAGATGACTGATTTGAAAATGAGCTGATGGGAAATCTTGGTCCGACTCCGAAAACAATAAACAGTCCGCGAGCCTTTTCAGCGGGAAGATTTCCAGCCATCAAAGGAAATGAAGCGAACAATATTATTAACAGTAAAAATTTTTTCATATTATAATTAGAAGCATTCCAAAAATAAAAAATAAAATTTACCTGCCAAATGAATTACATTATAATTGATTACTATCCTTCCGATAGTTTTACCAGTCTATTTTCCATTTCCAAACATTCTTTTATAAGGAATTTATAAAGATCATCAATATGTTTTAATCTTGTACGGAAATTAACCGGATTTATTCTGAAAAATATTTTCCCTTTTAAATCGGTTGTTGAAATCCAGAATTTACCCGATAGTTCAGCTTTTTTTGCTACTTCATTATGGAGCAATTCTACTTCAGAAGGAGGAAGCTTTTCCGAATCAAATCTGATACAAATTGCAGACATTTGCGGGCTGACTGCAGGTCGAAGAATTCTATCATTCTTACATAGCTTATATAAATGTTCCGCCTGGTCTATATTAGAATCAATCCATCGGGAGATTTGTTTTGTACCGTATCTTTTAAAGCTCATCCAAACCTTCAGGCTGCGGAATCTCCTGCTTTGCTCAAAACTGTGAACGAAGTACTGGAACCTTTCATTATCAATATTATCTTTTAAATAACTCGGTTGAATTCCAAATGAAAGTGTCAACTGACGTTTATCCTTTACAAGAATGCTCCCTGCATCAAGCGGAGCATAAAACCATTTGTGAGGATCGAGTGTTACTGAATCAGCAGATTCGATTCCATTTAATAGATTCATTCTTTTTTCAGATAATAAAGTACCTCCGCCATAAGCTGCATCGACGTGAAACCACATTTTATGTTTATCTGCGATTTTCCGAAGTGCATGAAGTGGATCAACCGAGCCTGTATTGGTTGTACCGGCTAATCCAATTATACATGCAGGTATAAGATTGTTCTTTTTGTTTTCTTTTATTGCGGTCTCAAGAGCATTGAGGTCAATCCTGAATTCTTCATCAGTTGGAATAATTCTAAGGGAGTTTCTACCAAGCCCTACTGCATCAATTGCCTTGTCAATGGAAACATGTCTTTCTTCAGAAACATAAACAACATGTTCAAAAATTGCTCCCTGGTGCTGGGCACGGTTACCTGAAGACCAGTCGCGGGCAAGCTTCATACCGATAAAGTTTGCCATCATTCCTCCGCTGGTCAGGTTTCCTCCGGCAGATTCGGGAAACCCAACAAGATCGCACAGCCATCTGACAGTTCTTTTTTCCATTTCAACAGCAGAAGGTCCTATTGAATAAGCTCCAAGATTCTGATTTAGTGTTGATGCAATGAAATCACCAAGGATTCCAATAGGCGTTGGTGTTGGTGTGATAAGTCCAAAATAACCTGGATGATTTACATTGGTTGCGTAAGGGAATAATTTTTCTTTAAGCTCCTTTATAATCTCGTCGGATTTTATTCCTTCTTTAGGTATAGGTTCATCAAATAATTTTTCAATCTCTTTTGGATCTATATTTTTTAACAAAGGATGTTCTTCAATTTCATTTAAATAGTCTGAAAGCAAATCGACCAGCTTATGTCCGGTTTCTCTGAACTCGGATATATTCATAAATATCCTTTCATTTTAAAAATGGTATTAGTTAAAATAATTAATGAAATTATTAAAAGAAGGGAAATTAAAAATAAATCCTTATCAATTAACAGGAATTGTGAAATATATATTTTATACTAATTGATTTCTTTTGGTTCCATTTGCAATTTAATTTCAGGACTGTTTTTATCATTGTAAATCACAAAAAATAAACCAATTAAAATTTCAAATGCAGTTGTTAGGTAATAAAACAAAAATCCTACTGTAAATAGATATGAAGCTGCAAACTTAACCATGACAGATACCTCGTACATCACCAGAATGAGAATAAATACATTCATTTTGCTTTTTTCAGATGCATATAAAATCAAATCCTTTAAAAAATAAAGCAGTATAGTGAAGTGAATGACGAAAATAATTATTTGAATCTCTGTATTGTAAAGGCTTAAAATTAATACGGCAGCCAAAGGGATTAGAAATAAAGATAACTTCTTTTTTGTTAAACTAATGAGAGTTAATGTACTAACTGCGAGGTAATAAGGTCGGGGATTAACTGTGTGCATCAGATTGATCAGGTAAAATATGGGGTCGCTTAATGCAAGCAGCAGAAAATAAATAAAATATTTATTCCTTTTTTGCCGGAATGGAGGCAGCAGCCAGATAAAGATATCAATGAAAAAAATGATTTTTGATATTATCATTAGTTTTACTGATTACTGCACCAGGGTGGACAAGTTGCCCCATATTCAAGTGTATAATTACCATTTGTAATTGTTAAAGTATTTTCTCTTGATTCAATATAAGTTTTTGTTTCCTGATCACGGTCTAATAATTCAATAAATATTGTTTTGGAATAAACCTTGCAAACTATGTCAGCATCTAATTCAGAATTCGCAGGATAAAGGGGAGCCCGGTTATCCCCCAAAATATAAAGTTCGTTATCCATCAGGTAAAACATAATTAAATTATTTGTCTCTGCAGCTAAGGTTCTAAGCCGGTCGGAATCCATTGAAACTGAATTTATGACACTGCCGAATTCCTGATTTGCTGCGTCCTTTGAAAGAATTTCACCGTAAGTATTATTATTTGTCATATTATTATCCTTAATTTATTAAAACAAAATTACTCAAATAATTCATTTTTACTTGAATATCGCGTATTCATTCTGTCTTCCTGAGACGAACTCCGACAGCAGTGGAGTAGTCAATTGAATATTTAATAAGTTCCGGCAGGGAACTGAGATTCAATTTTTGCATTATATTTATTCTATGACTATCGACAGTTCTCTTCCCGATATTCAACTGATCAGCAATTTCACTACTGGTTAATCCATCACTGATTAATAAAAGGACTTCTTTTTCCTTCTCAGTAAGCCTGGTCGGCTGTACAAATTTAGGGGGTTCAATAAAACTTTCGTACTTTTTTATAATTTCAGTAATTTCTCTTTCGGAATAATTCTTACCAAAATATCCATCACCGTTCATTACTGTATTAATAGCAAGTAAAAGCTCGCTTTTATGTATATTTTTATTTATAAGTCCATTACCTCCCGATTTGATGCTGTGATAAACATAATCATCGCCCTCGTGCATCGATAGAAATAATATTTTTACATTCTCATCATTCTTTCTTATTTCCATTGCCGCCTCAAGTCCTGTTTTTTCAGGCATAGAAATGTCAATCAAAAGCAGATCAGGTTTTAATTTGATATACAAATCAATTAATTCCTTGCCATTATTTGCTTCTCCTAAAATTACAATATCTTTTTCCTCTTCAATCAGACTGATAATGCCGCTTCTAAAAAGTGCATGATCATCAGCCATTACAATTTGTATTTTTTTCTCCTCCATTTTTAAACTCCTTTTATTGGAATATTTGCCATGATTACTGTGCCTTCCCCGGGTGTGGAATCTATTTTAATATCTCCCCCAAAGCTTTCAACCCGTTCTTTCATATTCAGCAGTCCGAACCCACCCAGCTCTCTTTCGTTCATTAAAGATTTTAAATCAAATCCTTTTCCGTTATCGGAAATAATGAATCTCAAATTATTTCCATTATCCTGTAATATAAGGTTAAATTCTTTTGCCTCTGAATGTTTGATAATATTGTTAAGTGTTTCCTGCGCAAGTCTGAAAGTAAAAAGTTCGAGTCTTTTATTCATCCTTCCATTAAGTTTATGGATATTGAGAGATCCTTTTATGCCGCTTTGTTCAGATATCATATGCACTAATGAAGTGATCGCAGGACCTAATCCCAGTTCATCCAGTATTTTGGGTCTCAGGTTGTAGATTATAGTTTTAAGCTCTTTAATTGTATCCTGTAAAATATTATCTAGCTTTTTCATCTCCGCATTATCCGATGTTAAATTTAATTTATTTTCAATAGCTTGTATTCTAAGTTTTATCAATAAAAGCCCTTGTCCTATACTGTCATGCAATTCAGATGCAATTCGGTTGCGCTCTTCTTCTATTTGCTCCTGGAGATAATTGCCAAGTTTTTTCAAACGGTCTTCAAGTATTTTCCTCATTGTTATATCGCGAAAATAAATTTGGGCTATTTGAAGATTGGAATTACCCACAAACAATATTGTGTAATGATTTCCAAATAGCTTAATTGTGTTTGAAAATTTTTTATCGGCATTAATACCAGTTTGAATTTCATTTTTATTCAGAAAAGGAAGTATGTTTTGAATATTAGAATTGTCATTATCCAGGTTAAAAAGAGATTTAGATGCTTCATTACTTAGAAGAATTTTTCCGCTTTCATCTATTCTTATTATCGGGTCAGGGTCAAGTTCTGCGAAAAGTGCCATCAGCCGGCTGTTCTTTAATTCAATTTCGTGTTTTTCATCCTGATGTTTTTTGTTTAAAGGTAAAATGAGGTACTTGCTGATAAAGTATACTACGATAGTTGTAAGCACAACAAAAATAATTGAAAATAATATCGGGTTGTTTGGAGATAAGAAATACTTCAGGTATTCATTTAATTCTTCCTTCATAACTTTTCAGGACCTCAGCATATAAATTTTCACTGAGCTTTTGCAAAGGCTTATCCTTCCCGTTAAGGTAATACCTGTTGTTGAAAGAATTAATAGCTGAAAAAATAAGTCCATCAGTTATATTTGGAAAAAATTCCTGTAACTTTTTCTTAAAATAATATTTATCCTGGTACTCCTCAATATTGAAATGATATTCTTCAATAATGGATTTAATAACAATATGGAAACTTCTAAAAGAAATCAAATTTTTTTTAGTGGAAATATAATCGATACTTGTGTCTTATGAATCCGTATAATTACGTAGTCCAATTAATAGTTCATTTCAACAGAACACAGCTATTAAAAAAATCAGTAATTGTACTGATGTAAAAGCTGAATTACTGTATTAAATTAATTTCAAGAATTAATCAAATTCAGGGGTAGGATTAACTTCTTTACAAAAACTTATAAAAGTGCTTCAACACACACACACTCTCTCCGCCCCTACATCTCCAGTAGGGGCTTTTTTTTTATTATTTTGAAACAATTTTTTTGATCATATCCGTAATCATACGGATGTTTTTTATTTCAAGAGATATTAGGTTTATACCTCAGAAGATTATGACCCGAGGGGTAGGACAGTCTTCTTAAATGAAAAATGAGAAGTTCAACTCATTGTAAACCTCCACTTAGCTGTGGGGGTTTTTTTATTTAAGGAGTATCATTTTTTTGGTTACCAGATAATTACCTGAGATTATCCTGTAAAAATAGATTCCACTCGACAGTTTTTCAGCATTAAAATTTATTTTATGCAATCCTTTTTCTAAATATCCGTTTTGAAGTGTCGAGACTTCTTCTCCAAGTGAATTGAAAATTATCAACTTAGAATTAGCTGAGGCGGGTATGGAAAAACTAATGGTGGTTGATGGATTGAAAGGATTAGGATAATTCTGATATAATTTGAATAATTCCTGATTATTTTGTGCTATATCATTAATTCCTGAGACTATTCCTTTATAAATTCTAACCTGCCCGTCATCAGGAATTAGTGATGTCTCAATAATATTATTACTTCCGGAGAAATGGGCTGATGTGTTTTCATAAAAAGTTCCCTGGAATACTGTTACAGTTGTCCAGTCGTCAGGGACAATAATATCTGCGGTAAGAGGAAAATTAAAAATGTTGTCATCAAGAGTATCGCTCACATTAATTATAATACTGGAATCAGTTATTGAAGCTATATTGTAGTAGAAGCTTTCTCTTTCTTTCATATATCTTGTAACATCTCTTACAGGAGCTACCCAAAGATCGCCGTCCTGTTCATAATTGTAAATAGAATCGCAGGCAAGTGTAAACCACGGAACTGATATCGGTTGATAAGATCCAAGCGAAATTGCAATAGCAATTGAATCATAAGGTAGAACATCATGAGCCTGGAGCAATCCCCATTTACCCTGTCCTATTGTGTTTTGAACATAATTTATAAAATCCTGAAATTCATCAAGATCATCAGCCAATGAATCTCTCGGCATATCAAAAATTATGACTCTCGAACCAATCTTATACCAATCTTCACCAGTTAAAATTGAATCAACAGGGTCTAATGAAATAGCCCTTGCGGATTCATAATATTGACTTGTATAAAATAATACATCATTATCATATTCCGAATATGGATATGCCAAATCAATGCATTGCCTATCGGGAATTCTTTGTTGGATTATCTTTTTCGATTGAAATAATTCATATATAAGAGTTCCTTCGGTTAGTGAATCCCCAATTGGAAGATTCTGAAGATGCGGATGGGTCATAGTATGTGAACCGATTTCCTGGCCGGCATTCGACATCTCTATAAACTCTGGCCACGTTCCGTAAAGCCAATCGGGATTAGAATCTTTAAGAGAACCAACAATTACAAAGAATGTACCTTGAAATCCGAACTGCTGGAAAATAGGAAAAACATGTGAATACTGGGACTGCATACAATCATCAAATGTAAAGCTGAATGCTGCTTTTTTATTATCTTTCCATTTCTTAATTGATATATCACCTGTATTTTGAACTTTGTAAGATTGGTGAGTCTCATTCACTTTAGTTTTATTTTGTGGAAACATATGTGCAGGGAAAAGTATTAAAAAACTCAATAGCATATATGTATAGAAAGAGTTTGGTATATGAACTTTCATAATTATCCGGAAGATTTAACTTTGAACATTTGTGAACTGGTTTTAC
Source organism: uncultured Ignavibacteria bacterium (assembly GCA_963711455.1). GTDB lineage: Bacteria > Bacteroidota > Ignavibacteria > Ignavibacteriales > Ignavibacteriaceae > DATFVA01. Next base: position 708,769 of record CAVQEH010000006.1, read on the forward strand.
TAATATAAGAGATATTAAATAAAATTCAGTAAGAGAAATCATTTCCCACTGCATTGTGATTAATCAATTATATCTGAATAATATCGATGAAATATTCTTGTAATATTTTCAATTTATGGATATTAAACCTCAATACAGAAGGGAAATAACCCTTAAAATTCACTCAAAAAATATACCTGATTGTTAAAAAATATATTTTTATGCAAAATTGAGCGATTTAGTGAATCGGATGCCCCAAGAATTTCTTTAATTGATACATCTGGCGGTAACTTTGTGGATAAAAGAGAATCGATGGGGTTAATTGTTTCTTAAGCATCAGGAAATGATTATTGAATCTTCTTTTCAAAATGTTGATAATCTTTTCTATCTTTCCAATCGCCTCCCCACGTCCAGCCAAGCTTTTTAAATTCTTTTACAAGAAATGAATCTCCTGTAATTGACCCTTTCTTTTTAGGAATGTAAACGGCACCTTCCGGCTGAATTAAATATTTCCTTATGTAAGGATTTAATAAAGGGTTAATATCAATTGCGGTTCCGAAAGAATGATTAGATAACTTATTTGTTCCAGCAATAAATCTGTAGTTAAAAGCTGATGTATTATCATCTTCCATCGATTTTTCATCGTTCCAGTTGTATTTAACAATTGGAATTGCTTTACTGATGGGAAATTTTTTTTCTTTTATTTTACTAAAAATGGTGACAATATCCTTAACTAAATCCCTATGGATTACAATCTGCCCCTGATGGAGTTTACTATCAAATGAAAAATACTGAACATCGACTAATCTTAAATTTCTTTTAATCTCTTCCGGACTATTGATCCCCTTCAGAGCATCTTCGAGTGAATAATCTGAATCAATAATTATTTCCTGTAAACTGTCTTGTGTCATTGCAAATATCTCGTTGTTATGAACAGATTTAAAAATAAATCCGGATTGATTAAAATGAAATATTATACAAAGCATAATTGCAGAGATTAGCCTCATCACCACACATTATTTAATTTTATGAATTAGTTACATAAATAAATATATTTATGCTTCAAATTAAAGGAATAATGATGAAAAAAATATTTGCATTAGCATTTTTAGCATTTACACTTATTTATATTACCGGATGTTCAAAAAACCCAAACGTGGTTACAAAATCAAATGGATTAAAGTACGCCGATGATACAGTTGGAACAGGAAAACAAGCTGAAATAGGTGATCTTGTAACGATCAAATTTAGTGCATGGATAATAAAAGATTCAACCAAAAATTTATTTAAAGACTGGTTAAAAGATACTACCAAAACAAAACAATTAATTGGTTCAACAAGTACAGGTAAACCTTTTAAGTTTTTGTTGAAAGAAGGATCTTTTATAAAAGGTTCTACGGAAGGAATTGCCGGGATGAAAATTGGCGGTACAAGAACGATGATTATTCCGTCAGAAATTGCTTATGGAAAGCAGGGCATTGGTCCAATACCACCAAATACCAATTTAAAAGCTGTAATCACACTTGTTGATGCAAAGAAACCAATAGTAGCAAATCTATGGGAAGTTGATCCTTCTACTTATAAAACCACCAAAGATGGTTTAAAGTATGCCATAATAAAAGAGGGAACCGGTCCTCAGGCAGATTCCGGAGACATAGTTACTGTTAATTATTCCGGTTATCTTGCTAAAGACAGTACCAAGTTTGATAGTTCAGTTGAAAGAGATGAGCCTTTCACATTTAAACTCGGTACACATATGGTTATACCCGGGTGGGATGAGGGAATCGCTTTATTGAAAGAAGGTTCAAAAGCAAGATTTATAATTCCTCCGGATTTGGCATATGGCAACAGACCAAACAGGGTGATTCCCCCGAACTCAACTTTAATATTTGATATCGATCTCGTTACAGTTAAGAAGGAATAATAGGAGTTAGTTAGATTGATATAAGGTATAAGGAATCAAAATCAATTATTATTTAGTTGATCCTTATACCATATATCTTATAATTGATATAATCCCTCACAGATAATACCTCATCATGGATACAGCCTGAGCATAGTAACTTCTTCCGAATAGATTCAAATGATTGAGTACGTGGTAAAGTTTATAAATATTCTCTCTGTATTCCCAACCATCTTTTAACTGATAGTTTTCATTATAAGATTTATAAAATTCTTCCGGGTAGCCGCCGAATAATTTGGTCATTGCAAGATCAGCTTCTCGGTGCCCGTAATAAACAGCAGGATCAATTATACAGGCGTTACCATTTTCATCTACCATATAATTACCGCTCCATAAATCTCCGTGAAGTAACGATGGTTCTTCTTCCGAACCTTTTAAAATATCATCAATTTTGTTCTCAATCTGATTGAAATATTTTTTTAATTCAGAAGTGGAGCAGCCATTCTTTTCACAAAGTATTAATTGAAATAAAAGTCTTTTATTAAAATAAAATTCAGTCCAGTTTTTACTTTCGTTGTCATCAGCTAAATTTTTTTGAGGGTTTGAACCAATATAGTTATCTTCATAAAATCCGAATGATTCTCCCTTAAAATTATGAAGTTCTGCGAAATTTCTTCCGAAATCCTGAAAAAAATTCCCGGCTTTTTTCCCTGTTTCAATGAATTCAGTTACAATAAAGTTTTCCGAAAATATTTTTGCACCGGGAACTTTTATTGCGCCAGCTTTCTGAAGCTCACTTAAACCATGAGCTTCAGTTTCAAACATATTGGGAGGGGAATTATCATTAATTTTTAGGAAAAATATTTTACCATCTTCTGTTTTTATTTTGTATGCATTGCTGATGCAGCCTCCGGAAATGCTGTCTTCTTTAATAATCGAAACGCCAAGTCTTTCTCCAATCATAGACTTTAGTTTATTGCTTAAGCTCATCTTGTATCCTGATTAACAGACCTCTACAGGCATCAACTAATATATCCAGGACTTTTACAAATCCCTCAGGGCCTCCCATATAAGGATCTGGTACTTCATCAACTTTAATTAACCTGCTGTATTCCGTCATCTTATGAATTTTTGTTTCAAAGATATTATATGGATCCAGTTTTTTGATTTCAGAAAAAATATCATTATCCATTGTAATAATGTAGTCATAGGTCTCAAAATCAGTTTTGCGATTGAATTTTCTTGCTTTACTTTTTAGAAAATAACCTCTTCCTGCTGCGTGATATTTCATCCTGGGATCAGGTTCTTCTCCAATATGGTAAGCAATTGTTCCGGCAGAACCGATTTCCAATTTATCATTAATCTTTGCTTTTTCAGCCATAGATTTCATAATCCCTTCTGCTGCGGGAGAACGGCATATATTTCCCATACACACGAATAATATTTTGATTTTGTCCATAATTAAGTTCCATTTCATTCCATAGTAGATTAAAAAACAAACATAAAGAATTATAACTAAGCTCATTAAAATACAATAATATTCATCACTTATATTTAAGATTTCTTGCTTAATGAAGAAATTTTTTTTATTCTTGAACATTGTTTACAGATAATCACAGGAACTGCTAAGAAAGTTTCCTAAAAAGAAATATCAGAGTTTAAATTTATAACTATAAGGAATAACTATGGCTTATATAATAACCAAGCTATGTCTTAATTGTAAGGATATAGCTTGTACACAGGTCTGTCCGGTTGATTGCATTTACGAATATAAAGGAGATGATCCAACCATTCCTAAAGAAATGCTATTAATTGACCCTGACGAATGTATAGATTGCAATGCGTGTGTTCCCGAGTGTCCCTGGGAAGCAATATTTGAAGAAGAAATGGTTCCTGATATCTTTAAAGAAGATATTGAACTGAATTCGAGAGTGGTTGGAAAAGAAAGGGTTGTTCCTCAACGCGAGGAAGGCAAACCTTTGCCGACTCCGGAAGAAGTTGAAACAAACAAGAAAAAGTGGGGTTATACCGGTTGATAATAAAAAAATAAAATATTCTTTAAGCCGGATTTATTGGTTAATTAGTCCGGCTTTTTTATTTTTTGTTCAGTAATTAAAAATGTCTATTTGATTGTACCTGCTGTAGTTAATTTGATACATTTATATTTTATAAATATAAGAAACTGATGAAAGCCGGCTTCGCTCAAATGGCATTCGGTTTGATTTTCAGGGGAGTCTTATAAACTTTGAGGATATAATGAAAAAGTTAATTGCAATATTCTTTTTATTATCGATTTCGTCAATTTATGCACAGGTTAATGCTGCTGCAATAAAACTCGGTATTTTTTCTCCGTCCGCTGCCGGCGGCGGATTTATTATCGGATATGAAGGTTCACATTATGTAGATCAGCACTTTAGTTTTGGCTGGAGTATTGACTGGTATCATAAAAATTATGTTGATAAGAACCTTGAGAACAGTCTCACACAGCAAAATCCTCCAGTAGGCGGACAAACAATTGAGTTGTTAGCAAAAACAAATCTTCACGATTTTCCATTAATGATTCATCTTTCAGGAAAAACACTTGTAGCTCCTTATACTCAGGTTTATCTCACTGCGGGTATTGGTGCAGAAGCCTTGCTGATTAATTACAATAATTATATAGATCCCACAAAAAGTGAATTTCAAACTGCTTTTGATTTAAACTGGCAGATTGGCTTAGGCGGAATTTATGAATTAAGTAAAATGGCAGATGTTTTTGCAGAACTTGCGTATCATTCTTCATCTCCCAGTTGGACTTATGAAGCAGGAAATAAAACGTACGAGAGAGTATTTGATATGAGCGGAGTGATGTTCAGAATTGGATTTAGATTTTATTACTAATTGAATTTTTGAAATATACATTGTGGGCAGGTCGCCGCACCTGCCTGCAGCAAGGAGGTTGCTTAACAAATAATCAAAAGCAGTTTATTCATTCACCAATCAGAGTTACAACGATCTTTCTGTTCCCGCCTCTGTTTCTGTGCTCGCATAAATAAATTCCCTGCCAGGTGCCGAGATTAAAATCACCATTCTTAATCGGAAGAGAAATGCTGCTTCCAAGAATGACGGATTTTATATGAGCAGGCATATCGTCAGAACCCTCTGTATTATGATCATAATATGGAGCATTTTCCGGAACCATTTTATTAAAATGTTTTTCCATATCGCTTCTTACGGTTGGATCTGCATTTTCATTTAGAGTTAATGAAGCTGAAGTATGCTTGATAAATATTTGTGCAATTCCGGTTTTAATGTCTTTTATTTCATCAAGCTGATTCAGGATTTCATTGGTAATTAAATGAAATCCTCTTCTTCTTGATTTTAAGCTGAATTCTTTTTGTATGCACTTCATCATTTTTCCTGATTGTGATATATTTTAATGTATAAATTTAATCTAATCCTTTCTAAACCATAACCATACTTTTACTATAGAATGAAATTATTTTGTTGAACCTCCACCAGGTTCTGAGAAATATTGGAGGAAATAAAATTCTACAAATATTGAACTTCTATGAAGTTCTGCTAAAAATTTTGGTTATGAAATATATCAGGTGAAATCCGAAGGTTTCATTATTCCAGAGCTCCAATACTCCATTATTCCTAAAATATAATTCTGAATCGTTGAACCTAGTCTTGACCTTACAATTGAACTTAACCTGTTTTATCCCAAAATAAAGCCTTCCATCAAAAAAAATATAAAATGAATAGAATTAATAAAAACTTTGCCTTAAGTTTAATTATCATTATCCATAAAACTGAAATTTCTGTTTTGAATCAGAAGACATCCCATTTTTTACAAACTAAATAAAATAATCATATGAAAAAAATAATAACTTTTGTTTTTGTTGTATTGTTGTTTGTCCTGTCTACAAATATCATTGCACAGGATAAAAAAGATTCCGAACCTGATTCACTTAAAAATATATCATTAAGCGGATTATCATTCAGAAGTATTGGACCGGCAATAACCGGCGGCAGAGTTGTTGCACTTGCTATTAATCCAATGGATCATAGTGAATATTTTGTTGGTGCCGGTCATGGATCGATTATGGAAAACCACGAACAGCGGAACAACTTTCTCACCAACATTCGATAATCAGAATTCTTATGCAATCGGAGCAATAGCAATCGATCCCACCAATCCTAATATTGTCTGGGTAGGGACAGGTGAAAATAATAACCAGAATAATGTAATATATGGAGATGGTGTTTACAAAAGTGAAGACGGCGGTGAAAGCTGGAATAATGCTGGTATAAAAGAATCAAAACAGATTGGAGGAATTGTTGTTGATCCAAAAGATGGTAACATAGTTTATGTTGCGGCTTACGGTCCTTCAAGAGTTGCAGGAGGTGACAGAGGTGTATTTAAAACAACCGATGGCGGTAAAACCTGGAAGAATGTTTTGTTCGTCAGCAAGTATACCGGCTGTTTTGAAATTCATATGGATCCGAGATATGACAATATTTTATATGCTTCTATGCATCAGAGGATGCGGAATTTGTATACAGGAGTTTACGGCGGACCTGAAAGCGGTATATACCGCAGTACCGACAGCGGGGCTACCTGGGATAAAATGAAAAATGGTTTGCCTTCTGCTGATATGGGACGAATAGGTATAGCAATTTCCCCAGTTAATCCTGATGTATTATATGCAATTATAGAAGCTGCGGAAAAAAAAGGCGGTGTTTATAAAAGTACAGATCAGGGGAGTTAGCTGGACAAAGCAAAGCAGCTATGTATCTTCATATCCTTTTTATTTTCAGAAACTTTTTTGTGATACTAAAGATGTAGACAGACTTTACAGCATGGATGTTTTTATGCAGGTCACTATTGACGGCGGAAAGAACTGGGCTAATCTTGGTGAAGATAAAAAGCATGTAGACAATCATTACCTATGGATTGATCCAGATGACAATAACCATATGATTGATGGCTGCGACGGCGGAGTCTATGAAACCTATGACCAGGGAAAGAACTGGATGTTCAAATCAAATATTCCAATTGCTGAAATCTATAAAGTAACCACTGATAATGATACTCCTTTTTATAATGTTTATGCAGGAAGCCAGGATAACAACAGCTTCGGAGGTCCTTCCCGTACAATAAATACAGGCGGCATTACAAACGGTGATTGGTTTTTTACCTGTGCCGGAGATGGTTTTCAAACCCAGGTTGATTGGAAAAATCCGGATTTAGTTTATGCTGAATCGCAGAACGGCGGATTGGTTCGATATGATAAAAAAAGCGGTGAAGTACTATATATCAAACCATATGATTTTAACGATACAGCTTACAGGTTCGATTGGGATGCCGCGCTTCTTATTTCAAAATATGATAATAAAAGATTGTACTTCGGTGCAAATAAATTATTCAGAACCGATGACCAGGGAAGCACATGGAAAATAATCAGTCCTGATCTTACAAGAGGTGTTCCGAAAGAAATGCAGAACCTGATGGACAGAAGCTGGAGCATTGATGATCTTGCAAGGAAAGGATCAATGGCTCAGCTATCTGCAATTGCGGAATCACCGCTTGATGAGAATTTATTATTTACAGGATCGGGTGACGGATTAATTTATTATACAACCGATGGAGGAACTCACTGGAATAAATCTTCAACTCCCGGTTTACCTGAGTATGCAAGGATAACTCAGATTGCTGCTTCACATTTTGATAAAAAAGTTGCTTATGCTGCCTGTGATAATTTTGTTGCAGGTGATTTCAAACCTTACATCTACAAAACAATAGATGGAGGAAATTCCTGGTTTTTATTTAACGGCAACCTGAAAGATGAAGGCTCAACATTTTCCATTGCTGAAGATAATGTGGATAAAGATTTACTTTTCCTTGGAACCCAGTTCGGCGTTTATTTTACTGTAGACGGCGGGCAGGAATGGATCAAGCTGAAGAACGGTATCCCGACAGAAATGGTTATGAACCTTACCATACAAAGAAGAGAAAATGATCTCGTCGTATCAACTTTCGGAAGGGGAATTTATATTCTTGATGACTATACGCCACTCCGCTATATGAGTAAGGAAACATTAAAGAAAGATGCATATATCTTTCCAATAAAAGATGCATCAATGTTTATAGAAGCTTCTCCTTTTGGTTTCCCCGGAGTGGGATTTATGGGTGCGAGCTTTTATTCTGCTCCAAATCCTAAAGTTGGAGCAGTATTTACATATTATTTAAAAGATGATATAAAATCCTTAAAAGAAATAAGAAGAGATGAAGAAAAGGAAAAGCAGAAGAAAAATGAAAATATTAAATATCCGGCTTATAACACCTTATTGAATGAAAAAGAAGAACCTGAATCATACCTGCTTTTTACAATTACAGATGAACAGGGAAATGTGATTAGAAAAATAAAAGAGGATCCTAAAAAAGGCGTTAATAGGATTGTCTGGGATTTCAGGTATAATCCGTTCACTCCGGTTTCATTAAAACCGGTTGATACTTCGATTCCCTGGAACCAGCCCGATCTTGGTTATATGGTTGTGCCGGGAAAATATAAAGTATCTCTTTCAAAGTTTCAGGATGGAGTATTTACTGAGCTTGTTCCGCCGCAGGAATTTGTCTGCAAGTCGTTGAATATTGCTTCCTTACCTGCAGAAGATAAGCTTGCATTAGATAAATTCAATAAAAAGGTTGCAGAGCTTACAAGGGCAATTTCAGGTGCCGATGCTTACATGAAATCTCTGGATGATAAGATTAAATACTTTGAAAAAGCTGTAATTGACGGAGCCGATGTTCCGGATGATTCTTATAGTACAGTAATTAAAATTAAAAAAGAGCTTGATGACTTTAACCGTAAGCTGAATGGTGATCCTTTGATAGCGCAATATGAAGGAGGCTCTCCAACTTCTGTTAAAGAGAGAGTTGATTTAATCACTTCTTCCTTATGGGCAACTACATCTGCTCCTACAACAACTTACATAAAATCTTATGATGTTGCTGCTGATCAGTTTGGCGGATTACTGGATAAGTTGAAATCAATTGATACTGAAGTAAAAACGCTCGAATCAAAACTTGAAAAGTATGGTGCTCCATACACCCCGGGAAGATTTCCCGAGTGGAAAAAGTAATCCTTCAAGGTTAGAACATCGTATTAAATGTCGGAACCCTGAAGGTTCTGCATTTCAGAAACTTAAAAAGCAGCTGCAATAAGGCTGCTTTTTTTATGTGTGTAGGAATTTGACCTGTCTTCGAAAGACATCATTTGCCCATTCAGACATTCAATCGTTCCCCATCAAAGTAAGATTAAAATGCTCTTTCGCTATGCGCTTTGCTCAACAAATGCTTCTTAATTTTACTGCTTTAAAATTCTTGGTTACCTATATTATGACCTAACGACCTTTTTACAATCCTTCTTCAGTTACCTTTTTTTTGGTCCAATGCGATAGACTTTAAATATATTCCGGGGTGTATCAAATTTGATAATAATTGTTTATCTTCTTTAAACGAGCAAAAACTAATTATTTTTTTTCATATGGCAATTACAAGTCCTGTTTAATGCTTCTGATATTTGCCTTTAATATACATTCGCCTTTATTCAACTTCCGGTTTTTAAAAACATTTTAAAGTTACAATATGATTGGTACGTCAATACTTCACTATCAAATAATCGAAGAATTGGGAAGGGGAGGAATGGGTGTTGTTTATAAGGCAAAAGACACCGAGCTCGATAGAATTGTAGCATTGAAATTTTTACCTCATCATATATCCGTTAATGAAGATGATATAAACAGGTTTAAGCTGGAAGCAAGGGCAGCCGCAGCTTTGAACCATCCTAATATTACTTCTATTTATTCGATTGAAAGAAGCAAAGAGCCCGGCAATGAGTTCAATGTATTTCTTGTTATGGAATATATTGATGGGATTGAATTAAAAGAAAAAATTAAACAAAATGAAATTTCTTTTGATGAAGCAATAAATATTTCAATAAAAATTTGTGAAGGTCTTGATGCAGCACATAAAAAGGGGATAGTTCATCGTGATATTAAATCTTCGAATATTATGGTTACTGGTGAAGGCAATGTTAAAATTATGGACTTTGGTCTTGCCAAGCTGGGGCATGGTGAAAACCTTACAAGACTTGGTACAACTCTCGGTACAATTTCATATATGTCTCCCGAGCAGACTTTAGGAGAAAATGTTGATCATCAGACTGATATATGGTCTCTTGGTGTTGTGATGTATGAATTGTTTACCGGTAATCTTCCATTTAAAGGCGATTATGACCAGGCTGTTGTCTATTCAATTATGAATGAAATTCCCCGCGAGATTAGCTTCTATAATAAAGAAATTCCGGAACCGGTTCAATCAATAATATCTAAAGCTCTGGAAAAAGATAAGAATTTAAGATATCAATCTGCTGCCGAACTTCTAAATGATTTAAGATTGCTTAAGGAATCAAATGAAACGGTACATAAATCTGTTTCAAAGCAGTATTCTTTTGTAGATCAGAGAATAAAATTGAAAGCTCCGGCTTCTTCAAAATTCCGGTATTATAAACTGGCATTAATTCTAACCATCATTGCGATTATTGGTTACATATCTTTCAACTTCATTTTTCATTCTCAAAATTCTGTCCAGGGTGAATCATCATTACTTCCGGAAGCAAAACATATTGCAGTGTTGCCGTTCACTGTAATAGGAGGGAGCAGTGAAAACCAACCGCTCGCAGATGGTTTGGGAGAAATAATAACCAGCAAGCTTTCACAACTGGAACAGTATAAAGATAAATTATGGATTGTTCCGACAAGTGAAATATTAAAATCTAAAATTCAAACTCCCGAAGATGCATTTAAAAATTTTGGAATTAATCTTGCGGTAACAGGAAGCATTCAGAAAATTAATAATAAATGGCAGTTGATCATAAATCTTATTGACCCAACTGCAAAAAGACAAATAAGCTCAAGAGTAATTGATGAACCATTGAGTGAAATATCTCTGATGCAGGATGAAGCAGTATTGAAAACTGCAGATATGCTTGATCTTAAACTGGAAGCAGATGTTCAGGATGCTATAAGAAAAGGTGAAACCAGCAGCCCGCTTGCGAATGAACTTTATATGCAGGCAAAAGGTAATCTTCTACATTTTGAAGATGCAGGTAATGTCTCTTCTGCAATAGAACTTTTTAAGAAGGCAATAAAAGAAGATACTGCTTATGCTCTGGCTTATGCAGGATTAGGAGAGGCTTATTTAAGAATGTATACTAAAACAAAAGAAATTTCCTGGATTGATAAAGCAAGGGAAAGTTGTAATAATGCAATAGATTTAAATGATAATTTTGCTCAGGTTCATATTACTCTCGGAATGCTGTATACTCAAACAGGTAAATATGATGAGGCGAATAAAGAATTTTTAAAAGCAGAGGATATCGATCCTTCAAATGTAGATGCTTACCAGGGGCAGGCAGTTTCTTATACAAAGCAGGGGAAAATGGATGAAGCCGAATCAATCTATAAAAAAGTTATTAAGATGCGTCCTGACTACTGGGCAGGGTACACTCATCTGGGAGTTTTTTATTATGCACAGGGAAAATATAAAGAAGCTGCTCAGCAGTTTGAGCAGGTGATAAAATTAACCCCGCAAAATGCAGGTGCATACAGAAATCTCGGGGCGATGTATTATTATATGGATCAGAAAGCTGATGCAATAGTTATGTTTAAGCGTTCCCTTGAAATCAAGCCGGACTACAGTGTATATTCCAATCTTGCTACACTTTATTATTATGAAGGACTTTACAGCGATGCAGCTTCAATGTATGAGAAAGCCTTGAAGATGCAGGACAACGATTATAGTGTGTGGGGTTATCTTGCAGGTGCATACCGGCAGAGTTCAGCAGATTCATCAAAACTGATTTTTGCTTTAAGAAAAGCAAAATCGCTTGCTGAAGAACAATTAAAAGTGAATCCTGTTGATCAATTAACTTTGGTAAACATAGCCAGCTATTGTACGGAGCTGAACCTTCCGGATAGTGCCTTAAACATTGTAAGAAAAGTTGAAAATATGGCACCTGTCGATGTAAACGTAACTATTCTGATAGGAGAAGTTTACGAACAACTTCATAAAAGAGATAAAGCGATTTACTGGGTAAAAAAATCTCTGGATAACGGTTACTCTGTTGAAGAGCTTGATCATATACCTGAATTAAAGAAACTGAGAGAGGACGCTCACTTTAAACGATTAATAGCAACAAATAAATAAAACTTTGGAGGCAATATGAAAAAAGTTAGCCTAAATAAAAATGCATTCTGGTATAATGGCAATCAGGTTCAGTCACTGGATATGGCAAGCGGAAAGCATGTCCGCTTTTCTGCTATAGATTCTAATTATGGATTGTCTGCTACTCCGCCTAACGCAACCCAGCCGCAAAAAATTGATTTGACAAAAAGCGGTCCTTATTATGCTTATCCCATTGATGGTAAAAAAGGAGAGCAATATATATTTCAGATCGTAAGTAAATCTCCGGCGGCGACAGTGCCTCAAATGATTGTGAAAGTAGATTGATATTTTGCTGAACTTTCGAGGTTAGCTTATTTTCTAATAATTGTAACCTCGAAAGCTCTCACTCACAACAATTTAACAATAAAGCAATTAGTCCTTTAAGTTGTTAAATGCCGAAGGTTGTAAAATTATCTTGCTCCCAGTTCAACTTTAAAAGTTTTCTTTTCGCCATTCCGCATTACAACTACATCAACAATATCGCCGGGACTATGATCTCCAAGCGCATAAGTGTAATCATAAATATTGGAAATCTTTTTACCTCCGAATTCTACAATGATGTCGCCGCCCTGCAGTCCGGCTTTTTGTGCAGGACTTCCTTCACCAACTCCGTTTATTCTTAATCCGTCAACCTGTGTTGCGTAATCAGGAACGGTTCCTACATAAACACTGAAAGCCATTGGACGTCCCTCATTCTTGCGGGGAACATTTATGTAATCAGGTTTGGTGCTGGTTTCATCAAGGTTATCGGCAACCTCATAAACGTATTTTAATACTTCTTCTTCTCCTTTGGAGTTTATCTTGTCTGCATCATCTGTGGGACGATGATAATCTGAATGTGTTCCTGTAAAGAAAAATAATACCGGAATATCCTTTGCATAAAATGATGACTGATCGCTTGGACCGTAACCTTCATCATTAAATGTCAACTTAAAATTGAAATCTTTATTATCTGTATTCAATAAATCCTTAAATCCTGACGATGTTCCTGTACCATAAATTATTAGCTGGTTTTCAGGATTTAATCTTCCAACCATATCCATATTCACCATTACATCAATTTTATCAATTGGAATCGGAGGGTTATTTGTAAAATAAGATGAGCCGATCAATCCAAGCTCTTCACCAGAAAAACAAAGGAATACCACGCTTCTTTTTAATTTATCTTTCTGTGAAGTATATTTTTCAGCAAGCTCCATTACACCTGCAGTGCCTGAAGCATTATCATCAGCGCCGTTATGAATCTGTGGTACATTTCCTGTATATAAAGAACCTGTTTCACCCCATCCCAAATGATCATAATGAGCACCGATAACTATATAATCATTTTTCAATTCAGGATCATTGCCTTCAAGATAACCTCCGATGTTATCCGCATATTTTGTTATTTCTTCAACACCGGTTGAAAGCATTACCTTGGTATTTTTAAATTCGAATGAATCAGGTGTTTTAAGTGAATCAATTTGTTCCTGAATCGTATTAAAATCTTTTCCGTCGGCTTTAAACATTTTGTCGGCAATATCTCTTTTAATTTGTATGATCCCGATGTCAGGCATTGGACCGCCGCCGTCGTATTTAAGCTTCATCAGCTTATCTTCATCATCTTTTGGAATATGTCCCGTTACAAAAATTATTGCTGAAGCACCTTTTTCTTTTGCAATGTTTGCTTTATAGCGATAAGCAGAAAATTTCCCAAATTCCGAATGAGGGTTTGCTCCTTCAGGGTTGTATCTCATAATTAAAACGGCTTTTCCTTTTACATCAATATCTTTATAATCATCATATTTTAAATCGGGGGCAGAAATTCCATATCCAACAAATACTATTTCACCATGATAATCTATATTACCTGAAAATGGAGCGGGAATGTATTCATCTTCAACCTTCGGGTGTATTTCTTCACCATTAACATTCAGCATAAACCTATTATTGTCGGTCAGCTTAATTCCAGCAACAAAAGGAAAATTCTGCCTGAAGCTTCCATCAAACAATGGCTTTAATCCCGTACTCTTAAAATCTTCCTCAATATATTCGGCAGCGAGCTCACCGCCTTTAGAACCGGTGAATCTTCCTTCCAATGCGTCGCTTGCAAGATAGTTTATGTGATCCTGAATTTCTGACGCTGTAATTTCTGGGTTTTTATCCTTTTGACCGCCTGAATAAAATCCAAAAGCAGTAATTATTATTAATGAAATAAGATATAATTTTTTCATCATTTACCTCTAAATAGGAATTGATTTTTTTTAATCAGCGAAATTCTTTCAAATCAGTGTTATCAGTGTGCTGTTAAAAACAGCATTTTTATTCAACCCAATCTGCGATAAAAATATTTGTATCATGCGGTTTCTTACCAAACCTGTTGGATGCAAATACAAGCTTTTTACCGTCACGTGTAAACATCGGGAAACCATCGAAGCTGTCGCAGTTAGTAATTTTTTCCAAACCGGTTCCATCAACATTTATCATATAAAGATCAAAATTCATAGGAGTATTGGAATTCAAATTTGAAGAAAAGATAATCCGCTTTGTATCAGGAAAAAAGAATGGGGCAAAGCTGGCTGCTCCGAAATTTGTTACCTGTTTCATATTTTTTCCGTCTGCATCCATAACATATATTTCAAGGGCAGTAGGTCTTACGAGACCATTCTTAACAAGGTCTGTATAATCTTCAAGTTCTTTTTCTGTCTTTGGTCTGCTTGCACGAAAAACAATTTTAGTCCCATCAAGAGAAAAATACGGACCGCCGTCATATCCTTTTTCATAAGTAAGCCTTGTCTGATTGCTTCCATCAAGATTCATCGTATAAATTTCCGGATCGCCATCTCTTGTGGAAGTAAATACAATTTTATCGCCAACAGGAGATACAGTAGCTTCTGCATCGTATCCGTATGCATCGGTCATTTTTCTAAGATCGGAACCATCAGGTTTTGCTATATAAATATCAAATGTCGGGTAAAGTTTCCATACGTAGCCCTTTGATCTGTCTGGCGGGGGAGGACAGTTTTTATCGGCACCAAAAGTTGATGCATAAATTATTGCAGTATCTCCGGGAAGATAATATGAGCACGTTGTTTTCCCCTCACCGTTTGAGACCATAGTTTTATTGCTGCCATCAATATTCATTTCAAAAATCTGGTCGCACGGAAGCTCACCTGCATTGCTCTGGAAAATTAATTTCTGTTCATCAAAAGAAAAATAAGCTTCAGCATTTTCACCTTTATCGGTTAGCATCTTAATATTTTTTAAATGTTTTTCTCCCTCAAACCTGTAAGGATCGTTTTTACCATCCTGAGAAAACAAAAAAGAGGAAAAAGAAATGAAAGCCAAAAGTAATACGAAGTATTTCATAGTTATTTATCTCTTTTAATGATTGGAAACTTCATTATAATGATACAACCAAAACTAACTGATAAAAAATATTCTCCGGATCTCGAATAAATTACAGGATGATTAATTCATCATTCCGGCACGTGAACCATAAAATATTCTTTTGCTGCTTCACCTATAGATTTTGCTTCACTCATTGTCATATGCATATCATCGGGAGTATCATCCTCGTGCCCGGCTTCGACAATTGCAAGATCCGCTCCCTTTGCCTGCCTTGCAAGATCTTCACAATAAGCTGTATCACCGCCATAACAAATTTTTATACCGTTATAAGTGAATGAATAACCTAATGCCGGAACCTGTCGTGTAGTAATTCCATCATGCAGGTGTTCTTTATGGATCACCGGGAATGGTCTAACGGTAATATTTTTTGTTCTGAAATTTTTAGGCTGTTTTACAGCTTTAAGCTTAATTTCATAAGGTATTGATCTGGCATAGACTTTTTTAAATGCATTATGTATGCTCTCAATCTCTACACATTTTTCCGGGTAATGGATGGAAAGGGGAGAAGTTTTATGCATTACTCTCATATAAGTTAAAAGCGACCAGACGCCGCCAACATGGTCGTGATGACCGTGAGTAACGAATACGTCCGATATACCTAAAATTTGCTTCATTCCTATTTCATGATTTAAGTCGCGCAAAATTCCATCGCCCGGATCAACTACAAAATAATTACTGCCGCCTTTAATCAGTATACCTGTTGCAACATTGGGAATCGAGCAGAATATTTTTATCGAAAAATCTTTTTTCTTCCAGTTGATAGGATATTTTGTCGGGGTCATACTCATTTATTTGATTTATAGTATTTACAGGTTTTGGTATTTTTACACCGGGCAAAAATATTGAACGAATAACTTTCAACATCAAAACCCAGATCTTCACTTATCTGGTTTGGAAGTGATTTTATTCTCTCATCGGTAAACTCAACGATTCTTCCGCAATCCATACAAATAAGATGATCGTGACTCTGTTTTTTAAGGTTACTTTCATACCGGGTAAGGTTATCCCCGAAATTCCTTTTAGTTATAAGATCGCATTGAACAAGAAGCTCAAGAGTTTTATATACAGTAGCTCTTGAAATATGCGAACTCTGGTTTTTCATTAAAATGTAAAGATCATCAGCACCGAAATGTCCCTCATAATCCAGAGCAGAATCCATAACCTCAAAGCGTTCAGGCGTAATTCTGTGCTTTTCACTTTTAAGGAATTCCCTTAATGTTTCAGTTGCCTGTGGGTGTTTCAATTTTATTATTCTTTTTATAATATCAAAAATATTATGGATTAGTTATAATAGCAAGAAATCAGTAGTAGTAATACAAATTGATGCGTATAAAAATAATATCAGCTTAAACCTATTGCCCGTAATCCATTTACAGTAATAAATGTCAGCAGGTATGCCGTTGAAGTAAATATCAGTAATTGTAAAATGGGAATACGCCATCCCCCTGTTTCTTTTCTCGAGACCGCTACAGTAGAAAGACATTGCAGCGCAAAAATAAAGAAGACCACCAACCCGATGATTGTTGATGTGGTAAATAGTTTTTGATTGGTTCCGTCAATTTCGGCCTGGCGCATTGCTTGTATCATAGAGCTCTGAAAATCCTTGCTTCCATCATCGGTTACTTTGAAAATCAAAGCTAAAGAGCTTACAAAAACTTCTCTTGCTGTAAATGCAGCTATTAAAGAAACACCTATTCTCCAATCCATTCCAAGAGGAGTCATAACCGGTTGAATAAATTTACCAAGATCAGCAGCATATGAAGAGGAAAGTCTTGCTGCATTCTGAGATCCTATTAATTGGGACTGAGTTAAATTAGTTGAATCGATATGAGGATTTGTGTTGGGGAAATAAGTCAAAAACCATAATATCATTGAAAAGCCAAGAATAATCGGTCCTGCTTTTCTTACATAATGTTTGGCGTTATGATAAGTATTTATTAACACTACCTTTAGTTTTGGTTTTCTGTAAGCAGGTAGTTCCAGAATGAAAGATGAATTATCTTCAGTCTTTATTAAAGTGTTTTTAAATTTATTTATTATTCCTGCAACTGTTACTGAGGAGACAACGCTAAAAATATATATACAAGCCAGCATTATTCCACCTAACCAGGATTTGTCACCTGGTAGGAGAAAAGCAATCAACAAAGCATAAACCGGAAGACGGGCACTGCAGCTCATCAATGGAAGAATGAAAATCGTTAGAAACCTTTCTCTTTTATTCGGGATTGTCCGGGTTGCCATCATTGCCGGTATAGCACACGCAAAACCTGAAAGCATCGGAACAAATGATTTTCCATTCAAACCGATTTTAGAAAGAGGTTTGTCAATCAGCATTGCGCCGCGAGCAAGATATCCGCTGTCTTCGAGCAAGCCAAGAATAAGAAATAGAATAAGGATCTGGGGAACGAAAACCAGTACAGAACCTGTCCCGCTTATAATTCCGTTTGCTATAAAATCCCCAAGCCAGTTATTGCCAAGGAGATTAAAAGCGGCTGTAGATAAAAAACTGAATAAGGAATCTACCAGGTCCATTAAAGGCTCAGCGAGCCAGAAAATAGATGTGAAGGTTGCTGCCATTATAAGAAAGAAGAAAAATATTCCCCAGATCCTGTGCAGAAGGAGCCTGTCTATCTTTAAAGTTGTTCTGTCAATCTGTTTACATTCAATTTTAGCTTTTGGATTTATCAGAATTTTTAACTGCTTATTTGCCTTATTTAAATCTACTTTTGATGAAGGTACTGTTTTTTTGAGAACTTCATTTTCTATTAATTCTATTTCACGGTAGGTTGAGAGCAAACCGTTGAAAGAACCTTCACCATTCAGTCTTGTTATTTTTGCTTTATCATCAGGGTCTGAATAATTAATGCTTTCTTCAACCTGTTTAATTAAATTAAAAACTCCTGTTCCGGTTCTCGGATCAACTTTTACTACCGGGCAATTAAGTAAAGTTGAAAGTTTTTCTGATTCTATATCAAAATCTTTTCTCTTTAAGAGATCGAGCATAGTTAAAGCAACGATTATGTTAAAATTACAAGTGAGTAATTGTTTAACAAGCAAAAGATGTCTTGAAAGCTGGCTGGCATCGACAGTGACTACTATCAGATCGGGAGTACCAAACCTTGGATGGGAATAAAGCGAATTTATTGAGACCGCTTCATCGGGTGAACCGGGCAGCAGACTTATAAGACCGGGAGTATCTACTACGTGAGCAGCATAGCCGAATTTATCCTGCAGTTTACTAATAGAATATTCAACAGTTGCACCGGGGTAATTTACCGTTTTATAATTTTTACCGCTGAGGTAATTAAATAAAGTAGTTTTCCCCGAGTTGGGAGGACCAACAAGTGAAATATAAGGAGTGGAACTTATAGTCTGTACATTCATGAAACCTTAATACAATCTGCCTCGTCCTTGCGGATAGCAATCAGAGTTCCCCTGACTGCAAATGCAAGCGGATCATTAAACAAAGATTTGTTCACTAACTCAATTTCCTGACCAGGAGTAAAACCAAATTCAAGTACTCTTCTTGAAGAAGGATGTTTCTCATCAATTTCATTTATAATACCAATTTCGCCAAATTTTAATTCTGAAGCTGTTTTCATTTTTAACCCAAATCAATAAGATTTACCAAGTTATTTAGATTTAGTCTACATAAAAATAACTCTATCGGTTCATAATGTCAATAGATATTTATTAATAAAAATATGCAGACCGAAATGATTTTACTATTTTTGCCGTAATCTTTATCTTACAACAAAAATTTAGATGGTAATTATTTATGTTTTATATTCGATAATAATAAATAAAATTTTAGCATAATAATTGTTACCTAAATATTTAATTTCATTTCGAGGAAAATTATAGTTGAAATCTTCTGAAAAAACAGCAACTAGCGAAATCTCTATAGACAAATCTGACATAACTGTAATTTATAAGTTAAATCATAAATCGGGTAAATATGAGTTTATAAGTACTGACATATATGATCTGACAGGATATATATTTGATGAAATTAACGAATTAGGATTTGAGAATATAATTAAAGAAGTATCTGAAATCAGTTCTGAAAATTTTGATACAGAGGAATCGAATACTGAAATAAGAGCAGTAAATGAATACTCTGCCAGGTACTTAATAGTTACAAAAGATAATAAAGAAATTTGGATCCACGATAAGGCAACCAGATTTATAAATCAGGAAGGGGATAATCTTTATAGTATTGGTACGTTAAAAAGATATACAGAGTCCGACAGCCTTATAGAAAAGTTTAAATATTCAAATGAAAATATTGAATCGATTTTCGATCTTGCTAATCTTTTACTTATAGTATTAGATGAAGAGCAAAAGGTAAGGTTAATAAATCAAAAAACCTGTAATCTTTTCGGAATAAAAAGAGATAAAATTTTAGGTCAGGATTTTACATCTTTTGTATCGGGAGATTTGGCAGGGAATCTAAGAAATATTGTTGAAAAAACTTTTAAAGAAATTATTCCTCCTTCACAGGGAAACGAATTAAGTATGTTAACATCATCCGGGGAAATGAAAACTATACAATGGAATAGTACTGTACTGAGAGATGAAAGTGGTAAAGTTGTAAGGTTAATGTCTTTAGGGCTTGATGTTTCTAATAAAAAAAGAGAAGAAAAAATTCAACAGGTTATTTTTAAGATTATTCAGCATTCAAATGAAGAAAGTGACATCGATGAACTTTTTCGTTTTATTCATTCCGGTCTAAGTGAGCTGATGTCTGCTGAGAATTTTTATATCGCACTTTACGATGAAGATAACCAGGTAATTACGTTTCCATATTTTATTGATAAATATGATAAAGAAGCACCTCCTATGAAATTCGGGAGGGGATTAACTGAATATATTTTAAGATCCGGTAAAGCGGAATTGATAACAAAAAAGCGGGATGATGAGCTTGTTTTATCCGGCGAAACCGAACTTGTCGGAACCCAGTCTGCTATCTGGCTTGGCATTCCATTGAAAATACGTGATCACACTATGGGTGCCCTGGTTGTTCAGGATTATGAAAATGAATATACATACACTGAAAAAGAAAAACAGATACTTGAAGTTGTTGCCTATCCTATATCCCGTGCAATAGAGAGAAAAATAGTAGACCAGGAAAGAAAAGAATTAATTCATAAACTAAGCAAGATGAATGTCTCTAAAGATAAGTTATTTTCCCTGATCTCCCATGATCTCAGGAGTCCTTTTAATTCTCTTCTTGGTTTTTCCGAAATATTAACAAATGAATATGATAGTTTAACACATGATGAGATTAAAGAATATTTAAATGTAATTTTCGAAGCTTCCAAAAATCTTTATGGAATGACAAACAATCTCCTTCAGTATTCGCGTTTCCAGGTAGGACGCTTCGATTTCCAGCCTGTGGAATTAAACCTTACAAGAATTCTTCAAAAAAATCTTAATCTTTTAAAAGGAAATGCAATAAGAAAAGAGATTTCTCTGACTGCCGAACTGGATGCAAATGTTACAGTGCTTGCCGATGAAGATATGTTGAATTCAACTGTTCAGAATATTATTTCTAATGCAATCAAGTTTACTCAGCGTGGAGGAGATGTAAAAATAAAAACTGAAATAATACTTTTCTTTGATAAAGCATCCCACGTAAAAGTAATAATTGAGGATAACGGAACAGGAATAAGCAAAAATGATCTTGAAAAAATTATGTCTCAGGAAATTTTAACCTCCCCGGGCACCGAGAGGGAATACGGAACGGGTCTCGGACTTTTAATTGTGAGGGAATTTGTTGAAAAGAACGGAGGGAAAATTGATATTAAGAGTAAGATCAGTCAGGGTACGTGCTTCTCATTTACTCTGCCTGTATTTTCCGAACAATGATATACGTTTGATTAAATTCAAAATTCAATAATCACTTTAAATTTATATATTTCATATTTATACAGCCTAACTGTATTAATTTTAGTTTAATGAAAGATAAAATTAAAATACTTTTGGTTGAAGATGAAAGCATTGTTGCAATCGATCTGAAAAAAACATTGCAGAATCTGAATTATGAAGTTATTGATATAGTCCGCACCGGGGAGAAAGCTATACTCTCCGCAATTAATGGTAAGCCTGATATTATTCTGATGGATATAATGCTTGAAGGAGAAGTTACCGGAATAGATGCGGCACGTGAAATCAGGAAGAAGAAGGATATTCCCATAATTTACATTACTGCCTATGCAGATGAAAGCACTCTTTCACAGGCAAAACTGACAGAACCTTCCGGTTACATTCTAAAGCCTTTCGATGAGAAAAATCTGCTTTCTACAATAGAGATGGCATTGTATAAAGACAACCTTGATAAAAAGCTAAAGGAAAGTGAAGAAAGATATAGAAGCCTTGTTGAAAAATCGCCTGTGGCAATCGGAATTATTTCCGGTCGTCATATTGTTTACGCAAATGCTCATGCTGTAAAATTGTTTGGGGCTGAAACCGAAGAACAATTAAGAAACAGGTATGTTTTTGATTTTATACATAAAGACTTTTCCGGATTGGTAAAAGAGAGGATGAAAAAAATTATCAGGGACGGGGAAACTATTGAAGTTAACGACGAAAAGTTATTAACCCTCGACGGCCGTACAATTGATGTTGAACTTACAGCAATCCCTACACTTTACCTTGACAGTCCTGCCATTCAGGTTGTCATCAGGGATGTAACGGAAATCAATAAGAAGGAAAAAATTCAGGAAGCAACGTTAAGGATATTGCAGGCAACAAACAGTTCAACAACCCTTGATGAACTATACTTATTATTTCATGAGATATTAGCTGAATACATTCATTTAACTAATATCTTTTTCGTTTTTTATGATGACACACATGAATTGCTGAACTTTCCGTATTATATAGATGAACTTCAGCCACGGCTAAAAGAAAAAAAATTTGGTAAGGGGTTAACAGAATACATTATTAGTATGGGCAGTATTCAACTGCTTAATCAAAAAAAGATTGAAGAACTTATTGCTTCGGGGAAAGTTGAAATTGATTGCCCGCCTTTGAAATGCTGGCTCGGTGTACCTTTACAGCTTTATGATAATAAAACGGGTGCAATTGTGATGAGAGAATATTACCAGGAAAATCTTTTTGGAGAGAAGGAAAAAGAATTTATGAAAAATATAGTTTTCCCTATTTCACGTGCAGTAGAAAAAAAACAGATTGAGGAACAAAGCAGGAAATACACCGAAGAGTTAAAAAGATTAAATGAAACAAAAGATAAATTTCTTTCGCTGGTTTCACATGATTTGAAAAGCCCTTTTAATTCAATTATGGGTTACACCGAAATTTTAAAAAATGAATATAAAGATTTAAGTACTGAAGAAAGGGATCTGTTTATAGATTCTATTTATGAATCGACAAGACATATCTATAATCTTTTAAACGATCTTCTTGAGTTCTCAAAATTTTACCTTGGATTAATAAAAATTGTACCGACGGAAATAAATATCAGGAAATTAGTTGATGAAAATAATAATTTTCTTTCGGCTACTGCTAAACGGAAAAATATCAAACTGGAAAATAAAATAACAAAGGATTACATCGTTCTTGCAGAAGAAGAAATGATAAGCTCCGTATTAAGGAACCTTGTTACGAATTCAATCAAGTTTACAAATGAAGGTGGAACCATAACTACATCTGCTGAGGTTGAAAAAGGAAAATTGAATATTTCGGTTGCCGATACCGGGATTGGGATGGATGAAGAAACAAGATTGACATTATTTGATATCATATCAAAAAAATCACATCCAGGAACAGCAAATGAAGAGGGTACTGGTCTCGGATTAGTCCTGACAAAAGAATTTGTGGAAAAAAATGGTGGGGAAATTACAGTTTGGAGTGAGCCGGGCAAAGGAACCACTTTTACTTTTAGCCTGCAGTTTGTGCAGGAAATTTTGATTCATTAAGTTTTTGTGTATGCAATTCAATCGAAGCATTCCGGATTTTAATAACTTACAATCACTCTCCGTTTAGATAACCAGGCAGTAAAAAAAATATTTTTATTTTATTTGCTAACCGCAAATAAATATTATTTCTTTGTATATTTGGATGTAATAGAATTCATTTTCCTTTTTTGATAGAAGGGAATTAAAAAAATCAATAAATATAGTTTATCTCAGGAGGAGAAAATGTCACGTTTGAAGAAACAAGTCCAGGATAAAATTGAAGCCTGGCGTCCGCGCACAGCACGTCTCGTTAAAGAATTTGGTAATGTAAAAGTTGGAGAAGTTAATATCGAACAGGTTATTGGTGGTGCCAGAGGTATCAAGAGCCTTGTAACAGATATTTCTTATCTCGATCCGAATGAAGGAATTCGTTTTCGCGGTTTAACAATTCCTGAAGTTCTTGAGAAACTTCCTAAAGTGCCAGGTGGAGAAATGCCATTTGTAGAAGGTTTTTTCTTTTTCTTATTAACAGGTGATATTCCTTCAGTTGAAGATGTAAAGGAAGTAACAGAAGAGTTTCGTAAAAGATCTGCTGTTCCCAAATATGTGTTTGATATTTTAAGAGCTATGCCGGCGGATTCTCATCCAATGGTAATGCTTTCAGCTGCAATTGTGTCTATGCAGCGGGAATCAGAATATGTTAAAGAATATAATACAGGTAATTTAAAAAAGAATGATTACTGGTCACCTACTTATGAAGACGGTTTAAATCTTCTTGCAAAATTGCCCGGTATCGCAGCTTTCATCTATAGATTAAAGTATAAAAACGGTAATATTATCGAATCAGATCCAAAACTGGATCTTGGTGGAAACTTTGCTCATATGATGGGAATTAAAAAACCTTACGATGATGTTGCCAGGATGTATTTCATTCTTCACAGTGATCATGAAAGTGGAAATGTCAGTGCACATACAGGACATCTTATTGCAAGTGCTCTTTCCGATCTTTACTATTCAATCTCAGGTCTGGTAAATGGTCTTGCGGGACCATTACACGGTTTGGCAAACCAGGAAGTATTAAACTGGCTGCAGGGTGTTTCTGATAGCATGGGAGGAAAGATTCCTACTGAAGAAGAAATGAAAAAGTTTGTCTGGGATACATTAAAAGGCGGGCAAGTTATTCCCGGTTTTGGTCACGCAGTTCTGAGAAAAACTGATCCCAGGTATATGGCACAACGTGAATTCTGCTTAAAGCATTTACCAGACGATCCGTTATTCAAGTATGTTGATCTTCTCTTTAAAGTTGTTCCTCCGATATTGGTTGAACAAGGAAAAGCAAAAAATCCTTGGCCAAATGTTGATGCACAATCCGGTGTTATTCAATGGTATTATGGATTGAAAGAATATGATTTCTACACAGTCTTATTTGCTATCGGAAGATCATTTGGTGTTGTTGCAAATATTATCTGGGACCGTGCTCTTGGTTATCCTATTGAGAGACCAAAATCAATTACAACTGCAATGCTTGAAGATATTGCGGGAATAAAAAAATAATTTTCTTATTTCATAAATAATGATTTAGAATAACGTCACGGATTATTCCGTGACGTTTTTTTTGATGCAGCATCTGCTTCCACATCCACATTCACATTCTCATTAATAAATTATTATATTCCTTAAACAATTTTCATTCTATTATATAAAAGCAAATAATGAGCAATCAATCCATTTCATCGTTAGCTGAAATAAACGATAAACTTCTTTCAGGTAAAGCTGCACTGGAAAATAGTGAGATTGAAGATCTTATTATTAATCTACAAACAGAATTTAGCAACGCGGTAAGCAATAAACATTTTAATTTTGATGCTGAAACCGACGTGTGGCTGAATATATTTGACGGATTATTTAGCAGTGGGCTTGCTAATCAGTTCATGGAAAAGATGGAAAATAATTTGTTTTATTCTTTCGGTGAATATCTTACTCTATCACCGGTTGAATCTGACAAAAAAATTATTTCTATAATCCACAACTACCTTAATCTGTTCCGTTACTCATCATTTCTGCAAAAAATCTATGATGACCGAAGGTGGGATAAATTAATCCATTCCCTCATAGTTCAGAGCTCTTATTCTTTTAATGTATTATTTGAACAAAGAGTTAAGCAGTACAAAAAGAAAAATTTATTCAGGGTGATTAAAGGGCATAAAACAACTGATTACACCTGGCTGAAAACATCTGAGATGGTCTCTGCTTACGGCTCATCTCTTAATCATTTACTTTTTGAATTACCGGGTGAAGGAAAATTTGTTGCATTCCTTCTTGAAAACAGTTTAGAGATGGCAATGCTTGATCTTGCCTGTTTAACGTCAGGAATTGTGAACGCAATGATCCCGGCAAATTCTGTAGCACAGCATATTTCATACATATTAAATCAAACAAAAGCACCAATACTTTTTGCTGATGATGAAAAGCAGCTTGCTAAAATAAGATCTGTAAAAAAAGATTGTCCTGAACTAAAAACTGTGGTATTGCTTAAAGGCAACTCGGCTGAAGAATGGGTAATTAATTTTGAAGAATTTAAAGCTATGGCTTCTGATGTAAAGACGGGGAAAGAACTTCAAATTAAACCTGAATCCTTGGCTACTATAATGTATACTTCGGGCACAACCGGGGAGCCTAAGGGTATTATGTTCTCTCACACTAATATTGTTTACAAAAGATTCTGCCGCGCAATGGCAATTCCTGCTATTGGCGATGATGATCGTTTCCTTGCATTCCTTCCGCTATACCATACATTTGGAAGATGGCTGGAAATGACAGGTGCTATTTTCTGGGGTGCCGAATATTATTTTATGGAAAACCCTGCAGTGGAAACAATGATAGATAATATGCAGTTTGTTAAACCAACAATTTTTATCTCCATTCCTAAAAAGTGGATTCAGCTTTACGAATACATTACTGCAAGGGTTGATATTGAAGCCGATGACGATGATAAAATTAAACAAGGAGTTTCAAGCGTAACCGGGGGATCACTTAAGTGGGGAATTTCTGCTGCCGGTTATCTTCCTCCGGATGTGTTTAAGTTTTTACAGAGATATGGTATCGAATTAATGAGCGGATTCGGGATGACTGAAGCAACCGGCGGAATTACAATGACTCCTCCGTTTCAATATCGTGAAAATTCACTCGGTAAAGCATTACCGGGAATTGAAATTAAACTTGGACAAGACGGCGAAATATTAATTCGAGGTCCATATGTAATGCTGAATTATTACAATCAGGAACCGGAAGAAACATTTGATGCCGAAGGCTGGCTTGCAACCGGGGATGTGATGAGAATGGATAAAGAAGGATTTATTGAAATTATCGATCGTAAGAAAGAGATTTATAAAAATGTTAAAGGGGAAACTATTGCCCCTCAAAAAATTGAAAATCTCTTTCGTGATTTTGAATTTGTTAAACAGGTATTTCTCGTTGGGGATCACCGTCCCTTTAATACTGTTTTGATATTTCCCGATCTTGAGTCTGAATCATCACCATTGATAAGTATGGATGAACAGCAGAAACAGGAATATTTTTCATCTGTTGTTGTTACTATAAATAATTTTCTCGCACCCTTTGAACGAATTTTAGATTTCAGATTAATTGATCGGGCATTTAGTGATGCGCAGCATGAGCTTACTCCCAAAGGAACTTACAAGCGCAGGATTATTGAAAAGAATTTTGAAGAGACTATAAATTCCATGTATAAAAAAGACCTTTTGTCTCTCCTTCTCGGTAAGTATGAAGTTAAAATACCCAATTGGTTTTTACGTGAGAAAGGAGCATTGAGCAGGGATGTTATTCTTATTGATAATGTGCTTTCCATTCCTAAACTCAAATCATCTTTAATTATAAAAAATCTTAATGAGGAAGAAAATGTTTTTCAGATAGGAAACTATTCATATCGGATAAATTCTAAACAGATTGATCTTCAGGACATTTTAACAAACCCTTTTTATTTCCTTGGCAATGTTCAGCTTGTGGAGTTTGCCGGACAGGGAATTTTCAGATGGTACAGAAAATCTGAAGCCGAAAAAAACATTGAATATTCAGAGAGAATAATTCCGGTTAAACCAGGAAAAGAATTAGCGGATAATTTTACTGGTATTCTGGAATCCAAAGAAATATCAATTTTAAGCTTGCACTATGCAACTGTTCTTCTTCAATCAGAATCGTTAAATGAAAATGAAGAATCATTAAAATATTTTACTGACATACTTAAGGATACCAGTTCAAACCATTACAAACTTGCAGTTGAAATTGCTTTTCGTCCTAACCTGATAAATAACATTACAGTTCTAAGAAAAATGTTTTTAGCTGCCCTCCAAACATTAAGGAAAGATAATTTTTTAAAATTATTAGATTTGTACATACGACTGGATTACCAATTTCTCAATAATGAAATAATAGCCGGGATTAACAATGCCAGCCGCGGCGGTGAAAACTTAAAAGAAATAGAAACTGTGCTGCAAAACCAAATTGCATTAGCGACACCTGAAAATAATTTAAATGAAACTGCTATTCCATATCTTTTTAAATTGCTTGTAAGCTATGGTATTAATCACCCGCTTAGTTACGAAAGAATCAGGAGAACCTTTTTATTAGAGGAATTGTATGGAACAGGAAAGGATATAAGAGATATTGCACAAAAATCAAGATTAGAAATCAGGAAACAATTTACTGCATGGCTTGGGGAAAGCCAGCAGGTAGCTATTGATCCTGAAACAGGCGAAGAGTATCGCTGGGAAGATGTTTTAATTATTGATCAGTCAATTGAAGAAAGCGAACAGTTGGTCCTTAAAGAAGCGATCAGCGAAAATCAGATTATCCGGGAAGCAATTTTTCTTTTTACCGGAGGTGTGCTTGTGTCTCTGAACAATATATTACCTTCCGGAATCTGGATAAGCAATTATTCCCAAACTGAAAACAGATCAGTTTTTCGTGTTACCGTTCAGACAAGGTTTCAGGGCGGGTTTGATATTGCAATTCATCTTAACAAGAATACTTCTGTTGAGGACATTGAGGAAGAAATAAAATGGAAAGTTATTGCAGGAACAGAATTAAACGGTGAAAAGCTTGCTGCAAAGTTTGGCGGACTATGGAACGAATATAATTTGTGGACCGAAGAATTTATTAGTGATGAATCAATTGAAAGATTTATAAGGCGCGAATACAAACGAAATGATGAAGCAACTATTGAAAAACTCCGGAACCTCTGGAAGTTTTTTGTATGGAATGCAGCTGCAGCATATTTTAAATTCTGGAGATTATCTGATATGAATATGCAGCTTGCAGATATTAACCCGGATGGAATTATTGTTTCTTCCCATGATTACCAGACAGGATGTATCATTACTTCATTTTATAAGAGGGAAAAGACCAACACTCTGCTTTCTTTGATTATGAATTTTTATGAAAGCTTTGTAAAACAAACGGAAGAAAGATATCCGCAGATAAAAAAAGCATCCGTCTGGAATGCAATCTTTTCAGGAATTATTGAAGCCGAGGGTGTTGGCGATGGTATAAATTTAATTAATACATTAAAAAAAGAGCTCGGGGATTCAGAGACACAAAAAAAAGATGATATTATTAGTCGCATTGATTCTTTTGTTCGAAATATAAGAGACCATGGATTTCTGCCCATGCAGCTTTATTTTGCAGTAAAAAGATTTCATCGCTGGTATAGTCTGAATATGAATGCATCCCTTTCTGCTCAGGCAGAGATGATCTTTGAACTTTATGAAACTTACCGTCTCTTTGACCTTGAAGAACAATATCCCGCTGCACGGACGAGGTTTTTCCTTGAAACTGTTTTCTATGATTCATCACAAAGATTTAAGGATGTTTTACGAGAATTAGCTGTAATGCAAAGGCATCGTAAGATATCTAAGGAGGAATCGCTAAAACTTATTTCTTCTTTACATTTTGAGTTTGAACTGGATGAGAAAGAAACCTACTTCATTACCCGCCTGGGGTATCCGCATCTCAAACCCTCCGATTCCGCAGCGTTGCTAAAAATAAAGTCAGAGTTAGCAGGACAGCCGAATCTGGTTGTTCAATTACAGGATGATGATGGAAACCTGTTCACCATAAGAAATCCTATCAATCCAAAAGAAATATCGAAACTTCATCAACTTTATCTTGAAGCAAATCTGACAGTCAACTTCAGGCCGGAGCATCAATATCTTGTAGCAGTATCTGAACGAGGATTTATTATCGGCGGCTTATTTTACTACAGAAGCGATGAAGAAACAGTTCATATGGAAAAAATAGTTGTCTCCAGCCGTTACAGGCGCAAAGGGATTAGTGAAGGCTTAATGAATGAGTTATTTAGTAGAGTAAAATCAGATAATGCAAAATTTGTTACAACTGGATTCTTTCGCCCGGAATACTTTTATAGATTCGGTTTTAAGATTGAAAAAAGATACTCAGGTCTGGTTAAAGAACTTTAAAGCTAAGTTATTGACAACCTTTGAAAGAAAGTTTTATCCAAATATCTGTTTCTATTGTGAAAATATATACTGTGCAACTAGCATAATTCACAATTTGTAAATAGTAATGCCCTATATTTTTTTAGAAAAACGTAAGATTAAAACCCGCATTTTCCACAAATTTGCTAATAGTGATATTTGACAAAGTAATTTAAAATTAATTTTAATAGTTTTGAATGTCGAATAGAGTAGTTGAGTGGAAACAATATTTGAACATAACGTTACCAAGAAAGAGCTGGAATTGCTCAAGGGATTTAATCCTATTGGAAGAATCTCCAACCGTGAATCATACCTGAAGGAAAAAAATGAAGACAGATCACTTGCAGATCTTTATCGTCTCTATGTTCTTCGTGGAGATCCATTTAAGGCTGAAGAGTTCCTTGTCCGTATAAATGATAAGCGATATAAATATCTGCTGTCATCATTTTAATTAGGTGCTGGCGGCTTTTTCTTAAAACCCTACCTGAAAACCAGGAAATAATTCCTGAATGAAATCCATTTAAAATTTTAGAATCAGTGATAATAAATATCAATGTTTGTGCTGCATCAAATTTATATTTAATAGTTTGTGCAAATGGATTGATTTGTTTTATTTTCATTCAGTAGCAATTTTTATCAAAGGAATATTTATGAAGACTATTCTGCTTCTGTGTTTGTCAAATATTTTTATGACGACTGCCTGGTATGGACATTTAAAGTTCATGAATACGGCGCTCTGGAAGGTTATTCTAATAAGCTGGGGGATAGCATTTTTTGAGTATTGTTTTCAGGTGCCGGCAAATAGAATCGGTTATGGAGAATTTAATATTGTACAGCTCAAAACGATTCAGGAAATTATTACTCTCGTTGTCTTTTCTGTTTTTTCAGTAATTTATTTACACGCAAATTTGAAGTGGAATCACGCAGTCGGGTTTTTATTTATAGTTCTTGCAGTCTTTTTTATTTTTAAGGAATAGTGATTAGGCAAACTTTGTCCCTATCTGATTACCGGAATTTTTTCAACTGTTTAATCGGGTTGCAGATTATTTATTTTTATAACGCAGGTTTAGTGATTAAAAAGATAAGTTAAATTAAACATTGAGGTATATGAAAATATCCCGTAGAGAATTTTTTATTAAATCAGCACAAACAATAGTGGTAGTATCCGCATCAGGGTTAGTTAGTGCTGTAATAAATAGCTGTGGGGGGAATAATCCATCCGGACCATCAAATGTCACTTCTTTAAAAATCATACAAGGTTCGGTTATTAATAACCAGATTAATGTAAGTCTTGATTCCTCATCGCCGGTTGCAAATAAAAATTCAAAAGCACTTGTTGAATATAATAACGGAAGCGGGGCGATAATTGTTGAACATAAGTCAGACGACACTTTTAAAACTATATCGGGAATTTGCACTCATCAGGGTTGTATTGTTACCGATTTTGATGGGAGTAATAGCGTTTTTGTCTGTCCCTGTCATGGTTCAAGATTTGACTTGAGTGGAAATGTTGTACAAGGACCTGCGCCGTCAGGTTTAAGGCAGTACAATTCAAGTGTTGAAAATAATTTTCTGATAATTACTTTATAATATCTTTAGTCTATACCTGTATATTTATCTGCTTTCTTCTTCCATAGGTTTTGAATGAGCTTCCAAAGAATCATACTGAGCACCTGTCATTCCGGGAAGCGTTTCGATAAAAGCAACCATTTCCCATATTTTATCATCTGAATGAGTTTTACCCCAGGCAGGCATTCCTGTCATTTTGATTCCGTTTTTTGTAACCCAGAATAATTCTTCGGGTGACATATCCTGTGCGCTTTCAGATAAATCCGGTGCCGACGGATTTAATCCTTTAGCCAATTCAGTCTCTTCTTTACCCGGAGCACCATGACATCCTTTACACATTTCATCATAATGCCTGAAACCTTCATTTATTTTATCAGGAGATTTCAGGTCAGGAATAGTTATTCCCTCAGCATGTTTTTCAACAGAATTATCCGATGTAGTACCAAAGAACCATTTTTCTAATCCTGAAGGTTTATTAGCTGCGCTTACGTTGTACCACCCTGAATATATTGTGATCAACCCGATAATAATAATAACGCAAATTGTGGTTATTACTCCGGCTAAAAATTTCATAAGATATTACCTTCATTTTATTAATCTGAATGTGTAAATCAAAGAATAAAATGGATAATTCATTGTGATATAAGACCCTGTCTGAAGCAGTAAGAAATTATTGGAAATGATTTTAAAAAGAAAGTGCCGGAAATAATCCGGCATTATTCTCTATTATTGATTATTGTTTCGATACCCCATCATACCGCCGTTCATCGTACCATTACTACCCATCATATATCTCATATAATTCCACATCTGAGGGTAATTTTCCATCATGCTGTACATGTAGTTTGCGATGCTGGTATCCTGATTGGCAGTTGAAAACATATCATTCATCATCATCCGGCGTGCATTCTGATTCTGCATCATATAATCCATCATACCGTTCATTGCTGCGGGATTATTGGTTAATTGATACATAAATTCACGCATAATTTGTGGATGAGTAATAATTTCCTGAATAGCTTCATTCTGTGATTTTTGTGTTTTACGCAGGTTATAATCCGGCTTATTCTGCGCAAATATAAAAGTGACTCCGGCTATCAAAAGAATTATTACCGGGATTAATATTTTAGCTTTCATTATATTTCTTCTCCTTTCCATCGTAATCATCTGAATCATTTTATTAATTGTTAATACATTGCAAATATACCAGATGAAACAGGAAAGGGTATTACAGAATTTTGATTTTCTTTTATATGTTTTTCTAATGTCTCTTTAAGTAGATATTCGAATGATTAGTTGATTTATAAAGCTCAGGACAGGCGTCCTGAGCTGCGTGAATGGTTTTACTTTATTAATTTGTATAACACAAGTTTGTTTAATTTTATTTCTTCGAATCTTTTATAACCAGTTTCATTTGCAATCTTTTTTATGAAATCAGGTTTAAGTCGGTGAGCTAAGGGTGGACCGTATTCTTCTTCGGTATAGTTCCATTCAAGTAAATAAGTTCCTGTAGTTGACACACGGAATGCTTCACCGAGCGCTTTTGAATAATCATCAACTTCATGAAAGACTACACCGAAAAAAGTTATATCAAAAGAGCCGTCTTCAAATGGAATATTTTCAGCGGGTGCAATTTGAAATTCTCCATCAGCCAAATGTTGTTTAGCGGCTGCAATCATTTCAGGATTTGCATCAATCCCCGAAACTTTAAACCCATGTTTATGAAATGCTTCAGCAAACAAAGCACTGCCTGTCCCGATATCAAGAACTGATGAAATATTTCCATCAAGACATAATTTTACTACACGGTCAACTTCTAATCTTTCCAATCTTTCCGGGGAACGAAGCCTTTCAATACCTCTGTGATATACTCTCTCATTATTAATTTTAGCCGCATCATTTTCATTGTGATTGTGTTTATGCATTTTATTTTTTATCCATATTTATTTTTAATATAAATTTATTACCTGGCTCTTAAATACTGATTAGGCCATTTTATTTCCGAATTTAACTGTTTTGCAGCAAGAAGCGGCCAGTACGGATTACGAAGCAGCTCTCTTGCAAGATCAACGACATCAGATTGTCCTGTCCTTATAATATTTTCTGCCTGCACTGGTGAAGTAATGAATCCTACAGCACCGGTTAATATTCCGGTCTCTTTTTTAATCTTTTGAGCAAAAGAAACCTGGTATCCCGGACCTACAGGTATTTTGGCATCAACAACATTTCCACCGCTGGAACAATCGATTAAATCTGCTCCGTTATCTTTTAACCGTTTTGCCAGTTGAACTGATTGTTCAATATCCCATCCGCCTTCAACCCAATCGGTAGATGAAATACGGACAAACAAAGGAAAAGTATCCGGGATTGTTCCTCTGACTGCCTTTGTTATTTCAACGGCAAGTCTGCACCTGTTTTCAAGGCTGCCGCCGTATTCATCATTACGATGATTCGATAAAGACGAGAAAAACTCGTGCACGAGATACCCGTGGGCAAAATGAAGTTCTATTACTTCAAAACCGGCATTCATACTTCTCTCTGCAGCAGCTTTAAATTGATTGATAACCATTTGAATATCTTCTTTGTTCATTTCCCTTGGACGAGGAAAGTTATCTGCAAAAGGAATTGCTGATGGTGCAATCGTTTGCCAGCTTCCATCTTTTACATTAACGGCTCCTTTTCCTTTCCAGGGAGAATAGGTTGATGCTTTTCTTCCTGCATGCGCCAATTGAATTCCCGGAACAGAATTCTGAGAACTGATAAATGAAGTAATCCTTTTGTAAGCATCAGAATGTTTGTCACTCCAGATTCCTGCATCATCAGGTGATATTCTTCCTTCGGGAGAAACCGCAGTTGCTTCCATTATAACCATGGCTGCTCCACCTACAGCTCTAGAACCAAGATGAACAAAATGCCAGTCTGTAGGCATTCCGTCTTCACTTGAATACTGGCACATAGGAGAAACGACAATTCTGTTTTTAAGCTCTACGCCTCTTATTCTTAACGGAGAAAATAATGCACTCAATTTTTAACCTTATGTTACGCTTGAATTCAAAATTATAATTATTGGTTTAAATGTAAGATACAAATGTAAGCTGAAGGTTTCATATATTATAATCCAAAGCTAAGGATGTCACAAAAGTCTTTTTAGGACAAAAAAAACGCAGCCCGGAAGCTGCGTATCTATATTTGATTGACTCATTGATAATTAAATACTTACTGCAAATCTTTTTTCATCTGTTCAAACTGTTCTTTATTAATTTCACCCTTGGCATATCTCTTTTTAAGTATATCGAGCGGAGATTCAAGATGAGGATTAATCTGGTTTATATTCCTGTATTTATTTTGATTTATTATCAGCCAAACTATAGCGCCAATAAGTATTATCCAGAAAATCCATCCAAACCAGAACCCACCGCCCCAGAAATAACCATGATACATCTCATTCACCTTTTTCTTTTATGTTTTAGACACAATTGCAGGAAGAAGGTTTCAAGGCATACTAATTTTGTGACAAGGACATCACTTATTACTCGCAGCAATCTTTCTGTTTACTTGATTTTTTAAATTTTTTTACAGCAACAAATGCTACAACTCCTACAAATGCTAATCCAACAATTATTTCCATCGTATATCCATTTATACTTTTACATTTTCACGTTTGCGTCTGAATGCTGCAATTAATAAGCCGACTGTAATTAATATAACTCCCGTCCAGACAAGATCCATATTCTGTTTTATGCTGGCTTCAATTGTAAGTACCTGCTGAGGCTCTGAAGCAATAACGTGTGAATTGTTAATGTCTGAAACATTAATATTTAATCGATCCCGATGCATCAAGCCGAAGTAATTCAAATTTAAGATTTGCAGGCTCAAGCGTTTTTGTAATTATATCTTTTTTGTTATTTGAATACTGAATAGTCGGTTCAATTGAATAATCCTTACCATTATACTGAACATTCAGTTCTGCACCCATCTTGAAATCTTTACCATTTGCCATATCATTCATAGCATCTTCAGGCATTACAAATTTGGTGAAAGTGATTTTCGCATGATTAAATTCACACGACTCACCTTTCTTTAAAACAAACTCTTTCTGGTTAACTGAACCGGAACCTGCACTTGAACTTGAATTTCCATTCTCATCGTATCCAACCGGTGAAATGTAAATATCTTTTCCAAGCCCGGGTATAATATCCGGTTCTCTCATAAGACTATTATTGAAATCAGACACAAACATTACGGGTGAAGCCTTAATGGTTTTACTCCCGTCTTTTATCTGAACATCGAACGAATATTTATCGCTGCTGCCAATCCTGTTATAACCTGTAAATTCAAATGTTTGATTTAAAGCTTTTACTTCTTTTCCTTTGGGAAGAGTAAGCTGTTCTGATTTTGAAAAATTACCTGAAAGCAGGACGCCAAGCAGGAATATACCAACACCTATGTGAGCAATTTGTCCGCCGGTGAGCAAATAATTTATCTTAAGACTTTTTATAATCGTAGTGATGTTAACAACCACTGTAAAAGAAGCCATTACTGTATATATAATTAAATAAGCGGAAGACATCCCCATTAAAACAGCGATAACAGCAGCAGCGGCAGAGGAAATAACGAGATGTATTAATGATCCTTTTATTATTTCATTTTTATCAGTTGAACGCCATCTCAGGATTAAAGTAAATGCAATCATAAACATTATTAATATTGCCAGGGGGAAATTCATTGTCGTGTAGAAGCTTGTCTCCACAGCGCTGCCGAAAATAGGAGCTGACGTACCGAGAATTATAATTAATGCAGTCCCAAGCATTAATGCTGACCCGTATAATAATCCGTTTTCCCTGCTGAGGAAAGATTCATTTGAAGCAGATAAATTTTTCAAATCTTTCCATCTGAAAATTACTCCACCTATTCCAAGAATTGTAAAAGTAACCATGAAACCAATTAGTAAAAGATAAGTTACCATTCCCGGTTCAACAAAAGAATGTACCGAAGCATTGGAAAGGATTCCGCTTCTTGTAAGGAAAGTACTATAGATTACAAATACAAACGTTAATACTGATAGAATAAGATTCGTCCTTATATATTTTCCGTAACCTTCTTTTAATTGTGTATTCTTCTGAATGATTAGTGTATGTAAAAGAGCAATGCCGACTATCCACGGAACAAGACTTGAATTTTCAACCGGGTCCCATCCCCAGAAACCGCCCCAGCCAAGCACTCCGTAAGCCCAGTATCCGCCAATCATAATTGCAAGACCAAGTACAGCCATTGAAACAGAAAGCCACGGCAATGATTTGCTTACCCAGCTTTTATAGTCTTTTCTCAGAATAGCGGACATTGCAAATGAATAAGGGATAGAAGCCATCGCAAATCCAACAAACAATAAAGGCGGATGAATCTGCATCCAGAAATTCTGCAGCAAAGGATTCAATCCTCTACCGGCAATAATAAAATTATCAAGAGGAATGTTTAAACCGGAAAGCATCGCTTTTAATTGGGAACCGATTTTTAAGAATTGTTCTCCATTATTATTTGCTAAAATAAATTGCTGCAATCCCGGTAAGCCGAGATATGAGGAATTGAAATATTTTAGCTCAAGATAATTTGTATCCGCCCAGATTGATGTAAATGGATTTTTCAATAAAGGACTGATGAGTACAGCAAGAAATACAGCAACCAAAGTATAAATCATCATAAAGGAAGATTCCTGGGCGGTATCATCTGAAAGACTCTTTATCAAAAATAGTCCCGTAATTGATGCAAATAAAAGCCACAGCAAGAAGCTTCCTTCCTGTCCGGCATAGAAAGTTGAAAGAAGCAGACCAAAAGAAAGGTCACTGCTACTGTATTCAAAAACATAATTGTACTGGTATTGATGTGAAAGTATAAGATAAAGCAGGAATGCACCGGCTGCAATAATAAATCCGGACATTAAGTAAAATCCACTCCGTGCAAGTTTCAGTGTATTAGAATATCCTTTAAAAGAATAATAATACATCATCACAGTAAATATACCGCTGATAATTGAAGCTGTAATTAATAAGTT
The DNA here is from genome assembly GCA_963711455.1 of uncultured Ignavibacteria bacterium. Lineage (GTDB taxonomy): Bacteria > Bacteroidota > Ignavibacteria > Ignavibacteriales > Ignavibacteriaceae > DATFVA01. The sequence goes on from CAVQEH010000006.1 coordinate 746,363, forward strand.
CCCAATCATATTATAAGTTTCTCCACTGGTAAAATAAATTTATCGGATGTTTCTTCACTTAACTTTAAATCCATTTTTAACAAGATTATATTTTGCTTTTTCTAATGTAACTCCTTTTAGTGTCATTCCGCAAAGCGGGCAGGTCCCGGGAGCATCTGAAAGGACATTATAATCCATCATATCTTCATAAACCATTCCATCTTTATTTATATCAATTGCTTTCAAATCAATTGTGTCCTTGTATGCGACGGGAGTATCACTTTTATTTATTTGATCATAATCTGTCTTCATTTTGCTATGCATTTCCATTTTATGAGAAGACTGAGTGTCATTCTTCTCCTGGGAAAAAGACATCCCGGTTAATAAAAGTGAAAGTGCAAATATGCTAATTAATGATTTAAATAATTTTACTAACATTTTTTTCTCCATGATTATATTAGTTAGATGTTTATTTAAGATTTTCGATTTTAATTTTGCTCTTATATTTTTCATTTTTTAATTCTCTCCATTTTCTATGAGCATATTATTTTTTTTCATTTCTCTTCTTTTAAGCAGATAAAAGATTGCAGGGAAGATTGTCAGCTCCATTACAAGACTCGTAAAAATACCTCCTGCCATAGGTGCGGCAATTCTTTTCATAACATCACCGCCGGAACCATGTCCGATAAGTATCGGGAGAAGTCCGAAGAACAATACCATAACGGTCATCATTTTTGGTCTTATTCTTTTAACGGCTCCTTCAAAAATAGAACCGCGCAAATCTGAAAATGACTTTAGTGTTCCTTTTTCTTTCCAGCTTTCATAAGCTATATCAAGATAAAGAAGCATTACAACACCGGTTTCAGCGCTTACTCCAAGCAGTGCAATTATCCCTACCCAGACCGCGACACTTAAATGAAATCCTGCAAAGAACAGATACCAGACCGCACCAACCATAGAGAAGGGAAGAGCAAGAAGAATTATTCCGGTTTTAACAAAAGATCTTGTATTGAAATAAAGAAGCAGTAACACAATAAGCAATGTCAAAGGAAGAACCACAGCAAGCTTCTTTGCTGCTCTCTGCATATACTCATATTGTCCGCTCCATATTATTGAATAGCCGGCAGGAAGTTTTATTTTTTCATTAACCACTTTCTGTGCTCTCTTTACATAAGTTCCTACATCAATATTTTCTATATCGATATAAACCCAGGCATTCGGCCTCGCATCTTCTGATTTAATTACAGGCGGACCTTTTTCGATATCAATATTACCGAGCTCCTCGAGAGGAATATTACCGCCGCCGGGAATCGGAACTAACACTCTTTTTAAAGCTTCAATATTCTCACGATAATCTCTCTGGTAGCGAAGATTAACGGGATACCTTTCAAGACCTTCTACAGTTTTAGTAATATTCATTCCGCCGACAGCCGACATAAAAACGTTCTGAACATCGGCTACGGTTAAACCATATCTTGCAATAGAATTTCTGTCTATATTAAAATCTACATAGTTGCCGCCGACAGATCTTTCAGCATAAACAGATCTTGTTCCCGGAACTAATTTAATTGTCTCTTCAATTTGCTTCCCTATATCCTGCAGTACGTTAAGATCGGGACCGGCAATTTTAATTCCCACCGGAGTTTTAATTCCTGTTGAAAGCATGTCAATTCTTGTTTTAATAGGCATAGTCCAGGCATTTGTTAATCCCGGGATTTTAACAGCGGCATCCATTTCATCAACAAGCTTTTGATGAGTCATTCCTTCAGGCCATTCATCTTCAGGTTTAAGCTGTATTGTTGTTTCTATCATTGAAAGGGGAGCGGGGTCAGTAGGAGTATCTGCTCTACCAATCTTTCCAAATACTGTTTTAACTTCAGGAAAAGATTTAATTATTCTATCAGTCTGCTGAAGAAGCTCTTTTGCTTTAGTGATTGAAATACCGGGAAGAGTAGTAGGCATATAAAGAAGATCACCTTCATAAAGCGGAGGCATAAACTCTGAACCAAGCTTTGAAAATGGGATAAAAGTTACAGCTACTATTACAATTGATAGACCAATCACCCACCAGCGTTTCTTCATGACAAAATCAACAACCGGGTGATAGATTTTCATGAGGTACCGGGTAACAGGATTTTCATCTTCCTTTTTCATTTTACCGCGAATAAAAAATCCCATTAAGACAGGAACAATAGTAATAGCAAGAATAGCTCCCGCAGCCATTGAATATGTTTTTGTAAAAGCAAGGGGCTTAAATAATCTTCCCTCCTGTGCTTCAAGAGTAAAGACTGGAATGAAGGAAACCGTAATAACCAAAAGAGAATAAAATATAGACGGACCAACTTCTTTTGATGATTCGAGAATTACTGCCCAGTGCGGTTTTCGTTTTTCAATTGGCAAAGCCTGGTTATAAACAATATGTGAATGAGAATTCTCCACCATTATAATTGCAGCATCAACCATTGCCCCAATTGCAATTGCAATGCCTCCAAGTGACATAATGTTTGCATTTATTCCCTGGAATTTCATAATAAGTAATGCAGCCAGGACTGCGGTAGGCAGTGTAAATATTGCAACAAGTGAACTTCTGAAATGAAGAAGGAACCCGATAATTACAAGCGCAACAATCAATCCTTCTTCGAGTAATTTGTCGCTCAGGTTATCGACTGCTTTATGTATCAAAGTTGATCTGTCGTAAACAGGAATTATCTGCACATCGGGAGGAAGAGATGCTTTTAACTCTTTCAGTCTTTCCTTAACTCTGTTAATTACTGCCAGACCGTTTTCACCATAACGCTGAATAATTATTCCGCCAACGGTTTCACCTTCGCCATTTAAATCTGCAAGTCCTCTGCGTAGTTCCGGACCAATATCTATATTTGCGACATCTTTTAAGTAAACAGGAGTTCCGGTGGTTTTATCAATACCGATGGCAATACTTTTTAAATCATCAACGCTTTTTATGTAACCCAGACCTCTTACCATAAATTCAGTTTCACCCATTTCCATTAATCTGCCGCCGACATCGTTGTTGCTTTCCTTAATTGCCATTTTAATTTTACTAAGAGGAATATTATAAGATGCGAGCTTTGTAGGATCAACGTTAACCTGGTATTGTTTAACAAAACCACCAATACTGGCGACTTCGGAAACACCCGGAATTGCAGAAAGTTCATATCTTAAAAACCAGTCCTGTATGGATCGAAGTTCCTGCAAACTTCGTTTATCAGATTTTAAGGCATACTGATAAACCCATCCAAGTCCTGTAGCATCAGGTCCAAGCTCCGGAGAAACGCCTTCGGGAAGTGAACTTTTTATCGAACTAAGATATTCCAGAACCCTGCTGCGAGCCCAGTAGAGATCGGTTCCATCTTTGAAAATTATATAAACCATCGAGAAACCAAAAAATGAATAACCTCTTACATCTTCTGCGTAGGGGACTGATAACATTTTTGTTGTAAGCGGATATGTAACCTGGTCTTCAACAATGCGCGGACCCTGTCCCGGATACGATGTATAAATTATAACCTGTACATCACTTAAATCAGGGATCGCATCAATAGGTGTGTTTTCAATTGCCCAGATGCCACCCATAATAACTGCGGCAGTAAGAATCATAACCAGAACTTTATTATTTATTGACCATTCAATTATTTTTGCAATTAGCCCATCTTTAGCCGGATTATTTGGTGTCATTTAATTTCTCCAAAACAATTTTCATAAGTCTGCATTATTTGACAAGGATGACTTAATATTTCATTTGTATTCAAAACCATGCTCCTTCAGGTTTTTCTTAACCTGGTCTATAGTAAATTCTCTAAGAGTCATTCCGCAAAGAGGGCATACTCCGGGTTCATCCGAAATAACATTCCAATCCATTACATCTTCATACAGCTTACCGTCTTTATTTTTGTCGATTAACTGAAGATCAATTTTTCCTTTTCTAATCATAGTATCATCTTTTTTATGCTCTTCTTTAACTTTCAGCTCACCTTTTGAATCAATCTTTTTATTATCCATGTTATTCATATCATCGAATTGCATCGAGTTATCTTTTTTTGAAGATCCGGTAAACTGGGAAAGAGCAGCTTTAAGATTACTTTCAGAATCAATCAGGAATTGAGCAGAAGTAACAATAGTTTCACCGGCAGAAATTCCATTCAATACCTGGTAATAACCATCTGCATATCCGCCAAGTGTAACATCAACAGGCTTGAATTTTCCGTTTCCAAGAGAAACAATTAATACATTTCTCTGACCGCTTCTTAAAACCGACTGTTCTGGTACGACCGGGTAGCTGCCCATATCCTTTCCATTAATTACAATGGTTGCATACATTGAAGGTTTGAGCTCGTTGTTATAATTAGGAATGTCGAACCTGACTTTAGCCGTTCTCGTTTTATCATCCAGAGTGGGATAGATAAATGAAACTTTACTCTTAAAAGATTTCCCCGGCAGAAAATTAAAAGTGATATCAGCAGTTGAGCCTAATTTAATTTTGGACAGTTCATACTCATAAATATCTGCTGTCAGCCAGAGATTGCTTAGATCAACTATTTGAAGCAAAGGTGAACCGGCCATTATCTTCTGTCCTTCAATAATATTTTTTTGAATTACAGTACCGCTTTTCTGAGCATAAAGAGTAACATAAGTCTGAACCTCTTTTGTCTGCTTCAGTCTTTCAATTTCCTTATCTGAAATTTCAAGAAGCTGAAGTTTTCTTACTGCATTTTTAAGCAAGTCATCGCTGCTTGAAGTAACATCTGAAATACCAGAATTTTTTACTGAGTTCTGGTAGGAGAGTGCGGTTATCAGTTCCTGCTCTGCAGAGACAAGATCAGGTGAATAAATATCCATCAGCTTCTCACCTTTATTAACTACCTGTCCTGTGTAGTTAACATAGAGTTTTTCAACCCAGCCGTTAACTCTTGTTGTAACTATATATTCTCTTTCTTCATTGGTAGTTAAAATGCCGTTTGTAACAACCTGGCTGGAGAGATCCTTATTCTGAACGACTTCAGTTTTAATGTTCATATTCTGTGCAACAACAGGATCAATTTTAACTACTCCTTCTGCACCGCCTTCATCTTCATATACCGGGACAAGATCCATTCCCATTTTTGATTTTCCCGAATGATCATAAAACTCGTTGGGATTCATTGGTGCCCTCCAGTAAAGAACTTTTCTTTCTTTCTTACTGTTGGCAGCAGCAGTCTGGTTTGGAGAAGCATTAGATTTTTCTCCGCTGAAAAGAAAGAACAATCCTGCCACTGCAATTACTATTATTAATACTGTTATGAATATTGATTTCGTTTTCACGATTATATCTCCTGATAATTTCTTTATCTACTTTCATAAATTCTGTATCCGGTCAGGAACTTAAGGCTTTCAATTTCCTCCAGGTAATCGCTTTTAAGCCGATAGATATTTGTTTCAACCTGGAATAACTTATTCTGCGCATCAATAACATTTATAAAATCTACTTTACCAACCTGGTAATCCGACAAAGAAGAAGCATAAGTCTGCTGAGCCTGCGGAAGCAAAGCTTCAACAGTAAGCTTAATCCTATCTTTAAGTGAATTAAGTCTGGCAATAGAAGTTCCAAAATTACTGTTCAGCACCTGCATAGAAAAGCTGTATTGCTGTTCATACATTTGCTGAGCGGCAACTGCTGCTTCAACTTTTGAATCAACCTTACCGCCGTAATTAAGAGGAAGAGATATTCCAACCATAACTGAAGCAAAGTCCGCCAGCGGAGTATTGGTTGCTACTATTTTATCTCTCTGAGAATACTGAACTGCAATATTGAAATTCGGGTAGTAATCATATTTAGCAAGACTCTTCTGCAGTTCAGCCTGCTTTTCTGCAAGCTTTGTACCTGTGAGGAAAGGTCTGTTTTTAACTGCGAGAGAATCCAGCCCCTGTTGAGAAAAGTTGTAATATTCAATTGCGGGCAGGCTGTCTGTAATGACCTGTCTATTTACCGGGCGCAAGAGCACGGCATTAATTTTTGCAGCAAGAGAATTCTCTTTACTCTTCAGGTCATCTGTTTTATCGTTCAGGTTTGTTATTTCAAGCTCCACTTTAAGAATATTCTGCTGGCTTGCTTTTGATACAGAATAATTAGTCTTCACAACCTGAGCTATATTCTGTAGAAGCTGAATACTTTCATTTGCCACATCAATCGCTTTGCGCGTATAAATCAGTTCGTAATAGTCCTGTGCAATGTTCTTTTCGATCTCATTCCTAGCATCATTTATTTCCTGCTGAATAATATCAACATCTTTGCCTTCAACATCAGCCATTGCAGAAAGCTTGCCGGGGAAGGGGATTGCCTGGCTTAAACCGACTATCTTTCCTGTCATTGGTTCCTGCGTAAAAGAGAATGAATTTGTAGGCAGGTTTCCTAATCCAAGAGTAAGCACAGGGTCCGGAAGATTTGAATTTGCATTCACTTTACTTTCTGCTGCGTCAGATTTAGCCTGGAGCATCTTTAATTTAGGACTAACCTGAACTGCAAGATTTTTCAGAGAATCAAGGGACTGACTATAAATAAGTCCCGGTATTATTAAGAAACACAGAAGCAGCAATATTCTATTTATCTTTTTCATTTAACTATCCTTGTACAAATTTTTTGTTGAACCTGTAAATGCCCGGTTCATTTTACATTCAATTGAATTGAAATAAAACTTTGAAACAGATGTATCTGTTCCCTACTCAGAAATTTGAAAGGGTATTAAATGAGGAGTATCGAGTTGCTTAAATAAATGTTGTTGTTCAGAAGAGGAGGGGGAGAACCGCCTGTATAAATATTTTGTGATGAAATGATGTGTGATTCATAATTAACCGGACTGAAAGCTGCCAGTATTTTAACAAAGGTTTTTGAACCATGGTCATTATTTGATGTCAGGAACTGATCGGTAATATTATGGTCTACTATTTTATATTGACAGCAGGCAAAACCGCTTAAAGTTAATTTTACTGAGTTGTTGTTGTTCACTTTACTGCAGCAGCTGTGATCCTTCATCATTTCTTTATACATTTTACAGTGTTTGGGTGAATGCGAAGCACTCATGCTGCAAAAGCTCACTGTAAGAGGTAGTCCTGTTGTAGATATAAAGAATACACCCAGCAGTGTTAATATGTAGAATTTTCTTTTCATTGATTGGTTGTTAACATAAAACATCCGTTTAATAAAAGCAACATCTGTGCCGATGGATAATATTTAATAAATGGCAATAATTTGGGGATTTTGCCGAAAATGATAATAATTATCCCAATATATTTTTCATAATATAGAGAATCGCAGACCGGAACGGGAGATAATGAAGGCCAACCTGAATTTATTTTAAGGATTTAGCCTTATCGATGCAGTACTCGTCCAGTAAATTTTCTTTCTGTAAACAGTTCCGCCTGCAACAGCTAAAAATAAAATCGGATTGGAATCACGAGTTAATAAACTTTTTACCTGGATATTTAATACCATATCTATATTGTAATGATCATCAGATGAAGATTCTTCAATTTTTACTGAAAGAGGGGTATGCTGCTGAGTTAATCATTCCACCTGATTATTTTTATACAAATGAAAAATATTATAATGAAAATTAATGGCAGGGGCGCCTGGTAAAGTTAAACAGCTTGTAGATACCTTCTCCCTGAATATCGATTTTTACAAGGAAGGGAATTACAATGAAACTCAATTGCGCAGGGAAAATCCGGATCCTTTTTTTACTGAATTAAATGCCTCCTACCTGGCTGCCCACTTTCATCGGGATAAACCAGCCAGGCAGGTTGACTCTTTAAATGGATTGGTTTAAGTTAAACTCAACAAAATACTAAATGGTAATGAATTCAATTCTGAAGGTCAGCAAAATAAAATATTCTTCATTCTTACTGGCTTTAATATCCCTGTTTACTTTCTGCAACTCTTACAGCCAGGATAAAACCGATAGCAGCAATCATAATATGAATGACTCAACAATGGTGCACAGGCAGCATATGATTCATTCTGAAAGTCATATAGTAATGCCGTTTGATATGAATAAAGTTACCCACTACTTTGTTAAAAACGATTTGGGCGGTATTTTAATGATAAAGACAAAAGATATAAAAGATACTGCACAGGCAAGACTGGTACGGAGTCATCTTAAAAAAGAATATAGTTTGTTCTCCAACGGAGATTTCAGTGATCCCAAAACGCTGCACGGAATGAATATGCCGGGATTAAAAGTATTATCCCAATCAAAGGATAAATTTAAGGTTGATTATAAAGAATTACCAGGCGGTGCACAACTGACATTTATTTCGAAGAACCCGGAGGTCATAAATGCAATACACAGGTGGTTTGATGCTCAATTGAAAGATCATGGAAATGATGCAAAGAGCAAATTAGATTAAAACTGTTACGAAAAGATTTGAAAAGGTAATTACCTTGTCCGGATTAACTGTCCATTGGGATAACTCATTATTAAAGAGGCACTTCATTTATATTCCTAATTATTTTTCTGCTAATATTCCATAATGATATGGAGGAAGTGAAATTTCATTTTTAACAATATTAAACCGTGCTTCCAGCAGCCATTTAATACACATCGCAGGATTTGGTCTTATATCAAGCGATGGTCCGCGCGGTGTAGCTGGTGAATGTATCCAGTGAATGATTCCCGCTTTACCGCCGGGTTTAAGGATACGGTATGCTTCATTTAATAATATTTCAGGATGTTCCGCATGCAGTATATTAAAGAGCATCACATAATCGATAGAATTTTCGCGTAACCCGGTTCCTTCCAATACAAAATCCCTCTGAAGTAAAATAATATTGGGAAGATTTTCGGTTAAGATTTTATCAGACAGGTGAGAAATCATTTCCGGTTCTATTTCCAGGGCGTAAATTTTTCCTTTAACAATTTCGGAGGCAGGAACTGTAAAAGTTCCGTATCCCGAACCGAATTCAACCAGGTCTGCGACTTCATTATTAAGCTGCAGGAGTGTGAAGATTTTATTTACATCAAAAAAAGATTTCCAATAAGATTCATCGGGCATCCCGCTTTCACGAACTTTCATAAATATAAGAATAAGAATAAAAAATATTAAAATTAAAAATCGTTAAAAATTTAAAGAGATACACGTGTTTATTTTAGCGTATTGGTGCAGGAAAGTATTCGTAGGCAAGACATCCAACCATACATTCATATCCGCCTTTAGCCTGTAAGGTCTTGGCGACCTGACGAGGTCGACGGATCGAGACTTCGCCATCGGCGGGTACTCATACAGAATAATTGGAACACACTTGCTGCCTATTGCCTCTTTTAATGTATTGATTTAAGTTGAGCTCAATAAAATATAATACGATTGTTAAAAAACAAAAAATATATTCTTCTCCCGGTATTGTTGATCTTAGCTTTCAATCTGGCAGTTGAAGCACAAATATATTCACCAAATCCAAAAATATTAGCTGCTCCTGAGTTTTATGATATTGTTATTCCCCGCCTTGAGGTTTATCCCAAACTCCTGTATAATAATCTTTACTACGAAGGCAACAACATTATAATGAGGGATTTAAGCGGAGAACCGGCAGATAGTTCGGAAGGATTTATAATATCAAAGAATTGGAGGAAATTAACCGAAAACACCAAAGCAGCTTTTGTTTTACGTGATGCACTGTTCAGCCAGCAGGATCATCCTTATAAATTTGTTCCTTTTGCTTTAATGCTTCCTGCAAACTGGATAACCGCTGCTGCAGAATGCGATGAAGATTCTCTGAAGCCTGTGACTGCACCCCCTGTTTATGATGATAATTCGTGGAGCAAAATAAAAACACCTGAAGAAATGTTCGGAAGTTTTCCTGGAAGTGAAACATTGTTTAAGCTGGCAACAAAACAGCCCGACAGGTTACCTGATACGATTTACACTTACAATGCAAGAAAAACAATTCGAATACTTGCCGGTTACTCAAAACGCCTGGTTGAAAAAAGAAAGACCGGAATTGACGCAATGATTGAAGAGGGAGCGGATATTATTGCCGGCAGTGATACTTTATATTTTGGGGAAGTGAATCTAAGAAAACATTTAATCCCTATTATGGTTGAGAACCCGACACAGCACGAAGTCTTTGAAGGAAAGGGAATTGCACTGGAGTTTAATGATACTGTTCATACTGAAATAATTTCGGCTATAAGAAAGATTTTATATAAAAGAAGATTAGCTGACAGCGATATAGCTTTGGAGCGTTACGATCTTTCAAATCCGGGAGAAAGGAAACGTGCAATAAATGTTCTCCAGGAACTGATTCCTGAAAATTCAAAGGGAAATAATATTTGGCTCTGGGTAACAGGAAAATTATTAAAGAATAAAACGCTGCAGGGAGAAGATGCAAGCAGTTATATCAGTCAATTTAAAAAAGAAATTGAAAAAGCGGGCATAAATACCTCACGGTTAAGATTTGTAAATAAACCATACGTTAAACTTCCGAATAAGGATGGAGAAAAATCACTTAGAGAATCGACAGAGCGTTTACACGAACTCGGCTTATATGAAAGTGTAAATCTTAATGGTGAGCAGCTGGAGCACATTATTAACTCAAATTAAAATGAATTTATACTATGAGTAAAATCAGAATAGTACTTTTTCTATTAATACTTGGCTTTACTAATATATTTTCACAGGATTATAATAACGCTTCAAACTTTATATCAATCCACAGCGGTCTTTTTATTTCTTCAATTAAAGAATTTACTACAATATACGACTCACGTTTTTTTTCTTCGTACGGGATTACTAACAAAAAGAGGGGACTGCTGAATATTCACAATGGATTTTTGATGAAGGCGTTATCTATAATTTTCTCATGTTCCCGGGATGGACGATAGGAATTAAAGGAGGGGTAACATTCTCACTAGTTTCTGAAAAAGCAACCAATATTTACGGGAATGAGATGTATAATATCGGACCTTCCGGAATATTCGGAGGTTTTATTGGCTATGTAGTGGAGAAAAATTTTAAGAACAGTGATTTTTCAATCTTCTTTGAATCACAGTATAACTACATAATCGGGAAAGTCTTATATATTAACTCACTTACGCCTTTATATGATGGCAATTATGGAGGTTTGGGCTTGAACGTCGGGTTAAGATTCCATTTCAAAGTGTATAGGTTTTAATAAGTATAAAAATTATCAGAGCCGATTTTTACAGCATAGTTTCTTTGGATGAAATGGATTAAAGGTTGTTCCACAAAGAACCTGCGGAAGAATTTGATAAATCAAATTCCTACTCTGAAATATTAGAAACCGTCCTAAATACCCCTTTAAAAGTTCCTGCAAAAAGAATATCATCTTTTATGATTAGCAGTGGACTTACTTCAGTCATTGTTAAGCTGGAATCAACGGCTGTCAGGCTGGTTTAATTTCTATAAGCTTTACGCTCAGGCAGGGAAAAATTATGGAGTGAAAGTGGGAAAGGGTACCCGTTTTAAACGCCTTTATTATCTTCAACTGGAATTGGTTCAACAAGCTCCTCTTCAACACTTCTTAATTTAATATTTTTTATTTTAATAAAACCAAAAATTCCTGCCGCAACAGCAGCAGCCCCGCTAACGGTTAAGCCCCATCTTGGTGAGGTGTACTCTCCGATCCAGCCTATAATAACACCGCCAATCGGGGTTGATCCTAAGAATGCAATTGACCATAAGGACATTACCCTGCTTCGCATATTTGGTGAGCTCTGAAGCTGAAGCATTGTCTCGCCGTAGGAAGTGAACTGAATTAAAAATATCCCGACAATAATCATCATAAAAATTGCAAAATGAATGGTTGGAGTTACGGCAGTTAAAATAATTGTTAATCCGAAGATGAAAGACGTATAAATCAGGTCCCCGGGTTTTATTCTTTTTCTTCCCGCAATAAGTATCCCGCCAATTACAGCACCAATACCCATTGCAGTGTTTAAGAGTGCATAACCGTCTGCGTTTGTATTAAACGTGTATTTAGCAAAGAGCGGAAGATTAACCTGGAACTCAAAAGTAAGAGTGCCGACAATAGCAACCATTATCAACAGGTTTTTTAAAAGGGGAGTATTCCTTACATACTTCAGCCCCTCCCTTAATTGTCCTTTTGCTCTTTTTACCGGTTCAACTATGTGAAGTTCACTGCTGCGCATTAAGAAAAGAGATATCAGGACTGCAATGTATGATGCAGCATTTATAAAAAAACAGGGCGCAAGCCCGAAGGCAGCAATCACGACACCTGCAATTGCAGGCCCGACTATACGGCTAAGGTTAAATGCAGTTGAAAAGAGCGTAACCGCATTACTGAGCTGCCTGCTGCCTACCATTTCCATAACAAAAGTCCGTCTCGTCGGGTTATCAATTGCATTCACAAAACCCAGAAGTGAAGCAAGAATATAAATCATCCACAGCCTCACAGCACCGGAAGCGACAAGAAACCCGAGTATAAAAGCGAGGAGAGCGGCGGTAGTTTGAGTAAAATATAAAATCTTTCGTTTCGAGAGCCTGTCAGCAATAACTCCTCCCATTGCTCCGAAAACTAAAACAGGAAGAAACTGAAGTGCAGTAACAAGCCCCAATGCAGTACCTGAATTTGTGAGCTTTAAAACGAGCCAGGCCTGACCGATTGTCTGCATCCAGGTTCCGGAAAGGGAAATGCTCTGCCCGAGAAAATATAAGCGGTAATTCCGGATCTTTAAAGATGAGAAAGTATTCTGATTAAATTTCTTTAAAGAAGAAGATATCCGGTTTTCCATTTAAAGAATAAAACATTATAGTTATAAAAAAAATAAACATACTAAAAGAAAAGTATATAAGCTTTGAAGTGACAGTTAATCAGTTTGAGGTTTTCAGGTTCTTTGCAGAACGAAACGCCGTTTTGCTTGTTATGGATCAGAATATAATAAAGAGCGACATTTATATGGCTCAAAATGTATTTGATCTTTTCAGTACCACTTAAAAAATTTCAAACCGATGTAGAAACAGACTATACAGGTAATCATTAAAGCGAAAAAGGGGAGTGCTATTTCCGGCAGTCCGGCACCTTCAATAAAGATGCTTCTTATACCATCGGCTAAAAGTGTTAAAGGAAGAATTTTAATAAAACCAATTGCCCAATCGGGAAAATTATGGTAGCTGAAAAATATTCCTGAAAGAACTATCATTGGTGTTGCAATCGCATTTATCAATCCGTTGCCGACCTCCGGGTTTGCGGTCCTTGAAGAAGTTACAATTGAAATCCCGGCAAAGCCTACATTGCCTGCAATGAATATTAAAAGCAGGGCAAGAATGCTTCCCTGAATAGTTATTCCAAAAACGAGATATGAAAACACAAACAACAGTGCCGCCTCTAAAAAATTCATTATTGCACGTACGCTTATTAGTGTAATAAGGAAGTATGATTTCTTCATCGGTGTGGCTATCATCCTTCTTAAAAGCTTCTTCGAGCGTGTTTCAATTATTCCGTAACCCAGTCCCCAAATTGATGACATCATTATTCCCATTGCAATTAGACCGGGTATGAAAAAATCTATGTAGCGGGTTCCTTTAACTGTCAGCGGCTCAACATTTTCGCTTAAATTATTTAAGACGTTATTAGTATTGTTAATAATTCTCGAAAGATTAAGGTAGGTAAGCTGTGCATCAGTATTAACAGGATCAAAATGATATTCTATACTATCCTTAGTTTCTTGAATAATCAAATTTATCTCACCTCGTTTCAAAAGAAGTGTAGCAATCTGAGGTGTGGTTCTTTCAAATATATAAGTGCTGTTGCCTAACTTTTTATTTTTAATTGTAAGCTGGTAATCATTCTTATTAGTAGTGCTGTCTTTTATTTCCTCAGTTCTGTGTCTTAGAAATAATTCAAACCTGCTTAAAGAATCAGCAGCCAGAATATTTTGATTTCCGATAACCGCAACTTTATGTATGGTATCCATCTTCTGTGTAAATGCCAGACCAAGTCCGAGTGCCATAAGCAGAGGAAAAACAATTCCCCAGAACAATACAGCTGGCTGACGCATCAAGGTTTTTGCGTGCATTACGAACAAAATTAAGAACTGCTGTTTATTAGATTTATGCATTCAGATGTCTTCCGGTTAATGAGGTAAAGAGGTCATCAAGAGTTTTTCTTCTGCTCTCAAAATTTTTTAACTGAATATTTTTTGATTTAAGATAATTCAGAAATGCAGGCAGCTCGGTTTCAAGATCGTCCAGAATAATTATTCCTTTCCGGCTGATTTTATTCCATTCAATCCCAAACTGTGAATTGTTACTCATTAGTTCATTTATTTCTGTATCATTACCTTCGGGAGTAAATTCAATAATCTTTTTATTGTCAGAATTTAATAATTCTTCTTTTGTTCCTTCCGAAAGAATTTTCCCGTTATCAATAATAATTATGTAATCGCATAACTGTTCTGCTTCTTCCATATAATGCGTTGTAAGTATAAGTGAAGTATGAGATTCACTTTTTAATTTCATCAGTATGTTCCAGATTTCCCTTCGTGCATTCGGATCGAGCCCGGTTGTTGGTTCATCTAATAAAAGAATTTTAGGATTGTTAAGCAAAGCTATTCCTATTGCAAGCTTTTGTCTCTGTCCTCCCGATAAATTAACCGTATAAGATTTCCTTTTCTTAGCGAGATCTATTAAGCCGATTATCTCATCAACTCTTTGCGTATCAAGATCGTAGAAGCTTGCAAAAAGTATGAGTGTTTCTTCGACTGTCAGCTTATCGATGAATCTTGTTTCCTGGAGAGAAAGTCCTATAAGCCTGTGAAGCTCATTCGAATGATGATCCCATTTTTTACCGAATATATGAATTTCACCGCTGTCAGGTTTCTGAATTCCCTCAACCATTTCCACGAGAGTTGTTTTACCTGCACCGTTAGGTCCGAGTAATGCTGTGAACTGACCCTGTTGAATCGTTAAGCTAACACCATTTACAGCTTTAACAGTTTTGAAAAATTTATATACATTCTTAACTTCAACAGCAGGAAAATTATTTGTGGATTCTGTTTTATTTTCCATTGATAAAATTTATTACTAAAAGGAATAAAAGTAAGGTTTGAAATTAAAAGAAGATTGGAAATAAATCAAAGAATGAGTGGATTTTGTAGGAACAAAAAAGATGACATCCTACGAATTCTTGAACTGTATTTGAAAAGGTGTCATCTTTCAAATCCGGTAATCCGCTAATCCGTAAATTCATAAATCAAAAGTGATTGATATTAATTTATAATTATAGGATAATGATTAACTTTATTCATTAGAATATGAGAACAACAGACAATACAATATTAATTACCGGCGGAACTTCGGGTATTGGTCGTGGTTTTGCCGAAGAATTTTATAAGAGAGGGAATACTGTAATTATCTGCGGTAGAAGGGAAGAGAAGCTGCAGGAAATTAAAGAAAATTTTCCCGGAATAATTACAACTATATGTGATATGAATGTAGTGGAGGAAAGGGAAGCTTTATTTCAATGGGCAGTGGAAAGCTATCCCGATTTAAATATTCTTATGAATAATGCAGGTATTCAGCTTCTTGCCGATATGACAAAAGAAGTCGATATAAAAAAAGTAAGTACTGAAGTTGAAACAAACCTTATAGCTCCCATTCATCTTGCATCTTTATTTGCTCCGCATTTTACGGGTAAAGATGAATCTGCAATTATTAAATATTTCATCGGGACTCGCTTTTGTTCCGATAGCATTTATGCCGGTATACTGCGGCACTAAAGCTGCAATTCATTCTATAACCATGTCGTTGAGACACCAGCTAAAGGATACACCTGTTAAAGTATTTGAAATGATTCCACCTTCTGTTGACAGTGAACTTGGACACGAAAGAAGAAAAGATAAAACCCAGACGCACGGAGGTATGCCGGTAAAAGAATTTGTTGATGAAGCCATGGAAGCAATAGAGAAGGATATTTATGAAGCTGCGATCAGCCAGGCAAAGAATTTCAGGGAAAAGGGAGAAGCCCTGTTTGATTCGATGAATGGAAGAATAAAGAGGTAGCAGGTTGGGGAAGAATGGCGGATAAAGTTTAAGGCCAGGATTCAAGTTCAAGAAAATCTTTAACCTGCAGTAAAGATGATGGAAAAAGAAATATAAGAGGTAGAACAAAAGTATTTTGCCGGAAACTTAAGTAATCTTTCTTATTTTGCATTTATATACACCCCTCTTTATATTTGTCAATTAAATTTTTCAACATATTGCAGCGATTAATGCAGAAAATATTTATATCAGACTTATCGAAATACATTGGCAAAGAAATTAAGATACAAGGTTGGCTCTACAATAAAAGATCAAGCGGCAAGTTGCATTTTCTTATATTAAGAGACGGTACCGGTTACCTTCAATGTGTGTTTTTTAAAGGGAATGTTTCAGAAGAAGTTTTTGAATTAGCCGGCAAATTAGGACAGGAATCCTCCATTGAAATTACAGGAAAAGTTAAAGAGGAAAAGAGAGCTCCCGGCGGATTTGAACTTGATGCGTCTGATCTAAAAGTTATTTCCGAAACCCACGATTATCCTATTACTCCCAAAGAACACGGTACTGAATTTCTTATGGATAACCGCCATTTGTGGTTAAGGTCCAGCAAGCAGGTTGCAATACTTCGCATACGGCACAGGATTGTAAAAGCAATAAGAGATTTTTTTGACGGCAAAGGATTCACTTTAATGGATCCGCCTATATTAACTCCTTCGTCCTGCGAAGGTACTTCAACTCTTTTTGAAACAGAATATTTTGATTTGGGGAAAGCTTACTTAACACAGTCAGGACAATTGTATGCAGAAGCAGGTGCAATGGCACTTGGTAAAGTTTATACCTTCGGTCCTACTTTCCGTGCGGAAAAATCAAAAACAAGAAGACATTTAACAGAATTCTGGATGTGTGAACCTGAAGTTGCTTTTGCTGATTTAAATGACGATATGGATCTTGCCGAGGAATTCCTTGAATATATTGTACAGACAGTGTTAAAAGACAAAGAAGATGAATTAAAAGTTTTAGAAAGAGATACAAAATTTTTAATGAATGTTAAAAAACCGCTGCCGAGAATATCGTATGATGAAGCAGTTGAGATTTTAAAGAAGAACGGAAGCGAATTTGAATACGGGAATGATTTGGGTGGTGGAGATGAAACCATTATTTCAAACCAGTTTGACAGACCTGTAATGGTTCACCGGTATCCTGCCGCTGTTAAAGCATTTTATATGAAAAGAGATCCCCAGAATCCAAACCTTGCCCTTGCCGTTGATGTTCTTGCTCCTGAAGGATATGGTGAAATAATCGGCGGAAGCCAGAGAGAAGATGACATTAATTTATTGATAGAAAGAATAAAAGAGCACGATCTTCCTATGAAGGACTTCGAATGGTACCTTGATTTAAGAAGATATGGTTCTGTTCCTCATTCAGGTTTTGGGTTAGGTCTGGAAAGAACAGTTTCGTGGATATGCGGACTTGATCATATAAGAGAAACGATTCCGTTCCCCCGGATGATTTATCGTAATACTCCGTAGATGTTGGATTAAGAATCATATAAATGAAAAGTTTAATAATTATTTAAACGAAAGTTTACGGTTGAAGAAAATATTTATTTCCATTAAAATAGCTGCACAGCAGAAAAACGAAGCGAAAAAAATGGAAACTAAACATAAACCATCATCCATCATCCATCAACCTTAATGATATGACTTTAGAAATTATCCTCTTTATTCTCTTCGCCGTAGTGGCAGCAGTTTCATCTGTAATTATGATTACAAGAAGCGATGCTGTTATTGCAGCATTATTTTTAATACTCAATTTTGCTTCACTTGCCGGACTTTATCTTTTGCTCAACGCTCAGTTCATTGCAGTAGCTCAGGTAATAGTTTATGCTGGTGCAATAATGGTTTTATTCCTTTTTGTGATCATGCTTCTAAGACCTCAGAAAGAAAGTATCCTTGGCAAAAAACCAGCAATTAAAATTATGGCGATTTTTGTTGCAGCGCTTGTCTTTATACAGCTTGCTTATATGATATTCTTTTCAAAATCAGGTGAAATGACAGGGCAGGTCGCAGCCAGCGTAAGAGCCGGTACTGTTGAGTCAATTGGCAGGGAGTTATTTACAAATTATGTTATTCCTTTTGAAGCTGCAGGATTTTTATTGCTGGCGGCTACAATCGGAGCTTTGGTTTTAGCAAAAAAGAAATTCGAATAGATTATGCAGATACCAATAGAATATTATCTCGTCCTAAGTGCTTTTATGTTCGCAGTGGGAGTAACGGGAGTGCTTATAAGAAGAAATGCGATAATTGTTTTTATGTCGGTTGAGCTTATGCTTAATTCGGCAAACCTTACTCTCGTAGCTTTTTCTTCTTACCTGGGCAACTCGATAGGACAGTTGTTTGTTTTCTTTGTAATGACTGTTGCTGCCGCAGAAGCTGCAGTAGGATTGGCAATTATCATTGCACTCTTCAGAAATAAATTAACTCTTAATATTGATGAAGTAAATATTTTAAAATGGTAACACTATTATAATTTTGAGTTTCAATTAGCAATATTTTATGATAAATCTTATATACTTAACAATCCTTCTTCCGCTTGCGGGATTCCTCATCAACGGAATTTTCGGTTCCAAAATTAAAAATGAAAAAGTAATTGGTATAATCGGCAGTGGAACAATTGGGTTATCTTTTCTTATAGTAGTCGGTGCATTCTTTGAAACATTAAAATTACCGGCTGAACATAGACAAAGTATTGTAAATCTTTTTACATGGTTAAAAGTTGGCGGATTAAATGTAAGCTTCTCATACCAGGTTGACCAGCTTTCTCTTATAATGGCATTAGTAGTGACAGGGGTCGGTTTTATTATTCATGTTTATTCAATCGGGTATATGCATGGAGATAAAAGTTTCTGGAGATTTTTTGCCTACATGAACCTTTTCATCTTTGCTATGATGAACCTGGTAATGGGTGACAATTTTGTTCTTCTTTTTCTTGGCTGGGAAGGAGTAGGTCTTTGCTCTTATTTGCTTATTGGTTTCTGGTATGATAAGAAATTTGAAAAAAGCACTACCAGCGATGCAGCTAAAAAAGCTTTTATTGTTAACAGGATAGGTGATTTTGGTTTTCTGCTGGGGATGTTCTTGATCTATCTTACATTCGGCAGTCTTAATTTTAATGAAGTATTTACAAGAGCAAACGTATTTGGTGTCCATGGAAGTACGTTCAACCTGATAGCATTATTCTTGTTTATCGGTGCAACCGGTAAATCTGCACAGATACCTTTGTTTGTCTGGCTTCCCGATGCAATGGCTGGTCCTACACCAGTTTCCGCATTAATACATGCAGCAACTATGGTTACCGCCGGAGTTTATATGGTTGCAAGGTGTTCAATAATTTTTGCATCTGCTCCCGCAATAATGACGGTTGTTGCAGTAATTGGTGTCGTTACCGCATTGTTTGCTGCCTCAATTGGTATGGTCCAAAATGATATCAAGAAAGTTCTTGCATATTCAACTATCAGCCAGCTTGGATATATGTTTCTTGCAATGGGTGTCGGTGCTTTCTCCGCCGGAATTTTTCATGTAATGACTCATGCTTTCTTTAAAGCACTTTTATTCCTTGGTGCCGGTTCTGTTATTCATGCAATGCACGAGCACCAGGATATTCAGCATTTCGGCGGATTAAAAAAATATATGCCCAAAACAGCAATAACTTTTCTTGTTGCATCACTTGCGATTTCGGGTATACCCCCTTTATCGGGATTTTTCAGCAAGGATGAAATTCTCTGGATGTCGTTTGCAAATGGAAATTTCATTTTCTGGTTGATCGGTGCCGTTACTGCTTTAATGACCGCTTTTTATATGTTCCGTCTTTACTTCTTAACATTTGAAGGAAAAGAAAGATTCGGGCACGATCTTCATCCGCATGAATCTCCATCTGTTATGACCATTCCATTAATCATACTTGCTGTTCTCGCGGCGATCGGCGGGTTCATCGGTATACCGGCGTTATTTTCAGGAGAGGGCGGAAATATGTTTGAAGGATGGCTTGCCCCGGTATTTGAAAATGCCGAAAGAAGACTTGCAATTTATGGCACATATTCTTCCGGGATTGAAATTTTACTCATGGCAGTTTCAGTTATACTTGCTGTAGGTGGAATTTGGATTGCAAGAAATATTTATCTGAAGAAACCTTCGATTGCAGAATCAGTATCTGCCAGGTTTAAGGGATTATATAACCTTCTATGGAATAAATATTTTGTAGATGAAGTATATGATGCTGCTGTGGTTAACCCAATTGTTAAAGGATCAGAATCATTTTTATGGAAATTTACAGATAGTAAAATCATTGACGGAACTGTGAACGGAGCAGCCTCAATGATTGGTTTTATTTCCGCAAGAATAAGAAAAATACAAACAGGAGTTGCCCAGATTTACGCTGTTGTAATGATGCTGGGAATCGTTATTGCTCTATTCTGGATTATATTAAGCTTATAAATTATGGAAAACAGTTATCTCTTAACATATCTATTATTTACACCTGTAGCCGGTGCAATAATCCTTTTATTCTTTAGTAAAGAAAAAGAAAATGCTATAAGGTGGTTCGGTCTTATAATTTCATTGGCTGCATTTATTGTTTCTCTTATAATCTATTTTAATTTTGATTTGACAAAATCTGGTTTCCAGTTTATCCATCAATTTAAATGGATAGAGAAGCTCAACATCTTTTATAAAGTTGGAATAGACGGATTGTCTTTACTGCTGTTAATGCTCACTACTTTCCTAACTCCTCTTACTTTGCTTTCAAGCTGGTCTGGTATTAAAAAACGAGTAAAAGAGTTTACATTTTTTATGCTAATGCTCGAAGCGGGAATGCTCGGAGTATTTATTTCAGTAGATCTATTTCTCTTTTACATATTCTGGGAAGCGATGCTCATCCCGATGTATTTTATTATTGGTATCTGGGGAGGAGAGCAGAGGATTTATGCATCTGTAAAGTTTTTCCTGTACACTATGTTCGGAAGCCTGTTGATGCTTGTTGCAATTATATGGATAGCAGTTTATGCATCAACTTCACTAGGACATTTCACTACAGATCTAACAGAGCTGTATAAAGTTGGTCCGACAATAAAAGAAAATATTCAGAACTGGATGTTTGTCGCTTTTGCATTCAGCTTTGCTATTAAAGTGCCGTTATTCCCATTGCACACGTGGCTTCCCGATGCACACGTTCAGGCACCGACTGCAGGAAGCGTTATACTTGCCGGAGTTCTTCTTAAAATGGGAACGTACGGATTGCTGAGATTTTGTTTACCATTATTTCCTCAGGCTGCAATGAAATTTGCTCCGTATATTTCTACTCTTGCGGTAATCGGAATCATATACGGCGCTCTGGTAGCAATGGTTCAAAAGGATATGAAAAAGCTTGTTGCATATTCTTCAGTTGCACATCTTGGGTTTGTTGTGCTCGGTATTTTTGCAATGACACAGGAAGCTGTACAGGGTGCTGTAATACAAATGGTAAATCATGGTTTATCAACCGGGGCTTTATTCCTTTTAGTAGGTATGATTTATGAAAGAACTCATACACGTGAGATTTCAGAATACGGAGGGATCGCAAGGATAGTTCCGTTCTTTGCTTTTGCATTACTGTTTGCTTCATTATCTTCAATCGGTTTACCCGGTTTGAATGGTTTTGTCGGTGAGTTTTTAATTCTTTTAGGTGCATTTAAATCTCCAGTGCTTGGAAGCTGGTGGTTTACAATTTTTGCAGCATCGGGAGTAATTTTTGCGGCAGTCTATTTATTATGGATGTACCAGAGGGTTGCCTTCGGTGAAGTTAAAAATCCTAAGATGAATTCTCTTACTGATATGAATAAAAGAGAAATGCTTGTACTTATCCCGATTTTCATATTTATAGTATGGATAGGAATTTATCCCAGTACATTTCTTAAGTTGTCAGAAAAAACAACCTCGAAAATTATTGAGCAGGTTTATGTACCAACGCAAGCAAGTATTAAGTAGGAAATTGTATGAGATATGGTCCCAGGTTTATTATAACTATAATATTGTCGTTCTTTCTTTATTGTAACATTAACGCTGCGAATTTGCCGGCAGTGCAGGATTCTATTGCTCAGGTAAAAACACTTGAAGAGGCAGGAGCGCATATTCTCCCTTCTCCTTATATGGTAATCCCGTTTATTCTTTTGTTATTAATGATTGCAACGGGTCCATTATTTTATAAGCACTTTTGGGAGAGGCATTACCCGAAGATGGCAATCATTTTAGGACTCATCACTGTCGTCTATTATATAGTGTTCCTGAATAAATATCAAAGCCTGCTTCATATATTTACAGAATATATTTCATTTATTGCTTTATTAAGTTCTTTGTTTGTTGCTTCCGGCGGGATTTTTATCAAGGTTGATAGAAAAGCCACGCCGTATATGAATGTTCTTTTTTTATTGTTTGGTGCCGTGATTGCAAATATTATCGGTACAACCGGTGCATCGATGCTTCTTATCAGGCCTTATATAAAAATGAATCAGAACAGGATAAAAGCTTATCACGTTATCTTTTTCATTTTTGTAGTTAGTAATATTGGTGGTGCATTAACACCAATAGGTGACCCGCCTTTATTTATAGGGTTTTTAAGAGGTGTTCCTTTTTTCTGGGTAATTGATAACATCTGGTTTATCTGGATACCAATGATAATTCTTATCCTTGCGGTATTTTTTATTTTTGATTTATTTAATAAAAAAGGAAATGATAATCCTGTTGAAACCAAATATACCGGTAAAATAGAATTTAAGGGTTTTAAGAACCTTATTTATCTTGCTGTAATTATTTTCTCGGTGTTTCTTGATCCCGGAGTTTTTTCATGGGTGCCGGACTGGAGTCCACTGCCTTTTGGAATAAGAGAAATCATAATGTTTACTGTAGTTTATTTTTCTTATAAACAGGCAAATAAAGAAATACTAAGAGCTAATGAATTTGATTTTGAACCGATTAAAGAAGTTGCATACTTGTTCATTGGAATATTTTTGACGATGGTGCCCGCACTCGAGCTTATTGCTGCATTAGCAAGAGCTGACAAGGATTTTCTGAACGCCGGAACGTTTTACTGGGCAACCGGCGGGTTATCTTCTTTTTTGGATAATACGCCCACATACTTAAATTTTTTAAGTGCAGCTATGGGTAAATATGCTCTCGATGTGAACATCAAATCTCATGTTCTGGATTTTGTTTCGCAGGATATTATTTATCTCAGGGCAATTTCAGTTGCAGCCGTATTTTTTGGCTCGATGACTTACATTGGAAATGGTCCTAATTTTATGGTAAAATCTATTTGTGAAAGAGCAGGTATTGAAATGCCGAGCTTCTTTACTTATATGATTAAATATTCGATACCAATACTTATACCGTTGTTCTTTATAATTTACTTTCTCTTTTTTCATTAAAGGAATTTAAATATGGCAGCACTGGATGAATTGTTAAAAAGCAAACCCAAAGGTTTGTATTATAAAAACAGGTTGATTCTTCCCTTCCGGGGGATCTTCCTTAAAATTATTGTTGATGATGATATCATTATGGATTTTTCCCCTTCATCAAAAGATATATATATAAATGAAACTGATGGCTTCACCGATATTTACTTTAAAGAATACAAACATTTGAAGGACGCTGTTTCGAAATATGAAGCCATAAAGATGGTTTTAGTGGAAAAGGGAAGTGACATTTTTAATTTCGATAATCATAAAAAGATTGCCATTTACCTGGAAGAAAAACACCAGGTAACAATTGAAGAAACTGAAGAAGACATTTTATTTATAGAATAATTTAGATTATCTGCCTTAATGCAGAACCAGGGCTTATATATATGCTGAACAATATCCAGGAATTCTACAATATTCTTCCGCTCGTCATAATAGGGGCGGGTATACTCATTTCATTACTCGTCGAAATGTTTAAGAAAGAGAGTGTAACTGCTATAAGCTGGATTTCAGTAGTAGTTTTTCTTGCTGCTGCCTTTTACTCTCTTGCAACAGTCAATTCGGTTTCTGTGGTTATGCAGAATATGCTTGCCACAGGCGGAACCGTTAACATATTTTATTTCATTTTTACATTTGGTGCCGTACTAGTCTGCCTGCTTTCGATGGATTACCTGAAAAAGTACGGCGCTTACTACGGAGAATTTTACCTGCTTGTTCAAACATCGGTTCTGGGTATGATGCTGATGGCGGGAGCAAAAGATTTATTTACAATCTTCCTCGGGCTTGAACTGATGTCAATCAGCTTTTATGCCCTTGCAGGATTTAACAGGAAGAGACTTGCAGCAAACGAAGCTTCATTAAAATATTTTCTGCTTGGTGCCTTTGCAACCGGGTTTACAGTTTACGGAATCGCTCTAATATATGGTACAACAGGAACAACTTCAATTGAAGGAATAGTAGCAAGGTATTCACAACTTTCCGGTAATTTCCTTTTTATCACGGGAATACTTCTTTTCTTAGTAGGATTCTCATTTAAAATTGCTGCTTTCCCGTTTCATATGTGGGTCCCGGATGTTTATGAAGGCTCGGCAACGACAATTTCGGGACTCTTTTCAACCGGCGGTAAAGCTGCTGCTTTCAGCGCAATAATTGTAACCCTGGGAACGATATTCAGTACTGTTTCACCTCACATATTTACTCCTTATCTTGCTGTAATTTCCGTCCTTTCAATGTTATTTGGAAGTATAGTTGCTATTGTTCAGGATAACATTAAAAGAATGCTTGCTTATTCTTCAATTGCTCATGCCGGATATATGTTGATTGGTTTTGCTGCTGGAAACTTTGATGGAATTGCCGGAATAATATTTTATCTAACAGCTTATACGTTTATGAACCTTGGTGCATTCGGAATAGTTTCCATTATAGAAGGAAAAGATGATGCAAATTTATCAATCCGTTCCTATGCAGGGCTTGGTTCAAAAAGACCTTTACTCGCGGCAATGCTTTCAATTTTTATGTTTTCACTTGCAGGTATTCCTCCATTTGCAGGGTTCTTTGGAAAGTATTATGTATTTATTTCAGCTATCGAATCAGGATTAACCTGGCTTGCGATAATTGGTGTAATATCAAGTGTTATCAGCGTTTACTTCTATCTGAGAATTGTGGTGCTCATGTACTTCAAAGATGCAGAGGAAGAAATTTCAACTTCTCAAACAAGCACAGGATTACTTGCCGTAATAATTTCTGTTCTGCTTGTAATTGTACTTGGTATTGCACCGGGTTCAATCATAGGTTTAATTTCATCATTCTTGTCATAAAACTTAATATATATTTGAAATTTATCTACCGGTTTTAGAGATTGGTGAACCGGCATTATTGTATCAGGATAAAATTATGATACCTTTATTTTCAACAAAGCAGGTTCGTGAAACAGATGATTTTGCAATCAACGAACTTAAAATACCGGGCATTGTCCTGATGGAAAATGCTTCACTTGAAATCTTCAACTATATTGACATTTCAAGGATCGAATTAAATCTTCCGAAAAAAATTGCCGTGATATGCGGGAAAGGAAATAACGGCGGTGATGGTTATACAGCAGCAAGACATTTGTATAACAACGGGTATGAGGTTGCAGTTATCAAAATCGGGGAAGAAACTGAAATGTCTGATGACTGTAAAACCAATTATACGATCCTGAGAAATTTAAGTAATGAAGATAAAGACATTAAGCTTATTGAATTCAAATCGATAAATGATATAAAGAAAATAAAAGATTACCCGATTATTGCGGATGCCATGCTTGGCAGTGGAATTGAGGGAGCATTAAGAGAACCGTATAAATCCATAGTTGATGAGATTAATAAATACAAATCTTTCAAAATAGCAATAGATATCCCTACAGGTTTAAGCGCAGATAAAGGATTTGCTGAAAATGCTTTTAAGGCAGATTTAACCATAACACTTGGTGAGCTTAAAAAAGGATTATTCATCGGGAATGGAGCAGTCTGTTGCGGTAAGGTTTTTAAAGGAAGCATAGGAATCAGTTATTCTTTATATGATAAGTATGAAACAACTGAATATTTAATTGAACCTGAAGATGTTTTTTTATCTCTTCCACGAAAAAAGAAAGATGATTATAAATATTCCGCCGGTAAGGTTTTTACAATTGCAGGCTCAGGTGATTTACCCGGGGCAGCGGTTCTCACTTCGAAAGCAACCTTATTATCAGGAACAGGTGCTTCTGTCCTTGCTTATCCAAAATCTGTCAGAAGATTGGTTCATAAAAATTTGGGAGAAGTTATTGTTGATTCTTATGAGGACAATAAAAAAGAGATACTAACTCCTGACAATGTTAAAGAATTGAATAAGAGAATTAAATGGGCTGACGTAGTTGCAATGGGTCCCGGGCTTGGAAGGGAAAAAGAAACTCAGGAATCAGTTCTAAAAATTATAAAAGAAAAAAAATATAAAAACATTGTTTTAGATGCTGATGCAATTTTTGCAATTGGTGAATATGGATATCAGCATTATAATTTAAAGGATGCGGTTTTAACTCCGCATCACGCAGAATTTGCTCATCTGCTTGGAATTGGATTAGGAGCACTTGAAAGAGATATTTTAAGATACGGAAGGGATTTTGCACAGGGAACCAGGTCATACCTGGTACTTAAAGGATCTCCTACAATTATTTTTACACCAGGCGGTGATACATTAATTAATACAACTGGAAATCCCGGAATGGCAAAGTTTGGAACCGGAGATGTTTTAACGGGTATAATAGCCTCATTTATTGCCCAAAAGAAAATTTTGGAAGAAGCAATAGTAGCGGCTGTTTATATCCATAGTCTATCTGCTGATTTGTTACTAAATAAATTCACTGAATTTGGTTATACAGCTTCCGATATTAGTAAGAATTTATCTTCTGCAATTAAATTTTTAAGGAAAAGCTTTGCTAAATAAACTCGAAACAAATAAAAAGTTGATGGTATATTTTCCATTAATTCTTTATTGGATTATTCTTTTTATTGCTACAACATTACCAGGTAAAGATATGCCGGATATAAATATAAGCGATAAAGTTGAACATTTTACCGCATATTTTATATTGGCTGTATTATTCAATTTAGCTTTGATGTTCCAGAATAAACACATCACTTTAAAACGAAAAGCCTGGTTATATACACTTATAATTTTGATGACTTATGCCGGATTGGATGAAATTCACCAGTTATTTGTGCCTGGAAGAGATTGCGATATTTTTGATTGGATTGCAGATTCCTCAGGTGTTGTTTTAGGACTTGCACTGGTAAGATTTTTAATAAGTTTCTTTAATTACAGACCGCAGACAAGATAAATTATTGTGATTTTTGGAACACACACAAAAAATCTGTTTATTTCAGGAACATTTAATATTAATTTTAGTAAGAGATATTGAAAGAATTTGACAAAAGAACCATCATTTGTTAATTTGCCGGGCGGTAATAATGCCCTTAAGGAGGAGTTGTTAAATGGCACTTAGAAAAAGTCCCAAAGCAGATTTGAGACGAAGTTATAAAAAGATTTTTGAGGTTAGCTTAATTATATCTCTTGCAGTTTTGATTGTCGCTTTCAAATTTTTCCCTCGTATCGAAACCAAAGCTGCGGTACTTGAAGGACCTCAGGAATTGTTTAAAGTGGAAGACGTTCAGCAAACCAAGCAGGAGAACAGACCACCTCCACCTCCTAAACCTCCGATTCCAATTGAAGCTCCATCAGAAGATGTTCTTGAAGATATTACAATTGGAGAAACAGAACTTGATGTAAATGAGCAGGTCGCTGCTCCGCCACCTCCAAAGGTAGAGAAAAAAGTTGAAGAAGAACCTCAGTATTTTGTGGCAGTTGAAGAAATGCCCGAACCGATCGGTGGAATACAGGCAATTCAGAGTAAGATTGTTTATCCTGAAATTGCTAAAAGAGCCGGAATTGAAGGTAAGGTTTACGTTAAAGCTTTTGTTGATGAAGAAGGAAATGTTACTAAAGCTGTAGTTGAAAAAGGTTTGGGTGCCGGGCTTGATGAAGCTGCTGTTAAAGCAGTTAAAGAAACTAAATTTAAACCCGGAAAGCAGAGAGGAAAACCTGTTAAAGTTCAGGTGATGATTCCAATTGTATTTAAGCTGCAATAAATTACTATCAAATTTTAAGGCGTCTTTTATGACGCCTTTTTTATTTTAAATTGTTTCGTTTTAGTCCAACCAGGTTTCATAATCCGGAATTCTAATTTTACAACAAGGTCTCATTTGAAGATCTAAGGTAAGTAAATTAATCCCCTGTGTTTTATATTTATTACTTTATTTTAAATCTTTATGACCGGGAAAAATATTGGTTAATCAATGCCTCTGAATCGAAAGAATCCTGAAAATAAAATATGGATTGCAGCGTTTGTAATTATTCTTACTTTATTCAATCTTTTTTTGCTTTATTACATTAAGTATGATAACCAGCATTTACCTCTCTCTTATTTCAGGTTATCTTACATAGGGAATCTTTTTAATCTTATCTTTAGTTCTTTTTTAGTATCAGGATTAATAGTTTACATTTTCAGTAAACGAAGTATTCTGCATACATCTGTTATATACGTCCTTGCTTCCCTGATGACAATATTTTTATTTACAGCCTGGATTTTTTCAAAATCACAATTTCCGCTCCCCGATATTACCATATTAAATCAGCCGTTGGATAAAATCTTCGTTAGCGGTTTATTTTTTATTTATCAATTCATTCAGTTTATTCTTACAATTGAAATCTGGATCAGCTTGACGGGCAAAACAAATTTAATTTTTTTACGCTCATTTGTAGATTCCATATTTATAACTTTAATGCTGCTGGTTTTCGCTTTTATATATTTAAACTTCAGCAAAGTTCCAACCGGTACAGATGCTTCAAACAAAAATGGTATAAATGTCGGAGTGGTTTTGGGAGCTGCTGTGTGGACAAATCAGCCCAGCCCCAGCCTTAAATCAAGGGTTGATAAGGCTTTAAACTTGTACAGGTACGGAAAAATCCAGAAGATTCAGTTAACAGGGGGAAATGCACCGGGTGAATTGAGTGAATCTGAAATTGCTTACAAATATTTAAAAACAAAAAATATCGATACAAACAATGTCTGGATCGAAAAAAATACTTCATCTACTGCTGAACAGATTCAATTTATTAAATCACGATTAAGCATAAACCCTCAAATAAAAAAAATTATAGTTATTTCTGATTCATATCATCTTCCCAGGGTAAAACAGATAGCTGAGTTTTATCATTTAAACTTAAATGTTGCTGCATCCGGTCTAGTTTTTAAATTTGAAAATAAAATTTATTATAAGGCAAGAGAAAGTGCTGCGATTTTAATATTTTGGCTTTTTGCAATTTAATTTAAACTCGTAAATATTTATCATATAAATCCCTATAAATACATTATTCAAAATATTTATTTAAATTCAATATAGTTCTTTAATAAGATTGCGAATACAGTAATGACACAAATGTTTAAAAGAAGAATTGTAAGGGAAAGAGTTCTTCAGATACTTTATGCTTTTGAATTAAATAGCGAATCTTTACAGACATTAGCTGAAGGAATCCTGATTGATTTAAATGACCCGGTTGATAAAAAGTTTGCGAATGAACTTGTGGACAAGGTTATCATTCATCATAAAGAACTGGATTTAAAAATAAAAGAACGTGTTGATAACTGGGAAATGGGGAGAATTGCATTGATAGATAAAATACTTCTAAGGATCGGTATCTGTGAACTTTTCTATTTTCCGGAAATCCCCCCGAAAGTATCGATTAATGAATGCATAGAAATTGCAAAAATTTACAGTACTGCCGGGAGCGGAAAATTTATTAACGGGATTCTCGATGCAATTCTGAATGAATTAAAGCAGGGAGGGAAACTGAACAAAACCGGCCGCGGGTTATTAGAGGAAACCATTTCAAAACAGCCGCATAATAAAAATCAATAAATGAAAGAACGAAACAGAATTTTTATCTGGACTCTGTTCGACTTTGCGAACACCGCTTTCTCTGTAATTATTGTTACTGTTATTTATTCAAAATATTTTTCAAACTATGTTACGGGCGGGCAGCGGTGGTTATGGGGTTTAGCTGTGAGTCTTTCTATGGTGATTGCCGCATTGCTCAGTCCGCCTCTTGGTGCAATAGCAGATGTTTCCAGGAACAGGAAAAGATTTCTGCTGATATTTACTTTGTTATCTGTCTGCTGCACTTCTTTAATGTTTTTTGTTTACAAAGGTGATATACTTTTCGGTTTTATTCTTTTCGTACTTGCCAACATTGGTTTTGAAGCCGGGCTTGTTTTTTATGATGCATTCCTTCCGAACCTTACTGAAAAGAAAAATTTTGGAAGAGTTTCGGGATATGGATTTGCAATGGGTTATGTGGGTGCTCTTGCAGTCTTATTGATTGTAATGGTTTTACTCCCCCCGTCTGATTCTCCCCAATATAATTTTTATATAAGGCTTTCATTTGTTGTTGCCGCTGCCTTCTTCCTCTTTTTTTCTGCACCGTTATTTTTATTTATCAGCGAACCTCATATCAAAGAGCCACTAAAAAAGGATTTGATAAGGGAAGGTACAAGGAAAAGTTTTACTACCTTTAAGGCAATATTTTTTCAGAGAAAATATCCTGCCGTCTCCCGGTTCCTTTTTGCATTCTTTTTATATAATGATGCAATAATTACTATAATTGCATTTGCTTCAATCTTTGCTTCTAATATTTTAAAGATGAATGATGAGCAGATAATTTTATTTTTTGTAATTGTGCAGAGCACGGCTGTACTTGGTTCATTTATCTTCGGAATTATTTCTGATCATATTGGTCCTAAAAAAACAATTACAATTACACTTGTTGTCTGGGTAGTTGTAATCATCGGGGCTTTCTTTGTACAAACAGTAGCTGAATTTTATGTAGTAGGATTAATGGCAGGTCTTTCAATAGGATCATCTCAGTCGTGCAGCAGAAGTTTAATGGCATTGTTAACTCCACACGAAAGGGAAGCGGAGTTCTTCGGGTTTTACGATGGGTTGTTCGGCAAATCCTCTGCAGTAGTCGGTCCTTTTGTTTATGGGGTAATTTCAGATCTTTCAAATGAAAGATTTGCCGCTCTTGCAATTGGTGTTTTCTTTGTGGCAGGATTGATTATACTTCAGAAAGTTCAGGTACCGTTTTTTAAAAGAACTTCCTCTGAAAATGCTGCCTGATATTATCTAATCATATAAATCGGTTTACCAACCATCTTTTCAGAATTTAAATCAAATGAAATTTTCTTGCTTTCTTTTCTGACATCGCATACACTGTAACCGCAATATTTACAGAGTTCAGGAATGCAGTAATCAAAATGTATTTTGATCTGCATATTCGGAAATGCTTGTAACATTTTTTCTTCAATATCGTTTTCTTCAGTATGCGATTTCTTAATAGTGAAGTAGTAGGGAAGTATCAAATGAAAATCCAGGTAGATAACATCCCCGGATCGCCAGAACCTTAACTCGTGGACATCTATCCAGTAGTCATGTTTTAATTTGCTTAGTTCACTTACAATTTTATTCAGCAGCTCGGGATCAGTTTCGTTCATCAGCCTGCCGATTGATTCTCTTATAAGCTTAAATCCGGTGAAGAGAATATTTAGAGCAACAGCAATAGCAAATAAAGGATCAAGCATCTGGAAGCCCGTAATGATTACAAGAAGAATTCCGATTATAACTCCGATGCTTGTGTAAGAATCTGTAAGAACGTGTTTCCCGTCTGCGATAAGCGTTATTGAATTTGTCCTCTTCCCGATACGCACAAGATAAAATCCTAAAAACAGGTTAATAGCTCCTGCAAAGCTGATTACAATGACTCCTATATTTAGTTGTTTGAGATGCGAACCAAGAATAATATCTTGAATAGAAGTGTAAATGATAAATATAGCTGCCGTCAGAATTAAGAATCCTTCTATTCCTGCCGAGAAATATTCCACATTACCGTGTCCGTACAGATGAGATTTATCTGCAGGTTTGGAACTGAGTATAATGCTGTATAAAGCCATGGAAGTAGCAAGGACATGAACAACGGATTCTGCTGCATCGGAGAATATTGCGGCTGATCCTGTTATAAGGTATGCACCCATTTTTGAAAAGAACATTAATATCCCGATTGACAGAGATATATATGCCGCTCTTTTTTTAATGCTGATATTGTTTGTCATATAAATTCCCCAATCAGATTGCTTTCATTACTATTAAAGTCAGATCATCCTGCACAGGTGAAGAGTAAGTAAAATTCTTTATTGTCTGAATAATATTATCCTGTATTTCCTTAGGTGATTTATCTGCATGCTTACATATAAGCTTGGTAAGATTCTCTTCACCAAAAATATTATAGTAACTGTTCATTGCCTCAACAACGCCGTCTGTAAATAATACTATTAAATCTCCCTGTTGAGGTTTTATCGGAATTTCTTCTATGGTATTTAAAAAGAATTGTTCATTAGCCAAACCGATTCCGATTCCTTTAGGTGTTATTCTGCAGCACTTCCCGGTTAATTTATTATAATGAATGAAAGGCATATGCCCGGCACGGGATAAAATAATTTCACCGCCGGAATTTAATTCGGCTATGCTTAAGGTAAGGAATGAACCTTTTCTTAATACTTTTTTAAGATTAGTATTAAGAGAATACAGAATTTCTTTTGGTGTGGAATTTTCTTTTACGATGTTATGAAGAATTGATTGAACCTGAACCATATGAAGAGCAGCAGACATTCCTTTTCCTGAAACATCTCCGATTACAACAAAAGTTTTGTCATCGCCAATAACAGGTTTAATGAAATCATAATAGTCCCCGCCGACTTCCTTTGCTGTTTCCATGTAGCAGCTAATTTCATAAAATTTATTTTTGGGAGGATCTTTAGGCATCATGTTTAATTGAATTTCTCTTGCAACTCCGAGCTCATCCTTTGCAGTTAGCTTATCTGCAAGCTCAAAAGCGACAAGAAGATTTATAAGAATAAATCCCCAGACTGCAAAACTCCAGTCGCTTCCAAAATATCCCATTATAAAAAATATAAGTCCGACTGAATATATAATTCGACGTGCAGGAGTAAGGAGGTTAAGAAACTCGATGAAAAGATTTTTAGAGAACTGAATAATCCCCCAGAAGCCTTTCCTTTTCTTATCAGGTTTCTTCATTCTTCTTACATAGAAATCATAAATCTCCGGGACATCCTTATTTACAAGTTTCTGAAACTCTTTATAATTAAGCTCACCGGTGTAAAAGTGAAATAATCTTCTTAACCTGTCAAAAAGATTATTCATTTTACTTTCCCGTTTAATAAATTCGGAATCATACTAATACTCTTAATCTGCGAAGACTGGAAATTAAGATTAAGAATAAGATGTTTGCTGTAATAATTCATTTAGTAACGTTTCATAATTTACCAAGGATATTTGCTGCTTCTTTAAGCACCTCATCTTTTTTGGCAAAGCATACGCGCAATAATGATTCGCTTCTTTTATCATTATAAAAAGGGGAAAGTGGAATAGTTGCAACGCCTGCATTCTTTGTAAGCTCTTCAGCAAAATCCATATCTTTCATATCAGTTATCCGGGAATAATCGAGTAGCTGAAAATAAGTTCCGGATGTTGGTTTTATTTTCCAGCGTGAATCTTTCATATACTTAAGAAAAATATCCCTCTTCTTCTGATAAAAATTATTCAGACTCTGGTAATGGCTTTCATTATCCATAAACTCTGAATAAGCATACTGGATAGGAGTATTAACCGCAAACACAATAAACTGATGAACTTTTCTGAACTCTTTCATCAGGTAACCGGGTGCCGCACAATAGCCCATCTTCCACCCGGTTGTATGATATGTCTTTCCAAAAGAGGATATAACAAATGCTTTCTGTGAAAGTTCCTTTGATCCCGCAATTGAAAAATGCTGCCTGTCATCGAAAACAATGTGCTCATAGACTTCATCACTTAAAACAAAAATATCCTTATCCCTGGTAATATCTTCAAGATTTTCTATATCCGTCTCGTTTATTACACTGCCGGTCGGATTATGTGGTGAATTGAGGAATATCAATTTTGTTTTACCATTAACAGCTTTTCTTACTTCGTCCCAGTCGATTGAGAAATCATTTTTATTTAAAGGAATGAAAACAGGTACACCTCCGTTCATTTTTACTGAAGGAGCATAGCTGTCATAAGCCGGTTCAAAAAGAATTGCTTCATCACCGGGATTTATTACAGCGGAAGCAACAGTATAAATAGCCTGCGTTGCACCGGCAGTAATATTTATTTCAGTTTCAGGATTATATTTCCTGCCGTATAGTTTTTTTATCTTTTCAGATATCTTGTACCTCAATGAAGTTATTCCCTGCATTGGTGCATACTGGTTGAAGCCTTTTTTTAAATAGTAATCTACAAGGTCAGTAAGTTCTTCAGGGCAATTAAAATCGGGGAATCCCTGTGATAAATTTATTGCATTATGTTCGGTTGCCATCCGGGACATAATTGTGAATATTGTTGTCCCGACTTCAGGTAGTTTTGATTTTAGCAGTTCAGATTGAGTGATCATTTTATTTAATATTTATATAAAATCAATTTAGTTTTTGAACGAAACAAAAATGGATATATGTGTTCAGTAAAAGGAATATTAAGGATTTAACGCATTTAATAAATTTACTCTCCCTAAAATAACTAAAATTTATTACTCATATTAAGGTTGATAAATTTGTATTAAGTAATTTGAAAATGGAGGATGACAACATTTTAACAGTTTTTATTTATTTGAATGTTTATATCTCCGAAGCCGTGTAGTCGATAATAGTCTAATTGCTTGCATAACAAGTTATCTCAAAGTATTTTATCAGAAAGTATTATTAATAATTTGAATTTCTGTGGAAAAATTATCTTCAAAGCAAATACTTGAAATTCTTCAAAAGAATAGCTATTTACTTAAAAAGTACCGGGTTAAAAAAATAGGATTATTCGGTTCTTGTATTAGAGATGAGGACACCGCCAATAGTGACATTGATTTACTCGTTGACTTTGAGGAAAAGACCTTTGATAATTATATTGAACTTACATTTGAGCTCGAGAAAATTTTCAATAGAAAAATTGATCTTTTAACTGAAAAAGGAATCAGCCCTTACATTCTCCCATACATCAAGAATGAAATCCAATGGTATGAAGCGTAACGAAGTATACTTAAAACATATTCTTGATGAAATTGAATTTTTGCTGGAAAATACGAATGAACTTAATTTTAATTCATTTCTTGAAAATGAAGTTTACACAAGAGCTTTTTCAAGAAGTTTTGAAATAATAGGAGAAGCTGTCAAAAACCTATCTGCAGAATTCCGTAAAAGACATAACGAAATTGAATGGCAGAAAATTTCGGGGATGAGGGATAAAATTATCCATCATTATTTCAGTGTTGATTATGAAATATTATGGGATGCAATTAAGAATAAATTGCCTGACATAAAAAAGAAAATCCAGATTATACTAAATCAAAAAAACCCTTAAGACAAAATTAAAGACCAACTTCTAATCTATATTGAATTCAGGGGATGACGGCCGGATTGAATCGTACAAGTATTTTAACCTTTCATATGCGAATCTATTTCCTCTTTGAGCTGCATCCCTGTAATACTGAACTGCTTTGGCTTTGCTTTTTTCAATCCCTATTCCGTTTTCATAAGCATAAGCTAACGCGGCTTGAGAAAGAACTGAACCCTTCTCTGATGTCTCAAATAATTCTTTGATTCTATCATTGTAATTTGCAGTTGATAATTGATCCAGGACAATGGCAGCATCCATTCTTATTTTGGCTTCCTTAGAGCCAAGACTTTCAGCTTTACTCCATAATGAAAATGCATTTTGAATATTCGGATGGGGCACATTGCCAGAATAAAAATACAACCCATATTCAATCAGGGCAGGAATGAAATCTTTTCCTGAAGCTCTTTCAAGCAGCTTTACCGCATCGGATAATGTAATCTGGTTATCATAACCTAATAACTCCAATCCGTACCAGTCGAATAAAGCAACGGGATTATCAGCATCACTTTCTTTCTTTATTACAGGAAAGAACTTTCCGGCTTTCTGCATTTTATAAAGAAGGATAGAAGCAGTAGGACTATCAAGCCTTGATGCACGGATATAATATTCTATAGCAGTCAGGATATCCTTCCCATAGTAAATTCCCGATTCATAAAGCCTGCCGAGAAAAGTTAAAGCTTCAGGGCTTCCATAATCTGCAGCTTCATTAATCAAAGGAATAAATTTATCAATAGAAGTAAAATTAGTATCCTTTAAGCTGTCTTTAATTGAATCAGAAAGAACGGAATAACCGGAATGAGTTAAATCATCGAGAAGTCTTCTGTTTGACACTTTAGGAATGGAATCCAGCACATCTTCAAAATCAATATAGACCAGACCAAGAGAAGATTTTATTGATCCATCATTATTTGAAACAAGACTGTCTGCCTGGTTCAGGTTTGAAGCAGTAGTATCAATCTTCGACTCAGGGATTTTCTTCTTAATATCTTTTAATGTTGTTATAGCATCTTCATTTCCCTTTTGAGCAGATTTATTTATCCAGTTATATGCTTTCCCCCAGTTTCTTTTTACAATCAGGTTATCGGTATACAATAGTCCCAGGGCATACTGAGCCTGGGCCATTCCTTCTTCGGCAGCTTCTTTAAAATAATCGAAAGCCTTAAATGGATTCCAGTCTGTACCCCAGCCGTTTATAAGCAGTATTGCATAATTGTACTTAGCTGCTGTAACTCCATGATCAGCGGCGCTTTTAATCCATTTAGCTGCTTTTACAGTATCAGCTTCAACGCCTTCACCAATCAGGTATCTTATTCCCAGTTCGTGCTGAGCAAGAGCATCGCCTGCATTTGCTTCCCTGATTAAATTAAACTGCTGCCAGATTCTATAAGATAAATCAGGTTGATAAAATAAAGTTATTGTACGCTGCGGTTTGTTATCCTTAAAAGCAAAACTTTTGGTTGAATCCTGCCCATAGACAGATTTAAATAGCAGCACACAAATAAGTATTAAAAAGAAGTT
Organism: uncultured Ignavibacteria bacterium; assembly: GCA_963711455.1. Classification (GTDB taxonomy): domain Bacteria; phylum Bacteroidota; class Ignavibacteria; order Ignavibacteriales; family Ignavibacteriaceae; genus DATFVA01. Next base: position 783,461 of record CAVQEH010000006.1, read on the forward strand.
TTTCAAAGTTTGGTTTACCGGTTAAAATGCTTTTATAGATGACATCTTTTTAAAAAGATATCATCTATTTAATAACAATTAAAAATTAGAGACAAATATTGCAATAAAAGTTTAATAATATGGTAATAAATTATATGATGGAAAAATTTTTAGTCAAAATTAATTGTAATCATTCATCTGCAAATTTTACAGTCTGTGGTTCATCAAAATTAAAATACCAGCTTCCCAAAACAAAAGTAGCCGAAAAAACCAATCCCAAATTGATGCCTGAAGCAGAAGGATTAAAAGGATTACAGACAAGAGCCAGTTCAAAACTTGAACGAGAGAGCGATTCATTTTGAGTTCTTAACCCAAACCCGTAACCCTGGTATAAACGACTTTTAAATAAGTTTTCTTTGCCGGAAATTAATCCATAGTCGGCAAAAACAATTCCACCAAGAACAAATCCAAGCAGGGAATAAGGGCTGAAGATCCTTGCTTCTAAATCTAAAACATTTCTTTTTGTACCGGTTAAAGCATTATCATCAAATCCGGGCATCCCGCTGTTCCTGTTCAGAAATAATTGTTCGCCATTAAACCTGTTTGTCCCGATTATAAAATTATTCTGTATAAAAATCCTTCCTTTCCAGTCCCTCCTGTATATAAGCGGCGAATGATAATTTATATCAAATCTAAGGGCATTTTGTTCCCATTTTCGTTTATATGGTATAAAGCCCCCGATTTCAAAATTTCCTGAGAAGTATCCTAAATTTTCTATATTACCCGAATAGATTAATTGCGTGCCGAAATACCAGCGGTTATAAAATTCGTGATCATCAGAACCGGTAGTAAATGATATTAAACTTCCAACAGGAATATCTTCGGTAACTCCGAAACCATCTACAAAATATGATTTATAAAACTGCCTGTTAATAATTCCCGAACTGAATAGATAAAGCCTGTAATCCTGGAATATCTGGTTAGAATCAGGGAGTACTTTTGGCCGGATTTTGTAATGTTTTTTGAAATATTTTCCTGAGACGATGAACCTTGAGTTTGTTTTGAATTCCCCTGTGCCGAACCAGACCGGGAAAGATCTTCCAAACCAGAGGTCCTGTGAATCAAAACTATTTGGTATCAGCTTTATCGTATTGGTTGTGTCGACAAATATCTGGTTGTTATACCTCCAGTTAAAATCCAGTCCGCCTGCCCATTTTGTGGTGCTGGTAAAAAATGAACGGCTTAAGCTTAAGCGTAATGAATTGCCTTTGTGATTGGTTTCAATTTTTAATAGTGCATCGACAAAAGAACCTTGAATATTGTTTATACTGTATCCCAGTTTTCCACCCCAGCCAATGTTTTTATCTTCATCGTGTGTCGCAACAGTTTCAAAAGAATGACCCATTCCGAGCAAGTTAATATCCCTTATTCCGATATAACCGTTTTTATTTTTAGCACTGTAAGAAAGCTGCGGGCTGAGCGTCCACTTATCTTTTGTTATAACACGAACATCCGAAGTGGCAGGAGAAGCACCAGGTTTAACTTCAATTCTTGCATCCCTGAAATAACCGGACTTACGTAAAAGCCTTTCACTCTCACCAATTTTCTGTCTATCAAATAATTCCCCGGTACGAAAGAGCAGGATATTTTGTATTACCCAGCTTCTTGTTTTAAAATGGAGATAATTTCCCACTTTACCGATAAAATCCGGCTGCCAATTTTTATCATCAAACAGAGAAGGTCCGGCGACATCAATTCTGTCGAGTGTTAGATTCTTTATTACCGTTTTATTTTGTTCATTGTTTTTAGTTGAATCCGTGGGAGATCCGAATGTGAACGGATTAAAATAAAAGGAGATCAGCGGCAGAGCTAAAAGAACAAACTTCGGGAATTTTATCATATACCAAGTTATTAATTATTATTCAATTTTAGCAATACCTTCTGATTTGCATAGGGATTAAATTGAAATATTTTAGTGTATATTTCCTTGACCTGTAAACTCTATTGAACTAATTTGAAACCGCTAAAAACTATTTTTTTATAATCCGGGAGATTCAATAACCATTAAAGGAAGTTTATGGAAATTAATGTTTCTGTAGCAGACCTTATAATAATCGCCGGTTATATTATTCTTGTTCTTGTCATCGGATTCTATTTCAGAAAAAAGCATAAAAACAGTGAAGAATATTTTCTTGCAGGAAGAAATGTCGGCTGGGTGGCAATCGGAGCATCACTTTTTGCAACAAACATTTCCAGTGAACATTTTCTCGGATTAGCAGGAACCGGTGCTCAATCAGGACTTGCTGTTGGTCATTTTGAATGGCTTGCCTGCTTAATTGTTCTTCTGCTCGGATGGGTTTTCACTCCTTTCTATCTTAAGTCCGGGGTATTTACGATGCCGGAGTTCCTCGAACGGCGGTACAACAGCGCTTCAAGATATTATCTCAGCATTGTTTCAATTATAGCTTATGTTCTTACGAAAATCTCCATTGCACTTTATGCCGGCGGTATTTTACTGAATGCAGTAATGGGATGGGATATGTACACATCTGCAGTTGTTATAGTTTTAATTACCGGGCTCTATACCGTGATTGGCGGCTTATCTGCAGTAATTTATACAGACCTTGTGCAGATGTTTATTCTTATCGGCGGATCAGTTGTACTAACAATTCTCGGTTTAAACCAGGCAGGCGGCTGGCATAACCTTGTTGCGAACACTCCTGTTTCTTACTGGCATATGTTTAAACCAATGAGTGATCCTGATTTTCCATGGACGGGAATTGTTTTCGGTGCGCCCATTCTTGGAATATGGTACTGGTGTACAGATCAATATATTGTGCAGAGAGTGTTAAGTGCTAAAAATTTATCGAATGCTCAAAGCGGAACTATCTTTGCAGGCTTCCTTAAAATATTACCTGTTTTTATTTTAATTCTTCCCGGTATAATTGCTTTTTATTTATCGAAGGGAACTATTAGCGGCGACCAGGCTTATGCATGGATGGTTACTAATCTTCTGCCTTCAGGACTTAAGGGACTTGTAGTTGCAGGTTTACTTGCAGCATTGATGTCTTCTCTCAGTGCAATGTTTAACTCTACATCAACTTTACTTACAATTGATATATATAAAAAATGGAAACCCGGTGCGGATGAAAGAAAAACTGTTAACTTCGGAAGAATCACTACAGGCATTATGGTTGTCCTTGGATTACTTTGGATCCCGTTTATAGGATTATTAAGCGACAACAGGATGTACGTTTATTTACAGAGTGTGCAGGCATATATTTCTCCTCCTATTGCAGCATGCTTTCTTTTCGGCATCTTCTGGAAACGGGTTAACGGGAAGGGAGCTATTGCCTCTTTGTTAACAGGGCTTGTTCTCGGCAGCATTCGTCTGGTTCTGGAAATTCAGAATAAAATATCTCCCTTATCAAACGATTTCCTTCGCTATGTTGCTTCTATCAATTTCCTGCATTACGCTATATTTCTTTTTATTACTTGCTCAGCAGTTCTGGTGGGAGTTAGTCTTGCAACTGAAATTCCGGCAGGTAGGATGCTTGAGAGGCTTGTAATTTCAACTGAAGATATTAACTATAAAGCAAATGTAAAGTGGAGAAAAGTAAATGTGTTTGCTTCGGTTGTACTGGTAATAACACTTTTAGTACTCTGGTGGAACTTTGCATAAAAAAACATACAACAGAAAAATAATATAAATGAAAAAATCAATACTGGTTATTTGCTTTTTTGTATCTGTAATAATTTCGATATATATCGCTTTCACTCTTTATCCATCCGTGCATCCATTAGGTGCTCTTAAGCTGGATTACAACAAATCTGAAGCACAGGAAAAAGCGGATTCAATTATCAGCAAGCTTAACCTTTCAACTGAAAATAAAACCGAACAGGTTTCATTACAGGCTAACAGTAAACTGACTCACAAACTGTACAAAGAGCATTCCTTTTCCGAAACAAATAAACTATTGCGCAGCAAAATACCGGGCTATTACTGGGAAGTGGAATGGGGAGGCAAAGAAACCGGCATTGTTGTAACCAGTGATAGTAAGGAAATTAAATCACCCGGGAAGATTGTAATTGACCTGGATACAAGAGGAAACCTTGTAAAATTTCAGAAAGAGATTGCTGATTCTTTAAAGCTCCCGGCAATAACGCCGGACGAAGCAAAAGCTTTAGCTTATAAATTTATAACAGAGTTTTCCCCGGTGAATGTAAATGATTCAACAAACACTTTGAATAAATTTGATGTTAAAGGTCCTTTTAAGGAGCAGGAAGTTCAGAAAATCGTAAGGCAGGGCAGGACAGATTATAAATTCAGATGGAAAGGGAAATCTGCAGATATAAATAAAAATATATTAATCGATGTTACAGTTTCCGGTGATGCTGTCTCTGAGTTTGATTTTTCATTTGATATCCCGGGAGAGGTTGTAACGGATACGGGCAGCACTTTTTCTCTCTCAACCGTCATTCCCTTTTACCTTATTGTTATCATCTTAATATTTAATAATAGGATTCAGAAAAATACGGGCTTATGAAATAAGCTTCAGGCTGGCTTTGATTATGGGACTGCTTGTCGCCCTGACGTTCGGTATAAACCTCTATTCTCATATATCTGGTTCAACCGGATGGGAGCTGTGGATGCCTCTGATTTTCTCTACCATTTTTATAAGCGGGGGAGTATTTTTAACCTGGGCTGTGAGTGAAACGGTAGCACGCGAAAGTTCCAAAGAAAAATTCATTTCACTTGATCTGCTTACTAAAGGTTATGCTTTCCATTCAAGGGTAGGACGTGCCGGTGTAGGAGGAATTGCAGCCGGATTTTCTATTTACCTTGTATGGATGGTATTGCTTTTTGCCTCAGAAAATATTCTTCACATTTCATTTATAACAAAAGAGAATTCATCCCTGATTTCGCATTTCGCTTCAATCAGTCCTGTACTTGGTATTATTGACAATAGTATTTACCCGCAGGTATTTAACATTTCGATTTTCTTTATGTTTATTTTTACCGGGTTAAGAAGGAGGTTTAACTCAGCTTTTATAGTGGTCCCGATTGCCGCAGTACTATGGGGAGTGATGAACTATAATGATATTCTGCCTCTTTACTGGGGAATATTAACAGGCATAATTACCGGAACACTTTTCTTTATCTTTTATAATTACTTTGATGTTTTGGCAGCACTCATTGCTGTCTCGGTTTATACCATACTTGATACAGGTATTTCATTATTTACAAACGGGAATCCATCTTACATTGTTTCAGGATATTACCTTGGGATATTCTTCCTTTTGTTATCAATCTTTTTCCTCGTTGGACTTTTCACAAAAGACAAGGTGACTGATTTTGATTTTATTACCCCTGCTTTCGTAAAAAATATTACCGAGCGGCAGAGAATGCAGAGAGAGCTTGAAATTGCACGGGATGTCCAGATGAGCTTTCTTCCTGCAAAAGATCCCCAGTTCGCCGGGCTCGATATTTCTGCACACTGTATCCCTGCCCTCGAAGTAGGCGGAGATTATTATGATTTCGTTAAGCTGGATAATAACCGGTTCGGAATAATAATAGGGGATGTTTCAGGCAAAGGAACCCAGGCGGCATTCTATATGACGCTTGCTAAAGGGTTTGTCAAAGCCGTATCGAAAACGGTCAGCTCGCCTTCGGAATTTCTTATAAAGATAAATGAACTGTTCTATGAAAATGTAGAGCGGGGAACTTTTATAAGTATGATTTACGGAATTTTCGATATAAAAGAAAAAACTTTTACATTCTCCCGTGCCGGACATAACCCGGTGATTGCAAAACATTCGGGAAAGAAAGAACTTGAACTGCTTAATCCTGTCGGGCTTGCACTTGGATTGGAGAAGGGGAATATCTTCAACAGAACAATAAAAGAAACTAAAGTTGATATGCACACGGGAGATACATTCGTCTTTTATACAGATGGATTTACTGAAGCGATGAACAAATATAAAATGGAATACGGGGAAAAAAGGTTAACCGAAATTATATCTAAAGGAATAGAACTGCCGTCAAAAGAGCTGCTTGAAAAGACAATTGCAGATGTGAAAACATTTACAGGTAAAACATTACAGCACGATGATATGACCATGGTGGTAGTGAAAGTGCAGGAGTAAGTCTGCCTGCCAAGGTAAACCAACCTCTGCCTTTGGCAGAAGTAATCCGTCAATTCGACAATGAATTAATTCGCTAATCCCTGGTATATGAGATGTACGAGAGCAGTACGAGAGGAGTACGACTCAGATGTGGGAAAGTGATAATTTGAAAATGGATTAAAAATAAACTTTTAATAGCTGCTTAATTTTCCGTTGTGCGACAATTAGTCACGTAGGTTTTATGAAAAAAGAAATAAAGACAGCACAGCCGAAATTACACCGAAAGTAGAAGCCAATTAAAAGCCAATTAAAGTGTAATTAAAATATTGTGCAAATGAACGAGAAATGAGGTTTGGGTTTGTTGTTGTTGAAAAGAAGAGTTTGTAATTATGGCAGGGGATTGTTGTATTGATGAATTGTTTTATTGCTTAATCCTTATTACTTCTTTCTCCAGTCATTTTTATATTAACTAAAAAATTAAAATTTAATAGCTAATATTTTTTAAAAACACTATTTTAAACCCACAGGTGTTGTTTTAATTTTTCAGGGACAAATGAATTTTGATGAACTGCATAGATGTAATGAACCCGTATTCTTATATAAAATATTTATGTGAATGACTCCCGAACAGATTGCCAGAGTAAATATTGATTCACAGCTTCAGCAAGCTGGCTGGATTGTGCAGGATCTAAAAGACTTTAATCCTTCTGCTGGTTTAGGTATAGCTGTTCGTGAATATCCAACCGAATCCGGTTCCGCCGACTACCTTCTTTTTATTGACCGCAAACCTATTGGTGTGATCGAAGCTAAGAAAGAAGGAATTACTTTAAGCGGCGTTCACGATCAAACAACGCGATATGCTTCTGATAAACTAAAATATGTGGGTAAAGTAAGCGATCTTCCTTTCCAATATGAATCAACGGGAACAGAAACATACTTTACCGATGCACGCGATCCTTCACCAAGACAAAGGGAGATATTTAACTTCCATAAACCTGAAACTCTTAATGAATGGTTAAAGCAGGAAGAAACTCTTCGGGCGAGATTAAAAAGATTTCCAACACTCAACTCCAGCGGATTGCGTGTTTGCCAGGTTAATGCAATCATTAATCTTGAAGAATCTTTCAGTCTGAATAAACCACGCGCACTTGTGCAGATGGCAACCGGAGCAGGCAAGAGTTATTGTGCTGTTACCTCTGTATATCGACTTCTAAAATTTGCAAAAGCTAAACGTGTTTTATTTTTAGTTGATACAAGAAATCTTGGCAAACAGATCGAACAGGAATTTCAGGCATACAAACCAAATGATGATAAAAGACTTTTCACAGAGCTATACACTGTTCAACGGCTTCGTTCAAACTTCATTGATCCATCCGCGCAGGTTTGCATAAGCACAATACAAAGAATGTACTCCATCCTTAAAGGAAAAGAGTTGGATGAATCTCTTGAAGATGACTCTCCTTATGAATCCAAAACAATTGATAAACCTGTTGATGTTGCTTACACTCCAAACGTTCCTATCGAAACTTTTGATTTTATAATTATTGATGAATGTCACCGATCTATTTATAATTTATGGAAGCAGGTACTTGATTACTTTGATTGTTTTATGATAGGACTAACAGCCACACCTGATAAACGTACATTCGCATTCTTCCACGAAAATATTGTAAGTGAATACACACTTAAGCAATCCATTACTGATAAAGTTAATGTTGGTTATGATGTTTACACAATTGAAACTGAAGTAACACAGCAGGGCGCAAAGATTAAAGCAAAGCAGTATGTTGATCTTAGAAATAAAACTACACGCAAGAAAGAATGGAAACAGCTTGAAGATGAAGTAGAATATGCACCAAGCCAGCTTGATAGAGATATTGTAAATCCCAGCCAGATAAGAAAGATAATCCAGGAATGTAAACGTGTAATGAAGGATGAGTTTTATCCTGAACGTGATGAAAATTATGAAGTTCCTAAAACTCTGATATTTGCGAAGACCGACAGCCACGCTGAAGATATTGTTCATATTGTGCGTGAAGAGTTTGGCGAGGGCAATGACTTCTGTAAAAAGATTACTTACAAAGCTGTGGATGAAGATCCTGAATCTATACTTCAGCAGTTTCGCACGAGTTACAATCCGCGTATTGCTGTTACAGTTGATATGATTGCAACAGGAACGGATGTTAAGCCGATTGAAATTCTTATCTTTATGCGTGATGTCCGTTCGCGTAATTATTTTCAGCAGATGATTGGAAGAGGAACAAGATCGTTCAGTAAAGATGAACTTATAAAAGTTACACCGAGTGCAAAGATCAATAAAGAAAGATTTTACATTATTGATGCTGTTGGTGTTTTCAAATCTGTTAAAGTAGATTATCCTGTTGTTGATAAGAAGCCAACTGTACCGTTAAAAGATTTAATGAAGATGGTTATCCTTCAGCCTGATGAAGATACAATGTCTTCACTGGCAGCACGACTTACAAAAATTGATAAGCAGATTACTGAAACAGACAGAGAAAAGTTCATTGAACTTGCAGATGGAAAAAACTTAACTGAAGTGGCTCTAAATCTTGCTAATGCTTACGATCCTGATGCAGTTGATGAAAGAGCAAGACAGGTTTATAAAATCCCTGATGATGCAGAACCAAATGAAAATCAAATTAAAGAAACAATTGGAAAATACAGCACTGAAGCAATAAAACCGTTTGATAATCCCAAGCTTAGAGAATTTTTAGAAACAGTACGACAGAAAATTTACCAGATAATTGATGAAACAAATACTGATAGAGTTATACGAAGTGAGTTTGATACAACAGCGAAAGAAAATGCTGATGAGATAATTAACAACTTCCGAAAGTTTATTGATGATAACAAGGATGAGATTACAGCATTAAGAATTCTTTACTCCCAACCGGAACGACGAAAAGAACTTACATATAAAATGATAAGGGAACTTAGCGATGCTCTTACAAATCCTCCTTACTATTTAACACTTGAGCAGGTATGGAATGCTTATCAGAGAGTTAAACCAAATCTTGTAAACTGCCTGCCGGTAGGCAGGGTCGATCTCCGCAGAGAATGTTAACAGATATTATTACTCTTATAAGATTTGAACTTAAACTTGATGAAACACTTGAACCTTATAGCGAAGTAGTGAACAGAAGATTTAAGGAATGGGTGTTTAAGCGCAATGCAGGACCAGTACAGTTTAACGATGAACAAATGAATTGGCTTAGAATGATTAAAGACCATATTGTTTCTTCTGTAAGAATTGAAGCTGAGGACTTTGACCGAACGCCATTTGATGGAGAAGGTGGGTTAGGAAAATTTTATAAATTGTTCGGGTCAGAGTATGAGAAATTGTTAGATGAATTAAATAAGGAACTAGCTGCATAATTGTCTGAACCATGATTCACAGGATTATAGGATTATCTGGATTAGAAGTCAGAGAGAATTTTGGAATATTAGTTTTCATTAAGATGTTTTCTGATGAAATAGGAATTAAATAATTTTTAAGAAAAATGAATTGTAGTACGAACTTAATATTTTTGATATGTTCTCAATTATTAAATCCTGAGAATCTTGAAATCCGAAAAATCCCGGTTCAGACATAATGGTTCAGACATTTAAATATGAAGATATAACAAAGAGTATTATTGGATGTGCGATGAAAGTACATTCTTTTTTAGGAAATGGATTTCAGGAGGTTATTTATCAACGTGCATTAGAAATTGAAATGAATCTTGAAGGGTTACGGTTTGAGCGTGAAAAGGAAATGCCTGTTATGTATAAAGGTCATATTATCGGAACACGGAGAGTAGATTTCTTTGTTGAAGATAAAATTATGGTTGAGTTGAAAGCGTTAATTCAATTGGAAGATGTGCATCTTGCACAAGGTAAAAATTATCTAGAAGCTTATAATATGGAAGTTGGTTTATTAATTAACTTTGGTGCAAAGAGCCTCGAGTTTAAAAGATTATTTAACCGTCTGAACCAAGATTAACAAGATTAGAGGATTCGCAGGAAAATGTCTGAACCACGATTCACAGGATTATTGGATTTGAGGATTAATTGAAAATATTTGTTTTAGAAAATCCTGTTTATGAAAATCCAGTTAATCCTTTAATCTTGGTCAATCCCGGTTCAGACATTTGTTGATGAAGGTGGACTTGGAAAAATGTGGAAGTTGTTTGGAGAAAAAACAGAAGAATTAATTGATGAATTAAACGAGGAATTAGCAGCTTAAAGAGACTTGAGTTGTAGATTTAGATATGGTAAACTATTTTAGTATTGAAATATGTTAAAGGATTATGAAAACCATTAAATATCAAATAAAAATTAAGGGACTTAAAACGCCATCAGGAACAATCTCAATTCTTGCACTTAAAGATTTAACAAGCATTTTTATTGAAAATTCCGAACGGGCATTACGATTAGCAATTGAAGGAAATAGTTTAAGAAAAGGACAGTTGCCTCAATGGCTTAAACTCGCTGTGGATTTTAATATCACCAGTATTAAAAAAGGATCAACTGTACTCGCATTGGAAGCTCCAGAATTATCTGAAGTAGCTGCTGAACAGATTCGCCAACAAAATTTATGGATTGATTTACCTGAACCAAATGACACGGCTTTAACAATCTGGGCTAATGCTTTTAATGAGGCTACTACAGAAAAGTATGGAAGTGAACTTTATGATAAAGGATTACTTACCTCTTTCATTTCATTCAAAGATTTTATCGATAAATATGCCCATTCTATTGAAATTGATTCTGCTGTTGATAAAAAAATAAATCGATTAAAAATAGATAGTCAACAAATTGAAAGAGTCCAAAAATTAACTGCATCAATTCCAGAATCTAGAAAAATAATTCTTTCTGGTTTTATTGATGTTATTGAACACTATGCAGGCAGATTTAAGTTAAATCTTGAAAGTGGTGAGAAGATACAAGGTGAAATTGATCGATCGATCCTGAATCTAGAATTAATGCGAGATTACTGGGGGAAGAAAGTTACTGTTCGTGGTACGGCGGATTATAAACCGAACGGTAAAATAAGATTTATAAAAGCAGATTTGCTAAAACCTTTTGATGAGTCTGAGAAAGTATTTGAAGAATATATGATGTTTGAAGAACCCAGAGAATTGGTTTACCAAATATCAAAAAACAAACCTGAGATTTCTCCATTAAAAGAAATTTGGGGCAAATGGCCCAGTGAAGAATCAATCGAGGAAATTCTATCTGAGCTAGATTAATGAAACTGTTTTTACTAGATACAAATATTTTGGTTGGTTATATCCGCGCAGCAGGATATGCTGGGTATATAGAAAAAAAGTTTAATTTATTTAATACTGAAAATGTTTCTGTGATCTCTGTAGTTACTATCGCTGAAATAAAATCATTAGCATTCAAATTTGGATGGGGCAAAAATAAAATTGCAATAATGAATGATCTTGTCAAAAGAATTCCATCAGTTAAAATAGATTCAGAACAAATTCTTGATGCTTTTGCTGAAATAGATTCATTTAGCCAAGGAAAGCATCCTTCACTTAAATTACCTTCAGGAATGTCAGCAAGAAATATGCAGGACAATGATATTTGGATTGCATCTACAGCAAATGTGCTTAATGCTACTCTCATTTCTACAGATAAAGATTTTGAACATTTAAGTAATAATTTCATTAAATACTTTTATGTCGATCAAAGTCTAACTGAAAACGATGCCTAATAATCTCCCCCCCAATTTACCTCGCTTAAAAGCGGGCTGGTCTTGGGTTAAACTTGGTGATGTTTGTGAAATTGTTATGGGTCAGTCTCCACCATCCACAACCTATAATACAAGCGATATTGGTTTACCATTTTTTCAAGGTAAAGCAGAGTTTACTGAACTTTACCCAGAAGTTAGAAAGTGGTGTTCCGAACCAAACAAGATAGCCGAACCTTTAGATATTTTAGTTTCAGTCCGTGCACCAGTTGGCTCTTCAAATATTGCAAATAAAAAATGTTGTATCGGCCGTGGTTTGGCTGCATTACGATATTCAGATTGCAACAAATATATTTTTTACTACATCCGTTTGAGTGAAACTGAATTGGATAAATTAGGAACCGGCTCTACATTCAAGGCGATATCAAGTACAACGCTAAGAAATTTTGAAATCCCACTCCCACCACTTCCCGAACAGAAAAAAATTGTTGAGAAGATAGAAGAACTTTTTAGCGCATTGGATAGCGGAGTTGCTTCACTTAAAAAAGCAAAAGAACAAATTCGTTTGTATAGGCAATCGGTGCTTGCAAGTGCGTTTTCAGGACGTCTGTACCCCCAACAAAGTCGGGGCAGGCAGGATTCATCGGATGATAAGATTAACAGGATTGAAGAAAAAAATAAATCAGATAAATTCTTAAATCCTGAAAATCCTCAAATCCTCGTCAATCACGGTTCAGACAATTTACCAGTAGGATGGAAATGGGTGAAGTTGGGTGAAGTTATAACCTTTTTGGGAAGTGGTGTTACTCCAAGAGGTGGCAGAAATGTTTATAAAACCCAAGGTATCAAGTTCATCAGAAGTCAGAATGTGTATCCAAATCGATTAGTTCTTGAGGATATTGTTTACATCACAAATGATATTGATGAAAAAATGGAAAGGAGCAGAGTTAAGCCGCTAGATGTTCTTTTAAATATAACAGGTGCTTCAATAGGTAGAGCCGCTAATATTCCAGAAAGTTTTGGTCAAGCTAATGTCAATCAGCACGTTTGTATTTTAAGAACAAATCAAAATGAAGTAAGATCAAAATATTTGTCACTTTATTTGAATTCCAATTTTGCTCAACAACACATTAATAGGATTCAAATAGGGGCTACCCGGCAAGCTTTAAATTACTCCCAGATAAAAATGTTTCCATTTCCATTATGTCCAGTCAATCAACAAACCCAAATCGTAGAAGAAATAGAAAAGCGATTTTCAGAAGCAGACAATTTAGAAAAAGCGATTGATGAAAGTTTAGCAAAATCAGAAACGTTAAGGCAATCAATACTTAAACAAGCGTTTGAAGGGAGATTGGTTTAATAAATTGCCCCGAATGACTAGCCACGACTTTTAAGTCGCGGGAATAAATAACACCTAACTATTCGGGCTTTAGCCAAATATAAAGGAAGAACATTTATGCCATATATAAGAATCTGGATTCATCTAATCTGGTCAACTAAAAACAGAGAAAGGTTAATTACCAAAGATCTAAAAGATAAATTATTAAATCATATTAGAGAAAACGCAACATCAAAAAATATTTATATTGATTTCATTAATTGTGAACCATAACATTTACATGTTACATTTTCGTTGGGTTCAGATCAAACTATTAGTAAAGTTACTCAATTATTAAAAGGAGAATCCTCAAACTGGATAAATAAAAACAAATTATTGCCCGGTCATTTTGAGTGGCAGGATGAATATATTGCAGTATCAGTAAGCGAATCGCAGATTAATAAGGTAAGGGACTATATCAAGAATCAGGAAGCGCATCATAGAAAAAAGAGTTTTACTCAAGAATATGAGGAGTTTATTGAGAAATATGGATTTATCAAATTCAATAAATAATTTGGCTAAAGCCGAAAAATTTTATTTTATTTATAATCCACGAGCTAAAGCTCGTGGCAATTCAAATTTGATTTACTAAAAATTAATATAACTACTATGACAACAGCAACAATTGTTCAGAGAGTTTGGGATTACTACAACGATGGCTTGCCACGACTTTTAAGTCGTGGATAAAGAATAAAACTAAAAACAAACCCGGGCTTCAGCCCAAACTATTTGGCTAAAGCCGAAATTTTTATTTTATTTATAATCCACGAGCTAAAGCTCGTGGCAATTCAAATTTGATTTACTGAAAATTAATATAAATATGACAACAGCAACAATTGTTCAGAGAGTTTGGGATTACTACAACGATGGCTTGCCACGACTTTTAAGTCGTGGATAAAGAATAAAACTAAAAACAAACCCGGGCTTCAGCCCAAACTATTTGGCTAAAGCCGAAAAATTTTATTTTATTTATAATCCACGAGCTAAAGCTCGTGGCAATTCAAATTTGATTTACTAAAAATTAATATAACTACTATGACAACAGCCTCAATAGTTCAAAGAGTTTGGAATTACTGCAATACTTTAAGAGATGATGGAGTAAGCTACGGAGATTATGTTGAGCAGCTTACATATTTACTATTTCTTAAAATGGCAGATGAGTATTCGAAACCCCCGTACAACAGAAAAATTCAGATTCCTAAAAGCCTTAATTGGGAAAGTCTGCAAAACAAAAGCGGTGCAGAGCTTGAAGTACACTATATAAAAATCCTTAATGAACTTGGTAAAGAAAAAGGAATGATCGGTGAGATATTCTTTAAAGCTCAGAATAAGATTCAGGATCCTGCAAAACTTTATAAACTTATCCAATTGATTGATGACGAGAACTGGGTGATTCTTGGTGCAGATGTTAAAGGGGATATTTACGAGGGTCTGCTTGAGAAAAATGCTGAAGATACAAAATCAGGAGCAGGACAATATTTTACTCCGCGTTCTTTAATTAAGGCAATGGTAGAATGCATAAGACCGGAGCCAAAGAAAACAATTGCAGATCCGGCTTGCGGTACTGGTGGATTCTTTCTTGCAGCTTACGATTTTATTTCGGATGAGAAGAAATTCAAATTAGATAAATCAGAAAAAGAATTTCTGAAGTTCAAAACATTCAGAGGCTGGGAAATTGTCCCAAATACTGCAAGACTTTGTTTAATGAATTTATATTTACATAACATTGGGGACTTAAACAGCGAACCCCCAATTGAAAGAGCAGACAGCTTACTTGTTTCTCCATCCGCCAAGTTTGATTTCGTTCTGACAAATCCTCCATTTGGTAAAAAGAGCAGTATGACAATCACCAATGAAGATGGAACACAAAGCAAAGATACTCTAACCTATGAAAGACAGGATTTCTGGACAACAACATCAAACAAGCAGTTAAATTTTATTCAGCACGTTCGTTCAATGTTAAAAGCAGAAGGCAAAGCCGCTGTTGTAGTCCCGGATAATGTTTTGTTTGAGGGTGGAGCGGGGGAGACAGTAAGAAAGCGATTACTTGAATCAACAGATGTTCACACAATACTAAGATTACCAACAGGAATATTTTATGCTCAGGGTGTTAAAGCAAATGTAATATTCTTCGATAACAAACCTGCAGCGAAAACTCCGTGGACAAAGGAAATCTGGATTTATGATCTCCGTACCAATATACACTTCACCCTTAAAACCCAGCAAATGAAATATGATGATCTAAAAGATTTTGTTGAGTGCTACAATCCCTCAAACAGATTCAAGAGAAAAGAAACAGAACGATTTAAGAAATTAAAGTATGATGAAATAATAGCAAGAGACAAAACCAATCTTGATATTTTCTGGCTGAAGGATGATAGTCTTGGTGATATGGATAACCTACCTGATCCCGATGTTCTTGCAAATGAAATTATTGAAAGCATTGAAGCGGGATTAAGCAGTTTTAAAGAAATAGCAAACGGGTTGAATGAGAATGGTGATTAATAATAATTTATTCTCTATTCTTTTTACATTATTAAAACCAAAATAAATTTACAAAAATTATTTTAAGGAATATTGCGGGTTTGTTAAGGGAAGCAAAAGATAACATCTTTTTTAAATGTAGAACTGCAAATCAGAGATGTCATCTTTGAGGAAGTTTTAAGGACATAATAAAGCCGGCATGGTGTTTTAATATTTGCTTGTGATAATCATTCTATAGATGCTAACTTCTTATGGGAATAAAATAATACACATCAACCTGATTCCGGAAATTGTCCCCTATAGCGCAGAGCATCCTCATAATAGGGTTTTTGTTGCTTCTGTCAATTAATTATTGCAAATTCTAATCAGTAATTTTTCTCTACTTTGTGGGAGCAAGAGTTCAGAGTTTAATTACGGTTACATTCAAAAGATACACGTCGATAACTCTCCCGAAGCAGAAGTTTTTAGATAATTTCTTATGGGAGGAGGAAATATGAAGGATTCTGTTATTCATTCATTGATTTCCCTGAAAAAACTTTTTTTGCTTTCTTTAATAACTGCTGTAAGTTTATATAGCACGGCAAGAGCACAAGCATATTTTTTTTCAGATGATTTTGAATCTTATACAGCCGGAGAAAGGCTTGCATGCCAGAATCCGGTTGACTGGACAACATGGGGTTTTAGTCCCTGCTCTTACGAAGATGCATTTGTATCAGATAGTATCGCATACAGCGGATCAAAATCTCTCCTGGTTAGTTACCTTAATGATGAAGTTAAATACTGGGAACCCGGTGAGCCTGATTTGTGGTTCATAGATTTCGACTTCTATATTCCTTCAGGTAAATCGGGTTACTTCAGCACAATGGCTTCTTTTATCGGGACCCAGGAATGGGGATTGGAAGTTTATTTCAACAATGACGGGACTGCCACTTTAAATGCCGGTGGTACTGCAGCTGCAACATTTAACTTTCAATTCGATACCTGGGTACATAGTTCAACGGTTATATATCTTCTCTTTGACGAGGGGAATTACAACTATAATGGAGAATTCTTCTATCAATGGCAGTGGTCTCAGGGAGCTAATGGAACACCCATTCAATTATTGGTTTCAGCAAACGATTTCTATGGTTTTTCCGAATCCAGCGAAATGTATATAGATAATTACTCGGTAAGGGGCGTGTATTACATTCCGGTAGATTTAATTTCATTCAGCGCTGTTTCAAATACGCCGGGAAAAGTTGTGCTCAACTGGCAGACCGCAACCGAAACAAATAATAAGGGATATGAAATAGAAAGGAAAAGCTGCACAGGAAAATATGACCGGGACACAAAATTGGAGAAGATAGCTTTTATAACCGGAAAGGGTACAACAACAGAACCGGAGTCATATTCATTTACGGATAATAATGTTGCACCTGGTTTTTATTTATATCGTCTGAAGCAGATTGATTTTAACGGAAAGATTAACTATTCAAAAGAGATAAAAGTTGATGTTAATATTACTCCCGGAGAATTTGTGCTGTTTCAGAATTATCCGAATCCGTTTAATCCAATAACGAATATCGGATTCCGGATTCCGAATAAAGAATTTATTTCATTGGTAGTTTATGATGTTTTAGGCAATGAAGCAGCAACACTGGTTAATGCAGAAAAACCAGCAGGAGATTATGAAGTCAGATTTGATGGAAGTGGATTGCCGAGCGGAGTTTATATATATAAATTATCCGCAGGAAACAACACAGCAGTAAAAAAGCTAATACTCTTGAAATAACATAAAAGAAGCAAAAGGAATTTAAATGCCACGGTACGGAGGGTGTCTCAAAACTTTAAATATGTCAGTCTGAGCGTGTCGAAGACTGACATATTTTAATAAATTCACACTTTGACAAGCCTCAGTGTGACAGAAAAAATTACTTTTGAGACAGTCTCACGACCGTGGCATCCAGGTAAAAGTTTGAAGTGGAGTATGATGTACAATTCATTTTTCCCGGGGGGGCTGACTAAAAAGTAAGGAACGATAATTGAAAATAATAGAGAATAAATCAATAAATGAGGACTAATTAAATAAATGATTCTCTATTTAAAGAAGATATGGCCGGAGATTCTCAAAAGAGAAAACGGAAGAAAAAAAGATTAAGTAAGCCGAAGTTTATTGAATATAATCAGCACCAGGTAATGCTGCTGCCTCCATCAATAGAAGAGATGATACCGGAGAAACATATAGTCAGAACATTAAATAAAGTAATAGATACAATGAACATAGATGCATTGATAAATACTTATAAGGGCGGAGGGAGAAGCTCATATGATCCAACGATGTTATTGAAGGTATTAGTATATGCATATATAATGAAGATATATAGTTCAAGACGGATAGCGAAAGCACTAAGAGAAGATATAAATTTTATGTGGCTAAGCGGGATGCAACGGCCGGATTTCAGGACAATGAATAATTTCCGTTCAGGAAGGCTGAAGGGAGTAATAGATCAGGTATTTTCATCAATGGTAATATTCTTAACAGAGAACAAATATATAAAGCTGGAAGATTATTTTGTAGACGGGACAAAGATAGAGGCAAATGCAAACAGGTATAGTTACGTGTGGTCAAAGAACACCCAGAGATATAAGGCAGCAACCAAAGAAAAAATAAAAGAATTGCTTAAGGAAATTGAAAAGATAAATCAGGAAGAAGAGAAAAAATATGGAGAAAAAGATCTTGAAGAACTGGGAGATGAAACAGATATAACATCGGAGAAAATAAAAGAGGAGGTTGAAAAACTAAACAAGATCATCAGTCAAATAGGAGAAAAACCCGAAGGGAAAAAGAAAAATAAAAACAGCGGGCAGAAAAAAAGAAAGCTAAAGAGTGCCGTAAATAAACTAAGTAATAAATATCTTCCAAAACTCGAAAAGTATGAAGAGCAGGAAAAGATAGAAGGCCCCCGGAGTAGCTTTTCAAAGACAGATACGGATGCAACGTTTTTTCGGAACAAAACAGATCAATTGCTGCCTGGTTATAATGTAATAATAGGGACAGAAGAACAGATAATAGTAAATTACAGTTTGCATCAAAAGGCTTCGGAGGTAGATAAGTTTGTTCCCCATATGGAAAAATTAAAACATATAACCAACGGGAGAAATCCAATCAGAGCAATAGGAGATGGAACTTATGGCTCAGATGAGAACTATGATTTTCTGAAAAAAGAAAAAATAGGAAGTTATCTGAAATATCCGGGATTTTATCAGGAGACAACCGGACAGGCAGAAAAGAAGCGTTTTAACAGAATAAATTTTATTTATAATCAGAAAGAAGATAAAATAAATTGCCCCGGGGGAAGAGAAATGTTGCTTCAGGAAATAGAGGAGGCAAAAACAGATAATGGATACAAGCAGCAGATAAGAAAATATAGGGGTAATTGCAAAGGATGTAAATTTCTTTGTCTCTGCACCAAATCACCAAGGGGCAGAACGATACAATTTAATAAGAAACTGGAAAAATATAAGCGGCAAGCAAAAAAGAATTTATGTTCACCAGAGGGTATAGAGCTAAGGAAAAAACGAAGTGTGGATGTGGAAACAGTCTTTGGGGATATAAAACAGAATCAAGGGTTCAGGAGATTTAATCTAAGGGGATTGGAAAAAGTGAATGCAGAATTTGGATTGGTTGCAATGGCACATAACATTAAGAAAGTTGGAACAATGATCAACTGAGTGGGGGTTGATCATTGTTCCAATTAGGAATAAGAATATTACATTTTAGACAGCCCCAAATAAGTCATATTCAAAGTAATAAAAAATAAGCTTGTTCACTTGGTCACCCTGCAAGCTGATGATGAAGAGCTAAGCCCTATGGCATCCCCGTCATAGGGTTTTTTATTTATAATACTTGCTTCTATATATTAATATGTGCAAATTCAACTTTGTGATTTTCTCTATGGCGAGGGTGAGACAGTAGAGTAAGGTTGTGGTTTCTTTTCAGAGCAGACATATCGAAAACTCTCTCTTTATTATAAATTTTTATAAAACTTTATGATCATTAAATAATACAGCAACGTTGTGAAAGAGAATTTATATCTGCTTATCATTTTATTTGCATTTACTCTGAAAAATCAATTACAAGCATGTTGGGTGAATCAAAATTCAACAACAACTGATATTGTTTGGATTTAGTAATGTTAGAGGTATTCATGGTTAACATTCATTTACTTTTAAAGGGTTAATATGAGGAAATATTGCTTCGTTCCATTACCCATTCTTTTTCTCAATCCACTAACACCGCAATTCGCTTACCTTAGAATCTGAAACAAATTTTTTTACAAATTCTTTCTTAAAAAAAGGAGCTTATTATATGAAACACAATTACATTATAACCATTGCACTTTTAATTTTAGTGCTGCTTAGTGGTCCTGCCTTTAGCCAATGGGTGCACGTTTCGGGATTAGGCGGAGGTGGGACAAAAGGTATGGCAATTATTGGTTCAAATATTTTTATTGGAACTGAAATGGGTGCCTATAAGTCAACTGATGACGGTGCCAGTTGGACTGCCGTAAATAATAACTTACCTGAAACGCTTATCTGGGACCTGTATGCATATGGCAATAAACTTTACGCCTGCACCGGCGGAGTAGGTTTCTTTCGTACTACAGATGATGGAACCAGCTGGGATAATCTCGGTTTAGAATCTGAAAACATACGCGGGTGTGCTGAAAATGATTCTGGAATCTTTGCCGGTACTAACGATCACGGTATTTTCCGCTCTACAGATGATGGGGCTACCTGGTTTCAGGCGAATAATGGGATACTTAGTACAGTCATTTGGTCTTTTTTAATTAATGGGAATACAATTTTTGCCGGCGGACCAATGTTATATCGCTCAATGGATAATGGTGCGAATTGGGAAAATTTAACAAACGGTTTCCCGAATCCACCCTTAAACGTCTACGCTTTTACTATGATTGGATCAACTATTTATATTGCTATGGATGGCGGGGTTTATGCGTCATCCGATAACGGCGACATCTGGAGCAATAAGGGATTAAATTACTTAAACCCGTATGCCATTTGTTCGTTCGGAACAAATTTGTTTGCTGGAGTATCCGGTAATGGTGTTTATCTTTCAACTGATAGTGGTGCCGGTTGGGAGTCTGTGAGTGAGGGTTTGCCCGCTCCGATTTATCCGCAAGAGTTTGTTGCTAGTGGTGACAAGATATTTCTCTCTGCCTGGTATGAAGGATTATTTGAGCGTCCACTTTCGGAGTTAGTAACATCTGTTGAAGACTCAAGGAATGGCGTGCCAATAAATTTTTATCTTTATCAAAATTTCCCTAATCCATTTAATCCAACAACGAATATTGAATACCAGATCCCGGGAAGAGAATTTGTCACACTTGAAGTATATGACGTTTTGGGAAATGAAGTAGCAATACTTGTAAATGAAGAAAAGCCCGGCGGAAATTATACAACTAAATTCGAAGGAAACAATTTATCAAGCGGAATATATTTCTATCAGCTTAAGGCTGGAAGTTTTTCTTCAATAAAGAAGATGATTCTTTTGAAGTAATATCGTGTTACTATTTGCAGGTTGTTCAAGGGAGCTGCGGCTCCCTTTTTATTTTCCTGCACTAATCCTCCTGCACTGAACAAAACCCAATCAGGTTGGCTGCTATTTATTCAGATACTTCACCCGGAAATAAATATTCCATTAAAATTTTATCCTGATCATATACATCATCTCTGAAATTTATTTCACCATTATCATCAACCCAGGCTGTATGATAATCAACAAACAGAGGAATTTCTTTATCCAGAATAACTTCAGTAGATTTACCAGAGCTTATGTCTTTTCTCAGCTCTCTTCTTTTATTATAATATTCGGAAATTATTGATTTGTCATCCACTTTCTGACCGATTTCGATTTTCAGGAAATCAATGTTCCACTCTGAATTATTTTTTAAAAGATAATCCGCCAGCACAAGAGGTTTTTCAACCCTGATACAACCATGACTTACGGCTCTGTTCGACAAAGAAAATGGTACCCTCGAGGGAGTATCGTGAAGATAAATACCAAAAGGGTTTTTAAATATAAATTTTATCCTTCCAAGAGCATTTCCTTCCCCGGGATCCTGAATAATTTTGTATGGAATATTATTGGAAGCTAAATCTTTTAATTTAACATCTTTATAATTTATTTCAGCACCGTCCTTATAAACCTTGAAATTATTATCAAAAAGATAACTCGAATCCTTTCTAATTCCCGCCAAAATTTCTTCCCTTATGATGCTTGGAGGAACATCCCATGTAGGATTTAGAATTAAGTTTGAAATTTCACCATACATACAAGGAGTTTCCCAGTCATCAGGCCTATCCCTGAGACGTTTTGTTTTTTTATAAACCTTTAATCGTTCCTCAAAATCAGCGGGTCTCTTTCTGCCTATGCAGACTTTAATATTGAACAATTCCTTTTTATTCTCAACAGCATGTAACCGGAAATCAGGGATGTTCACAACTATATACCTTGATGTATCGGAATAATCAATCCATCTTAACCGTTCCAGGTTAACCTTAATTTTCTTAATGTAGTCTTCCGGCGTGAGATTTAATCTTTCTATGGTGTTTTTGCCGATCACCCCATCTTCGTTTAATCCGTTCAGCCTTTGAAATTTTTTTACCGTTTCCAGAAGAAGAGAATCATAAACAGAAAAGTCACCCGGTTTGACTTTAGATGAATCTAAAAAACCGAGTTTAATTAATCTATCTGCAATCAGCTTAATATCCGGGTTCGAATCACCGGGTTCTATTTTTTTATCAGCAGGGGGAATAACTTCCCATTTAAGGTTTTTAAACGCCCGGAAACGTATTAACTCTGCCTGCAGTCCTTTATAATTTTTGCTCTTTGGTTGAATACTGTATAAATATTGAATTATATTATTTTTCCTGAGAGGTTCAAAAAGATCTCTTTCAGATGAATCCGGAACAGGAAGGTAATATCTGCCGGGAAAAAGATCTTTCGGATTAACCACTCCGTACCGCATATGCCAGGCATATTTTAAAATAGCATCAGCTAAAAGAAGCTCTGAATCAGCAAGCAGATTTAATCTGTCCGGGTTATTTAAAGTATCAATTGATTTATAAAAATCTGTGGTTATCAGGCTTAAATGATATTCTTCCGGGTTTAAACCATGCTGAACTGCATCCTTAAAAATGACAAGTATTGAATCAACAAAATTCTTTTCCTCATAACTTTTTAAATAAACCGGCTGAAAATTTCTTCCGGCATAGAAATCTTTTAAGGTATCAAGATATTGGAATGAAGAGTCTTTCAAGAAATATTCATCATTAAAGCCGCTTTTTATTGCATCATAGTACCCTGATTCAGTGAATTTTAATTTTTCATTTAATCCCTGAGGCGCTTCGGATAATTTCTTCGAACAGCCGGGAAATAAAAACATAATTAATCCGAAGATTAATAATAACCTTGCTGATAATAGTTTTATCGGTTTAGAGATTTGAGTTTCCTGTTAGATTTGTTGAATAATTTTGATAAACAAAATAAATAAAATCCGGCACGTAAAATTAACAAAATAAAATATTTTTTCGTAACCGCAGCAGAATCAAAGAGCTGATTAGTGGCAACCGTGCTCTGTGATGAATGAAAGAGCTAAACCCGGTGACAAATGCGTTTCCGGGTTTTTTATTTAATATTTGTTGATACTATTAATTATTATTTGCAAATTAAGGGCACTGATTTTTCTCTATGGTGAGGGTGAGACAATAGAGTAAGGTACTGTTACTTTCCAGAGAATACATTTCGAAAGCTCTCTTTGAACGAAACATTATTGTTTATTAGTAATATATTAATATTGTGAGGCACAATATGAAAATGGTAAATTTATACCTTTATGTAGGCATAATTTTTCTAATTTTATCCGTTGAAATATTTTCAGCCACTCTTCATGTTCCAGGTCAATACACTACCATTCAGTCTGCCATTAATTCTTCAGCAAATGGTGATACGGTACTCGTTGCCGCAGGAATATATGTTGGTGCTATAAACTTTAATAATAAACTGATCATACTAATTAGTGAATCTGGAGCCAGCACCACGACAATAAGTGGTAATAACGCTGCATCAACTGTAACATTCACGAATGCAGAAAACAATAGCACACAATTATTTGGTTTTACTATAACGGGTGGTAACCCCTACGGAGTTGTTTGTAATGGTTCATCCACACCTATAATTTCAAACTGTATTTTTCAAAACAACTCTAAATACCCGATTGTTATAGCGATAAGCATGGTGGGTCAATTGCTTAATAGTATGAATTCGTTCATCCCTCGCGGCGACGGAAAGTTCAATGCAATATATGTACGTGGAGGAACAATCAATGAATCTGTTACCTGGCCTGTGCCACCAACTCAGTTCTGTTACCGGATATTAAATGACCAAGATATTACGATTCAAGGTTCATCAAATCCTGTTCTAACTCTGTTACCCGGGACTGTGATTAAGATGTATGGTAATAGTTCCGTTGTAGTTGGGGGAAACAGTGCAACTCAGCTTGGTATGTTAATGGCTGATGGTGTGCTTTTCACCTCTTCGGTGGATGACACTACTGGTGACACAAATGGGGATGGAACAGCTTCCATACCAGCACCAAATAACTGGGAAGGAATATGGTTTTATAACTATGCAGATGATAACTCGCTTGTAAAGAATTGCCTGATAAGATATGGTGGGAAGAATGCAGCAGGTATTTATATGGAAGCATCTACACCACGTATAGAGGATAACACAATTTACAGAGTTTCAAATACTGGTATTTCGGTTAAATCAGTTGGAATGACTACACAGATCAGAAACAACACAATACTCAGAACGACTAGTGATAATATATATCCATTTCAACTAGATCCAATGACAATGCCGGATGTAATAATGAACAACAATTATCCGGCAAGGACGGACGGAAAGTTCAATGCAATATATGTACGTGGAGGAACAATCAATGAATCTGTTACTTGGCCTGTGCCACCAACTCAGTTCTGTTACCGGATATTAAATGACCAAGATATTACGATTCAAGGTTCATCAAATCCTGTTCTAACTCTGTTACCCGGGACTGTGATTAAGATGTATGGTAATAGTTCCGTTGTAGTTGGGGGAAACAGTGCAACTCAGCTTGGTATGTTAATGGCTGATGGTGTGCTTTTCACCTCTTCGGTGGATGACACTACTGGTGACACAAATGGGGATGGAACAGCTTCCATACCAGCACCAAATAACTGGGAAGGAATATGGTTTTATAACTATGCAGATGATAACTCGCTTGTAAAGAATTGCCTGATAAGATATGGTGGGAAGAATGCAGCAGGTATTTATATGGAAGCATCTACACCACGTATAGAGGATAACACAATTTACAGAGTTTCGAATACTGGTATTTCGGTTAAATCAGTTGGAATGACTACACAGATCAGAAACAACACAATACTCAGAACGACTAGTGATAATATATATCCATTTCAACTAGATCCAATGACAATGCCGGATGTAATAATGAACAACAATTATCCGGCAAGGACGGACGGAAAGTTCAATGCAATATATGTACGTGGAGGAACAATCAATGAATCTGTTACCTGGCCTGTGCCACCAACGGGGTATTGTTACTGGATACAGGAGAGTACAGATATTTCAGTGATAGGCAATCCACAACCGGAACTAACATTATTAGCGGGGACAGTAATTGAGCTGTGGAACAACTCATCATTTATAATTGGCGGTAATAGTGCAAACCAGTTTGGAAAACTTACAGCACAGGGAGTAACGTTCACATCGGCAGAAGATGATACAACGGGAGATACAAATGGGAATAATAATCTACCAGGGCCAAATGAGTGGGAAGGTATTTCGTTTTACAACTATGCAGATGATAACTCGCTTGTAAAGAATTGCCTGATAAGATATGGTGGGAAGAATGCAGCAGGTATTTATATGGAAGCATCTACACCACGTATAGAGGATAACACAATTTACAGAGTATCGAATACTGGTATTTCGGTTAAATCAGTTGGAATGACTACACAAATCAGGAACAACACGATATTGAGATCAACAAGTGATAACATATATCCATTTCAACTTGATCCGATGACAATGCCGGATGTAATAATGAACAACAATTATCCGGCAAGGACGGACGGAAAGTTCAATGCAATATATGTACGTGGAGGAACAATCAATGAATCTGTTACCTGGCCTGTGCCACCAACGGGATATTGTTACTGGATACAGGAGAGTACAGATATTTCAGTGATAGGCAATCCACAACCGGAACTAACATTATTAGCGGGGACAGTAATTGAGCTGTGGAACAACTCATCATTTATAATTGGCGGTAATAGTGCAAACCAGTTTGGAAAACTTACAGCACAGGGAGTAACGTTCACATCGGCAGAAGATGATACAACGGGAGATACAAATGGGAATAATAATCTACCAGGGCCAAATGAGTGGGAAGGTATTTCGTTTTACAACTATGCAGATGATAACTCGCTTGTAAAGAATTGCTTACTTAGATATGGAGGTAAAAATAGTCATGGGTTAATTTATATAAATTCAGCATCCCCAACTATCGACTCATGTCGGATTACAAGAAGTGGTTCTTCTGGAATACTTGCTACAGGTGTAGGCGCAAATCCTTTAATAAATAAGTGTATTATAGAAGCTAATACAACAAATGGTGTATTAGCACAATCTTCCGCAAATCCAGTTATTAATTTTTGTGATATTGTTGCAAATTATTCATATGGGGTGAGTAATACAACTTCAAGTATTTTAATAGACGCTGAAAATAATTTTTGGGGGGACACCACAGGCCCTTATCACCTAACTTTGAACCCTAATGGGAAAGGAGACAAGGTAACAGACTATGTTTCTTTCCAGCCATTCTTATCTTCATCTGTTTGGGGTAAAATATATGGTTATAAATATATGAGAACTTCTGGGACTATAGTCGATTGTGTAGGACCTACTGATAATAATGGAAGATATTGGTATGAAACTGAATTTAATGATGCTTCTTGGGATATCATGTTCCTTCCCGATAATTGGGGAACGGGAAGTTCTGATAGATATTATAGACAACAGGTATTTCTACCGGCAATTTATGATAGTGTTAAACTTTCATTTGCAAGTAATGATGGAATTTGGATTTATGCAAATTCAAACTTTGTAGGACATTGGGGGCCTGATTGTCACGGCAATGGTTGTGTTAACGGAACAGGTTGTGGTATCAATTCATCAGTACCAGCACAAAATATTACTTCATTTGTTCAACCTGGTTCCAATTCTCTGGCATTTCATGTAAGTAATGGCCCCGCTACGGGCTATTTCTATTCTTACCATATAAGTGTTTATCCAGAAGCAGGTGGAGAATATTTAACACTTACTTCTCCAATTGGGGGTGAAATCTGGCCACAGGGTACCATTCAACAAATAACTTGGGCGCCAACTGAGATTTCGAATATTGATATTGATTTATCAACCGACAACGGAAACTCTTGGACAAATTTAATCAATAATTACCCTACCTCAATTGGTGCTTATGATTGGAATATTGATAATCCAGGTAGTCAGGAATGTAAAATTAAAATTAGCGAATCTAGTACCGGCTTTCCAAATTATACCAGCAATTCATTTACCGTATTGTCTGCGATTCTTTTAAATAATGGTGATCTTGTTTTTAATGGATATAATTACTTAATAAAATGGACTGCTCCGAGTGAACCTCATAAATTGGTTTTTTATTTTTCCGATTCAACCAGTAGTTATAGACCGACTGGTTTTGGAAACGGCGATTCGCTTGTGATAGAGACAACAAGCAATTATTATCTGCTCACATTTAATACTATGCCTGTTGCTGCCAAATATTATTGGAAAGTTTACGATAAAAATTGGAATGCTGTGACAAGTAAAAATGCTTTTATGCTTGTCAATTTAATTCCACCCAATGAGCCAACAGTTAATCCTCCAATAATACTCGTGCATGGCTGGAGATCGAATAAAGACATGTGGGATGTATTAAAAACCGGGACACTATCTTCAGAGTACTCACTCTGGATTTTTGAATATCCAAATACAGGAGATATCATACAATCGGCTTGGGGACTTTCAGTTGCAATCGATTCAGTTTTATCAAACAGTCCTGGAAATACTAAAGTTAGAATTCTATCACACAGTATGGGAGGGCTTGTAACAAGAGCATATACAGTTAATATGGCGAAAAACCTTCTACAAAATTCTATTCCATATAATAATAATTTAGAATATGTTGCTTTCCTTGCAACCCCAAACCACGGTGGATTAAATGTTGATCTAGTATATAAAATCATTGGAAACTCTGATTTGTTTGGAGGAAGAGATCAATACGCTCTTTATCAACTCTTACCGAACAGCGATTTTCTAAATACACTGAATAGTTTTCCATTGGTTAGTGATATTAAATATTTATCTGTTGCAGGATATGATAACAGGTGGTTATTACTAGCTAAATTATTAGGTAACATTGTTTTAAATAAACAAATAGCAAATATGGTGCTATCACTTGGAGTTAGTGATTGTGTCGTAAAATTAGAGAGTGCGATTAAAGGACCATCTGGTTTTTTTGATCAGTACAAAATTATCTACCGAAACCACTTAAATATTTTTGATAATCCTATATCTCCAGTTTCAGAATATCTTTCCGATTTCTTTTATGATGGGATTATTCAATCTGATAATTATGCTAATTATGCATTCAAAAAAATAGTAGGCAATCTCATTAATTTACCATTTAGAAAGGTTCAAGAGAATAAATTAGCGAATGTTGAAATTAATATTACACCTGACGGCCAGGAAGATTCTTATGTAACTTATTCAAATTTTGATGGGTCTTATTATATTAATTTTTTACCAAATGGAATGTACAAAGTCAAAGTTTATGCTGATGGTTATATCGCTGATTCCACAACAATTACGGTAAATGATTCTTTATACGCGGCACCCTGCAATTTTAGGCTGAATGAAGATAGCACATATTCTGGACCCACAAATCAATATGTGAAAATTGAAGGCGACACACCATTTACGAATAATTTATTAATGGATCTTGAATTAAATGCAAATAACGCTACCCAAATGAAGATTAGTGATAATATAGATTTTGAAGGAGCCAATTGGATTTCTTATGCTACTAACTCTACATTTACATTTTCCGACTCATCATTCGGGCCCAAAACAATTTTTGTTAAATATAAGAGTTTATCAGGAATAGAGAGTACAATAGCGATGGATGATATTATTTACTCACTACAATCATTTTCGCAAGTTAATGTAACTAGTAACCCTCAAGGAGCAAGAGTTTATTTTGATGGAACTAATATGAATGGAGCAACACCTCTCTTAATTGAAAACATACCGCCAAATGAATACACTTTTTCTGTCAATAAAAGTGGGTATAGCTCTTGGCCAACCATCATTCCCATTACAGTAGCTGAGAATCAATCTTATGATATCTCATTCACTTTCACAAATTCAGCACCTCAAACAGTTAAATATTTATTCGGCATTTCTTACAGCGATACGTTACAATTAGAATGGGTATCTCCAAGCGACGCTGACATAATGTTCATTCAAATAAATTATAGGCTTGATGGTATCTTTCCCGTTGATCCAAATGATGGGATTACACTCGTTTCCCAATCTTCACAGCCCGATGAATTGCACACATTAAATGTTTCTGGATTACAACAAGGCACTACTTATCACTTATCTGCTTTTACTATAGATTCAGCAAGTAACCATTCAATTCCAAAGACACTTGCTATTTTAATAGGACCCAATACAAACTTTCAGTTAAATGTAAATATTGCCAACGGTTGGAATATGGTATCAGTTCCGGGCATAAATCCTAATGGCCAAGGAGTAAATAATTGGTGGTCAGGATTAGCTGGAACTGTATATAAATTTATTCCAGGTTCTGGTTACACAGGTATAACAACTACAACACCCGGAGAAGGATACTGGATGAAGCAAGTAGGTGATAATGTTTACAATACAGGAGATGAATGGCCTGCCGGTGGAATCCAGATTGTTTCCCACGATCCAATAAATGCTATCGGGGGATGGAATATATTTGGAGGATATGAAGATGTAGTGGATGTAACAACATTATCAACTACACCATCGGGACAGATAGTCTACCCGATCTATAAGTATGTACCCGGTACAGGATATCAGACAGCAACTACACTGGATCCTGGATATGGATACTGGGTAAAAGTCTCATCAGATTGCCAGATAAATGTACCCTCAGTGATGGCAAAGGGTAATAAAGAAGTAGCAGAGTACTTTAAGAAAGATTGGGGAAGGATAACTATAACGGATGCAGCAGGAAGCAGCTATACATTGTATGCTATAAAAGGTGGTTCGCCTAATGAGGGAGTAGGAGTTGATCTAAATCGGTACGAACTACCACCTTTGCCGCCTGAAGGATTGTTTGATATTCGCTACTCTAGTGGAAGAATAGCTGAAGACATCAATACAGAACTTAAGTCCATTGATATGAGAGGAGTGACTTATCCTATCAAAGTAAAAGCCGAGAATATGGATATAAGGCTTATGGATGTAACAGGTAAGTTAATAGACATAAATATTAAGAAGGGCGAAGAGATTACTATAAGTAATTCCAATATTGATAAAGTGATGGTATCAGGACAACTACTGCCAAAAAAATTCGCACTTGAGCAGAACTATCCTAATCCGTTCAACCCTACAACAACGATTAAATTCTCAATCCCAAAACAAGTTCAGGTTAATCTGGTCATCTACGATATACTCGGTGAAGAAGTTAAAGAACTGAAAAACGAAGTTATGAAACCTGGATACTATGAAGTTAATTTTAATGCAAATGCTTTGGCTTCAGGTGTGTACTTCTATAGAATTAAAGCCGGAGATTTTGTTCAGACGAAGAAAATGATTCTGTTGAAATAGCTCATTCACAGAGGTTACCCCTGCCTCTTGGATGAGCTAAACCCGGTGACAAATGCGTTTCCGGGTTTTTTATTATAATGCTTGCTTCTATCAAATAAATATAGCAAATTCTGGTCAGCGATTTTTCTCTATGGTGAGGGTGAGACGGTAGAGCAAGGCTGCAGTAAGGAAAATACATTTCGAAGACTCTCATCAGAAAAATAATATAAATGACATAAATAAAAATATTGTCATGAAGTACGCCGTAATCTGATTATACAGGTAGGATCAGGCTTTAGCATTGGGTATGTATATGTTGAAAGCTAAAAATAATCAGAGCGGTAATATTAAAACCGGCAAATCTTTGGTGGTGAAATAAAAATTTCGGAGGGATTAATATGAGAAAAACTCTTCTATTAACATTGTTATTATTTAGCACTGGTATGGTTATGGCTCAACAATATCCGCTTGTTACACTTCAGGATATTCAGTTTGTAGCCGATACCACAACCGATCCACCTTCACCGTTAAATGGTGATACGGTACAAGTCTCCGGATGTGTTTTGGTTTCCCCGTTAGTCGATCCAGGTACTGACAGACGTCCGATTATCTGGGCGGGCACCAGATGGGTTACTTATATTGAAGATTCAGACGGACATGTTTATGGCGGATTAAATATTCTCCAGGATGATACTTCAGAAGTTCCCGGTCAACAAACATATTTCGATTTAATAGATACAGCACAAATTGTGACATTTACAGGAGTTGTTACTGAATATTATACTTCAACAGAACTGGTTGAACTGGTAACCCCCACTTCACCGATTATTATTAATGGTTCGATGCCTAAAAGACCCGATCCTATTGTATTACAAGTATCCGATTTTGATAATAACGGAGTCTATAACTTTGCTTCTGAAAAATATGAAAATATGTACGTTGAATTCAGAAATGTCAATACCAGTGATCGAAATACATCCACCGGCACTTTTAATTTTCATGATGCAGCAGGTAATACTATGCATATGTGGGATCAGTCAGGTTATTTCACATTAAGAAGCTATAGACTAACAGGTTTAACAAATTATGATCCGCCGCAGAACGGAACAACACTATCATATATTAGAGGTGTAATAACTACCCGCACAGATGGTTATTATATTGTACCGATGTATCCAGGCGATATTGGTCCTATTAATCAATTGCCTCCATCAATTATGACAATCCGCAGGGACGCTGCTGTAATCATACCGGACCAGGCTGTAGAGGTATCAGCAAAAATAAGGGATCTGGACGGAACAGTACAGGAAAGCAGGTTGTATTTCAGGGTTGATGGCGGACAGCGATTAATACTTCCTATGACTTTTGACGCTACAGATACAACTTATCGTGCAACTATTCCAGGTATAATTAGCGACTCTTCAATTGTCGATTTCTATATATGGGCCAAAGATAATGATAACAATGTAAGCATAAATCCTGTCGATACGGTTCACAATAATTATTTTTATCTTGTATTGAATAGACCTGTAGGCATCCGCGATGTTCAGTACAGTCCTTTTGGAGGAGGTTACAGCGGATATACAAATTATAATGTCACTTTAACCGGAGTGGTAACATCAGATACTTCGGATATAAAAGGTTATGGTTCCAGCTCATTCCTCAGAAGCTATATTCAGGATGGAACAGGTCCCTGGAGCGGTATAGAATTCAGTTTTGGTGGTTCACTGGGAACAGAATTGTTTTCCCTGAAGCGTGGTGATAAAGTATCTCTAACAGGTACCATTCAGGAATCTTACGGCATTACATTAATAAACAATGTTACATCAGTTGTTGTTCATGGATTTTACTATCCTCTTCCCGATCCTCAAATTATCACCACCGGGGAAATAGGATTGTTAGGAGACGGTGAAGTTGCTAAAGAACAATGGGAAAGTGTACTAGTTGAATATAATAATCCTACTATTACAAATATCAATGCTGACAGTGGAATTGGCAACTATGGAGAAATCCTTGTTAATGATGGGACGGGTGATACACGGGTGGAACTTGAAGACGGCAATAACTCCTACCATAATGGATCCGGAGAACCCGGCAGCATTCCCTTACAGGAGGGGGCTCAATTTGAAAAATTAAGGGGAATAATGTATTATTCATTCAGCAACTATAAACTTGTACCTAGAAAGGATGATGATTTTGTCGGGTATGCACCTGCTGTCTTCCTGATAGGAGTAGATGTTTCAAACGGTTGGAATATGGTGTCCGTACCGGGAATACATCCGGTTGGAATGGATGTAACTAATTGGTGGACAGATCTTACAGGTACAGTTTATAAGTTTGTCCCTGGTTCCGGTTACAGCGGTATAACGACCACAATACCAGGAGAAGGATACTGGATGAAAAATGTTGGTGCTGAGACATATATTTATCCCGCAATACAATTTGTAACCCACGATCCGATAAGCGCAGCACAGGGATGGAATATGATCGGTGGATATGAAGATTTTGTCAATGCAACAGCATTAACAACTACACCTCCGGGACAAATAGTTTACCCGATCTATAAGTATATACCAGGCTTGGGTTACCAGACTGCATCAACATTAGTTCCGTGTTACGGTTATTGGGTGAAAGTTTCATCAGGTTGTCAGATAAACATACCTGATTTACAGGTAAATGAAACCCGGAAGATAGTAGATTACTTCAAGGATGACCTGCCTACCGGTTTAGCAACCACAGGTTGCCCGGCAGGCCTGCCTTTAAGTAAGGTAAACTGGGGAAAAATAACAATAACAGATGCAAGCGGAAGCAGCTATACGTTGTATGCAGTAAAGGGAGACTCGCCTAATGGCGGAGCAATAGTAGACCTCAACCAGTACGAACTACCTCCGGTACCACCTGCAGGAGTATTCGATGTAAGATACTCAAGAGGAAGGGTAGCAGAAGATATAAATAGTTCTGTCCAGAGTATAGATTTGAGAGGAGTGACTTATCCCGTAAAAGTTAAGGCGGACGGAATTGATATCAGGCTTCAGGATATAACCGGAAGAGAGATTAATACAAATATTAAGTCTGGTGAAGCGATTACGATCAGCAATCCGAAGATAGATAAGCTTATGGTGGAAGGTAAGTTACTCCCTGACAAGTATTCACTTGAGCAGAACTTTCCCAACCCATTCAATCCGACCACTACGATCCGATTCTCACTTCCTAAAGAAGTTCGCGTTAATCTTTCTCTGTATAATATACTTGGCGAAAAAGTTAAGGAACTGAAAAATGAAGTAATGAAACCGGGAAACTACGTAGTTAATTTTAATGCGAATGCTTTAGCTTCAGGAGTCTACTTCTACAGGATTAAAGCCGGTGATTTTGTTTCGACAAAGAAAATGATCCTCCTGCGTTAATCCGCCGCGGCGGATCGGCGGACAGGTTTTGTTGAAGTAGCTCGTTCACAGTGTTACCCCTGCGCTGTGATGGAAAAGAGCAAAGCCCTCTAACAACCCCGTTAGAGGGTTTTTAATATTAACTGTTGACTATAAAAAATATTTATTGCAAATTCAGAGCACTGATTTTTCTCTATGGTGAGGGTGAGGTTATAGAGCAAGGCTGCGGTTATAATCCGGAGTATACATTTCGAATACCCTTCTGATATTAAGAGATTGAAATGACAATATAAATTTCAAAAGGAGGATTTTTACGCGAACCTTTTTACAACCTTTTGTTTTATTTCTTCTTCTTTCCCAAACGATATCCCCTCAGTGGTACCAGCAAAATAGCGGTACAACAAACACGCTTATGGGAGTTTCCTTTTCTGATCAAAATACCGGGACTGCTGTGGGTATAAATGGCACAATACTCAGAACAACTGATGGAGGCACTAACTGGTTTCCCCAGTTAAGCGGTATAACAGACTGGTTTAATAGTGTTTGTTTTACAGATGCCAATACCGGAACTGTTGTCAGCGCTACCGGAAATATATTGAGAACAACTGATGGAGGTACAACCTGGATTTTACAAACAAGCCCGGTATATAGCAACTTTTGGAGTGTATGTTTTACTGATGCCGATAATGGAACAGCAGTCGGATCGGAGGGAAAAATCGTCAGAACAACAAATGGCGGGACAACCTGGTCTTTACAATCAAGCGGCACAACAGTGTGGTTGAACAGGGTTTCATTTACAGATCCCGATAACGGTACGGTTGTGGGAGATTATGGCACAATACTCAGAACTACAAACGGGGGAATTAATTGGATTAACCAATCAATTGCAACATCGGATGCACTTTGGGGAGTTTCATTTACTGATGCAAATACCGGAACTGTTGTTGGTGCCGGCGGGATTATCCTCCGAACTACAAACGGGGGAGCAAGCTGGGTTTCACAAACAAGCGGAATAATGAATTTTTTTTATGGCGGAGTTTCTTTTACCGATACAAATAATGGAACTGCTGTCGGAGACAACGGCGCCATCATTAGAACCAGTGACGGGGGAACAACCTGGACTATACAAACATACGGAACAACAAATATATTGTATGGTGTTTCTTTTACAGATGCCGATTATGGAACGGTTGTCGGCGATAACGGCATAATACTCAGAACAACAAATGGCGGAGTGCCTGTAGAATTAACTTTTTTTACCGCTTCTTATGGACATAATGCTGTTAATTTAAACTGGACAACGGCAACGGAGATTAACAATCGCGGATTTGAAATACAGAGGTCGGCAAATAAACAAGCCTGGTCAATAATTGGTTTTGTAGAAGGAAATGGAACAACTACAGAACCAAAATTTTATTCATTTAAGGATAAAGATATTACTACAGGTACTTACAAATACCGTCTCAGGCAAATTGATTTTGATGGAACATTTACATACCTGCCAACCGGACAGGCAGGTTCAAAAGAAATAGAAGCTGCAGTTGATTTTACTCCTAAGGAATTTGCGCTGTATCAGAATTATCCCAACCCATTCAATCCGACAACAATAATAAGGTTCTCGATACCTGAAGCTCAACAGGTTACAGTAGATATATACAATGTGTTGGGGCAGAAAGTAATTGAACTTGTAGACCAAAAGTTAGAAGCAGGAAAATACAGCTACGAATGGAATGCAAAGAACTATGCATCGGGAATATATATATATCAAATAAATACAGAGAAATTCGTTTCATTAAAGAAGATGTTGCTGCTTAAATAATTAATTTGGATTGCAGCCTTGTTATTAAGCAAGGCTGATGTAATAATATAAATGGATCTAGTAGTAGGAACTTACTATGCAAAAAATATTTTCAATTATTTGCTTTGTGCTATTGAGTGTAACGATTGTCTTAGGACAGGCTGCTGTAGACATTCCAATGTCAGCCTCAGATGGTTCAGCAACAATTCAACTTGCAGTTGGATTGGATTTAACTGCAACCGACTGTATTGACCCGGCATTGGGAGAAAGTGATCTCCCCCCATTCCCGCCACAAGGTGTATTCGAATTCAGATTTGATCTGGAACCGTACTGTGGAGAAGCATTATCGTCATATAAGGATTATCGAAATGCACCGTCATTTCCATTTATGGATACAGTTCAGCATAGAATGATATGGCAGAGAAGCGCATTCGGATTGGATATAAATATCCAGTATAATCTGCTAAATAATTCGTCGATGGTAATACAGGATGAATTCGGTGGGATATTATTGAACATAGGACCATTTCAAGGTCAGGGAACGGCAACAATACCAGGTTCAGTTCCTCTATCCTCCGCATTTCTGAAAATGATATATAATGGTATAATTCCTGTCCCGGTAGAACTGTCAGCATTTACAGCAGATGTTGTTGGAGAAGGAGTTCTGTTAAACTGGATAACAGCAACAGAAACAAACAACCGTGGTTTTGAAATTCAAAGATTGCAAGATTACAAAATTGAAAAATTTCAAGGCCTCCCTGACGGTGAGGCAGGATGGAAAGCAATTGGATTTGTGCAGGGCTTTGGAACTACAACAGAACCAAAGTCATATTCATTTACTGATGAGAATGTTACAACAGGCACTCCTGCCTGCCAACCGTTGGTTGGTAAACCGGCAGGCAGGTACAAATACCGTCTGAAGCAAATTGATTTTGATGGCACATTCCAATACTCCCGTGAGATAGAGGTAAAAGCAGGAAATCTACCTGATAGATACTCATTGTCTCAAAATTATCCTAATCCATTTAATCCTTCAACAATAATAGAATATAGTATTCCTAAGTCAGGTAAGGTAACAATAAAAATATATGATCTTATCGGAAGGGAAGTAAGGGCCCTGGTAAACGGAGAAGTTCAACAGGGAACACATAAAATAGAGTGGGATGGATTGAATAATGAGGGAAGACAGATGAGCTCCGGCACCTATATATACAGGATAGTTTCAGGAGATTTCATTCAGACAAAGAAGATGATTCTTTTAAAATAGCTCGTTCACAGTGTTACCCCTGCTCTGTGATGGAAAAGAGCAAAGCCCTCTAACAACCCCGTTAGAGGGTTTTTAATTTCATCATACTATATGTAAAAATTAACCTGAATGACCAAAGTTCCCTGTAAAATCGAATCTTTCAATAAGAATATTGGATTATAGGCAAATTTAAGGGGTGGTACTATAATTGCGCAGAATTACGTGTCTGGTTAGTTAAGGTTCTGCCACGACACGTTTATCATAAATTAATGTCGGGATAGGAAGTTAAGCGGAGTATCCTGTTCCAGTACTCAATAATAATTAATAATCAATCATAAGCCATTTCTATAAATGTCTGAATGCGGCCGGATGCTTATCGAATATTACAAAATATAAGCTCTCCCTGCACAATCGTATTTTTATTTCCTTAATATAGGGTTTTGATATGAAAAATTTATTCATTCTTGTTTTGTTTTTAACCTCACTTCCGGGTCTTTTAGCACAGAATTTAAATAATAACGGTTTACATTCTTCAGGGGACAAAAATTATACAGTAAAAACGTTTTTAGATAAAGATGGAAAATCAATTGACGAAATTATAGTTCCTGGTTTACCGCCTGATAAATACAGAGCCCCTGTTGCAGCTCCAACCAGAACGGCTTTTCTATTGAGTAGTGTACCGGGGTACGATTGGTCCTTTGGCTGTTCGGCAACTTCGGCTGCTATGATTTCAGGTTACTACGATAATAATAATTATCCCGGTATGTATACCGGTCCGGCTAACGGTGGTGTTGCACCAATGAATAATAGTGTTTGGGGAACTGTTATTATAAATGGAGAAGTCAGAAGTCAGTGCCCTTTAAGTGCCACACGGCAGGGTGTAGATGGCAGAATTACACGGGGGAGTGTGGATGATTACTGGATTCAGTATAATAATTGCGATGATGATCCTTATATCCAGAATGGCTGGGTTGAACATACGGCAGGGGAATGTACGGGAGATTACATGGGTACTAATCAATCTGAGCTGCAGAATTGTGATGGATCAACTGTTTTCTATTTTTATACGGATGGAACTCCGTTATATGACTATACCGGGGGGGAACCGGGTATTCGCGATGGATGCCATGGTTTACGCTTATATTTTGAATCCAGGGGTTATTCAATAATTCAAAATTACTCACAGTATATTTATGGTTATAATGGAAATACATTGGGTTTCACATTTGCTCAATATAAACAGGAAATAGATGCGGGAAGACCTGTGCTTATACAGGTAAGCGGTCATACTATGATCGGGTTTGGTTATGATAATCCGAATGTTGTATATCTCCATGATACATGGGATTATTCTACGCATACAATGACCTGGGGAGGCAGCTATTCAGGTTTACAGCATTACGGTGTGGGAGTATTCCAGTTAGAACCGGTTTCTAACCAGATCCCGGTGATCTCAATAACTTTTCCAGGTAACGGGGCTGATTTTACTCAACCTGGTATTACGGTTACAGGCAATGCATCAGACCCGGATGGGAGTATAGATGAAGTGCAGGTCAGGTTAAACGGCGGCATCTGGGAGACTGCCGTGGGTACTAATAGCTGGTCGCATCCGGTTACTCTTTTGCAGGGTTCAAATCTAATTGAAGCCAGGGCAATTGATAATGCCGGTGATCCATCGGGTATTGCGCCTGTCACGGTAACATACACTCCTAACTCAGCTCCGACACTTACATGGACGGGTGAGCAGGGTTATGAAACTGATGGAGTTAACCCGGATGAGGGTGATTCAACTTTAACGTTTACGTTCAGGGCAAAATACACTGATGTAGATGGGGACGCTCCTCTTACAGGATATCCAAAATTATATTTGAATAAAACCGGGAACCCTGTAACGGGAAGTCCGTTTACTATGAATGAAGGAAATTCATTACCATTTACAACAGGAAGAATTTATACAATTGATATAAATGATCTGCAAGTCGGAACGGATTATACATATTACTTTGAAGCAAAGGATATAAATAACAATCCGGCAACCGGGGAAGCAACCATTGAACAAAACGGACCTGTTGTACTTCCTTTGCCGTCTTCTATCACGCTTATTCAACCATCAGCTAATATTACAGTTGAGCAGGGGGATCCGGTAACAATTGAATGGCAAACTATTAATCCGTCCGGATCCTCGGTATCACTGTTTATGGATACTGATAATAACTGGGGGAACGGGAATGAAACACCAATTGATATCTCCCTTCCGTTAAACGGCAGTTATGAATGGCATACCGGGGAGACAGCCCCGGGTATTTATTATATTGCCGGAACGGTACCTGACGGGATTGAAAATCCATATGATTATGCTGAAGGGATTGTGACTATTATAAATACGTTTCAACTATCTGTTTCCGTATACGACGGCTGGAATATGGTATCGATTCCCGGTTTACATCCTGTAGATCAGAATGTCGAAACCTGGTGGCCATATAAAAATCCTGCCGCCAATGTGTTCAGGTTTGAAGGTGTATATCAAATGGTTACTGAGGTAACGCCCGGAGTTGGTTACTGGATGAAAAATTCCGGTGACAGGATATATAATACGGGAGACGAATGGCCTGCAGATGGAATTCAAATTGTTTCGCACGATTTAATCAATACAACCCAGGGTTGGAATATGTTCGGCGGATATGAGGATACTATTAATGCAGCGGCACTGACATCCATACCCCCGGGCAAAATAATTTTTCCTATTTACAGGTATGTTCCGGGTACCGGGTACCAGGCAGCAGACAAGGTAGTACCCGGATATGGATACTGGGTAAAGGTTTCTTCAGCCTGCCAGGTAATCATACCTGGTGCAATGGTAAAGGGTAATACCAGAATAAATGAATTTGTTAAGGATATCCGGGGAAAGATAATAATAACCGATGCAGCCGGAAGCAGCTATACACTGTATTCAGTAAAAGGTCAGGCAGACCTTAATAAATACGAACTCCCTCCTTTACCGCCGGCAGGACTGTTTGACGTAAGATTCGGAAGCGGCAGAGCAGCTGAAGATATAAACAGCGGCTTAAAAGCAATCGAGATGAGAGGAATAACATACCCTGTAAAGGTTAGAGCAGAAGGAATGGATATAAGGGTGCAGGATGCAACAGGGAAACTGGTAAATACAAACTTAAAGGATGGTGAAGAGATAATTATCTCTAATCCCGATATCGATAAAGTTATGGTATCAGGCGAACTTTTACCCGAAAAGTTTGCACTTGAACAAAACTATCCCAATCCTTTTAACCCCGACACAAAAATAATATATTCAATTCCACACTCATCTAGGGTAGTAATTAAAGTCTATGACCTTTTAGGTAATCACATAGAAACTTTAGTTAATGATGAGAAGATGGCTGGTACTTATGAGTTAACCTGGAATGCGGCTAATCTTCCAAGCGGAGTATATTTCTATAGGATTAAAGCCGTGCGTGACGGCGGGCAGGCAGGAGATT
The DNA here is from genome assembly GCA_963711455.1 of uncultured Ignavibacteria bacterium. Lineage (GTDB taxonomy): Bacteria > Bacteroidota > Ignavibacteria > Ignavibacteriales > Ignavibacteriaceae > DATFVA01. The sequence goes on from CAVQEH010000006.1 coordinate 824,063, forward strand.
TTATACAGACGAAGAAGATGATTCTCCTGCGTTAATCCGCGCGCGGATCGGCGGACAGGTTTTGTTGAAATAGCTCGATCACAGTGTTCCCCCCGCCTCTTGAATGAGATAAGCCCGGTGGCAGTTTATCACCGGGTTTTTTATTTTTCTCTACTCCGAATAATTATCTCAATCCCGCAATAGAATCAGGAATTGTTGAGATGACGCACCCGGATAATATCAATCACCCTAATCAAAAGTACATGTTAACGCCAAAAGGATTAGATTTAAAAAAAAGATTGTCAAAAATTAAGAAAAAGAAATGAGCAGCACCGGTCAAAGAGAAAGAGAAACCCAATACCGGATAGTAAAACTGTTTAAAAAGACAATTAAGTAATAAGTAAATAGCAGTGAGTATGCAGTTAATTTGAATGATGATCGGGAGGATTTATGAAAAAAATATTTTTATCTCTAATAATATTAACCGGGTTTGTGTTTGCGCAGCAGGTTGAAGATCCTGACTTTAACCCTGTTGTTGTTAACCCTGCTTATTCCTTTGGTACCGGTTCAAAGATTTACATAGATGAAGCACATAACAATTTTCATACAATGGAGGGAAGGTACAAGCCTTTTGCTGATCTGCTGGCAAAGGATGGATACGTTGTTAAAGCATTAAAAGATACTATTAGCAGAAACATACTTGATAGCGTTAATATACTTGTTATTTCAAATCCGCTGAACTTTAAAAACGTAACTGACTGGACACTGCCGACGCCTTCCGCTTTTACATTGGATGAAATTAATATAATTTCTAAATGGGTAAACGAAGGAGGGTCATTATTTTTAATTGCTGATCATATGCCTTTTGCAGGTGCAGCGGAAGAACTGGCAGGTAAATTCGGATTTGACCTGAGCAATGGTTTTGCTTTTGATACAGCTTCCGGCGGACCCGATTTATTTACACGTATCGATGGAACCCTGGAAGATAATACCATTACAGATGGGAAGAATAATTCTGAAAAGGTTGATTCCATTTATTCTTTTACGGGTGAAGCTTTTAAGATTCCCGGAGACGCGATACCCGTCTTACTATTAAATAAAAATTTTATTTCCTTAATGCCTGACACAGCATGGAACTTCAATAAAGATACACCGCAGATATCTGCTGCAGGATGGTCGCAGGGAGCCGTTAAAAAATACGGGAAAGGCAGAGTGGTAATGTGGGGTGAAGCTGCAATGTTTTCAGCACAGCTTGCAGGTGAAAATAAAATGAAGATAGGAATGAATGACCCGAAGGCAAAGTACAATTTACAGTTGCTGCTAAATATTATTCACTGGCTGGATAAGAAAAATCCTGATTAAGAATAAAGAATATACTGTCAGGCAATCTTATTTAAAGAGGAAAAAAATATCAATTAAATGTTTAGATGAAAAAAAGGGTTTAATAATATCCGATCAAACTTATTTTAAGAAAATAAAAAGGGAGCCGGGGCTCCCTTAATAAAATTTAGTTTACCGCGGCTTACTTCAGCAGAAGCATCTTTTTTGTTTGTTCATAGGAGCCTGTTTTTAGCTTATAAAAGTAAACACCGCCGGGTAAATTCTCTGCATTCCACGTTATATCGTATGTACCCGCTGACTTGATCTCATTAACGATTGTTTCAACTTCTTTTCCAAGTATATCGTAAATTTTTATTTGTACAAATTCACTATTCGGTATTTTATATTCAATATTTGTAGATGGATTAAACGGGTTCGGATAATTTTGTTCGAGCGTAAAAGTAAGTTCAGTACCGGTGTTTATACTTACAGTATTAGAGTAACCATAAGTACCATCATAATCTATCTGTTTTAAACGATAAAAATAAGAACCGCTTATAATGTTTTTATCTATAAATGAATATGACTGCGGTTCAGTTGTTGTCCCATGTCCACCTGTAAATCCCATCTTTTCCCAAACAGGATGTGCAGGTGAATAATTATCTGCGGGCATCCGTTCGATTTCAAATCCTTTATTATTTATTTCTGTCGCTGTTCTCCATTGCAAAGTAACATTTTTACCATCCCATCGACCTGAAAATGAAGTTAACTCAACGGGTGTAATACCGTGCGGACCGCCACCGGTAGGATTATCTCCATGACAAACAGAACATACCTGTAAAATTCCGGCAAAGCCCTGTAATGTTATATTTTGTAAATTATCATTCGCTTCACGCGATGGAAGAATTGCATGCGGGCTTCCATGACAGGCAGAACAAAACAAACCGCCGTGTCCCTGTGATTCTCTGAAAAGTTTTCCAGGTTCTTCTGCAAATCCGCTTCCGTGACACTGTGAATCACCGCATTTAGGTTCCTCAAGCCATGGCTGACGCCCCTGTGAAATTGAATGTCCTACATCATAAATAGTTCCATGGCAATCTTCACAGATAGTTCCGCTTTGAGCCATCGTACCACGAAGACACTGTGTATTAGGACCAGGATGACATTTGTAACATGTTTCTAAAGTAGGAGGCAATCCTAATTCAGCATGCTGACTATGTATAATCCTTGATAATGACGGCAGATTAGGATTTCCGCCAATTCCAAGGGCATTATCTCCATGACAGTTTGCACAAAGCACCGGCGGAGTAAGATTTGCATCTTCGTGATTATTCAGAATACTTTGTTCCGAAGAATGGCAGCCAGACTGAACACATCCTATTTCATTGCTAATAGGGATCACTACGTCGGTTGCTGCAAGTGTATCTGCGGTTGAGGAATCAATTGCGATAATATGAATCATTTGATAGGGGTTTTCATTTGTCAGATTGTTATCCATATATGGAGTAACAGGAATACCTCTTGCAAAAAAATAATTACCCTCCGGGTCAAGGTATCCTGTAAGTTGTTTGCCGGTAAGACCGGTATTATCCGGCAGAGGCTGCGGTAAGTTGAAAAGCTCCTGTGCATAAGTCCAGAAATTAGTTTTACCTACAGAATAAGTGTTTCCGGGAATTGAATATTCCACAAAGACACCTGAAGTGACAAGCTGAGGTGCCTGTCCGGGAGTTTTTTTCACAAGTTGAGCATAGATGTTATTATAAGGAGGAAGGATGGCAATTTTAGAAAAATCTTTATTGGCGCAATGCATTCCCAGATCGTTCCAGCCGATTAAGACATAACTCTGTGCCGGAGTTATTCCCTGGAACAGAAAAAGAAAGTTAATCATTAAAATCAAGGTAAGTACATCCCTTTTCTTCATAGAACGTTCTCCTCTTTGTTATTTGAATAATTAATATAGCTGATGTGCTTTTAAAACTAATTCAGCAATATGCTACAAAAATGAAATAGTTTATGATGCAATAAGATACAAAAAGTTGAATCAGGATTCAGAAGTGGAAATAAATACTAAGAAGTAAATGATTAAATGTTGTATGAACCTCTGAGCCTTTATAAATTGTTGAGCTTTTAAGTGATGCTCTGTTTTGCAAAGATGATTGTCGATTGCAATTAAGGGTGCTCAAAACCATGAAGTAGTAATATTTGTACAGAAAAATGAATTGAAAAATATCCCAACACGGAAATGGCGAAATAAAAAGGTAAGCATCTAATGAATGTCTGGTATTCTCAACCCGCAGTAATAATTTTCTTTTTAATGCAAACAATCGAATTATCAGAGTCCATTCTTTAAAATTATTACCGATAATTTTGTTAAGACCGGGAAGATGTTACATCTGAAATAATACGGATTCCATTAATATTTATTGTTAGGTATTAAAACCTGATTGACCTCAAGTCTTTTTTATGGTCTGTAAATTGTTGTGAATTTACGGCTAAAGGTCAACTTAGGAGTCACTTAGAATTATGTTATACCGGTTAATAATAGTCCTTATAATTATTTATACAAATTCTTACGCACAGTGGTACTGGCAGAATCCCTCTCCGCAGGCAAATACACTTACATCAATTTGTTTTACCGATGAGAATACAGGTTACGCTGTGGGATCAGGCGGTGCAATTATCAAAACAACCAACGGCGGAGAGGATTGGATGAATCTTAATGTTCCCGATAAACCACTTGAATCAATATTCTTTATAGATGAAAATATAGGTTATGCAGTTGGCATCTATGGTGCAATATTCAAAACAACAAATGCCGGTATTGCCTGGACAGATCAATCTGTATCAGAAGATTATTACTTTCACTCGGTTTATTTCACTGACGAAAATAACGGGTATGCTGCAGCATGGTATGGAGTTATAGTTAAAACTACAAACGGAGGTGATGACTGGGTAACTTCACCCGCAGTAACAACTGAAAATCTTCAGTATGTTTACTTTATAAATGACAGTACCGGGTTCGTAGCCGGATATCATGGTACAATTCTCAAGACCACTGATAAGGGAAACACCTGGATATCTCAGCCCAAACTAATAAGTGAACACCTGTTAAAAATCTTTTTTATTGATGAAAATGTTGGCTTTATTTCAGGATTTAACGGTGGTCTACTAAAAACAACGGACTCTGGTACTACATGGTTTATCCAATCAACTAATATTGGAGTTAATATACCAAGGATATGTTTTGTTGATGAATCATTAGGTTATGCTGTTGGTTTTATGGGTTTTATCAGGAAAACTACAGATGGAGGAATTACGTGGGCCGATCGATATAGCGGGACATCTGATCAGCTTATAGATATATATTTTACAAGTGCAGATACAGGTTTCATAGTTGGTAAATTCGGAATCCTACTGAAAACCACAGACGGCGGCGATAACTGGATAGATAAAGTGTCAGGACCGCAGGTAATTTTATCGGATGTTTATTGTATTCCCGGAACAAATACAGTTTATACTACAGGAGAGAATGGGACAATACTTAAAACAATTAACGGCGGAACCGGCTGGGAAGAACAGTCCAGCGGGACTTCAAATTATTTGTACTCTGTAGATTTTGTAAACAAGGATACAGGTTTTACTGTCGGGGCATCAGGAACTTTTATTAAAACTACCAATGGCGGGACTAACTGGATAATAAAACCTTCGGGGACATATAAAAATCTTCAGTCAGTTTATTTTACTGATGATACTACCGGTTTTATTGCAGGTTATGACGGTACGATTCTTAAAACAACAAACGGCGGAGAATCATGGGCTGCTAAAAATAGTGGAACAGCCTCGCATCTTCTAAGTGTGAATTTCAGCGATATAAATACGGGAACGGCAGTCGGTTCTAACGGAACAATCAGAAGGACAACAAATGGTGGAAACAACTGGGTAAACCAGGTAAGCGGCACAACTAATGGTTTGCGTGATGTAGCATTTATTAATTCTGATTTGGGGATAGCAGTCGGTGATACAGGGACTATTCTAAGAACTACAAACGGAGGTGATAACTGGTCAACCGTTCAAGGCGGTACAACAGACCCGCTTTACTCAGTTTATTTTTTACACGGCAGTAATAATAATGTAGGTTACATTGTCGGCGGATATTTTGTTGGTGGATTAGATTTTGAAGGTATACTTTTAAAAACAACAGATAGTGGAGAGACATGGCAAAGAGAGGACTGCGAATCAAGCAGAGTGCTCCATTCGATCTGCTTTACGGATGATGCCGCAGGTTATATTGTTGGTGAAGGAGGAACAATACTTAAAACTGAAAATGCAGGTATACCCGTCGAGCTTACCTCTTTCTACGCTACTGCTGTCAACAACGATGTTAAGTTGACGTGGACTACTGCAACTGAAACAAATAACAGGGGATTTGATATTGAAAGACAAGTATACAATAAGCAGTATGCACCAGGAAAATGGGAAAAGATCGGGTTTGTTGAGGGGAATGGAACAACTACCAATACACATTCATATTCTTTTATTGACAAAATTGTTTCACCGGGTAGTTATCAATACCGGTTAAAGCAAATTGATTTTAACGGTAAATATAAATATTCAAACACAATTGAAATTGAAGTAAATACTCCATTGCAATATTCATTAACTCAGAATTACCCCAACCCGTTTAACCCTTCAACAACAATAAATTATAGTGTACCTGTAAACAGTTTAGTTACGATAAAAGTTTATGATGTACTCGGAAGAGAAGTTGCTATTTTAGTTAATGAACAAAAAACACAGGGAAGATATTCGGTTAATTTTGATGCATCTAAACTTGCAAGTGGAGTTTATATATACCAGATAAGAGCTAATGATTATGTAAGTTCGAAGAATATGATGTTACTTAAGTAATTTCAAGAGGCTGTCTCAAAAGAACGGACTTAATAAAATCTATTTCTGATAATTTACAAACTTCTTTCATTATAAAAATCAATAATTTGTAAAAAATATTTGAGAAAAGATGATGGAATTTATTTGATTCATTCTTTACTGAAGTTTACTGAAGCAGGACCGGGTTCTATCGAATGTCAGGTAGTAATAAGCCAGGTAATAGCTCAAGCAAAGGTGATTTTTAATTAAAATTAGTTTTGTTCAATCAATGTCTACCACCCCTTTAATTTGGATAAACGGGATATTCAATTATTATATTTTTGATACATATTTTAATAATAAAACATTAATGGATTAAATGTTTGCGATATTTTTTTTATTTTCCACCTGGCATAAAAATCTATTACAATCTTATTATGAATTGCCTGCGATTCTCTACCATTATTGTTTGTATTATAATTTTTTTTGTAAAACAAACCACCTCTCAAACAACTGATTTTAAATTTAATCAAATAGGTCTTGAACAAGGTCTTTCTCAATCAACTGTAAACTCAATTGTCCAGGATAAACAAGGGTTCATGTGGTTTGGAACCCAGGATGGGTTAAATCGATATGATGGGTATTCAATCTTGGTGTTCAAACACAGTGCTTCAAACTCAAATTCTCTTGCCGATGACAATGCATTCAGTTTAATCAATGACCGCGACGGAGATTTATGGATCGGTACAAGATATCATGGTTTGGACCGTTATGAAATTTCAAAGAACAGGTTCATTCATTACAAACATAATGAGGTGAATAATACAACTATTAGTGATGATTACATTACAACAATTTTTGAAGACTCGGAAGGTGCCATTTGGGCCGGAACCCGAAACAAAGGTTTGAATAAGTTTAACAGGGATACTAATACATTTACCAGGTTTTTATATGACGCTGAAGATACAACAAGCCTAAGCAATAATATTGTGTGGGCTATTTCGGAGGATCGATCAAAAAATCTATGGATCGGTACCGGTGATGGAATATGCAAATTAGAAAAAAAATCCGGGAACAATATTTATTTCAAACGATATAATCTGTTCAATTCATTAATTGGAAAGAGAGGACATTTGAATGTTGTATCTCTTTTTACTGATCACCAGGGAACGATTTGGATCGGTACGTGGGGGTCAGGATTATTATCATTTGATGAGAAATCCAATACTTCAATAAGTTATTTTCATTCTGATTATGACAGAAAATCCATCACCAGTAATTTTATCAGATCAATTTATGAAGATTCTGAAGGACATTTATGGATTGCAACTAATGATGGAGGATTAAACCTATTTAATAAACAAACCAAATCATTTGTACACGTAAATGACGATATGGTAGAGTCAATTTATGAAGATAAATCCGGAATTGTATGGATGGGAACATTTGACAATGGTGTAAAATCATATGATAAACGCAAGAATCGTTTTAAGCACTTTTATGACGATCCTAACAATTCGAACGATATGCACGGTAATTGTGTTACTGCATTATTCGTTGACTCAGAAGGTGAACTCTGGGCGGGAACATATGACAGCGGGCTGAACCGATTTGATAGATTACGTAATACAGTGACCAATTATAGTTTTGATCCTAAAAATCCAAATAGTATTAATAATAACAGAATATATTCTATTGGTGAAACATCTGATGGAAATATTTGGGTAGGAACTGACGAAGGGTTAAATCAATTTAATAAAAAAACCGGAAGATTTATACATTACATTCATAGTAAAACGAATAATAACACTATCACTAACAACAATATTATTTCTCTTTACATAGACCCCAAGGATAATATCTGGATAGGGAACCAGCTTGGCGGTATAGATATTTTTCAACCTTCCAAAAATAAATTTGTGCACTATCTGGCAAATAAAGGAAACTCTAACTCACTCAAAGGAGTTACAGTCTGTAAAATTTATCAGGATTCAAAAGGTACAATATGGGTGGGGACAATGGATGGCGGACTTTTCCGTTTTATTCCGGGATCCGTTTCCAGTAATGATTCCGGTTCATTTGTAGGGTATACACCTGCATTAATCGCGAATAAAAGTATAGACAATTCAACTGTCCTTTCTCTCTATGAAGACAATAAAAATATACTTTGGATCGGTACTGACGGCGGAGGTTTAAACCGCTTTGATATTAAAAATAACTCTTTCAAATATTTTACCATTGAACAAGGTTTACCCAATAACATAATTTATGGGATAGTGCCGGATAATTCGGGAAATCTCTGGCTCAGTACAAACAACGGAATCTGCCGTTTTAACCCCGAGACCGCGATATGCAAGAACTTTAATGTTATGGACGGTTTGCAGGCAAATGAATTTAACCAGGGGGCATATTTCCGGAGTAAAGACCGGGAACTTTTTTTCGGTGGAATAAATGGCTTTACGGCATTCTTTCCTGACAGCATAAGCGATAATCAATACATTCCGCCTGTTTACGTAACTTCCTTTAAAGTATTTAATAAGAATCTTGTACTGCCGGATGTAATTACTGCAACAAAAAGTATTCAATTGTTATACTCTCAGAATTTTTTCTCATTTGAATTTGCCGCCCTAAACTATACATCTCCGGGTAAAAACCAGTATGCGTACATGCTCGAAGGATTTGACAAAGAATGGTATAAGCTTACTGCTTTGCAGAGATATGGAAGTTATACCAATCTGGATCCCGGCAAATACGTCCTCCGCATCAAAGGATCAAATAACGATGGAATCTGGAATGACAAAGGAGCTTCAATTGCAATTGTTGTTGTACCTCCATACTGGATGACCTGGTGGTTTCGCGGGATTTTAATTTTCGTTATCATTTCTTTTGTCTTTTTCATTTATTACCGAAGGGTTCAGTCTTTGAAGATGGAGAGATCTTTACAACAAGAAGTCTCTCATCGGCTCATTGAAAAACAGGAAGAAGAACGCACCAGGATTGCACAGGAAATGCATGACAGTCTTGGGCAGGATTTACTCTTTATTAAAAACAGGTTGTTATTAACCATACAAGATACCAAGGATGATCCTAAAACATCTGAAAATCTTAACCAGATCTCGGAAGACGTTTCCCAGGCATTAAAATCTGTTCGGGAAATTTCACATAATCTTAGACCACCGGATCTTGATCGCCTTGGCTTAAGAGAGACACTTCTTTCACTTTTACTTGCCTTTAGAAAATCGACATCCTTAAAAGTTACAGGAGAAGTGGAAAATTTAAATGGTCTTATTCCACCAGAATTGGAAATTAATATTGTACGAATTTTCCAGGAAGCATTGGGGAATATTCTTAAACACTCCGGAGCAACTGAATGCCAGGTTCTGATGATTAAGCGGAATGATTCTTTGGATATTGAAATAAGTGATAACGGCAGAGGGTTCGAACCAAATTCTTTCGTAACGGGTAAGGTAAGATCTTCAGGCCTGGGTTTAATGGGGATGGTTGAACGTGTAAAGATTCTTGGTGGTAAGATGATGATAAATTCCAGTCCGGGTAAAGGAACAAGGATTGAAATATCTATAGCATTAAACCATAACAAAGAAAATAATTTAAATAAGAAAATTGATAATGCTAAAATTTAAACTATACAAAACAAATTTATTTAGCTGATATAAATTATAAAATAACATACAAAGAATGACAGAAAGCCTTAATGGATTGGAAAATTCTATTATAACAATTTTACTTGCAGATGATCACCCATTACTACGGAGTGGTGTAAAAAACATTTTGGAGAAGAAGGAGAATTTGAAAGTAATAGGTGAAGCAAATAATGGTGAAGAGGCACTAATATTAATAGAAAGTTTAAAACCACAGATAGCTATTATAGATATAGATATGCCGAAACTTGGAGGATTGCAGGTCGTTCAGGAGACCAGGCGTAAAAATTTAACCGCCCGAATAATTATTCTTACGATGTATAATAAGGAAAATATATTTAATAGGGCAATGGATTTAAATGTTATGGGCTATGTAATGAAAGATTCTGCCGCTACTGAAATTGTTGATGCGGTTATAAGCGTTTCTAAAGGTAATTATTATGTAAGCCCATCAATTTCAGGTCTATTGATCAGCAGGAACCAATTCAATAATTCCGAAGATAAATCCGGGTTATCATTATTAACCACGACCGAAAGGAAAATTCTCAAAATGATAGCTGAAAATATGACTTCCAAGGAAATAGCAGACGAACTCTTTGTAAGCACTTATACAGTAGAGACTCACCGAAAAAATATTTGCCAAAAGCTTGATCTTCATGGAACCAATGCCTTACTACACTTTGTAATTCACCATACAAACGAAATATAAACCGGAATATATCAGCTAACAGGTATCTAACTACCAGAAGGTAGGTATGTGAAATACAAAATTCCCCCGATTGATTTAATTTTTCTCAATTAATAATTTCATAACCGATTAAATATAATTATTTCTATGAAATACCTGATAATTGAAGAAAATCGAAAAATGATAAAAATCATTGAAGAAATCATTTCAATAAGTGAGAATAGCTTTGTTGAATGCACTAATGTTAATGAAGCACTATCCAGTTATTCTGCACACTTACCCGATTTTGTTTTATTGGATATACAGATAAATAAAATGCACGGATTAGATATCCTGAAAAAATTTCATGTTGAGTTTCCTGCAGCAAAAATAATTATCATAACAGATTATGATACACCTGCAAGTAGGTTTGCAGTAACGAATGAAGGTGCTTTAGCTTTTATATCAAAGGAAAATCTGTTTGAGTTAAAAAATTATATAAATGTATGAATAATTTACACTGTAGTCCTGGAACTCTATAAAATTAAAAATAAGTTTTTAATTGAAAATAAAAAATGCGTTGGGGATTACCTTTTGGAGGTTTCCCATAGCTTTCTTAAAAAATATTCAGAGAGGAACAAAAAATGAAGTGCTTCAATGAGGGACTTTTGCTTTTAATCATACTCACCTTCGTATGCCCTGTTAATTATGGACAAATGTCAGATAGTGTTATCACCGAATGGGTACAAAGGTTTAATTACTGCGATACATGCTTAACCAATGTTGATGAGGCTCATCATATTGGAATAGATGCGCAGGGAAATGTATACTCGGGGGGGTATAGTACAACCACTTCCTGGGGTACTTATACAAACTTTGATTTTTGTGTTATTAAATATAGTCCTTCGGGAGAGCAACTATGGGATGCTCGATACGACGGAGCACAACACAGTCAGGATCTTCTTTATGATATGAAAGTTGATGATTCAGGAAATGTTTATGCTACAGGGCCAAGCCTTGAAAATGATCCTAATAATCCGGTCTACACTACCGTTAAATGGAATTCTGATGGAGTTCAGCAATGGGTGGCTCACTACAACGGCACTTACCAGACCAGTAGATCCTGGGCTATCTCAATAGATGCTGCAGGTAATTCTTATGTTACTGGTTCTAGTCTCGAAGGCTCTGATTATGTTATGGCAACGGTTAAGTATGATCCTTCCGGGGTTCAGCAATGGGTGTCAAAATATAGCGTTAGTCCTACCCAGGAGGGGGTAGCTATAGTAACAGATAACATTGGAAATGTTTACGTAGCTGGACGTATTTATACAAATGGTAATAATAATGGTAATGATTACATTACCATTAAGTACAATTCAGCGGGAGTAGAACAGTGGCATCAAATATATAATGGCGCTATCGGCCGGGATGACATTCCTACAGCAATAGTACTGGATTCCGACCAGAATATTTATGTAACAGGAAGAAGTAAGAGCCAGGGATTAAATGGATATTGGGACGACTTTTGTACAATTAAATATAATCCTGCGGGTGATCAGCAATGGATTGCAAGATATGATGGGCCAATACACGGTCCTGATGATGCCAGAGATATTGTCTATGATTCAACTTCTAATGCAGTTGTTGTAACAGGTTCATCATATTATAATACATCTTTTTCCACATTCCTGACAATTAAATATAATATAACCACAGGTGATACAATCTGGACGGCACGTTATTATACCCCTTATGGATCACATGATGGAGCAAATGCAATTACTAATGATGCATTTGGAAATATTTATATAATCGGCGGCAGTATAGGGAACGGAACATTATATGATTATGCAACTGTAAAATATGATCAGAATGGAAGGCAGTTGTGGGTTAGAAGATACGATGGGGCCCAGGGACTCGACTATGGATATGACATAGCAGCCGATAATACGGGATCTGTATATGTTACAGGTACCAGCCCCGTTTCTCCTACAGGTCCTGATTATTTAACCATAAAATATTCGGAACTAACAACATTCCAACTATCAGTAAACATTTCTAACGGTTGGAATATGGTTTCAGTACCTGGCATAAACCCCGATGGGCAGGGAGTAAACACGTGGTGGCCTGATCTAACAGGTATTGTTTACAAGTTTGTTCCTGGCTCCGGTTATAGCGGGATAACAACTACCACACCGGGACAAGGTTATTGGTTGAAGAATACGATAACCAACGTCTATAATACCGGAGATGAGTGGCCTTCAGGAGGAATACAGGCAGTAGCTCACGATCCTATAAGTGCAGCACAGGGATGGAATATGATCGGTGGATATGAAAATTCTGTCAATGCAACAGCATTAACAACTACACCTTCAGGGCAGATAGTATTTCCAATCTATAAATACATTCCGGGATCGGGTTACCAGGCAGCAACCACAATAGATCCCGGATACGGATACTGGGTAAAAACAGCATCAGCCTGCCAGATAAATGTACCTGATATGATGGCAAAGGGTAATAGTAATATAGCAAACAATTTCAAAGATGACCTGCCTATAAGTCAGGTAAACTGGGGAAAGATAACAGTAACAGATGCAGCAGGACAAAGCTACACATTGTATGCTGTAAAGGGACAAGTAGATCTGAACAAGTACGAACTTCCTCCTTTACCACCTGCAGGAATATTTGATGCAAGATTCAGCAGCGGAAGAATTGCAGAAGACATAAACAGTGATTTCCAGACAATAGATATGAGCAGTGTTGTGTACCCTGTAAAAGTAAAAGTAGAGAATATGGATATAAGGCTGCAGGATGTAACAGGGAAAGAGATAAATGTAAATGTTAAAAAAGGTGAAGAGATAACTATAAGTAACTTAAGTACAAACAAGATAATGGTGTCCGGGAATGTCATCCCCGACAAATATGCATTAGAACAAAACTATCCTAATCCATTTAACCCGAGTACAACAATTAATTTCTCACTGCCGGAAGCAGCAAATGTAACCCTGACAATATACAACACTTTGGGACAGAAGGTAACAGAACTTGTAAACTCGAAACTGGAAGCCGGAAACTACAGCTACCAATGGAATGCAAAATACCTGGCAACGGGAATGTACATATATGAATTAAAGACAGAAAAATTTATTTCAATCAAGAAGATGCTTTTGATTAAATAGGATGAAAAAATAGTCAAAGAAAGTTCAATAAAAAATAATAAACAATTATTTTAAATTCATTGTGGAGGCACTATGTCTTTTAATTTACGTAGATACATTACAAATATTTTCCTCCTAATAACGTTTGCTCTTTTGCAAAATTCTTATGGACAATTATCGGGCACATATACAATACCGGGCAGTCCATTTGCGACGATAAGAGCGGCAGTCGATTCAATGAATCTTGCAGGTGTAGGAGCAGGCGGGGTTACATTCAATGTAACAGCAGGTTATACAGAAAATATAACAGAGCCAATTATTGTTACCGCTACAGGAACAGAGGGGAACACCATCACATTGCAGAAGAGCGGTAGTGGAGCAGATCCTCTCGTTACGCGTACAGATGCAGGTACTAATGAGACAATAAATCTCGGCGGATTGGGTGATGCAGTTATTCAGCTTAATGGTTCTGATTATGTTACCTTTGACGGTATCGACGTCTCTGCAAGTAATCAGGGTATCGAGTATGGATATATAACCAACAAGCCGAGCGGTACGGACGGCTGTAAGTATGTGACAATTAAGAATGCAGCAGTTACAATGACCAAAGGGACGAGCGGATACGTGATCGGAATTTATATCAGCAACGGACCTACGGACGTTGCCTCGCCGGCAGGTGTTGCTGTTACAGATTCGAGCGGTATTAACTCAAACATTTTAATTACAGGCAACACTGTACAAAACGTGCACGTAGGTGTTTACGAAAGAGGATCGGTTGCCTCGGGATTTCAGGATAATAATGTAGTGGTAGGGCAAGAGGGTGCAGGTAATGTTATCACAAACTTTGGCGGAGGGTCAGCGACACCAAGTTACGGAGTTTACAATACTCTTGTGGCTAATCCCACTGTTTCCTATAACACAATAACAAGTGCAGAACATACAGCCAACGTGTACGGTATATATTATCTTGCAGGTATACAGGGGAATGTAGTTGCAAACAACAACACAATAACCCTATCTAACGTTTCATTATCAACAGGAGCCACATATTATATTTATACTAATGCCAATGCAACTTCAGAGAGCTTTAATAACAATACATTTGCAGCCGGAACGATATCCGCAACTGGTAATGTTTACTTAATATATACACAGAATTTCACCACATCTATTACTGTTACGGGAAACCAGACCAGCGGTTCAATAAACAGAACCGGTGCTCTTGGCAATTTCTATTGTTATTATAACTTCGGCAGTCCGACAAGCGGGCTTTCAACCATATCCAACAATAATTTCTCAAATATCACTGTCACGGGCACTTCGGGTTTGTATGGCATTTATGATAATACATTTCAACCACATAATCGTATTTGCAGCGGCAATACGATAGCAAACCTGGCAGGCGGCACAGGGAATACATATTGTATCTATACGGGTGCCACACTTACGAACCAGCTATATGATAACACAGTTCACAGCGTAACAGCCGGAGGGAATGTATACGGGCTGTATTTTGCCGGGCCAAATGCAACTGCATATAATAATAATGTTTACGAAATAACCACATCGGGTACAATCCTTTATGGTATATATGATGCAGCAGCGGGAACCACAAGCTGTTATAAAAACCAGGTCTACAATCTGACCGGGAATAACGCAAACCAAACATTATATGGTATCTATATAACATCGGGGGCAAGCAATAATGTTTATAATAACTTTGTATCCGACTTGAAGACCCCTGTTTCAGGTTCAGCAACCGGATTGGCAGGGATGTATATATCGGGCGGTACTGCTATAGGTTTATATTATAATACTATATTCCTTAATGCAAGCAGTACAGGTGCAAACTTCGGTTCTGCCGGAATTTATGCAAGCACGACACCAACTGTTGATCTGAGAGACAACGTTGTTGTTAATACATCAACACCTGTTGGTGCAGGATTTACCACTGCATACAGAAGAAGTACAAACACATTAACTTCTTATGCAGATGTATCTAATAATAATGATTTCTATGCAGGGACACCTTCGGCTGTAAATCTAATTTATTATGATGGTACAGATACTGCCCGGACCATTGAACAATTTAAGATAATAGTATCTCCGAGAGACTCGGTATCGTTCACGGAGAATCCACCCTTTGAAAACTCAACTACTCCTCCTTACGATCTTCATATCAATACTAATGCTGTAACACAGCTTGAAGCAGGAGGAACACCCGTAAATACTCCAATTGCAATTACAGATGATTTTGACGGTGATCTGAGGAATGCTTCAACACCTGATGTCGGTGCTGATGAATTTGTAACTTTGCTGCAATTATCGGGAACCTATACAATACCCGGCAGTCCATTTGCGACGATAAAAGCTGCTGTTGATTCTCTGAACCTTGTTGGAGTAGGATCAGGTGGTGTCACATTCAATGTAACAGCAGGATATACAGAAAATATAACAGAACCGATTATTGTTACAGCTAGCGGGACAGAAGGGAACACCATCATATTGCAGAAGAGCGGTAGTGGAGCAGATCCTCTTGTTACGCGTACAGATGCAGGTACTAATGAGACAATAAATCTCGGCGGATTGGGTGATGCAGTTATTCAGCTTAATGGTTCTGATTATGTTACCTTTGACGGTATCGACGTCTCTGCAAGTAATCAGGGCATCGAGTATGGATATATAACCAACAAACCCAGCGGTACGGATGGCTGCAAGAATGTAACAATTAAGAATGCAGCAGTTACAATGACCAAAGGGACAAGCGGATACGTGATCGGAATTTATGTCAGCAATGGGCCTACAGACGTTGCCTCGCCGGCAGGTGTTACAATCACAGATTCAAGCGGTATTAACTCCGACATCATAATTACCGGCAACACAGTACAAAACGTACATGTTGGTGTTTACGCAAGAGGTTCAGGTGCTAGCGGATTCCAGGATAATAATGTAGTTATAGGGCAAACAGGTGCAGGTAATATTATCACAAACTTTGGCGGGGGTTCAATGACCCCATCTTATGGAGTTTACATCACTTATGTAACCAATCCCTCTGTTGCTTATAACACAATTACAAGTGCAGAACACACTGCTAATCTATTCGGAGTAGATATCTTTGCAGGTGTACAGCAAATAGTTGTAAACAACAACACAATTACCTTATCTAACGTTTCATTATCAACAGGAGCCACGTATTATATCGCTAATTATTCCACTGGAGCTTCAGAGAATTTTAATAACAATACATTTGCTGCCGGAACAATATCCGCAACAGGTAGTGTTTATTTAATTTATGCATCTACTTTCACTACATCTGTTACCGTTACAGGAAACCAAACCAGCGGTTCAATAAACAGGACCGGGGCGGTCGGCAATTTCTATTGTTATTATAATTTTGGCACCCCTACAAGTGGTCTATCCACTATATCCAACAATAATTTCTCAAATATCACTGTTACAGGCTCTTCAAATTTATATGGCTTTTATGATTTTGTTATAGGAACTCATAACCGTATTTGTAATGATAATACCATAGAAAACTTCACAGGCGGCACAGGCAATACGTATGGTTTTTATCACAGTGGAGGACTTTCGAATGAAATATATAATAACACAGTTCATAATATAACAGCCGGCGGAAATGTCTGGGGAATATATGGCACCGGAACGAATGGATCGTTTCATAACAACAATGTTTATAACATAACCACATCGGGTATAAACCTTTATGGAATATATGATGCAGCCACAGGAACCACAAACTGTTATAAAAACCAGGTCTACAATCTGACCGGGAATAACGCAAACCAAACATTATATGGTATCTATATAACAACCGGGGCAAGCAATAATGTTTATAATAACTTTGTATCCGACTTGAAGACCCCTGTTTCAGGTTCAGCAACCGGATTGGCAGGGATGTATATATCGGGCGGTACTGCTATAGGTTTATATTATAATACTATATTCCTTAATGCAAGCAGTACAGGTGCAAACTTCGGTTCTGCCGGAATTTATGCAAGCACGACACCGACTGTTGATCTGAGAGACAACGTTGTTGTTAATACATCAACACCTGTTGGTGCAGGATTTACCACTGCATACAGAAGAAGTACAAACACATTAACTTCTTATGCAGATGTATCTAATAATAATGATTTCTATGCAGGGACACCTTCGGCTGTAAATCTAATTTATTATGATGGTACAGATACTGCCCGGACCATTGAACAATTTAAGATGATAGTATCTCCGAGAGACTCGGTATCGTTCACGGAGAATCCACCTTTTATAAACTCAACTACCCCTCCTTATGATCTTCATATTAACATTACAGTCCCAACTCAACTTGAATCAGGCGGAACACCCGTAAATACTCCAATTGCAATTACGGATGATTTTGATGGCGATCTGAGAGATGCAACCACTCCTGATGTAGGTGCTGATGAGTTTGAAAGCGTTGGCACCATAACGTTCTCATTATCACTTAATATAAATGACGGTTGGAATATGACATCAGTACCGGGAACAAATCCGGATGGGATGGATATAACTAACTGGTGGGCAGATCTTACAGGCACAGTATATAAGTTCGTTCCTGGTTCAGGGTACAGTGGTATAACAACCACAACACCGGGAGAAGGATACTGGATGAAAAATGCAGGTACTGAAACATATAATTATCCTTCATTGCAGGTAGTAACCCACAATCCAATCAGTGCTTCCTCGGGATGGAATATGTTCGGAGGTTACGAAAACAGTGAAGATGTAACAACATTAACATCTACACCACCTGACCAGATTGTGTATCCTATATACAAGTATGTTCCCGGAGCAGGTTATCAAAATGCAACAACGCTGGACCCCGGATATGGCTATTGGATAAAAGTCTTATCTGATTGCCAGATAAACACACTTGTCGTGCCGGCAAACCTGAGTAAGAATGCGGAAAAATACTTCAAGGATAACCTGGCTAACGGACAGGCAGGCCTGCCTATAAGTCAGGTAAACTGGGGGAAGATAACAGTAACAGATGCAACAGGAAGCAGCTACACACTGTATGCAGTAAAAGGGCAGGTAGATCTGAACAAGTATGAACTACCACCATTACCACCTGCCGGAGTATTTGATGTAAGGTACAACAGCGGAAGGATAGCTGAAGATATTAACAGCGGCTTCCAGACAATCGATATGAGCGGAGTAAAATACCCCGTAAAGGTAAAAGCAGATGGAATGGACATCAGAATTCAGGATGTAACGGGTAAAGAGATAAATGTAAATGTTAAAAAAGGTGAAGAGATAACTATCAGTAATCCGAATGTAAACAAGCTGATGGTATCAGGACAACTAATACCTGATAAATATGCATTAGAGCAGAACTATCCGAACCCGTTCAACCCGAGCACAACCATAGAGTTCTCGCTTCCTGAGAATGTAAAGAATGCAACAATTTCAATTTACAATGTGCTTGGACAAAAAGTAGCAGAATTAATAAACGGAGAAATGCTCGCGGGCAAATACCAATACCAGTGGAATGCAAAGAATTATGCATCGGGTATGTATATCTATGAATTAAGAACGGAGAAATTCGTTTCAATAAAGAAGATGATGCTGCTTAAATAATTTATTTAATACTTGCAGCCCTGAAAATAAAAACAGGGCTGCAAAAATTATTTTATTGAATTTCTAAAAGGAATAAAATCACAACCCATTTAAATATGTTGGAGCATAATATGAAAAAACTCTATTCGATTCTTTCTCTTGTTTTTTTGTACATAGCAATATCGTATGGACAAGCAACAGTAGATATTCCAATGTCAGCCTCAGATGGTTCAGCCACAATCCAACTGGCAGTTGGATTGGATTTAACTGCAACCAATTGTATTGATCCGGCATTAGGAGAAAGTGATCTCCCGCCATTTCCACCTGCAGGTGTATTCGAGTTCAGGTTTGATCTTGAGCCATATTGTGGAGAAGCATTATCTTCCTACAAAGATTATCGTGCACCGGGTGATCCTCCTGCTTTCCCGTTTTCAGATACCGTACAGCAAAGAATGATATGGCAGAGAAGTGCCTCCGGATTACCAATAGACATTCAGTATAACCTGCCGAATAATTCCAGTATGGTAATACAGGATGAATTCGGAGGGATAGTACTGAACATTGGACCATTTCAAGGTATGGGAACAGCAACAATACCGGGAACGGTTCCATTATCCTCGGCATTTCTGTATATGATATATACAGATATTACCCCTGTAGAACTAACATCATTCACAGCACTGACGGTTGGGGAAGGAGTTCAGTTAGACTGGACTACAGCAACGGAAACCAATAACAGGGGATTTGAAATTGAGCGTCAGGCAGGCATCAGTCAACAGTGGAATGAGATAGGATTTGTAGAAGGTAAAGGCACAACCACTGAACCTCAGTCATACTCATATACAGACAATGATGTTTCAACAGGAACATATACATACCGGTTGAAACAAATTGATTATGATGGTACAAACAATTATTCAAACGAGGTTACTATAGCAGTAGGCAGTATGCCGACCAACTATGCATTATCCCAGAACTATCCTAATCCATTTAATCCTACAACTGCAATACAATTCCAGGTACCCAAAACCAGTTTAGTAAGCATAAAGATTTATGATCTTATTGGCCAGGAAATAAAAACATTATACAACGGGCAGGTACAGCAGGGAAGATATACAGTTGAGTGGAACGGATTGAATAATAATGGAATTCAAATGAGTTCCGGTACATATATATACAGAATTGTATCTAACGATTTTGTTCAATCCAGGAAAATGATTTTAATGAGGTAAAATTCATCAGTCATTGCCCTCCTCTGAACAGATGAATAAAACAAAGGGAAAGCAAAATGCTTTCCCTTTTTATATATAAACCCGGTAATGAAGATATTCCCATACTGAACTTTTTGACCCGACTGCCATAAGGTAATCCTTCAGTACTATCATATTCATTTACTAATAACAAAGTTTCACGGAAGTTTATGAATACTATTTGAAATAAATTGATTTTAACGGCATGTTCAAATATTCAAAAGAAATTTAAGTAGAATTAAATTCACCAACTGAATTTTCTTTCGAACAGAATTATCCCAACCTGTTTAACCCTTCAACAACAATAAATTATTCTGTAACGGTAAACAGTTTAGTTACGATTAAAGTTTATGATGTTCTTGGAAATGAAGTAGCAACTTTAGTAAATGAGAAAAAGGCTTCAGGGAATTATTCAATTGAGTTTGACGGAAGTCATTTATCGAGTGGGATTTATTTTTATAAAATGGAGGCGATCTCTAAAACAATAAGCAGGGATTTCTCTAAAACATGTAAGATGATTCTGCTTAAATAATATTTGTAAAGATGAGCTGACCTGTGGTTGGTAAACCAGCCTTCAGCCAGGCAAGCCGGTGGCTTATTACAGCAAAATAAAATTTAAGAGACGAGCAACGACTCGTATCTACGAAAAGACAAGAAGGAATGAAATTTTCAGTGCAAATGCAGCTTGTCAGGACTTTAATTAATCCTGTACAATATAATTATCCATCTTAATAACATTTGATAATACATCAAGTAATTCGCTGCGTCTGAATGGTTTTGAAATATAATAATCAAATCCATCTGACAAGAATCTTTCTTTGTCTCCCTTCATTGCATAAGCCGTCATTGCAATTATTGGTACACTCAAAAAATGTTCATTAATCAGCCTGATATTATGAGCAGCTTCAACACCATTCATTCCCTTGAGATTAATATCCATCAGTATTGCATCAAAATATTTTTCTTTACAGATATTTACAGCTTCAGATCCGTCAATTACGTGATCTACAAATGTATAATTATTGAGATAAGCTTTAACTACAGAAGCATTTATCTTATCATCTTCTACAAGAAGTATAGAAGCCATTGAGTTATTGAGGTTTTGTTTGGAATCAATAAGTACTTTGGTTTTATCATCAATGATTGGAGGCATTATTTTCCTTTCTTCTATTGGAAATTTTATAGTAAATGTTGAACCTATACCCGGGTTACTTTTCAGCGAAATCGTTCCGTTAAGTATTTTGACCAGCTTTTGGGTAATACTCAATCCCAGCCCGGTTCCCTCAAATGTGCGCGAGAGACCTTCGCTTACCTGCCTGAACGGCTCAAATATTATTTCCTGATGCTTTTTATTAATGCCAATTCCGGTATCCGAAACTTCTATAGAAATTGACTTTTGAGGAATATCAATATCAGTTGAAACTTTTATAGTTACACTCCCTTGTTCGGTATATTTAACAGCATTATTTATAAGGTTATTAAATATTTTTATAAGCATGTCTCTGTCTGAAAGAAAGACCGGCATCTGCCCAGGGATGATAAGGTTAAGTGAAAGTCCCTTTTCTTTTGCTGAAGGTTTGAAAAGTTGAATTGACTCTGTAAGAATATCACCAATATTAATTATCTCAGGATTAATATCCTGCTTGTTTGCTTCTATTCTTGATATATCGAGTATTGAATTAAGAGTTTCAAGCAATCTCCTCCCGCTTCTCAGGATAGTTTCGGTCATCTCAAGGTGATCAGCATCGGTTGTTTCGTCAGACAGAAGCTCTGCAAAGCCAAGTATGCCAACCAAAGGTGTCCGGAGCTCATGACTCATATTTGCTAAAAAGTGTGATTTAAGAATATTTGCTTCCTCTGCTTTTTCTTTGGCAGAAATTAATTCTTCTATCATTTTTTTCTTTTCAGTTATATCTTCTTTCACCCCGACAATGTTTGTAATCTTCCCACCTTCATTTATTATGGGTGAAAAAACGGCATTCTCCCAGTAACACTCTCCATTCTTTTTAGGAATCAGCAGTTCACCATGCCAGTCTTTTCCGGATAAAATAGTATTCCATATACTTTGATAATAATCGGGTGGATGATAATCTGAATGCAAAATATTTATAGACGATCCGTTAACCTCATTAAAACTGTAACCCGTAAGCTCAGTGAACTTGTTGTTTACATATTGAATAATCCCCTGCGGGTCTGTGATAACAACACTAACCTGGCTCTGTTCAATTGATCTGCTGAGCAGTTTAATATTTTCTTCCGCTATTTTTCGTTCACTGATATCACGGTTAATAGAAAGGATAGCAGTTTTACCGTTAAAGTTTATTACAGAGGCATTAATCAGGAGATCCAGGGTTCTTCCATCAGGCATAAACTGTCTTGATTCAAAATTCCTGTAGCTCTTATACCTGAGTGTGTTGTTAATTTTTGTCACTCCGTCTTTAATATCCTTTGTAAGAGTTTTAAGGCTCAGACCTAAAAATTTCTCTTTTGGAATATTATAAATTTCACATGCTTTATTATTAACTTCCAGCACTATTTCCGTTTCAGGCTCAAAAATCATTATGGCATCATTAACGTTATCAAACAGGTCGTGATATTTACTTTCAGATATTTTTAGCTCTTCCCTGGCGAACTTCTGTTCATTTATATCCCTGTAATTTATAACAACTGCCTGAACACTTGGTTCATTAAGAAGGTTAGTAAAGGTAGATTCTATCCAACGCCAGGATCCATCACGATGTTTAAACCTGTATTCCAGAGAAACTGTATGCAGAGGATCAGCTATTATTTTCCGGAATGCTTTGAATACTGCTGAAAGGTCATCAGGATGAGTTAATTTATGAGGTCTGGTTGAATCAATTATATCTTCGGATTTATAGCCGAAAATTTTAAATGCAGAGGGACTGATGTATTTGAATTTTCCATCTTTTGTTACAAGTGTAATCCCGTCAGGTGCATTTTCAATCAGTTTCCTGAATCGGGTTTGGGATTCAATTAACTTTTCTTCTGCAACTTTACGTTGTGAAATATCCTGGTTAACTCCAAAGGTTCTTATTGTTTTCCCGTTTTCATCTTTTAGGATGTTAAACCTGACCACAATTGTACCTATTTCACCATCAGCATATAATATTCGATGTTCCATTTCTTTATGATAATAGGGATCCGTAGTTGCAAGTGCCCCCTGGATTTCTTTACCCACTAACTGAATATCATCCGGGTGCACAAATTTATTTGCATACTCGGAAGAAGACATTGTGTAACTGCCTACTTCTTCAACGGATGTACGGAACATCTTATAGAACTGGTCATTAAACTTAAACGTATCACTTATGACATCGTATTGCCAATGACCCATATGAGCAACCTCAATTGCATTAGTTAAAAGAAGCTGGCTCTCTTTCAAATTATCTTCGGCTTTTTTTCGTGCTGTAACATCTGTGAGAGAACCTACCATTGAAATGGTTATACCGTCTTTTACCACAGGAGCCTCATTTACCTCTACCCAGATTAATTCGCCATTCATTTTTTTCAATTCGAGTTCATAAGGAGGCTGTCTCTGTCCTGTATCAAGGGCTAATTTTGTTAATTCAATTCCTTTTAAATTGACAGGATTATCTGTAATGAAATTCGTCCAGTTTACTTTAGCTTCTTCCGGGGTACAGTCCAGAAATTGTATTGACTGGGGGCTTACATAGGTCAGGATAAAATCAGGATCATGAGCATAAAAAAGATTAACACTATGTTCAAGAACCTCACCTAATTTCTGCCGGGTATTAAGCAGGGTTAATTCAATCTCTTTCCTGTCGGTAATGTTGGAGGCAATTCCATCTATGCGAATGATTTTACCATCATTACCGAGTGTAGGTTTCGTCCTTGTTTCAATCCAGTTTATACTTCCATCAGGTTTTGTTATTCTGAACTGGTTGTCGTGCATTTTTCCTTCAGCCAAAATGGGATACCCTGCATCTACAACAGGCTTGTCTTCAGGAAGTATGATTTGGTACCACAGGTCAGGATTCCTGAAAAATGCTTCAGGGGTATAACCGAAAACAGATTCGTGAGCGGGTGATGCAAACAGCATTTTATTCTGAACAGTATCAATTGAAAAAATTGCTTCGGGCAAATTGTTATATAGATTTGTTAATTGACTTAAAGCAATTTCTTTTTGCTGCCTGGCTTGTTCCCGTTCTGTAACATCATTAATAAGGACAAGTCTTGCTATGTGATTTTCAAAATCAATTAAATGTGATGTTGTTTCTACAAAAATTATTTCACCATTCTTTTTCCTGTGCCCGGAAATACCATTGAAATCCAGTTTGCGCATGGAGCCGTTTTTATTTTTCTTAAGTAGCTCAAAGTCTTCAGAAGGTATTATATCTTTCAGATTCATCGAAAGAAATTCATCTCTCGAATACCCGTAATTTACTAAAGCTGCGTTATTTACTTCCAGGAATGATAGTAATTCAGTGTCATATATCCACATTGGCTGAGGGTTATTATCAAAGAGGTACTTGTATTTTTTCTCACTGCAAAGTAACGCTTCCTCGGCAATTTTTCGATCGGTAATATTTAGAATGGTGGATAAAAGATGCGATTTCCCATGATGAATAAAAACAGTTGAAGAAAGCAAACATTTAAGGACATGACCGGATTTTATCCTGAAATTAACTTCCATTCCATAGATATTTTCTGTTTTAATAATTTCATTACGGAATTTTATACGATCGACATCATCATTAAATAACTGTAGTTCCTCTATTGTGTGACCTATAAGTTCTTCACGTCTAAAGCCGCTATCGGATATAAAGATATCATTTACTTCTGCGATTTTACCATCCGAAAGAGCAGTAATAATCATAGCCTGCGGATTAAGCTGAAAAGCAGCTATGAATTTTCTTTCAGATTCCAGAAGTGATTCTTCAATAAGTTTTTGGGAAGTAATATCGAACAATTGTATAAGAATATATTGTTTATTGTTCAGTTCTATGGTAGATAAATTAAGCTCAGTAAATACCGGGCTGCCGTTGCGTTGAAATATCCACTGAAAATACCTGGAATTTCCATCCTGAAATGAAGCAATGATTTTTTGATATTCATCAACTGAAGTGAGATTTAAAGACTGGTATTCGGGAGATAAATCAACAGGATGTTTGTCAATAATATTTTTCCCGGAAAGATCGAACAGTTCTTCCGCTTTACGATTACAATCGATAATAGTTTCATTATCCAGTAAAAGCATGGCATTACTGGAATTCTCAAAGATCGATGTAAATTTATTTTCTGCTTCACTTAGTTTTTTGAGATTATTATAATTAGTCCTGGTATAGACATAAAGAAAAAGCAATCCGCCTAAAAATGTGATCAAGCCCAGGATAATAATATTACTCAAAATGTGAACATTAACCGGGGAATAAACTTCCGCGAGATCTATTTTTGTTACAAGATACCAGGGGGTTCCTTCAACCGGTCTGATATCTTCAACCACATCAATTCCCCTGTAGTCCATATCCTGTACTATTTGTGGAGACTTTATTAAAGAATGCAGTACTGATTTATCACGGTGGAATATTTTTTTAGAATCATATTTAAGCGGACTTATAAAGCGCGCAATTCCGTCCTTATTTTCTTTAATATATGATTCACGTGAAGTATTGTTGGAATAACCTGAAGTTAGCAACTGGTATAATACCCTGCCGGGATCAATTTTCAGAATGATCGTCGATATGAATTTATTTTTATAAAATAGAGGAATATATATATCAAGTGAAGGAGAATTGTTAAGAGAATCGAAATAAATACCGGAGAAATTTAATTTTTTGGTTTTTACAGCAGCATCAAGCGAATCGGAAAATATAACATTTAATCTTGAAGGGTTAAGATCAATTATCATTTTTCTATCCGGAGCCAATACGAAGAAATCTGAGTAATCATGATTTCGGTACATTTGCCTGAGCGTTTTAACAATACTTACCGAATCCGAATACTGGCTTGTTGATGAATAAGAATTTATAAATTTAATCAGTATTTCGTTACTTGAAAGATACCGGGCATCCGCCAGCCTTTCATTATGCCATTGAACAATCAGGCTTTGTTTTAATTTAGCAATGGAATTCAATTCATCTGAACGTTCAGTAAGCTCATTAACTTTGTCATTCCGGTAAAATGTAAAGGCTAAATATGCAAATAGGATAATAATAGCCAGGTGGACAAAAATCAGTAGTCTAAGTGGACGGGTAAATGTAATATTCATCTATTCTTCTTTGTCATATTGCAATAAATGACATGAATAATGCCATTAATTCCCGATCAATTTTCTTAATAACAGGAATTAATTATCAATTTATTATCGCATAAAAACCAACTTTTTCAAGTCAATCATATTTCACAGAATATTTTTTCAGCATTATAAATTTTTGATTGCTTCGCCTAATTTGTCTTCACTATGGATGTTTATCAAATTCTTATTATAATAGCGAACTTCTTAAATGATATTTCCACAATAATAAAAAGAAGGAATTATGACTAAAAAACCTGAACTGCTTTCTTTAACTCCTGCTGACTTTATCAGCTTCCTTAAAAAAGAGAACATCCGTAAATTTTTTTTCGCTTATGATGATAAAAATAAAAACCTTATCGCATCGCATAGAAAATTGCAGACAATAGCAGATTATTTTGTTGAAGATAAAAGAGATTTTTTAGAGCATGAAGGATGGTTCTGTAAAGTTTCGGAAAATTATAATATGCTCCTTGGTGCTTATGTTCACAGAACAAACAGGGGACAGGCTGCCGGTGGTGTGAGATACTGGGAATATAATTCCATTGAATCCTATTTCAGGGATGGCTTGAGACTCGGTGCCGGAATGGCTTTTAAAAATGCACTTGCCGGTTTATGGTGGGGCGGCGGAAAAGGAGTTATAGCCCATAACCCGGAATATGATAAGATGAACCCTGAAGTAAGAGAGAAAATATATAAAGAATATGGTTTCTTTATCTCTTCATTGAACGGATGTTATGTAACAGCCGAAGATGTAGGAACAAGTGTTGAAGATATGGCAAATGTTTTTTCGGGGACAAGATTTACTACCTGTATTCCGCCGGAATTAGGTGGCAGCGGAAACCCTTCAACACCTACTGCAAGAGGAGTAATTTCCGGGATGGAAGCTGCTTTAGAATTTTTGGGGATGGGATCTCTTAAAGGAAAAACAATCGCGCTCCAGGGATTAGGACACGTAGGAGAACCTTTAGTTCGATTTTTATTTGATAAAAAGGTCAAAAAAGTAATCGCCGCAGATATAAACCCGGAAAATATTATTTCTGCGAAGAAAAAATATTATGAAAGAAATTTCGACTGTAAATTAATTGATAAGAATGATATCCATATTTTCAGTGAAGCTTGTGATATTATTTCACCAAATGCAACAGGTGCTGTGCTTAATCCTCAAACAATCCCTATACTTAAAGCAAAAATAGTTTGTGGTGCAGCTAATAACCAGCTTGAAGATATGCAAAGAGATGGAAGTTCTTTACACAATAAAGGAATTTATTACGTGCCGGATTTCCTTACTAACAGAATGGGAATCGTAACCTGCGCAAATGAACAATACGGGTATATCAATAATGATCCGTTGATTGAAGATCATTTCAACAAAAGTTGGAAACATTCAATATTTAACAGGACAATGCAGATACTTAGAGAATCCAAAGATAAAAATGTTCCGACTGCAGAAATTGCGTTGAAGCTGGCAGATAAACTTTCACGGAAAAATCATCCGATATTTGGACACAGGGGAAAGCAAATTATACAATCGTTAGTTGAGAATAAGTGGCATTTAAAATGATTTAATTACCTTTTCTGTTATAAATGGTTTACTGTGAATCCATATCTTTGATGAAGATAATCTGCTGCAATTGATCTATGGCAGGCTAATGGATTTTTCTCAACGCAGAATAAAACTATTCTTTTTGAACCAAGTTTTTTGAATTGATCAATCAGATTTTGAAAATCAAATTTCTTAAGCACTTTGTTTTTATAAGTTGAAATAAATTCTTCAGATAAAGTTTCTCTCTTACGTTGTGTAGTTCCCGATTGTTTATCTGCTTTATATTGAAGCTTACGAATCTCATCAGGAGTTGACAAATCTAAAACATGAATGTATTTTATATTTAATTCAGAAAGATAAGATTGTAATCTGTTACTATTTGCAAATGAATATTCAGATCCTCTGACGCCCCGTCTTTTTCGTATATCGCAAAATGTATCTATCTTATTCCTCTTAAGTTTATTAAAGAATGAATCTTTGGTGGAACCGTAAACCCCTATAGTGTAAATTTCAATGTCCGGCATAATTATTTCCTCTGAATATTTAGATGACAACAAATATAAAAAAAAAGTTCAAGTTCAAGATTAAGTCCAAGAATAGATTCAGGGTGAGTGAATTTTTAATTCATATGAACTTAAGAATTATAAAAAATGTATTCAGAAAATCTTTCTTTATTTGCCAGGCTTAGAGAATAAGATTATTTTTACAAAACAATATGATGTCCAATGAAACAGCCCGGGATAGAATTATCTAAACATAATTTTAAATTGTAATTTTAATTATGAAATCTAAAATTGTATTTGTTCTCATAATAGCCTTCAGCAGTTGTACTTACTCACAGAGTTATTACACTTTAACCGGACATGTTAGTGACGCTGAAAATGGGGATAATTTAATAGGTGCAAATATTGTTGTGCTGGGTTTAAACTTGGGTGCGGCTACTGATGTAAACGGAAATTTTATTATAAAAAATATCCCTAATGGAGTACACATAATAAAATGCGATTACATTGGATATAAATTTCGGAAGGACACTGTTCAATTTAGCGGTGAAGAAAAAACTGTAAATCTTAAGATTGAATTAAAAATTCCGAGAGGGACAATTATATTTAATCCTGAGATAGAAGAATATCAAAATCGTTTAAAAAAGTTGGCTGAGAAAGACAGTCTTCTGAATATTCATATAGATAGCTTGAAATATAATGATGGAAATGTTACTGCGTTTTTAAAGTTTATTAATCTTAGTTCTGATACCTTATATGTTATTAAAGCCTGTTCTTGTTTTCATGTTATAAAATCATCTGTTATTTCTTTGAACGATTCCGGAATTGTAAAAAGTAATGTTATTTTACTTGATTGTGATGTAATACCATATAGTTTAATTAATATGTCTGATTTAATTATGATTAAACCGTTTACAACAATTGAGTATCCACCTACACCGATATATGAATACAACTTTAACTTTAAATGGTTTCCTGTCGGTAAATATAGTCTAAGAGTAAAATATAAGTTTGGAGGTCCTGCATCACTTTCCGGAAGTTATGCATCGCCGCTGGATGATGCAATCCTTCTTGCCTTAAGAGGAGAATTTAATTCCGATAATTATGCGGAATTTGAGAAATAAGGGGAAAAGTCTTTATGAACCTTCCTAAATAATATTTATTTTATTTTGTCCATCCTTCATCTTTCGGGATATATTATCAAAAATATTTTTTCCATTAATGTCCAATTTCCATTATCTCAATCATTATTGAAGTGTAATTCATACATTCAATAAAATAAAAGGTGAATAAAATGGAACAAAGAATTAGTGCAGTTGAAAAAGGTTATAAGGCTTTGTCATCGTTAAATAGTCTGGGAGCATACCTGGCAAAGTCACCTATTGAAGAAAAACTTTTAAATTTAATTTACTTCAGAGTATCACAAATCAATGGCTGTGCTTTTTGTCTCGACATGCATTCAAAAGACTTACTTGCAGAGGGCGAAACAGAACAACGTCTTTATGTTTTGGATGCCTGGCGGGATGCACCTTTCTATACTGAGAGGGAACGCGCAGCATTAGCCTGGGCAGAAGCAGTTACCAAATGTGATGTGCCTGATGAAATCTATAACCAAACGCGAAAACAATTTTCTGAATCCGAATTGATTGATTTGACTATGGCGGTAATAGCTATTAATTCATACAATCGAATTAATATCGCTTTTAGAACTACTGCCGGAACTTATACTCCAGGCCAATTCAGAAAAATTAAAGAAAGTGAATTTGCCTGAGGCTGATTGACGGAAAGCAAGAAAATCAAAATATTTTTTTTGTAAAGTCCAATTTCTTATATCTCAGTTATTAATAAGTAATTCAAATAATTATAAAATAAAAAGGATGAACAAAATGAAGGAATTCATGCTATTATTCAGACAACCCAGTTTTGATCATAGTAATCTTTCACCAAAAGAAATGCAGGCACTCTCAAAGAAATGGCAGGATTGGGCAGGGGCAATCCAGAAACAAGGCAAATTAGTAAACAACGGTCAGCGCCTTTCTTTGGAGGGGAAAGTTCTCAGAGCAGGAGGGGTTATCACAGACGGACCTTTCGTTGAAATTAAAGAACGGCTTGGTAGCTTTATAGTTATTAATGCCGAAAATCTTGATGAAGCCGTAACCTTGGCTCATGGATGCCCGGTGCTGGATGCAGATGGCAGTGTTGAAATAAGACCAATCTATGGATAAGAGATAATGAGGCGAATGGTCGAATGAAAAAAGACCAGATTCATCATTCGATCATTCGTTGATTTTTATGGCACAAGAACCTTTAAAGAATTTATTTCAAAACGAATTTTCAAAGATGGTTGCTGTTATCAGCAAACTCTACGGGCTGGATCATATCGAAATTGCTGAAGATATTGTCAGTGAAACATTTTTGTTGGCAGCGGAGACCTGGGGAATTAAAGGCATTCCTCCAAATCCGGCTGCGTGGCTATATGTGGTAGCAAAGCAGAAGACACTTTATCATTTCAGAAGAAATAAAATATTTGAGAAAAAAGTAATTCCTGAACTAACTGAAATCCGGAATAATGATGTTGTGAATCCTGAATTAGATTTTTCGTCGGAGAATATAAAAGACAGTCAGTTACAGATGATGTTTGCAGTTTGTAATCCCATAATAGCAAGCGAGGCTCAGATTGGTCTTGCTTTGCGTATCCTGTGCGGATTTGGAATTGATGAAATTGCCGAAGCATTCCTGACAAGCAAAGATACTATCAACAAAAGATTATTCAGAGCTAAAGAAAAATTGAGAACTGAAAAAGTCCAGATGGAATTCCCGGCGGAGAATGAAATTACCAACAGGCTTGATAACGTACTTCATATAATATACTTATTGTTCAATGAGGGATATTATTCCAAAACGAAAAATCAGATTCTGCAAAAAGATCTTTGCCTGGAAGCACTCCGTTTAGGATTAATGCTAACGGAATACGAAAAAACTAATCTTCCTAAAACCAATGCTTTAATGTCGCTGATGTGTTTTCATGCTTCACGTTTTGAAGCAAGGCAAACAGAAAAGGATTCCTTCATTCTTTATGAAGATCAAAATGAAGAATTATGGGATACGGAGTTAATTAATCAAGGGATCTATTTTTTAAATCTATCAGCACATGGAGATGAAATAAGCTCATATCATTTGGAAGCGAGAATTGCATATTGGCACTGCATAAAAGAAGATACTGATGAAAAATGGAAGGAAATTCTGCGGTTATATGATAAGCTTATGCTGATTAATTTTTCCCCGGAGGTTTTGCTTAACAGGACTTTTGCCTTGTATAAAGTAAAGGGAAGATATGCTGCTTTGGCTGAAGCAGAAAAACTAAACCAGGAAAACAACCATTTTTATTTTTTACTTCTTGGTGAACTTTATAAAGATTATGACAACTTAAAAGCAAAGCATAATTTTCAAAAGGCTTTTTCATTAGCAAGAACACAGGCTGAAAGAGAAGGCATTCAAAGAAAAATTAACGGGATTCATTAAAATTATTTAAAACATAAAACTAAACCTTCCCTTATCCATTATATCCTATAATTTGTCCCTCTAAAATCAGAACCTTTAGTAAAAGCTGAACAGATATTTGTGTCCGGGTTCATTAAACTTTATTCCATTAATGCATATAATTAAAAAAAATAATTTCCCATTTATTTAGGAGACGTAATATTATGGGGAAAAAAGAATCAAATACTCTATCTGATGATGAAGTAAAAAATATAGACGCATATTGGCGTGCAGCAAATTATTTATCTGTTGGGCAAATCTATTTATTAGACAATCCGTTATTAAAAGAACCACTTAAATTAGAGCATACGAAACCAAGACTTCTTGGTCATTGGGGAACAACTCCCGGACTTAATTTTGTTTATGTTCATCTTAACCGACTTATTAAGAAGAATAATTTAAATGCAATCTTCGTTACAGGTCCCGGTCATGGTGGTCCCGGCCTGGTTGCAAATACCTACCTTGAAGGTTCCTATACAGAATTTTACCCGAATATCACGAAAGATACAGAAGGGATTAAAAAACTTTTCAAGCAATTTTCTTTTCCGGGAGGAATACCCAGCCACGTTGCTCCTGAGACACCGGGTTCAATTAATGAAGGCGGGGAACTTGGTTATTCATTACTTCATGCTTATGGTGCCGTTTTCGATAACCCCGATCTCTTAGCCTTTTGTGTAGTAGGCGATGGCGAAGCGGAGACAGGTGCACTTGCTACAAGCTGGCATTCAAATAAATTCCTGAATCCTGTTAACGATGGAGTTGTTGTTCCTATACTCCATCTTAATGGTTATAAAATTGCTAATCCAACGGTGCTTGCAAGATTGCCAAAAGAAGAGTTATTAAATCTGTTCAATGGATATGGTTATAAAGTATATTTTCTGGAAGGTGATGAACCGGAAAAGATGCATCAGCAGATGGCAGCTACATTGGATGAGGTCCATTCGGAAATTAGTAAAATTCAGCGTGACATTCGCAAAAATGGTTTTTCTCAAAGACCGCAATTTCCCATGATTATTTTAAAAACTCCCAAAGGATGGACGGGACCAAAAACTGTTGACGGGTTACAAGTTGAAGGTACATTCAGGTCACACCAGGTTCCTCTCGCAGAATTAGCGACAAAACCGGAACATCTAAAAATTCTTGAAGGATGGATGAAGAGTTATAAGCCTGAAGAATTATTTGATGAAAAAGGAACCCTTAGACCCGAATTGGCTGAACTTGCCCCAAAAAGAAATTATAGAATGGGAGCTAATCCGAATGCTAACGGCGGTTTATTACTTAAAGATTTGAAGTTACCTGATTTCAGGGATTACGCTGTTGATGTAACCAAACCGGGAACTATAAAAGCAGAGGCTACCCGCATTATGGGGCATCTTTTAAGAGATATTTTGAAGCTTAATTCTGAAAACAGAAACTTTAGGGTTATGGGTCCTGATGAAGTCAACTCAAATAGGTTAAATGCATTATTCGAAGTAACTGACAGAGTCTCTACTGCTGAAATATTACCTGGAGATGATCACATTTCCCACGATGGCAGAGTAATGGAAATTCTGAGTGAGCACGTTTGTCAGGGTTGGCTTGAAGGATATCTTCTTACGGGCAGACACGGTTTATTCACCTGTTATGAGGCTTTTATTCATATTGTAGATTCTATGTTTAACCAACACGCTAAGTGGCTTAAAGTAACACGACAGATTCCATGGCGAAGACCAATAGCTTCACTTAATTACCTTCTTACTTCTCATGTATGGAGGCAGGATCATAACGGATTTAGTCACCAGGATCCTGGTTTCATTGATCATGTTTTAAACAAGAAAGCTGAAATTGTTCGTGTTTATTTACCTCCTGATGCAAACTCACTTCTATCTGTGACAGATCATTGTTTAAGAAGCAGGCATTATGTAAATGTAATTGTTGCAGGTAAGCAGCCTGAGCTGCAATGGCTTGATATGGATTCTGCAATTAAACATTGCACAGCAGGTATTGGCATCTGGGAATGGGCAAGTAATGACAATGGTTTTGAACCTGATGCTGTGATGGCTTGTGCAGGTGATGTCCCTACCTTAGAAACCCTTGCTGCGGTAGACATTCTTCGAAGTAATTTTAATGATCTGAAAATTCGTGTAATTAATATTGTTGATCTGATGACTCTTCAGCCTGAGATAGAACACCCGCACGGATTACCTGATAAAGAATTCGATTCACTTTTTACAAAAGATAAACCTATAATATTTGCTTTTCATGGTTATCCCTGGTTAATCCACCGCCTAACTTACAGAAGAACAAATCACAAAAATTTACATGTAAGAGGTTATAAAGAAGAAGGAACTACTACAACACCTTTTGATATGGTTGTATTAAATGATCTTGACCGCTTTCATCTTGTTATGGATGTTATAGATCGTGTACCGCAGCTTGAAAAAATCGGAGCACATGTTAAACAGGCAATGAGAAATAAATTGTTGGAGCACAAAGAATATATCCATAAGTATGGGGCAGACATGCCCGAAATCCTAAATTGGAAATGGTCTTTCTGAAAATATAGAGATATGCTTATAAATAAATATTTAATAATTTTAATGTGACAGCTTTGTTTTCTTTTATTGCAAGCTCTATCAATTGCCTGAAGTTAAAAACAATTTTTTAACTCAAGGTTTTATGAGTCCTGTCACATAAACAATCCTAATCGCCTGCTGAAAGTCGTTTCCCTAAGAAAATTAAGAATCAATTCCCTTAATTATTTTTTTTGTCGATCTGCGCAACATTTTCATTAACACAAATATTTAGATTTTAATTAAGAATTTAAATGATTTAAGTATTAAGGAATAAAAGGTGTTCGGTTCAAAATTATATTTTTCTATTCTTATTTCAGCAATTATTTTTTTACTACTTTCAACAAATAACAGTTTAGGGAAAAAGACTTCGGCAGAAGTTAATTCGTCATTACCCGATAGTTTATTAGCCGGTAAGCGAATATATGATGAGTATTGTATTGCATGCCATGGTGTTAACGGCAAAGGGGACGGAATTGATGCTAACCAGATGAAAACATTACCAACTGATTTTACATCCGGGATGTATAAGTTTAAATCAACACCATTCGGTACCCTGCCAACTGTAGAAGATATTGTTACAACTTTAAAATCAGGAATACGCACAACTGCTATGATACCACAGCGACAGCTGGACAACGAAGAAATGCGGCAGGTAGCTGTATATGTATTAGCATTTGCACCTGAAGAAGAAAAAATCGGTACACCAATTGTTTTACCTACGAGACCGGAATTTAACAGTACTTTAATTGGAGAGGGAAAAAAAGTGTTCGACAGTAACTGTGCAAGCTGTCATGGTAAAAATGCAAAAGGAGATGGACCATCAGCAGATAAACTATTAAACTATAAAGGAAAACCCATTCAACCCGCAAATCTTGCTGAGGTACCTTTAAAGAGAGCAAATACACCCGACTGGATCTATAGAATTATTAATAACGGGATCGAAGGTACACC
The DNA here is from genome assembly GCA_963711455.1 of uncultured Ignavibacteria bacterium. Taxonomy (GTDB): domain Bacteria; phylum Bacteroidota; class Ignavibacteria; order Ignavibacteriales; family Ignavibacteriaceae; genus DATFVA01. The sequence continues at coordinate 859,932 of CAVQEH010000006.1, forward strand.
TATGCCGCCTTATTTTGGAGCTATAAAACCAAAATATATTTGGGCAATAGTCTGCTATATAGATTCCATCAAAAAAGAAAAACTTACCAGCAGAAATAATGGAGGAATGATGGGTATGATGGGTAGCGGAATGATGGGACATCGTCTGGTTGGTGAAGAAAATATAGGGGCAAGAATTGATATGGCTGCGGCACATGCCTGGATGATGAAAGACAGATGAATGGATAAATTTAATATCGGCTATAATTTTGTCACGATGGTAACATACATAATAAAGAAATGAAATGGTTTAAGACTTTGATTTTATTTATCATTTTTTTGGCGGCAGCTATTTTTATTAATTATATTCCTGCAAAATGCATTCACACATTTTATGATTATAAATACCAGACTTCCTCAGGTGAGGGTTTTACAAATTTACTTAATTTTCAGAATCCATTAATTGATAACAGGTCTGATCACAATCTAATTTATAGCGTTACAAAAAAATCCGGTATAGAAATTATTAATAATGATGATCTTACTAAGTTCAACCATTTATTAAATCTTGGCAAAACAAAATTAAATAGAGTAAACCGGGGATTAAAAGATAAAAATAATTTTCGATTAAATATGTTCCTTCCTGGTTTAAGTCAAATCCAAAAGACAGTTCAATCCGAGTTTTTGCTTATCTGATTACTCAATCTATATTCAAATAACTATTAAAAGCCTTGTTAGAAATAGAAACATAGCTTTTTCAAATCATTGGAGTAAAAAATGAAAATTAGAAATATCCTGAGAATAATTTATTTGACAATTATTTCGGTCTTTGCATCCGTATTGTTTTTCGCTCATGCTTCGCCTCAAATATATGAATCCGCACAAGTACAACAATCCGATTCAACAAGTTGGAATGCTCCTAAATCTGCGGACTCATTAAAAAATCCTTTAGCGGGAAATTTAAATGCGGTAAAAGATGGAAAAAAATTGTTCCAGTTATATTGTATTACATGTCATGGCAATGAAGGTAAGGGAAATGGCATTTCTGCGGCGGGTCTCAATCCCAAGCCTGCCGACCTTACACTAAAGAGAATACAAAAGCAATCTGATGGATCTATGTTCTGGAAGATAACAACAGGCAATCCCCCAATGGTTTCCTGGAAATATACTCTTACAGAAAAACAACGTTGGGAGTTAGTTGATTATATACGCCAGTTAGCGAAAAAATGAATATGAAAGGATTTAACATGAAAATTAAAAAAAGTATGATCCTGTTTATTGTAATAATTGGTTTAACTTCTATTCCGAATGAATTATTCGCAATTCCAAGTTTTGCACGGCAGACAAATATGTCATGCAATTCCTGCCATACAATTTTCCCGGAGCTGAATGCGTTTGGAAGATTGTTTAAACTAAACGGATACACTCTGACGGGAATACAGGCTATTCAATCGACAGATAAAGAAGGAGATGAGACACTCCGTTTAATAAATATTCCTGAAATCTCATCAATGCTTCAGGCATCTTATACTTATACAAGTAAAAAGCAGCCTGATACTCAAAATAATAATATTTCATTTCCACAGCAGTTAAGTGTTTTTCTTGCCGGTGAAATTACTCCGAAAATCGGTGGGTTTATCCAGGTAACTTATGATGATCAAAGCGGTTCTTTAGGTTTGGATAATTCAGATTTAAGATATGCCAATCAGACTGAATTAGCATCACAGAATTTAATTTATGGAGTTACATTAAATAATAATCCATCTGTTCAGGATATATGGAACAGTACCCCTGCCTGGGAATTTCCTTATGCCTCCTCTTCGGTAGCACCGGCACCATTTGCTGCTACACTTATTGAAGGAGGTTTGGCTCAGAGTTCAGCCGGTTTAGGTGCATACGGTCTATGGAATAATTTAATTTACGGTGAAGTTAGTGTTTACAGATCTGCACAGCAGGGAGCTCCGAATCCTCCAAATAGTTCTTCTGCCGGAGTTATAAAAGCTTTAGCCCCATACTGGAGACTTGCACTTCAAAAACAAATCGGCACGGACTATTTTGAACTTGGTACATATGGTCTGTCCGCTAATATATATCCGGCTGGTATATCAGGTTTAACTGATGATTATACCGACATTGGCTTCGACTTAAATTATGAAAAGAATTTGGGAACTAATATGATAACCGCTCATACTACCTATATTCATGAGTCTCAAATGTTCAATGCTACTTTAGCTGATTTAGGGAATACATCTAATAATCTTAATTCATTTAAAATTGTCGGAAACTATTATCTCCATCAGCAAATCGGTTTTTCGTTAGGCTATTTTTTAATTAACGGCGATGCAATAACTTCTTTGTACACTCCTGAAAGTATTGATGGAAGTGCTAACGGAAAACCTGACAGTAATGGATTAATAGCACAATTCAGCTATGTACCGTGGCTGAATACCAAATTTTCAGTTCAGTATGTTGCATACAATAAGTTCAATGGTGGAAATACAAATTATGACGGTTCAGGCAGGAATGCTTCCGACAACAATACTGTTTATGTTGATAGCTGGATAGCCTTTTAAAATTTCTGTTTTCCCGGAAATTCCGGTGACCTTATATTATTAAGAAAGGATTGATCCGGTAATGTCAATCCTTTATTATTTATTTATTAGTTAGGGTAATATTAATGTTGTCAGATGATTCCAATGAAAATAATTCTTCCCATACATCACGACGAAATTTTTTAAAAGTTCTAAGTGGTGTATTCACGGGATTTATTGCTTTAAGTTTAAGTTTCCCTATGATTGAAAATTTAGTGGGATCAGTCAGTAAAAGGAAAAGCAAATCTTATTCAAAAGTTACTTCTGTTAATTCTGTTCCAGATAATAGCCCGGTAAATCTGTCATTTGTTACGATGGAAGAAGATGCCTTCATTAAGAATTTGGAGCAGCATGAAAGTATGGGCGATAAAAAAATCAGATACTGACATTACAGTTTTTTCACCTATTTGTCCTCATCTCGGATGCAGGTATCAATGGCATTCCGATAGAAATTTATTTATATGCCCTTGTCATCATAGCATATTTAATATTGATGGTAAAGTCGTTTCAGGACCTTCGCCGAGACCCCTGGATACTTTGCCGGAAAAAATTGAGAATAATTCTCTTTATGTGCTCTGGGAAAGATTTAAACCGGGAATTGCCGGTAAAGAATTAATATAGGAATAATCAAATGTCCAGAGTTTGGAAATGGATAAACGATAGATTACCGGTTTCAAAAATTCTTCAGCTTGGTTTGGATGAAGAAATACCCGGTGGTGCGAGCTTCTTTTTTACTCTCGGTAGCGCAACACTTTTTATCTTTATACTTCAAATGATTACCGGTATATGGCAGCTTTTCTATTATGTACCAACGGTCGATCATGCATATGACAGCTTAAATTACTATAGATTATTTGTGCCTTACGGATGGTTAATCCATGGTTTACACTATTGGGGAGCTACTGCAATGGTAGTCCTGGTTGGATTGCATATGCTGAGGGTATTTATCTGGGGTGCTTATAAAAAACCCCGTGAGATGACCTGGTTGATAGGAGTAATATTACTTCTTTTAACTATTGGTATGAGTTTTACAGGTGCAGCTTTACCCTGGGATGAGAGAGGATATTGGGCAGCAGAAGTAGGGACTAGTATTGCTGGGACAGTTCCGTTTATAGGAAGCGGTTTAAAATATCTTCTTATTGGCGGAAAGATGATGGGGCAATTAACACTTTCCAGATTTTTTATTCTTCATACTGCAATAATACCAGGCATTGCTTTATTAATGATTATTATTCATTTAACAGCTTTCAGAAAATTTGGAAGTGTAGGTCCATGGTCTGAAGAAAAAAGAACGATAAAAGGCAGCTTCTGGCCTGAACAAGTAAGTAAAGATATCATAGTAATTGTATTATTGTTTTTATTGCTTGTTACATTATCTGCTTTCAATCAGCCGCCGTTCACAGGTCCGGCAGATCCGCTTGATACAACCTTTACTCCAAAACCAGAATGGAATTTTCTGTTTTTGTACCAGGCACTTAAGTTTTTTCCCGGTTCATTAGAAGAAATAGGAACAGTAGGTATTCCTACTTTGGTTATCTTAATTTTTATTTCTCTTCCTTTCTTTGACCGTAAAGCTAAACGGAATCCTTTGAAGAGACCGGCAATGATGCTGGGAGGTTCTGTATTTCTTATTTTACTTCTGACACTTACAATTACAGGTTACAATAGTAACATTAGTAATATACATATAAAAACAAAAATTGCATCAGCAAAACAAGTTAAGTTATCACCTTCGGCTCTTAAAGGAGAAAATATTTTTAATACTTACGGATGTATATCCTGCCATACGATGAGTGGCAGCGGTGGTAAGGTTGGACCGGTTTTAACCGATGAGTCGCAAACAGGACGCACAAAACAGTGGATAATTGTTCAAATAAAAAATCCCATGAGTCATAATGCCAAATCACCAATGCCGCCTTTTGTAATGTTAGATAGTACGCAATTAAATGACTTAGCAGATTATTTGTTAAGTCCTCATCCCGAAGCATCGTTAAATTCAAACAATGCGCAGAATCAATTATCTTCACAACTATCAGGTGTTAGTCCGGCGGGAGATTTACAATCCGCTGCTGTCTCTTCAACTAATAATCCAATCGGCAATAACTCTTCTAATCAGACAGGCACTGCAGCAAATATAATAGGTAATGTCGTACACGGTGATTTATTATACCAGCGGGATTGCGAATCTTGCCATGGAATTAATGGAAAAGGCGGTGTTCCTAATCCAGGTTCGTCTGAAGGTAATGTACCTTTACTTAATCCGATTGGAAAAAATTTATTCAGTAAAAATCCTCAGACCTTTGCCGATAATATTGATAGATTCATTCAGCATGGTTCTGTGCCTGAGGGTCCAAATCCACAGCTTAAGATGTTGAATTTTGGTGATTCGCGTACATTAACGCAGCAGGAAATAGCAAATATAGAAGCATATATACTAAATCTTAATAATATCAACCGGGCAGAAATACAAATAGCTACATTTAGTCCTGAAGAATATTATATAATTATAGCAGGTACATTCCTTTTCATCTCTACCATCTTTATAATTATTATGTACACTAAAAGAAAAGCTTAATGCAGCAGAAATGAATCAGAAGACATTTTGGAGATTGGGTGTGGTCAATTATTTTTTATATTTCATTCATTCAGAACTCTGCCGGATTTCACTTCTTCTTGTTTCAAGGAAGCTTAAAATTTTATTTAGTTCATCGGAAGATAAGCTTGGACCATATGGGGGCATATAAGTGCCGCCATTAACTATTCTTATTTTCAATTCATCAGGAGTCAGCCTATCACTTACCGTGGTTAAATTTGGACCTCGTTTACCCCCATCACCTGAAATTGTGTGGCAGTAAAGGCATCCTTTTTTATAAAAAAGATCCGCACCTTCTTTAGCAATTTCGCTTATATTTCCTACAACATGGGCAGGTAAAGGTTTAGCATCAAAATCCGGTGACCATGGAGATTTAATTCCCTCATTCCAGAGAGTTGCAATCATTGTTACAATAAACAGTACGATTATTATTGACCAGGGTCTTCTTAAAGGGCTGCGTTCACCTTTATTAAACAGAAGTGGTAAAAGAAAAAGAATTATGGCTGCTATTATCGGACCGAAAGCAATTACAAATGATTCAATTGAAGGGGGCATTAATGCAAACAGTGCAAATATCCATAGGAAGTACCAGTCGGGTCTGGGATTGGAATGTATATTTGAAGGATCCGGAGGAGTTCCGATTTTTGGAGCCCCATAAATAACAGCAAGTAATATTATAATAGAAACAACTATAAGTCCGAAAAGCATATCGCGCCAGGCAGCATTTGGCCAGAATGGTACACCTTCTTTTTCAAGCATATTTTTGTACCAGCTTTTATATGTTTTCGGATCAACTTTCCTTCCTGATTTCGGAGGTTCGGAAATTCCGTTCCTTATTACAAGAAATATATGTAGACCGAGTATCCCGAAGATTAATGCAGGAATTAAAAAAACGTGGATTGCAAAAAAGCGGCTTAAAGTTGCTCCGCCTATAGTTTCACCGGCAAGAAGGAAGCGTGCTATTTCAGTTCCTATAAAAGGAATTCTTCCTGCTTGTTCTGCAGCAACTATTGCAGACCAGACTCCGTTGCTGTCCCAACGAAGCAACTGACCGGTAAAACCCATTCCCAGGGTTAGAACAAATAAAAATAATCCCGATATCCAGCTCATTTCCCTTGGATATTTATAAGCTGCAGCAAGATAAACTCTTATCATATGAATACCGATAAGAATTATCATAGCCGAAGCACCGAAGTAATGAATGCCTCTTAAAATATTTCCAAGTAGTGCCTGGTTGGAAATATATTTTAACGATTCATAAGCAGTTTCTGATGTTGGCTGGTACATTAATGAAAGTGCAACACCGGTAACTACCTGCAGAATGAACGCGAAAAGAGTTGCACTACCGAAAACATAATTCCATTTACTTCCGGGTGGAACAAGATGCTTTGCAATCGGCCCAATGGTCTCGGTTATCCCTGTTCTGTCATCAACCCAGTTCCACAACTTTTTCAGTTTATCCATTCTTTTCCCTGAAAAGAGTAGTAATAGGAACAGGACTCGTAAGAATTTCTACGTCTCCATTAACTATTCTTACCTGGTATTTTGGTAATCCTTTGGGAGGTGGGCCTGCAGCACGTGAACCGTCTTTATTATAAACTCCGCCATGACAAGGACACATAAATAGTTCGGCATCTGCTTCCCATCTTACCGGGCATCCTAAATGAGTACAGTTAACTGAAAAAGCAATGAAATTCTGGTCAGAAACTTTGCGTAACCAGGATGCTGTTTCAGAAGTTTTTCCCGACCAGGGTAATGGAGATGAATTTTTGAATTTAACCATAACAGTTTGTCCTGTCTGAAAATCAGGAACCTTCCCGACCTTTCTCCATTCCGGCGTAGTTGTCCGAACAAGAGGTGCAATTAAAGCACCTATTACCGGTATTGAAATAAGCAGACTAATAAAAGCACTAAATCCAATCAATAGTTTAACAATGAAAGTTCGTCTATTTATTTCTTCAGGATTACCGATATCAGTCATGATTTAAATTCCGATATCCATCCTGCCAACCCGGTTACCATTATGATGGCTGCAACTCCGGAAATAATTATGGATGTTAAAAAACCCCAGAAGAAAAAAATTATTCCAAAAGCAAGAACAATTGGCCATAATGTTGGTTCCGGTATTTCCTCAGGTGTGGCAGGGGATAAGGTGTATCCGTATTCTTTTGATATTTGTTCTAATTTAGATTCTTCCATAATAAATTCCTTATCAGGTTAAGATAAATTCAAATGATCAGATTTTAACTTCTTATCTACTTCATCTTCCGGTTTACTGTACCACTTAGCCATAATTATCATAATTATTGTAAGATAAACCAGGCAGGCCGGAACCCACATAATTAATCCCGCAGCCTGCTGGTCAACATCAGGTGTCAATCCCATATTATTATGAAAAAAATTAAGTATTGCAGGATTATTTCCTGTCATATAAGCAGAGAAAAATCCGGAAGGGGCAAAGGTTATAAATATTCCGAGCACTGTGCATCCGATACAAGCCGTGAAAAGAAATAAGGCACTATACAAAGGTTCAATCTTTTTAAAGGCAATAGGAGCAAAAACCGGCCACGCAAAAATCAGCCCGCACAATAATAGCGAAACCATTTCAATAACATGTACAATATGAAATTGCATCATACCTCTAAATAAAAAAGGATCATGCCATATCCACATTGAAGCTACTCCAAATAACCAGGCAATTATTGGATAGAATAAAATGTTACCAAACTTATTAAGCGATGGTTTATCAAATAATTTTTGAAGAAATTCTTTATTTGTTCCTGTTAACAATAAAGGCGGAATTATTAATAGAAGCACAATATGCTGTATCATATGTGCACTGAACAAATAATAATGCCCGAAATAGTCAAGCGGGGAAAATGTCAGAAGGAAAAAGAGAACAATTCCAATGAAAAAGTTTAGACTTTTTTTAGTGAGCCTTTTACCATTTGTTACAAAATGAAATGTTATCAGTAACGCAATAATTATCAGGGCAGGAATATTAAGGTGCCAGTAATTTATCAACAATTCTTTTATTGTCATAATACAGCTCCTAAATACACAACACTAAAAACAACAATCCATACGGCATCAACAAAATGCCAATACATTGATACAGATTTATAAGCTTTTAATTCCACCTCTTTAAAGCTGCCGGAATAAATCATAACAGCCATAACTGTAAGCACTATAAGCCCTAAAAGAACGTGTAATCCATGAAAGCCGGTAAGAGTAAAAAAACTTGATCCGAAAATATTTTGATTTAATGTAATATTTAAGCTGAAGAGTCTCGCATATTCTGTTCCCTGACCGATTAAAAATATTATACCGAGAATTATTGTAAAGATAAGCCAGCCGATTTTTCTTTTTCCTTTCTCTAATTCCAATCCTGCAATGTGTGCAGTTATACTACTTATTAACAGTGCAATTGTAAATATTCCTGTCTTTTGAATGTCCAGATATTTTGCATCAGATGATCCGTGTGTGTAGTACACGTATGAAACAATCAATGCAATGAAGAAAAGCGCTTCTGAGGCAATAAAGAAAGTCATCAGTACTTTGTGTTTTTGCATACTTAAACCGCCCTCTTTAATTTCCGTTTCCAGTCAGGATCATCGGGATTATTTAAGTCCCACAATGGCCTTCTGCTTTTAACAAGAGGAATCCGGGTAAAATTTTTCAATTTCGGCGGAGAAGCAGCTAACCATTCAAGAGTCCATGCATTCCATGGATTGTCCCCGGCTTCTTTTCCTTTTTTAAGACTGTAAAAAATATTATAGATGAAAAGAAAAATCGAAAACCCGAGTACAAATGAGCTTAAAGTTGAAAACAAATTTAACGAACCAAAATATGGTAAATCCGGATATGTGAAGACTCTTCTCGGCATTCCCAATAATCCAAGTAAATGGAATACGAAGAATGTTCCGTTAAACCCGATAATAAAAGTCCAGAAATTCCATTTACCGATTTTTTCAGAGAGCATTTTACCAGTAATTTTAGGAAACCAATAATAAGTACCGGCTATCCCGCAGGTTAAAGAAGCCCCAATGAAAACGTAGTGGATATGTGCAACTACGAAATATGTATCTGTTAATCTCCAATCGATAGGAACAACCGCAAAAGCAACTCCGCTTAAACCACCGAGTGTAAATTCAATAAGGAATGCTACAGCAAAAAGCATCGATGTTGTAAATATTATAGAACCTCTCCACATAGTTGCAATCCAGTTGAATATTTTTATCCCGGTTGGAACAGCTATTAACATACTTGTTGCAGAAAAAAATGCATTAAAAATAGTTCCGAGTCCCATCGCAAACATATGGTGAGCCCATACGCCAAAAGAGAGCAAAGCAATTGCAACTGTTGAAGCAGCAACAAATTCATATCCAAAAATTGGTTTGCGTGAAAACACCGGGATTACTTCGGAGGCTATACCAAATGCAGGCAATGCAAGGATATAAACCTCGGGATGCCCGAATGACCAGAATAAATGCTGCCACATTAGGGCAGAACCACCGGTTGCTGAAGTGAAAAAATGTGCATTAAGCATCCGGTCTATTAATATCATTACAAGTCCGGCATTTAATATCGGGAATGCACCAAGGATTAAAAAAGCATTTACGAAAACCATCCATACAAATAAAGGAAGTTTCGTCATTGACAGACCTTTTGTACGCATGGTTAAAGTAGTTGTAACAAAATTCAATGCGGCACCAATCGTTCCGACACCCATCAATAGCAGGCTGAAAGCCCAATAGCTGACCCCGGGTGTAAAACTAAAATTATTTTCACTTAAAGGAGCATAACTGAACCAGCCAACGTTTGGAGCCCCACCTGCAAAGAAACTGAAGTATAGCAAAATACCGCCGAACAGGAACATCCAGAAACTGAAAGCATTTAAACGCGGAAAAGCCATCTCGTTAGCACCGATCATTAAAGGAAGGAGATACGTTGCAAATCCTATTAACATTGGTGTGAGAACCATAAAAATCATCGTTGTTCCGTGCATCGTAAAAATCTGGTTATATGCCTCAGGTGATAGAACATTATTCTGAGGCTGCATTAATTGTATACGCATCAGTAGTGCTTCTGAAAATCCTATTAAAAAGAAAAGGGCAGCGGAACATAAATACATAATTCCGATTTGCTTATGATCTACAGTTGTAAGCCAGTTTAGAATTCCATCGGAAGAGTTTAGTTTTGGAAGAGGTTCTGAACTTTCCGGCAGGTTGATTCTTAAATTCATTTTAATCCTTCCAGATAAGTTGCAAGTGCATTTATTTCTTTTTCATTAAGGATAAAGTTTGGCATATGGGCACCTTCTTTTATTTTCTGGGGATTTTTCAACCACCGGATTAAATTACTTTTATTGTTTTCCAACATTCCCGTTAATAAAGTTTCACGTGATCCCAGATGGGTTAAGTCCGGGCCTATATGAGAATCAGCCGGTGTACCATTAATTGAATGACAATTTGCACAGGTTTTTTCCTGGAATAATAAAGCTCCAGTTCTTGCAGGTTCTGTTACAGGAAGTGCCGGTATTTTTTCCTGGTTCTGTTTCCAGTCATCAAAATCTTTTTGAGCCTGTGCATAAACATGAATTCGCATCCAGGCGTGCTCCATCCCACAATATTCGCTGCAGGTTCCAATATAGACTCCGGGAGTATCGGCTTCTATCCAGTTATAATTTAATTGTCCGGGAACAGCATCAATTTTTCTTCCTAGTTCGGGGACCCACCAATCGTGTATAACATCTGCAGATTCAATCCGCATTAGTAATTTCTTACCGATAGGAATGTGCAATTCATTTGCGGTAGTGATGTTGTATTTTGGATAATGCATTTCCCACCACCACTGGTGCGCAATAATAATTATATCCGGTTCAGAATTTTTATTAACTGGTGCATTGATTTCAGACATAGTCCGAACAGTGAGAAAGAAAAAAAATGTCACTGCAATAAGCGGGAGAACAGTCCAGGTAATTTCTAATTTTGTATTTCCAAAAACCTGTTTCGGTTTATCCGGTTGTTTTTTAGATCTAAACCGATAGGCAGCAATAAAAATAGAACCTGCTACAATTAATAATATGATTCCGGCAAGAATCATAAATTGTAAAAACAGTATATTGATATCGATTGCTTCTTTAGAACCTGTAAGAAAGAGAGAGGAAAAAAATTTCCCAATTGAATCAAAAAACTCTCCCATTTTATCGATCCCAACTGTAATTATTTTTCATAATAACAACTTATAAGTTCTGATTATGCTGAAATTTAATCCCCGTCACATATAGATTAATATAGTGATACAGTAAACTTTAATGAGGTTATTTTGAATATCTGAAAGAAAGAATAAATGAATTGGATTTCACAACTTTATATCCCCTAATGGTTATAAGTTCAATTTATAACCTTAATGGGTTATATTTGACAATTATAACCCTATATAGTTATATTATATACAGTCAATTTTAACGAAAAATTAAAAAATAACGGACTTGACAAAAGGCAATAAAAACAAAGCATCTAATTATTCTGTTGTAACTGGTGACATTATAGGTTCATCTGCAGTAAAAGAAAACAGAAAACAATTATTATCCGCGCTGAAGAAAACCTTTAAGGAAATAACATTAGAAATACCGGAGTCAATCGAAAAGCCGTTTGAAATATTCAGGGGTGATAGCTTTCAATCTTTAATTAAACAACCCGGTAAGTCATTATTAATAAGCATATTAATAAGAGCAAAATTAAAAAGTCTTGCATTTAAGTCAAAGAACAAATCAGTTGAAAATAAATTAGATGCGAGAATGGCTATCGGAGTAGGTGGGATAGAATTTAAGGCAGATAAAGTTGTAGAATCAGATGGAGAAGCTTTTAATTTTTCGGGAAAGCTTCTTGATGAAATTAAAAAAGGAGGACAAAACTTAAAAATAAAAACTCCCTGGAATAACGTAAATGATGAATTAGAGATTGAAAGTTATTTCATAGATACAATAATAAATAAATGGACGGTAGAACAGGCTGAAGCCGTTTATCTGAAATTATTAAAAAACGAAACGCAGCAGGTAATGGCTAAAAAACTCAGTATTTCACAGCCCGCAGTCAGAAAAAGGATCATCAGTGCTAATTTAAAGAGTGTTGAAATGTTTATAAAAAGATTTGAAAAATTATTAGCAGATAATTCATGAATTTAAGCTTGCTTCTTAGATTAATAGTAGCTCATTTTATTGCCGATTTTATTTTACAGCCGGATAATTGGGTAAGAGAAAGGGCTGAACGAAAAATAAATTCAAAGTATCTTTATTTTCATACATTAATAATACTGTTATTAACCTTTTTAGCCGCAGGAAATGTTTCACTTTGGCAGGGAGTATTGATAATAACAATTTCACATTTCATAATAGACCTTTCCAGATCGTACATTAAAAAAGATGGTATCATAATTTTTATTTTAGATCAGCTACTGCACGTTTTAATTATTATTGCCTGGTGGCTCGCATATACTTCTCAATATCCGGGATTAAAAAACAACTTAGTTTTCTATTTTAACAATGCAAACTTCTGGTTTTACATTATTGCTTACTTAATTGTGACAATTCCTTCTTCAGTATTAATAAGTAAGATAACTATCCGATGGACAAATGATATTACCAGTTCAGGAAATAGCTTGAAAGATGCCGGTAAATGGATTGGAATAATTGAAAGAGTTTTAATACTAACATTTATTGTTATTGATCAATTTGAAGCAATTGGGTTCCTGATTGCTGCTAAATCTATTTTCCGGTTCAGTGAAATAAAGAATAGCGAAGATCATAAAAGGGTGGAATATATTCTTATCGGTACGTTGATAAGTTTTTCAATTTCCATTTTTATCGGGATCATTTTAAGCTTTATAAGCAAAATATTTTAGAAAATTTTACTATTTGAATTAATTTTTTCTGATAATCGATGAATAAAATTGTAAATCAAACCAACTTCATCTATATTGCAATACAAAAAACATATGGCTTCAAGAAACAAAGTCAAATTTATTTTCGTTACAGGCGGAGTCGTTTCTTCACTCGGAAAAGGTATCACTGCCTCCTCACTTGGTCTTCTCTTAAAACAACGCGGTTATAAAGTTACTATTCAAAAATTCGATCCCTATATCAATGTCGATCCGGGTACAATGAACCCGTTTCAGCACGGAGAGGTTTACGTTACCGATGACGGGGCGGAAACTGATCTCGATCTCGGTCACTACGAGAGATTTTTAGATGTGAATATGACCCAGGCAAATAATACAACTACCGGTCAGGTTTACTATGAAGTTTTAACAAAAGAAAGACGCGGCGATTATTTAGGAGCGACCGTTCAGGTTATCCCGCATATTACAGATGAAATAAAACAAAGAATGGTTAAGCTTGCCGAGCTCGGCGAGTATGATATAATCATTTCAGAAATCGGTGGAACAGTAGGTGATATTGAAAGCCTTCCTTTCATTGAAGCTATCAGGCAGTTGATGATGCAGTACGGAAGAAAAAATACAATGAGCATTCATGTTACTCTTGTTCCATATATAGCTTCTGCCGGGGAAGTAAAAACAAAACCTACTCAGCATAGTGTAAAAAATCTGCTCGAACTTGGTATCCAGCCGGATCTCCTTATATGCCGATCTGAAAAGAAAATTGCAAAAGATATAAGAGATAAAATTTCGTTATTCTGTAATGTCGATTCGAGATCGGTTATTTCAGCTTACGATTGCACTTCTATTTATGAAGTTCCTCTTGTTTTTTATAAAGAAAAAATGGATCAGATTGTATTAAAGAGATTACATCTTCCTGACAAAAAAATAAAACTCGATGAGTGGGAAGAGTTTGTTACTAATGTAAAGAATCCCCGGAAGACAGTTGAGATTGCTTTGTGCGGTAAATATGTTGAACATCTGGATGCTTATAAAAGTATCATGGAATCATTTGTTCATGCGGGAGCTGAAAACAATGCAAAAGTAATTGTACGATCGATTAGTGCGGAAAAATTTGATACCGAGGAACCGGAAAAACTTCTCGAAGGTACCAGCGGCATTCTCGTTCCCGGAGGTTTTGGTGAAAGAGGAATTGAAGGGAAAATTAAAGCGATAAAATATGCACGGGAAAATAATATCCCTTTTTTTGGCATTTGCCTCGGTATGCAATGTGCGGTAATCGAATTCTCAAGAAATGTTTGCGGAATAACTAATGCGAATAGTTCCGAATTTAAAAAAAATAAATTCAGTGTTATTGACCTGATGCCTGAGCAGAAAAACGTTAAGAATATGGGCGCGACTATGCGTCTTGGTTCATATCCGTGTAACATTCAATCAGGTACAAAAGTAATGAAAGCTTACAAAGTAGGATTTATTTCGGAAAGACACCGTCACCGCTACGAAGTGAATAATAAATTCAGGTCTAAGCTTACAGATAACGGGATGATTTTAAGCGGTCTTTCCCCCGACAGGGAACTTGTCGAAATAATTGAATTGCCTGATCATCCGTGGTTTATCGGATGCCAGTTCCATCCGGAACTTAAATCCAGGGCTACAAAGGCACATCCGTTATTCAGGGAATTTGTTAAAGCTGCACTTATTTTTTCAGATGAAAAATCTCTTGCTGCACAAAGTGCATAATTCAAATCTGTAAGCATATTTTAGAAAATTATTAAATGAAATTCATATTAACCCCGGTTTTTATTTTACTTTTTACAACAGTCCTTTTTTGCCAGCAGGATGTTGAAAGACAATTATTAAAAGGACTTGATGCCTGTTATAATTTCAACTGGGACCAGGCAAATCAAATCTTTCAAAGCCTGATTGAAAAATATCCGGACGATCCAAGAGGGTATCATTTTGAATCGAGTATTTATCTCTGGTACTACCTCGGAGGTAAGGATAAGAATGATCTTGACGAGTTTGAAAAATATTCAGATCTCGCGTTAAGCAAAGGTGAAGCTATCCTAAGCAGGAATGAAAAAAATGAAACGGCTTTATACATTTTAGGTGCGAATTATAATTATCGTGCTATAGCTTTTGGCAGAGAGGGTAATTTTCTTGACGCAGCCTGGGCAACTAAAAAATCAGAATCATTTTTATCAAAAGTTCTTGAAATTAATCCTCAGAGAATTGATGCTTACCTCGGGCTTGGTCTTTATAATTTCGCTGTTGCTCAAATTCCCTCAGCTTTTAAATGGGCTTTGAACCTGGTTGGCATTAGCGGCGACAAAGACACTGGTGTAAAGTATATTGAAAACGCTGCGGAAAACGGAAACTACGCAAAGGTGGAAGCCAAATATTACCTTGCTCAAATTGATATGGAATTTCTTATTGATTATGAATCGGCTGCAGCAATATTGAAAAAACTTGTGAAGAGATATCCTCAGAACATTTTGTTTACTTATTCTTATGCTGTTCTGCTTATTAAAGAGAGAAGGCTTACAGAAGCAAATATTTTGCTTAATAAGGTAATTAAAGCCGACAACAAACAGTTTAACCAGATAACTTCTTTCTCTTATTTTCTAAAAGGCGACATAAATTTCAGGAACAATAAACCAGATTCTGCAAAAACCTACTATCTTCATTTTTTAAATAACGCGGAGGACAACGATTATACCGGTATAGCCAGCTACCGGCTTGCTTTGTGTTATGAATTTACAAGAGACAGGGAAGATGCCGTTAAGTATTTCGAAAAAGCTCAGACAGGAAATAAGGATCTTGATGACGATAACTATGCTATGCGGAAAGGTGAAATTTATGCTAAGAGATCTTTGTCACCATCGGAACTGAGTTTGATATATGATTACAATATGATTGAAGCAGGTAAATATAAAGGTGCGTATGATTCAATCACTGTTTTAATCCCGGTCTTAAACAATCCCAAAATTAAAGCCGAAGCATTACTATATAAATGTGAAGCTGCTTATTACATGGGAAATTACCAGGAATCAATTGATCTTGCTAATGAATCCCTTACAATCGATTCGTCAAATGAGAAATGGATTATTCCTTTTTCATATTACTATATGGCAAGGGCGTATAAAAAGCTTGGCAACGTGCAGGAAGTTAAGCAGAACATAGATAAAGCTGATGATGAAAATAATTATGACTATCAGAATAAATTGAAGAATTTATTGTATCCCTTCCAGGATGATTCACTGAAGAACTGATAAACGGATTTTTTATTAAATTCTTTTAACCCTATTTATATTGATTGACAATCTTTCTCTATTTAGGTAATTTTCGCCATTATTAATTAAGCGATTGTTTTGAAAATAGCTGTTTTTGTTTCGGGACGAGGATCAAATCTCCTGTCAATTTTACAGTCCCGGGAATTAGCAGAACTGATCGAAATAGAAGCTGTAGTAAGTGATAAAATTGAGTGCGGCGCCTTCGAAATTGCTAAAAAATATTCCGTCCCGACTTTCAGCCTTGGTGAAAAAGACGGACTAATAAGTTATAAAGACCTTTCCAATTTTTTATCTCAGCTTAACATCGATCTTATTGTTCTGGCAGGTTTTCTAAAGCTAATTCCAGACGATGTAGTAAAGAAATATAAAAGAAGAATTATTAATATCCATCCCGCGCTACTTCCATCCTTTGGCGGAAAAGGGATGTATGGGATGAATGTCCATCGGGCTGTTTTTAATTCTTCTGCAAAGGTATCCGGTGCGTCGGTTCATTTCGTAGATGAATCATACGATACTGGCAGTATTATTGCTCAGGAATGTGTGGACATCAGGAATGTGAAATCTCCTGAAGAAATCGCTGAAAAAGTCCTTAAAATTGAACATCGTATTTTACCATCGGTAATAAAGTTATTAGCAGAGAAAAAAGTTCAAGTAATTAACAATCGTGTTGAAATTTCTGCATAAGTTATGGAAAAATAAAAATTGAAAAAATTAGCTCTGATAAGTGTTTCTGATAAATCCGGAGTAACCGGTTTGGCAAAAGAGCTTGTTAGCCTGGGGTATGGAATAATTGCTACAGGTAACACCGCTAAGAAACTTTCTTCAGAAAATGTTGAAGTAACCGAAATAAGTACCATTACAGGTTTCCCGGAAATTTTTGATGGCAGAGTAAAAACTCTTCATCCTAAAATATTTGGCGGAATCCTGATGAGAAGAGATAATGAGGAAGATAGAAAACAAGCCGAGAGGAATGACATTCATACTATAGATATTGTTTGTGTAAACCTTTATCCTTTTATTAAGACTGCTTCAAATCCCGATTCCACTTTAGAAGATATAATTGAAAATATAGATATCGGTGGACCGAGTCTTCTAAGGGCTGCTGCAAAGAATTACAACGATGTTTCTGTACTCACAAACCCTGAACAGTACAATCCTTTTTTAGAAGAACTAAAGAACGGCAAATTAAAAGAAGACACAAGACTTAAACTCGCCATTGAAGCATTTTCACATACTGCAAATTATGATACTCATATTTCGAACTATCTTGAAGACCGGTTTTCAATTCCTCATTCCCACATAAGAATTAATTTTAAGAAAGAAAATGATTTACGATACGGCGAAAATCCCCATCAGTCTGCAGCATTGTATGGAAATTTTCATTCTTATTTTGATGTATTTCATGGTAAGGAACTTTCTTACAACAATATTCTTGATTTACTGGCGGCAGTTGAGCTTTCTGAGGAATTAGGTGATAAAAATTGTGTGATAGTAAAACATCAGAATCCTTCAGGAGCGGCTATAGGAAAAGATCATTACGAGGCTTACATTAAAGCTTTAAGATGTGATCCTGTTTCTGCATTTGGCGGAATCGTTGTTTTCAACGGGGAAGTTGATTCATCACTTGCAGAAAAATTAAATGAGATTTTTCTTGAGATTATCTGTGCCCCTTCTTATACTGAGGAAGCAATTCAAATTCTTAAGAAGAAAAAGAACAGAAGGCTTTTAAAACAATTAAATTCAATACGTGTGGATAAAGCAAATTATAAAAATATACCTGGTGGGGTTATAGTCCAGGATGCAGACCGGGCGACTCTGAATAAGGATAATCTTGAAATTATTACAGAAAAAAAACCAAACCAAAAAGAGTTAAATGATCTTATTTTTGCATGGATTGTAGCCAAACATGCAAAATCAAATGCAATTGTATTTGTTAAAAACAATGCCACACTCGCTGTAGGAGCGGGTCAAATGTCCAGGCTTGATTCTGCAAAGATTGCTTCTTTAAAAGCTCAGGAACATGGACTTGATTTATCGGGATCAGTCGCCGCTTCCGATGCCTTTTTCCCTTTTGCAGATACATTGCTTGAAATCATTAAGTACGGAGCTACTTCTGTTATTCAACCGGGAGGTTCAGTAAGAGATAGTGAAGTTATTGAAGCTGCAAATCAAAATAATATTTCAATGGTATTCACCGGAATAAGACACTTTAAACATTAAGAGGAACAATGGGTCTATTTGATTTTTTTTCAGCAGATATTGCAATCGATTTAGGAACTGCGAATACACTTATATATGTCAAAAACAAAGGGATTGTTCTTAATGAACCATCAATTGTTGCTTTTGATAAAAACACTAAAAGAATAATCGCTCTTGGTAATAAAGCCAAAGAGATGCAGGGAAGGGAACATAAAGAAATTCGGGTTACACGTCCGATGCGTGATGGAGTAATAGCCGACTTCGAAATTGCCGAAGGAATGATAAGAGCATTTATTAAGAAAGTAAGAGCCGGTGCTTTTTCTGCCAGGCGGGTTGTTGTAGCAGTGCCAAGCGGAGTTACAGAGGTTGAAAAAAGAGCCGTAAGAGATAGTGCTGAGCATGCGGGAGCAAAAGAAGTTCACTTAATTGCGGAACCGATGTCTGCGGCAATCGGAATCGGGATTGATGTTGAAGCTCCGGTTGGAAGTATGATTATTGATATCGGCGGCGGGACAACTGAAATTGCTGTAATTGCCTTATCCGGTATTGTTAATGAAGAATCTATTCGTATTGCAGGCGATGAAATGAACTACGCAATTATGCAGTACTTTAAGAAGAATCATAATATTCTGATTGGTGAAAGAACTGCAGAAGCAATAAAATGTGAAGTGGGTTCAGCGGTACCTTTAAAAGAAGAAATTACAATCCAGGTTAAGGGAAGAGATCTCGTTGGTGGAATTCCAAAAACAACAGAAGTCAGTTCAGTTGAAATCAGGGAAGCATTAAACGAAGCTGTTGTACAGATAGTTGATGCAGTAAGGCAATCCCTTGAAAGAACACCGCCTGAACTTTCCGCTGATATACTTGACAGGGGAGTTATGTTAACAGGTGGTGGTGCACTGCTTAAAGGTCTTGATGAACGTATAAGAATGGAAACCAATCTCCCGGTTCATGTTGCAGAAGATCCCCTTACTGCTGTGGTTAGGGGTGCCGGAAAAGTAATCGATAATTTAAATCATTATTCAAAAGTTTTAATTCGTAATCGCAGATATTAATGTTTAGATTTTTTGCTAAAGCATGGGAAAATTTCAAGGAATATATAATACTTGTTTTGCTTCTGGTAGTTAGTCTTTTCCTCCTATCTCAAAACCAAGATACAAAAATCCGACAGGTGAAAGCCATTGCATTCGGCAGTTTTGCTGCTGTAACTTCTGTTGTAAGTGACGTGATTAACGTTTCAAGCTACAAAAAAGAAAATGAAAATTTAAGAAAAATAAATGCAAGGCTTATGTTAGATGTAAACCGTTTACGTGAATACGGGATTGTTAACCAGGAATTGAAAAGACTTCTTAATTTAAAAGACACTCTTAAATATCCTTTGATTCCGGCTACAGTAGTTTCTAAACTTTCCACAAAGTCCCAGGGAAGTATAACAATAAATGCAGGATTAAGGGATAGCGTAAAACCCGGTATGGCTGTAATAAATGATAAAGGAATTGTCGGAGTAGTGACTTCAGTTGCACAGGATTATTCCATAGCAAGAACTTTGCAGAACATCGATTTGAAATTAACAGTTAAGGATGAAAGAAGCAGGATCGATGGTATTATGAAATGGAACGGCGAAAACCTTGTTATTGTTGACGTACCTAAAACTTACGATATCGAACAAGGAGATAGAATAATTACATCTGAAATCAGTTCAATCATTCCGTTTCCCATTCCGGTTGGCGTTGTTACAGGATTAAGCAAAGTTGAAACAGGTATTTTTAATGAGGCTAAAATACGACCTTTTGCGGATTTCAGCAGTGTTGAAAATGTTTTTGTCGTTGGCATTGTAAACAGCAAACAAAAAAATAATCTCGAATTAAATTTTTACAAAAGAAAATAGATGCGTTCTTATTACCTGATTTCTATCCTTATATTCTTCCCGTTACTTGTAATTCAAACAACTGTCGTTCAGTTTATTTCAATTAATGGCGTGGTTCCTGATCTTATTTTAATACTGCTTGTGTTTTACTCTGTTAAGTACGGACAAATTTACGGCACTGTTCTGGGATTCATTTATGGTTTTCTTTTTGATCTTATTACAGGTAGTTTGCTCGGCAGTGCGATGCTTTCAAAGACGATTGCAGGTTTTATTGCAGGTTACTTTTCTAATGAAAATAAAAGGGAAGTTTACCTGAAATCTTATGTTTTTTCTCTTATAGTTCTTCTTTGTTCCCTTGTAGATTCAATTGTATATTCATTTTTTTCTACAATTGATTTAAGCAAAAGTATCCTTGTTTTGTTTTTTGAACAGGCAATGCTTCCTGCGCTTTACACTGCCGTAATCAGTATAATAGTCTCAATATTTTATCCTAAAAGGAGTATGGGTTAGTTGATATCTTCCAGTTTCGGATCAGTCCAGAGAAAATCGGTTATCTTCTTTATTATCTCAGCAACTTTTGCTCTTTTAATGTTCAGGTTATTCCAGATGCAGATTATAAATCATAAAGAGTATGATGAAAAATCTGCAAGTAATAGTATTAAAGCGATTGAGCAGACTCCATTAAGAGGTGTATTTCTTGATCGTAATGGAAAAGTTGTCGTTAGTAATATTCCCGCTTATACATTGCGTATAACTCCTGCCGACTATGATCGTAAACTGAATAAACTTCTTGAAGATGTTCTTGATGTTGATTCAGGCTATATAGATAAAATTCTATTCAACAACAGGATTTATTCTAAATATATGCCTGTGAGAATCAAAAGAGGAATTGATTTTAAAACAGTCTCCTGGCTTGAGGAAAATTCGGAATTTTTACCGGGTGTTGATTATATAGTTGAAATGCAGAGAGGTTATCCTGCCGGAATAATGGGTTCTCACATGTTCGGGTATACAAAAGAAATTTCTCCCGATCAACTTAAAAAGCAGAATGATTATTACGATCCCGGAGATTATGTGGGTAATAACGGAATTGAAAAAGCTTATGAAAAATATCTGAGAGGAGAAAAAGGATACGATTATGTTCTTGTCGACTCAAGACGAAAAGAGATCGGAAGGTTTAAGAACGGAAGTACTGATATTCCTTCAATAAAAGGAAATGATCTTGTTCTTTCAATTGATGCCGATGTGCAGAGAGCAGGGGAAGAAGCTTTTAAAGGTTACCGTGGAGCGTTTGTTGCTATGGAACCTAAAACAGGTGAAGTGCTTGCGCTTGGAAGTTTTCCCGATTATGATCTCAACCAGTTTTCTTATGTAACTTCCAGGGATTTTTTAAATAAACTTTATTCGGATGAAGATAAACCTCTCTTCAACAGGGCAACAATGTCTATGAAACCTCCCGGATCAACATTTAAGATTATGGAGGCAATTGCCGCTTTGGATTTGGGTGTTATAAATACAAGTACAACCTTTTTTTGTAATGGCGGATTTACATATGGCAGGTACTTCAAATGCGATGCTGTTCATGGAAGTTTAAATGTAGTTCACGCTATTGAAAAATCCTGCAATGTTTTTTTCTATAACCTTATTTACAAAATAGGAATAGATAACTGGTATAAATATGCCAAGAGATTTGGATTTACTCAAAAAACAGGCATAGACATAGGTGAAGAAGTAAAAGGTTTTATTCCCAATTCAAAATATTATGAAAAAATTTATGGCCCTGACTGGCCGCGAAGTATTATGGCAAGTCTTGGTATAGGGCAGGGGGAGGTTAGTGTTACTCCTATTCAACTTGCAAAATATGTTTCAATTGTTGCAAATGACGGTGTGACATATACTCCTCATATCGTAAAGGGATACCTGGATAATAAAACCAAAAAATTTATTCCTTTTAAGTTCGATAAAATTGATGTCGGAATAGACAAGAAAATTTTCGATATAGTCAAGCAAGGCATGTTTCTTGTCGTAAACGGTTCAGGAACTGCGGCGCGAATAAAATCTAATGAGATTGCAATTGCAGGGAAAACCGGTACTGCACAAAACCCGCATGGTAAAGATCATGCCCTGTTTATAGGGTTCGCTCCGTTCGATAACCCCCAGATTGCAGTTGCCGTTGTCGTCGAAAATGTCGGGTTCGGTGCTACCTATGCGGCTCCGATAGCTAAGAAAATGATTGAAGCTTATTTATTAAAAGATAAAAACAAAGAAAATGAACAGAATAAATATGAACAAAAATTACAACAGAATGTTATAGGGGCTTCACTTGAGAATTGATTACAAGCTTCAGGATAAATTTGATTTCGGATTATTTATTCCGTGCCTCCTTTTATTTACCATCGGGCTGGCTGCTATATACAGTTCTACTCTCCATCTTCCAAGTGCATCCGGTAACTTTGATAAACAATTAGTATGGGGGTTAGGTGCATTTATAATTTTTTTTATAACTTATTCAGTTCCAATTAATTCTTTCAAGCTAATTGCTATTCCACTGTATCTTTTATCCATAATTCTGCTTGCTGCTGTTCTTGTCTTAGGAAGACAGATCTCAGGAGCAAAAAGCTGGCTTGATCTCGGAAGCATTGGTTTCCAACCTTCAGAGTTTGCCAAGATCGGTACCATACTCGTTCTGGCAAAATTCCTAAGCAGAAATAATTCAGATATTGAATCATTTAAAGATATAGTATTCACTTTATTTATAGGCTTTATCCCTATAGGACTAATTCTTCTTGAGCCTGATATGGGAACCGCTCTTGTTTTTATAGGAATAATTTTAACGATGATCTTCTGGAAAGGGATAAGTCTCTTTGGATTATTTATTGTTTTAAGCCCTGGTTTTGTTGCTTTATCTTCTTTGTTTGGAGCTTACTATTTTGTCGCATCAATAATACTTGTCATTGTAGCACTGCTTCTTTTCAAAAAAGATATATTCTACAGCGGTTCCATTTTCGCACTAAATCTTGGTGCAGGATTTTTTGCAGATTATGTTTACAGGGTTCTTAGTCCACATCAGCAGAACAGGATAAAATCATTTATCGATCCTATGGCTGATCCGCTTGGCGCTGGATATAATGCAATCCAGGCACGGGTTGCGATTGGTTCAGGCGGTTTCTGGGGTAAAGGTTTTCTTGCCGGAAATCAAACACAGTTACAATTTATCCCGGAGCAATGGACTGATTTTGTGTATTGTGTAATCGGGGAAGAGTTTGGTTTTATTGGAAGCTTAATTACACTTATTTTATTTCTTATATTATTTATAAAGATTCTGAAAATCGCCTCTTCAGCTAAAGATGAATTTCTCAGTCTTGTAACTATAGGTATACTTGCAGTATTTTTCGTTCACTTAGTTGTTAATATCGGAATGACATTAGGAGTAATGCCTGTAATTGGTATTCCTCTTCCTTTTGTAAGTTACGGCGGAAGTTCACTTGTCGTAAATATGTTTATGCTTGGTATTGCAGCTAATGTTTACAGGGTTAGAAAAAATTATACTTAATACCAGGAGTAAAAATTTGATTCTTTCCGATAAAAAAATACTTGAAGAGATTAAAAATAAAAATATTGTCATAGAACCTTTCAGCAGAGAAAACCTTGGAAGCAACAGCTATGATGTTCACCTTGGCAAATGGCTGGCCGTTTATGAAAATGATATCCTTGATTCAAAGGCTCATAATAAAATTAACAGATTTGAAATACCTGCGGATGGTTTTATTCTTCTGCCGTCAAAATTATACTTAGGGGTTACGATGGAATATACGGAAACAAGAAAATATGTTCCTTTTGTCGAGGGAAAATCAAGTGTGGGGAGGCTTGGAGTAGATATCCATTCAACTGCAGGCAAAGGTGATGCAGGTTTTTGTAACACTTGGACTCTTGAGATTTCGGTTAAGCAGCCCGTTAAAATTTATTCGGGGATGCCAATCGGACAGATCATCTATTTTGAAATGAAAGGTGAAGTAGAGGTTCCATATAATCTGAAAAAAAGTGCGAAGTACAATGAGAGAACAGAATTCCCCGTAGAATCAATGATGTTCAAAAACTTTAAATAAAATGAATGCATTAGAAAAGCTTTCAAAAAAAAATTCTGAAGGCAAAATTATTTGTGTTGGTTTGGATACCGATATAAATAAAATCCCTTCACATTTAAAAACCACCGACAATGCAATTTTCAATTTTAACAAATCAATAATAGAAAAAACTTATAAATCTGCGGCCGCATATAAATTAAATTTTGCATTCTACGAAAAACTGGGGACGGAAGGATTTGAAATACTGAAGGAGACTATCGGGATAATACCTGATGACCTCCTTATAATCGGTGATGCAAAAAGAGGGGACATCGGGAACACATCTAAAATGTATGCTGATTCTATTTTTAATTTTTTCCAGTGCGATGCCTCAACATTAAATCCTTATATGGGGGAGGATTCAATTAAACCCTTCCTTGAATTTAAAGATAAATTAAATTTTATTCTTGCACTTACTTCAAACCCCTCAGCACGTAACTTTGAAAAAATGAAACTTGCAAATGGTAATTATCTCTACCAGGAAGTTATCGCAAAAGTCAGAGAGTGGAATAATTATGGGAATTGTGGTTTCGTATTTGGAGCAACACAAATTGAAGAACTCAAAAACAACATTTTCTTAATGGGAGACTTACCGGTGTTGCTTCCGGGCGTTGGTGCTCAAGGAGGTAGCCTTGAAAAAGTTATAGATGCTTTCACAAAAGCCGGACGACTTAATCTTCTGATAAATGTTAGCAGGGGAATCATTTATAAAAGCAGCGAAGACAATTTTGCGGAGGCTGCTGCTGAGGAATTAAACACATTGAATACAAAAGTTAAAAAAGAAATGAATATGTGAAGAAAATTCTATTCATAATTTTACTATTAATTTTAATATTTGTATGTTTTCTTAACGTTAAACAGTCTTCTTGGATAAAAGAGGGAGAGATGCAGGAATCTGTTGTTAAAAAAACTCCGGAAGGTACGGTTGGGGAGACCGGGAAACAAGACTACCAAACTCCCGAAATATACGATATCAGTTCGTTAAGGATTGATCCTAGACTTCCAGAAATTAAAATTAAATTGGAAACTGATACTATTTTTTCGAAATCATCTGCAACAGAAGTAACTGTTGAACTGCCGAAAAAAATATCAGGTGCAGATATATTTCTTTTTAATAATGGAAAAAAGAAAGATATGTATTACCAGGTTGATGCCGGGGAATACTCATTCCACAAAATTTTTCTGGATGATTCTGTGAATAACCTGATCTTTTTTTACCGTCTGGGGAACAAGAGATCCTTACCCGAAAAACTTGTGGTAATAAAGGAATTTAATAGGTAGTTTATGAAACAGGATAAAATTCTGGAAAAATTTCTTTATGAAATCTGGAAAAAGCAGGAATTCATAAAAGAACTTTCAACCAACGATGACCAGATCGTTAAAATTATTGACACCGGCGCTGAAAATAAGGATACAGGTGGTCCTGATTTTAAACACGCAAGAATTCAGATTGGTAATCTAACTTATTCCGGGGATGTTGAGATAGATGGGGTTCACTCAGACTGGAAGGCACACGGACATCATCTAAACAAAAAGTATAATAGTGTTATTCTGCATGTAGTATTTAATAACTCACACAAAGACACAGTTGTTTATACTCAGGATGGAAGAAAAGTTCAATCATTTTCTCTTGAACCTTTTCTTAAAGATAACATAAGGGAAAAGATCCACCAGGCAATACTTTCGGAAAGGTCCGGAAGAATAAACAAAATGCCCTGCGCTGAAGTAAATAGTGAGATCAGTGATGAGGAGAAGCTTAATTTTATATATAAGCTGGGAGTTGACAGGTATAAACAAAAATGTGAAAAAGTGCTTAACAGGCTGAAGGAACTTGTTTACTTAAAAGAAATTAATTTAAAAGAGCCTGTTATTCACTATGAGCCCGATGATAATTTTTATCAAAAAATATTTACTGCAAAAGATTTTAGTGATTCTGAAATCTGGGAACAACTTATTTATGAATCGATGTTTGAGGCACTTGGCTTTTCAAAGAATAAAGATATAATGCAGCGTCTTGCATCAAGTGTTGAAATCAGTTTTCTTAAAAAATTTGTCGGCGAGGCAGATTTTCTTTTAATTCTTGAATCAATATTTTTTAGTATCAGCGGTTTATTGCCATCAATCGATAAATTAGCGGATGAGGAGACTGCCGAATACGTAAGGAAGCTTACCGAAATATGGGCTGCACATAAGAGTAATTATGATGGCAAGACATTTCATTCAACTCAATGGAATTTTTCAAAATTAAGACCATATAATTTTCCTACAATAAGAATTGCCGGCGGCGTAAGACTTTTGTGTCAGCTTTTAAGAGGACGGGTTATAAAATCTATTATTAATGAATTTGAAAATTTTAACAGCAGCAAGCACATAATAAGCACATGTCGCAGTCATCTGATTATAAAAGGAGATGGGTACTGGCATACCCATTACACGTTTGAACAAGCCGCAAATATGAAGATTAATTATTTCGTAGGTGTATCCAGAGCGGATGAAATTATTGTTAATGTTATACTCCCGGTTTTCTCAGTTTATTTCGATCTCTTTAATAGAAAAGATATTTCTCATAGAGTTTTAAACGTCTATTTGAATTATTATCAGCAGAGTGAAAACAGCCTGGTTAATGAGATATCGGAAACATTAAATTTAGGTGATGCATGGAAGCGCAGTGTTCTCTACCAGGGGATGATCGATTTATTCAGGAACTACTGCAGCAAAAACAATTGTCTTGAATGTTCAATAGGGAAGCAAGTTTTCAGCTAATAATTACCCCAAATTCAGAACAAAGTAATGAATTAATTGGGGAATCCTATAATTCAAGATTATACAATTCCAACTAATTATTTCCTGTTAACTTCTGAATATCATCTCTTATCTTAGCAGCTCTTTCATATTCTTCCGTTTCAATTGCTTCACGAAGTTTATTTTGCAATGCTGCAAGCTGTGCTTCTTTGGTTTTGGGAAGCTCTTCTTTCTCTTCCTTTTTTACAACTTTTCCTTCTTCTTCGGTTTCTTCAGTTGGAATGAAAGAAGCAGCTTCCATGACACTTTCCGCAACATAAATTGGTGAACGCGCCCTGACTGCAAGAGCTATTGCATCACTGGGACGCGCATCAACCTCATTAGTTAAGCCGGAAACTTCAAGAATGATCTTCGCATAAAAAGTATTTTCGCGAAGTTCATCAACTATAATTTCTGTAACTACAGCACCGAGATTATCAATCATATGCTTAAGGAGATCGTGGGTTAAAGGTCTTGGCGGTTTAATCCCTTCAATCTCAAGTGCAATTGCCTGTGCTTCAAATGCTCCTATAATAATCGGGAGCCTCCTGTTTGCCCCGATCTCTCTTAATAAAATAGCATAAGCACCACCGGTTGACGGGCTGGAGGACAGACCTAATATTTCACATTGAACCTTTTGCACTTTAGTCACCTAAATTCCTATGATTTTATTTTTTTTATCTCTTCAGTTAAGACAGGTAATATTTCCAAAGCATCCCCGGCAATTCCATAATCTGCAACACCAAATATTGGCGCTTCTTTATCTTTATTTATTGCCACAATATATTTTGATGAACTCATACCTGCAAGGTGCTGAATTGCACCTGAAATTCCGCAGGCAACATAGAGCGAAGGAGAAACAGTTTTCCCCGTCTGCCCAACCTGTTCGCGGTGATCGCGCCATCCTGCATCAACAACAGCTCTTGATGCTCCGACTGCAGCACCAAGTGCATCTGCAAGCTCTTCAACAAGATGAAAATTCTCTGGTCCTTTTAAACCTCTGCCGCCAGAGACAATTATATCGGCTTCAGCTACATCAAGCTTTCCTTCTGATTTTTTAATTTCTGTAACTTTGGTTTTTAAATCAGGATTATCAACATTTTTAGTTTCAACTTCTGCTGATGCATTCTCATCTTTTATATCAGCCTTAAAAACATTTGGTCTTATTACTACTATTTTTATATCACTTTTAAGTTTCACATCTATTAAAGCTTTTCCAGCATACACAGGTCTCGTACCAATGACCTCGCCTGAAGAAGTTTTGACTTCAACACAATCCATTAAACAGCCTGCATTTAACCTTGCAGTTATATGCGGCGCAAGATCTTTACCAAGAGATGTGCCGCTTATTATAATATAATTTATACCGTTTTCCTTTGCATAGTCACTGATTATTTTTGTATATGCAGAAGTAGAATAATTAGTAAGATTTGCATTTTTAAATTGAATAACTTTTATTATTCCGTACTTACCCATTTCAGAAACATTTTCAACTTCGTTTCCAATTACCAGAGCCTCAGCTTCAAGGTTTAATTCACCAGCGAGACGGGATGCTAAACTGGCAGCTTCAAATGCCGTTCTTTTTAATTTATTATCTCTTTGTTCCAGAATTGCTAAAATTTTATTTGCCATTTTTTGAATTTTCTCCTATATGACTTTTGCTTCTTCTCTTAGTAATCTAACTAGTTCAGGTACTGCCGAACTATCTGTCCCGATAATTCTGCCAGGCTGTTTTTCAGGCGGCTTCTTCATATTTATTACTTCAGTAAATTGTTCAACTGGTGCTGCCGGTTTTTCTTCTATTGTTTTTTTCTTTGACGCCATTATACCTTTAAGAGAAGCGTATCGTGGTTCGTTAAGTCCTTTCTGTGCCCCAATTATTACGGGAAGCTCTGTTTCCACCACTTCCTTACCGCCTTCAATTTCTCTTTCAGCGGTAACTTTTTTCCCTTCAATGTTCAACGATACTACTACTGAAATACAAGAGTAACCTAATAATTCAGCAGTAATTTGAGGAAC
Source organism: uncultured Ignavibacteria bacterium (assembly GCA_963711455.1). Classification (GTDB taxonomy): domain Bacteria; phylum Bacteroidota; class Ignavibacteria; order Ignavibacteriales; family Ignavibacteriaceae; genus DATFVA01. The sequence continues at coordinate 889,277 of CAVQEH010000006.1, forward strand.
AATTGAGTTATCATAATCAACCGATTGTTTTCCGCAGAAAACAAGTTCACATCCAAGTGATTTTATTTCTTCTGCAAGTGCTTTTGCGACTCCAAAAGAATCCCTGGTATTCTCATCCTTCAAAAGAATTCCTTTATCAACACCCATTGCAAGTGATTTCCTTATAGTTTCTTTATTCGGGTCTCCTCCGACACTTATTGCAATAACTTCCGAATCACCTCCTGATTTTTCTTTCATCTTCAAGGCTTCTTCAATTGCATATTCATCATAGGGGTTAACAACGTAAGTAACTCCCGAAGGATCAATACTTTTCTGATCTGCTCCTACTTTTATTTTTGTAGCAGTGTCCGGTACGTGACTAACACATACTGCTATTTTCATCTAACCTCCCTTATTTTAAGTTATTTTTTCGATAAAAAAATATAAACATACCCTCCTATAAAATCAAACTTTGGAGGTAATGACTGTCAAGTAATTATTCTAAATATTTTCAAATCTACCTTAAAATTTAATACTGATATATCAATCTATAAAAATTGATTGTTTTAATAGTATAAATAATTCAAATTTCCTTAATATTTCTGTGTTTTAGCATAATCCGGAATTATTTCGTTTAATTATTATTTTTTATTTCTTATTTTTATCCTATGGAATTGGAACCAGAAAAACAATCCCGGGTAGATATTCTCGAGGATGAAGAAGTAAGTGTTGGTCTCTTATGCAGAGTAATGCTTTTTAATGATGACTGGCACACTTTTGATGAAGTAATTTTTCAGCTTATAAAAGCGACGGGATGTACTTTTGAGAAAGCAAGATCTTACGCATATGAGGTACACGTAAAGGGGAAGTGCATTGTATATAACGGTGAAATGAAGGATTGTCTCAAGGTTTCATCGGTCCTGGAAGAAATTGCATTAAGCACACAAATCATAACCTGATCCTTTGAACATATACCATCCTTAATTCATTGTAAAAACCTTCACTTATCTATATATTTCAATTCTAACTTTTAAAAGGAAAGGATACGATGATTGGTCAAAGAGATGACTTAAGAAATATTGCAATTATAGCTCACGTTGATCATGGTAAAACCACTTTAGTAGATCACCTTTTAAAGCAAACAGGCGCATTCCGGAAAAACCAACAGATAGAAAAAAGAGTAATGGATTCTAATGCCCTGGAAAAAGAGAGAGGCATTACGATTCTTGCAAAGAACCTGAGCATCCACTACAATAATTGTAAAATTAATATTATAGATACTCCGGGACATGCCGATTTTGGAGGTGAAGTTGAAAGAACTCTTAGAATGGTAGACGGAGTTCTTCTTTTAGTTGATGCTGCCGAAGGTCCTTTACCTCAAACAAAATTCGTTTTAAAAAAATCTCTCGATCTTGGATTAAAGCCTATTGTTGTAATCAATAAGATTGATAGAAAAGATGCCAGACCTAATGACGTTCTTAATGAAGTTTTTGATTTGTTTGTAAGTCTTGGTGCATCAGACGATCAGCTTGATTTTCCTTATGTATATACTATTGCAAAACAGGGAATTGCAAAAATAAATTTGGAAGATGCAAATGATAATCTTCTTCCCCTGCTCAATATGATAATTGAAAAAGTTCCGAAACCAATTGCCGATACAGAAGCTCCTTTTCAGATGCTGATTTCGGCAATAGATTACAATGATTACCTTGGAAGGATTGGTATTGGAAAAGTTCATAAAGGAGTTTTAAAAATCGGTGATAATGTTGTTCTGATCACCAAACTTAAAAAAAGAATTGAAGCCAAAATAACAAAACTTTATTCATTTGATAATATTAAGCGCGTTGAAGCAAATGAATTGACTTCAGGTGATATTGGTGGGATTGCAGGACTTGAGGATGTGGATATTGGCGATACAATCGCAAATCCTAAAAATCCTGAACCTCTTCCTTTTGTAGCTATAGATGAACCCACAATTACAATGAATTTTATGGTTAATAATTCACCTTTTGCCGGACAGGAAGGAAGATACGTTACTACAAGAAATATAAGTGAAAGATTATCCAAAGAATTAAAATCAAATGTAAGCCTGACGGTTGAGATGACTGATTCACCCGATATATTTAAAGTTAGCGGAAGGGGAGAGCTGCATCTTTCAATCCTAATTGAAAATATGAGAAGGGAAGGTTATGAACTTCAGGTAACACGACCGGAGGTTATTCTTAAAAAGATTGATGATGTGGTTTGCGAACCGATGGAGCACGTAATAATTGATGTACCCGAAGAATTTGTCGGAATCATAATAGAAAAACTCGGTAAAAGAAAAGCCGAAATGAAAAATATGATTACTTTTAATGAGAATACCAGGATCGAATTTTTAATTCCTTCACGCGGATTAATCGGTTACCGTTCTGAGTTTATGACCGATACAAGAGGAACCGGGATCCTCCATCATAATTTTAATGGTTATGAACCGTTCAAAGGAGAAATTGTTCACAGGCAGAGAGGTGCTTTGGTAGCACTGGAAGGTGGGGCTGCTTCATCTTATGCAATGTTTAAATTACAGGAAAGATCAGTATTTTTTATTGAACCCGGAACAAGAGTTTACGAAGGAATGGTAATAGGTGAAAACTCCCGTAATAATGATATGCGTGTAAATGTAACCAAGACAAAGCAATTAACAAATATGCGCGCTTCGGGAGCTGATGAAGCTATAAGACTTGAGCCCCCAACCATACTTACTCTTGAACAGGCAATAGAATGGATTACGGACGATGAGTTTGTCGAGGTTACTCCTGAACATATAAGAATGAGGAAAAGACATCTCACCGAGATGGACAGGAAAAATGCAAGGTTGGCAGAAAAGCAAAAGGCAGCCGAAGCGGCAGCTTGATTTTTTTTCAAAGATGCTAAAATCAGGCATCTTTTTTTATTTACATTTATAATTATTTTTAATTTAATAAAGGAGACTCTTTATGGCAGAAACAGCTATCAAAGGTTTAAACCCTGAATTGATCTGGAAGAGATTTTATGAAATTACCAGGATTCCCCGCCCTTCAAAAAAAGAAGGCAAAATAAGAGAACACCTTCGTTCATTTTTACAGGAACAGAACATTTCATTTAAAGAAGATAAAACAGGAAATATTGTCGCTAAAGTTCCTGCTACTAAAGGGTATGAGAATTCTCCTATTGTTGTTTTACAAGGACACGTTGATATGGTTTGTGAAAAAAATAAGGATACAAGACATGACTTTGATAATGACCCGATTGAAATAAAAAGAGAAGACGGCTGGATTACTGCTGAAGGTACTACACTTGGCAGCGACAATGGAATCGGTGTAGCAGCAGCATTAGCAGTTATAAATGATAAGGATGCTGTTCATGGTCCCATTGAAATTCTTCTTACTGTTGATGAAGAAACCGGTATGACTGGTGCGAATTATCTTGATTCAAAATTAGTAACAGGGAAAATTCTGTTAAATATGGATTCAGAGGAGGATGGTGCTTTTTATGTTGGCTGTTCGGGAGGAGTTGATACTACTGCATCATTTAAGTTAAAAACAGAGAGTGCCCCATCCAGATATTCTCCTTACGTAATTATGATTACCGGGTTAAAAGGCGGTCACTCTGGTCTGGATATAAACCAGGGAAGGGCAAATGCAATAAAACTTTTAGGACGAACATTAAATTTTATTTCAGAATTTAATTATTCAATTTCGTCAATCTCCGGCGGAAGCCTGCGGAATGCAATTCCAAGGGAAGCTGAAGCTTTAGTAATGATAAAAAAAGGACAGGAATCTGAAATAGAAAAAAAGATTCGTGAATTTGAAAAAAAACTGTCAAATGAATATAAAAGATCAGACAGCGGATTAAAAATTATCTTTAAGAAGTTAAATAAAAAACCGGATAAAGTATTTACTCCAAAATTCAAAAAGAATATTATTAATTTATTACTTTCTCTTCCTCATGGAGTTATATCAATGAGCCAGGATATTCCGGATCTGGTTGAAACCTCAACTAATCTTGCAGTAATTACAACTGAAGGAAACAAATTAAACATTGCTACAAGCCAGAGAAGTTCTATCGATAGTGCTAAAGATTATATAGCATCAAGTGTGCAGGCAGTATTAAAATTAGCTGGTGGTAAGGTAAAATTAGGTGATGGGTACCCGGGATGGAAACCAAATATGGACTCAACTATTCTTAAAACTTCAAAGGATGTATTTAAGAATTTATTTAATAAAGAACCGCAGATTAAGGCTATTCACGCTGGTCTTGAGTGCGGATTGCTTGGCGCTAAATTTCCCGGGATGGATATGATTTCTTTCGGTCCGACAATAGAAGGTGCTCATTCTCCGGATGAAAGAGTAAATATCGAAACCGTTCAGAAATTTTATGATTTGTTGAAGGGAATTTTGAAAAGGATGGCTGAAAAGAAATAAGAAATTTTTCTTGGTAAGATCAAAGGCTGTCTGTAAAATTCAGACAGCTTCTTTTATTTCAATTTCTGCATGAGCATATTTCGAACAAATCTCACAGCGACACAGGTCGTAAATTTCCTCGTACCCGTAATCAATTGTAAGTTCTTCTCCTGCTTCAATTTCTTTGTCTGCAATAAGAAAAAGGCTCTCAAAGTCTCTGTCGATTATATCGCAATTATAGTGACAATTGTGATTTATATATTTAATCATCGTAGTCATTTCGGTATCAATGTATGTATCTCCGTTCCAAAAAATATATACGTTTCCAAATTCTTCCCTTTTTTCACATTCGTTACCGGAAATGAGTTCACCTTTTATAATCATTATTTTTTTACCTGCCGGGATTTTTACTGAAGTGAATAATCCTGAACCGTGTATTTCCGAACCCTTTACAAAAAGATATTGCTCCAGATACTCTATTAAAGCCACAACTTTCCTTTCGTAATTACAATTAGAACAATCAGTATTCAATTAATACAAGATTCATTCTAAATCTGTTTTTATAAAATTTACGAGTGATAAATTACAAATTTAATGATGATTAAAAAAGGTTGATCAGAATAATATGTAGTGTTTGAAATTGTCTTTAACTTCTAACAAATAAAAGGAGGATGAATGATTAAAAAAAGATTGAAAGGAATATGGTTATTTATCAAGGATGTATTCAATAAATTTATTGATGATAAATGTCCCAAGCTGGGAGCTGCTCTCTCATTTTATACTTTATTTTCAATAGCACCTGTTATTGTAATTTCAATTTCAGTTGCCGCATCTTTTTTTGGGAGACAGGCAGCCCGTGGTGAAATCATAAATAAGATACAAGGTTTTGTAGGATACAATGGTGCAGAGGTTATACAAACAATTTTAAAAAATGCTCATTATTCACAACAGGGAGCTATTGCTATTATCACCGGTTTTATAGCACTGGTTATCGGGTCAACGGTTGTGTTCGTGGAAATACAGGATTCATTAAATATAATCTGGAAGATAAAACCAAAACCAGGGAGAAATGTTATTAAAGGATTTTTAAAAGACCGTATACAATCTTTTGCTATGGTAATTGCCACGGGGTTTTTGCTTCTTGTTTCATTAATTGTAAGTACAGTTATTGCTTCAATTAATAATTATATAAGTAATACTTTTTTTGATGTTCCGAAATTATTTCTTGATGTATCCAACATAATAATCTCATTGATTATAACTTTCCTATTATTCATAATGATTTTCCGGGTGCTGCCGGATGTCAACATCAAGCTGAAACACGTTTGGGTGGGTGCGCTGGTTACTTCTATTCTATTTGTACTGGGAAAATATCTTATTGGCTTATACCTGGTAACTAGTAGTCTAAATTCTACATACGGAGCAGCAGGTTCTCTGGTTATTTTTTTATTGTGGGTTTATTATTCCGCCCAGATTTTTTTTCTCGGTGCTGAGTTTACACAAGTTTATGCTAAAAAATATGGTGAAGGGATTAAACCAGCTTCCAAATTTATGAAATATATGGAAGCAGGAATATTTAAAAATGACGTTGAGAAATTAAATGAATAAGTCTTTCATTCCGGCAACAATTTTGTTATTTCTAAATACTTCTTCCAAAATTATTTTGCCGGTATCATCGAAAGATGTCCATTTGCCATCTTTTTTTCCGCCGATGTATTTGCCCACAGTTTTTAATCTTCCATCTGGGTAATACCAAAACCATTTATCATTTATTTTATCTTCTTTAAAATATCCCTGTGACTCGAGTTGTCCGTCCGGGTAAAAATACTGCCAGAGACCTTCATTCATATTATTTTTAATTTCACCACTAACTAATTTTTTCCCATTATCGGAAAAAATATTAAAATTACCATCTTTAATTCCTTTTACAACATCATATTCGACAGTTTGCAGATTTATAACAGCACATACTTTTCCCGTATAAGGTTTACCGTCACCTATGCTGCATATCAATCCATCTTTTATCATGATAAGTTTTGAATCCGGTTCATTCCTGGTACAGGAAGAAAAGATAGTAAATGAAAGCAGACAAAGAGAAAAAAGCAAAAATGCTCTGCTGCAGAGTAAATGATTTTTTTGCATAGTACTAAAAATTAATGACACACAATTGAATATTTAAGCTGCCCCGCTCAACCAGAGATTTGAAGTGTCATTATACAAAAATTTTTATTAAAGTAAAATAATTTTTGATACAAAATTTGTTTTTATTAATTATTATGTTCTCTTCAAAGAGAAGATATTTTACCCTATTCTCAGTATTGAAAATATCAACATAAAATATTGCTGAAAAAGTTAACAACAAGTTTGGTTTACTTTTTGTTAGCGGAGTGCGACCAATAAAAAAAATTCCATCTTCGAAGAGAAGATTTTATAAATTAATTATTGGTGAATGAAAAATTCATTCATATTTTCATGACAATCATATAATTGCGGGAGTTATTATGTTTAAATCAGTACTTATAGTTATCCTCTTTTCTTCACTTCTTTTCTGTCAGGAAAAAACAGAACCGAAACATGGCTTTGTGGGTGCTGAAGTTTGTGGAATGTGCCATAAAACTGAAAAACAGGGAGATCAATTTGGTATCTGGCAAAAATCCCAACATTCTCAGGCATTTAAAACCCTTCAAACAGAAAAAGCAGATAAAATTGCAAAAGATAAAGGTTTCAGTACACCGGCGGCTAAAACTCCGGAATGTTTGAAATGTCATGTTACAGGCTATGATGTAGACCCATCCTTAATCGGGAAGAAATTCAATATGGAAGACGGGGTTCAATGCGAATCTTGCCACGGAGCAGGGGCAGATTATAAGAGTATTAAAATAATGAAAGATAAGAATGCTGCTATTGCGAACGGTCTGGTTCTGGTAACGGATATTCATACTTTCTGTGTAAAGTGCCATAATTCTGATAGCCCGACCTTCAATAAAGATATGAATCTGGACAAGATGTGGGAGAAGATAAAGCATCCGATCCCGGGTAGTAAATAATAGTAATTCTTGTTCCTGAATAATTAAGACTAATTATGAAAAAAATATTTTTTAGCAGCATAGCCTTATTTATTATTGCTATTACATCAGGGTATGCCCAAAATTTAAATGGCAGATTTTCATCTGCCATTTATACTTTTGAGAGGTTTGATACAGTAAATGTATCTAATACTTACTTGCAGGCATACGAAATGCTGATGTTAAATTTAAATAAGGACAACTATTCATTAAGAACCTACTTAAACTTTGAAGGGGATCCTTCTCAAGATCTTAAGGATTTTCCAAGAGTCAGATTTTATAATCTCTATTTTGAAGCCCGCAAGGTTTTGGATGCATTCACACTTAAACTCGGAAGGCAACCAATTATTAACTCTGTTGCCGGCGGTTTATTCGATGGATTAAATGTTGATTATAGGAATGGTGATTATAAATTTACCGGTTACTACGGTGGAAATGTTCCTGCATATCAGAAGCTTGATATTACCGATGACTGGAGTCATGATTTTCTTGCAGGAGGTAAATTTGTTACCACAGCATTGAAGGATTTTCAATTTGGTTTGAGCTATATAAATAAAAATTTCAAACCTGAATCATATATGGCTACGAGGTTGGATGCCGATCTTAATCCTATCCAGGTTTTAATCCAGAATAAATCAAATCAATATCAGTTTGCATCTGCAGAGGCTTCCTATGACATGCCTGAAATTTTTACAATAGATACAAGATTTGATTACGATCTGAATTTTATGCAGGCTTCAAAATTTGAGATTAATGGAACCTATGATCAGTTGGAGAAAGTTGATTTTAATGTTTACTATAATTACAGGTCGCCCAAGATAAGATATAATTCAATTTTTGCAGTATTCGATTATGGAAATACCCAGGAAATGGAAGTCGGCGCAGATTATAAACTGAACAAGACATTCTCCCTGACCGGAAAAGTTGCCAACGTCCTTTATACTGATGAAAATTCTCAAAGAATAACTGTAGGTGTCATTTCAAATTACGGCAGTATAACATATAGAAAAAATCTTGGCTATGCTGGTGAAATGGATGCTGTTTCTTTGTACACCGCATATACTTTCCTGGAAGGTTTATTAACACCATCTGTTGGTCTTTCTTTTACAAATTATAAACTTTCGGATAATGCCGAAACTGATAACCTGACTACACTTTTAGCAGGTTTTAACGTAAGACCATACAGAACTTTATCTTTTGATATCCAGGGCCAGTATTTAAACAACAAAATTTATCAGAACGATTTTCGTCTTTTTGCAAAATTGAATTACTGGTTTAATACAAATTTTTAACAGACGTATTATGAAAATAAAATTTTTCTATATATTCTTAGCAATAGGTTTGATCACTTCACTTTTATTCTCTGCCTTTTTATCCGGACCTGACCAGGGAGAAAAAAGCCACGATAAGCTTATTAAGTTTTCACACAAGTTTCATGCAGACCTTGCTGATTGTTCTACATGTCATACAAAAGTTGATTCAAGTACCACATTAAAAGACAATTTAATTCCTACAATGGCTGATTGTGCACAATGCCACGATGTTGAAAATACAGACAATTGCACTACCTGCCACTATGGAGACATTTATGAGCCATTGGAACCTATACAGACTGAGTTGATTTTTAATCATAGTTCTCATGTTAAAGATCAAAAGGTTGAATGTAAAACCTGTCATAAAGGAATAACTGATGTTGATTATGCATTCCAGGCAGAGCAGCCTTATCCTCAGATGCAGGACTGCTGGTCTTGTCATGGAGCTACTAATGTAGCTTCTAATGCCTGCGAAGCCTGTCATATTTCAACCGCAGATCTATTACCCCAGACTCATAAGAGTGTTAATTTTCTCCATACACACAAATTTGCTGCCCGCGAATTGAATGCGAACTGTGTAATGTGTCATGATAATAATAGCTGCGGAGAATGCCATGTCGGCACAACAATGATAACAGAGAATAATACATCGAAAGATTTCTTTAAACCTTATGTACCTAATAATTCTGTCGATGGTGCAAAACAGCAGCAGATAACCAGGGTGCATCAATTGGATTACAGGTTTACCCATGGAATAGATGCCAGGCAGAAATCGAGTGAATGCCAGACCTGCCATAGTTTTGAAACATTCTGTACACAGTGCCATCAGGGTAAAGATCAGGACTATGAGATGAGTGGTGTCGCTCCTGCTTCTCACCTGAAACCCGATTTCACAACCATAGGAGTTGGGACAGGTGGAGGAGAACACGCAATATTAGCAAGGAGAGATATAGAATCCTGCGTTGCCTGTCATGATGTTCAGGGAGCAGATCCAACTTGTTTAACCTGTCATATCGATAACGATGGAATTAAAGGAACAAATCCGAAAACGCATCCTTCCGGGTTTATGAAAAATACTCACGGAGACTGGCACAATGATCCGGGTTCGATATGTTTTAATTGTCACGTCGGTGCTTCACCACAGACACCTGCCGGGACAGGCTTCTGCGGATATTGTCACGGTTCAAATCCCCAGTGATTAAAACGGAATAAAAATTATGAAAGAGAAATTAAACTTTATAATCTTAACAATTTTCTTAGGCATCATCCTGGCAAGTTGCAGTGATCTGAAAGATAATATAACCCCCGCACCAGTACTTACTATACATAAAGCCGGAATACTTGATCCTAATTCGCCTAATTATCATGTAAAGCTGATAAAGGAAAGAAACTGGGACTTGAAACTTTGCCAGCAATGCCACGGAGGAGACTTTGCAGGAGGAACCGTTGGGAAAAGCTGTCTTAACTGTCATACTGAACAGAATGGTCCGCTTGCATGCAACACCTGTCATGGTGATCCAAATCCCGGTGGTCAGATTTTCCCTCCGAGAGATGTAGAAGGAGATACTTCAACTACTGCACCTGGTGTAGGCGCACACGTTGCTCACCTTGTAACAAACCATCTTTCAGGTGACATAAGATGTTCCAATTGTCATAAATTTCCTTCAAGCTTTTTTGATCCCTCGCATATCAGCCCGGATGGTTTGCCTGCACAAATAACTTTTGGAAGAATAGCAATAATAAACCGGGGGATAAATTCAAATTATGATTATACAACACATTCATGTGCAAATACATATTGTCATGGCAATTTTGTTACCTTGCGTGATACAGTCGCAGAAGAGTACAAGTTTATATTTGTAGATAGTACGGGAGCTCCATCGGATTCTATATATGGAAATAATGTTACGGTTGTATGGAACCAGGTTGACAGTACACAGGCTAAATGCGGCTCCTGTCATGGATTACCGCCACTTGGACACAGATACCAGACGTGGCCTTCAAGCTGTGTAATTTGCCATGTTGGAGTAATCGATGCTCAGGGAAATATTATTGATTCAACCAAACATATAAATGGTCACATAGATGTATTTGGTGAATAAAAGGATTTTATAAATCAATTATGTAAAGCCGGTTATCGCTGCCGGCTTTTTTTTTAACATAGAATTCCTGATGCACAAAAGCTCATCCGAATTTTTGGTAAAGGAATGTGTAATTTTTATATTTGCAGTCTCATTCGGAAAGGTGCAGGAGTGGTTGAACTGGCCCGCCTGGAAAGCGTGTGTACGGGTAACCGTACCGAGGGTTCGAATCCCTCCCTTTCCGCAGTGTATTTACATATTTTTTGCGAGTCCGAAAAATTGCGGACCGTATGTTCTTCATTATAATAAGAATTTTGAAAACAGGAGTGAAGAAGTAAGACGGGAGATGAATTTCAAAACCATCAATGGTTCTGTAAAGTTGAGGAAAAATAAAATCATCTGAACCGTACAGATGGTTCTCCCTTCGGGACCCGGCGGAAGACATTCCTTCGGAACTTCTGAGGGATCCCTCTTTTTTCGCAAACAAAATTTTGGAGAGATGCCGGAGTGGTTGTTAAGCAATAGCGAAATCCCGCTCTGCAGGAAACGAGGCGGTTTTGAAATAAGTAGAATTAAATTAATGTTCTTTTATTATCGGAGAGATGCCGGAGTGGTTGAACGGGGCGGTCTCGAAAACCGTTGAACTCAATTTGAGTTCCGAGAGTTCGAATCTCTCTCTCTCCGCTTAAAGGGTTCTTCCCAATGAACTCCAAGGAATGAATCACTATCTATCTGATTTTAAGAATGAGATAGATATACTTCATAGATCCAAATCTGATTATTATTGCAGTCCGGTTTTTACCAGCAATTCTATAAATCTGGGGTCGGAGCGAATGGCATCTAACCGAGGTTCCACTTTAAGATAAGCAATCCAGTTCGAATGTTCTTTATATGCTTTATTCAAAAACTCAAATGCTTTATCTTTATTACCCAGTCCTATATAGATAATGGCAAAATTATAAGCATCAACATATTTGTTCCTGGATGAATTTAACAGCTGCGTATACATTTTTTTTGATTCTTCGGGTTTATTTAGCAAAGCGTATGTATAACCCATTGCAGCAGTTGCATAGGTGGCATTTGGATTAATGGATAATGTTTTCTGAAATTCTCCGATAGATTCAGTTAGCATTCCTTTTTCCTGGTAAGCCCAGCCTAAAAAGAAATGGGCAGTAGGGTTGTCAGATTTAAACTCGAGTATCTTTTTACATTGCAGGATTGAATTATCATATTCCCGTGCAAATATATAGGCCCATCCAAGGTGCGCATTCAGTACATCGTCCAGCGGATCTAACGAAAGAGCTTTTTTTGCTTCCTTTAGAGATTCTTCGTTGCGTCCCATAGCGGTTAAAAAATGCGAGTACCAGTGATAGGTAGTGGGGTAATTCGGATTTAATTCAAGAGCGGTTTTAAATTCTTTTTCTGAATTTGCCCAATCCCATTCGTAATTAAGATAATAAAACCCCAAGGAAGCATGTGCCTCTGCCAGGGAGTCATCAATCAGTAAGGCTTTTTCTATAGCCATTTTTCCTAAAGGGTCGGCCTCGGCAGGTACAAGATTGCCGGATTCCCATTGTGCCGATACTAAATAGCAATCTGCTAATCCTACATAAGCAGGCGCATAATTTGAATCTTTTTCTATGGCCTGATTAAAATACTCAATCGCTTTAGCTGGTCCGGATTTTCTCTGATTCCAATAGTAACGGCCTTTCAGGTATAGCTGGTAAACTATTGAATTATCAGTATATGTTTTTTTAAATTGGATTTTCTTTTCGCCTGTGAAGTGTGTTCGTAATTCTTTAGAGATATCGCCGGCAATTTGCTGCTGAAGACCGAGAAGGTTAGTCATTTTCTCATTGTATTGTTCACCCCACAACTCAGCCTGGCGTTTAACATCGATCAGGTCCGCCTGAATATTTATGTTATCACCATGCTGCAATACTCTGCCAGTTACTACCGCACGAACGTTTAATTTGGTTCCGATTTCCTGCGGGTCATTGATGCGCCCTTTAAATGTAAAAACTGTATTTCTGGGTACAACACGCAGAGAGGGAATTTGCGTGAGATTATTAATCAGATTTTCTGTAATGCCGTCAGTAAGATATTGAACATCGGAATCTCCGTTATCATTTATAAAAGGAAGTACTGCAATAGAATCAATATCAGGGTTACCGCGATTCATAAAAAAGTAACCAGCAATCGATATCCCAATAATAATAAAAAGAAGAGGGACTATTATTTTAGGACGAAAGAATTTTGAATTCTTTGTGCCGGGTGATTTTGATTTATAATGTCCGGGCAAAGAATATTGAGGATCTTCTAAATAAAGTGAGTTAAGATCTTTAATTAATAGTTCGTCCGATTGATATCGGGAATCCGTATTTTTTTCTAATAGCTGATGAAGAATCCTTATCAGATCTTCCGGAATATTCAGGTTGGATAATTCAATAAACGGCGGTTCCTCGTTGAGTATTGAGTATATTATTGCCTGGTCATAATCGCTGTTGAAAGGGAGCTTCCCGGTCAGCATTTCATAAAGAACAATTCCCAATGACCATATATCGCTCTGCTGATCAACTTCTCCACCCCTGGCTTGCTCCGGAGACATATATGCGGCGGTTCCGACGGTTGTTCCGGTTTTAGTAAGTAGTGTTCCACCTTTTATTTTCGCCAGGCCAAAATCCATTATTTTAACCTTGCCATCCTGCGAAATCATTATATTTTGAGATTTAATATCTCTGTGAATAATTCCCTTTTTATGTGCTGCATCAAGCCCTTCTGCTATGCTAACCGCAATATTGACTGCTTCATTTGCAGATATAGAACCGGATTCAATTTTATTTTTTAACTCAACACCATCTACATATTCCATTACAATAAAAACTTCATTGTTAGCTTCTTCAATTGCATATATATGCGCTATATTCGGATGGTTCAACGAAGCTGAAGCTTTTGCTTCTACCGTAAATCTTTTTCTTTCCTCCGAGTTTTCTGAAATATTCGATGGTAGAAATTTGATGGCAACTTTTCGTTCCAGTTTTGTATCTTCGGCAAGATATACCACACCCATTCCGCCTTCGCCGAGTTTCTTTATTATGTTGTAATGCAGGATTGACTGACCAATCTTACTCACATCATTCAAATGGATTTAGTGGTTCATAATAATGAAGAGAACATATTAACTCTCACGATAATAATTTTGTTAAAAAGAAAATATTAAAAGGAAGGTTCTTTTTAATTGAGAAGAATATAATTAAAAAATAATTTTTATCAAATCTCAGGCATCAGAGATGAAGCGGCTGGTGATTAGTAAAAGAAAAATATGATGGTATTAAAGACCATACCAATGGGACACCATAAGTCATCTCTGTATATTTTTTATTATCAGTAATACTTTTATGTTTTTAACTACTTTAATAAATTTATAAGACAAATAATAAATAGCTTAAATTATGAAAACTATAATACTATTACTTTTTGCATTAGCTCAAATGAGTGCACAATCAATAAAATTCAATGATTATTTTTCAGATCAAACGATGCGCATCGATTATTATCATACCGGTGATGCAAATTCTGAAATTGTTACTCTTGATCATATTTACCGTTATGGTATATGGGCAGGAAGCTTAAACAATCTTATAGATAATTTTAATAACGGTGCGTACTATTATAAAATATATGACGAAGCTTCAGGCAAATTAATTTATTCCAAAGGATTCGATAGTTACTTCAAAGAATATCAAACCAGTGATCAGGCTATAAATGGAATTAAAAAAGCATTCCAGGAAAGTGCATTAATACCATTCCCCAAAAACAAAATAAAATTCTCCATTGAAAAAAGAGATAAACAGAATAATCTGAATGAAATATATTCTGAAGTTATTGATCCCGAAGATATTTACATAATTAACGAAGCAGTTGATAGCAATGGCGTTTCCGTTTATAAAGAATATTATTCGGGGGACTCTCATGAAAAGGTTGATGTTGTAATTATCGGTGAAGGTTATACGAAAGATGAAAAAAACAAATTCGAAAAAGATTTAAAACATTTTACTGATCTGTTTTTAAGCCAGCAACCTTATAAAACTCTTAAAGATAATTTCAATATTTACGGGATATATAAAGCTTCAGTCGACAGCGGGTGCGATAATCCCGGTGCAGGTATTTATAGGAATACCCTGTTAAGTACAACCTATTACTCACTCGGTTCTGAAAGATATATCCTTACAGAAGATAACAAAGCAATGAGAGACGTTGCAGCAAATGTTCCTTACGATGCAATCTATATAATGATTAATGAATCACGCTACGGTGGCGGCGGTATTTATAATTTATACTGTACTTTTATTACCGATAACCAGTTCAGTGACTACATCTTTCTACATGAATTTGGTCATTCTTTCTCAGGTCTTGCCGATGAATATTATACATCTGATGTTGCCTATAATGATTTCTACCCCAAAGGTGTTGAACCCGTTGAACCGAACATTACAAGACTTCTCGATAAAAATAATTTGAAATGGAAAAACCTGGTAACTCCCGGTATTGAGATTCCAACCCCATGGGAAAAAGAAGATTATGACAAATTTGATCTTGCCTGGCAGAAAGTAAGAAGAGATCTAAATCAGCAGATTACCGATATGCAGCGTAGAATGGCTCCAAGAAATGAAATAGAAAAACTAAAGGATAAATATAATAAACTGGATAAGCAGCATTCAGATGAGGTAGATTCGCTCCTTCATAGCAGTAAATACTGGGGGGAAGTAGGAGCTTTTGAAGGTGCAGGATATTCATCAAAAGGAATGTACAGACCGATGCTCGACTGTATAATGTTTTCGAAAGGCGCAAAACCATTCTGCAAAGTCTGTGAAGAGAGTATTAAAAAGATTATTAAACATTATACTGAATGACTTAAAGTTATTTAAAACTTAATCATAACCTAAATCCTGCTTATAATCTTAATTTTGAATTAAATGATTAATCTGAGCAGGATTAATATTTAGAATTGTTTTTTCATTAATACTGCTGCATTAAAATAATCAGGGGAAATCATCGCTATTTACCTTCTGTCCTATTTCAATTTACAAGCCGCATTAATAAAACTATTTTTTGGCCAGTTAATCATTAACAAAGATTGTGAGGTTGATATGAACAGGTCAGCTATTACTTTTCTTGGAGTTATTTTATTCTTTTTTGTTATTACTACTTACGGATTCGACAAATCTTCAATACAAAATACAGAAACAAAAGAAGCCGCAATTACAAATCTTATGATTGGTCTGCATTCCAATAATTTCGGATTGCGAACAAGCTGTGCTTATATGCTTGGCGAGATCAGAGCAGAGCAAGCAGTAATACCTTTAATGAAAATGCTCAGAACTGAAAAAAATGAAGATGCAAGAATAGTTGCCGCACTGTCATTGTATAAAATTAATGACTCGCGCGGAATTTTTGCGGTAAAGCAGGCAATAAAGTTTGATGATAGCGAAAGGGTAAGGAAATTGTGTTTTAACTTCTATAACCAGACGCTGAGAAACAGGTATGGCTTAACCGAACAATCATATGATAACAGTGAAGTTGCATTAAAATAGTTTGCCTCATCATAACTAGAACCTCATAAAGCCGGGATGTAATGTTCCGGCTTTTTTATTTTTAATCCTGCCTGTTTCCTTATATTTGAAATTCTTAATGAATAAATTAATGCAATTGTATAAAGAAGAAATAAAGAAGACAATATCACTCGCATACCCTGTAATTATCGGCCAGCTTGGCTTTATTATGATGGGTGTTGTTGACAGTATAATGGTTGGAAGCATCGGCGCGGTTCCGCTTGCAGGAGCATCCCTGGGTAACAGCCTCTTCATACTTATTTTTATGATTGGTCTGGGTATTTCGGTCGCTGTAACACCTCTTGTAGCAATTGCAGTTGGTGGCAGCAGGTATGAAGAATGCGGAGTTCTTTTTCGACAGTCTCTCCTTGTTAATATGGTTACGGGAGTAGTAATCGCGTTAATAATAATCTTATGCTCCGATCTTCTTATTTATATTGATCAGCCTAAAGAAGCCGTACTACAGGCTCAGTCTTATGCAAAAATTTTAGGACTCTCGGTAATTCCCTCAATGCTTTTTGCAGCTTACAAACAATTTATCGAAGGCTTTTCCGTGATGAGACCAGCAATGGTTGTTGTGCTTCTCGCAAACCTGATCAATATATTATTTAACTGGATATTAATTTTCGGGAAATTTGGTTTGCCTGCACTTGGACTTAACGGTGCCGGCTGGGCTACATTTGCTTCGAGAGTGTTTATGGCCATTGTGCTTATGTTTTACGTAATGCGGGCAAATAAGTTTAAAGAATATGATGTAACCCTTCATTTCAAAAGCATTAACAGGAAAATTATAAAAAAAATTCTTGCACTCGGACTGCCCAGTGGTATTCAGTATTTTTTTGAAGTTGGTGCTTTTTCATTTGCAGTTGTAATGGTCGGATGGCTTGGCACATACCAGCTTGCCGCACACCAGATAGCAATTAATCTTGCATCTATTTCTTTTATGTGTGCTGTTGGAGTATCTGCCGCAGGAAGCATAAGAGTGGGAAATGCAGTAGGGAGAAAAAACATTTCCGAAACAAGGAGAGCAGGATTTACGGCCTTTATGGTTTCCGGTTCCATTATGTTCTGCTTTGGAATTATATTTATTATGCTTAGAAATTTTCTTCCGGGACTGTACATTGATAATTCTACTGTTATTTCATTCGCATCTTCAATCCTAATAATAGCTGCATTGTTCCAGATTTCAGACGGAGTTCAGGCTGTGGGAATCGGGGTTCTTCGCGGATTAACAGATGTAAAAGGTCCTACAATAATTACATTTATTGCTTACTGGGTTTTAGCTTTACCGATGGGTTATCTGCTTGGCTTTGTTTTTAACTATGGAATTGTCGGTGTATGGATAGGATTATTTCTCGGATTAACAGCTTCAGCATTAATGCTGACTCTAAGGTTTAATAAGAAAAGCCGACAAATTGTTGAGGCTTAGGGGAATGTAATATTGGAATTGTGAAGAATGAAATGCCTGAACTAAGAAACAGCAATTTTGTAATTATTTTAACTGTCTGCCGGCTAAACAAACGTAAGTTGCCGGGTAGGGCGCCTGTTACGATATACTATTTTGAATAGAAATAAACTGAGGATACAGAACTAAATTTATAAACAAAGTTAATTCAATTAATGCCATACAGACTAATTAGTATTAATTGAAATAACATATCAATCACTTCATCAACGCATCATCAAAGTAACTAGTTATTTTATTGTAAAGATGAAGCACATCAATTCCGCGTACGCCGTGTTCCTGTCCCGGGTAGGGGAAATAGTCCAATGGAATATTTAAGTCGGCTGCTTTTTTACAGAACATTAAATCGTGCTGCCAAACTACTATTGGATCTGAAGTTCCGTGAATCATTAGCAGTTTTCCTTTTAAGTCTCCCACATAATTTAAAAGGTTTGATTCTGCATAACCCTCAGGATTTGTTTGCGGAGTATCCATATATCTTTCGGTATACATCACTTCATAATAGCTCCAGTCAATTACAGAACCGCCGGCTACACCTACTTTAAATAAGCCCGGAGTCCGTGTCATCAATGAAGTTGTCATAAAGCCGCCGTAGCTCCATCCGTGAACACCCATTCTCGTAGTGTCGACATAAGTGAGTGATTTTAAGTAATTCACTCCTGTTACCTGGTCTTCAATTTCTTTTGTTCCGAGGTGCCTGAAAATTTCCTGTTCAAATTTTAATCCCCGGTTTGCAGAGCCGCGGTTATCAAGTGTAAAAATAATGTAGCCTTTTTCTGCCATATAGTTAAACCATAAATTGCCGCCGCCGAGCCATCTGTCTGTGATTAATTGATCGTGGGGTCCTCCGTAGACGTAAACAATAACGGGATAGGTTTTTGTTGAATCGAAATCCGGTGGAGTTATCAGCCTGCAGTAAAGATCGTACCCGGCATCATCTTTTATTGTGAAGATTTTTATTTTACCGGTTCTGTAATCCGAAAGTAGATTTGGAGAATCATGCAATTCATTTATAACCTTACCTTTTTTATTAATAATTCCGCAATCATTTGGAACACTCAGATTACTGTAGGAATCAATGAACAAATTTCCGTCATCGTTTCTTACAACATTATGAACTCCTTCTGTTTGTGTTATCCTCTGCATCTTACCGGATTTAAGATTGACCGAGTAATACTGCCTTTCTATAGGTGATTCTTCCGTAGAAGTGAAATAAGCATTCTCTCCATCTTCATCAAAGCCATCAAAATCTACAACTTCCCAATCACCGCTGGTTAATTTTTTAATTAAAGTTCCATCAGTATTGTAAAGGTATAAATGGTTCCAGCCGTCTCTCCTTGAAATCCAGATGAACTCATCATTATGATTATTAACAAACTGAGGTCCTTGCATTGGTTCAACATATTTATAGTTGTCTTCCGTAAAAAGTGTCTTAAATTCATCTCCTGTTTTAATATCGTAAACTTTCAGTTCAAGATGATTCTGATCGCGGTTGAGAATTCCTATATAGATGTACTTTTCATCCGGGCTCCATGTCACTCCGGTTAAATAATGATCTTTCGGTGTTCCGGTTTTAAGCCACGTTGTTGTTTTGGTTTTCAAATCATAAACACCTACAGTAACTTCCTGGCTTGTCATTCCGGCCATTGGATATTTTATTGGTTTAACAGTAGCCGGATGTGTTGTTAAATCAACAATCGGGTAATCTGTAACCTTTGATTGATCTATCCTATAAAAAGCGAGGTAATTTCCTGTCGGCGACCAGAAAGTTCCTTTAACAATTCCGAATTCATTCCTGTGAGCAGCCTGTCCGTTCACTATATTGTTATTGGTTGTATCATCATTTGTAACTTGAATTTGCTGCCTGTTTACTGCAACGTACAAATTATTTTTTATCGTGTAGGCAGCATTGTTGTTTGAGGCGAAATCAATATTCCCTGCTGATGTATCAACAGAATTTAATATTCCGAGATCCAATGATTTAATATTGTAACGGTACAGCTTATTTCCATTCTGAAAGTTAAAGCTGTTCCTATCGACCCAATCTATGTGCGGGAAATATCCTATTTCATTTTCACCCATTGAAGTTAATTTTTGTGAAAGAGCATTTACCCCGATTATTTCTTTCTTATCATTTGAATCATAATTCTGAATAAATAGTTTTGGTTCCTCGTTCAATTTATCGACAAAAGAAATATTATCGCTTCCGGGAATCCAATTAAGCTGTAATAATTTTTTAGGTGAAAGTGTATAACCCTGCAGCGTCGCCTGTTCGATGGTCAGGTTTTTTTTCTGTGCAATCAAAAAGACCGAACACAGGATGATAAACAATGCAGCTTTATTTATTGATCTCATTGACTTTCTCTCTTTTAATATTATTAAAACTTTTATCAAACATTAAAGTTGTAGGAAGTAAACCAATTATAAATGAACTCATCTTTAAGGTTCATAGTAAAATCGATTAAACTTTTAAGGATTTTCATGATTCATAAATTCTTTTATATCATAGTATACTTCCGGGGAAAGTACAGATTTAAAATTACCCGATGTAATCCTTTTGTAAAGCTCTTCTTTATTCCTGTATTCCTTTAAATAAAAGACCCGTACATTATTCCTGTTTTTAATAAGCCAGTTCAATGTAATCTTCATCTTTTCAAGATCCTCTTCACAGGGTAATCCGGAAAGATTGACCGTCCTGTCGAAATAATCATCAAGGGCTTCTTCAAAATGATTGGCGCTGTTTACGATATATTTTTTAATATAAATTTTGCCGGAAAGAAGAAGCATATAATCATTCTCAAAGTTGCCGCTGATTTCAAATAAAACATTTGCTTTATTTACAGGCTCTGCAAGTACAGAAGATTTGTAAGTCTGATTCAGAATCATATCAATTACTTCTTTCACTTCAGCAGCTTTTTCGTACTTCTGTTTGTCAGAATATTCTCTCATCTTGTTCAATAACCGTGTAAGTGCAAACTGGTTTTTGCCGTAAAGAAATTCATAGACCTTTTCCAGCTCAGCGTTATAAACTTCCTTATTCTTTACGACGCATGGAGCAAGACATCTTTCTATATCTGCAAGAAAGCAAATCTTTTCTTTACCGAATTCGATATCATTACATTCACGTAATGCAAATGTTTTATGAATCATTTCCACTAGGGCTTCAGCTTTCTTTTTAGTAATGAATAGTCCGAAATAATCCTTACCATCAAAGTCAAAATAATTACAGATTTCAATTCCGGGAAAATTATTAGTTGAGTCAATCCGTAAAAAATATTTATTACCGTACTCTTTAAGCTGGGTATTATGTCTCGGGTTTACAAGCTTAATTGATTCCGCTTCCATCAGCAGGGCGGTGAGCTCGGTATTTGTAATTTCTATTTTTATGCGAGATGCCTGTTGAACAATTTTTTTTGCTTTTCCCGGTGCAGTAGGGGAGAAGTAGGATTTTATCCTGTCTTTAAGAGATTTTGCTTTGCCTATATAAATGATATCATTATTTGAATTTAAGAAATAATAAATTCCCGGTGCCTGAGGCAGCACCGAAACATCATCGTGAAGAGATGCTTTAATACGCGTGGACTTTTCCTTTGCAGCAGGTTTCTTATGATAACTGATAAGCTCCTCTACAGTACTGATACCATGATGATCGCGTAATTCTTCTATCATTCTGATTAGAAGTTGCGCGGTTACCTTTGCATCGGAAAGAGCACGATGGGAATTTTCATTATGCAGCTTAAAATGTCTGCACATATTGGATAATGATCTGCTGCGTAATTCAGGATACATTCTTCTCGCAAGCTTTAAGGTGCAGACATCTTTATTATACAATAAACCTTTTCCTGCATAAAGAAGCTCTCTTTTCAAAAAACTTTTATCAAATGAGAAATTATGGCCGCCGAGAATATCTTCGGAGATAAAATTCAGAATATCATCTGCCGCATCTTCAAAGAATGGGGCATCGTAAACATCAGTATCGGTAATCCCGGTAAACTGGGAAATATAATAGGGAATTGCTCTGCCTGGATTTATCAGTGAATGAAAGGAATTGACAATTTTCAGATTGGAAACTTTAACAATTCCGATTTCAATAATATTATTGTAGCGTGCGGATAATCCTGTGGTCTCAACATCTATGATTGAGAAAGAAGCCTGTTCAAGAGGTATTTCGAGCGAGTCTTTTAGCATTGATCAAATCAGTTTCTCAAAGATAAATATTTTTGGGTTAAAAATGGTGTTGGGTATAAGGATGTAAAAATGTATAATCAATTCACTACCTTTATAAGTCTTTTTTATTTACTCGCCTTTTAGATATATTTAAAAATTATTTTATGGTGATTATGAATCAAATTAACATTCTTTTTATCGGGGATATCGTTGGGAAACCCGGTATGGATATGGTGCAGACGTGGCTACCGGGTTTAATCCAAAAATATAAACCGGACCTTGTTATAGCTAATGGCGAGAATTCTTCAGATGGAAAAGGATGCACTAATAAAGAAGGCGATATTCTTTTCAATCTTGGCGTGCACGTAATTACCGGCGGAAATCATACATGGGATAAGCATCAGTCGCAGGAATATCTTAAAATTGAACCCCGCGCTATAAGACCTTTGAATTACCCGAAGGGAACTTACGGTAACGGATATTATATAGCTGAAACAAAAAAAGGAAAAGTTGCTGTGCTCAATCTTCAGGGCAGAACTTTTATGGCAACGATTGATGATCCGTTCCGTACTGCGGACTGGATTATTCCAAAATTAAAAGATGAAACTCCAATTATATTTGTAGATTTTCATGCTGAAGCAACTGCAGAAAAGCTTGCACTTGCAAATTATCTTGATGGAAAAATTAGCATACTTGTTGGTACACATACACATATCCAGACAAATGATGAAAGAATTTTCCCTATGGGGATGGCTTATATAACAGATGTTGGAATGACGGGTCCATATGATTCGGTAATAGGAATGAAAACTATTGCTGCAATAAACAGGTTTCTTTACCAGACGCCCCAGAAATATGAAACTGCACAGAACGATAACCATATTTGCGGAATGTTTTTTAAAGTTGATGCCGAAACCGGGAAAACAATTGAGCTTGAAAAAATTCTCTTCCCGGAGTTTATTAAAAAAGCTGAATAGTCCTTATGATTAACTTCCCTTTGCCCAGAATAGATCTCGATGATAAATTAAAGGAACTTCTTTTACCTTATTCCCGCTTCAAACAGGGTGATGTTTGGGAGGATTCAATAAATAAACATAAGATCGCCAGTCTCGATTGTTCCGATAAGAATTCAATAAATAAATTGAAGGACAAAGAAAAAGCTGTTCTTGCTGTGCATGATCCTCCTTATAATTTTGTAGCATTTAAAGAATCTGAAGTTGAAGAGTTCGTAAACTGGAGTAAATTATGGATAGAAAATACTTATGATTTTTTATCCGATAATTCTTCACTGTATATCTGGCTGGGTGCTGATCAGAATAATCATTTTCAACCTCTTGCTGATTTTATGATAATGATGAGAAATTCCGGTTTCAAATCAAGAAGCTTTATTACTATGCGAAACCAGCGCGGCTACGGTACCCAGAAAAACTGGATGTCAGTAAGGCAGGAGCTTCTATTCTACACAAAAGGAAAACCTGCTTTTAATCCCGAAGCGGAATATACCGACATACCGAAAATATTAAACGGCTATTATAAAAAAGTGAACGGCAAAGAGACTGATAATTTTGAAAGAAGTAAATCGGGATATATCCGTGCGGGTAATGTATGGGTTGATGTTCAGCAGATATTCTACAGGATGAATGAAAATATAAATGGCTGCTATGCACAGAAACCATTGAAAGCTATTCAAAGAATTATAAATGCAAGCAGCAGTAGGAACGAACTTGTTATCGATTTCTTTTCACATTCAGGAACGACCCTCCTCGCTTCTGAAATAGAAAAAAGAAGATGCTTCACTGTTGATATAGACCCCGTCTTTTGTGAAATAACTTTACGGAGATTGGAGAATTACAGGAAACATGGTTTAACCGGCTGGCAGAATTCTAATCCTTTCTCCAAAGAAATTCTTTCGGATGAAAAATTGAAAAGGCATCTTTCAAAAGAATATGAATTTGATTTTAAAAAATTTAATTCACTTAAAGAAAAAGTTGTTTGAATGACGATAATTGATGGTAAAAAAACTGCCTCTGAAATAAGAGATGAATTAAAGCAGAAAATAGATAAACTGAAAGCCGAGGGTAAAAATGTCCCGGGACTTGTTACTATCCTGATCGGTGATAATCCCGCATCGCAGGTTTATGTCAGAAGTAAAATAAAAGATTGTCAGGAAATAGGGATGAAAACAAAGGCTGAAAATCATCCTGCCGAAATTTCCGAACAGGATTTGCTAAGTCTTGTAAAAAAATATAATGAAGATCCGGATTACCACGGTATTCTCGTTCAGCTTCCTTTACCAAAACATATAAATGAAAATAAGGTTATAGAAGCCATTTCACCTGAAAAAGATGTGGATGGATTTAGTCCGACGAGCATTGGCAATCTTGTAATAGGAAAAGATACTTTTGCTTCCTGCACACCTGCAGGAATTCAGGAATTGTTAATAAGATATAATATTGAAACAAAAGGAAAGCACGTTGTTGTTTTAGGAAGAAGCAATATTGTGGGCAAACCTATTGCAAATATAATGCTTCAGAAAAAAGAGCATGCGAATGCAATTGTAACTATATGTCATTCAGCGGCAAATAATTTACAGGAATATACAAGGCAGGCTGATATTTTAATTGCAGCAATCGGCAGCCCTGAGTTTGTTAAAGCAGATATGGTGAAAGAAGGTGTGGTAGTTATCGATGTGGGGATAAACCGCATTGAAGATTCGTCAAAACAAAAAGGTTACAGGCTTGTAGGCGATGTAGATTTTGAAAATGTTTCAAAGAAGAGTTCGTATATTACTCCAGTTCCCGGCGGCGTAGGACCGATGACCCGCGCAATGCTGCTGCAAAATACATTTAAAGCATATCAAAAATATGGTGGATAATATGAAACCTGAGATATCAACAGAAGAAGTTTCACAGGAATTCCTTGAAAAAACTTTACGTGATTTTTATTGTCAGACCGAATCCTGCAAGGGATGGGAAACAAATGTAGTTACCCAGCCAAAAGCAATAAATAATATTGTAAATGTCGGCGCCGAACGAATCTCAGCCGGTTTAGGAATCGGGCACGTTCTGCCGGATAAAAATATTGCTGCAATGATTGATCATACGGTTCTTAAGCCTGAAGCAACTCCGGATGATATCACAAAGTTATGCAATGAAGCAAAAAAATATAATTTTGCTTCTGTTTGTGTTAATCCATCCTTTGTCCCTTTGTGCCACGATTTATTAAAAGACAGTGAAGTTAAAGTATGTACAGTAATTGGTTTTCCTTTGGGCGCAACAACAACAGAAGTAAAAAAGTTTGAAGCGGAAAAGGCAATAGAACAGGGCGCAAAAGAAGTGGATATGGTAATAAATGTAGGACGGCTTAAAGCAGGAGATTATGATTATGTTTATAACGATATATTCCAGGTAGTTCAGACTGCTAAAAAGCAAAGAGCAGTTTCTAAAGTAATTCTTGAAACAGCCTTGCTGAATGACGAAGAAAAAATTAAAGCTTGTTTACTTGTAAAAAAAGCCGGCGCTGATTTTGTTAAAACATCAACAGGATTTTCCAAAGGCGGTGCTACCGTGGGTGATGTTGCACTTATGAAATATGTGGTTGGGCTGGGAATTGGAGTAAAAGCATCAGGCGGAATAAGATCACGCGAGGATGCCGAAGCTATGGTTGCAAGCGGTGCAGACAGGATAGGTGCAAGCGCCAGTGTTAAAATAGTTCTTGGTGAAAAAAGCGAATCAAATTATTAAATAGGTTTTACTAACAATATTGGGGAGAAACATGAAAAATCTTATTTTATTATTCGTAATGTTTTTTATGTCATTATCGTATGCTCAATCATCTGACGAACTGAAATTATGGAATGGAGATAGTCCATATATTGGAAAGGTAATATTGATTAAAAAAGATGCAGTACAGTTCAAAATGGATTCAACTGATTTTGTATTTGAATTTGACAAAGTAGATATTGAGTATATTAAATCTTCAAACGGACAAATGATAAGATTTAATAACTCACCTAAAAGTAGTGATGAAATTACAATACAAGATCAGGCAGAACCGGAAACTTACTCTGAAGAAAAAATAATTGGACTCACCCTGTATTTTAACTTTCAATTTACCGGAAAACATGATGTAAGTATTCCTTCATTTGGTTCAGGAAGTGTGGATGTAAATTCTGCTGCATCGCTTGGATTGGATTATGATGCACTAAATATTAAAAATTTTCTACGAATCGGTGCAGGATTTACATATCAATTTCCAAGATCCTTTAAAAATGTAGAAGGCAGTTTTAATTTTGTACCTATTTATGCTTACGTTAAATTTGGCAGCAAAAAACAAGGAAGAACAAATTTTTATATTATGCCTGCCTTCGGTTATAATATTTTCTCGGGAGATGAAAATTACACGGGAAATTATTCCTTGAAAGGTGATCTTTATTTTGGCGTTGGATTTGGTTTTATTATCAGTAATCATTTTGATATCAGAGGCTTTTATAATCGATATAATGGATTTATAGAATTACCTGAACCTCTCGGAGATGCAAAAATTACTTATTCAGGTTTTGCAATGTATTTTGGTTATCGCTTTTAATATAATTTGTAGAGATGGGCCAACCTTCGGATGGTAACCCGGTGGCTCATCTCATAATTATTATAACGAAAAGGAAAAGACAAAGAAGATGAGTCCCCGACTCCTCTCTACATGAAGAGATTTAATGATTTTAGATATTATTGTTAAAAAAACTGATGACGGTTATACTGCTGAGATTCCAAGCATAAAAGGATGTGAATCGTGGGCTCATGATGAAGATACTGTTATGGATAAAATAACCGATCTTGCAGCATACTATCTTAAGATCGATTCGAAAGAGAAATTTAAAATCGACAGAGCACGCTCAGGTAAGAATAAAATTGTTTATAAATTAGTATTCAACAAAAATACTCTGTGAAAATCAGCCGGACTGAAAAAAGAATAGCGAAGGTAAAAAGTGTACTGCAAGCCCGCCAGGATTCGCTTATGGTAGTTATAGAAAATATACACGACCCTCATAACGTAAGTGCAATTTTCAGAACCTGTGATGCTGTTGGTGTTCCAAAAGTTTCATTGATTTATAACGTTGAAACATTTCCAAGGATAGGTAAAAAAACGTCTGCATCAGCATTGAAATGGGTAGAAAAAGAAAAATATAAATCAGTTGAGGAATGTTATACAAATCTTCGTTCCAATGGATTCAGGATTTATGCTTCTGCATTAAATGAAGATTCTATAAATCTGTTTGATCTGAATCTTACAGATAAAGCTGCATTCGTGCTTGGAAATGAACACAGAGGTGTTTCTGATGAAGCAGCAGAATTAGCTGACGAAACTTTTATGATCCCTATGTTTGGTATGGTGCAGAGTCTTAATGTATCGGTTGCAACAGCAGTTATCTTATATGAAGCTCTAAGACAGAGAATAAAAAAGGGAATGTATGGGCGTACGGATTTAAATATTAATGAACTTACTGAAAAAACAGAGCAATGGCTTAAGAAATGAGTGAGCAAAACTTTAATTGTATCTCAAAAGTTAAAGGAGAATTAATTCTTCCCGGCGATAAATCAATTTCTCACCGTGCGGTAATGATGTCTTCGCTTGCAAAAGGGAAATCTGTTATAAAAAATCTTGCTGATGGAAAAGATGTTATTTCTACAATTAATTCTTTCCGGCAGCTCGGAATTGAAATAGAAAAAAAAGGGAAAGATTATATTATACGTGGGAACGGATTTAAGGGATTACATCAACCGCAGAGCCCTATAAACGCTGGCAACTCAGCCACACTTACAAGGTTATTGACAGGAATACTTTCAGTCCAGAACTTTGAATCAACAATAATAGGTGATGCATCACTTTCTTCACGACCAATGAAAAGGATTCTCGTACCGTTAACATCAATGGGAGCAAAAATTACTGCATCCCCTGATTCAACTTTGCCATTAAAGATATTCCGCTCGGAAAATTTAAACCCCATAAATTACGAGTTGCCTATTGCAAGTGCACAGGTAAAAAGTTCGGTTTTGTTTGCCGGACTTCATCTTGAAGAAACGTCTACTGTAATCGAAATTTTCCCTGCAAGAAATCATACTGAAAAAATGCTTGGTCTTAAGTCTGAACTTAAAGACGGGAAACTTTATTCTTATGTATCTAAAGAGAATTACCCTTTGCCTAAAGAATATTTTATACCTTCTGATATTTCAACAGCCGTTTTCTTTATCGTTCTTACACTCTTATCAAAAAACTCCGAACTTCACATCAATAATGTTTCATTAAATAATTCACGAACAGGGATAATTGATATCCTTAAGAAAATGGGCGCTAAAATTGAATTAATTAATGAGAAAGAAAGCTCCGGAGAAATTTACGGTGATCTGATTGTCCTGAGCAGTAAATTAAAAAATGTTAGTATTGATGAAGCTATTATCCCGAACATCATTGATGAAATTCCTGCTCTTGCCGTGGCAGGAATTTTTGCGGATGGTTATTTTGAAATCAGGAATGCCAAAGAATTAAGATTTAAAAGAAACCGACAGGATTAATGCCATATGTGAAAATCTCAGGTTAACAGGATTGAATGTGGAAGAATTTGAAGATGGTTTTAAATTATCCGGCAGTATTAAGAAAAGTGAAGTATTGTTCAATAGTTTTAATGATCACCGGATTGCAATGACGTTAGGTATTATTTCCTCTTTATTGAAAGGCGGTGGAATAGTTAATAATTTTGATAGTGTTAAAATTTCAAACCCACATTTTCTTACTCAATTAGAAAATATTTGTAATGGCTGAAGTAGTACTTAAGAACGTATCTAAAGTATATGAAGGCGGGCAGGTTGCCGCTAAAGATGTTAATATTGAAGTGCACGATAAGGAATTTGTTGTACTGGTTGGCCCTTCAGGCTGTGGTAAATCTACAACATTGCGAATGATCGCAGGACTTGAAGAAATTACAAAAGGTGATCTTTTCATTGATGGTAAAAAAGTTAATGACGTTTCACCTAAAGACAGAGACATTGCAATGGTTTTCCAGAACTATGCATTGTATCCGCATATGACTGTTTATGAAAATATGGCTTTTGGTCTTAAGCTGAGAAAATTTGATAAAGAAGAAATTAAAAGCAGAGTTAACGATGCAGCAAGGATACTTGGGCTTGAAGAATACCTGGAAAGAAGACCAAAAGCATTGTCAGGCGGACAAAGACAGCGTGTCGCAGTCGGAAGAGCTATAGTTCGCAAACCGAAAGTTTTTTTATTCGATGAACCATTAAGCAATCTTGATGCAAAGTTAAGAGTACAGATGAGGACAGAAATTTCGCGGCTTCATAAAAAGCTGGGCGCAACAATGATTTATGTTACTCACGATCAGACTGAAGCAATGACAATGGGGGAGAGAATAGTAATAATGAAAGATGGAATAGTTAACCAGGTTGATTCACCTCTGAATCTATATAATAAACCTTTAAATAAATTCGTAGCTGGATTTATAGGCAGCCCATCAATGAACTTTATCAAAGGGAAGATTGAAAATACAGGTAACCTTGTTTTTAATAGTTCTGGTGGTGATCTTAAATTTAATTTAAACGGAAAAAAAGTCGATAAGTTGAAAAATTATATTAACAAAAATATCTGGATAGGAATCAGACCTGAAGATATTTATGATTCAACCGCTTCTGTTGAAAGAGAAGGTTATGAGAACAAAGAAGTTCTTCTTGATGTTATAGAACCAATGGGTAATGAAATATTTCTGTATTTCCAGCTTGAGAATATTCAGTTTGTTGCAAGAGTCCCTGCGAGAGAAGAGCCGCCAGCAGGATCCAAAAGAAACTTATTGTTCGATACAAACAAGCTTCACTTTTTTGATGCGGAAACTGAAGAAGCAATCACTTAAATATTTATTACCTGGTGTTCAAATTTATTAATTGAAATCTCGTTAAATAATTTACCTATCAGATCAATCCCATACCTGTAAGCAAAATATACAAAGTTCAGCTCTCTCTCCTGGAAGTTTGTTCCCGGGTAAAGTGCAGCACTAAGCTTATCTATTTGTCTCAATGTCACTTCGTGTTTTTTCTTCTGAGCTTCCAATGCTTTACTCTTAAGCTCATCTAAATAATAATTTGTTTTCTGCCTGTATTTTGTACTTGCATCAGCTATAGTTTTATCAAATTCAAATAGCTGTTCTTTTAATTTGTCAAAAATCAGTTCAATCTCTGTGGAGGTCCGGTTGAATATTTCATCTAATGAATTTGGGGAGATTGTTTCTATTACTTTGTCCTTCAGCTTATCGGATTCAATAAACACATCTGTTATAGTTAAATTATATTTTTCGAGTACTGAAGAAATACTTTTTTCTACAAGAGTTGCTGAAGATCTCGGGAAAATAATCGGTGGCTCGATCTGGTAAATGCTATAGAGAGGCATAACCTGGGCAAAATAGGAAACCTCACTCGGTCCGCCGACATAAAATGCGGTAGGTAAAAGATAATCCTGAGCAATCGGACGTAAAAGAACGTTGGGAGAAAATTTTGCCGGTTCGTTTTCAATTAAATTTATTAATTCATCATAAGTAAATTTTTTACGTTTTCTTTTCAGCCGGAACTCATTTTCGACAGGTTCAATCAGGTATCTTCCTTCATCTGTATGATAAAAAAGATTAACTGGTCTTACTTTAACCTGTGCATGGTATTCTTCTTCAAGCTTTGCGCTGATATTAACTAATTTTTCAGTGTGAGTCCTGAAGTCAGATATTTCTTTCTTGAATATTGGCTTTAGAATTTTTTTAACCTCTTCATCCTGTGGATCAAATATTACCAGCCCATAACTATCAAACGTCCATGCAAGCAAATCTCTGAAAGCATCTTTGAAAGTTCTTCCTTCACTATAAAATGATTTAAGCTTTGACATTATTTCATTTTTAAATTCCGTATCTCTTAGTACAATATTTAATTCATCAAAGAAACGATTGATATAAGAATTAAGCTTTAAGAATCCTACGCTTCCCTTATTTTCATCTTCCGGTACTTCATCTTCGTAAGAAATCTTTTTCAGGTTATTATTTTCATCAATTATATTAATTGATTTAACTTCCTCGAAATCGTGATCATCTCCCTCAAGCCAGAATACCGGGACGAAGGAAAAGTCATCATATCTTTCATTTAAGTTGTTGCAGAGCTTGATTGCGGTTATAATCTTATAGAATGTATAAAGCGGTCCGCCAAGAATTCCAAGCTGCTGTCCTGTAACAACGGCAAGAGTTTTCTTTTCTTTCAGAAGGGAAATGTTCTCTGAGGTTTTTTCTGAAATCTCTTTACCCGAATATTGTCTAAGCAATATTTGAGATATCAGATTCCTTGTTTCAATTTGTAAATCCGCCCGTTTCTTAAATAGCTTAATATATTCTTCCTTATCGCGGAAGTTATACTTGTAGTAGAATTTCACTTTCTCAAAATTGTAGAGGTAATCTGTATAAAGCTGATGTTGACCCGGCAGTTCAGCAAAATTTATGAACATTCGTACTCCACTCTTTTTGATTATGACCGGAAAAGTAAGAAAAAGTGGTTTACCTTTCAAATGGGTGTATTATCCATTCCAATTAAACCTACCCTTTTTAATTTCACTTTCCTTTGTGTAAAATCTGATATTTAATTATTTTCTGATATTAACAAAGGTAATTATTGGAAATCAATCTTCTGAAATATTTTAAGGTAAAAAGATTTTTCAATACGATAAAAATTATATCTTCATTTACCATTTCCCGTGTAATAAGAAAACCTGTAGTCTGGGGAATGCCTGTTTCCTATTCAATTGAACCGACAAATCATTGTAACCTGAAATGTCCTGAATGCCCATCAGGGCTGGGAAGCCTGACCAGACCGCTTGGTTTAATGAAATATGAATTTTATAAAGAATTAATTGATGAAATATGTACAACAGGTTTTTACATTCAACTATATTTTCAGGGGGAACCATATATCAATAAAAATCTTCCGCAAATGATTAAATATGCACAGAAAAAAAGAATGTATGTTTCTATTAGTACTAACGGACTTTTAGTTAATAAAAAAAATGTGGATGCGGTTCTTAAGAATGCTCCCGATAAATTAATTTTTTCAATCGATGGACTTGATGAAGAATCTTACCAGAATTACAGGGTTGGAGGAACTTTTGCAGAAGCAGACAATAATTTGCGTCGGCTGATCAAAAGAAAAACAGAACTGAAGCTTAAGAAACCATTTACTGAGCTTCAGTTTATTGTGATGAAGCAAAATGAACATCTGCTTGATGAAGTGTTGGAATATGGAAAGAGCGTAGGCGTTGATAAAGTGGTTTTCAAGACAATGCAAATTTCTACATTTGAAAATGCAAAACACTTTTTGCCTGTCAGCAATAAATACAGAAGATATGAACTGGAAAATGGTACAATAAAAATAAAAGGAAAATTGAAAAATCATTGTTTTGCTCTCTGGCGTACTTCTGTAATTACCTGGGATGGAAGGGTAGTCCCGTGCTGTTTTGACAAGGATGCTGAATTTGAGTTTGGAAGCATGAATGGGATATCTTTTCAGAATATATGGAAGTCCGGCGATTATAATTTATTCAGGCAGAAAATTTTAAATAACCGGAAGGGAATCAGCATGTGCTCAAACTGTACTGAAGGAATGAATATGAACATACTGGAAGTAGAACAATAATGCCGGCAGCCGTAATTGCACTCAGAAATATTTATACAAAAAACAAAAGCACATTCCTTTTAGCCTTAAAAATCCTTATTGGTACAGGAATTCTGATATTTATTCTTAACAAAGTTGATCTTGTTAAAATATTTTCAGCTTTTAAAGGTTCAAACAAAATATTGATACTGATAGCTTCAATACTAAGTTTATTAAACATATTTCTTCAATACTTAAAATGGAAGCTTGTTTGTAATTCTCTTTTAGAAGAGCACAATCAAAAGAAAATATTTCTATCCCTTTTTTATGGTTTTTCTGCCGGTTCATTTACACCGGCAAGAATAGGTGAATATTTCGGAAGAGCAATTTCATTTACCGGGAAACCTTTATTACAAGTCACCGCTGCAACAATAATAGATAAATTTTTTACTCTGATTGTGGTTTTAGCAATAGGTACAGTTTCATTTTTATTTTATCTGAATTATTTATCAGGATCTATCGGGCTTCTCATACTTTCTGCTATATTATTTTATCTTGTTTCAAGAACCGGTTCCAATACCTTGAATAAAAATTATTTTTTAACAAAACTTTTAAAGTTTAAAAGAATCGCTTCTCTTTACGGCAGTCTTTCTTTTATAAAAAATGTTAACTATAAATTTAAAGTTAGACTTATCTTATTATCAATCTTATTTTATACTTGCTTTATTATTCAGTTTGCTCTTTTAGTAAGTGCATTTACAAATCACTTTAATTTTTTTGGTTACATCTGGGCAGGAAATCTTGTAATGTTTACCAAAACAATTATTCCTGCTGTTTCCTTTGGGGAATTGGGAATCAGGGAAGGTGCATCGGTTTATTTTGTTAAAAAGATTGGAGAAACCGCCGCAGCAGGGTTCAATGCATCGCTTTTTCTTTTTCTTATTAATATACTGCTGCCTGCATTAACCGGATTAATTTTATTAATCAGAAAAAAATGATGATAATTCTGCTGCCGGTTTTCACTTTATTATTACTTTATTATTCAATTTTTCTTCTCAAAATAATAACGGGGCTAAACAAACTGGAAAAACCCGAAGACCGAAAGCTGCCAGGCGAATTCATCTCAATTATAATTCCTTTCAGAAACGAATCAAAAAATATTCTAGCAAGTCTTAAAAGCATTGAAAATTTAAATTATCCCGAAGACAAATTTGAAGTAATTTATGTTGATGATAACTCGACAGATGATTCATTTAATTTACTCAAGACAAACATAAGTAGAGGTAACATTACAATTCTAAAGCTTCCCAATGAAATATTATCAAAAGGGAATAAAAAAAGAGCGGTTCAATTTGGAATAGAAAATTCCGCAGGTGAGATTATTATAACGACTGATGCAGATTGTATTCATAATAAAAACTGGTTAGAATCTGTTTTAAATTATTTTGATCCCCAAACGGCTTTTGTTTCAGCACCGGTTGAATTCAGTGACGGCTTTTCTTTTTTATCGAAGTTGCAGAAGATTGAATTCGAGGGGTTAATTCTGGCAGGAGCAGGTTTAATTGGCTATGGGAAACCGGTAATCTGCAATGGTGCTAATATTGCTTACAGGAAAAAAGTATTTCAAGAAGCCGGCGGCTTCGGCGATAATATTAATCTTTCTTCAGGGGACGACGAAATACTGATGCAAAAAATTGCCGGTATGAAAAAATATAATGTAAAATTTTGCAGCGAAAAAGATGCCGTTGTATTAACATATTCAAGCGGGAACGTAAAAGATTTTTTTAACCAGAGAAGAAGGTGGGCAAGTAAAGGGTTATTTTATCCGGATAAAAAATTGATATTGCAACTCCTGCTAATATTCTTATTTTACTTTGGTTTGATATTACAACCAATATTTGCGTTCGCTGGATTTACTTCACTATGGTTAACATTTCTTTTAAGTGTCTTCATTAAAGTTCTTTTGGAATATCAAATTATAAAAAAGGGTGAAAAATTATTCTTTAATAAAAATGACAAAACAATTTTTTTGCTGGCTGAATTTTTCCAGGTTTCTTATATAATTATTTCTTCCTTAGGTGGTTTAGTCGGAAATTTTACTTGGAAGAACAGAAAAGTAAAGCGTTAATTTCTTTGTCCATATAAATTTTTATTTTGTATAGAATAATAGACACAACCCTATAATTTCTTTCATTTTTGAATATAATTAAAAGCTTTCTTTATGGTACGATGATTGGACATTTTATTGTGATCTAAAAAAGCGAGGACTGAAATGAAAAAAATATTTTTAATAGTAGCATTAATAATTACCGGGCTGTCTTTACAAATAAAAGCCCAGGACTATTATGATCGGGGTTATGATAATAGTTACAATAATGCCGGATATGATAATGATGGATTCGGTTATTTCTATACTTCATTGTCACCATACGGAACATGGATAGAATTCAATGATGGAGTTTATGGGTGGAAACCGGTTAATATGGTAAGAGGATGGGAACCTTATTCGAATGGCCGATGGTTATGGACCTCTGACGGCTGGTACTGGGATTCTTATGAACCATTCGGATATATAGTCTTCCATTATGGTAGATGGTACTTTGATAATTATTATGGCTGGCTTTGGATTCCCGATTATCAATGGGCACCTGCGTGGGTTGAATGGAGATACGACGATGCTTATATAGGATGGGCACCACTACCGCCATATGCAATCTTTTCCGTTTCGATCGGCATACAATTTACTCATGTGTTTTATACGCCTTATGCACATTGGAATTTTGTAAAATATAATTACTTCTGTGATCCTTATGTAGGTAAATACTATGTTGGTGCAAATTATAAATACAGAATATTTTCAAAAACAAAGTACAGACACGATTATGGTTATAGGAATGGAAGAGTTATAAACAATGGTGTTGACTTAAACCTGATTAGACAAAGAGGAAAAATTGATATACGTGAACGAAATATCAGAACGGTATCTGGTTTACGAGATATTAACAACGGAAACAGAGTTACTGATACTGAAGTCAGAACATTTATTCCAGGTAAAAGTAATTTTACTGGTGCAAGAGTAAAAGATGTTAAAATTGAAAGAGCAGACAGGAAAACTACTCTTGAAACATCGAAACTTGAGTTCGGAAGAAAAAATATCGATAGGAAAGAAACTCCCGTCAGCACTAACAACAGCACGACTACCCGTGAAGTTAATAAGAATACTAATGTGCGTATAGAAAAAAATAGCTCCGCCGGCAGTATCAATCAGAATAGAAATCCTGAACCGAAGAAAACCATACAGGATACGAGAATAAAAAACAGTACTGAAAAAGAAGTAAAAAAGCCTGTTCAAAGAACAACTGAAAAAAAGGATTCTCGTACGGTTGCACCTGGACGAACAGAAACAAATCAGAAGGTTGAAAAAAAGAGCAGTACCCCTGTAGTAAGAAATAACAATACTAAGGTACAAACAAAAACAAATAATATCCCGGTTCAACAAAGAACTGAAGTTAAAGTGAATACTCGTAGTAATGTAAAACAGGAAACAACAAAAAATCAAAGTGCTCAGAGGCAGGGAAACAACAGGAGTGAAGTAAAAAAAGGATCAGAAAAAAAGAGATAACATAACTAGCTCATTACTGATTCTAAAGATTCTTTCCTCCAAAGAAAAGTACCGGTTTGAAAGCCGGTACTTTTTTATTTTACCTGGAAATATTCTTTCTAATAATTCAATAAAACAGACATCAATTTTTTATTAAAACTTTCCAGGGTTTTTGAAAACAATTTCACCTGAAATTAAGCTTTGATTTTTTTGTTTTTTACTAATTCTGTCAAATTAAAAGATCCTACCTGTGGCACATTACACGGGTATTTTATAGGTTTGTAATGTAATTTAAATTAAATGGTAACGGAGAAAACTAAAGATGAAAATAAGTAAAGAAGAAGCTCTTGAATATCATAGTCAGGACAGACGTGGTAAGATAGAAGTTATAGCAACAAAGCCTTGTCTAACTTCGAGAGATTTATCGTTAGCTTATACACCCGGGGTTGCAGAACCTTGCCGGGAAATTGAAAAAAACGATGAAGATGTCTACAAATACACAGCAAAAGGAAATCTTGTTGCTGTTATTTCAAATGGAACTGCAGTTTTAGGTTTGGGAGATATAGGCCCTCACGCAGGAAAACCAGTTATGGAAGGGAAAGGCGTTTTGTTTAAAAGATTTGCCGACATTGATGTATTCGATCTTGAACTTAAGAGCAAAGATCCTAAGGAAATTATTCGGGCAGTTCAACTGCTTGAACCAACTTTCGGAGGGATAAACCTTGAAGATATAAAAGCACCTGAATGTTTTGAGATTGAAGAAACGTTGAAAGCTACTATGAACATACCTGTTTTCCATGATGATCAGCATGGAACGGCAATTATTTCGTGTGCGGCTTTGATAAATGCGGTTGAACTGGCAGATAAAAAACTAAAGGACGTTAAAATTGTAGTTAACGGGGCCGGTGCTGCGGCAATTTCCTGCTGCAAACTTTATATGATGGCTGGGGCTAAAAGGGAAAACATTTTCATGTTTGATTCAAAAGGATTAATACATAAAGGAAGAAAAGATTTAAATAAATACAAGCTTGAATTTGCTCATGAAAAAGATTCGGGTAGTTTAGCAGATGCAATGGCCGGGGCTGATGTATTTGTCGGTCTCTCTGTTGG
The DNA here is from genome assembly GCA_963711455.1 of uncultured Ignavibacteria bacterium. GTDB lineage: Bacteria > Bacteroidota > Ignavibacteria > Ignavibacteriales > Ignavibacteriaceae > DATFVA01. The sequence goes on from CAVQEH010000006.1 coordinate 926,767, forward strand.
AGGAGTTGTTTCGCAGGATATGGTTAAAGTAATGGCAAAGAATCCTATAGTATTTGCAATGGCTAATCCAGATCCTGAAATAACCTATGATGACGCAACTGCAGTTCGTGACGATTTGATAATGGCAACCGGCAGAAGTGATTATCCAAACCAGGTTAATAATGTTTTAGGTTTTCCCTTTATTTTCAGAGGTGCTTTGGATGTCAGGGCTTCAGCTATAAATGAAGAAATGAAAATGGCTGCCACAATGGCTCTTGCGGAGTTGGCTAAGAAAAAAGTTCCTGAAATGGTGCTTAATGCTTATGGTGGTGAAGATTTCTCATTTGGAAGAGAATATATTATTCCTAAACCTTTCGATCCAAGGGTACTCTGGCATGTTGCACCTGCGGTTGCAAAAGCAGCAATTGAAACTGGTGTAGCGCGGGAGAAAATTGAAGATTGGACAGCTTATGAAGAACAATTAAAAGAAAGGCTTGGTCTTTCAAAAGAAGTTATCCGTGTAATGATTCGTAAAGCTAAAGAAGATCCAAGGAAAGTTGTTTATCCTGAAGGTGAAGAAGAAAAGATTATCCGGGCTGCACATCTTGCATTCACAGATAATATAGCTTTCCCAATTTTGCTTGGTAATGAATCTAAAATTAAAAAGATGATAGATGATCTTAGTTTTGATCAAAATGAATTTACCGTTATAGATCCTTTGAACAGTTCCAAAGCCGAAGTTTATGCTACAGCTTTTTATAAAAAACGTCAGAGAAAAGGTGCTACATTAAAAGAAGCAAGAGATCTAATTAAAGAATCCAGCTATTTCGGTTCAATGATGGTTGCAATGGGAGATGCTGATGCATTGATTGGCGGATTAACCACCCATTATCCTGCAACTATTAAACCTGCTCTGCAATGTGTTGGTGTTAAAGAAGGATTCAAGGTCGTATCGGGATTGTATATAGTTATTACCTCAAAGCGTGCGTATTTCTTTACTGATACCACAGTAAATGTTAATCCTACGGCAGAACAATTAGCTGAAATTGCTATAACCGCAGCGGATACAGTTAAAGAATTCGATTTAATTCCGAGAGTTGCTTTATTATCCTTCAGTAATTTCGGAAGTACAAAATATCCCGAATCTGTTAAAGTACAGAAAGCAGTAGATATTGTGAAAAAACTTCGCCCTGATTTAATGGTTGATGGGGAAATGCAGGCTGACACAGCAGTTGTTCCCCAGATTATTGAAAAAGATTTCCCATTCAGCACACTTAAAGGCGGCGCCAATGTATTGGTTTTCCCGGATCTCGATTCAGGAAATATTGCCTATAAGCTTATGGCGAGAATCGGTGGAGCTACTGTTATAGGTCCTTTCCTTCGTGGAATGAGTAAACCGATACACGTTCTTCAGAGAGGTGCAACTGTAGATGATATCATTAACATGACTGCAATTGCCGTAGTTGATTCCATTCATCTAACCAAACATCCCAAAAAAGTTCTTGAAGAAGAATTAGTATAATCATTTCTTAAACAGGTTGGCAAAGTTAATTTGCCAGCCTGCTTTTTATTTTGTCAGAAATATTTTTCAATCTTATTAACTGTCTATATCCAATTTAATATTAGCCCTGAATAGAAACTAAGCTATTGGGATTGATATATGGTTCAAAAAATAAACCGGATGCAAACCATCCGGTTTAAATTTTAATGAGAAGTTATTATTCAGAAAGGATTTTGCCATTGGATAACATGACGGTATAGGAATAACCTGCACCAAAATCCTGGTTTAATTCAACTGTTCCTTCAACAACAACAACATCGCCGGTTTTAACTGAATCGGGACTTGTAATCATTAAATCAAAATTATTATTATCACCCGTTCCATCCTGTATATGAATCCAGTTTCTTCCCATAATGTGAGGATTAAATTTTACAACCTGTCCCTTCACTTTTACAGTTTTTCCGTTTAATTCATCTTTCTGATCGTATATCTGAGCTATAGTTTTACCATCTTTTAATGGTTCGACGTGCACATTTAGCTTTGATTGGGAATAAACCTGCGGGTGATTTAAAGTAGTGTTTTGCTTTGCGAGAGTCTGGGAAATATCCTGAACAAATAAAACAGATTCAAAGGTTCTGTTTAAGGCTTCGCTTTTAAAATTTTTCATTTCCATACTTTTTGAAAAATAGAGCGTTTCTCCTTTTTGAGCCTGCATTTTCGGAACGGCAATCCAGTATTCTTTTCCATTTTCGGAAGCCTGGATATAAGTATAGTTTGGTGTCTGAATGAAATCTGCTACTTCAATTTTATGAGTACCTGCCGGAAGGGGTTCGTTTGCTGCTTCTTTTTTATTTTCACAAGCCATAAATGTTATCATAGTTATAATTAATAACACCGGATAGAGTTTGATCATTTTTATCACCTTTATTATACGTTTGATTATTATATCATTTAATATATAAATATTTGCAAACATACTTATATACATAAAATAAAAAAATGAAATAATAATTTTCTTGGTTATAGTTTAATTACTCCACATCACAATGCGTTCATAAATTCTTGCCTAATTTTATTCCAATTAATCGTTAAAAAATTAACTCTTAATAGAAATGAGGAGAAGATTTTGCCCTTGGCTTCTACTCAACAACTCATTGAATTGTGGCCTCTGCTTGTGTATGCAGCCCTTGTAATCCTGATTGTAGGAGGAATGATTGGACTGTCTTACTTCCTGGGACAAAGACATAAAGAGCCTCAGACAGATACAATATTTGAATCTGGTATTAAGTCAACAGGTGATGCAAGAATTCGCTTTCCGGTACATTTTTACATTGTCGCAATGTTTTTTGTAATCTTCGATCTTGAAGCTGCATTTATTATTTCCTGGGCTATCGCATTCAGGGAAGTTGGCTGGGCGGGGTACATCTGTGTATTTATCTTTATAATGATTTTACTTGTTGTTTTACTTTATGAGTGGAGAATCGGAGCTCTGGATTTTGGACCTAAAGGGAAACTAATTCTTAAAGAATATCATAAAAGAATAAAAGAAAAATCAGGCAGATAATTAAATGAAGTGGTGGTTAACAAATACTTTAAATCCTGTTAAAACCCTTGATGGAACAGGTTCATTTGAAGAAGCAGTTCAGCAGACCGTGATATTAAGTAAGCTGGAATCTCTTATCGCATGGGGAAGAAAAAATTCAATGTGGCCGTTCAATTTCGGGCTATCGTGCTGTTATGTTGAAATGGCAACAAGCATAACAAGCAAATATGATATCGCAAGGTTTGGTGCAGAGGTTATTCGCGGAACTCCGCGTGAAGCCGATGTAATGATAATTGCTGGTACTGTATTTATAAAGATGGCTCCTGTTATAAAAAGATTATATGAGCAAATGATGGAACCTCGCTGGGTAATATCTATGGGTTCATGCGCAAACTCCGGCGGAATGTATGATATATATAGTGTTGTTCAGGGAGTTGATAAATTTATGCCCGTAGACATGTATGTTCCCGGTTGTCCGCCGCGTCCGGATGCATTTCTCGAAGGACTTATTCTTTTAAGAGAAAGTGTAGGCAAAGAAAAAAGACCTCTGAGCTGGGCGATTGGTCCGCAGGGTGTGGAAAGAGTTCCGAAAATTTCAATGAAGGAAAAGAAAAGGAGCGAAAGAATGAAGATGACTACATTAAGACCACCTGATGAGATTTAATTAATGGATCATCTTCAACAAAAATATATGGATAATTCAGTAGTTGAAGCACTAAAAAATAAATTTAAAGCAGATAATTTCCGTTATGAGGATGCTAAGGATGCTATCCCTACTATCAGGATTGGAAGGGAAAGACTTGTCGATGTTTTAAACTATCTCAAGAATGAGATTAACAATCCATACAAAATGCTTTATGATCTCACAGCAATAGATGAAAGAACCAGATCAAGAATAAACGGAACATCTGAAAATGATTTTACTGTTGTGTATCATCTCCTTTCATTTGACCGGAATGATGACGTAAGAATTAAAGTTCCTTTAAAGGATAACGATTTGGAACTTCCTTCCATCACTCACCTTTGGCAAAATTCAGATTGGTATGAACGTGAAGTTTACGATATGTTCGGAGTTAAATTTGATGGGCACCCTCATCTCACGCGAATTTTAATGCCGCTTACGTGGGAAGGTCATCCGTTACGAAAAGAACATCCGGCGCGCGCCACAGAAATGGGCCCGTTCCAAATGCCTGAAGAAACTGCTTTGCATGAACAGGATGTACTCCAATTCAATCCTTCAGATTGGGGTCTGCAAAGAGAAGATGAACGGGACGAATTCATGTTTTTAAATCTTGGTCCGCAACATCCCGGCACACATGGGGTTTTGCGTTTAATACTTCAGCTTGATGGAGAAGAAATTTTACATGTTGTTCCCGATATTGGATATCATCACCGCGGAGCAGAGAAAATGGGTGAGAGACAATCCTGGCATACATTTATTCCTTATACAGACAGAATCGATTATTTAGGCGGCGTATTAAATAATCTCGCTTATGTTCTTGCAGTTGAAAAACTTGCAGGAATTAAAGTTCCACCGAGAGCACAGGTTATTCGCATAATGATGTGTGAATTATTCAGAATTGCTTCTCACCTTGTATGGTATGGTACTTTTGCACAGGATCTTGGAATGCTTTCTCCTGTTTTCTACATGTTCAGTGATCGTGAAAGAATTTTTGATATTGTTGCTGCCGTTTGCGGAGACAGGATGCATCCAAACTGGTTTAGAATTGGCGGTGTTGCACAGGACCTGCCCAAAGACTGGGAAAAACTTGTTAAAGATTATCTCGGTTATTTACCTTCAAGACTTAAAGATTATGATAATATGATAATGAAAAACCGAATCTTTAAAGCAAGAACCGTTGGGATTGGAATTTATGATACAGATGAAGCCATTGAATGGGGAATAACAGGACCCGGGTTAAGAGCAACCGGATATAATTGGGACTTTAGAAAGAAAAAACCTTACTCTTGTTATGACCAGTTTGAGTTTGATATTCCAACAGGAAATAACGGAGACTGTTATGACAGGTCCATAGTTCGTGTTGAAGAAATGAGGCAGAGTCTGCGAATAATTGAACAGTGCACGAATAATATGCCCGATGGTAACTATAAATCGGATCATCCGCTTACAACTCCTCCATTAAAAAATTATACAATGCACGATATCGAAACTCTGATAACGCATTTTCTTAATGTTAGCTGGGGTCCGGTAATTCCTGAGGGAGAAGCTTTTGTAGGAGTTGAAGCTTCAAAAGGGAGTAATGGTTATTATTTAGTAAGCAACGGCAACACAATTCCGTACAGAGTTAGAATTCGAACTCCCTCGTTTCCTCATGTTCAGATGGTTTCTTATATCAGTCGCGGTTATACCATTGCTGATTTGCTTTCGATTTTAGGTAGTATTGATTTTGTATTGGCAGATGTTGACAGGTAAAAATAAATGTTAACTGAAGAAGAAAAAAAAGAAATAGATGAACATTTAAAAGAATATCCTACCAGGCGTGCAGCTTGTATCGAAGCAATGAAAGTTGTACAACGGAACAAAAGATGGCTATCTGATGAAAGCTTAAATGATATTGCAGATTATCTTGATATGACTTCGGATGAACTCGATAGTGTAGCAACATTTTATAACCTGGTTTTCAGGAAGCCGGTCGGAAGGCATGTAATTCTTATATGCGATAGTATAAGTTGCTGGATTCTTGGCTATACTAAATTATATGAACATTTGAATAAAACTCTTGGAATATCTTTTGGTGAAACGACAAAAGATGACCGCTTTACAATCCTGCCGATTCCGTGCCTGGGAACCTGCGATCACGCACCGGCATTGATGATTGATAATGATTTGCACAGAGATTTAAGTCCCGATAGAATTGATGAAATATTAAAAAATTATGAATGAAATTTCCTGATGGAAAAACCCTTAACACGAAATATTGAATCCTTCGAAACTCCTGTCAGTTTAAAAGATTATGAAAAGAACGGCGGTTACGAGGCTGTTAAAAAAGTCTTAAAGATGAAGCCTGAGGATGTACAGGAGCTGGTGAAAGATTCCAACCTGAAAGGGAGAGGCGGTGCAGGTTTTTCTACGGGAATGAAATGGAGCTTTGTTCCGATGGGGGAAGACTATCCACATAAATATCTTATTTGTAATGCAGATGAAATGGAACCGGGAACATTTAAAGACAGGCTTTTGCTTGAAGGAGATCCCCACCTCCTTATTGAGGGAATGATCATTAGTGCTTATGCAATACAAGCTGATAAATCATACATCTTTTTAAGATGGGCTTATAAAGCTGCGGCAGAAATAATAACTGAAGCGATTAAGGAAGCCTACGATGCCGGTTACCTTGGCAACAGAATTTTAAGTAGCGATTATTCAATTAACATTGCTCTTCATACAAGCGTTGGAAGATATATGTGCGGGGAGGAAACCGGTTTATTGAATGCACTTGAAGGAAAGAGAGCTACACCAAGGGCAAAACCACCTTTTCCCCAGACAAGTGGTTTATTCGGTAAACCCACAATAGTTAATAATGTTGAAACTTTGTGCTGTATTCCCGGAATTATAAATAATGGTGCAGAATGGTTTAAGAGCCTATGTCTTACTGATGAAGGCGGAACAAAACTTTATGGTGTAAGCGGAAGAGTTAAAAAGCCCGGGGTTTGGGAGCTTCCTCTCGGGACAACTATGAGAGAAATTATTGAAGAGCATGCAGGCGGTATGCAGGATGGATATAAATTCAAAGGCGCTTTACCGGGGGGCGCTTCAACAGATTTTTTAGTGCAGGAACATCTTGATGCAAGAATGGATTATTCAAGTTTGCAAAAATTTGGAAGCCGGTTGGGCACGGGTACAATTATAGTACTTGATGATAAAACATGTCCGGTAGGGATGCTTCAAAATCTCGAACATTTTTTTGCACAGGAATCCTGCGGATGGTGTACCCCCTGCAGAGAAGGATTACCGTGGACGGAAAAAATATTAAAAGCTATTGATGATGGTGAAGGAAGAATGGAAGACCTCGATTTGCTTGAGATGCATTCAAAAAGATTAGGTCCTGGAAATACTTTTTGTGCATTAGCTCCTGGAGCTGTCGAGCCGCTTCAGAGTGCATTAAAACATTTCCGCAATGATTTTGAGGATCACATTAATAAAAAAAAATGTCCCTGGAGATAAATTGGCAGTAATAACTATAGATGGAATAAAACACAAAGTTGACGAAAAGCAAAACCTCTTGCACGTATGCTTATCTCTGGGATATAACCTGCCTTATTTCTGCTGGCATCCGGCAATGGGTTCGGTTGGTGCATGCCGACAGTGTGCAGTTATAAAATTTAAAGATGCTAATGATGAAAAAGGAAAGCTGGTCATGGCATGCATGGAACCAGCATCTGATGGTTCTATAATATCATTAATCAATCCTGAAGCAAAAAGCTTTCGCGCAGAAATAATTGAATGGCTGATGACAAATCATCCTCACGATTGTCCCGTTTGTGATGAAGGTGGTGAATGTCATCTTCAGGATATGACTGTTATGACAGGGCATGATTACCGAAGATTCAGATTTAAAAAGAGAACATACAGAAACCAGTATCTCGGTCCGTTTGTTAATCACGAAATGAACAGATGCATTCAATGTTACAGATGTGTCAGATTTTACAGGGACTATGCTGGTGGTAGGGACTTTGATGCCTTTGCTGCTCACAATCATGTTTTTTTCGGAAGACAAAATGATGGAATACTTGAAAACGAGTTTAGTGGTAATCTCATTGAAGTTTGTCCCACTGGCGTTTTTACAGATAAAACTTTGAAACAACATTATGCACGTAAATGGGATTTAACAACTGCTCCTTCAATATGTGTTCATTGCAGTGTAGGCTGCAATACAATTGCCGGAGAGAGGTATGGAACACTGAGAAGAATTCTGAGCAGGTACAACAGTCAGGTGAACGGTTATTTTTTGTGCGACAGGGGAAGGTTTGGTTATGAGTTCGTTAACAGCGATAAAAGAATAAAAATCGCTTCAATAAAAAATGGGGATAAAAGAGAAAATATTGATTTGGAAACAGCAATCTCTCATTTTAAAAATTACGCTTCAAATACTGATACAATAATAGGTATAGGTTCCCCCCGATCATCGATAGAAGCCAATTATCTTTTAAAGAAATTGGTTGGTCCTGATAATTTTTATTTAGGGGTTTCATCGGAAGAATATAACCTCCTTAAGGTTCAGCTTGAAATATTAAGAAGTAAAGCTTTTCACTCTCCTTCATTAAAGGATGTTGAACAATCGGATGCTGTTTTGATTCTTGGAGAAGACATAACTAATACCGCCCCAATGCTTGCATTAGCTGTTCGACAGGCGGTTAAAAAAGCTCCGCCGCAATTATTGGAAAAATTAAAAATACCGGCCTGGCAGGATGCTGCAGTCCGTCAAGCTGTACAGGAAGAAAAACGACCATTATTTATATCGACTTCCTACCCTACAAAATTAGATGATGCTTCTGCTTCATCTCTGTATTTAGCACCCGATGATATTGCCAGGATAGGGAATGCAATTGCCGCCAGGTTTGATAGTACTTTAAAATCACCAGATGATTTAACTGAAATTCAGCATGAATTTGTAATCAGTACTGCTAACGCATTATTAAACGCTGAAAAACCATTAATAATTACTGGCTCAGGTACCTTATCCGGGGCTGTAATTTATTCAGCAATAAATGCTGCTAACGCATTAAATAAAAAGAATAAAAATTTGTCTCTCAGTTTTACATTCCCTGAAGTAAACAGTCTTGGATTGATTTTATTAGATGGAAAAAAGCTGGATTCTCTTATAGAAAGAAATGAAGAAAGGCTAACAATTATAAATTTAAAGAATGATTTATTTAAAAAGACTGACAGCAATTTTCTTACAAAATTTTTCAGCAATAATAAATTAATATCAATTGAAAGTCTTCAAAACCAAACAACAGAAATATCAGAAATTGTTATTCCTGCAGGTACATTCGCTGAATCGGATGGAACCTTTATAAATAATGAAGGAAGAGCACAAAGATATTATCAGGTTTACAAACCGGATGATGAACAAATATTCGAAAGCTGGAGAATAATTAAAATGTTGATTTCAGATCCTGATTTAAAAGAAAAGGAAAATTTTGAAGATATCCTGGAAGAAATTTCATCGGAAATTCCTGAATTGAAAGAAATAAACACAATAACTCCACCACCGGGTTTTAGAATTGCCGGACAAAAAATTCCCCGCGAACCACATCGTTTCAGCGGCAGGACAGCAATGCATGCTAATGTAAATGTAAGTGAACCAAAACCATTTGATGACCCTGATTCACCTTTAACTTTTACAATGGAAGGATACAGTGGTGAACCACCTTCATCTTTAATTCCTTACTTTTGGTCTCCCGGCTGGAACTCCGTTCAATCAATAAATAAATACCAGATAGAAGTTGGAGGACCATTACATGGAGGTGATCCGGGGAGGAGGTTGTTTGAAAAAGATGATTCTGCAAATCTTGAATATTTTGATATTCAGAACAAAAAGTTTGAAAAGAGAGAACACGAATATCTGACAGTTCCCGTTTATCATATTTTTGGTTCTGAAGAGTTGAGTTCAGAGTCCCCGGCAATTCAGCAAATGATCACGGATCAATGTATCTGGATGAATCCTGATGATGCATTAGGAATGAAAATTCAAAAAGATGAAGAAGTCGAGATAAAATCTGACAGCGAAACATTAATTCTTCCTGTAAAAATAAAATTAAATCTTCCTGAAGGATTGGTGGGAATTTCTGTTCTGGCGAAAGGGAAGAGAATAAAGTTTAATCAATGGATCAGTTTGAAGAAGCATAATGAATGATATTATATCAAAAGTCATCATAATCCTTGTAATTTTAATTGCGATGCTTTCTATTGCAGCAGGATTGATCTATGTTGAACGGCGGCTGCTTGCTTTGTGGCAGGATAGGTATGGTCCTAACCGGGTAGGGAAATTTGGTTTGCTCCAGGTTCTTGCTGATACAATAAAAATTTTATTAAAAGAAGATTGGATCCCTTCATTTGCGGACAAACCCGTTTATGTTGTTGCTCCTACGGTAGTTATGATATCTGTTTTAATGACTTTTGCTGTTATCCCTTTTGCTCCGGAAATATTTGTGAGTGATATGAATGTCGGGTTATTATTTTTCCTGGCAATGTCTTCACTTGGTGCTTATAGTATTGTTCTGGCTGGCTGGTCATCAAATAATAAATATTCCTTATTAGGAGCGCTAAGAGGTTCGGCTCAAATGATTACATATGAAGTATTTATGGGATTATCTTTAATGGGAATAGTATTATTGAATGGAACTCTGAGTCTTCACGGGATTGTTGAAGCCCAGACTAAAATATGGAATGTTTTCCCTCAATTTGTCGGTTTTGTGGTTTTTCTTATTGCTGGAATTGCAGAAACGCACAGACTTCCGTTTGATATCCCCGAAGCAGAAAGTGAGTTGGTAGCAGGATTTCACTCGGAGTATTCCGGGATGAAATTCGGAATGTTCTTTGTTGGTGAATATCTTGGTATAACGCTTATTTCAGCACTTATTGTTACATTTTATTTCGGCGGCTGGCTTGGGTTTAACTTTCTTCCACCCTATATCTGGTTTGCGCTAAAGATGTTTGTTTTTATAGGATTATTTATCTTGCTCCGGGCTTCTCTGCCACGACCAAGATATGATCAGTTTATGGAATATGGATGGAAATTTCTTCTACCATTAGTTTTACTAAATCTTTTAGTAACCGGAGCAATTGTTTTAGCGAGTTAAAAAATGAAGAGCGATTATGTTTAGTAATATTAGAACAATCTGGGAAGCATTTCGGCATATGTTTAGTCCAAGGGATACTGTTCAATATCCGGAGGAAAGACCATATCTGCCGCCCAGATGGCGTGGGAGAATAATTTTGTCACGTGACCCTGATGGTGGAGAAAGATGCGTTGCATGTTATTTATGTGCAGTTGCCTGCCCTGTCGATTGTATTTCATTACAAGCTACTGAAGATGAAAATAACCGGAGATATCCCGCATTTTTCAGAATAAATTTTTCACGTTGTATTTTCTGCGGTTATTGTGAAGATGCTTGTCCTACTTATGCAATTCAATTAATCCCTGATTTTGAAATGGCTGAATATGATAGGCAGAATCTTGTTTATGAAAAAGAAGATTTGCTGATAGCCGGCGAAGGGAAATACCACGGTTATAATTATTATAAAGTAGCCGGACTAAAGATTGGAGGAAAGGATAAAGGCGAAGCAGAAAATGAAGAGAAACCAATTGATTTAAAAAATTTGTTACCTTAATGGACATATTGTTTTACATATCGGCGGCTATTTCAATTGTCTCATCGGTAATGGTTATTACAGGAAAAAATGCTGTTCATGCATTACTATACCTGGTCGCATCATTGCTATCGGCAGCTTTTATATTTTACCTCTTAGGCTCACCTTTTATAGCTGCTCTTGAAGTAATCATTTATGCCGGAGCGATTATGGTATTATTCATTTTTGTTGTTATGATGCTGAACCTTGGTAAAGATGAGGAGAAGCAGGAACAAAACTGGATGAAACCGAAAATATGGATAGGGCCCTCCTTTTTTGTAGCAATTCTATTTGTAGAATTTTTAATAATGCTATCGGGTTCAGGAGGTTTCTATTTTCATTCTGTTAAAATAAATCCACAGCAGGTTGGCACTTCACTTTTCACAACTTATATACTTGGTGTAGAAATTAGTGCAATGCTTTTGATGTCTGGAATCGTCGGTGCTTACCATATTGGTAAAAGAAAAAAGAAATTACTTCATAGGTACCTTGAGGAATCGAATGAATAATGTACCTGTAATGTCGGGACTAATGCTTTCCGGAATACTTTTTATTATCGGTGTGATAGGATTGCTTATCAGAAGAAATCTAATCTTTATTCTGATGTCGATAGAAATTATGCTAAATGCTGCAGGAATGGCTTTTATAGTTGCAGCTTCAAAATGGATACAGCCTGACGGACAGGTAATGTTTATTTTTATTCTTGCAATGGCTGCTGCAGAAGTAGCTGTCGGGCTTGCTCTTATTTTACAGGTTAATTACAAATTTAAAACCCTTGATGCAGATAGACTGGACAAGTTGAAGGATTAGTATGCTAAGTTTGTTATGGGTAATAGTTGCTTTACCGCTTCTGGGATTTTTACTGCTGGCAATTTTTGGTGGAAAAATTTCCAAAACAATCTCGGGAATTATCGGTGTTAGTTCTGTTGGTTTATCCGCTTTACTAACCATCCTTATCGGTGTATCATTCATTTCAGGTTTAAATGAAACGAAAATTTTCGTTCAGACTTTGTGGCAGTGGTTTGACGTGGCTGGATTTAATCCTTCAATCGCATTTCATCTTGATTCTCTTTCCATGGTTTTCATTTTTGTCATCACATTTGTCGGATTCCTGATTCACCTTTATTCAGCAGAGTTTATGATTGATGATGAGGGCTACTCAAGATTTTTCGCTTATATGAATTTATTTATTGCTTCAATGCTGATTCTTGTTTTAGCCAATAATCTGCTTCTTTTATATTTAGGTTGGGAAGGCGTCGGTCTTTGCAGCTATTTATTAATTGGTTTCTGGTATAAAGATCCAACAAACGGGACTGCAGCACGAAAAGCTTTTATTGTTACAAGAGTCGGTGATACTGCCATGGCTATTGGTCTCTTCTATCTTGTAATGAAATTTAACACTTTGAATATCAGTACCATTCTGTCATCAGCTCAACAAATCTGGCCGGTTGGCTCTACGATGGCCTTTACTGCTTCAATACTTCTGCTTGGCGGTGCATTGGGAAAATCTGCTCAGCTTCCACTGCAAACATGGCTTCCCAATGCAATGGCAGGCCCTTCTCCTGTTAGTGCATTAATTCATGCCGCAACTATGGTAACTGCAGGCGTTTATCTTATTGCCCGGACAAATGTTCTCTTCATACTTTCTCCGCCTGTTCAAACCATTGTTGCGGTTATCGGAACTTTAACTCTTCTGCTTGCTGGTTTCAGTGCATTAACCCAAAATGACATCAAAAGAGTTCTGGCTTATTCAACTATAAGCCAGATTGGTTATATGTTTCTTGCACTCGGTGTAGGTGCCTGGTCGGCAGCTATTTTTCATTTTATGATTCACGCTTTCTTCAAAGCTCTTTTATTCCTCGGAGCCGGTGCAGTTATAATTTCTCTTCACCACGAACATAACATGTTTAAGATGGGAGGGCTGCGTAAAGAGATGCCGGTTACATTTTATACCTTTCTAATTGCTTCAGCTTCTTTAGCTGCTCTTCCTCTGATTACTGCAGGATTCTATAGTAAGGATGAAATTATCTGGTATAGCTGGTCTTCAATTGATGGCAGCCCTTGGCTCTGGATGGGAGCCACAGTTGGAGCATTCATTACTGCTGTTTACACTTTCAGGATGGTATTCATCACTTTTTACGGGGAAACAAAAATGAAACCAGAAAAAAAGTTAAGCGGCTTCATTAAAATTCCTCTGATCGTACTTGCTGTTTTATCTGTAATTGCCGGATTTATTCAAACACCCTCTACTCTTGGCGATGTTTCATTATTCTCAGGATTTATAACTTCGACATTACCTAAAGTAATAACCTTTTCTTTTTCTAGAGGTTTGGAAATTTTATTCCAGGTAATTACTGCTGTCCTTGCTTTATCCGGAATTTTTATTGCTTACGTTCTTTACGTTATCAGAAGACCTGCCGAAAGAAGTCAGTCAGCCATTGCAAATTTTCTTTTTCATGGATGGGGATTCGATAGAATTTACGATATAGTTTTTGTAAAACCGGTAGTATGGATTGCAGAAATAGATAAGCACGATTTTATAGATTATTTCTATAACTTCATTGCCTGGTTTACAGGGGTAGGACATCAAATTCTTAAACAAACTCAAAACGGAAAACTGCGCTGGTATGCTATGGGTCTGGTCATCGGTGCTATACTAACAATATCAATAGTGTTGTTATCATGATACTTGTTTACATCATCATAATTTTATTTGCCGGGGGATTATTAGCATGGCTGCTATCCAAAATCAGTGATCTGCTTTCGAGGTGGGTATCACTTATATTTTTAATTGCCGGGTTTGTTTTAGCAATAATCTTATGGTTAAGCTCTTCTGATTTATTCGATATTAACAGCAAGCAGAAATGGATTACCGAAGTAAGCTTCAAATGGATTCCGCAATTTGGTATAAGTCTTCACTTTGCCGCAGATGGTTTAAGTATTCTGTTAATTCTTTTAACTCTCTTTCTTGGGATTATTTCTGTGCTCACTTCCTGGAAAGGCATTACAAAGAATGTTGGCTTTTATCATTTTAACCTGATGTGGATACTTGCCGGAATTACAGGAGTATTTACATCACTCGATCTTTTTCTCTTTTATTCTTTCTGGGAAGTGATGCTAATTCCGATGTATTTCCTGATAGGAATTTGGGGGCACGAAAACAGGATTTATGCTTCATTTAAATTTTTCATCTTTACGCAGGCCAGCGGTTTATTAATGTTTATTTCCATACTTGCTCTTTATATAATTCACGGGCATAATACAGGAAATTATACTTTTGATTACACAGCTTTACTTGGCACCAAACTTTCCCCTGCTGCAGGAATGTGGATTATGCTTGGTTTCCTTATTGCCTTTGTTGTAAAACTTCCTGCAGTTCCGTTTCATAACTGGCTTCCCGATGCTCACACGGAAGCACCCACAGCAGGCAGCGTTATTCTTGCAGGATTATTATTAAAGACCGGAGCGTATGGAATTCTTCGTTTCGTGATTCCATTATTCCCGGAAGCAAGTAAGGCATTCGCACCGGTTGCAATAATTCTTGGAGTGGTAGGAATACTTTATGGTGCAAAGCTTGCATTTGCCCAGACAGATTTTAAAAGATTGGTTGCATACACAAGTGTAAGTCATATGGGTTTTATTCTTATAGGTGCGTTTGCATTTAATCAGCTTGCCATGCAGGGAGTTGTAATGCAGATGCTGACTCACGGAATAAGCACCGGGGCTTTATTTATTCTTGTTGGTGCAATTCAGGACAGAATCCATACAAGAGATTTAAACAGGTTGGGAGGTTTGTGGGATCAGGTTCCAAGAATGGGTGGAATAGGTTTATTGTTTGCTATGGCTTCACTTGGTTTGCCTGCTCTCGGTAATTTTATAGCTGAATTTCTTATTCTTGCCGGTTCATTTCAATCGACTGTTTTCTGGACAATTATCGCATCACTAGGATTAGTCGCTTCAACTCTTTATTCATTAAGAATTTTACAGAAAGTATTTTTCGGAGAAAAAACAGAAGAATGGCAGATCTCAGATTTTGATGGAAGAGAAATTTTAATAATGGCTGGTTTAATTATTGCAATTGTCTGGATTGGAATCTATCCACAATCATTTCTTAAAACATCCCAATCTTCAGTACAAAATATTTTGAATCAGAATGAAAACCCAAAGACAATTGATGTGAATAGTTACCTGAATAAAAAGCTGAGGAATAACTATGTTGAGATTGAAAAACCTGGGGAGATAAAATGAACGCTCAGGGTTTTTACATAATTATTCCGCTCATTATAATTGCACTTTCACCAGTTGTAATTATGATAACAATTGCACTGAAACGATATCATGCAGTTGTAAATACATTTTCACTTTTAGCTCTTATTGCAGCATTTATTAGTTTATTCTATGTAACAAATTATATCCCGCTTCAGGTTACACCGCTTTTGATAGTAGACAACTACGCTTTATTCTATTGGGGATTAATTTTTGCAGCAGCTTTTTTTGTTGTCCTTCTTTCATATAAATATTTAAAAGATAAGGAAATTAACAGTGAAGAATATTATATACTTATTTTCAATGCAGTACTTGGTTCTGCAATTATTGCAGCAAGCAATCACTTCATTTCGTTTTTCCTAGGACTGGAACTATTAAGTGTATCTCTTTATGTATTAATTGCTTATCCTCGTTTCAATGAAAAACCAATTGAAGCAGGAATAAAATATTTAATACTCGCGGCGGCTTCTTCAGCTTTTCTTCTATATGGAATGGCTCTTGTTTATGCGGATACAGGTTCAATGTTTTTCCCACAGATTGTTAAGACATTAATTTCAGATAAAGCCGTTTCTCCCTTTTCTGTTTTCGGCTTTGCATTAATGATTATCGGGATTGGCTTTAAGCTGGCAATCGTTCCCTTTCATTTATGGACACCTGATGTTTATGAAGGTGCGCCTGCACCGGTTACAGCTTTTATTGCCACAATTTCTAAAGGCGGAGTATTCGCTTTCCTGTTAAGATTATTTTATGAACTGAATCTTTACAGCTTTTATCCTCTCGTAATAATCTTTACTGTAATTGCAATTGCTTCCATGTTTACAGGGAATCTTTTGGCATTAAAGCAGACTAATGTCAAAAGGCTATTAGCTTATTCTTCCATAGCTCATCTCGGTTATTTATTAATAGCTTTTCTCGCCGCAGGAAATATGGGAGTTAATGCGGTTACATTCTATCTTGTTGCATATTTCATAACTACTCTGGGAGCTTTTGGAATAGTTACAATTCTTTCAACCAAAGACAAGGAAGCAGAAAATATTGAAGATTACAAAGGTCTATACTGGAACAGACCGGTTACTGCTGCGATTTTTACAGCCATGTTATTTTCGTTGGCAGGCATTCCTTTAACTGCAGGCTTTGTAGGGAAATATTATCTTTTGCTTTCAGGAATAAATAATACTATGTGGCTGCTGGTAATTTGTCTTGTTATAAATAGTGTGATTGGTCTTTACTATTACCTTCGGATTATAGTTGCAATGTACACTAAACCTGAAGCTGAAGAAAATAAATCTGCAGCAGGTTTCACATTGGGCAGCGGATTTGCATTGGGTTTACTTACACTTTTACTTGTCTGGTTCGGGGTTGCACCTGCTGGTATTCTAAATTTAATTAAAGCCCTTGTTACAAGTTTAAGTTGATTAAATTTTGGAATAGTTTTGTATATGCGAAAACTTCTACGACATGGATCCCGGTTCGGTTTATTATTAACAATATTTTTTTCAACAATAAATACTTTTCCTCAACAGGAAAAGGAGATAATAAAAATGGAAATAAAAATTGTATCACGTTCGTTTGGTGAAGGAAAAAATATTCCCGCAAAATATACCTGCGATGGAGTAAATGTTTCCCCACAGTTGAGCTGGACATGCAGTGTTGAGGGTGTTAAAACATACGCAGTTATTGTTGAAGATTCCGACGCACCCAGCGGAAATTTTACTCACTGGATTGTTTACAATATTCCCTCAAAAATTAATTCACTAATGGAAAATTCCACGCCGACTAAAAACATTCCTGACGAAATACTGATGGGAACAAATGATTTTGGGAGAATCGGTTATGGTGGTCCCTGCCCACCATCGGGAACTCACAGATATTTTTTTAGGATTTATGGGCTTAATACAGCCGTACATCTTGATTCGGGCGCAACTAAAAATGAAGTTATGAAAAAAATGGAAGGACACATAATCGCCCAAGGTGAATTAATGGGCAAATACAAAAGACAAAAATAATCAGTGTATTTCATTTTAAGCGGGTACCGGTTTTTTCACATCTTCGTGAATTGAAGGTGTATTTTTTATATACTGGACAAGCTGGCTTATAACAAATTCCTTTTCATCTATCACTGCTTTTACAACATCTCCAATAGAAATTAATCCTATAAGATCATCATTTTCATAAACGGGAAGATGACGTATTCTTTTCTCAATCATTAAAGCCATACATTCTTCTACCAATTGGTCTTGCGTTACATATATAACCCTTTCAGACATTATTTCTTTAACCAGTGCATTTTTTGAAGATTTACCTTCAAGAACAACTTTACGTGCATAATCTCTTTCAGACATAATTCCTACCACCTGGTTATCATCAATAACAAGAAGTGCTCCTATTTTCTTCTCAGCCATAAGCTTTAAGGCATCAAAAACAGTATCGTCAGGAGATACAGAACAGATTTCATAACCTTTATTTAATAGAATTTCTCTAACTGTTTTCATTATTTTGCCTTTTTAGTTTTTTGACCGAATACTTTATTCATAATAGACAAAATATTTTAAAGAAGCACTATATATTTTTGATTAATTATGATCGGTCACAACACTGACATCCGTAAACCAGACCCTAAATTTATTACCGGGACCATTATGTTCAGTAGAAATTGTAATTCCGCCAAATTTTTTATTGCCCTCCCAAGTATATGATCTTTCCTTTGTTTTATCACCTCCGGGTCTGTAAGTCCATTCTTTTATCATATTATCATTTCCGACATATAATTCGAAAACATCATTGGGCGTGTAGCCAACATTGTTTTTATATTGTACAACAAACGAATTACCTTTTTTATGACTTATAGGAAACTCTTTTTTACCCTGAGAAGTTATATCAACATTGTTATCCCATACAAGGTGAAACGGAAAAAGCAGCCAGTACTCGTCATTGATAAACCTTTTATCCGCATATAATTCAAGAGTATTGCTGGTATCCAGTTTATTTCTATTGTAGCTAATGGTTGTGTCTTTTCCATTTTCATCTGCTCCGGTAAATTTAACATCACCTGTTTTAGGTTCCCACTGCCATGTTCGCTTAACATTAATTTTTTGAGATTTCACATTGAAAGTAAATTTTATTGAGCTAATTTGAGAGAACGAATTGATTCCATAATTCTCAGCTATCGATTTGGGTGTAACTTCAGAATCTTTATTTGATTGCGGAAAAGCATTTGAATTCCATATAAATGGAATCATAAAAATTATATAAACAATAAACCTGAATCTGAAACGGTTTTGGAATTCAGTTTGAGTTTTTAATAGCCTCATTTGCAACCTCATAACATATTTGAAAAATTTTAGTAAAGGATTTGAAACAAGTTAGATTCAATGAAGATTTGTTTAATTATTCTGCGTCACAAAAAAATAAACATGAAAACTGAAGGTTAACTGTACTCTCTCAATTTTTAATCCTGCTTTTTTGTTATTTTCGCAATGAGTCCTTCAAATTTATTATAATCATTCAAACTAAAATGTTTAAGAAAATATTTTTCGTTTTGCTTATGGTTACTTCATTAAAAAGTTCTTTTGCAGATTTTCAGTTTGCCGGGGATATTCTTTCATATAAAAAATTTGATGATAGGATAGAATATAAGTTAACCAATGCTCTGTTTAATATTTATATCATTAATAATGATATCATTCGCTTCAGATTTACAAATCAATCTGAATTTTCCAAAGTGCCATCTTACGCAGTAATTTATCATTCTTCGGTTGCTTTTTCTTTTAATGATACTAAAGACTATTACCAGGTATCTACATCTGAACTTATTGTAAGAATATCTAAATCTCCCTGCAGAGTCAGCATTTATAACAAGGAAATGAACCTCATAAATGAGGACGAAAAAAGTTTCGGAATGAGTTATGACTGCGACGAAGTGAAATGCTATAAAACTCTGTTTAAGAATGAATTATTTTATGGACTCGGAGAAAAAACAAAGAATCTTAAAAAGAATGGTGAGTTCTGGACAATGTGGAATTCTGATACGCCTGCGTACAACGAAAAAACAGATCCCCTTTACCAATCGATTCCATTTTTTATAGGAATTAGGGACCATAAAGCTTATGGAATATTTTTCGATAACACCTACAAATCTTATTTTAATATGGGAGCAAGTAATAACAGGTTTTACTGGTTCGGTGCTGAAAAAGGTGAACTTGATTATTATTTTATCAATGGACCAGAAATAAAAAAAGTTATAAATCTCTATTCAATGCTTACCGGAAGAATGGAACTTCCGCCCAAGTGGAGCCTCGGTTATCAGCAGAGCAAATGGAGCTACTATCCCGAATCAACTGTGAGGACACTTGCAGAAACTTTTCGTAATAAACAAATTCCCTGCGATGTAATTTATCTTGACATCCATTATATGAATGGATATAGAGTTTTCACCTGGGATAAGAACAGGTTCCCCGAACCGGAAAAAATGTTATCAGATTTATCAGGCGAAGGATTTAAAGTTATCACAATTATCGATCCCGGGGTTAAGGCAGACACAAATAATTATAACATCGCAAAAGAAGGATTACAAGAAAATCTTTTCGTAAAATATCCTGATGGTGTTATTTACCAGGGTGAAGTATGGCCAGGTTGGGCTTATTTTCCCGATTTCACAAAAGCGGAAACGAGAGTATGGTGGGGAAAGAAAAATGCTGACCTTTTAAAGCAGGGAATAGCAGGTATATGGAATGATATGAATGAACCTTCTGCATGGGGACAGGCGATTCCTGATATACTTCAGTTTGATGATAATGGATTTGGTGCCAACTATAAAAAGATCCATAATGTTTATGCTTTGGAAATGGCTAAAGCCACATTTGAAGGAATTAAAAATAATATTCCAAATACACGACCTTTTATTTTAACACGGGCAGGTTTTTCGGGAATTCAAAGGTATGCTGCTGTATGGACAGGGGATAACGTTGCAAGTGAAGAACACCTGAAACTTGCTTGCACAATGGTGCAGGGATTAAGCTTAAGCGGTGTGCCTTTTTGCGGGAGCGATGTTGGCGGATTTTTTGGAACTCCTTCTCAAAGACTATATGCAAGATGGATGCAGCTCGGAGCATTTTCTCCTTTTTTCAGAGGACATACAATTATTAATACTCCGGACCAGGAGCCGTGGGCATTTGGTGAAGAGGTTGAAAATAATGTTCATAAAATAATGAACTTGCGGTATGAGCTTCTTCCATTCTTTTATAACGAATTTTTTGAGGCTTCACAAACAGGTATTCCCATCGTACGCTCTATGTTTATTAATTACCAGGATGATGATGAATGTTATTCAGATAATGCCCAGTATCAATTTATGATTGGAGATAATTTATTGGTTGCCCCGGTGTTATCTGAATATGAAAATTTCAGAAAGTTGTATCTGCCGGAAGGGAAGTGGCTCGACTGGTGGACAAACAAAGTGTTTGAAGGTAAGAAATGGATAATTGTTGAAGCTCCGATTGACAGAATTCCTTTGTTTATACGTGAAGGTGCTATAATCCCGATGGAGCCAAAGCAGAATTATGTTGGAGAAAATAACAATAGTGAACTAACACTAAAAATCTTTCCATCTCAGGATTCAAAATACAACTTCTATGAAGACGACGGAAAAAGTCTCAATTATAAAAATGGTCAGTTCTTGTTAACAAGTATAAAAGTTAAAAATAATTCAAATCTTGATATTGATATTGAAAAGGAAAACGGTGAATATGATCCGGATAGAAAATCATATCAGTTGAACATATATAGAAACAAACCTGTTAATATTGTTACGATAAACGGTAGGTCAATTAAACCATTTGATGATACTGAAGAATTAAAGAATAAAACAGGATATATTTTTGATTCCCAAAAGAATCTATTAATAATAAAATATCAATCCGGCACAACCAGTTCAGGCGTAGATACTTTAAAAGTTCTTTATAAGTTAGAACCCGGAATAAAAATTGAAATTAATTAACCTATAGTTTTTGGTTTCTCCATCCATTGAGTGCAGTAACCATTCGGGTTAATAGGACCTTTTACAAGTTCACAGGTTCCGCAAGGTCCGCTTCCCGTTGATGGATGGAAGTGCTGGCAATTATTACAAAATTTATCCGGGTCCGGAGTTTGACCCTTATAGCCAAACTGAGTTCTTGTTTCCAGGTCCGCCTGTGATAAGCCGCTGACATCCGTACAGGGATCATTTACTTTTGCAGCAGAAGATTCAGGTTCCTTTTTGTTACTGCTGCACGCAGACAATAAAACACTGCCTCCCAGCAAAATCGTTCCTGAAAAAGCAATATTTTTCAGGAAATCTTTCCGTGTAATTTTATTCATATTCTACCTCGTATTAAAACGGAAGCAAAATATTAAATTGAAATAAGCTGATTGTTGTGTCAGTTCACAAATCAGTCGGAAACAAGATTGAACTTTTTTTCACAAATTAAAGATGATTGAAAATAGACCCTGCATATATATTTGCCGGGATTTCTTTTTTGAGGGGAAATAGAAATAGAACTGGAAATAAGAGACATATTTTCTGAAGTGAGTTTAAATGACTTTTTGTAAAATGATTTGTTGTCCGGTCCTATCCATTCAACTTTTATCTTAGATGACTTTTCCTTTTTATCCTTTATTCCGGATAAGGTGATCACTGCATGCACTTTAGCTTTATTTTTTATCACAAAATTATCAGATACATCCAAACATTTTTTAGTTTTTTTATTAATTCTTCCCGCAAAAATTATACTTGCATCAATTCCTTTTACTTTGCTTATTTGAATTTTTTCTTTCTTTTCAGGAATTAGTTCAAATGCTTTTTCTCCTATAAGGTTGCCGTAAAGATAGACTTTTAGCTTATACTTACCCGGCTGCCTGGATTTGTTGTTTATTGAAACAGCACTTCTGATTTCAGATGATTCATCATAGGGAGAAAAATTAATTTTTTTAGTAAAGAAAGACGAATCATTTGAATCACACCAGTTGATATCTCCTATAAGTTCATTTTCCTTATAAAGATTTTTGTTTAAAAGATTTATTGCTGCATAAACCTTTGCTTTGTCCTTTATCGTAAACACACTTCCGGTATCAACAGGGATTTCTTTTTTCTTATCGTATTTTTTCCCAAGTGAAATTTCCGCTGATATTTTATCTAATTGTTTATTAGAAAATACATCTGCAGAATCCACATTATAATCGGATAGCCGGAAATTCTTTTCTGCAATAAGCTCGCGAAACAGGTAAACCCTGAATTTGTAATTTCCCGTATCTCTCTTTCCAGGTTGTATAGAAATAGCACTTTTTATTTCCGCAGAAGAATCATTTTTTGAGATATCAACTCTCTTCATAAAAATGGAATTTCCATCTGGATCAATCCAATCAATGTGAAACATAAGGTCTTCGTCATTATGGAATTTATAATTGTTCAGCTTTACCGTTGTATAAACTTTTCCCTCATTGGCCAGCATGAATGACCTGGCAATCAATGGACGTCCCGTAATTCTATCAATTCCTTTATAAAGAATGATTTCTGCATTAATGCCATTAGTGTCTTTGGGAGCATATAAAATTATCCCCTCATCATTATTTATCAAAGGAGTTTCGTTTCTTGTTGAGCAGGATCCTAAAATTATTGCAGATAGTATGATTAAAACAATATTTAATAATTTTCTGATCATATTCAATCAAATCATTTTAATAATAAAGTTAGAGCTTCTTTGTTTAACCTTCCAGAACCATGCTGATAAAACAAGCATCAGAGTAAGCAGTAACGCTGCACCGATCAGTGTTTCCGTTAATTCTCCTGTTCTGTAGAAGAAATCAATTCTTTTAGAGAAAATGCCTAACAAGGCTATATGCATACAATAAAAGAAGAGAGGTACTTTCCCAACAATACCGACAACATCAAGGATTTTGGGAATGTATTTATATAAAGCAATGAATAATGCAACTCCGGTAAGCACACAGGCAAAAAACCAAATGTTAAAGTATAGACTTGGCGGATACTTTTGGTCAAGAAAAAATGAGTATGATCCAATTTCCGAGAAGGGAAAAATATTACCGTAGCCTCTGCCCATTCTTATTACTGAAGCAAGAATGAATGCTGCCAGAGCTATTCCAAGGCTCATCCAGATTTTCTGCTTATCAGTTTTCCAGGCTTTTAACCATCCCGGTGCCATTACTGAACCGAGTATTGCAACAGCAAACCAGGGGATTACAGGATACTTATTAAATTCACCTGCATCCACAAAAGTCTGCATTAAAGCCATTTGCCACGTATTATTCGGATCGTAATGGATTTGAAGCAGGAACGGATGAACCAGTAATATCAGAAGAGCAATACCAAGTCTTATCTGCCATTTAAAATGAATAACGAGTGAGAGAAAGATCATTGACATACCGATCGTGGAAATGATACCAAGGTGCCAGAGATCAATTCGTGCAAATCCGCTCCAGGAAGAATTAACCCAGGTTAATTGTAATAGAACAAGAAACAGACTTCGTTTAATTAAATTCCATCTTATAGTACCATTCGTTAAACCTTTATCTTTTCTTTTCTGATAAGTTAACCATACCATGGCTCCATTCATCATTAGAAAACCCGGTGCGCATAAATAGCTGGAGTATCTTAAGATGAATTGTCCCCATAAAGAAAACAGAGGATCCAATGGATCAAGATATTTCTGAACAGAATTTAAATAATAAGAGCTATGATCAAGCAGCATTAAGATTACAATGAATCCTCGAAACTGATCTATAAATTCAAAACGTTTTGGTTTTTCAGGTGATATATCCAAATATTTTCCCGCAACTATTTTAAAATATTGTTTTTTAACTCCTGGTAATTATTGTGGTATCGATATTATAATCAGCCCCTCATCCTCATCTGCCACATAAATGTAGTTATCATCGGCTGTAACACCTTTAGCATATTGAGTTGGGACTGTGCCTATACGAAAAGGTGAGTCCGGGTTGGACACATCTATAATCTGCAACCCTCTTAATTCTGTTGTTATATAAATTTTGTTGTTCTGATAGAAAACTTCCTTTGCATAACCTCCTGTATTAAATCTCCCGACTATCTTTGCATTAGCTGAATCAGAGTAATCAACAATTGTTAATCCTGCTGTACCGCAAGCAACATAAAGTAATTTTTCTGATGGATTAACTGTTACATTTTCTGCGTAGCCGGGAATATCCACCAACTGAATGGGGTAATAATCACCATATCCATCTGTTCCTAATTGGGAAACTTCAAAAAATGAAATTCCCGTTTCACCACCAGCAGCTACAGCATATACACTATCGGGAGTAGAAGTAATTCCTTGTGCAAAACCTGGTGTAACCAATCTCCCTCTTATATTTGGTTCCGGAGCATAGCTATTCTCAGCTATTGTAACCCCTATTTCACTTGTGGCAATAAATAAAAAATTCTTAGCAAATCCAAAATCTTTTGCTGGTGATACCCCATCGTTCCTGGCATGAAAAACGGGATTACTTAGGTTAGATATAATGATTGAATTTATTCCAAATGTTCCCGATGCAAGATATAGTAATGTATCGTACAAGGCTATTTTATAGCTGTAACCTCTAATAGAAGACATAACTGAAATTATTTCAGGCTTTGTCCGATCTGAAACATTTATTGTAATTAATCCTCCTTCACCCTGTGCCAGATAAGCAATTGAATCTTTTACGACCACATCCTGAGCAAAGGCTGTAGTTGCACATTTACCTACAATTTTATAGCCGCCTGAATCACCTAAAACCGATTCCGGATCATTAGGAGTACCGCATCCTATAAGCAGACTCATTAATATTAAAGCGGATATTTGTAAAAATCTTTTCATCTTTTAATTCCATTTATTGTTTTAGAATTTAAAATTATAATTGAATTCAATTCCGGTCTGATATTCTTCATAACTTTTCTCGTCGGAGATATACTCTGCATTGACGGCAACGGGTGTTCCTGTTTTTCTTCCCTGCAATTCATAAAATGCAGACATCTGAACATCACCCGGAAGATTAATGCTGTATGTTAATGTGATGTCATAATTTTTATCGTTTCTTCCGGCATGAATCGGATCAAGCTCATAATATTGATTTGTTGTATAAATTCCTTTTTCATAAGATGCATCCAGACTAATGCTGTTGTTCATTTTCAAGACTTTGGGCAGCTTATAATCAATTCCTGCTACAAAATTATGACCGTAATTTGTGGCATTTACATCATCTGAGTTTTGTTTGGTTTCGCCCTGCTGATCATATCCCTTAGCATCCGAATAAACATATTTGTACCCGGCATTGATGCTTAGTTTATTTGTAATCTTTTGATAAATTCTTATACCTACCAGGTAATCATTGCTGTCATATTCTGTATTATTGGGATCAAGATAATATTTCATAAAAGAATAATAAGCTCTTACCCTTGTATTTTTAAATACATAATGTTGTATCCAGAAACTGATATCATCTTTTGAAAATTCATAAGGCTGAAAAGTAGAGGGAACATAACCATAAACATTAATCCAGTCTTCATCCCTGAAATGCCTTACATAAAAATGAGGTATATACGAATAAGAAAGCATAAAGCAGGATTTGGAAAGAAAATATTGTCTCCACCCGAAGCTGTACCTTAGCCAATTCTTAACAGGATTAAAAGAATATTTGTTATAACTGAAGTCGAATGAAAATATTGTATTTAACTTTTTTATAAACTTGTTCGACAAGGATAAACCAGCAGAATATTTTGTAACAAGATCGTCATACCGGTTAATATGGAATCGCCCTTCATCCTGCCTGTTTATGAACCTATCTATATATTTATCGGAATATTTCAGGATGTTGCTGTCATAATATGGGCTGATAGAAAATTCTGCTTCCCAGTGCTTCACTTTCTTTTTAGGACTATTACCTGCTTTAACCGTATTAAACGGAAAAGCAATCAGTAAAAAAAATGATAATGAGAAATGAATTATAAAAGCTTTTGTAAAAAATTTTCTGTTCATTTATAAATTCAATCTTCTAATTTGACATCTCTTTTAGGAAATAGTATTCTGGCAAGGATCGTATTCTTATCTTTATCTATTGGAGTAATTACATAAGTATGCTTACCCTTAGGAACTTCAATATAGAATTCCCTTGCTTTTCCGGGAATCAATTTATTATTATGCTTATAAGTAGTTACATCAGAGAAAGTACTGCTTAAAAGGTAAGTATGAATTATGTTTCCATTTTCTTTTAATTGAAGCCTGTAATCAATCCTGCCTTTCATTTTATAATGATTTTCAAATCGGGTTAATACTCTGAGGATAGTTGGACCTATAATTTTAATTTTCAATGGTCTCTTCTCAGAAAAGCGAAAGTAATGAATAGCATTTTCACGAGTCACCAGATCAACAGGTTCATTTGACGGAGCTGGGGAGAGCATGACCCAATTTAATTTCTTTTCTTTGATTTTGGTAAATAAGTATCTTGCAATTATCTTATGCTTATCATCATTCCTTCTGAAACTCAAAGTGTGTTCACCTGGTCCTAATTCGATCACAATATCCTTGCTCAATCCGGGGATATTATCAGAATTATTCTGATACTTAACTTTTTTCGATTCTTCAACTCCATTAAAATCAGCTTTTACATCTTCACCCCCATCAACATTGTAGTAGACAGCATATGCAATTTTATTTTCCCCTTTTGAAAACTCAGCCCTGGTTTTAACCCTTATTTTCCCGGGACCTTTTACAAGAATAACAGAAGGATTTTTTTGCTGAATTTCGTAATAGATTCTTTTCTTCCCTGATTCAATGAGAACTGATTTGTTTTTAGCATTTAAAGGCTTAAGAATTTTTGGCTTGGAATATAACAAACCCGAAACTGCAATAATTAGGATGAGGATAAGAAATTTAGGTGTTTTCATTTTATTAAAGTTCGGTTAATTCATGTTGCTTATAGTTAACTTCACCTTGCCGGTTATTAAGCGATACCAGTTCTGTTCCCAGCTTGTGTCTTCTTTTTTCCAGAACAAGAACTACCACAATAAATAAAACAAGAATGAGGGTAACGATTATAGTTAAAGTCATACTATATTGTTTTTGAATAAAGATATCCCCTTCACCGGGAAGAGGTAATGGAGAAGGACTTATTGGCAATCCATATTTTTTTGCAAGCTGTGTAATATTCAGAAGATGAATAAATGGAATATTTTCTTCAGACATTCTGATGAGTACACCTTTTACTGGAAAATTTTTAATTGCAAGAGGCGGAGAAAATCCGCTGGGGACAAACTGGTAATTTTCTGTAGAGCCGATGCTTGCAATGCCGCCCCCGACATTTATAAATAATTTAATGGGTGTTTTAGTATGCGATTTATAGATTTCCAGTCTTTTCTCAATACTGTTTTCCAAATAATCTTCATCTATAAATTCAATCTTATTTCTATCAACTGCATCTTTAATAAGGTCTCTCCCTTCCGGACTCAGACCGCGTCCTCTGTCCAGCCCGCCGCCCATTGAAGCAGCTACAGATTTATACTTGAACAATTTTGTATCATATAAAAATTTTTCCATATCAAGCCAGGTAAAATAGGGATCGTTGGCTCCCCAGTTTGAAGCACCAACTGAAGTGATAATAACAGGCTTGAGCTTTAAAGCCTGCATTGCGGAATGAACAGCAATATTTAATGCCGGAAATGAACCTGTAAATGAAACGGCAACTGCATCATTTTCTTTTAAATCAGCTTCCTTTAACATATCAACAACTACGGCAGCAAAATTAGGATTTGTTGATGTAAGCTTTGCTTCGATGTTACCCTGGTCTGTTGTAATTGGAGTTATATCCTGTCCGATAAGTGCCGTTTTATTGGGATCGTTTATTACATCTACAAAAACTCCCTTGTGCAGACGATGTTCCTTTATTAAATCTGCACATTCTTTTGATAGCTGTGATGCTTCAAGTTTTTCCCTGTACCATTTTCTTTCGACATCTGTTTTTTGAGTTTCAACTGCAAGCAGGCAAAAAAGCGCAAGCAATGAAAGTATACCTAAAACCCAAACAGAACCCGCATTAAATTTGTTCAATTATTTTTAATTCTCCTCTTATTAAATTCAGGCAGGGAATAAATTCCCGTTAAAAATTATTATAACAATTAATCGTACAAGAACTGAAGTAATGAAAAGAACACTTAAAGTTTTAAATATTCCCTGCTTACCGAACCAATGTGCAATTAAACCGGGCACAACCCATCCAACTGCTGCAAGCTCTATCATATTGCCTGATAATTCGAATGTTAAAAACTGACGGGAAATATTTGCGAGTAAGCATCCTACCAGCAGGCATAAAACCATCTGCCTTCTTCCATATAGAAAAGTATAATGTCCAATTATTTTTATTATAAGATAAGTTGATAAGCTAACCAGTATAATCCCTGCTAACCTGTCGGGCTGGGATAATTGAAGTGCAATATAACCGGGCACTACAATTCCGCCGGCAGCTAAACCGAAAACCTCATAAGATAAAAGGCTGAAGATTAATCCAAGTGTAATTGCAAGTTCAATCATTAACCAGACTCCTCTGTTCAAATAAAAGTGCTGTTTCTGCTCCCATTCCTCCCATATTTCCGATAGCAATAACAGTGGATTCTTTATCTGTGCAGGAAAGTACAGTATCAAGAACATTTGATGGTTCTGTCATTCCTAAATTCATAATTTTGTTTCTCCGAGTACCATTAGCTACGGAAAGATTTTCTACTAGATCTGTCGGATGACCAATTAAGATCAGATAGTCCAAATCGTTACTAAGGTATTTTCCTGTCATTTCGGATAATTGTTTTGCTCTGTCAATTCTATCCTGTCTTGTATTTAAAAGAATTATTTTAGTTCCCGTAAACCTATTTTCTTCCTTAATTCTATCTAAAATCATAAGAGTTGACTGGGGATCGTTAGCGGCGAATGCATTATAGAAATTTATTATTTTGCCGGACAGTTCTATCTTACTAAAATTCAAAACTCCCGCGTCCGGAATAGCTTTATACATTCCTTTCAGAGCAACTTCTTTTTTTATTCCAAGATGCTGACACACTGCAAGAGCAAGGGCAACATTTTCTTTATGCTCAAGGTAACTAAAGCCATTCATCTCTTCCTGCGTAATTGTCTCAGCATTAATTGAATGAATGACACATTTCTTTTTATCTGCTGCAGCTTTCAGCAATGGATACATTTCATTTTCAGAAGTAAAAAAATTCTGCTTTGCAGGAATAGTTTTACTAAGAGCACTTGTTATTTCGGGGAGGGAATAACCCATTATTTCAACATGATCCAGCCTGACATTGGTTATAACCCCTATTGTTGCGTGAATCATTTTTCTTTCGGTTATCTCCTGGTACTGAGGCTGCAGAGCCATACATTCAATAACAATTGCCTGAACTTTTCTCCTGGCTGCTAATTTTACAATGGATAATTGTTCAAGAATATTAGCATCTGTTTTCCTGAAAATTTCCGCTTCGGTTCCATCATCAAGGATTAAACGGGGATATGTACCTGTTACCTTTGTAATTGTTTTTATTCCGGCTTCAGATAATGCTGAACCTATAAGCCGTGTAACACTGGATTTACCTCTTGTGCCGTTTACATGAATCCTGATGGGTATTGAAAAAATTCTCTTCTGATGAAGATAGAATTCATTCAAACCATAAACTACGGCTATAATGAACAGAATCAGCAAAACAAAAATTACATACATCTATCCTGGCTCCTTAATAAAGAGTGCTGCATGTAATTTTACTCTTATCATCTCCCCGAATAAATCTCCCCGCATAATAAATTATAATTCCTTTGTTATCTATTATTTTAAAAGAATCATCTTTTTTACCTGCATGAAATAATTTGCACTTAACCTGTAGAAATAAACACCGGAACTAACTTTTGTCCCATGATCATTTCTGCCATCCCAAACTTTTTCATACAATCCGGCAGCCTGGTAATCATCTTGTATCGTTTTTACAAGCTGACCGTCTATTCTGTATATTTTTAATGTAACATAACCGGCTTCAGGTAAAGTGTACTGTATTCTTGTTGACGGATTAAACGGGTTGGGATAATTCTGAGCAAGTGTATATTTATCAGGTACCAGGTTTTTAATATTTTTATCATCAACTGAAACAACTTCCGGTTCCATAGTTGTGAATTTAATTGCAAAGCCATCATATATTTCAGTGGCAGTTAAATCATAATACTCATCGTTATGATATGTCAGCCCTACATCCTGGCTGCTGTTTTCTATTCCTATGCAGCAGCTTCCTGGTTCATCGACAAGTTTGTACTGCATAATTATGTCACCGTTACCGGAAGGAGTAGGATTGTAGGCCGGGTCTAACAGAATTACCTGAAAAGTTTCTTTGTCATTAGGATCTTCGATATGACTTACCTGATTCCAGGTGACTACGAACCTATGGTTGGCATCATCATTATAATAATATATTTTTCCTGTTTCCCCCTGGTTTTGGTACAAATCATCCCAGAAAGCAGCAACCATATTGTTTACTGCATCAGCGTAGGGAAGTATATAATTATCATGTGTATGTTGCGTTCCACTGCCAAATGCTATCCAGCCATCTGTACTTACTCTAACCTGTGTGAAATCATTCCCATAATATTTAAAGGAAAAGGAAGTGTTACTGTTTTGGTATAATCACTGGAATTGGCCGGCACCGATATTTGTGTTCCGCTGGTCGTTATATCAATCCAATTGTAAACAGGAGCATTTTGCCATAAAGTATCATCCATTGACAAAGCATAATAGCCACCGGAGTCGGGTCCTGTAAAATCAGAATGAGATGGCTGAGCTACAGGAATAACAAATGTTTGAGTTTCTGAATATGGGTAATTACCATTTTGTGTTAAAAGTTTTATTGTATAGGATGCATCATATTGAAGCGGACAATTATCACTAACTTTTACAACAAAAACATCAGGATCATTTGTTATCGAGCTATCTGGTGATAAGGTTCCGAAATTTCCTATTGAATCAAGGATAGTGATATACTGATCAGAACTTCTTAGTATTCCTTTTATATCCGGAGCATCGTCATCACCTGTATTCTGAATTTTTAAAATAACGTTAACGGTTTCACCCGGATCCATTTTGTCATTATGAAGCAAATTTCCTGAGTCATCAATCCGGAATTGTGTATAATTTAAATTACATCCGTGCACAATTTCAGACTTATTATAATTCCATGAAGCTGTTGAGCTTGATATATGTAGTTTGAACGGGATTACAAAACCAACAGGACAATCGGGGTGAATAAAAAATTGAAAGGGGGAACCCTGCACAGAATCGCCTGCTGATATGTTCCCGAAATTAAGTGAATCTGTTGTAACCACCTCAACATTTGTTAGTGAATCCGGAACAGATAGCTTTGCATAAACATTATTTGAAGTTGTATTTCCCCAATTCTTAAGCGTAAATGTTATTGTACAGTTTTCATTCGGGTCTATCAGTCCGTCATTGTCTCCATCTATATCAGTTACAACCGGTTCAGATAATGGAGCTATATTTTCCACGGCAGGAACAACTTCAATGATTCCTTCAAAAGGATAAACATTTACACCGCAAACAGTAAGATTTAATGAATCTTCATTTGTAGTATTAACATCAAGATATGCAGCGCCATTTGAACCTGTGTAAGCAACAGTTTGAACATTTCCTCCACTTATACAAACCCGCGCATTAGCAACAGGATTTCCGGTTGAAGAATTAGTTACAATAACTTCGGGCTGGCTGTAACCAGCAGGAATAGTCGACGGAAAATTAACTGTTACAGGGAGAGGAACATTTTTCCAGATATGGAGACTTGGATCTCCAAGCTCACAATATATTCT
The DNA here is from genome assembly GCA_963711455.1 of uncultured Ignavibacteria bacterium. Taxonomy (GTDB): domain Bacteria; phylum Bacteroidota; class Ignavibacteria; order Ignavibacteriales; family Ignavibacteriaceae; genus DATFVA01. The sequence continues at coordinate 959,322 of CAVQEH010000006.1, forward strand.
ATAGTGGTATTCTACTCTATACACATTGCCAAAAACCTCGTACATGTATAATTTACCACGCAACAATGCCTCACCCGGACTGTCCATTCCTTCCTCGAACATTCCTTTATAAATACCTATGTCAATTTGATTGTTGTAAGCTGTATGAGTATTTGATGTGGGTCCAAGAAAAGCACAAGCTCCGCGGGGTGCAGTAGGGGTTCCTAATTCCAGCCAGGTCTCTCCAAAACATTGCCCGTTATTAAACATAGCAACACCACAACCTATACTGGTAACAAATGGAAGTTTTGCCCCATTATTAAGTCCGGTTACATCGGAAACACTGAAGTAATAGCAGTTTGCATGCCATCCGTCCTGCCAGCCTTCGCCCCTGTAATTAAGGAAACTTATTCCATTATTAATAGTTGCTAAAACATCGGTAAGATCCATTGTACAACCAGAACCTGACCATGTTCCATCACTCATAAGGGTATCAACGGTATAATTACCGAATTGCGTCATTTCAGCAGCAGTAAATCTTTTTGTTTCTACCTGGGAAATGTATTCATTATTCGAACAAACGGTTGCTCTTTTATACCAGCCATTTTCCGATACATAAGGAAATCTTTCATAATTTATATCTTTATTAATTATTGTCTGCAATTGATTTACAGATTGGTTCGTAAACCTTCCAATCATCAATTCAGGGAAATAATCATTGCCTTCCAGTTCAACAAAATAATCTTCATTAACGAATGTCCAGTCATAACTTACATACTGTATTGGTGCATAGCCATCATCTCCAACTATTAAAACATGAGTAGGAGGAATAGCCCAGTTGGTATAACAAGCCAATATATAAGATTTAATAATTGTCGGATCACTTGAGGTAGCACCAATGTCACTAAACTTTGCCACGTGTACATTTGTTCCACTTCTTTTTTTCCAGTCAGCATAAGGAGCAAAAGCACTCGCAAAATTATCCGGCATAATGCACAACATTAATTCCTGCCCTTCTTCTCTTCCACCGTAATCCCGTTGCAATACTTCGGAATAATTAAAAATGAAACTTCTGTAGAGCTTTGCAAATGAAGGTGCAATTGGACGGCGTGGAGTTGTTTTGGGATTCAAACCTATTCCGGGAGTGTACTTTACTCTCACCGTTATTGAAGAGACGGCATCGATTTCCTGTCTGGCAGGAATATACCTTATAGGAAATACAGAAACCCTGGCTATTCTGAAATCTCTGAATACTGCAGGATCTTCTACAGCAGCTAATTCGCGAGGATATACTGCCTCAGAACTATAACATTCTGCATTTTCAATGTATGGAGTTTCAGGTTTTCCTTCTACCCAGCTTTCCCGTACCGGTGGAATATTCACGCCCGCTATTTTCTGAACCGGACCTGTTTCAAGAACTTCAACCTGAACAGTACCATTATCAGGAATTGCAAGTACTTTTGCGATGTCCGGTAAATCGGGGAAACCGGTTTCTGATGAAATTCCCGCATCACCTATATCAACACGCTGATATGTCTCTCCATGAGCTGAAAATTCTTTAATATAAAAACCGGGTAGGTTTATCTTTATTATTGTTTCGGATGGACTATCACTTATAAGTTTAACAATTGGTTTAGAACCGGGATTAGAACCCTTTTCCAATGAAATCCATTGTCCAAATCCCGTGCAATTGATTGATAAAACAAATAGAACCAAGAAGTAAAATATTTTACTCATCTTTATTCTCCCCGAAAAAACCTGGAATTTAATTGGCAGGCAAATTATTTAGTACATTTTTGCTTAGGTATTTAAAAGAACTTGTTAAAAATAATGTAAAAATTTGCGACTAACAATAGTATGCGGATACAATTTGATTTAATCATAAAATCCGTTAAAAGAAAATTTTAAATTGAATTTAAACAAATTTTATTGGAATTATGCTAAACTAATCCGATTATCTTTCGGAGCTGCGCAAGTTCAACAGAATCTGTGAGAATAAAGAATGTAAATAAAATAACCCATTTTACTCCCTTTGCGGTTATAACTTTTGCGGAGAGGCCGGGATTCCTCACCTTTGGCGAAGTCCCTCTGGAGAATCCGGGCTACGCTTTTAACACGTAGGACGGTTTAGTCCGTTCCTTCGGAACGAGATCTCGTCGGTTTTTCCAAAAGCAAAAGCCAGACGGACAAACCGTTGGTTTCAGCTAGATGTTCTGTGCAAATATTCCTGTAGTATCTTTTTTATTTGCATTCTTCCTTTTGTAGTCTTAAACCATTTTTCTCTCTTCATTGCTTCTGCTCTGGTATTAAACTTTTCAGAATAAATCAATTCCCAGGGTATATATGCTTTTGTTGAACGAACTCTTCCAGAGTTATGATAATCTAACCGATCCTCAAGATTATCTGATTGACCTGTATACGTTCTATTAAACTTGTGTGAATATAAGATGTAAACATAGCAACCCATTTTTAACCCTTTCTATTTCTTAAATCTATGCGGAGAGGCCGGGATTCCTCGCCTTTGGCGAAGTCCCTCTGGAGAATCCGGGCTACGCTTTTAACACGTAGGACGGTTTAGTCCGTTCCTTCGGAACGAGATCTCGTCGGTTTTTCCAAAAGCAAAAGCCAGACGGACAAACCGTTGGTTTCAGCTAGATGTTCTGTGCAAATATTCCTGTAGTATCTTTTTTATTTGCATTCTTCCTTTTGTAGTCTTAAACCATTTTTCTCTCTTCATTGCTTCTGCTCTGGTATTAAACTTTTCAGAATAAATCAATTCCCAGGGTATATATGCTTTTGTTGAACGAACTCTTCCAGAGTTATGATAATCTAACCGATCCTCAAGATTATCTGATTGACCTGTATACGTTCTATTAAACTTGTGTGAATATAAGATGTAAACATAGCAACCCATTTTTAACCCTTTCTATTTCTTAAATCTATGCGGAGAGGCCGGGATTCGAACCCGGGCTACGCTTTTAACACGTAGGACGGTTTAGCAAACCGTTGGTTTCAGCCACTCACCCACCTCTCCATAGCTGAAATTTTCATTATAAATTTTGCCTCTAAAAATAACACTTTAATTTATAATTAAAAATTTCATTTTTCTAATTTCTATTTCTCAACAAGTATATCTACTATAACTTCGTTTTAATAAATGTCCCATCCTGTAATTCTTCAAATGCTTTTCTTAATTCAGCTTGAGTATTCATTACGATTGGTCCGTACCAGGCAACAGGTTCCTTTAGAGGTTTACCTGAAATAAGCAGAAAACGAATTCCTTCATCTCCTGCCTGAACAGTAACTTCATCTCCGCTGTCAAATAAAATTAACGAGCGGTTGTCTGCTTCAACAGGCGGATTTGTATCCAGCCAGCCGACGCTTTCTGTCGGAACCGAAAGAGGACCGGAAGCATTACAGAATTTTCCCGAGCCGGCAAAGACATAAGCAAAGGCGTTATTCCTTGTATCAATCTTTAATGATTTTCTTTTACCTGCAGGAACTGATACATCAATATAAATAGGATCAGCAGCTATGCCTTCAACCGGACCTCTTTTCCCCCAGAAATTTCCGCAAACCAATCTTACATGTGTTCCGTCGTCATCTGTTATTTCAGGTACATCAGGAGATTTAATTTCCTGGTAACGGGGTGCAGTCATTTTAAGTGACGCAGGAAGATTTGCCCAGAGCTGAAATCCATGCATTCTTCCTTTTGGGTCTCCCTTCGGCATTTCCTGGTGAATAATACCGCTTCCTGCTGTCATCCATTGAACATCGCCTGAGGTGATAACGCCTTTATTTCCCATACTGTCGCCGTGCTCAACGCTTCCCGCAAGTACATATGTAATTGTTTCAATTCCGCGGTGAGGATGCCAGGGAAAACCTGCAAGGTAATCTTTCGGATTTTCATTCCGGAAATCATCTAATAAAAGAAACGGATCAACTTCAGCAGGATCACCAAAACCGATTGCACGACGAAGGTTTACTCCTGCTCCTTCAACCGTTGGCTGTGCTTTTAATATTTTTCTTACAGGTCTGATGGACATAAACATCTCCTTTCAAGAAATTTAATAAAACCTATTAATCACTTTTTAATATTCGTTTTTCTACTGAGAACAAAGCAATCACTGAACTTAACAGGGAAAGTACAACTGAAATTATAATCACAAGATCAAATGAAGAAACAAATGATTTCTTCACATCTAAAGTTACTATTGATGCTTCGGCCTTTGTTAATCCTGAAGGCGGTTCTGTATCTGCAAGCTTATTTGAATTTTTTATAAGTTCTACTTTTTTATTAGCTGGAATATTTAAATCATCTATATTCATTTCCAGGTTTTCCCTGAATGTTATAATCATTAAAGTTCCAAGAACAGCTATTGCAAGCAAACCTGCTGTACGTGCAACAGTATTGTTTACACCGGAAGCAATTCCTGAATGCTGGTCACTAACGGAAGCCATAACGGCGGTTGTAAGAGGAGCAACAACAATTCCCATCCCGACACCTAAAAGAAAAATTCCGGGAAAGAAAGTAGTCCAGTATTCTGAAGGTCCGTTTGTAATTCCCTGAAAAGCTAAAATTAATAATCCGATTCCTGCAAACACAGGTCCTATTATTAATGGTTTCCTGGCACCAAACTTATCTGAGAATTTTCCTGAGTAACGTGAAATCCCTGATATTAAAATTGCAAATGGAAGAATAGCAAAACCAGCGGTTTCTTCAGGGTAACCCTGAACCTGTATTAAATTCAATGGGAAGAAAAACAACGCTGCATTTAAAGCCGCATACATAAATAAAGTTAAAGTATTTGCTCCGCTGAATGTCTTTGATTTAAATAAATTTAAGGGCATCATCGGGTGACTGCTCCTTTTTTCTACTACAAGGAATAAAACAAGGGAAACAGTACCGATAATTAAAGATGATGCTATCCTTAAATTTCCAAACCCGCTGTCTGAAGCTTCTATAAATCCATAAGTTATCCCTGCCAACCCAAGCGTCGCAAGAATTGCCCCGGATAAATCAAGCGATCGTGCTGTTTCATCCCGGCTTTCAGGTACTTTTGCTATCAGGATTATAACCGTTAAAATTGCTAACGGGATATTTATAAAAAAGATGACTCTCCACAGCCCTAACCCGGCAAGCCATCCGCCGAGAACGGGACCTGTAATAGTTGTTAAAGCACTGAATGTAGACCAGGTTCCGAAAGCTTTCCCTCTTCTTTCAGCCGGAATTACTGCCGAGATAATTGCAAGACTTTCGGGAACCATTAATGCACCGCCGATTCCCTGGGATGCTCTTGAAAGGATAAGCATTAAATTTCCTGTCGAAATTCCGCATAGAAAGGAAGAGGAAGTAAATAAAATAACACCTATAATAAAAATCTTTTTTCTTCCATAAATATCTCCTAAAGATCCACCAACAAGCAGAAGGGAAGAAAGAAAAATGGCGTAAGCATTGATAATCCACAGCAAAGATTTTCCGCTTATATTCAAATCAGTTTGTATTGCCGGCAGTGCTACGTTCAATGCAGAAAAATCTATAAAGACAATGCCGGATGCAAGGATAGTAGCTACCAAAGTCCATTGCTCAATATGAATATTTACGGTGCTGATTTTATTCATCAGGAATTAGCTGAATTTCTTTTGATAAATAATTGTCTACTATGCCTGGCTAAAAAATTTATGAAAGATTCTGTTCCTTTTAATAAAATTCCGATAGAAAAATACTTTTACAGCATCATTAAAAATAAACCAGGCTAATGCATAACCAGTTACTATCAAGCCCCATTTCCATCCGACTGCAGGAACAAATATTCCGTATACCCCGACAAGTAATCCAAGCAATGCAGTGAGTAAAGAAGCTAATAAAAGTGGTTTTGAGGGGAAAGGTTTTTTGAAAAACCAATCGCTTGTTCTAGTATTAAATATAGTAGCGTGACCTGCAATAATCAATTTGGTAAAAATAGCCGACTGAATTAATGCCTGTGGTAAGTTGGAATAAGTTTCCAGCAGGTAAAAAATTAAAAATGAAGAAATTACTCCTGCAACTCCCAGCAGAGTTGAAAGACCAAACAACTCCCTGTTATTCCATTTAACCGGGAAAGGATCGATTTTAGTATTATCGTATGCAATAGTTATTATAGGTATGTCATTCAACAAAGCAAGTATTATAATCATAATTGCAGTGACTGGATAAAAGTTAAAAATCAAAATTGAAAGAGTCATAAAAAAAATAACCCTGATTGTCTCAGCAATCCTGTAAACAGCATAGCTGTTCATCCTTTCGAAAATTACGCGTGCCTGCTTTATTGCATCGATAATTACCGATATACCGGGAGCCATTAGAACAAGGTCGGCTGCAGCCCTTGCGGCATCTGTAGCACCTGCAACAGCAATACCCGCATCAGCTTTTTTTAAAGCAGGAGCATCATTTACTCCATCTCCTGTCATCCCGACGATATGATCACCTTTTTGAAGCTGTTCAACAATTGTGTATTTGTCTTCCGGAAATACCTGTGCAAAACCTCCTGCACCTTCAATTATTCTTATCATTTCCGATTCGTGTTTCTTTCCTTTTCCGTCAGAAGGATGTTCGCTTTGAATAACACTTTCAAATTCTTTACCTACTTCTTTAGCTAACTCCTTAACTTTAGCTTCCGGCAGTTCAGGATTAATTTGCTTATGAATTATCCTCGCCAGAATCTCAGTCATTTTTATGAGTTCTGAACTGTTGCCGGTTTTTAATTCATCGGCTTCAAGCACATTTGGGTTTAATCCCAGTTGATCTGAAATCTGTTTTGCAATAGCTACATTATCCCCGGTAACCATTTTCACATTTAACCCCAGTTTACCTGCTTCTGCAATTGTTTCTTTCGCATCATCACGCGGGGGATCGTATAAAGGTATTATACCAACGAAAATAAAACTTTTATCTTCTTCCTTTCTAACTGCCGTTCCAAGTGTTCTGTAACCTTTATCTGCAAAATCATTTATTGTTTTGGAAACAGCTTCACTATCGATACTATTCGATGAAAGTTTTATTATTACCTGCGGAGCTCCTTTGGTTATGATAATTCTTTTTCCATCTTTTACTACAACTGCTTCGGTTCTTTTATGAACAGGATCAAAAGGTGTAAACTTTTCAAGCTTATAATTTTTTAATTCTTCATACAATTTATTCTTCTTTAAATAGTCGAAGACAGGGATTTCGATAGGATCATTATTTTCTTCTTTTGATGACAAAGCGGCATATATCATTAAATCTTTATTTTGAAAACCGGAATACGTAACCGGATCTGCGACGGTCATCTGGTTCTGGGTTAATGTTCCTGTTTTATCTGAACATAAAATATCAATACCTGCCAGTTCTTCAATTGAAGCAAGCCTGCTGACAATTGCCTGTTTTTTTGCAAGATTTATTGCCCCGACAGCCATTGTAACAGTTAACACGGCAGGCAGCGCAACCGGAATCGCGGCAACAGTAAGGACAAGAGCAAACCTTAGAATATTGATCATATCTTCATGTCGGTAAAGCGCAGTCAGGATTATAATGATTACCATAGTTAAAGTTGTAAAAATCAGGTAGTTTCCAACCTTCACTACCATTTTTTGAAAATGACTTTTTTCCTCTTTTTCCGCTTTAGCTACAAGTGAAACAGTTTTACCGAAATAAGTATTTAATCCTGTCAGTGTAACTACAGAAATCATTTCTCCCTGTTTTGCTACGGAATTTGCATAAGCAGTATCATTGCTGTGCTTTGTAACCGGGAGTGATTCCCCTGTTAATGCTGACTGATCAATTTGTATATATTCGCCTTCAATTAATTTTACATCAGCCGGAAGAATTTCACCAATTTTTATTTTGATGATATCCCCCGGAACAAGTTCTTTTGCATCAATTGATTTAAATGTGCCGTCTCTTAGTACAGTAGCCTTTTTTGCAAGTTTTTGTTTTAATACACTTAAAGCACTGAGTGCTTTGCTTTCCTGCCATAGATCAATAAATGCATTAACGAAAAGAAGCAAGGTAATTATTCCAAAGTCTTCCCACTTTTGGACCGAAGCAGAAAGTATAGCAGCAATTTCAATCATCCAGGGAATTGGTCCCCAGAATCTTCGTATTACCCTGTGAAAAAATGTTTCGTCTTTTTCCGGAATTTCATTTAACCCATATTTCTTTATTCGCTCCTTTGCCTCATTCTCGCTCAACCCTTTTTCTTTGTTGGTATTTAACTCTTTTAAAATTTCTTCATAATTTTTTGATTGAAAATTATCCTTAATTGTATCTGCCATACATATTACTCACTAAAAATTTTTAAATCGATTAATTGACAACCTGTCTTAAATAATTGTCTAATAGCAAAATATTTCATACAAAATTTCATTCAACTAAGAAATTGTTATTTAATCAACAGGAAATCCTCCCAACTGTTTTTCATATCATAAAAATTACAGATACCGGATTAGACTAAGAGTGATAGCAATTACGTTTAAACTAATTACTATTGATAGGGAAATTGCGGTGATAAGAGAGGCTATCTAATTAATGATATTTTGCCAAATGCAGTATTGCGAGAATAAGTGCAAAAATATCTTTGCTTATTCCAAGGTATTTTCTGATTGCCGAAATAAATTCGTCTTCTTTTCTGATTGATATACTTTTTAATCCCCAGGCGATATTTTCTTCCATAACTTTATTCCTGTAATCATAAGTAAAACCATATTCATCAATATATTTCGATGAATAAGCTGCCTTTACGAATTCCCCCTTCAGCAGGGAGTTATCTGAATTACTCTGATGAAGTTTTAAGATAAAAGGAAAATTTCTTAAAGCCGATTCAGTAGTTGTACCGGAATGTATTTCCTGACCAAAATTGTTTATCGTTAAAGATAATATCATTAATGCAAAATATATAACAGATGCTTTATTCATTCAACATAACAATAAAAATAATGGTCAGGAAATTTTTATTCTTTATTCAAACTGAACTACATCCGCCCTGATATTTACTTTAGCGCTTGTATAAAGTAAGAGAACATTCAATGCATCAGTGTCATATCTCACGTTTATCAATGCCAGCTTTTTTCCCTGTACTGAACCATTTGCTGCTTCATAATTTTTCCACAGATTATCAATAGCTTCCTGGTATAATAACCCTGTTCCCGACACCCGGAAACAAGCAAAAGTATTTGTCAGAGGACCATTGGGGAAGGTTAAGCCTAATAAATATCCTGCTTCAGATGAACCTGAAACATTAGTAGCTACAATTTTATAATTCGGTTCTCTTAGTTCAACATTAGTTGAATTGATTGATGTAAACATTCCTGAAGTAGCACACGCACTAAAAACCAAAGGAAGGAGCAGTAGAATTGGTAAAAATAAAATATTCCTTTTCACTTTGTACCTCCATGAATTATTGAAGTTATTATTTATTATTTAGTCCAACATATCGGGACATAATTCCATAAAGTATAATTTATTTCCCCGGCCGGAAGTGTTTAATTTTGACCAGAATAGAGTAACAGAAATAAACCTGGATTTGAAAATAATAATAAAATCTAAAAACTCCAGTCATTTTCTTAAAAAACTTATATTAAAATGAATTAATTCTTACCTACCCTCAATTCTATTTGAAGTAATTTTAGTGAGGTGAAACAGAAACATATGGCAGAATAATCCCGGTTGAATGTATGTCAGAAATGCAGTAGAATTCCGGGACACAGGAGAAGTATATGAGAAGTACGAGAGGAGTACGACTCAGATACCTGAGGTAAGAACATTGAAAATTAACTGAAAAATGATGTTTAATTTTTTTGCCTCATCCTAATGGGTGCCATTCTGACATAAAGATTCCAACTGATTTTTCTTCATTTCATTTTAAGTACAAGTTGAACGAAGTATAGCGCAATTAAAAGCCAATCATTTATCTTTTACCCTGTCGATTTATTTACAGTCCAAATCATTGCATAATCAATTTATTTTGGACGGATATGGTTCGAGAGTTTAAAGGGGTATTTAAGATTTTTATTGCCCCTTTTATTTAATTATAATATGTTTGCATATAAATATGCTTTGATTTCCGGGGATAAATAAGGTTGAGTTACTAAAAGGGAACCTCATAATTTTCACCCGGAGAAAATTGAAAAAACCAACAACTTTGAAATCTGATTCTTGAAATTTTTATGATGGAAAATCTTGTGGGGAATTAGCAAATGGTTTCTAAAATTTTTATCGTACTTGTTCTTCTGCAGACGATTTTATTTTCTCAGACTTTAAGGGTTAGTTTGGGCGGATCTTATCCGTTCCACTTAAAAGGCGGAACAAATGAAGATCCGAACATCCCTAGTGAATACCAGGATATTAAAGAAGCTCCTTCAATTGCGCAATTCTTTTCTAATGGAATCAGTCCCTATATTGATTTGTCCTACCGGTTTAATATTTCAAATTCTACTTACGATTTTGGTTTTGGAATATCTTACGAAGCTATTTCATTAAGCAACACTATGGAGAATTCAAAATATATCCTTGGAAATGAATTTAATAATAAAATTATCAGTCCATACCTGACACTTGGGAATAATATAAATGGCAATCGTTACTATTTCATATTAGGAATTTCTTTTAACAATCCATCAGGCAAAGCAGTTGTACCTGCCGGAGTTTATTTTGAAAAGCCTTTGAACATGGAAGCCGGGTACAAATCTTCTGCTTCTTTCAGAATCGGAGGCGGAGTTGATTTCAATATTTTGAATTACCTGGCACTCAACGTTGCGGCTGCAATAGACCTGAGAATGATAGTGAGAGATAATGTAAAATTTTACTCTGAAAATGAGTTAATCTTTGAAGCAAAACCTGTCGGGGATATTAATTTATCAGATAATACAATAGCATTGATTTCAGCAATAGCCTTTAACCTGCATTTATAGCATTACATTATGATAAAAAAAATTTTATTACTAATAATTTGTACTCATTTCATTTCCTGCTACGAAGATCCGAAGGGTTACATGGGGCTGGAATTAATTGAGAGTTCAGTAAAATATGAAATGAAAATATTATCTCCAGCCGATAATGAAACTGTAGAAGGCTATGCATTAGTAGTAACCGGTGTTTCGGGGGGAGCCGGCGAACTTACTTTTAGAAGCTACATAAACGGCAGCCTTGATAATTCAGATAAAGTAATACACAGCAGTTTTGATAATCTCTTTTATTTATATATAAATGTAGATTCTATTTTCAACACTCCCTCTTCCTTCAAATTAAAAATAGAGGTTGAGGATGAAGATAATCGTGTACTGAGCAAAGAAATAAATCTCTCCACCAGGAAAAGAAATTTTTCAGGTATTCCGTATGCCATTACAGGTTATGGTATAAATAATTATCACTCCGGAGATTTTGATAATAACAATACATTCTGGTATAACTTTCAACCGTTTTTTGTGAAAATCCAAAATGACCGGTTGACTGAAATAGAGAACCCGGCGTTCATCAGGAATTATTTTTGTTTGTGTACAGATGATACTAACCAGGTATGGATACTGGGTGAAACTCAGGGTAATAAAACTATCCTGGCAAAATACAATGGACTGCAATGGTATTCCTATCCTGTCTCTGATGATTATATAAATTCAGAAGAAATTGAAGTTGATAAGAACGGCGCTTTCTGGTTTTTTAATGAGTACCCGTACAAAATCTATTCTTATAAAAACGGAACAATAAATACGTATGATGATTCGAATATTCCTGTAAACCTCGCCCCGCACTTTGATGGATTTCACTCAATGGCAATTGATAATGATAATAATAAATGGTTCGGTACAAGCAATTCTCTTTTTAAATTTGACGGCAGTAACTGGGAAGTTTTTGATATTAATCTTGTTGAATATTATTCACAAACCTCAATCTTTAAAATTTATCCGGATAACAACAACGGACTTTGGCTGGGTACAAACTGGGGCTTGCTTTTTTTTAAAGACGGTAAATTACAGTTCAGAGTTAGTACAATGGTTTCTTATTTTCTTATAACCGGATTAGGCGAAGACCTGAACGGAAATTTATGGGCGGTTTCAGCCAGCGGGGGAGTTGTAAAAGTAAATCTGCAGACAGGTTCTGTAGTTCACTATTCAATTGATCAAATAAAATCATATCTGAATCAAGATAATATTGGCAATTTTATTAGTCTGAATATTGATAAAACAGGAAATGTCTGGATAGTATCTTCAATGAACAACGGGCTGGATAATAATTTTATTAAAATTTATTAGGTCAAATAATTTATCAAGATGCATTTTAGTGTAAGGAAAAAACAGAAGGAGAACTAAAATGAAAAAAAATATAGTAATAATTTCCTTAATTGCTCTATTATTTGCTGGATGTAAAACTTTTTCGCCATTCCCGCATTCAAGGAATTACGAACCGTTAGAATGGGAGAAAGCATATTTCGACAGCTCGATAAAAAATGTTATGCCTTCCGATATCGTCAATTCAGGGAATGAATATGTCAATAAACAAATTCACTGGGTCGGAATAATCGATACATTTTTTGTAACTAATAGTGATACTGATTCATCTGTCATCGCAAAGATTTTATTTGACCAGAAATTTTATGATTACATTGAAGATTTTAGTATACAGGATGAAAGAATTTTTCTATCGCCAAAAGGGGATGGCAAATTTGAAATGGTAAAAGTATTTAATGATTTGCCATCAGATTCGGTTAAAGCATCTTTATCGTTTTTCACAAAGGATAAATCTCTTGGTTTTTGTTATGGTGTTTATCAATATTCTGAAAACGGAATGCCGGTGCTTGAAAAAGGTGTGATTCGTTTTATCCCTCATTTTTATTACTCTACAAATATATTCAGTTACGATGTTGAAAGAGATTCCACCGGTAAAATAATGACTGATAAAGAAGGACTTCCTGTATTAACGGATTTCAAAACATTAAATTTACCCGGGGCAGGACAGAATAAATAATAATCAATCAAAGATTAAATGCCTGTGCCATTCGATAATTCCATTTACATTTTCATAGGACAAAAGGGGAGCGGTAAATCTTTTACCGGAAAGATTGTACAGGATTTATATGGCATATATTTTATCAGGGTTGAAGATATTGCGAAGCAAATAAAGAAGGGAAGATCGATTGATGATGATTCATATCATAAAGAAGTATTTAATCAAATTGAATCTTATTTGCGAAAAGTATTAAAGAGCAATTCTCATATTATTTTTGAATCCAACGGGCTGACAAGCCATTTTGATCTTATGCTTGAAAACCTGGAAAGAGATTAAAATGTCATCTGCATTTATGTTGAGGCTGAACCTGAGTTATGTCTTGAAAGAGTTAAAAGCAGGGACCAATCAATTCATATTAATGTTTCCGATGAAGAGGTTCTGAAAATAAATTCATTAGTCCATGAAAAAAACTTTGTTTGTGATTTTGTTATAGATAATAACAACAGCAAAGAAAAACTTATGAAAGCATTGGAAAATATTTTCAATTCCGGAACAAATAAGATTGAACACAACTAATCTGCTTTCCCGGAAAATCTTTTTTTATTAACTCCTTTATCTTTACGGTTATTATTTTCTCTCCTTCCTCAATTGATTTATCAACTGGTGCATATCATTCAGGTTTTTTGTTAAGTACCACCAGCCGTTCTTAAATGCTGCATAATCGGGTCCTGACATAGCTGAAGAGTACCGGACGGAATTTGCATAAAACAACCATTGCTGTATCCACATTTGTTCAATTCCTTCATCAAAAGGATTTTTATTGTCTGCTAATTTTTCCTTCCATGCAGATGAAACTAAATCCGTTGCAGCAGCTACCATTTTATCGGTTTCTTGTAAGGTATTGTCCATCTTTTCAAACCAGGAAGTAACCCAGTTGTTGCCATGGCACGATGAACAAATTTTCTCCATATTTTCTTTTCTCGCTGCCTGCTCATCAGAACTGATTAAAAAATCTTTTGCAAGAATGTCATTAAAAGTAGTCGGTATTGGTAATCCATCCTGGTTTTTTATTTCATAAGTTTTTCCGCTTTTAGGCTGAGGATGTGAATAAATTAATCCGAACACTCTTACCCACAACCTGCTTCCGAAATCGTGAGAGCGGTTCGCAATTACATCTCCCTGCGAATTAACAACAAGACTATTATGGCAGACAGCGCAGGTAGGAGCTGTAAAATCTGATCCCAATTTCCATGGAACATCTTCCCAGTTCCATTTTTCTTTTTTTGATTCGAAAATATTTCCGTGCTTGCTTTCATCATATATATTATATGCCGGCACATCGGGCTCAAGATGACATTGTTCGCAGGTATTCGGCTGTCTTGCTATTTCAATTGAGAAGCTGTGCCTCGGATGACAGGCAGTACAGGAACCATGACTGCCGTCTGGATTAATTCTTCCGACTCCCTGGTTCGGCCAGTCTGTCAGCTTTGGAACTTCAATATCACCAAGATCAGTTGAAATAGTTCTCGTTCCTTCAACTTTTATTTCGGTTCCGTGGCAGGCATAGCAGGTTTCATTTTTTGTGAAATGTGTTGCCTCAGCCATATTTATTTTATTCTGTTTAATCTCCTTTACACCTAAAGTAGTATTTACTAGCGTATGGTAAACAGGATTCTTCCTCAGGTTATCAAGTGCATTTGCCTTTTTGCTGTCCCGGTATTCATTTGCTTCGTCTTCGTGACAGGTGCTGCAGTCATTGGGCGAAACGACTATATTTATTTTATATCCGAAATGCTCAAAGTTATCTTTATGCTTGTCGGCATTTAAGCTGTGGCATTCATAGCAGCCGACAACAACATCATTTAAATCAGCCGGCACTTCAGTGCTTGAAACACGCCGTTCGTTATCAGGTTTTTGAACAGCCATACTGAAGCTGTTTTTTGAGTGAAGACTGGTTTTCCAGTCGGCTACAATTCCGGGAGTAACAGTTTCATGGCAGCTAATGCAATCCTGTGTTTCGGAGCTGATTTTTGGATTATCAGTTTTCGTAAAAGAAAAAGTTACTAAAGCTAATAGTAAAAATGGGATGCTTAAAAGATTTGATATACGTAATTTCATATTCTCCCCGCCAATCTGATTATTAAAACTCGGTATCATTTAACTATAAATAGTTGTATACCGGACAATTTTTTATTAGTTGTAACTAACAACTTTTTTCATTGTAAATCAAGATGATTTAAAAATAATTGAAATTCATCAGTGATGTTCTGTTTTTAAATAAATAATAAAATAATTTATTACCGTCAGTTTCAACTGACTGAGTTGCAAAAGAAATTTGCTTTATGGTTTTAGCCTCATTGGTTATGTGGCTGAAGCCCGGTGCCTTACCGGGAACTCTATCCGTTTGCTGAAGCAAACAGAAATATTTTGACCGGTTTATTATATGAAATTAAACAGAAGCATTCTGCTGAATTAAGTTTAGGGCTGACCAAAAAGTAAAAAAATGTCATTTCGAGGGAGTCTTCGACCGAGAAATCTTTTGGAATTCTAAGATTTCTCCCTCCCGCCTTGCCTGCGGCAGCGGGCAGGTCGGTCGAAATGACAAAGCTACTTTTTAGTCAACCCCAACCGGAAAAGAAAATATTTAACGGCTTCAGCCGCATTAGATATTCAATTAATCATTCATTCCTCTATTTTATTGCCACTTAATTTTAATTGTAATAATTTTGCAGAAGAAAGACACCTTGATTTCACGGGGTGATGTTAAGGATTAGCTTCGATTAGGGACCCGCGAAATCTCAAATGCTTATAATGATATAAGTTTAGAAGAAAATTCATTTAGAGAAAGGACTAACCTTATAAAAAGATTTAAGGATATAAATGGATAAAAAAGAACCTATAAAAGACCTGGCATCATATATAACAGCAGGAATATTTGTTTCCTACATAATTGGCTATTTAGTAGTAACTGGTTTTCTAACAAGTTATAATATTTTTAATGAGGATTAATTGAATATAAATTTTCTTAAAACTGGCATAGTATTCTTATTAGTTTTAGTACCCATATTATTTATAATTGGTTCTAAAACTTATGAATTTTCAGAAGATACTTTCGAAAATAATTTTATATATAGTCGCAATTTCTCTATTGTTCATTAAATGGAATATTTACCTTTTTTTAATTTTGGCTCCTTATCTATTGTTATGTTATTTAACTATTAAATATAAAAACCGTTATAAAAAAATTTTTTGATCTCTAAATTTCATTACCTTAATTGGTCCTGTAGTTCTTGCAATTAATTATAAGTTTCTTTGGTTTTTGTATTTATAATTGCTTTTACGATCATATTTTCATTTGTGTTATTATTAGGGCTATAAAATTAAAAAATTTGGTTTGGGATATTTTATTGCTCACCTATTCTGGAGTTGTATTATAGCTTATTATTTTGGTACACACATTTATGGACAATTACCTTATTCTTTTAAAGGTGGTTTTACAGGTTCAACGTTTATAATATGTAAGGACTCATCAAAAAATTATTTAAAAGAAATAGGATTTAATTTTAATGATTCTACATATACAGATAGTGTATCGATCCTCTATTCTTCAAACGATAAATTTTTAATCTTAAAGGAAAAAGAAATCTATTTCCTTTCAAAAGATTTATTTAATGGATTTAAGAAACAATAAATATGATTATTCTTAATAAAATCGGAGAATATCTTAGAAATAATTATTCTAATATTGGAAATACTTTTATCGCAATTTTGGTAGTCTATTTTGGTGCTTATTTGGCGTTAAAAAATTCAAATGAAACAAATAAAGATATCTCAATTAGGAATTATAAATCTATGTTGATATCTAGCGAACAATTAGAAAGACAATATCTAGATTACGTAAAAAAAATAATTGATAGCTTAAATTCAAATTCAAAAAACCTTTCTGCAATGAATAGATTAATAAAGAATATGGATAAACCATTTATACTTGAAGAATTACTGAGGAGAAGTGTATAGTGTACCCCCAAAACTGGACAAAAAAATAATATAATTTAATGTGGATCTTTATAAAATAACTATATAAATAAGGAACCACGAAAATGTCTAAATCCAGAAAAACATTTAGTAATGAATTCAAAGCGAAAGTAGCTTTAGAAGCAATAAAAGGTTATAAGATTCTAACTGATTTACTTATCAAAGGAATACCAGGTACAACCAAATTTGATTGGAAACTGGAAGAAAGAAGTACTGGTAAATTTACTTGGTTTTTGATAATAAAAGAGGACCCAAAAGAGAACCAAATTCAGAGTTGATAGATCAGTTGTATAAGCAGATCGGTCAACAACATGTAGAACTGGAGTGGCTTAAAAAAAAATTTAATTCTCTCGGTTGATGAAAAACGAACGCTGATAGAACCAGATAGTAAATTTATAACGATATATCAGCAATGTTTTTGATAAAATTGTTTCACTCAAGTTATTATTATCATCCGCTGGAAATAACGGAAGAAGAACTTGAGATAATGAACCTGATAGATAAAATATATACCGGGCATCCATTTTTTGGATTAATAAAAATAACAGATGCATTAAGAAAACAAGGAAATTTTTACAACCACAAAAGGATATACAGGCTGATGAGAATTATGGGCATAGAAGCACTTACGCCGAAAAAGAAATTGAGTAAGCCAGGTAAAGATCATCTTGTTTATCCTTATCTGTTGAGAAATGTAAGAACAACAGAAACCAATCAGGTATGGTCGAGCGATATTACGTATTTGCCAATATATAAAGGCTATGCTTACCTGGTTGCGGTTATCGATTGGTTTAGTCGTTATATTCTAAGCTGTAATTATCAAATAGTCTTGATGTCTATTTTTGTTTGGAAGCTTTATACAAGGCATTACAAAAAGGCAAACCCAAAATATTTAATACTGATCAAGGCAGTCAGTTTACCAGTAAAAAATTTACTGAAACAGTTATTGGAAATAAATTATGATGAGTATGGATTCTAAAGGCAGAGCTTTAGATAATATTTACATCGAACGTTTCTGGAGAAGTTTAAAATATGAAGACATATATCTAAACGACTATCAATCAATTCCTGAGCTTAATAGTGGACTTATGAATTATTTTAATTTTTACAATAATGAGAGAAGTCATCAGTCATTAGGATATAAAACTCCAGCTGAAGTGTATTTTTCATAGGAAGGAACTAAATTATTTTGTTAATTAATACCACCTTAAATTATTAAAAATTCTGTCCAAAGGATGGGGTACACTGTCGTGATTTATATAGTTGTATGTCTGCGGACTTTAAAAATTGGTTGCCAACATATATTTCTTTTTTCCAAACAGAAGATTGGACAATTTCAGAAGCGAATATTCAAACTTATAAATCCAATTATGTACAATTATATTATATAGATAGTCTCATAAAAAATGAAATAAGATTTATAGATGGTAAATTAAGTGAAGATTCCCTTATAAAAATTAATAATGAATTAAGAGTACCATATTATTTTTGGCTTATAAATATACATACCACTATTGATATTTTTAAGAAAAGTTATGAAGAGCATTTGCTTGACACTATAAAATCTAAAGAAGAGTACCTGAAGTTTGAAACTTCAAATCAATTAAAAAAATTCTGGAATATTGATTCTCTAAAGGTTAATAAATTCCATCAATAAAAAGTATTATAAAAATGCCATATGATAGTGCATTTTAAATTGTCAGTAATCTCACAACCAACCAAAGCGAGTACTCTGCTCTTTTTTTTGATTTGCAGTTAAGTAAAACACAGTTAAGTTTTTATAAAGATTTTTAAAATTCAGCATATAACTTTTTATTTTTTGCATATGAATAAAAATATCCAACCAAATAAATTAAAAAGAGAGAGTATTTTATTTATTATAGCCATATTCCTTGCTATTTGTAACGGTATTTTGGTTTTGACTAATATTAGACTAGCTAATATTGCAACAGATAACTTAAATTAAAGAAAGAAAACGCAAGGACTGAATTGAGAGCATACATACAAGTAGTAAATGCCACAACTACTCAGATGGAAATAGGGAAAACATTGGAAATAACTATAACCTATAAAAACACAGGACAAACCCCTGCCTATAATGTTCGTATACAAGCGTCTTTAATGCCAGGTGTAGGGCATTGATGAAAACACATGGTTAAAACTTTATAAGACTGAAAGACATGGAAGTAATGTACTCGGTACTGATTTTCCTATAGAATTTACAAAAACATCTCCCTGGCTAATAACAGATTCAACTACTATCCCCCATATAAAAGTGGTGGTAAATATCTCGGTGCATATGGGATAATCTATTATGATGATGTTTTTGGCTCCTCTCATTGGAATCGATTCTACTTACGTTACTGGCGAGGGGATAAATTTGTTTTTGATCCAAATTACAACGATGCTGACAAATATGAAGAAATTAATTAAATACAAGATATTATTTCTTACAAAATTAGTGTTAATAATGAGTTAATTTTATGTTCAAATATTTTTTGTTTTTTATTACTTTAATAATATTACGATAAAGAAACAGGAGTAAACTTGGAATATATTTTTTGGGTTATTTTCGGAACAGTCCTCATAATTATGGTATACCGTGTCATAATAAAAGGCGGATTGAAAGGTGCTGTTTTCGGATCCAGAATAAAAAATACAATCGGTGAAATTTCATTGAGTAAAAATATGGCATCATCAAGAGTACTTAGAATTCATAAGCTGGAAAACGGCAAAGTGGCATTCGAGTTATCTTCGAAAGCAGTGCTTGCTTTTTCAATGACAGGATTTACTGTTAACGAAAAACAGGTTGAACAGTTGATAGAGTATTTAAATAAAACTAAAAATATTTCCGGTTAATCATTTAATTAAAGGGGAGCATAAAATGAGAACAATATATTTTAATTTTTTACTGATTGTTTCCGGATTTCTTTTCATTTCCGGATGCGCATCATACCCGGTGCATTTAATTGTAGATAATCCTTTTGTTCAGCGAATTGATCCTGTACATATTTTTGTGAAAATTTCGGAGACAAAAAGACAGGGAAAAAATTCAGAAGACAAAATTTTTGATGAGGATTTTTATTATAAACCCGGACAGACAAATAAAACATTCAATTTCGAACTACCGAAAGGCGAATACCGTTTTTTTGCTGAGAGCGATAACGGGGAAGCTATGCTCGATGTTACTTTTACAATTGACAGGCAGTTATGGCTTTTCCTCGTCTATGCGGGAGAAAACCATTTTCAGCTTTATATTAACCAAACCGGATCTGTATTTATAAAAAAATAATTTTTACAGGAGGACTTTACCCCGGCGAATGAGCTGATCCTCCGGGAATTATAAACCACCATTAACGAATTTTTAAACCAATAGCGGAATACCCAAAATTTTGGATCTCATTACGCAAAATGAATTATTTTTAATTATTTTTAAGGAGCTTGTTTTTGCAGCAATAATTAATATTCATAATAAGAGGGAAGCAGTTATGAATAAAATAAAACTATTACCAGGGATTTTATTCCTTCTTATATTAACTAATAGCTGCAGCAATTCTACAGAACCCATAAAATTAAATTTTGATACAATTACCAGAACTACTCTCGATAGATATGGTCATATGGTTATTATATATGCCGACCCGACTGACTGGCTTATTAACTTAACTCCGCAGCCCGATTTTATAATTGATGACAGCGGACAATTTTCAACATTCATTACTCCCGCTTACCCAAATCCCTCCACAGATTCTATCAGAATAAAGTTTTCCTTATCACTTGAAACTAATGTCCATTTTGAAATAATTGATGAGAACAGAAACCTTGTAAAAACCTTAATGGATGAAAGCCAGCATGCAGGGTATTATACTGTTACCTGGAATCTTGATGATAACAATGGCAGCAGAGTAAAAACAGGATTTTACCGCTGCAACTATTCATGGGAGGCAGTTGTATTTGAGAAAGGTTCGAATCAAACCCATTCACAAATAGTACAGGTTACCGGCTACGGTGATATCCAGGTAGAATAATAGTTTAAACTTCAGGATTTATTACAATGTTAATTCCCAAACTGGTAGTTCTTTTCGTTATCATTTTAATTTTCATTATATACTGGTACAGAGGCAGTTTTTTCATAAATAAATATATTTCGCTTGGACTTCTTATTTTCACCATACTGGGAGTAATTTTTTCGGATTCCGTTTACCATGCTGTCAACAAAAGGGTTATAAAATATGCACAAGCTCCTGAAGGGAACCGTTTTCCTTTCATTTCCGAAAGATGGAAACAGGCAAATCCAAATAATCAAAATGATAATACCAGGCAAATGATATGCGATGATTTTTTACACAAGCATAATCTGTTGGGTAAAAGCCGGAACGATATTCTGAATCTGCTTGGTGGATCCGACAGTACTACTGACTTTCCCGGCTGGGATATGAAGTATAGTATCGGAGAGAACCAGGGATCATTCAATGTAGAATGGCTGGTAATAAGATTAAATGAAAATGGTATGGTTGATAAATATAGTATTGTAAGCAAGTAAAACAGAATAGTTTTTTAATTGTCGTTTTCAAATTAAATCGGTGAAGAATAAAATGTTAAAAATAATTTTCATCGCTTCTCTTTTATTTACTGTATTAACATACTGTCAGGAAAAGGACACAACAAAATCATTCAATTATGAAAGAGATACTCCCGCCTGGTTAAAAGCCAGGATTGACAGCATATCAATAGATGCCAAACATTATGCGCTCGCAAAAGTAACCAGGTATGAATGGAAAGATAAATATGTTTATCATATTTATAATGGATTGAGTTCCTGTATGTACTGCGAATTATTTTACGAAGATGGAAATGGGGTGAGATTTGAAAGTGAAAAAGAATTCCAGGAATTTTTGAAAGATAGAAAAGACTCGTTAATAGTGTGGGAGTGGAATAAAAAATAGATTTGTTATAAACCTGACTCATGTTACACACTACACAAGGTATTTAGAAAATAGTATTGAATTAAATTTGTACCAAATATGAAAAAGCAATTCCGGTTGACACTTGGTGCTCTGACTTTAGCTGTTATTGCAGTACCTGTAAGCTTTATTATAACTTTTGTATTAGCACCGTTTTGGAACTGGTTTGAATCTGTTACGGGAATTGAATCAATAGGACATTCGGGTCCTGCAAACTGGTGTTTTATACTAGATTACATTGTATTGGATATTCTGATTTTAATAATATTCGCCCGGAATAGCAAAATGAAGAAGCCTACAAGTCCGGAGAAATAAACCGAGTGAATGTAGAAAAAATAAAAGAACTGAAAATGTTTTTGACATCATATTGATCCATTTTTAAAAAGAAACCTGTCCCAAATGGATTGATTTTACAATTTTTAAAGACGATTGAATTCATTTTGGACAGAAGTATAATCAATATTAAATTTTCTTGACTTTTATATATTATTGTCGGAACTTGACACTGTCATACTGATCGATGAGGGATTATTAATTGAATCAAAAAGGATCTAAAATTGCTTTTTTTCAAATGAGATTAATAAATTACTATTTACCAAGAATGCATTTTGTTAGTTCCTGCTGACTTAAAATCTATTATTCATAGTCTTGAGAATGGAAACCTTTCAAATAAGGATTTGAAAAGGTTTATTTTTATATGTAGAAGTATTGCAGAATCAACCATTAATATATATCATAAAAGAGCTGCCGAGGTTCTATATTCACATGGTTGGTGTTTATTTGACCTTTCAATCGATTGTATAGGAGAGCTTTTTGCAACATCTGCAAAAGGTAATCTAATAAAAATAGAACCTTTACTTCAGAATACAAACAAACCGCTTTCCGAATTACCTGATAACCATATATTGCTGATATTGAAAGGATATATTAATAAATTCGTTTCTTACAGGTTGATGAAACTTTTAAATGAAGCTGACCCGGAAGGTCGACGAATCTCCAGAAACATCAGAGAAGCAATCAAAAATGACAGGACTAATTTGTGTTCTATATGGGACTTCAGAGGAGAAGTATTGGTTTTTGATCACTTCGAAATAAATGAAAACCTTCCTGAATTTCCATTATTGGAACTCGAAAATAAAATCTTTTTGAAAGCAAATACGTCTGTTTCCATCACTGCAATACTTGAACAGATCGGGCGGATTCTTTCAGATCAGGATTTTTATCGAAAATCTGTACGATTAATTGATATTATCCGAATAATAAAAAGATTATACACAAAGGTTTTTTTCGAAGAGACAAATAAAGAGAAAAGGCTACAACTCAACTCTGATGAGCTTAATGAAAGTGATTTAAACATTATTAGGGATAAAACAATCCGTTTTTCTGCAGAGAAAATAAATATAATTTATTATCAGAAACATAAGGTTAAAAAATCCGAAGCAATGAATTTGCTTGTTGTACTTAGCTCAATTCTGGATGACTGGCTAAATGACGGAAATACAGAGCCTAATTATTTTGAGTATGCTGAAAAGGAAATGAATTGTAGCAAAGATGAATACGATGAACGCTGGTCATCTATCATCCATTATTTAGTAAAATTGATGCGTATCTTTATTAAAGAACAACTTGAAGCGACTTAGAATCTTTAGCGGTTATGTTGAACGAATTTAAATCCAATAATGAATTATTATTAAAAAGTACTGGGCTGATTAAAACTAATTCATTTAAGAAATCTTGATTTTATCAGAAATCAAAAGAATGAAATTAATTCTGGGAAGCCTAATAATGTGGAATCTTAAATTATGTATTTGAGTTAATAATCAAAGCTATGAATAATCATCTTACGGAATATGAAATAGATATATTGATTACTTCTTCTGAAAGTATTCCGGATGCAGATATCAAAATTTACCGGATGCACATTGAAAAATGTGAACTTTGTAAAGAGCATCTGCGAACTGCACAAGAATTTTATGATGAATTGAAAATTAGGTTTAAAAAAGAGCCAAAAGCATATGATGAGATTTTAACAAACCGGATTTCCAAAAATAAATCTGTATTGCAATTGTCTTTTTTATCCTCGGAAAGAAGCGTACAGTATTCTAAAAAACTTTCCGGTGAAATGATTGAGTTTAAAGAAGTAAACCCGGGTATCATCCCGAAGGTTCATAATTTAATAATGCAATACCCTGTGCAATCTTGGGGAGGAATTGGTCTGATTGCAGCCATACTTTTTCTGATGTTTTATTTCAACTTTCATACAACCGTGACATACCCCGATTATGCAAAAATTGAAAAAGGACAGTTATATGTGTTCAATTCGGAAGGCAAAGAACTTTGGAAGAAGCCAGCACATGGGATGCCGGACGGCTCGACCTCAACTGGTTTCTTATTGGGTCCGAAAAGGTTTCTTGATCATACTTTTATTCTAATTAAAGACATTAATAAAAATGACGGACCCGAAGTTATACTATTCGGAATAAAGACATCTGACTTTGTTTATCCTGATTTTGCCTGGGATACCTTATATTGTTTTAGTGCTAATGGGAAATTGCTCTGGAAAAAATCATATGAAGTGCAAGATTTTAACCATTATCTTGATGAGCATGGGGTTAAACTAAAAATAAGCGATATGTTTACGATAAATGACAAAGATGAAAGTATGAATAGATTATTTATTACTGTGAATGGCCTGCCATATTCTCCAAGTGCACTTTTAGAGGTAGATGGCCAAACAGGTAATGAAAAACAAGTTTATGTTCATTACGGAACAATAACTTATTGTGCAGCACAAAAAATTCCTGGAACAAATCAAAGCAGAATTGTCATATGCGGAATAAACAATAAATACAATAAACCATTTCTGGCAATTCTTGATCCTGATCTAATTTCGGGAAAAGCAAAAGGTATGAATGGATTCGATGATAAAGTTGACAACGTGAATGCTGAAGAAATATATTATATACTTTTCCCTCAGACAAAAATAAGTGAAGAATTCGGCGGAAGTAAGTATCCTATAATCGGAAAAATGGTTACCTCTTCTGAAGGAAATATCAGAGTTTCGATTGAGGAATTCCCTCTTGCAGAAGATGGTAATAGAGGAGCAATTTTTTATGAATTTAATCCTGATCTTAAGATTAAGTCATTGAATATTACTGATGGTTATGAGAAAAAATATGAACCATTTTTAAAAAATGGGGTATTATTGGATAAAAATGGTAAATTGATTGAGCTACCTGATAGCAGTTTCGTTGAAACATTAAAAACCTCTTTACAATATTGGGATGGTGAAAAATTTGTTTCAAATTACGCACAAAACAAAAATTATAAATCGAAATAAACCGCTTAAAAAATCAAAAATCCCTACTACCTCTCCTCAATTATTATTTATAAATAATTTTTTCTGGCAATCTCATTAACGTAGAATTAATAAGGGTAATTGAAGGTTTTTAATTCAATTAGTCTGATTACCAGTAACAGAAAAACATTTTACATTTTACTTGTGTGTCAAAATTATATTTATTTCTTACCTAAAAAAGAGGATGCAATGAATAACACTTTTACCAAAAGCAGAGCAAATCAATTTTCATCTTGTCGCTCAAGGATTTTAATACTCAGTTTAATTTTAGTTATATATTTTTCAAGTTATAGTTTATCCCAAACTTTATGGAATGAAGATTGGGAGGGAAATTGGACAATTGGCTGGCATGTTGATAATGGGACCTGGGAAGTGGGCACACCCACTAGTGGACCCGACAGTGCATTTGACGGACAAAATTGTGCTGCTACGGTTTTGAATGGAGAATATTCTGAACCAGTAGATACTAGATTAATTAGACATACTTCATTTATTGTACCTCAATCAACTGATAATCCAAGACTCAGATTCTGGTACTGGTTCAGTTTCGGGGATGGTGATTGGGGAGAAGTACAGATTAAAACAAATGGTGGTGGATGGGAAGCCGTTTCAAGTTTAATGGAAAATTACGGCAGTAATGCCTGGTCTTATGGATTGGTTGATCTATCTGATTTTGCTGGTGATACAGTTCAGATAGGATTTTATTTTCATTCTGAGCCAATTGTCTATTATGGTGATGTAAGTACTGGTTGGTATATAGATGATGTTTCATTGGTTACCGGTCCGTATGTATTTAATAATCCTGAAGGATTTGAATCAGGATTTGGAGATTGGTCAGTAGATAAGGGAACGTGGGAGATCGGGATTCCAACAAGCGGACCTGAAAACGCACACGGAGGACAAAGCTGCACGGGTACTAATTTAGAAGGAAATTATCAGGAGCCGTCAGACAGCAGATTAATAAGTCCCCCATTTGTAGTACCTTCTTCGTCGGAGAATCCACGCTTTCGATTTTGGTATTGGTTCAATTTTGCTGAAGATGATTGGGGAACTGTTCAAATAAAAATAAAGGGGGGAGAATGGGATTCTATTTCAAATATAATTTATAATCTAGGAAGTAATGCCTGGTCTTATGGATTAGTTGATTTATCAACTTATTCAGGTGATACAGTTCAGATAGGATTTTATTTTCACTCAGAACCTCATTATTATTATGGAGATGTAAGCACTGGTTGGTATATAGATGATGTTGCATTAGTTACTGGTCCATATGTATTTAATAATCCAGAAGGCTTCGAAGAAGGTTTTGAAGATTGGTGGGTTAATGAAGGGACCTGGGAAGTAGGCACGCCAATGAGCGGACCCGATAGTTCATATAACGGGCAAAACTGTGCAGGAACTAATTTAGAAGGTGATTATGAGGAGCCGGCAGATAGTAGACTTATCAGTCCTCCTTTTATAATTCCGAATTCATTAGAAAATCCATCAATTCAGTTCTGGCATTGGTTCAATTTCGCTGAAGATGACTGGAGTGAAATTGAAATAAGTACAGATAGTGGCGTTACCTGGGAACCAATTTCAAATCAATTTACAAACACAAGCGGTGGCTCTTGGACACCATTTTATATTTCACTTTCTGCTTATAGTGATAATGAGGCCCAAATTGCTTTTACTTTTCATTCCTACCCACATTTCTATTATGGTGATGTAAGTAGTGGCTGGTACATTGATGATGTAAAGATAACTCCTTATATCGTAGGTGTTAAAAATAATTTTGAAAATAAAATTCCAACCCATTTTCAAATATCACAGAATTATCCAAATCCTTTTAATCCTACAACAAAAATTAAATTTGAAATTCCAAAATCAAGTTTTGTAACACTTAAAGTGTACGATATTTTAGGAAGAGAGGTCGCAAAATTAGTTAATCAGGGAAAGTCCGCCGGCAGTTATGAAATAAATTTTGATGCTAGTGAATTAACAAGCGGAATTTATTTCTATAGAATTCAGGCAGGGAATTTTGCACAGACCAGGAAGATGATGCTTTTAAAATAATTAACATAATATGATTTTTTCTTTACCATAAGATTAATTTCCAAAAATCGGATATAATCATGTCTAAAATGATCTTGATCTTAATTGTTATTCTATCCTGCTATAGAATAACATTTGCACAATTTTATGAAATCAAACTTCTACCAAGTGTTGGGTCTGAAAGCGACGGGTTTGGAAGATCTGTATCTATTGATGGCGATTATGCAGTGGTAGGCGCACCGGGCGGTGAGAAAGTTTTTGTTTTTAAAAGGACAACTAATGGTTGGATCGAACAAGACATTTTAACAGGGGATGATAATCCACCCGGTTCAACTCTCGACCCGGTATTTGGATTTTCAGTTAGTATTTCGGGGAGTTACATTATAGTGGGTGCCCCGTTCCAGGTATTTCCACCGATAACAAACAATATAGGGGGTGCGTATATATTTAATCGGAATGGAGAGGATTGGGTACGACAAGCTAAAATACCACCGCCAGTAGCTCACCCTTTCGGACTTTTCGGATGGGCTGTTGCAATCTCAGATTCTATCGCAGTTATAGGTGAAGCGGACAGAGGTAAAACGCATATTTATAATCGAACCGGAGAAGATTGGACATTTGATGAAACACTTTCTGGTGCTTATCGTTTTGGTGAATCAGTTTCAATATCAGGCAATTATATTGCAGCAGGAGCAGTCGGCGGCGATATCTTTTATGAAGGACAAGGATCAATATATGTTTTTCTAAACGATGGATTCAACTGGATGCAGCAAGCCTGGCTGCAGGCAAGTGATGGATAAGATGTGGATGCATTCGGTAACACGGTTTCCATTTCTAATACAACCCTTATCGGTGGTGACAGCAAAGCATTAAATATTGATAGTATCAACACCGGTGCGGCTTATATATGAGTTTTATTGATATTGCCTGGATAGAGATTCAGAAACTGGTTGCTGGTGATGGCTCTGCCGGTGATTTATTTGGCTCATTAGTGACAATTTCTGATAATTTTGCGGTAGTCTCCGCATCCGAAGATCAGGATAATGGTGTTAAATCCGGTTCAGCATATATTTTAGGAAAGATTGGCACAAATTGGATAGTTAAATAAAAAAATTTATATTGTGTGGTGCAGCAATATAATTTGGGATATCGGTATCAATTTCAGGAAACAATGCAATTGTTGGTGCCGATGGGGATGATGATAACGGAAGCGGTTCGGGATCAGCTTATATTTATTCGGGGTTTTAACTAGCGTAGACACATCGAAATTTTACAGACTCCACCTTCATTTATTCTAAAACAAAATTATCCTAACCCATTTAATCCAACGACAAAAATAGAATATGAAATTCCTCAGACAAGTTTTGTTACCATTAAAGTGTATGATGTTTTAGGAAGAGAAGTGGTTACATTAGTCAATCATAGAAGAACCTGTAGGAAGTCATGAGATAACTTTTAACCCAACAAATCTTTCAAGTGGAATATATTTCTATAAAATTTAAGCGAATAATTTCGTAGAAATAAAGAAGATGCTGCTGATGAAGTAGCGATCATTAAGATAGTAAAAAACCAAATTTTTGATCTAAATTAAATAGGAGTTTAAAATGAAAAGAATATTTATACTGATTTTTTGTTTATCTTGTTTATCAATTCAGTTTGTTTTTTCTCAAAATCTCATCTGGACTTCACCTTCGTATACAAACGGATCTGTTTATTCTGGTTGGTTTATACTAAAAAATAATCCATTGGAATTCAAATTTTATACCTACGACTACTCGAGTCGTGATTTAAAAATAATGGATGGTCCTCTTTCAAGCACTCCCATACTTGATATAACGCTTAATAATTATGAAAGTTTTTCAAATGAAATTTCTTATGATTATAGTGGAGATGGTTTGAATGATTTAATCATATCCATATCAAATCTGCCCCAGATGCCCGTTATGGTCTCAGGTATGTTGATATTTCAACCGGCCAGACTCTGTTTACCTTTGATGATGCTTCTTATACTTATGAAAATGAAATAGGGCTTCCTGCAGATATAGACGGTGATGGACATACTGATATAGCACTATATCGTTCTGATATAAATTTTACAGAATATCAATACCTGGTATATTCTACAAATGGAATTCCTACAAGTTTATCATCAGAAGAAAAAAGTGAATTGAAGAAAAAATTTAAGCTGAATCAGAATTACCCCAACCCGTTTAATCCTTCAACAACAATTCAATATTCTATTTAAACACTAGGAAATTTTTCAATTAATATTTACGATGTTTCAGGACAGCTTGTAAAAGAAATTAATGAAGAACACAATCAAGCCGGGGAGTACAGTGTCAAATGGAATGGGAAAAATAATTTTGATCAAAGAGTTTCTTCAGGTGTATATTTTTATAAGATTACAATTGGTAGTAATAGACAGACAAAGAAAATGATACTTTTAAAATAGTTACCGCACAAGTCGTAAAGTAATATGTCTATCCCAGACAGATAAACAAATTTGTTAAATAAACAATAATGGAGTCCCAAAATGAATAAGATAATCAGTCTAATTTATTGTTTAGTATTTTTATCAACACAATATATCTTCGCCCAAACTGTGATTTGGACTTCAACACCTGTTAGCGGTATTGATAGTCATGAAGGTTGGCTTATAATAAAGAACAATCCCTTTGAATTAAGATTTTGGGAATATGATGCCCAAACTCATAAAATTACAATAATGGATGGCCCGCTTTCAAATAATATAGATTATGAGATTACTCTTTCAAGTGACGAATATTTTAATAAGGATTATTTTAATGTTTATAATGGAGACCTTTGTTAAAACTTATTATAAGGTGATGGAATAAATATCCCATTAAGACTGTTTATATGGTACGCCATGCATTTAGAGTAATTGATCCTACTAATAGCCAAACTCTTTTTCAACTTGATGATGAAACGCACGAATATGAAGTTATCGCCATATTTGACTACGATGGGGATGGCAAATACGATCTTGCCGTAAGGCGTACTGATCTAATTACAAATTTAATTGATGTAGTTGTTTATGCAACAAACGGTTCATCAACTTCAATTACTTATAATTTCAATGAAAGTCCAAATAATTATAATCTTAAGCAAAACTTCCCCAATCCATTTAATCCTTCTACAACTATACAATATTCCATTTCATCCCCAGGAAAAATTTCAATCAGAATTTATGATGTATCAGGACAACTCGTTAAGGAAATAAATGAGGAACATTATCAATCCGGAGAATACAATGTTACCTGGGATGGAACAAGTAATGTTGGGCAAAGAGTATCATCAGGTGTTTACTTTTATCAATACTGTTGGTAATGAAACACAAGCAAAGAAAATGATTTTGTTGAAATAAGTTTACATTACTCAAAAAACCAGGAGACCAAAATGAGAACATTTTTAATCATTTGCATTATGGGATTATTCTCAATTCATTCTTATGCGCAACAATTCCAGCTTGAAGCTACCATAGATAAACATATTGAAGCAATCTTTGATATCGATGGGGATGGTATTATGGAATATGTTGCCGACACTAATAAAGTGTATGATGGATCAACTCATAACTTAAAGTACACCATA
Source organism: uncultured Ignavibacteria bacterium (assembly GCA_963711455.1). GTDB lineage: Bacteria > Bacteroidota > Ignavibacteria > Ignavibacteriales > Ignavibacteriaceae > DATFVA01. The sequence goes on from CAVQEH010000006.1 coordinate 990,262, forward strand.
CCCATCGGATATTATCTCGAATGGGGTGACGAAATAACTGCAAACAATCCTGATGCGGTTTTTCCACATATTGATTTCAATTCAGATGGTAAACGAGATTTAATTCTTGTTTCTTATTATTCAAATCCTAATCCGGATGTAAAACTCATAGTATTTGATGTAGTAAATAATATAGTATTGTTCGAATTCGATCCACCAGAAAAGATGTTGAATTATAAACTGTACTGATATAGATGGCGACAATGAATTAGAATTAGTGATAGAAACACGAACCGGCATTTATCCAGACAGAATATATAAAACATATATTTATTCAACAGGTGTAACAACTTCTGTATTGGGGGAGACTAATACTACTTCTCCATCTAAATATCAATTAAAACAAAACTTCCCCAATCCATTTAATCCTTCAACAACAATTCGTTATTCTTTGTCGTCTCCACAAAAAATCTATATCAGGATTTACGATGTTTCAGGACAGCTTGTAAAAGACATTATTGAAGAACACAAACAAGCCGGGGAATATAATGTTAAATGGAATGGGAAGAATAATTCTGGTCAAAGAGTATCTTCAGGTGTTTACTATTATCAGATGACTGTTGGTAATGAAACACAGGCAAAGAAAATGATACTAATTAAATGAAATGCTTAGCTAGTGCCCAAACACCAACCGCTCGTGGACAAGCTATTTTTGTATGGCATATTTGTGATTTTTGAAATGGTAATTTTGATAAAGTTTTTTGTTCCAAGTGTTCATTTTAATTAATTAAATTACAAACTGTACTTGCGAAAGAAAGTTTTGTGCGGTTTTTTTAATCACAGGCATTTGTGTTTTCTTGTCGTTGTAGTTCTGGACTGGGACGTAATTATGGGTAGTTATACGTAAATAATTTGGAGAGTCAAATGAAAAATATCATTTTTTTAATCTTGATATTTCCTTCATTTTGTGTTGCACAAAATTTTTGGGAGCCAACAAACGGACCTGGTGAGTATATATATTCGCTGGCTTTTGATGCAAATGAACAATTCTTCGCCTTATCCTGGCCTTCGGGGGTATTTCGTTCGACAGATTATGGTAATAACTGGACTGAGATTAATAATGGATTACCTAACTTTGGTTTCAATAAATTAGTAATTGACTCAAACAATTATATATTTATCGGGACCGATGAAGGACTTTTCCGCTCAACAGATAGTGGCGACAATTGGTCTATAATATTTACACCCTCAGACTCTAATATTATTGCCTCCCCCACAATTTTATCTTTGGTTATTAACAAAACGAATAAGCATATTTTTGCTGGTACCTATTATGGAGCTTTCCGATCGACTGATGATGGAAATAGTTGGATCAAAGTTAATAATGGTTTAATATATGCAATTAAATCCTTCGCCGTTAGTTCTATTGGTTTTATTTTTGCAACGGACAATGGTGAAGGAGGGATTTTTATTTCAACTGATGATGGAGATAATTGGGACCAAATTGCTAATGGTCTATCAACCTTTCATATTTATTCAGTCGGTATTAATTTAAATAATTATATTTTTGTTGGAACAGCTGAAGAAGGGATTTTTCGATCTACCGACAATGGGAGCAATTGGGTACAAATGAATTCTGAACTTACTACCAATACTTTTATCACTAATTCCAATAATGAACTTTTTGTTGGGACTTTTGGTGAAGGTGTCTTTAGATCTACCGACGGTGGAAATAATTGGATTGAAATAAATAGTGGATTAACTGATCTGGATATTTGGTCTCTTGTTATTAACACTGATCAAAGAATCTTTTCGGGAACACAGTACGATGGTGTTTTTCGTAGCAAAAATTCAACAACATCGGTAGAGTATATAAACAAGGTAGAAACTTCAGAAGTTTTATTTAAAGCAAAATTATCCCAACCCTTTCAATCCAACAACAAAAATTAACTATAAGATCCCAAAGACAAGTTTCGTGACGCTAAAGGTGTACGATGTTTTAGGAAAAGAAGTTACTACACTAGTTAACCAGGAAAAGCCGGCAGGTAATTATGATGTAGAGTTTGATGCAAGCAGGTTATCAACAGGCATCTATTTTTATAAACTTCATGCCGGAAGTTTTACACAAGCAAAGAAAATGATACTTCTTCGTTAAAATAAGGAAGTGCCTTCACTGAATAAACTATATTGATCATCATTTTGTTTTGACTTAGGTGCATTATACTATATATTCTAAGAAATTTTTCTTTAACATTCTATTAAACTTAATTTTGTATAAAAACAAGGTCACCGAATATTAAATTAAAATCCAGTTGATTTCTTAATTATTCAATCCTCAATTTTCAATTACAAATTTTTATTTGCACGCCCTTTATTCTTCTAATTATTTTATATATAATGAATTAGATCACCTGAATAAATCTTAGTTATTCATAAAATTATATTTCAAAATTTCCGGTAATCATTTTATGGCAATAATAAAAAATAATAATGATCCTCTCTGGTACAAAGATGGAATTATGTACCAGGTGCATATAAAATCCTTCAGGGACAGCAACAACGACGGAATAGGAGATATTAAAGGACTTACAGAAAAGCTTAACTACATTCATTCCCTTGGAATAAATATGCTCTGGGTTCTGCCGTTCTATCCTTCACCTATGAAGGATGACGGCTATGATATTTCAGATTACTTTAATATTAATCCCGATTACGGCACACTCGAAGATTTCAAAGAATTTCTTGAAGAAGCACATAAAAGAAAAATAAGAGTAATAACCGAGCTTGTTATGAACCACACTTCCGATCAGCATACCTGGTTTAAAAGAGCAAGAAAAAGTCCTCATGGAAGTCCTGAAAGAAATTTTTATGTATGGAGTGATGCGGGAGAAGAATATGAAGATGCGAGAATAATTTTCAGTGATTTTGAATCGTCTAACTGGACGTGGGATTCTGATGCAAATGCGTACTACTGGCATCGTTTCTATTCACATCAGCCTGATTTAAATTTTGATAATCCTGAAGTTCACGAAGCAATATTCAGAGCAGTGGATTTCTGGTTTGAAATGGGTGTAGACGGAATGCGTCTTGACGCCGTCCCTTATTTGTACGAAAGGGAAGGAACTAATTGTGAAAACCTTCCCGAAACTCATGCATTCCTGAAAAAATTAAATGCACATCTTAAAGAGAAATTTTTTAACAAAATGTTTCTTGCAGAAGCAAACCAATGGCCTGAAGACGCGGTGGCATATTTTGGAAACGGGGATGAATGTCAAATGGCATTTCATTTTCCTCTAATGCCGAGAATGTACATGGCAGTTCAGATGGAAACCCGTTACCCTATAATCGACATTCTCGAACAGACTCCTGAAATTCCTGCTAATTGTCAGTGGGCTATGTTCCTCAGGAACCACGACGAGCTAACGCTTGAAATGGTAACTGATGAAGAGCGCGACTATATGTACAGGTATTATGCAAAGGATAAGCACGCCCGCATTAACCTCGGTATCAGGAGAAGGCTTGCCCCCCTGGTAGAAAATAACAGGAGAAAGATTAAGCTGCTTAATATTCTTTTGTTTTCATTCCCCGGCACTCCTATAATTTATTACGGTGATGAAATAGGTATGGGAGATAATTATTACCTGGGAGACAGGAACGGGGTCCGTACCCCTATGCAATGGAGCCCCGACAGGAATGCAGGTTTTTCCCGTGCTAATCCGCAGCAGCTTTTATTACCGGTAATTATTGATCCCGAATATCATTTTGAAAGTGTAAATGTTGAAGTACAGGAACGCACACCATCTTCATTATTAACATGGATGAAAAGAGCAATTGCAGTAAGAAAAAAATACCGTGCGTTTGGAAGAGGAGAGATTCAATTTCTATCGCCTTCAAATTCAAAAGTGCTCGCTTTTCTGCGAACCTATCAAGATGAAACTATTCTTGTCGTAGCAAGTCTTTCCCGCTTCTGCCAGGTTGTTGAGCTTAACTTATCAGAATTTACAGGAAGAACGCCGGTTGAATTGTTCAGCCGGAATAAGTTTCCTGTAATTAAAGATTCTTATTATATGCTTACGATGAATGCCTATGACTTTTACTGGTTTCAGCTTGTTCCTGTTGAAGAAACTGCGGTAAGTGCAGATTTATATGAACCTCCTGAACTTGAACCGCTTTTAGGAGAATTTTCATTTTTTGGTTACGACGATGAAAGTATACTGAATACTGTTGCAATTCCGGATTTTCTTAAACGTAACAAATGGTTCGATATTGAGAATCAAAAGATTGATTCAATAAATGTTCATGATGAAATTCCTCTTTCAGCAGGGGATGAATATCAATCGTTGATTTTACTTGAAGTCAGTTATGCTGACGAAACTTCTGAAGGATTGGTTATTCCATGTTCAACTGTTTTTTATGATAAAGAAAAGTTTAAAGACCCGGGCAGGTTGAATTCAATTATTGCATACCTTAATATCCCTGGAAAAGTTCTTTGTGAAAGTGTAAATGAAAGTTCTTTCAGGGATTCTCTAATCGCCGCCATTTTAAATTCGGAGAGAGTGAAAGGCAAAAGAGGAGATTTAATTATTGAAAAGGAACCGGGTTTTGATGAAGTGATTAAAGAATCACTTGATACTAAAATATGTGCAACGGATGATTCCAATTTGAAATTTATCGATTTGAATTACGGTGGCGGATTTAAATTAAGGCTTTACAGGAAAATAGAAGAAGCTGGTAAACCCGGTATAGAAATGTTCAAGGCACTATCTTTAAATTCAACTTTCAGAAATATTCCACAATATCTTGCTACAATAAACTACAAGTCATCTGAGGGCAATTTGTTTGTTTTCGGATTTATAGAAAAGGAAATCCCGAATGAAGGTAATTTCTGGAAGTATATGATCGATGCTTCAATAAATCATTATGAAAAAAGAATCAACCTGGAAAAAGAGAGAATCGAAGAGTTCAATATAAACAGTAAAAGTCTTTTAAAAGAAAATCAAAAGGATAATGATTTTTCTGCAGGCTGCGATCATCTCGAATTACTAAATCTTGATCTGATGGAATTATTAGGGAAGAGGACAGGAGAGCTCCATTCAACTCTTACCTCTCTCCCTGTCGAAGGTTTTGAACCTGAAAATTTCAATTCATTTTACCAGAGATCTCTTTACCAGTCAAACCGTTCTCTTACAAGGAATACATTCCGTCTTATGAAAAATTTTACGGGACCGGAAAAGGCAGAGATGGAAAAAATCTTTGACAGGGAGGAATTAATTATAGAATATCTGAAAACATTTCTGGAAGAAAAATTAGATGCGAAGAAAATCCGGATACACGGCGATTTGAATCTTAAAAGAGTTCTGATCACAGGGAAAGATTTTATATTTATCAACTTTGAAGGACAGCCTGCAATTGCATCCAGTGCAAAGAGACTTAAGAGATCCCCGTTCAGAGATATAGCAGGTATGATAGGTTCAATTTATTTTGCCGCTCATATTTCTTTAGAAAAATTCGGACATTCATTTTCAGGAGACGTTAATGCCTATAATGCATTTGCAAACCGCTGGTGGTTCTGTATGAGCAATAAATTTCTAAAGGGTTATTTGTCTGTAGCTTCACTAAGTGATTTTCTTCCTGAGGATGAGAAGCAGATATCATACATAGTTAATGTATATATGATTGAAAAAATGCTTACAGAAATTGATAATGGAATTACACGTAATACAAACTGGTTGAAAATACCGGTTGAAGGACTAAGAGTAATAACGAATTTAATCATTGAATAAATCATTGTGTGTTATTGAATACAGCAAAATTAAATTTATAAATCAAAATTATTAATGCAGAGTATAGTGTAAACAAACTGTATACTTTAAATGATTTCAAAACTTAAAAGACCGGAATGAAAAAAATAGGTACAGTTTATAATTTTAATGACTGCGAGTTTATTGTCTGGGCTCCTTTTTTAAATAATGTTGAATTGTTTTTATGCGACCAGGAAAAAAAGATTCCGATGAATAAGGATAATGAAGGTTACTGGAAGGTTTCTGTTAAAGATATTGCACCGGGAACAAATTATTATTACTTGCTAAATAATAATAAAAGGGGAGACCCTGCATCAAATTATCAGCCCGATGGAATTATTGGTCCTTCACAAATTATTGATCATTCTTCTTTTAAATGGGAAGATTCTGATTTTATTCCCGTAAAATTACATGATTATTTTATTTACGAGCTTCATACGGGAACTTTTACTCCGGAAGGTACATTCACTTCTGTTATTGACAAGCTTGATTACCTTGTTGATCTTGGAATTACTGCGATAGAAATAATGCCTGTAGCTCAGTTTCCCGGTAATAGGAACTGGGGATATGACGGGGTTTTTCCATTTGCTCCGCAAAACAGCTACGGTGGTTCCGACAACTTAAAAAAGCTTGTTAATGGAGCTCATAAAAAAGGTCTTTCAGTGATTCTTGATGTAGTTTATAATCATCTCGGACCTGAAGGAAATTTTCTTCACGAGTTTGGCCCTTATTTTACAACTAAGTACAAATCACCCTGGGGAAATTCAGTAAACTTCGATGGCGAATATTCAGATCACGTAAGAAATTATTTTATTAATAATGCTGTTTACTGGCTATCGGAATTTCACGTTGATGCTCTTCGCATTGATGCCGTCCATGCAATCTATGACTTAAGTGCTTATCCTTTTCTGACTGAGCTTTCAGATGAGGTCAACAGATTTTCACAGCAATCCGGCAAGGAGCATTATCTTATAGCCGAAAGTGATCTTAACGATATAAAAGTAATCAAACCAACTGATTTATATGGCTATGGTTGCCATGCTCAATGGAGCGATGACTTCCATCATTCAATTCATGCATTGTTGACGAAAGAATCAATAGGATATTATGAAGATTTTGGCAACATAGACGACCTGAGTATCGCAATTCAAAATAATTTTGTTTATTCTGGAAAATATTCCTTTTTTAGAAAAAGAAGACATGGTAACTCGCCTTATGAATATTCATATGACAGGTTTGTTCATTGTATTCAGAATCATGATCAAATTGGGAACAGAGTTTTTGGTGACAGACTCTCAGTACTTGTTTCTTTCGAAGCTTTAAAGCTTGCCGCTGCTGTATTAATTTTTTCACCCTCACTGCCGATGCTTTTTATGGGTGAAGAGTACGGTGAAGATAATCCCTTTCTTTACTTTGTAAGTTTTTTGAATGAAGACCTGAATAAAGCTGTAAAAAAAGGAAGAAGTCAAGAATTTGCCGGATTTAAATGGGAAGGAGAAATTCCTGATCCGCATAGTGTAGAAACTTTTTCAAGATCAAAACTTGAATGGGAAAAATCGAAATCAAATAACCATAAAGTTCTGTTTAATTTCTATAAGAGCATTATTAGTTTAAGAAAATCAATTCCGGCTTTGACAAACTATGATAGAAGTGATACAATATGTAACAGCTATGAAGGACTGAAAATTATTACCATGGAAAGGAATAAAAACCGTAATAAATTTTTTGCCCTAATGAATTTTAATGAAAAGAAAACCTCTATTGAATTCAGATTTCCTCCCGGTTCTTTGAAGAAGATACTGGATTCATCTGAAAAAAAATGGAGCGGTCCCGGAGCTGAGATGCCGGAGATACCTGATGATAAAGTAACTGAAATAAATATTCCCGAATATAATTTTTCTCTATATGAAGTTAAGGCGGGATGAAAATAAAAATTTTGAATATAACAAACCTAATTGATAATGAATCGATAGAATTATTTGAAAAGATTAATTAACAAAGAAAAACTGGAGGTGAATATTCAATTTGAACTTACCGGTATCAACCTACAGGCTGCAGTTTAATAAAGACTTCAACTTTAATTCCGCAAGGAAGATACTTCCGTATTTAAGGGAGCTGGGAATTTCCCATATCTACGCCTCACCAATATTCAAAGCCTCAAAAGGGAGTATGCACGGTTATGATGTTGTAGATCCTACACAGCTTAATCCGGAACTTGGTACCATGGATGACTTTGATAAGCTGATTGCCGAAGCAAAGGAAAACAATATTTACTGGCTGCAGGATATTGTACCGAACCATATGGCGTTTGACTTTGAAAATAAAATGCTCGTCGATCTGCTTGAGAATGGACCCGACTCAAGGTTCTTTAATTACTTTGATGTTGAATGGAACTTTGGTCACTTCGGTGATAAACCCAGGATGCTTGCTCCTTTCCTTGGCAAATACTACCAGGAGTGTCTTGAAGGAGGCGAATTATCGTTGGCTTATGATGAAGACGGTTTCAGCATAGAATACTTCAATAATAAATTTCCGGTCAGGGTGGCTTCTTATTCCGATATTCTTTCATTGAGATTTGATAAGCTCCAAAATAAAGTCGGTAGAAATTATCCTGCAGTTATCAGGCTTTTAGGAATTCTTCACATAATTAAATTTCTTCCAACTTATGAAAACATGGAAGAAAGATATAACCAGATAAAATTTATTAAAGCATTACTATGGGAATTATATTCAGATGATGAACAGGTGAAGATGTTTATTATAGAAACTCTTAAAATATTTAACGGGGTAAAAGGAAACCCTGCAAGTTTCGATCTGCTTGATAAACTACTTTCGGATCAGTATTTCAGGCTGGCTTACTGGAAAGTTGCTAATGAAGAAATAAACTACCGGAGGTTTTTTAATATCAGCAGTTTGATTTCTCTTAAAGTTGAAAATGAAGAAGTATTTAACCGTACACATTCATTAATATTTAAGCTTATAAAAGATGAAAAGATAGATGGATTAAGAGTCGATCATATAGATGGTCTTTATGATCCGGAAGATTATCTGAAAAGAGTTAGAGAAAGAATAAGCAACAGATATTTAATTGTAGAGAAAATTCTTGAATACGATGAAAAGCTGCCTGCTTCTTGGCCAGTTGAAGGTACGACCGGTTATGACTTTTTAGATTTTGTTAACGGTTTATTCTGTAAAAATAAAAATGAAAATATATTCAGCAGAATTTATACACAGTTTACACGCAGTGCAGCCTCATTTGATGAACTGGTTGTGGACAAGAAAAAATTAATAATTAGAACCAGAATGGCTGGTGAACTGGAACGACTTAGCCTGATAGTTGAAGATATTGCCAAACAGGATCGTTATGGAGCTGATATAACCTTAAATGGAATCAAAGCAGCTCTTGAAGAAATTCTTGTCCATTTCCCGATTTACCGCACTTATATAAACGATCAGAAAATTACAAAACCGGAAATTAATTATATCAACAAAACTATCGGTGAATTAAAATATAATAATCCAAGAATTGAACACGAGATAAATTATATAGGCAGGCTTCTAACTCTTCAACATAAAAATCTCTCTGAAGAATTGTACGGGAAGTCAATTGATTTTATCATGAAATTTCAACAGTTAACCGGACCTTTGATGGCTAAAGGTTTTGAAGATACAACATTATATGTATATAACCGTTTGATTTCTTTAAATGAAGTTGGTAGCAACCCTTCAAAATTTGGTTTTACGATAAAAGAATTTCACAAGAAGATTCGTCAGAGAAGCATTGGCTGGAAATACAGCCTGAATGCAACTTCAACTCACGATACCAAGAGAGGAGAGGATGTAAGAGCAAGAATAAATGTAATATCCGAAATTCCCGATGAATGGAATGACCGGGTAAAAAAATGGCAGAACATGAACCAAAAATTTAAGAAGGAATATAACGGCAGGTTCCTTCCGGATAATAATGATGAATATTTTTTATACCAGACATTAGTTGGAGCATTTCCCTTTCGAAAAGAAGAGGATGAAGAATTTATTGGAAGGATAAAGGAATACGCAATTAAAGTTGTTCGTGAAGCAAAAGTATATACAGCCTGGGTTAAACCCGATAAAAATTATGAGGATGCTTTCCTGAATTTTATTGATAGAATTTTAACAGAATCAGAAAACAACCTCTTTCTAAATGACCTAAAGGAGTTTCAAAAATATGTTTCTTACTATGGAATATTTAATTCGCTATCCCAGATATTAATTAAAATGACCGCTCCGGGAATTCCTGACTTTTACCAGGGGACAGAATTATGGGATTTAAATCTTGTTGATCCGGATAACCGTCGTCCGGTAAATTTCAACAAAAGAAAACGACTCATTTCCTTACTTAAAGAAGAAAAAAACAGAGGGGAAGAAAATTTATTTAAATATTTATATTCCAATTGGGAAAATGGTTCAATAAAACTTTTCCTGATTAAGAAAGTCCTTGAAGTAAGGAAAAAGTATTTATCACTTTTTGAAGAAGGGAAGTACATTCCCCTTTACGTTTCAGGAACACGTAAGAATAATATTGTTTCATTCGCCAGAAGGGATGATAATAATTTTATTATTGTAATTGCCGTAAGATTTTTAACAAGACTCGTAAATCAGGGTGAATTTCCTTTAGGAGAAAAAATCTGGAATGATACCACTCTCCATTTTCCTTTCGAAGGAAAAAATATCCAGAACATAATTACAAACGAGGTTGTAAAAACCGGACAAAATATGAATGTTGGCAGCATACTTAGAAAATTCCCTCTTGCTCTCATTAAAGGGGACTTAAAAAGGTAAAATTTTTTGCTTAAAACATAATTAAGCAGCAGGAGTGCATCTAAATTATTATAAACAAAGAATTAACAGAAACTTAATAATTACTTAACAGCAACAATCATTGTGACATTGTATTTTTAGACACAGCAATTTTTCTATATTATGCTTACAATAACCAAAGTTTAATAATATTTGAGTGGATGGCAATATGAAAATAGAAAAAAAATTAACACAGAAGAGCGAAGAAAAAACAGGGTTCAGTGAAAAGGAGTTTATTGATTACCTTGAAGAACGTTTCAGGAAACTGAAACTCGATGAACAAAAGTTCAGGGACGAGGTATTAGCACAGAAAAGAGCACTCGGTAAAAATTCTCAGTTTACAAAAATAGCCAGGTAAAGTTTTTATTCAACAGGAGCACTGTTTAAAGCAATTATAACCTGATTCATCTTGAAATAATCTCGTTTTATAAGATCGTAAATGCCGAAAAGCATTTTTCCAAAATAAATCCGATCAGGTTTAAATTTGTTCGTCTTTTCAAAATCACAGATAAAAGAATTTAATTCAGAACTTGTCTTAGCATAACCTCCAAAATGATAATCGAAAAACATCTCCCAGTTTTCCTTTCTCTCATCACTGTATAAAGAGAGTAGTTTCTTAATATCCCCGGTTAAAAATTTTCCTCCTCTTAGTACAGAAAATCCTAATACTTTAATTCCCGGTTTAACACCTGAAATTAAACCTGAAATCGTTCCGCCTGTTCCGCATGCTGCACATAAATAATCATACCTGATTTTTATAGTTGCAGGAATTTCTGAGCATCCTTTAACTGCAAAGAAATTTGTTCCTCCTTCGGGAAGCAGATAAAAATCTCCGTAAACTTTGTGGAGCTTATTTATAAATTCTTCACCGGTCTTTCGTCTGTAATCAGTTCTGCCAATGTAATTAATCAACATACCATTGCTCTTTGCAAATTTTAATATTTGGTTAAGAGGAAGATGCTCTTCACCACGAATAATGCCTATTGTTCTGAATCCAAAAATCTTTCCGGCAGCAGAAACGGCATAAATATGATTGGAATAAGCCCCTCCAAATGTGAGTATTGTTTTCTTATTTAATCTTTCTGCTTCAATAAGATTATATTTTAACTTGTACCATTTGTTCCCAAAAATATATGGGTGAATCAGATCCTCACGTTTAATGTATAAAGTTATTTTCTTCTTTTCTAACAGGGGATCATTAACTTTTATAAGAGGTGCGATTTTAAGTGGAAAGGTCAGTACTTTTTCTTCGATTGTCATTTTACCTTAAGAGTTCCTGCGAATAATTTCCACATTGTCTCCTCTGCCGGTAATAACAATATCTGCAAAGTTTAAAAATAAACCTGTTTCAACCACGCCGGTTATTGATTTAATTTCCTTATTCAATTGGATAGGATTATTAATTTCATCCAAATGAAGATCAATTATAAAATTGCCCGCATCAGTTTTATAAGGAATGTTATCCTTCATTCTTAACCTGGGTTTGTAATTTCTTTTTTCAAATTTTTTAAAGATGTGAGATGAACCAAACTGCACTACTTCAACAGGCAATGGGAACTTCCCGAGCTTTTTTACCATTTTGCCCGAATCCACTACCCAGATTATTTTTTTAGAAACTTCAGCAACTAATTTTTCATAAAGTAGAGCGCCGCCGCCGCCTTTAATTCCATTAAGGTCTGGGTCAACCTCATCTGCTCCATCAATAGTTAAATCTGTTTTTTCAATTTCATTGATCGACAGAATTTCGATTCCCAGAGTTGAAGCTAACTGTAATGTAGCTGAGGAGGTTGAGACAGCTTTTATTCTTAAGCCCTCTTTTATAAGCTCCCCGATTTTTCTTATAGTATAATAAACAGTGGAACCGGTTCCCAATCCTAACAGCATTCCGTCTTCAATAAATTCTACAGCTTTTTCCCCGGCATTTAATTTTTCAATATTGTGATCTGCCATAGTAATTATTCTTTTCAAGAATTTCTGGTGAAAGTTACAAAAAAAATGATAGAAATAATTTAAGATTAATTTCCTGTTACGAAAGGATAATTTCTTATGTTTTCTTCGGAGAATGCTTTGTCATGGAAAAGAAGAGAATTTAAGAGAAGGGGATAGAACATATTATTAGCACCGAACAATACAGATTTGGCATCATAACCAAGCAACCGGAGGTAAGCTACGATAAAAGCACTTTGCTGTCCGTCAACAGAGTACAATGCACTCTTTTTATTTGAAGGAAATGATTGAAGGTATTCTGAACTGCTTAATTCAGAACGGGGAAATGGATGAAATAATACAGCACCTGCGGGATGGAAAATACCATCCGTTATATTTTTATAAAGCCTTAATGTATCAAAACAAACAATAAAATAGTCTTCATTATTACTCATCAACCAGCCATAATTTATGGTTGCTTCACCTTCATGGTTTATCAGGCTATCTTCAAATGTAATCTGCAATAAATCTTTTATTCTTTGTTTTACACTTTCTTCCAATGAAGAACCGGATAAATTTACTTTAGGCAGAGGTGTAAAAGGTGGTTTAGGAACTATGTCCTGTGAATATCCTCCTAATAATGAATAATCAATATCGCGTGCATTTAACCACTGATCAGAGAATGCCTGGTTCCATGCTGCCATTCCATAGCTCATTGAATATGTATTATTAAAACCGTATAATCTCAACAGGCAGGTGTAATAAGCAGATGATTGTCCGTTTCTACTTATAATTACAATTTTTGGATAATGTTGAAAATCCAGGCTGTCAAGCAAAGCAATTAATTGAGATGGGGATTTATTTATTGCTCCTTCAATATGACCTGAAGAAAATTCTTCAGAAGGTCTGATATCTAAAAGCAAGTAACTTTGCAAATTCGAATATACTTCATCAACATTGACCAGCGATGGCATAGCTGAAGAATTTATATAATCGCCTTCCTCTTCAAGATAATATAATAGTTTTCCTCCCTCAACAAGTGGCGCTTGAACAGGGACTGCAATTTTGTCTTTTAAGCAGCCGTAAAAGTTTGCCGATAAAATTAAAATGCAAATGAAAAAATATTTTAAAGCATACTTCATGTTAACGAATGTATTAAATTATGTTTTTTACCCGCCCGTTACATACGGATAATTCTTAATCTTTGCTGAAGAGAATGCATACTGGTTCAATCCATTAGCATTTAAAAGAGAATTATAAAACATATTGTTTGCTCCGAATAAAACCGATTTAGCATTGTAGCCAAGAATACGAAGATAAGCAACAACAAATGCACTCAACTCACCGTTAGTTGTATAAATAACTACCTTACTGTCCGATGGTAAAGTCTGTAAAAATCTTGAACTGCTGAAGTCGGAAGCCGGGGGAGGACGAAACCATACGGATTCCTCTGGATGAGTAATTCCGTCAGTATGATCCTTATACAGCAATCCTTCATCATAGCATACTATAAAAAAATCTTCAATATGAGCAGCCAAAGTTGTAAACTCAATTGTAGCAGTGCTTTCCTGGCTGCCAAGATTATCTTCATACTCAATGTTCATTATATCTTTTATTCTATGCTTTACACTGGATTCCAAAGAAGAATCTGAAAGTACTACATTGGGCAGCGCAGAATAAGCTGAATTTGAATAATAGACAGCAGTAAAATCTTCTAGCAGAGAATAGTCTTCATGTAATGCACCGAACCATTCGTCCGAAAATGCAATATTCCATGCAGCCATTCCATAGCTTAAGGAATATGTGTTTTCAAATCCATATAATCTGAGAAGACATGTATAATAAGCTGAGGACTGCCCATTCCTGCTTATTATAATTACCTTCGAATATTTTTTATAGTTAATGCTTTCAAGAAAAGAAACTAATGCGGAGTGAGTTAAATTTATTGCTCCTTCAATATGTCCGGCAGAAAAATCAATGGGAGGTCTTATATCAATTAATAAATAATTATGAAGATTGGAATAGACCTCAACTGCGTTTACAAGAGAAGGTGCTTCCACCGTGTTTATATAATCACCTTCATCTTCAAGATAAAATAATAATTGTCCTGCGTTATCAAGCGGTAAATCAGGAGTTGGGGTAATTTTATCTTTCAGGCATCCATAGAAATATGAGGATTCAATAAAAATCAAAATGTATAATATTTTTTTTGTGCGGATCATGGACGTACTTTATAACCCTCGGTCATTCCTATAAATAAACCGATAACATTTTCACCATAAACATTCCAGGCAACAGCACCTCCACCCGATGTGAATGTATTATCAATCGGATTACCATTTGATTTGGTTATAAAATAATCTTTGTATGCTTTATCGAAAGCGTAAACCTGAATGTAGAAAGAATCGCTGTACGAAATTGTATTGTAAGGTGCGGGAATATCTATTGTTCTCACATCGACAACGGCAGGAAAATTTTCCGAAGCAATGATTGACTGGAAGTCACCGGCTTTTGGCGAATAATTACCTTCTGAAATTATCCACGCGGCTCCATATGCTTCATTAGGCTTAGCTGTAACTTCTGCTGCAAGATAGTTGTTATTAACATTTAAGGTCTGCACTACGCTTGGAGTGTCCGGCACATATGTTTTGCTATAAACAGATTTTCCATTTACGCTTGCAAAAAGTTCGTATTGTTCGCCGCTATTAATAACAAGATTTGTTATCGGTTTATAAAGACCATTTGAAATATAATGAACAGGAATTATTTTAACCCCGTTTTCCCGGATATATGCTATTGCGTCTTTAATTTCTGCTTTGTGAATATCATATTGAACACCGAGGGGAAGAGTATGGGTTATTGTAACGCCTTCGAAAATATTACCTGCGGAAAGCTGTGCATTTATTACTGTATATTCCTTGTATTCAAGATCTGAATTTACATCAGTGCTGTTTTCACAGGAAGCGAATAAAAATGAAAAAATAAAAAGTGCCGCATAGCTTATTTTCATCATATCAAAATTCCAGTTTAATTCCAGCCATTGGTATTACAGGAAACAGGCTGATCTGTTTAAGTTTCGGAATATCCTCGCCATTAGCATTTTTTTCAAAAGTAACGTATTGAGCAAAAGCATTATTCCTGTTATATACATTATAAATATTTAAGTATGCTTCCCATTGAAATCCAGCCCAAATAAATTTGTAAGCTGCATTTAAATCCAGTTTATGATAAGCGGGAAGCTTATAACCATTTCTCTCTGTATAATTAAAATCAATTCCGGTAGATTCATCAAGACCAATTCCTGTAAAAATATATTGCCCTATTGGAAGAGTAAATCCTTGTCCCGAAGCAAAAATCCAGGTAGCACCAAATGTCCAGTTTCTATCCGGTTCGTAGGTAACAACTATGGAAACATCATGCCTTCTATCGTAGCGGGGATAAAAGACTCTGCCGGCATTGAGCTCATCATATTGACTCCGTGTCCAGGAAAGAGTATAACCGATCCAGCCCGAAAAATCACCAAGCGTTTTGTTGGCAAAAAATTCAACCCCGTATGCTTCACCTTCACCTTCTGTAAACTGGTCATCGATATTTTTATTTCTTGGGTCAAATTGCGGGCTGTTCTTAAACTCATAAAGAGACTGCATTCTTTTATAGTAACTTTCTATTGAAAAAACATAATCAGGCAGAGTATAATCAAAGCCAAAGACGTATTGTGTGGATTTACCGGGTTTAATATTTTTGGTAGAAGGATACCAGAAATCAGTAGGTAAAGCTATATCATTTCTCAAAATCAGATGCAAAAACTGGTGGGCGATTGCGAATGCACCTTTTATTCTGAATTTTGGAAAGGGGGAATAATCAACAGAAATCCTTGGTTCAAAACTGAGATATTGCTGCTGGTTAAAGTAGTAAGCTCTCCCGCCTATGTTAGTAAAAAGATTATTTGTTAAATGAGATTCCATTTGAAAATATAAAGATGCTTCGAGTGAAGTTAAATTAAATCCTGCAAACGGATCACTTTCAATTGCAGGGTTATAAACATCGCTGTATAATAAATGATAATTGTGCATAGCAAGATCGAAACCCATCTTGGAAATATTATTTTCATTCCAATGCAATTCAATTTTCTGATGAGCATCCAGGTCTTTTAATTCGGAAGATGAAAAATAATTTGTCAATGTTCCGGGTGTAAGACTGTCATTTATCGAAGAGCTAAAAGTATAATCTACGAAGCTTAACAAACTGTTGGTAAAAACCGAATTAGAATTAATTTGTATCCAGTTCAATCCAAGTGCAATATTTCTCCAGTTAATATTATAGTCAGTGTTTTTTGCTGCAGGACTATAGATATTGTCCTGGTCATACATACCGCTTATAAATAATATACTTTCTTCGCTTAACGTACGGGTGATTTTAGCATTTAAATCATAAAAATTATAACGCGGTACTGTAGAATTCTCATCAAATTTTTTTTGAAATAAATCATAATACATTTTTCTGCCGGAAATCATATAAGTAGTATTTTCTCCCATTGGACCTTCAAAGGTTGCATGAGAATTTACCGCGCCTAAACTTATTATTCCTTTATTTCCTTCTTTTGTTCCGGAACGAAGTTTTATATCGAGCACGCTTGAGAGTCTGCCGCCATATTCCGCAGGGAATGCGCCTTTAATTAATTTTACATCTTTTAACGCATCAGAGTTAAATGTGCTTGCAAAATTTCCAAGATGTGCAGGATTATAAACAGTTATACCGTCAACCAGCGTGAGTGTCTGATCAGGTGAACCGCCTCTTACATAAAGCCCGTTTGAAATTTCCGATACAGTTGCGACTCCGGGCAGCATCTGAAGGGAACGAAACAAATCAACCTCCCCGGTTAATGAAGGAAGCTTTTTAAGAATTTCAGGAGAAATATCAATTGTGCTCACATCCGGTATTTTTTGCTTTTCACCTCTTACTACAATTTCTTGAAGCTTTACATTTTCGGGCTGCATTTCAATATTTAAACGGAAAACCAATTGTGAGCTGTCTAATCTGATTTCGCGGATAACTGTTTTATAACCAATATATCTGGCTATTATATAATAGGTGGAAGCTGGAACATCAGGAATGACATAAAATCCATACTGATTTGTTACGGCGCCCCGGAAAGGAGGGGATGCAAAATTTAATGTGTCTTTATAAAGAAGCAGATTAGTGCTTAATAATGCTTCACCAGTTGAAGCATCGGTAATTAATCCGGAAATCTTAACTTCTCTTTGCTGTGATAATCCAGTTGATAGAGTTAATAAGGAAAGTAATAATATTATAGTTGATCTTTTCACCTGAACCTTTCAGAATGATTATTAAAAATAAAAAAAGTAATACTGAAAACCACCGTTTGACCAAAAGAAAAATTTAAATTCAGTGCTAACCTTTTTCTATATAATTCTTTTTTTTATAAAATTTATTTAAATTTAGCAGGTAATTTTGTTTGCGAATTAAGGATTTTATGATAAAGGTGGAGATACTAATCTGAAGCGATAATTTCCATTATTTAAAATAAGATTCTGCTTTAAAGTGAAATTAATCAGGAGGAGACCTATCAGCGGGAAGCATCGGGATATTTTTCAAACAACACTCGTGGATTTCCAAAAAGTCTCTGATTCAAAATAAATATCATCTTAGTAAAAAAGGAGGATGAGATGAAATCAATTAATTTCTTATTTAGTGTTTTAGGTTTAATGTTAATTACTTTTTTCTTTGGCTGCCGTGATAAAGGGTATGAAATACCGCCGGCCGATGGTCGTGTAGTCGGAAGTATTCATGGCATTGTGCAGGATAATTATACTAAAGAAAGAATTGCAGGTGCGGAAATACAATATGTAGTCGGCGGCGAATATAAAACAGTAAAAACCGATAGCCTTGGTTATTACTTTATCTCAGGTCTTGGTACCGGGGAATACGAATTAACGGTTTTTGCAAATGGTAATTATGCCAAAGGCAAAAGTGTTGTCTCTGTACCTTCAATTGAGGAAGTTGCAGGACCAAACCCTTCATTAAAGGACTACAATGTAAGCCTGGTTGAAGATATTTTTCTATATAAGCTTAATGCAGGAGTTACAGGATCATTATATGCACAGGATTCCTTTGGCAATATGCAGCCTGCAGCTAACATTACAATAATAGTGAGGTTTTCCGACAGTGGTATTGAGCCTGCTGTTTATTCAACCACAACCGATAACGATGGTAATTATCTGTTTGATAAAAATCTGCCGGCATATAATAATTATTATACTGTTCTTTATTCATTACCTTTTACTTTGAACGGTATTGATTATAATGCAGCATCAATCAGCAATATAAACCTTACACCCGAAATTAATATTAAAGCTTCGAATTTAGTTGCTTCGATATCCACTTCCAGTGTGGTTTTAATCAGCAGTCCTTTCAATCAAACTAATTTTGATCCTGCTGCAAATTTTCAATTTGTCTTTTCAAAATCTGTTGATATTTCAACCGTAGATATTCAATTAAGACGTAATGATTACTATGGTACAGTGGTTTATTTTGAAGATACCTGGAGTGCAAACAATACCACCCTGATTATGGACCCTTATGCACTCCTTAGAGATAATACCCAGTATTATATTTCTGTTCAAGGAAAAACAATTGACAATTCTTCATTTGATTTTTATGG
This sequence comes from uncultured Ignavibacteria bacterium, assembly GCA_963711455.1. Classification (GTDB taxonomy): domain Bacteria; phylum Bacteroidota; class Ignavibacteria; order Ignavibacteriales; family Ignavibacteriaceae; genus DATFVA01. The sequence goes on from CAVQEH010000006.1 coordinate 1,009,489, forward strand.
ATATGTTTTAACTTCCGGTGAAAATCAGCAAATAGTGTTGTTACATACAAATCTTGAAACCATTGAGGGAAGCTATACAACTACATTTCCTGTCGATGAAAATATTGAACTTTTATTCAGCACGGCTGTAGATACAGCTTATTCTACCTTTACTTTAAATGAAAATAATTACCCATATAATAATGTTCCAATTGATATATCATTATCATCAGATATGAAGACTGTTACAATAAATCCGGTAGACAGTCTTAATTTTAATTTTAATTACAGTCTGTACTATTATGCATATTCATTTGGCGGTTATTATACTTCATACACTATTAACTTTAAAACTGCAAATCAATAGTTATTAAGAACGGGTATAAAGGTATAGGGCAAATCAAAATGTCCTGTACCTTACCTTATAGCAACCTCAAATTTCTCTTCGGCGAAAATTAGCCATTATTGGTGAATCTCCACCATCCTGAAAAAAATAAAGGGTAATTAATTCACTTTATTAAGATACATTCTGATGGCATATACTTTGGTTTATACCACTGTTAAACTTTTGGTTTCAATGCCAAAGTTAACATAAGATTAAATTTGATTTTCCACGAAAGCTGCCAGAGGGAGAAATTTTGGTAAATAGCAACTATTGCAAAACATATAATTCAGTACTCCTAACTCCTCAGAACTTTACTAAACCTAATAAACAGATTTTACAGAAGGTTGCTGTGGAATCTTTAATTCAATAATATCTTAACAATGGAGGTCTTTATGCCAGATACTACAAACGTAGCTGCCGGTTTAACCAAACTTACCGATACTACAGCTAATCCTGCTCCCCTTGGACTGCTTGGATTCGGTTTTACAACAGTTCTACTTAATATTCATAATGCCGGTTTCATTAGTTTAAGTAGTATGATTTTAGCAATGGGAATTTTTTATGGTGGAATGGCGCAAATATTTGCCGGCTGGATGGAATGGAAAAAAGGGAACACTTTCGGTACTACTGCTTTTACTTCTTACGGATTATTCTGGTTAACACTTGTTTATCTTATTGTGATGCCAAGCTGGGGCGGGGTAGCCGCTGCAGATGAAGGTGGAATGGTAGCTTACCTATTTATGTGGGGTTTATTCACTTTTGTGATGTGGATTGCAACTTTAAAACACAATAGAGCTTTACAGGTTGTATTTTTTACTTTATTTATATTATTTTGGTTACTGGCGCTTGGTGATGCGACAGGAAGTTCAGGAATTAAAACATTTGCAGGATGGGAAGGTATATTCTGCGGTTTATCTGCTATCTATCTGGCGCTTGCACAGGTTTTGAATGAAACATATGGTAAAACAGTGCTTCCGATAGGATAAAAATAATTTTCATTCAATATAAAATACAGGAGTTAATTTAATGGATAAAAGTAAAAATGATGAAGTATCTGAATCTCAGATTGCAGTACACTGGAAAGAGGAGGCTTATTTTAATCCCACAAAGGAGTTTACTGCTCAGGCAAATATAAAGGATGATAAAGTTCTCAGGAGATTTGATATAAAGAATTTTCCTGATTGTTATAAGGAATATGCTGATATGCTTGATTGGTATAAACCATATAATAAAGTTCTTGATTCAAGCAACCCTCCATTTTTTAAGTGGTTTACAGGTGGGAAATTAAATGCTTCATACAATTGTATCGACAGGCATTTGGATAAATATAAAAACAAAACCGCCATTCATTTTGTCCCGGAACCGGAAGATGAAGCAATTCAACACATAACTTTCCAGGAACTTTACATCAAAGTAAATGAATTTGCAGCTTTATTAAAAGATTTTTGTGGAGTTAAAGCCGGAGATACAGTAACATTGCATATGCCGATGATACCTGAAATAGCCGTCGCAATGCTTGCCTGTGCCCGTATTGGTGCTATTCACTCGCAGGTATTTTCCGGCTTCTCAGGAAAAGCTTGCGGAGAGAGAGTAGCCGATGCAAAAAGTAAAGTATTAATTACTGCAGATTCTTATTACAGAGCCGGTTCACTGATTGACCATAAAGAAAAAGCAGATATTGCTTATGATGAAGCATTAAAAGAAGGGCAGAAAATAGAGAAGATTCTTATTTTCGAGCGGTATCCGGGTAAATATTCTGCAAAAACTCCTCTGGTAGCAGGACGTGATTTCTTAGTCAATGATGTGATAAAGAAATATTATCACGCAAAAGTTGAACCTGAACAATTAAATTCTGAAGGTTCTCTTTTCATTATGTACACAAGCGGTTCAACAGGTAAACCTAAAGGTGCGCAGCATTCTATCGGCGGATACATGTCTTATGTAACCGGAACATCAAAATATATTCAGGATATTCACCCTGAAGATGTTTATTGGTGTATGGCCGATATCGGCTGGATTACAGGGCACTCATATATTATTTACGGACCTCTTGCATTAGCAGCATCTTCGGTTATTTTTGAAGGTGTTCCAACTCATCCTGATGCCGGAAGACCCTGGCGCGTAGCTGAAGAACTTAATGTAAATATTTTCCATACATCCCCAACAGCTATTCGTGCTTTACGCCGCGTAGGACCTGATGAACCTGCAAAATATAATTATCATTTCAAGCATATGACTACAGTTGGCGAACCGATTGAACCCGAAGTTTGGAGATGGTATTATAATACTGTTGGTAAAAAAGAAGCGGCTATTGTAGATACCTGGTGGCAAACGGAAACAGGCGGATTTTTGTGTTCAACAATTCCCGGCGTTCATAAAATGAAACCCGGAAGTGCCGGTCCCGGTGTTCCAGGTATTTATCCTATAATTTTTGATGATGAAGGAAAACCTCTTCCGGCCGGAAGTGGAAAAGCGGGGAACATTTGTATTCAGAATCCCTGGCCTGGAAGAATGTTAACAATCTGGGGAGACGATGATAGGTTTGTGAAACAATATTACCAGAGATATAATAAAGATCCGAATAGTAAAGATTGGCACGACTGGCCTTACTTTGCAGGTGATGGTGCAGTGGAAGCTCCTGATGGTTACTTTAGAATTCTTGGACGAATCGATGATGTTATAAATGTTGCAGGTCATCGTCTCGGAACTAAAGAACTTGAATCTGCCGCACTTATGGTTTCTGAGGTTGGTGAAGCTGCAGTAGTACCTGTAGCTGATCCGATTAAAGGCAGAATTCCTCACATTTTTGTTTCGCTTAAACCCGGTATAGCACCAAGTGCAGAAATAGAAAAAAAAGTTACCGATACTCTTGCAACTGAAATTGGACCTATTGCTAAACCAGGTAAAGTTTGGATTGTGTCGGATATGCCTAAAACAAGATCCGGTAAAATAATGCGCCGTATCCTCTCTGCTATTGCAAACAAACAGGACACAGGTGATATTACAACACTTGCCAATCCGCAGGTTGTTGAAGAAATAAAGAATATGGCATAACTATTCTTTTCATTGGAGGTTCCGGGATACATACTTGGAACCTCCGTTTTTTTTTGATATTATTCCCGTTGTTAACAAGGGAATTAATAAAATGTTCAGAATAATACCCGAAGGACTTACTTACAAAGAGAATGTCTTATTAAAAAACGGACAGGGAATTATTCTTAAGCCCGCCACACCTGAAGATACTTCAAATGTAGAGTCGTTTATGACGCGGGTTTCCCGTGAAAGTCTAAGAATGAGATTCATGGCTGCCATATCTCAGGTTTCTCCAAATGTTATAAAAGAATTATGCAGCGGGGATTTTAAAAACATGGGCTGCCTGCTTGCCATTACAGGAGATAATGAGGATTCCAAAGTAGTTGGATTGGGTAATTATATTGCGGTTGGGAATGGTCATACTGCCGAAGTAGCATTTCTGATAGAAGATGATTACCAGGGAAAAGGTATCGGAACATTATTGTTGGAAAGATTGGCAGGCTTAGCTGCTGCAAATGGATTCGTAGAATTTGAGGCAGAAGTTCTTCCCGATAATCAACAAATGATTAATGTTTTTAAAAGTTCCGGTTTCGAAAAACACCAGGCTTGGAGTTCGGATACAGTCCACATCGAGCTGCCTGTTGGCAGTGCTGCAGCCTTATGGGAAATTGCAGGTTTAAGAGAAAGAATTGCAGTGGCAAATTCCCTTATTCCCTTGCTCCGACCAAAAATTATTGCTGTCATAGGTGCTTCAAGAGATTCATCTTCTATAGGGAATATAATTTTCAAAAATATTTTATCAGCTAACTTTGCCGGAACTATCTATCCTGTTAATCCCCATACACAATCAGTCAATGGAATAAAAACCTATGCAAAAATTGAAGACGTTCCCGATAAAGTAGACCTGGCAGTAATCGCGGTTAAAGCTGAGAAAGTTTATGATGTTGCACTCGAAGCTATCCGATCTGGTGTAAAAGGATTGGTTGTTGTTTCAGCAGGATTTGCGGATGCAGGTGAAGAAGGATTACAAAGACAAAAGAAACTTGCAGAATTAGTCCGGACTCACGGTGTAAGATTATTAGGACCAAGCTGTCTTGGAGTTATGAACACCGACCCTAAGATTCAACTGAATGCAAGTATGGCTCCTAAAATTATGCCTCCGGGACATACGGGGTTTTTCTCCCATTCAGCAGCCCTCGGACTTGTAATATTAGAGTATGCTTTAGAAAAAGGCGTCAGCTTTACAACATTTGTTTCTGCTGGAAACAGGGCTGATGTATCCGGAAATGATTTGCTTCAGTATTGGGAAGAAGATCCGAATACCAAAATGGCCATACTTTATCTGGAAACTTTTGGTAATCCGCGCCGCTTTGTAAGAATTGCAAGAAGGATGACGAGTAAGAAACCAATTCTTTGTATTAAAAGCGGAAAAAGTTTGGCGGGTAGAAAAACAACCGAATCAAAAAGCGGAATAATTACTGCAGGAGAAAGAGAAGTCGAGGCATTATTTCAGCAAACGGGAATTATACTTGCACCTACTCTCGAAGACCTTTTCGATGTCGCAGTTGTTCTTGTTCATCAGCCTTTGCCAAAGGGAAACCGAGTAAGTATAATAGCAAATTCATCCGGTGTAGCTACATTATTTGCTGATGCCTGTGAAATTAATTATCTCAATGTAAGCGGTCCCGGAGTAATTGATCTTGGAGCTTTCACTTCACCCGATAAATATGAAGAGGCAGTTAAAAATTGTTTGATTCACAATGAAGTTGATGCATTGCTCGTTGGATTTGCGTGTGTCGGTAAATGTTCAACAAAACCTGTAGAAGCAGCGATTAGGAAAGGCGTAAAATCTGCGGAAGAAAAAACCGGAATACAAAAAACAGTTATTCTTTGTGTAATGGGTGCTGAAGGAACAATTTCTATAGCTGACGAAGATGAAAATAATTTCAGAAAATTTCCGGCATTCCGTTTCCCGGAATCTGCAGTAAATGCTTTAGGAAGAATAATCAAATATGTTGAATACAGGAAAAAGCCTTCAGGCAGGCTTGTCTGGTTTAAGGATGTTAAAGCAGGTGAAGCAAGAGCTTTGATTCAAAATGAATTATCCAATATCAATACTCCTCATTCTATTAGTAAAGTAAATAAAGATAAAGCAATCGAATTACTCGGTAATTTTGGAATCAATTATTCAGATACTTTTCCAGTTAATAAACCTGTCATTAATATTTGGATTAAACCGGATCCGTTGTTTGGCCCATTAATAGAAATTGAAATTTCGGAAGTAAAATCAATCCTTCGTATTACTCCGCTTACTGATACTGATCTTGACGAGATTTTAGAGGAAATTAAATTCGAAGAAAAGGAGGGATTAAGAGAAGTGCTTGGCAGACTTTCACAAATGATTGAAGAAATTCCCTGGCTCTGGGAATTTGAAACAGGTATTGCAGTAATTAATAATCCAACACTTACAGGAGATATATTATTAACAATTAAGTCGGGTGGAGCTGAAAGACCATCTTATTAAAATTTTTATGAAGGAATAAATATGTTAATCCGTGAAGTTATGCATCCTGATCCGATTACGGTTTCGCCATCAATGAAATTAAAAGACGCTTACAAAATAATGCAGGATAAAAATATTCGTCACCTGCCCGTAGCAGATAATGATAAAATTGTTGGTATTATAACCGATCGTGATTTAAGATTAGCTACAAGCAAACTCACCAAACAACCTTATGATGTTGAAACTGAAGTTGAAAAAATTATGAGTCATCCTGTTCAATCAACTCATCCTTCCGATCCGATTGAAATAGCGACACGTACAATGCGCGAGCTTAAAATCGGGTGTCTGCCAGTTGTTGAAGATATGAAACTTGTTGGGATTGTTACAGGAATGGATTTACTTGATGCACTGCTTCTTTTAACTGGAATTCATCAGCCTTCCGGCAGGCTGGATGTTCGTTTACCCGATAGATCGGGAGAATTAGCACGCCTTACAGCTTTGCTTGCCGAACGAAAAATTAATATTCATTCTATTTTAACTTATCCGGAGAAGAACAGAAAAATCAGGCTGGTTTTAAGAGTCGGTACAATCGAAATGAAAATGCTCGCCGAAGCAATTTGTAACGCCGGTTTTGAAGTTGTCTGGCCTGTTCATATAGCATGTGCAAAATAATTTATCATCCCAATTACAGCAATTACAATCTTGGTGAAGGTCATCCCTTTGATCCAATAAGGATCGAAATGGTGATCGATTTATTGAAAGAACTCAATCTCTTAAAAGATTTTATTCAACCCGAACCGGTTCCCCCTGAAAAATTATTTACTATTCATTCACCGGAATATGTCAAAGTTATTGAGAGTTTAAGCCTCAGCAAAAATGAGGTTGATGCAGAATTGTATGGATTAGGCACTCTTGATAATCCAATTGTACACGGAATGGCAGAAGCGGCACGGTACCAAGTGGGGGGTACTTTACTTGGAGCAAAAATGCTGATTGAAAATAAGACAAGTAAAGTCCTTCAAATGGGCGGCGGATTTCATCACGCTCATTCATCTTTAGCTTCCGGCTTTTGTATTTATAACGACATAGCTTTGGCAATAAAAGCAATGACTGATGCCGGCTGGCATGTTGCTTATCTTGATCTTGATGTTCATCATGGGGATGGAGTGCAGGAAATATTTTATTCGGACGATAAAGTAATGACAATTTCTCTTCACGAATCAGGAGAATATTTATTTCCCGGTACAGGATGGATTTACGAGCTTGGACAGGGGATGGGTCGCTCACTGAAATTGAATGTTCCATTAGAACCTTTTACTGAAGGTGAATCATATCTCGAAGTACTCAATAAAGTTGTTGAGCCAGCACTCTCCTGGTTCAAACCGGATGCATTGGTCGTTCAAGCCGGTGCTGATGCTCACTTCACCGATCCGCTAGCAGACCTTTTATTAACCACATATGATTTTGAAAAAATATTCAGAAGAGTTTTAGAATTAGTTGATTCAAAATGCAAAGGAAAAGTGTTATTTACTTTTGGCGGCGGTTATTCAGTAGCTGCAGCATTCAGAATTTGGACTATTCTATACCTGCTGGTTTTTAATTATGAAATCCCAATTAAACTTCCTGAAGAATGGAGAAAAAAATGGGAAAAGAAAATCAATAAAGATATCCCTGCAACAATTCACGACAGTCTACCTGGGTTTGAACCAATACCTCGAAAACCTGAAATTGAAAAACATAATCTTGAAACTGCAAGAAGGTTACTCGATTCTGTTGCTGCTGATTGGATTTAGTTCTGTTGTCATATGCTTTCATTATTAAATTACTTTATAACTAATCTCCTACGTTGTGTAATTCAACAACAATAAAACAATTTATCGATTGAAGATCATCTCAAATTATTCTTTATAACAATTTTTTAAATTTAGAATGACCCGTTAGTCATAATTAAATTGACGAAAGTCTTATTTTAACTGCATCAGTTTTTATTTCTTTAATCGCTTCTTTATATTTGAGAACCCAGAAAACAAATTTAAGGAAGCCTTTTAATGGCGAAAAACTATGAAATTGCGGTACTTGGCGGCGGTCCCGGCGGATATGTTGCAGCTATACGTGCCGGTCAGTTAGGTTTCAAAACAGTTGTAATAGATCAACAGAAACTTGGTGGAATCTGCCTGAACTGGGGTTGTATTCCTACTAAATCACTATTGAAAAATGCTGAAATATATGATCAGATTAAAAATCATAATGAAGATTTTGGAATAATATATAAAGAACTCTCTTTTGATTTTACCCGGATTATAAAAAGAAGCCGTGAAATATCAGATAGAATTACAAGTAACGTTGAAATACTCATAAAGAAAAATAAAGTTGATAGAATCCGGGGTTATGGAAAGCTCGCTAATGAAAGACAAATAGATGTTTTTGATCCTGATGGAAAACAATTTGATTCAATTACTGCTGACCGTATTATAATTGCAACAGGTGCTCATCCTAAAACAGTTCCCTCAATTCCGGTTGATAAAAAGAATATTATCACCAGTACCGAAGCAATGCTTCTCGATAAGCTGCCGGAAGAATTTGTTGTTATTGGAGCAGGTGCTATCGGAATTGAATTCGCTTATTTCTACCAGGTATTAGGTTCTAAAGTAACTGTAATAGAAATGCTTGATAATATTCTGCCGATTGAAGATAAAGAAGTTTCCCAGACTCTGCAGAGAAGTCTGAAAAAGAGAGGGATAGAAATATATACAAAAGCAACTGTTGAAAAGGCAGTGGTTAAAGGAAAAAAGATTGAAGTAACTTTCAATGTAAATGGCGAAAAGAAAGTTGTTAAAGCAGATAAGGTTTTAAATGCAATTGGGGTAACCGGAAATGTTGAAGGTTTCGGACTTGAAGAACTTGGTGTCGAATTATATAAAAATCATGTTAAAGTTGATAAATCAAATTACAGTACAAATATCCGCGGTATATACGCCATTGGCGATGTAATTGGCCCGCCCTGGCTTGCCCACGTTGCTTCAGCGGAAGGAATTCATTGTGTTGAAAAAATAAAAGGATTAAATCCACCTGAGATTAATTATGATAACATTCCCGGATGCACATACTGTCAGCCGCAGGTTGCAAGTGTAGGTTTAACTGAAGATAAAGCTAAAGGAGCAGGTTATGATATTAAAATAGGTAAGTTTCCTTTTATGGCAAGCGGTAAAGCCTTTGCCATTGGTGAACGCGAAGGCTTTGTAAAAATTATTTTCGATGCAAAGTATGGTGAGATTTTAGGCGTCCACATTATCGGATCGGAAGCTACAGAAATGATTGCTGAAGTAACTCTTGCAAAATCTCTCGAAGCTACAGGTGAATCGATAATAAAAACAGTCCATGCGCATCCCACTTTGTCCGAATCAATTATGGAAGCCGCAGCAAAGGCTTACGGAGAAGCAATCCATATATAAGTAATTGATGATTATACAATGGCTAAAGAATTATTATACTGCAATTTAGGAATGATTGATTATAAGGAAGCATGGGGTCTGCAGAAAGAAACATTTGAGCATCGGGTGAAAGATAAAATTCCTGATGTATTGTATCTGCTTGAGCATCCTAATACTTATACACTTGGAAAAACGGCTGACAAAAATAATCTTATTGGTTCTGAAGAATATCTTTCATCAAACAAAATTTCAGTTTACGATATTGATCGCGGCGGCGACATAACTTATCACGGTCCGGGACAAATAGTTGGTTACCCGATCATCGACTTAAATGCTTGGAAACCAGATACACATAAATATCTTCGTGCTCTTGAAGAAACAATTATAAAAACATGTGCTGAGTATGGTATACCCGGCGGAAGAGAATCAAAATATACAGGCGTTTGGGTAGAGGACAGAAAAATTGCAGCAATTGGGATAAAAGTGAGTCGGTGGATTACAATGCATGGCTTTGCATTTAATGTAAATACAGATTTATCATTTTTTTCTGGAATCATACCTTGCGGTATTACAGATAAAGATGTGACTTCAATAAAAAAAGAAATTGATGAAGATTTAGATATTAATGAAGTAAAAACAAAGCTAGTAAAAAATTTCAGTGAAATATTTGGTTATACAAGTGTAAACCACGTAACAAAAGAAGAAATATTTTCTGTTAATTTAACATCAGTTAAGTGAAAGGTTTGTAATGGCTAAAAGGACTTCAAATAAAAGTGAGACAACAGAAAAAGGAAAAAAGAAATCGGACTCCTCAAATGAATACCGATCAAATGGTAAGAATGGAAATGATGTTAGTATTAAACCAGGTAAATCTGTAAAACTACTGAAAGAAGAAGCACTTAAAGCTTTACGTTTAATGCTTATTGGAAGATCTATCGACAATAAAGCTATGAATCTTTTAAGGCAGGGAAAAACTTTTTTTCATATAGCTGGTTCAGGACATGAAGCAATACAGGTTGCAACAGGTCTATCGCTTAACCCCACTAAAGATTGGTTTTTCCCCTACTATAGAGATGTAGCATTAACTCAATCAATCGGAGTTACTCCTTATGATTTTTTTCTGCAATGTTTTGCAAAAGATGACGATCCTTCCGGCGGGAGCAGACAGCTTCCATGCCATTGGGGTAATCCGCAAATAAATTTGCCAACTCAATCGAGTCCGACCGGAACACAATTTTTACAGGCTGTTGGTGCTGCATTAGCCCAGACATTAAAAGGTGAAAAGAACATTGCTTATGTTAGCAGCGGTGAAGGAACAACAAGCCAGGGCGAATTTCACGAAGCTGTAAACTGGGCAAGCCGTGCAAAGCTGCCTGTTCTATTTGTTGTCGAAAACAACAAGTATGCTATTTCAGTTCCTGTTACTCTTCAAAGTGGCGGAAGAGGTGCTTCCGTTTCCGAAATGATGTCGGGTTATGCAAATCTTTATCGTGCTAAAATTGATGGAACAGATTATTTTGAATGTATTGAAAGAGTTCACGAGGCGATTGATTATATCAGGAGTGGCAAAGGTCCTGCTTTGATTGAAGCAGAAGTTGTCCGGCTTTTATCTCATTCTTCTTCCGATGATCAAAAGAAATACAGAAGCCCAGAAGAGCTTGAAAGAGATTTACAGAAGGATCCCATTCAGCAGTTTACAAAAAGATTAGTATCGCAAAAGATTATTTCTGAAGAAGAATATCAGAACTTAAAAAAGGATGTTGAAAAGGAAGTAAATGAAGCAGCAGATAAAGCAATAAGAGCCGCCGATCCCAGGCCAGAAACTGCAACCCGTTTTGTATTTGATGAAAGCGATTTAAGAGATAAACTTGAATATGAAAAGAACCTGCCGTCGGGAAATAGAATAGTTATGGTTGATTCAATAAATCATGCTTTAATGGAAGAAATGGAGAGAAATGATAAAATTTATATGTTTGGTGAAGATATTGCTGATAGTAAGGGAGGCGTATTTACCGTAACAAAAGGATTATCAAATAAATTCGGTGAAGACAGGGTTTTCAATTCACCATTAGCTGAAGCGAGTATAATGGGAGTTGCAATTGGTATGGCATTAACAGGGTTAAAACCGGTGGTTGAAATCCAGTTTGGGGATTACATCTGGCCTGCATTTATGCAGATGAAAAATGAACTTGCAACGATCCGTTACCGTTCAAATAATACGTGGACATCTCCTGTTGTTGTTCGTGTTGCAGTTGGAGGATATATTCACGGCGGGTTATACCACAGTCAGAATATTGAATCAATTTTTGCACATATACCGGGACTCTATATTGCATTCCCCTCAAATGCTGCTGATGCAAAAGGATTAATGAAGACTGCGATCAGGTTAAATGACCCGGTTTTATTTTGCGAACATAAAGGATTGTACAGGCAGAGTTCTGCTATGTCACCTGAACCTGATGAAGATTATCTTGTTCCATTCGGCAAAGCAAAAGTAGTTAGGGAGGGAACAGATGTTACAGTGGTTTCTTACGGTGTGTCTCTGTGGGATTCACTGCTTCAAGCAAAAAAACTTGAAGATGAAGGATATTCAGTTGAAGTAATTGATTTACGTACCATCATTCCTCTGGATGAAGAAACAATTTATAATTCAGTGAAGAAAACAAATAAAGCAATTGTAATTCATGAAGATACGCTTACCGGTGGATTCGGTGCTGAGATCGCGGCGAGGATTGCAGATAATTGTTTTCAATATCTCGATGGTCCGGTAAAAAGAATTGCCGCAAATGATTCGCATATTCCATATTCTCCTATACTTGAAAACGCAATTCTTCCCAACCGGGAAAGAGTTTACAAAGGAATAAAAGAGTTATTAGTATTTTAATAAAACCAGGAGTTTAAGATGGAAGTTGTAATGCCAAAAATGGGAGAAAGCGTTAGTGAAGGAACCATAATTAAATGGCATAAAAAAGAAGGCGATAATGTAGCGCTTGATGAAATCATATTTGAAATAAGTACGGATAAAGTTGACACAGAAATTCCTTCACCTGCAAACGGAGTCCTACAGGAAATAAAAGTACCGGAAGGAGATACGGTTGAAGTTGGTACAGTCGTAGCAATAATTAGTGAAAACGGAGAAGCGACACATACAAAAGCAGAAGTAAAATCACCTCGTCAGTTAGAAGTAACTGAAAATAAAACCGAAACAAAAAATGAAGAAAAAGAGGAGATAAGGGAAGATGCTGAAAATAAAGAACCAGACGTTAAGGAAACAACTCAAGCTCCTGAAAGAGTTGGAGAAATGATTGATATTGCTATGCCTAAGATGGGTGAATCTGTTATGGAGGGAACTATTATCAAATGGCATAAAAAAGTTGGTGATAAAGTTCAGAAAGATGAAACGATTTTTGAAATAAGTACCGACAAAGTAGATACTGAAGTACCGTCACCAGAGGAAGGAACAATTACAGAGATTTTGGTGGCCGAGCAGGAAACTGTTGAAGTTGGAACTATTGTAGCAAGACTTTCCACAGGGAAAGGTGTGCCTTTATCTCAGCCGAAGAAAGAGGAAAAACCACAGCTCACAAAAGCAGAAAAACCTACTGAAGAAAAACGATTCGAACAAAAACAAGAAGCTTCAGAACAGAAACCTGATACGTTTTACGCAGTTAGTTCCAAATCCGGAGAAACTATGGAGGGAGAGAACAGCGGATTTTATTCTCCTCTTGTTTTAAATATTGCGAGAAAAGAAAATGTAAGTTACGACGAGCTTTCAAAGATAAAAGGTACTGGACTCGAAAGAAGACTGACTAAAAAGGATTTACTTTCATACATTGAATCAAAAGGTGAAATGAAAGCTGTGCCTACTCAAAAAGAGAAAACTATTCAGCCGGCAGCTAAAGTAAAGGAAGAATCAAAACCTGCGTCACAAGCTCAACCTTCATTTAAAGGACAGATTTCCGGCGGTATCGAAAGAATTCCTATGGATAATATCCGTCAGAAAATTATGCAGCATATGGTTAACAGTCGTGATACTTCTGTTCATGTTACCACCATGGTTGAAGTAGATATGACAAGAGTTCATAATTTTATACAGAAGCATAAAGAAGAATACATTCAGAAGGAGGCTGTCAAATTAACTTATATGGCTTTCATTGCTAATGCCTCTGTTAAAGCTTTGAAAGAATTTCCACTGGTAAATTCAACGATTGACGGAACTACAATTCTTCAGAAGAGGTTTATCAACCTTGGAATTGCTGTCGCAGTTGAACCAACAGGGTTAATTGTTCCTAACATAAAATCTGCAGATGAAAGAAATATAATAGGACTTGCAAAGGCAATAAATGATATTGCAACAAGGGCAAGAAATAAAAAACTTACTCCGGATGATATAACCGGGGGAACATTTACAATTACTAATTATGGTATTTTCGGTGCTATATTTGGAACTCCAATAATAAATCAACCGGAAGTTGCAATACTTGGGGTTGGTACAATCGCAAAAAAACCTGTGGTAATTGAAGTTGATGGTGCTGACACTTTAGCTATTAAATCAATTATGGCATTAACACTTTCACACGACCACCGGCTGATTGATGGAATGCTTGGCGGAAAATTTTTAAAGCATGTTAAAGAAACACTTGAAAATTTTGAACCGGATAATATGTAAGCTAAATTATGGAAGACAAAATAAAATCATTAAATGAAATAGCTAAAAAATTAAAATCAGAAGATCAGGAATCTTTAATTTCTTATGCTAAAAAATTATTACAAAAAAAAGAGAAAGTTTCAATTAATAAAACGATTGATTTAAGCTGGGCTGGGGCGTTGAAGGAATATAAAGAAAAATATACATCTTTGGACTTGCAGAAGAAAGCATTGGAATGGTGGGGGGATTAGTGTATTTGATAGACACTAACATCTGGCTTGAATTATTCTTGGAACAGGAAAAGGCGGATGTAGTTAGAGATTTTATCCATTCCGTAGATTCAACAAAATGTTATATAACTGATTTTTCAATTTATTCAATTGGAATAATTTTATTAAGATTTAACAAGAAAAATACATTGGTTTCTTTTCTTACTAAAGTTATTCTTGAATCTGGAATTCATAAAATAGTTCTGGATGAAAAAGAATTGATAGAAATGTTGACTGATGATGAATGTAACAAATTAGATTTCGATGATGCATATCAATATTATTGTGCAAAGAAATATGAATTAACAATAGTAAGCTTTGATAAAGATTTTGATGAGACAAAATCGGGCAAGGAAACTCCGGACCAGTTAATATCAGAATAAAGTAATAATATAAGACATGAGAACAATAAACGCATATCAAAGAGCAGTAAAAGAAAAGTTAGAACAGGAAAAGAATTCTCCCGGCAAAAGACCGGAATGGCTTAAGGTTAAACTTCCTACAGGAGAAAATTACAGCAATGTAAAGGAACTGATGAGAAGACAGCATTTGCATACAGTTTGTGAAGAGGCCCGCTGCCCCAATATGGCTGAGTGCTGGAATAATCGCAGCGCAACATTTATGATTCTCGGGGATACTTGTACAAGAAGCTGCGGTTTCTGTAACATTAAAGTAGGTATGCCAAATGAACTTGATATAAATGAACCCAGTCGGGTTGCAGATTCCGTAAAAGAGATGGATCTGAGACACGTTGTGATAACATCAGTGAATAGAGATGAATTAAAAGACGGCGGTGCATCCATATTTAAAGAATGTGTCAGGTTGATAAATGAAGAAATGTATGATACTACAGTTGAGATTCTTATTCCTGATTTCCGGGGAGTTGAAGAAGCATTTGATATAATTATGCAGTATCCTCCCGACATTTTAAATCATAATCTTGAAACAGTACCTCGTTTATATCCCGTTGTAAGACCGCAGGCAAAATATGAAAGAAGTCTGAAACTGATTAAATGGTTTAAAGAAAAAGGACTGAAAACAAAAAGCGGTATAATGGTCGGGATAGGAGAAAAAACAGAAGAAGTTCTTGATCTAATGAAAGACCTTGTTGTATACGGCTGCGACATACTTACAATCGGACAATATCTGCAGCCGACCAAAAATCATTTACCTGTAGACAGATTTGTAACTCCTGAAGAGTTTCAAATGTATAAAAATGAGGGATTAAAAATGGGATTCAAAATTGTTGAATCATCTCCTCTTGTCAGAAGCTCTTATCATGCTGATAAACACGCACGGGCTTTATTTTAAGTTTGAATTACACCATACATATGCCTCAGGCACTTTTCAAAAAAAAATTTTATTATAAAAAAATATTTTTTTCGTTATTTTTCTGCGATTTAATTATAAATTAACATAAGAGATTAATTTAGTATTTGTTACTAACCTGATTCTGATTATTTTTAGCTCGGAAATTTTGAAATAGATTTATTCCGCAAGATTCTTCTTGTATTATTCCTAAATAATTTTATTGCAGATGAAATATAAATTACTGTTTATTTCCTTGGTGCTACTTTTCTGCGCTTTTCAATATGATGGGGGAGATAATAAAAAGCTCCACAAAAACCTTGCAGACGATGATCATCATTATACTAATATAGGTAATATCGGATTAACCGTTACTAACTTTGGAACTTATGGTGATGGGTTCGCCTTCTGGCCTCAACAACCTTCCTGCGAATATCCTCTCGGGAGTGGAATTGAACATATATTCGATGGAGGCTTATGGGTTGGCGGCTTTATATCAACTGATTCAATTGGAAGCGACCGGTCAGGGCCATACGTTACAACCGGTGCTGTAGATGCTGCATCAGTATCTTCACGTGGTGGAGGGTTTGAATATACTAATTCACCCGAGAGCCAGGTTGTTGAAAGATCCTCGCTTATAGATTCACGATACTATTCTCCATACGCTATTTCCCATCAGGATTTTGTAATGGATTATGTCGATACTAACACTACTTTTTCAAATGGAGAACCTATTGAAAACCATATTCCTCTTGGATTAGCAGTTCATGAAGAGACCTATGCCTGGAATTTTCCTTTTGCTGATTTTTTTGTAATCCTCAATTTTTCAATTAAGAATGTTACAAATAAATATATAGATAGCGTGTATGTTGGACTATGGACAGATCCTGTTGTAAGAAACACGAGAATTACTCCTCCCGGTGGAGGCAGCTTTTATAATAAGGGCGGTGATGGATATAATGATTCATTAAGAATTGCGTATGAGTTTGATGCTACCGGAGATATAGGTTATACAGATAGTTATGTTGGTATTCAACAATTAGGTTCCACTCCATCACTACCTGAAAAAATAATTTCCGGAAATGATACATTACCAACCGTTAATTATGTGAGCTGGCAGTTTCAAAATGCTGTTGATCCGAATTTTTTTGCTCCACAAGAGGATGGAGGTACTACTGGAAGATATAGAAAGATGCAGGGTTACTTTGGTGGAAATAACAGATACGGCAGCGGAATAAATCCTTCAGATTTAAAAACTCCTTCAAATAGATCTGAATTAATTACCAAAGGTCCTTTCCACTATATCGGTCCGGGAGATTCTATCAACGTTGTATTTGCTATTGTTTGTGCAAAGAAGTATGGGAACGATCCGGCATCATATGATACTGAAGAACAAAAAACTAATCTTTATTCAAATGCTGACTGGGCTTTGCGTGCTTACTACGGTGAGGATAGAAATCGGAATGGTATTCTTGACCCGGGTGAAGATTTAGATGGTAATGGAAAGATTACCCGTTATGTTTTACCTTCACCGCCAGTTATACCAATTGTTAAGGTGGTTCCCGGTAATCAGCGAGCAACAATTTATTGGGATAAAAGATCTGAAAATTCCATCGATCCCATTTCAGCAAAAAAGGATTTTGAAGGTTATAGAATTTACAGAACTCAATCAGGTTTCGATCTTACTCAAAAACAGGATATTCTATCGTCCCTGGTTTTACTTGCTGAATTCGACAGCACTAATAATTCCTATGGATTCAATACAGGATTCTCAGCAGTTGAATTATCGGAACCTGTTAAGTTTCCAAACGATCCAACGGAATATTATTATAAGTATGAAATAGATAATCTTTTAAATGGCTGGCAATATTTATTTTCGGTAACTGCATTTGATAAAGGTGATCCATCAAATAATCTTGAAAGTTTGGAATCAAGCTTGTTATCAAATCTAAACAGGATAATTCCCGGAACTCCACCAACTGAAGATCCATCGGTGAAGGTGGGTGTTTATCCGAATCCATATTATGCAAATGCTGTATGGGATGGAACTTCAGAAAGATTACGAAAGATTTATTTCTTTAATCTGCCGGCAAACTGCGAAATTACAATTTATACACTTTCGGGTGATGTTATAAAAAGAATGCAGCATAATCAGCAAAGTAACGGATCGGATTTAAGATGGTTTCAAAATTATGCCAGTGATGGAAAACAAAAAATGTCCGGAGGAGAACATGCCTGGGATCTTATCACAGATAATGATCAGGCTATAGCAACAGGCTTATACTTATTTACCGTGAAAGATAATCAGAACGGTGATATCAAAACAGGAAAGTTTTTAATAGTTAAATAAAATACGAAGGAGAGTGTACTATGAAAAAAAATTTACTATTCGCGTTATTTTTTATTTGCAGCGGATTAATTTTCGCACAACAGTATCCGCTTGTAACACTTCAGGATATTCAGTTTGTACAGGATACAACAACTGATCCTCCTTCACCGTTAACCGGTGATACAGTTGAAGTCAGAGGAGCAGTGCTTGTTTCTCCTCTTGTTGATCCGACAACAGACCGGCGTCCAATAATTTGGGCCGGAGCAAGATGGGTTACTTACATTGAAGATAAAGATGGACATGTTTGGGGTGGATTAAATATAATACAAGAAGATACAAGTCAGGCAACAGGACAGCAAACTTTTTTTGATATTATTGATACTGCAAAAATTGTGAAGTTTACAGGAGTTGTTACAGAATACTATACTTCAACCGAATTACTTGAACTTGTAACCCCTATAACTCCAATTAGTATTGACAGTTCTCTTTCTAAAAGACCTGATCCGATAGAATTACATATTTCAGATTTTGATAATAACGGCGTATATAATTTCGCTTCAGAAAAATATGAGGATATGTATGTTGTTTTAAGAAACGTATTAACAAGTGATCGCAGTACATCATCGGGTACATTTAATATTCACGATGCTGATGGAAATACAATGCATATGTACGATCAATCAGGTTATTTTACTCTCAGAGGTCATAGACTAACCGGGTTAACAAATTATGATCCACCGCAGGATGGTTCAATTTTATCTTATATCCGCGGAGTAATTAATACAAGAGCTGACGGTTATTATATTGTTCCAATGTACCCGGGAGATATAGGTCCGATAACGCAATCACCACCTTCTATTACTACGATTCGCAGAAATTCTGCAGAAGTCGCTAAAAATCAATCAGTTGAAATTTCTGCAAAGATAAAAGATATTGATGGAACAGTTCAGGAAAGCAGGTTATATTACAGAGTTGATGGGGGACAGCGAATAATGCTTCCAATGATTTTTAACGCATCTGATACAACATATAAAGCAACTATACCCGGAGTTAACAGTGATTCTTCTATTGTTGACTTTTATGTCTGGTCGATAGATAATGATACATTGATTAGTATAAACCCTGTAGACACTTTACACGATAATTATTTTTACTTGGTTCTAAACAGACCGGTGGGTATTCGCGATGTACAATACAGTCCGTTCGGAGGTGGATATAGCGGATATACGAATTATAATGTTACCCTTCAGGGTGTGGTTACTTCAGATACGTCTGATATAAAAGGATATGGAACAACTTCATATTTAAGAAGTTATATTCAGGATGGAACCGGTCCCTGGAGTGGAATTGAATTTAGTTTTGGCGGTTCATTAGGTACCGAACTCCTTAATCTCAAACGCGGTGATTTGGTTACACTTACCGGCACAATACAGGAATCCTTCGGTGTAACAATAATAAATAATGTTACTGCATATAATACTATCTCATCAAATAATCCGCTACCTGATCCCCAGGTTATCACTACCGGTGAAATAGGATTAGGCGGAGATGGTGATGTTGCTAAAGAGCAATGGGAAAGTGTATTGGTAGAATATGATAATCCTACAATAACAAATATTAATGCAGACGGTGGGAGTAACTTTGGTGAAATGCTTGTTAGTGATGGGACAGGTGATACTCGTGTAGAATTAGAAGATGGAAGCAATTCATATCATAATGGATCCGGAGAACCGGGAACTATTCTGGTGCAGTTAGGTGCACATTTTCAAAAGCTTAAAGGCATTATGTACTATTCATTCAGTAACTATAAACTTGTACCAAGGAAAGATGATGATTTTGTTGGATATACAACTGCAGTAAAAAACGAAAATTCATTACCGGTTTCATTTAACCTGGAACAGAATTATCCGAATCCGTTTAATCCTTCAACGAAAATAATTTATTCAATTCCCCAGGAAAGCAAAGTTACTCTGAAAATATTCAATATACTTGGGCAACAGGTTAAAACACTTGTTAATGAAACGCAAAGACAGGGAACTTACACGGTTACATTTAATGCTTCATCTTTACCATCAGGTATATATTTCTATAATATTGAAGCAGGAAACTATAACCAGGTTAAGAAAATGATTCTCCTAAAATAAAATAATATTTCACAGGACTGATTCAGTTGAATCAGTCCTGCTAATAACTAAGGAAATAATTTTTAATTTGTTACTATATTGATGAAAAAACTTCTACAACTTTTTATAAGTATTCTATTAATATTTGGGTTTTACTCTTGTTATGATAATCCGACAAATAACCCCGTGGCAAATAAACCACCTCAAACAGGGTTATCATTAATGCCGGATTCAGGCATAAGCCCTCAACCTACTAAATTAAAAGTATCCTGGTGGGGTGATGATCCCGATGGAAATGTCGTTGGATTTTATTTTACCTGGGATGGAATAAATTGGGCATTCACTACTTCAAATGACAGCTTGTTTTCACTTCAGATTGGCGCCGCGGATACAACCTATCTCTTCCAGGTATCGGCTGTTGATAACGGCGGAAATGGCAAATATGATAATGATATCAAGCAGAATGGAATAGATTTTGGACCTGAACCTTTTATTGATAAAAATAATAATGGAGTTTATGATAAGGGAGAAAAATATTTTGATATTGGTTTAATTGATCCTTCTCCGGCAACACTTGATTTTCCCTTAAAAAACACTGCTCCTACAGTATCGTGGAATTCTTTAAGCACTGTTCCCGATACTTCTTTTCCTGTAATGTCGTTCGGATGGAACGCAGAGGATCTGGATGGAGACCAGACTATTCTTAAAATAAAAATTGCTTTAAATGATACGACCGACCCGACAAAGATTGTTTCACTTGATGGAAGCGTTAGAAACATTACTATCAGAACCACAGATTTTCAATCCTCTGATCCCGGGATGGATATTCTGGTTGAAGGATTGGAAACTAATATCTTTCCAATAAAACTTCACGGATTAAAATTTAATGATAATAATCGTTTCTTCGTTCAGGTAGTTGATATATCGGGTGCAAGCTCTCCTTATATTTCGTTACCCGATTCAGGAAAGAACTGGTATGTTAAAAAACCAAAGGGAAATTTACTTATTGTTGATGATTATGCCTTACCCGATAATACTCCGCAATTTTACGCTTCGATGATGGATAGTTTGGGATTAGCTTCAAACTACGACGTGCTTGATAGAGTCAACAATCCGTTGCCTTATAAAAATGTTACATTTCTGCAAACTCTGAAGTTGTTCAAATATGTTCTTTGGTATTCGGATAATAATCCATCTCTTGATCTTATATCCGCTATTACTCAAAAATATTTGGATGCAGGTGGCAAAATGGCTTTTAGTCTGCAGTTTCTTCAGAACATAAGCCTTGAAACTATCTCAGGTTTCTTACCAATTAATACAGATACATTATATGCAGCAAATTCGATTGATCCAGGGACAGTAATTTCTGCAGATACTACAAATCCATCTTATCCTGAACTCCTTACGACCGCGGGACTTTTTAGAATCAAATCATTTTCTCTGCCGCCATTGGGAGCTATCCCGATTTATTATTTTCCAAATCATGAATTATCCGGTTATGTTGGCTTCTTTAATAGCACAAAGACTCTGTTTTTCATTAGTCTGCCGCTTAGTAAATGTAACGGAGGTGCCGCTAATGTAAAAACCCTGCTGCACAAAATTCTGATTGAAGATTTTGGAGTCATGCCATGAACAGAATTCTACCAATAATTTTTCTTTCACTTTTCACTTTAATTAACTTGAATGCCCAAACAGGTACATTGATTGGAAATGTTCATGACGCTAAAAGTGGTGAAGAACTCCCCGGCGTTAATGTAATCTTGAAAGGTACTTATTATGGTGCAGCAACTGATATTAATGGAAAATTCAAAATTAATAATATCTCCGTCGGTAATTATAATGTGGTAATTTCTCTGATCGGTTATAAAACTGTACAGTTCACGGGAATTCAGATACTATCAGATAAAACAAAAGAACTCGATGTGAAATTGGAGGAAACCGTTTTAACGCTCGATCAGGATGTTGTTGTTGTTGGCGAGAAACCTCTAATGGATGTCGAAGAAACTCAAAGCAAAAAAAATATCTCCAAAGAAGATATTCAAAGATCAATTGTAGAGAATATAACCGATGTGGTAACTCAGCAAGCAGGTATTGTTAAAACGGATAATGAGATACACATCCGCGGCGGAAGATCTTATGAAAGTGCTTTTCTGCTTGATGGTGTAAGTGTTCAGGATCCTTTATCCGGAACAGGATTTGGATTGCAGTTAAGTGCTGATGCAATTGAGGAAGTTGAAGTAATTACGGGCGGATTTAACGCTGAATATGGTCAGGCTACATCAGGTGTAGTTAATGTAAAAACACGGGAAGGCAGCGATAGGTACAGCGGATATTTATCATATAAAAGAGATAATCTCGGAAATCCCTCCTCAAATCACGTCTTTAATATAAATATAGGTGATGCAAACCTTAGCGGACCTGAACCGATCACCTCGTTGATTCTTCCTGCGATTGGACTTAAGATTCCCGGCGATTTTACTTTCTTCGGAAGTTTTCATTCAGGGTTGAGCGATGGAATTACCCAGGGTTATTATAAACCCACAGCAAGTCAACTTTATTCTTCAACTTTTGGAGGTACAAGATTTGCCCCTGAAGCAGAGAATAGCTGGTTCTGGATGGGAAAAATTACCTATAAATATTCGCCTACATTAAAGTTTACATATTCTTACGATCAATCGGTTGATATAAATCAGAATTCACAATCTCTCCAAACTAACCTTGAATATGTGGAACCTAGCCCCGGTTATCAGTATGAATTTCAGAATATTCTTGATCAGGCAAATACATTTACACACAATAATGTATTTAACACCCTTACGGTTACACATACGTTAAATGCAAAAACTTATTATGAATTTAAGCTTAGTCATTTTTATACTAATTTAAGAGCTGACGCCAATGGTAAAAACTGGTATGATTACAACGAACCGAAAGATATAGTCAATTTCCCGCTTGAATATTACAATACTAACCACGATACAGTTGGTGTAATACCGGGTGATGGCTTATGGGATGTTGGTAATCCATATACCTGGCGTGATCACTTTTTAAGTGAAACTTCAGTTAAAGGAGATTTGACAAGCTTCTTTGATGAAAAAAATAAATTCAAAACAGGATTTAATCTCCGTTTCCAGGAAATGCAGGTTGTTGATATTTATAAACCCTGGGTTGGAACTCTCGGTTTGAACAATGACATCTATCATGTTTTTCCTGCTCAGGGTGCATTTTATGCTCAGGATAATATCAACTTTAGCGGAATGATTTTAAATTTTGGACTGCGGTTAGATTATTGGTTCCCGGGTAAATATGTTGATGAAGCAGTAAAGAACCCGGCTGTTGTTACAATCCCTGATGAAGTAAGACAGCGGTACGAGGATGATACTTTTAGCTGGTTTGGCGGAAGAAGATTCAAGGCACGTTTAAGTCCCCGGCTTGGAATTTCACACCCGGTTTCAGATAACCAGACACTTTTCTTTTCTTATGGACACTTCAGTAAATGGCCGAATCCTCAATTTGTTTATGCAAAACTGAGCCCGTTAAATGCTCAATCATCATTTCAAAAATTCGGCAACCCGGATCTTAATCCTGAAACAACTGTAGCTTATGAACTTGGTTTAAAAACGCAGTTTACTAACGATGATGTTTTAACGGTAACTGCTTATTATAAAGATATTTTTGATTATGTAACCACAAGAACTGCAAAAATTAGTTCTGCCCGGTTTGCTACTCAAAGTTTTATTACCTATGTCAACTCTGATTATGCCCGTTCCCGTGGGTTGGAACTGGAGTACAAAAAAAGAGTTAACCAGTGGTTTACCGGTAGTGCTTCTGTTACTTATGCTATTGTAACAGGTAAAAGCTCATCTCCCGATGAAGGAGTGCTTGTAGCAGAAGGAAATCTGAATGAAACAATAAAAGAAGCATATCTTTCATGGGACAGGCCATTGACAATTAATTTAACTTCTAATTTTTATGTTGCAAAGAATAATGCCCTGTTCGGTTTTGGTAATGGGATACTTGACGACTATAATATTTACGTAAGGTTGTTTTACGAATCAGGGAAAAGGTATACACCGGCAGTATTTACAGGAAGTTACACAACTGATGGAAGACCTGAATATGATTATATACAAAATGATAGATACACTAAGATAGGAGCGGATTGGTTTTGGGTAGATTTAAACTTTGAAAAATATTTTGATATCAATGATCTGAAGTTTTCTATCCTGATGGAAATAAATAATTTATTTGATACACAGAATTCTGCAATTATTAACCCGGTAACAGGTAAAGCTTACCAGTATGGAGATAATATCCCTATAACCTGGAATGACCCGCGTTACCCCGATTTGCAGGCACCAATTACACCATATCCGTTTGATCCTTCAAGATATTTAACAAGACGGAATGTAAAACTCGGAGTTACTTTCAGGTTTTAAAAATGAAAAAAGTAATACTTATTATATTCTTAATTACAGGTGTCATCGAAACAAGAGCTCAACTGTTTCCAGTACTTGGCGGACAGCGGGCAGGTATCTCCACAGCTCAATTCTTAAAGATCGGAGTAGGCGGGAGGGCGAGTGCTCTTGGAGATGCTTTTGTTGCTATTGCAAACGATGCTTCGGCACTTTATTGGAATCCCGCAGGACTCTCACAATTTGATGATAACGAAATATTTTTCTCCCACAATGAATGGGTTGTTGATATTAGTCATGATTTTCTTGGAGCAGTCTATCATATGGATGCTACCAATTCATTCGGTGTCTCTGTTACTTCACTCTCAATGCAGGATATGCCGGTAACCACAGAGTATGCACCATTTGGCACAGGAGAATATTTTGGTTTTGGAGATCTCGCTTTTGCAGTAACTTATTCCAGGAAAATGACAGATCAATTCAGCTTTGGAGGTACTGTAAAATATATGGAGGAAACCCTGGATAAACTTAAGATGCGCGGGGTTATGATTGATCTTGGAACTTATTACTGGACGGGTTTGGGTTCAACCAGATTTGCAGTTACCGTTTCGAATTTCGGAAACCAACTTGCTCCTGACGGAGAGGTCGTACTGGTTGGTAAAAGGAAAGTATCTGAATGGCAGTCTTTTTCTCCTCCTACTATATTCAGAATTGGATTTGCATTAGAACCTTTCCAGGACGATATGAATAAACTTACTACTGCAATTCAGTTAAATCATCCCAATGACAATAGTGAAAACGTATCAACAGGTATAGAGTACTCCTGGAGAAATATGTTTTTCTTAAGAGGTGGGTATAAATTTAATGTTGATGAACAGAATTATACATTTGGTGCAGGCTTAAAGGTCCCGATTGCAATCGCGGAATTCAATTTTGATTATGCTTATTCCAACTTTTCAAAATTAGGTTCTGCTCACAGGTTTTCAATTATTCTCGGCTTATGAAAATGAAAAGAAATCTTCTGATTTTATTATCTGTATTTTTCCTTATACAAGGATGTGATCAAAAATTTAATACCGAGGAGCTTGTCGCTCCGAATTCCAATGGAGGCAACATTAGTGGTGATACGGTTTATATTAAATTAAATCCATCCTGGGAAGGATTTAACAATCCACAGGATATTTATATCGGGCATGATCAATTTCTTTATGTTGCCGATACTGACAATGATCGTGTTGTTATGATGAATGTAGCAGGTCAAATACTTGGATCAATATCTTTAAAAAAACCTATTGCTATTTCACAGGATTATCGACTGAATCTAATTGTATGTGCGGAATTTGATACGCTTAACCAAAACTTCAGTGCAGTATATAAAATTGATCTTGTTTCTGTCGGTCATCAGATAGGTGAAGCAGTGCCTGTTCGTTTACTGCCGAGGCAGACAGATCTGAATAAACCCTTAAGAAGATATACTGCCGTTACCGCATTTTATGACAACACTTTCTATGTAGCGAGAACCGGCCCGGATAATACAAGCATTGTCGATCCGGATAATTCCATTCTGAAATTTATTCCCAAATCCTCATATGGAGGCGGCGAAGGTGATACACTTTTAGGAAGGCTGCCGAATATAGAACCGGTTAGTGGCGGTCTTGTTACTGCCAACGAGATAAGTTCAATGATTTCTTTTGATCAAAGAAATATAAACATGGTTTTAACCTTAACCGGAAATACAAACTTTAAAGCACAGGAATGGATTTATTATGTAAGTCCGATTGAAGAAAAATACATTAGTCGTTTTTCTCCTTCCGATAGTATAGATTTTGCAAAACCAAATAGGTTTGATCGGCCTGAAGGCTGTGCGATGGATCCCTCAGGAGACATTTTTGTAGTTGATGCTGCTAAAGACAGTGTCTTTAAATTTAATTCGTTCGGGAATGAACTGGAATCTTTCGGAGGGCCGGATGTCTTTAACGATCCACATGGTGTGGCATTCTTCGATAGAACTTTATACGTTGCCGATTCGGGAAATAACAGAATATTAAGATTCATATTATCAACGGATATAAGATAATGAAAAAAAATTTACTTCCTTTACTTTTCATTTTACTTTCATCATTTGCGTATTCTCAGTCACCGATTGCAGATATACGTGTTAATGATGCAAACGGAGTTCCACTTGATACCGGGCAGGTTGTTACTGTTGCCGGCGTGGTTACTTCTTCAAGCCAATTTGGGACGAGCGGTGCCGCTTCTATTCAGGATAATACGGCAGGCATGTGTGTTTATGGTCCCGGGTTTCCGACGTCTGTAAATATAGGTGATTCCGTTATTGTTACGGCGGTACTTACACAGTATAACGGGCTTACCGAAATGAGTTTTAGTCTGCCCGGTGCTTCATTTCAGTTACTTTCTTCCGGGCATCAAACTGATCCGGAGGTTATTAGTATCAGTGATGTTCTGAATCAGGAATGGAATGGTCTTGAGGAATATGAAGGTAAACTTATCCGCCTGAACAACGTGACTATTTCAGGTACGGGAAATTTTTCAAGCGGGACCAACTATACTATTACTGATGCAACTGGTTCAACAGAAATCCGAATTGATAATGATGTAACTACTATAATCGGGACACCAATTCCATCCGGTGAAGTAGACATCATCGGAGTTCTTCAACAATTTAAATATGGTCCACCTTTTAATTCCGGTTATCAGTTATTACCCAGGTACATTTCTGATATTGTTGATAACGGTGCCCCTCTCATATTAAACCCGGTTTTTGCTTCAGATATCGATACAAGTTCATTCACTGTCTATTTCAATACCGCGAGAAACGGCAACAGCCAGGTTAAATATGGATTAACTTCTGCTCTGGAGATGGACTCGGTTATTATAAATGATGATACAACTTTTCACGCAGTGCCGATTGCAGGATTACAGCCATCGACACTTTATTATTTTAAGGCAATCTCAGATAATGCTGTTGGTAGAAGTGAAAGTTCTATTCAGACTGTAACTACGGCTTCAAATGATACTTCAATCGGCAATATAAATGTTTATTTTAATTTCCCTGTTGATACAACAGTTGCAATTTCCGGAAATTCTGCAAAAGGAAATTCTGATTTTAAATCTCATCTTATTCATAGGATAAATGAAGCTAATTATTCCATTGACCTGGCGTTGTATAGTTTTTTCGGGATGCAGGATGTAGCAGACGCAATTATTCTGGCTAAAAACCGCGGCGTAAAAGTAAGGGTTGTATATGATAGCAGAAGTACTCAAAATAGTATGCAGGCACTTATTAATGCGGGTATTCTTATCAGCAAACGACCTGCATCGCTTCCCGGTATAATGCATAACAAGTTTTTTATTTTTGATGCCCGCGATTCAATTCCTTCAAATGACTGGTTATGGACAGGTTCGTGGAACGTGACCTCAACAGAATTAAACTGGAAGAATAATGTAGTGGAGATAAATGACCCCACTATTACTGCAGCTTACCAGATCGAATTTGAAGAGATGTGGGGAAGTAATACCGATATTCCGAATCCTGCAAATGCAAAATTCGGAAGCGAAAAGTCAGATAATACCCCGCATTACTTTAATATTGGCGGAAGGGAAATTCAGCTTTACTTCAGCCCTTCTGATGGAACTACAAGTAAAATTATCAGCACTATTAATACTTCTGATCAAAGTATTTATATGGCGTTATATGTTTTTACAAGAAATGATATTGAATCGGCTATTCATTCAAGATATAATAGTGGAGTAACTGATATTAAAGGTGTAATCGATCAGATTAATACATCTGGCTCAGAATTTCAGGCTCTTTCTGTTTATGCTGATATGTGGGCGAACCCGGCTCCTACTTTACATGATAAATATAGTATTGTTGATGCTTCTGCATCTGAGAGTTCACCTTATGTCATTACCGGATCACACAATTGGTCTTCTGCAGCAGAAAATGATAATGATGAAAATACTTTAATAATTCAGGATCTAAAGATTGCCAACCAGTACATGCAGGACTTTAAGAAAAGATATAATGATGCCGGTGGTACTGGTACATTCATAGTTCCTACATCTGTTCACGATAAAAGTATAAAAGAATTCAATTATACTCTTTTCCAGAATTACCCAAATCCTTTTAATCCCGTAACAACAATCAGATTTGAGTTACCCAAAACTGAAAAAGTGATTCTAAAAGTTTATGATATGCTTGGAAGGGAAGTCGAAACTCTCTATAACAAAGTTGCTCCTGCAGGAATTGTTGATGTTGACTTCAACGCTGGAAATCTTGCCAGTGGTCTTTATATTTACAGAATTAAAGCCGGTGATTTTGTAACGGCTAAAAAGTTAATGCTGCTTAAGTAGTCTATCGATAATAACATTGTTAAACCCCGTTTTATGCGGGGTTTTTTATTATCAAAATGATTTCTGTATACCAATTTTATTTGTAAAATCATGGTCAAATCCTTAAATTTGTTAACTAATTTTCTATTTATAAGGAAAAATAATGAGTGAAGCTAAAGGCAAAATCATACAGGTAATCGGACCTGTACTTGATGTTGAATTTGAAAACAATCATCTCCCTAGTATCTATAACGCAATTAAGATTCCACGTACAACAACCGAAGGTGAGGAAGGCATTCTTATAGCTGAAGTTCAACAGCATCTCGGTGAAGACAGGGTTCGTGCAGTAGCAATGGATTCTACTGATGGATTAGTCAGAGGAATGGAAGCTTTTGATACCGGAGAACCTATTTCTGTTCCGGTTGGACCGGCTACACTTGGTCGTTTAATTAATGTAATCGGTAATCCGATCGATTCCCTGGGAGAAATAAAAGCAGAGAAAAGGTATCCTATTCATCGTCCTGCGCCTCAATTTAAAAATCTTTCAACTCAGCAGGAAATTTTTGAAACAGGTATAAAAGTTATCGATTTAATTGAACCTTATTCAAAAGGCGGGAAGACAGGTTTGTTCGGTGGCGCCGGTGTTGGTAAGACAGTTATTATACAGGAACTTATTCATAACATTGCCCAGGAACACGGTGGTTATTCGGTATTTGCCGGTGTTGGTGAACGTACGCGTGAAGGAAATGATTTGTGGCTTGAGATGAAAGAATCCGGTGTGCTTGAAAAAACTTCACTTGTTTTTGGACAGATGAATGAACCACCCGGAGCACGTTTAAGAGTAGCGTTATCAGGATTAACCATTTCTGAATATTTCAGAGATGAAGAGGGAAGAGATGTTCTTCTTTTCATCGATAATATTTTCCGTTTTACACAGGCTGGTTCTGAAGTATCGGCTTTATTAGGACGTATGCCTTCTGCAGTTGGTTATCAGCCTAACCTGGCTACTGAGATGGGTGCTTTGCAGGAAAGAATTACTTCAACCGATAAAGGATCCATTACATCTGTTCAGGCAATTTATGTCCCCGCAGATGATTTAACCGACCCGGCTCCTGCAGCTGTTTTTGCACACCTTGATGCAACAACAGTATTAAGCCGCCAGATCTCGGAACTTGGTATTTATCCGGCTGTAGATCCGTTAGATTCAACCTCAAGAATTCTTCAACCGGGAATTTTAGGAAATGAACATTATAATATTGCAAAGTTATGTAAAGAGATTCTCCAACAGTATAAAGATCTTCAGGATATTATAAACATCCTTGGAATGGACGAATTATCTGATGAAGATAAAATTGTTGTAAGAAGAGCAAGAAGAATCCAGAGATTTTTCAGTCAGCCTTTCTCTGTTGCTGAACAATTTACAGGTGTTAAAGGAAGATATGTTAAGCTTGAAGATACAATCCGAAGCTTTAAGGAAATTATAGATGGTAAGCATGATGATTTACCTGAAGCAGCATTTATGTATGTGGGAACGATTGAAGAAGCCGTTGAAAAAGCAAAGAAGATGAGTTAATTATGGCTGGTTTAACACTCGAAATAATAACTCCTTCTAAAATCTGTTTTAAAGGTGAAGTAAATTCTGTTACTGTTCCGGGAACTGAAGGAAGTTTCCAGGTACTGAAAAACCATGCTCCGTTAATGAGTACATTCGAAATTGGTCCGGTTAAAATTGTTCTTCCTGACAGCAATGAAAAATATTATGCAACAGGCGGCGGTACAGTTGAAGTACTTAATAATCACGTCCTTGTTCTTGCAGATTCACTTGAAGCAGTAGAAGAAATTAACGTTGACAGAGCATCAAGCGCAAAAGAAAGAGCGGAGAACAGGTTAGCACATAAAACAGATACAACCAATGTTGAAAGAGCTGAGCAGGCTCTGAAACGCGCTATTAACAGGTTGAGATTGGTTGAAAAGCATATCAGAGCAGAAGTATAGCTAAAAATAAAAATTATCATTGAAGGGAAGGTTACAGCTTTCCCTTTTTATTTTAAATTTATTTAGTTGATATACCCGTCACTCATAACAATGCTGCGAATGGTTGAGGATTCAGTAATTTGTTTCTCAAGATTTTCATAATGGTCAATAAGATAGTTCACCCTTTTATTTTCATCGCGGAAAGTTAATAAATCCTGCTGCTGTTTAAGTGATAACCCGGATTTTTCCGCCAGCTTAAAAGATTTTAATCCGCTTTCTTCATAGTTTCTCCAAAAAGCGTCTTCAAGCTGGAATTTAGCTTTTTCAATGATCCTTTCAAAAGAATTTTGTAATTCAACTAAAAGCGACGGATTCGCATCAGTATTTAAATCTTTATATTCGGTAATTTCAGCAATAAGATATTTATCAGGATGCGAATAAATTCTTTTTATAAGGAATCTCCCTTTCCCTTCAACAGAAATATCCATTTCACCGTTATCAAATTTCCGGAGTACATCTGCAATCTCAACATAAGCCCCGATTTTTGATAGCTCATTTTCAATTTTAGTTACAACTCCAAAACCTGTTTTTTCAAGCAGGCATTTGTTAATCATCTTTTTATATCTTTCTTCAAAAATATGAAGAGGGTATTTTGAAGAAGGGAATACAACAATATTTAAAGGAAATATCGGAATTTCAATTGACATTTTAATTACTCATTATAAAAAAGGCGGAATTTCTTCCGCCTCAAATTTAACAAATTATTTAGCTTGTTTAAATCGCTTTGGTCACTTCATCCCAGTTGATTACATTCCACCAGTTTTCAATATATTCAGGACGCCTATTCTGATATTTCAAATAATATGCATGTTCCCAAACATCAAGACCGAGAATAGGCGTTCCTTTATCATCTGCGACATCCATTACAGGATTATCCTGGTTAGGAGTAGAAGTAATTTTGAGTTTTCCATTTTGTTTTATAAGCCATGCCCAGCCGGAACCAAATCTTCCCGCTGCTGCAGCGCTGAATTGTTTTTTAAATTCTTCAAAAGAACCAAATGAAGATTTGATTGCACTTTCAATATCTCCTTTTGGAAAACCGCCACCGCCTTTCTTCATTATTGTCCAGAATAATGAATGATTATAGTGCCCGCCACCGTTATTTCTTACACCAGCAGGATGCTTTGAAGCATTTTTCAGAATATCTTCAAGTGATTTATTTTCAAGATCAGTACCGGCAATCGCATCGTTTAATTTTGTAACATATCCATTGTGATGTTTTGTATAATGGATTTCCATTGTGGTTTTATCGATATATGGTTCCAGTGCATCATACTCATAGGGTAATTTTGGCAATTCAAATTTTCCCATCAGTTAACCTCCTCCAAATAATTAATAAATATATTTAATTGATTTAAACTCCGAACGATTCACCGCAGCCGCAGGTTTTCTTTGCATTTGGGTTATTAAAAATAAATCCTTTTCCGTTTAAGCCATCGGAAAAATCCAGTTCTGTTCCCATCAAATAGAACAAACTTTTCCCATCAACAAACAACTTAATATTGTTCTCGTTTATTACTGTATCACCTTCTTTAGGTTCAGCATCAAAACCCAGCGTATAAGTCAAACCGGAACATCCTCCTCCTCTAACTCCAACCCGCAAGCCATAGTTTTCAGGAATATTATTTTCTGATTGAATCTGTTTTACTTCTTTAGCTGCTTTTTCAGTAATAGTTATTTCGCTTTCAATTTTTATTTCAGGCATTGTTTAATCCTCTTTTATTTTCCTAAAATTCTCTTTTCAATAAGATAAAATTATTACTCTTATAACGGATCTCCTGGGACAGTCGTCACAAATTCCGGATAATTCAATGTCCAGGCCTGGTTACTTACAGGAATAAATATCTCCTTCTGTTCAAAAAAAGAAGATAATTCTTTTGTAAGCTTTTCTGAATCTCCGTAAGAGATTTCTATTCCTTTTATCTCAAGATATTTTCTTATTCCGTACTGTAAATCCCTGTAGAAAAAATTTGATTTATGAAAAACAGGATACTTTGCTTTAAGATAACTAAGAAACTGGGTTTCTTCATTTTTAAGCAGGTTAAAATAATCGTTTAATTTTCCCCGGAGCATTTTATAATCCTTTATTTTAATGATTAATAAATTCTTTTCTATTTAATTTATTTTTTTTACTTAAATCTTTTACTGTTTTAATAACCTCTTTAATAACATAGTCGATTTCTTCGTCAGTGTTAAATCTTCCGAGCCCAAACCTTACGGATGATTTTGCCAGCTCATCACTCAATCCTATTGCTTTTAATACGTGACTTGGTTTTAATGAAGCAGAAGTGCAGGCAGAACCTGTCGATACAGCAATATTTCTTAAATTCATGATAATATTATCTGAACGGACACCTTCAAAACATAAATTTAAATTATTTGGAAGATGGTTATCTGAATCACCATTCAACTTTATGTTATTTAGCTCATCTGTAAAAGCTTTTAGCATCTTATTTCTATACGATGACAAACGTTCCGATTCAGCTTCAAGTTTATCGGAAATAATTTCAACAGCTTTTCCAAAACCAGCAATACCGGGCACATTTAAAGTTCCGGAACGCAATCCGTTTTCATGTCCGCCGCCAAAAATCTGAGGTGACAATTTTATTTTTGGATTTTTATTTCTGACATAAAGAGCTCCGATTCCTTTTGGTCCGTAAATTTTATGGGCAGAGAATGATGCAAGATCAATATAATTTATATTAAAAGGAACCTTACCAAGTGCCTGTGTGGCATCCGTATGAAAAATGATATTTCGTTCTCTGCAAATTTGTCCGATAGTATTAAAATCATAAACATTTCCGATTTCATTATTCGCAGTCATAATTGAAACAAGGATAGTATCTTCCCGAATGGCATTTATAACTGAATCAATATTAATTCTGCCAAGATTATCCACAGGCAGAACTGTTATTTCAAATCCCTTTGTCTCCAAGAGCTTTTAGATGAATCCAGGACAGCATTATGTTCAACTGAAGAAGTGATTAAATGTTTTCCTTTTGAAGTATAACTTTCCGCAATTCCAAAATGAGCAAGGTTTATTGCTTCCGTTGCCCCGCTTGTAAAAATAATTTCCTTAGGATCTGCTCCGATTAATTCAGCAATTTTTTTCCTGGATATCTTCACAATACTTTCTGCTTCCCATCCGTATGAATGGTTTTTGCTTGCAGCATTCCCGAATTTTTCTGTAAACCAGGGAAGCATTTCTTCAAGCACTTCAGGGTCAAGCGGGGTAGTAGCATGATTGTCAAGATATATTGGGAATTTCATATTAAAATAATCTTTATAAAATCTGGTTAACTTTCATATTTTGAAATAACTTATCAATTTCTCTCTGAAGCTTAATCAATGGATCTCTGATCATACAGCAATTAAAGTAACTGCAATCATTTTGTGAACTATTTTCATTCATACAATTTGTAATCTGATAGTTGTCTTCTATTGCACTTATCACTTCAGTAAGAGAAATACACTCAGGTGATTTAAGTAATGAATATCCGCCGCGAACTCCCTGGAAGGAAGATATTACATTTTTCTTTACAAGCTGCTGCAGTATTTTTGCCACCAATTCAAAAGGAATATTATAATATTCTGATATTTCTTTAGCAGTGGAATATTTTCCATTAGAATTAATAGCAAGATACCTGACTGCCATTAAAGCATATTCACTTTTTTTGGATAATCTAAGCATTATTAAATAAGACTAAATTGGTCGGGTATAAACCTAAACAATTTGATGGGAAAAATCAAATAATAGGATTTTCAGAATCCTACAAGCGAAATTGAATATTTAGCTAAATCAACTATAGGAGTGAAATAGATTCCCAGAATAATTATCGGGGCAAGCAGAATAATCAGCATTGCAATATTTGCTGGAGAAACTACGATTGCAGGTTTTTCAACCTCCAATCTGACAAGGTACATATTCTTAAGAACCTTGATGTAGTAATACAGAGCCACTACAGAATTCAACAAAGCTATTACAGCAACAACAATCATCTTTGCATCTACAAGAGCAATAAAAAGATAAAGCTTTGCGATAAACCCCGCAGTTGGGGGAAGTCCGGTTAAAGATACAAGAAAAATAGCAATTGAAATTCCAAGCCAGGGGGAGGCGTAACCTAATCCTTTATAATCATCCAATTCTTCTGTACCAAGTTTATTTGCAATTAACATTACAACAAAAAATGCACCGAGAGTCATAAAAGCATAAATACCGAAATAAATAAGGATTGCAGTTAAACCCTGGTTGGATAATACAGCGAGTCCAAGCAAAAGATAACCGGCGTGAGCTATGCTTGAATAAGCGAGTAGTCTTTTCATATTACTCTGCCACAATGCAGCAAAGTTTCCAAGTGTCATTGTTAAAATTGATATTACAATAAGAATAGATTTCCAGTCGATCAGGTTAATTAAATGCCAGTAACCATTACTGTCAACACCAAGGACGAAAGTTATTCTTATAAATCTTATTAACAATGCGAATCCTGCCGCTTTGCTTGCAATTGAAAGATATGCAGTAATAGCGACCGGGGCTCCTTCGTAAACATCCGGAGTCCAGAAATGAAATGGTGCTGCAGAAATCTTGAAACCGATTCCGGTAAAGATTAATAAGCCTGATAGAAGCATCGTCAGCGTGTTATAACTTCCGTTCTGAAGGACAAGATTTATCTGGTATATATTTGTTGAACCTGTCATTCCATAAAGGAGTGAAATTCCGAACAGCATAATTCCGCTTGCAACACCGCCGTAAATTATATACTTAAGTGAAGCTTCGCTGTTTCTTAAATTATTTTTTGTGAATCCTGCAAGAACATAAGATGATAGAGAAACTAGTTCGAGAGAAAGATAAATAAGAATTAAATCCGCAGCAGATATCATAAAAAACATACCGAGAATCATGCCGAAGATTAAAGTGTAATATTCTCCGTGTCTGTCCTTACTTTGTTTTACTTCATCCGAATTAACCGAGAAGTAAACAATAAAAAGGGAAGAAAGGATAACAATCAATTTGAAAAATGCCCCGAATGAATCGACAGCAATCATTCCCATACTATTCGAGGGTTTGCTTGCAAATGTGTTTAACCCGAACTGGTTTATTACAAAGTATCCGGCAACGAGCAATCCGACCAGCGATATATATGGAAGCAGTTTTTTATTCTTATCCATTATCAAATCAACTACAACCAATATTACCAGCATGGCTGAAATTGCAAGTTCAGGTTTAATCAGATACAGACTTTTAGTTATATAACTGAGATCCATCATTTTTCAAATTCCATTATAAATATCTTAGAATGATGCAAACTGACTATAAATAGTTTGTGCATGCGCCATAAATTTAACCATTGCATTTACAGATGCGTTCATCAGGTTTAACATAGCTGACGGATAAACACCAAGGAAAATTACTATGACGCTTAAAGGTACAAGCATTGCATATTCCCTGAATGAAAGATCCTTAAGTGCCGACCATTTTTCTTTCAGGTTGCCAAGATAAACGCGCTGAAATGTCCAGAGCATATAGCCTGCGCCAAGTAAAATTCCAAGGGTAGAGATAATTGTTAATACTCTTATGTTTGCAGCTCCAAAAGCTCCGAGGAATACAAATGCTTCGGAAACGAAACCGTTCAATCCGGGTAAACCAATAGCAGCAAAAAATGCTACGGTAGTAAACCCTGTATATACCGGCATCTGGTTTGCAAGTCCACCAAATTCTTCAATTCCTCTCGTATGTGCACGATCGTAAATAACTCCAACAGAAAGGAAGAGCATAGCAGTGATTATACCGTGGTTGAACATCTGGAATATTGCACCGGTCATACCCATCGTATTTAGTGATGCCATACCAAGAAGTACAAATCCCATATGCGACACAGACGAATAAGCAATGAGCTTCTTGAAATCCTTTTGTGCCATTGCACATAGCGCTCCATATAGAATATTAATCATTCCGAATAAAGCGATATACCAAACGAGCTGCCTGGTAATTTCAGGAAATATAGGATAGCAAATTCTTAATATTCCGTAAGTTCCCATTTTAAGAAGGACACCGGCAAGTATTACGCTTATTGCCGTCGGAGCTTCAACGTGTGCATCAGGTAACCAGGTATGAAACGGAAACATCGGGATTTTAATAGCAAATCCAACGAACAATGCTATATAAGCGATAAATCTCATATTCGATGGGTTTAGCGGTGAAAGAATGCCGCCAGCCGTATAATTTACAGGATCCATCATTGCGAGCATATTAAAGGTGAATACTTTAGTTCCATCTGCTAAAGTTTCCATTGAACTGAAATATAAACCAATCATTACTAGCAATATGAAAACACTTCCAAGCAAAGTATAAAGGAAAAACTTAATAGCTGCATATTCTCTTCTAGGTCCGCCCCAGATTCCAATCAGGAAGTACATCGGGAGAAGCATAAGTTCCCAGAAAATGTAGAATAAAAAGAAATCGAGTGCGACGAAAACACCCATCATACCAGTATCAAGTAAAAGGAATAAAGCAAAGTATCCTTTTATTGATTTGTTTATGTTCCACGAAGATAGTGTTGCAACAAATGTAATGATTGCAGTTAACAAAACCATTGGAACACTTAAACCATCAATACCAAGGAAATAATCAATTTTAATTTTACCTATCCAGGCAAATCCGCTGATATCAATCCATTTGAATTTTTCAATAAACTGGAATGATGAAGGATCGTTGATTCCTCCGGCTGCATAGTTATAATTTGCAAGTATAACCAAAGCAAGTATTAACTGGATGCTTGTAATAAAAAGGCTAAGACTTTTAATTACCTGTGTCTGTGTTTTGGGAAGAAACATGATTATCAGCATACCCAAAACAGGGAGGAATGTTATTATTGAAAGAATAGGGAAGTTTTGCATCTTATTACCTGATAAATTTCTATCTTAAAATGACTTAAATAAAAACAATAAAATTACTAACGAGAATATCACCCATACGATATAAGTCTGGACTTTACCGGTCTGGAATCGTCTGAATATTAACCCAATAAAACCGGAAATGTATGCCATAAGATTTACTAGTCCATCTACAACTATATTATCAAATTTTCCGCTGAACCTTGACAATCCTTTTGTAAGCGAAGCAGAACCATTTACAATTCCATCAATAAAGAATAAGTCAAACCAGGCAAGGAATTTACTTAGTCCAATCGTTCCTGCAACAAACGTCGCATTATAAAGTTCATCGAAATACCACTTATTATAGCTCAACAGATAAAGAGGCTTAAGCTTTTCGGCTAGTTTATCCGCATTAATTTTTTGCCATTGGTATACAGTAAAAGCAAAGAGAATTCCGAATCCTGCTAAGAACAAAGAAAGAAACATCGAGGGATAATGCGCTTCGTGCATTGCTTCTGTATAAGCAGAGGAGAAAATCTTTTCTGGTTCTTCTACCTGGACTTTCTGTTCAACTGCGATATCCTTGTCAGATTTCATAAAGTCGTAACGGGTATTTTCAGGAACGGATATTTCAGGAACTTTTACCCAGCTTGAAAGAAATGCACCTTGTTCGGGATTAAAAGGATTAGGTGTATACCAAATAAATATTGATAAAATTGAAAGCACCGCGAGAGGCATTGCCATTGAAAATTTTGATTCATGAGCATGATTATATTTTTCTTCATTGCGCGGCTTTCCGTGGAAAGTCAGTATCAACAGCCTGAACATATAGAATGCAGTTAAAGCTGCAACAAAGAATCCAACAACAGGGAAGAACCAGTGTCCCGTTAGAGAGGCAAAGGCATAAGAACCCGCAAGGATTCCATCTTTACTCAAGAATCCCGAGGTAAGTGGGATGCCTGAAATTGCAAGAGATGAAATCAGGAATGATGCATAAGTAATCGGCATCTTCTTCCTTAATCCTCCCATCTCTCTTATGTCCTGTTCATGGTGCATTGCATGTATTACAGAACCTGAATCAAGGAATAAACAGGCTTTGAAGAAAGCATGTGTAATCAAATGGAAGAATGCAAACTGGTAAGCACCTACACCAAGAGCCATTACCATATAGCCAAGCTGGCTTACCGTTGAATAAGCTAAAACTTTTTTAATATCATTTTGTGTTAATGCTATTGTTGCAGGAATAAGAGCAGATAAAGCTCCGATAATTGCAATAAATAAAAGTGCATCACCGGTAAGCATTGTGAAAACTCTTGTTACAAAAAACACACCTGCTGCAACCATTGTAGCAGCGTGTATAAGGGCACTAACCGGTGTAGGACCTTCCATTGCATCAGGAAGCCAGACGTGCAGAGGGAACTGTGCAGATTTTCCAATTGCACCACAGAATATTAAAATACCTGTAACAGTCAGCCAGAACTCACTATGGAACGGAAGCTGTCCGTTCGAGATATCAAGGAATATTGTTTGAAATGTGAATGTGTGATAAGTTGTGTAAATAATTAATATTCCAGCAAGCATTCCGATATCACCAATCCTGTTTACAAGGAAAGCTTTTTTGCCGGCATCTGACGCAGATTTCTTTTCATACCAGAACCCGATAAGCAGATAAGAGGAGATACCTACAAGTTCCCAGAAGATGTACATCATGAAAAAGTTGTGGGTTAAAACTATTCCGCTCATTGAAAAGACAAATAGTCCAAGATATGCAAAGTACCTGCTAAATCTTTTGTCGCCTTCCATATAGATTATTGAGAAGCTATGCACAAGAATACTTATCAGGAAAACAACCGCTATCATTATTACAGAAATATTGTCGAGCAATATTCCAAGGTCAATTCTTATATCTCCTAACAATGGGAGATTCGCTAATTTAATCCACGTAAATTCGGCGGAAATAGTTGTACCTGCAAAAGTAGTCAGCTTGGTTACCGCAATGATCAATGCAAATATAAAAGCAAGCAAAACAGTAAAAATCTCAAACCAGTAAACTGCTTTAAATTTCTTTCCAAAGAACAAGGCAACTACAAAGCCTAGTAAGGGAAGAAAAAGAACTGCAACAGCAAGTTGTATTAGTGTTGATTCTGCCATACCATTCAATCTTTCAATCTGTCTATTTCATCAACATTAACAGTTGAGAAGGTTTTATAAATATTTAATACTATTGCAAGAGCAATTGCAGCTTCGGCAGCGGCAAGAACTATAATGAATAGCGCCATGACCTGCCCGTTGTAACCAAAATTGCCGTACTTTGAAAAAGCGATGAAATTTATATTTGCTGAATTAAGGATAAGTTCGATACCCATTAAAACCATAACGGCATTTCTCCTGGTAATGACACCGAAAATACCCATCGCAAATAACAGAGTACTTATTATTAAAAAATGATTAAGACCAATGTTTTCCATAGTTTACCTGCGAGCTATTGAAGCTGCTCCTAATAAAGCTATTAAAAGAATAATACCTAATAATTCGAATACAACCACATATTGCTGGAGTAATATTGTTCCGATAGTTCCTGCATTCGAGGCAGGTATTGTAGTGGGAATTATCTTCCAGCTTGTATTTACCACTGTGGACAATAGCAGACCAGCAAATAATCCTACACCTACGGCAGCGGGAAGCATCTGCATTGTCCCGGTTTTTATCTGAACATTTGTAATTTTATTTGTGAGCATTACACCAAAGATTAAAAGAATAAGTATACCGCCCACATAAACAATTAGTTGAACAATTGCTACAAAATCTGCCCCCAGCAGAACATAAATTCCTGCGACACCAAAAAATGTAAACAACAAAAAGAAAGCAGAATGAACAATATTCCTTGTTGTTACAACGAAGAATGCAGAAATTAAAGTTACTGCTGCGAACAGATAAAAAATTATGTCGTATATATTCATCTTAAAAATTCATATTTATTTAGCAGTTCCGGAATTTTCCGGTGGTTTAGTTTCAGTTTTGGGTTCAGCTTTCACTGCAGCGGCTTTTTCTGCTGCTGCCTTGGCTGCAGCCGCTGCTTTCTGGGCAGCTTTTTCAGCTTCTAACTTTGCGTAATTATCTTTTTTCTCCTCGATTTCCTGAGGTGTAAGAGTTACAAAATTGTAAACCAGGTTGTTCCTGTTATATTCTGAAAACTCATACACATCTGTCATATAAATACATTCGGTAGGACAGGGGAATACACAAAGCTGGCAATAACAACATTTGGCAATATCTATATTAAACTTTGTAACCCAGAGAGCTTTCTTCTTTCCATTAGAAGTTTTTCCGAGATCTTCAGCAGGTAAACTTTTTACAGTTTCAATTTCTATACAATTAACAGGACAGGCCCTGGCACACTGGTCGCATCCTATACAATCATCCATATTAACATAGAGGCGGTTACGCTCCCTTTCAGGAAGTACAGGTCTTACATCAGGATATTGTATTGTTACTGCCGGAACGAAAAGATGTTTAAATGTTACTTTCATTCCTATCAGAACAGTAAAAAGTCCGCTCCAGACATTTATAAAATATTGTTTCATAATTTTAAAGTACTGTTATTAAGCCAACA
This sequence comes from uncultured Ignavibacteria bacterium, assembly GCA_963711455.1. Lineage (GTDB taxonomy): Bacteria > Bacteroidota > Ignavibacteria > Ignavibacteriales > Ignavibacteriaceae > DATFVA01. The sequence goes on from CAVQEH010000006.1 coordinate 1,050,791, forward strand.
ATTAAAAGATCAACAAATGCAATAGGGATTAAATATTTCCAGCATAAAGCCATAAGCTGGTCAACCCGTAATCTTGGCAAAGTCCATCTCAACCACATCTGAACAAAAACAAAGAATATTCCTTTTGCTGTGAACCAGAAAAACTGCTCAAACGGTATTAACCAGTGAATACCAAGTGTGTTGCCGAGATAACCAAATGGTGATTGAAATCCGCCGAAGAATACTGTAGCTACTATTGCAGAAACTGCAAACATATTTGCATATTCAGCAAGGAAGAACATTGCGAATTTCATCCCCGAATATTCCGTATGATAACCTGCAACTAATTCAGATTCCGCTTCAGGGATATCAAAAGGAGTCCGGTTTACTTCTGCCAGAGTTGAAATATAGAGGATAACGAAAGCAACAATCATCAAAGGGATAAAAATGAATTTACTAATTCCAAAATCCGGTCCGCCGAAAATCATCCAGTTCCAGAAATAACCGGTTTGCATTTCACTTAGAGTATATAGATTCAGGGTGCCTGTTATCATCACTATGGTAAGAATAACCAGCATGGTCGGAATTTCATAGCTAATTATCTGAGCAGCAGATCTCATTGCCCCGAGCAGTGAATATTTATTGTTCGAGGCCCATCCTGCCATCAGAATTCCGGCAACTACCAGACCTGAAACCGCAACAATGTAGAAGAGTCCTAAATCTATATTGGCACCAATAAAAGCTCCCGAGAACGGAATTGCTGCAAACACCGCATAACTTCCGGCAAATACTACCACTGGTGCAAGATTAAATAAAGGTTTATCACTGTCGGCAGGGACTATATCTTCTTTCTGAACGAGCTTAATTATATCTGCAACTGTTTGAAGTATTCCGTGGTAACCAACTCTCATTGGCCCAAGTCTGTCCTGCATATGTGCAGATACTTTTCTTTCCATAAGCACTGCAAAAAGTGCAAACGGTAAGATAAAAATGAACAGCGGGAGAAGACTCTGAATGAATGCTGCTAAAGCAGCGCTCCCTGTCCAGCTATAGAGGTAATCGTAAATCATCTGTCCACCTCTCCTAAAACAATATCAATACTTCCGAGGATTGCAATTATATCAGCAATCATATGACCCTTACATAATTCGTTCATAACGCCAAGATGAACAAATGATGGTCCCTTCACTTTTACTCTGAAAGGATTAACAGTTCCGTTACTGATTATGAAATAACCTAATTCTCCACGAGGATTTTCAACACGCGAATATACCTGTCCAACCGGTGGTTTTATTCTTTTTGGAATAGCAGAAGAAACATCTCCGTCAGGAATCTGATCAAGTGCTTGTTCAATTATCTTAAGACTTTCTTCCATTTCGAGAACTCTCATATAATACCTGTCCCAGCAATCTCCAACAGTTCCCATAGTTCCTTTTCCAACAGGAATATCAAAATCAAATTTATGATAAACTGAATAAGGATCATCTTTTCTTAAATCCCATTTCATTCCGCTTGCTCTTAAATTAGGACCTGAGATTCCATAATTAATTGCTGTTTCAACCGGAAGAATACCCACATTTGCGGTACGATCAATAAATATCCTGTTGCCGGTTAAAAGATCGTTTAATTCTTTTATCTTTGGTCTGAAATAGGGGATAAATTCTTTTGCAAGCCTTACAAAATCAGGATGCAGATCGTGTGAAACGCCGCCCACCCAAATATAATTGTATAAAAGACGGGCACCGGAAACTAATTCAAACAGACTTAGAATTTTTTCACGATCTCTGAAACAAAATAGGAATGGAGTCATTGCGCCGATATCTGCACCATAGGTTCCGAGAGCAACAAGGTGGGAAGCTATCCTTTGGAACTCTCCCATTATTACGCGGATATATTCCACTCTTTCAGGTATTTCAATTCCCAAAAGTTTTTCAACGGCAACAGCATAACCAAATTCATTGTACATAGAAGCAAGATAGTCCATCCTGTCGGTGTAAGGGACAACCTGAGGATAAGACATTGCTTCAGCGTGTTTTTCAAAGCAGCGATGGAGATATCCTATATGAGGGCGGACATCTTTTATTATTTCACCTTCGAGAGTAAGTTCAAGCCTTAAAACCCCATGTGTTGAAGGATGTTGAGGTCCCATATTAAGAACCATCTCTTCAGTTCTAAGTCCACTACGTTCTTTTTTTCTTCTACAAACATCATTTGTTTATATTCCAGTAATCAAATCTCAGATAACAAATCAATTTCAATTTATGTTCCTCAATTTGTTATTTGATAATTGTTTATCATTTACTCTTATAAAATTTAATAAGGTACTTTCATCCCCTGGTAAAATTCAGGATTCTTATAATCTTTCCTTAACGGATACCCTGCTTCCCAATCATATGGCATAAGAATTCTTCTTAAATCAGGATGATTGAGAAAGTTGAATCCAAACAAATCATAAGCTTCTCTCTCGTGCCAGTCAGCGCATCTCCATACTTCAGCAACAGACTGCAGAACAGGATTTTCTCTGGGAACGGAAACTTTAAGTGTAACCTTTTGTTTTAAAGGAGTTGATTCAAGATGATAGAATACGCTTAAAGTTCCTCCAACTGTAGTAGAATTTCCGTCTGCATCTGTTTTCTTTTCACCATTGTCGTCATCTACTCCGGAAAGATTCATAATATTATCGAAGAGTAATTCTTCATTATCCCTTAAGTAGAGGCAGATATTCTTTATTTCTTCAGATGATGCTGAAAAATAATCCTCAACTGGCTGACCGGTTACGAGGTTATTTACAGCGTTCCCGAATTTATTTTTTAAGATTTTAAAAATTTCTTCTGTAGTTTTCATGCTGATTTTTTTACAATAGATTCGTTGCGGATTTTTTCCTGAAGTTTAAGTAAGCCTTCCAATAAAGCTTCGGGGCGGGGAGGACATCCCGGTACATAAACATCAACCGGTATAACTCTGTCTACTCCTTTTAATACGTGGTAGCCGTGTTCCCAGTAAGGACCGCCGCAGTTAGAACAGCTTCCCATCGAAATTACATATTTAGGGTCAGGCATCTGTTCATAAAGTCTTTTAACACGGATTGCCATCTTTAACGTTACAGTTCCGGAAATAATAATTACATCTGATTGACGGGGGGAAGGACGTGGTATAACGCCAAACCTGTCGAAATCATAATGTGAGGCTGATGTAGCCATCATTTCAATTGCACAGCAGGCTAAACCAAAACCTACCTGCCATACCGAAGAGAGGCGTGCCCAGTTTAACAAATCTTCAACTTTTGTTATAACTATATTTCCATCATTAAATTGTTTATCGAGTAGTCCCATTTTCTTCTACATTAAATTAATATTGTTTAAACAACTTCTTCCGTTACCATTTCCTTTTCCGGTTCATCTGTCTTTTTTATTACCGGGGGAACAAGTTTAGGACGTGCCCATTCAAGGTCGCCTTTACGCCACTCGTAAGCCATTCCGAGTCCAAGCAGAACCAGGAAAATTGCTCCTACTAAAAACCCTGCTACACCAAACTGCCTGTATACCAGAGCCCAGGGAACAAGCAAAACTACTTCCACATCGAAGATCAGGAAAATCAATGCAACTACATAAAACCTGATGTTAAATTTTACCCACGGGGAACCTTCAATATTTTCACCGCATTCATAAGTCATAAGCTTTTCTTTAGTTGGTCTTGCGGGTCGGATTAATTTAGATGCAAAGATGGCAACGATAACGAAGAGGATTGCAGTTAATATAAAAACGAATATTTTACCAAATTCAGTTATCATAAATTATAATTTTTTGGTCAAAATTAACACTACAGGTAAGTAATGTCAATAAATTCAACAGTAATAATTTTGCTATCAGTGGGCAGCAAATATTTTTAATGCCGCCGCGTTTTCAATATATATGCCATTCGAATTTGTGAGAGAATACCCTGAAACAGATTGAAAAACAAAGAATATTATCAATATTAAGATTATTTGAATTTTTTCTTTTCTCACTTGGGAGAAATTGGAATATAAATATTGTTTGTTTATTCGATATTTTTAATTAATTGATTATAAATTCAATTACAGGTATATTTTCAACTGTAAAAATTTTAGGATTTGATTTGTCCGGCGTTATTAATGAATAAACTAACCGGCTTGAAGCTACTCTCATTAAAATTGTCAATGGAATGGATAAAATTATTACGGGAACCTAAAGAGTTTAATGGATTTAATTAAGCAGTATATAGTTCAATGCATTTCAAATGCGACAAATAGCCTTCGGTTGAGTACCCAGAAAATAGAAGTAGTTGCACTTCTTAGAGAGTTCATTTCCAATTCTAAAAATCTTGAATCAGATATTAAAAAGATGAAAACAATTACTCAGTTTTCAACTCTTGCTATCAGGTTGTATGAGATTTATAATTACCTTACACAGGGACAGGTCGAGATGAACAGGCTGTCCGAAAAATTCAAAGAACACAGCCAATACCTGATTAAAGATTTAAATCATATGCTGGATATAGTTAACCCATCATCTTTTAAAGAAGCAATTTATAATTTATATAAAGACAATCAAGTTGAACCTGATAATGAAATAAAGATCGATCTTTCAAAAAGAAAAGCAGAAGATATTTCTTTTGATGATACGGAACAGGATAATCTTCAAGAAAAAATCGTAATAGATGAAGAAAAAGGGGAAGATATTTTTTTTCAAAATTATGAATCCAATATACTTAAACCTATTAAGCCCCTCGATACAATCCTGAAAAATATTATAGAAGGCGAAGCCGACAAAAATGATATAATTAGTTTTGCAAATACATTACAGCACAATGCTGAAATTTCTAACAGTGCAGGTTTTGAAATAATTGCTAATATGCATAAGATTGTAGCTAAAGCATTAAGATTAATTAACTGCGGGGAACTCAAACCTGAAAAGCAGGTCATTGAATCCATGAGAGCCTGCCTTATAGTTATAGTAGCAGTTGTAAGAGGTAAAGAAGTGAACATAACCAGCTACCTTAACAAGGCAGAAGAATTTGGAGGGAGTATAGAAACTCTAAAAATAAAGGAAGATATTTAAATGAATCTTTTCGCAGTGATTATGGCGGGCGGAGTCGGCTCAAGATTCTGGCCGAGGAGCAAAGAAAGAACACCTAAACAACTCTTGAATATATTTGGCAGCCATACAATGATCCAGGAAACAGTTGCAAGACTTGATGGCATAGTTGATAAAGAAAATATTTTTATCATTACTAATAAGGTTCAAAGGGATGAAATTGTTAAACAACTACCGGAATTACCTGAAAATAATATAATTGAAGAACCTTTCGGAAGGAACACTGCTCCGTGTATCGGGCTTGCATCGGTAGTAATTAAATCGAAAGCTGCTGATGCGGTAACAATGATTCTTCCTGCTGATCATATAATAAAAGATATTGAAGAATATCATAATACATTGAAACATGCTGCTCAATATGCTTATGATTCAAAAGGACTGGTTACTATTGGTATAAAACCTTCCAGACCCGAAACGGGTTATGGTTATATCCAGATTGAAGAAAATGAAGTAGCTAATAATGTTCATAAAGTTTATACATTTGCAGAAAAACCAAACTATGCTACTGCGGTAAGATTTCTTGAAAGCGGGGATTTTTACTGGAACAGCGGTATGTTTATCTGGCGTGTCGATGCTATATTAAACGAAATTGAAAAATACATGCCCGATCTTTATGAAGGTTTAAATGAACTTATTCCTGTTGTCAATTCACCTGATTTTAATAAAACTTTAGCGAATGTATACGGTAAGCTGAGAAATATTTCTATTGATTACGGCATAATGGAAAAATCTCAGAATGTCTACCTGACTAAAGGCGAATTTTCCTGGAGTGATGTTGGTAGCTGGGAGGAAGTATATCAGCTCACAAACAAAGATGATAATGGGAATGCAATTATAGGAAAAGTTTTTACCGAAATGACCGTTGATTCTTACATATATTCTCCAGATAAATTCACATCCGTTATCGGCGTTGATAATCTTATAATCATTAATTCCGATGATGCTTTGTTGATATGCAGAAGAGACCAGAGCCAGGAAGTGAAAAAGATCGTTGACCATCTTAAAATAAATAAGCTTACTGAATATTTATAAAAAGAAGAAATCTTCCTTATAAAAAATTGCTGTCATGAAAAAACTATTTACCGAAAGAGATATATATAATGCAGCGCGGGAAGATAAAATTATTCTTATCAGCAAAGATGATATCCTTACTCCTTCTGCAAAAGACAAGATTAAAGAACTCGGTTTAACAATTGTAGATAAAGATGAAGCTGAAAAAATTTCGGGGACTCAAATCCCTTCCCAAACGACTCACTTAAATAAAATTGTTATTGGCAGTGATCATACGGGATTTAAAGTAAAAAATATTTTGAGCAAAATGCTTATAGACAAGGGAATGCAGATTATTGATATCGGAACTTATGATGAAAAGTCCTGTGATTATCCTGATTTTGCATATGCTGTTGCAAAAAAAGTTCAAATAAAGGAAGCAGATTTTGGTATTTTGATTGACGCAACAGGAATCCCTTCTGCTATAACCGCAAATAAATTAAAAGGAATTAGAGCCGCTACCTGCTACAATGAATTTTCAGCAAGAAGTGCACGTGAGCATAACGATGCAAATGTTCTTGTGGTTGGTGCAAAGTCAATCGGCGAAGAAACCATTAAATCAATCCTGGAAGTCTGGCTGAATACAAAGTTCGGCGGGGGAAGGCACCAGAAAAGGCTGGATAAAATTACAGCCATTGAAAAAAATAACTGATCGATTTGAAAACGGTATTCGATTATTAATAAAGTTTTCTTTAATTTTTAAATGTTGTTTTTAAAATTTAGAGTAACGGCTATCATCAGCCTCCCAAATATTCCATCACTAAGCAAGAGATCATTTTCATTTGATGGAAAATTCTACTAAGGTATTATTTTGTACGTTATCAATGCACCTGTAGCAAAAACGATTGAACTTGAAAACCAGATCTTTCTGCTGAAAATTTATTGCCCCGAAATTGCTTCAATTATCCAACCGGGACAATTTCTTAATATCAGGGTATCCGAATCTATTTACCCGTTGCTTCGCCGCCCCTTTAGTGTTTGTGATGTTGAAGATGATTACATCTTCATTATGTTTAATGTTTATGGCGAGGGAACAAGGATCCTGGCTCATAAGCATCAGGGAGAATCTATTGATATACTTGGACCGCTTGGAAACGGGTTCAACTTAGATGGAGATTATCAAACTGCAGTAATAGTTGCCGGAGGTTTAGGGGCAGCACCTTTTCCTCTTCTTACAAAAAAAATTACTGATAAAAAAAATATTTTAACTTATGTCGGTGGTAAATCCCATTCTGATATAATTAAATATGGAATGAAAAATATCACCACTTCAACCGATGACGGCACTACAGGATTCAAGGGAACCGTAGTCCAACTACTTGAGAGTAAACTTGGAGAAATAAACAAAGAAAAAATAAAAGTATTCAGCTGTGGCCCGAACGCAATGCTTGGCGCTCTGAAAACTTTTTGTATTAAGCATGATTTTGAATGCGAAGTATCAACAGAATGTGCTATGGCTTGCGGTTTTGGAATTTGCCAGGGATGCCCGATTGAATCTACCGGTCAAAAAGATAAATATATGCTCGTTTGTAAAGATGGTCCTGTTTTTAATATCAGGGATATTGAGATATGAGCAAAATTGATCTAAGTGTAAAAGTCGGACCAATGACATTCAGAAATCCAATTCTCCTTGCTTCCGGCACTATTGGGTATGGAAATGAAATATCAGAATTTATTGACCTGAATAAAATTGGCGGGATTGTTACAAAATCATTAAGTTTAAAACCGAGAAAAGGAAATCCTCCGCAACGTATTGTTGAAACTCCTTCCGGAATGTTAAATGCAATAGGTCTGGCCAATGTCGGAGTAGAAGAATATATAAAAGAAAAAATTCCCTTTATTGAAAACTATGACGTTCCTTTAATCTGCAACATAGCTGCAAGTACAATTGAAGAATATGTTGAGTGCACAAGAATTCTGACAGAACAAAAAGCCGTAGACGCATTCGAGATAAATGTTTCGTGCCCAAATGTTAAAGAAGGCGGACTCCAGTTTGGAAATAGTGTTAAAGCAGTGGGTACAATTACTGAAAAAGTAAAAGCAGTGACAAATAAACCTGTAATAATTAAATTATCTCCAAATGTCTCATATATTTCAGAATTTGCAAAAGTAGTAAAGGATAATGGCGGTGATGCAGTCTCAGCAATAAATACATTAGTCGGAACCGCATTCAACATTTTTACAAAAAGACCGAAAATAAAGAATGTAACAGGCGGGTTATCAGGTCCGGCAATTAAACCTGTTGCATTAGCTAAGGTATTGGAAATAAAACAAAAAGTTGATATTCCCTTATTTGGAATAGGTGGAATAATGAACTGGAAAGATGTTATTGAATTTATGATTGTTGGTGCTTCCGCTGTTCAGATAGGGACATTGAATTTTATTGATCCTACTGCTCCAATGAAAATTATAACTGAACTCGAAGAATATTGCCAGGATGCCGGACTGGCTAAACTATCGGAACTTACCGGCTCATATATTATTTAAAAATGGAAATCGATTCTGCATTAAAAAAACTTTACTCCCTTCACCAGTTTAATATTAAGCTCGGGCTTGATAACATTTCCCGTTTTTTAAAAATTATCGGTGAACCCCAGAAGGAACTGAAAGCATTTCACCTTGCTGGTTCCAATGGAAAAGGAAGTACTGCCGCATTTGTTGCAAGTATTTTACGTGAGCTGGGTTTTGATGTTGGACTGTATACATCTCCGCATTTTGTGAGATTTAATGAACGGGTAAAAATAAACGGTCTCGAAATTCCTGATAGCTACATTTCCGGTTTTATTTCGAGTTATGAAAAAGAAATAGATCAGATGGGACTAACTTTTTTTGAAGTAACAACTGCACTTGCTTTTCAATATTTATACGATAAAAAAGTAGATTATGCTGTAATTGAAACCGGGCTGGGAGGAAGGCTTGATGCAACAAACGTTTTAAATCCTTTAGCTGTATTAATCACCTCCATCTCCAAAGAACACACCCAGATACTTGGTGATACGGTTGAAAAAATTGCTTATGAAAAAGCCGGTATTATAAAGAAAAATTCCAAAGTATTTGCCGGAAGATTGCCAGAAGAAGCTGAAATAGTTATAAAGAAAAAATGTGAAGATACAGGAAGTGAATTATTTTTGATAAATGACTATACGCTTGGGACAGATGAATCGCTGGAACTGTACACTGAAGAAATTGAAATTGATAACTGGCCAATACCTCTTAAAGGAATTTACCAGAAATATAATGCCGCTCTTGCGGCTCTTGCAGTAATTAAGACATTGGATGTCACAAATTTTCATCCTGTTGAGCATGGAATGAGGAATGTAATTTTTAACACAGGAATTCAGGGACGATATGATTATTATAAAACCAGTCCCGATATAATTTTCGACTCTGCCCACAATCCTGAAAGCATTAAAAGTTTTATTTCCGAATTTCAAAAAGATGAAAAAAAATATGATAAAAAGGTTTTGTTATTTGGTGTTATGAAAGATAAAGCCATTGAAGAAATGCTTTCTATTGTAAATGATCATTTTGATGAAATACATATCTGCCAGGCCAGATATGAAAGAGCACTTTCAGTTGAAGAAATTTCCAAAATTGCAGAAAAACTAAATATTAAAACAATAATAGAAAGGAGCCCGGTTGAATATTTAAAAAATTTTGAAAGAAGGGAACAAAAAGATTGTTTAGTAATATTGGGTAGTATGTATCTTATCGGGGATATAAAATCTGATTTACTTTTATTTAAAAGTGCTTGACATTTTTTCCAATAAAAGCTAAGTTTCAATAAAACCTCGTGTTCCTTTCAAAGATAATTAAAAACGAAGTATAAATATTACCCCATAAACATTTCCGATTGTGTATTTAAACACTAATATAACTAAGTATTTGTTAAACTAATTTTTTAAGGTCGAATTATGCCAATGGATATTTCTGAATTGAAATCCAAAAAAATCGTTGAGTTGAACGAGATAGCCAAAGACTTGAATATTTCCGGCTATTCAGATTTAAGAAAACAAGAACTAATTTTCAGAATTTTAGAAGAGCAAACCGCCAAGGACGGACTAACTTTCTCAAGAGGAGTTTTAGAAGTTCTTCCTGATGGATATGGATTTCTCCGCTCTGCTGATTACAACTATTTACCTTCACCGGATGATATTTATGTCTCACCTTCTCAGATAAAAAAATTCTCTCTTAGAACAGGTGATTTTGTAAGTGGTCAGGTGAGACCCCCGAAAGAAGGTGAAAGATTTTTTGCCCTGTTAAGAGTTGAGGCTGTCAACGGTCAGGATCCCGAAGCAATAAGAGAAAGAACTCTGTTTGATAATCTTGTTCCTGTTTACCCTACAAAAAGAATAAATCTCGAATCTGCGCCCGGCGAATATTCTATGAGAATAATGAACCTGCTTTCCCCGATTGGTAAAGGGCAGAGAGGTTTGATAGTTTCTCCTCCCAAAAGCGGTAAAACAATTTTGCTCCAGAAGATAGCTAACTCTATTACAAGAAATCATCCTGAAATAAAATTGCTTATCCTTTTAATTGATGAACGTCCTGAAGAAGTAACCGATATGGAACGTTCGGTTAAAGGTGAAGTAATTTCTTCCACTTTCGATGAACCCGCAGAAAGACACGTACAGGTTGCTGATATGGTTATCGAAAAAGCAAAGAGACTTGTAGAAGCTAAAGAAGATGTAGTAATTCTTCTCGATAGTATTACAAGACTTGCACGTGCACATAATATAGTAGTTCCTCACTCGGGTCGAATTCTGTCTGGTGGTGTTGACTCAAATGCACTTCATAAGCCAAAAAGATTTTTCGGTGCTGCAAGAAATACAGAAGACGGTGGAAGTCTTACAATTCTTGCTACTGCCTTAATCGATACCGGCAGCAGGATGGATGACGTTATCTTTGAAGAGTTCAAAGGGACAGGTAATATGGAAATAGTACTTAACCGTGATTTAAGTGATAGAAGAATATTCCCTGCAATCGATGTTAACCGCTCCGGAACCAGGAGAGAAGATCTGCTGATGAAAGAAGATGAACTTGCAAAAATCTGGATATTAAGAAAACTCTTAAGCGATTTTAGTCCAATTGAAGCAATGGAATTTTTGCTTGATAAAATGAGAGGAACTAAAACCAATAAAGACTTTCTTCAGAATATGAATAGCTAAACAGGGCTTACAAACCCATCTTCTATTTATTGTAAGATTATTATTCTTTACCGGGGTATCTCAATTATTACCTTTTGATGCAAAATAATAGTGTTGAAAAGGTGGATGACGGATGTTAGTTTTCCTAAAAAAGAAAATCTGTGCTTAAAAGTATTTTTTTATTTATAGCTGTATTTTTTATTCCCGGACTGATTTATGCTCAGCCTGTGATGCCTCGATTATTATATTCCGATATAATTGTAATCCCTTCCGATTCAACATATAATATTTATTATACCTATAAAATTCCCCTGGCACACCTGGTTTTTGAAAAAGGAGCAGACCTGTTCCTTGCTCAATACCGGATTTCACTGGAAGTCTTTGATGCTCAAAATGATAAATTTATTTCAAGAGCAATCAAAGAAAAAAATATACAGGTACCGGATTACGATCAGACTGTTTCTCCTTCAATCTTTTCTGAAGGTGTACTGGAATTAAATTTATCTCCGGGTACTTACAAGATGATGGAAATTCTTTTCGATTATAAATCTTCCAACGAACATAAATTCCCAGCTAAATTGGTGAAAATTGATTCGGTTGAGAATTTCATTAATCCCTTAATCATTGATGACCAGGCATTTAATTGTAACAATAAACAATCTATGGTACTGGCAAATTACGGAGGCAATCTTCCTTTCGATGAAAATGAATATTCTTTTATTATCCCCGTAAAAGATCATCGATCAGATTCTTTATGGGTTAAACTAATACAGAATAAGGATACACTATTCAATAATGCACTAAATAATTCTGTGACAGGGTCTGTTACACCCGCGGAATGCGGCGGCAAACTCGTACTCGATGTGAAATCTGACTCTGAAGTCTACTCATTCTTCAGACTGGACGGATTAAGCAACAAATTAAAAGAAGGCGGATTCTTATTAACTGTCTCAGAGAAAGCTGATTCCTCCAAACCTGAAGTTTTTAAGTTTGCCTGCAAATGGATCAACAAACCCCGCTCTTTGAAAGATCCTGAAATAGCAATAAAAGCGTTAAAGTTTATTGAAAAGGATTCCGTAATAAATTCTCTGCTTGATGCAAATAGTGAGGATTACGAGAAAGAATTAGCTTCATACTGGAAGAAAATTGACCCGACACCTCAAACTGAGTTTAATCCTCTTATGCAGGAATATTATTTAAGGATAGATTATGCTTCTAAAAATTTTTCAACAATAACCGGCATGAACGGAGCCAATACTGACCGAGGAAAAGTTTATATAAGATACGGGAAACCTACCGAAATAAACAGGGCATCGGATGATTACGGAAATATTGTAGAAACATGGACTTATAATAATTCTCAACATAAATTTGTGTTTGTAGATAAAAAAGGAACCGGAGATTTTTCACTTATAAGCGGATGAGAAACAGATTTATTTTTACTTGCGGTGACATTAACGGCATCGGGCCGGAAATTGTAATTAAATCACTGAACCACCTCTCGCAAAAAAAGAATAATCAATTAATATTTATTTGTCCTTCAAATGTTTTTGAAGCCGCAGCCTGTATTACCAACCCTGATTTTAAATTCAAAAAAGTAAAAAAGTTAAATGAAATTGATAACGAAAATATTATTTTATTTGATTCCGGAAGATTTAAATTAAATACCGGTCAACCGACAAATACTTCGGGTAAGGCTGCATATTTATCTCTTGAAATTGCTCGTGAACTTTTAAAAAATAATTTTGCGGATTCTCTTATTACAGCTCCCATTTCAAAGGATGCACTGAATTCAGCAGGATATAAATTCCCCGGTCATACCGAAATGCTTGCAAAGTGGTTTGATACTGAAAATTTTGTAATGATGTTTTTATCGAAAAAAATTAAAGCAGCACTTGCAACTATTCACAAACCGGTTTCTTCTGTACCGCGCTTAATAACAAAGAAAAGATTAAAATCTGTAGCGGACGTTGTTATTAATAGTATGCAGAAGGATTTTAAAATTGAATCTCCTAAGATTGGTGTTACCGGACTTAACCCGCATGCCGGTGAATCAGGATTAATTGGTAATGAAGAGGAGAAAGTTATTAAACCATTCTTAAGATCATATAGACAACAGAAATATTTGTTTGGTCCATTTTCACCTGATGCATATTGGGGAAACAAGACATACAACAAATTTGATCTTACTCTCGGGATGTACCACGACCAGGTATTAATCCCTTTAAACTTTTAAATTTTTCGAGAGGCGTAAATTATACTGCAGGTTTACCTATAGTCAGAACTTCACCCGATCACGGGGTTGCATATGATATTGCCGGTAAGAACATTGCAAATGAAAATAGTATTCTTGAAGCCTTTTATTTTGCTGATATTATTCTGAAAAACAGGAAAAAATGGATTGCTTAAGATCTTATGAAAAGGTAGCGTTAATATATCCTTATTTAATGCGGACAATTAAGTACGACCAATGGGCAAATTATTTATATAAAATCGTCAGATCATATGTTGGAAAAAATTCAAGTGTACTTGAATTAGGAGCCGGTAACGGAAAACTGGCTAACCATTTAAGTAATCATTTCCCGTGCATTATAATTTCTGACATTTCATTCAGTATGATATGCCAGGCAGAACCAGGTCAATTTAAAAAAGTATGCTGCGATATGACTGCTATCCCTTTTAAGAATCATTTTGATTTGATATATGCTACTTTCGACAGTATTAATTATCTTACCAGCAAAAAGAAACTACTTTTAATGTTTAAGGAGATAAAAAGAATTTTACGTGATGGCGGTATTTTCACTTTTGATATCAGTCTCGAACCGAATAGTTTGAAACATGTCAAAGAACCATTCAGAAAGGGGAGATATAACGGCATCGAATATGTTCAGAAAAGCTTCTACAATCCTAAAAGCAGGATTCACAAAAATATATTCCGGATGGAATTTAATAATGAAATATTTACAGAAATCCATAAACAAAAAATTTATCCATTTGCAGAATATTTTAGATTAATCGAAAAAGCCGGTTTGTATGTTATTGAATGTTTTGAAGCCTTCTCTTTTAGAGACGGAAATGCCGGTAGTGAAAGAGTACAATTTATTGTGGGAAATTAATGCTGACATTTGATCATGTTGTTTATCATTATCCATCGCAGCCAGTGTTTGAGGACCTCAACCTTGAGCTTGAGCAGGGTGAATTTATTTTTCTGATAGGGAAGAGTGGCTCGGGTAAAAGTACATTGCTTCAGATGATTTATATGAACTTACTGCCTCAGGCCGGATTTATTCAGGTTGCGAATTATGATACGAAAATGATTAAATCGAAAATGCTTCCTTACCTCAGGAGAAAGATCGGAGTTGTCTTCCAGGATTTTAAATTATTAAATGACCGTAATATTTATGAAAATCTTTCGTTCATTCTTGAAGTAACAAATTCTTCAGGTAAAGAAATTAAGAAAAAAGTAAATAATGCTTTATCAGATGTTGGACTGCTGCACAGAAGGTACAGTATGCCCGGTGAATTATCAGGTGGTGAAAAGCAGCGTGTTGCAATTGCAAGGGCAGTAATTAACGAACCGCTTCTCATACTGGCAGATGAACCTACAGGAAACCTTGACCCGGAAACGTCTTCAGAAATCCTGGATATTCTTGAAAAGATAAATTCACGCGGTACAGCAATAATATTTGCTACACACAACTATGAAATAGTTAAAAAATTTAACCACAGAATTATAAAGCTTGAAAACGGAAAAGCTTTTAAAGCTGTTATAAAGCAGAAATAGGAATATTCTTTCCTGCTTTATTTTCCAGGCCTTTAAGAATACCGGTAGTTATATCTTCAATTTTACCTGTACCTTTAACACTTACTACTTTTGACTGTTTCTCGTAAAAATCCAATACAGGCTTTGTACTATCTTCATACACTTTAAGTCTGTGCCTTATTACTTCTTCCTTATCATCATTTCTCTGATAGAAACTGTTTTCAGCTCCACATTTCGGACAGGAATGAAGATTCTTAACTTCATCATAAGTAAAAATATTATTGCACGATTTGCATGCACGGCGGTTTGTTAATCTTTTTACAACCTCTTCATTGTCAGCATTCAGATTGACAAGATAAATGTTTGTAATTTTCAGCTCATTTAATAAACCATCGAATGCTTCTGCCTGGGCAAGTGTACGAGGAAATCCATCGAGGATAAATCCAAGTTTACATCTTTGCTGTTCAAGTGTATCCCTTATAATCCCCATCATAATTTCATCCGACACAAGTTCACCCGCATTCATAATCTTCTGTGCTTTAACACCCAGAGGAGTCTTATCGTGAACTGCTTGTCTTAAAATATCTCCGGTAGAGATATGTGGAATGTTTAATTTGGAAGCTAAAATTTTTGCTTGTGTTCCTTTACCAACCCCCGGGGCACCAAATAATATTAGACGCATTGTATTTCCCGATTTTTTTTGAATGTTAATTTAATTTTATTAAGTTTTTTTATCAAGCAAATTGACCTGCTTGTTATTTTTAATTCTGATTTTGTTAAAAAAATTTGTCATCAAACCCTGGCTTTCTTCTGAATAAATTCCCGAGACCACCTCAATCTTGTGATTGTATTTACCTTCTCCAGCAAGATTATACAAAGAACCACAGGCGCCGAATTTAGGATCATAGGAAGCAAAGAATAATGTTCTGATTCTTGAAACAAGCATAGCGCCTGTGCACATTATACATGGTTCAAGCGTAACGTAAATATCGCATTCATTTAATCGCCAGTTTCCAATAAAAGATGATGCTGCTGTTAAAGCAATCATTTCTGCATGAGCAGTAGCATCTTTTAATTTTTCGATTTGATTATATCCCCGTCCTATAATTTTATTTTTATGAACTACGACCGCTCCTACAGGAACTTCATCTTCTTCCAGTGCCTTTTCAGCTTCCTGTAAAGCAGAGAACATATACTTATAAGTTTCTTCCGAAAACATAGTTATAACCTGGACAAAGATACTAATTAAATTTATTCGCTATAAAAATTATCTGTAATTATTTTTTTGATGTATCGGGTTTGGTGGTGATTAAAAGAAGGGAAGAGGGAGCTAATGCCCCCTTCAAATATTATTTACTACTTTGTAATCCGTTTAATGTTTTTTGAGCCAACTCAAGATGCTGCCTTAAAGTAGGGAGAGTATTTTTAGCCCATTGGCGAACATCCTGGTTTTTAGCATTCTGCGATGCATCTTCAAAATCACTAATAACCTGTTTATGATCTTCAACCATTTTGTTCATATATTCTTTATCAAATTCTTTCCCATCGTATTTATTTAACTGATCATAGGTGTCTTTGTTACTATCGAGCATTTTAGCCGGCAGACTAATATTATCTTTCATTGCTATAGCTTTTAATTCTTCATTTGCTTTAGTATGATCCGCTATCATTCTTTCACCAAATTGTTTTACTTTTTCGGAAAAAGCTTTTTGCTGGGCAAGTCTGCCTAATTCAACTTCCATCATTCCACCGCTGTAAGCATTCTGAGGAAAACTAATATCGTTTTGTTTTGAAATTTTTTGGGAATTCTGTGAATATGCATTTAAGGAGAGGAACATTACAAACACCATTGCAACTGAGCTAATCATCATAACTTTTTTCATAATGCTAATCCTTTCATAGTTTAATAAATGATTTCATTTAAATATTATAAACTATGTTGTACTTACTTGTACAATTTAGCACAGGATTAATCTTTGTGATGATTTGAACAAAAAATCCGGGGAATGACTACCTCTAATTCATAAAACCTTTGGGGTAAGTTTTAACATTCATTCCGAAGTTCATTTGCTCTTCCATTCTGCATGACCAAACCAACTCACCATTCCAGACAGTTATATCGGGACAACCGTCGCACATATTTTGTCTTCCATCTTTCAGGAAATCGACAGGCTGGATTATCATTACAGATTGGTAGTGTAGTTTTCTGAAAATATTAAATGGATTCTTCAGATATTTTGCAGCAGTTTTTCTCATCTTTTTATCAAAAAAGCCAAGCAACAGCATAGATCTTCCTTTGGCTGTATCCTTTGGAGCAGCATAAGCAAGATACCTGTTATAAAGCATATGATTTAATGTCTGAACTATTTCAATTCCCTTACGACCCATATAACCATAAATTTTATTTCGTCTTCCAAATCTTCCTGTTAAAAGCCACTTAAACGAATCAGGTTTTTCCGAACCATTCAGGTAAGCACATGGATCGAAATCAGGATATTCATTTCTAAGTAATTCAACCACTTCCTCAGCCTTGATATCAGTTCTTTCGGTGCTTTCTTCGTTATAAACTAACTGGTTCATATCTATTTTTTTCAGGACCAAGGTAAAAATCAACCTTATCATTATTTACTGCACGGTACAATATAAAAACCATAACCTGAACGATATCAATATGCTTTTCTGCCCACCTCACCATCCCGGGGATATATTGTATAGTATCCTCGTAAACAGTTGAATTAAATGAGCAGGAAATATTACCGGCTTTTGCAAGCATCTGAGCATAGTGTAATCTGAGTTCATTTAGTTCAAGTTCATTTTTATTTTTCCACCCTGGTCTGCCTTGCTTACTGTCTATATGAAAAGTGAATCCGAAAACACCAGCTTCTTTCAGCTTAAGTAGAAGCTCCTCAGTTAGTGCAAGTCCGTTTGTATTTAATATCGGTTTTAAATTTCTTTTTTTAACCTCTTTTAGTATCTCGACAACCTCCGGATGGGTTAGCGGATCTCCACCTGCTATTGATATCCCGTCACTATTACGCATACTGGTAAAAACATCAAGATCACTTTTAATTTCATCAATTGATTTATGGCTGTTTTCATTTTTTCGATAGCATCCATCACAGGACAGGTTGCATTTAGCGGTTGGTTCCAACCATGAAATTGAATTATCTGTTAAATTCCAGGGAAGGCGATAATAATTCAGATGATTAAGCTTTAGCATGTACTCCACTCCGAATTAATTTTTATTTATAAAACACAAATTAACAGAACAAGTTAATTTTTGCAACAGTTGATTTTATAAGCACTTAATTAAATTTTAAGAAAAGAAATCTTAATACTTGTAACTTTTTCATATGAATAAGGAGAAACTTTTATAGTTGCACTTAATTTCTTCCCCTGAAGATCGTAATAGTACCACTCAGCAGTCCAGTCATCTGCCTTGTATAAATCGGGATCTCCGTATTCTTCTGATAAAGTGTGAACAACTTCATAGAAAATAGCTTCCACAGGTCTGTCAGTATTTTTAATTACCAGATCTGCTTCACCAAGTCTATCTTCATTAAAAAAGAAAACCCAGACGTGAATATCTTCTCCAAAATACTTTCCTCCCTCAAATCCCAGTGCACTCTCTTTTTCGTAACCGGGAATCAGATTGAATTTTTCACTCATAATTTCTTTGACTGTTTCTTTGGAAGAATTCCAGTCAAATGGACCCAAACCAAAGAGTTGCTTTTCTTGTGGATAAAGTGAAACTGTAAGAATCTGCACAATTAAAACGAGAAGTCCGAATATCTTTTTCATAATCATATTCAAAAAAAAAATAAAAAAAATATTTAGAATAAAATATAACCAGATAACAAAAGAATAACCTGAGAAATAATATTATTTAAATTTTAAGATGTTCAGTTTTTTTGAGATAAAACACATCATTTCAAAATATATATGGATTAGTTAGCGGGAAGAAATTGTAAATATATATTGGCAATTTTATTAAAAGCTATAGTTGTCAATAACGATTTAGTTTTTAATTTTTGTTTGAGAGTTCTAATTTTTTTAATAAATAAGGGAGCAATTTCGAATAGTTCATTAAATGTTTCTAAAACAAGTTACTTTAATTTGTAAAAATTCTTCAAAAGCGGAGGCAAATATGAAATTCTGGTTACTGTTCGTTGCATGCTTTTACGTGGTTTTATTTTCTAGCATACTTATTCCACAAAATATTCATGCCCAGGATGATCATTTTATCGGAAAAAAAATAATCAAAGAAGGAAACAGGACAGAGATTCAAACTATTCCGGAAAAAAATAATTCAAAGAATAACATTCAGAGTGCAATAACCCAATACAATCATAGTTCAGGGGAAAGGTATGTTTTAGGCGGAAGCCAGGTTTGGTCATTCCAGGATCCTCTGTCAATAGCAAACAGAATTGAACTTAATGACGATGGCTCAGTTCCACTGACTTCGTGGGGATTGAATACGATGAGAGTATCTCTTTATAATGAGAACAACAATACTCCTGCCTGGGAATTTTCAACGGTACCAAATGATCCAAGTACAGATGTTTCAGATGATGGATCTGTTATCGCATTAACGCATGGAACTGAATTCGATATTTTGGATAAAGCCACCGGTAATGTAACATATCAAATGATAATGCCTGATACACTCTGGGCAACTTATGCTGCAGTTTCAAGAGACAGTAAATATGCACTGTTTCTTGCGCAAGCAAACGGAAATGGAAATGTTTCAGTGGTTTATTCATTTGATCTGACCGGACCTTCCCCTGTGGTTAACTGGACTTTTGAAGTTTCTAATGATGTAATTACTAACTGGACGGGAGCCAATTATTCTGCACAAGATACCAAAGTGGTTGTGAACGGAAGAAACCACATGTATGTTTTTGACCGTACTAATGGAACATTAATCTGGGATCACTTTGTAAGTAATACAGAAGCACCTGCAGTAATAAGTGGTGACGGAAGTATAGTTGTAACAGCAGATAACAGCGGATTCGTACAAACCTGGCGATTTGATAGCTCAAATAGTGTTTATAATCTTTTATGGCAATATCGTATTCCCGCAGGTCTTTACACTAACTGGGCATCGGCTGTCGATATTTCTGAAGACGGCAACACAATTGTTGCCGGGACATTAATATTTTATGCTGCATCTTATGACGGAACCGTAATTGCTTTTGATACTTATGGAGGAGGAACCCCAAAATGGATTTATACTGGTTTGGGTGACCTTGTCGATGATATTTCATTATCCGATGATGGCAGAGTAGCCGCTGTTGCTACGTGGGGAGATTTAAATGATCAAAGCAAACCGGATCTGCTTGTTTTTGATGTTGAAACAGGTGCTTTAACCTATAGTTTGGCAACACCGGGATCATTTTTTACCGTCGATATTTCTCACGATGGTTCAAAAGTTTTTGCAGGCGGTAAAGCTGTTCATGCCAGAGCTTTTGGTAACGGCGGCATAATTTCTTATGATACTATCGATTTAGGCGGTGGTTTTATTAGCGGAAATGTTAATCTGACGGATACAGGGAATGACAGCGGAGTAACTGTAAAAGCTGATGGTACTGTTAGAACTGCTATTACTGATGCAAATGGTAATTATACCATTCAGAATGTCCCTGCTGGTACTTATACTGTGACAGCGGAAAAACCCGGGTATACATTTGGAAATGTATCAGGAGTAGTAGTAACTGATGGAGTTACGACTTCCGGAATTAATTTTTCACTTGATCCATTCCCTGCACAGGCACCTGTTTTACAGGCAACTAATAATGAGATTGGAGCAATTACTTTAAGCTGGATTCTACCCCCTCAATTCTCAGTAATACATAAAACAAATGAAATGGCTAAAGCGGTAGGGGATCCTTATAAACCTGATGAAAAGAGTTCACAAAATATCAGGTCAGCAACGGGAAAAAGAAATTCTGATGAGAATTTAAATACCGCTTTTTCTTCGCCACAATCCCGTTCTGATAGTATTTTTATATATCGTGGTCCTGTTTCCGGAGGACCTTATACAAAAATATCGAGCGTCGATGTGTCTCAACAAGTTTATACGGACTCAGCAGTTTACCCTTTAACAAACTACTATTATGTTGTAAATATTGTAACATCTACCGGGCAGAGTCAGTATTCAAACGAAGTGCTCGGACAGGTTAATGATTCGTTGTTCACATTCAGTTTCAACACACCTATGGGAACTATTCCGACTATAGATGGAGTATTATCTCCCGGAGAATGGAGCGATGCATTTAAAGTTGATGTTTCTGATGTCCTTGGTTATTCAGGAAGTCCGCCTGTTCCTCAAGGTTCAGTTTTTATGTACTTCAAATTTGATGATCAGACCGATATGCTCTACATAGCCGGCGAAGATTTTTTGAATCCAACTTTAGATGATAATGAAGGCTTCGGACTTTACTTTGATGATAACCATAATAAATCATTTGAACCATTGGGTTCACTGCCGATTTTCCAGGAAGGAAATTTCTGGGCTTACTGGCATCCCTCCGGTTCAAATTTGAGATTCAGGCAAATATTTAAAGGTGGTGGTGTCGGGACTACTGACACACTTACAGATGGCCAGGTCGCTTTCAGTGTCGCATCCGGACATTTGCAGGGAGAAGTAGCTATTCCAATGGGATTTATGGAAGGTTACCAGTTGCAGGTTTATGGCCCTGATAAAATTGTCGGGCTCGGTGCCTTTTTGATTGCAAGAGATAATGGCAATCCATTATTTAATGGCTGGTGGCCTCAAACAATGAACAGTGTATTTGATCCTAATTATTTTGGAGATGAGAAAATAAATGTTAACCTCTCAGCTCCACCTCAAACTCCGGGAAATATTTCAGTAAACAGACAAGGAGGTAACCTATCAATTTCATGGAGTGATCCAACTCTCGGATTGGACAATGAGCCTCTGCCTTCTTCTCCGACAATAACATTATACAAGAATGGAGCTTTTCTTACAACTGTTACAGCGGGAGTTGAAAATATTATTGATAATGAAGTTACATGCGGAGAATGGTATGAGTATACAATTAAGGCATCAATAGTGGTAAATAATGATACTTTAGTAAGCCCGGTAAGTCAACCAGTTGGAAACTTTGCATGTCAAAATCCTGTCCTGACAAAAATAAGTTATGATGACAGTACATGGGATTATTTTACAATAGTAAGTGGTACATACGATGATAATAAGTTTGCAGTACGTTTTACTCCGCCTTTTTATCCTGCGCGAATAGTAAGATTAAGTACCACGGTCAATTCAAATTCCGCTTTCGATTTTACTGTTCAAAGCGATAGTGCAGGTTTGCCTACCGATCGAATTTTAGCGGGACCATATAGAGCTATGTCTCTAAGCACCGAACCGGTCAGTACGGTTGTATTTACATTACCCGGGGATGATCCGCCGCTGCTTTATGCAGGTGATTTTTGGGTAGTTATAAATTACCTTCCAAATAGTCCCGCTTCTCCGGGAATCGGTGTAGATAGTGATCCTCCGTATGCTAATCGTGGCATGTACTATACAAGAACCGATGGCTGGCAGACTCTTGGAAATAACAATCTAATGGTTTCAGCCTATGTTACAGATACTACTACCATAAGTGGTAATCAGCAGGTTGAAAATGAAATTCCTAAAACATATGAACTGATGCAAAATTATCCTAACCCGTTTAATCCAACTACTCTTATAAGTTATCAATTACCTGAGAGCCAGGTGGTTACACTTGAAATATATAATTCATTGGGAGAAAAAATCCGCACTCTTGTAAATGAAACACAGTCCGCTGGTTTTCATTCAGTTCAATGGAAAGGTGATAATAATGCAGGTAACCTGGTTGCAAGCGGAATGTACCTTTATAGAATAACTGCAGGAAAATTTACTTCAGTAAAGAAAATGCTGCTATTAAAATAAACTGATTACCATTAGTAATATTAAGAAGGCGGTACAGTTTTTACTGTGCCGCTTTTTTTAGTCCTGTTTATTTACAAAATTTCTTTTCTAGCAATTTTTTTCTAAATCATAAAGCATCAGTTAACGACTGGATACTATTATCAATAATTGCATTTGCGCAAAAATGTCCTTAATATTGATTTATCACAAATTTCATTAATAATTAAATTTGTCTTTTAAAGCACAATATTTCTCTTATTTAAAATTAAATTTCTTACTCAGAATGTGAAGCTGTTTTTATTCATTTAATTCATCAGCATGAACGATTCAAAAATAATTCTGAAATACGTTCCAATTTTTTCGGAACTCGATGATGACATTCTTTCCAGAATCGAAGAACTTGGAATGCTCAGGAATTATAAAAAAGATATGATGATAGTTGATGAGACAAATGAAGGACCGGGATTATTTGTTGTTATAAAGGGTGCTGTTAAAGTTACAAGAAATGATTCGGAAGGCAGAGAAATTATTCTGACCATTTTAGGAGAATATGAATACTTCGGGGAAATGTCCCTTCTCGATGGTCAGTATCCTTCAGCTAATGTAATTGCCATGGAAAACACAGAATTATTTTATTTAGGCAGAGATGAATTTATGCAGCTCATTCAATACAATCCAAAAATTACGTTTGCTCTGCTGGAGGGGCTTATACGGAGATTGAGAGCAGCAGACGATAAAATAAAATCACTATCACTACTAAAGGCTGAAGGCAAAATTATTTCTGCAATTATTCAACTTGCAGAAATTTCAGGAATAATGAAACAGGGTTTGGTTGAAGTAGAGCTTCCTTTTCAGCATGATATTGCTAACATTGCAGGAACATCAAGGGAAACAGTTTCAAGAGTGCTTCACTCTCTTGAAAAGAAAGGACTTGTTCAACTTGATGGTTCTAAAATCAGGATCCCCGATTATGGAACCTTCAAAAAAACTTTTGGTTAACTTACAAATAATTTTTTAATTGAGTTTATCGGAAAATTCTGCCGGCTGAAATCAGAACGGACCACTTTTTAATTATAATCAGTATGACCCAGTTTGTTGTTCAGATTTTTATTGTTTTTCAAAATTATTCTTATTGCTGATAGAATTTCTGCAAGGTTGATCGGTTTAATAAATACGGCTGAAGGTTTCAGATCAAGGGCTTCTTTATATTGATATGGATTTGAAAACGCTGAAACAAAAATAAATGGAACAGATAATTTTTTTAATTCCCTCGCAATATCAATACCGTTCGCATTACTGTGTAGAATAACATCAATAAGTGCAAGATCCGGTTTATTTTTACTTATAAATTTTAAAGCAGTATCCCCGTTCAAAAAAAATGAAGTATTCTTATATCCGTTGTTAGTAAGATAGGTCTTAATGTCTAATGCAATTATGGCTTTATCTTCAACTACTATTATTTTATGATTGCTCAATTTTATTATGCTTTCAATACCATTTAAGTTTACTAAATATTAATTAATTAGTTGTGAGAAAATTCATTGAATCAGACTTCAGCTTAATAAATTATTCAAATAGAATTTGTAATGGTTATTTGTCATATTAATATGATGATCGTGAACAATGTGATGCTTGTTTCATTTCTCAATTTCAATCACCTTCCGGGTTAATATTCTTTTGGTGATCACATTAATTTTAGGTTGTGGGATTAAGGTTAAATTTAATAGTTATTGAGATCTTTCTGTGGAATTGAAGGAATATGGTTAATTTTTTTTGATTTGAATTAACTTAGAATCCCCAATGTTTTCAACTTTTTTCTCAGCTATAAAAGCTAAAAATAAAAAATATTTGTACGCCCGGAAGGATTCCTCCGTAGGAGTCCCTTTGGGAGAACCCTCAACCTTTTGATAAATAGTCAAGCCCTGCCATAGGATTAGGGTGAAATTCACCATTGTTTCACTTCTCACAAAAATTAATTACATTAAAATTTTTATTTGATAAATTAGAAAAACTTGTATAACTCATGTCTTCGATCTTTAAATATCTGAATTAATCCTTGTCTCTCAACATCTGAAATCATTTCATATTTGTTTCTCATAAAAGGAGCAATATGATTGTTTTTAATTTTATCTGATTTTGGCTCGATAATATTTTCAAAATACATTAAGTGTTCAGTATCGTATAAATTTCCATCCTGATCTGAATAAAAAATTAATATGTAAATGTTATATTTTTTAGTTAGATCGATATTATTTATTTCACAATTTACAGAAGTTGATTGATCTTTTAGTAACGCAGTTTTTCTTGTACGTCGATAATTATAATCAAATTTAAAGTCCGTTAAATATTTCCCGGCAAGCAGATCTTCCTTGAAGTTAATTTCGATAATAGATGCATAATATATAAAACCGATAAATATAAGAGGTCCATTACCACGATTTATAAGTCTAGGTCGATAAATAAAATCGACCTTTTCATCTTTGGTGTGGTTAACTATTTGAGCAATCGCATCTTGATTGGATTCAAACCCTACATAACCGATTGGACGATAAGATTGAATTAATGATTTATTAAGAGTTTTATTTTGTTCAACCAATGCCTTAGTTTGTATCTTCAATTGCTGATTCTGATTATTAAATTCCAATAGTTGAAAGTAAATAAAAATAAAACCGATAAGAGTTACCATTAACTCTAAAAATGGAAAGATGTCTTTATTATGTTTTATCGATTCGAAGAATTGATAAAATTTATTTTTTTTATCTGGTTTATTTCCCATTAATTCTATCCAAATAAAAAATCACAAAAAACAAAACATTATAATTGTTGATGTTTTCCCAAATGTAGGCTTGCATTTTTTTTTGTACGCCCGGAAGGATTCGAACCCTCAACCTTTTGATCCGTAGTCAAACGCTCTATCCAGTTGAGCTACGGGCGCATTTTAATTTTTGGGTAAGCAAATATAATTATTAAGGTCTTGATTTACAAAGTGATTCCATCTTGTTACAACATCACAATTTTCTATTATTAAGGGCTTCATATCACCTCAATGATAATTAACACATCCAAAGAAACTAATTTTCACAATTATACCTGCGGAACTTATGTATGGATGTCTAATTTATTTTGAGGAGCAAATTAATGTCAGAATTATTTTTTATAGCATTAGGTATCCTGGTTTATCTTATCTATAATTTATTTGTACCGCCACAATTTAAGAAGAACAGGAATTTAGAGGGAACTCATTTAAAATCATTGTTCAGGGAATAAAGTATTTCTTCGCCTTTTTTCCCATAAATGAAAGAATCAAAACAGGCAATTCCCATATCTTCAAAAATTAAACCTGTTTTTTTTATATTTTTGCGGCATACTTAATTTATTCAAAGTGGTATGACCTTTGGTAATGACATTAAGAGTGTTTTTCATTATCAGAGACAGGAGGTATGAAATGAGTTGGTTGAAAATTAAAAACTGGTTTATAGAATATAATACGCTTCTTTTCCTTTTGTTTATTGCAGTTGGCTGGCTGATATCCTGGGTCGGCGTAATAATTTACATGGCATTAGTCCTGAAATAAAATTCCTTTCTTTTGCCAGGTATCCCGGAATCACTATCCCTATATTATTAATATTCCTTTCTTTCATATTACATTCATACCATTTATTTTTAAGGAATTATTTTTCCTAATTTATTATACCTAAAGGATTAGTGATGTTTAAAGGAACAGGAACCGCACTTGTAACTCCTTTCAATGATGATCTCAGTGTCGATTATGATTCACTAAAAAAAATAACAAAATTACAGCTTGATGGGGGAGTGGATGCTTTAATTGTACTAGGTACGACAGGCGAGTCACCGGTAATAAATGATGAGGAAAGAAAAAAAATAATTAATACAGTTCAGGAAGAAGTAAATAGGAAAATACCAATAATAGTCGGAACAGGTACAAATAATACAGAGCACGTTGTTGTGCTGAATAAAATGGCAGAAGATCTTTCGGTTGATGGTTTGCTCATTGTTAATCCATATTATAATAAGGGAACGCAAAAAAGTATTACAGAGCATTACCGTTATATTTCCGAAAGGACAACACTCCCGATAATTTTATACAATGTACCTTCAAGAACCTGCATGAATATTCTACCCGAAACAGCAATTAAAATCTTTGAAGAATGTAAAAACGTAATTGGCATAAAAGAAGCAAGCGGAAATATTTCACAAATTGCAGAGCTGATTGCGTCTAAGCCATCCTCATTTCTTGTATTCTCAGGCAATGATGATCAGACTTTTCCCATAATTGCTCTTGGGGGTTCCGGTGTTGTATCAGTTTTTTCTAATCCCTATCCTAACCTTATGAAAAAATTAACCGATGCTTTACTAAAAGTTGATTTAGAAGAAGCGAAGAAATTGAACAATAAGTATAACGATATGATGCAAAAACTTTTTGTGGAAGCCAGCCCCTCCCCTGTTAAGTATGTTATGAGTAAACTTGGATATTGTAAAAATGTAGTTCGTTTGCCTTTAAGCAAATTAACAGATAAAAACGAACCGGTTCTTGATGAAGCTATGAAAAAATTAAGCTGATATTTAAATGCAGAAAAATATTAAATATGGAATAATCGGTTATTCAGGAAGACTTGGGAGTGAAGTAAAAAATCTTTTTTCTGAAAAAGGACATCAACTTGTTTTTACTTCAGATATTGAAGGCGAAAAAGAAACAGGTAAACCGCAACTAATTATCGACTGCTCTTTACCTGCAGCATTTGCGAAAAATATTAAAATTGTTCAAAGATTTAGTACGGCTTTAATTATTGCAACAACCGGCTTATCGGAAAAGCAATTGAATACCTTAAAAGATTTATCAGGAAATGTTCCTGTGGTCCAGAGCTTTAATTTTTCAATCGGAATACAGGTATTGTTAAATCTAACCTCAAAAGCTTCAAAATTGCTTGAAGGTTGGGATGTTGAAATTACTGAAACACATCACAGGATGAAGAAAGATAAGCCTTCAGGAACAGCTAAAATGATTCAAAATATTTTTAAAGAAAAACATGTTAATGTTTCATCCTTAAGGCTTGGAGGAATACCGGGAGATCATTCAGTGGAATTTGGCGGAATGGGTGAAACTTTGAGAATATCTCATCACGCAATTTCCAGGAGAACATTTGCTGAAGGCATTCTCAAATCCGCAGAATACATCTTAAACAAGAGGAACGGCTTTTATACTTTTACAGATGTGGTTTTCGGAAAATAAAAAAATTCAAAACAGCTAAGGAAGAAATTTGGATTCTTACGAAGTAATCAACTATATCTCAAATGCAGAAAAGAAAACTCCGGCAAAAATTTATTTGCAGGGAAACCTTGGCAAAATAAATTTTGACAAATTAGATTTTTATGGTTCGGAGAAATCAGGGATTATTTTTTGTGAATATAAAGAGTTCAAAGAATTTCTTAAAAAGAATAAAAAGCATATATCAAAATACAGGATTGAAACTGACAGAAGAAATTCTGCTATCCCCTTAGCTGATCTCACTAAATATAATTGCCGGATTGAACCCGGAGCAATCATCAGGGACCTCGTTGAAATTGGTGATAATTGTGTAATAATGATGGGCGCCGTATTGAACATCGGGGCAGTTATTGGTAAAAAGACAATGATCGATATGAATGTGGTTATTGGCGGAAGAGTAGTAGTAGGAGATAATTGTCATATTGGTGCTGGAACCGTGCTCGCCGGAGTTATAGAACCACCAAGTGCCGATCCTGTAGTAATAGAAGATGATGTTTTAATCGGTGCAAATGTAGTTGTGCTTGAAGGTGTAAAAGTAGGGAAAGGAGCCGTAGTTGCCGCAGGGTCAATCGTCGTTAAAAATGTGGATCCTGATACGGTTGTTGCAGGAGTTCCCGCTAAAGTAATTAAAAAGGTTGATGAAAAAACTAAAAGCAAAACACAATTAATGGAAACGCTCAGGAATCTTTAATGCCGGTTATTGTTCAGAAATATGGTGGAAGCAGCATAGCCGATGTTGATAAAATAAAAAAAATCGCAAATATTATTGCTGCTGTAAAAAAAGAAGGATACGATGTAGTCGCTGTTGTTTCGGCAATGGGGAAAACCACAAATCAATTAATTGAGACAGCAAAATCATTATCACCAGATCCGGAAAAAAGAGAGCTTGACATGCTTTTAAGTACAGGTGAACGGATTTCCATGGCTCTTCTTTGTATCGCACTAAATGAACTCGGGATAAAAGCTATCTCGTTAACAGGTTCACAATCAGGGATAATTACTAATGATCGTTATAATGATGCAAGAGTAATAGAAGTAAGACCTTTCCGTGTACAGGATGAGCTTGCAAAAGGTTTGGTCGTCGTTATAGGAGGATTCCAGGGAGTAAGTTATAAAAGAGATATTACTACATTAGGACGCGGTGGTTCTGATACATCCGCGGTAGCAATGGCTGCTGCTTTGAACGCAGAAAGGTGTGAAATCTATTCTGATGTTGACGGAGTTTATACATCCGATCCTAATCTTATTAAAGAAGCGAAACATCTTCCGGAGTTATCGTTCCAGCAGTTACAGGAAATGTCGGAAGCCGGAGCTAAAGTTTTGAATGCTCAGGCTGTACAGTTTGCTAAGGAATCAAAGATTGCTATTTATGCAAGGAGCACATTTCAACCCGGTAAAGAAACTATCATAAGAGAATCCCAGCCGACGGGAAAAACTGCCGTTATTGCAATAGTTCACGAAACTGATATAATCAGGATTATTTACTACGATAAAAATATTGATGGAAATATGAGAGAGTTATTAGCTTACCTTGAAAAGCAAGACATATCTGTAAAAGAATTGAACTTATTACAAGAAAAGAATAATGATAGGTCGAGGATGTCGTTTGTCATTTCAAAAAATAATGTCCACTCGTGGGAAAAAATTAAAAATGAACTTAACAAACACTTTAAAGATAAAATTTCAATTGATGATTCACTCGGTGCTGTGTCATTAATAGGGGAGGGTTTCAGCAGGGATAATAGTATAATATCCGAAACATTGTCTGTCCTTTCTGAAAATGATATTGAAGTTTTCGGACTAACAACAACTTCATTCAGAGTTTCAATGTTAATTAAAAAAGGATTTATTGAAAAAACAGTAGCTCTGCTTCATAAATATTGGATTAAACCGTCCTGAAAATCTTCCTTAATAATCTTGTGAGATTTTACTATTTTTTAAATTTGCTATTTGTGAAATAATCAGATGTTTTTCACAATTAATCTCTAAATAAGAATCAGAAAGAATAATGAATAAAATAATCAGCACATTTTTGTTTTTATTGATAGTGCTTTCTCCATTTAATCTTAATGCCCAGAACAGGTATAATGAAAATAATGCTGCGGGAAGTGTTTCAGGTACTGTAATAGATTCAGTTTCAAAATCTCCCATTGAATATGCAAACATCGTAATTCTTTCTATAAAAGATACAAGTGTTATTACCGGAACTGTCACCGATTCCAAAGGAAAATTCCTCGTTCAAAAAGTTCCATACGGAAAATATTTTCTTGAACTCAGGTTTATCGGTTTTAACGCTCAGAGGCAGACAATAACTCTTAATCCCCAGCACAATAGTATCGATATAGGCACCTTTAAACTCAGTTCCGGAACAATTAATCTAAATGATGTAGTTGTTCAGGAAACAAGAAATCCGGTGACATATCAGATAGATAAAAAAGTTATTGATGTTAGTAAAATGGAAACAACCATTTCCGGAAACGCAGCCGAGGTTCTTGAGAACGTGCCTTCAGTAACTGTAGATATTGAGGGAAATGTTAGCCTGAGAGGAAGTACAAACTTCACCGTGCTTATTGATGGAAAACCTTCGGTAATGGACGCACAGGATATTCTTCAGCAAATCCCGGCAACATCAATTCAATCAATTGAAATTATTACAAATCCTTCTGCAAAATATGATCCTGAAGGCACTGCCGGAATTATTAATATTATCATGAAAAAACAACAGAACCTTGGATTGAGCGGAATAGCAAATGGCAACGCCGGTTTAAATGATAAGTACGGTGGTGATTTTCTTTTCGAATATAAAACTTCCGATATTAATTACAATTTTGGTCTTGATTATAACAGACGAATTTTCCCGGGAACAAGAAGACAGGAAAATATATATACTCTGCCCGATAATACCACTTATTTAAATTATGATGGAACGATGCAATGGGGCAGAATTTCATACGGATTAAGAGGCGGTCTTGATTTTAATTTAGGTGATAATGATTTACTTGGTTTCAGCGGAAGATTCGGTAATGGTCAGTTTCAAAGAAATTCTGATTTAACTTATTTGCAATGGTCGGCTGATTTTCCTCAAAAGAATTCTTACCTGAGCCTGATAGACAGCAAAAGGGAAGGGCACTACCTGGCACTCAGCACAAATTACCAGCATAAATTTGAAAAAGAAGGTCACCAGATTTCAGCGGAATTTTTCTATAGTCATCATAATTCTGATGAAAGCTCAGTTACCACACAACTAAATGGTGGAATAAAAACCGACGGAACAAATGCAACTGAATCAGGTCCCGAAAATGAAATCAGGGGAAAGCTTGATTATGTTCTTCCTCTCGGAGAGAAAAATAAATTTGAAGCCGGTTACCAGGGTGAATCAGAAATTTCTACTGACATAAATGGTTTATATACATTCGATTCAACTTCCGTTAATTTTGTTTTTCAACCTCTCTTTAGTAATACTAATAAATATAATCGCGCTAACCAGGCTATTTATTCTTTATACTCTGATGAATTTGGTAATCTCGGAATTCAGGGAGGTGTTCGCAGCGAATATACTTACCAGACAACTGACGTTACCGATAAACATCAGTATTTCAAAATTGATAGATGGGATTTTTTCCCCAGTCTGCATACATCTTATAAATTCGGAACAGGCTCTCAGCTAATGGCAAGCTATACAAAAAGAATAGACAGACCGCATGGCTGGTATCTTGAACCGTTCATTACATGGGTTGATGCAAATAATGTACGTGAAGGAAACCCCGCTCTTGAACCTGAATTTATTGATTCTTATGATGCCGGTATGCAGACGTTTATAAGCAAGATTAATTTTTCTGCTGATTTCTATTACAGGATAACCCAAAATAAAATTGAACATATACTTTCTGTTTATCAGGATGCAGAGAATGTAACCTTAACTACATTCGAAAACGTTGGCAAAGATTTTTCTCTCGGCAGCGAATTTATGATTATATATGATCCCCTTGATTTATGGAATATGAACCTTTTGGGTGATGTTTATAATTATCGTGTACGCGGTATACTTTACAATGATTCATTTGACCGCAACAGTTTCAACTGGAATATCAGGATGAATAACAGTTTTAAAGTTTCCAAATCTACTTCAATACAATTCAATGCGAGATACAATAGTCCTACTGTTTCTTCACAAGGCAGGGAAGAAGGATTTTTCTCAGCAGATGCAGCAGTAAAACAGGATCTGCTAAGCAAAAAACTTTCACTCATATTACAGGTAAGAGATCTTTTCGGAACAGCAAAACACGAGTTTACTTCGACTTCACCGGATCTTTATTCATACCAGTATTTCAACAGGGAGTCTCCCGTGGTAATGCTGAATTTAAGATTTAACTTTAATAACTATCAGCAGAAAGAGAATGAACAGCCCGGAAACGGAATGGATCAACAGCCGGAAGAATATTAGTTAATCATCTTTTTAAATAAAATAATTTTTTAAATGAGCCAATTAAATCCGGTTCAACTTCGTCATCAACTACATAAGAATCCTGAAACGTCTTATAATGAATTTAATACTACCGAACTCATAATTAATTCTGTAAAAACTCTGCCCGGTTCTGATGTATTAAAAACTCATCAGCCTTTTGGTACAGGAGTACTGTTTGAATATAATGTGAACGATAGTCATTTTATTTTATTTCGTGCTGATATTGATGCTCTTCCGATTAAGGAAGAAAATGAGATTGAATTCAAATCCACAAATAATAATATGCACGCCTGTGGACATGATGTTCATACTTCAATTCTTTATTCATTAATTAAAGAAATATTAAAAGAAAAACCTGATCAGAATATTTTATTTCTTTTCCAGCCTGCTGAAGAAAGTGGCGGGGGAGCAATGAAATTTTATGAAACGGGAGTCTTTAATGAATTTAATATTCAAAATGCTTTTGCTTTACACGTAACAGATGAATATCCGTTTGGAACTATTGCTTCAACTCCCGGAGTTTTATTTGCTTCTTCTCTGGAAATTGATATTGAATTTACAGGGGTCAGTTCCCATGTAGCCTTCCCGAATGAAGGGAATAATGCATTTAATGCTCTTCGTCTGTTTTTAGATGTGGTTGACAAAACACACAAAAATATTAAAGAGCCTTTTGTATTCGGAATTGGAAAAATTGAATCTGGATTTGTACGAAATATTGCTCCCGGAAAAGCAAAACTTGAAGGTTCGATAAGAGGGTTAAGCGCTAAAAATGTTTTAGAATATCTCGATACACTAAAACATATTCTTACTGAAATAAAATCCGCAACTGGTGTTGATCATAATATTACTATTGGTGCACATTATCCTGAAGTAATAGTTGATAAAAATCTTTATTTAAAAATTGAATCGCATCTTAAAGATGAATTCAATTTTATCAATTGCGGCTATAAAATGACAGGAGAAGACTTCGGTTTTTTCTCACAGAAATTTCCATCATTTATGTTCTGGTTAGGCACCTCGGAAGGGGAAAGGTGCGGATTACATAACCCTAAATTCCTCCCACCCGATAAAACAATAGACTTTGGGAAAAATATTTTCAAAAAAATATTACAACTGGTAATGAACCAAAGATAATTCCCAACTTAAAGTACATTTAGACATAAGAACACTAGCAAAGCCGGTTTGGAGTAATGGAAAAATGGAGTGGCGAAGTGAAGTGATGCAGAGAAGCAGGAGGACCGGGATCATAAGTCAGAGGTTAGTTTCCAGTCATCGGTCTTCATGTGGCAAATCATCAATTCATTCATTCACGAAGTTGTTATGGCGATTTTTCCTATTTGCTATTTCGTGTCTTGTAAATTCTTGGGTGCCAAAATAGCCGACACAACCTAATGTGTATCCCAGGTATATAAGAAGTATAAGAGGAGTACGAGAGCAGTACGACTCAGATACCTGAAGCGAAAACTTTGAAAAGTAACTGAAAAATAATGCTTTATCTTTTCGCCTTATCTCAATGGGTGCCATTCTGATGTACAAATTTTAACTGATTTTTCCCAATTTCATTTTAAGTACAAGTTGAACGAAAGTAGAAGCTAATTAAAGCCTGATTAAAAAATTGCGAAAATGAACGAAAAATGGAGTTTAGACTTTTTACAAATTCATTGTATGATGGTGTTTCATTTACTGATATAAATAATGGAACTGCTGTTGGTGAAAATGGCACCATCATTAGAACTATGATGTTGGAACAACCTGGACTTTACAAACAAGCGTTACAACACAATGGTTGAATGGGGTTTCTTTTACAGATCCAAATAACGGTACGGCTGTTGAAATGATCTTAATGGAAGTTGTTAAACGATGGCATCTTTTCTAATTATATTTCAGAAAGGGAAAGATGCCTTTTTTATTCAAGTCTCTTTAAATTTTTGTTTGTTTTGATTCTTCATCAACGGCTTATTCATTCGAAACATACTCGCAATTTTCCGGTATCCCCGGTTTAACCAGCAAAACATCTTCCCTTAGCAGCATTACTTTCCCAGGTTCCATTCCTTTTCGTTTAGTTACATATTTTTTTATTGTATAGGAAACGGGTACAAGACCGCTCGTTTTAGCTTTACTATGAAACGCCGCAAGCGATGCAGCTTTTTTAAGAATATTTTTTGGTACGGGTTCCTTTGAATTGACTACACGAATTACAACGTGAGAACCGGGAACACTCCTTGCATGAAACCAGTAGTCATTCTGCTTTGCAAATTTCATGGTAAGAAGATCGTTGCTGGTGCTGTCTTTCCCAACATATACATCATATTTATCTTCTATGATGTAATGCTTAAATTTTGATCTCATTTCATCTGAAGGATTCTTCTTTTCATCCTGTTTTATGTTAAGCTCTTTCATAATTCTGTTTATTTCTTCCAGTGATTCTGATTTTTCAAAATCATCTTTAATTTTTAAAAGCTTGTTATAATTTGTTGATATATCTTTAAACAATTCTTTCGATTTTTTATAAGCTTTTTTTTCATTACCTGCTTTGTTGAAGTAATATTCAGCATTCTGCTGCGGAGTAAGTTTCGGATCAAGTTTGATTTTAATTGCTTTATTATTTTCATAAATGTCTTCAAGTTTTGCCGAATCACTTTTTTTGGGAATATGCGATAAATTTATTAAAAGCAGGTTGCCTGTTTTATTGTATTCATCCTCTTTACTTCCTCTTTCAATTCTTCCTTTCAAATCATTCAGCTTTGTTGACAGCTTATTCAGTTCTCTTTCAATATGCTTTGAAATAATTTTTCTTTTGGAGGAAAGAGCATCGAGATAAAACTTTTTACCAAGATAATAATTTAGTGCTTCGACTGCTGAATCAAATGTCTTGAGCTCATCTTTTGGAAAAATATGGAAAGTATTAACTGCAAGAAATAAATCATTTTCTTTAGTTGAGAGGAAAACTGCGGGTTTAGCTTCAAATAATTCTGTCATTATTTCATCAATGTAGTTAGAGCTATTTTTACCCAGACTCTCGGAATACCTGTATTTTGCTTCAGCTATTATTTCTTTTCCAAGGATAGGATATTTTTTCCTGTAGTCATCAAAATCAAGATCAGGGGATTCAAACTCAATTTGCTTTTTGTCAGGAATAAAATTATGCGATGAAATTTCATTCTTAAATTCCTTAAGATAAGATTCATCTATATTTTTGAATGAACTTATTGTTTTCTTTCCATCTTCTATAAAAATATTAGTGTATTTCCCTCTGACCGCAAAATAAAAGCTGATGTCTTTACAACATATTCTAATTAGCCTGTCATGGTCTGAAATTTCTAAATTCTTTATTTCCTGCGGCAGGTATTCCTGGAAAAAATCCAGGCTGTTCTTCCTTGCACGGTGATATTCATTTTTTAAAGAAATATATGGCTGACCCGGATTAACGGAAATTTCAATATACTTTTCTTCTTTATTAATACATTTTAAAACAAGCTTATCTTTTTCCTGCGAAAATATCTCGGATATAATAAATCCTTTTATAGCAGAATTTAATTCAAGAATTATCCTGTTCAATATGAAATAATTTCTATACATAACTATTTAAAATAACAGTAATTATGGAATGGTGGAAGGATGAGCAGTGGAATTAATGTGGATCAGTTATGGCTTTTCAGATTTTAAAAATAATTTGAATAAAAAAATGACACCCTTCTCCTTTTGAAAGGTGCCATTTTTGAAATCACAATTGAATGACAATAGATGACTATCAAATTACAACTGAATGTGTCCATTGAACTACGTAGCCGATCCCGTTCGTTCTTTTACAATTGCATCCAATGATTTTATTCTCATAAAAATAAATATACCGCCGATAAAAGCAGCAACAGTTAACAACAGAAAAAACATCGATTTATCTGTAAATGTATCCCAGTAACTTGCAAGGATACCTGCAGCTTTTCCTCCGAGTGAAGTTGACAAAAACCAACCGCCCATCATCAAAGCGGTTGTCCTTGCAGGTGCGAGCTTTGATACAAGCGATAATCCTATCGGGCTAAGGAAAAGTTCACTTACGGTGAATATACCGTAAGTCATAAACAACCATATAGCTGCCGTTTTATGCGTATAAACTGAAGGTACCGACATTATAGCAAAAACCATAACCAGGGATGACAAACCGGAAATAAATAGTGCATAACCAAATTTGGATGCAGTGCTTGGTTCCTTTCCGCGTCTTGCCAGCCAGCTAAAGAATCCGACTAATAATGGAGTTAGTACAATGATGAAAAAAGGATTAATGGATTGAAATAATTCGGCATTTTCTAATTTTATATTTTTACCTTCTTCCGGCCATTGGGATTTTGGCAAATTATTAAAATATGGATCAGGCCCTTCCGTCATAATCGGTTCGCCGGTACTGTCAGTGATAATCCTTAAATATTTATCTACTTCCGGAACTTTTCGGGGATTTGTATTTACACTTTGAAGCATATCAATTGCTCCAGCCGGCTTTTCAAGTACCGGTGCAATTTCACGGTTGGTATAACTTTCTGCCCAGATTGTTAAGCCGGTGGCATTCTGATTATAAATAGTCCAGAAAATTATTGAAATAGTAAAAATAAAAAGTAAAGCACCAATGCTTTTTTTATCGCTTCCACCTGCTTTTAGCCATAATGATATATAAAAAGATATAACCGGGACGCAGGCAAATATAAATGCATCATTTGAATCTGAACCGAAAATATTATTCGGGATTAACCAGCCAATAACGGCAAAAACTATAGCAGGCAAAAAAACGTACAGAAAAATTTTCATCATCGGCATATCTTCTTTTTCCATTGGTTTTCTTACATCAGCGAATTTTACATGCTTTAAACCTGTTGACAACCAGATAAGTGCAATTACTAATCCTACTCCGGCAGCAGAAAAAGCATAACCCCATCCATATTTATTCCTTAAATATGCTGCAACAAAATTACATACAAGAGCACCGATGTTAATACCCATGTAGAAAATATTATATGCATTATCCTTTAAGGGTTTAAGTTCTTCCTTGTTATAAATAATTCCGAGAATTGTGCTGATATTAGGTTTAAAAAATCCGTTCCCCACAATTATTAAACCGAGCGAAATAAATAAAGCTGTATCACCGGGGAAAGCCAATCCAAAATATCCGGCTGCCATAAGACTGCCGCCGATATAAATTGATTTTATATACCCGAGGTAGCGGTCAGCTATTAAGCCACCAATAAAGGGAGTTAAATAAACCAGCGCGATAAATGAACCGACAATATCTGCAGCGGTTTTAACATCAAAACCTTTTCCGCCGGTTGTTGTATTGGTTAAATAAAGGAGCAGGATTCCTACCATTAAATAGTAGCCGAAACGTTCCCACATTTCTGTAAAGAAAAGTACATACAGCCCTCTGGGGTGCTTTTTAAACATCAGTACCTCATTAGTTTTGTTTTATAGAATCTAAAAAATAGAGTAATCTTAATGGTAAGAGTATTTACCACAAAATACAGAGTTTTTCTGTTGATACTTTATTGGATTCAAATATATATTATTTTTGATTTTAATCATAGTTAAAAACACGGATAAATTATCAGTTATCCGAAAAGTATTATAGATAGAATCAGTTATGATTTTTAAAGTTAGTTGTTTGAAATAAGCTCATTTAATATATTTGCTCCAATGAAAAAATTTCTCCAAAAACCTATTGTAAAGAAAATTCTTTGGATACTTTTCGGTCTATTTGCAATAGTTCTTCTATTAGATAACGTTATACTTCCCTGGTATGTAAGCTCACCAATTGAAAAAGTTCCTGATGTTGTAGGTAAGAATGAAAAAGATGCAGTCATTATTCTTGAATCGCAGGATCTTGAACCTATTATAGGAGATACAACTTTTGATGAAAAATTTCCTGAAGGCTTTATCATTTTTCAACGACCAAGAGCAGGCGAAACAGTTAAAGAGGGAAGAAGAGTTTATCTTTTTGTCAGCGGGGGAGAACCAATTGTTCATGTTCCGAAGTTAACCGGCAAATCGGTAAGAGATGCAAAATTTTCTCTTGAAAGACTGGGATTGAAGCTTGGCGATATTGACCAGGAGCAATCTGATTACCCGAAAGATATGATCTATGATCAACAGTACGCCGAAGGAACTCCTATTAAAAAAGGAGAGAGTGTGAATGTAACAGTCAGTGGCGGCAGGATGCAGACAGGCAGTATCGATGTTCCGGATTTAATCGGGAAATCACTTTCCGAAGCTGAAAAAATACTTGCAGACAGTTCTTTAAAAGTCGGAAAAATTAATTATCAACCTTCCTTTTCTTTATTACCTAATACAATTCTCGATCAGTATCCCAGCAAAGGGAACAAAGTAAATCCCGGTGATTCAATTGATCTTTTTGTGACCAAAACTGCAAATGAAAAGAAGGGAGAATAAATGGCACTAATTGCACCATCAATATTATCAGCAGACCTTTCTGAACTTGGAAAACAAATAAGACTTGTGGAAATGGGAGGAGCAGATTGGATTCATTGTGATATTATGGATGGACATTTTGTTCCGAATATTACTTTTGGTCCCGTACTTGTTAAAGCCGTACGCAAAGTTACTAAGCTTCCGGTTGATGTTCATCTTATGATTGATAATCCCGATAAATATCTTGATGATTTTAAAAAAGCCGGAGCCGATCATCTGCTTGTTCACCAGGAAAATGTTATTCACCTTAACCGTACAATAAACAGGATTAAGGAGCTTGGAATGAAAGCCGGCGTTGTAATAAATCCCGCAACGCCAGTATCAACGCTTAGAGATATAGTTGAATTTATAGACATACTTTTAATAATGTCAGTAAACCCGGGGTTCGGCGGGCAGTCATTCATAACCAATTCTATCAGGAAAATAAAAGAAGCAGTTGAACTCAGGAAAGAATTTAAAGCGGAATTTAAAATTGAAATTGACGGTGGCATTGATACAGAGACAATTATTCCCGCATACCAGGCAGGTGTTGATGTGTTCGTTTCGGGATCGTCTATATTTAAGTCAGATAATATAACTGCAGCAACAACAGAATTAAAAAACCTTATAAGGTGAAATTTTTTTAAGACTCCTGAAGGTGACATTGAGGTCACCTTTTTTATTTTAAATATATTTTGAATTTTGCAAAGACTTAAAAGAGAGATTATATTTAAGGATAAATTTCAACAAATTCCATTGAAGTCATAATATTAGAACCGGAA
Source organism: uncultured Ignavibacteria bacterium (assembly GCA_963711455.1). Classification (GTDB taxonomy): domain Bacteria; phylum Bacteroidota; class Ignavibacteria; order Ignavibacteriales; family Ignavibacteriaceae; genus DATFVA01. Next base: position 1,090,743 of record CAVQEH010000006.1, read on the forward strand.
CCTTAATGCAAACATCACACGCCGAAGAAAAAAAAGAAAGTTCAGAAAAGATTTCAACTGATATTAATTCTTACATAATCGGTGGAAAAGAATTTTTCTTCAGTCAGCCATATATAATGGGAATTCTTAACGTAACCCCGGATTCATTTTCTGACGGCGGTTTTTATTTTAACAGGGAAGATGCAATAAATCACGGCATTGATATGCTTGATGAGGGAGCTGATATAATTGATATTGGCGGTGAATCCACGCGTCCGGGTTCGGAAACTGTTTCCGCTTTTGAAGAAATGAACAGGGTGATTCCGGTTCTGGAAGGAATATTAAATAAAAAACCTGAGGCAGTTATTTCAGTGGATACAACAAAAAGCAGGGTTGCTTCAGAAGCATTAAAGCGCGGGGCAGGAATAATTAACGATATTAGCGGAGGTACATTCGAGCCCGAATTACTTGATATTGTTAGTAACTATAAAGCAGCATTGATTATCATGCATATCCAGGGAAAACCAAAAACGATGCAGCAGAATCCTGTTTATAATAATCTGATAGAAGATATCTTATCCTTTCTTATCAACCAGGCTGAAGAGGCGAGGCTTCATGGAGTTTCAAAAGTTATAGTAGACCCGGGTATCGGTTTTGGAAAAACTTTCGAACACAATTCAACCATTATAAAAGAATTGAGCAGGTTTAAAGAAACCGGCTGCCCTGTAATGATCGGTGTTTCAAGAAAATCATTTGTTAAAAAACTAATCGAAGATCTGTCTGAAGACAGGGACGTTGCCTCAGCAATTATAAATGCAGTTGCTGTGAAAAACGGAGCTACTTTTATCCGTACACATAATGTTCTTTATGGTTTGCAGATGTGCAGAGTTTTAAATAATCTTTCATAAAAATTAATGTTTGATCTTTTTAAAATAGGTTTTCTTACAGTTTCATTTACTGATCTGATCGATATAGCAATCGTATCCTTCATTATTTATAAGCTTTATACCCTGTTAAAAGGAACAATTGCTGCGCAGATTTTTATGGGCTTAATGATTGTCCTTCTTCTTTCATTTGCTTCACAGGCTGCTAACTTCCGGGCACTAAGCTGGCTGTTGAAACTTATTACAGATATATGGGTAATTGCATTTTTAATTCTCTTTCAGCCTGAGATAAGACGCCTTCTTGTTATTGTAGCAAGGAATCCTTTTTTCAGGATGTTTGTAAAATCAGAATCTCCTGAAGCTGCTTCTATCATTGCAGACGCAGCATTCGAATTGTCACAGCATCAGCACGGGGCTCTTATAGTTATTATTAAATCTACGGGAATCAGAGGTTATGCAGAAACAGGTGAATTATTAAATGCAAAATTAAGCAGTCCATTACTCCGTTCAATATTCTTCCCAAGATCACCTTTGCACGATGGCGCGGTGATAGTAAATAATAACGGGATTGAAGCTGCGAGGTGTACGCTGCCTTTATCTACAACCACACAGGTAAACGGTGAATCGCTGGGAATGAGACACAGAGCCGGGTTAGGTATCACTGAACAGGCAGATGTAATTAGTGTTATTGTTTCAGAGGAAACCGGCAGCATCTCCATTGCTGAAGATGGTCAGTTGACTAAAGGATTATCAAAAGAAGCTTTGAGGAAACGAATTATAAAAGCATTCAAATCTCCTGCAACAAAAGGATGGAGAGGAATCCTTGAACATTATGCAACAAAAAAAGCCTAAAGTTGCTGCTGTTATTCCTTTCTACAATGAACAGCAAACTCTTCCTGAAATAATTAATAGAACTTTACCTTATGTGGATTTTATTATTGCTGTGAACGATGGTTCTACGGATAATTTCCTTAAAAACATCAGGATAAATGAAAGGATTGTATTAATATCAAATAAAAAGAATAAAGGGAAAGGATTTGCAATAAGCAGGGGATTAAAGACAAGCATCGATTTAAAAACAGATATTACTGTTACTCTGGATGCAGACCTTCAACATCCGCCAGAATTTATTAATACCATAATTCAAAAACTTGATGAAAACGACTTAGTGATAGGAAACAGGTTGGGGAATCTAAAAGGTATGCCGATTCAAAGAATACTCAGTAATAAATTAACTTCAATTATAATGAGTATTAAGCTAAGACAGTTTATTCCCGATAGTCAGTGCGGATTTCGTGCATATAAAACTGCGATTCTTCATAATATTATTCCTGATTCCAAAGGATATGAAGCTGAAACCGAAATTCTAATTAAAGCTAAACGCAAAGGTTATAAAATCGGTTTCGCTGAAATTCCTACTATATATGGAAATGAGAAAAGCAAGATGAAATCATTTAAAACAATCAGAGGTTTTTTACGTATTATTTTTACATAAATTTTTATGAATAAAAAAAAGTGGCAAATAGAAAATCTTACCGATAAACTTGAATTTAAAGCAGCAGCAAACCTGATATTAAAAAATCGGCTCGCACAGGTTCAGGAAGATATTAAGAAATATTTCACTACTGATTCAGTTGAAGATTTGCATAAAGTGAGAATTTCTCTCAGAAGACTGCGTTATTCGATGGAGTTATTTATATCATGTTTTGATAAGAAAAAATTTATGATATTGTATAACAAAGTGGAGGCTTTACAGGATTTATCAGGTAAAGTCCGTGATTATGATGTAATGAAAGAAAATATGAAACTTCTTGCAGGAGAAGAAAAAGTAAGAATAAATAATAAGCTTTTCTTGAAAGTTGATGAGTTAAGAACCGGATTTTATAATCAATTAAAACTTGAATTAATGAAATATCTTCTCAGCAAATCTGTAAAAAACTTTGAAGATCTGTTAAAGTGATTTTCTTCATTTGAAAAAATAAGGAGGAAATAATGAAATTAAGATATTTTTCACATTCTGCTTTCCAGATAACAACAAAATCAGGGACAAAGATTCTGATTGATCCGTTTCTTGATGATAATCCAACTTCTCCTGTTAAATCAAAAGATGTTGAAGCCGATTATATAATTTTATCACACGCTCACGGTGATCATATTGGTGATGCAATGAAAATTGCAAAAAGGAAAAAGCTGACTTTTATCTGTGTAAATGAATTGGGCAATTACCTGATCTCTAAGGGATTTGAAGCACATTGCATGCACATTGGGGGAGGATATGATTTTGATTTCGGAAGAGTAAAATTTACAATTGCTCATCATGGTTCGCAAACCCCGGAAGGAAACTATGCCGGAGAACCTGCCGGAATCATTTTAAAAGCTGATGGAAAGACTATTTATCATACCGGAGATACAGGATTATTTTATGATATGAAATTAATTAGTGAGATGAATGGTCCTATAGATTATATGCTTCTTCCTATTGGAGATAATTTTACAATGAATATAACCGATGCAGTTAAGGCAGCAGAACTGGTTCATCCTAAAATTGCAGTACCAATACATTATGAAACCTGGGATGTAATTAAAGCAGATCCTGAAGAATTTAAGAAAAAAGTCGAAGCCGCAGGAATAAAATGCCGGGTAATGAATTACGGAGAAGAAATTCAATTATAAGTTTATTTGGAAAAAAAATATTGTAAAGCTATTTTAGATTAAACTTTTAATTAAATTACTTCTCGTTGTAAATTTTTAATGGCAAAAGTAATAGCAATAGCTAACCAGAAGGGTGGTGTAGGGAAGACCACAACAGCTATAAACCTTTCTTCTCTTCTGGCTGCTGCAGAAAAACGTACGCTTCTTATTGATATTGATCCTCAGGCTAATTCTTCTTCGGGATTAAGTATTAACGATCATTCGCCTTCTGTATATGAAGTTTTGATCGGTACAAAACCTGTTCTTGAAGTAGTGATGAACACTTATATGCCGTTTCTCGATATCATTCCTTCAAATATTAATCTTGTTGGAGCCGAAATTGAAATGGTTGATATGGATGAGAGAGAAAGATTATTAAGAGAAGCTTTAAAGCCGTTAAATAACAATTACGATTTTGTTCTTATTGATTGTCCGCCTTCATTGGGATTATTAACTTTAAATGCTTTAACTTCCGCTGACTCAGTTTTAATTCCGGTTCAATGTGAGTATTTTGCACTTGAAGGACTTGGTCAACTGCTTAATACAATAAATATTGTTAAACAGCATTTTAATAAAAATTTGACAATTGAGGGCGTGTTACTTACTATGTTCGACACACGTTTAAGATTGTCGCACCAGGTAGCTGAAGAAGTTAAAAAATATTTTGGCGATAAAGTCTTTGAAACAATAATTCACAGGAATGTAAGAATATCGGAAGCACCGAGCTATGGTAAACCGGTAATTCTTTACGACGCAATTTCATCCGGTGCAAAAAATTATATGGCACTTGCAGCCGAAGTAATTAAAAGGAATTCGGGTGAAACTATTTTATAATAAAATATGACTAAACTAAAACCGGGATTAGGCAGAGGTCTTGATGCTCTTATCAGACCGCAGAATCTTTCTTCAAACAAAGAGGAAGCTCCTGACTATACAAATGTTAAAAAAGATGACGGGAATGAAACCGATATCCTGGTTAAAATCCCCGTGGATGTCATAGGTTCAAATCCATACCAGCCGCGTATGAATTTTGAACCATTTGCTCTTGAAGAACTAAAGAGATCTATCTTATCAAACGGACTCATCCAGCCAATAACTGTTCGAAGAACTGCAGATGGACATTACCAATTAATTTCCGGTGAAAGAAGACTAAAAGCCTGTGTGGATATTGGTTACAGGGATATCCCGGCTTATATTATAAAGGTTGATAAAGAAGAAACAATGCTTGCAATGGCATTGATTGAAAATATTCAGAGGGAAAAGCTGAACCCGATAGAAATTGGTTCTGCTTACAAAAGACTGATGGAAGAATGTTCACTTACACAGGAGGAAATTGCAGACCAGGTTGGCAAAGACAGATCAACAATTGCAAACTCTATCAGGCTTTTAAAACTTCCAATGGAAATCCAGGATGCATTAATTAAAGAAGACATTACCTCCGGGCACGCACGTGCTTTAATCAATCTTCCAACTGAATCGCTTCAGCTTGAAATGCTTGGAAAAATAAAAGATGCAAATTTATCCGTAAGAAAAGTTGAACAGCTTGTTAAGAAATATCTTACAGGTGAAAACGGATCAATTAAATCGAAAAAAATTACAAGGCAGGTTCCTCGCTCTGCAAACCTTAACGATGTGGAAGACCGGTTAAGAAAACTTTTTGCAACTAAAGTTATCTGCAGGCAAAAGCAGGATGGTTCAGGTGAAATTACTATTGAATTCTATTCCAATGATGAACTTGAAAGATTGTTCGAATTATTTGATGCAATCGATAAATCATATAGTTAAGATTTTTGCTTTTTTGATTATCATTTCATCTGCCGTATATTCTCAGCAGGATTCTTTAAACACACCTTCCCTTCAAACTAATGATTCGGTTTTTGTTATGTCAAAATCTCCATGGGGAGCTGTTCTCAGGAGTGCAATAATTCCGGGCTGGGGTCAATTTTATAATGAATCATATCTGAAAATTCCAATAATCTGGGGTCTTGGCTTCTGGCTTGGTTATGAATGGAAACAATACAATGACCTCTATATTTATTACAGGAACAGATATATTCAAACTGACAACAAAGATGACAAAACAAACAGAACATTTTACCGGGACCAGAGAGATTTATTTACAGTTTACATGGTGATAACTTACATTGCAAATCTTGTAGATGCTTATGTTGATGCAAATCTTTTTGATTTCAATGTTTCTGAAAATACCTTAACACAAACACCAATGTTAAACCTAAGGGTAAATTTTTAGAATGAAAAATGTTTTACGATGTCCTAACTGCGGCACTGAAAATCCTTTTTATAAGCTTACCTGTTTAAAATGTAAAACATATCTGCGTGAAAGAATCTTCAACCTTGATCTATGGAAGGTCACAGGATTACTAATCGAAAGTCCCATGCAGGCATTTAAACTTATAATTCAGTCTGAACATAAAAATTTTATAATTCTGATTACTGTGCTGTTCTCATTTAAGGCATTCATCGATGCAAGATTCCTGTCTGTTTTCTTTTCAGGCGACAGTTCATTAAGAATGAGCCTTGAACTTGGGCTAATCATTTCCATTGGAACAAGTATTTTTATAGTTTGGATTTATTCGATCTTATTATCATTTGTTAATAAAGCGGCTGGGTTAGATACAAGGATAAAAGATACTAATGCAGTTTTATCATATTCTGTTCTTCCATATTCATTTGCATTAATCATTCTTTTCCCCATCGAAATAATAATCTTTGGCGGATACCTTTTTTCAGATAACCCTTCACCATTTTTAATTAAGCCAACCATAGCGTTCACGCTTTTAGGTTTTGAAGGTTTATTGATTCTATGGGGAATATTTTTAGCAATTACCGGAGTATATGCAATTTCAAAAAATATCCTTTATTCAGTTATATTCGGATTATTATTTAATTTTTATTTATATGGTTTTCTTTTTATTCTATCCAGGATTCTTTTCACTTAATAAATAAAACTATGGATCAATCATTAATAGATACAGAGAAAAAATTATTTCTCAACACGTACACCAGACTTCCTATTGATATTTCCTATGGAAATGGAGTTCACTTATTTGATAAAGAAGGAAACAGGTATCTCGACTTTTTTTCAGGCCTGGCAGTAAATGCACTTGGCTACGCTCATCCTAAAATTGTTCAGGCTGTTTGTACGCAGATACAGAAGTTCGGGCATTTATCAAATAATTATATAACGGATATTCAACTCGAATTCACAGAACTTCTGCTGAAACATTCACGAATGTCTAAAGCTTTCCTCACAAATAGTGGTGCTGAATCTGTCGAAGGTACTATTAAACTTATCAGGAAACATTACGGCCCTGAAAAGAAAATCTTTTCACTGACAGGTTCTTTTCATGGAAGAACCTATGGAGCAGTGACTCTTACAGGAAGGGAAAAGTATACAAACGGGTTCGAGCCGCTATTACCGGGAATTGATCATATTTATTTTAACGATTTGGAAGATTTACAGAAAAAAATAGATAAAAACACTGCAGCAATTTTTATTGAATTTATACAAGGAGAAGGAGGTATTAATGTTCTCTCCGAAGAATTTGTCGGGGAACTACTTAAGCTGAGAGATAATTTTGGTTTTGCACTTGTATCGGATGAAATACAAAGCGGAATAGGCAGAACAGGAAAACCATTTGCCTGTAACATATTTGAGGTAGAACCTGACATTATCGTCAGTGCAAAAGCAATTGGAGGCGGATTACCGTTAGGTGCTATTCTTGTTTCACCTAAATTTGAAAACGTTTTTACTCCCGGGGTTCACGGAACTACTTTCGGAGGAAATCCCGTTTGTTGTGCAGCGGGAAAAGTGGTGCTTGAGGAGGTATTTGAAAATGGTTTGATGAACCAGGTTGCTGAGTCAGGGAACTATTTATCAGATCAGCTTGAAGAATTAAAGTTTATGTTTCCTGATGATATAAAAGAAATACGCGGTAGAGGATTTATGCAGGGAATCGAGATGAATTATCCCGGTAATGAAATGGTAAAAAAGATGAGGGAAAGAAAAGTGCTGACCAACTGCACAAATACTACTGTGCTTCGTTTGCTACCGCCATTAATTTCAACAAAAACTGATATAGATTTTTTCCTGTTTAATTTTCACGAGATATTAAAGAATAGATAATATGCGTACAGATGTCCTAATAATCGGAAGCGGAATAGCTGGTCTTTTTGCAGCATTAAAAATTTCTGAATTCGCAGATGTTATAATTGCTACTAAAAAAAATAAATCCGAATCAAATACAAATTATGCGCAGGGTGGAATTGCCAGCGTTATGGATATTCATGATTCTTTCGGGAAGCACATTGAGGATACTCTGATTGCAGGTGCAGGTTTATGTAATAAGAGCATTGTTGAAATTACTGTGACTGAAGGTCCGGACAGGATTTTTGATCTTGTGGATATAGGCACAAAATTTACAAAGAAGCATGGAAAATTTGATCTTGCAAAAGAGGGTGGTCATTCTATGGCGAGAATTCTTCATGCTAAAGACCTTACCGGAAAAGAAATTGAACGGGCATTAATTGATGCCGTAAATGAAAAAGAGAATATAAAGATACTTGAGAATGCCGTTGCTATTGATTTGATTACTGAACACAACGTTCTTAAATTAAAAGATAAAACTTTGAGCAACAGAAACTGCTGGGGAGCCTATATTCTCGACTGTGAAAACAATAAAGTTTTTAAAGTTTCTTCAAAGGCTACAATCATTGCTACCGGTGGTTTAGGACAGGTTTATCTCCATACAACTAATCCGCAGATTGCAACCGGGGACGGTTTCGCAATGGCTTACCGTGCCGGGGCAAAAATGGGCGATATGGAATTTGTTCAATTCCACCCTACTTCGTTATACAGGAAGGAAGTTCAAAAAGAAAAAAATGAACCATCGTTTCTGATTTCAGAAGCAGTAAGGGGTTTCGGAGCAAAATTAAGATTAAAATCCGGTGAAACCTTTATGGAAAATTATGACGATCGAAAAGAACTCGCTCCGAGAGATATTGTTGCCCGTGCAATTGATAATGAATTGAAGAAGGGTGGAGAAGATTTTGTATATCTCGATATAACACATAAAAAACCTTCCGATGTAATCGACCATTTCCCGCATATCTACAATACCTGTCTGAATTATGGAATAGATATTACCAAAGATTTCATTCCGGTTGTACCGGCAGCACATTATGCTTGTGGAGGAATCGTTGTCGATGAATTCTCCCGAACTTCTTTGAAAGGTTTATATGCCTGTGGAGAAGTTTCCATGACCGGACTACACGGAGCTAACAGGCTTGCTAGTAACTCACTATTGGAAGCGGTTGTGTTTGCTTATCGCGCTGCAAATAATTTAAAGGAATTTATTAAAAAATATAATAGGCAACTACCAGATATTCCAAACTGGGATGATTCCGGAACATTAAGTGCCGATGAAAAAATTCTTATTACGAACTCTTTTAAAGAAGTTAAAGAGATAATGTGGAACTATGTAGGGATAGTGCGTTCCGATTTACGTTTGGAAAGAGCAGGTAAAAGAATACACACTCTTTTCGAGGAAACCGAATTATTTTATAAAAAGACTAAAGTGTTCGAAGAAATATTGGAAGTAAGAAATCTTATAGCTTGCTCCCACATTATCATAAAATCTGCAAAGATGAGAAAAGAGAGCAGGGGATTGCACTACACTTTAAATTATCCGGAGCCGGATAATTCTAAAAAGCCATCAGATACCATTATTCAAAATCGTCATAATTAATTTTACCTGATATAAAATTAAGTACAGCACCATATCTAATTCCTTTAGTGCTAACTATAACTTCTTCTAAATTTAATATTTTCATTAAATATAATAGAATAATAGTTCCACTTAATATTAAATCTTCCCTACCATTTACAATTTCAGAATAAAGCTTGAGAATTTCTTTGGGTGATAATTTTGATAGTATGGAATATAATTCATTAATATCCTGATAACCTAATATTAAACCCTCAACTTCACTTTCCCGGTATACAGATAATTTTTGATAGATACATGCTAAAGTTACCGGCGTTCCGGCAAGTGCAATTGTTTTACAGGGAGCAAAATATTGAGAGCGGAGCATCTTAAATAATTCTCCCAGATATTTATCAATCAAAGATAATTTTAAAAACGATGGTTTGGTTAAATTAAAGTATTTTTCGGAAATTGAAACCACTCCTGTATTGAAACTATGGCTGAAGAAAATCTTTTCATTCCCATAAATTATTTCGGTACTTCCACCGCCAATATCAATTACGAGCCTGGTTTCTTTATTATTTCCATATTCCTGAGTTCCTTTGAATGCCAATTCGGCTTCTCCTTTTCCTGTTAAAATTTTCAAATCAAAATTAAATTCATTTTTGATTTTATCTTTTATTTCATCGCTGTTTGAAGCTATTCTGAATGCATTAGTACCATTAAGCAAAACCTTCTCACAATTATATTTCATTATTAAATCAGAATATTCTTTCAAAACTGAAAACAACCGAGTCTCCGCTTTACTACTTATTTTCTTGCCGGGTATTAATCCTTCTGATATTCTTGGTAACCTTTGTTCTTCCCGTAAAGTTATTAATTTACCCGAATTAAAATTGACCTCAGCTATTAATAGCAGGACAGTATTTGATCCGATATCAATTGATGCAATAATCATGATTCAATAATTTTTATTATTTTTAATATCTACAATCTTAGAAATTAATGAAAAAAATAAGTAAAATTTCAGCAATATTTCTTACAATTACATCTTTAGCTTGTATTTTATGGATGGGGAGCTATTTACTAAGAATGTTTTTAACTTATCAGCTTTTTGATGAAACACTTTCTACTTATAAATCCTATATCAATGAACAAAATATTAATGGAATATTGATAACTCTCAACCCCTCAGTTATAACACCTTTTATTCTGTATATAATTTTTATAGTCTTTTTTATCTTATTTATTCTAACTTCAAAATTAAGCCTGAAACAAAACGGCTGGCTTTTCATCATAATGATATTGGTTTTAGTTACTTTCCCATTTGAAATATATCTAATGACAATTGACTATAAAATTTTCACATTAGTATCTAAGGGAATCTTTCAAAGCAGTGAGATAACGGCTTTAATAATAAGAAGATTCAAAGACTTAAGCAGTTTTCCTTTAATAGAATTATTATGCTATTGTGCAGTCGTATTTCTGGCAATTTTTAAACCAATGACATTGGAAAAAATTTCCTCATGAAAATTAAAGAAAAAGAATTCGAGGAGATAATACAGGATTTAAAGGCACTTGCCCTGCAGTTGGGAGCAGAAGTCAGGTTTGAAAAAGGTGATTTTAAAGGTGGATATTGTCTTTTGAAGGATAACAAAGTAATTGTAATTAATAAGATGATGAACCTTCAGAGGAAAGTAATGATACTTTCTGCTGCGTTAAAAGAACTCGGTGTAGACAGCATTTATATCAACCCGAGGATGAGGGAAATAATTGATGAAATGGCTGAGTTGAAATGAAGATTTGTATTATCAATGGACCTAATCTAAATAATCTTGGGAAAAGAGATCCTGGAATTTATGGTAAGCTAACTCTTGATGATATAAATAAAAAAATTAAAACTGAATTTCCGAATGATCAATTTGAATTCTTTCAAAGTAATCTTGAAGGTGAAATAATTAATAGAATTCAATCTGTACAAAATAAATTTGATGGCTTAATTATTAATCCGGGCGGGTATGCTCACACATCTGTCGCAATAAAAGATGCTCTTTCTGAATCGAAGATACCAAAAATTGAAGTTCATTTATCTAATTTAAGCAGTAGAGAAGAATACAGGCAGAAAATGTTAACTGCATCGTCTTGCAATGGTTATATTAGTGGTTTTAAAGAAAGAGGTTACTATGCTGCAGTTTTTCTTTTAAAAAAATTTATTGAAGAAAACGGAGATTAATTTGATTCGTGCAGTAATTTTTGATCTGGATAATACTCTTGTAGATTTTATGAAAATGAAAAGACGCGCAATTGAGGAAGCTATTCCTGCGATGATCGATGCCGGGCTTGAACTTTCAATTGAAGAATCAAATCGAATAATAGATGAGATTTATAAAGAGCAGGGGATTGAATACCAGCAGGTGTTCGATGCCTTCCTCCAGAGAGTTCTGAAAAAAGTTGATTACAAAATTCTTTCAGCAGGTATTGTGGCGTACAGAAGAGCACGTGAAGCAGCTCTTACTCCTTATCCGCATGTTTATTCCACATTAAATAAGCTTCTCAAGATGGGAATAAAAATGGGAATAGTTTCTGATGCTCCGGTAAAAGAAGCCTGGCTGAGATTAGCATCTCTGAACTTTCATCATATAGCCGATGCAGTTGTAACTTATGAGGACACAGGACAAAGAAAACCTCATTCTGCCCCATTCCTTAAGATACTGGAAAAATTAAATGTTAAACCTGAAGAAGCTATTATGGTAGGTGATTGGGTTGAGCGTGATATTATTGGTGCTGAAAAAGTTGGAATGAAAACCGCTTTTGCAAGATATGGGGATACCTTTGATACAAAATCACACAACGCAGATTATGAGTTAAACGATATTAATAAACTTATTGATATCATTATAAAAGAAAACCAATTATAAGGTTCAATTAAAGTTAATAATTATTTAATTACTGAGAACTTGCGAATAAAATTCCAATTATTTATTTTTCTTTAAACCGGAAAGCTAAATAATATGAAAAACCTTGCTATTAAAAAATTGTATTACTCAATCAGTGAAGTGAGTAAAATAGCTGAAATTGAACAATACGTTCTCCGGTATTGGGAAACTGAGTTTGAACAGTTAAAACCTCAAAAGAACCGTGCGGGAAACAGGATATATACGAATAAAGATATTAAATTGATACTTCATATAAAAACACTGCTTAGAGAGAAAAAGTATACAATTGAGGGAGCAAAAAAAATTCTGGACAACTACTCTCCCGACCAGGGAAATGCTATCAGTGAAAAAGAAACTATAGATAAAGACTTAGAGGAAAATTCAATTGAAGGGAAAAAAGAAAAACCTTCTTTGAAAAAAGACCTTGAAGAAGTCAAAAGTATTTTAGAATTTATACTGCAGAAATTTTAATTATCGGAACGTGGCGCAGCCCGGTAGCGTACCTGAATGGGGTTCAGGTGGTCGTGGGTTCAAATCCCACCGTTCCGACTAAAGCAGCTATTTGGCTGCTTTTTTATTTTAAAATTCAGTGGATTACTTTGCCTGTTTAAAGCGATTGTTGTATGTTTATTTAGAAAGCAAAACGAACTTTCATAATTAATATATAGGCGGGGGAGATGAAAAGAATTTTAGTCACTTTTATTTTTATTTTCTTCTTCAGCTCTAATACTGAATGTCAATCCCCGGGTATAAAAATTAGCTCTTATGATATTCAAGCCTCATTTTTCAAATCATCTTCCGCAATAAATATCAGCCTCATTTGCAACTTTCGAAATGAGGATAACTCTGATTCAATGTTGGTCATCTTCAATGATAAGTGTAGTATTAATTCAATCAAACTTGAAAAGGCAAATAAATGGCAGACCGTTCATTACAGATTTATTGGTAAAGATTCACTGTCAGTTAAGCTAAATGAAAATTCAGAAATTACAAAAAATCAAAAATTAAAATTTGTTTATTCGTTTCCCTCCGGCGAATTTAATGATACAGTTTTTATAACTGGTCGCGGAGACAGATGGTATCCATTGATTATGGATCAGATAGTTCCGTTTGATTTAAAATGCAAAGTACCAAAAGGAATGAAAGTTCTGTCAGCAGGAAACCTGATTGATAAAAAAATCCAGGGTGATACAGATCTGTATTTCTGGAAAAGCGAACCGGTTTTTAAATTACCGCTTATTATTTTTAATCCTCTCAGGTATAAAGAATCAAAACTGGAATCGGAAAATAACAAAGTAATTTTTTATACTTTCCCGGAAGATACAATAGATACATCTTCAATTATGCAGCAAACTGCTGAAGCAATTGATTACTTTAGTTCTATTCTCGGTAAGTATCCATATAAATATATAACTTTATTTGAAGTAGATAATTTTAACGGGGTAGATATTGGAAGTGGTTTATTAATGGTTGGTAAACAATCATTGAAGGCCTTACAAAAAGGATATACAGATTTGCTTTTAATGCCTCTTGCAGCACAGTGGTTCGGGGCTGGCGTATTTGCAAAATATATTGAGCCCGGGTTCTTTTTCCTTAACATTTCTTTACCTCATTATCTAAGGCTAATGTACATACGTCATTCACAGGGAGTGGAAGCATTTAATAAAGCATTGTTGGATCCTCTAAAAAAATATGAGGAATTTGCGGGAAAGGAAAATGATTTACCCGTTATAGATGTCGATTTTCCAAATACCGGGGAGAAAGGGCTTTTAATTTATGCCAAAGCTCCTTACATACTAAGCATAATTGAAACAGAATTGGGAAGCGTTACATGGCTGGATTTCATTTCCGATCTGTATAATTCGTACCGTGGAAAAATTTTAACTTATGAGAAATTCAAAGAGACGCTTTCACATTACGATAAAAACGGGAAAATATTAATCAGCTTCAATAAAATGATGTCTGGAAAAGGTTTACCGTAAAATAATTTTATATTAATTATAAAAGTTAGTAAACCAATAATTCTGAGTTTAAATAACCTGGTTAACGTATTCTGATATCTTAAAACTCCAGGGAGAAAAATTCATTTGGTTGAAAGTCAGAATTGAAAGAAGATATTATAATGGATAAAGAAAGATTACAAAATAAATATTTTAAGAAAAATTCAATCGAATTTTCATTGCTGACTATCCTTGTGGTTGTTATCCTTTATCTAATCAGCGTAAGTGATTATCTTGTTTTTCATAGCCTGGTCGAGAGTTTTTCGATAATTATTGCCTGCGGAATATTTATGTTTATATGGAATTCCCGTGGGTATATAGAAAATAATTTCTTTTTGGTGATAGGAATTGCCTATTTATTTATAGGCTTCCTTGATTTGCTCCATACTTTCACTTTTAAGGGAGCTAATATAATCCCGGGACATTCTGCAAATTTACCAACTCAACTCTGGATTGCATCCCGTTTTATGCAAGGTATTACTTTATTAATAGCTCCTTTTTTTATAAAGAAAAAAGTCGGGACCTACCTTGTGTTTTATTCATTTGCCTTTGCTACAGCAATAATACTTGCATCAATTTTTTTATGGAAGATATTTCCGCAATGTTATATTGAAGGATACGGCTTAACCGCATTTAAAAAAATCAGTGAATATCTTATTTGCATAATCTTATTAGTCTCAATGATTATCCTGTACAGAAAGAAAGATAATTTTGATAAATATATATTTCACGTGATTGAAGCCTCTTTATTCATAACTATTCTATCTGAGCTGAACTTTACACTTTATATATCTGTATACAGCACATTTAACTTCGCAGGTCATATATTAAAAATCGCTTCTTTTTACCTGATGTATAAAGCAATTATAGTAGTAGGCTTGCAGGATCCTTTCAATATACTTTTCAGCAAGTTAAAACAGAAAGAGGAATCTCTGTTATTAACACGGTTTTCAGTCGATCATTCAATTGATTTTATACTCTGGATAAATAAAGAAGGATATGTGACTGATGTAAATGATACTACAAATAAAAAACTAGGCTATTCAAAAATAGAAATTACAGGAATATCTTTTTCACAGATTGATCCTGATTTTGATTTGAATAAACTTGAGGTTGATAAAAATAACGTATTGACAATGGAACATTTTTTTATCACAAAGGATGAGAATAGAATTCCTGTAGAAGTTGAATTTAACTATATGGAATTCGAAGGAAGAGATTATTACTGTGCTTTTGCAAGAGATATTACAGAAAGGAAAAAAGCCGAAGAAGCCTTACTGGAAAGTGAAGCGAGGTTCAGAAGCATGGCAGATAATGCGCCTGCTATGATCTGGATGTCTGATACAAATAAACAACGGGTTTATTTTAATCGTAGATGGCTGGAGTTTATCGGGCACCCTCTTGAAGAGAATTCAGGAAATAGCTGGATTCACTCTGTTCATATTGAAGATCGGCCAGACTATTTGAGGGAATACACCAATAGTTTTAATGAAAGGAAAGAGTTTAATATTGAGTATAGACTTAAAAGATTTGATGGTCATTACAGATGGATACTGGATACAGGGATTCCACGCTTTACTCCCGAAGGTGATTTTTTAGGATACATAGGTTCCGGCTATGATATAACGGAAAGAAGAGAATCCCGTGAACAGATGAAGTTATCACTTTCTGAAAAGGTAACATTATTGAAGGAAATTCATCATCGTGTAAAAAATAATTTGCAAATTATTTCAAGCCTTCTTCAGTTACAATCATCTTACATCAAAGATGACAATGCGAGGGAAATTTTTATTGAAAGCCAAAATAGAATCAGATCGATGGCATTTATTCACGAAAAGCTGTATCTCTCGAAAGACTTAAAGCATATTAATTTTCCCGATTACATTCACGAACTTGTTTCAAGCTTATTAAATTCATTTAAGTTCAGCTCTAATAATATTTCTTTTGATATTACTATTGATGACATAAAGATAAATGTAGATACAGCTTTAAATTTAGGGTTAATTATAAACGAACTTGTTTCAAATGTTTATAAATATGCTTTTCCCGATGGATTAAGCAGGAATAAAAGCATGTGTGAACTGCAAATTAAAATAAAAGAATTATGCGATAATAAATTTCTATTGATTGTAAAAGATAATGGAATAGGTTTTCCAGCAAATGTTGATTTTAAAAATACCAGTACTCTTGGTTTGCAGATTGTTACAGCCCTTGTTCAACAGCTTAAAGGAAATATCAAATTAAGCAATAAAGAAGGAACAGAATATAATATTACTTTTAGTTTATAAAATTCAATACATAAAGCAGTTTCGTACTTTAAATAAATTCCATCTTACCGATATTCCGCTTTTCCTCCGGGGTCTTCAAATAGTACCTTTTTTATTTTTGCATATCCCTCTATTTTGCTAATAGAATATTGATTAATTGCTTAAATTTGCACTTCTTTTTAATAAATAGGTTTGGAAACTAATGATAATACAATCGGAAAAACCGAAATGTTTTTGCGGTGTTGTTGGTGTTTATGGAACAGAGAATGCTTCGCTTAATTCTTATTATGCACTTCATGCTTTACAGCATCGCGGGCAGGAAGCATGCGGAATTGTAACTCAATCGATAAATGGAAAAAATCATTCAGTATTTAATATTCATAAAGGCGAAGGACTTGTCTCTGAAGTTTTTGAAGATTCAACAATTTTTACAAATGAACTTCCGGGTAATAAAGCAATAGGACACAACCGCTACTCCACTACAGGTTCATCAAAATCAATAAAAAATATTCAACCGTTCGTGGTTAATTACAGGATGGGAAATCTTGCCGTAGCACATAATGGAAATCTAACCAATGCGAAAGAACTCAGAAAAGAACTTGTTGATGAAGGTGCAATATTTCAGACGACAAGCGATACAGAAGTTATTCTTCATCTTATTGCAAGAAGTAAATTGAATAACCAGGTTGATCAGATAAAGGAAGCTTTGCAAAGACTTGAAGGAGCTTACTGCCTGACAATATTAACAGATGATAAGCTAATTGCAGCACGCGACCCTTACGGCTTCAGACCTTTATCTATTGGTAAGCTGAATAATGCTTTTGTGATTGCTTCGGAAACTTGTGCGTTTGATTTACTTTCAGCAAGTTTTTTAAGAGAAGTTGAATCCGGCGAACTCGTAGTGATTGATGAAGAAGCATTTAAGAAAGATGAAATAAAATCATTCAGGATAAAACCTGAACTTTATCCGAAAAAGCATTGTATATTCGAGTACATTTATTTTTCGCGCCCCGATAGCTTTATCTTCGGGCACAATGTCGATAAAATGAGAAGAAGGCTTGGAAAAATTCTTGCAAAGAAGTATCCAGTCAGGGATAAAGATGGAGAAAAAGTAATTGTTATTAGTGTGCCCGATAGTTCAAATACTACTGCTCTCGGCTATGAGAGAGAACTTGAAAAGCAGAAGATAAACTCAAAGCTGGAAATCGGGTTAATCAGAAGTCACTATATCGGAAGAACTTTTATTCAGCCGGGGCAGGAAAAACGTGAACTCGGTGTGAGGTTTAAATTTAATACTGTCAAGGGTGTTCTTGAAGGACGGACAATTGTAATGGTTGATGATTCGATAGTCAGAGGAACTACATCCAGACAACTTGTAAATCTTATTAGAGAAGCAAATCCGAAAGAAATACACTTACGCATTTCGTCGTCACCCATTATGCATCCTTGTTATTATGGTATGGATTTTCCAAGCAGGGAAGAGCTAATTGCCAACCAGATGCACGGAAACATAAAAGAAATTCAGAATTATTTGAACGTAGATAGTCTTGAATATCTTACGATAGATGAAATGCTTGAAGCAGTATCGGAAGCTGATTCTGAAAATTTCTGTACAGCCTGTTTCTCAGGTGATTATCCAACATTGGTTGATACTAACTTTAAAAAGGAGATATATGAATTATAAAACGGGGCTTCCTGTTATTCTATCTTTTTTATTTAGTTCACTTCTGTTTCCACAATCAACTTTTTTTATAAAATATAAAAATATTGTTCCTAAGCAGGAAATAGAAAGTAAAATTCAAACACAGCAATTTCTTCCATCAGGCAAAACATTCAGTGTTTCAAATTTGTCACCAAAAATAAATTATCTAGCAAAGGGTATTGCTAAACAGGATGAAGTGCTCGGAAGAATAATTAAAGTTACTTACAATAAACACGTTGATGAATCAACATTTCTCGCTCTTCAAAATGATGACCCTGACATAGAATATATTGAACCTTCGCACACATATTCGCTTGAGTTTACTCCTAATGATAGTCTGCTTGGAAACCAATGGGGATTATCTAAAATAAAAGCCTTCGATGCCTGGAATATAACCCAGGGTGTCGATACAGTTTTACTTGCAATTATTGATACGGGAATAGATTATCTCCATCCGGATTTACAAAATAAAATTAAATTGAATCCCGGCGAAATGGGATTAGATGCAAACGGACACGATAAAAGATCAAATGGAATTGATGATGATAACAACGGTTTTATTGATGACTACCAGGGTTGGGATTTTACAGACCGTGTCGGCTTTCCCTTTGATTCTTCCGGAGGAGATTACTTAAACTGGGATAATGACCCGATGGATGAAAACGGCCATGGAACTGCAATAGCCGGAATAGCTGCTGCTGAAACTGATAATACGACAGGTATTGCAGGCACTGCACCAAATATAAAAATATTAAATTGCCGTGCATTTGATCCTGGCGGCTTTGGTGAAGAAGATGATGTTGCTGCTGCAATTCTTTATGCGGTTCAAATGGGTGTAAAAGTAATAAATATGAGCTTCGGTGATACATCATTTTCATTGGTATTAAGGGATGTGATTCAGTATGCCTACTCAAAAAATATTGTGCTTGTTGGTTCATCTGGAAATTCGAATTCAAGTGCGCCTCATTATCCATCTGGCTATTCCGAAGTAATTTGTGTGGGAAATTCAACTGAGCAGGATTACCGTGCTTCAAATTCGAATTATGGTTCAACACTCGATTTAATGGCACCAGGAACTCAGATATTTACAACAGCTTTGAATAATAGTTATGGGTATGTAAGTGGAACATCTGCTTCATCTCCTTTTGTATCTGCTGCGGCTGCATTAATTCTTTCCCAAAATTCTTTTTCAAATGAAGAAGTTAAACAAATTTTAAAAAGCACTTCTGATGATATCGGTGATCCCGGATGGGATATTTATACCGGGGCAGGGAGGTTAAATTTATATAATGCACTTAACGTCGGTGCACCTTCAATTATTAAGTTTGAACATCCGACACAGGATTTTTCTACTTACCAGGATTCTATTCAGATTTATGCAACAATTCTTTCTCCTTATTTTGTTAACTACCAACTTGATTATGGTTATGGATTAAATCCAGATTCATGGATATCCCTTATTCCGGATGGTAGAAATCAGTTTGCTCATAAGCTTATAAATACACTTGATATTGCACAATTACCAGATTCAGTTTATGCTCTTAGAATATTAGTCAATTTAAATAACGGCAGAACTCTTGAAGAAAGAGTAAATTTCAATATTATCAGAACAGCACCTGAAGTTACACTTGTAAATATTGGACCAGCAATTTACGGTGAAAAAGCTACTGTACTTGCTTCAGTTTATACCAACCAGCCCTGTGTTACAAGAATGTACTACAGGAAATTAGGAAGCAGTGGTAATTTTAATTTTATAACGCTCGATGCATTCAATACAAATAACCAGTTTGTAAGCCAGTTGCATTACGGTTTTATTCCCAAACAACTTGTAGATCAGAATTCATTATACCAGGTTTATTTGCAGGCAGAAAATCTGGTTGGTTTAAAGACAACTTTTATCTTTCATTCAGGACAGGACTCGATATTCGTTATTCCTACAGATTATAATGCAGATTTCGCCGCAGAATATGTACAGCCATACACCCTCCCATTTGGAACCATATTTGAAAACCCAACTACCTTTTTATCAGCAGATTCAAATGAAGTACTAAGTCATTCTATATATTCTTCTCCAGATATATATTACACACTATTCAAATTAGATAATAATACTTTCACCAAAATTGATTCCATAAAGGATAAATTTCCGGCGAGCATAGGAGATTTTAATAATAATGGTAAAACCGATCTATTGAGTTATTTCGTAGAAAATTTAACCAAGGGGGATGTGAGTGGCTACATTGACGAACAGACTAACAACTCGTCATTTAATTTGGCAAATAAATTTACTGATTCATCAGGATTATTCTGGCCTGCCCTTGCTGCTGATATCGATGGTAACGGAAAAACCGAAGTGATTTCTTTTAATCAGAAAACGGACGAATCTATAATTATCTGGAAGTTTGATAATAACTTTACTATATCCGATACTGTTCATCTGGAAAATTATACTCCGATGAGATTCAATGGAAATCTGCTTGGAACTCCACACTCAGCAATAACTGACCTAAATAATAACGGAAGAAAAGAAATTTGGTTTATTGATCAGGATGGTGATCTTTTCAGCTATGAATCCGATGGACATGGTGGTTACCAAAAATTTCTGCAGGACTCAACATTTTTTATGTCTTCAGCAGAATATTTAACTGCAGGAGATTTTGACGGTGATGGAACAGAAGAAATAGCGGTATTACTTCATTCAATTACAAGCTTTGATATTGCTCCTTTTTATCTCTTAAATATTTATAAGTACTCGGCGAATGCACTTAATCTTATATACCAGCAATCATTTATTGATGCATCAACTGAATTCGGCAGCGGCGGAACTTTCAGAGAAATTGATAACAGCATCCGGTTTGCAGATATTGATAATGACGGTGTTGATGAATTAATCCTTTTCGTTTTTCCGTATTCATATATTTTTAAATATGATGTTAATAATCCTGATGAACCGAAAATAATCTCTTACAAAGAAAATATTAATTCAAATTCAATTTTTGTTGGAGACTTAAATAAAGATAATGTTCCTGAAGTTGCGTTTCCAACTTCAACAGGAATTAAGTTTGTTGAATTCGCTGTTTCGAACAAAGCCAGCACACCTTACAATGTCGACGGGTTTAGTATCGATTCGACAACAATCAGTTTATCCTGGAGCGGTTCGGGAAATTACTATTATATATACCGCGGATTATCTTCGGATTCACTTGTATTGATAGATTCTTCCGGTTCAAATGAATTTACAGATGCAAATGTTCTTGCCAACAAGAATTATTACTATGCAATCCAGGGACTTGATATTACAAAACCAGACCATCTTTCAAATTTAAGTTCTGTAAAAGAAGTCTATTCACACACACCTGCAAAAGTACTTTCTGTTTTGGGACAAAGCCGTAAGAATGTTCAGGTTACTTTTTCACAAAGGGTTAATAACACAATAGAAAATCTTCAATCATTCGAAGTCATTAATGTCGGCTATCCGAATTCAGTATCCCCGGCAAACCAGTATTCTTATTTGCTGTCTTACAGTAATTCTCTTCCGGTTGGAACAAATACGCTTATAATAAAAGACCTGCGGGACTATTATGGTTCACCTATCGCAACAGTAAATACAACTTTTAATGTTGATTCCGTTTATACTGCCGAAGAATTTTTTGTCAGCTCCTTTACAATTCTCGATCCTTACCGTGTTAAGATCGTTTTCAGTAAAGAGGTAAATGAAACTGAGGCAAAAAATATAAATAACTATATTTTTGATCCTGCAAATAAAGTAACTTCAGTTGAAGTAAATGCTTCCGATAAAAAAATTATATACCTGAACTTAAAAGGAAATAAGCCTGTCGGTTCGATAGGGAAGGAGTACAGGTTGAGAATCCTAAATCTTTCCTCTTCAGATGGAATAGAAATTAACGCAGGCGCCGGAAGCTACCTGGTTCTTACAGGTTACGCAAAAGATTTATCGGATGTTTATATATATCCTAATCCTGCAAAAGTTACTTCCGGTAAAATGACATTTGCCAATCTGCCTAAGAGAGCTAAAATAATAATCTGGAATTTAGATGGTACGCGTATTAATGAATTAAGTGAAACTGACGGCAATGGGGGAGTTGATTTCAACATGAAAGATGAATCAGGTAAAGAACTGGGAAGCGGAATTTATATATACAGGGTTGTTCGTCTTGATGATTTAGATAATGAAGTTGAAGAAAAGATTGGTAAATTTGCTGTTATCAGATGAAATTTACAATCGAAGAAATATCGACTCCTTCAAATTTCTTATCGATGTTGAGGCTGGTTCTGGCAGTGCCGTTATGGTATCTTTTTGATTACCTCTATAATCCGCACGTCAGACTTATAATTTTAATTATATGTGTCTTTGCTGCAGTCACAGATATTCTTGACGGATATTTAGCACGCAAATACGACCAGGTAACGGAATTTGGAAAAATCATCGATCCTCTTGCCGATAAAATTGCAGTAGGGGCAATCATCATAAAATTATTTACATTATCTGAAATTCCGTTATACTATTTTATTATGATTTTAGGCCGAGACTATTTTAATTTTTTTAGGTGGAATATTTGTAACAAAAAGAATTGGAAGGGTCCTGCCTTCAAATGCCCTTGGTAAATTGACAGTAGTAAATATCAGTCTCGTAATTATATTAATTGTTGCCGGTATTACAAAAGATTCTTTCTTGTTTTTATCCTTGTATGATTTAAGCATGGTTTTAATTATTGTATCATTCATTGCATATATTATAAGAGCAATGGAATTTTTAAATCGGAAGAAATATGAATCTGTTTGAAAACATAAATTTCTCAAAATTAAAAAATGGTTTAGCCAAAACACGAACAAAAATTGTTAATACAATAAACGAAACAATTACACGTAAGGCTGTAATAGATGATAAGACGCTGGATGAAATTGAAGAAATACTTATCTCTTCCGATGTTGGTTTCGATACTGCTGAAAGAATCATTGAAAGTTCCCGTGAAAGGCTTCATAAAGAAAAGGACAGATCTAAATTAAACATAATTGAAACTGTACAAAAAGAGCTGGTTGATGTTTTAAGAACTGGGAATATTCATATCTCAAACGGCAGTGAGATTGAAAAATACAAACCTTACGTTATACTGATTGTGGGAGTAAACGGAGCAGGGAAAACTACTACAATTGGAAAGCTGGCATATAATTATAAGAAATCGGGATTAAAAGTTATTGTTGGAGCTGCAGATACTTTCAGAGCAGCCGCTAATGAACAGCTTGATATCTGGGCTGAAAGAGCCGGTGTGGAAATTGTACTTAAAAACAAAGGAGCCGACCCCTCTTCGGTAGCTTTCGATACAATCCAGAAAGCTGTTAAGGAAAATTATGATGTTGTATTAATTGATACCGCTGGGAGACTTCATAACAAAGCTCATTTAATGGACGAACTGAACAAAATAAAACGCGTATCCGGTAAGGTTTTAGATTATGCTCCGAATGAAACTCTTCTTGTTCTCGATGGTACAACAGGACAAAATGCCTTAATACAAGCAGAAGAATTCTCCAAGGTAACAAATATTTCAGGTCTTGTAATTACAAAACTTGATGGGACAGCAAAAGGCGGAGTAGTTTTCCAGATTTGCTCCAGACAAAAAGTACCCGTTAAATATATCGGTATTGGTGAAAGTATTGACGATCTTCAAACATTTAACCCTGAACTGTTTGTATCTGCTATTTTTGAGAATTAAATAGAAGCACTTTTCAAATGTTAATGAAAAAACCTCGTCACAGAATATTTGATTATACGCCACGGTTTTATGATCCCGGAACCGATCCTGCCGTAAAGAAAAAAAGACGATTGGGTTTCAGCAAAAAAAGAAAATATAATAATAAAAGAAAATCCCCGGTTATCTGGTTAGTTCTGGTTTTACTATTAGTTTACCTCATACTTAAACTTCAGCATTTATTCTGATAAACATAAATCGGATAGGGAATAACAAAGTTTGAATATAAGAAGTGATAACATATTAGGAGAAATAATAGTTTACATAATATATATTATCGGACAATAGAAGATTTATGTCAGATAGCCAGTTCATTTTCATTCTGCATTATAAAAAGTTCATTTTGATATTTCTTTAATATGTTTTCCTTAGTAACTATACCGATATATTTATGAGCCTCGTTATCAAGTACAGGGATGAAATCCAAATCTTCTTTTTCCATAAGCATTAAAGCTTCTTCGCAATTTTTATCTGATGTTATTGTAGGAATGCTCCTTGTCATCAAATCTCCGGCAACAAGAAACTGAAGTATATGTCTTGTTTCTTCATCCAGGACAGCATTTCGAATATCCTGGAATTCAATTTGTCCAACTATACGATCATTATTGTTTTTAACCATAATATTGGTAAAGCGTGAATCCTTAATAATATTTAACAATTCTTTAAATGTATATTCTTCGCCAACAATATCGGCATTATGCTCAATCATATTAAAAACCGGCAGATTCTTTAATATTGATACTTTGCGACCATAAATATCTATTCCTTTTCCTTCTCGTGCGAATTTGATTGTATAAAGAGAACCTTTAAGGAAAAGTTTTGATAATGTGGTCGAAATGATAATGGTTAACATCAAAGGCAATATAATCTTATAGTTGCCGGTCATTTCAAAGACCATAATCAGGGCCGTAAGTGAAGCATGAGTTGTTCCGGCGACAACAGCACCCATTCCAACCAAAGCATAAGCTCCGGGAGGAGCAGTTATTGCAGGAAAGAAATAATTCACTATCTGACCGAAGCATCCTCCAAGCATCGCCCCGGTAAACAAACTGGGAGCAAACGTACCGCCGTTGCCACCGGAACCTATTGTTAATGATGTTGCAATAGGTTTAAAGAACACCAACGCTAAAAGAACCCAGAATGCTGTAGGGTGGGCTAATGAGTTCGCAATTGCATCATAGCTGAAACCATACACTCCCGGCAAGTAAAGACCGATTACGCCGACACCAAGGCCACCAATAGCAGGTTTAATAAATATCGGTACTTTCTTAATTTTGTCGAAGTATCCGTCTATTTTTAAAAACACTTTTACAAAGTATACGGCAGTTAATGCTGCAAGAATGCCAAGAACTATATAAAAAACAAATTCAGTATTTGTAACAAGATTATAATTAGGAATCTGGAATGCAGGCTGATTACCGAGATAACCCCTGGAAATTACTGTTCCAAATACAGATGCAATTATTATAGGGCTGAAAGATTTTGCATTAAAAGTATGAAGAATAATCTCCATCGCAAATAAAGCGCCACCTATCGGCGCATTGAAGGCAGCGGATAAACCGGCTGCTGCACCACATCCTACTAATATTTTAAGTCTATCGGATGAAGTAGAAAGATACTGACCGAATGCAGATCCGATTGAGGCACTAATTTGAACAATAGGGCCTTCCTTTCCGCCGGCGCCTCCTGTTCCAATGCTTAAAGCTGAACCTACTGTCTTAATAACGGCTACACTCCCTTTAATCACACCGCCTCTTGAAGCAATAGCATCAATCACATTTGGAATCCCTTCTCCTTTTTTACCTCCTTCAAAGTAATGAGCCAATATTCCTACTAATAAACCGCCGACTGCCGGAACCAAAATAACCAATCCTTTAATGTACCATTCAGGGGCATTGAGCAAAGAATCGAGTCCAAATAACTTCCCGGGGTCATCAAAGAAGAGTACTTTAATAAGACGAATAGATTCGTGAAAAATTACTGCGGCAAAACCACTCAGGACACCTATTATTCCACCAAGAACAAGCAGATAGGTGTCCTGTGTAACAGCAAAAGAGGAAAAGAAATGATTTATCTTATATCTATAAAACCGTGTCGTCCGCTTAACATTAGTGAATAACCGCAATTATAACATGCCTTAATTATATTTAAAAAACCCTTCTCCGGATTTTCTTCCTAATTTCTTTGCTGCTACCATTTTTTTAAGCAGTGGACAAGGTCTGTATTTTGGATCATTGAATCCATTATACAGAACTTCCATAATAGCAAGACAAACATCTAGATCCGATAAAATCCGCAAGTGTTAAAGGACCCATAGGATGATTCATGCCAAGTTTCATTACGGTATCAATATCACCGGCAGGAAGCAACACCTTCCATTAAAGAAAAAATCGCTTCGTTAATCATAGGCATAAGAATTCTGTTTGAAATAAATCCGGGATAATCAAAAACTTCAACGGGAACTTTCTCAAGTTTTTCTGCAAGAGATTTAATTGTCAGAAATGTTTCATCGCTCGTTGAGTATCCTCTGATAATCTCGATAAGTTTCATCATAGGAACAGGATTCATAAAATGCATTCCTATAAATTTGTCTGGTCTGGTTGTCGATGAAAGTTCTGTTATTGAAATTGATGAAGTGTTAGAAGCGAATATAGAATCTTTTTTAATAATAGGCTCTAATATATTGAAAACGTTAAACTTAGCTTCTTTGTTCTCATAGATTGCTTCTATAACAAGATCGGAATCTCTAGGAGTATTTTCAACCCCAACTATTTTTTTAATATTGGCAAGAGCTGAATTTTTATCCGCTTCTGAAATTACTTCTTTTTTAACCTGTCTATCCAGGTTTTTGGTTATTGTTGAAATTGCTTTTTCAATAAGTTCATTATTCATTTCAACAAGGTTTACATTAAAACCTTTTAATGCGAAGACATGAGTAATACCATTACCCATTGTACCGCCGCCAACAATTGAAACTTTTTTAATTTCCATTTTAACCTGCTGTTTATTTATAATTTTTAACTATTAAGGCAGAGGCTTCTCCCCCACCGATACATAAAGAAGCTAATCCATAATTGGAATTACGTTTCTTCATTTCATGTATTAGTGTTACTAATATTCTTGCGCCGCTTGCTCCTATTGGATGTCCAATTGCTATTGCGCCGCCGTTAACATTTATTCTGGAATTATCTAATCCAAGGATTTTATTCACTGCTAATGAAACTACTGCAAAAGCCTCATTAATTTCATATAGATCAATATCTTCTTTTTTCAATTGTGCTTTCTTTAATACCTTGGCAATTGCATCAGCAGGTGCGGTTGTAAATTCGATGGGAGCTTTTGCTGCGGAACTCTGCGCAACTAATTCAACCAAAGGTTTAAGTCCGAGTTCTTTGGCTTTATCTTCACTCATTACAAGCAATGCTGCAGCACCATCATTAATGCTTGAAGCATTTGCTGCTGTTACAACTCCATTCTTATCAAAAACAGGTTTAAGTGAAGTGATTTTATCAAATATAACTCTGCCGGGCTCTTCATCATCTTCAACAAAAGTTTCACCTTTTTTTGTTTTGACTCCAACCTTAATTATTTCGTCTTTAAATTTCCCTGCTTTTTGAGCATCGAGAGCTTTCTTATAAGAGTTAATAGCAAATTCATCAAGTTCTTCACGTTTAAATGAAAAATCACGGGCACAGGATTCTGCACAATTTCCCATATGGATATCATTGTAAACATCCCAAAGTCCATCTTTTATCATTGAGTCAACTATTTCACCATTTCCCAATCTATAACCTGAACGTGCTTTGGGAAGCAGATAGGGTGCGTTGGTCATACTTTCCTGACCACCGGCAATAATAATATCTGCATCTCCCAACGCGATTGCCTGTTGTGCAAGCATAACTGCTTTTAATCCACTGCCGCACATTTTATTAATTGTCAGGCATTCGGTTTTTTCCGGTAAGCCGGCAAATAATGCTGCCTGTCTGCCCGGTGCCTGACCCTGTCCGCCTGTGAGTACATTACCCATTATCACTTCATCAATTAGATTAACATCTATCTTGCTTTCTTCAAGAATTCCTTTTATAGCGATGCTTCCTAGCTGGGCAGCACTAAAAGAAGAAAGAGCTCCACTGAATGAACCAACAGGAGTTCTTTTTGCTGCTGTTATTACTACTTTTCGCATTTTCTCCTCTTTGTTTTAAATTGATTTTAACAAACTAAATTAATCAAAAATAGCTAAATAATCAGGGTAATTGTCATTGAAAGTTCATCTCTGTGTAAGAAGAGATAATTCTGTTATTATGTTTAAAGAAAGGATGCTGATGTTAATATTGTTTTGAATTAATGAAGCAAACTTATCAAGCTTATAAACAATTTGATTTAACTTTACGTCCGAAAACTTCAAATCAAATTTCTGAAGAGTTTCATCGTAATCTGAGAAGAAGAAATTCTCAAGACCTGCCCTGTATTTCTGAAGGTCATTTAACCATGAAATTATCATAAGCACCAGAACTTTAAATGAATCAGTTCCCTGTTCACTAATTACCGAATTGAATTGTTCTAATGCGGAATGGTATCGTCTTCCAAATGAATAACGAAGAATAAGAATTGTTTTTTCTTTTAATTGAGCAAGGTCATGCTGTAAAAGATTTACTGCTTCTGTTATTGAACCCTTTGAAAATGGAGCTACACTTTTTGCAAGTTTAGCCTCAGTATTAAAATTTGATACAAGAAGGTTTTCAACTTCCTCTGTTTTCAAAGGTTGAAAATTAATTAACCAGCAGCGTGACCTTATTGTTTCCCTCAGCTTTCCGGGATATGGTGTGGATAGAATAAATATCACACCATCAGGCGGCTCCTCTAAATTTTTCAGAAGAGCGTTCTGTGCTTCTTCATTCATTAGATGAGCTTTCGATATTAGAACAATACGAAATTTGATATCCCCGTATTCAATAGATAGAAATTTTTTAATATCCCTTATGCTGCTGATTTTTATCTGGTTCGCTTTAGGAATTTTTATTTCATAATAAGGATTATTGATCTTTTTTTTTAATTCTTCTTTTACCAGTTCACTGTCTTCCTGGCTCAACTTTTCCATAGGTCCGCTTGATTCAGTTTCATTTTTACCCCGCGGAAGAGGAAAAATATATTTTATATAAGGTTCATTAAGATTTTGGATGAGCTGTAGAATATGAGGTTTTGATTCTGATTTTGAAAACCTTGAGTTTAAAGCCTGGGTAAAACGGATTGCAGTAAATTCTTTTCCGATTCCCTCATTCCCTTTGAATAACAATGCATGAGGAACTTTGTCTGTTTCAATTAATGAATTTAAAAGATATTTAGCAGACTCCTGTCCATAAATACCATGCCAGATATCAATATTCATAATAAAAAAGCGCCTGAGCGCTTAGTAATCATCTTCGTTATAAAAGAAATCCTCATCAGAAGGATAATCAGGCCAAATATCTTCAATAGATTCATAAGGTTCATCTGAATCTTCCAGTTCAGTTAAGTTCTCAACCACTTCATAAGGAGCACCAATTCGTTCAGCATATTCAATTAATTCTTCTTTAGTAGCAGGCCAGGGTGCATCATCAAGATACGCTGCCAGCTCCACTGTCCAAATCATATATTTAACTCCACAAAATTTTAGTTCTTACTTGCAACAGCAAAGAAATTTAAATCCTCAAAGAAAAAATTTTCCGGGTCTAACTTTACACCATTGTGTTCAACTTCATAATGAAGATGAGGACCCGTTGAAAGTCCGGAAGTTCCGGTTTTTGCAATTTCAAATCCTCTCTTAACTTTCTGACCTTCTTTTACTTCTGTTTTTGAAAGATGACCGTAAATCGTCTTATAGCCAAAACCATGATCAATTTCAACACAAAGACCGTATCCCCCTTTTCTTCCTACAAAATCGACCCTGCCATTACCCGCAGAATGAACAGGTGTACCAATATCTGCAATGATATCAACACCTTCGTGCATCCTTACAATTCTTAATATCGGATGCATTCTCATGCCGAATTCGTCCCCGATTTCTCCTGTGCAAGGTTTAATAGCCGGAATACAGGCAAAAAGTTTCTGATTTTCTTTCAGCTTTATTGAGATTTTTTGATATTCAGATTTTTCAAATTCAACTTTTCTTTTTACTTCATCAACATAGGATAATGCACTTGTAAGAGTTGAAGCAATATCATTATTCATAAAATCAAGATCATTATCAAAATAACCTCCACCTACACCAACTTCTCTCTCTTCTTTTGAAATTGGCGGAAGGTTTGCAGCTATTCTAAGTGTATTATTTAAAGTTTTCATACTATCGAGTTCTGAATCAAGGCCTTTATATAAGGAAACGGTCTCCTGTAGTTTATTTTGGAGATAATTGTTTTCCTGTCTTAAGGTAGAAAGGCTTTTACCCGAACCTGTGACTTCCGAAATAAAATTTAGCGTACCATAAACGGTAGCAGATAAAATTAAAATAGCAGCAGTAAAGTAAAGAAAAATTTTTTTCTTAAAATTTTTAACTTCAACATATTGAAGCCTGGAACTGGAGAAGTAGAATAGTTTCTTCATAATGGTTGCCGAATCTAAATAAATAAGGTAAATTTGTCAAGAGTAAAGACTATTTGAATCATTCAAAATCGTGCTCAAAATAATCTATTCCCCGATGATTTTCATCTATTTCCCCGCTAAGTATCTTATTTAGTCTTCTCTGGAATACTTTGGCTGCATCATGACCATAATGTTTTAAAAGATAATGCAGGGCAATAACTTCCGAAATAACTGTAATATTTTTACCGGGGATTATGGGCAATTTTACATAGGGAATATCGCTGTCAAGAATTTTGACAAAACTTTCGTCAAGGCCAGTCCTGGTATACTCTGCTTTTTCATCCCAAATTTCCAATTCAACGATAACTTCAAGCCTTTTTTGGTAACGAATAGCACGAATTCCAAACATTCTTTCTATATCAAGAATCCCTAATCCGCGTATTTCCATAAAATGTTTAGAAATATTTGTGCCAGAACCCATTAATATTCCTTCCCCTTTTCTTGTAAGAATAATTACATCGTCACCAACCAACCTATGCCCTCTTTCAATTAAATCGAGAGCAACTTCGCTTTTCCCAATTCCGGATTTACCTACAAATAAAATTCCAACTCCATATACATCTACAAACGAACCATGCATTGAAGCTCTGTGGCTAAACTGGTCGTCAAGAAAATCGCCAATCAGATAAATCAATTTAGTTGTAGGTTGAATAGCGCTAAAAACCGGTATATGATGTTTGTTGGCGGCTTCGAGTAATATTTGCGAAGGATGGTTATTATCAGTAAGAATTATACATGGAATATCAAAGGTAAATAATCTGTCCAGCGATTCAACTTTCTTCTGATCTGTAAGCTGAGCAAGATACTGGATTTCAGTATTGCCAAAAACCTGAACTCTTGTATAGGAAAACAAGTCCACAAAACCTGCTAAAGCAAGTCCGGGTCGATGCAGATTCTGATCATAAATTTTTCTGCTGAACCCGGACTTATCTGAAAACAATTTGAGCTTAAAAAGGTCTTTACAGTTTTTATAAAAGAATTCTACTGTAATAAACTCTTTTCTTGTAATTGCTTTCTGATCAATTTTTATCATTTAACTCTGACTATTTTTTTTGTTTTAATTTTTTTAAGCTGCCGCGTTACTTTTTCTGTTGCAGCAGTAATTGATTTTTTAAAATCATCACTATTTTCTTTTGCAACAATTGTATGCCCTGGTATAATTAAATTTATTTCCGCTGTTTTTACACTGTCCTTTGCATTCTGATAACTGAGAATTACTTCTGCATCCAGTATGTCTTCGGTGAATTTATTCAAAGAGGAAAGTTCGTCTCTAATAAAATCTTTCAATGTTTCGTGAGCTTTAAATCTGCGTGCTGTTATAGAGATATTCATATCTTCCTCCAAATTTATTTAAGATTTAGGGTGTGATTTTTTGTATGTATTTTTCAATCGTTCAATACTTACGTGAGTATATATTTGTGTAGTTGAAAGATTCTCGTGACCAAGTATTTCTTTAACTGCACGAAGATCCGCCCCGTTATCCAGCATATGTGTTGCTGCACTATGCCTTAAAATGTGCGGGCTTTTCTTTTTAATGTCCGACACGATTGAAAGATACTTGTTAACTATTCTGTGCACGAAACGGGGATAAATTCTAATCCCTGTTTCAGTTACAATTAACGGCTCCTTTCCGGTTAAATTACCTCTTGTTATAAGATAGTTGTTTAATAATTCTATTGATTTATTTCCAATAGGAACGATCCTGTTTTTATTTCCTTTTCCAAAAACTTTTAAAGTTTTATTTGAAAGATCAACGTCTCCCCTGTTTAATCCGCATAACTCGGAAACTCTTATTGCACAACCATAAAGCAGTTCAAAAATTACTTTAATAAGTTCGGGATGTTTCGCTGCTTTGTCAGCTTCTTTGTAAGTAGAAAGAATAATATCAGTAGATAAAATATCCGGCAATTCCCTTGTTGTTTTTGGATTATGAATATTAACAGACGGGTTTGCACTTATAATATCCTGCTGAAAAGCATATTTGAAAAGCGACCTTACTGCGGCAAGCTTTCTTGAAATTGATTTCTTATTAAGATTTTTATCGCTCAGAACTGCCAGGTATGATTTAATAAATTTATCAGTTATTGTTTTAATTTCACTTTTGTTATAATTAATGCAGTAAAATGAGAAATCCTCCAGGTCAATTCTGTAAGACTTTATAGTGTTATCAGAATAGCGTTTAATGTTTTGTAGTTCGCTAAGAAATTTTTTGGAAACCTTGCGAATTTCCATTTAATCCTTTTCTATCTCTTCTAATATAACCTCTTCACCACACTGAGGGCATTTGAGATAATTTCCTTTTTTAACCGAATATCTTTTTTCCATGTAAGCTGAATCTTTATTAGGACATTCTCCGGGAACAGGTCTATACCAGCTTACAAAATCACAGTCGGGATAACGGGAACAGCCATAAAATATTTTTCCTCTCCGCGATTTTCTTTCAACAATATCCCCCTCTTTACATTTGGGACATTTAACGCCGAGAGTAATATTTTTAATATAATCACAGTCGGGGTATCTTTCACAGCCTATAAACCTTCCGAATTTTCCTTCACGGTAAACCGTTCTTGCACCGCACTTCTCACAAATTTCACCGGTGTATTCCGGCTCCTGGTTTTGTGCAGCCATTTCTTTAAGCGATTTTATATTTTTACATTCAGGATAATTGCTGCACGCCAGAAATTTACCAAATCTTCCAACCTTTATCACCATTTCGTGGCCGCATTGGTCACATAAAATTTTTTGCACTTTGTCTTCAACTGACTTCAGTGCAAGGGAAAACGGTTTATAAAAATCATTTAATACATTAACATATTTGTTATCTCCCTGTGCAATCTGGTCTAATTCACTTTCCATTTCTGCGGTAAAATCTTCATTAATAATATTAGGAAAATTCTTAACGAGTATATCATTTACGGTTTTTCCTAATCCTGTTGGAAACAGTTTCCGTTCATTTTGATTAACGTACTTTCTGTCCTGGATAGTGCTTACAATTAATGAATAAGTACTTGGTCTGCCGATACCTTTACTTTCAAGTTCTTTAATAAGGGAACTCTCGGTAAACCGTGCAGGCGGACGTGTAAAATGTTGAGTCTTATATAATTCATTCAGAAGCAGGTTATCACCTTTTTCCATTCCAAGTGGAATTTTTTCATTGCGGTATTCTTCTTTTTCTTCAGCACCATCTTTCTTTTCGGATACTTCTTCGTAAACTTTCTGATAGCCATGAAATTTTAAAGCATTTCCAAAAGCTTTAAAAAGGAATTCATCTGCACTTATTTCAATAACCGTTGTTTCAAAAATAGCAGGATTCATTTGAGATGCAACAAATCTTTTCCAGATTAATTCGTAAACCTGGTAAGATCTTCTATCAAGAAACTCTTTAACTATTTCAGGAGGAAACTCAAATGATGTTGGTCTTATGGCTTCGTGTGCATCCTGCACATTCTCTTTTTTATTTCCGAAAATATTAGGTGTTTCCGGAATATATTCACTGCCGTAATTATTTTTTATAAAATCTCTAACTACCGGAAGGATTTCTCCACTGATTCTTGTTGAATCAGTACGCATATAAGTAATAAGTCCTTGCGTTCCGGCTTTTCCTAAATCAATACCTTCATATAATTTTTGCGCAATCATCATTGTCTGCTTCGGACGCATCTTCAATCTTCTTGAGGCTTCCTGCTGTAATGTACTTGTTATAAAAGGAGCGGGAGCATTTCGTTTGGTATTCCTTTTAGTAATGTTAGTAATTTTAAAATTACTTTTATTCTTTATTCCATTAAAAAATTTCTCAGCGGTTTTTTCATCACTGACAGCTATATAATCATTTAAAAATTCTTTCCATTCCTTTTCGTTCATATCAGGCTTAGGAAGTACTTTGATGTCTTTACCTTCAATACTAAAAAGTTTAGCTTTAAAGGTTTCATTTTTATCAGTTTTGAAAATTGCCCATATTGACCAATATTCTATTGAAATAAATTTATCTATTTCAACTTCCCTGTCGCAGATAAGTTTTAAGGCAACAGACTGCACTCTCCCAGCGGAAAGTGAACTACTTCCGGATAATTCTATAATTGCTTTCCACAAAAAAGGACTAATCTGGTATCCGATTATCCTATCCATAACTCTTCTTGCTCTTTGAGAGCTAACGAGATTATAATCAATTTCACGAGGTGATTTCATTGCCTTAAGTACACCGGTTTTAGTTATCTCATTAAATAATACGCGGAATACTTTTGAATCTCCTTTACCATTCAGTATGTCAGCAATGTCCTGTGCAATGGCTTCTCCTTCGCGGTCAGGGTCAGTAGCTATGTATATATTTTTGCTTTTTGACGCGAGGTTTTTAATTTTTTTTATGGTATCTCCCTTGCCCCTGATAGTAACAAACTGGGGTTTGTAATCATTATCAAGTTCAACACCAAGTTTTGTTTTCGGAAGATTACGGATGTGTCCTATTGTAGCTTCAACGTAAAAATCTTTTCCCAGGTATTTATTAATAGTTTTTGCCTTAGCGGGTGACTCAACCAGCACTAAATTCTTACTCATAACTTACCAGTTAATTCTCAATTAATTGTGTCTGATGAATATAACAATAATCTGCTTCCCGGAAGTGTAAGAGTATTTACTTCAAGAAACAAAGATATAATAATTACATTTATCGATTCAGTATTTATTAATTCACGGGGGAACAACTTAAGCTCTTCAATTATAATTTCCAAATCGAGATTAGTTAAAAGCCCGATATTGTTCAAATGTAGAAGATAATTAAAGTTTTCAGTACCAATTACTATTATTTCTTCCTCCGAAAAAATTCTCTTGCCTAATGTAATAAACTCTTCGTGATCTGCAGCTTCTCCAATATCACGAATTGTTTTTTCATAAATCCAGCTGAATGCTGTAGCAAGAACATTTTTATTATATCTATTATTTTCTGATAAATCAACTATGGCTTTATCTAATGAACTAGTATTATCAAGATTCTCAAAAATGTCAGTTAGCAAGCTCACAATTTCTGTTACCATAAACTACCTGCTATTTCTTTAACAAAAACAT
This sequence comes from uncultured Ignavibacteria bacterium, assembly GCA_963711455.1. Classification (GTDB taxonomy): domain Bacteria; phylum Bacteroidota; class Ignavibacteria; order Ignavibacteriales; family Ignavibacteriaceae; genus DATFVA01. Next base: position 1,126,369 of record CAVQEH010000006.1, read on the forward strand.
ATACTTAATTACCAGCCTATTTTCAATTTTCTTCATCACAAGTCTGTCTTTCTCTGTCATATCGTCATACTCCAGAAGATGAAGGATACCATGTATCACAAGTCTAAGCAATTCTTGTTCCAAAGAAACCTGGTAGTTTTTTGCATTTTTTTCTGCATCATAGAGAGAAATGTATAATTCAGCATCAAATAATAATATTTTATTACTGTAATTGAAGGTAATAATATCGGTAGAATAATCGTGATGGAGAAATTTTTTACTGATTTCAAGAATATAGTCAGATGAGACAAAATTTATAAGAAGGGATTCAATTTCAAATCCAAATTCTTTCTTTAATAATGAAACTAACCGATGAAAAAGAAATTTGTCAATATTTTTATTTATCGAATTTACTTTAAGGCTTTTTACCAACTTTTACTTTCTGCTAAAGAGAAATGGTTAAACCTTCTTTTGAAGCTATACAATTTATGTCCGAGTTGTTTTTTCTGAGTTCCATTTTTGTGTTTTCAAGTAGCTGGTCAATTTTTTCATCCGTATATTCGGGATTATAATGAAAAAAAACAATATTCTTAACATGTGCCAGCATTGCAAAATTAGCCAGAGCTTTATTGCTTGAATGTCCCCAGCCGAGTTTAGCTTTAATCAGTTTTTCATCGAACATCATATCGTGAATCAGGTAATCGCAACCATAGCAGAAATTAATTAAGTCCTCATTTTTTTCTTTTAGTTTATCAGATATATTTATATCATTTTCATCTTTCACATCAAGTTCATTATCAGTCATATAGACCAGGCATTTATTATTTTCCCTAACCTTGAAAGTTAAAGTTGGAGAAGGATGATTGACATTGTAAGTGTCTATACTCAATCCATCCAATTTAAATGTTTGATTCGGTTTAATATGTTCAAATTTTATATCTGCCGGAACATCTTCAATCTTGATTGGGAAATAATCTTTTTCCATCTGGTTACTAAGAAGTTTCTCAACACTTTTCTCACTGCCGGGAGTTCCGTAAAATGTAATATGTCTTCCCTTCTGATAAATAGGAACAAAAAAAGGAATGCCCTGAATATGATCCCAGTGATAATGACTAAGTAGAATATCCAATGGTCCATCAAATCCATTTTGAGCTATTTCATACCCCAATGCTCTGATTCCGGTACCGGCATCAAGTATTATTAATTTATTATCCGAAGTTCGTACTTCCACGCAGGGAGTATTCCCCCCATACCTAATTGTATCTTTTCCTGGTACAGGCACAGAACCTCTCGTACCCCAAAATTTAAATAACATAATTTCTATTCAACAGTTTTTAATGAGTTAATAGTCAATTCAGTATACTTCTTATATCTTATTGCAGATTTTTCAAAATCATCCATTTCTTCCTCGGTAAGATCCCGGATAATTTTCGCAGGAACACCAGCTGCAAGTTTTCCCGACGGAACAATAAATCCGGGAGTAATTACCGCTCCTGCTGCCACCATTGCATTTTCTTCAATTACTGCGCCATCAAGAATTATTGCTCCCATACCGATCAATGATAAATCTTTCAATGTACATCCATGCAAAGTTACTGAATGACCAATTGTTACTTTACTCCCAATGTTCAAAGGAAATTTACCATTCGTTACATGAAGCATAGAGCAATCCTGAACATTGGTCATTTTGCCAATAGAAATATAGTGAACGTCTCCACGGATAACTGTGTTATACCAAACACTGGAATCAGCATCAATTTTAACATTGCCAATAACCTTAACACCGGAAGCTAAAAATACACTATTGTGAATATCAGGGTAAAAATCAAGGTAAGTAAATAGTTTATTTTCAGGAATTATTCTTTGTACTTTGGCGGGATCCATCCTTCTCTCTTCCATGACTTCAACTCCAGTGTGATATTACCAATTACAACATTCATTTTTGCTAAAACAGGTATAGCGGCTTCATCATTTGTGAACCATCCTTCAAAATATCCTGTCAGTCCGAAAACGCTTATAAAATCTGTTTCTCCGTCAAGCTTTACACAAGCAATATCATAATCTACAGCGTTAATTGAAATTCCTTCCACATCTTTATAAAAATTTATCTTTGTGAAAACTTTTTTTTCTGTGACAAAACATGGAACATTTTCATTTTTATTCTGCCCGGTATTCAACCTCGCATAATAGAAAATTGAAAGACCATCCTGGTATTTTTTATCCAAAGAAGTTGTAGAATCTGCCCAGGTTTCAGGCGGATTAACCTTTCCCTTTTTTATTTTAATGATAGACTTTTTATAATCAAAATTGTATTCGGTATAGGCAGTGTAGTCATCATTTCTTATAAGTGCTTTAAAGTAATCTGAATAAAGATTTTCATCCAGATAACTTTCATAAATCTGATGAAGGTCTACAAATGGAATTCCCGAATACGAATCAATGTATGCATATGTGATATAAAACGTTTTACCGTTAATTGTTTTTTTATCCTTTATTTTTATCCTTACTTCACCAAGCTTCATAACGGAATACTTGACAACATAGGTAAGCTCTTCCCCAACCTGTAATTTTTTTTCAGAAAAAAAACCATATTTATAAAATCCATCCTTCTCTTTCGGCTGAGCATTAACTATGAATACAGCTGCTAAAAGAATAAGGATAATTTTTAATTTCATTTTAAATTTGCCAAATCTTTTGCTTCATTAAATAATGTTACAGCTTTAAGCATCTGGTTATCTGCAGAAAGAAGGATAGAATACCATCCTTCGTTTTTCCAGAAGTTTCTGGCTATCTGAGCTTTAAGTCTTGTTACAATATAATTCCGGTCTTTGCTGAAATCATCTTCTTTATACTTTACATCTTTTAATCCGGCAAATTTTATAAAAGAATTAATTTCATCTTTTGAAAAGTTGAAATTATTAATAAATGAATCCAGATCTTTATACTCAGTCTGAATTTTTTTGCCGTTTTTATCAAGATAATTTAAGGAAAACTGATAGAACAGATTGTTCTTTAAAAGATCTGTGGTGTATTCCGTCATATCCTCCGATTTAATGATGTAATCCGGAGTAATACCTCCTCCACCATAAACAATTCTGCCGGCATTTGTTTTATAGATGGTTTCATTGGTATCCTTCTCTTCGGAATGATACAGATTATCTCCTTCTTTTTCGTTTCTATCAGCAGCTTCAGAATAGTAATCTTCTTTATCTTTAAGATTTTTATAATCTCTTTGAATTAATCTGCCGGAAGGAGTATAATATTTTGCAATGGTTAACCTCATAGCTGAATTACCTGGCAGGTCAAATTGTTTTTGAACGAGCCCTTTACCAAAAGTTGTTTCACCGACAATTAATCCCCTATCCCAATCCTGAATAGCACCGGAAACAATTTCACTTGCAGAGGCACTCCCGTTATTTACAAGAACGATTAAAGGAATTTTTTCAAAATCAGATGTTTCTGAAGCATAAAAATTTTCATCAAATTCGCTTCTTCTTCCTTTTGTATAAACAATTTTCTTTTTACCAGAGATAAATAAATCCGAAATTTTGACAGCCTGTTCCAGATATCCACCGGGGTTTCCTCTTAAATCGAGAACCAACTGTTTCATCCCTTTTTGCTTTAAATCTTTTAGTGCATCTTTCAACTCATCATAGGTTGTTTCAGAAAATCTTGAAACACTGACATATCCGGTTTTATCATTGAACATTAAATGTGTATCGACTGAATAAAGTGGAATTTTATCACGGGTTATTTCGTAATTGATATATTTATTAGTAGAGGGACGATAAATTGTAATATTAACTTTAGTCCCGGCATTTCCGCGAAGTTTATCTCTTACTTCGTCACTTGTAAAACCAATTGCATCTTTATCTTCAATTTTAATAATTCTATCACCGGGTAAAATTCCCAATGCTTCACTTGGTCCCCCTGTTATAGGAGAAACTACGGTGATCGTGTCATTTACAACCTGGAATTCAATTCCAATTCCTTCAAATTCCCCGCGGGAAGATTCTTCTATATTTTCCATTTCATCAGCAGGAATATAAACCGAATGCGGGTCGAGCTTACTTAGCATACCATTAATTGCGGCTTCAACCAGCTTCTGCGTATCAACCTTTTCAACGTAATATTTTTCAGTTATGGTAAGGACATCACTAAATTTTGTAATGTTGGAATTTAAGCTATTACCTGAAATAACTTTTTCAATCAGCGTTCCCAGTAAAATTCCGATTAAGAGAATCACGATTAAAGAAGATATCCTGAATTTACCGAACTGCATCTTTTCTCCGTTTAAATTTTTATGCTGAGTGTAAAGATTGTATCAAAGTTTTCATTCTTTATTGTTTGCAGCGATTCATTTATATAGTTAAGCTCCAGCGTAAAGAAATAATCAATAAATGGTTCATAAATCGTTTTTAAAGAATAAGTTCTTGAATATTCCAGAAATCCATCAAGGAATTTAACTTGTTCCGAATCAAAAACACGGTGACCAAGTGAAACATCACCACCAACGTTCTCTTTTACTGTTCCATCAGAATTAAGCGGATTTGCCCCATGAATCAAATAATTAAAACCGGCTGATAATTCAAGCCTGTTGCTAAACCTATAATTTATACCTGTTAAAAACAATTCACTATTGGGATTGGAAAATGAACTTAAGTTGTAACCAAAGCTTGTAAAATTATTTCTGATGAACCTATGAGTGTAAACATATGGGTCGATTTTAGTGTACTGAAAATTTATTCCAAGTGGTAAAATTCCATAAAGAAATTCAGAATAAAAACCAGCATCAAGTATAGTCTGATTTCCCCACCAACCTGTTCCTAATTTACCAAATGTTATGTCATCGATTAAAAGAGTTGCAAAAAGTTTTAATCCTTTAATTGATTTATTATTTACATCCAAAAATAACATTGCATTATCTCTGTCCCTGTTTGAGTGTTCAACAGATTTATAAAAACTGAAAGGATTTAAATAACTTAAATCAACAGGTCTGTCGCCATAAATTATAACTTCACCTGCGCCAAAATTAATATCTCGTGAAATGTTAAACCCGATCCTGTGGTAAGCGATATATTTTGAAGCCACCACGTTTGCACCTCCTGTAACAGTATCTTGTACGAATGTTTCCTGTCCAAGTAACTGACCATGGAAAAAAGAATAATCAAAAAATTTATAATGAATTTTTAGTGAAAGGTAATCAAATATTGGCGCCGAACTGCCTAAAATTATTTTATCTGTTCCGTAACCAACGTTCATTCTGTCTCTTCCGTATTTAAACTTAATAAGATCGAAATCTGCTGTTAAATATCCCTGTGTTTCATCAAAAAAAGTTTCATCCGGCTTTTCATTTAATTTATAATTGTACTGTAAATCTTTCCTGAGAAGAGCAGCTTCTTTTTTCCCCAAAACACTACCGTTAGTTCCATGAATATAAAAGCCAAATTTGTTTAAAAGGGTTCCCCTGATATCACCACCAATAATTCCCAGAAATGCTGAAGGTGAAGACTTTAATTGCAGATCATTTTTATTTAATAACTGCCCTTCGCCGATCAGATTTACAAAGAGGTTTATTTTTTCCGGTTCATCATAATAGAAAAAATATTTTTGATTCTGCGAAAGAAAATTATAATTACCATGTCCAATTAATGAAGAAGAGTTTTTAAGCGTGCCGAAAAGTTCATATTCGAATTCAACCTCTAAATCACTTATATATTTTTTATCCTGTTCATCAAGCTTTTGCTGATGGGAGATTACCGTCTCTAGATATGCGGCAATTTCTTTTCGTGTTTTAGGAATTTCGAATGAATTATAATCAGGAATGATTTGAAGAGTTTCCATCCTCACGAGGAATTCATACACACGGTTATCAACAGGGACATATTCAGTTTGGGCGAAGGAAACAGAATATATTATAAGTAGAAATGAAATGATTAAAGTCAGCTTCATTTTATCTAACCTGTTCCCAAATTTTTGAAATTGATTTATTTTTTAACCAGACCGATAAACCGTTTTTAATCCACATCCAGGTAACCGTAAAATAACCTTTTTGGCGGAATCTTCTGGGTGATTCATAAACCCGTATTTTATTTGTAAATAATATTTTCCCCTTGCTGCTTATTCTACGAAATAAATCAAAATCTTCGCCGGCAAAAAAGTCTGTATTATATCCGCCAAGCTTTTCAAAAATTTCTTTACGTATTATATGGCATTCACCTCTTCCCATACCGACACCAATATTATTCAACAACTGAAAATAGTGGTTATAACAATAATGAAAAAGCCTGTCAAGAATTTTTGCTTCAGAAGGAAATATGGAAACAAACCCCGTCATCGCAAGATAGCTGCTGTTTTCAAAAATATTCTTTACAAAATTAAAAAGTTTTAACGGGTCTTCAATTATCACATCGCCATTGAAGAAAAAAAGAATTTCTCCATTCGCCAGCTTAGCACCTTCATTTCTTCCTGAAGCAATACTTTGAAATTCCTCTTCAGTATGAACGGTTATAATATCTGCATAGTCAAGGGCTATCTTCAGAGTATTATCTTTGCTTCCCCCATCGGAAACAATTAATTCCAAATCAAAATTTTCAGAAAGTTCCGGATTTTTGAGCTGCTTTAAAATACCCGGTAAAAGTTTTTCTTCGTTCAATGTTGGAATTATAATACTATATTTCAAGATCTCCCCGTTATAAACAAATATAAAATAAGACAAATATTTCAGCAGAAGAAAAAATATCGGGCATAAATAATAACTTTATGATTTAACTTCCGGTTTCATTTGGGGAAAGAATATTACATCTCTTATCGAAGATTGATTTGTAAGCAACATTACCAGCCTGTCTATTCCTATTCCCAATCCTGCAGTTGGAGGCATTCCATATTCCAGGGCACGAACAAAATCTTCATCAATCTGATGCGCCTCTTCATCCCCTGCTTCAATCATTTTCTTCTGAGCATCAAACCGGCTTTTCTGATCTATCGGATCATTCAATTCAGAAAATGCATTTGAGAGTTCTCTTCCGGCAACATAACTTTCAAATCTTTCTACCAATCCTTTTTTTGTCCTGTGAACTTTAGCGAGAGGAGAGATCTCTACCGGGTAATCCATTATAAAAGTTGGTTCAATTAAACCAGGCTGCACAGCAGCACTGAATATCTCATCAATTAATTTTCCCCTGCCTTCTACTGCGTTAATATCAATTCCTAATTTTTTACCCGTTGCTTTTAAATCATCCAGTGAGGCATTAAGAATATCAATCCCGGTTTTTTCTTTAATAGAATCTACCATTGATACTCTTTTCCATTTTCCTGAAAAATCTATCCGGTTTCCTTCGTATTCAAAATCATATTTGCCAAAGACTTCACTGCAAATAAACTGAATCATCTTCTCCACAAATTCCATCATCCAGATGTAATCTTTATAGGGAACATAAAGTTCCATCATTGTGAATTCCGGATTATGTGTTCTGTCCATTCCTTCGTTCCTGAAATCTTTTGAGATTTCATAAACACCATTAAAACCTCCGACAATAAGTCTTTTAAGGTACAACTCATCTGCAATTCTTAAATAAAGTGGAATGTCTAAAGTATTGTGATGAGTTATAAATGGTCTTGCTGCCGCTCCGCCATACAAAGGTTGAAGTACGGGAGTTTCAACTTCCAGATATCCATGCTCATCAAGAAATTTTCTCATTGCCGATATAATCCTGCTTCTTTTTATGAAAACATCTTTTATATGAGGGTTTACAACCAGATCAACGTATCGTTGACGATACCGTAATTCTTTATCAGAAAACTGGTCGTGGATAACTTTATTGCCCTGTTCATCGGTAGTTTCCTTGGGTATAGGCAGAGGACGCAGAGTTTTTGAAAGAAGAGTTAATGATGTTGTATGAACAGAAGTTTCACCGGTTTTTGTTTTAAAAACATAACCTTCAATTCCAATTATATCTCCAATATCGAGAAGTTTAAATGCATTGTAAGAGTTTTCGCCAATATCATCTTTTCGTAAATAGATTTGAATTCTGCCTTTATCATCCTGAAGGTGTGTAAAAGAAGCCTTTCCCATTCTGCGAATAGACATTATCCTGCCGGCAATGTGTACTGTTCGTTTTTCATCTTCCTTAAAATTTGTCTTAATATCTTCTGAATTTGAATCTACCTCATAACTATAGGTGAAAGTTTCAAAACCAAGATTTTTAAGTTCCTCTAATTCTTCTCTTCTTCTTTTTAATAAAACGTTAAAGTCTTCCTGGGCACTGTTATTCTGCACAAATCCTCCGGAGTCAGTTTATTTTTTATTTGAAAGAACAAAGATACAGAAAGTTTAATTTTTTCTAAATGTTTGAGATGATTCTTGGAGAATTGGTTAATCCAATCACCCCCATTTTATTTTCTTCTGAAGTTTGCAAGCCTGATACATACAAGATCCTGAAGGTTATCAACAAGCTTGTAAGGCACAAGGAAATTATTTGCAATAATCGAAAAAGCCACAGGTTCGTTATCCCCGGTAAAAGCATAACCGGATAAGCTTCTTACTGCATCAAGATAACCCGACTTCGCCCTTACCTTGTTTGCAGCTTTCGTATTTTTCATTCTGGTTCCAAGAGTTCCATCCACACCGGCGATAGGGAGAGAATTAAAGAAAGGAATAAAATATCTGCTCTTGTACATATAATTTAAAAGTGTGACAATCTGTTTTGGTGTAGCCAGATTAAGCCGGGATAAGCCACTCCCGTCTGCTATAACCATGTTATCCGGATTCACTCCCATCTCTTTCAGCACCAACTGCATTGCATCAACCCCATTGTCGATACTGCCAAAATTTCTCTCTTCAAGCCCGATGGTTTTTAACAATTGTTCAGCGAAAAAATTCTCACTGTTTTTATTTATCACTTTAATGATTTCTTTAAAAGGAGGTGAATAATATGTAAAAATCTTTTTGATCTGATTAAGTGCAATTGGAACCGATGCCGCATCAATATCAACAGGATAACCCTTTACATTTATACCTTTATCCATAAGAATTTTTTTAAGAACAACCATTGAATATTGTGTCGGGTTATTAACCGTTACAAAAGTCTGTACTGAATCTCCCTTGTGGATAGTTCCGAAAACATTTACAAGGTTTGTGCCCTGCTCCCTGTATACATCAATATTACTGACAGAATCACCATCAATTACCTGGACATTATTATTGATTACAACATAATTTACATCGGGCTTAATTGATATAACTGCATTATTTTTTGAATCAGTGGTTACGTTAATATTAACCACATTATCATTGAACGAGACAGCACTTGATGGTGCTTCAAACCAATAACTTTCAAGATCCCAGCGCCATCCTTTTCCCCAGGGCTTATCATCAAAATCATCATCGTAGCCAATTATATTTCCTGTTATTTCATCTATCCCCATCGCAGATAATGAATCAGCCCAGTCCTCATAAACTTTAAACATATTGTTATCATAAAATCTTCCGGAAATTGTTGGATCTCCTCTTCCTTCTATAACAAGATCACCATCAAGTATGGAACCATCAACAGTTCCATTCATATAAACATTTGTTGAAAACCTGTATTCAGGTCCCAACAAATATAAAGCTGCAGTAGTTGTAAATAACTTTAAGTCAGAAGCAGGGACAAATAATTTATTTTCATTTCTTTTATAAAAATATTCACCTGTTTCAAGAGACTGAATTACAACTCCCCATTGTGCATTACTGAAATTGGGATCACTAAATAGATCGTCCATATCTTTCCAGAATTCCGGAATGGTAGAGAACGAATATTTAGGAACGGTATCCTGTTTTACAACCTGTGCAAAATTTAGCCCGGTGAGAAAAATTAAGAGCGATATAAAAATTGAAATTTTAACGACCATATTTATTTTGAATTTTATTGATTTCTGCCTGTGATAATTTTCTATATTCACCTTTCCCGATATCAGCCGCAACACCGGCATAACTGCTTCTGTTAAGTGAAATCACCTTATAACCCAATGCTCCAAACATAATCTTTACAAAATGATTTCTTCCTTCAACAGCGGTTACTTTGATAAAAGAAAAATCATTTTTTTTAACTGGTGCAACTTTAGAAAATTTTCCTTTAATTCCTTTAAGATAAATCCCCTTTATTAATTTTTCCTGGTCTTCAGTAGATAAAGGTTCATTTAATTTCACTTCATACTCACGTGGAATTTTATTACCCGGATGAGTTAAAAGCTGGGAAAAATCCCCATCGTTGGTAAGGAATAAAACTCCAGTAGCATCATAATCTAATCTTCCAACGGGATAAATTCTTTCTTTAGTTTTTATAAGATCAACAACAGTTCTACGATCTTTTTCATCACTAGTCGTCGTTACTACACCAGACGGTTTGTTAAGTAAAAAATAAAGATGAGGCCGGGTTTTTATCTTTTCACCATCAAGAGTAATTTGATCCACATCAGGATTAATTTTAAATGATAAATCTGTAATAGTCCTGTTATTAATGTTAACTCTTCCCTGTAGAATTAATTCTTCTGCTTTTCTTCTCGAAGTGATTCCGCTTTCTGCTATAAATTTATTCAGTCTCATCGTTCTCCGTTTTATTTTCTCCGGTTTCATTCTCCGCAGATTCTTCAAGCATGTTCATCATGATTTTTCTTTTTTGTTCTATGAAATCCTCATCCTGCATTATTTCATCTAATTCCCTTGGTTTCGGAAGATCAGTTAATTTATTTAGAGCAAAATATTTCAGAAATTCATCGGTAGTACCGTAAAACAAAGGGCGCCCAATACTTTCAGCACGACCTGTAATTGTTATTAATTTTTTTTCAAGCAGCGTATTTAAAATATAGTCGGAATTAACGCCGCGAATTGTCTCCAGTTCAGGTTTTGTAACTGGCTGCTTGTAAGCAATAATTGCAAGGGTTTCGAGTGCTGCCTGGCTAAGTCTTCTTTTACTTTTTTCAGAGGAAAGAAATCCTATGTACTTTGCATATTCTTTATTGCTTGCAAAAAGATATCCATTGGCAATACCAATAATTCTGAATGAAATATTATTATCTTCATATTTTTTGTTTAACTGAATAATACATTCATCAATGTCGGCTGAAGAAATTTTTATTTCTTCACCATCCATTCCTTTAATTGATTGGATTATTTCACCTGCACTAATGGGTTCATCAGATGAAAATATCAGAGCTTCTATAATTGAATTATAAATTTGTTCCATTTGTTTTTATTATAATAAAATCATTAAAATCAGGCGATTCCTTAATCCCTATACTGCCCATTTTCGTCATTTCAAGCAACGCAATAAAAGTTACAACTATTCTTATCTTTTCCTGCATACCTTCCACAAGGGATAAAAAATGGAGCTCATTAAATTCATTTAGCTTATCAAGAATAAACTGAATCTGCTGATCGATAGTTACATTAACTTTTATAATGTCATGAACGGGAACTTCTTTTATACCTTCTATAACTTTTTTGAAAGCTTTTGTTAAATCGTAAAGAGTTATATTTTTCAGAAGGACATCATATTCGGCGGGAACTTCTTTTTCATCTTCAGAAAAATTTCCGCGGAAATTTATTTTTCTCTGTTCCGATTCCATGAGTGATAGTTCTTCGGCCATTTCTTTATATCGTTTATACTCAAGCAATGCCTGAATCAATTCGTCACGCGGATCAATCTCTTCACCCTTTTCATCAATCTCTCTGGGTAAAAGCATCCTTACTTTTATATGCATAAGAGTTGATGCCATCAGGATAAAATCACCAGCAGCTTCAAGATCCAGCATTCTAATTAAGTTCACATACTCCAGGAATTCTTTGGTAATATGGGAGATAGGGATATCATAAATGTTTAATTCATCTCTTTTAATAAAAAAGAGAAGCAGATCAAGTGGTCCTTCAAAATGATCAAGCTTAATTTTATACATCAACCGAGTTTCATTTTTTCGTGAACTTCTTCCATTGTTTCCTTTGCAATTTTACCGGCTCTTTGTTCACCATCGTTTAAGATATCTTTGACTTCACTGGTATTATTTTCATAATATTTTCTTTTTTCTCTAACAGGTTCAAAGAATTCTGAAATTTTCGAAGCACAATTCATTTTACAATCGAAGCAGCCTAAGGCACCGGACCTGCATCCCGCTTCGATTTCGGGAATTTCACCAGGATTAAATTTTTTATGGTAAGCAAATACCAAACAAATTTCAGGATTTCCCGGATCGCCTTTTCTGATTTTCTGGGGATCGGTGACTGCTTTCTTTAATTGTGCCTTAATTTTTTCCGGCTCATCAGATAAAAGTATTGTGTTGCCTAATGATTTACTCATCTTTGCATTGCCGTCAGTGCCGGGTAGTCTTGCAAATTTAGTTAACAGTGGTTCCGGTTCAGGAAATTCATTTCCATATTGATTATTAAAATGCCTGGCAATTTCTCTTGATATTTCTACGTGTGGAACCTGGTCTTCCCCGACAGGAACATAGTTACCTTTATAAAGGAGTATGTCTGCAGCCTGCAGTACGGGGTAACCAAGATGACCGTAAATAATAGTATCAATATGTAAATCTCTTGCCTGTTCTTTAACGGTTGGATTTCTTTCAAGCCTGTTTACTGTTATAAGCATACTTAAGATCAGGTTGAGTTCGGTGTGTTCCTTTATTTGCGATTGTCTGAACATCGGACTTTTTTTTGGATCCAAACCCGAAGCAAGCCAATCAATTAACATCTGTAAAGAATTTTCATAAATATCTTTTGTATCAAGGTTTGTAGTTAAAACATGATAATCTGCTATGAGGTGAAAATTCTGGTATTCGTCCTGTAGCTTAACCCAATTTTCGAGGGCTCCAACATAATGACCGATATGTAATTTTCCGGTTGGACGCATACCACTAAGTATTCTTTTTTTCTGCATACTAAAGGAAATTATTTTGGTTTAATTTGATAAAAATAATAATAATGATGGAAAGAAACCTAAAGATTCATCAGGTTTATGAAAGGTAAAGATAAGGTTTCCAGGTATCATCAAGCTTACCTACAACATTTTTAATGAACATAATATGACTCGGCTTAAATGGTCTGTTGGTTAACATCATATTAGCTTCTTCCGGTGTACGATCACCTTTTTTGTTATTACATAATGTGCAGGCGCAAACAAGGTTTTCCCAGGAATCAGATCCTCCCCTTGCTCTTGGTACAACGTGATCAATGGTTAATGGTAAATCCCCTCTTCCACAGTATGAGCATTTATAAGAATCTCTCCTTAAAATATTTTTCCTGGTTAATACAACTTTTTTATACGGAACATTAATATACCTGCTTAGACGTATAACGCTGGGCCAGGGAAATACCCGTGTAACTGAATGAAGGTTTTTACGTTTATCATCCAGCACCATTTCTGCTTTTCCCATATAGATGAGAATAACAGCTTTCTTAATATTACAAATGGTAATTGGTTCATAACTCTGATTTAAAATAAGAACCTTTGCGTTGAGCTTCCCGTTTGTATGTTTACCTGATTCGAAGACATCCTCCTATTTATTTTTTTTATCCTGAACAGCAAAATAAATGCGGAAAACCAGCCGGACAGCAAGCAGCAGAATACTAAAAATCAAAATATAATAATACAAATGCACAGGAATAACTTTTGTAAGCATTAATACTAATAGTACAAATACTAATCCAATCGCTGTATAACTGAATATTTCAAAATATTTTCTTTTCAACCTGATTTTACCCAAAAATAATAATTAATTTTTTGGTTCTGGTTAAATTATGCTTACTAAATTAATTTATCAATTCAGAAATGATTTATTTTATCGGTATAAGAGTAGGGGCTTAAGTTTAATTCTCAGGCATTTTTATAAATAATTGCAACACAAGCCACATAATCTCTTGAATGACTCATGGAAATTCTGAGGCTTTTTTCTTCAGCAAGAACTTTGTTCAGTTCTCCGTGCAGTGTTACAACCGGAAGACCATTTGGTTCATTTGAAATTTCAATACTCTGCCATGTCGTACTTTCATGCCAACCTGAAGCAAGAGCTTTATAAACAGCTTCCTTGGCAGCAAACCGAGCTGCAAGATGCTGATATTTATCACTTTTTCTCAGGCAATAATCCAGTTCTTTTTCAGTGTAAATTTTTTTCAAAAAATGATCACCGTATTTATCAACGCTATCTTTTATCCTGTCAATTTCTATTATGTCAATTCCGACGCCTAAAATCATTTGCCATCTCAGTATTAAAAATTATTATTAGAAAAGATCTACATTAGCGTCAACATTTAATCCTTTACCATTAAGCTGTTTAACGATAATTTTTGTCATCTCTTTAACTTCGGAAAGAGTTTCAGTGAGATTGTTATACAGGGTTTCATCGTATAAAAATTTGCCGAGATTATTTTTGCGACCGGTAGTTTCATCAGCAAGAAAATTAACCTTAGCAAGAAGAGAATCTGTACGGCTCAAGACACTATGCAAATCATTTATTGAGTTTTCAATCGACTCTTTATTATTATGTATTAATTCTTTAGCATCAGTTGTAAGCTCCGCAGTGTTGGAAGCTATTTGTTTAAAATTGTCCTGATTCTGATCGATGAGTACATTAAGCTTATGTGTCAGGTCTTTCAAATTAACTACTGATGTTTTAATGTTTTCGTTAAGTTTCTGATCGGTAAGATAATTATTTAAAGAAGTTAGAGTGACTTTAACATCTTTTACCGTATTATTTAAATCTCCTTGCATATTTCCGATCATAGTCATAACACTTGCTATATCAGCGTGAAATTGTCCCTGCTGCACCTGATTAAAGTCTAATTCCTGGTTTGAGTTACCCGGGTTAATATTTATTTTTTTTCCTCCCATTAAATCAAGCATAGAAACAGCGAAAGTAGCATCCTGTTTTAATTCAACATCGGAATCAAGTTTAATACTGACAATAACATCCTTAGATTCTATTTTGAAATTTTCCACACTCCCCTTTCTGACTCCATTGACGGTCACAGGGTCACCAACCTCCAATCCCGCTACAGTAGGAAATTTTATCTCAAGCGATTTTTCATTAGCGGAGATTGAAAAATTCTTAGCCCATCCGATAACCCATAAAAATACCAGTGTACCCACAACAACCATTATCCCCACTTTTATTTCGGTTTTACTCTGGTCTTTCATTTTCATTCTTCATTTTTAAAGTGTTTGAAATTTCTTTTAATTCGCTGCTTGTGATCAGGCTATCTTTTGCAGCATCTTTTACCATTTCAACAATATTGTTGAGCTCTTTATCTTCAGGAATATTCTCATATTTTAAATCTTTCAGAAAAGTTTGCAGTGATTTTTTTAATTCTGATTTTTCCGGAGTATCTTTAACAAATTTAAATTCATCATCCCATTTATCCATAAATAAATTTGTAACCATCTTTTTACCCGGTTCAAAAAATAATCTTGATTTATGCTGGATAATATACATAATAGCAGCAACTAAAATTGTAAGTATGATTATCGATTTCAGGAAACATCCCGGTTTCATATTCTTTTATTCCGAAGGTTGTTTTTCTACCAGAATTTTCATGATTCTTTTTTTAAGTACTTCTTTAACTGTAAATCTATGATTTTCCATTTCAAAAGAATATCCTTCTTTTGGGATATGACCTGCATAATTTAACACAAGTCCGGCAATAGTTTCATAATCCTCATTCTCCGGCTGAATATTAGTGTTCAGCAATTCATTCAATTCATCAATAGATAATTTACCCAAAACCATATAGCTGTTATCATTAATCTTTTGTACAGGGTTTTCCTCCCTGTCATATTCATCACGTATTTCACCGATTATTTCTTCAATAATATCCTCGAGGGTAATAAGTCCTGCAGTACCGCCATATTCATCTACAACAATAGAAATGTGCAGCTTTTTTTCCTGAAGCTCCTGCATCAAAGTACTAATCAACTTTGTCTGCGGAATGAAGAGTGCTTTTCGGGCAATCTTTTCTAAAGAAAATTGTTTACGTAAATCGACATTCTGGATGTAAGGTAAAAGATCCTTCGCATAAACAACGCCGATAATATTATCCAACCCGTTTTTATAAAGCGGCAGCCTGCTGTGCCCCGATTGCACAATAATCTGAAGAAGCTCATTAAAATCAGTATCGGAAGAAACAGCAATCATATCCACGCGGGGCGTCATTACTTCGTGTGCAGCAACTGTTCTGAAACTGACAATGCTGTTTATTAAACCGTGCTCTTCTTCAATTATAGTTCCCCTTTCATGGCTAAGGTTTGCTAATTCTGCAAGCTCTTCCGGAAGAATCGCCGACTTTGTCTTATCAATTTTTATATGGGATACAGCAGATTTTATAATTTCAGTAAGGGTTTCGGCAACAGGATAAATAATAACATTAACCCAGTAGAGAGGAATGCTTACTAACTTTGCAAATTTAAGTGGGTTTTTACTTGCCCAGACTTTGGGTGTTAATTCACAAAAAAGAACTATAAGTATGGTAAGAAGAATTATCTGGATGGTTAAGGCTAAATCATGGGGAAAATTGAATTGAGCAGCTATATCAAGGGTAAGCAAAACAGCAATTATAGATGCTGCCACATTTACAACAGTATTACCGATAAGTATTGTTATCAGAAGTCTCCTTGGAAATTCCAGAAGAAGCAATAAATACCTGTTCGTTACAGATATTTTTTTCCCTGATGTACTACTTTTTAGGTTTCTTCTGTTTAAAGAAAAAAGAGCAACTTCCGAACCTGAAAAAAAAGCTGAGAATATGAAAAGGATAAAAAGATAAACAATCTTAATCTGCCAGCCACCATCCAAGTATTGATTTATTCCTGCAAAGTTATACAATCTTTTTTAAAACGGTAAATCAGCATTTTCATCAGTTTCAACTGGGGGTTCAGATTCCACGGATTCTTCACCTCCGCTGACAGAACCTTCACCACCAGAAGCTTCAAGAGGAATAAGCTTTTCAGCAATTACATCTGTAAAATATCTTTTAACTCCATCCTTATCAGTATAATCTCTTTTTGAAATCCTTCCCTCGATATAAAACTTCTTTCCTTTTTTAAGATTCTCCTTCATAAAATCGGAAAGATTGAAACTAACAACATTATGCCAGGTAGTTTCATTAACCCAGTTACCATCTTTACCTTTGTAACTTGACGTAGTTGCCATAGTAAAGCTGGTGACCGAAACATTATTGGTGGTAAACCTGGTTTCACAATCTTTGCCAAGATTACCAATCAACATAATTTTATTTAATGAAAAAGCCATTTTTAAGTACTCCCTGTATGATTATCACTCGAATTTAATAATTGTTTTATATAAAAACTATTTTTCTAAAAAAATAATCTATGGAAATGTACGGATAATATAAATTTGCGTGCAAATAATATATCAATTAAAAAGGCTGCCCGTAAGCAGCCTTAAGCTTATTTATAGATAGTTAAAATCCAGGCATCCCTAAATTTTTCATTTTTCCAAAGATTGTTTCTTACCTTTTCAGCTTCATCCCGGGAAGTATAATAATCAGAAAGTTGAACCACATACAGATTGTTCTGTTTACTAAAAGATATTTTAACATTGAAGGGTAATTTGCTTTTACTTTCTTCAGCAAAAGTTTCAGCTCTTTCTTTTGTAGTAAATGCTCCAATCTGAACAACGTAATATGTCATACCCATATCGGGGTATTCAAGAACCGGGATGTTATCGCTATCAGCATCCGATTTAGAATCGAATACATAAATGCTATCCTTATCCGTACCATTATTTCCGGTTTGCTGTGAAGATGAACAACCTGTTAAATAAATTAAAAGAATAAATGCTGCAAAGCCTGGTAAACTTTTCATCATTGCTTAATCTTTCATCGGCCTGAGTTAAAACAATATATTTTTATATGCAGCAGGATCTAAATAAGCTCCCTTGCTGAACAAATTAATAGGTATTGTTTTTGCAAATGACAAGCTTCCCGGAATATTTGCTATATCGACAAGATCATAATTTGCGTTGAACTTATTGTTTATGACTTTCAGAAATTCATTTGCCACAATTGCGTATCCCTGTGCAGTAGGATGAACACCATCCAGACTGAATAATCCTCCTAAGACAAATGTTGTTGAGAACATTATACCATCAAAATCAGTTCCGCCTGTGGCATCGGATGCCCTGATGTTATTAAAGAAAGTATTTATATCTACAAGTGCAAACTGAGAGGGATATTTATTTACAGCAGCAGCAATAGATTGATTGAAAGCATAAGTGTATTGAGCCGCCGTCTGGATTTCTGTATCATCAAGAATCAGAGCATTTGGAATCGGGTTTGCGGGGTCGGCTCCAAATGGTTTAGTTGTATCAACTCCAAAAAGTGCGGGAGGCAAATTATTATCTGCGTAAAATTTACCGCTAGGATGTCCAAAATAAGCGAGATAAGATTGAGACACCAATGTAAGCAGCAATGAATAATCTGTTAATTGTGAAGGTGTTCCAATCGTCGGTTGAGAATTATGATTTTGATAAATAAATGCCGGAACACTATTAGCATTTAAAAGCTGTGCAAAACCAGGTCCAACAGTTGTAAAGAAAGGAATAGCCGTAACATCAGGAATATTTGCAACAACAACTTTTGCACCTGTTGCGGCAAGTCCGTCTGCCAACAAACCATAAAGATAACCAAAAGTTTGTGTGGGAGTTGGCTCAGAAGGATTAAAACCACCGCTTGTTGCAAATCCTAAAACGTCATTATTCCCTATCCATAATGTTATCATCGTTGGTTGAAGTGCTGTAGCCTGCGCAAATTGAGTTCCTTGACCTTGTAAGATAATGTCTATAAAAGGACTATGAGAATATGACCCTGCAGTGTTCGTTGAACTCATAACATCAGCAAGTACAATTCCTGGAATTCCTAAATTATTATAAGGACCCGTGTTCAGCAGTGCGCCACCAATCGGAGATTCCTGTTCTGTTACAAAAGGACTAAGTGAGACAACTTTAATCTGTCCACCAATACCCGGATCAGAAATTAATGGCTGGACAAAAGGAGTATTTACCTGCTGTGAAATTAAATTTCCAAATGAATACTGCTGTGCACTTTCAAACAATGCACTTGATTCATACCCTGCTGTTAAGCTGTTCCCTATCGATACAAATCTTGAGAAATCCACCTGACCGCTTACAGGTTTTGGCCCGGTTAAATCTGTTCTGTTTTTACAACCAAAGAACATCATTAACGGTAAAAGGATTACCAGCAATATTTTGATATGATTTTTCATTTTATATCCTTCTCTTTCTTAAAAACCAAATGATAAACTTAATGCACCGATATTAGCATCTGAATTATATACGCCATTGAAATAATCTGTAGAATTATTAACATTGACCTGGCTGGCTCCGATATGCAAATAAGATGCACTTAATCCAAGATTTTCTATAATCTTATACTCAAAGCCAATACTTAATCCAAATCTGTTTGCATCCGGTAATGACGGGTTAAGAAATTGAGGCTTTACAGGACTTTTGTCAAAATAAATTCCGGCCATTGCCTCAAATTGTTCATTAAATTTATATTCCCCGCCTAACCTTACGATATACGAATCATCATATAATCTCGGACTGGCTAAATCAGGAACATTTGTGAAATCAATTATTAATGAATCATAACTTGACCATCCTACATACTGGAAATCAGCACTTACTTTAAACTCTGGCATTACATCATATGCAATTCCAAATGCAAGATTCATTGGTGTAGTTAATTTTGCAGTAATATCACCCTCCGGCAATTGGTCGGCTAACAATGGGGCACCGGTTGATGTAGCCGTTCCTTTAAAGTCATATTTTATCTGGCTGTGAAAAGAAACGCCAAACGATAAAGTTTCAATTGGTTTATACATTAATCCTAAATTGTAACCATAAGCTGCTTTATCATCTCCTTTTAATTGAACAAATGCATCACCTTCAAAAGGCGCCTGTGAATTTTTCCTTGTTATTTCTACATTTGCAAAACTGTAAACGAAAGCAGCACTAAGAGATAATTCATTTGTTAAACGGTAAGCAAACACCGGGGAAATTGTAAAGACCATTAAACTTGTTTTTAGTGCCAGATATTTTCCAACCCAATCATCATCCCATTGAGTGCCCAATCCGAATGGAGTAGTAAATCCTAAACCAACCGCGAAATCATTGCCGATTCTTTGCGAAGCAAAAAAGTGAACCGGAAAGAAAGTCTGGCTCTGAGTTTTATATTCAGTTATTTGCGGTGCCACTCCGCGAAATGAAGAAGCCGGCGCTATAAGAGTTGAGCCGAGAATAAAATTTGTTCCCCAAAGCTGGGTTAGTCCCGCACCATTCCAATAAATGGCACTCGGATCATTGGCAACGGCAGTAAAAGCGCCCCCCATTGCCATGGCCTTTGCCCCATGTTCATTCAATTGAAATCCTCCCGCAAAAACCTGGCTATAGCACAGGAAGATTGTAAAAATAGCACTAATTATTTTTTTCAAGGTTCCACCTATTATTATATTGTTAGTTAGTGTTTGGCAAGTTCATTTTCGTTATTCAACTGAAAAAAGAATAGCTCCTTTTTCAACCGGATTATTTTCCTTTACTTTAATTTCCTTTATCAAACCGGAGAAAGGAGTTTTTATATCATTTTCCATTTTCATCGCTTCTAAAATAACTATTGAATCACCCTTTTGCACTTTATCCCCGGTATTTTTTTTAATTTTTAAAATCATTCCGGGCATAGGAGCTTTAACCTCCATCTTATGCTTTATATCTGAGGATTTCTCAATTAGGCTTGAAGCTCTTTCCTGCAGCCCGGTTCTCACAACAGCTTCAACAACTTTTCCATTGACAAATAATGAATACTGTTCGCTATCAATTTTATCTGCTGATATTTCGTAAAACTTGTTATCAATTCTCATTACAAAATCATTTTCCCCCAATTCTATAATCTCGTAATGATAATTTTTCCCATCAAGGGTTACCTCAGAATTATTACTTAATGTTACTTCCTTTTTTTTATTATTGATTGTTACAACGTATTCATTCATAAAGCTGTTTTACCCAGTTGTTGCCGGAAGATTTATATTGTTTACCGGAATTATTTGAATTTGAGTTCCTGTGTTTCAGAAATGAAGTAAAAACAGAAACTGCTTCCGAAATGTGGTCATCATTTTTTACAGCCGAAAAATCAAAATCTTTTTCCAGAAAGTTAATATCGAACTCTCCATTAATAAATTTAGGATGACAGAATATTTCTCTAAGAAAAGATATGTTGGATATTACCCCGAAAATTTTGTATTCCCCTAAGGCCCTTTTCATTCTTTCAATTGCACTATTCCTGTCATTCGACCAGCAAACAAGTTTTGCAACAAGCGGATCATAATAAATCGAGATTTCAGAACCTCTTAAAAAACCTTCATCAACTCTTACTCCCGGACCTGATGGAGATGAGTATTCGTGCAGCTTCCCGGTTGAAGGAAGAAAATTATTATCAGGATCTTCAGCATAAATTCTACTCTCCATTGCATGACCATTAATTTTTAATTCATCCTGCTTAAATGATAATTCATTTCCCTCAGCAATAGAAATCTGTTCTTTAACAAGATCGATGCCTGTAATCAGTTCGGTAACCGGATGTTCAACCTGGAGTCTTGTATTCATTTCAAGAAAATAAAATGATTTATTTTTATCCATAAGGAATTCAATCGTACCTGCATTATAATAATTGCAGGCTTTTGCAGCATTAACGGCAGCTGTTGTAATTTTTTTTCTTGTTTCAGGATCAACAAATGATGACGGAGCTTCTTCAATAATTTTCTGATGCCTTCTCTGTATCGAACATTCCCTTTCGAACAGGTGAGCATAATTACCATGCTTATCGGCTATTACCTGAACTTCAATATGCTTCGGGTTTTCAATAAACTTTTCTATGTAGATTGAATCATCACCAAATGCTTTTAATGCTTCTCTTTGTGTTGATTCAAATGCTGATTGAAATTCTTCCGCGGAATTTATTCTCCTCATTCCTTTTCCACCACCGCCAGCAGAAGCTTTAAGGAGAACAGGAAAAGTAATTTCTTTTGCAATTGAAATGCCTTCTTCAACAGAAGTAATTGCTTCAGTTGTTCCCGGGACGATAGGAACCCTGTTCTTCGCCATTAGTTGTCTTGCTGCTGTCTTGCTTCCCATCAATACGACAGATGACGACGGTGGACCGATAAAAATTAAACCTGAGTCCTCAATCATCTTAATAAACTCTGCATTTTCCGAGAAGAAACCATAGCCAGGGTGAACTGCATCGGCTCCGGATTCTATTGCTGTTTTAAGAATTTTTTCTTTATTCAGATATGATTCAGATGATTGTGATGGACCTATAAAATATGATTCATCTGCAAGACGAGTATGCAATGAAGTTTTATCTGCTTCCGAATAAACGGCAACTGATTGAATCCCCAATTCTTTACAAGCCCTTATAACACGAACCGCAATCTCTCCCCTGTTAGCTATAAGTAATTTTTTAATCAAGATAGTACCTACTTAAATTCTGCAATTGTAATACCGTCGCCCCCGTTTTGAATCGGAGCAAAATGAAACGAATTAACTTTTTCATATTCTTTTAAAATATGCTGAACCATTTCCTTTAAAACTCCGGTTCCTTTTCCATGAAGGATTTCAACTCTATCCAATCCCGATGAATATGCACCATCTAAAAACTTCAGCACCTCAAATTCGGCTTGTTCGGGTTTCTCACCCCGAATATCAATCCGTACCTGCTGTCCTGAAGTATCAAATGAATAAGAACTATATCCCGATTCTGATTTCTTTTCCTTCTTTGCAGGAACAAGCTCATCGGTATCTATTTTCATTTTCAGGTTTCCGCTGAGAATTGTAGCTTTCTTTTTATCGGTTGAAAGCTTAATAATTTCGCCCGAAGTATTGGTATTTCTAACAGCTACAAAATCTCCGGTCTTAAAATCAAATATTTCTTCCTTTTTATCAACCTGTTCTGTAAATAATTCTTTATTGCTGGCTTTAAGCTCTTTTACAATTTCCTGTGAAGATTTGATGATATCTTTTCTTGCATTTGATTCTTTAAGAGATTTTATGACCTCCTCAATTTTTTTATTAACACCTTTAAGATATTCATCGGCTTCTCTTTTTGCTTTCTTAAGTATCTCTCTTTTTTCCTTATTCAACTGATCGATATTATTTTTGTATAAATTTGACAAGCCAATGAGCCTTGTATTTTCTATTTCAGATTTCTTCAGCTTATTTTCAAGCTCACGGGATTTGGTTTCAATATCAACAAGAAATTTTTCGATATTATGTTTTGTGGTATCAAGATTTTCTTTAGCTACGTTTAAGAATTTATCATCAAATCCAATCCTTTTTGCAATCTCAAATGCATAGCTTGAACCCGGTATTCCCTGCTTAAAAAAATAAGTTGGTCGAAGATTAGCAGTATCAAATTCCATTGCCGCATTCTGGAACCCGGTTATATCATTTGCGATTAACTTAAGGCTTCCGTGATGAGTTGAAGCAAGAACGATCGAACCTTTTTCCATTAGTAAAAGAAGAACTGCTGCAGCAAGTGCTGAACCTTCCGCAGGATCAGTGCCTGTACCTACTTCATCAAGAAGAACGAGAGAGTCTGAAGTTGCATTTTCCAGTATATCCCTGATGTTTGATAAATGTGAACTAAATGTTGACAGATCATCTTCAATTGACTGTTCGTCCCCGATATCAACAAGAATTTTATCAAATAGATGAAAGTTTGAATCAGGATCTGCAGGAATATGAATTCCCGATAATACCATTAAAGCAAGAATCCCGATAGTTTTAAGAACCACGGTTTTCCCGCCGGCATTTGGTCCCGTAATAATAACAATTTTCTGATTACTTATGGAAAGATTTAATGGAACCGTCCCGTCCCGTCCCATTCTTTTTAGTAAAATTGGATGTTTGCCCTGAGAGATTGTGAAAGGTTTTTTACTATCAAGTTGAGGGAAAGAGCCGATTATTTCGACAGAATATTGGGCTCTTGCAAAAATTGAATCCAACTCCGCCAATGTAGCCTGTGCAGTTTTTAGTTTACTACTTTCTTGGCCAATCAACTTTGTAAGTTCGCGAAGAAGCCTTTCTATCTCTCTCTTCTCGGCAAAGGAAAGGGAAATTATATCATTGTTCAGTTCGAGAGTTTCTTCCGGCTCAATATAAACAGTTTGCCCCGTTGATGATTCAGAATGAATAAAACCTTTTATATGTCTTTTGTGTTCGACTTTTACAGGAATTACAATCCTGCCGTCTCTTAATGTCAGATAATCTTCTCTAACAATATCATTTTCAGATAAAGTTTTAACCAGTTTATTAACGGATCTGATCAAATCATCACGCTTGCTGTTTATTTCTTTTTTTATCTCAGCAAGCTTTGAACTTGCATTATCCTTTACTTCACCATTTTCGTTAATAATTTTTGTAATGTGATGTTCAAATACTTTATCTATAAATAATCCTTCAGTAAGAGAGTACAGGGAAGGAGCAATCTCATGATAGTTCTTGAGAAATGTAAATACACTCCTTGAAATTAAAGCAAGCCTTAGGATTTCAAGTATTTTTTTGCTGTCGAGAACTGCCCCTTCAATCCGGCTTTGCGAAAGGGTTGAATCGAGATCAGGAATATATTCGAGAGGAGGAGAATTCTGAGAGATTAAAATTTCTTTAGCCTGGTTAACATATTCTCCTTCAATATTTACCAGGTTAATATTGGCTAACGGTTTTAGTTCAGCAACTAATGATTTCCCCTTTTCTGTAACTGAATAGCGAGCGATGAACTGAAGTATCTTCTGGAATTCTAATTTATCGAGGACCTGCTGACTAATCATTTAAACTATCTTTATCATTTATATAATCTTTAATTCTTTTTTTTGCTTCCGGCGTATAATTGCCTACGAAGTTAATTGTTGCAGGAATTATACTATAAACGGGTTCATATAATAACGATCCTTTTTTTGAATTTTCTGAAGGAACATTAAATACATTTAATATATATAGTGCAGCACTTATAAAAAATAATATCTGAATCAACCCGACAACTCCACCTACTATCTGGTTGAGCAGATTATTCACTTTATCATAAGGGTGAACCAATCTTTTAATAATTGCCGTAAGAACAATAATCCCGATAAATATTACCACACCTGCTATTATTTCAGAAAGGTAAAATTCTATTCCGAAAGTGTTCTCAACAGATTTACCTAACTGTGCAGCGTAAGTTATTGAAAAATAAATTGCAAGAACAAACCCGACAAATCCAATCAGTTTCCTGATGAATCCATCTTTGAAACCGAGGATAAACCCGATTACTGCAATAACAAAAATAATAAGATCAACGAGGTTCAATTATTTACCCAAATATTCTTCAACCACGGAACGGACTTCTTTACCATCAGCTTTACCCTTCAGTTCTTTCATAACTGCAGGCATAAGTTTGGGAAAATCTTCTTTTGAAACTGCCCCAACCTGTTTGGCAATCCTGTCAACTTCTGCTTTTATTTTATCTCTGCTAAACTGCTCAGGTAGGTATTCGCTTATAATTTCCAGCTCTTTTTCTTCCTTCGTCGCAAGGTCTTCCCTGCCTGCATTCCTGTATTGTTCAATTGAATCCTTCCTTTTCTTAGCCGCTCCTGTCAGTAATTTTATCTCTTCTTCTTCATTCAGTTCCTTACCCGAACCGCTTTTCTGAAATTCCAGGATTAATGCCCTGATAGACCTGATAGTTTCAGTTCTTAACTTATCTCCCGATTTCATAGCTGTTTTTAAATCCAGATTAATTTTGTCTGTTAAATTCATAAAGACCTCTTAAAATTAAAAAAAGGCAGGTAGTTGTAAAACCAGCCTGCCTTAAATTCACATTGTAATTTCAGGTAATTCAGATTTTGATATTCGCCGAATAATTTATCCTCAAACAATAAGCTTTGCGTAATTCCTGTTGAATATCCGTAACTAACCCCATATCTGTTCCTTTATCAATTCTAAGCGAAACTATAACCTCAGGAAGTTTTTGTCGTTTATCATACATAATTGGTTCAATTTCGTTCAGTTTTACGATACTATCATTAATCTGAATTCTGCCGCTTTTACCTACCCAGATATATGAAATGAGCCTTTTATTTTCAATTTTTTCTATTGCCTTAGCTTCAGGCAGTTTGAAATCAACCAGAACAGTAGTTTCTCTGAGAGTAGTAACAACCATAAAAAACATCAAAAGCATAAAGACAATGTCAGGCATTGATGTAGTTGGTATCTCCTGTTTGGTACTAGCTCTTCTTTTTTCAAATTTCATTTATAAACCCTAAACTTTTTATTGTTTAACTGATTCAGGTTCGGCAAGAGAAATAATAATCGGAATTTTCTTTTTGACTACATCCTGTTCTTCAGGAATAAGGTCGTCAAATTTTTTCCCATAATGCTGATTAGAATATTCATCTCTTACTTCAAAGTAAGCCTGTTTAATCTGATCCAAAGCCTGAATATATGTATTGTACTTAGTTTGTCTATCGGTTTTCACTGAAACGATGAGTTTTTTATTTTCAGGAAGGTCAATTTTTGAGATTATCCTGGGCTTCAGGTTATCTTTAATCTGAAATACCGGCACAGGGTTACCATCCACCAAAACATCTCCGTTTGCATTTATTAATATTGCCGCCATCCTGTCTTTATCTACCTTCACATTATTGATCTGATCCGGAGGAACATAGTCCGGCAGAGTTAAACCTATTCCGGTATCAACATCTATAACGGTAGAAACAAGAAAGAATAATAACAATAAAAATGCTAAATCGGCCTGAGATGCAGTTGGAATTTCTGCGGACCTCATACCTTTTCTCTTCATTAAAGCCATTGCTTTTCCTCACTAAAAAAATTTTTTACTTCTTTTTCATCTGCAGTTCATAAAGCGCATCGATTAATTCAACGGAGCTTTCTTCCATTTCAGAAACCAATCTATCGATTTTAGAAACAAAATAATTATAAAATACCTGCAGAATCATTGCGACAACAAGACCAAACAATGTAGTTAACAAAGCGATAGCAATACCGTTAGCAACAATTGAAGGAGAAATCTGTGCAGCTTCTTTTATAGCGTCGAAAGCTGTAATCATACCCTGGACTGTACCGGTAAATCCCAACATAGGAGCAAGTGTTATAAAGAGTGAAATCCAGATCAAACCTTTTTCAAGGAATCCCATTTCGATACCACCGTAAGTAACAATTGCTTTTTCAGCAGAGTCAACACCTTCATCAGCTCTTAAAAGACCTGCATAAAAAA
Source organism: uncultured Ignavibacteria bacterium (assembly GCA_963711455.1). Classification (GTDB taxonomy): domain Bacteria; phylum Bacteroidota; class Ignavibacteria; order Ignavibacteriales; family Ignavibacteriaceae; genus DATFVA01. The sequence continues at coordinate 1,153,679 of CAVQEH010000006.1, forward strand.
TAGATGCAACCGGGCCGCGTGTATTAACACAAATTTCTTTAGCAGCTTCAATTCCATTCTCACTTAAAGCTGTCTTAACTTTACCAGCAAATTCTTTTGAGTTAATACTTGCTCTGCTTAATGTCCATAATCTTTCAAAACAAAGAGCTAATCCTACAATCAGGCATGCTAAAATTGGATGCATAAAAATTCCACCATCAACATATTTTGTGGTTAACCAATTTAATGCACCCTCGTTCTGATTAGTCTGCGCAAATACGTTTGTTATTGCCGAGATAATCCCAATAAAGTCCATATAAAATAACCTCCTAATAAATTAAAAAATGATCTTCCAAGGAGAGAAAGGCTCCAAAAAATTCTCAAAAATGACTGTGTTACAATAACTATTTCAAAAAACAAAGTCAATAAATAATTGAGCGGTAAATTTAATTAAAAATATCAATCAAAGCCTACTCTTAAACTTTAAATCTTGTATTTAACCATAGGATATTTCCTGATATAAAATGAAAATTAGTGAATATACTATGTGCCAAATCACCAATTTCTTCCGTTTTAATCCAACTTGAACTATCAGCATCTTTCATCCAGTCTCTATTTGCAGGCGTGTCTATTATATAAGGAGCAATTGCATTTGCACTAAGTTTTATTGATTTACTTTCAAGAGCAAGAGTTTTTACAAAATGAATTAAGCCGCTTTTGGAAGTACCGTATGAAGCTTTTCCTGTTTCAGGTATTATCCCGGTTTGCGCTGCTGTAAAACAAATTGAACCGCCGGCAGACTTTTCAACTAATTTTGAAAAATATTTTGCTATGAAGAAATTGGATTTCAGATTCATATTCATCATCCTATCCCATTCTTCTACATCGGTTTCTCTGATATTTTTACCTCCGGCATATCCTCCCACTGTACTATACAAAAAGAAAATTGTTTCAACCGCGGGTTTAACCTTGCTGAAAGCATCTTTAACATTTTTCTCTTCAGATAAATCTCCGGTATTAACTTTTACCAATGATTTCCCGTTTTCTATATCTTCTTTCTCGATATTAAAATCGAAAAGATAGATACTATCATAATTCTTTTTCACCATTGTTTTGGTGATGCCTTTACCGAGAGCGCCATTAGCACCGAATATTAATAATTCTCTTCTCATTTCTTCCCTCAATGTGAAATGATAAATTTAGCAGTGACCGGGAAATGATCGCTGTAACCGCCTAAATACCTGTTTCCTCCATATGTCGGAAAAGGCGTTCCTTTATATTTCCCGGAATGTGTAACCATAAAGTCAGGTTTATAAATCTCAAATGAATTACAAATATAATTGATTTGATTTCCCGTCAACATTGCATTTGACACAATTATCTGGTCGAGCATATTCCAGTCATCTCTGTACTTGTAAGTGCCTAATCCTTTATTGTATGAATCATATGCCAGATTATATAAATCATCCGGAAGGTTTTCGGGCAAATCTGAAGTAACGCTATCGCAGATAACCGGCTGAGCTTTTAACTCGTTTAATATCGATTTGTTTGTTGGTCCATCATTAAAATCACCCATAATTAATATAAGTGCATCAGGATTTTTATTAAGAATCTTTTCAACATCATTTCTTAAAACTTTGGCAGCAGTTATTCTGTTTATTTCTGAAACCTGCTCCCCTCCTCTTCTGCTTGGCCAGTGATTTTCAAAAACATGGATTGTATCTTTATCGTTAGTTAAAAGATTCACATTAAAAATAAGCCTTGTTGGATAACCATCCGGCAGATGAATAGTATCTCCACTTACAGATAAAACTTTAAATAAATCTTTCCGGTAAATTAAACCATTGTCAATTCCTCTTTCATCAGGAGATTCAAGATATGCGGTTGAATAATTTAAATCGGATAAAAACTTATTTTCCATTGTATCAAGTATAGCTTCATGTTCTATCTCAACTACACCCAGTATATCAGGTCCCCGGTTATTATTCATTGTACGAATAACTCTTGAAAGATTATATAATTTCTTATCGAGCCTCTCTTTTGTCCATTCTTTCATTCCTTCGGGAGTAAATTCTTCGTCATTCTTTCCCTGGTCTTTTACAGCATCAAATAGGTTTTCAAGGTTCCACGATGCAGTGAAAAGTGTGTCTGATTTTGTATTTTTCGCTAAAGAGGGTATTGAAATTAAAATCACTATAAAAAATATGAGAATGTTTTTTTTCATTATTTTGTTCTGAATATTGTTGGTAAAATTATAATTCTAATCTTGTTGTAACTCCATGCAGCTTATTGTACTGCAGTTTGTAGAACGCCACAAAATTCGGAGCAAGTTTTTTAAGGGTGGCAAAAATCTTTAGCCATAGCTTATTAGTAACAATGTCTTCCGAACCGTAAAATATAACTTTTTCTGTAATACCATTAGCCTTAAGAAGATGTGGAATATCAACAAACTCCATATAGCCGGCCTCAATAATAATACCTGATAAACCATGTGCAAGATTATCCACCTTTTTGAAAGTAGTTCCATATGGAGAATCTGTTGTTTGGATTGATACAAGTACATTTTTTTCGTAAATAATATTTCCCCGTATTATACAGTGTACAACGTAAGGCGGAACATTATTCAAATCTTTGGTAAAAAATAATGCTGTTCCGTTTATATTATTTCCAAGTCTGTAAATTTGTTCATAACTCTCCTTAAATACATCAAACGGCAAAGGGCGGAAAGAACGGTACATTGCCTTATGACCCGATGACCATAGCTGTATAATAAAGAATGGTATAAGTGCGATAACAATCGACCAATAACCACCGTGAGGAACTTTATTCATTACAGCAACCAGGAAGAACAGATCGACTATAAATACCAAAGATGCAATTGCCATTTTGGATTTTTTACTTTCTATCTTGAATATCCATATCATAAACATTGCACTGATAGTCATTGTTGCTGTTACGGCAAGACCGTAAGCTGCTGCTAAGTTATCGGATTTCCGGAAGAAGAAAATCATAAACAGTACTGCGATTAAAAGTATCCAATTCACTACGCCAATATAAATCTGTGATTTCAAATGAGTTGAAGTATACTTTACTTTCATCAAAGGAAATATTCTAGTTGTAATTCCCTGGTAAACAAGACTCATTACTGCACTGATCATTGCCTGTGATGCAATTATAGTTGCAAGCAGAGTAAGGATTAAAAACGGAACATAAAAGATATCCGAAATTGATTTAATCATTCCGAATAAAACATAGTTTGTATTCTGTGAAGACAGAAGATAAGCGCCCTGCCCGAAATAATTTATTACCAGAGCAAAAAATACAAAGTACCATGCATGTCTTATCGGTTGACTGCCAAGATGTCCCATATCAGCATACAAAGCTTCGCCGCCGGTGGCACAAAGTATTACTTCACTTAAAACGAAAAATCCCGTCCACCCGTTATGCAGCATAAATTCAACAGCATAATGTGGACTTACTGCCATAAGTATTCCGGGCATCCTGAATAACGAATAAATTCCCGATAGAAACAAAGCAGCAAACCAGGCAATCATTATCGGACCGAATGAAGAAGATACTTTATCGGTTCCTTTGGATTGAAACGCAAATAGAAGAATAGTAATTGCACAGGTGATTATAATAATTGTAGATACACTAATGTTTCCAACAGCAGGAATTAACTGTAATCCTTCAACTGCTGAGAGTATACTGATTGCGGGAGTAATTGCACCGTCTCCCATTAAAAGCGAGACTCCAACAAAACCAAGAAATGAAGCAAAAGCAGCACGCCTTCCTGTTTTTACACTTTTAGCAAGAATTTCTTTTAGTACAATTATGCCGCCTTCACCTTTAATACTTAAGCTCATTGCGAGCCAGGCATATTCAAATGTAACAAGAATGATAAGCGACCAGAAAATAAGGGATAGTGCACCCATTAAGTTCTGGTATGTAGGTTTTGTAAGTGTGAAAATAACTGTTAAAGTATAAATAGGACTTGTTCCGATGTCGCCGAATACAAGTCCCATTGCTTTTGTAATATCTTTAAAAGAAGAAAATTTGTAATCTTTTTTTGTCATCAAAAAAATATCGCCGGAAATTCAGAAAAAACTAATATAAATATAAATGATAATTTTTAATAATTATGAATTTTTGATGTGATTGGGTCTGTGTTGAAGAGATAGATTAAATTGGAAATTGTTGAACTTGCACGAGTTAGCGGATTTTATGATTGTTAAATTGTATTATTGCTGAACCAGCCTGCTGAAAGCAGGTTGTTAAATTGCTAAAGCGAGAAAACACATGGGCATAGGGCAAAGAGCAGAGCTAAAGGATTGTTTTAATCATAATCCTGATCTCATTTTAGCAAAATCATTTTTTTGCTAAAGGAAAAAGATAAAAGTAAAAAGATTATAGTAAAGAGTATTGTTTTTTTCATTTAATTATTTTCCCTCATTTCAAAAGAATCATCTTCTTCATATCAGAAAATCTTGGAATTTTTCCTTCTCCAATTACTTCTATCCTGTATAAATATATTCCGCTGGCTATTTCAGGACTGGAGTCCTGTTTTACGCCGAAGTTTACTTCGTAATACCCGGCTTCCTGTACTTTGTTTACAAGTACTTCTATCATTTCTCCCTTTATATCGTACACCATTAGCTTTACATATCCTCTCTCCTTTAACCTGTAGCCTATCTTTGTTGAAGGGTTGAAGGGATTCGGGTAGTTCTGGTACAGCTTGTAGTCCTTCAGCGTAATTGGCTCTTTTGTTTTAATTGAAGTAATTACAATATGCACTTCTTCTGATGGTCTTGATTCATTTCCCTGGCTGTCTACTGCTGTAAGCTTGTAGTATAAGTTTATCTCTTCCTTTGGTACTATCTGCACAAAGAATGTATCAGTCTGTTCTGAGATCAGGTTTGTTGAGTCTATTATAAATCCTTTTGTTGTATCCCTGTATATTCTGTAGCTCATAAAGTCTGCTTCTGTGTTTTTATTCCAGCTTAGCAGTACCTGGTTTGAGTCCAATACTGCAGTAACATTGACCGGAGGTCTTGGAGCTAAATCCTGGTAAGTATATTCCTCACCAAGAGGACCACCAAATACACCAATGTCACTCCTTGTTCCATCAACATCAAGAATGTTTGAGTCTCCTGCATCTATTGCTGGTGAGTATTTCTGAAGATGAAAATCAAAGCTGCCTCCATAGACTGGTATGGTATCATTTACAAACATTGGGTTAGCAACAATATCGTGTTCTGCTAATCCTACTGTTGTGTTTGTGTTGTTCTGCCGGTAGAGGTTATAATCTGAATTTGTATTTGTTGGACCAACTACACCAGTATAATTATATGCAGAAATGTTATTCCTCATATCTGTTTTTGAGTTTATTGTAAATCCTCTTTGGGTTGCGTTAAGGGAAATGTTGTTATGAACTATTGCTGTGTCATCTGCAAAGCCTTCTATATTAACATCAAAACCAGAGACTATATTATTTTTAATTGTGATTTGATTCGTATTCAAAACAGATCCCGATTGTATCCCTTTTTCTGATGTAGAATTAATCCAATCTAAAATGATATTGTTGGTGATTATTCCATTTCCACCATCGATTAGTATTCCATCTCGAAATGTATCATTATTATTCATAAAAATGATTGAATTTCTTATAACTGAATTGCAGGTGTCTGGGTCACATAATTGATCAATGCCTTGTTTTATGTTAATTAAAAAACACCCTTCAATCATAGAAGAAGACCAAATTAATGCTATCCCCCGAAAAGAATTACTGAGCCGACAATATTTTGCTATAATATTAGTTAAATTTGAACGTATGCAACGTGTATTAGTTGTTCCCGCTCCGAAACCTTTAATAGAAAAATAATTAATAGACCCATCGGCTTGAAAATCTACGGTTGTATTAGTTAATCCAGTACCATCAATAACAGTCGAATCCATACTGCTTCCTATAAGCGATAGATATTTATCCACAACAAGAGATTCGTAATAAGTACCATTAGCAACTATTATAGTATCACCTGCAACGGAGTAGTCTATACACTTCTGGATGCTGTCAGCTGCTGCAGCCCAGGAAGTGTAGGGGGGTGTGGAAGTGCCGGAGTGGCTTACGTAGCGGATGGTGGCTGTGCTAAAGGAAAAAGATAAAAGTAAAAAGATTAAAGTAAAGAGTATTGTTTTTTTCATTTAATTATTTTCCCTCATTTCAAAAGAATCATCTTTTTCATATCACTGAATCTTGGTATTCTTCCTTCACCAATTACTTCTATCCTGTATAAATATATTCCGCTGGCTATCTCAGGACTGGAGTCCTGTTTTACGCCGAAGTTTACTTCGTGGTAGCCTGCTTCCTGTACTTTGTTTACAAGCACTTCTATCATTTCCCCTTTTATATCATAAACATAAAGTTTTACATATCCTCTCTCCTTTAACCTGTAGCCTATCTTTGTTGAAGGGTTGAAGGGATTCGGGTAGTTCTGGTACAGCTTGTAGTCATTCAGTGTAATTGTTTTTTTTGTTTTGATGGATGTAATAAGTATATGTTTTTCCTCTGATGGTCCTGATTGATTTCCCTGACTGTCTACTGCTGTTATTTTATAATATAGGTTTATTTCATCCTTTGGTAATATCTGAACAAAGAATGTATCGCTTTGCTCTGAAATCATCTTTGTTGAGTCAATTATAAATCCTTCCGTTGTATCCCTGTATATCCTGTAGCTGCTGAAGTCTGCTTCTGTGTTTTTATTCCAGCTTAGCAATACCTGGTTTGAGTCTAATACTGCTGTAACATTAACCGGAGGTCTGGGAGCTAAATCCTGGTAAGTGTATTCCTCACCAAGAGGACCACCAAACACACCAATGTCGCTTCTTGTTCCATCAACATCAAGAATGTTTGGGTCACCTGCATCTATTGCTGGTGAGTATTTCTGAAGATGAAAATCAAAAGTTCCTCCATAAACAGGAATGGTATCATTAACGAACATTGGGTTTGCAATTATGTCGTGTTCTGCTAATCCTCCTGTTGTATTTGTGTTGTTTTGCCAGTAAAGGTTGTAATCCTCTATACCCCCACTTACTCCTGTCCGACTATAGGCAATTATATTATTTTTAATTATTACTTCAGGACCGGCATAAATTGAAGCCAGGCCCGAAAATAGTTGACCAATTACCAGATTATTCTGAATTATTGTTGAATCTGTAGAATCATATGCATATATATTTGAAGCTTCAAAACCGGAGACAATATTATTTTTAATAATTAATGTTGTTACACCAAACGCTACACTTATTCCATAATATGAGTTAATGCCTAGAATAATATTATTTGAAATTATCGGATGCCCGAAATCAAACAAGGAAATGGCTTCATTAGGAGAATTTTCCATAAGGATTAAACATCCTTCAATTTTAGGATAGTTAGAATCACGTAAAACTAAATTTATTGCTTCACTTGCAATATTAACTAAGTAAGAGTTCTTAATTACAGAAGAACTGCCACCAATTTCTATTCCTATTTCGCAATCTAATATTTTACAGTTTTCCACTGACATAAAAGCGGAAGGATATGAATAAGCACTCGCCATCATCGCCACACTACCTGTGGGAGCTTTACCTATAATTGTAAAATCAATCATATGTACCGTTGCACCAATCTCAACGGTCAAATAACTATAGTTTACACCCTCCAATCCTCTTCCATCTATGATAGTACTATCCATATCGCTTCCAGTAAGTGATATTTCTTTATTTATAAATAATGTTTCTTTATAACTACCGTTGGCAACTATTATTGTATCACCAGCAACAGAGTAGTCTATGCATTTCTGTATGCTGTTGGCTGCTGTCAACCAGGAAGTATAGGGCGGCGTGGAAGTGCCGGTGTGGGAAACGTAACGGATTGTAGCTTCGCTAAATGAAAAAGACAAAAGTAAAAAGAATAATGTGAAGAGTAAACTCTTGTGAAAGGTTGGGAAAGGTACTATATCTATCATTTAAACTCCCCGGAATTTTTACCTGGTTAAAGTTAGAGAAGAAATTTAAGATTTGCAATTTGAATTTTTTTAAATCTTTGGTTTGAGCCTGGTAAGAAAATTAAATTCCCTAATTAATTAATGAGACTAAAGCCCTTTTCTTTTGGTTTATTCAAGTCAGTTTACTAAAGTGAGCTGTAATTTTTTTAAAAACCAATGATAATCTGTTGCTAAACAATTAAATTATTACCGTTGGATTTATCCAACGGACAAAAGAACAAACCAACATCCGGCTTTAGCCGCATTCAAATATTTATTATTATATAATATAATTAAGGAACTCCTTCTAAATTAAAAGATTCAGATAATACGCCCCGGGTTCAATCCTAATTGAATTTGAAGTAACTGAGGTTATTTTTATTTTTGCCTTAACAGAGATTTTTCTTCCCTGGTCCTCATTAATTTAAACCGACAGGAAAATATGAGTAAGACATTTGTAATTGTAGATGCAATGGCTATGGCTTACAAAGCATACTTTGCATTCATTAATCGTCCCTTAACAACCAGCAAAGGCGAACCTACTTCAGCAGTATTTGGTTTTATGAACCAGTTGCTAAAAGTGCTCGAGGATCATAAACCTGATTTTATGGCTGTTGCATCCGATTCAAAGGAAAAGACTTTCAGGCATGAAAAATTTGAAGACTACAAAGCAACGCGTGAAGCGATGCCTGATGATATGATCCCGCAGATACAAAGAATTTACCAGATTATTGAACTGATGAATATTCCTCTTTATATAAAACCGGGTTACGAGGCTGATGATATTATAGGTACGGCAGTTAAGATTGCTGAAAAAATGGGAATGGAATCATACGCAATTACTCCCGACAAAGACTACATGCAGCTTGTTACCGGGAAAGTTAAAATAGCACGACCGGGAAGAGCAGCAGACGAAGTTACTATTTATGATATTGAGAAAGTAAAAGAAAAATATGGCTTTGAGCCGAAGCAGATGATTGATTACCTTGCTCTGGTTGGTGACAGTTCTGATAATATTCCGGGTGTGAAAGGCATTGGAGAAAAAACTGCTACACCGCTGATTCAGCAGTTTGGCTCGATTGAAAACCTGTATAAGAATATTGATAAGATTGATAAAGCGGGAGTAAAGAAAAAACTGGAAGAGAATAAAGGAAATGCTTTTCTCTCAAAAGAGCTGGCTACAATCCACTGCAGTGTCCCGATTGAACTAGACTTTGATAAAGCAAAATTTGTAAAGCCTGATTTTGATAAGCTCAGGGATATTTTTGTAGAGCTTGAATTCAAAAATCTTTTCTCCAGACTTCTGAAGATTTATGATAACAATAAAGTAGAAGAAATTAAAGAAGATGAACTTTCTGATGCAGCTAAATTTGACAAAAGCAAAAGCAAGTATAGACTTGTTACAACTTTAAAGGATGCAAAAGAGCTCGCAGAAAAATTAAAGAAGAAAGAAATATTTGCTTTCGATACCGAAACAGATTCTCTTGATCAGTTTGATTTAAGAATTGTTGGGGCTTCTTTTTCTTCCGAAGCAGGTGAAGGTTATTTTATTGCAATAGATCCCGGGCAGCAAAAAATATTTTCTGACGGGAAAAGAAGGCTGCCTGTCTCAGATTTTGTAAATCTGTTTAAACCGGTATTAGAAAACAAAAAAATCAAAAAGGTCTGCCAGAACGGAAAGTATGATATAGCCGTAATGCGTGGACTCGGAATAAAGGTTGAAAATTTTTATTTCGATACAATGGTTGCAGGATATATCCTGGATGCTGATCAGAAACATGGTATGGATGACCTATCAGAAAAATATTTAAACTATAAACCGATATCTTTAAAAGAATTATTAGGACAAAAAATTGATCCTAAAAAGATATTTGATGTTGATGTTGATGAACTTTCAGACTATGCAGCAGAAGATGCCGATGTAACTTTTCAGCTTTACGAAGTTCTTTCAAAAGAAATTAAAAAAGAAAAACTTGAAAGGGTTGCTTACGAGGTCGATATTCCTCTTATTCCTGTGCTTGAAGACATGGAATATGAAGGTGTTAAAATCGATAAAGAAGCGCTGGATAAGTACAGTGTTGAACTACAGGTAATGATTGATGATTATACCAAAAAAATTTATAAGTCCGCAGGCGAAGAATTTAATATCGGTTCTCCGAAACAGCTCCAGGTAATTCTTTATGATAAGATAGGACTTGCTTCGGGAAGAAAAACCAAAACAGGATTTTCTACGGATGCAAGATCTCTTGAGAATCTACGCGGTTCCCACGAAATAGTAGATATGATACTTGACTACAGGCAGGCTGCAAAATTAAAATCAACTTACACTGATTCACTTCCGAATCTTATAAATCCTATAACGGGAAGAGTTCATACTGATTATAACCAGACGGTTGCTGCAACCGGAAGACTATCTAGTTTGAATCCCAATCTTCAGAATATTCCCATCAGAACTGAAATGGGAAAAGAAATAAGAAAAGCTTTTATTCCGAGAGATAAAAATTATTTAATCTTAAGTGCTGACTACAGCCAGATTGAACTAAGAATTCTTGCAAGCATTACCGGTGATGAAGGCTTGACAAAAGCATTTAACAGTCACGAAGATATTCACAGAAGCACTGCTTCACTTGTATTTATGGTTCCGCCTGAAGAAGTTACTCCTGATATGCGGAGAAAAGCTAAGGAAGTTAACTTTGGTGTACTTTACGGTATCGGACCTTTTGGATTAAAGACAAGACTTGGTATCACACAATCTCATGCCAAAGAAATAATTGAAACATATTTCAGCACTTTTAATCGTGTTAAGAATTATATGGATGAAAGTGTTTTGAAAGCACGCGAAAAAGGTTATTCTGAAACCTTATACGGACGAAGAAGATATCTTAGAAATATTAATAGCAGCAACCGTGTTGTACGACAGTTTGAAGAACGTGTTGCAATCAATATGCCTATCCAGGGTTCGGCTGCTGATATGATAAAGATTGCAATGATAAATATTTATAATGAACTGAATAAAATGAAAACACGTTCAAAAATGGTTTTGCAGGTTCACGATGAGCTTGTTTTCGATGTACACAAAGATGAAGTTGATGAAATAAAAGCCCTGGTAAAAGAAAAAATGGAAAACGCCATCCCGATGAAGGTTCCGATTGAAGTCGAGACAGGAATCGGAGAGAACTGGTTAGATGCTCATTAAAATTTAATTTTTAAATTGATGCTGATCGATAAGAATAAAATAAAAAAGATATTATGTATTAAGCCGCGCGGTATCGGGGATATAATTTTATCTACTGTTATTCTTGAAAATCTTGCCTCATATTTCCCGGACGTTCAAATCGATTACCTGACAGAAAAGTTTGCACAAGCATCAGTTGAAAATAATCCGTTCGTCACAAAAGTTCTCACTATGAATGAAGGCGAGTTCCCTCTTCTGGTTGCATTAAAAATCAAAAAAGAAAAGTATAATATGATACTTGATTTGTGGAGCAACCCGAGAACCGCACAAATCACTTTACTATCGGGAGTGAAGTATCGTGTGGGCTTTGCATACCGCGGAAGAAAATATGCTTATAATATACACGGAACAAGCGAGCGGGGTAAAAATCATTCTGCAGAACACAATCTTGAATTGCTTAAGCCTATTAATGTTCCTGTAAAAACGAAGAATATTCATTTTTATGTTTCTAAAAAAGATGATGAATTCGGTAAAAAGTTTATTAAAAAATATTCCAGAAAAGATTCGCTTCTAGTCGGAATTATTCCTGCCGGCGGATGGCCGTCAAAAAGATGCGATGCCACAAAATGGGTTGAGATATGTTCAGCTATAAATAAAAAATATAAAGTGTGTTTTCTAATTCTCTGGGGTCCCGGTGACGAATACGATGCCGACTACATTAAAAATCATTTTCCAGACAGAACTATTTTAGCTCCCAAAACCACGTTAAAACAAATGGCAGGATTAATTAACAATTGTGATTTTATTCTTGCCAATGATTCGGGACCTATGCATATGGCTGCGGCTCTTGGAATCCCGACACTTGGTATTTTTGGTCCAACCGATCCTGAAAAACACGGACCATATTCGGAGAACTCCGATTATGTTATAAAAGAAGATTTGTTCTGTATTAAATGCGATTATCTTGAATGTCCCTACAACCACGAATGCATGTTTCAGCTTTCCAATCGCGAGATCATCAAAAAATTCGATTCAATCCTGAAGAAGAATAATATTACGACTGCATCAAATGAAAAAGATTGAACTCTTCTTTAAATATTTATTGTTGAATATTCTTTTGATTTTTAAGCCGACTGCTGTTCAAGGTTCACCCCATTTTGATAAAAATTCAAAAATATTATTTATCAGGCTGAACAGGATCGGGGATGCCCTTGTCTCTACTCCCCTTCTACATTTTATTAAGCAAAAGATTAACTGCAAAATCTATGTTCTTGCCGACTTAAAAAATTTCTTTGTCTTCAGAAACAATCCTGATATTGATGAAGTAATTATTTTCAAAAAAAAATTGAAAGGATTCACGGAATTTTTCAAGCTGATAAAATCTGAAAAGATAACTACAATTGTAGACCTTCATGATGACGTTTCAACTACAGTCAGCTTTCTTGTTGCTTTAAGCTGTGCTAAAAATAAGCTGGGATTAGAAAAAGAAAATAAAAATATATATACTAAAACTATTCCAAAGCTAAGCCCGGTTAATGTACACGTAGTAAACAGGATACTTGAGCTGAGCAAATTATTTAATTTAAATCCTGATCAGGCTGAATTATGTATAAAGTATTTTCCCGAATCAGAGTCCGAAGATAAAGCACAAAACTTTATATCTAAAACCTTCAAGGATAAAAAACCAATACTTGGAATAAATATTTCAGCCGGCAGCGATGCAAGATTCTGGGGAGTAGAAAGATATAAACAACTTATAAATTCTTTATCTTCGTACAACATTGAAATTTTAATTTTAGCTGCACCAAAAGATAAAGATAAAGTTGATTTGATCGGATACTCCGGATATTTTCTTTCAGAATCATTTGATGAGTTTTGTGCAGTTATTTCAAAACTGAAACTACTTTTTTCACCCGATACTGCTGCAATTCATATTGCATCTGTTTTTAATATACCTGTTTTCGGAATATATGTTCACGACACTGATGATATGATTTGGTCGCCTGTCAATGTTGATTTTGATTATGTAGAAACAAAAGAGCACAATTTTAGGAATATGCGGTTTGAAAAAGTGATCAATAAATTTAAACCATTTTTAGAAAAACATATTTAATGAAATTAGAAATACCATCCTGCAAAAGATTTACCGGCTACAAGCCCTGTTATCCTGATCATAATTGCTTAACAGACGGATGTAAAGATAATCTTCCGATCGGGAAAAAAATCCTTATAATAAATCTGGATGCAATGGGAGACGTACTGATGACAACTGCTCAACTCCCTTCCTTGAAACGGAAATTTCCCGAATCAACTATTTACTGGGTTACATTAAAAAATGCTGCTCCACTTTTAATGAATAATCAGTACCTTGATAAAGTATTTGAATATGATGCAGAGTCAATTTCTGTCTTAAATGAAATTCAATTCGATTATGTAATGAATGTTGATAAATCTATTCATTCCTGTGCTTTATTGAATTCTCTAAAAGCTGAACATAAACATGGTTTCGGGTTAAACGCTGATGGAAAAATTATTCCTGTAAATGAAGGAGCTTATTATAATTACAGCCTCGGTATGGATGACCGCCTTAAATTTAAAGTAAATAAAAGAACCGGTCAGGATTATCTTGCGGAAACTTTCGAACTCGATTACAAGCACGATGAATATGTATTCAATTTTACAGAAGATGAAAAAATATTTATATCTGATTACAAAAAAAGCATTAGAATGAAAAACGATGATTTCGTAATTGGATTCAATACAGGATGCTCGGGTCTTTATCCAAATAAAAAGATGACCATTGAGCAGCATATTTATTTAATTGAAAAGCTTCTCGAAAAAAATATAGGTAAAATCATTTTACTTGGCGGCGGTAATGAAGATGCGGCAAGAAACAATATTATCTATTCTCACTTTGAAGGGAAAATAATTAATACTCCTGCAACCCAGGGTGTTCGTAAAGGAGCATGCTATGAAAATCTTGCCAATATAATTATTACAGGAGATTCTTTCGGAATGCATCTCGGCATCGCACTTAAAAAATATATTATAGTATGGTTTGGTGTAAGCTGCTGGACGGAGATTGATTTATATGAAAGAGGAATAAAATTATTCCAGGAAGATTTGTTCTGTTCACCCTGCTGGAAAAATGTTTGTCCTTATAATCTTGAATGCATAAAAATGATTGACCTGGACAGAATAATAAAAGAAACTGAAAATTATTATCAAAATGTTTTTTTGAAAAAAGAAAATGCCGGGAATAAACAGAATTAATCCTTTCTCACTTGCAAAGAGAATTAACCGTCCGCTGATACTGGATGGAGCAATCGGAAGTTTGCTGCAGCAATATAATGTTCCGGTTTATAAAAAAGCGTGGATGACTTTTGCAAATAAAGAACACCCGGGTCTGATTTTAAAAATCCATAAAGAATATATTTCAGCCGGTGCAGATATAATAACAACAAATACCTTTCGTACAAACCCGGCAGCATTGACTGATTACAGTGAAACCAAACAACTGAAGTTACTTAAAGCTGCAATAAACCTTGCAAAAGAAGCAGTAAATGGGTTACCGGTTTTTATTGCAGGATCAAATGCACCTGCCGAAGATTGCTACCAAAGAGAAAGGACTATCTCAAAGAAAGAACTCAAAAAAAATCACCATAAACATATTAGTTTACTTGCAGATAATGGCTGTGATTTTATTTTAAACGAAACACAAAGTCATTTTGATGAAATTGAAATAATATGCAAATATTGTTCAAAGAATTCTATCCCATATGTGCTTAGTATTTTCCTCGATGAAAAACTCAAATTACTTTCAGGTGAAGCTTTGGATGCAACATTAGAGTTTGTTCGTGATCATTCACCTCTTGCAATTGGATTAAATTGTGTTTCTCCTGATCAATTTAACAGGATTGAAAAATCATTCAATTATAACTGGGGATTTTATTTAAACTGCGGCAGTGGAAATCCTGAGGATGAAATAATAAAATGCGGTGTCTCACCGGATAAATATCTCATTTCTGTTAAGTCTTCAATAAAATATCATCCTTCTTTTGTCGGTGCATGCTGCGGTTCAAATCCTTCACATATCAAAAAGATAAAAGAATATTTAGATGGCAAGAACAGAAGTTAAAACTCCCGCTAAAATAAATATCGGCTTGTACGTGACCGGCAAGAGGCAGGACGGATATCATAATATAGAATCCATCTTCTATCCGATTAACCTGTTCGATAAAATAGTAATTGAAGATTCAAATAAATTTCATTTTACTTCTTCTGACAAATCCCTTACAGGCGAGAGCACAAACCTGGTTATACAGGCAAAAAATCTTCTTGAGGAATATTCCGGTGAACGATTGAATTTCAAAATATATCTTGAAAAAAATATTCCAATCGGGGCAGGATTAGGGGGCGGGAGCTCGGATGCTGCTGCTGTTCTTAATGAGTTAAATGAATTTGCCGGGTTGAATCTTTCGAAGCAGGAGATTTTTGATCTTGCATTAAACCTTGGTTCAGATGTTCCTTTTTTCCTTAATCCCAGACCCGCATTTGCGGAAGGGAGGGGAGAAATTCTACAGCCGCTAATAGTTAATATTGAATATCCGATCTTAATTGTAAACCCCGGAATCCACATCTCAACCCCTTGGGCATACAGCAGGATTCAGCCTAAAGCATCCCAGTTTGATTTAAGAAAAATTAAATCAATCGATTTATATCAATTAAAAATATTTAATGAACAGATTGAAAATGATTTTGAAAATGTTGTGTTTGAAAAATACCGTCAAATAAAGGAATTAAAATTGCTGCATTATAAGCTTGGTGCGGTATTTTCGTTAATGAGCGGGAGTGGTTCTTCTGTATTTGGTATTTATCCAGATGAGGAAAGTGTATCGACTGCAATAAAAATTATGAAAGAGCAAAATTACTTTATATTCCTTCATAATGAAAAAAAATCCTCCTGATATCCTAAGAAACAACAGTTTCTAAAATTTCGACAAATTTCCTTGAAGCATTTAACCTGATATTTGCCCCGACCGGTATTGTGATATTATCTTTCAAGTGTCCATGCCTGAAATTGTATACTACCGGTTTTTTTAACGGGGAAAGATAATCTGTGATAACTTCCCCGAGAGTTAGTGTCCTCTTGTTCGGATCTAATTCATGACAATCAGTGAATGAACCAATAATCACTCCTTTTATTCCCTGAAACATATTTGACAACCTGAATTGATTAAACATTCTGTCTATCTTATAAGGAACTTCTCCAGTTTCTTCGACAAAAAGAATTTTGTCTTTTAAATCGGGGAAATAATTAGTTCCGATCAAACCGGTAATAACAGAAAGATTTCCTCCGACAATTCTGCCTGTCGTTGCTCCTGTATTCAGACTTAAAATCTTTTCATTGTCTGGATTCTGAATCCTTCCAAATTTTTTATTTGAAGTAAGAAGTTTCCAGAACATTTCTTCGGTAAATGAGCTTACATCCTCATAAAAATCTACTCCTACCATCGGACCGGCAAAAGTAATCAAACCGGTTTTATAAAAGACAGATAAGTGGAGAGCTGAAATATCACTGTAACCGACAAATATTTTAGGATGGGCTTTTATTATTTTATAATCAATTTTATCTAAAAGTCTCGATGCACCGTATCCGCCCCTTAAACAAAATATTGCTTTAACGTTTTTATTTGAAAACATCGAATGAAAGTCATCAAGCCTTTCTTTATCGGTACCTGCAAGATAACCATTATATTTTCCCACATTTTTCCCTAATAAGACTTTATAACCAAGTTTTTCCAGGTAACCAACTCCCTTTTCAATCTTTGAAGGATCATCCACAGAGGAAGCCGGTGAAATAATGCCTATTAAATCCCCCTTTTTAAGCTTTTTAGGTTTTATGGGTTTCATATTATAAGGTTTTATTGTTTACGGGATTTCGAGGTGTGAATTTAAGAATAGAAATGCTGCCAATCAACTTTTTGTTACTTTTAAGTTATTATATTTCAAAATGTTACGGAAACGTTTTATAAATGATTGAAGAATATGAGGCGTGATATCAGAATTTGAGTTTAATCAGATTATAAAATATATTTTAACTAATCCGTTTAATACTTTATACTTAGAAACAATCATCTTAATATTAGCTTAACACCGGGAATAAGTTTTTTATATATTTTTATGTTTTATCATAAAGTGATTATATGAGTAACAGAAAAATTTTATTCATCTGCGGTTCATTAAATCAAACTACGATGATGCATAAAATTGCCGGTCATTTCCCGGAAGAAGAATGTTACTTTACCCCTTATTATTCAGATGGTTTCTTAAAATATCTCTCCAAAACAAATATTCTTGATTTCAGTATACTTGGTGGCCAGTTCAGAAAAAGAACGCTGAATTATTTAAATTCAAATGACCTGAAAATTGATTATGAAGGCATTCAAAATGATTATGATCTTATTTATACTTGTTCCGATCTGATCATCCCTAAAAATATTCTCAATAAAAAGGTAATACTTGTCCAGGAAGGAATGACTGATCCTGAAAATCTGATGTACTACCTGGTAAAAAACTTAAAGCTCCCCCGCTGGCTTGCGAGCACTTCAGTTACAGGTTTGTCAGATTCTTACGATAAATTTTGTGTAGCCTCAGAAGGATATAAGAAATTATTTATCAAGAAAGGTGTTGATCCGGTTAAAATTGAAGTAACCGGCATTCCGAATTTTGATAACTGCAACGAATTCATTTGGAATGATTTTCCACATAAAAATTATGTGCTGGTTGCAACTTCTGATATCAGAGAAACTTACAAATATGAGAACAGAAAGAAATTTATAGAGTACGCAAAAGAGATTGCGAATGGTAAACAATTAATATTTAAGCTGCACCCGAATGAAAATGTTGAAAGAGCAACTGCCGAAATAAACAAATATGCTCCGGGTGCATTGATTTTTCCAAATGGCAATACGTCACATATGGTTGCAAACTGCGATAAGTTAATTACAAGATATTCAAGTGTTGTTTATGTAGGACTGGCTCTTGGGAAAGAAGTTTTTTCCGATTTTGACTTAAGTGAATTAAAAGAACTTGTCCCGTTACAAAATGATGGTACGTCTTCAGAGACAATAGCAGAAATAGGGAGAGGGCTAATGCTGTCTCCTCTGATGTTGAAACATTGAACCCGAATTATTGAGGACAAGAGTTAAAAGCAAATTGCGGCTTATTTTCCGTTCAAAGTTACTAAATGCAGAAAAGTGATAATTCTTTTTTGTGAAACCAGGTATATAGTTTAAAATTTTTAAAATGAAAATAGTCACGGTAGTTCAGGCGAGAACAGGGTCAACGAGATTGCCTAATAAGGTTTTAATGCCTCTTGCAGGAAAACCACTCATAATAAGAATGCTTGAACGTGTTTGCAAATCGGAAAATACCGGGAAAATTGTAGTTGCTGTTACTGAAGAAAAATCTGATGATGAGCTTGCGGATATTTGTAAAGCTGAGGGTTACACTGTTTTTCGCGGTCATACAGCAGATCTGCTCGACAGGCACTATAAAGCCGGACTTAAACATAATGCAGATGCTGTTGTTAAAATTCCTTCTGATTGTCCGTTGATTGATTCTCAGGTTATAGATAAAGTTATCAGTCTATTTATTTCTAATAAAGATAAATATGATTTTGTAAGTAATCTTCATCCCGCAACTTACCCTGATGGAAATGATGTTGAAATTATGAGTATGCAGTCTCTTGAAAAAGCATGGAAAGAAGCTGAAAAAAATTTTGAACGTGAACATACAACACCCTATTTATGGGAGAACCCGGGATTATTCAGAATAGGAAATATTGAATGGGAAACAGGACTGGATTATTCAATGACTCATCGATGGACTATAGACTATTGGGAAGACTATCTTTTTATAAAAGAAATTTTTGAGGCTTTATACAAAGAAAATTCTGATTTCGGTTTATATGATATTTTAAAATATATCAGGCTTCATCCGGAAGTCAGAGCAATAAACGAAAAATATAACGGTGTTAACTGGTATAGAAATCATCTCGGTGAACTGAAAACAATTAAACCGGGACAAACAAAAGTCATTTGATTATGAAGAAAAAAAATAAAAAAGAACTTGAAGAAACGGCTTTCAGGGTTCGGGAACATATCATAAGGATGGCAACTGATGGCGGATGCTTTATCGGGGCTTCACTTTCCTGCGCTGATTTACTCGTTTACCTTTACAATAATTTCCTGAATATTACCAAAGAAAACCTGAATGACCCGGAACGTGATTATCTTTTTCTTTCTAAAGGACATGATGTTCCTGCTCTTTATGGTACACTTGCCGAACTTGGAATAATTGAAAAAGCAAGGTTGAGAAATCATTTAAAGACTAACGATTTTATTTACTGGCATCCAAATAGAAATATACCGGGAATTGAGTACCATTCGGGTTCACTTGGTCACTTGCTTTCTGTTTCGATGGGAGTTGCTAAAGACTGCAAGCTTAAAAATCAAAAAAATAAAATTATTGTAATTTTAGGTGATGGCGAATTAAATGAGGGTTCGATCTGGGAAGGTTTGCTTGTAGCTGCTGCTCTTAAATTAAATAATTTGATTGCGGTGGTTGACCGTAACCGCTTCCAGGCAAATATCCGTACGGAAGATTTGATTCCTATTGAACCGCTTGAAAAAAAATTTGAAGCATTCGGGTGGACACCTTACCGTTGCAACGGACATAATTTTGATGAACTGGATAAGGCTTTCAGTAAAATTCCTTTTAATAAAGATACTCCTTCTGTGCTTATCGCAGAAACTGTAAGGGGAAAAGGACTTCCCAGCATTGAAGAACGTGCCGACAGATGGTTTTGCAATTTCACTCACAATGAAATTGACCAATTGCTGAAGGAACTTTACACCAAAGAAAAAACAAATTTGAAATCAGAAACTTTAATTGTAAGATAAAAAATGAATTACGAAGAACTCCTTCTTCAGCTTGTAAAAGAAGACGAAAGGATAATAGTCATTACTGCAGAAAACCGGGCGGCAATCAGAAATTTGCCTAACATTATTAGCGACAGGTTTATTGATGTGGGGATTGCAGAACAAACTATGGTAGGATTAGCTGCAGGACTTGCACTTAGAGGCAGAATACCAATTGTTCATGCACTTGCAACATTTTTAACAATGCGTGCATTTGAATTTATCAGGACTGATGTTGGAATCGGGAATCTTCCGGTAAAGCTTATCGGTGCTGTCCCTGGATTTTTAAGTGACGGTAACGGTCCCACACATCAGGCAATCGAGGATATTTCTTTGATGAGAGGAATTCCCCCAATAAATATTTTCTGTCCTTCGGATGAAGAAGATATGCTGATTGGACTAAAAGAAGTCCTTCTCCACCCTTCCCCGTTTTATATAAGATATAATAATTTAAAGTCAGCAGTTGAGCACAGTAAAGAATTTAAAATAGGTAAAGCTGAAATAGTTACCGAAGGCAGAGATATAATAATTTTTACCTATGGAATACTTCTTAAACAGGCAGTTGAAGCTGCGGATATATTGAGAACAGAAGGAAGATCGGTGGGAATAGTAAATCTTCGTACACTAAAACCAATTGATGAAAATGTATTACGAAGTGCCTGTACCAGCGATGTTTTGATCGTAACCCTTGAAGATCATTTTATCACCGGTGGATTATTTTCTATTCTTTCGGAATTTCTTGTAAAAGAAAAATTAAGATGCAATGTACTGCCTATTGCGCTTGAGAATAAATGGTTCAAACCCGCACTACTGCCTGACGTTCTGGAATATGAAGGATTCACCGCTGAAAAAATTGCCGGAAAAATTAATAAAGAACTTATCAGGCTTTCGAATAGAAAAGAATATTCAATATAATTTCTTAAGGAAATAATAATGCCCAATAAAGTAGAATTTAATGCGAATTACCCCAACATTTCAAAATCAGATGAATATTATAAAAAAGCACTTAAGTTGATTCCATCTGTAACACAGACACTTGCAAAAGGTCCTTCACAAAATATTAATGGAATCGCACCAAAATATCTTGAACGCGGCAAAGGCTCGCACGTTTGGGATGTTGATGGAAATGAGTACATAGATTTTCTAATGGGAATAGGTCCATTATCTCTCGGTTATTCTTATGATAAAGTTGATAATGCGATTAAAGAACAACTTGAAAATGGAATTACTTTCTCGCTAATGCATCCCCTCGAAGTTGAAGTGGCAGAATTGATTAATCATGTTGTCCCGAATGCAGAATCGGTAAGATATAGTAAAACCGGAGCCGATGTAACTTCTGCTGCAATTCGTGTTGCACGTGCATATACAGGAAGAAATAAAGTTTTATGCTGCGGTTATCACGGCTGGCATGATTGGTACATTTCTGTTACGGACAGGAATAAAGGGATCCCGGAAGCTATCCGGGATATGACTTTTACTTTTAATTATAATGATATTGAATCTGTAATTGATTCTCTTGATGAAGATGTTGCGTGTGTTATTCTCGAACCATTTGTTTTCCAGGCTCCCGAAAATAATTTCTTAAAAGAATTAAGAAAAGTTTGCACGGAGAACGGAACCATTTTGATCTTTGATGAAATGTGGTCAGGCTTTAGAATTTCTCTTGGCGGGGCACAGGAATATTTCGGTGTAAATGCAGATATGGCTTGCTTTAGTAAAGCTGTTGCCAACGGAATGCCCATCTCGATACTGACAGGTAAAAAAGAAATTATGAAAGTTCTTGATAAGGAAGTTTTCTTTTACACAACTTTTGGTGGTGAAGCCTTATCCCTTGCTGCCGCGAAAGCTACTATTGAAGAATTGAGAGATAAACAGGTTCCGAAATATTTAGCAAAACAGGGAAAGAAATTAAGAGAAGGATATAATGAAATCGCTTCGGAACTGGGAATGAGCTATACAAAATGTTCCGGGTTCGATTGCAGAACAATCATAACTTTTGATTCATCTGCTGGTAATCCACTTGAAATGAAATCACTTGTTCAGCAGGAAATGATTAAAAGAGGAATTCTTTGGGGTGGATTCCATAACATGAGTTTTTCTCATAGTGATGATGATATTGATTATACTCTAAAAGTCTATAAAGACGTACTACCTATTCTTAAAAAAGCTGTTGATGAAAAAAATGTCGCCGGTTACTTAAGAGGAGAACCTGTAGAACCTGTTTTCAGGAAAACAAGCAACTTCAATACAAAACCTAAAAATAAAACAGTAAAAGTTTAATGGACGCACTATCACTTTTTTCATTAAAAAATAAAGTGGCTGTTGTTACCGGTGCACTTGGTTTATTAGGTAAACAGCATTGTTATGCTTTATCTGAAGCAGGAGCAGTTGTAATTGCATGTGAT
Source organism: uncultured Ignavibacteria bacterium (assembly GCA_963711455.1). Classification (GTDB taxonomy): domain Bacteria; phylum Bacteroidota; class Ignavibacteria; order Ignavibacteriales; family Ignavibacteriaceae; genus DATFVA01. The sequence goes on from CAVQEH010000006.1 coordinate 1,176,246, forward strand.
TTAAATGAGAAGGATAGTGAAAACTTTGCTTTCAGCCTTGAAGGTGAAAATATGGGAGCCGGTGTTGACATCACTTCCGTCGATTCAATTAAAAAAATAAAAGATAAGATTCTTGATAAATTCAAGAAGATAGACGTACTGGTTAACAATGCGGCTATAAATGATATGTTCGAAAATCCCGCAGCTGCAGCAGAATTATCAAAGTTCGAGAATTATCCGCTTGAGCTCTGGAATAAATCCCTTGAGGTAAATGTAACCGGAACATTCCTTTGCTCACAAATAATCGGTGCGCAAATGGCAGATCAGGGTAATGGAAGCATAATAAATATTGCTTCAACTTATGGTATCGTAGCGCCAGATCAATCAATTTATAAAAAAGAAGATGGCACACAATCTTTCTATAAATCTCCGGCTTATCCTGCTACCAAAGGTGCTGTTATTTCATTTACCAGGTTCCTTGCTGCTTACTGGGGCGATAAAGGAGTGCGGGTTAATTGTCTTTCCCCCGGCGGAGTGGAAAACAACCAGGAAGAATATTTCATAAAAAATTATTCTGAAAAGACCCCTCTCGGCAGAATGGCCGCTCCGTTTGATTACAAGGGAGCAATTATTTTTCTTGCGAGTGATGCATCTTCATATATGACCGGTGCAAATTTAATCGTCGATGGAGGGTGGACAACTTGGTAATAGATAAAAAGCTAAAAGAAAAAAATCTTCATCTTGCCGGTAAAGCAGCTAAAATTAAACTTGTGCTTACAGACAGCGACGGGGTTTTAACTGACACCGGGGTTTATTATTCCGCTGAGGGTGAAGTGATGAAAAGATTTTCTATCAGGGACGGAATGGGAGTTGAAAGGCTAAGAGATACTCTTGGCGTAGAAACCGGTATTATTACCGGTGAGTTATCAGGTTCTGTTTTGAAACGAGCTGAGAAACTAAATATAAAATATCTTTATCGTGGAGTTAAAAATAAAATCAATTTGCTGCCCGAAATCTTAACAGAACTCAAAATTAAAAAGGAAAACATCGCTTATATTGGTGACGACGTTAACGACATTGAATTAATAACTGAAGTAGGTTTGAGTGCGTCTCCATCTGATGGTACTGATTTTATAAAAAACATCGTTAATTATATATGCGATAATAAAGGAGGGAACGGAGCATTCAGAGAGTTTGCCGAGCTGATAATTGCTCTGAATTCAAAATTATAAATTTTTAAAATAATTTGAGGGCACAATGAGTTTTAATAGATTCAGAACGGTAGGTGAAAGAATAGTAGGGGATGGCGCACCGGTTTTTGTTATTGCGGAAATTGGGATAAACCATAATGGTTCCGTTGACATAGCAAAAAAAATGATTGATGGTGCAGTAAAAGCAGGTTGTGATGCCGTTAAATTTCAAAAACGAAATCCTGAAATTTGCGTTCCGAAAGATCAATGGTTTGTTGAAAGGGATACCCCGTGGGGAAGAATGACTTATATTGAATACCGGCACAAAATTGAATTTTCAATGGGACAATTTGAAGAGATAATTGATTACTGTAACAAGCAAAAAATAATATGGTTCTCTTCCTGCTGGGATGAAGATTCTGTTGATTTTATTGAATCATTCGACCCTGTTTTATACAAGCTTGCTTCGGCTTCTCTTACAGATGATGAATTGTTGATAAAACATAAAGCACTGAATAAACCTCTAATTATGTCCACGGGAATGTCAACTTTAGAAGAAATAGAAAATGCGGTAGAAATTTTCGGAACAGAAAATTTGTTGATTGCACATTCAACTTCATCATATCCCTGTAAGAATGAAGAATTAAATTTAAAGATGATTTTAACTTTAAAAGAAAAATATCCTGATGTCCCGGTTGGGTATTCCGGTCATGAGGTAGGATTGTCGCCTTCGTGGGCTGCAGTCTCGCTCGGGGCAAGCTTTGTCGAAAGACACATTACTCTCGATCGTGCAATGTGGGGAACCGACCAGGCAGCGTCTGTTGAAATAGTTGGTTTGGAACGGCTGGTTGCTAACATCAGGGATATAGAAGCTGCACTTGGTGATGGCATAAAAAGGGTATACAAAAGTGAAATGAATAATCTGAAAAAATTACGCAGAGCAAAGACAAGCGTTCAAAGTTGATTTTATTTATAAAGTATGCAGATATTAGAATTCGTTTATAATTCGGTTGTAAATTATTTCGCAAACCTTTCCGCTGCTGAATCAGCCTCAATGATAATTATTGCCTCATCGGCTGTCCTGTTTATTATACTCGAAAGAATCTTTCCATACAACAAGGGACAAAAAATTCTGCGCCAGGGTTTTTTTGATGATCTTGCACTTTATACAATTGCACAAAGTTATATTCTTGGAATTTTAATTTTCGAATATATTATTCATTATATGGACACAACTTCCGGAATTTCCAGACTTCATTTGTTAGCTGATGTTCCAATCTGGATTCAATTAGTATTTTTTACTATTACTCACGACCTTTACATTTACTGGATGCATCGCTGGCAGCATAAAAATAAATGGCTTTGGCGGATTCACGAAGCACATCATTCACCTGAAAAAGTAGACTGGCTTTCCGGATCAAGATCGCACGCTCTTGAAATCCTGATTAACCAGACAATTGAATTTACTCCAATTGTGCTTCTTGGAGCTCCTGCCGCTGTGGTTGCTTACAAAGGTATAATCAGCGCATTATGGGGAATGTATATTCACTCTAATTTAAATGTACATACAGGCAGGCTTCAGCTAATATTTAACGGTCCAGAAATGCATCGCTGGCATCACACAATGGGTAAAGGAAGAAACAGAAATTTTTCCACAAAGCTTGCTATTTGGGACTGGATTTTTGGAACAGCTTATTTCCCCGAGAATGAAAAAGCAGAAAAGTATGGATTGATGTCCCGATTCCCTTCCCACTACGTGAGTCAATTCTTTTATGCATTCAGATCTTTTAATAAACGTAAGAAGAAACCAGTTCAAGCTATTAATGAAACTTCCGGCCAGGAAGTAAATTAATTTTATTTATTACCTTCCTCATTCTAACATTACTTATCTTCAAGAACATACGAATTATATATTATATAATATTCCTGCTTCCACTCATTTTCTTTTTCAGCATTATATACGTCAGGTTTTTCGAAAGTAGAGAAAAGTACATGTCTTTTTAAAACTCTTTGTTTATTCCTTTCCGAATATCTCCTATTAAAAAAAGAAAATAAAGAATCAGATTTACCATTCATAATATCTTCATACATATTTACACCTTCCGATTAAATTAACAACTGCTCATAATGATTTATAATAACTTAATCCATTTATAAAAGGACGCCCTGGCCGGGCGTCCCAGCGTGTAGAGAGAGAGAATGATCGAAGAGAGGAATAACTCATTTCAACTGAAATCGTTTTCATCTTATTAAAAAATAAAAGCCAAAATCTCAGAATTTGAGATCAAAAATAGATTATTTGAAATGTGTAAATTCATACAAGCTTTTTAGATTGTTTTTCTAACGAAAAAATAATGGGGCTAAGTTAAGCGAATGTTACCTGAGGGTTAAGTAATTATTAAGATTTGTGAAAGTAAACCTATATAAAAAGTACTATCATTAAAGAATGATAACTTGTAACGGAGGTAATTACAGATTTTTATTTGTTACATATTTTATAATCTCCGCTTTTTCAATCGTAATCAGTCCCCCGCTGTTTGCTTCTTCAAAGATTTTATCAAGTGTAGGCAGGAAATTTTCAATCTTATTTATTTCATCTACTATTTCTATAATTAAAGGAAGGTCTTCTGAAAGTCTAAGTATCTTCGTTGTATGAATTCTGCTGTTTCCACCAAAACCCATTATGCCTTTGAATACGGTCGCTCCTGCCATACCGGACTTTCTTGCTTCCAGCACAATTTTTTCATAAACAGGACTGCTTCCTATCTTATCACTTTCACCAACAAAAATTCTGAGAAGTTTTGCATCTCCATTAATGTGCATTATTAACTCCAGATTTTAGATATGAAATAAGCCAAAGTTACACCGGCAAGACAAAGGAATAGGTTCAATAAAATATTTAATAAACCGGGAATAAATTGTGAATCTTTAAGGAGATTTATTGTCTCAAGTGAAAAAGTTGAGAAGGTTGTAAATCCCCCGCAAAAACCAACGGCAAGAAATAAACGTAAACCGGGAGTAATTAATTCTTTGTCATCAAATACAAATATTAATATTCCCAGAATAAAACTCCCGATAATGTTAACCGCGAGAGTTCCATAAGGAAAATTTGAAGGGAGAAAATCATAGGTAATATTGCTGACCCAATACCGGAAACCTCCTCCGAGAGCAGCACCGAGAGAAACGATCAAATAGTTTATCATGTCTTTATTTCCGAGCCATTCACAAACCAAATCTATTGCCTCCAGTGTACTTCCGCAATAAGTTTCGAGGAACTCACCGTTAACATCTTTTTCTGATTTCATTTGCTCTACAGCAGCGATTGCACTCGTACCATCAAAATCCACATAAGAAATTCTTAGGGTGAACTCATCAGGCGGTCGCCCGAAAGCGGAACCGGGAAGTGTAGCTACGCCGGTATCCTTTAATATTTTATCACACAAATCTGTGCTGGTGTTAATACCTTCTGCTAAGAATTTTTCTTTAAATTGAGAAAAATCAGGGAATAAATAAAATGCTCCTTCCGGTTGTGCAATAATTAAACCAGCATCTCTTAACTTTTTAATTATGTTGTTGCAAAGCTTTTCCAGTATCCATCTTGAATTCCACAAATACTTTTCAATATTTATTCCTCCCTGGAAAGCTCTTACAGCAGCATATTGAATAGGTGCACTTGTTGCAGTAAAAGTTTCACTTGCAACAGCAGCCATAGCATCCAGCAGCCACCTTAACGAAGTAGGAAAAGTAAAAGTACCTAAACGCCATCCTCCCGCACCACACCATTTGCTTAACCCACCGCTTATAATTGTTCCTTCAGGATAATACTTTGCAATCGAAGTATGTTTTCCCTTGAAATGTAATTCACCATAAATTTCATCTGAAAGTAAAATTATTTTGTGCTTCTCGGCTACTTTGGCAATTTCTTTTAATTCATCTTTTGTGTAAGAAACTCCGCTCGGGTTTGCCGGATAATTTAATATGGCAATTCTTGGTCGCAAAGGATCATCTTTACAAAAGGCATTTAAATCTTCGGCTGTTAGTTTCCATCCATTCTCTCCATGGGTAGGAATCCATCGGACATGCCGTCCTATAATTTGCGCCTGGGGTGCGTATGAAACCCAGCTTGGAGTAGGAATTACAAGATCACCATAATAAACAAACTGGAGTAAAAACATAAGCTCTTTAGAACCCGGGCCGATAAGAACATCTTCCGCGGAATGACAGATATTTTGCTTCCTGCAATAATATTGAGCCACTGCTTCTCTTAACTGATATAAACCTTTTACGTTTAAGTAATCTTTTTGAAAAGCATTTGCTTTCAAAGCATCCACTACAGCAAGAGGGACAGGAAATGGTGATTGCCCTAACCCCAGCTTATATATTCTTTTGCCGTTAGATTTAAGGTTTTCGCTTTTTTCATTTATAGCAAGAGTTGCTGATTGGGGGATACCGCGGACATTTAAATTTAAGTTTACTTCAGGAGAGTGATTTTTGTTGTTTCGCATCAGAACCGAATAATTTCTAATAATATCACTGCTAAACTTAATTCATTTGAAACAAAGATCAATTAATACAGATCATAATATTGAAAATAATTTAAAAGGTAATTACTATTACATCATAAATGTTTAAATGAAAAAAGCCCCGAAAATATTCCGGAGCTTTAGTGACCCCAAGGGGATTTGAACCCCTGTTACCGCCGTGAAAGGGCGATGTCCTAACCACTAGACGATAGGGCCTTCTTCAAAATTTTGAACTATAAAATTTTCAATCAACAATAAAAAATCCTCAGGGTGAGCGATGGGAGTTGAACCCACGACCCTCAGGGCCACAACCTGATGCTCTAACCAACTGAGCTACGCTCACCATGTAAAGTCAAAAGTAAAAAGTTAAAATTTCTGGTTTTTGAATTTTAACTTTTAGTACGCCCGAGTGGACTCGAACCACTAACCCTCAGCTTAGAAGGCTGATGCTCTATCCATTGAGCTACGGGCGCAGTTCAATTAAACTTGTCCGATGTTAATTGTCGGTAGCATTCCAAAAAATAAAGAACTAATATGTCGGGGCGGCAGGATTTGAACCTGCGACCTCCTGCTCCCAAAGCAGGCGCGATGAACCGGGCTACGCTACGCCCCGAATTACCTATCAAATTTAATCCCGATGTTTAATCGGGATGGTAAAGAACTAAATTTGTACAGTTTTCTTAAAAAAGAGTATTAAATATATTTCTTATCTTCTAAAAAAACAATGTACTTGCCGTATATTTTTTCTCAAATCGTTTATTTTTCATCTCATTTTTAAATAAGCACAATCTTAATTAAATTGTGAGAGCAATATCGGAATTTGTTTGATGTCTTTCCCTTTTTTTGTTTCGAAAAAATTTATCTTTTCTAAAAAAAGTTCAAAATTTATATCATTTATATCTTCTATTTCTATTGTTGGAATTGCTCTTGGAGTAGCTACTCTGATTATTGCCTTAAGTATTTTAAGCGGATTTGCCAATACATTAACGAATAAAATTATAGACTTTGATTCTCACATAACTATTTCTTCATACAAATCGATAGTCCCTGATTACCATAAAATGCTGCCCCGGATTAAAGAAATGATTGCTCCTTACGGTGAAGAAGTAAATCCTTTCATTTCAAAGCTTGCCATTATCAGTAGTAAAAAGTTTAAGGATGGAGTCGATATTAAAGGCATTACTCCCGGCAATAAAGCATTAAGGATCAGAAATAATATTGTTGCCGGTAATTTTGATCTTTCTGATTCCGGCTCAATCGTTATTGGAAGAAAACTTGCTGATAAACTTTACGTCGGACTTGGAGATAGAGTAACAGTATTTGCTTTGAAGAATGATAAAATACCTGAACCGGGTAATCTGCCTAATATTGAACAATTTAAAGTAACAGGAATTTTTGAAAGCGGGATGGCCGAATATGATGACCTCTACGCTTATGTTAATTTGAAAGCTGCGCAAAATCTTTTTTCTCTCGGTGATAACGTTAATGGCTATGATATAAAATTGAATAATATCTCTAAAATTGACAGCTTAACAAAATATCTTTCCAAAAATTTGTATTATCCGCATAAAGTTGCATCAATTTATCAAACTCATAGAAATATTTTCACCTGGATTGATTTACAGAAAAAACCAATTCCTATTGTATTAGGTTTAATAATTATTGTAGCAGTATTTAATATTATAGGAACTTTATTAATGATTGTACTCGAAAAAACACGCGATGTTGGATTATTAAAATCATTGGGATCGACTAACAGTCAAATAATTAGTGTATTTATTTTCCAGGGAATTTTTCTTGCAATAATTGGAATTGTTCTGGGAAATTTTCTGGCACTTTTGCTTATGGGAATTCAACTTGAGTTTAATGTAATCTCCCTCCCCTCTTCTGTTTATTTTGTTTCAACAGTTCCCATTTTGCTTAAATGGTATACATTCGCCGGAGTATCAGTATTAACATTTATCCTCTGTATTATAGCATCCGCAATTCCCAGTTATATTGCTTCAAAAATAAGACCTGTAAATAGTTTGAGATTCGGCTAATGAACTTTGAAAATTTTATAGCGCGTAGATACCTTGTATCAAAACACAAAGTGAATTTTATTACTATAATTTCTATTCTTTCAATTTGTGGAATAACAATAGGAGTTGCAGCTCTCATTGTTGTACTTTCGGTATTTAATGGATTCGGAAGTCTTGTCACATCGTTTCTTATAAATTTTGATCCACATGTCAGGGTTGAAATTTTAAATCCAGATAATGAATCTGCATCGTCAATTCTTGATTCTGTGTTAAATAAAAATCCTAACGTAAAAAAATATTCACCGTATGTAAGCGGTAAAATCCTTGTGTACCGTGATGGTTTATTCCAGGTGGTAAATTTAAAGGGAATTGATATCAGCGGTGAAAACATCTATGATATTGAAAAAAGCCTGCTATTCGGGAAATATTCTATTGGTCAAAAAGGAAGTACACCCGAAATGATCCTTGGACTGCATCTTGCCGATAAATTGCAATCTCTGATTGGTGATACAGTGACTATTATTTCTCCCGCAGGAATTGAGAAAGCTATTACACAATTTTCTGTCGTTAAAAGGCAACAGTTTATATTATCGGGAATATACAGCACGACAAATAATGTTTATGATGATTCATATATTTTTACTTCCCTGAAGAATGCACAACAGGTTTTAGGATATAAAAATCACGTTCAGGGTTATGATATTATGCTAAAAAATATTGATGAATCATTTGATGTTAAAACTGAGCTACAAAAGAAGTTACCTCAGGATCAATACAAGGTTGAAACCTGGTATGATTTCCATCGAGATCTTTATTCAGTAATGCAGATAGAAAGATGGACAGCATATATAATTCTTTGCCTTATAATTGCAGTTGCCTCCTTTAATATTCTTGGTTCTCTTTCAATGTCGGTGATTGAAAAGAAAAGAGATATCGGTATACTTAATTCAATGGGAGCACAGCAAAAATCCATTTTAAAAATATTTATGTACGAAGGAATTCTTATAGGTATAATCGGTACAATTACTGGTTTAATGCTCGGTTATTTCATTTGCTTTCTGCAGTTAAAGTTTAACATTTATCCCCTAGACCCTACTCAATATAAGATTGATTCTTTACCATTACAATTAAAGTTAAGCGATTTTTTTTATGTTAGTGGAGCATCTTTACTGCTTACCTCCCTTGCTTCACTTTTTCCGGCAAAAAGAGCCGCTAAAATAAATACTATTGAAGCCATCAAATGGGAATAATAAAATTTAACTATAGGATATAACTTATTTATATATAACATTATAATGTGTTTATTAAAATAATAACATAGGTCTAAATTGATTTTACGAACTGAAAATATCGTAAAGAGTTATCAAAATACTAAAAAAGTCAAACTTGAAGTTTTGCGTTCAGTCAATATTGAAATTGAAGAAAATAAAATATCGGTGATTGTGGGAGCATCCGGAGCTGGAAAAAGTACCCTGCTCCATATAATGGGAGGGTTAGATCGACCCGACACAGGTAAGGTATTTTTTAATCAGCAAAATATCTTCGATCTTACTGATGACAAGCTCGCAAAATTTAGAAATAAAAACATCGGGTTTGTGTTTCAGTTTCATCACTTACTGCCTGAATTTACAGCGTTAGAAAATGTTGCAATTCCCCAAATGATTATGGGAAAAACCTTAAGTTCTGCTTCAAAAAAAGCTCAGGAATTACTTGACGCTGTCGGAATGAAAGAACGTGTTACTCATAAACCTGCTGAATTATCCGGTGGAGAACAGCAGAGAGTTGCAGTTGCCCGGGCTTTAGCTAATGATCCCGATATAATTTTAGCTGATGAACCAACCGGTAACCTGGACTCTGAAAATAGTGAGGCTATACATAGAATATTAATCGATTTAAGAGATAAAATGGGTAAGACTTTTGTAATCGTAACACATAACCCCGGTCTTGTAAACCTTGCAGACAAAGTTCATGAAATAAAAGATGGGAAAATAGTCTCGAAAAATATATAGTCCCTTTCTCCAAAACTGAGAATAATATTATAGATTTCTTATTCCTAAAATCCAGATTAGTAAAATTCTATTCCAATTTATTTTACAGGATTAGCCAGATAATCGAAAAGTAATCTCACGCCGAATCCGGTCATAAATTTCTTTGTGTAATTATTATAGCTATTAGCCATAGCCGGTCCTGCAATATCAAGATGAGCCCAGGATATATTTTTATCCACAAACTTTTCCAGGAATTTAGCAGCAGTGATTGCTCCACCCCATCTTCCGCCTACATTTTTTACATCAGCAACATCGCTTTTAATTAATTCGTTATAATCATCCCAGATGGGTAAACGCCAAAGTCTGTCATAAGTTTTCAATCCCTTCTCGTATAGTTCTGAAGCTAATTTATCATCTTTTGTAAATAACCCGGCAACGAATTCACCGAGTGCAACCACACAAGCACCTGTTAATGTTGCAAGATCAATTATTACATCGGGTTTTTGTCTGGATGCATAATCAAGCGCATCAGATAATATCATTCTTCCTTCGGCATCTGTATTATCCACTTCAATACTTTTCCCTGAGGCAGTAATTACTATATCACCCGGACGCATAGAGGAACCTGAAGGCATGTTTTCCGCTGAAGGAATAATACCTAAAATATTTACTGGAAGTTTAGCTTTTGCAGCTGCTAATATGGTTCCTGCTACAACAGCAGCACCCGACATATCTGCTTTCATTTCACCCATATTGCTTGCAGGTTTTATAGAGATTCCGCCTGAATCAAATGTAACTCCTTTCCCAACGAGAGCCACAGTTTTAGTTTTAGATTTTTTTACCTTATTAGAGCCATTGTATTCTAATATAATAAAACGAGGAGAATTTACACTTCCACTGCCAACAGCAAGCAGCCCGCCCATTTTTCTTTTCTTAATTTCTTTTTCATTAAACACGGTAACCTTAACTCCAAACTCAGGAAGAGTTTCGGTTATTCGTTCGGCAAGGACTTCAGGAGTTAAAACAGAACCCGGTTCATTCTGTAACTCTTTTGTGAAGTTAACTCCTTCCATCAGAATTATTGCCGATGAAATTGCCAGGTTTAGTTTCTTTTGATTATCGGCGTAGAAAATTACTGAAAGATTTTTTGGCTTCTTTATATCTGCTTTATATTTATCAAAAGAATAATTGCCGAATAGAATACCTTCGATAAAAGTTTGATAATAATATTCTTCACTTGTAAAATAATCTTTAAATATTTCGTATTTGGGAATAAATATATGAAGATTTTTTACCTGCTCCGATTCAAACGAAGGCAGAAATCCTGCAAGATGATTTCTGAAGTAATCCGGTGAAAATGAATCATCAATTTTAATTTTAGAAATTATTACTGCATCTGGTTTGCCTTCTTTTTTTGATACCCGGATTGAACTTCCATCTTTTGCAAGAAAATTTTTTTTCTGAAGGTTTGAAAAACGTATATTAAAAATAGTCTCAAGGTTTAATAAACTTGATTCAAGTTTTTTTTCATCTACAAGATATTTAAGGCTTATCGAAAGAGGTTTGTAGGATATTTTCTTCCCGCCTGATTTTATATTTAAGTCAAACATTATTTTCACCCAAATTGTTTTATGTAATCAACCGCACGGTTTAAAATCTTATTAATATATTCATTGATATTCCCGTCACGAATTCTCAGACCGGCAGCATTTATATGTCCGCCGCCTCCAAATTCGGAAGCGAGCTTATTTACAGGAATAATTCCTTTAGAACGAAAACTAACTTTAAAACCTTCACTTAATTCCAGGAATAGAAGTCCAAGCTTAACATTCTCCACCGATAAAGAAACATTTACAAAACCATCCGTATCAGATTCAAGTGCCTCGGTATCAATAAAATCTTTACGTGTAAGATGCATATAACTTACTTCATCGTCTGTGCCGAACAACTTCATCGAATTAACAGCTCTTCCAAGAAGTTTTAATTTGCTGAATTTACTCTGGTCATAAATTTTATCGTAAACATCGCCGGGATTAACACCTGCTTCTAAAAGTTCTGCAGCAATTTTATGAATTTCAGGGGTCGTTCTTTCAAACCTGAACGAACCGGTATCAGTCATAATTGCGGCATAGATAGGTTCAGCAGTTTCATAAGTTAAGCTCACAATTTCCGTTTGTTTAATGAAATCGAAGATGATTTGTCCGGTTGCGCTGTAATCCGTATCAATAAAAACATAATTAAAAATATCTTCATAATCCTGGTGATGATCAATGCAGATTTTTAATTTTTGAGACTCTAAAAATCCTTTTTCCATCCGCACTATTCTGTTGGAGCGGTTGAAATCAATCGCAACCAGCACATCAACATCTTCAAAAACATTTTTATGATTTTCCTCAGAGAAATGTTCAATAATATTTTCTTTATCAAGAAAAAGCAAGTTGTATGGAGTTATGCTATGATTAATTATCCTGGCACTCTTTCCATTCTCTTTAAGAATTTTATGAATGGCTATTTCAGAACCGATCGCATCTGCATCGGGGTTTACGTGTGTAGTAATTAGAAAAGATTTATTACTTTGAAAAATATTTTTAAGCTTATTGAAATCTATCATATATTTTCAATTAAAAATAAAAGGGCTCGATATTATCAAGCCCGAATGATTTTAATCAGCAAAAATAGAAAAAATATATGTTAATTCAATAAAATATACTTAATTCACATCCCACATATTTCCACTGAACAACAATTTCCTGAGGTCGCCTTCACCTTTAGCTTTTTTCAAACTCTCAATCTGGTTGTGAAGTGAAACTTCATACGTTTCTTTTAATTCCTGTCTCAGGACTCCAACCGGTGTGGGCATTCCTCCAGTCTCAGAAAGCTGGGCAAGTATATGTGCGCGCGTTGTACCTTTATCAAATTCATCGTGAACCCAGACATCATTAATTGAATTTGAACCCTCACCAATTGAAATTACCTCGGGAGTTAACCCATTTAGTCTAATTCCTTTATTACTTTCTTTCCCGAAAATCATCGGTTTACCATGCTCAAGGAATAGAACGTTATCCGGTTTTGTTTCTTTTTCAGTTAAAGCAAAATAAGCACCATCATTAAAAATATTGCAGTTCTGGTAAACTTCAATGAAAGCTGTACCTTTATGCTCTCCTGCCCGTTTCAACATCTCTTTTAAATGTTTCGGATCCCTGTCAAGACTTCGTGCAATAAATGTTGCGCCTGCACCGACAGCAAGACTTAATGGATTGAAAGGATAATCAATACTGCCGTAAGGAGAGCTTTTAGTTTTCTTTCCTCTTTCAGAAGTAGGTGAATACTGCCCTTTTGTTAGTCCGTAAATCCTGTTGTTAAAAAGAAGAATTTTTAAATCGATATTTCTCCTGCAGGCATGAACAAAGTGATTTCCACCGATGCTTAAAAGATCGCCGTCGCCTGATGCAACCCAGACGGATAATTCGGGTCGATTAATTTTTATTCCCGATGCGATCGCAGGAGCTCTGCCGTGAATTCCATGAATTCCGTAAGTATTCATATAGTAAGGAAATCTTGCAGCGCACCCTATTCCGGAAACCCAGACAAAATTTTCTTTTTTAATATTCAAATCAGGAGATATCCTCTGCAATTGCGCAAGTATTGAATAATCTCCGCAGCCGGGACACCATCTTACATCCTGTCCACTGGAAAAATCTTTTGCAGTGTACTTAGCTTCATTCTGCATATCCTTATTTTCCATTATTATTTCCTCCCAATATAGATTCAATTTTCGATTCTATCTCAAATGATTTAAATGGCAATCCCTGAATTTTGTTAAATGGTTCCACATCAATGAGGAATTCTTCTCTGAGTAATTTGGAGAGTTGTCCCATATTTATTTCAGGACAGAGAATATGTTTGTACTTCTTTAAAACATCCCCGGTGTTTTTTGGAAACGGATTTAAGTAGCGAAAATGTGCATGGGCTACTTTTAATCCATTGATCCTTGCCTTATTAATAGCCTCCCTGATTGAACCGTAAGTACTCCCCCACCCTACTATAAGCAGGTCGGCATCTTTATCACCTTCAACTTTTAAATCAGGAATATCGTTTTCAATATTCTTTACTTTCTGTGCACGAAGCCTAACCATAAATTCATGGTTTTCAGGATCGTAACTTACATCGCCGGTGATGTTTGCCTTTTCCAATCCGCCAATTCTATGTTCAAGACCGGGAGTTCCCGGGAGAGCCCAGGGTCTTGCAAGGTTTTCATCCCTTGAGTACGGTTGAAAGTTCTCAGGGTCAGTTCTGAATTTGACTTCAATCTTTGGAATTTTATCCGGATCAGGAATCATCCATGGTTCCGAACCGTTGGCAAGATAACCGTCCGATAAATACATAACAGGAACCATATATTGGGTAGCAATCCTTGCTGCTTCAAGTGCCATGTTAAAACAATCAGCAGGAGTAGAAGGAGCAATTACAACAACAGGGGCTTCGCTGTTTCGCCCATACATCGCCTGAAGTAAATCAGCCTGTTCTGTTTTTGTAGGAAGCCCGGTACTAGGTCCGCCGCGCTGAATATCAATAATTACAAGAGGAAGCTCCGTCATTACAGCAAGACCGATAGATTCTGTTTTCAATGCAACGCCGGGGCCACTTGTAGTAGTTATTCCCAACGCTCCAGAAAATGAAGCACCGATAGCTGCACCAATTGCAGCAATTTCATCTTCGGCCTGGAAAGTTCTGACGCCAAAGTTTTTGTACTTACTTAGTTCGTGAAGAATATCTGATGCCGGGGTAATAGGATATGAGCCGAGGAATAAAGGCAGCCCGGATTTTACTGAAGCAGTAATGAAACCTATAGCCAGTGCTTCATTACCTGAAATATTCCTGTATCTTCCTTTAATTAATTTTGCAGGCTGAACACTGTATCTTGTTGTGAATAGCTCTGTGTTTTCTCCGAAGTAGAAACCTGACTTTAACGCTTTTTCATTTGCTGCTGCAATATTTTCATGTGCCTTAAATTTTGATTTGATCCATTCTGATGTCGGTTCTATCGGGCGACTATAAAGCCAGTACATCATTCCAAGCGCGAAAAAGTTTTTACATCTCTCGATTTCTTTTGCAGAAAGTCCGCTGTCTTCCAGTGCAGTTTTTGTCAATTGGCTGAGTGGTACATGAACAACATTATAACCATCAAGCGTTCCATCTTCAAGCGGATTGGAATCGTACCCGGCAAGCCTGAAATTTCTCTGATCGAATGCACTGATATTAATAATGATTGCAGCACCCGGCTTTAAATCCTTTAAATTAGTCTTTAAGGCTGCAGGATTCATCGCTACAAGTACATCAGGTGAATCGCCCGGTGTATGAATATCATCGCTGCTGAAATGAAGCTGGAACCCGCTTACACCATAAGTTGTTCCGGCCGGAGCGCGGATTTCTGCAGGATAATCCGGTAAGGTACTTAAATCGTTTCCTACCAGTGCGGTAGTATTTGTAAACTGACTGCCTGTTAATTGCATACCGTCCCCTGAATCTCCGGCAAATCTTACTGTAACATCAGCAAGATCTAATACGCCTTTTTGCATTTTGCTCCAAAGGTTTGTGAATAATATATATTTTAAACTCGTTCAGTATCTGTTATAAAAAATAATAAAAACTTTAATAAACTTTAACAATAAAATTTATCCGATTCCCAACAATGTTCCGAACTCTAATATCACAATTATATTTTATTTTATAAAATTTAGTCCGGATATTAGTTTTCTTTTCTATTTTGAAATAATGATAGAGGCAGTACCGGGATGAATAATCCAAAAGCTTATTAAATAAGTAACTTGTATTCAACGTTTTAATTTAACAATTCGGATTTATGATTTGTTCCAAATTAAAAAAGCTGTTGCTGATTGTCAAACATTGCAAGAAATATAAGTTTTTTTTGTGAAAGGTAATTGTATTACCAGATTTTTGCCCTGCTTTACTAAGCTATGAATTATGGTAATTATTTCACCTCCCTCAGCCGCCTTGTCCATTGCCATACACCGTTAACTACTTCGGCGGGAAGACGATGATTTAGCAAAATAATTTATGAAATGCCGAATGCGAATATGCTAGCGGCATAAGCAGCTTGTTATATACAATTTCTTATTCACCTTTGTTCTCAAATAAATCATTCAGGAAATCATCAACACCAGCAATTTGATATTTTACACTGTTTAATAAATCTCGAAGCCCTTTTACATCAGGAAAAGTCCAAATATTATTTCCTTTTTCATCGATAAATTCTAAAACGACACCTGTATTCCAATTTGAAGGGATAATATTGAAAATGCTTGCAGAGATTAAACCCAAAGAACCCGTTGGCATCGTTTCAATTTTTGAGCGTCTTTCATATAGACCAAGTATTTTATTTTTATAACGTGTAATAAAGATGTTATCCACAATAGATTCTTTATCCCGATTTAATGAAGCGCGTGGAGTAGTAACCGACCATTTCAGTTTTCCATCTTGAGTTAATTTTATCAATTTAAATATGGCATCAATTATTTTTTCATTTTCCTTGGACATTTTATCTCTCCATTTGATATTCTTCTAGGAAATTTTGAAGACTTTGTGAAACTGACAGAATTTTTCTATAAACATTCCTGGCTTGTTCTCTTGATGCTAAATCATAAAATAAAATATTTGATATTTGAGCTTCTATTTTTTTTATTTCTTTTCGTAATATTCTTGGGGTTTTTTTACTAATCGTTTTGAAATCAGTTGAGCATTTTGATACTTCATCAATAATCTCTTCTTTTGTATCTGGGAAATTATTAGAAAGATCTAATATCGAAGATGCATAAGTATCAAGTTTATTTATATATTGTGGCAATCTCCTACTTATAAATATATATCTATTAACATTATAAACATTCTTAGCAACATAAAGAGATAAAAGAAATCCTAATATTGAAGCAATTTCAGACTAGTGACGTTAAAGAAATCCAATTGAATAATGATTCGAAATCATTCAAATGTTTTATAGAATCTATAATTGTTATAACTATATACACTTACTTCCTTTATTGCATATAACGAAGTCACCTATGAGTGATAGCCCAGTACAGCGATGCCGCTTAAATAACAACTGTAAATAATTTTAAAAACATTTTTTAACAGAACCACTTTATAAAGCAACATTACACGGAACAACTACATCAATAATTTAATAAATGTCGAATTGAAAAGGCTTTCGGTTTTATGCACGGTATTCCCTAAAGAAAATTATATTGTTTTAATTTCTTGATAAGTATCAAACGATTTAAATACTATCCAAATTATAAATATTAAATCAATGAGAAACATTATTAAAAAAATAATTATTAGAATTATAGATAAGCAATTATATTGAATGAGTAATTGTGGTGAACAAATTGATAAAATACTTTTTATAAAAGGTATAGTTAAAATAGAAACAAAAACTAAGAAGCAAGATATTAACAAAGCAATTTTTGAGTGTTTTATTAATTTGTTGCGAATTTTCATCTGAGATTTAAAAGGATGTATAATTTGTTCATACATATTAGTTTCAGGTCTTTTTTGTTTGAAATATGTATATAAATCTAACAAATATATTTTCATTTTGTAAGGATTACCTTGTTCGGCTCCAATTTTTAAACGTCTTCGTATTTCTTTATTGTCTTCTTTTTCTTTCGGAGTATACGCATCGTTATCCTCTAGTTCTATTAGCATAGACCTTGCTAATCCCACTAAAGTTTTTTCAATTAAGTTAAGCTTGTATAAAACAAATACCCCAAACAGCCCAACAGCTGCTGCAAGTACTTGAGGAATTGTACTAAAAAAATAACTTAGCAATGATTCCATAATTATAACCGATTATTGTTTTAGAAAAAAGAATTTAAAAGTTCTGCAACGTTTAAATTCATTTTTACTTAATGAACCAACAGAAACAATTTCTATTTTTAATTTATTTGTGAGGTATTCTTCAAATCTCCAGTCAAGCATTTCTTCATTTTCAATCAAATAGTCACCTTCATCTATAGGTATAGCTAAATAACACAAATATAATTCTTCGCATTGCTTCATTAGACTTTCAATATTTTCTGAATCAAATCCAAAGGTACCTGTATGTCCAATGTTTACCGCTCCAATTACAAACATTCCGGGTTCATCAAATATCTTTTTTGTTACCAAGTTGTAACCCAAAAAAATATTTTTTAGTGATAAATCTTTTTTTACCATTTTTTGTATTCCAATCATTAAATTATCTAATTCTTTATCAATTGGATTCCTATCTAAAAATTCTTCAACATTAATTTCTGAATCGATTAAAGGAGATTTTATAATAAAGTTATTATTAGTATAAAACGTTGGAATTTCTTCTTTAGGTAATAGAATATTAAGATTCATCAAAATTAACATCAATCCATAGCTCATAATTATTAAATCGTACTTTTCATCTTTTAAATAGACCTTACTAAATTTACCCAGCAATCCGTTTTTCAAATCTTGAATTTGCATATCAGATATTGAGTATAGATTTAGAAAAAGAGATTTATTCGCTATATAAGAGAAGCCAGAATAAAAGGTTAAATTAACATCCCCTAAAAGGATATTTAGTCTTTTGTCAACTGTTATTTTTTCGAGCCAATTAGATGGAAATGATGAACCGATGGGTAAGCTGAATTTTGCTTTTTGTATTCTTTCCATAGTTTGTAGAATTGGGATTAAATCCGCAGGATTATTCATAAAATCATTATTAATAACTATGAGGTGTGCATATGTTAGGAAATTTTTTATTGCTTCATCGTATTCTCCAAGTCCACAATATAATTTTCCAGAATTATAATATACATTGGAATTATATGGATTTAATTGACAGGCTTTTTTATAATATGAAAGTGCTTGGCTATAGTTTCCATTTCTTTTTTCCGCAATTCCTAAATTCAATAATTCAATAGTTTCTTTATCATCCATTTTTGTTTACCACATTTTATAAATTAAGCAACCTAACGATGTTGTCGCTAAGCCGCCGCCCAGAGCTACAATGCTTAACAAACAACGAATGTTTATAATTTATAGCCGCCATTAAATTGTCGAGAAATGGCGGCGACACTACTTAACATTTTCAAATTACTTAGAACAAAATGCCAAACGACAAATTGAAACTTAAAAACTGCACTCATCTCAAACCGATTCAGCGGTCGGTCTTGAGCGGCGTGTTATGTGCTCATACTTTATTATAAAAATTTATCGCTAAATCCGCGAATATCTTAACGATATAAATCCAGCTATTAATAAGATTTGTTTGCTCAATGTCAAATGGATCTGGGATAGCTGTACGTTCGATTTCTGATTCTTTAGCGTGCACTATAGAATTTCTAAAAGAGTATAATTGCTTTGATAATTCATCAAAGTTATTATTTCTAATTAACCCTTTATGAAAGGCATATTTAGCCAATTTATCTCTAACTGAGTTAGTTGAAATTGTACTTAGTAATCCCTTTAAATGCTCCAGTTCCCCTTTCAAAGATGCTAGTTTAATTAAATCAGCATCAGTAAAACTATTATCAAATCTATTATCACTCACTATTTTGCTCTTATATCTATCAAAGAAAAATTCTAGAACTCGGTAATAAGCCAGGAACTTAGTCTCATCTTTTAATGAACAGGCATAATTGTATAGTTTAAGTGGATAAGTTACTAAAAAATTTTTACGTTTTCTAATTCTTTTCCGTGATAATTTTTCAAGTTTTTCTTCCAACTTATAAAATTCATCATAATCTGTATCGGTACTGAGATGGCGTAAAGTTGCTGTGACGCCAGTATTTGCCAAGTAATGAGAGTTTAAGTAATAAATTGCCTTTGCAAAAATATCTCTATAATCTTCATTCGAGTGTCTAAATATTTTTATTGTTGAAATATTTTGAAGGCGATCAGGATAAATATCAGGGTCATAATAAATCTGGCTTAATAACAAAACAGCTAATGCACTTGAATCACTACATTCAATGACATCTTCATCAACCTTGAAAGAGAGTTTTTCTGTATTTGGCCATCCATCATCCCAATTATAAAAATAATAATCTGGGTGTTTCAAGCTTATAAAAAATTCACAATAAGCATCAAAAGAGAATCCACAATCTGGGTAATAAAGTAAATTAGAAATCTCTGTAATTTTATTTCCATCGTACAATTCATCTACATTATTTTCATTGAGGACTAGTGATTTTGTACAATGTGGTAGTGAGATCAGTACTTTATCAGTTTTGATTGTATAATCTAAATCATCGCGACCATCAAGTCCCATTTCACATAATAGTTCTATAAATTTATTTTCAGTTGCCATAATTTTTTGCACATAACTATTAATTATACTGCCAAATATCCATATAACACTCCGGCAGCATGCATGTTATATTCCTGCTAAAATCTCTTTTATTTAAAATTTTCAAAACTTTTGGCGGCATATCATTCCTCATATCAAATAATGTTATTCAGTTGTTCTTTTAAAATTTCGGCAGTATCTTGAGATCCCTTACAGAAGCTAAACTTAAACATCTCCCTGCACAGTCTTAGTTTATACCGTAGGCTAAATTAATATAATCCTTTTTAACTGGCAATGAGAAAATTGAAAATTATGGATTGAAAAATTTTATGGGGAGTTTTTGGGGGTCAGGATTTGTTGCTTTATTTTCTTATCATAAATAAAAAATCGGAAATGAAAAAATAACTTTCTTTTTGCACTTTCCCGAGCTTTCTAATTCTGACTAATTGTCGCACACCGAAAAATTAAGCAGCTATTAAAAGTTTGTTTTTAATCCATTTTCAAATTATCATTTTTCCATATCTGAGTCGTACTCCTCTCGTACTGCTCTCGTACTTCTCATATACCCGGGATTAACGAATTATCGGATTGCCGGATTGACAGATTACCTCGCTGAAAGCGGGCAGGCAAGTTAAATAAATTCAAATTTCAAATGCACTGTTATTTTTAAAAGACTCTGATTCAGGATTTTCGGAATGCCACTCAAAAATGTTTTAGTCCTATTTCCAAAATTGAAAATGCGACCCAAAAATGTTTTTGTCCTGTTTCCAAAATTGGAAATGCCATCCAAAAATGTTTTTGCCCTGTTTCCAAAGTTGGAAATGCGACCCAAACTGTTTTTAGCCCTATTCCGGATTTTCGGAATGTGACCATGAACGTTCTGAGCCTTATTCTGAATATTCGGGATAGAAATTTTGCAGCTTTGCAGCTTTTTAAACTTACTGCAGCTTTGGTATGATTGGTTATGCAGGCGTAATCTAAATATTTAAATAAAAAAAACGGACCTACAAGTAGTATGTAAGTCCGCTATAGAGGTAAGCAAGAGCTATTTTTTTAATAGAAAGTCAACGGAGGTTCTAAATCAATTAACTTCCCAGGTATTTCCATTAAAGAGGATTTTATCGAGATCACCTTCCCCTTTCAACTTTATCACACCTTTAATCTGCTCTTCTATACCATAATCATACGTCTCTTTTTTGATCTGCCGGAAAACACCCACCGGCGTTGGGAACCCATCGTAATCCGTCAGATGAGCAAGGAAGATTGCCCTTATCGGGCTTTCATCAAACTCATCATGAACCAATACATCGTTCACACTGTTTCCGTTCTTACTCAAGTCAACAATGGCTGGCTTGTAACCATCCATTTTAATTCCTTTGTCCTTGTTCTTCCCGAAGATCATCGGCTTACCTTGTTCAAGTACCAAAACATTATCATCTTTTGTTTCTTTGCTGCTGAATTTATCAAAAGCACCGTCATTGTATATAACACAGTTCTGAAATACTTCAATGAATGCCAATCCTTTATGGTCTGCAGCACGTCTGATCATTGCCTGGAGATGTTTCGGGTCACGATCAATTGTTCGTGCAACAAATGTAGCATCTGAACCAACAGCAAGTGAAACCGGGTTGAAGGGATAATCAACACTTCCGAACGGAGTGGTTTTTGTAACCTTACCTTTTTCAGAAGTTGGTGAATACTGCCCTTTTGTTAATCCGTAAATCCTGTTATTGAAAAGTATAAGTTTCAAATCGATATTTTTTCTGCAGGCATGGATAAAATGATTACCGCCAATACTTAAAAGATCACCATCACCTGTTGCTACCCAAACGGAAAGATCGGGTCTTGCAATTTTTACTCCCGACGCAATTGCAGGTGCTCTTCCATGAATTCCATGCATTCCGTATGTTTCCATATAATAAGGGAAACGGGATGAGCATCCGATACCGGAAATCCAAACAATGTTTTCCTTTTTATCTCCAACAATATCAGGAAAAGATCTCTGAACCTGTGCAAGGATTGAATAGTCTCCACAACCAGGACACCATCTTACATCAAGCCCGCTGGAAAAATCCTTAGCGGTTAATTTTATTTCTTTGGTTTCTATTTTATCAGCCATTATTCTTTTCCTCCGAGTATCTCAATTATTTTATCTTCTATATCAGAAGTTCTGAACGGCAGCCCTCTTACAACATTAAACTGAATTACCGGCAGAAGGTATTCGCTTCTGATTATCTTTGCGAGCTGTCCGAGATTTATTTCAGGAATAAGTACATTTTTGAAATTATTTAAAACTTCACCCGTATTTTTAGGGAAAGGAAAAATATATTTCAAATGAGCCTGCGAAACTTTGTATCCTTTATTTCTGGCTTTTATAACTGCTTCAGTGATTGCACCGTAAGTTCCTCCCCAGCCAAGCACTAATAATTCACCTTCCTTATCACCATCAACAACGAGATCAGGAATATCATTTGCCATATTCTTAACTTTTTGTTCACGAAGCTTAACCATTCTATCATGATTATCAGGATCATAACTTACATTACCCGAGATGTTGGCTTTTTCAAGACCGCCAATCCTGTGTTCCAGGCCGGGTGTTCCCGGTTTAACCCATGGTCTGGAAAGATTTGAGTCTCTTAAGTAAGGAGCAAATCCTTCTTTTTCAGTTCTGAATTTTACTTCAAATGAAGGAAGTTCACTTGAATGAGGAACTTTCCAGGGTTCGGAACCATTAGCAATGTATCCATCTGTAAGAAGAATTACAGGAGTCATATATTTAACCGCAAGCCGTGAAGCTTCGATAGCCATATAAAAACAATCACTTGGGCTTTGAGCCGCAAGAACTGCACAAGGAGATTCACCATTTCTGCCGTACACCGCCTGCAGAAGATCAGCTTGTTCTGTTTTAGTTGGAAGACCTGTACTTGGACCACCACGCTGAACATCAACAATAACAAGTGGTAATTCAGTAATAATTGCAAGACCAATCGCTTCGGTTTTTAACGCTAAGCCCGGGCCGCTTGTAGTAGTTATTGCGAGTGAGCCTGCAAAAGCAGCACCTATAGCTGAAGTAACCCCGGCAATTTCATCTTCAGCCTGAAAAGTTTTAACGCCGAAATTTTTATACGTGCTTAGATATTGCAGAATTTCAGAAGCCGGTGTGATAGGATAAGAACCAAGGAATAATGGCAATTTGCTTTTTACTGATGCTGCAAGAAATCCAAGCGCTGTTGCTTCATTCCCTGAAATGCTTCTATAAATTCCAGCAGGAAGTTTTGCCGGTTCAACTGAAAACCTTGTTGTAAACAATTCATTTATTTCACCGAAATTAAAACCGGCTTTTAAGGCTTTTTCATTTGCATCAATGAAAGCTGGATTTTTTTTGAACTTCGTTTTAATCCATTCAACTGTACGATCAACAGGTCTGTTGAACAGCCAGTACATTAATCCCAATGCAAAAAAGTTTTTACAACGTGAAATATCTTTTTGTGAGAGCGCGCTTCCTTCGAGTGCCTTGGTGGTCAACGAGGTAATAGGAACCGGGTAAACTGTGTACCCTTTCAGGCTTCCATCTTCAAGCGGATTAGCCTCATATTTTGCGAGCTGTAAATTCTTTTTATCAAACGAATCTGTATTTGCAATTATAATCCCGCCGGGTTTTAATTCACTTAAATTCTTTTGAATTGCGGCAGGATTCATGGCTACCAAAACATCGGGTCTGTCGCCGGGTGTAAAAATATCTGTACTTCCAAAATGGAGTTGAAAACCACTTACACCATAAACTGTTCCCTGTGGTGCCCTGATTTCTGCAGGATAATCGGGAAGTGTACTCAAATCATTTCCCACAATTGCTGTAGTATCGCTGAATTGACTCCCGGTAAGCTGCATACCGTCACCGGAATCTCCTGCAAACCTTACAGTCACCTCAGTAAGACTCTGGACTTCTTTTTCTTTTAGCATCTCTTCATCTTAAATTTTTTTGATGATTATGAATTAATTTTTAATGTTACTGCTTATCCATAATCCGTGCCATTAGATGGACAAGTGAGTGGAAGGTCAATCCTTTCATTTTGAATAAATAGACATTATATGAATAAATTATTATTTCAAAGAAAAAATAATCTATATTTATAATTCTCAATAATGGAAAAAATTTTTTAGTTATAGGAAAGAATTTGAAGGTTTTTTAAATGATATTTTGAAAAAGAGGTTATCAGTTCAACTAATATTCCGTATGAAAGATAACCTCTTTATAAAATTTGAAGTTAAACTAATCTACATTCTGAATGATTTACCTCCTCAGCAATTTCTATTTAATCCCCATAAATTTGTCAACAGATACGCCTATCTCATCTATAATAGCTTTAACCGTTCCTTTACGAATTGATTTTCCTTTATAATGAGGGACAGGAATCACCTTCCCATCCTCATCTCTAACCCATAATTCAGGTGAACCTTTGCCCTGTCGATAATATCTAAAACCAAAATTTTTTAAACGAATTATAATATCGTGATATGATAATTCTGTTAACTTAGACATTAAGCAGTGCCAATTGGAAACGCTAAAGTAATATGAATATTTTTGGTCAGATCAAATTCATTAAAGCCAATTGGTTCTTTTCTTTCTTTACGATATTCCAATATCAATTTTGCAACATCAATACAATTAAATATTGCTTCTTCCATAGTATCACCTTCAGCAAAAGCACCTTGTACTCCGGAAATCCTGGCGAGAAATCCATCTCCATTCTTCTCTAATTCAACAGAGGCTAGAATTGCTTTTGAATTCTTCATTTTTTTTCTCTATATAATTATAATAAGCAAACTACGAATACAATATATTGAAATTAATCTACATCCTGAATGATCTTCAGAAATTCATTTGAATCCACAAATCCTGTAATTCTTTTTACCTCTTTACCACTGGAGTTAATTATTAACACAGTCGGCACCCCTATTATATTATACCTGTTCCGTAAATTTTCAACCTGGTCAGAAAGAGATTTAGTCATATCAGCTTTATATGCATTAAACTTTTTTGAAACTTCAATTACCTTGGGGTCTGAAAAGGTAGAAGCATCTAGTTCCTTACAGGGGATACACCAGTCGGCATAAAAATCTATTATCATCGCTTTTTGAGTTCCAGTAATTGCGGTTTCATTATAAGGATGCCATTCGATTGATTGCTTTTCAGACGGGAACAGCCAGTAAACTGCAACAGCGACTAAAGCAATTGAAAATACAACTTTAAATATTCTGAATCCCCTGACACCATTAGCATTCTTATCAAAGAACAGAAGATAAATTGCAGCTATAACCATAAAACCGGGCAATAGGAATGAACTAAATGATTTCGGCAGTAAAGGAAGTAAGAAATAAATTGCCATTCCTATAAGAATTAATCCGAATATATGCTTTACGGCTTCCATCCACTCACCCGCACGCGGAAGCTTTTTGATCTTTCCTGAAAAGATTGCAAGAAACAGATAAGGAGTACCCAAACCTACTGCAAGAATAAAGAACAAAAGGAATCCAAAGAAGGGATCTCCCTTTGCAGCAACATAAGTAACCAACCCTAAAACGAAAGGTCCGATACAAGGCGCAGCAACGATACCCATTGTTAAACCCATAAAGAAAGCGCCATACATTCCACCTTTTGCACCGCCTGCTTTGGCAACCCAGGAATCAGGAAGCTTAAATTCATAAACACCGAACATACTAAGTGAAAGGACAAGGAATATCAATGCGATAAAAATAATTACAATCGGGTTTTGTAAAAGCGTACCGAACATTGATCCTGTTAAAGCTGTAATGACACCAATTACAGAATATGTTACAGCCATTCCAACAACGAATAGCAGTCCCATTCCTACAAGCCTGCTTGTTTTGCCTTCACTCTGTCCGCCGAAAAATCCTATTGTAATCGGGATTAAAGGATAAACGCAAGGAGTGAGATTTAATGCAAGCCCACCGAGAAAAACAAAAATTAATCCTAAAATTAATCCTTTACCTTCAAATATAGAGGAAACCGAATTACCTGATTTTGTTTGTTCTACGTTCTCTATTGTCGATTGCAGATTTATTTTATCAAAAATATCTGAATTGACCTGGTTAACAACAGCCTGTTTGTCGGCAATTTCAATTTCAATAGTATCTTTTGCTGTATTAGGCGGCATACAGGTCATATTATTACAAGCCTGGTAATCTATATAAACCGGGAGCTTATATTTTCCGGGAGAAAGATTTTCAGGGGCTTTAACCAGTGCTCCGACATAAACTTCACTTTCCCAGACTGATAATGGAGTTTCCGAAATATCCAGCTTTAAGTCACGAGGTTTGGGGTAAGCTATTTTGGTTAATTTAAAGGTAGTGGTATCAATTGATATCTTTGATGGTATAAGAAAATCCTCATACGGTTTATCGGAATTAATATGCCACCCGCTGTCTACATTTACCTTAACAGCAATTTTAAATTCCGAACCGGGATAAACTTTATCAAATGATTGGTAAGGTTTTATATGAATGATTTGCTTATTACCTCCCAATTGAGCAAATGAAAAGGAGTAACTCACTAAAAAGGTGAGCAACAAGATTGACAAGAAATTGAGACTTTTTTTCATTGACGACTTCCAGACTGATTTAACATTTATTTATTTTCTCCATCCCTGAACAATCGGATATCTTCTTCCATAACCG
This sequence comes from uncultured Ignavibacteria bacterium, assembly GCA_963711455.1. Classification (GTDB taxonomy): domain Bacteria; phylum Bacteroidota; class Ignavibacteria; order Ignavibacteriales; family Ignavibacteriaceae; genus DATFVA01. Next base: position 1,202,964 of record CAVQEH010000006.1, read on the forward strand.
AATGCTTTTTTGGAAACTCTTAAAACTGGGGCTGCCTGTTTTCTTTTAAATTCATTATGATCAACCATTTTTAAAACCTTCAGAACGGTTTCTTCATCACCAATAACCTTGCTGATTTCATGGGACTCTTTATTTTCTTCAAGGTACATCCTTAATATTCTGTCGAGCAGATCATAAGGAGGAAGTGTATCCTGATCTGTCTGTCCTTCTTTTAATTCAGCAGATGGCGCTTTGTTAATAATTTCAGAAGGAATAATTTCTTCATTAATATTTATATAGTCAGCTAATTTGTACACTTCCGTTTTATATAAATCTCCGATTACAGCTAGTCCACCTGCCATATCGCCATAAAGCGTGCTGTAACCCACGGCTATTTCTGATTTATTTCCTGTTGACAATAATAAGTTGCCGAACTTATTTGAGTAAGCCATTAAAAATATTCCACGAATTCTTGCCTGGAGATTTTCTTCAGTAATACCGTTAACATCTTTTTGAAAAGCATGAATTAATACTTCTTCCATTTTTCCGATAACAGAATGAATATTAATCTTTGTTGATGAGATGCCGAGATTAGATGCAAGTTTCTTTGCATCATGCAGGCTTCCCGGAGTTGAATACTTAGACGGCATAAAAATAACATGTACATTATCTTTTCCTAAAGCTTTTACGGCAATATAAGCAACAATTGCGGAATCAATACCGCCGCTTAAACCCAGCACTACTTTTTTAAATCCTAATTTGTTGCAGTATTCCCTTAAACCAAAAATAAGTGCATCGTGAATCTCTTCTTCAAAGCTTCTTTCAGATTTATTTATGGGTGTAAATCCATCATTTGTTTCGAAAATAAAATAGTCTTCACTAAATGATTCACCAAGCAATACAAGATTTCCGTTTTTATCAAGACACATACTCGCACCATCAAAAATAAGTTCTGTCTGAGCCCCAACAAAACAAGTATAAACCAGGGGAATATTATTTTTGCTGGTCAGAACAGAAAGCATTTTTCTTCTGTCTTCCCTTTTACCATATGCATATGGACTTGCAGAGATATTTAAGAGAATAGTTGCTCCTTCCTTAATAAGGTTTTCTATTGGATCATAATTGTATCTTCTTATATGCCAGTAGTCTGCATCGTTCCAGATATCTTCACAAATTGAAATCCCGAGCTTCTCGCCTTTAAATTCATAAATATGATTTTCTTTTGCAGCATCAAAATATCTCATTTCATCAAATACATCATAATTAGGGATGAGAGATTTATGTTGAACAAACCTGATTTTACCATTATGGCAAAGTACTGCAGAGTTATGAATATCTGTTCCAATATTATCATCATCTTCGGTGATTGAACCAAACAATAATCCTGTATCATCTGTTACCGAAGCAATTTCGGCCGCCGCATTTAAAACTGCCTGCCTAAATTCCTTTTTTTCTACAAGATCTAATGGTGGATAACCGGTAAGAGTAAGCTCAGGAAATATAACCATATCAGCACCATCATCGTTCCCTCTTCTATAGCCTGCAATTATCCTTGCTTTATTCCCATTGATATCACCGATAATATTATTTGTCTGGCAGACTGCTATTTTCATAATTCAAAACAAAATAAAATTAAAAATAAAAAAGGATTGATCATTAAACAATGATAATTAGTGTGGTTAGAGTTCCCTGTTATGAATATTCGCCTCTTAATCTTCAAACTTTAATATTTATCAATATCATATAAATTTTCTACCGGTACTACCGAAATAGTACCGTTGATAACATACTTTGAAATCTATTAATTATTTTCGTTATTATTTCACAGGTTAATATTACAGTTTTTCAGGGAGGTTAAAATGAACAAAAAATTATATCGTTCCAATAAAGATAAAATGCTTGGCGGGGTTGCAGGAGGTTTAGCTGATTATTTTTCCATTGATCCCACTCTTGTAAGAATAATCTTTGTTATAAGTTTATTTGTTGGCGGGGCGGGAGTTCTGGCATACATTATTCTCTGGATAGTCGTTCCGGAAGAACCATATGCTTTTGCAACTCCTAATCCTAATCCGACGAACACTGAAAAAACTGCAGATGAAGAAAGCGGTTCGTCAGGAAGTATAAATCAAGAACAGACGCAGCAGAACTACCAGCAATATTACCAGGCAGTATCTGATCAGAGACATAGAAGATCATCAATATTCGGAATTGTTTTAATTGTAATAGGTATTCTTTTTTTGCTTAATAATTTGATTCCGAGAATTCATTTCGGGGATTTCTGGTCCTTAATTCTTATAGCCATAGGAATCGGCTTGCTTCTTAATGCCAGGAAATAACAAAAGAGGAAAATGATATGAAAGCAAAACATATTTTCTGGGGACTTTTATTCGTCTCCCTTGGTGTATTGATTTTAATTAACAATTTCTCGGGTATTTACTGGGACTGGATAGGGTTGTGGAAACTCTGGCCACTGCTTTTTATTCTTTGGGGAATTGCAATAATGGTTAAAAATAATGCAGCAAAGATAATCATTGCAGGCATTGCAGGGATGGTTCTTGCTATTTCACTTTTTGCATCTTTCAATGCCGTAGTACATTTGACCAGCAGAAATTTTGATGTTGTTTTCGACGATAGTTCGGATTATAAATATGAAATCACAAATTATTCCGAACCCTATACAGATAGTATAAAATCAGTTCAATTTAGTTTTAAAGCCGGAGCGGGTTCTTTCACTTCCATTACTGATACTACTTCAGATCTTTTCTTCGCCCATACTGAAGGGATAAAGGATAATTATAATCTGACAAATGATTTTGATGGCAAAAATGCTTTTATAAATATGAAAATGAAAGAAACCCGCATTCATATTGGGAAACACGGAATCAGGAACAGGGTTGAATTACAATTTAATCCTTTACCTGTGTGGGATTTGAGTTTTGATGTGGGAGCAGCTTCAGTTGATCTTGATTTGACATCAGTTAAAGTCAGGAATTTTACAATAAATATGGGCGCTGCTTCTTTGAAAGCAAAGCTGGGAGAAAATTTAAGCCGAACTGATGTTGATGTAAAAACCGGAGCTTCGAAAGTTGAAATTAGTGTACCTGAAAATACTGGTTGTGAAATAAGAACTGAAGGTGCTTTAAACTCAACACATTTTAAAGGCTTTAATAAAATAAGATCCGATTTATACCGTTCTGAAAACTTTGATTCAACAGGTAAAAAAATATATATCCACATTGATTCCGGTGTCTCATCATTAAAGGTAAATCGTTATTCAGGAAGCTGGTAGGTTAGTTATGGGATATTAGTAGTCTGTTGTTCGCACAAATAAAATATAAACAACAGACTACAAACTATTTACGTTTTTTCGGTATCCATAAATACTTATCCATTTTTACAAAACCATTTTCATCAAATTCAACCCCTTCCGATCTTAACAAATCTTCCATAATTGTAGGATCTCCAAAATACATTTTGCCTGTTAAAGCTCCGAATCTATTTACTACCCTGTGACATGGTAAGCCGGATTCCTTTGCTCCATTTAGTGCCCAACCGACTGTTCTTGCTGCCGATTTTATTCCGCATACTTCAGCTATATGCCCATAAGTGGTTACTTTCCCATAAGGAATTTTTTTAACAACGTCATAAACCCTGCTAAAAAAATCTTCTTTTGATCTATCTCTCTTTATTTTCCTTTTATTGATCAAAACTGATTCCATCTCGGTTGGCTAAAACATTAAAATAATTAAATTAAAAATAAAAACAGAGGGTTTTACTTGTTTGGTAGAAATGAAATTGATATTAGCAACGGGACAAATTCACTTAAGGTGGATCTTCCCTTAATAAAGGATAATGAAGAGCATTATTGAAACCCCTTAATGATTTATTAACCATAGCTTTATAAAAAAGTACATTCCCGTTTTTCATCATTCCAAAATTGCTGGTCAGGAAATGACATCCCGGATTTTGATTTTCAACTGTAAGCTTTTTTAAATGAATTATAATCGGGTATTCTTACTTTAGAACCATCAAACTGTATCACTCCCTTTTTTTCAAGTGAATGAAGAGCTCTTGAAACAGTTTCTCTTGATGTGCCAGCTATACTTGCAATATCATGCTGATATGGTAAAGAAACCTCCACAGAACCTTTCTTAATTTTGCCTGTATTTTCTGCAAGCTGAAGAATAGCAGAAGCAATCTTTCCCTCGGAGTCTAATAATGAAAGTGATTTTATCCTGATGCCTGCAAACCTTAATCTCCGGGTAAATTCTTCCAATAACGCTACAGTTATTTCAGGATTAATTTTAATAAGATTCAAGAATTCCTCTCTACCCAGGAAAAACAATTCTGAATCTTCCATAGCAACAACATTCGCTGAAGGATTTTTACCGTCTATAATAGACATCTCACCAAAATATTCATGCTGCCCCAGGATTTGTAAAATTATTTCATTACCCTGAGCATCACTCTCAGTGACCTTGACTCTCCCTTCAGCAATTATGTACAAACCGGTTCCTTCAAGTGATTCATTAATTATCACCATATCTTTTTTGAAATTTCTTATGATACCGGCTTCTTCAACCTTTTCCAAAAAACTGTCGTCCAGTTCAGAAAAGATGGGGACATATTTCAATACTATTTTTGACTCAAACATTATAAAATCCTAAATTTTTGTTTAGTGAATTTAGTCTTTATAATAATTTTTTTTGTGTTAGAGATTACAGCTAACCTTTATCTGGATTTTAATTCCCTGTGTATAAAAATGAAATAACGATCAGAAAATTGATTGTTTTACCTGGTAATCTCTTCAATCAGTTCGAGGAGTTTCGAGTTATCGAACGGTTTAATTAGGTAGGAACAATTAGGTATTGTTTCTGCAAAATCACTTACATTTTTTCTGGCTGTACCGGTAATAATTATAATCGGCGTCTCATCAATTTTGCTGATTTCCTTCAATGCTTCCCTGCCGTTAACTTTCCCTTGCAAATTAAAATCAGCAATAACCAGGTCTGGTTTTTTTTGTTTGTATTGCTCAATTAAATCTTCCCCCGAACGGGCAATAAATGAGTAAAAATTATTACGTTCAAGCAATAACTTCAAATCGAGTGAAATGATACCATGATCCTCACCGATAAGGATGTTAATTCCCAAAGCCCACACCTCCAGAATAAGATTGAAGAAATATAATCCCAAATCTTAATGACAGGAAGATAATTTTAAATAAGTTATGAGTCAATAAGAGGTATATTAATAAATCAATAATGGCGGCATAAAAAATTTTTACTCCCTCCAAACTTACTTCTTCATATATCTCCAGTTCCTTGACTTCCCTTCAGCCATCCACTCTAAAGCAGTTGCAATTCTCTTATTTCTTGTTGGTTCTGTTTTAGCTTCAGTTATCCATTCGATGTATTCTTTTTTATGTGAATATGGAAAGCCATTAAAAGCCTTTTCGGCAGTTTTATTTTTTTTCAAAGCCTTTGTAAAATAATCCGGGATTTCCAATTCAATTTTTGCAGTTTTTTGTTTTGGAGGCAGTTTTACTCCTTCATCGTTTAATTTTTTTGCCTGCTTTACAAAATCAATAATCACTTTATCAGGAGGCAAATCGTTAACGCTTTTTAAACGACCAAGATTTCCCATAGCTTCCCCGCCATTATTTGAAATATCCTGAAGATATCCTTCCGGATCTTTCATTAGTCTATATTTCCAGAATCCGAAAGTAGCATGTTCCTTAAAGCTCGCAAAATTGCAGAACGGTCCTTTATAATCAAAGAAAGGCATCCCCCACTTTATTGTCTCCACCACATCCGGATTTCCTTTGTGAATCAATTCCCTGAGCTTCTTCAAAATTGGTTTTGCAAATGGTTGTGCCTTTCCAATATAGGCATCAATCCGGTTATCTCTGTTTGCCATAAAAAATAAATAGTAGCTTGTTAATAATTTTAATCTGAAAATAAGTATACTTTTATTCGAAGGAAAGAAAAATATTAAAATTATAATTGTAAAATTTTTGTCCCTTTTTATATGAAATTATCACTATCTTAAAATCAATCCGAATTCTAAATATTGATTATTAAATAAAGATGAAACTATTAACGACCATATTAGTTTGTTTATTATTTACATTCAATATTTATTCTCAGTGGCAGCCATCAAATGGTCCTGAAGGCGGAACAATAACCGGGTTTATGGAAAAAGGCAATTATATCTTTACTACAGAAGGAGATTATCATTCCGGGGCGGTTTACCGTTCTTCTGATAATGGCGGTTCCTGGGAATTTGTTTCAGAAGGATTACCTATTGAAAGTAGTATCACAAGTCCAGTCTCCAACCAAAGCTATATTTTTATAGGCACAAAATCTTTGGGAGTATTCAGATCATCTGACCTTGGTTTAACATGGGAACAGGTTAGTAATGGTATACCTATTAATTATGCTACTATTACCGCACTCAATTCTGTCAATGATACAATTTTTGCAGGAACAAGCTTTTATGGAATGTACAAGTCAACTGATAATGGTGAGAATTGGGTTGAAATAAACAACGGACTAACAGGAAACTCAAAATACATTAGAGTCGAATACACATTTAATAATATTCTTTTTATCGGTACTAACGGAGGTCTGTACCGCTCATCTGATTATGGTAGTTCATGGCAATTTTCCGGTAGTGGTATTCCTATAAATAAATTCCCGATTATGGATATTTATTCCCAGGATAATTATCTGTTTGCTGTAGCATTAAATACATTTTATAGGTCTTCTGATAATGGGAGCAGCTGGCAGTCAATTAGCGGAGTCCCAAATCCTAACTCAGTTTATTCTTTTTCCGGTAATTTATATGCGGGTTCATATCTAGGTTTGTATAGGTCAACTGATTACGGTAATTCATGGTCATTACTAAATAACGGGATGCCTCAATTTCCTAATGTAACAGAAATTTTTGGAAATAATAGTTCGCTGTTAGTTTCAGTCCCCGACTTTGGTATATATGGTTCATCGGATAGCGGTAATCAATGGTTTTCATCAAATGTTGGAATTCAAAATAAAACACCGCTTTGCCTGCTTGAAAATGATGGTTACCTTTTCTCAGGAACGTCGGACGCAGATTTTGGTTTAATCTGGCAGTATGATTTTAATAATAACAAATGGATTCAAAAGAATAATGGTGCACCTATCATTGGCTATAATACATTTTTTGGTAATGCTCAGTATTTATTTGCCGGAACAGATGGGGACGGAATTTATCGGACTACAGATAACGGGGATAATTGGGAACAGATAGGTTTACAATTTGCTAACTCTTACATAGATGTTATTCAGGGAGACGATAATTATACGTTTATGGGACTTGCAGCTTTTCAAATTGATGTATACAGATCAACCGATAATGGTAATACCTGGGAGGCAACTTCTGTTCCCGGTTCGGGAGATATTACATCTATTTATAAATATGATAATTATTTATTTACCGGAAGAACTTCGGGAGTGTACAGAACTTCAGATGAAGGAGATTCCTGGGCTACGGTTAATAATGGTCTTCAATCAATACCATTTGTTTCAGCTTTTACTGATGCAGGCAATTATATTTTTGTTGTCTGTAACGATGGTATATATAGATCATCAGATGATGGGGATAACTGGACTAAGCTGAATTCATTTCCAAATTATCAGGTTTATTCGATAACCCACAACGGAAATAATATTTTTGTGGGGACAAGATACAACGGATTATTTTTTTCCACTGATTTGGGTGCAAACTGGAATGAATATTCAACGGGACTGCCTATTCTATCGTACGGCGATTTCCCATCTATATATTCTCTTCAGGTCTTTAATAATAATATTTTTGCAGGATTGGAAGGCCTAGGTGTCTGGTTTAGTTCCCTATCGTTTGTTCCTGTAGAGCTTACATCATTTACTGCAAATGTATCGGGAAACAATGTTGAATTAAAGTGGCAGACTGAAACTGAAAAGAATAATAAAGAATTTAAAATTCAAAGAAAAGAAAACGTTAACCTGCAGGGAGACTGGAAGGGAATTGGATTTGTAAATGGAAATGGAACAACAACTCAGCAGCACATTTTTTCTTTTGTTGATAAAAATCTTTCTGCAGGAGATTTTCAATACAGATTAAAACAGATCGATTATGATGGAAGTTTTGAATACTCTAATATAGTTGAAGTAAAAGTGTCTTCTCCTGATAAATTTACTCTTGAACAAAATTATCCAAATCCATTTAATCCCAGTACTACTATAGCTTTCACTGTTCCACGCGAAGTTCAGGTTAATCTATCTGTATTCAATACATTAGGAGAAAAAGTAAAAGAATTAAAAAATGAGGTGATGAAACCAGGTTATTATGAGGTGAAGTTCGATGCGGCAATTTTGGCGTCAGGAATTTATTTTTACAGAATTATAGCAGGAGATTTTTCCCAAACGAAAAAAATGATCGACCTACGTTAACACTTCGAAGGACAGGTTTTGTTTAGGTGATATAAAGTAATTGAATCCCGGTATTTGTGGATACAACCGGGATTCACATAAAACTGAGGTTGGAGTGATGAGATATTAGAATATTGTTTTAGTGGTTCTATTTAAATAAATAAATTAAACTTCCGTAACCTTCCTTCTCCATATCTTCTTTTGGTATGAATCTCATAGCTGCAGAATCCATGCAGTATCTCAGGTTAGTCGGAGCTGGACCATCATCGAATACATGACCTAAATGAGAGCCTGCACCCTTACTTAACACTTCAACTCTTTCCATACCCATTGAATTATCTACCTGCTTATGAAGGAATCTCGGATCAATCGGTTCAACGAAACTCGGCCAGCCTGTACCCGATTTAAATTTATCTTTAGAACTATATAATGGTTCTCCGGAAACTATATCTACATAAACTCCCTCTCTATGGTTGTCCCAGTAAGGATTATTAAACGGCTGCTCGGTTGCACCATTCTGAGTTACATTATATTGCAGCGGTGTTAATTCATTCCTGAGCTTTGCATCAGAAGGTTTTGTATATGTTTGAGTGAATAACTTCCCCCAGGTTTTTTCAATAAACTCATCTCTTCCAGATGCTTCCCTGTAGCTGTAATATCTCTCAGGATTCTTTTTGTAAAAATGCTGTTCTGATTCTTCTACGGGAATAAATTTATCAAACTTTACAATTTTAGTTACAATTGGCTTATCAAATATTCCCGATCTCTCAATAAACGATTTTGATTTTTCAGCAAGGTTTTTCTGATAATCATTTAAGTAATAAATATAGGATTTATACTCGTCTCCCCTATCGTGAAAAGAACCGCCTGCATCAGTAGGATCAAATTGTTTCCAGTAATATTCAAGCAGCTCGGAATAACTGATGACTTTAGGATCAAAAATTACTTTAATTGCTTCAACTTTACCTGTATTAAAAGAGCCACTGATTCCTTCTGCGTGACCGGAAATAACATCTCGTAATCCATCAAGTTTTTCGAAAGATGCATCCATACACCAGTAGCAGCCGCCCGCAAATACCGCAGTATTATCAGCATTCAAATTATCCATCATGGTTTTATTATTCTTCATATCCTGAGAATCTGTTTTTTCACATCCTGCAAAAAGTAAACCGCTTATAATTAGAATTAAGATTATGCTTTTCATTTTCATTACCTGAATTAATTTTATAATAAATTTATTCAGTATAATATTAGGTTGTAATTGTCATAATTCTATCACAAAAGAGTAAAAAAGGAAGTAATAAAAGTGTGATTTGGTAAATAGATCACATATCTTATTTAGTATGAATGAACCTATATTTAAAAGTTAATAAATGCGATTTGTGATTTTAAACATCAGGCTGTCTAAAGTACTCATAGACAGCTTGATTCAAAGATGGGATCAAAAATTATATGAATGAATTGAATACTTTTCTTTAAAAGCGGAGAGCAAGTCCAATACCCAGGCCGAAATAATTTGAAATGTCTCCTTCAGTTATAACGTCTATGAAATTACCGAATGTTACATTTAATGATACAATTCCTGAAAACATATTATTTGTCTTAGAATAACTGCCCGTTTGATCATAATTATAAAACTCCTGGTTTCCCTGTAAATCAGTGAGTGTTTCAGGAATTCTAATATTATAATCAAATTTAATAAATGACATTTCATAACCTACCCCAAGCTTAATATGAAATGCCTGTGTAAAATAAAGAATAGGTACTAAAAGTTTTGCTGATGCCGAATAGGAAGAGGAATTATTCTTTTCAAGAAATGCTTTGGTATCTATATACTGACCTACACTGGAAGCGCTTCTGGTATAAAATACTTTTCCAAAAGGAGGGTCGAAATCAATATTATTTAAAGTGAATCCTAATTCCGCATCTAGATATGAAAATGAAGTGTATTCTTTTTTAAATGGAATCTGATAACCCACAAATATATCAAACAATTTTTTGGTGTTATAATCTATCTTGGTATGAATATCTCTTTCTATATCAGGATTAGTTACAGAATAATAAGATGTGGAAATATCTTTACTTCCAGTGGTTTTAAAAATATAATTAACAGGATAATAAAACACTTCTGCTATGAAATTATTTAAGATATAAAAGTCATTCTTATAAATATCCTGAGCAATTTCATTTGGCTCAATATTCATTTTCCGATTAAAGAATTTTTCTGCAGGATCAAAGAAATACCAGTAGGTATTCATTTCATCCATTAAGGTAAGCTTTTCTTCGCGAGTCATTTTATCAAGATTTTTGTGTTCAGAATTGAAATGATCGAATTTTCTATCAATTTCCCCGTTTAGTTTAAGTGAATAGTCTTTTGTAGAATCATACGGTTCACTTTTATCAGTAAAGCTAATAAAGACAAAATAGTTTTGTTCATTCCTGTCAATTTTAATATTTGGGTCGATATGTATTTCTTTATTGTATTCTGCGAAAAAATCATAAAGGCAGGAGACCATAGCATTCTCTTTAATATTAACATAATTTTGTTCTTCAATCTTTTTTTTCTGCTCAATTGCAAAATTATTCTTTATCTTTTTGTAAAGATTTGATAATGCCTGAAAGAAATTTGCCTGAGGTTTTAGGATGTTGTGATTTATCCTCAGGTCCAGATATTTCAGATAATAATAAATAAGTGCAGGATGAAGCAATGCATCCTGTTTTAAATTTACTTCTGCCTGCTCAAGTCCCTGCTGATTATTTTTTATTCCATTCGGAATGAAATCCTTAAATAATTTTGTGTAATGCATGTTCTGTGAAAATATAATTGAAGAACATACAAATAAGAGTAGTAATATCTTCTTCATTATGTAAACCGATAAAATTTGTTATAAAATATAGTCTGAATTATTTAATTACGTTAAGATGTTGTCACCCTTGTGAAAAATCCTTTTAATATTATTTTTTGATTAAGACAACCTGCGACCTGTCTGCTTTGACTACCTTTTCAAGGAAATTCCTGTAGTCATCATATTTTTCGGGAGCTATACTGTAATTTTTTATCTCAAAAAGCCGGGTAAATAATAACGTGCCGTCTCCTTTATCAATGGATTTTGAAATAAATTTACCGAATGAAGTTTCAATATTTTCTTCTTTCGGCAAAGCTTCTGTTTTATAATGATCCGGCAGAAAATATTTTACAGAATCAATATCGATGAAGGGATAATCGTACCTCACCGGTGATATTTTATTTAATACTTTTTCAGGAACGAACGTCCGTCTTTCCATTAGGCATGGATTCAAGAATATTCTGCTGCCTGAAAGCGATGCATACCGAATAAGTGTAACTGAACCCTTCATTGTCATTTCTTTTGAACTATCATTTCTGCTTTTAAAAGAATAATCATTAAGCTTTATTTCGGGAACTTTAAAGAACTTTTTTAACCATTTCTCCTGTACTCTTGGAGTTAAATTATCTGTAACTGACAGAACATAGTCATGCTGATCTCCAAACCATTTTGCATTTATATCAACTTCCGCCCTTCCGCTTGAATTTAATTTAACAATACAGTTCCTCTGCTGGACATTATATTCAGGTTTAGTCTCAGGTGTCCTCACGATCACTCCGCCAACCGGGGTTACCATAAGTGCATTCCTGTTTTCATTGCTCCATCCAATGCTTCCTACAGGCATATCCTGACTTGTACATTCAAGCCATATAGTATCGTTTTCCAGCGGAACACAAACTATAACATGATTAAACTGATCACTTGGAAAGTCAGTTATTATAGGTCTTTTATCGCCATTATCAATTAATGCTGGATAAGCTGTTATACCCGCAGCTTTCAGAATAGAAACCATATAATTTGATAATGCTTTGCAATCACCGTACATGTTAGTATGAACATATTCAGCATCAAACGGCTGCCATCCTCCAATGCCAAGCTGAACACTCACATAGCGTGTACGCGACTGCATAAATTTATATAACGATTTTATTTTTTCTTTATCAGTCTTTAAATTCTTTAATAATGCATTTATATCCAGCACAGCATCTTCAGGCAAATTATCTTTTTCTTTACTGAGTAAATAATACCACAAACCAAAGTCCTTCCATGATGCCATATTTCCTTTAAAGCCATCCATACTAAATTCTGATGGAGCGATTCTGACAACAGTTGCCAGGTCTTCAATATCTTCATTTAATTCTTCGTCTGTAAGTTTTATAAGATTTCCGGATTTCCATGAGTAAATCCGGTGTTTAAATTCATTGCCGGTATCAGGCTTAACTGAATCGCGGTTACACCAGTACCTGAGATTATAATCTTCAGGAACAGATACTTTAAAGCTTGTAAACTCAACCGGATCGGAATTATACCTTGAATACCAGGATGGAAAATTAAGGAAGCCATCATATTTTATCTCGTAAGTATATTCAACCGTATATGGATACTTATCATAATAAAGTTCCGCCAGCTTAACCCGATTATCATTATACAAAGAATAGTCTCCGAAATCGCTGTAATCCTGCATGTCACGACTTTCTAAATCGCGTACCTCTTCCCCATCTTTATCATAAATTTTCCCTTCAAAGCTGGTAATCTCTCTAAAATTATCATACCATACCTGCAGTTGACCATAATCCTGTTTATTTTTTTTAAAAATAGTAACTGCCTTTGTTACCCTTTCAACAGCCTCGCTTTCATTGTATATCTCAAAGTAAACCGTCCTATCTCGGATTACCGCTCCGGCATCTTCCGATAATTCGTGAGGAATATTTTTAACAGAATATTTATTGGCATCATTCCCCGCCTTCAGTATAATTACAGGGAAAAGAATAAATATTAAAGCAAGGGACACTCTTCCAGTATTCATTAGTTGCCTTTTGAATTTACAACATCAGAAGTTTTATCGCTTTGATTTTCTTTTTTACCTATAACCAGCATCTCAGATTCGGCAGCGATCATTTCGGAGTAATAGTATTTGAGTCTTGAATAATAGGAAGGTTCAATCCTCGACTCATTTATATCTGATTTGCATACAATCTGAATCTTATTATCTGCCGCCTGTATAGAACGTTTATAAGAAGTTTTATTGCTAATTACAAAATGTTTGTTTTCATACTTCTCCTTAAGCTCATACCCATCAGGTAATGTAATATTTGTAACCATTGTTTCGCTGCGGGGATATGCATAGTCAACCGGGAATTGTCTTTTTGAATCTTTAAATGGTGTATCTGTTAAACGATTAATTATATTCGGATTCAGATAGAGTAAATCACCTCCCTGCTGAGAATAACCTGCTGAAGAAACCCAGGCTTTAATTTTAAGAGGCAAATTGATGTCATCCTTATTAATTATTTCAATAGAATCTATATTAAGCCCTAAAGATTCTGTCTTCAACATATCTTTAACCAACTCAGTTTCCGATTTATCTTTCAAATCTTTTCTTAAGGAAAGACTTTGATATATTCCATAAGAAGACTCAATACCAGAATTAATGGAACCATCTTTATTCACATTTAAATTAACAACGCTTTTTTCAATATCAGCTACAGGTAATGTCAGAAACACCCATTCGGGTTTTCCGGGTTTAATAACAAGAGCTTTAACATTGAGTATCTTGTCCGGCATTACATCGAGCGGTCTTAAAGGATCAGTAGCATCAATGAAATATGTTTTTGTACCGATTACTACTCTGGCAATAGTTAAATTAAACTGAGTAAGGATAGGATATAAATCCTGAATTTTACCATTACCTCTTGTACTTAATATTACAGGGTCACCGTTTATTCCAGCACTCTTTAACATTGATAGAAGAAGAAATGTAATTTCCGCAGAGTTTCCCTTTTTGTATTCCAGAACATCATCAACATCGTTTTCTGCAAAAACCCTTTGTTCTTTGTTCCATACAACTGATTTTGTGATCCAGTTGTATATTGCATTGAGTTTCTCTTCAGGAGTAGTTAAACCCTTGATAATTTCATCAGTAATATCTTCAACATCACCAGTTACATCAATTTTATCTTCAAAAGAATCAAGTTCAAGAAGTCTATTTACAACTGTCTGCCAGTCCTGCAAAACCTTTTTGGTTCCGTACCCGAAGAATGAATAACCGGCAAGTTGTGCCTGAACTTTATTCTGATAATCTTCAATTGTAGTTATATAAGGTTCATCCCTTAAAGCGGGGACAAAATGAACAGCCAGCCTGTATTGGATACACTTTACAGGATTTGCCCCAAGAAACGTAGAGGCCTTCCCCCTGAACATTTCTTTAACGTCGGAATTATCCTGTATGTACCAGGGTTGAAAGCCCGAGGTGACAAAAGCGTATGAAATAGCTTCCGGGGCAATTACTTTGTACTCGCTCCAGATTACAGGTTCATCCCATTGAAAAGTCCAGTCCCTCAAATAGTAAATGCTTGTTGAAATAATTTTATACCTGACGTCTATAATGCAACCTGGTTTTAAAGCGGGCATTGTAAATTTATACCTGGTATATTTATCCGAGACCTCTTCCTCAAAAACGTCACTGTTGTCAAGTTCATTCTGAACTATTTCATTGTTTTTATTGAGCGAATAAGTGATGGCTTCAAGGTCTGACAATCTTTCAGTATTATCATAAGTGTACAGGGTAATTTTGTGTGTTCCCCAGTCATATCCTTTTTCATTTAAAATTTTAATTCTTAAATGTCTCTGAAAAACGATATCCAGGTCATCATTAAATTTTGATTCGCCATAATCATAAAGAATTACTGCAGTAGCATTAGAATCATCAGGGAAAGATGTCATAAGCAAATCTTCCAGAGGAACTTTTCCCCATTCAACCTTAGCTTCCTGAGCAAAAGAGAATCCAACCAGTAAAAAAATAAAAAGCGCAAATGATGTGAGTAATCTGTACATTTCTGCTCCCTTCAAATGTGTGGATTAAATTGTATGATATACAGGATGGTATTAAATTATTAATGATATTTCCCGCTACTATTTTCTTCCTGTTAATCCCCACTAACGAGGCTTTATTTTATTACTGTAAAGTTAGTGCAATAAAAAAAAATTATCAAGAAATAATTTAACATAATAGCATTTTGTTTTCTTTTAATAAATGATCTCCGAAAATGATAATCCCGAAAATTATACTAAATTTATTTTAAAATTCTTCGACGATAATAAATAGGGGGAAAAAAAATTTGGTTCCTTATTTGAAATAATAAATTTTATTATCGAAGTATAAATTATTGTATAGTTAAATGTGGTATTACTCATTTATTTCAGTATCAGATAATTCTTCAAGTAAACTTCCCCAAAAAATTCAGGCTTTAATCCAGGTATTAAACCGTTCTGAGAATCTTAAAGGGATAGAAATTTTAAGAAATAACAAAATCGGAGTTCATGGTATTTTATTCAATTTTTATATACCCGAGCCACAATTTCTTTTAGTTAAATTATTATTCCCGGACCTGAAATTTGTACCTTCTTCTGAACCTGATATGAATGAAGTGGAAGTTGTTTTTAACAGTAAATAAAAACTGACGGAATTATATTCAGAAAAGTCCTAAAGAACTTTAAAGACTTAGACTGGTAAATTAACCACCTGTTGCAAAGCCGGGATAAAGAGTCATTCCTCCGTCAACAAAGATGCTTGTGCCGTTTATATAATCGGCCTGATCTGACGCCAGCCAGGCAGCTACCCTGCCGATGTCTTCAACTTCGCCTATTCTCCTGTAAGGAATTAATTCCATTAATTTGTTGTACGCTTCCTGAGTACTCCATACGGCAGTATTTATCGGGGTTCTTATGGCACCGGGACAAATGCTATTCACCCTTATTCTGAATGGTGCAACCTCCTGTGCAATAGTTTTCATTAACATCATTATCCCTCCTTTGGATGCGGCATAGTTTGCGTGTCCGGCCCACGGAATAACTTCATGTACAGAACTGATATGTATTATTTTTCCTGCTGCAACGGAAATTTCTTTTTTAACACCTCTTCTCTTAAATTCTTTTATTGCTTCACGTGCGCACAAAAACTGCCCTGTTAAATTTACACCAATAACTTTATTCCACTGATCAAGTGTCATTTTTTCGAAAGGTGAATCCCTTTGCAGACCGGCGTTATTAATGAGAATGTCTATCGTTCCGAATTCCTTAATTGTTTCATTGAACATTTGAATAACTTCATCTTCATTGCTTACATCGGCTTTAAATGCAAATGATTTTACTCCTTCTTTCTTTAATTCATCAACAAGCTGATTTGCAGAATCCGGATTGGTAACATAATTAATAACAACATCAGCACCGGCTCTTGCCAGTTCTCTTGCAATTCCTTTTCCTATACCGGAATTTGCCCCGGTAACCAATGCCTTTTGTCCCGGCAGTATTTTAGGTGCTTTGCTTTCAGGAATTTCAACTTTAGGTAAATTATTCTCTACATCATTTGACATCTTAACCTCATTAATTTATTTCATATTTTGTTTTGTTAAGCTACAATTTTATGCATAAATGAAGTTGGGGACGAATCACATGATCAGAAATTGAGATTATCCAAATCTAAAAATCATTCGTAAAATATTAGGATATTTTATGTGAAGGATGGTACATAATCAGTAGGGTTATAGGTTTCAGCAAAATAAAAAAGCCCTAAAACAATTTGTTTTAAGGCTTTTAGAGTGGGCCCAGATGGACTTGAACCACCGACCCTCTGATTATGAGTCAGATGCTCTAACCAACTGAGCTATGGGCCCAAAGAATTAAGTATTTAAAGATAAACCGTAAGTTATACTTTCACAATTTCAAAAACTTTCTAAAAAGCATTCTCGCTGGTAAAATCATACTTTTAGAAACACACCGAACCCTCAGACATGGTAAATAATTGACCTGGCTGAATACTCTAACCAATCCGTCCCGACTTTGTCGGGACGAGACCTCGGCACGCTGTAAGTGTGACGGGCTGAGCTATGGGCCCAAATTTTTAGTGCGTAAAAATAATACTAATCATTTCTTTTTGCAATGATTTTATATTCTTAATGTAATTTTTCTGTCCGCTTTTTTATTGACCGTAATATTTGTACACATATTGTATCACACCAACAGGCTTATCATCTTCATTGAATCTATGTTCTTCCAGCACATTTCCTTTTGGACCATATTTATATTCATACCTGTAAAGCATACTGCCACCCTCTTTATACGTTGTGGCAGATTTTGTTTTACCGTCATCATAATAATCGTATTCTATTTTATACTCAAGCTTCCCGCTTTCATCAAACCAGTTTTCTTCAATTAACTTTTGGTCATCGTCATATTTATAGATATAATACTTTTCTAATTTATCATTCAAGTTATAACGTACGGATTTTATTTTATTCCCGTATTCATTGTATTCATATAAGTATTTCTTGTCGGGCTTATTGTCGGGTGTGTAACGGATAGTCTGAATCCTGAAATTCTTTTTATCGTAATTATATCTGTATGTGTTATCAACCTGGCTGTTTTTACCATAAATGATTGTCTCGTTCATTGTACCGTCAGGATTGTAATTAATTGTAGACAATTTCTCCCCGTTAATCAGTTTTCCATCTTCATCATAATCAAAGCTAATTTTGTCTATGCTTTTAATTGATTGGTTTTTTATTAATTCCCGTTCTGTTTCTTCTAAGGATTTTATTGGCGGTTTACTGGCCTTTGTCTCAATTTTTTTTGTTCTCCCAACATTCTTGCTTGAAGAACACCCAAACCATGTAACAACTGATATTAAAAGAATTAAAATTATTTTTAATATTCTGAAGTTCATTAGAGCCAGAGATAAATTATAAATATGTTAAATATAAATGTCTCAGCGATAGAATTAAAGTGGTAAATGCCGAATTGTTGAATCTGATTTTAAAGTGGAATCAACTAAAGTTGAATCAATAAAAGTAGAATCAAACAGAGTTCCTGTTGAATCGTAGGATTTCCAGATGCTGTCTCTTTCTCCAAGATGAAAATATCCTATCTGTTTCAACGTACTGTCTGGATAGTACCAGCACCATTTGCCTTCAGGTTTATCATCCTCAAAATTCCCTGATGATTCAACTGTTCCATTCTCATAAAAATATTTCCATTCACCTTCGTTGTGGTTATTTTTCATCTGCCCGGACATCAATAAATTTCCGTTAGGATAATATGATTTAAAGTTACCTTCCTTCCTTCCATTCACAACATCGAACTCAATTTTGAAGCTATCGATGTCCCCTTTCCAGTTTCCGTTAAAAAGTTCTTTTGTGCCCGGTTTATAGATGAGTGAGTCAATTTTAATATATTTTTTTTCCTTCCTCGTGGAATCTGAACATGAAGAGAGAGAAATAATAAAAGGAAATAAAAATAATATTAAAAATAATTTATTGATCGAATTATTCTTTCTGCAATAATTAATTTTTCAATTTACTGTAAGCTTCAAGGAGTTTCTTCTTTGTTTCAATAAGGTCCTGTGAAATTACTTTAACTTCACCAAGTACAGGCATAAAATTAGTATCCCCGTTCCAACGCGGTACTATATGAAAATGAACATGTTCGTGAATACCAGCACCTGCTACCCTGCCGAGATTTAATCCCATGTTAAATCCCTCAGGATGGACTGCTTTTTTTAATGCTTTATAGGCGTCACTCATTTTATCAAATATTTCTTTTCTCTCTTCTTCAGAAAGAGAAAGAAAATCCGATGTATGCCTGTAAGGGACAACCATCAGATGACCATTGTTATACGGATAAAGATTGAGGACTGTAAATGTTAATGGCCCCCTGTCGACAATCAAATTAGAAAGACTACCAGTTTTTTCATCTTTCATTTCACAAAAAACACATTCACTTTCGTCATCTTTATTTTTGAACGAATCAATATATTGTGAACGCCATGGGGACCAGAGTTTTTCCATACTTATAAAAATTAAAAAGGCGGTATTTAAACCGCCTTCAATATAAAATTATTAACTACCTTCTTCTCTCGACTTATTATATTCGTCAATTATTTTCTGTTCAACTTCTTTCGGCATTTCTTCATAATAAGCAAATTTGCGTGTATGAGTACCACGTCCCGAAGTTAAGCTTCTTAGCTGGGAAGAATATTTGTATAATTCTGCAAGAGGAATATTTGCCTTAATTTTTTGAAAACGCCCGTCTGTATCCATACCGAGAATTTTACCGCGCCTGCTGGAGATATCCCCCATTACATCACCCATAAATTCTTCAGGTACAATTACTTCAATTTCATAAATTGGTTCCAGCAAAACAGGTTTGCATGCAAGAAAACCTTTCCTGAAGCATTGTGAACCCGCAATCTTAAATGACATTTCATCTGAATCCACGGTATGATAAGTACCATCGAAAAGAGTTACCTTAACATCAACAACCTGGTTGCCCGAAATAACTCCTTTAGTCATTGCTTCCTGTACTCCTTTTTCTACAGCAGGAATGAATCTCCCGGGGACTACACCGCCGACAATAGCATTAACAAATTCAAATCCCTTGCCTCTCTGCTGAGGTTCCATTCTGAAATGAACATGACCATACTGTCCTCTTCCACCAGATTGTTTTTTGTGCTTATACTCTGCATCATCAACAGAACCCTTAATAGTTTCCCTGTAGGGAACTCTTGGTTCAACAAGATCTACTTCAACACCGTAACGCTCTTTTAATCTTTTGACTGCAAGTGAAAGCTGCAGTTCACCCTGTCCGGATATTATAGTCTGAGAAATTTCAGGATCAAATTTAACACTGAAAGAAGGATCCTCTTCGTGTAAAGTATGCAGACCGGATGCAATTTTATCCTCATCCCCTTTAGCCTTAGGAACTATTGCACCTCTTATAACTGCATCGGGGAACACGATTTGTTTAACAACAACCGGAAAAGACTTCGAACTAAGAGTATTGTTTGTATGAGTATCTTTCAGCTTAACAACAGCTCCAAGATCTCCAGCAATAAGCTCGTTCACATCTTTCCTGTTATGCCCGTTTAAAATTGAAAGCTGGCTCAATCTTTCGGATTTTCCATTGGTTTCATTCAGCAGATCAAGACCGGCACTTACTTTTCCCGAATATACTTTAAACAGAGAAAGTTCACCTACGTGCTGTTCGGATATAGTTTTAAATATGAAAAGAACAGGTTCGCCATCGGGATTCGGTATTACTTTTTCGGATTTATCACTTCCTTTTATAAATGCTTCTTCACCTCCGCGATCTGAGGGAGATGGAGAGTAGGCAGAAACAAAATCCAGAAAGTTATTTATCCCCACAACTTTAGCTGAAGAAATTGCAAATACAGGCGTAAAACTTTTTTTCAACAGAGCAGATTTTATTCCAGTTTCCAGATCTGAATCAGGTAAAGTCCCCTCCTCAAAATATTTATTCATTAATTCTTCTGTTGTTTCGGCAATCTTTTCAATCAATTCGGTTCTGTATAATTCTGCTTCGTCTTTTAATTCTGCCGGAATTTCTTCTTCCGTAACACTACGAGTTCCCGGTTCACCATAACGGTAGACTTTCATCTTAAGAACATCCACCACGCCGTTAAAATTAACTCCTTCTGTTACAGGAAAAGTAACAGCAATAGCCCCGCCGGATAATCTTTCTTTTGCCTGTTGAAGAGTTTCTTTAAAAGAGCTGTGTTCATTATCAACTTTATTAATAATTATAGTAAGTGGAATATTTAATTCATCAACAAATTTACCAGTTGTCTCCGATCCTACTTCAACTCCTTCAGCAGATTTAAGAACCATAACCGCAGCATCAGAAACACGAAGTGCAGATTTTACATCACCTGCGAAATCAGAATAACCGGGTGTATCCAGCAAATTGATTTTTGTATTATTCCATTCTACATGCATTAAAGAAGTTGCAATAGATATCTGTTTTTCTATTTCATTTGGAGTATAATCGGAAATTGTATTTCCTTCGGAAATGCTTCCGATTCTGTTTATCTCATTAGCTGTAAACAGTATAACTTCAGATAAGCTTGTTTTACCGCTGCCCTGATGTCCAATAAACGTAATATTCCTAATTGCTTCAGTGCCATACTCTTTCAAGGGATTTCCTCCTAAGATTCAAAGGTGAGAAGGTTATGTTATTAATATCATTTTGTGAAGGTTTTCCAAAAGGTGCTGATTCCATTAGATACGGCGGAAAGGTTTTTCAATAACCCGGTAAGGGGTTTTTCCAAACCTTCCCTTAATTGTTCCTCTAATGACAGAATCATTTCAACCCTGTCTATAACCTTTCCTATAATTTCTTTAACTCTATTTACCTGGCTTTTAGCTTCGCCGGATAAGTAATTTAATTTTTCGCTTAGTTCTGTCGTCGTCGTGATTAAAGGTCTTATCTGACCTGATAAATCCTTAATCTCCGCTTCAATATTTTTTATGGTATTGGTAATCCGATTAATATAAACTATCAATGCCAAGCAAAGTACCGAAGCGGAAATTAGCAGTATAATATAAAAAATGTTTAACGTATCCATTAAGTACTTTTATCTTAGCTCTTTTTAGTTTCTTTATAAGCATCGATGCCAGCCTTAACTGCCGTCTTCAACTTTTCTGTTTCCTGCCCCATAGATTCTTTACCTTTCGAAACGTATCCTTCCGTTTTGGATTTAGCATCGTTAAAAATACGTTCAGCATCTTTTAACAGTTCCTCTGATTTAACTTTTGCATCGTTAATCAGTTTCTCTGATTTTTTCTTCCCGTCATTAATGAGATCTTTCGCTTTGTCTCTTGCATCCGCAAAATATCTTTCAACATCATCATAGTATTCGTCAGATTTGTTCCTGATATCATTCCTTAGTTCTCTTCCGGCTTTGGGAGCATATAATAAGGCAACAATGGCACCTACAATACCACCAGCTAAAAATCCTAAAAACAGACCTTTACTTGAATTATCCTGAGACATATATAACTCCTTTTTTTATATATATTTGACTCTCAAAAATATAACATGCAACCTTTTGAAAATCAAGAAATATCATTGATATGAAACATAATTTACATCGGCATCGACAGAAAAAACACAATTTTAATCTTTTAGTGTTAACATTAACTGTAATTGCTTTCCAAATTCTAATAACTTAACACCAGTTATAAACTCCACCTGTTGTGCAGAATTATAAGTTACAACTTTTTATTTAATGAATTTCTTCGTTTCTTTCCGAATCTAAGCTAATTAGACACGGTTTCAATACTGATTTTACCAAATCTTCGCTGGTATAAAGTAACACTGATTACACCTACCAGCACTGCGAACCAGAGTGTAACAATTCTTACTATAAAAGTTGATGTTACTGCAATCTCTTTTGGTGAACCTTTCTGTATAAGCAGAAAAGTAAGTGATCCTTCAGTAACCCCAAGTCCTCCCGGCAGCATCGTTATTGCACCAACTATAGTTGCAAAACCATAACAAAAAGTTGCCCATAAAAGACTAACATCAAGTCCAAAATTAATTAGAATAATGTAATATCCCAAACATTCAAAAAACCAGGAACCTAGACTCAGCAGGCTCATTTTAATTAATGGTGCAGGCCTCAGCAGTTGATATGAACTTTCATATGCGCTGTGAATGCTTGATAAATGTTTAAACAGGAATGTGCTTCTCTCCAACAGCTTTATTACGGGCAAAGCAATTTTTTTATTACTGATTACAACAACGAGCAAAATAAAAAATACTGCGACTCCAATTACAATTCCACGTCCGTAATCATAAATATACGCACCAATTAGGGCAAGGAATAATAGCGAAATAAAATCGGTTATCCTTTCTGAAAAAATTATGGGCAGGGTTCTGCTCACTGGCGTCTGGTTTAATTCTTTAACAAGATATGACTTAAGCAACTCTCCCATTTTCCCGGGTGTTACGCTCATGACCAATCCAGACATAAAAATAGAGAGCGAGTCGATCTTTTTTACTTTAACTTTTATAACCGAAAGGTAATAGTCCCACTTAAAAAATCTTACAAAATAATTTAAAAGAGAAAGAAGAAGCAGAAGAGGCAGAAGCAGCCAGTTAAATTTTTCAAATACACTTATTACCTGGTCAAAATCTGCATAAATAGTAAATGCAAGATACAGAAGACCAGCTATTGCGAGGGAAATAAGAATTTTCTTTCTAAGTTTTTTCAGCACATTAAATCACTTTGAGAAGATTTGAATATAATTTGGATATTGGTAAGCCGACGACATTATAATAATCTCCATTAATTTTTTTTACAAAAACAGCACCAAAGTCATCCTGAATTCCATATGCTCCCGCTTTATCCATGGGACTGCCGGTTTTGATATAGCTTTCAATTTCATTGCTTCCCAGCTTTCTGAAAGTTACCCAAGTTTTTTCATAACTAATAATTGTTTTTTTATTTTCTGAATTACTAACCGCAAAACCAGTATAAACTATATGTGTATTATCGCTAAGTTTATTCAGTATTTTGTTCGCATCAGCCTTGTTAATAGGCTTGCCGATTATTTCGTTGTTCAGCACTACAATCGTATCAGCAGTAATTATAATTCCTTTTTTTACTAATTCTTTGGCAGAATATAGTTTTTGCAAAGCAAGTCTTTTAACCATTGAAACAGGAGTTTCTTTTCCTTTTCTCTCTTCATTAATTTCTACAGAAACTACTTTAAACTTAAGGTTCAACTGATGTAAAAGTTTTTTTCTCCTGGGAGATTTTGATGCAAGAATTATCGGCGGATGGTTGTTAATCATTATAGCTTTCTATTTTTGTTCCCGGATAATAGAATGATAAAATCTCTTCATAAGATTTCCCTTCTTTTGATTGTTCAAGAGCGCCCCACTGGCATAGACCGACTCCGTGTCCATATCCTTTACCAATTATTTGGATAATACCATCAGAATCTTTTTTAATTTTGAAATTGTTACTTTCAAGAATCGATTTATTATCGGCAGTTCTGATTACATATCTTATATTATTTCCATACAGCTTGATAGTTTTTAAACTGTTAACGTCATTCACGAGATTAATTTCCATCTCATTTATTCTGCCTGATTTAAAGAGACTATTAATATTTATTCCGGTAATTGAATAATCAGAATTATCGATATATCCGGATGAAGCCAATCTTTGTATGAAAGTCTGCTCAGTAAATTCTTCAGTCCACGTAAACTTAGGTGAAATTGAACAGAAAGGTTCATTACCATCTTTAATTCCTTTTAAATAAGGAGCATCAATTTTAGGGAAAACATTTTTTACATTTTCCGTATAACCGCCGCAGGTTGAATGATAAAGAGTCATTGCAGGTTCACCATCATAAGTTAAGATTAAACCGCGTGTATCTTCAACTAAATTGTTTATAACATTATTTTCTAAGCTGCAACCTCCATAAACCTGGTCTCTCGTATCTGAAAACACATCAAAGGAAGCTTTATTTTCTTTTAACTTTGAAATAGTATATGTTCTAGCGCAAATTGTAAAAGCTTTTAATGCTTCGTAGTATTCAGTTCCTTTACCAACAGGCATTTCGTTAGGAATGACTCCTTTAAGATATTCTTCCAATGAAAGAATATTTATAACTCTAATTTCTGTTCCATCGGATACTATTTTCAAACTTCCTTTATAATAATTCCCGTTGTAGTTTATTGAGGATTCCGGTTTGGTGGATATTAATAAAAATTCATTTCCTTTAAATTTTTTCCCTTCAACATTTAGATTTATTTCATTTTCAGAATTTGAAATGGAAACAGAATTTCCCGGATTAATTAACGCAAGAGATTTTTCACCATCTTTTAAATATACAGGTGATTCAATCAACCAATTAAAAACGCTTTCCTGTTCATTTAAGAGCACTCTGATTGAAGTATAATTTTCATTTTCAGTTTTATTTTCCCGGTTATAAGCCCGTTTGGAAGATGAACAACCAAAAATAAATATTGCCAGCAAAACAGGTAAGAAAAATATTTTATTCATCTAAGAAATGATTTTTTAATTAGGCACCAAAGATAAAAGAATGTTGCCTAATAATTAAATGATAAATTTATGGGAAAATATTTTGGAGGTGAAAGAAAGAAATTATTTACCTGAACATTGCCTTTATACTGCCCCAGGTTCGTTTTACACCGGAAATGTTAGGCGATACTGAGACTTCGTTAGAATATGAAAGTGATCCGTCATTATCTGCAATTTTTAACCTGTAGACAAAAACCAGATCTGCCATCTTGTAAGCAGCCTGATCAATGTAAGTGTATACGGAATTATTTCCTTTAGGGTTAAGTGTAGCAAGGTCGATAAACTGGCTGTCAGGGGTTCTTCTTTGAATAACAAAATTTGCAAGGTTTGATTCGGTAGTAGTCTTCCATTCAAGTTTAACGTTGTCTCCATCATTTTGAGCATGGAAATAATCAAGCAAAGCACCTGCAAATGCAGTCGAGACAATCAATAAAATTATGAAAATGGCAGTATATCTATTTTTCATATGCAAAATATATTTTATGCCTGATTGAATGTCAATACTTATGCCATAAAATAAATTAAATAATTTCACAGAACCTTCACAAAAGTGTAAATTATTCTCATTATTAGCAATTCAATTTTTTTCATATTCAGGAAATACAGGTTTTAAATGAATAAAAATCAAATTATTCATATAGATTTTTTTTGCCAATCTCCTTTTAAATATCTCTTAAAAATAACAGTAGAATAAATTAATATATAAACAGGAAGAGCTAACCATGCCCAGATAAGTCCTCCCTTTAAAATTACTCCCATCAAGTAAGCAAGTGGAACAAAGATAAACAGGTTTGTTATTACTTCCGATTTCATTACAAAGAGAGTTTTGCCTGCAGCCTGCAGACCGTTTGCCAGCACTACACCAACAGCATAAAAAATTTGTGCAAAACCAGCTATTCTTAATGCCGGTTTTGCAATTTCAATAATTGACTGATTGTTAGTAATTATCAAAAGAACAAACTGGGGAATAGAAATAAAAATAACTCCTAGCAGCAAAGTATAGTATGTGGCAATCCTTGCCGTTTCAAATCCATATATTTTTGCGACCTTGAAATTCCCTGATCCCAGGTTGTTTCCAACTAAAGTTTGAACTGCAATACCAAAACCAAAGCAAGGTAAAAATGAGATAAACAACGTGCTGATAACCGCTTGCGAAGCTGCCTGCTGTTCTGTTCCTATTAACCCGGTAATTACAACGAAAAGAAGAAACCCAATAAGAATAAATACATTCTGAAACGAGACGGGAAGGGATATTTGATAAATCTTTTTTATCAGATCAAAATTAATTCTGAAATTTTTGAATGGATGAAATCTATTTCTATATATCGGTAACATTAAAACAGTAGTGTAAAAAATAAAATCAAAGGTTGTAGCAAGAGTAGAGGCAAAACCGGCTCCCGCTAAACCCATCCTCGGCATACCCAGATTGCCGTATATAAAAAGATAGTTGAAAAATATATTGAGCAGGTTTGTTATTACCCCTGAGAACATAAATATTTTTGTTTTGCTTATCCCGAAATAGAACCCACGGTATGAAACACTTATCAGAAAAAAGGGAATGCCCAGGAACCTGTAAAAAATATATTCACCTGCATAATGACCAACAATTTTATCAGCAGCGAAAAAGTCGGCAATCTGGTATGCGGCAAGAACACCAATTGCTGCAACAATAATCCCAATAATAAATCCAATCAACAAAGAGTTAGTTAATGCAAGGCTGCAGCCATCGTAGTCAGTTTCACCATATTTTCTGGCTACAATTACATGGGTACCGGTAGCCAGGCTTGAGAAAAAACTTATCAAAGCCCAGGTAGCGAGGACTCCGATACCCATTGCTGCAAGGGCATAAGTTGCTTCATCAAGTCGCCCAACCATTGCCGAATCTGTTAGCGAAACTACCATCTGTGTAGATAAACCGGCAATAGCAGGCAGTGCAAGTTTTAAGATAGTTTTATAATAACTATCAACAG
The DNA here is from genome assembly GCA_963711455.1 of uncultured Ignavibacteria bacterium. Classification (GTDB taxonomy): domain Bacteria; phylum Bacteroidota; class Ignavibacteria; order Ignavibacteriales; family Ignavibacteriaceae; genus DATFVA01. Next base: position 1,230,334 of record CAVQEH010000006.1, read on the forward strand.
GAAGAATTTTCATCAGAAGTAAAAATAGGAAATGTACCTATATCTTAAAAATTTAGTTGTTGACCTGATGAAATATTTTAGTTTCAATTTCAACGATCAAAAATTGGTTGTTCTATTATGTAATTGTCAAATCACTGTATGATTTTTTTTACCGGTTAAATGTTTTATAAGCTGTTACAACAGATATAGATTATTAGCCCTCAGAAGATTAAATTTGTAAGTGTTTTATTTCGGGGCTATAGCTCAGATGGGAGAGCGTCTCGTTCGCAACGAGAAGGTCACCGGTTCGATCCCGGTTAGCTCCACTCGGGGAAGATAAAATAAAAAGATAAAGCGCTTTAGAATGTGTTAATTGTAAAATCAATCGAAGACGGATTTATTAAAGTCTGATAAACCACACAATAACGTTCTGTTAATTTCATAAGTGATTTTAACTGTTCATTATCAGCATCAGTATCAAATTCAAATTTAACCCTGATATTCTGTAGACCCACCGGAACTTCCTTAGAAACAGCAAGTGTTCCCCTGAAATCAATATCGCCTTCAGCAATCACTTTACCGCTTTTTATATTTACTCCCATTGAAGTCGCAACAGCACTCATAGTTACTCCTGCACACGCTGCCAGGGCTTCAAGAAGCATATCCCCCGAACAAGCAAAAAATCCATTTCCGCCGGTTGCCGGGTGCAGCCCGGCTTCAGCCAGTGCCTTACCAGTATCAATTTTACAGGTAATCCCCTCTCCTATTATACCTTCGGCTTTCAAAGTTATGAGAGCAGATGGAGGTTCATTTTTATATTTTTGTTTAAGAGGTGATTGCAAAGATTTGAGCTCTTCACTTTTCATAAGCTGTCTCTCTATTTTTGTTTACCCAGTGATAATAGAAAATGACAGATTTAGAAGCAATTAAAATTTTCAAAAAACTAAAACCTGAATCCACCTATAAGTCTTGCTATTCCTCTCAAACATTTATGTCCAAAATCCACATTGCCGCAAAACATCATTGGGCAACCGCCGGGAATTACTATAATATTATTTTCTTTGCACATTTGTACGGCTTTTTCGGATATGCTTGAATTTGGTTTATCACTTCCCTTTTTTCCCATCATATTGTGCATCCAAACTCTGGGTACTCCTGAATTAATGCAGTCTTCAACAATCTGTTCAGTATGAACAGGTTTGGTTACAATTACTACACCATCAACTTTACCGGGAATAGATTTAACATCCGGATAACATTTTATGTTTTCAAATATTTCCGTGCCGGGATTTACCGGAAAAACATTGTGACCGGTTTCTTTCAATCTTTTAAAGATTGCGTTAGCAACTCCATCTGAATTTCTTTTTACTCCCGCAACAGCAATATTTTTCTGAGAAAGAAAATCTTCTGCAAGCTTATCGATTTTACTCACTTTTCTCCTGAGCGTATTTTAAATATTAATTAAAATTAAAATTTGAGAGAACTAATTCTATACCTTTAAAGGTTGTTTCCGAGTAATTTCCAATCAAATAATCTGAATTATAATATCTCAAATCAAAATGATCCGCAATAAAATTAAATACAGGATCTTTTCTTTGATCTGTAATAAATTTCAACAGCCCTTTCATCCTGATGACAAAACCATTTGTTCTTTGAATGATCCTACGGATTTCCAAAATGTCCCCACATAAATTCAGCAGATTCCAAAAGGCTTATTTTTAATCCTGCATGTGCATATACATTTTCATCGCCTCTAATACCTAAAATATTTTTCCCAATATTTATATCACCCAAAAATTTTTGATACGGAAGAGTCTCACCTGTAGAATCCCGTACGACTAAATAGTCTTCAGCTTCTGCTGAAAAATCTAAATGAAAAAGCTCTAATATCATATATTTCCTTTGACAGTCTTACCCCTGCGGAAACACTATATCCTAACCTCGCTTCTCTTGGAAGAGGATCGGCCTGAGCTTTATCCAAATAATATACTTTATCTCCAATATTTGATTGAGTGTAACCAAATGAAAAGTTTAATGAGGGAATAATTGGAATGTCACTCTAAGAATTTCTTCTTGAAAATTTTGATCAATTAAATCCCACACCGGGACAACTAATAAAATACCAACATCATAAGCGCCGACTCCTGATCTGCCATCGACAGATTTCATGGGTAGCACCTGTACTGATTCATCTCTATATATTAATTCAGAGTTAATAGATTTAAATGTTATCCCTACATTTAAGTTCAACATAATAATCTAAGCCGATACCAAAAGAATATGCTTTGTAATTATCTCTTGCATAGTTAGGAGTGACTTCTTCAGTCCATCCAAAATTTAATTCGGAATTGGAAAAACCAAAGCCAAAGCTTAAAGGAAATTTTAACATCGACTCAAAATTGTAACCCAGATATCAAAGCTAAGCCATTTATTGTGCCGAAAGAAAAATTATTAAAATATTTTTTCCCAATTTGAGGTTTTTCAAGATAAAATTGAAAACCAAAGTTTGTAAATTGGCTTTTATATCCCAATTGAGCCGGGTTGTAAAGAAATCCATAAGCATCATTTGTCAGAGTTGAAGTGCCTATCGAACCCATTCCCGAACTTAAAGAAGAGACAGGATAAGTAAGAAACGGTAAAGCTGCTTCTCCTTGAGCAATTGAATTTGAATTAAATAATAGAAGGATTAAATATTAAGATTGAACCCGCTAAATTTTTCATAAAACCCTGCAAGTATTTTAAAATTGCTGATAAAAACATATCATTCAAATTCCATAAGAATCAATACCAAAAAAGATTAAGGTCATAAACTGAGGATGAAATGAATCATTTGAAAATTTCAAAACGCATAATTACATTAACTTTGCAAAAGACTAAAAATTTGTATCAGTGTGAGAAGCAGTCTTAATCTTTTAAGTCATTTCAAAACAGAAGGTTAAGAAATTTTAACAAAATCAACTGGTACATTGATTGAGGTAAAAATTGCGAGGGTTAGTAAAAAACTAGATGTCATTTATGGAAAATTTCAAACGAGAATACCGTGACGAGGTATTGGTTATTCACGTCACGCTGGAAAAAACCACTCTTCAGGATGCACTGGAGTTTCAGGATTACCTTGAATCCGATATAATCCTTGAATACGAGAAAATTGTAGTTGATCTTTCCGGCTGTGGAATGATCGATGCAACTTTTCTCGGAGTACTTGTAATAGCTTCTAAAAAAATATCAGAATACGGGGGAAAGATGAAACTTGTTTTACCTCCTCAGGTGTTTATTTACAGTGGTGTTAAAAGAATTTTTCACACGTATCTTACAAGCAATGATGCTGTAATGAGCTTTAACTTCGGAAGAAATTTTCCCAGACCGGGAAATATCTGTTAAAATTTTTTTACTCTAATGGTGAAAATAGTGCAGCTACTGCGCCTGCCGGATCCTGAATAACGCAGTATCTGCCATACTTACCCATATTTCGCGGACCTGCAATTATTTTTCCTCCACTTTTCCATACATTTTTTTACTGATTCATCAACATCTTTTACAGTAAAATAGATAAGCCATTGTGGCGGTAAATCTGCATTTATTCCTTTTGAATGACAAACCCCGGCTATTGTTCGTCCGGTTTCAGGGCTGTTCATACTGTAATCATTATAACCTCCCATTACAACTGGTTCAGGCTTCCATCCAATGACATTCGAATAGAAATCTTTTACTTCTTCTGCATTTGGAACAGTGAGATCTGTCCAGATTATTGAGCCTGTTTCAAGCTTTTCTTCATCAGCCATTTTTACCTTCAATTAATTTAAATTTTTTTTATTGAGAATTATTCAATTACACTCGTGTCAATTATTGACAATTTGAAACCATTATTCCAATCAAATGCTTGAAAATAACAATAATAAAAGTAAACAAATTTTTTAACTTCTTAGAAAGTTAAATCCTAAATTAAAGAATTTATATCTGTTTATAAGTAAATCAATCTGAAAAATGTATTCTATCAAACAAGATTACTCTTAAATTATCCAATAATCCAACTTTTCCACACTTTGCAAAGAATCGTAAAAACCAATATTTAAACTTTAGAGTACTAAAGAAAGAGGTACAAGATTTGCTTGAAATAGACTTCGAATATTTGTACCTGACTATAATCAGCAAATATTTCTAGATAAAGAAGGGATGGATTGCTATGCAGAACGTTTAATTTTTTCATTAAGTGCTAAACAATATGATAAAAGTTGATTTGATCTACAATCTTGCCGTATTAATTGCTTTAAGCGTAATTTCCGGATTCATCAATCAAAGGTTTAATAAAAATAGATTTCAAGGGAAAATATTACAGGGAATTCTTTTTGGTCTTACTGCAATTATAGGAATGCTTTACCCTTTTCACTTAACACAAGGAATTATATTTGACGGTAGATCCATAGTAATAAGTATTTGTACTCTGTTTTTTGGACCGTTATCCGGTATAATAGCATCTGCGGCAGCAATTACTTTCAGAATATATCTTGGAGGCGGCGGAGTATTTACAGGAACACTTGTTACAATCTCATCATTTCTTATTGGGCTATTCTTCTTTTTAAAAAGATATAAATCAACTAATAATAAAATATCAAATTTAAGACTCTACATTTTCGGCTTAATTGTAAACGGTGTAATGCTGATTCTTTTTTCATTTTTACCGTTCCCAAATAAATTTGAAATGTATAAAATACTATTTCCCACAATTCTTGGACTCTATCCCCTCGCAACTTTACTAATAGGAAAAATACTAATTGATCAGGAAGAAAAGCAGATTTTTATAAAAAAATTAACTGAAAGTGAGGAAAGATGGCAGTTTGCACTTGAAGGTGCCGGTGACGGCGTATGGGATTGGAATACTGAGACAAATGAGGTGTTGTTCACAAAGCAATGGAAAGCGATGCTTGGTTATTCAGAGAATGAAATAGAAAATAATTTCGGGTCATGGGAAAAGTTGCTCCATCCGGAGGACAAAGAAAGAGTATTTAATGAGATTGACAAACATCTTAACGGTGAATCACCCTCATATCAAAGTGTGCAAAGATTACTATGCAAAGATGGTTCTTTTAAATGGATCCTTGACAGAGGTAAAATTGTTAAAAGAGATGATGACGGGAAACCGTTAAGAATAATAGGGACTCACACTGATATTTCCGAGAATAAAAAAGCGGAGATTGCTGCAAAAGAAAGTGAACAAAAATACAGGCGAATTGTTGAGCATACGCCTGATGGAGTGATTATCCATGCTGAGGGCAAAACTCTTTATGCAAATCCCGCAGCAGCTAAAATGGTTGGTGCTGATTCAGTTGAAGAACTTTTAAGAATACCTGTGATGAATTTTGTTCATCCGGATTCAATACCGACTGTAACAGAAAGACTTAAAGGAATTATTAATACCGGTGAACCTTCAGATTTTGTAGAAGAGAAATTATTAAAACTGAATAATGAACCTCTTCTTGCTGAAATAATAGGTATACCAATACAATACAAAGGTAAATTTGCTTTTCAGACTATAGTAAGAGATATCACTGAAAGAAAAAAAGCAGAAACTGCCCTTAAAGAAAGCGAAGAAAAATTTAAACTTGCATTTCAAACAAGCCCCGATTCAGTTAACATCAACCGTTTAAATGATGGTTTGTACATTGCAATTAATGAGGGCTTTACAAGGATAACCGGTTATACCGAAGAGGATATAATAGGGAAAACTTCTGTGGAAATTAATATCTGGGTCAACCCCGAAGATCGTGCGAGATTAATTGATGGATTAAAGAAATATGGAAGAGTTACAAATTTAGAAGCAAAATTCAGATTTAAAGATGGTAAAGTTGTATTTGCGTTAATGTCGGCATCAATTATTTCGATTAATAACGAACCTTGTATAATATCCATTACCAGGGATATTTCAGACCGTAAACTCGTGGAAGAAGCACTCCAGGAAAATGAAAGAAAAATGCGTACAATTGTTGAAGGAACACCGCACCTTTTCTTCTATACTCAAAACACAAATGCTGAGCTTACTTACATATCTCCTACCGTCGAAAAAATTTCAGGTTATACAGTTGAAGAATGGATGAGCAGAAAAGATTGGTTCACAACTGATACAAAAATAAATCTGTTAGCAAAACAAAAAACAATTTCACATTTAAAGGGTGAGTTTGTAATTGAACCAACGATAATAGAGATATATCATGCAAATGGTAATATAATTACACTTGAGATTTTTGAAACGCCTGTTTTTAAAGATGGAGAAGTAATTGGTCTTCAGGGTGTTGCTCATGATATTACAGAAAGAAAAAAAGCTGAAGAGGAAATTGTACAATCGGAAAAATCTTTTTCAGAAATGTTTGATAAGAGTCCTGCCAGCATAATACTTACAGTGCCTGGCGAGGGAACTATCCTCGATGTTAATGAAGCATTCTTAAAAGGGACAGAATACTCGAGGAAGAAGTCATTGACCGTACAACAATAGAGCTTGGTATATTTGATGATATTAAAGACAGGGAGAAATTACTTGAACTTCTGAAATCCTCAGGAAGTGCTACAGATTTTGAATGCCAATTCAGAGATAAAAATGGAAAGATAATTATAGGCTTACTCTCAGTTGTATTTATAAAACAAAAAGGAAAAACGATTCAGTTAAATACTGTAATAGATATTACCGAGCGTAAAACGGCTGAAGAAGAAATAAGAAAGCTATACAGGGGAGTTGAGCAAAGTCCTGCTTCAGTTTTAATAACTGACCTTAAAGGGAATATTGAATTTGTAAATAAAAAATTCTGTGAAGTCACCGGATATTCTTATGAAGAGATTATTGGAAAAAATCCTAAAATTCTAAGCTCAAATGAAATGACAAAAGAAGAGTATAAAGAAATGTGGGATACTATTCTTTCGGGAAAAGATTGGCAGGGAGAATTTCATAACAAAAAGAAAAACGGTGAGCTTTATTGGGAATCGGCTGCAATTTCCCCGATACAAAATGAAAAAGGAGAAATAACGCATTTCATCGGAATAAAAGAAGATATTACAGAAAAGAAAAGAATGATTGAAGACCTGGTTAAATCCAAAGAAAAAGCTGAGGAAATCAATCAGTTAAAATCAAATTTCCTTTCTAATATGAGTCACGAATTAAGAACTCCATTAGTAGGAATTCTTGGTTATGCAGATTTTCTTCGCCAGGAACTTGAACCAGTTGAACTTAAAGAAATGGCTGATACAATTTATAATAGTGGTAAACGATTATCTGATACTCTCAATTTGATTCTGGATTTATCACAATTTGAAAGAGATTCCAATCATTTCGATTTTGATGAAATTGATCTTGTTCATAAAAGCAAAGAAGCAATATCTTTATTTAGGGAAACTGCCAGGAAAAAAGGACTGGAACTAAAATCTGATTTCAACCCTGAATCAATTATTGTAAATTTTGATGAACGCGCATTTCACTCCATCTTGAATAATCTTATCAACAATGCAATCAAGTTTACATTTGAAGGCATTGTAACTTCATCTATTTCTTCTTTCGATAATTATGTGGAAATAAAAGTGAGTGATACAGGAATCGGGATTTCTGAGGCTGATCAAAAAATAATATTTGAAGAATTCAGACAGGCAAGTGAAGGATTAAGCAGGAACTTTGAAGGATCAGGTCTGGGATTAAGCATTACAAGAAAATTAGTTGAAAAATTCGGCGGTCATATTGCAATTGAAAGTAGAGTTGGAAAAGGTTCGACATTTACAGTTACTCTGCCGTTGACAAATTTGAAAAAAGACGATAAAGAATCGGAAATAGAATTAAAGGGAGGTTCTTTAACACCCAAAACTGAAGTTCAGCTTCCGTCTGCTTTATTAATTGACGATGATCCACTTGTCTTTAGAATTCTGAAAAGATATATAAATGAATATGTAAAACTGGAAACGACTACTAATGCCGAGATTGCTATAAAAATGCTGACTAAGAAAAAATATGATATGATATTTATGGATATAAATCTTGGAAAAGGTCTGGATGGAAAAGAGGCAACTAAAAAAATAAGAAAAATGAAGGAGTATCAAGACACTCCTATTATTGCAACAACTGCATATGCGATGGTTAATGATAAAGAAGAATTTTTGGCAGCCGGTTGTTCACACTATTTATCAAAACCTTTCAGCAAACGAGAATTATTTGAACTTCTTGAAAATATACTAAAGCTAATTTAGCAACCTAAATTTATTCTTCGATAATAGTAAATTAAATTTGATTAATGGGTATTAAATGGGTTTGTTGATCTGAAAACAACAGATTAATAAATATTTTTTACAATTTCTTGTGGAGCTAAGGAGGATCGAACTCCTGACCTCTTGAATGCCATTCAAGCGCTCTCCCAGCTGAGCTATAGCCCCGGATACTTAACACACAAAATTAAACTAATTCGGGATTTGTTACAATAAATTTTGAATTACGCTTCAGATTAAATTTTAGAATAACTCAGGAAATAAATTCTTTAATATATCAGAAAAATAAAAATTATTTTTCAATAATTAAAAAACCTATTGATTTTAAAACTCTCAGAATATATGTTTCGGTAAATTTGTTCATGAAGGTTTACCCCTGCCTTATGATGTTAAAGAGTTTATCCCTCCTGCAATCTTCTGCAGGAGGGTTTTTATTTTAAATGATCAATTGAACGGCATTTGTATATACATTGAAACCAATTTTTACATATTATAATTTTGTTTAAAATTTCAGAAAGAATTAATGAAATATATTATTGCAATTCTCAGCTCTCTTGGTTTTATCTTAATCTTGACATATACAGGTTGTAAAGATCAGATAACGGCAAGTGATGTCGATAAGGTGGTAATACCGGATTCGAATGTAAGTTACTCCAAGTACCTCCAACCTGTTTTCAATATAAAATGTGCTTCCACAGGATGCCATGAAGATGCAACCCGTGCCGGTGGAATAAGTCTGACATCGTGTGCAAATACAAAATCAGATCTTTCAGTTGTTGTGCCGGGATATCCAGATAACAGCAGGCTTGTTTGGGCTGTTGAAGGAATTGGAAATTATCCTATGCCGCCGGTAGGTTATCCACCATTAACTCAGAACCAGATACAGGGTGTAAAAACATGGATAAAAGAAGGAGCTGATTGCAATTAATTAAAGCCAGTCTTTTTCTTTGTACCAGGAAACTGTTCTCCTGATACCTTCTTCAACTGTAATTTCCTGGTGAAAACCGAGTTCTTTAATTGCCTTTTCTATTGAACAAATCCATGCGTGCTGCGTTATATCCCTGGCTTTCTCAATATTCAAGGTTGCAGGTTTGCTGCTGAAAAAAGCGAAACACTGTGCAATTGCGGCTATAAAAAAAACTATGGAATGCGGAACTTTAACGTGAACCGGTTTCTTATTCATTACCTTCTTTGTTACTTCACCGATCTCTTCCCAGGTATAAAATTTTTCCGAACTGATAAAATATGTTTTCCCATTCCCATCAGTATTTTCTGCAGCAAGTAAAATTCCATTTACAAGATCAACAACATGTATAAGACTAATTAATTTTCTGTCAAAACCGATTGTCGTAAAAAGTCCTTTACTAAAGGTCCGGAAGAAAATAAATATTTCAGTATCTCTTTCACCGTAAACAGCCGGAGCTCTGATTATAGTTATAGGAAGCTGCTTCATATACTCCCTAGCTACCTTTTCCTCTTCAAGCTTACTTCTGCCATAAGTCGTAATCGGATGTGGCTCACCATCTTCAGTTACGGGATTTTCATTAAAAGAAGGTCCCGCCGCGCTCTGACTGCTGACCACGATGAATCTTTTTAAATTATTTTAAATTCGATTGCAGCTTCAAGCAATGTTTTTGTGATTTCCACATTTCCCTTAAAGTATCCTTCAGGTTTTTTTGATTTGACCACGCCCGCAACATGAAAAATATAATCAGCACTATTAAAAGCTTTACGGAGACCATCTTTGTCTGATAAACCACAATCGAATATTTCTACATCTTTCCCTTCCAACCATTTCAAATTACTTGTCTTCCTGGTAATGCATCTGACTTTATATTTTTTGCTCAATAAAAGATCAACAAGATGACTTCCCACAAACCCGTTTGCTCCTGTTACTACAGCGATGGGGGGATTTTTCATACTAAAGTTTATTTGTTTTTATTTTTATTAAATTTTACATTGAACCGCCAAATTTAAGAAATTATTGTTTTATTCTTAAATTCTATTTATTCTATCAGGTAATACATCAGGAGGTTTTTTGGATCTTTTTAAGAAGTGTTACGACTTCACACGAGCTGATGAAGTAAAAGCATCCGGTCTATATCCATATTTCAGACCAATTGAAGAAAATGAAGGACCAGTTGTTCAGATTGAAGGTCGAAAAGTTATTATGGCAGGCTCGAATAATTATCTCGGTCTAACCGCTCATCCGAAGGTTAAAGAAGCAGCGATAAAAGCAGTTGAAAAATATGGTACCGGATGTTCAGGTTCGCGTTATCTAACCGGAACCCTCGATCTTCACATTGAACTCGAGGAAAGATTAGCTAAATTTTTTAATAAAGAAGCAGTGCTTCTGTTCAGCACCGGATATCAAACCGGCCAGGGAATTATTCCCACTCTTGTTCAAAGAGGTGATTATGTTATTACGGATAAAGATAATCATGCATGTCTGGTAGCAGGAACTTTAATGGCAAAAGGGGCAACCGCAGATTTCGTTAGATACAAACACAATGATATGGATGATTTAGAAAGAGTTGTAAAAAAATTGCCTCCCGAAACCGGGAAATTAATTGTGAGTGATGGAGTTTTTTCAACCGGAGGTGAAATAGTTGATCTTCCGAAGTTGAATAAAATAGCCAAAGAATATGGATGCAGAATTTTAATTGATGATGCACATGCTGTTGGTGTAATTGGCAAAAATGGAAAAGGCACAGCAAGTGAATTTAATCTCGAAAATGAAATCGATATGACAATGGGTACATTCAGCAAAACCTTTGCATCACTCGGTGGGTTTGTTACAGGTGAAGAGAAAGTCATTAATTACATTAAGCATCACTCTCCTGCTTTAATATTCAGTGCATCACCTACTCCTGCTTCTGTTGCTGCTGCTCTTGCCGCACTCGATATTCTTGAAGCGGAACCGGAACGGGTTGATATGTTAATCCGTAATGCTGCAAAAATGAGACAGGGATTAAAAGCACTTGGTTTTAATGTTATTGAAGGAAGGACAGCAATCGTTCCGGTAATCGTCGGAGATGATCAGCTTGCTTTCCATATGTGGAAAATGTTATATGATGCGGGCGTTTTCGTTAACGTTTTCATTTCTCCCGGCGTACCTCCCGGCAGACAAATGATGAGAACAAGCTATATGGCTACACACGAAGATGAACATCTCGATAAGATTCTGAGTATCTTTGAAGAGACAGGTAAAAAACTTGGTTTAATTAGTTGATTAAATATTTTTCCATAATCATATAAATAAATTTTATGAGCATACCGGCAATGGTATGCTTTTATTTTTTAAACGATACGGGTGGATAATATGAGCGAAATTAAAATCATCAAAGTTGAAAATCAGAAGGACCTGATGAGGTTTATAAAATTCCAATGGAAAATCTATGAAGGTGATAATCACTGGGTGCCGCCTTTATTAATGGACAGGAAAAAACTTTTAGATAAAAAGAAAAATCCTTTTTATCAGCACGCCGAAGCTGATTTTTTTCTTGCTGAAAAAGATGGGAAACTTGTTGGAAGAATTGCCGCTATTAAAAATGATCTGCACAACAAATATCATAATGATAAAGTCGGCTTTTTTGGGTTCTTCGAATGTATTAATGATCAGGCTGTGGCTAATGCGCTTTTTGACACTGCAAAAAAATGGCTTAAAGATCGCGGGCTTAAAGAAATGCGCGGACCTGCAAACCCATCAAGTAATGATGAGTACGGAATGCTGCTGGAAGGATTTGATGATGAACCAAGACTCCTGATGACTTATAATCCTAAATATTATCTCGATCTTTGTGATGGTTATGGATTAAAGAAAGCAAAAGATCTTTATGCCTACAAGCTTGAAAATAAAAAAGTTCTTACTTCCGATAAAATGAAAAGAGTTGCCGAACTTGCAAAGAAAAGAATCGGATTGGAAATAAAGCAGCTCGATATGAAAGAATTTGATAAAGAGCTTGATAAGGTGAAGGATGTTTATAACAAAGCCTGGGCTCCTAACTGGGGATTCATCCCTATGACTGAAGAAGAAATAGATGCAATGGCAAAAGATTTAAAACCGCTTGTAGAACCTTCATTAGTTCTCTTCGGTGAAGTTAAAGGTAAGATAATTGGTTTTGCTCTGGTAATGCTTGATTATAACCAGGTCTTCAAAAGTATGAACGGCAAATTATTTCCATTTGGTTTTCTTAAACTATATACTCAAAAGAAAAAAATTACCTGGAGCAGAATCATTACGCTTGGCATAATCCCTGAATACCAGAAGAAAGGGCTGGATGCAACATTTTATTATGAGATTGTTAAAAGAGCTGAGAAACTCGGTATCTTGCTCGGTGAAGCAAGCTGGGTGCTTGAAGATAATGATATGATGAACCGTGGTGCCCAGGTTCTGAATGCTGAACTTTATAAGAAATATAGAATTTATGAAATACCAGTTTGAATTAACGACTTTAGATCATAGGAATATATGCTATGAAAATTTTGATTTTCATATTTTTATTATTTAGTACAACAATACTTGCTCAATATTCCCAAAGTGACAAACAACTCGCTGCTACCACTTTTACAAGAAATTTCGATAAGGTAACAACAAAAGAATACCTCACTTCCAATAATGATGAAAAAGTAATTGCCGCTTTGCTGAGTGTAAGTCTTTCTGAAGATACTGCTTTTGTTCCATCTATCATTTCTTTACCTGTTGAAAAGTTTGGACGTGAAATTTGTTTTGCGCTTGGTCAGTTAGGTCATTGCAATACTTCCTCTATTTATTTAAAAAAGCTTTTTAATAGTGATAATACTGATCCATTAATAAATTATTATTCGCTCGTAGCTCTTGGAAAAGTTGCTGATTCTACTTTTGCAAAAACTTTAATTTCAGACTATGAGAAGGAAGATAATAAATCAAAATTTAACGGGATTTCACTCGCACTCTTTTATTTCTTTTCAAATGGAAATGTCGCCGCAAAAGATGCGAGGCAGGTACTTGAGAGAGAATTATATTCTTCTTCCTCACGTCAGTTTGAAGCAGCATTCAGCTTATACCGAATAGGACCTGTTCCCGAGGAAGAACGATTAATTGTCGGCACACTGAAAAAAATATTGAATGGTAAAGTTTTAAGTGATGTTACGGAAAAACCGGTGGCTTATCTTTTAGCTTGTCTTCGCAAGCTGCAGTTTTTCCCTGATGATTATGGTTTATTGATGCAATTAAAATCATTAAAGGATTTTCAATCAAGGGTTGAAGCAGTAAATGCTTCTGCTTTCTACAATTTTAAAAATCAGGCGGAACTTGATAGTTATCTCCAATATTTAAATGATGAAAATAAAAATATTTCACGGGTTGCAGCAGAATCTCTTAAAAACCTTAATTTGAAATCAGAACTGAAAGATTACCTTTATTTGAAGTTAAGCGAGATACTGCACGGTAAAAAGGAAATGGAGAAATATACACAGGGAGAAATGTTCATTAGCTATTTATCACTTTTCCCTGAAGATTTTAATGATGTTTTTATAAAATTTTTTAATGACAAAATCTATCCCGATTATCTTTATAAAATCTGTGCTATATATCCACAATCTAAAGAAGCATTAAAAATTTTAGGTGACAAATATTTCTCAGAAAATCTATCAAACCGAATAACTATCCTGGAATCCATATTAAATTTTGATCAGACTAAATATGAGACAAACCGTGTTTTATTTTCAGCATTGAATTCAAAAGAACCATCATTAATCTCTATATCTGCTGAAGGCATAGATTCAGCATTCATAAAAACATATAAAGATTCACTTCTAAAAATTATAAGCAGACAGGTAGAAAATAATCTTGATAACCCCGACTTCGTCGAAAGCCTTATGTCTCTTGAAAATCTTTCCGGTAAAATTTCAAATGATTATCAAAAACAGATTTTAGAACTGCTTTCCAATTCAAAACTTTATTCTATAAGAAAATTTGTTTCGGGTCTTAACGGAAAATCAATTCTTTCGATTTCCAGGGATATCGATAATTTTAACGATTACTGGAATGAAGCCTTTAGTTACAAAAAAGCAGAAATAGTAACAGATAAAGGAACATTTATAATTTCATTTCTCCCGGGGTATGCGCCTATATCAGTGGGAAATTTTTGCTTCCTGGCAAAAAAAGGATTCTATAATGGAGTAACTTTTCACCGGGTGGTTCCCGGTTTTGTAATTCAGGGTGGGGACCCAACCAGCACAGGATGGGGTGGTCCCGGCCACGAAATTGTTTCCGAATTTTCGCCAATGGAGTTTAACAAAGGAATTGTAGGAATGGCGAGTGCGGGGAAAGATACTGAAGGTTCACAATGGTTTGTTACTACGGGAAATTATCCCCACCTTAATGGAAAGTATACCATCTTCGCTGAAGTTTTGAAAGGATTAGATGTAGTGGAAAAGATAAGTCAGGATGACAAAATAATTAAGATTAATCTTATCCATTAGACAAAGCCTGATCATATTTAGCGAGATGAGACGGATCTATCTTTTTTAATTTTTCAAATATGGTTTTATCCGGATAGCTTTTCAGTCTGTCTATGATCTCTCCATACTTTGCGTCAAAGAAAACTTTTAAAAATACCCCTGTCAGGTCAATTTTATTTTTCAAATTAACCAGCGTGTTTACCAGTTTAACAATTTGTTTCTGCCCTTCAGCTTTATTCTGCGAATAAATATCTATTCCATAATAGTAACCGTAAATTGCTTCTCTGAGCGAGCGGTACTTTTCATTTAAGAGATCATCTACCAACCCTGCCCTGCTGTATGAGCTGCTATTCCTGTCCCAACCAGTCTTAAAGTTACTGTTAGCTGCAAGATTAACAATATCAGTTGCCTTGTTAAAATAAGTTGTACCGCCAAGCTCTTCCCAGCTATCGGCATCAAAACCAATAATAATATATGCATAATAATTCAGCATCCCTGTAATAGGATCGAACACCGATTGATGGCTGTATAACGGCTGACCTTTTAAATATTCAAAGCTCCATTGATTATCATTTATACTTAGCATAAGTGAATTATCTTCAGACTTATAAATCTGTCTCTGACTTGTAACTACTATTTGCGCCTGGTAATGAGTTTCATCTGAGGCAGATGTTACAAAAATACTTAGTGCACAGTTTATTTTAGGATACTCCCAGTTATCACTTGTAAACCTCGTCTCGTTCATATAAGTTTCAATCGCATTACCAAAATCTGTAAGCAGGTCACGATTTTCAACCGGCAGACTTTCTGTGTTAACTGATACATTACAATTGAGCTCCTGTGCATAAAGCAATGATGTCAATGTTAGAAGAAGACTTAATATTATTTTCATTATATTTTAATATTCTTTTAAATAATAGTTGATTTAATATAGGAAATTCAATATAATCAAACAATAAAAATAGAGAGCTTTGGGGATGTTAAAGTTTTTACTCAATTTTTTATTGCCGGTCATTTTCGCAGCGACCATTTTCCCGCAGTATAACCCGGGCGCAAAACAAATCTCTCTTGCAAACTCAGATGTAGCTTTGGTAAATGATGTTTTCTCAATTTTTACTAATCCTTCAGGGCTTTCTCAAATGGACTGGCGTGAAATTGGCATATATTATTCACCTGCTCCTTTTGGATTTACAGAAATGGCAAACGGGTTCTTTGCTTACCACGAACCATTTTCTTTTGGTTCTATAGGAATCGGAGGAATGACCTATGGATTTGAATTATACAGGGAAAGCAAGGTTACTGCTGATTTTTCATACAACTATATTAATAAATTTTTCGCCGGAATCTCACTTAATTATCATAGTGTATCAATTAAAAAATACGGAAGCACCGGCGCTTTGTATGCAGACATTGGCGGATTAATTTACTTAACAAATTTTTTTCGTTGGGGATTTTCAGTTCACAATATAAATCAGGCGTCTTTTGGCGATTATGATGACCAGATACCAGTGATTCTTAATTCCGGAATGAGCGTAGATATTTTAAACAATTTTTCAATAAATGCTGCAATTGAAAAAGATATACGATACAATGCAAGTGTGTCTGCCGGTCTTGATTATCAGGTAATAAAATATTTCTCATTGAGGACAGGCTTTTCAAATGAACCGTCAAGATTTACCGGCGGAATAGGAATTCATTATTTATTTCTTGACCTTGATTATGCAGTCTTTACTCATCCTGATCTTGGTCTCACCCACCAGGCAGGGCTGATAATTAGTTTTGGTTCAGACGAACCGAGAAAGGACAAAATCAGAAATTATCTGGGAATAAATTAAGTGGGATGAATATAAAATTCATTACAATAATTTTTATTTTTTCGTATTTATTGTGTTATGCTCAATCTGATACTCTTCAGTTAGAAACAGAACAGACCATAGAAGACTTACTTGAAGAGCCTGGAGAAGAATCAGATAATTCTGATTTATATGAACTTATTGAATACTACGTGGATCACCCTGTTAATATTAATACCGCATCTTTAACTGAACTGAGCGATCTCCCCTACGTTGATATATCAATTGCAAAATTAATAATTGATCATAGAAATAAATACGGTGCATTCTTTTCCCCGAATGAACTATATTCAATTTCCGCAATTCCTCAAGATGTTGTGAAAAAATTCCTGCCCTTTATATCAGTGACAAAAATTGCTCAAACTAATTATGTACCGGATCGAAATTTCTTTTCGGATTTCTCAGTAAAAATGCGGAACAGGGCTCTTAACGATTTACAGCAAAGAAGAGGTTTTAAAGAAAATAAGTTTATTGGGTCGCCTTATAAAATCTATAACAGGGTAAATGCAAGCTATAATAATATTAATATTGGATTTTTAACCGACAAAGACGCCGGTGAAAATTCTTTAAATGATTTTTCGTCGGGATACATTAACGTTTCAAACTGGATGAATTTTAATAATATTATTGTCGGAGACTATTTAGTAAAATTTGGCCAGGGACTTGCTCTTTGGTCTCCGTACGGATTTTCTAAAGGAACAGATGCAGTTTATTCTGTAAAGAAAGTCGCAGGTAATATTAAATCATATTCAAGTGCTACAGAAAATAATTTCTTCCGCGGAGCAGCAGCAGAATATAAATGGGAGCAAGTAATATTAACCGGTTTCTATTCAAGAAATTCTTTAGATGCAAATTTAGATTCTGAATCAGGATTAATAACCTCTACTCCCTTGGATGGTTTTCATAGAACATCAAATGAATTGATTAAAAGAAAATCGATTTATGAAACTTCCTACGGAATAAGTCTGAAATATAGTTTATCAAATCCGCTTTCTTTAGGTTTTTTATACTATAATTCTGAATTTAATCATTCATTTCTACCATCTGATATTTATGATATAAAGGGAGATAAGTTCAATTATTATTCAAGTTGCTATGATTTATTTATTTCAAATTTTAACCTGTTTGGTGAAACGGCATTTAATGGAACATCGGTAGCTTCTTTTAACGGGTTAAAATTTTCAGCCTCACCCGAATTTGTGTATACATTATCAATCCGAAATTATCCCAGAAATTATATTAATCTGCATGGATTTGGGTTCGGAGAAAGATCCGGAGCATCACAAAACGAGTTTGGAATTTATAATGGCTTCCGTTGGAGAACATCTGCAGGCGTAGTAAATTTTTATTTTGATCAGTTCAAGTTTCCATATGCCACTTACGATAACCCTCTGCCATCCAAAGGGAATGAATACATGCTCCATTTTTCCACTAAACCTATAAAAGGATTAGAGACTGTACTCAGATTCAAACTGGAAAACAAAGAAGTTACCGAAGAAGTTGATTTACAAAATATATTAGTAAAAAGGTTAAAACATTCATACCGGGTAGATTTAATTTACAACCTTACAAAGCAAGTGAGATTGAAAACCCGAATGGAATATTCCAAATTTTTTATACGGGATGCCGGATTATCTGAAGAAGGTTATCTCCTATTTGAAGATTTAAGGGTACAACTTTTGAATGAGTTATTAATTTACGGCAGGACGATTTTCTTCAAAACTAATTCTTTTAATTCAGCAATCTATGAATACGAAAATGACCTTACAGGGATATTAAGTAACGTTGGGTTGTATGGCGAAGGAGTAAGATTTTATTTTGTGCTCAGATACAAAATTATTAGCAAAGTTTCGGTTTCATTTAAATATTCAGAGACTTTTAAACCAAAAGAAAAATCCTTAGGTACAGGTTATTCAGAAATAAATGGGAATATTGATAACAGGATTGGTCTTCAGCTTGATTTCAATTTATAGATTTGTCAACATTCACATAATACATATCAATTTCTCCTTTACCTTTCGCGCTTAATTTTCCCCTGTAAACACAGTCAATTTTATCTTTTACAAGACAGTATGTTTCTCCCGAGATATTAATTTTCCCGGGTTCACAACCACTTGCCATTCTGCTTGCAATATTAACAGCATCTCCCCAAATGTCGTATGTAAATTTTCTCATCCCCACAATACCGGCAACAACAGGACCGGAATGAATGCCAGCTCTCATTTCAAGTTTAATATTTTTCACCCGGTTGTGTTCCAATATATAATTTTGCATTTCAGTTGCAGCCTGTAATATTTTCAGGGCGTGATCAGATGTAACATCCGGTAATCCTGCCGCTATCATATATGAATCACCGATAGTTTTTAATTTTTCAAGATTAAACTTCTGAACAATCCCATCAAAGTTTTCAAAAATTTCATTGAGTTCCTTAAGTAATAAATTAGGTTCGACTTCGGAAGTAATTAAATCGAATTCACAGAATTCAGTAAAAAGAATAGAAACCTGCTCATAATATCTTGGTTTTACATAACCATTGTTTTTTATCTCGTTTACAATTTCCTCGGGAAGAATATTTTTTAACAATGAATCTGTTTTTTTCTTTTCTTCTTCAAGTTCCTTTGTTTTTATTTGAAGTTCCTGATCAACCTTATGCTTGTATAATGCCATCTCAATGGAAGAATGAAGAGTTCTTTCATCATAAGGCTTTAAAACATAGCCAAATGCATCGGTTCTTTTTGCTTTTTGAAGTGTCTCCTCATCAGTGAGAGCCGTTAAATAAACAACGGGTAATCCATATTTCCTGGAAACAATATTTGCTGCTTCAATGCCGGTCATGCTGCCTTCCAGCATAATATCCATCATAACCAGATTAGGATTAGAACTTTCAATCAGGTCAAAAATATCTTTCCCCGTTGCTGCTATTCCGACAATATTATAACCAAGCTTTTGCAGTGTGCCAGATAGATCCAAAGCAATTATTTTTTCGTCTTCCGCAATAAGAATATTAACAATTTCCGCCATATAATTCTTTGTGGAGGATAAATGATGTTTTTAGATTAAATTTTATTTACGAAATACGTATTCGTTATAGTATTTCCCGTGTTGAATTCAATGCCCTGCTCAAACATATACTCACTATCAAGCATGGTTTTGACTTTTCGTGAAATATGAATTTTTCCGGGCTTGCCATATCTTTCGATATACTTGGCAACAGAAACGCTCTGTCCCCAAACATCGTATGTAAATTTTAATTTCCCGACCACTCCCGCAATTACTTCTCCCGAATGAATACCGATTCTCATCCCCCATTTTTTTGATGAATTTTTATTTCTATTTGAAAGATAATCAAGCATCTCAAACGAAGCCTCTACTGCCCTGATCGCATGATCTTTTTTTTCTTTTGGAATACCACTAACAATCATATAAGAGTCCCCGATTGTCTTCAGCTTTTCAAGCTCGTATTTATCAATTATCATATCAAAGTTCATAAAGATTTCATTCATCTCTGTCACCAGTTCACCGGGATCCATTTTAGCAGCAATTGATGTAAAGTTTTCAAAGTCAGTAAAAATAATTGATACAGACTTATAGTACTTGGGAGAGATTTTTCCATTCTTCTTAAATTCATCTACTATTTCTGATGGTAGGATATCGCGCAAAAGCTGGTTCGATTTAATTCTCTCCTCTTCCAATTCCCGGGTTCTTTCACGCAGCTTTTGTCCGATTTCGAATTTATAAAGGCCCATTTCAATTGAGGTTCTCAATGTATCTTCATCGAATGGTTTTACAATATATCCGAATGGCTCAGTAAACTTTGCCTGATCCAGGGTATTATCATCAGCCAGTGCGGTAATATAAATTACAGGAATATCCCCATCTTTTTTGATTTCTTTAGATACATCTATTCCGGAAAGTTTTCCTTCAAGGTTAATATCCATAAGAATCAAATCAGGATTTGAAGAAGTGTATTGTTCCAGAAGCTGTTCTCCCGATCTGACTGATCCAACTACCTCATAACCAAGCTTTTTAAGAGTTCTTTCAATATCTTTGGCTATAATATTTTCATCTTCAGCGATTAATATTCTGGCAGCATTATTCATTCATAGTCTTGGAAAGCGTAAAAATATTTTGTTTAATCTAATTAAAATATATCATACAGACAACATAGAATCTTTATGCCTTAGATGAATAAACAATGAATAATCCTTCGAAAATCTAAAAAAACCCCAACTCCATTTAATTCAATCTGTTTATTCTTATCTTTAAAATTATGATGTTCTTTACTATCTTTATGCATTGAATATTTAAATACTGGCAAAAACAAATTATTAATACCGATAAATGCAAAATTTGATTACAGCAGATCTTCTTCCAAAATATACGGAGTTAGTAAAAACAGCACTTTCAAATCCAGGGGATTTTCCCACAAGAATTTGTGAATACCTGTTTATCCAGCTTGATTTACAGGCTGCTGTTTTTTTCAATCTTGATGATCAGAACAATTTCATCGTGCAAGCCAAAGCCGGATCTGCAAGAGAATCATTTTCAAAGGATACTGTTTTTCAATGTAGTCATTGCCGGGGGTTAAATGACAATTCTCCAATCGTCTTCAGTAATGTTGCTGAATGTGAAATCCAGGCTTCCGACCTTGTTATTTATGAAGGGTGTCTTTTTTTAGATTTAAAAGAAAAAGGGAAGGTTCTTTTAAAAATTGCTAAACAAACTCCTTTTTCCAGGACAGATAGAGAAACAATTGAAAACTTTGGCAGGGCTATAAGGGAATTGCTCCTGATGTGGAAAGAAAATTTTAATGATAATAAATTATCAACCAGCCAGGTTATAACTGATATAGCCCACGAATTACGAACTCCGACAAACAGCATTTTAGGATTTGCATCTCTTTTAAATGAAGATAACCTTTCTACATCGCAGGCGGAATATGTATCTACTTTAAAAGAAAATGCATTTAGTCTTTTAACGTTAATTAATGATTTGATTGATATTGCAAAAGTTGAACAGGGATTGGTTAAGAAAAATCCTGTGAACCTGATTATCAGGGATTTTTTTGATGAAATAATCAAGGTATTCTCTTCAAGGATTGATAACGATAAAATAGAATTCCTTATAAAAATTGATGAAAATGTACCTGCAAAAATAAAAATTGATACTCAGAAATTCCGGTATATACTTATTAATATTATTACCCAGTCAATAAGAATGACTGAAAAAGGGAAAATAACTATTAATATTACTTTACCTGAAAAAAATAATTTAAACATACGGATATCAGATACAGGCAGTGGAATATCATCAGATAAACTGAAAAATTTATTTAAACCATTTGTTATTGAATCGCTTGAAAACATAAAATTTGGTAACGTTTCAGGACTCGGGTTATCAATTGCGAAAAAATATATCGATATTCTTGAAGGTAAAATAAATGTTACAAGCGGTATTGGTAAGGGAACAAGCTTTGAACTTTCGTTAACTATGGAGGATTTCACTCCGATTCCATCTGCTAATATTGAGAAACAAATAAGTTCTCTCCCAAAAACCGGGAAGAATAATCGCGTACTTGTTGTTGAAGATGATTATGCAACTTCAAAATTGTTAAGCAATTATCTTACAAAGTGGGGTTACATCCCTGTAATTGTTAACTCTGCTGAACAAACTTTAAAAATAATTGAAAAAGAAGATTTTCTTTCAATCCTTATGGACATTGAGTTGCCTGATTCTAATGGATTTGAACTTCTAAAAACTTTAAGAGAAAATAAAGCAACTAAAAACACTCCTATAATTGTTTGCTCTGTTGAAGCTGAACAGCAGAAAGCCTTTCTTATGGGAGCAGTGGAGTATTTTGTAAAGCCAATCAACTACAAATTTTTAGTTGAGGTTCTCCAGAGCTATAAATTAAAAAGAGATTCTAATATTTTAATTGTAGATGATGATGTACCAACTTTGAAACTGCTTAAAGAAGCAGTGGAACAGTTAGGATTTAATGCAATTGCAGAATCTCATTCATCTAAAGTCGTTGATATGATAAGCAACCTGGATCTGGATCTTGCAATTATAGATCTTGAAATGCCCGAAGTCAGTGGTTATGATTTAATCAAACAAATAAAAACCGAACCTAAATTTGCCCGCCTGCCCATTGTAATTTATACCGGGAAAGAAAATTACCAAGATGAATTGAAAAAAATTGATGGCATGTTTGAAGAGCTTCTTCTTAAAAGCAGTGTTAACATTGAAGAATTATCTGAGACTATCTCTGCGATGATAAACCGGTATGAAGAACCTTCCAAACCGGAAGAGATAATAAATAATAAAGATACCGTCAAGATTCTGCTTGTGGAAGATTATAAGCATTCTCAGATAATAGTTACGAGGTTGTTAAAGAAAAATAATTTCGAATCAATTGTGGTTGTTGAAAATGGCGCTGAAGCTCTTGAACAGGTAAAGAAACAAAAATTCCAGCTTATACTTATGGACATGCAGATGCCGGTAATGAATGGATTTGAAGCAACTGAAAAGATCAGGTTAATACCGGATTATAAAGATACTCCTATAATTGCTTTAACCGCTTTTGCAATGAAAGGTGACAGAGAGAAATGCCTGGAAGCCGGTGCAACAGATTATATTCCGAAACCAATTGACAGCCAGGAATTTATTGAGAAGGTAAAGCATTATACTGAAGCAAATGTGCAGGTCCATTCATAATCTTTACAACAAAATTGATCACGCCAAATTATTTCCTTTTGTTTATTTTTGATTTTTTAATGAACTGTAATTCTTATGATTAATGAAAAAATAAGGGTTCGATTTGCTCCAAGTCCGACAGGTTATCTGCATATAGGCGGTCTTCGTACTGCTTTGTACAATTATCTTTTAGCTAAACACAACAACGGTAAATTTATACTGAGGATTGAGGATACAGACAGAAACCGCTTTGTTGAAGGGGCTATAGAAAACCTTATTCATACTTTGAAATGGGTTGGACTCGAATATGATGAAGGCCCGGACAAGCCTGGTGAGTTTGGACCGTATCAGCAGTCTGAAAGACTAAGTATTTATAGTGAAAATATCGACAAGCTGCTTTCGGAACGTAAAGCCTATTATTGTTTTTGTACACAGGAAAGATTAAAAGAAGTTCGCGATAAATTTCAGAAGATGAATATGCAGCCGATGTATGATAAGCATTGTTTGCAGCTTTCAGATAATGAAGTAAAAGATCAGATTTCTAAAGATATTCCTCACGTTGTAAGATTAAATGTCGAACCTGAAAAGCGGATAATTCTTAACGACGTTATTCGTGGAGAAGTTATTTTCAACAGCAGCATAGTTGATGATCAGATTTTAATAAAGAGTGATGGTTATCCTACTTATCATCTTGCAAATGTAATTGATGATCATCTTATGAAAATAACTCACGTTATACGCGGTGAAGAATGGCTTCCATCCACTCCAAAGCATATTTTACTTTATGAGTACTTTGGATGGGAAAAACCAGTGTTTGCTCACCTCCCTCTCCTGCTTAACCCGGATAAATCAAAACTAAGCAAGAGACAGGGAGACGTTTCAGTTGAAGACTACAGGAATAAAGGTTATTTAAAAGAAGCGTTGATAAATTTCGTCGCCCTTCTTGGCTGGAACTTTGCTGATGATAAAGAATTTTATCAGATGGACGAATTAATTGAAAAGTTTTCCCTTGATGGAGTAAATAAAGCAGGTGCAGTTTTCAATTTAGAAAAACTGAACTGGTTAAATGCAGAACATTTAAGAAAAAAATCTTTGCCTGAACTTATTAGCCTGTTAAGAGAAGAACTGAAACAGACGAAGTATGGTTCAGAAGAATATTCAGATGAATTTCTTGGTTTGGTGATTGAAGCAATGAAAGAGAGAGTTTCCTTCATTAAAGAAATTCCTGAAAAAGGTGTTTATTTCTTTGAAGAGCCGCAAGAATATGATGAAAGTGTTGTAAAGAAAAGATGGAAACCTGATTCTGTCGGACATTTAAAAAAGTTAGTTGAAGAATTCTCAAAACTTTCCAATCCATCAAAAGAAGATTTTGAAAATGCACTGAGACTAACAGCAGAAAATCTCGGTATCGGAACTGGAAAACTTATCCACCCCGTCAGGTTAGCAGTTTCCGGAGTTGGGGGCGGTCCGGGAGTTTTTGATATTCTTTATATAATTGGTAAAGAGAAAACTATAAACCGGTTAAACAGAGCAATAGAAAAACTTGCTTAATCAAATTAAACTAAAAAAATAATAATGGCTGACGATAAAAATTCAACTGAATATAAGTTAGATGGAAATAATCTTCCACCTGCATCTAATTTTATTAAAGAGATTATAAATGAACATCTGAAAAACGGAAGATATACTGAAGTTCATACACGTTTTCCTCCTGAACCCAACGGATATCTTCATATTGGTCATGCAAAATCGATATGTCTCAATTTTGGTTTGGCAAAAGAATATGGCGGGTTATGCAATCTCAGGTTTGATGATACCAATCCGTCTAAAGAGGAAGTTGAATATGTTGATTCGATAATTGAAGATATAAAATGGCTTGGTTTTAATTGGAGTAACAGACTTTTCTATGCTTCAGATTATTTCGATACTTTATATGAATATGCGGTTAAGCTGATCAAAAAAGGGAAAGCTTATGTTGACAGTTCCAATCAGGATGAAATAAAAGATTCGCGCGGAATTCCAACCGAAACGGGAAAAGAAAGTCCTTATCGCAATAGAACAGTTGAAGAAAACCTGAACCTTTTTGAAAGAATGAAGCACGGTGAATTTGATGAAGGCTCCCATGTATTAAGGGCAAAGATTGATATGTCTTCTCCCAATATGCTGCTTCGCGATCCGATCCTCTACAGGATAAAAAAAGTATCACATCACCGCACCGGAAATAAATGGTGTATTTATCCTATGTACGACTGGGCTCATGGTCAATCAGATTCTATTGAGAAAATAACTCATTCAATATGTACACTTGAGTTTGAAGTACATCGTCCTTTATACGACTGGTTTGTGAGAGAGCTTGAAATTTTTGCACCCCGGCAAATAGAGTTTGCCCGGTTGAACCTCAGCTATACAATAATGAGTAAAAGGAAACTGTTGACACTTGTTACAGAAAAATTTGTAAATGGATGGGATGACCCGAGAATGCCTACTATTTCAGCATACAGACGAAGAGGATATACTCCTGAATCAATTCGGTATTTTTCTGAAAAAGTGGGAGTTGCTAAAAGAGATAACACAATTGATGTTGCGCTTCTTGAATATAGCATTCGTGAAGATCTTAATAAGAAAGCAATGCGCGTAATGGCTGTGCTGAATCCGTTGAAGGTTACTTTAATTAATTATCCTGAAAGTAAAATTGAAGAACTTGATGCGGTAAATAATCCTGAAGATGAGGCAATGGGAAAAAGAAAAATTCCTTTCTCTCGTGAGATATTTATAGAGCAGGATGATTTCATGGAAAACCCGCCGAAGAAATTTTTCCGCCTTTCCCCCGGCAATGAAGTAAGGCTGCGTTATGCATACATAATTAAATGCGAAGAAGTAATTAAAGACAAAGATGGAAAAGTAATAGAATTAAAATGTTCTTACGATCCTGAAACCAAAAGCGGTTCCACAGGGCAGAGAAAAGTTAAAGGAACAATACACTGGGTTTCATCCGAACAGGCTTTTAATACGGAAGTAAGACTGTACGACAGATTATTCTCGGTAGAGGATCCCGAAGCAGATCCGGAAAAAGATTTCAGGGAATTTATTAATCCGGACTCATTGCAGATAATTAAAACTGCTAAGCTTGAACCCGGGTTAAAAAATGCGAAAGCGGGAGACAGATTTCAATTTGAGAGGCTCGGTTATTTTTGTGTTGATTCAAAAGACTCAAAACCCGGAGGTCCTGTTTTTAACAGAACTGTTACTCTGAGAGATACATGGGCAAAAATAGAGAAGAGAGAAAATAAGTGAATCAGATTTCATTTTTTCTTGAAACTAAAAGTAAATACTCTGATATTTGAACCTCATTTTTATATAGTTGTTATTAATTTTTGTACTTTCATAATGCCGAAGTGGCGGAATTGGTAGACGCGCTGGACTCAAAATCCAGTGGGGCTCACACCTCGTGCCGGTTCGAGTCCGGCCTTCGGTACTATGTTTTATATTTATGCATTAAAGAGTATAAGCCATAATTTCATTTATGTGGGAATGACAGAAAACCTTAATGCAAGATTTATCAGGCATAATAAAGGGTACGTTAAATCCACCAAAAAATATTCTCCATTTGAACTATTCTATTTCGAAACTTGTGACAATGGGAAACAAGCAAGGGAAAGGGAGAAGTATTTTAAATCAACCTCAGGCAAGAGATTCCTGAAATCTGTTTTGGATTCCGGGATAGATCAAACACCAATGCAATTATAAGACGCGCCAACCAAAAATTTTTCCGGTTGATAGTAGTGATAAAATTTTTGTTTGGTGAACTGGACTCAAAATCCGGTTTACCAACCATTTGGTAACCCCATTGTTGGTTGGTGGGGCTCACACCTCGTGCCGGTTTACCAACCTGAGTCTGTGATCTGTAAATTCTGAATGGTTGGTTCGAGTCCGGTTTAACTAACTGAGCTATACGAAGGTAGTTTTAACTACCGAAGATATGCGAAGGTAGTCCTTCGGTACTATGTTTTATATTTATGCATTAAAGAGTATAAACTATAATATGATTTATGTGGGAATAACAGAAAACCTTAATGCAAGAATCGACAGACATAATAAAGGGTATGTTAAATCCACTAAAAAATATTCTCCATTTGAACTATTCTATTTCGAAACTTGTGACAATGGGAAACAAGCAAGGGAAAGGGAGAAGTATCTTAAATCAACCTCAGGCAAGAGATTCCTGAAATCTGTTTTGGGTTCCAGGATAGATCAATTACCACTGTAATTATAAAACGCGCCAACCAAAAATTTTCCCGGTTGATAGTAGTGATAAAATTTTTGTTTGGTGAACTGGACTCAAAATCCGGTTTACCAACCATTTGGTAACCCCATTGTTGGTTGGTGGGGCTCACACCTCGTGCCGGTTTACCAACCTGAGTCTGTGATCTGTAAATTCTGAATGGTTGGTTCGAGTCCGGTTTAACTAACTGAGCTATACGAAGGTAGTTTTAACTACCGAAGATATGCGAAGGTAGTCCTTCGGTACTATGTTTTATATTTATGCATTAAAGAGTATAAACTATAATATGATTTATGTGGGAATAACAGAAAACCTTAATGCAAGAATCGACAGACATAATAAAGGGTATGTTAAATCCACTAAAAAATATTCTCCATTTGAACTATTCTATTTCGAAACTTGTGACAATGGGAAACAAGCAAGGGAAAGGGAGAAGTATCTTAAATCAACCTCAGGCAAGAGATTCCTGAAATCTGTTTTGGGTTCCAGGATAGATCAATTACCACTGTAATTATAAAACGCGCCAACCAAAAATTTTCCCGGTTGATAGTAGTGATAAAATTTTTGTTTGGTGAACTGGACTCAAAATCCGGTTTACCAACCATTTGGTAACCCCATTGTTGGTTGGTGGGGCTCACACCTCGTGCCGGTTTACCAACCTGAGTCTGTGATCTGTAAATTCTGAATGGTTGGTTCGAGTCCGGTTTAACTAACTGAGCTATACGAAGGTAGTTTTAACTACCGAAGATATGCGAAGGTAGTCCTTCGGTACTATGTTTTATATTTATGCATTAAAGAGTATAAACTATAATATGATTTATGTGGGAATAACAGAAAACCTTAATGCAAGAATCGACAGACATAATAAAGGGTATGTTAAATCCACTAAAAAATATTCTCCATTTGAACTATTCTATTTCGAAACTTGTGACAATGGGAAACAAGCAAGGGAAAGGGAGAAGTATCTTAAATAAACCTCAGGCAAGAGATTCCTGAAATCTGTTTTGGATTCCGGGATAGATCAATTACCACTGTAATTATAAAACGCGCCAACCAAAAATTTTCCCGATTGATAATAGTGATAAAATTTTTGTTTGGTGAACTGGACTCAAAATCCGGTTTACCAACCATTTGGTAACCCCATTGTTGGTTGGTGGGGCTCACACCTCGTGCCGGTTTACCAACCTGAATCTGTGATCTGTAAATTCTGAATGGTTGGTTCGAGTCCGGTTTAACTAACTGAGCTATACGAAGGTAGTTTTAACTACCGAAGATATGCGAAGGTAGTCCTTCGGTACTATGTTTTATATTTATGCATTAAAGAGTATAAACTATAATATGATTTATGTGGGAATAACAGAAAACCTTAATGCAAGAATCGACAGACATAATAAAGGGTATGTTAAATCCACTAAAAAATATTCTCCATTTGAACTATTCTATTTCGAAACTTGTGACAATGGGAAACAAGCAAGGGAAAGGGAGAAATATCTTAAATCAACCTCAGGCAAGAGATTCCTGAAATCTGTTTTGGATTCCAGGATAGATCAATTACCACTGTAATTATAAAACGCGCCAACCAAAAATTTTCCCGGTTGATAATAGTGATAAAATTTTTGTTTGATAAACTGGACTCAAAATCTTGTTTACCTACCATTTGGTAATCCCATTGTTGGTTGGTGAGGCTCACACCTCGTTCCGGTTTACCAACCAGAATCGGTTGGTTAACCCTAATCATTTCTGGTTGGTTCGAGTCCGGTTTAACTAACTGAGCTATGCGATGGTAGTTTTAACTACCTGAGATATGCGAAGGTAGTCCTTCGGTACTATGTTTTATATTTATGCATTAAAGAGTATAAGCCATAATTTCATTTATGTGGGAATGACAGAAAACCTTAATGCAAGATTTATCAGGCATAATAAAGGGTACGTTAAATCCACTAAAAAATATTCTCCATTTGAACTATTCTATTTCGAAACTTGTGACAATGGGAAACAAGCAAGGGAAAGGGAGAAGTATCTTAAATCAACCTCAGGCAAGAGATTCCTGAAATCTGTTCTGGATTCCGGGATAGATCAAACACCAATGCAATTATAAGACGCGCCAACCAAAAATTTTTCCGGTTGATAGTAGTGATAAAATTTTTGTTTGGTGAACTGGACTCAAAATCCGGTTTACCAACCATTTGGTAACCCCATTGTTGGTTGGTGGGGCTCACACCTCGTTCCGGTTTACCAACCTGAGTCTGTGATCTGTAAATTCTGAATGGTTGGTTCGAGTCCGGTTTAACTAACTGAGCTATACGAAGGTAGTTTTAACTAACTGAGATATGCGAAGGTAGTTTTAACTACCAGAGTTATGCGATGGTAGTTTTAAATGTCGAAGCTTTAGCGTGGGCAGTCCTTCGGTACTATGTTTTATATTTATGCATTAAAGAGTATAAACTTTAATTTCATTTATGTGGGAATGACAGAAAATCTTAAAGTAAGAATTATCCGGCATAACAAAGGGAACGTAAAATCCCAAAAAGATGTTAGTTCCCTTTGAATTATTCTATTTTAAAACCAGTTAAATGTTCTAAATATTTTAACTGGAAATATTTATTGTTAAATAAAATGTTTCGCTCCCCCGTTGAATCAGGAAAGCGACAGCATTTCCTAAATTTTTCTTTGAGATAATATTTTCAAATTCAGAAACCGATGTTACTTTATCTCTGTCTATTTCTTTTATCAAATCATTTACTTTGATTCCTGCATCTTCCGCCGCACTGCCCGGAACTATATTAGTAACTATAACTCCCTGTTCATTAGTGTAACCTAATTTTTTAGCAATATCGGCTGAAAGGTTTTCTACAGATAACCCGAGCTTTTGGTTTGAATAATTCTCTCCGGATTTTCCATTTGAGTTCAGGTTTGCAATCATCTTGTTAGGGCGCTTTCCCACTTTTACATCTATTTTCATCTGATCATTGTTTCTTAAAATAGTAATAGGTACTACGGTACCCGGCTCTGTTTCTGCAACTAAGTTTCTTAGTTGAACACTGTTTTTAATTTCTGTGTTGTTATATTTTAATATAATATCACCTGTTTTTATCCCTGCTTTATCTGCCGGTCCGTCTTTATTAACGTCACCTACAACTACACCTTCAGTTTTTTTAATATTTAAAGCTTTTGCAAGGTCACTTGTTAAATCCTGGGGAATTATTGCAAGGTATCCGCGTGAAATAGAACCATGCTTAATTAATTCATCCATAATCTTTTTTGCCATATTGATTGGTATCGCAAACCCGATTCCAACATTACCTCCCGAGGGACTGCTGATTGCTGTATTGATACCTATCACGTCGCCGTCTAAGTTGGCAAGTGCACCGCCGCTGTTGCCTGGATTTATTGAAGCATCAGTCTGAATAAAATCTTCATAAGCCGCAAGTCCTATTGAAGTTCTTCCGGTAGCGCTGATAATGCCTGCAGTAACAGTATGCATCAACTGGAATGGATTTCCGTCGGCAATTACCCATTGACCAATTTTTAAATTGTCCGAATTTCCTAAGGTTGCAACCGGTAAATTCTTTGCATCAATTTTAATTACGGCAAGATCAGTTTGAGGATCAGTTCCGATTATCTTGGCAGAATACTTTTTCTTATCACTTAACACAACTGTTAGTTTATTGGCACCATTTACCACGTGGTTATTAGTTAGGATATAACCATCGGTCGTTACAATAACTCCTGAACCCAAACTGTGTACGGTTTCTTTTTCATCAGGTGATCCAAAAAATCCTTTGAAGTCCTGACCGAAAAATTGTTTGAAAGGATTGTCTGGAGAATAAAAAGGATTTTGTACAGTCTCAACTTCTTCTGCAAAAATTGGAATAACCGAAGGACTGATTTTGGAAGCTGCTGCCTCAAAAGCATCACTAAACTCCTCTAATAGTACCCTGCCTTTGGTAAGATAGGTAGTGTCCTGGTACGCTGCTGAATTATCGCTCCTGAAACTTTCATAATCTGAAGTACTTGAGGGATTATAAAAACTTTCAGTAATTAATGTCGTTCCTATCACAATTAAGATGACAACAATTAATTTTCCAAAGCCGCTTAATATTTTTTTCCTGTTCATTTTCTTTTCCTGATATTGTTTTACTTAAAGATTTTAATTCAGTATCAGTTATTTAATAGCGGCCTCAATTTTTTTAACCTCAAATATTTTTGTGGTCAAAATTTAAGAAAGAATATAAAATGCAATTGTGTGTCAAGATACTTCTGTGGTACCCTTTGAAAATCCCTCGGTTCCAGCACACGGGAATTGAATATTTTTGACAGATCTGGTGAACAATAAAAATTTGAATATTACTGAAAAGTTTGATGAGATTTGACAGGCATAACAAGAGGTATGCTAAATTCCTCCATTAAAATATTCTATTTCAAAACCTGTGAGAATTGAAAGCATGCTATAGAATCTATTTAAATCTTATTTGAGCACCATCATCTTTTTAACCAGTACTTTGTTGCCGGACTGCATTTTATAAAAATATACTCCACTTGAAAGCATAAAAGAATTAAAAATAACCTCGTGGTTTCCGGCTTTTATAAATCCATTTATCAATTCGGTAACCTGCTGACCCAAAGTATTATATATCTTCAGACTAACATATCCATCTTCGGGGATGCTGTATTTTATTTTTGTAGATGGATTAAATGGATTCGGATAATTCTGCTCAAGTGAAAATTTCAATGGAATTTTCACATCAACTATAACCTCATCTGAATACTTAAAGCTTCCGTCAAAATCTATCTGCTTTAATCTATATGAATATTTCCCCTGTGCGACGTTTCCATCAGTATATGAATATGATTGAGGTTTAGTCGTTGTTCCATTACCTGCAATAAAACCTACCTTTTTCCAGCTATCTTCACTGACTACTTTATACTGCTTATTACATACTTTTCTCTCTATCTCAAATCCTCTGTTATTAAGTTCAGTTGCTGTTTGCCAGCTAAGAACAACATCTCTATTATTAACATCAGCACGGAATGCAGTTAATTCTACAGGGATATATATTTCAAATACATAATTATCCATATACATTTCATTAGAGTTTGTGATACCATAAAAATTAATAGCATCCAGCTTAAGCGGTATTGTTCCTCCGCGGCTCCATTCCCAGGCTGCTATAACCGGCGGTGTATAGTTATTACCCATCCTGAACACAGCCTGGTCATTATCAAGATCAACAACAACCTTAGCTATCTGCCAGGTGTTCTCCTGCCAGTTAAAGTTGACCGTATCACCAATTAATATTCTTCCGCCTCCACCTTCATCAAAATAACATTCCATTCCTTTTACTTTCGGCTGCCCTGAAAATTCAGCCATAACTTCAAAGTATCCGCTTTTATTCGATGGGATATAAAACCAGAATTGCATAAGATACTTACCTGTGGTTAGTCCTGGAAAAGATTCTAGCAGATCATTGCCATACAGGTTGACTACTGAATTCGGTTGTGTAAAAGAGTAATTTGTAGAAATATAAGGATCTTCCGTGGGATCACATGGTGTTAAGCTCCAGGTAGTCCAGTGGACAGGATCCTGACAAGAAACCTGTTGTCCTGAAGTTAGATTATCAAAATTTGTATTAAAAAAAATGTAGGGGCTCCAATGATATGATATTTCTAAATAAGGTATATTCGTTTGTGCCCAGCCATCCCAGTTAATATAATAGGATGAACTATTATCCCTTGAATCCATTCCCATCGCAAACCAGCCCTGCGATATTGCATTCTGAATATCTGCATTTGCCGAATTTCCCATCAGATAATTGTGCCAGCCGGTAGTGAATGTAGATGACTCATTTGAATAAATATAAGCAGCTGACTGACCCGAATAATTGGTAATTGTATTTTTCAGTTCAGCGGCTTTCGCGGTTAAAGGATTTAATCCTGGTAATGGAGTTGCGCTCCAGAACGGATAATAAGTATAATTAACATAACCATAGAATCTTGCTTCATCAATTATTGATCCCAAAGGTATGGTGCTTATGTCAAACATAAACCAGCCGTCTTCTGTATTAAATCCTCTTACCTCGCTTACGTCAGTTTTATTTGTTCCATCAGTTGTACCCGTCCAGTAATTTGCATTCTGCGGATAAAAACATGCAAATGGAGGCAATACATGCTGTTCCGTTTTGAACGAATACGTGCTGGAAGTTTCTCCATTTTCACATATTTCTACAACTCTCCAATAATAGTTTGTAAAGTATTCAAGAGGTAATGGAAAGATATTCCAAGATGTGGGTAATGTGCCCGACTGGACGAGAGTCATATTGCCCGCCGGTCCAAAATAAAGTTCATTACTTACAATGTCATCTCCCTCATTTGTCCAGCTTAATTGAGCCAGATTAATTGACACATCTGTAGCCCCATTTGGTGGATTCGGATTTGAAGACCATGCCAAACATTCCGGTCCCTGTATTTCATACAGAAAAAACGTATCATCCAAACCTGAATAGCTTTGCATTACACCGCCAATCGAAAAAGAACCTGAGATATAATCAGTTGTTGTAAATAATCCTCCTGCAATACCATCAGTTAAATCCTGACAGGCATCGTGTGCCTCACCTATAGCTGTTCCACTAGCGATATCATATTGAATAATCATCAAACTGCCCGGGCAAGCCCCGGTGCCCTGATCAAACATCCACAGATAAGGGCCTCCGGCAGATACATTATCATACGCTGCTCCATATTGTGAAGAAAGCCCAGTTGAAAATGAAGCAAGCACTGTACCGCTTCTGCTTACCAAAGTAGGATCATCCGCCCAGCTTCCACACCAGAATCCGTCATTCTCTTCATCGTAGGCTATGAATCTTACTGCAACAGGACTTGTAATTGTACCAATAAGAGTTTTGGAATTAAAATCCATTTGGTATATAACATTGCCTGCCGCCCCGCCATACATATATGTACCGTCAAATGCGAGATCTCTTAATCCTGAAACACCCGGTATTGAAAATTCCTCTATTAGATTTCCTTCAATATCAATTTTATGTATAAGGTTTGAAGCCCACCGGGTTGTGTATATATAGGTCCCGTCGAATTCTGCACCTGCATTGCCTGCTGCACCTGTAACTGTACATAAATTAAATGAAGCTTGAAGATCCCACATTGACCGTTCACCCGCAGGGAATTTTTTATTAGGATGATTCGGAGACTTATCCTGTTGGGGATATATTAATATAGCAGCTAAAACGACTGCCGAAAAGGAAAGTAAGATTCTCCTGCTCATAAAACCACCTCCTTAGTTAAATGAACCGCAAATGCCATTTTGTATTTTTCCCCGGGATTATTTTTAAATCATTTTAGCAACAACATTTTCCTAATTAATACTTTACTATTCCATTCAATCTTATAGAAATATACTCCGCTTGCCACTCCTTGTGAATTGAAAGCCGCTTCATAATTTCCTGCTTTTATATAACCATTTACGAGTTCTGTTGTCTGCTGACCTAAAATATTATAGATTTTCAGACTTACATTCCCATCCTCCGGTATGCTGTATTTTATTTTTGTTGTCGGATTAAACGGATTAGGATAATTCTGATCAAGTGAAAATTTCAATGGTTCGGCTACTTCTACTTCAATGTTCTTTGAATATTCAAATGAACCGTCAAAATCAATCTGCTTCAATCGATATGAATATTTACCGGGTGATAGGTTTCTATCTGTAAATGAATATGACTTCGGTTTAGTTGTTGTTCCATTTCCTGCTACAAACTCTACCTTATTCCAGCTTTCTTCACTACCTGCTTCATACTGCTTATTACATACTTTTCTCTCTATCTCAAATCCTCTGTTATTAAGTTCAGTTGCTGTTTGCCAGTTAAGAACAACATCTCTATTATTAACATCAGCACGGAATGCGGTTAATTCTACAGGTACAGAATATTGATAGGTTACCTTCAGATAAGGTATGTTGGTTTGTGCCCAGCCATCCCAGTTAATATAATAAGTTGTACTATTATCCCTGGAATCCATTCCCATAGCAAACCAACCTTGTGAAAGAGCAGCCTGCAAATCAGCATTGGCAGTGTTTCCCATAAGATAGTTGTGCCACCCTGCACTAAATGCTGATGATTCATTAGAATAAATATAAGCAAGCGAAATCCCTGAATTGTTAGCTATTGCTGTTTCAAGTTCGGATGCCAAAGCAGTTAAAGGATTAAGCCCTGGTAAAGGTGTTGCACTCCAAAAAGGATAATAAGTATAATTGACATAACCATAGAACCTGGCAGAATCAATTGTCGCAATAGAAGGAATTGAACTTATGTCAAACATAAACCAGCCGTCTTCAGTATTGTGACCTCTCACTTCTGAAACATCTGTTTTATTTGTTCCATCGGTTGTGCCTGTCCAGTAATCATCATTCTGAGGATGAAAATTTTCAGTCACTGAAACTAAATTAGAATCCTGTTCTGTGATAAAATACCTTGTTGGACAGTCAATACAATAGCCCGTATTGCAAATCTCAAGCACTTTCCAGTAATAAATTGTATAATAATTCAGTGGAGAAGGTGAAATATTCCACGAGGTTGCTACTGTACCTGATTGTACTAAAGCTAAATTTGCAGGATCAGTTCCGAAGTAAAGTTTATTGCTGATAATGCTGTCACCATAATTTGCATAGTTGGTCCAGTTTAATTGTGCCAGGTTAACTGATACTTCATCCGCACCATTAACAACATTGGGATTTGATGAACCTACAAAACATGAAACTGGCCAGCCTCCTATATAGAGAAAAAATGTATCATCCAAACCGGAATTACTTTGCATCACACCGCCGATCTGAAAATATCCAGGAGTAAAATTACTAGTAGAGAATAATCCTCCAGCGATACCATCTGTTAAATCCGCACAAGCATCATGTGCAATACCAGTAGCTGTCCCACTTGCGATATCATATTGTATTATCATCAAACTGCCCGGACAGGCTCCTCCACCTTGATCAAACATCCAGAGAAAAGGACCTCCGGGATTAACATTATCATATGCTGCACCATACTGGCTGGATAATCCTGTAGAAAATGAAGCAAGCATTGTTCCGCTTCTGCTTACTAAAGTAGGATTATCAGACCAGCTGCCACACCAGAATCCATCATTCACTTCATCGTATGCTATAAATCTTACCGGAACAGGGCTTGATATTGTACCAATAAGAGTATGTGTATTAAAATCCATCTGGTAAATTATATTTCCTGCTGCCCCGCCATACATATATGTACCGTCAAATGCGAGATCTCTTAATCCTGAAACACCCGGTATTGAAAATTCTTCTATAAGATTTCCATTAATATCAATTTTATGTATAAGGTTTGACGCCCACCGGGTTGTGTATATATAGGTCCCGTCGAATTCTGCACCTGTATTACCGGCAGCACCGGTTACAGTATTCAGATTGAATGAGAGCTGAAGCTCCCAGTAGTCGCGTTCACCTGAAGGATTTTTTTTACCGGGATGATTCGGAGACTTATCCTGCTGGGGATAGATCAATGTAACAGATAAAATGATCACAGAAAGAGTAAGTAAGATTTTCCTGAACATATAACTACCTCCCTAATTAAATGAACTTCATCAGGAATAAATTTTCAATAGCCACTGATGTGAAATAAACACGAAGGGCTAACTGAGCAAATATAAAAATATATTTCCCGCACAAATCAGGTTAGCCAAAACAGAAATGCATAAAATTCAACCGGATATAAGGTATAAAATATTCTTAACAGTCACAATAATTTATGTTATTGAATTTTGAATATGAGATATTCCCACTCTCAGAAATTTAACTGAAGGACTTCTGAAAGATTGTTTTGTAAGCGGAGTTTTTTTAATCTGAGAATATGTTGGTTAATTTTTTTATGTCGCTGCCAATAGAAACACTTCTCCACTGGCAGGTAAAAGTTTATCAGTTCTGCTCTCAAAATACAATTGTTCCATATCTTTTGTTGATATTGTTTTTACCTCTTTAAAACCAGCCTTATTAGCTGAAGTTACAACATCATCGGGAGTAAAAAAACTTACCATTGGAGTTCCTGCTTCACGGGCACCTTTCTCTGCTAATTGCTGCATAGGTTTGTCTTCTTCATCAAGAAATTCCATTGGTAAGTAAAAAGTCATAGCAAGTTTTGAACCCGGCTTAAGTTTTGCAACCTGATTCAGCGTAGAAGTAATTGCATCTTTTGTAAGATACAAACTAACACCTGTACAGGCAACAACAGCAGGTTTGCGCGAATCAAATCCGGAACTTAATAACGCCTCCCACCATGAATCAGTTTCAAAATTTACCGGGACAAAGTGCAGATATTCCGGAATTTCAAATCCAAGTTCAATTAATCTTTGTTGTTTCCAGTTTAAAGTATCCTGTCGATCAATTTCAAATATCTGAAGATCAGAAGCAATATCCGGATTGCGCTGCGCAAATGTATCAAGCCCCGAACCAAGTATAACGTATTGATTAATCCCTCTTTTATTTTCTTTTAAAATTAAATCCTCTGTAAATCGTGCGCGCGCAACCACAGAAGCACGAAGCCGTTTTGTAAATTTCATATCAGGACGCTGCTGCCAGCCTTCAGATGGAGCAATTAATATCAACCCTACCTCATCTTCAATTATATGAGGTTCTGCATCTATCTGAACGTGCAAAGCCCTCCACAACGCTGTTCTTGCTGCTGTATTATCCGGCTCTAAGATTTTATTATTTTGTTCCACGTATTGCTTATTTTATTTTCCTTAAGCTGAATTAAAAAAGTGTAGTTCATTTATTCAACCCTATTGCCATTTTATAAGCCATAGCAGCGTCGGGAAACGGTGTTAAGGTGTCTGATAAAATATTGTAAGTTCCTTTAACAGACAGTTCGTCAGCAACTTTTTTAATTAAAGCTAAAGTAGCTTTCATCAAAGTTGAACCAAGACTTAAACGGGCAACACCTAAATCCTGCAGTTCACTTACGGATGGCGGTGTACCCGCACCAATTGTAGGATTTGAAAGAATATTAATCGGTGCATTAATTTCTTTAACCAAAGTTGAAATCGTTTCTTTTTCCCAGACAGGCTGCACGAATATGCAGTCGGCACCAGCTTCCCGGTATTTATTGCCGCGCTTAATTGATTCAGATAATTTTTCCCGCAGCGAACCTGATGAAGTATAAAATGAATCCGTTCTCGCATTAATTACTAAATGAAATCCAAGTGAATCTGATAATGTGCGAATGGCTGATATTCGTTCACAAAATTCAATCTCATCAATTAATACTGGACTTAAATCAATACTGTCCTCAATGTTTATTCCAACAATTCCTGTGGCAATTATCTTTTTAACAGAATCAATTATTTCATTTATATTATTTCCATACCCGGCTTCTATATCCACAGTTACGGGAACCTGTACTCCATTTACAATTCCCGTCATGGCTTCAATCATTTCTGACAATGTTATTACCTGGCAGTCTGGATACCCTAAAGAAGCAGCTATTCCCATACTTGTTGTTGCAATTGCTTTATAGCCGCAAGCTTCTATTAACTTAGAACTTCCGATATCCCATGA
Organism: uncultured Ignavibacteria bacterium; assembly: GCA_963711455.1. GTDB lineage: Bacteria > Bacteroidota > Ignavibacteria > Ignavibacteriales > Ignavibacteriaceae > DATFVA01. The sequence goes on from CAVQEH010000006.1 coordinate 1,269,410, forward strand.
GTTTAACAGAACCAGGATTTCTTTATCCTGATGATATTTCAGAAATAATTCGGCTTTTTGCTTTTGAATATTTGAAACCATAAAATTATCCTTTTTTAATGTTTAATATAAATACATCTGAATTCTCTTAGGATAAACACAAAGGTTGGTATATATTTTATTACTCTTATCCGTCCAAAATCACAGTAAAAACACTCCGGTTATATCTTTCTTTTACAATTCTGCTGAATACACGGAACATATTTGCAGTAAGTGAATTACTAATCATTTAATCCCTTTCCATCTAAAATATGCTGAATATATTTTTCAACCCTTAAAGCCCTGGTTTTGGATTGTTTAGCCTGAGAAAAATAAAAAATATATGCTCTTTGCCGTCCCGGTGTTAATGCCTTAAAAGCCTTTTTCAAGGCAGGGAGTTCATCCAGTTTATTCTGAAATTCTTCAGGGATTTTGTATTCTGATGTCTTCTTAAGTTTTACTTTTAAGCCGGCTTTTTCCACTTCAATTGCTTCATAAATATAGGTTTTCATTACGGGTTCAAGCTTAACAATTTCCCGAACATTGGTGAACCTGATCTGTCGTCCCGCCTGCACATTTTTGGTCTGCCGGATCAGAATATCGGCGGGATCCTTTAACAGGACACCTTTGAAAAACAGAAGCGCACAGTATTCCTTAAAGCCGTGTATTAAAACTATATTTCTTTTTTGAAATGTGTAACAGGGACAACCCCATTTCAATTCCTCTGTCAGCCCGCAGTCAAGAACGATCATTCTTAATTTCTCATATTCTTTCTGCCATTGTTTAGCTTTGCTGAAAAAGAAATCAACTTCAGGATTCATATTATTCATTTTTATTTTATCTTTTTAGTTTTATGAATTTTTATACAAAAGCCTGAACAATCATATCAGGATACACGAACAATAAAAGCTTATTATCTTAATCTTTCTCCTTTTTGTACCAGGACTTAATTTATTAATTAAAATTGATTTTTGATATACCCCGGGTAACATTTTAGAGTGGTTAATATTTAGAAATAAATACTGAATTCTATGTGTTAATGCGACTAAAAGGTTACGGATGATTTAAGAACCTGAAATAAAAAGCTGTAAATACCATAACAATACCGATGTTTACAACAAGCCGTTCCCAAAAGTAATGCCTGAAAAAAAGTAAATCTACAATAACGATAACTGCTATCATTGCTAATATGAAAAGCGCAACAACCATACCCTTAGACATTATTATTTCCTTCTTTATTTGAACCGTTAGCCGTGTTGCCGCTAAACCTTCACCCGGTTTACCAACCGGAAACTGGTTTACTTCACTGAAAGCCAGCGGGTAGGTTTAGTTAACTGTGCTTAACTTTTCGTTTACGTCAAGCACAGTTTGCAAGACTATTAATTAATTTGACTACGTTGAACAAGATACTTTATGCGGATCTCCTACTTCAAAAATCTCAAAAAAGCCGAACCTGCCTGTCGGCAGACAGGTGCATAAAATACTGTCGGCTTAAAATGCATTGTTAGCCCTTCTTGATAGTACAATTTTGTTACATTATAATTCTTATATTTATATAATTAGAAACCATTATTATTTCTAATGTTATTAATAGAATTGATAACATCCGTATCTTGAATTTCATAAAAAGCTAATCGCCACCAACCTCCTATGATTCTTATTCCCAATTGATCCGCGTGATGAATTATAGGAATATTATTTTTATCACGATCCCAATTAACTCCAACTCGATGCGAACATTCATATGGATCTATAGGAATATTATAATGATACCAATATCGTTTTTTTACTTTTCCAATATATAATTCACCAGGATTATCTTTATTTGGCATTAATACTATACTTCCAACAGGTATCTCTCTGAATGAAATTAAATAATTCTGTACCCTTGAATTTACATCGTTTATATTGTAACAGTTTGTTAATGCATTTGCTTTATTTCCAACTGATAAATCTCCAACATCAGGCCAGCCTATACGTATTATTTTATTGTCTAAACAGTATTGATAGTAATTAAAGTATGTAGTTGGAAAAGTAGGTGGTTCTCCCTCGACATAACAATTTCTATCGTTTGGATCGTTATGCGCTGTATTACCATTTACTCTTATAAAATAATAATGCATTTTATTATCCTCCTTTTTAAGGGCTAACGATGTTGCAAATAACCGGTTTACCTACCGATAGGTAGGCACCCCAGTACAAGAATGCCGATTAGAAAGACAACGCCAATAATTAAGCAACCGGTTTGTAAATTCAACTGCACAAGCCGGTTGCAACAATTTAATTTATTTGTACACTGACGAAAAGCAATGCTTATTAATTTTAAAAACTTAAGAACTTCACAAATGCCAAACTCATTACGGCGTCCGGTTGATTTGCTTGTTATATGCCTTTTTAACTTTAGCTTTCAAGTCCCTTATTTCATTTTGTAATGAATCAATCTTAGATGTTGAATTGTCGTATTTTATGGTGAACCCCTTCAGCTAGACAGGTTTTTCCTTAATTTAAGGTGGATGAATTAAGTACTCACCATGTTATTTTAAGAATACTTCAGCCGGAGTTTTATAGCCTAATGACTGATGTGTTCTTTTATTATTATAAAAATAGAAATAATTATTTAATCCCTCAAATAATTCATGATAATTTCGATATTCCTTTAAATAAATATCTTCATACTTCAAACTTCTCCATAAACGTTCAATGAAAATATTATCTAAAGCTCTGCCTTTGGAATCCATACTTAGTCTTACATTATTGTCCAGGACTTTATTGACAAAACTAAGACTGGTAAACTGACTGCCCTGGTCGGTATTAAATATTTCCGGCTTACCTGAACGCAATGCTTTATCCAGAGCGCTAAGACAGAAATGGACATCAAGGCTGTTAGATATTTCCCAGGACAGAACATATTTACTAAACCAGTCCATTACTGCAACAAGATAGGCAAAGCTTCTGTAGAGCGGGATATATGTTATATCTGTACTCCATACCTGATTGGTTTTTGTTATGCTTACATTTCTTAGCAGATACGGAAATATCAGGTGATCCTTGTTTGGTTTGCTAAGATTCATTTTCGGTGTAAGTGCTTGTATTCCCATTATTTGCATTAACCTGAGTATCCGCTTATGATTAAAGACTTCACCATTTTTACTTAACTCCCGTGTTATTTTCCTGTAACCGTAAAAAGGCCAGGTCGTGTATATTTTATCCATCCGTTTCATTATTTCGAGATCTTCGTCCGTTACGCCTAACGGCTCAAAGTAATAACTCGAACGTGGTAATTCTATCAAAGAACACTGCTCAGTTATGCTAAGAAAACCATGCTCAGGCTCTATGAGTCCTTTGAGAGTTTCAATTGAATGGCTCGTACTTTTTTTTTAACCATTCAACCTCTACCTGAAGTTTTCCTATCTGCCGGTAGAGCTGGTCAATCAACTCTGAGCTTCCATCAGTTTTTGGTCCCCTCGGATTATCAAACACAGAAGGAAGTATTTCTAGTAACTGTTTCTTCCATAGACTTATCTGATTTGGGTGGACTCTGTATTCTTTTGCAATTTCGTTTATACTGGTGAATCCCTTGATTGCCTCTAGTGCGATTTTTGCTTTCAGTTCGCTACTGTAATTTTTTCTTTTGGTGGACATTTTAGCCTCCTTTGGCTTATATAAATTTAAGATTTTTCCACCTTAAATTTTTGTCCAGTATTTGGGGTTCACTATATTTCTTATGTAAAGTATTCAATTCTTCTTCTTTATTTTTTGATTGTTTTAATTCGGTTGATATTGATTTTAATTCAATTGTCATAGTGGTAAGGTTAGCATTTAACATTTCTTGAAATTTACTATCCTTGTTGTTTAGACCATTATTGAGGACAAAAAATGAAGAGGTGAGGCAAAATATTAGAGAAAGGATTAACGTATATCTTGCACCATTTAACATATCGACTGTATTGTCGGCAACGTTTTCATTATAAATTGCACACTGCAAGAGGGATTTTATAAAACTGTTTTTATTAAAACTCTCAATGGGTTCTTCTAAATCAAAATTATAAATAGAGTTGATATAAATTTGTTGGGTGTTTTTAATATTGAGGCATCTAAAAGAAATTAGGATTGATATTAGCAGAAGAACCATTGATGATAAAATAAGAATCTGAGCCATTGTATTTGCTGAAGTTTGGAAATAAATAAAAGACAGAAATGCGAGTAATGCAGTGTAATAGGAGAGTAATTTGAAAGATTTCTCTTCAAGTTTATTAATCCTATCTATAGAAGCATCATAAATGTCTTTTGCTACTTCAAATAGTTTATCATCTTCTTTCGAAATGGCCGGGAGTTCATTAGTGGATTCCTTGGGCATTTCGTGAAACCACAAAGAATGTTTTACTGCAAATGATATTTTCTTTATTAATTTCCATAAATATTTAAATGTTAGCTTTCTTGAAACAATTAATGGGGGTAAATATTTATCTTGCCAACTCATTCTTTTATTAATTCCTCTATTAATTTTTCACTTATAGGTAAATTTAATTCTTTCTCAAGCCAAACCCATTCACCAGCAGGATTTACTTCCAAAAATGTATAATCATTATTTGAGCTTTTAATTAAGTCGATAGCTGAATAAGAAAGGCCCATTTTATTATTAATTTCAAAACACTTATTAGCCACAGATAAAGGCAACTCAATAATATCATACTCTTTCATTACTTCAGGTTTACGCCAATCGACTTCACTCATAGCATCTTTTTTTATACTAACTGGAAACAATTTATCGCCTATAACAGTTACCCTAATATCAAACTTGTTTTGTATTTTCTCTTGAATATATACTGGAGATTCAAATAATTCGTCTAAATCAAATTCCAATTCTTTGTCTATACTATTAGTATATATTGAAAATATTTCTTCCTCATTAACTTGTAATCCGTGTGATATTGGCTTAATTATACATTCCTTTTCAGCAATAAATTTTTTTATCTCAGATGGTTTGTTGCTTATTAAACTATTTGGAATCTTGAAACCAAGTTTTTGAGCAACGTTTAGTTGATATAATTTCCTTTCTGCTTTATACGTCTCGAAAATAGGATTTACCCAACGAGCATTAATAGTCAAATATATCCCTTCAAAAAATTCTTTGCTTTCCCGCCAAAGGAAAGAACTGTTCTTAATATTTGAGAAATGATTAAATACAGACGGGGCTCTACGGAAGTACACTGCTCGTACGGCACTTAAATCGTAGAGTGTATCTTCATATTCAAGCGATATCCCGTTGTAAGGGTTGAATATGATAGACCAATGTGAAATATCTTCAGAATTAATTCGTAGGTAGTCGATATTTCTTTCAATCATTTTTAGTATTAGATAATCTGCTGCGAAATCGTCTAAATTTGTTACGATTAGTACTTCAGGCATATACTTCATACAGAGTTCTCTGATCTATCAATGGATTCTCTAGTATCTGTCATTAACGTTTTACCCATTTCGGAAAGACTTATCAGATTTCTTTTGTGATAAATAGCATTAGTACTAGAAACTTCTGATTTGTCAATACTCTCTCTTGTTCTTGTATTTATCGTTTGTCCATAAATTGTATCAGATATTTCAGATCTGTCAACCCCTTCTCTGGTTTCTGTAACAAGTGTCTTGCCCAAACTAGACACTTCCGATTGGTCGGTGCTTTCTCTAGTTTTTGTAATTCTTGTTTGTCCGAATTGTGATGATTCTGATTGATCAGTTCCTTCCCTAGTTGCAGATTTTATTGTTTGTAAATTATTAGTTAAATAATCTAGAATAACAGACTTGCCAGAACAGTTTTCCCAAACCCCTTTAAGAATATTATAAGTAATTGTTAACTCATCACCCGGTTGTGGGGTTTGTTTTTCCCGATATCTAAATAGTAAGTTTTCTTGCATAATATTATACTCCTTTAATTTAATGGCATAGTTGTGGTAGGAATGCCTGTTACCAGACATCCCCCACACAGATCCCGGCGTGCGGTATTACCGCACCGGGCTCTTCAGTGACACTCGCTTCCGCATTCAGCTTAACGAGTTAAACAAATTTAACTAATAATTTCTTGTTTCTCCCGCTCTGCTTTGTTTGCTATTTCTCGCAGTGAGGTTTGCATTATTGTTCCATTCCTACAGTATGGATAATGTTTCCTTTGCATGTTACATATCACTGTCAGTTCCTTCCCCGTGTGAACGGCTCTCCCGTTCTCTGAGTACTATGAACTGATCCGATTTACCTACCATCAGGTAGGCATCTGCAGGTCTTCAGCTTATCTTCTTTTGTTTGACTTCACTTACCATTTCTTTCAATGGAACTCGCAGGGTCTCTCAAGTTCCTGATGCTTCTCTTTATACATGCTATACCTTCTAACCACGGTAGACCTCAGATAATCTCGCTTAACGATTATTCAAGTGTTGGCTTCTGAGCCGTTAATATCATTGCCGTCTACTTTCTACACAATTTTTGAGGCTAAACTGGTTTAAGGAAGTGCGGTCTTCCTTACAGCCTGCATAATTCCCTGTGTACGCTTCATGTATTCCGTTCGCTCAATAATTCTATGAACTCCTCGATACATGCAACACTCGGTATGGGTAGATTGCTAATCCTTGCCCAATAGAGACTTTCACTCTAAAAGAAACATCAAGCTTCGCTTGACGCACTAACGGCGTGTTATGTTAAAACGCCAGTGTTATTTAAAAGATTTCCTTTGCTTTTCTTTCTATGAATAAAGAACTTTTTTATTATAGCATCGAATCGGTGAATAATATTTTTTTATTTCTCTATTGACTCTTTACTTATTAAAGATGTTAATTTGCTTTATTCAGGTATAAAATCATCTTCTATACTTAGAAAGTGTATCTCTCTTTCAGAATCTGACTTTTCTAAATCACTTGTGAGACTCAAATCTGGGAGGATTACTTGCCATAATTTCCTCAAAGAGTTCTCGTATTTCGAAAGATTTAGCAAGTTATCATCTGAACTATTATTACTAACTTCGCCATGCATTATTTTTGAGCGAATGTTGTACAAGAATTTAAAGTCATTATACTCTTGTCTTCTTTTAACTAAATCAGTTTCAGAGGTACAAGCATAAGATTTTGCTAATCGCTCTGTAATTCCATATCCTTTTTTATAAGTTAATATTGCTTCAATAGCTGCACTATACAATAGAAAAGCAATTTTCCAATTGAAAGATACACATCCATAAAAGGTATTTGCTAAGGCAGTTTGGAGACGACCGTTTGTTACAGTGACACCTTCTAAAGCCAGAAAATACTCTTTAATCTTTTTAAGGTCATTTAGAGTATATTCATCTTTATTCACATCCATTTTGTTATATTCAAATCTACTTAGTATATGTTTGCATTCATTTTTAACATCATAAAAAATGAATTTGTGATTCACTTTTGTCGGCGATAATACCCAAAATGCTAACAATAATGTATTTAGTATTACCTCTTTATCTAACTTGACCTTTTTATCATCTATTATTACCCAATGAGAACACCTTAAAATATCAGCGTGCTCAATTTTCGAAATAAGATATCCATCATCCTCAACTCTATAATTTAATTTGTATGAAGGTATCAACGTTATATAATTACAAATATCAAATTCACTTTCCATTGTATGGAAATTATGTAGTGGTGAATAAATACTCATTATTTTCTTCCATGTATATTTTATAGTGAACCCCAAATACTGGACAAAAATTTAAGGTGGAAAAATCTTAAATTTATATAAGCCAAAGGAGGCTAAAATGTCCACCAAAAGAAAAAATTACAGTAGCGAACTGAAAGCAAAAATCGCACTAGAGGCAATCAAGGGATTCACCAGTATAAACGAAATTGCAAAAGAATACAGAGTCCACCCAAATCAGATAAGTCTATGGAAGAAACAGTTACTAGAAATACTTCCTTCTGTGTTTGATAATCCGAGGGGACCAAAAACTGATGGAAGCTCAGAGTTGATTGACCAGCTCTACCGGCAGATAGGAAAACTTCAGGTAGAGGTTGAATGGTTAAAAAAAAAGTACGAGCCATTCAATTGAAACTCTCAAAGGACTCATAGAGCCTGAGCATGGTTTTCTTAGCATAACTGAGCAGTGTTCTTTGATAGAATTACCACGTTCGAGTTATTACTTTGAGCCGTTAGGCGTAACGGACGAAGATCTCGAAATAATGAAACGGATGGATAAAATATACACGACCTGGCCTTTTTACGGTTACAGGAAAATAACACGGGAGTTAAGTAAAAATGGTGAAGTCTTTAATCATAAGCGGATACTCAGGTTAATGCAAATAATGGGAATACAAGCACTTACACCGAAAATGAATCTTAGCAAACCAAACAAGGATCACCTGATATTTCCGTATCTGCTAAGAAATGTAAGCATAACAAAAACCAATCAGGTATGGAGTACAGATATAACATATATCCCGCTCTACAGAAGCTTTGCCTATCTTGTTGCAGTAATGGACTGGTTTAGTAAATATGTTCTGTCCTGGGAAATATCTAACAGCCTTGATGTCCATTTCTGTCTTAGCGCTCTGGATAAAGCATTGCGTTCAGGTAAGCCGGAAATATTTAATACCGACCAGGGCAGTCAGTTTACCAGTCTTAGTTTTGTCAATAAAGTCCTGGACAATAATGTAAGACTAAGTATGGATTCCAAAGGCAGAGCTTTAGATAATATTTTCATTGAACGTTTATGGAGAAGTTTGAAGTATGAAGATATTTATTTAAAGGAATATCGAAATTATCATGAATTATTTGAGGGATTAAATAATTATTTCTATTTTTATAATAATAAAAGAACACATCAGTCATTAGGCTATAAAACTCCGGCTGAAGTATTCTTAAAATAACATGGTGAGTACTTAATTCATCCACCTTAAATTAAGGAAAAACCTGTCTAGCTGAAGGGGTTCACCATAATTTTATAATTTAGCAAACTAACGACGTGGCAAATAAAGCGCTGCCCAGAATTACAATGCTGCACTGAAAAGCCAACGCCAATAATTTATTAATAACCTTGTTTACTTAACTACATTCAAAGAGCAATTTACTTTTACAACTAATGCCAATAATTTGTCAAATGCTGCAACCTTTAAAGCAGTCGCTTTGATTTGCGGGTTATGTTGCTTATAAGCTTAACCGAAATTCTTCTATCTTCTGCCTAATAACATCTTCTGGAGAGTTAGATTTTTCTTTCAAAGTTAACATCTGAATAATATCGTTGTCATTAATAAATATGATTAATTTATGATAAGCCATCCAATGCTCTCTTTGAGTAATAGTTGCATTTGATTTAGGATTATTCCTACACACAATAATTCCAAATAAACCAGTTCCAAAAGATTTAAGATAATTAGACATTTGAAGCACTTCTTTTTTTTCAACGTTTGCTGAATAATTTTTAGCATCAATTACAACGAAATCAGCATTATACTTATCCCTCATAAACTTCCAAAAACCAACATCAGTATAGTTTGGGAAAATTATATCTCTTCTATTAATCCTTGATTCATCACTTAATTCATAAAGAGGTTTTTCTAATGGTGGTGTAAAAAGATATTCAAAAATATTTACGCATAACTTTTGAAATAGTGACCAATCTTTTTTGCCAGGGATTACATTTTTTAGTTGTTCTATAAACTCTTGTGATTTGCTCTTAACTTTATAAGTAGTCAAAAGTTTTTGAAAATGGGAGTATAAAGCATTGTCTTTTATTTGTTCCAATTCATTTGAAAATAATTCGGCTATTTTCACTCCATCCCAAACTTCAATGCCTTGTTTTTCAAAACTACTTAAGTAATTCTGCTGTAATTTATCGGGTATCGCTAAAATTACTTTTGCATCTTTATCAACGTCTTTATAAAGATTTAGTTGATTTATATATTCCTTTACACGCATCTCAATTAAAGGCGATACCCGTTTAACCTCTATTAATAGCTTCTTACCGTCCAATGTGCATACCAAATCCGGTCGCAAAATTTTACCATTTTTATCGTGATAGAGAGGTTCTAACTTAATTTCAGAAAATCGGTTATTTGCCCTCTATAGTGAACCCCAAATACTGGACAAAAATTTAAGGTGGAAAAATCTTAAATTTATATAAGCCAAAGGAGGCTAAAATGTCCACCAAAAGAAAAAATTACAGTAGCGAACTGAAAGCAAAAATCGCACTAGAGGCAATCAAGGGATTCACCAGTATAAACGAAATTGCAAAAGAATACAGAGTCCACCCAAATCAGATAAGTCTATGGAAGAAACAGTTACTAGAAATACTTCCTTCTGTGTTTGATAATCCGAGGGGACCAAAAACTGATGGAAGCTCAGAGTTGATTGACCAGCTCTACCGGCAGATAGGAAAACTTCAGGTAGAGGTTGAATGGTTAAAAAAAAAGTACGAGCCATTCAATTGAAACTCTCAAAGGACTCATAGAGCCTGAGCATGGTTTTCTTAGCATAACTGAGCAGTGTTCTTTGATAGAATTACCACGTTCGAGTTATTACTTTGAGCCGTTAGGCGTAACGGACGAAGATCTCGAAATAATGAAACGGATGGATAAAATATACACGACCTGGCCTTTTTACGGTTACAGGAAAATAACACGGGAGTTAAGTAAAAATGGTGAAGTCTTTAATCATAAGCGGATACTCAGGTTAATGCAAATAATGGGAATACAAGCACTTACACCGAAAATGAATCTTAGCAAACCAAACAAGGATCACCTGATATTTCCGTATCTGCTAAGAAATGTAAGCATAACAAAAACCAATCAGGTATGGAGTACAGATATAACATATATCCCGCTCTACAGAAGCTTTGCCTATCTTGTTGCAGTAATGGACTGGTTTAGTAAATATGTTCTGTCCTGGGAAATATCTAACAGCCTTGATGTCCATTTCTGTCTTAGCGCTCTGGATAAAGCATTGCGTTCAGGTAAGCCGGAAATATTTAATACCGACCAGGGCAGTCAGTTTACCAGTCTTAGTTTTGTCAATAAAGTCCTGGACAATAATGTAAGACTAAGTATGGATTCCAAAGGCAGAGCTTTAGATAATATTTTCATTGAACGTTTATGGAGAAGTTTGAAGTATGAAGATATTTATTTAAAGGAATATCGAAATTATCATGAATTATTTGAGGGATTAAATAATTATTTCTATTTTTATAATAATAAAAGAACACATCAGTCATTAGGCTATAAAACTCCGGCTGAAGTATTCTTAAAATAACATGGTGAGTACTTAATTCATCCACCTTAAATTAAGGAAAAACCTGTCTAGCTGAAGGGGTTCACCATACTCATCAATGCTGAAAGAACATAAACAAACTCAATTTCTCTAAAATCAATTGATGAAACATTTGTATAGGTGTATTGATTTTTAATAATTTCCATAAAATATTTACCAGTTGATGGAGCACTTATCAACTTTTGGTAAGAATCCGATGGAACGTTATGATACTGGTATATAGCTCCACCGGCAAACTCAACTTCAAGAACTTTATTTGCTTCATCATAACCAATCGAAAGTATATTTGATGAAGCTACAGGGATTCTATCCAATTTTATTCCTCAATATATTTAGCAACAAAACGATTTCTATCTTCACTCATTTGAGCTTTTTCGACAGTCTCGTTATATAGCATTACAATTTTGCACTGAATATTTTATGTGCTGAGATTGATTCCTGGGGAATAGTTTCTTGTTTTAAATTGAATTCGTTAAAAGCCGATAATATTTCAACAACAGACTTATAAACTCTCTTTAATTGACCAACTCTAGCATCAAACCGATCATCAATTTCTACATTGAGATTCTCAAAAAGTGCATAAACTCTATTAAGCCATTTATTATCCCCACTTAATAGTTCATTGAATTCGCCATATCCAATTACATCAAACATTCTTGGTGAATTATTAATTTCTTTCAACATTAAATCCCCAATAGCATTTTGCCAATCCCTATAAACCCAATTTTCAATACGTGATATTTCATTTATCGCTTTATTCTTGTTCTCAACAATTACATTTTGAGGAATTGGGGGACAATTTACTTTTTCACAAATCTTGTTCGATAATATTTCCAGTAACGAGATTTGATCAGGCTCTGATAAATTATTAGCCAGTGTTATTTTATTATCTTTAATAACATTATAAACTTCATTTTCCATTTGAACAGCAAGCTTTGCTTGTTCCTCATTTGAGATACTATCTATATCAATATTCCAACATTTAGCAAGCTCTATCAGAATGGAAAGTTCCATATTCTGTCCATCAGCTAAAGCAACTTGAAAAGAGTTGAATGCTTTTTCAATTTCTCTATTGCCTGAACTATCACTAGTATCTATATATGCAAACTCTCTATAAACAGCACGAACCCAACCTATCAGTACGGATAACCTATAAACCGTACTAATATATTTATATTCAAAAAATACATTCCTTGGGTTCCTTTCCAATAAGAAAGCTCCTCTTTGTGTAAAAACTTCCTTAAGACGCCAACATAAAGATTCTGATGCTCTAATAATCGGATTAGCATAGAGCTTAAAAGTTTGGTGTTTGGTTTGTTTTGCTTTACGATTTTCCTTAATAATATCAAGCCAATAATCTTTTATAAGTATTGATATTGCAGCAACACCCGCACCTATAAATGCTGCTATTACACTTGAATCCATAATATCACCTTATGCTATATAACGTTAAGTGTTTTATCTGAAGTTGAGACAAAGAAAATATTGTGTGATTACATATTCTCAACATATTTATTATTCATTGATTCCGGTTCATATCTCAATTCCGAAATCGCTTTAACAAATTTAAATGCTTTTTACAATGCTGGTATTGAAATGTATCCTTTGCAGTTTCTCTGCGGGCCCTTACAGAAGCTAAACTTAAACATCTCCCTGCACAGTCTCAGTTTATACCGTGTTCTAAGTTAATATAATCCTGTTTAACAGGCAATGAGGAAATTGTAAAATTATGGATTGAAAAATTTTATGGGGAGTTTTTGGGGGTCAGGATTTGTTGCTTTATTTTTTGATCATAAATAAAAAATCGGAAATGAAAAAATAACTTTCTTTTTGCACTTTCCAGAGCTTTCTAATTCTGCCGGCTGGTAAACCGGAGGTTGGCTTTCCCCGCTGAAAGCGTGTAAAATTCATAAAAACAGCAGCCCTCCCGGGTGTAAAGCCGCTCTAAACCCGCTGGCTTGCCGAACAAAAGCCGCTTTAAAGCCGCGTATAGGATTTTCAGCTTATATTTTTTTAACCATAATGACGGAATTTACCGGCCCTGATATTATTTACGTGACTAATTGTCGCACCACGGAAAATTAAGCAGCTATTAAAAGTTTATTTTTAATCCATTTTCAAATTATCATTTTTCCATATCTGAGTCGTACTCCTCTCGTACTGCTCTCGTACTTCTCATATACCGGGGATTAACGAATTATCGGATTGCCGGATTGACCGATTACCTCGCTGAAAGCGGGCGGGCAGGTTTTAACTGATAATAATCAAAACTCATTTTTCTTTTATTTTTATCAGGCTTTAATTGGCTTTTGATTTCGTTCTGCTTTCGTTCTAATTATACTTATTATTAAAAATTTCCGGCAGGCTAAAACTTGTGGGTTCTTTTGTCATACCTGTAAATTTAATATTCAGAATAGTTAAAAATTATTGAACCTATCCGGATAATGAAGGCAATCTATCGTAAGCCCGTATTTTGTTACAGATAATCTTCTCTTACCGGGTTGAATACTTCAATGAGGATGCAATCCTCAATTACATCCGCACCGTGCTCTTCACCGCCGGGAATGCTCCAGCTATCGCCGGGTTCTGCATTTATAGTCTTATCCTTAAAGTTAAATTTCATTTTGCCGGATATTAAGTATCCTGTTTGTTCGTGCGGGTGTGAATGCATCGGGATTGTGCTTCCTTTATCTAATTTGAATTTATGAAGTGAAGTACCTGAACCGTGAACGAGGGTTTTATAATGAACCCCGGCTAAGGGTGTCCTGTATTCTCTTTTATCTTTTTTGTAAAACATTTTAACCTCATTTGCAACTGGTAGCTTTAATTCAATAATCAAATATAGATTAATTGAGCATCAGTTTGAACCGGGTTTTATAATTATACCTCAACCATCAAACATCAACCCTCATCCATAAACCATCATCCATTATCCATCTTCTCTCCCTATTCATACCTCAAGGATTTTACCGGGTTTGCAGTTGCCGCTTTTATGGATTGAAAACTTACGGTTAACAAAGCGATTATAGCTGCAGCAGCTCCTGAGGTAATAAATATCCAGGGACTAATTCCTGATTTATAAGCAAATTCATCCAGCCATTTATTCATAAAATAAAAAGACAACGGCCAGGCTATTATATTTGCAAATAAAATTAATAATAAAAACTCTTTTGATATCAATATTACAATTCCGAATATCTTTGCTCCAAGTACTTTCCTTATCCCGATTTCTTTCGTTCTGACTTCAGCAGTATAAGCTGCTAAGCCGAATAAACCGAGGCAGGCAATTATTATTGCAATGAAAGCAAATATTCCGAAAACATCTCCTGCTTTTTGGTCCTTGCTGTACAAGCCGGCTATTTGATCATCAAGAAAAGTATAATCGAATGGATAACCGGGTCTATACTCAGCCCATTTTTCTTTTAGAAATTTTAATGCCCCGGGTACATCTTTACCGCTGATACGGACAGTAACCTGGTTATTTCCATCGTGAGTTATTCTGAATATTACAGGTACAATTCTGTTATGTAAAGATTCAAAATTAAAATCCTGGACTACTCCTATTATTCTTCCTTTCTTTCCGCCGTAATACATAATTTTATTAACTGCTTCCTGAGCCGACCATCCAAGCTGGCGAGCAGCAGATTCATTTAATATAAATGCGGCGCTGTCATCGGTTGCATACTCTTTTGAGAAATCTCTTCCGGCGCTGAATTCAACCTGGTAAGTCTTAAAGAAATCATAATCTGTTTCCTGGTCTGCCAGCCTGAAAGTTAACGGAACTACTTTATCATTTTCAATTATTTGCCCTCTTCCGGCATTCAAAAGCATATCAGAGGGAACAAGCCTGGAGCTTGTTACCATTTTTATTTGAGGATTTTGAAGAAGCTGGTTTTTGAAAGATGTAAGATTATTTTTAATCTTTCCGCTGGAGGGCAGTATTATCAAATGATCCTTATTATAACCGAGATCTTTATTTTTTACATACTGCATCTGGCTGAAAACAGTACCCATTGCTATTATAAGGGTTATTGAGATTGTAAATTGCAAAATAACCAATGCAGTTCTGAATACGGATTTACGCGATGCGATTTTATTTCCCTTAAAAACTGCGGTCGGTTTAAATGAAGAAAGAAATAACGAAGGATATGAGCCGGAGATAAATCCAACAACAACTGCAAGCAAAATTATTCCGACAAGTAAAACGGGATCAGATATTAAATTGAATTTAAGATTTCGTCCTGCAAAACTGCTGAAGGGCTTAAGCGCAAGCTCTACAAACAGAATTGAAAAGAGCAGCGAAATAAAAGCCGTAATCATCGATTCACCGATGAACTGCTTCATAAGCTGATGACGGTAAGCTCCGAGAACTTTTCTTATTCCAATTTCCTTCGATCTTTTTGATGAACGTGCTGTTGCAAGGTTCATAAAATTTATGCAGGCAATAAGCAGTACAAATAAAGCGATTGCAGAAAATATATATACATTTTTAATATCGCCGTTTTCTTCAATTTCACTTGTAAGATGTGAATGCAGATGAATGTCTGTTAATTTCTGAAAGTGAAGTTTTGTAAAGAAGTGTGGAGCCTTTGGAGGTAATTGTATGTTTTGAGCTTTTGCCATTTGAATTAAATGATTATCTAGAAAAGCAGGTGCTTTAGTTTTTAATTCATTAATTGGGAAATTTTTAGGCAGCAGCAGGTATGTAAAATAATTATTTCCTCCCCAATCTTCTTCAAGATCTTTTCTCCCGATCAGGGAAGGATCATAAAGAGTTGAGAATGAAGCAAGAAAATCATATTTAAAATGAGAATTCTCAGGAACATCTTTTATAACGCCTGTTATTTTTAGCTCCCTCTCCTTTTCATAATTTAGCGTTTTGCCCAAGGGATTCTCGTTACCAAAATATTTTTTTGCGGCAGATTCTGTAATAACCAGGCAATTGGGTTCATTCAAAGCAGTGTTTGGATCGCCTTTTAAAAAAGGGATTGTAAATATCTTAAATGCTGATGGTTCTACCCAGTAAAATTTATGTTCAATTACAGTATTATCTTTTATCTGGAGATATGTATCATAGTCATGTAAAAATCTCACTTCCTCTAAAACAATATCCGGGAAATCATTTTTTAACAAAGGACCGATTGGCGAAGCAACACTTGCAAGATGCAAATTGGATGACCCGTCCTGATTAAACCATTCTCTCGTAACCCTGTATATTCTGCCCGCATTTTTATTTTGTTTGTCATAACTCAGTTCATAACGGATAAAAAGTAAAATCAGGATACAGCACGCTATTCCTAATGCCAGGCCAAAAATATTAATAAATGCATATACTTTCTGACGAAGTATATTTCTTACTGCGATCTTGAAAAAATTCTTAAACATATCATTGCCTCATACGAAATCGTTTTCAATTAGTTTAAATTATATTTGTTAATAATTCCTTTAGATTTTCAATATGAAATTATATTCTACTAGATTGATTGAAGAAATTTATTTATCTGTTTAAAGTATTCATCGGGTCGGTCTAACCAGCCGTAATGAACGCATCTGTCAAGAAATACAAGCTTTGAATTTTTAAGAACTTTATGTGCAGTTTCTGCAATATTTTTATCTACTATATCCTGTTTCCCCTGGATAATTAATGCAGGCTTGTCGAAGGATATTAATTTTGGCTTGCAGTCAAAATTAATCTTGCGTAAGTCATGCCAGACAAGATCAGTAATAGCAGGTGTTGATTGAGTAAGCCTTTCGGCAATTACTGGAATGTTTTTCTTGTTGTAAACATAAGCGTTAGCAAGTGCCAAACCTCTTTGTAATTTTGCAAAATGACTTGTATCTCCTTTAGCAATTTTGTTTCCCCAGTATTTAATTTCAGCCAGTTGCTTTTTACTCAACTTTGAATCGAT
Source organism: uncultured Ignavibacteria bacterium (assembly GCA_963711455.1). Taxonomy (GTDB): domain Bacteria; phylum Bacteroidota; class Ignavibacteria; order Ignavibacteriales; family Ignavibacteriaceae; genus DATFVA01. Next base: position 1,286,608 of record CAVQEH010000006.1, read on the forward strand.
ACTATTTCTAACATCATTTAGCAGTTCAAGATCAACGCCTCCGGAAGAAGATAAGATTAATGCTTTAACATTTCCGGGATAAAATGATGTATAATATGATGCAAGCATTCCGCCGAAAGAATGGCCTAAAATTACCCATTCATTTATCTTCAAATATTTTCTAAGACATTCTATATCATCAATCATTAATTTCATAGTAATGTTTGATGTATCCGGATTCTCTATAAAAGATTTACCCGTTCCGCGCTGGTCGTAAATAATAGTCCGGTAATTTTTCGAAAGCTTGACTGCTAGGTCTACAAAACCATCGCTTTTCATACCGGGTCCGCCATTAATAATTAATAAGGGGATACCTTTTCCGTAAATTCGGTAAAATATTTTCGCATTGCCGTTATTAATAGTTTCTTCAGTCTGACTATATACTATTACGTTTAATAAAATAATTATTAAGTAAATAAATATTTTCTTCATATTTGTTTAATTAAAATTAAAAATCTGACTAAAAATTTTAATTGATTATTCTACCATTCAATTCCGTACTCAATTGCTGTTCTGAACTGGTAAACCAATTCACCAATAACACTAGCTTCCCGGTTTTAAAATCTACACCATATACAAATCCATCACGCCCGGCAGCAGTTACAACTACTGGCAGTACCATTTATACGAAAAACAAATTGAACGTGATCTAATGAATTGATATCCGCTGAATTATAAACACCTGTTAACGCTGGATTTCCACGGAACATTGAAACACTTTCAGACCCCGATGCAGCAAACACCGTGAAGTAAATAAATAATAAAAAAACAGCAAACTTCGTTAATATTTTTTTCATACGTATCTCCTTTTAGTTTTCAAATGGTGCTGCTTATATGAACAACTTCGGAACTACATGAACTTTTAGTTTTTCTTCCCGTGATTTTTTTTTCAGCATTAATCCCTTAACGGGATTTTAAGATTATTCATACCTCAGTGATTTTACAGGGTTTGCAAGCGCTGCTTTAATTGCCTGGTATGAAACTGTTAGTAAGGCAATTAATAGTACAACTAACCCTGCTAACAGAAATACATTTAAGTCTATCTCGGTTTTATATGCAAAGTCACCGAGCCATTTGTTCATAATGTAATATGCTGCCGGCCAGGCAATTAAGTTTGCCAGCAATACCAGTATTAAGAATTCCTTTGAAAGCATTGAAATAATATTTGTAACGTTGGCTCCAAGCACTTTCCTAATTCCTATTTCCTTTGTTCTCTGTTCAGCAGTAAAGGCAGCTAAACCGAACAATCCGAGACAAGCTATTAAAACCGCAAGGATAGCAAAAATTGTAAATACTTTTTCTGATTGAATCTCCGATTTATATACATCAGCAAAGTATTCATCGAAGAAAGAATATTCCATCGGCTTAATCTGTCCGAATTCTTTCCATTTATCTGAAAGATATTTGATTGTCTCACTGATATTGTGCGTGGAAATTTTTACAGATAAAAAACTCGCTTCCGGTTCATTTAGTAATACAAAAGCAGCCGGACGGATTTCATCTTTCAAAGGCTGCAGGTGAAAATCATCTACGACACCAATAACATTAAGACTTAAATCTTTACCTTCTCCGAGATTATAAAGTAATTTTGAATTTAAGGGCTCTGTGTAATTAAGTTTTTTAACAGCAGCTTCATTTAATATTATTCCTGAACTATCAGTGGTAATATCTTTATTAAAGAATCTCCCCCCTTTCATTTTAATCCGGTAAGTATTTAGAAAATTATAATCAACAGGAATCGTGATAAGCGTTTCATTCTCATCAGTTGAACCCGCTTTCCTGAAAATATTTGCGCTTAAGCTGTGCTCGGGTAAACCCTGTGACAAAGATGCATTTAGAACATTTGAGTTCTCTTTAACGGCATCCGCAAAAGCAAACTGCTTTTTGCCGAGATCGTCTATGTTTTTTATAATAAGAACCTGGTCTTTGTTAAAGCCCAGATTTTTATTTTTGATATACTGCATCTGGTTATATATAATAAAAGTTCCGATAAACAGAATTATAGAAGTTGCAAATTGAAATACAACAAGTCCTTTCCGCAGCAGACCATTATTGTTATTTACAGAAACTTTTGATTTCAATACTGAAACCGGTTTGAAAGATGCAAGAAGTAAAGCAGGATATAGTCCCGCAACAATTCCTAAAAGAATAATAAAAATTAACATGGAAGGAACGGTATAAACATTACCAATCAGATTAAGAGATAAATGCTTACCTGTAAGCTGGTTAAATGAAGGGAGAACGAATTCAACAACCACGATTGCCAATAAAACCGCAATAAAGCAGAGTAAGACAGATTCTGTTAAAAACTGTTTTACCAGTTGTAATTTATTTGAACCAAGTGCTTTTCTGATACCAATTTCATTTGCCCTTTTTGTTGATTTTGCTGTAGAAAGATTAACAAAGTTTATACAGGCAATTAATAAAATAAAGATTGCTACGGCAGAGAAAAGATAAACCGTATTTATATCTCCAGTCTCTTTAAATTCATTAAATACATTTGAGTAAAGATGAATTTCTCTTAACGGAACAAATACAAATGAAAAATCATTTCCCCTGCTTAAAAACTCCTTATAGCTCAAACCGAAAGCGGCTTTTATTATCGGACCAATATGTTTTTCTGTTACAGAATATATTTTGTTATTTAACTCTTTCGCGGTAACGCCGCTGTTTGTTAAAATATAAGTGTGAACGAATTTACCAAACCAGTTTGTTTCTTTGCTTTCAGGCAAAGAGTTGTATGAAGCGATAAAATCAAATTCAAAATGGGAGTTTTGCGGAACAGGTTTAACTACACCTGTAATTAAATAATCCTGTTTGTTTGAAAGAGTTATCCTTTCACCAACCGGATTTTTAGTTGAAAAATATTTTTCGGCAGTTTTAGTTGTAATTACTACACTATTAGGCTGCGTTAATGCTGTCTTAGGATTTCCCTTAACAAAATTTATAGTAAAGATGTCGAACAAGGATGAATCTGCATAAAAGAATTTTTCTTCCTTAATAAATTCATCGCCTTTTTTCACATAGATATTTTGACTCTGCAATATGCGGACAGCTTTTTGTATCTCCGGATACTCCGAAGACAAAACATTTGCAAGAGGAACAGGAGAGTTGGCAAGGTTAAACCTGTTGTCGCCAATTTTATAATGTGCATTTACTCTATAAATTCTATCAGCATTTACATTGTAAGAATCGTAAGTTAATTCATCTTCAACAAATAACCCGATTAAGATGAAGCAGGCAACCCCGATAGCAAGACCTGCGATATTTACAAACGAAAATATTTTATTTTTTTGAAGGTTTCTTACAGCTATTTTAAAATAATTTTTGAACATACTCCCTCCTTTAATATAAATTCCCGAGGCTACAAATTTTACATTTAAAGTTATTCATATTGTAAACTCTAAATTCGCCTACAGCGGAATCTATGAACTGAATTATTACTCATATTTCAGTGCATCAACCGGGTTTGCAGTTGCTGCTTTTATTGCCTGGTATCCGACTGTCAGCCAGGCAATAAAGACCGATATTAAAACTGTAAGTATGAAGAGCCACACTTCAATTTTTATGTGATAAGCAAAATTCTGAAGCCAGTTGTTCATCATAAAATAAGCCACCGGGGCCGCTATTAAAAAAGCCAGGATTATTAAAAGTGTAAATTCTTTTGAGAATAAAAATATTATTTGGCTGACCGATGCACCGAGAACTTTTCTAATTCCCACTTCCTTTGTTCTTTGAATTGCTATAAAAGAAACCAAACCAAGTAACCCGAGGCATGATATGAATACTGCAAGACAGGCAAAAATTTTATAAAGAACTGAAAGCTGATCCTCCTTCTTATAAAAATTATCTATTTTATCATTTAAGAATTTATAATCATAGATATAGTCCGGGTATGTAGTCTCCCAGAGATTCTTAATATATGACAACGTTTCTTTAACATTAAACGGCGTTATCTTAATATTCATTAAATCATAAACTGCCTTCCAGCTTCCAAGAACAACCGGACCGCTTTCACTTTTTAATGGATGAGAATTAAAATCCTTAACCACTCCTACAACCGGGGCTACTATCTCCCCATTCCAGAAATTTATTTTTTTACCGATTATATCTGCAGGATTCCGGAAGCCAAGTTTTTTAGTAAGAGCATCGTTCACTACAAATTCTCTCACTGTATCGGATTGTTCGTAGGCTCTGCCAGCTAAAAACTGAAGGTGATAGGTTTTGAAATAATCAGCGTCCGCCCATTTAAGGTCCGCGTTAAAGTCTGTATTTTTTGTAGAATTGTCGAACATGAAATCGCTGTTCCAATGCGCATCATCTATTGGACTAAAACCACTTAAACTGACATCACTTATAAACGACTTCTGCAATAATTGGTTTTTAACCGAACTGATTTTTGCCAGGCTCAGACTGTCTGAAGGTACAGGAACTAAAACCACTTCATTTTTATTAAAACCCAATGATGCATTTTTGAAAAAATCCATCTGACTTATCACTATGAACATACAGATTATAAGAACCTGTGATACCGCAAATTGAAAAATCACCAGCCCTCTTCTCAAGGAAATTCCGCTGATTTTTTTGACTAATGTTTTGTTCTTTAAAGTATACATTGGATTAAAACCGGACAATATAATTGCAGGATAGAACCCTGAAAGTAGTGTTACAGTTATAGTTGTCAGGATAATAAAAATTAAGGTAGTTGAATCACTTAATATATTTAAGCTGAGATTAAGCTGCAGAAATTTATTCAAGCCCGGCAATGTTAGTTCGGCAATTACGTATGCAAAAAGAAATGAAACAATTACTATTAACGATGTTTCGAGCATAAACTGAATTATCAATTGTTTTCGCTTGCTGCCTAAAACTTTTCTAATCCCGACTTCGCGTGACCGGTTTACGACTTGAGCAGTTGCTAAATTTATAAAGTTTACACACGCAATAATTAAAAGGAATAATGCGATCAGACCAAGTGCGGTAATTAATTCTTTTGAGAAAGTTTTATTGTTAAAATTTCCAAAGCGATTATCAAAATGAATATCATTTAAGGGTTGAACTATGAGTCCATCCTTTACATATTCCGGTGGCTTATGCTTTTTAACAAAATCAATCAGGTAAGAATTGAACCCGGAGGCTTTGAAATGTTCAGGAAATAAAACAAAGCAATAAGCTGAGCCCCATGTGCTTACCCAATCATTAAGATTTCTTTTGATATCTGTAAATTTGAGTGAGCTGTAAGAGAAGACAATCTTTAAAGGAAAATCAGAATTCGCAGGTATATTTTTAAGTATGCCTGTTACTTTATAAATGTATTTGTTCTTAAATTTAAATATCTTTCCTATTGCATCCTGCCAGTTTCCGAAATACTTTTCGGCAGTTTCTTCGGAAAGAACAGCAGTATTCGGTTCAAATAAAGCTGTAGCAGGATTTCCAGCTAACCACCCGAAATCAAAAATATCGAAGAATTGAGGTTCTGCATAAAATATTCCTTTGTCCATTTCAAATTTATTTTCAGTTTGTCCACTCTCATTAATTATATTAATCTGTCCTTCGGTGCCGTAAATTGCCGCAACCTTCTTTAGCTGGGGAAAATCAATCCGAAGTCCTTCAGCTACAGGAAATGGAACTCCCGCTGTATAACCTATTCCTTCGGGTGATTTTAGTTCGGAGACGACCCTGTAAATTCTATCTTTTTTCGAGTGGAAATTATCAAAGCTAAGTTCAAACTTAACTATCAGGAAAATTAATAAGCAGGCAGCGATACTAACAGAAAGACCTGCAATATTAATAATTGTATAATTTCTGTTTCTTTTTAAAGTGCGGAGAGCAATTTTAAAATAATTTTTCAGCATAATATCCTCATGTTCTTAGACATAATTTTTCTTAACTATTCATATTTTGGAGATTTAATCCTAATCGGGATTTCGAGTTTACTCATATCGTAAACTCTTAACCGGGTTTGCAGTTGCTGCTTTTATTGCCTGGTAACTGACTGTTATTACGGCAATCAATAATGCACTAACACCAGATAAAATGAATATCCAGATATTAAAGCTAATCCTGTAAGCAAAATTTTCAAGCCAGCCGTTCATAAAGAAATACGCCACCGGCCATGCGATTATATTTGCAATCAAGATCCATTTTGTAAATTCTTTTGTAAGCATGAATATTATTTCAGGAACTGTTGCACCTAATACTTTTCTTATGCCTATTTCTTTGGTTCTTTGTTCTGCAGTGTAAGCAGCTAATCCTAAAAGTCCAAGGCAGGCTATGAAGATTGCCAGTACAGAAAAGATTGAAAATATCTGTCCGGTTCTTTCTTCTGAAGAATAAAGTTTTGCAAAGTCATCATTAAAAAATGAATATTCAAAAGCCTGGTTGCCGGCGTACTTATGCCATATCGAGGAGATGTTTTCTATTGTACTTTTTGCATTCTCAGGCACAAATCTGATAGAAACAAACCTGCCGAAATCATTCGGTCTGAATAAACTGATAACCAGGGGTTCAATTTTTTGATGAAGAGATTCAAAATTAAAATTATCTGTAACTCCAATTATTTTATATTTTACATCATCCCCAAGCCTGACCAGGTTTTTCCCAACAGGATTTTTCAGTCCGATAGTTTTAACTGCTTCTTCATTTAAAACAACTGCCATAGTATCGCTGCCAAAATCCCGTGAAAAGAATCTTCCTTCCTTCATTTTTATCTGGTATGTATTTATAAAATTATAATCGGTGCGAAGTACTTTTATATCGTGAACCTCATCAGGTCCTGCATCCTCCCGTTTAAAAGCTGTATCACCAAAATTTTCTCCCGGAATACTGGTGGAGTTGGAAACATTATTTATGCTGCTCAATTGGGCTATGTCGTATTTAAATGACTGAATGTCTTTACCGATATCATCCGATTTCTTTATGATCAAAATCTGGTCCCTGTTAAAGCCCAGCTTTTTATTCTGTATAAAGCTTAATTGGCTTTCAACTATAAATGTTCCTACAATAAGCATAATCGAAATTGAAAATTGGAGGATCACCAAAAAATTTCTTAGAATGGATTTGTTTGACGATCTCTGGAGCTTTCCCCTTAAAACCTTAACAGGGATTAATGATGAAAGAACAAATGCAGGGTAACTTCCTGCAATAAGCCCTACAAAAAAGACAAACAATATTAATAAAGGAATTGAATAGTAATTGCTGAAAATCTGTAAAGTAAGATGCTTGTTTGCAATAAAATTAAAAGTAGGGAGGAAAAACTCCACAAGCAGCAAAGCAAACATCATTGCAATGAAACTCATTAAAATGGTTTCAGTTAAAAATTGTCTTATTAATAAACCCTGGTTTGAACCCAGTGTTTTTCTTATCCCGACTTCTTTTGCCCGGCTTGAAGATCGCGCTGTAGTTAAGTTAGTAAAATTAATGCCGGCGATCATAAGGATAGCCAGGGCAATAATTGAGAAAATATAGATATAAATGATATCGCTTGTAGGCTCTATTTCACCGGATAGGTGCGACTTTAAATGAATATCACTCAATGGCTGAAGAACAAAATTGTACCTGCTTCCCCCTTTAATCATCTGGTCATAGTTGATTCCAAGAATCTTAATCAGCTCGGGCCCGATATGTTCTTTTGAAACATCATATATTTTTTTATTAAGGTCTTTAAAATTTGTTCCGCTTCGGACAAGAATAAAAGTATAATAATTATTGCTCAGCCAGGTCAAATCGTTCTGCACACGATAAGTAGATAATGAACTGAGGAAATCAAAATGAAAACTTGAATTAACCGGGAAATCATCTATTACTCCTGTAACAAGGTAATCTCTTCTTTTGTCTGCATTCAGAATCTTTCCCATTGGGTCTTCACTACCAAAGTATTTTTTTGCGATTGATTTTGTAATAACCACAGAGTTTGGTTCACTTAAAGCAGTCTTAGGATTGCCTTCAATAAAATGAACAGTGAAAACATCAAAAAAAGTTGAGTCAACCCAGAAAAATCTTTCCTCACTGAATGCTTTATCCTTATACCTTACAACAGGGAAACCGTAATTCCTGATGCGTGTAAAATTTTCTACTTCGGGAATTTCGCTTACAAATGTTGGTCCGCAGGGTGCACAGGATGTTGCAGTGTTTAATTCGTTATTACTTATTTTAGCTTCAAGATGAACCCGGTAAATGCGATCGTAATTTTTGTTGTATTTATCATAGCTTAATTCGTTTTGAATAAAAAGAAGAATGACAATGCAGCAGGCAATTCCCACGGCAAGTCCGAATATGTTTATAAAAGAATATCCTTTGTTCTTTTTAAGATTACGAAATGCGATTTTCAAATAGTTTAAAAACATAGTGACCTCACAAGACGATTTGATAAAAAAGTTTTACTATACTTTTCGTTGTCTGAATAAAACCTGAACAAATTTTGAATTCTCTTTTGGTTTGAATATTTGAATCAGTTCCCATCCTTTATCATAATTATTAATCATTTCCTGCAAACGGCTGATTTTTTTCTCCATATCCCAAACTTCAGAATCCGGCTCCCACCGGAATGATTCTACCCTGAAGTTATACTGCCTCTTTTTGCCATTAATTTTTACTTCTATTTCAGCAATCTGCTGATCAAGAAAGCCGGGTAAAGGAATACTGACATCTTTCATTTTATCACCTTTTAAGCTTTGAAAAAAATTCTTTAAAATCCTTATTTCATTATTCACTTCTTAAAGCATCAACCGGATTTGAAACTGCCACTTTTACTGCCTGGAAACTTACAGTTAGCAGCGCGATGAAAAGTGCTATTATTGCTGCGAGTAAAAACGTTCCTAAACCGGGATCGATCCTGTAAGCAAAGTTTTGAAGCCAGCTATTCATAAAATAAAACGCTAAAGGCCAAGCGATAATATTGGCTATAAGCACCCATTTGGTAAATTCTTTAGAAAGAAGAATAACGATACCCGGAATAGAAGCACCCAGAACCTTTCTTATTCCGATTTCCTTGGTCCTTCTTTCAGCCGTAAATGCAGCTAACCCGAATAGACCAAGACAGGCAATAAATATTGCAAGAATGGAAAAGACGGTAAATATTTGACCGGTTTTTAGTTCGGATTCATAGAGCTTATTAAAATCATCATCGAGGAAGAAATATTCAAATGGTTTATTCGGGACAAATTTTTTCCACTCTTTCTCTATATATGCTACTGAACCGGATACATCTGCAGGACTGATCCTGACCGGCAGGTAAGCCGTTTGTCCCCTGTTTAATAATATTGCAAGCGGTCTGATTTTCTGATGTAAAGATTCAAAATGAAAATCTTTTAACACTCCAACTATGGAATATGAGACATTTTGCTCCGGAGTTCGTCCTGGTATAATTAATCTCTTTCCAACCGGATCCTTAATATCCATTAATTTCACAGCACTTTCATTTAGTACTAATGCAAGTGAATCGGTCGGATATTCTCTTGAGAAAAATCTGCCTTCGGCTAATTGTAATTTCATAGTTTTGGCAAAATCATAATCGGTTGACATTATTGCCATGATATATTGCTGAGCACCCGGCGCTCCTTCAGGTTTGAATACTATCTGACCAAAGCTTCTACCCGGGATATTATCTGTGTTTGATGCACTGACAACATGTGTATCATTCTTTAATTCATCTTTGAAAGTCTGCGCCTGATTTTCAAGCGCCCAGGCTCTTTGGATTACAAGTACATGTTCCCTATCAAAACCTAAATTTTTCTCCTGTACATATTTTAGCTGTCCAAAAACAATAAATGTCCCGATAAAAAGAATGATTGAAATAGCAAATTGAAAAACAACCAATCCGTTTCTCAACCAGCTTCCGCTGTTACCATTTAGTTTACCTTTTAATACGGTTACAGGTTTAAATGAGGAAAGAAAAAATGCAGGGTAACTTCCGGCAATCAAACCAACAATTATTACTACAATAATAATTGCCGGAATTGCTAAGTAATTATTAAAATATGATGTATGTAATTCTTTTCCAGCTAAGCTGTTAAATGAAGAAAGAAAAATTTCCACTAAAGCAATTGCAACTATCACAGCTATAAAAGTCATTAAAACCGATTCTGTTAAAAATTGTTTTATAAGCTGTGATTTATTTGAACCAAGAACTTTTCTTATTCCCACTTCTTTCGATCGAAGGGTTGATCTTGCGGTAGAAAGGTTCATAAAATTTATACAGGCAATTAAAAGTATAAACAATGCGATGATTGAAAAAATATAGATGTACTTTACATCGCTGTTTGGCTCTAATTCATAATCAAGGTGAGAGTTTAAATGAATATCTGTAAGAGCCTGTGTATGGAATTCATATTTGTTACCTGACTTTTGTATATCTTCATAAGAAGCTCCAAAAAGTTCTCGAAGCTGAGGACCGGCATATTTTTCAACAAATCCAGGAAGTTTTGCTTCCAGCTCAGAACCGGGAACTCCTTTCTTTAAAACAATATAAGTATAGAAACTATTGGCTATCCAGTACGGTGTATTACCAAGTCCAAGGCTTGCGATGGAGGCAAACATATCATAATGAAAATGAGAATTGGCAGGACAATTTTTGACTACGCCTTTAACTGTATAGGGAGTTCCATCTTCAAAGCTCATTATTTTATCCATCGGGTCTTCTTTACCAAAATATTTCTTTGCAAGTTTTTCTGTAAGCACAACGGTGTGCGGCTGTGTAAGAGCTGTTTTAGAATCACCTTCAATAAAAGGAATTGTAAATACATCAAATATTGTAGAATCCGCCCAGAAGAATCCTGATTCATTGAAAACATTATCCTTATAGCGTATAAGCATTGTATTATTAGGCATAAGTCGCGTATATCGAATCACCTCGGGATAATCGCGTACCAGGGTTTCACCCAATGGCGGCGGCGAGACTGCAATATTAATTTCATTACCAGCTAACTTTCCGAGTGTGTGAACCCTGTATATCTGATCAGCTTTCACATTGTATCTGTCGTAACTCAGTTCATCTTTTATATAAAGCAAAATCATCATGCAGGCTGCAATACCTATAGCAAGGCCAAAAATATTTATGAAGGAATAAGCTTTGAATTTCAGCAGATTCCGTAATGCTATTTTTAGATAATTCTTAATCATTTTTATACCTGAGTTTTATTCATACCTTAATGATTTTATGGGGTTTGCAAGAGCTGCTTTAATTGATTGATAGCTTACTGTAAGCAAGGCTATAAGAATTGTCAACAGCGCAGCCGCAATAAAAATAAATGCACTAATTTCCGTTCTGTAAGCAAACCTGGTCAGCCAATTCTTCATTAGAAAATAAGCAACAGGAAATGCTATTATGCAGGAAAGCAAAACCCACTTGATAAATTCTCTGGAAAGAAGAAGGATGATTCCTGAAACCGTGGAACCTAAGACTTTTCCTTACTCCGATTTCTTTTGTCTTTTGTTCAGCGGTAAATGATGCCAGTCCGAATAGTCCGAGACAACCTATAAAGATGGCAATGAAAGCAAAAGTACCGAACAGTTTTTCTGTATTTAAATCTGTTTTATATATTTTATTAAAATAATCGTCTACAAAAGTATACTCGAACGGTTTGCCCTGGTTGATTTTATTCCAGGTACTTTCAATATAATTTATAGTTTGGTGAACATTTGCCGGTTTAATCCTGATGAGGAGATTATTAATAAAATCTTTTGAAATCCTGATTATCTGAGGTTCAATTTTTTCATGTACTGAATAAAAATTATAATCGTTAACAACCCCGATAACAGTACGATCCGGATCATCTTTAAACTGCTTACCAATGGGGTTTTTCCAACCAAATTTTTTAACCGCAGTTTGATTAACAATAACAGCACGGCTTGAATCAGTTGGAAATTCAGTTGAGAATGCTCTTCCCTCAACAATCTTTAGCTGCATGGTTTTGAAGTAATCAAAATCAACATAGCTTTTTCTCATCATTAGCTCGATTTTATCCCCTGAACCTACAACTGTTTCAGTTCCCTGATTTCCACTGGCACCAATTGGTCCTGACACAGCGGATGCACTAACTATGTTATTGTTCTGGAGGAGTTCATTTTTTATTAATTCAATTTTATCTATCTCAGCTTTTCCTCTTATCGGGACGTATAATAACTGCTCCTTATTAAATCCTAAATTTTTATTTCTTATAAAATTCATTTGATCCATTACAATTCCACTGCTGACTATCAAAATAATCGCAATTGCAAACTGTGATACTACAAGAATTTTTCTAAGTGTTGATCTTCCGGCCAAATAGCCGCGTCCATCTTTTAATGACTTTGCCGGTTGTACCTTTGACATAAAAAATGCCGGATATATACCTGAGACAATTCCGGTTAATATAGTGACTGCCAGCATTTCCAGCATGAAGAGAATGTTATCTTTAAATTGATAATCTATAGTAATATTGAATACAGATTTAAAGAATGGAAAAGCAAATTCGGTAAGAAGAATCGCCAGTAGAAAAGCAAACAGCGCAATTATTATTGCCTCTCCCATAAATTGTAAAATTAAATTTAAACGGCTTGAACCAAGAACTTTTCTTATTCCTACTTCTTTTATTCTTTTTGCAGAACGCGCAGTCGATAAATTCATAAAATTAATACAGGCAATAAGCAGTATGAATAAAGCTATTGCAGAGAAAGTATAAATTTTTACGATACTTCCCTGGTTATGGTTGTAGGTCTGATAAATAATCTGATCGGAATAAAGATGTATATCATTTAAAGGCTGAAGAAAAAGTGAAAAGCTGTAAGATTCATCAGCTTTGTGATATTTTTCTATGAAGGCAGGAAATTTATTCTCCAGTTGAGATTTATTAACACCTTTCTTCAGGAGGATATAAGTTGCAAGACAGTTTGTATCCCAGCTTAACAGCCAGGGCATATCATCTTTTAAAGTTGATAAAGAAGCAAGCATTGTAAAATGAAGATGCGAATTTTCGGGGTAATCCTTTATTATACCGGTAATTTTCATTTCACTTTTGCCGCTTGACTGGTTTATAGTGAACATTTTTCCGACAGGATCTTCATTACCAAAATATTTTTTTGCAATCGAATTAGTTAAAACAATTGAATAAGGTTCCGATAATGCCTGAGCAGGATCGCCTTCAATAAATGGAATAGTAAAAATGTTAAAAATATGCGGATCTGCGTAGGCGATTTCATCTTCGTAAAAACCTTTTTCTCCTACTTGACAAAAAAATGTCGGCGCAGGCATTATTCTCGCAGAGATTTCTACTTCAGGGAAATCATTTTTAAGAGCAGATGCCAGCGGACCCATTGTAACGGCAACATATTGTTCAGGAAGCCCGGCGGGATGTTGAATTTCAACGGGTCTGTATATTCTATCCGCTTTTATATTGAAATTTTCATAACTGAGTTCCTGCCTTATATAAAGTGATATTAAAATAAAACTTGCTAATCCTATAGCTAAGCCTGCAATATTGATGATAGAAAAGGCTTTGTTTTTAAATAAATTTCTGAATGCGATTTTAAAGTAATTTTTTAACATTGAATTAGCTTCTTTTAGTTATAAGTAATCAGTTTTCTATCCATCCGTCGTTTAGCCTGATTATTCTTTTTCCATAAGCCGCATTAGCTTCTGAATGAGTAACCTGGATTATAGTGGTCCCATGATCATTTAATTTTTTTAGTAATTCCATTATTTCTTTTCCCTGGTCAGAGTGAAGGTTGCCTGTAGGTTCATCTGCGAGAATTAATTTTGGCTCAGCTATTATTGCCCTTGCAATTGCAACCAGTTGCTGCTGCCCGCCAGAGAGTTGAAAAGGAAATAGATCTTTTTTGGCTACAATATTAAACCTGTCAAGTATTTCAGCAACTTTACTTTGCCTATCGCTGCTTTTTATTTTTTGATACAACAAAGGCGTCTCAAGATTTTCGTAAACAGTTAGTTCGTCAATAAGATGATACTGCTGGAAGACAAATCCTATAAAAGCTTTATGAAGTTCGGTTAATTTTTTTTCTTTCATCAGATGAACTTTTTCGTCCATAAAAAAGTATTCCCCCGAAGAAGGTACATCCAGCATGCCAAGAATATGAAGTAAAGTTGATTTACCCGAGCCTGAAGGTCCCATCACGGAAATGAATTCACCTTCCTTAACTTCAAGGTTGATATTCCTCAGAACAAATGTTTTAATTGATTTGTTGCTGTAGTACTTTTCTATGTTGTAAAGTTTAATCATCTTAGTTTCCGTCTCGTCAGATGCTTACACGTGGAAGTTTTCTTTATAATTTTCGGTAACAACGTGTCCATCGAATAAGTGAATTACCCTGTTGCCGTATTCTGCATAAGTTGGAGAGTGAGTAACCATAACGATAGTTGCACCAGCTTCATTTAAATTTGTTAACAATCCCATAACTTCGTCACCGTGTGCAGAATCAAGGTTTCCTGTTGGTTCATCAGCTAATATTAATTTTGGATTTCCGACTATTGCTCTTGCAACTGCAACTCTCTGCTGCTGACCACCGGATAATTGCTGCGGAAAGTGAGTTGCCCTGTGCATTATTTCCATTCTTTCAAGAGCTTCATTAACTTTTACTTTTCTATCTGATGCCTGAATGCCTAAGTATAAAAGAGGAAGTTCCACATTTTCATATACCGTTAATTCGTCAATCAAATTAAAGCTCTGGAACACAAACCCTATATTTTCTTTCCTTAAATGGGCTCTTTGCCTTTCCGTATATTTTGAAACTTCATGTTCCAGGAAAAATAAATTACCGTCGGTAGGATTGTCTAATAATCCCAAAATATTTAACAAGGTGGATTTACCGCAACCTGATGGACCCATAATAGAAACGAACTCCCCTTTTTCTATTTCAATATTAACATTATTAAGAGCAGTTGTTTCGACTTCTTCTGTGGTGTACAACTTTCTCAGGTTTTCTGTTTTTAACATATTGGCTCCTTTATGAAATTAAATTTTAAATTATTTTTTATTTCAAAATCAACTTGTCAATATCACCGTAAGTATCGTACGATGATGTTATTACTTTTTCTCCTTTTTTAAGACCCTCAAGCACTTCAAATTCCTGGGAATTCTGACGACCTAATTTGATTTCTCTTTTAGATGCAAAGTCACCCGAAGGATCGACAACGAAAATCCATTGACCTCCTGTAGTTTGATAAAATCCACCTCTGTCAATTGTAAGAGCCTGAGACAATTCACCAAGCTCTAATCTTATCTGTAAAGACTGTCCCCTTCTTATACCTTTAGGAACATCTCCTACAAAATGCATATCGACTTCGAATTGACCATTCTTCACTTCAGGATATACTTTTTTAATGATAAGCTTGTAATCATGATCTGCGAATGAAAATTCTCCAGTTTGTCCCGGGCTAATCCTTGCAATATAATGTTCATCAATTGCAACCCTTACTTTGAACGAATCCACTACGTCTATCTCTCCTACATTTGCACCGGGGGCGATAGACTGCCCGATCTCAGCGTTTAAAGAAGTAAGTTGACCTTTAATGGGAGCCTTAACAGTTAAGTCTTCCAATTGTTTCTTGGTGATATTTAAATTTTCCTGTAGTGTACTCACAGATTTTTCAAGCTGGTCGATTTGCTGGGTTCTGAAAAGTGAATCTTTCCTGAAAGTTTCTAGGGTGAGCTCTTTTTTATTTAAGAGATAATCATATTCATCTTTTGCATTCTGATATTCTATTTTTGAAATAAGATCTTTTTCAAAAAGAATTTTATTGTTTTCATATGTTGTCTTTTGAAGCTTAAGATTATGATCAATATCAAGGAGCTGGCTCAGCAAGCTTAATTTCGATTCTTCCATTGACAATCTTGTACTTCTTAAGGAATTTATTTGCTGGAAAACATTTGCTTCATTGTAGATTATATTTAAAGTCAATGAAGCATTATCAAGCTTTAAGATTGGGTCGCCGGCATTAACGTACGCTCCTTCATCAACAAACTTCTTGACTACTTTTCCACCATCGCTGACATCAAGTAAAAAAGTTTCAATTGGCTGAACTGTTCCTGTGGTTGGTATATATTCCTGGAATGGCCCGTAGTTTACTGTTGAGATCGTAATCTTATCTTCATCAACATTAAGTTTTGAACTTTTATCGCTAAAAACAAAGCTGTAAAGAATTATGAAGAGTAATAAGGCACCGCCTGAGAACATTGCTATTTTTTTGGGGGGCCATTTTTTCTTTTCAATTTTTCTGTCCATTTAATTCTCCGCTACATTATTCATTATTAAATGTGAAAAACCTTAATCATTTACGCAACATTTATGCCCTTACGACAAAAAAATGCAGTTTTTCTTTATCAAATTATTATACCATTCATCCTGATAATTATCCTTTATAATTTTCCCGGCCAATTCTTTATATCATTAAATGTCCGCTTTCATTACAACAGTGTTCGCTATCGTACAAGGAATTTAAAATTATAGGATTGGATTTCTGATAAATTAAAACTGGCGGGAGCTCATCTTATCTTTTAATCGGGATGACTCTAAAAACATTTTGGAAAAATTTTTTTCTTGTGAAATGCCAAGAAGTTTCTGACATCGACTGCAGAAGTAAATGTACCTCTTCCCTATGCCGGAATGGTGTTCACAGACCAGAGCATTATCAATAGATTCTGAACAATGCGGACAAATTATATTAACTTTTTCCTTAATTATTTCTTTTATCATCTTCCGCTCCAATTAAATTAGACTTTGTGATCTGGGAAAAAGTTACCGGAAAATAAAAAATAGTTTAAACAAAATAGGAATAATTCTGGATCCAACATTAATCTTCTTGTCAAAGCCAGTGCCGGAATATTTATTTCAATTTATTCAATTGATAATTTCCAGGAAGCAAAATAATTTTTAATGAAGATGAATTATCCGCTTATCTCCGGAATTTTCCATAAAACAAAAAAATGTTGATTTCAAATAAATAATATAATATTTACATATTTTAACAATTTAAATAGGGAGATTTAATCAATTGCTGCTAAAATTAATTTAAAATTATGACAAAGAAATCAGTCAGAGTATTAGTGGTAGACGACAACGAAGATATTTTATTAGCAGCTAAGCTACTTCTGAAACCGGTTGTGAGCATTGTACATACCGAAAAAAATCCTCAGAACATTCCCCAATTATTAAAAAATGATGAATATGATGTAATCTTTCTTGATATGAATTTTACGCAGGATATGACAAGCGGCAAGGAAGGGTTTTATTGGCTTAATGAAATTCTTAATATTGATCCTTCTGCTGTTGTGATCTTAATTACTGCCTATGGCGATATTGAGATGGCGGTAAAAGCAGTAAAAGAAGGTGCAACCGATTTTGTACTAAAACCATGGCAGAATGAAAAATTTATAGCTACTTTATCTTCCGCTCTGAAATTGAGAGAATCAAAAATCGAACTTGAGAATTTTAAATCTAAACAAAAACAGTTAATTGATGATATAAGTAAAAGCTATAACGAACTGCTCGGCATTTCTCCCTCAATTCAAAAGGTTTTTCAGACTATTGAGAAAGTTGCTTCAACTGAGGCTAATGTTTTAATTCTTGGTGAAAACGGAACAGGAAAAGAACTTGTAGCAAGAGCTTTACATAAAAATTCAAAAAGAACCGGCGAGGTTTTTGTTCGTGTTGATATGGGAGCACTAACGTCTACTCTTTTTGAGAGTGAATTATTCGGGCACGTAAAAGGTGCATTTACCGATGCAAAGGAAGACAGGCCGGGACGTTTTGAAGTAGCGTCCGGAGGTACACTTTTTCTCGATGAAGTTGGAAACATTCCAATTGAACTTCAGTCTAAACTTTTAACAGTTCTTCAAAACAGGCAGGTTGCCAGAGTAGGATCGAATCATTATAAACAAATTGATATAAGGTTGATTTGTGCAACTAATACACCAATACATCAAATGGTGGCAGAAAATAAATTCAGGCAGGATCTTTTGTACAGGATTAACACTGTGGAAATTAAAATTCCTCCGTTGAGAGAAAGAAAGGAAGATATTTCATTATTAGCGGAACATTTCCTGGAGATATATAAAACAAAATATAATAAGCCGAATTTAAGATTCAGCACGGTGACAATTAAAATGCTTGAAAATTATCAATGGCCCGGAAACGTGAGAGAGCTTCAGCATGCAATTGAAAGAAGCATTATTCTCAGTGATTCAGAAGTATTGCAGCCTTCTGATTTCTTTTTCACTTCTCCTGAAACTAAGGAAGAAAAATTTATTTTCGATACTTACAATTTAGAGGCGGTGGAAAAAGCTGTCATACGAAAGGTACTGGATGAGAACGACGGCAATATTACCAAAGCCGCAAAAGAATTAGGACTAACGCGGACATCACTTTACAGAAGAATGGAAAAATACGGTCTTTAAATTACTTTCAACTAAACTTATGATAAACTTTCGGTTAAATATTATTTTCAGAATTCTGTTGTTAACATTTTCTGTTTTCCTTCTCTTTTATGTTTACTTTGAAAGCTCATTAAGTGTTACTCCTATAATCATTGTTGCTGCAATTATAATCCAGGTTTTTTTAATTATTAAACTTGTAGACAATACAAATAAAGAATTATCAAAATTTATTCTCTCAATAAAAACTTCCGATTTCTCACAATCTTTCCCGATGAAAAAATTAGGAGGTTCATTTAAGGAATTAGGAAATGCATTTACCCAGGTGATGAATCAAATTAAAGAAGTGAGATTTGAGAAGGAAGAAAACTTTCAATATTTGCAAACGGTGGTAAAACATGTCGGTATCGGTCTGATTTCATTTACAGAAAACGGAAGAATTGAAATTATAAATGATGCTGCCAAAAATCTGCTTGAGGTTAATGATATTATCAACGTCAAATCTTTATCAAGTGTCAGCCAGGAATTAGTTGATACCTTAAGTAATATAAATGCAGGCGAGAAGACTTTAATCCCTGTAAATAATGATAAAGATGTTAAGCAAATTTCAATTTACGCAAGTGAGTTTAAACTAAGAACAAACAAATACAAACTTGTTTCACTGCAGGATATCAAAAACGAACTTGAAAGAGAAAGGCTTTCCCGGGAACTGGAGATTGCTCACCAGGTTCAAAAAAAGCTGCTGCCTCTTCGAGAACCTTCTATAAAAAATTATATAATAAAGGGACTATGTATTCCTGCTAAAGAAGTTGGCGGCGATTATTACGATTTTATTAATCTTGGAAATGACAAACTTGGGATTGTAATCGGGGATGTCTCAGGAAAAGGTTTGCCTGCTGCTTTCTATATGACATTGACGAAGGGAATATTTCAGTCCCAGGTGGAAGCTTCACTTTCTCCCTGCGAAGTGCTGAAAAAAGTAAACAGAATTTTAATTCAAACATTGGAGAAGGGTTCTTTTGTAACTATGTTCTATGGAATTCTGGATTATGTTGAAAACACTTTTACGTATGCAAGAGCCGGTCATGAACCCGGTATTTACTTCAACAAGACAAACAATAAAATTGAAATACTCAGACCCATGGGAATCGGTTTAGGCTTGAAAGAAGGCAGCTTATTTGACAGAAATATAGAAAATAAAAAAATTAATTTAAGTTCAGGCGACCTTATTTTATTATACACAGATGGGTTTAATGATGCGCGGAATAAAAATAATGAGGATTACGGCAGAGAAAGAATATTTAAATTCATAGATAAAAATAAAGATAAGTCGGGAGATGAATTTATCAAATCTCTCACCGATGATGTTTCTAATTTTAGCGATAACTCCCCGCAGTTTGATGATTTAACAGTTATCACTATAAATTATAAACCTTGAGATATTTAATTATTATTTCCTTTCTTATTTCTTTGATTATCGAAAACCATGCTTATTAAAAATTTCAGGTTAAACATTATTTTCAGAATTATTGTTCTCGGAATAAGTATAACCTTACTTTTCTATCTTATTTTTTATACTAATCTTTATGCATCTGTTGTTGTGTTATCTTTAATAATTATTTACCAGGTCTATTCTCTTATTTATTACGTGGAAAAAACAAACAGAGACCTGACAAGATTTTTAAGCTCAATCGAACATTCCGATTTTTCACAAACATTTATCGATACTTCTTTGGGTAGTTCATTTAAGGGTTTATATAAATCTTTCAACAATGTGATACTGAAGTTTCAAAACACAAGGAGTGAAAAAGAAGAACATTTAAGATATCTTGAAACAGTTATGCAGCACGTCGGCGTTGGATTAATATCTTATAATCAAAATGGAGAGGTTCAGTTTATAAACAATGCTGCAAAAAGATTATTAAAAGTAACTTACCTGAATAATATTTCTACATTGAGCAAGTCAAGTAAGAATTTAACCGAAAAATTGTTCAGTCTTCAGGCCGGTGAGCGGGAGGCTGTTAAAATTGTCGATGAAAATGATTTTATCCAGCTCATTATTTACGCCACCGAATTTAAATTAAGAGATCAAAGATATATACTCGTCTCGCTGCAAAATATTCAAAGTGAATTGGAAGAAAAAGAAATGGAAGCCTGGCAGCAGTTGATACGGGTACTTACACATGAAATCATGAATTCGATTACACCGATATCTTCTTTGGCTTCAACTGTACAATCGATATTAAAAAATAATATGCAAATGCAAAATAATCCCGATTCTGAATCCCTCGATGACATCAACAGTGCGGTTAACACAATTCAGAAAAGAAGTGAGGGGTTAATTCATTTTGTTGACAGCTACCGGAATTTGACTAGAATACCCAAACCAAATTTTCAGATTTTTCAGATTAATTCTCTTTTTGAAAGAATTAAAAAATTAATGGGATCGGAATTAAAAAAACAGGGAATCAATTTTAATTTTTCTATAAACCCTAAAAGCCTTGAATTAACCGCCGATCCTGAATTAATTGAACAGGTAATAATAAATTTATTAATTAATGCTAAACAGTCTATGGAATCAAAAGATAACGGCGAAATAAATTTAACTGCATCCCTGGATGAAAGAGGAAAAATATTAATCAGAATTATCGATAACGGACCAGGAATTTCCGAAGATGTTCTGGAGAAAATTTTTATTCCTTTTTACAGTACAAAGAAAAATGGTTCTGGAATCGGATTAAGCTTATCACGTCAGATTATGAGAGCACACGGTGGAAATATCAGAGTCACTTCCAGGTTAAACGAGGAAACTATTTTTACTTTAAGGTTTTAAGAGAATTTAATTCAAATAATATTAGATTTGTTTTTTAATCAAATTAAATCAGAATTTATAATGCAATTATTTCAACCTTAATTGATTTAAAAAGTGATTATGACTAAATTCGCTGAGTCTTTATAATACTGTTTAATATAGCTTTTCTAAATACTACAGGATTTGATCATTTCTAATGGAGAATTGATAACAATTTATAATCCGGAGAGAGTTATAAATGCGGATCTCATTCATAAAAGTTATTTTCATTTTTATATTTGCAATTGTTTTAGCACTCCTTGTAAATTTTCTGCAGCCCAACAGTTTACCCTTAATCAACACAGAAAATAAAGCGGTTCTTACAGATCAAAAATATGAAAACCCCATGGCGGACTCATCAGAAAATATTTCCCCGGATACTACATTTAAAATAGATCCGAATCAAATGACAGTTGAAAAGAATAAAAATAAAATTGGAGATGAGGTTCTGCCGGAATCTGATTTATCAAGTAATTCTGATTTGCAAAATAAAGATAAGAATCTGAACAAGGATATTGCTTTAAGTAAAGATGAAAGCCTGAACTTAAATAATCTGACAAAAGATGTTTTTAATCAGCCGCGGCTAATATCACTGAATCAGGCTTATCAATTATATAAAGATAAAATTCTTTTTATTGATGCCAGGGATACTGAAGTGTTTGAAAAAGGACATATTGCCGGAGCAATTAATCTTCCATATTTTACGATAGATGATTTTATGTACAGACTTGATTCAGTAGATAAGATGGAGCCAATTGTAACCTATTGTGAAGGTGCTGATTGTGATATGGGTATAAGATTGGGTAATGAATTATTTTCAAAAGGTTATAAAAAGGTATTCGTATTTTTCGGCGGCTGGGAAGAATGGGAAAAAAGCGGTTACCCGACTGTCACTTCAGATACAGACATAAAGCTTAATTAAATGCACGCTGTTCTATCAAATAAATATTTGCTACTTATTATCCGGCTGGTGCTGGGCTCTATCTTTATTTATTCAGCAGTGATGAAAATTACTGATACCGGCTATTTTGTTAAATCTTTAGAGAACTATAAACTTTTACCTGTTGAATCATTAAATATTTTTGCTCTAATCATCCCCTCTTTGGAATTGATAGTTGGTGCATTCCTGCTGCTGGGTCTTTTTGTAAAAGAAAGCGCTCTCATAGGAAGCATTATGATGATCGTATTTATTGCGGCTATTGCAATTGCACTTTCGAAAGGATTAAATATTGAATGTGGCTGCTTTGGTACAGCAGATGCGAGCAGAGTTGGATTGTTAAAAATAATCGAAGATTTTTTTATACTGCTGGGATTTATTTGGCTTTCTATTACCGGCTCAGATTTCCTTTCAATATTAAAAGAAGATAGAACTGAAACTGATAGTCCTTTTCCATTCTAATTGTTTTTTTGAATTGTATCCATCGTATCTCTTAATACACCTAAAGACCGTTGACTGAGCAGGTCAATTTTTACTAATCCAAGCTCTTCAACTGAATACATATCGGGTTGAGTAATAATCAATCCTAGTCCTTTATTTTTTGCATATTCAAGTGCGGTATAATTTGTAATCGGTTTGGGAGTGATAATTATTCCACCGGGATGAATACTTAAATGTCGTGGGAACCCTGCAAGCCTTGACGCTAATGAGACTATGGACTTCCATGGTTCTATTTTAAAATTTAATGATTTGGATTCGGGAAACATTTCAGAAAGATGCAATAAATTTCTTGCATCTGTCCAAGGAATAAATTTGCTGTATTTTGATATTTCATCATTTGTGAACCCATAAACTTTGGCAATTTCTCTGAAAGCGGACCTGGCTCTGAATGTTACTGTAGTTGAAATCATTGCCACATTCTCATATCCATATTTTTCAAACACATATTTTACAATTTCATCTCTTTCCTTCCATGAAAAATCGATATCTATATCAGGAGGGCTGCTTCTTCCTTTATTTAAAAATCTTTCGAAGTACAAATTGTATTTAATCGGATCAACCTCAGTTATACCAAGACAATATGAAACTATACTGTTAGCAGCAGATCCTCTCCCGATTGTTACCATGCCTCTTTTCTTTGCTTCATTTACTATATCCCAGACTACTAAAAAGTAATCTGTAAAATTCATTTCTTTAATTACCTGCAGTTCCATATTCAAACGATCTACAGCATCTTTGGTGAGAGGTGAATACCTTTTGTTCAAACCTTGAAAACATTTTTCCCAGAGCAAAGCAAAAGAATCTTCGGATGAAGAAAAGGATGGAAATTTATATTCACTCAGGCGAAGATCGACATTACAATTTTCAGCAATGAATTCCGAATTTTGTACTGCCTCAGGAATTTTTTGATATACTTTTTCCGTCCCAGAAATATTTTTAAAATAAAATTCCCGATCAACTACTTCTTTTTTTGAAAGGTTATCAAGATTTTTATTCAACCTTATGGCTGTAACCGCTTTATGTAATTTATAATCATCAGCCTTAAGAAAATAGACAGGGTTGGTCCCGACAAATTTTATCCCGTTTGCAAATGCATAAGTGTACAGTTTCCGGGCATTAATTTTGTTTTTATACTGTTGCGATTAATTCTGCATAAACATTTTCCTTTTTCCCTATTCTTTCAAGCAGCCTAAAGGAAGGCGTAATGACAAACAAATTTCTTAATGGTTTACTCAATACTGCTTCAAGATTAAAATCATCATTAAGTTTTCTTGAAGTAATAATTTTACAGATATCCTCATACCCCTTGTTATTTTTTGCTAAAAGGATCGCATAAATTGATTCATCATCCGGCTGATCAATTAGACATCCAAGGATTGGCTTAATCCCATTCTCTAATGAAGCTTTTGCAAATTGAATTAACCCGTACATACCGTTAGTATCCGTTAAAGCTAACGAAGATAAATGATTTTTTTTAGCTTCATCAATAAGCTCTTCTATCCGGGATGTTCCTTTAAGCAGAGAATAATTTGAATGTACGTGTAAGGGGATCATAATTTGATTTGCTTTTTCAAAATCTAAACTTCAGGGAGATAAAAATGAAGTGAGAAAAAATTCAACTTTAATTTTTTCCTAATGCTTTCATTCCTATATCACGACGATAATACATACCTTCAAACTTAATATGCTGCAAAGCACCATAAACAAGAGTTCTTGCTTTTTGAATATCATTCTCTTCCAGCACAGCTGTAATTCCAAAAACTCTACCACCTGCAGTAACTATTTTTCCATCCTTTTCCTGTGTTCCGGCATGGAAAACAATAATCTGATCGGAAGAAAAATCCTGAAGTCCTTTTATTTCAAATCCTTTTTGATATTTACCAGGATAACCTCCGGATGCTGCAACAACGCAAACTGAGGTTCCATCAGAATATGCAACACAAGTTTTATCTATTTTTCCTGAAGCCGATGAGTGAAGCAACTTCAAAAAATCTCCTTTAATAAGAGGAAGTACTGCCTGAGTTTCAGGATCCCCAAACCTGCAATTAAACTCAACCACTTTTGGACCCAGTGAATTAATCATTAACCCGGCATAGAGACATCCGGAAAATTTTCTTCCTTCTGCTTTCATTCCCTTTAAAGTTGATAATATAATTTCTTCTTTTATATTTTTTAATATTGAATCCGTGATAACAGGCGCAGGTGAATAAGCCCCCATACCTCCTGTATTTTTTCCTTTGTCATTTTCACCAATTCTTTTATGATCCTGTGAAGAGGGAAGCAGAACAAAATCATCACCATCTGTAATCGCCAATATCGATGCTTCCTCTCCCTCAAGAAATTCTTCGATTATTATTTTATTCCCTGCCTCGCCAAAAATTTTATTTACAAGAATATCATTTATTGTTTTCTCAGCTTCTTTATAATTACCACAAATGATCACACCCTTACCTGCGGCAAGACCATCTGCTTTTATCACTATGGGATAGGTACAATTTTTAATATAGGTTAAAGCTTCCTTATTTTCCGATGAATTAAATTCGTTGTAAGCAGCAGTTGGAATATTATATTTTGTCATCAACTGTTTTGCAAATGATTTATGACCCTCTATTTCCGCGGCTTTTTTGCCGGGACCAAAAACTTTTATACCATTAGCCCTAAGATAATCTGCAAGTCCATCAACTAAAGGCTGTTCAGGACCGATGACAACAAGATCAATTTTATTTTCTTTGCAAAATTTTAAAATATTTTCCTGATCATTTCCCGGATAAATATTAGTACCGGTTTGGGATGTCCCGGGATTTCCCGGACTTATGTACAATTTTTCTAATAAATTACTCTGTGAAATTTTCCATGCGAGGGCGTGCTCTCTTCCCCCTGATCCGATTAAAAGTACTATCATTTTTATATTTCGGCTTTAATCAAAAATTGAAATTGTTTTATCAGCAGTTCGGTTAAATAATCTCTTCTGTGTTTTTCTACAAAATCCTCATTCGGAACAGGTAAACTTTGACTTTTGTATAATTCAAAAATTGTAACCAAGGCATTCTTAATTTGTTCAATGTTATCAGGCTCGGTAATAAACGAAGCTCCGTATTCTTCAGCAGCACTTTTTAATGCACCGGGAGGAAGACAGGCAAGTATTGGTTTTCTTGTTCCGAAATATTCATACAATTTACCTGCGGAATGAGTGGCTATATTCCGGGCATTACCAACCATCAACCAGAGCACGTCACTTGAAATTACCTTTAATAGTGCATCCCTGTGATTGAGATATCCATACTGTTTTATGAATGGATGAAGATCAAGCTTTCTGATTAATTTTTCATTTTCTTTTCTTAGTAATCCTACAAAATTCAGCTCAATATTAGCGGCAATGTCAGGTCTATCGATGCTTAATTTCTTAAATGCTTTAAGAAAATATTTCGGCGTAATAAATTCATAAAAAATACCTGAATAGGTTAATATCATTTTGTTGTTATTTTTCTTTTCAGGTTCAAGGTTCTCAAAATCTTTTGGATCGAATCCGTGTGAGATTATATAAATATCTTCAAATGTAAGGAACTTATAGTAATCGAGAATTTTTTCTTTAACTTTTCTGTTGGTTGCAGTTATTTTATCAGCGGCTTTTAATACCCTGTATTCCATTTTTTTATGCAAATATTTATGGAACGGGGTAGGATAAAAGGCAAATTGGCTGCCATACCATAGATCACGGTAATCCACAACAAGGGGCAAATTGAATTCTTCTTTTAATTCTGCTGCCATCACGAAAGAAGAAAATGGAGGGCCGCTTACGAAAATCATTTCAAAATTTTCGGATTTGAGAATATTCCGTGCTTTAACAATCGCTTTCCTGCACCATCCTGTTTTATTATCGGGAATAAAAAAAGTATAGTTCAGCCTGCTGAATATTTTCCTTATTATTTCAGACGGCATTTTTACCGTACCTTTTTTAGCTAGACGGGAATTTATATCTTTTCCACCAACCCTGATTATTTTTACTCCCATATTTTCAGCTTCTTCAAGCAAAGAATTATCGTGAGCAAAATAACCTGTTTCTGCAGCAGTCAAAACCGTTGGTTCCCAGCCATAGTTTTTCATGTACTTAACAAATTTCAATGTACGCTGAACACCGCTAAGACCCATTGGCGGAAAATAATATGCTATAACCAGTACTTTTAACATTGATTTCCCTTACAGATGACACCACTTATAAAATTCAAAGTTTTCACATATTAATTATGAATGATAATTAGGTGATTCCTGAGTAATAATAACATCATGGGGATGACTTTCTTTTAATCCGGCAAGTGTAATTTTGATAAACCTGGTCTTTGTTTTTAACTGCTGGATATTTTTTACTCCGCAATATCCCATTGCAGCTCTCAATCCTCCCGTAAGCTGATAAACAGTATCAACCAGAGGACCTTTGTATGGTACTCTTCCTTCAACACCTTCCGGAACCAGCTTAGTTATATCCTCTTCCGTGTCCTGAAAATAACGATCTTTGCTTCCATGTCTCATTGCCGACAAAGAGCCCATCCCTCTGTAATGCTTAAAACTTCTGCCTTCAAATAAAATAGTTTCACCGGGACTTTCTTCAACTCCGGCAAACAATCCTCCGATCATCACAGAATCTGCTCCCGCGGCAAGCGCCTTTGGAACATCTCCTGTCTGTTTAATGCCACCATCAGCAATCAGCGGAATACCTTTAGAATTTGTGGCACGAAAGACATCCTGAATAGCAGTTATTTGCGGGATACCCACACCGGCGACAACTCTTGTTGTACAAATTGAACCAGGTCCAATTCCTACTTTAACTGCATCCACTTTACAATTTAATAGATCAAGTGCAGCTTCATAAGTTCCTATATTTCCAGCAATTAGCTGTGCATATCTAAATTTTTTTCTTACTTCTTTAATCATCTTTATAACACCGGTGGAATGACCATGAGCAGTATCAATAACGATTACATCAGAACCGGCATTTAACAGTGCTTCAATTCTATCAACCGTATCAAAGGTTACTCCAACAGCTGCTCCTACCCGCAGTCTACCGTGCTCATCTTTACAGGCGCTGGGATGTTTTTTCTTTTTCTGAATATCTTTGAATGTTATTAATCCTTTTAATATTCCATCCTTATCTACAACAGGAAGCTTTTCAATTTTATACTTTTGTAATAGTTTTTCTGCTTTTTCTAGAGTAGTTCCTTCAGGAGCTGTAACCAATCCATTAGTTGTCATAAGATCTTTTACAATAACTTTCCTGTTGGGTTCAAACCTCAGATCCCTATTAGTTAATATTCCAACTAATTTACCACCATTACTAACAATCGGAATACCTGATATTCTATATTTTTTCATTATATCAAGAGCATCACCTATAGTTTTTTCCGGACGTAATGTAACCGGATTTTGAATCATTCCACTCTCTGATCTTTTTACTTTATCAACTTCTGTGCTTTGTTCTTCAATTGTCATATTCTTATGAAGAATACCTATACCTCCCTGTCTTGCAAGTGCAATTGCTAAAGAAGCTTCTGTTACAGTATCCATTGCTGCTGAAATTACAGGTATATTTAATTTTATTTGCGGAGTTAAATAAGTTGTAAGATCAACTTCTCTTGGAAGAACCGATGATTTACCCGGGATCAATAATATATCATCAAATGTTAATCCTTCTTTCAAATTATTTTCCGATAGTTTCATAGTAATCTTTCTGTTTATTCATATGCTGGAAAACCAGTAATATCTTCACCAACAATCAGTGTATGCATCTCGTGTGTACCTTCGTAAGTTTTTACCGATTCAAGATTAGCCGAATGTCTCATAACCGGGTACTCATCAAGGATACCGTTAGCACCAAAAATTTCCCGGGAAATTCTTGCAATCTCAAGAGCCTTTTCACAATTATTCCTTTTTGCCAGCGAAACCTGTGTATGTTTCATAATACCGTTATCTTTTAATCTACCCAACTGCAAATTTAATAATTGTGCTTTTGTAATTTCAGTTAAAATGTAAACCAGTTTTTCTTGCGTCATTTGATATGCAGCAATTGGCTTGCTAAACTGTACTCTTGTTTTTGCATAATTCAAAGCCGCATCATAACAAGCCATCATAGAGCCTACGACACCCCAGGCAATTCCATATCTTGCCTGGTTAAGACACATCAAAGCATTCTTTAATCCTTCTGTTTTTGGTAATAGATTTTTTCCCGGAACAAAAACATTATCAAAAATTAATTCTGAAGTAACCGAGGCTTTTAAAGAATGTTTTCCTTTCATTTCAGGCGCAGTAAAACCCTTAAATGATTTCTCTACGAGAAATCCTCTTACTATGCCATCTAGTTTTGCCCAAACAACTGCAACATCAGCAATTGTCCCGTTAGTTATCCACATCTTGGCACCATTCAATCTATATCCGCCCTCAACTTTTTCTGCTTTGGTTACCATTGCGCCTGGATTAGAACCATAGTCGGGTTCGGTTAATCCAAAGCATCCTACCTTTTCACCTTTAGCAAGCAATGGCAGCCAGTAATCTTTCTGCTCATCATTACCAAAAGAAAATATTGGATACATCACAAGAGCACTCTGCACCGAAACAAAACTACGCAGGCCGCTATCCCCCCTCTCAAGCTCTTGCATAACCAGTCCGTAGGCAACATTGTTCATTCCAACACAATCGTATTTCTGAGGTAAGTTTGATCCGAATAAACCAAGTTCAGCCATTTTAGAAATTAGCTGCATAGGGAATTCGGATTTACGGTTATATTCTTCTATTATTGGGATTAATTCATCGGACACAAATTCTCTGACAGTATCTCTTATCATTATTTCTTCTTCTGATAAAAGAGATTCTATATTATAGTAATCCACACCCAAGAACCTGGTCATTTTTTCCTTTGCTATAAATCAAAATTTAATCATCAAAATTAAACCATATAGGGAAGACAAGCAAACTTTTAAGGTTGAGACATAAAGCAAAAATTCATTCCATTTTACTCTTGTTTCGTATATAAGAATGATTTTATATTTTGATACTTATTATGAGCTTTAATAAAAAATACGATAATATCCCGGGATGGATTTTTCTCTTTGCATATTTATTCCTTATCGGGCTAAGTACTTTACATTATCATTACTATGAGATTTCCAACCGGACTTTTTTTTCCAACAATAATACTCAATCGTCTTTACCGAATGACATTATACAGGATTACACAGGGAATTGTATTATTCATCATTTTAGCAACAACCTGCTTATCTATTACCATTCATCTTCAGAAATTTCATTTATAAAACCACTGTTATTTGATTATTTAAATACTGCATATAACCAAATCTTTTTTTCTGTTTATTTCTCTTCTATTTCACTCAGAGCACCACCAGAAATTGCCTGACTATTCCTGAAATTCCGGGTAACCTATTTACTAGTTTATTAATTACAACGGAGTTTATATGAAAGCAATTTCTATTGCTACTTTTTTATTATGTAATATAATTATCTATGCTCAATCAAATGTGAATCCTGATATAAGCCTTATCGGGACTTTTAATACAAATATCTTTTATTCAAAAAGCACTCCGGATAATGGAAAATTAATTTTTTCCCAACCTGAAATGGAACTGTTTGTTGACGGTTATCTTAATCCTTATGCAAAGGGCACCGGAAATATTTCTTACGAAGACGGGAGTTTTTCAGTTGAAGAATTATATGCTGAAATTGTCAGAGGACTGCCACTCGATGTCCAGGTAAAAGCGGGAAAATATTTAGTTGGTTTCGGACAGTTAAATATTGTTCATCCGCATGCCTGGGCTTTTGTGGAGCGACCACTTTTTCACGATATTTATTTTGGTCCCGATGGATTTAACGATATTGGATTCAATTTTAGTTTTATCCTACCTACAAATACTTTTTACTCAACAGTTGATCTTGGAATTTTCAAAGGCGATGCAATTGGAAAAAATGAGGTTTCAACTCCGGATGATTATGAAAGCATTTCTCATTATAGAGGAAACTCACCTATTTTTGTGGGAAGGTTAGGAACCTTCTATTCACTTACAGATTATAGCAATCTCGGTGTTGGTATCAGCGGATCTTACGGGGTTCATGCTAAAATGGATTTAAATCTGACTGGCGATACACTTGCTGCAAAAGTTAATAAGAATTTAACGTTTACGTATTTCGGATTTGACTTTAAATACAAATACAGACCCGATGATTACACGGTATTGACTATTCAGGGTGAAGGAATTTTAAATCATCGTGATGTTCTTCGTAATGAAGCCATCGGTGTAAACTCTCCGATTCAGAATTTAAAAGTGATAAATACTTATGGTGGATTTGTTTATTTCGATTATCTATTCGAAAAAATGTACAGCTTTGGTGCTAAGTACGATTATACTAATGGAATCATTGGTGATAGTCCTGCTTTTAATACTCTTTCAAATGATGATAAAAACAATACGCAGGGATTAACGGCCTGGTTTGGATTTTACCCTGTTGAGCATACGCTTGCATTCAGATTAAATGTACAGCATTTAAATTATCATTATGCAAACGGAAGTACCCAAAATCCTTCGACTAATTTTACGTTACAGATGATATTTTCACTTGGTCCGCATAAAGCGCATCCATTTTAACAATGAATTTTAACAGCGAGGTTTAAAATGAAAAAATTACTGATCCTTTTTTTAATGATAACGAGCAGCTTTGCTTTAGCCAATGTAAAAGTAGTTGCAACTACAACAATAATTTATGATCTGGTTAAAAATATTGGTCAGGATAAGGTGGATGTCGATTATCTCTGCCGTGGCAACCAGGATCCGCATTTCCTTGAAGTAATGCCGAGCTATATGCTGAAACTAAGGAATGCAGACTTAGTTTTTAAAATCGGGCTGGATATTGAAAAATGGCTTCCGCAGTTAATCGATGGCTCAAGAAATACAAATGTGCAGGTGATAGATCTTTCAAATGATATTCAAAAAATGGAAGTTCCAACAACTAAAATGGATGCCCGATATGGCGATGTTCACCCGTATGGTAATCCACACTATTACCTGGACCCTGTAGATGTAAAAGTGATGGCAACTGAAATATATAATGCACTTGCAACACAAGACCCGGAAAATGCTGATTACTATAAAAAGAATTATGATAGCTATGTTGAAAAACTTGACGCAAAAATTGATGACTGGAATAGGAAGATGGCAAAGGTAAGAGGTGAATCAGTTGTTTTCTTTCATTCAAGCTGGATTTATTTTGCCGATCAATATGGAATTAAAATAGCAGGCTATGTTGAGCCAAAACCAGGTATTCCTCCAACCCCTTCACACAATGCCGAAATTATAAATCTGATTAAGAAGGGCGGCATAAAATTAATAGTTATGGAAAATTATTACAGTGATTCTGCTCCTAACCAGATTTCCCAGTTGACCGGTGTAAAAGTTATTAAAGTTCCTGTTGGTGTTTATGGAATGGATGGAATTGACAGCTACTTCAAAATGATGGATTACATAGTTAATCAGATTGTAAGTAATGGTTAATGAAATTAGATGTTTGAAAGAGAAATTTAAATAATTTGATTTTCGAAAACTGATTATAAAAACTTTAGAAAAGAAAGAGCAAAAAAACCAATGGAAAAAGAAATTATAAATCTTTCGAATGTTACAATCGGTTATGGGAAAAAAGTAATTGTTAAAGGTATAAATCTCTCAATTTTCGGAAACGATTTTATCGGGATTGTTGGTCCGAATGGTGCTGGCAAAACAACGTTGTTAAAAACACTTTTAGGCAATCTTAAACCGTTGGGCGGCACAATAATAAAGGATTCTCTGAGGTTCGGATATGTTCCGCAAAGGGATACTGTACAACCACTTCTTCCATACACAGTTCAGGATGTGGTAATGATGGGTAGATATTCTCTGATGGGTATGTTCAGTACGCCAACCGATAAAGATTATAAAATTGTTGATGCGAGTCTTGAAAAGGTCGGCATTAAACATTTGGAAGATTTTAATTACAATAGTCTTTCCGGCGGTCAAAGACAGAGAACTCTCATTGCCCGTGCATTAGCAGTTGAGCCGGATATATTAATCCTTGATGAACCTACAAACGGAATGGACACTCCTTCACATCATTCTTTATTAAGTCTTATTTCTGGTTTACACCAAGACAAAAAGCTTACAATTATTTTGGTGAGTCATTTACTTAGTGATGTCGCTAATGGAGTTAAGAGGCTTGTTCTTATTGAAAAAAACTTTTTCCAGGCGGGACCAATTGAAGAGGTGCTTTCAGAAGAAAATCTTAAGAAAACTTATTCGGCTGATTTTCATGTTAATAAAATAAACGACGAATATCTTATTACTTCAAAACTCAGGGCTTAATATTGGAAATAGTAAATCAATTAATCCAGCTTTTTCCTTATGCAATTATGGGCAGCATACTTGCGGGAATGATATGCGGTTTCCTTGGAACCTTTGTGGTTTCTCAAAGAGTTGTTTTTCTTGGTGCAACTTTGACAGAAGTTGCTGTGGCAGGTGTTGCATTCTCCTTTCTTCACATCATA
Organism: uncultured Ignavibacteria bacterium; assembly: GCA_963711455.1. GTDB lineage: Bacteria > Bacteroidota > Ignavibacteria > Ignavibacteriales > Ignavibacteriaceae > DATFVA01. Next base: position 1,319,868 of record CAVQEH010000006.1, read on the forward strand.
GATTTAAGGCCGGTACTTTCTTTCTTATTTGGCATAACAGATCAATCATTCTTCCACGATTTTGAACCTATCTTTTATTCATTGTTGTTTGCAGTAATTGTCGTATTGATTTTTTCACAAACTTACAGACAAAAAGTTCTTACACAGGATGGAATACTTGGTATAATATTCGTTGTGGCAGTTGCTCTCAGAATTATGTTCATCCAAAAAAGTCCGATTGCGGAAGTTTCAGAAGTTGAATCAATATTGAAAGGAGATATACTTTTTATCGGGCAATCACAATTTTATACTTTACTCGGGATATTCATTTTCACTTTCGGTGTATTTACAATATTTCAGAAACAGTTAAAGTTTGTAACTTTTGATCCCGATTCAGCGAGTGCGCACGGTATAAATTCTCATCTCTGGTTATTAATATTTTATATAGTAGTCGGGATGGGAATTTCACTTACAACAAGATTTGTCGGGGATGTTTTTACCTTTGCCTACCTGATTATCCCTTCTTCAATAGGAATTCTAATATCGAAAAAAGTCTGGCAGGTATTTTTCATTGCAGTAATAGTAGGAGCTATTATTCCGCCCGTCTCTATATTCCTCGCTTTCAAATATGATTTCTCAAGCGGACCGGCTGCAGTTATCACTTCATTTATTCTTTTTTTGATAGTTTATTTTTTAAAAAAGATAAAAGGATAATATCGATAAATGTAAGGGCTATATTAACTTAAACCAAGACTCAACTTCATTATGAATTTGCTGAATTACAATAGGATAATGCGAAGTAAATTCATTTCATTCCAATTTTTAATGGAGCTAAAAATTCATACAAATAATAAATTTTTATTTTATTAATACCATTCTTTTTGTTGATATAAAATCTCCCGCCTGCAGCCTGTAGATATAAACTCCACTAGTTAGGTTTTCTCCGTTAAATATTGCAGAATAAGTTCCGGCAGGTTTATTCTCATCGACAAGTGTTTTAATTTCATTACCGAGGAGATCGTAAATAGTCAACTTAACATGAGTTTCATACGGTAAAGAATATTTTATGGAAGTTGCCGGATTAAAAGGATTAGGATAATTCTGCTCAAGAGCAAAATCGTTCGGCTTTGGATCATAATTAATTTTTGCAATAGAAGAATAATCCGCCGAACCATCATAATCAACCTGTCTAAGCCTGTAATATATTTTCCCTAAATAATTCAAATCTTCAAGGTCATCTACATATTCATAGCCGTGTACTTCAGAAGTAGTGCCATGACCTTCCACAAAATTTAAATTCTCCCAATTGTTTCCTGTTTTTCTCTGTACATAAAATCCGCTGTTATTAGTTTCGGTGGAAGTCTCCCACATAAGCCTGACATTCTTATCTTCAAGCCTGGCATTAAAAGAGGTTAGCTCAACAGGAATGACACCGCCTGAATTTGTTTTTAATATAGTTCCACTTTCTCCGACTGCATACCCTGTAAGCTCATCAGCAAATGTAACACCGAGCAATGTATTGGAAGTACCGCTTGTTTGGATTGTCCAGCTATTACCTCCATCAGTAGTTTTAATAATTATTCCTGATGCGCCAACAGAATACCCAATTAAAGATTGTGAAGCAGGAAAATTAAGTGAATAAAGAGCGTTACTGAAAAAAGGAAGTGTAGTCCAGTTTGTTCCACCATCTGAAGTTGTTGATATTGCACCTTCACCTGTAAATACAGATGCTGATGTCACTCCATTATTCAAATCAAAGAAATGAACATCATAAAGACTTCCTTCATTACTGTTAAGATAAAAGGAAGTAAAATTCCAGGTTTGTCCATTATCAGTAGATTTTCCAGATAAAGGCTGGAAAATTGAATTCTCTCCGGCGACAAAGGCATTATTAGCATCAAACATTTGAACACCCTGGAAGCCGCCGCCGAAAAATCCATTCTGTGAAACTGACCAGGTTTCACCGGCATCAGTAGAATATATTATTGTTTGCGAGGTTCCGCCTGCAATACCATTAATGCCGCTAAATGAAACTGATAAAAGATCATCTGTTATATTTGAATTTACAGGCTGCCAGGAATTTCCACCATCAGAGGTTTTGAGAACAGTCCCTGCATTACCAACGACTAATGCTGTACTGTTATTTATTATACTTATGCCGTTTAAATTCTGAGTTGTTCCGGAAGAGATATTATCCCAGGTTGTACCGCCATCGGTTGTTTTTAAAATAGTTCCAACATCGCCAACCACAATAACATAATCGGTAGTCATAAAATCGACACTATTAAGATTATTAACTGTTCCTGAGCTTAAAGCAAACCAGCCCGGTTGAGCATTAATTACCGAAGTACATATTAGAATCACAAGAATTAGAATAGAGTATCCTTTAAACATTTTTTCTCCTGCTCTGTTATTAATACCTGATAACGTAAAACTACAAAATTCTCAGAGATTTGGAAGTGACTTTAAATGCATTGAAGCAAAATCAAAATAATTTCACACCACATTCCTTGGAATATTTCGTGGAAGTCTGCTCAAAGATTCATAATTTAATTGGTGGCTTAACTCACTAAATGAAGAAACGGAAATTGTCCAGTCTCCCTGGCAGCCAATTAAGACCACTTCATCATCCCTTCTAATGCCCGGAACATCAGTCACATCTATTATCATGTGATTCATATTAACTATGCCAATAACAGCAACCCTAAAACCGTTAACGAGTGCTCTGCCATGATTGCTCATTGAACGGCTGAAACCCTGGGCATATCCCACCGGAACGATGCCAATTTGCATATCTCTCTGAGCAAGATAGGAAGTTCCGTATCCGATAAATTCTCCCGTACCAACATTTTTGATGCTCATTATTTTACTTTTCCAGGAGATAATCCTCTTAAGTGGATCAATCTTTTCTGTTTCTTTGTTTAAGTAGGAAATTAATGTTTCTTTACTTGGCCAGAAACCATACTGCAAAATTCCTATCCGAACCATTTCCATTCTGGTTTGGGGATATGATACGGCGGCTGCGCTACAGGCTGTATGTCTCATTGCAGGATGAATGCCTTTTGACTTAAACCATTTATAATAATTCTGAAACTTTTTTATCTGCTGCTGAATCCTGTAATAATTCGCAATGCTCTCAGCACCGGCATAATGAGTGCAAATTCCTTCAACTGAATAAAAGCCTTCATATTTATTTAACATCTGAACTACTTTCTCAAAATCATTTTCCGGAAATCCCGTACGGTTGAATCCCGTTTCCACTTCTAAATGAATTTTTGCAGGATGATTAATTTTCTTTGCAGTATTCAAAGCGTTCTCAAGTCTTGATAAATCAAAAACCCAAAACTGGATATTCTCAGAAATTGCCCATTCAATATCCGGGTCATCAATCATTCCCATAATCATTATTTCTGAATCTTTTGTAATCGAGTCTTTTACTCTGTAAGCCTCATCGGCACTGAAAACAGAAAAATGATCAAGCCCGGTTTTTTCCGCCATCGGGACAAATATTTCTATTCCATGTCCGTATGCATTTCCTTTTACAACAGAAGATATCCTGACTCTTTTCCCAAACAATTTTCTGAGAAAATGAATATTGGTTTGTAAAGCTTTCTGGCTTAATTCTAAAACGGATGTATGTGACATTTTATTCCCCACTGATAATATCTTTGATTAAAGTATAAAACATATTTATGCCGGTAGGAATAATCTCATCAGGAAAATCATAATCAGGATTATGAAGCTGGGGATGATTTTTACCCGAACCGATTCCAAACAATGCACCATTGAATTTTCCCGTGAAGTGTCCGAAATCTTCAGACCATCTGAACGGCTCACCGATTTCGTTAAGCTGATAATTATTTTTCTCCGCAGCATCCTTAATAAGATTTACGCATTCAAAATTATTAACAGTAGCAGGAAACTCTTCAGTATAACTAATATTAAATTTTAAATTTTGACTTACAGCAACTTGTTCAACTATTTTTTCAGCTTCATGAATTAATATTTCCATATCATCATTCCTGTAAGCTCTTAAAGTAGCCATCAGTTTTGCATAACCGGGAGAAGTACCGAATGCTCTTTCTCCAATTTTAACGTGGATAATTGTAACTAAAGTGAAATCCTGGAAACGGTTTATTTCCCGGGGAAGTTCTGAAAATTTTTTAATTATTTCGGCAACAGCAATTGAAGGGTTTATACCATTTTCAGGTTCGGCTGCGTGAGAAGTTTTACCTGTAAGCTTAATAATCATCCCTTTAGATGCCGAAGCAAATGTTTCATCTTTAACAATGATGGAATTTAGTTCGTATCCCGGAAGATTGTGAAAAGCGAAGACATAATCAGGCTTAACTGAAGAAAATTTCGGATCATTTAAAATTCTTTCTGCTCCTTCGCCGGTTTCTTCCGCAGGTTGAAATAAAAGTATAATAGTGCCTTTGTTAATTTTTTCTGAAGAAATTTTTTGTGCCAATCCTGCAAGCACAGTCATATGTCCATCGTGACCACACTTATGACCCTTGCCTTCAAATTTAGATTTATATCCGAACTTATTTAATTCACTGATAGGAAGAGCATCAAGTTCACAGCGGAAGAGAATTACCGGACCTTTTTCTTTTCCCCTAAAGATGAAGGCAACACCTTTGCCTCCAATATTTTTTATTATTTCATCTGGAGAAAAAACAGAAATGAAATCGATAATTTTTTTAGAAGTCTTTTTTTCTTCACCCGCTAATTCAGGTTCGCTATGTATATCTTTGCGGAGATTTATTAATTCGCTAATTGAATTATTTTTCAATCCGGCTCCTCACTCAATTCAATATTTGTAGAAATTTCTTTCTCGGAAGATACCAAACTTAAAATAACAAAAGTTACTGCCGAGACTGAAATTCCATAAATATTCGGATCAAGACCAAGCGGTAAATTAATCCCCAATATAATTAGGGTAATGGTCGTTCCGCCTCCAAGAAGCATCGACCATAAAGCAGCAGTTGAATTACTTCTTCTCCAGAAAAAAGCTCCAATAACAGGAATAAACAAACCTGAAACCATAAATGCATAAGAGTACAGCATAAGCTGAAGAACATTCTGCATTCCGGAAGCGAGCACAAGCGATAAAACGCCGATCAGCAGAGTAATTAATTGTGAGTAACGTAAAAATTTTTTTTGATCCGAACTGATATTAAAAAACCTGTCAAGAATATCAGTCATTACATTTCCTGATGCGGCCATAAGACAGCTATCTGCAGTAGACATAATTGCAGAAAAATATGCAGACATCATCAAACCCATCAAACCAACCGGAAGGATTGAGCGTAAAAGCATCGGCAGTCCCATTTCAGAATCCATGCTTCCAACTGTAGCATAACCAAGATATTGAAACATCCCATCGTTAGCAGCAACTCTTGCAAACAAGCCGAGCAGTACGCCCATAAATGCCATTGCAGGCCATTCAAATAATCCGGCAATAAACCAGGCTTTCTTTGCTTCCTTCTGACTTTTACACGCATAGATTCTCTGGTAAAGTGTCATCCCTACAAACCAGATAGGAACAATTGTTACAAACCAGTTAACCAAAGTCTGCCAGCTTAAGTTTGATAAAGAGAAGAATTCAGGAGGTAATGCTTTTGATATTTCTGAATAACCTCCGACGGCAAAATAAGAAACGGGAATTCCGATAAAAATTAATCCAACCATCAAAATTATCCACTGAACGGTATCGGTATAGATAACAGCTTTTATCCCTCCTAAAAACGTGTATACAACCACGATGGCCCCCATAATTAATAAAGCTGTCTCCAAATCAAGAGAAACAAAAGATGCTGAAGCAAGTTTGGCACCGGCAAGAATCTGTGAACTTGTAAATCCTATGTAACCAATTGCAGATATGATACCTGCAATCATAGCAACCTTTTTGTTATAGAAACTTTCAAAGATTTGAGGGAAAGTATAGAGCTCTTTAAAATTTTTCATTTTACTTACTCTTGGAATAAGCAAGACCGCGCTAAGCCAGGCACCTATTAATCCTGTAAACAGCATCCACGAACCCGATATTCCCATTACAAACCCAAGTCCGCCAAGCCCGATTGAAAATCCACCGCCAACATCTGTTGCAACAACGGAAAGACCGACATGGAGACTCCCCATACTTCTTCCGCCAACAAAATAGTCTTCGGCATCTTTGTTTTTCCGCAGAAAGAAAAATCCAATTCCAAGCATCGAAAGCATATATAAAGAAAATATTGAAATATCTATCCAATGCATTATCAGGTAATTTCCTTTGTAACATATTTCGTGTTCATTAATCGCGCAACTGCCATATAATTTGGTTTAAAGTGTAGCTGTCTTCCGACTGAAAATTTTCCTTTCTTCTCACCAATATCATAAACAGTCATATCGGAAGTAGTTCCTATGAACTTTATGTTATTATCTTTGGGAGCAATATGATTTGCGTCTACATCGATTTCACCGAAATCAACGATAGCTCTGTAAGATTTTTTATTTATTTCCATATTCATCTCACCCTGGAAATCATTTGCAGTAATACCTATGCTGGCATCAGTCAGGTTACCATCAGGAATCATTTCTTTCTCTTCCAGTTCAAGAATCTCAGCAGAAAAATCAAATGCATTAGTTGAAAGATTTCTGAACCTTTTGTTATCAATAATTGAAACTCCGAGGAAAGCTGTTTCACCTATTCTGAAATGATTTATTCCATCCGGTAATTTGTTCCTCATAATAAGCGGAAGAGTAATTGAACTTCCGGCAGAAATAAGGTTTAATTTTTTCTTAAACTTTTCTTCCAGCAGCATTTTATACAGACTAAGCTGAACCATTTTATCATAAGTTGGCTCAACACCATACATACATCCGAGATTTGTTCCTAAGCCTTCAACTTTAATATTATTCAGTTCAAAGATCTTCCCATAGAAAGAAAGAACATTATCACGGAGAATGCCTTCCCGGAGTTCACCCAGTTCAATCATAATTACAACCCGATGAACCTTGCCCGCTTTTTCCGCCTCCCGGTTTAAGGCTTCAATAGTTGTAAAAGAAGTATTAAGAGATATATCCGCATACTGAACTATTTTTTTAGCAAGGACTGGAGCCGGTGGTTTTATATACATTGTAACTATTTCAGGGTTTATTTCCTTAATAGTTTTTAAATTGGAAATCCGGGAATCGCCTATTGAATGAACTTTTTTAATTGATTCATCACAAATAATTTTTTCAAGCAAAGGTTTATTCCCACCGAGAATCTTAACAACAAGTGACCATTCTATATTATTTTCAACCAGAAATGAACTCAGTTTACTAATATTTTCTATGATTCGTTTTGTATTAACTAATAATGTTGCCATTTTTATCTCTCTTTTTTAAATCTCATTTCCGCATATTTTGTTGTAAAACCGATTCTCTCATATAAACGTTTTGCGGGATTTTCATATTCAACGTGAAGCTTTACATCACCTTCGGCAAGGCTTATTGCTTTAATTATAATTTCCCTGCCGTAGCCTTTTCCTCTGAACTTTGAATCAACGGCAACGTAAACGAGAACATTTTCAGGAATATAACCCGACATTCCTGTTTTATTCATTACAAGAGTTCCCACAGGTTCGTCATCATTAAAAGCGGCCAAAAGATATCCGCCGCATCCTTGAGTTTTTGAAAAGGCATAATCAATAGATTTGTTTATTGCTTCTTTGGAATCTCCGAATTTATCGAGATGTTTATAAAGAAAATCAACAAACTTTTCTCTTGATAATTTTTCATCAAAATCATTTTCAGTTTTTATTACTTTAAATTTTAACATTGTCTTCTCCATAATTAATAATAGAACTCCGCCCATTTAAGCGTTTTAAATGTATGCGATTTTTATTTGTATTAGTTGAATCTGTACGAGATAAACAGTTTAAGAAAGGAATACTTTAAAGCTATTGAAAAAGTTCTCTTGAAAACCTTTTTATTCCTGCAAATCTTAAGATCTGGTAATCCATGCTGGTAAATTTTGATATCTGTTTTTAGCAGATTAAGAAAGGGCACAACAAAAAACTAATTTATGAAAATTTGTACAACAAATATAAGAAAAATATGGGAAAGTTCTTAGGTATTTTGCCCTTGATTATCAAATAAACCATTGAAATCACTTAAAAAAAGTATTTACCTAAAAATTTTTTGCTGTTTTTATCATTTTAATGTTGACTATTAATTTCTTTATTTCAAAATTTACATAGATTCTTTCAAGAGGTTACCCCTGCCTCTTGATGATAATGAATCTGACCCACCGATGATCCCCCTTCGGTGGGTTTTTTTATTTATTTCCTGCTAAAAGAATTTACAAATTAAATTCATTGCACCGTGATAGTTCCTATCATCGCACTTCCATGTATTTTACAATAATATTTAAATGTACCCGCTGAATTGAATGTATAACTGAAAGAACCACCACCGCCTAAATTTCCACTGTCAAAAGATCCATCAGGGCTGCCTGGATTACCGCTTGTGACTGTATGTGCAAAAGAATCTTTATTTACCCAGGTTAACTTTGTTCCTTTACTTACTGTTTTAGTAGAAGGATTGAACGAAATGTTCTGCATCCAGATTTCATTATCAGGTTGTGTACCTCCTCCATTATTATTTGTATTGTAGTTTGTGCTATTGTCTTTACACCCAATAAATATAGTTCCAACAAATAACATCATAGAAATGCATACAACAAAAAAATATCTTGATAACACATTACCTCCATTAATATTAAATTTATTTATTATAAAGCAAATAGTGTCAGGACACAGAAATAAATGACATTATCAAATTGTTAAAATTATTCAGGTGAACTTCAGGGCTTCAAATAAAGGACGTATCCTTTAAAATTGGGAGATACCTGAATTGCGGGTAATGGAATGTGGATATAATTTAGCAGGCGAAAAACGTTCTTTAAAAATTCATTATCGGTTTTAAAAAGTTTTGTAAGATCAATATCAGGGGATAATATAAATACGCGATGTTTATTTGCTGTAATATCAAGGTGTTCAACTGAAACTCCGCAGGCAATATAAAGAAAATCAGGAATGAAGGAATTAATTTTTTCAGGTAATAAATTTTTTATATCTGTACTTAACCAGAAGGTTTCACCCTCATAATCATCATTAAAGAATTGATTATTATTGCTTTCTTTATTCATATTTTCATAAAAATTGCTATGAGAAGGATAATAACTATATTTAAAATTAAAATTCTGCAAAAAAGAAATTTTCTTTTGCAAATAAGGGTAAAAAGAACCTATTGTGCTCGATCCAATATCGCCAACATCAAAACCCCAGTCCGGACCAAAACCATCTTTTATTTCAATTCCTGTATAAACTAATGTACTTAGCACAGCCCCATAAAGTAGTGAAGATTCATCATCAAAACCGGCCCATTTAAGACCAACGCCGAAACATTCGGATATTAAAGCACCTCCATATAAATGACCAACTTTATCAACATTATCCACATAACTATAATTATAATCAAAATGAAATTTTACCGAACCATCATTCCACCAGGCAGTTTTCATTCTGTAGTACAAACCTCCTAAAATTGAAAGAGTAGCACCGCTTACAATACCTAATCTTGTTAAATTAATTTTGTTTTCTTTGTTTGATATGTCATAATCTAATTTCACTGAATCAATATTGGGAAGGATAAATGAATCCTTCTGAACAGCAAGATCTCTTACTTGTAAAGAAACAGCAGTATTCTTAATTGAACTTATTCCGGTTAGATTTTTAGCAGATTTAATTTGAGCGGAAGCAGAAAAAAACATAGGAAATGATATCAGGTAGATCATTAATATCTTTAATGAAAGATTAAACACCATTTCCTCGCATTTTATTTCAGGAAAAACATTATTAAATCAGAATCAGAAAATGTGCTATCAATTTGCCGAATTTTTATTTCTACTTCAAGATATTTTCAAAAATTAATATTTACAAATCCTGATTTAATTCTGACTGTATTTCATAAGGAATGCTTTTATAAACCGGTTAATATCGCCATCCATAACAGACTGAACATCGGAAGTTTCTTCATCTGTCCGGTGATCTTTTACCATATTATAAGGATGAAAGACATAGGATCTTATCTGGCTGCCCCATTCAATTTTCATCTTACTTTTTTCAACCTCATCCAACTCTGCTTCCTGCTTTTCTTTTTCAATTTGGTAAAGTTTGGATTTTAAAAGCTTCATAGCATTTGTTCTGTTCTGAAGCTGTGATCTTTCACTCTGGCAGGCAGCGACGGTGCCTGTTGGTATATGCGTAATCCGTACAGCGGTTTCCACCTTATTTACATTTTGCCCTCCCTTCCCTCCTGATCGATAAGTATCAATACGAAGATCAGCAGGGTTTATTTCTATTTCAATTGTATCATCAACTTCAGGGATTACAAACACGGAAGCAAAAGAAGTATGTCTTCTTTTATTTGCATCGAAAGGAGAAATTCTTACCAGACGGTGAACACCATTTTCCGCTTTCAAATAGCCGTAAGAAAATTCTCCCTGAACTTCGATTGAAACACTCTTGATTCCAGCACCATCTCCTTCAAGCATATCGAGAATAGTCATCTTATAATCATTTTGCTCACCCCATCTGAGGTACATCCGCATAAGCATCTCAGCCCAATCCTGCGCTTCTGTTCCGCCTGCTCCGGAATGAATTGATAAGATACAATTTTTATCATCATCCTTACCGCTAAGCATATTTTTGAACTCTGCCACTTCCACAGCATTTTTAACGTTCTCTAATTCGTTTTCAATATCTCCACGAAATGATTCATCTTCTTCCAATTCCGCAAGCTGAATAAATTCATGTAAGGCATTGGCTTTTTTATCGAGTTCTTTCCAAAGATTGACCCAGATTTCAAGAGATTTTATTTCCTGCAAAATCTTCTGTGCCCCCATCTGGTCACTCCAGAAATCAGGCTGTGTTGTCTTGTTTTGAAGTTCTTTTATTTTAGAATCTTTAGTATCAACGTCAAAGATAACCTCTTAATGTCTCGATTCTTTTTTTATAATCATTAAGTTGTTTGAGTTCTTCTTCGTACATAAAATTCACTTTCCTTTTTTATCTGCTTTATGAATTGATTGAAGTTCTTAAACTATTCAGAACTATAGTAATTGATCATTTTTTAATTAAAGTATTAGTTCATCCGGTCATATTTTATTCTGTTTCGATTTCCATTCTTAGTAAAGCAGCAGCAAGTGTTTTCCCCTGTGCATCATATTTAAGTGAAACTGTACCGCCGCCGCCAAGTGTTTTGTTCAAAATAAAATTCAGTGCTCTGATGTTCGGAAGTTCGTATCTTTCTACTTCACCAAAGCAAATACCTTCAAAGTGTTTCTTTACTCTTTCTTTGGTTAAGTGCTTCTTTATTATTTTATATCCTTTATCTTCATAAGCAATTATTCCCACATTAGCAGCATCGCCCTTATCTCCGCTTCTACCGTGAGCTATATCTAAAAGTCTTATTTTCATTATTTTAACTCCAATATTTTAACCTGAGGATTAACTAATTTCTTAGGAATTAAAGCAGGCCAGTAAGCTATTACCTCTTTAGGTCTCGGTCTTCCCCCTGCAAACCCTGTAACACTCGGAGGACCCGTAAGAATTAAGGGTGCTATTTCCATGCCGAAACGTTTAATGGATTCATAATCTCTTGAACGAACGGATATTCTTAACATTATTTCATTTATTTTATCTTCATTTAATTTAGTGGCAAGAGGACCATGAGTAGAATTGTACCCGACAAATTCAGTCCTGATTTCATCAAATTTGAGATTTAATTTTGCTAACCTTTCCCTTAATATTTTATCTGCTGCTTCAGCTTTTGAAAGAGCATCTGGCCAGGAATATGTTAAAGAGCTTGAGGCTGTAAACCCATCAGCGTATGAACAAGATACTTTATAAGAATCTGTAGCTTCTTTTCCTTTAACATCATAAACCTTCACCCGGTCATTACCTAAATCTTCAAGTTTAATTGAAGTAAAATCAGCAACACAATCCGGAGTAATATAAGATGCAGGATCAGCAATTTCATAGACTAATTGTTCAGCAACAGTTTCAAATGATACCTTGCCTCCTGTGCCAGAATGCTTTGTTATTATCACGTCTCCATTGGGATATGCCTCTGCAATAGGGAAACCAATTTCGGCCATATTATCTATAGATTTCCAATCACCCAGAAAATTTCCCCCGGAAGATTGGGCCCCGCATTCAAGGATATGCCCGGCAACAGTTCCGGCAGCCATCAAATCAAAATTATTTTTATCCCAACCAAATTCATAAATCATAGGGGCTAATGTAAGTCCCGTATCGGTTGTTCTGCCGGTAATAACAATATCGGCTCCTTTCTGTAATGCTTCAACAATAGGCATGGCTCCGAAATATACATTTGCACTTACAAGCTTATCTTTAAAGGGAATTATGGAATCACCTGTATCCATATTATTCAATTCACATCCAACTGAAATAATATTGTCAATATCGTCACGTATATCATCACCAATCACGACTGCGATATCGAGCTTTTTAATATTTAAGTGTACTGCAATATCAAGGATCGCATCCGCACAGGCAATTGGATTAACACCACCCCCGTTTGTTATAACTTTTGTACCTTTCTCCATACATATAGGTAAAATCCTTTTCATCAAATCCGGTAAATCCCTTGCGTAACCTAAATTCGGGTTTCTCATTTTTTGCTTTTGCAGAATGGACATAGTGACTTCAGCTAAATAATCCATAACAAGATAATCAACATTACCTTTAGTAACCTGGTTAAAAGGTGCATCAATTAAATCCCCCCAGAAACCTTGTCCTGAAGCTATACGTATTTTATCTTTCAATTAAGATATCTCCGGGAAATGATAAAGAAAAAATGTTACTATAATATAATGTAAAATTTTTAAAACATTTATGATTCAACTTAAAACTGAAATAATTAGGTGAAGCATTTAAAAAAAAAGAGAGACAAAACTTTCATTAAGAGAAATGAATAATTTTGTCTCTTCTGAAATTCTAAATCAATAATATTTAATATCGCTATGATTTAGAAAAATATTTAAAATAAATTAAATTATAACCGCTTTATAGCCATAGCAGTGAAGACCTGATTTGCCTTCATCCTGTATCTTTCGAAATACAAGCTTAACCTTTTGTCCTATTTCTATTTTATTCAAATCCGCATCCGCTAATTGAGCTGTTAATTTAACTCCGTCATTTAGTTCAATAATACCTACGGCATACGGAGTTTCCTTTGCAAAATTCGAAGGACCAATCCTGACTATTGTGAAAGTTAATAATTTACCTGTGTCGGAAAGAGAAACAGTTTCAAATTCCTTCGATTTACACTCACCGCAGTATTGACGCGGAGGAAAATAAACTGTACCACATTTTTTACAGCGGCTTGCTTCAAGCCTGTAGCGCTGGGGTATTTCTCTGAAATATCTTGGACTAATCATATTGCCTCCAATATATGAATTACACAACTGGCTCCGGAACCACCCATATTCTGAGCCATTCCAATATGAGCATTTTTAACCTGACGGCTACCGGCTTTTCCCTGCAACTGTTCGTAAAGCTCGATGATTTGTGCTACCCCGGTGGCTCCTACAGGATGACCTTTAGATTTCAATCCACCGCTTGTGTTAATCGGAATTGTGCCTGTCTCCAGCGAAGTTAAACCTTCCTGAACGCTTGCACCTCCGCAGCCCTTTTCAAAGAAACCAAGATCTTCACTGACCACAATTTCAGCTATAGTAAAACAATCATGAACCTCGGCAAAATTAATATCTGAAGGTTTAAGGTTACTCTGCTTGTATGCTTTCTCAGCCGCTCTTACAACTGCATCGAGTGTAGTTAAACTCCTTCTACTGTGAAGAGCAATTGTATCGGAGGCCTGTGCTGAAGCTTTAACCCGTATTGGTGAATCAGTAAACTTCTTTGCAATATCCATTGAGCAAAGAATTACTGCAGCTCCTCCATCACTTACCGGTGAACAATCCAGTAATCTTAACGGGTCTGCAACCAGGGTAGATTTTAAAACTGTGTCTATAGAAATTTCAGAACGGAACTGTGCATTTGGATTCTTTGCACCATTCCTATGATTTTTAACAGCAACAGCAGCAAGCTGTTCGCGTTTAGTTTTATATTGATGCATATGAGCATTTGCAATCATCGCATATAAACCGGGGAAAGTTATTCCCTGGTAAACTTCATATTCCTGGTCGGCAGCAGTAGCCAGAACATCAGTAACATCAGCACCGTCAGTCATTTTCTCAACTCCACCGGCAAGTACAATTTCACTTTGTCCCGATGCAACTTCAAGATATGCCTGCCTGAATGAAACACCACCGGAAGCACACGCAGACTCTACACGAGTAGCAGGAATTGGGTTTACCCCAAGATAATCTGCCATTACAGCTCCAAGATGTTCCTGACCAACAAATAATCCGCTGGACATACTACCAACATACATTGAATCAATATGATCAACACCGGCATCTTCGATTGCTTTTACAGCAGCTTCAACAAAAATATCTTTTATCGATTTGCCCCAGAGCTCTCCGAATTTAGTCATACCGGCACCAATTACAGCAACTTCTTTCATTTTATTTCCTCCCTATTCATTCAAAATTATTTTACGTCTGAATTTTGCATACTCACCATAATCCAGATATATTTTATCGTTATCGAGCATATCTCTTACTTTTGGTGCTTTATTCTGAACTTTTTCAATTTCATTTGTAACCTGAAATATAAAGCCGTCGCTCCCTGCACCGGAACCAAAAGATACCATAAATATTTTATCACCCGGCTTTGCAACATCGAGTACAGCAGATAAACCCGTAGGAGATGAGCCCGAATATGTATTTCCCATCCAGGGAACTATCCATCCGGTTTCCATTTGTTCTTTGGTAAATCCCAATTGCTTTGCAGCCATTTGTGGAAACTTTCCGTTCGGCATATGGAAAACTGAGTACTTAAAATCTTTTGGTGTCATTCCCGATTTTTGAAGAAGATTTTTTCCTGCATTAACAACGTGCCTGAAATAAGCCGGCTCCCCGGTAAATCGTCCGGCATGCCTTGGATAAAATTCACCTTCTCTTCTCCAGAAATCCGGAGTATCGGAAGTATAAGAATTTGTAAACAATAATTCCGCAACAACCTTTTCTGTTCCAATAATAAATGCTGAGCCTCCTGCAGAAGCAGAATATTCCAGAGCATCACCGGGTGCGCCCTGGGAAGTATCTGCACCTATAGCTAATGCATATTTTACCTCACCTGCTTTCACAAGCCCGTAAGCTACAAACATTGCTTCTGTACCAGCTTTGCAGGCAAACTCATAACTTGCTACATGCACATCCGGACCAATCCCGAGTGCATCAATTAAAACTGTGCCGCTCGGTTTTACAGCGTAGGGATGAGATTCCGATCCAATATATACGGCTCCAATATCGACGGGATTTATTCCAGCCCTTTGCAAGGCATATTTAGCAGCTTGAACTGAGATTGTTATAGTATCTTCATCTAAACCGGGAACAGTTTTTTCATACAATAACAAACCTCTTTTAATTGCTTCTGGATCGGCTCCCCACTCCTTTGAAATGCTCTCAACTTTTACGCGAAAGCGTGGGAGGTAAGAACCAAACCCGACAATTCCAATCATATTATTCTCCCTGATTTTTTCTGAATTAATTAATTTGAAATAATATTTATTTAATAAATAACTGATTAATTATAAGGGGAGGTTTGAAGCATGATTGGATAAGTTTTTAACTTAGAACCATTTCCTCCCCCAAAACTTTTTTAACAAAGTTTAATATATCAACTTTTGATCTAAGTGTAAATTGAAAAAAGATAATATTATTCATTTAAGAGGGAAATAATCTGAAACGATGCTTTTTTTAAGTCGTCAAAATTGTTGATCGTAATCCAGTTTATCCGTTCATCTTTGTTAAACCACGTTAATTGCCGTTTGGCAAATCTTCTTGTATTTCTTTTAATTAAATCTATTGCTCTTTCAAGTGATATCTCTCCACCGAGGGAAGAAATGATTTCTTTGTAGCCGACTGTATTTAAGGCGTTAATATTTTTATTGTATCCCTTATTTAAGATATTTTTAACTTCTTCCACCAAGCCGGATTCAATCATTTCATCAACTCTTTTTTCAATATTTTTATAAAGAGTACCCCTATCCCATTTCAACCCAAACTGTAAAAATTCATATTCAACATCTCTTTTATATTCCTGCTGAAGTTTCCATATCGGTATTCCTGTTAAATGATAAACTTCAAGTGCCCTGATGACTCTTTTATAATTCTGAGGAAGCATTTTTGAAGCACTTACAGGATCAATCTTCTTCAATTTTTCATAAAGATATTCATCGCCAAATTCCTTTCTCTCTTCCATTAGCTCTGATCTGTAATCTTCATCTTTATCAACTGAATTAAAGATACCATCAACAAGAGCTTTGATGTATAATCCCGATCCTCCGACAACAATGGGGATTTTATTGTGAGATTGAATTCTATTAATGATTTTCAACGCTTTAATTTCAAAATCACTTACGTTAATATTTTCATCGGGATTTAATGTACTGATAAAATGATGCTTAATTTTTTTTAATTCTGATGTTGAAGGTTTGGCAGTTCCGATATCCAGAAGCTTATAGACCTGGCGGCTGTCGGCAGAAATTATTTCGGTATTAAGATGATCTGCGATATCAAGTGAAAGCTGAGTTTTACCCGAACAAGTGGGCCCGACAATGACTATTACCTGTTCCATCCCTCCCTGCCAATTAGGGGAACAAAAGCAAACTCCGGGATGTCCCTTTCGTCAAAAATATCTTCACCGGTTTTTCTGATAACCTTTAATAGCTGCGAACGTTTATCTCCTACCGGTATTACAAGTCTTCCTCCAGTTACAAGCTGCTTTTTTAATGAAGCAGGTACAGACGGAGAACCTGCGGTAACTATAATTCCATCATAAGGAGAAAACTCCTCCCAGCCAATAGTTCCATCACCGTATTTTGTATGAACTCTTATCCCGAGCTTATCGAAAAGCTTCTGAGTTTTTAAATAGATTTCAATCTGTCTTTCTATACTGTACACCTTCATCCCCATTTTTTCTAAAAGTGCTGCCTGGTAACCGGAGCCTGTACCTATTTCAAGAACATTTTCATTTTTATTTAATTCCAAAGCCTGGGTCATATAGGCTACAGTATAAGGCTGTGAAATCGTTTGTCCATATCCAATAGGAAGTGCAATATCTTTATATGCATGAATCTTTAAAGCATCAGGGACAAACTTATCTCTCTCGATTACTGAAATTGCCTGAAGAACATTTTCATCGGTTATTCCCCGCTTTCTTAATTTTTCTACCAGGTCTTCTCTTTCTGTCTCGTACATTGAAAATTAGAAATGTTAAATCGTACAAAGATAAAATAATTATTTATAATTCTTTAATTTTGTTTTGTATTTAATGAACGACATGGTATTGAATGTTTGAAATAATTCTAAATTCTGTAGGAGGAGCCGTTCTCATAATGGGAATGAGAATTTGCGACGTAACTATTGGTACGATGAGAACTATTTTTGTGGTTCAGGGGAAGAAATATTTTGCCGGAATTACAGGTTTCTTTGAAGTGCTTATCTGGATATTTGCTATGAGATATATTATGCAGCATATCGATCAGATACCTAATCTTTTTGGATATGCTACAGGATTTGCACTTGGAAATATAATAGGGATATCAATTGAACAGAAAATTGGTTTGGGATATATTCAGTTCAATGTAATATCACGCCATTTTACGGATAAGATTGCAGACGAACTTAGGAAATCGAGATTTGGGGTAACAATCATTCCTGGTGAAGGAGTAACTGGCGGTGTTTCCATAATTGTTATAATTGCTCCAAGAAAATTTCAGAAGAAGATTGTTGCTTTAATCGAAAGGATCGACCCGCATTCATTCATTACTATAAATCATTCACTTCCATACAGGGGATACAGACACGGACCAAGAAAATAAAAAATGATTTGAACTTTAGTATTTACTTTAATATTATAGGGAGTGGTTTGGAAGAACAGAGTTGTGATTGATTAGTTGGAGAGAATTGAATCCAGTAATTCGACGATGTCCCTTTTTGTAAAAGGCTTTGGAAGATAATGTGTGCAGCCGTTTTCTAAAAATCTTTTCTTGTCCCCAACCATTGCATATGCTGTTACTGCAACTACCGGAGTTGCACTGTATTCTTTATGCTGCCTGATAATTTTCACTGCATCCAGTCCATTCATACCTTTTAAATTAATGTCCATTAATATTACATCGTATTTTTTTGCCTTAACCATTTCAATAGCTTTGCTTGCCGTGGAAGAATGATCAATTTCATAGTAACCTTTCAGGAATAAATTAATAACATTCGCATTAATCGGATCATCTTCCACAAGTAATATATTAGCATTTTTAATTTTTGTATGTTGTTTCTTTCCGGTTGAAAGCGTCGTCTTCTTTTTTGATTCTTCTAATAGATTTTTTTCCGATTCAGAAAACAAAGGAAACCTCACAGTAAATAACGATCCTTTATTCACTTCACTTGTCACAGTAATGCTTCCATTCATCAACTCTATAAATTTTCTGGATATTGTAAGCCCCAATCCTGTTCCTTCAAATTTTCTGTTATAACCTTCGCTTGCCTGCCTGAATGGCTCAAATACCATGTCGATATATTTTTCGGATATACCGATCCCTGTATCACGTACCGTAACCACAGCAAATTCATTTTCCTTTTGGAGCCTGACTTCTACTTTACCTTTATGAGTATATTTTATTGCATTGTTAACAAGATTCCCCATTATCTGGGAAAATAATCTTTCATCAAGCATTGAAAATATATTTCCATCTTGTTCAGAATATATCAGCTTAATATCCTTTTCGCGGGAAGCTACTTTGAAATGATCAATAACTTCATTTATAATCACGGACATTCGTACTTTATGCAGCCTGAGGTCTATCTTATTCGCTTCTACTTTAGAAAGATCCAGAATCTGATTTAAAGTATCAGTAAGACGGTTTGCACTTTTGACTACTGCACCAGCCATCTCTTTAATCTCCGGATCAGAAGTATCATCGTGAATCATACCCGCATAACCCAGGATACCAATCATAGGAGTTCTGAGTTCGTGACTCATATTTGCGAGAAAGATAGACTTCAGGTTATTCATTTCTTCAGCGCGCTCTTTGGCTGATTTTAGCTCCTGTTCAAATTTCTTCTGCAGGGAAATATCCATTGCTATAGCAAGATCGTAACCGGTATTTTTGTTTCCAATATTAATTTTTGAAATTGATAGTCGAATGGGAAATTCTCTTCCGCTTTTTGATTTTTGAATAAACTCTCCTTCCCAGTTCCCTATTGTCCGTACTCGTTTCATTTCTTCAAACATTGCTGGAGGATTTCTTTCTGAAGATATAACAGAAATTTCTTTACCGAGTATTTCGTTTTCAGAATATTCCGAAGCTGTTAAAAAGGCTTTATTAGCAAAAACGATCCTATGCTTTACATCCAACATTATTACATACTCATTAACGCCTTTAACCGCCTGTAGTAACAATTTTGCCTGTTCTTCCGCAATTTTTTTATCAGTAATATCGATCAGCGTCCCCTGAACAGAAAATGATTTTTCATGCTCATTTTGGATTAACCCGATATTACCGAGCACCCATATTCCAGCCCCGTTTTTCTTTTGCAGGTTCAATTCAAAATTATTTAATTCTTTTTCCTTCTTTAAACGCGGGATTATTACTTTCCTCAATTCTTCTTCAAGGCAGAATTCATTTCCATTGTTTTTTAAAAGTTCATCTGAGGAGGAATATCCAAACATATTTGAAAAAGCTTCGTTACAATCTATTATCTTCCCGCTAATTTCACTTTTAAAAACTGCTGCTAAATTCTTTTCAAACAGTACCCGGTATTTCTTTTCTGAAACCTGTAATTCTTTCTCAATATTTTTCAAATCTGAAATATCTACAACAATCCCTCTTATACCTTTTATCTTGTTTTCTCTCCAGAGTGGTGAGGAGTATATGATACATTCCAGTAAAGTACCATCATTCTTTATCAACCTGTATTCTCTGCCGGGTCCTTCTTCCCCCTGAAGGTTTTTTTCAAAATATTCCTGTGCACTTTCCCTGTCTTCAGGTTTAAGGAATGAAATAACATTTGGTTTGCTGTAAACAAAATCAGTTGAGTATCCCAGAGCACCTGCACCATGTTTATTTATAAATGTAAGCTTACCTCCAATATCTGTTTCAAACACAATCTGCGGCAGTGAATCGGCAAAATCTTTGTATTTCTTTTCATTCTCTGCTAAGCTAATTTCATAATTTTTTCTTTCGGTAATATCTCTTGCTATTGCTACGACCACTTTCCTGCCAAAATAAGTTCCCGGGCTTAAAGAAATTTCGTGCGGAAAAATTTCGCCATTTTTTCTTCTTCCCCACCATTCCAGTCTCTGCGGGACCCCGTCGAATGCCAAACGGATTCTATC
Organism: uncultured Ignavibacteria bacterium; assembly: GCA_963711455.1. Lineage (GTDB taxonomy): Bacteria > Bacteroidota > Ignavibacteria > Ignavibacteriales > Ignavibacteriaceae > DATFVA01. Next base: position 1,340,432 of record CAVQEH010000006.1, read on the forward strand.
AAAGTCTCCCTCAATCTTATTCAAACCAGGTACTTCAAACATTAAAGGACTTTGTCCAATAATTTCAGTTTTTGTGTACCCATACATTTTTATTCCGCCTTCATTGATATCAATAAATCGTCCATTTTCATTGAGTATAAAAATGCCGTCAGGGAGGGAATTGAATAAACCCCTGTAGCTTTTTTCACTTTCTACAATTTTATTTTCCTGTTTCTTTTTTTGAGTAATATCTTCAATCAGAGATATTGTATAAAGAAACTTCTTCTCCAGACTATAAACACCCGAAACAGATACATTAGTCCAAACAGTTTCCCCAGTTTTTTTCAAATATCTTTTTTCCACTTTAAAATAAGTTTGATTTCCTGATACTAGTTTATCAAGCTGAAAATTGCTTGTGCTCCTGTCTTCGGGATGAGTAATTTGATACAAAGAAACGCCTGTCAGCTCTTTTGGGCTATATCCGAGCATCTCTTCAAAAGCCCTGTTAACATTTATTAGTTTCCCGTTGGGATCAACATTACATATTCCTATCAGGGCATCATTAAAAATTGATCTGTATTTTTCTTCACTCCTTTGTATTGCATCAAAAGCAAGTTTTCTTTCTGTAATATCATGAATTATTGATACACGTGCATGGAGATCTTTTATGGTAATCGGGTAATTATATATTTCAACATCAAGAATTACTCCCTGCTTATTCATATGTTTCCATTCCCCAAGAAAGCTGGCTTTTTCCCCGCGGTACATATTCTTTTTTAATTCGAGCTTTTCAATTTCTTCCGACGGTCTGATTTCTTTAAGAGTTATTTTCAGGAATTCCTCTTTAGAATATCCGTACATTTTTATTGCTGCATCATTTACATCAAGAATTTCAAAAGTATCGGGATTATATATAATAACGGGGAAAGGCATTGCTTCGTATAGAGAGCGGAATTTATTTTCAGATTTAGCAATCTCATTTAATACCTGCTCATTTTCACTTTCCAGTCTTTTATTATAAAGAGCATTTACCATTGCAGTCGGAAGCCTGGTAAGATCTGACTTAATGATATAATCATCCGCTCCCTGTTTCATACATTCTACCGCCACATCCTCTGTCTGTGTACCGGTAACGAGTATAAAAGGTATCCTGATATTTTTTTCTTTAAGAAAAGATAAGGCTTCTAATGCATTGAACTCAGGAAGGTTAAAATCTGCAAGTATTATATCCGGTTGATTTTTTACAGATTCAATAAATTCTTTTTTTGAAATTACGTGATAGATTTCAAATTGAAGACCAGACTGTTCTAAGTGATTAACAATCAGATCATAATCGGCAGTTAAATTTTCAAGGATTAATATTTTATATTTTTTTTGCTTCGCAACATTTTTTTTCATAAATAGAAAAACCTATGGTATCTCACTTATGCATCATTTATAAACACAACAAAACTTTTTCTAATTTCAGATTTAATGATTTTAATTTGCTTCGTAAATTTTGAAATGATTCCTTCTATATTTTACCCCTTTAGATTTAGCCAAAATAGTGCCAGTTAAATAAAGCACATAAAGAAAAAGGTGAAAGAGTAAAAATATAAGATTACTAAAAAATTCTTTATTGAAGTAGTAAAGGTTCATTGAACTTATTCAGCTTACAAGTAAATATGTTTAATCAGAGTACCTTGGCATGTAAATTCGAAAGATATTTTATACAGCATATTATAAACGTCACCGGTTCTTTTTCCGGAAAAGATCAGGATCTTCTAAAAGAAGAGGGCACTTTTTCTATTTGATCCACAACATTAAAGAACACGGGACGTTTTAATATTGTCAATATTTATGAGGCAGTCCCGGAGTTTATAGAGAATATAGAGGAAATCTGCCGGAACAGCCCCGAACTAATTTCTGATTTTGCTATATAACCGTCTGCCCCTGAATTTATTGATTCAACAGTATATTCGGGATTATCGTTAAATGATAAGAGCAGGATACGGGGAGGATTTTTAAGTAATTTCATAGAGCGTGCGGTTTCAAACCCGTTCATCCCGGGCATTTTCACATCCATCATTACGAGATCGGGATTTAATCTTGAACACATTTCTAAGGCTGATGCACCGTTTGATGCTTTTCCAACAATTTTTATTGATGGATAAGAACAAATGAATCTATTCAGCGATTCAAGAAAATTTTCATTATCATCTACCAAAAGCACGCGCAAAACAGGGACTCCTTAATCTCCTCGTCTACAAATAATTTACGAAATAAAAATAAGAGCGAAAGGAATAGGGTTCAATCAGGGAAAACCTGATTTTTTATAGTTCTTCGCAAAGGTTTGATTATCGTTTGTAGAGTTGAGGAGGTTCCATTGTGAGAGAGTAAATCGGGAAAATGAAAACCTTTTTATTTCTCAGGAAATATTAAACCTATTTTAATTGCATATTTTACCAGACCTGCAATATCAAATATTCCAAGCTTTTTCATTAGCTGTGCCCGGTGGGTTTCAACAGTCTTAATGCTTATAAATAATTTATCTGCAATCTCTTTAGTTGAATTACCTTCAGCAATTAGCTGAAGAACTTCTCTTTGTCTTGATGTTAATGTTTTTTTACCAGCAAGACTTTCTTCTTGCTGTGAGGTATTTTTTTGTCTGCTGAGATAATCATTAATTCCATCTTTGGAGATTGACGGACTTATATAAATTTCTCCCTTCATTACAGTATTAATAGCTAATATCAATTCACCGGGAGCAGAATCTTTTAGAAGATACCCGGATGCTCCCGATTTAAGTGCATGTATTACATATTCTTCATCAGTATACATTGATAGAATTACTGTTTTAATTGCAGGATGTTCTTTTTTGATTCTCGCGGCGGCTTCAAGACCGTTTAATTCTGGCATAGCTAAATCAAGAACAACCATATCAGGTTTTAATTGCGCAGTTAAAGTGATTGCATCTCTGCCGTTTGAGGCTTCGCCTATAACAATGATTCCCCCTGAATTATCAAGAAGTGATTTTATACCCGCCCGAACCAATTTATGATCATCCGCTAAGATGATCTTAATAAGTTTCATTTATTTTTATATGTGACACATTACTTTGATTTTTGTTCCGGAATTTTTAGAAGAAATGATTTTTAATTTTCCATTTATCAGCTCAACTCTTTCCTGCATACTTAACAATCCAAGGCTTTCACCTTTAGCGGCAAGCTTTAAAGCCTTTTTAGCTTCGAAGCCTTTACCGTTATCTGCAATTGAAAGGTTAATATAGTTATTTTCATGTTTAAGCGATACTGTAACATAATCAGCCAGAGAATGCTTTGCAACATTTGTAAGTGCTTCCTGGCAAACCCGGTATAAAGTTGTAATCCCTTCAGGTGAAAGAAATTTATCTATTCTAGATATTTGCATATTTACTTTTATGCCGGTTCTTTGTGAAAACTTATCTATATACCATTTTAAAGCAGCAGCCAGTCCCAAATCATCTATTATAGACGGTCTGAGTTCATGAGAAAGATTTCTTACGATTGAAATTGTTTTTTCAACAAGTGAATTACAATCATCAATCAGTAAAACAGTTTCAGTTGAAACGGTTTCATTTTTTATTTTTTCCAGATCGATTCTGATGGCAGTTAATATTTGTCCGATCTCATCGTGCAATTCCCTGGCTATATTTCTTTTCTCATCCTCCTGTATATTAATAAGTCTTGCCGAAAGAAGTTTAAGCCTTTTCCTGGCGTTGTTAATTTCTCTAAAAAGTTTTTCTCTTTCTTTTTCAGCGAGCTTCTTTTCCGTTATGTCCATTAAAAATGATGCAATACCAATTGTTTTTTTATTTGAGTCGAACATCGGTGATGCTGAGATGCTTACATCTATTTTATTTCCGTTTTTAGTAATTCTGGTAACTTCTTTCCCGGTAAATGTATTTCCTTTCATGGCAAAGTTTACCAATTCATTCTGATTTTCCCCCTTTTTACCTGAAGCGTAAGGAAGGGGTTTACCAACTACTTCATTGCTGCTCCATTCAAACATTTTTTCACTTGCAGGATTCCAGAGTTCTACATTTTCTTTCTTATCTAAAATTATTATGCTTAGGGGTGAACAATTTATAAGAGCTTTCAACATTTCGTTTGTTCGCTGAAGTACTTCTTCGGCTTTTCTCTGGCTGGTAATATCGGTTACAAGAGCTAAAGAACCTGTAAATTTCATTTTATCTGAAAGTATTGGCACAGTATTGCTGATCACCCATCTTTCATCTCCATCTTTGTGCTTCAGTCTCAACTTAATTGTTTCATAGCTCCCTCTATAAATTTTATTAAGATACTTGCTTGCTTTTTTCTTATCATCATTAATCAAGAAATCAAATACGGTCTTATTCTCCATTTCCTTAACTTTATAACCAAGAATATCGGCAAGCTTTTTATTTGCAAAAGTAGTGTGCCATTTATCATCAAACAGCCAGATGCCTTCATTGGCATTCTCAACTATCATGCGATATTTTTCTTCACTTTGTCTTAAAGCTTTCTCTGCTTTAACTTTTTCAGTTATGTCGTTTGCAAGAACAATTCTTGCACGATGCAAACCAAATGATATATTGTGAGAAGTGATATCAACATCAATTATCTCTCCATTCTTTTTTATATGTCTCCAAACTCCGAATTTCTTCATTCCCGAAAGTCCATTCTTTAAATAATCCGACAGCAACTGGGCATCTTCCTTTGGTCGAATATCCATAATATTCATATCTAAAAATTCATCTTTCGTATATCCATAGTGCGTTAATGCAGCTTCATTAACAGCGAGGAATTGAAAAGTCTCCTGGTCATATACAAACATTGGATGAGGATTATGGTCAAATAATAACCGGTATCTTTCTTCATTATCTTTCAGAGCTTTCTCAGTCATCTTTCTTTTCGTAATTTCCCTTGCTATTCCGACAACAATTTCAGGATCACCGGGTATTGAAAATCTCTCACCTTCCATCCATAACCAGTCCCCGTTTTTATTTCTTACCCGGAATTCCAGCATTCCTTTTTCCCGCCAGTTGTTAATTAATGGTTTATCATCAGGATGTAAAAGACCAAACGGGCCAAGTTTTTCTATCTCTTTAGAAGAATAACCCAGTATCTTTTCATATGAGGGACTGAGATAAATATATTCTTTGTTGGAAACCATAGATATCAACTCACTTGTATTCTCAGCAATTAAAAGGAATCTTTCTTCTGAAAGATGTTTCGATTTTTCCAGGTTGACTCTTTCAGTGATGTCGAGGAAGATGCCCAATAGACCGGTTATATCCTCTTCCTTTTTAACCGGAACAAAATAATTATCAAATTGCCTGTCTGCTATTGTGGAGTAACCGGCTATCATTTCTCCGTTCATCACTTTAGTTACTACTGTGTTGATCGGGAAATACTCTCCGTTATTACGGGTAACCATTATATCGCCGACTGCGCTATAGGCCGACTTTTCCACAATAACATCGGGATTAAATCCGGCATCTCTCAATGCTTTTCCTTCCCGGAAAATCAATTTGCCCTTTTCATCAAGTTCGAGAAGAACAAGAGGAAGATTATCTACAATTGTATTCAGCTTGGCTGATGATTCAGACAGGTTTTCTTCAGCTTTACGTTTTTCTGTTATATCATTTAGTACAACCAGCCTTGAGGCGAAATCTTTATACTTAATCTGTGTCGATGAGTACTCCAGCAGTATTAACTCACCCGATTTATTTATTGAACGGGATATGCCTTCTCTTTTTCCGTACCGGTTTTTCAGCGAGATCATTTTTATAAAATCATCTTTATCTTCCTGCAAATCAAGTACTTTTAAATTAAGCAATTGCTTTTCAGTATATCCGAATTTTTTTACCGCTGCGATATTCACATTAAGAATAGAATAATCGAGTTCTTTGTATATTATTATCGGAAGAGGATTTTCATCGAATAATTGTTTGTACCTTTCTTCGCTTCTTCTCAGCTCTTTGAGGGTTTCAATCCTAACTGAAATATCCCTGTTAACAGAAACATAGCCGGAAATTCTCCCCCGGCTGTCCTTAGTTACATAAGTGTGGGACTCAATGAAAACCGGCAGCCCGTTTTTATGTCTTTGAGTAACAGTCATCTGGGAGCTTCCGACTTTATCCAGTTCAAATGAGTATTTATTTATTTCAGACTCTGTTATTTCCGTAAGAAGAAGACTGATAAGGTTTTTTCCGACAGCTTCCGGTTCACTCCAACCGTAAATTAGCTCAGCGGTCTTATTCCAGGAAATAATATTCATATCATTATCTGTCTCAATTACGGCATCATTGAGCATGTTAAGAATATCCTGCCGATAAGAATTAATAGTCTGCCCGGAGCTTAATTTAAATGAACATATAACCGTTTCTTCATCAAACAGGGCAAAAGAAATTTTGTATTTAGATAATTTGTCATTTCTTAAATGCAGATGAATATTTTCTACTGAATCATAGCTGTTTAATAAATTGAGTAATTTTTCTTTTTCCGAAGGCGCTATAATTTCAAATATATTTTTGCTCTGTGTGCCGGAAATTCCCGATTCATTTTTAAATACCCGGTTAAAAAAGAGTATACAACCTGTCTTTTTTTCAACAATAAATGCAGGGTCCGGATTAACATCCAGCAGTTTTTGAATTAACTTATTCTCCATGATTTTCATCATTCTTTCTTAATATAGATATTTAAAAATCGAGATATAATCTCAGTTATGCAATTTAGAAAAACATAGCTATCCTAAATCTTTTTTTATCTCAGAAGAACTTTCAAGGAATGATTCAATAATTCAAGCAAAACTTAATTCCTTCTGAATTCGTGTCTGGATTACCAATTCAGCAAAATTTTGTTCGAAAAATCGTGGTAAATAATATTCTGTGGTTACATATAATCCAGTTATCAACATACTTAATAACATTAAGTCGATATGTTATTCTATTATGATTTAATAAGTTACAAGGCCTCACCAAAAGAATATTGTTCCACAATAAATTTATATAATTGTGATATATCTCAATTACGTACCTAAGCTATTTGAATTAAATACATGAACTTTATTAATTCATTATGTTAATGTGAATAAATGTTTAATTTAACTTCGTCAAGTTTGAACTTTCATTTACAATATGATTTACAGAAATTCATATTTAATATATATCCTAATAATATTCTTCGGTTTACTTATGTCATCCTGCCGCGAAGATATTATTCCCCCGGATAATCCTTCAGGAAATATTAATGAACCGGTGAAATTAAAGTCGAACACATCTTATACATTTATTCTAAATGCAAATAATATTTCAACTACTGTTCAAGATTATTTTGGTTTAAACAGTGCTCATTCAATTTTATCTGTTTCACTAAATGATTATGCGCAGGGAAATGTTTCTCTTTATATTTATGAGTATTCAAAACAAATTATTTTTCAAAAAGTGATGACTAATAATGTAAACCAGTTACCAACATATTTTAACGATGTCACCCCTTATAATTTTAAAATTGATTTCACAAATTTCACAGGGGTACTGAAAATCCAGGTTGAGTCAAGATAAATTTATTATCAAAATTAACTTCTTTCCTTTAGATTCCTTATTTTATCTGATCGAGCAATATCATTAAGGAATTATCCATGTCAGTAAAAAACAAATCTAAAAGAAAACGCGGAATGCCTCCGGGTTCACTTGTATTCACAGGGGAACAAAAAACGGATAAGATGAAAATTACAAGCCTGGATTACAATGATCAGGTATTTACCGAAAAACAGATTTCCAATCTTTCTGAACTTCAGCATTTCCTGGAAAACGGGCATGTTAGCTGGATTAATATATGCGGCTTGCACGAAGTTGATAAGCTTGCCAGGATAGGCGAAATTTTTGAAATACATCCCCTTATCCTTGAAGATATATTAAATGTAAACCATCTGCCTAAGCTGGAGGATCACGATAAATACTTATTTATTATTACAAAAATGATCGATCTTAATAAAGAATTAAAAGATCTGGATATTGAACAGGTTTCTTTTGTGATCCTTAAAAATAATTGCCTACTTACTTTCCAGGAAAAAGAAGGAGATGTTTTCGAACTGATAAGAGAAAGAATCAGAAGCGATACGGGACGTGTAAGAAAAATGGGAGCAGATTATTTGATGTACAGATTACTTGATGCTATAGTTGACAATTATTTTTTTGTCCTGCAGGATATGGATGAAGCATTTGATGATATTGAGGATGATCTCATTTATAACCCGAACCGCTCGACAATTGAAACTATTCATGATTTAAGGAAAAAGATTATTAAGCTCAGAAGAGCTGTTACACCTTTGCGGGATGTAATTTATTCAATTGAAAGAGAGCATTATCCTTTCATTGCTAAATCGACCTATATCTTTCTACGCGATCTATATGATCATATAATGCATAACATTGAAACTCTGGAAAACTACAGGGAAATTTTAAATGGGATGGTGGAAATTTATCTTTCAAGTTCCGGTCAGAAACTAAATGAGGTTGTAAAAGTATTAACTATTATATCAACCATATTCATTCCTTTAACATTTATTGTGGGTGTTTACGGGATGAATTTTAATACAACCATAAGCAAATGGAATATGCCTGAGCTGACCTGGCAGTATGGGTACCCGGTGGTTATGTTTATTATGGTTCTGATTGCAATAGGAATGATTTTCTTTTTCAAAAAGAAAGATTGGTTGTAGCAAGAATTTTTTAAATCTTTTTTTGTTTTATACTTTCAATTAATTTTGAAAAGTAATTTTTCAGATACAATGAACAATATACTCGAGCACAAGCTTAAAAATCTTCCCGACTCCCCCGGAGTTTACCAGTTCTTTGATGAAAAGGGTAAGATTATTTATGTTGGTAAAGCAAAAAATATAAAGAACAGGGTTCGGACTTATTTTCAAAATAATGTTTCTTCTATAAAAACACAGACACTTGTCGGTAAAACTGCAAATCTTGAGTTAATAATTACGGACAATGAAGTTGAAGCTCTTGTTTTAGAAAATAATCTTATCAAACAATTGAAACCGAGATATAATGTTAATCTAAAGGATGATAAATCTTACCCTTATATTAAAGTTACTAATGAACTTTTTCCCCGAATATATCCCACACGGAGAGTAACCAGGGACGGCTCCAAATATTTTGGTCCTTATACAGATGTAAAAACCATGAAATCATCTTTAAGAATGATTAACCAGGTTTTTAAAATAAGGAGCTGCAAGCTTAACATAACCCAGGAAGCTATTGAAAAAAGGAAATTCAAAGTCTGTCTAGATTATCATATTAAAAAATGCGATGGTCCCTGCGAAGGATTAATTTCAGAAAAAGATTATGGTGAAATGGTAAATGAAGTGACAAAGGTTTTACGAGGTAAAACAGACGACCTGATTAAAGAGCTTAAAGCAAAAATGAACAATGCCGTAGAAATGCTTGAGTTTGAGAAGGCGGCAGAACTGCGTGATAAAATAGAACAGCTTTCAGTTATTTCTTCAAAACAAAAAATAGTAAGTGAAGATTATGAAGACAGAGATATTATTGCGATTGCTTTTGAAGGAAAAGATTCAGCTTGTACCGTATTTAATATAAGGAACGGAAAGCTTACCGGCAAAAAACAATTAAGATTATCTCTTGAAATTGGAGAGGAAGCCGGAGATATTTATTCTGCAGCCGTAAAATTTTACTATACTGAATTTGTTGAAATCCCTAAGGAGATTATCCTTGAAGAGAATCCTCCTGATAAAGAAACTCTCGAAGAATGGTTAACTAAAAAGGCGGTAAGAAAAATAAAAATTTTGGTTCCACAGCGGGGTGCATTAAAATCACTGGTAAAGATGTGCAAAGAAAATGCAAAACTTCAGCTTAAGGAAATTCAACTTCAGAAGATGAAAAACCAGGGACAGGTTCCTTACTCTGTTTCAGCTTTGCAAAGAGATTTAAGATTGAATGTGCTCCCACGTAAAATTGAATGTTTTGATATCTCCAATTTACAGGGAAGCGATTCGGTAGCAAGCATGGTCGTATTTGAAGAGGGTAAACCAAAGAAAAGTTTGTACAGAAAATTTATCATTAAGAGCGTTGATGGTCCAAATGATTTTGCGAGCATGAGGGAAGTTATAGAAAGAAGATATTCAAAATTGAAAGAGGAAGATAATCCGCTTCCTGATCTTATAATGGTTGATGGCGGAAAAGGGCAGCTTTCCAGTGCAGTAGAAATCCTGAATCAAATCGGTTACACAGATTACAATATTATTGGTTTAGCAAAACGACTCGAAGAGGTTTTCTTCCCGGGAAAATCAGAAGCTGAATCAATTCCCAAAACATCTTCCGGTCTTAAATTGTTACAACAAGTAAGGGATGAAGCTCATCGGTTTGCAATTACGTTTCATAGAGGAAGAAGAAGTAAAAGAACAATTAAAACAGAATTGACAGATATAAGCGGCATAGGCCCGTCAACGGCACAAACCTTGTTAAAAGAATTAGGCAGCTTAGATGCAATTAAAAATTCTTCTTATGATCAGCTTTCAAACCTGGTCGGTAAAAAGAAAGCAGATATATTGATTCACCATTTTAAAGAGACACAAAATACAATATAATGAGGGTCTGTTGGATCTTCTTTATCCAGGCGTCCTTATATTTTTCACATAAGATTTTATCCCAGCAAAATCAAACTGAATCAAATCAATTTAACAATACGGATTACTCTGTTCGACAGTACATTAATGCTGAACTGGATGGGTTTCAACTGGGAAATCGGCTTTCACGCTTTAAGCGGCAATGGTTATTACAGGTGTCTCGGAAAAAGAAAAAGTTCACATGGGTGTATCAGAGTCTCAAGAGTGATTGCTAAAGAACTATATACTAAAATTGACGAATGAACACCGGTGCTGGTTCACGGATGGTAATAGTGTAATAGTGATTAGATTCGGAAATTCCAATGAGGCATTAACTTATCTTAATAATATAAATTTGAGATACCAGTTAAATAAAAGATTTAATGAACTGTACACAGGGAAATATTTTATATCCTATAATCCAAAATGATTAATTGATTCTAACAATGTGTATCACGACGGATTACCTATCGGCGATTCAGGAAAAATTACAAAGCACCAGATAACTTTGCCTATTTCTGAATATATTAAATCTTCAATCCCACCACCCCGCAATTATATGCCTATACCTGCCCTGTCAATTTCTTCGGGAGTAAATTTAACTGTCTTTCCAAACAGGAAAAGGATTCCAACAAGTACAAGAGATATGATTACTATTGAAAGATAAGGCGAGAGTCCGTATGCTGTTGGAATATCTCCGATCATCATACAGAATATTGCAGTTACAACTGCATAAGGTAATTGGGTTCTAACATGTTCAATATGATCGCATCCTGATGCCATTGAGCTAAGTATTGTTGTATCGGAAATCGGGGAGCAATGATCTCCAAAAACACAGCCTGCCAAAACAGAACTGATTACACCATGCAGAATTATATCGTAATTAATAGGGTCATAATGATTCAGAACAGACACAGAATGAGCAAGCGGAATAACAATCGGCATCATAATAGCCATTGTCCCCCAGCTCGTTCCGGTTGCAAAACTTGTTAATGCACAAACGAGAAAAACTATTACAGGTAAAAAACGGGGATTGATTGTATCACTTATTACACTGATAATATAATCGGCAGTTTTCATATCCTGCGTAATATTTCCAATTGACCATGCAAGAGTTAATATAATGACTGCAAGCAGCATAGACCTTAAGCCAAGAAACCATGCGTCAATGGTTTCATTCAGGTTCATAATTTTTTGTGAAAGAATCATTACCGCAGCAACAATACAGGCTGAAGAGCTTCCCCATAAAAGTGCAAGATAAGAATTTGAATTACCAATAATATTTCTTACTGAGTAATCTGTTATTCCCTGCTGATGCAAAGAATCAATGCCGGTATAAACGAGGCCAATTATTGTTCCTAAAACTATTACAGCAATTGGAATTATTCCATTGTACCATTTTGCTTTTTCTTCATTACCAAAGATTTCAGAAGTTTCTGTGAGGTCTTTTGAAATAGTTGCATTATCCCTGTTCAGTTTACCTTCTTCTACCGCTCTTTTTTCAGCTTTATACATTGGACCAAAATCCCTTTGAAAAAAGGCAGTGAAAAAAACAAAGATCAACATTAAGATAGGATAAAAACGATAAGGAATAGTTTTAAGAAAAATATCGTAGGCATTTTCCGAAGAGCCTATAGTATTCAATCCATTTTGTATAAGTCCTACTTCATATCCTATCCAGGAACTGACGATAAAAATGCTCGCCACAGGAGCGGCAGTTGCGTCAACAAAAAAGGAAAGCTTTTCTCTTGAAATCCTCATTTTATCTGTAACAGGACGCATCAGGTTTCCCACTACCAGGGAATTTGCGTAATCATCAAAAAAGATTAATATTCCCGAAAACCATGTAGCAATCAGACTTGAACGTCTCGTCTTAGCAAAGCTTGTCACTAAATTTGCAATCCCTCTCGTTCCCCCGCTTTTAGATATCAGACCGATGACACCGCCGAACAAAAGTGTAAAAATAATAATCTGAATGTGGGAAGGATCAGCAATTGCATTAATTATGTATGAATCGATTAATCTTAGAAAAGCTGTTAAAGGATTATAATCATAAATGAATACTGCCCCGAGGTAAACTCCGAATATTAATGAAACGATAACCTGCCTGAATATAAGCGCAAGAATAATTGCAATAAGCGGAGGCAGAATACTTAGAATGCCGGGGAGAACTCTGATACTGACCTGCTGCTCCGGAAAACCGGAAAGGATTATTCTATAGTCTCCCGTATGATTTAATGAAACAGAAGTGTCAATTATTCCTTTTGTAACTTTGAACTGAAAATTTTGTGAATGCTCGCCGGTGGAGAACTTTGCATCAATCAATTGCAAGGTATCTGGAAGTTCAGTTGCTTTAAATGAAAATTTAATGTCTTCCAGCGCAACAGCCGAAGTATTTATCTTCTGCGGAAAACAATAAGCCGTTAATAAGAGAAAAAATAAGATTAGTCTCAAAAGATGCCGTATTTAATATCTTCTGATTAAGTTAAAATTTGAAAGGAAATATAAACCTTCATTAAATAAATCAAAAATATTTTTTAAGTTTACACTAATCTTTCTCGGGCAAATATAAATGAATAAGTCCATATTCCTGTCAGTTATTCTTTTCATAATATTTTCTTCCTGCGATTTATTTCAGGAAAATAATTCTGAAAAAAATCCCGGCCTGTCTGAAGCAATAAAAAATATTATTGCTGGCAAAGATACTACCACCACTTCATTAATGATTTTTCGTGATAATGAACTGCCTCCGGCTGATAATCCGAATAAAATAGTAATTGATACAATAAATGCTTACGGGAAAAATTTTTATACAGTTCTTGCAGAGTACCCGAATCCTGTATATAACCGCTTTGCAATAATTGATTCAGATTATAATGTTCTTTTACTTGATAAATCTTTAAATGGAAATCTGGCAGAGGAGCCTACAAGAATAGGTTCTGTACAATTCGTTAAGGTTGAGGAAAATTTTATATCGAAAGGAGTGCTTCAATTAAAACGCCTTTCACTGTATTCAATATATGATAAAGGTGATACCGAGCTTGCTTTAAAAACTTTTACTGAACTGAAAGAACCGGGGATTACATTTGTACAAAATTTAATTCAAATTGCGCCAAATAATATTGAAACACAGATAAGCAGTTCGCCTAACGCTAACTCAAAACTAAAGAAGAACAACGATGTATTTTTATTTAATCCTATATCAAAAAGATATGAAAGTGAGGATAATGTTTTTTCTTCATTTGTTCTGGCAGAAGTAGAGAGCTACAATTCACAGACTGATAAACTGCAAATAATAAGCAGGGATTCTTTATTAAAGCAAATGGGAATAACACACTTTGAGAAAAAAACTGATCACAGAGTGGGAAAATTTTCAATGCCTCTTTCCGATGACTGGAATGAAATAAAAAATATTAAAATCTCATCGATGTTGAAAAGAATAATGCCGGGAACCAAATTTATTAATAATCATTACGGGGCAGAGATATCCGTAATTCAACTGCCGGGAAAAGATTCATCAGAAAATTATATCGCTTATCCTCTTGAAAATATTTCATCCGGAAACTACAGGGTAAGATTTAGTGAAAAGATTTCAGATGGAAAATATTTCTACCAGTTTTTTGAGTATAGCTGTAACAGTGAAAAGTTTTTGCTTATATTGCAAACTCTTAAATCAACTTATGAAACTTATAAGTCAGACTACCAGAATCTTATTAACTCTTTCTCAATGGAATGCTGATGTTTTTAAAAATTCAGACAACCGGATAGAGCTAATTTTTATAAATCATGAAGAGGGATTATGAACCTTTATCTTGTTCGTCACGCCGATGCAGAAAAAACTCAGCCTGGAAAAAAGGATGAAGATAGAAAACTTACTAAAGAAGGAAAAGAAAGAATCCGGGGTGTGGCAAACCAATGGTTTTATTTTATCAAAAAGCTCGATTTAATTTGTTCTTCACCGTTTATAAGAGCTGTTGAAACTGCAGAGATAATAGCGGAATGTTTTGAATATAAAGGAGAAATAATAAAAGATAAAATTTTAGCTGCCGGCAGTTATACAAAAGATATGATTGAATTAGTTAATTCACTTCAAGCTGATGATATTTTAGTAGTCGGACATCAACCGGATTTGTCTGAACATGTTTCCAACCTTATTTCATCAAATGGTGCGCTCGTTGATTTTCAAAGAGCAGCTTTAGCAATGATTTCTTTTAACGGGAAAGCTAATCTTTCAAAAGGTTATCTTGAATATTTAATTCCGACAACTGCTTTTTTAAAATAAAAACCGGGTAACCGTTACCCAGACTTCATGCTTACCGCTGCTTCCTTCCGGATCTCACGGGGTTAGGCACTGACCTGTTAACAGCACCCGGAAAATCAAAGAATACTTTTAATAAAGTAAGTGTTAAACTTTTAAAAATATCATCTATGTATCAAGTGATTTTCAAAATATTATTTTTTATTTTTTCTTTGATCAGATAAAGTGTTTCTTTCCCAGAATAAACCATCTTTAAATCCCTGTATACTTTTATCGGAATCTGCAAGGATTAATCTTTTCTGAGCAAGCAGACAATAATAATCATCTACTTCGACACCACAAAATTTTCTTCCTAATTTTTTTGCCGTTACTGCACTTGTTCCAACACCAAGGAATGGATCGAAAACCAGATCGCCTTTGCTGGAACTTGCCAGAATAATTTTTGCCAGCAGTTTCTCCGGTTTTTGAGTGGGATGTTCTGTATTCTCCGGCATAGACCAGAAAGGAATAGTGATATCATTCCATATGTTTGATGGGTAGGTAACCCTGTAATTAGATTGTTTTTCTTCAACCCAATCTTTCGGTTTTCCGTTTTCTTTGTAGGGAGCCAAAACTCTCCGTTTCAATTTCACGTCCTCAATATTGAAAGTAAAGTTTTTAGAGAACGTGAAAAACCAGATATCTTCCGAGCAGTTCTTCCAGTTCTTTTTTGCTCCCCTTCCCTTTTCCCTTTCCCACGTTATCCTGTTTTGCAAATTAAAATATTTTGAGCCGGTATTAAAAATAGCAGCGGAAGCCCGCCAGTCCCCGCATATATACACAGAAGCATTTGGTTTTAAAAGACGGACAAGTTTTTTGAGCCAGTCGTTCATCCATTCTTCATATTTGGATGAATCAGTAATTTTAAAAGAATTTGAATTGAATTTTTTATATATGTTATAAGGAGGATCGAGAAAAAGCAGATCAACAAATGAAGCTGGTAGAGAATCGACAACGGAAAAAATATCCTGGTTAATAACCTTGTTTGCTATTTCAGTCAAAGATACACTTGAATTTATTTTAAGCAGGGCAGTTTCTAATTTTTTCTCTTCGCCCGGTGTAATTTCCAGTGACCTATTATAAGGGGCTTTATTTTTCTTTAGCAATTATCATTACCAGGGTTGTTTCATTAATTTATTATATTTTTCCCTGATAATTTCAAGTTCTTTTTCCACAATATCAAATTTACCGGTAAGTTCATTCCCCAGTTTATTTACATCCTCATTAAAAATATTTGCTTTGGCTGCATTTTCTAATTTTATACTTAAATCAGAAATACAATCCATTCCCAGTGTCAGGCTGCTGCCTTTAAGTTTGTGTGCGTTAAAAAGGAGTTCCTTTTTATTTTTTTCTTTAATTGCTATCTGAATTCTGCTGAGTGTCTTGGGAAGCTCCGTTATATAAACATCCATTAAGTCTATTAAAAAAGCTGCGTCTTCTGTTGATTGGACATCTTGTAAAAAATTAATTTTCTCTTCATTGATTATACTGTTTACAGGGACGTCTTTATCTGCTATCCTATCAATAATTTTCTTTTCACCCCATTTCATCAGGCAGTCTATAAGCATTTCCTGTCTCAACGGCTTTGGAATAAAATCACTAATACCTGCTGAAATGTATTCTTCTTCATGGTCTTCAATATTGCTGGCAGACATCGCAATAATGATTGGCTGCCTATCTTTAGGAATTGCATTTACAATCAATCTGGAAGTTTCTATTCCATCCATTTCGGGCATGTACAAATCCATCAACACAATATCGTAATAAATTTTTTGTACAGCATCCAATACTTCCAATCCATTTGCCGCAACATCACCTCTGTACCCGATTCTTTCAAGCATTTTCAATGCGACTTTTTGATTTACTATGTTATCCTCTGCAAGCAATATTCTTAAGGGATATTTTGAACCCGGCATAATTTCAGAATCAGTATTACAGAGCATTTTACAGGGTACTTTCTTACTCAGTAAATTTTTGAGAAGATTAAGTAAAAGATTATTCTTTACAGGCTTGTTCAGAAATGAAATCATATTCCTGTTATTAGATTCAAATCTGCGGATTCTTTTAGACATCATACTTAAAATTATAACAGGAAGATTCTTACCGTTTTCCAATTCTCTCATTTTAGCAACTAAAGAAAAGCCATCCATAACCGGCATGTGCTGATCAACTATCGCAATGTCAAATTCTTCTTTCTGAAGTAAATCAAGAGCAACCTGCGGGTAATTAGTATGAGCAGGCATCATATTCCAGGAAAGAACCTGTTCAGTAATGCTTTTTAACGATACTTCATTATCATCGATTATTAATATTTTTTTACCATCAATATCATCCAGTTTTTTCTGATAAATATTAGACTGCACTTCCACTTCCTCTGCAATAATTGTGAAATGAAATGTGCTGCCATGATTTATCTTGCTTTCCATCCACATTTTACCCCCCATTAACTCTGTAAGTCTTTTACTTATTACAAGGCCAAGTCCTGTTCCGCCATAATTTCTGTTTATGGAAGCATCTAATTGTGTAAATGCATGGAATAATTTAGGCATCTTATCTTCAGGAATTCCTACACCGGTATCTTTCACGGAAAACCGGAGTTCGTATCTGTCCGAATCGAGATGTACTGATGAAACAGTAATAAAGATCTCACCTTCATCAGTAAACTTTACTGCATTGCTTAAAAGATTTGTTAATATCTGGCGTACACGGGTAACATCGCCTTTAATGGTAACAGGACAATCCTGATCGATGGTATAAACCATGTCAATATTTTTCTCCGCTGCACGCGTTGAAAGCAAATCGAGAGAATCTTCGATACAATCTCTCAAATTAAAAGGATGACACTCAATTTCCAGTTTTTCAGATTCAATTTTTGAAAAATCGAGAACATCATTAATTATCACCAGAAGTTGGTCACCGCTTAACCGTATTGATTCAACATATTCCTTTTGTTCTTCTGTAAGCTCAGTGTCAAGTAACAAGCCGGTCATTCCTATTACACCGTTCATCGGAGTTCTTATTTCGTGACTCATTAAAGCAAGAAATTCGCTTTTGATTCTTGCAGCATTTTCAGCTTCGAGCAATGCTTTATCAAGTTCACTATTTTTTCTTACAAGTTCATTATTAATAAAATCTCTTTTAATTACCGCACCGATAGTTGCAGCCATTGTTGAAAGGAATGATTCTTCATCTTCACTCCATAATCTGTCGGTACGGCAATCATCAAAACCTATAAATCCCCAGTATTTATCATCTATCCTGATCGGAACGAGCAGAATGGATTTTATATTTCTATCAACAAAAACTATTTTTTCATGCGCAGGTAATTTTTTTATAAGGAATTTTAAGGAGTTTCCTTTTTCAAAATTGCCATAGAAATCGAGTGAAGCAAACCTGGAATAAGAAAGCTGTTGAAGAATGGGGTTCTGAATTTGTGATTCCGAATTTGCAGAAGACCACTCATATAGAATACTTACGTACATTTCACCGGTTTCTTCATCCACCTGATGTTTATAAATATATACTCTGTCAACCTCAGCAGACATTCCCAGAATCCGTAAAGCTTTAGTAAGACCGCTATCTATATCGGAAGAAGAGATTGCCGTTTTTGTTGCCTCAGCTATTCCCTGCAGAAGTAGATCTTTTTTTCTTAATAAACTTTCGTTTGATTTTCTTTCAGATATATCTCTTAAAATGCTCAGCAGGTATTTTTTTTCATTAAGGTTGTCAATGAAAGTGTTAGATACTTCAATGTCTATCGTCATCCCGTTCCAGAGTTTCGCTCTCGTTTCATATTTCGAACGGAATGAATTTTCTTTAAAGAAATCTTTATATTTTTCTAATGCATCTGATCCTGTCTGGTCATCATAATGAGCAGATAATAAAGAACCATTGATTTCATTTTTATGCTTGCCAATCATTTTCACATATGCATCGTTGCACATTATGATATAGCCCTCTTCATCAGTAAGCAGCATCCCTTCCGAAGATTTATCCCAGATACTATGAAATGTCTTTTCCGAATATTCGAGTTTTCTCTGGTATTCTATTCTTTTGCTAATATCTCTTAGAGTTGCCTGGGCGTAAAGTTTTCCACCTAACTCTATAACCCTTGCATTAATTTCAACCGGAATTGAATGGCCATCTTTATGAACTATTTCTATCTGTAAATTAATCCCCTCTCTTTTTCTGAATAAATTTAAAATCAGATTCGAGTACTCATATATTTTTGATTGGGGTACAAATTCGGTGAATGATCTTCCAATAATTTCGTAGGTTTCAAAGCCGGAGAGCTCTTTACAGGAAGGGCTTATGTAAGTAATTTTACCTGATGGCGAAATTCTGAGTATGACGTCAATTGAAGCCTGGGTAACCAGATTAAAATCAAAAAAGGCTTCCCGGAAATGCTCAATAATATCAGTTAATTCTTTCGCAGATTCAGTAAATTTACCATCCTCCTTATTCTGGCTGGTTAATTTCTGAAGAAGCAACCGGATTTTTTGTATTTCCTCCAGGTAATTTTCAATATTTTGTAAATTTTTCTTCAAAGAGAGTAAAATTCACCTCGACATATACCTGATTAATTGAATTAAGAAAAAAATGCTTTCAAATTCCGCATTTTTCTTTTAAAGGTTCAAATTCTATTCCATAAGAATTACTGATTCATTTTCATCAAAATATTTCCCGTAAAGCAAACAAACAGGTTTGCTTGACAAATAAGTATTATCTAATTTTGACCACAATTATTAATTGAAATTTTGGAGTAATCTTCTGTATGAAAAGGACAATTGTTACAATGCCCGGTGACGGGATAGGTAAAACTGTATTACCCGAAGCCTTCCGTGTTTTAAATGAAGTCGGATTTGAATCTGATTATATTGATGCTGATATCGGCTGGGATTTTTGGTGTAAAGAAGGTAATGCTCTTCCGCAGCGGACAATTGATTTACTTGAAAAACATAAGATTGGATTATTTGGTGCAATCACTTCAAAACCAAAAGATGCTGCAGCAAAAGAGCTCAATAATAGTTTAAAGGATAAAGGTTACGTTTATTTTAGTCCTATTGTGGGATTAAGACAACATTTTAAATTGGATTTATGTATTCGTCCGTGTCAATCGTTCAAGGGCAATCCTTTAAATTTTATAAGAAGAGATGCAAAAGGGGGATTTGAAGAACCTCTCGTTAATGCTGTAATCTTCAGGCAAAATACAGAAGGTCTGTATGCAGGAGTTGAATGGACTAACCCGCCAAAAATTGTCAGGGATGCCCTGGAAACACATCCGAAGATGAAAGCATTTAAAGACGTTCCGGGAGAAGATCTAGCCGTATCAACAAGAATTATGTCGCGTAACGCATGCAGGAGAATTATCCGTGCAGCATTTGAATATGCAAAAAAATATGATTTCAAAAATGTAACAGTTTGTGAAAAACCAAATGTACTAAGGGAAACTTCCGGTATGATGCTGAACGAAGCAAAAAAAATTGCAAAAGAATTTCCTGAAATTGAATTGTGGGATACTAATATTGATGCCCAGATGATGTGGCTTACGAAAAATCCGGAAATCTATGGAGTGATTGTTGCTGAAAATATGTTTGGCGATATTATAAGTGATGGTTTTGCAGGATTGGTTGGAGGATTAGGTTTTGCCTGCAGTGCAAATATTGGCGAAGAAGTTGCTGTGTTCGAACCAACACATGGTTCTGCTCCAAAGTATCAACAGCTTAATCCTTCTATCGTCAATCCAATTGCAATGATTTTAAGTGCTTGTATGATGCTCGATCATTTGGGGGAAAATGAAAAAGCCGAAAGAATTCGCATAGCCATTGCAAATGTGATTGAAGAAGGTAAAGTAAAAACTTATGATATGATGAAGTTGAAAGGAAACGCTGAAGTTTTTAAATATGGTGCTTCAACTACACAGCAAATGACTGATGCAATAATTGCAAAACTATAATTTGAATAGAACCGTTTAACAGATGTTTCATTTTCCGGGAGGTCATCATGAACGGAATAACCTTAATACTTTTTGCTATCATATTTTATATAATAGCGTACCGTTTTTACGGAAAATTCATTTCCAATAAATTAAAAATTAATGACGGGCAGGAAACTCCATCTCATACTTTATACGATGGTGTTGATTACGTTCCTGCTAAAACACCGGTACTGCTTGGTCATCACTTTGCATCAATTGCAGGTGCAGGACCAATTGTAGGACCTGTAATCGCAGCCGGCTTTGGATGGATCCCTGTATATCTCTGGGTATTATTTGGTGCTGTTTTTATTGGCGGCGTTCATGATTACACAACTATTATTGCTTCAATAAGGCATCAGTCAAAATCAATTGGATTTATAATTGAAAAGTATATCGGCATAAGCGGAAAAAAATTATTTTTACTTTTTGCCTGGGCAACTCTTGTGCTTGTAATTGCAGTGTTTACAATTATTGTGGCAGATACTTTTACCAGTATTCCTGCAGCCGGGACCTCATCCATACTATTTATGCTTCTTGCAATATTATTCGGAATGTCTATTTACAGATTAAAAGTCCCATTATGGATTGCTTCAATAGTTGGCGTCATATTGCTATTTAGCTGCATTCCTCTTGGCGAATTGTTTCCATTACATTTGACAAAATTAACCTGGCAATTAATTCTTTTCGGTTATATTTTTATAGCGTCTGTAACACCAGTCTGGATTTTATTACAGCCGCGTGATTATTTGAATTCCTATTTTCTATACGCATTAATGCTTGGAGGAATTGTAGGGTTATTTTTTGCGTCACCTTCAATGAATATTCCCGCAGTTGCTACTTTCTCTCTTGATAAAGTAGGTTATCTTTTCCCGGCACTTTTTGTCACGGTAGCATGCGGAGCAGTAAGTGGATTTCATTCTATTGTTGCAAGTGGAACTACTGCAAAGCAATTAAATAAAGAAACAGATGGAAAACTTATTGGCTACGGCGGAATGCTAATAGAAGGAGTGCTTGCTGTTCTTGCTTTGATTGCTGTTTCATCTCTTGGAGGTTCTCAGTTTACAGAAATTTTAATAAACAAGGGACCCGTTACAGCTTTTTCTATAGGAGTGGCAAACTTTATTGAAAGCATTCCTATTCTTCCGGTTACTGCCGCAACTGCTACAAATTTTGTAGCACTTGCTGTAGCAGCTTTCGCTTTAACTTCTTTAGATACTGCCACGAGACTTGGGAGATACTGCTTTCAGGAATTTTTTGAGACAAACGGAAGCAAAGAACAATCAGTGCTGGTAAAAAATAGATTTACTGCAACAGGGATTACAGTTTTATTTGGAGCAGCCCTAACATTCAGCGGACAAACAATGGCTCTCTGGCCTGTCTTTGGAAGTGCTAACCAATTGCTTGCTGCACTCGCCCTTCTTGCTATAACGGTCTGGGTTGCAGATTTAAAAGAAAATTTTCTTTTTACACTCATCCCTATGATTTTTATGTTCAGTGTAACATTAACAGCATTGGTAATGTTATTTTATACCAATATTTCGAGCGGAAATTATATACTTTCTTTTATATCTGTACTTTTGTTTTTACTTGCGGTGCTGCTTGGAATAAAAGCTTATACTGTACTTATCCATAAAAAACCTGAGGAAGTTAAAGAGGAATTAATTACTGAATAAAACAGGTATTACTATGCATGATAAAATCTTGGAAATATGGCCGGAAATTAAGTTGATAAAAAATGAAAAACTTCGGGAAAAAACTATTCAATGCTGGATTTATGCAATAGAGAATAGTGTTCTTTCAGCAGATGATCTGCAGGTAATTCCTTTTTCCCTTCTTATTAAAGATTGTAATATTACTTTTATGAATCATAAACGAACTGCGGTTCAGTTATCTGTTGATATAGCAAATAGAATGAAAGAAAATTTCGGGAATGAAATAAATATTGATATGGATTTTCTCATTTCGGGAGCAATATTAATTGACGTAGGAAAATTACTTGAATACGATAAAGTTGATGGAAAATTAACTACTAGTAAAGCCGGAAAATTATTGAGACATCCGTTCAGCGGAGTAGCTATTGCAGATAGATTCGGACTTCCTCCTGAAGTTCAGCATATAATTGCATATCATGCAAAAGAAGGTGACCTGGCAAAAAGAAGTGTAGAAGCGATCATTGTTCATCATGCAGATTTTGTGAGTTTCGAACCATTTAAAGCTTAATAAATAGATCAGTGTTCCATTGTTATTTCAGAAGGAATTTGGAGAAAAAATGAACCAGACACTAATAGAAAAAATAGCACAAAAATATGCAGTAGGTTTAGAACCTAATCAAAAAGTACACGCAGGCGATTATTTATCTATTCGTCCTGCCTATGTAATGACGCATGATAACACCGGAGCAGTTATACCGAAATTTAAATCCATTGGCGCAGCAAAGCTTGCAAACCCGAGACAGGTTGTTCACACGCTCGATCATAATGTACAGGACAAAAGCGAAAAAAATCTTGAGAAATACAGAAAGATAGAAGAGTTCTCAAAAAATATGGGGGCCGATTTTTATCCTGCCGGACGCGGTATTGGACATCAGATAATGGTTGAAGAAGGATATGCCTGGCCTGGAACTATGGCAGTAGCTTCCGATAGTCACTCAAATATGTATGGCGGAATTGGTTGTCTCGGAACCCCTGTAGTAAGAACAGATGCAGCAGCAATCTGGGCTACTGGTAGAACCTGGTGGCAGGTTCCGCCAATAGCAAAAGTTGAACTTAAAGGAAAACTTAGAAAAGGAATAACCGGGAAAGATTTGATTATCGCTTTATGCGGATTCTTCAATAATGATGAAGTGCTTAATCACGCAATCGAATTTACAGGAGAAGGAGTTAAAAATCTT
The DNA here is from genome assembly GCA_963711455.1 of uncultured Ignavibacteria bacterium. GTDB lineage: Bacteria > Bacteroidota > Ignavibacteria > Ignavibacteriales > Ignavibacteriaceae > DATFVA01. Next base: position 1,364,216 of record CAVQEH010000006.1, read on the forward strand.
TCAATTGAAGAAAGGCTCACTATTGCAAATATGACAACTGAATGGGGTGCTTTAGCCGGAGTATTTATTATTGATGAAAGAACTATTTATTGGCTGAAAAAGAGAGCAGAGTTTATTTCCAAAAGAGGATTGGAAAAAGTTAACTCTGATGTTGATGGAAAAGGTCTGCATCCCCGGATGAATTTAAATCATATAAATGAATTAGAGAAAAATATCCCGCAGGCAGATGCCGGTGCTTTTTACGCAAAAGAATTAACCATTGATTTATCAACTATCGAACCTCTTGTCTCAGGACCGAACACAGTAAAAACTATGACTCCCGTTTCAGAACTAAATGAAGTAAAAATTAATAAAGCATATTTAGTCTCTTGTGTTAACAGCCGCGTCGATGATATTGCCGAAGCTGCGGCAATTGTTAAAGGCAAGAAGGTTGCTGAAGGCGTTCGGTTTTATATTGCGGCCGCATCGAGCGAAGTTCAGGCTGAAAGTGAAAAACAGGGTAACTGGCAGACACTTATTGAAGCAGGTGCGATTCCCCTTCCTCCAGGCTGTGGGCCTTGTATAGGCCTTGGAGTTGGACTTCTGGAAGACGGCGAAGTTGGAATCTCAGCGACCAATAGAAATTTTAAGGGAAGAATGGGTTCGCCTAATGCTCAAGCCTATCTTGCTTCTCCCGCTGTGGTAGCTTCATCAGCGATTGCCGGACATATTTCATATCAATGGAATGAGAAGAATCAAAAAATTCTTGGCGAAGTTAAAGTGAATGAGAAGCAGAATGTTGAAACTGAAGAAGTTAAAATAATTGATGGATTTCCAAAAATTTTAAAAGGAGAAATAATTTTCTGCAACCAGGATAATCTTAACACAGACGGGATCTTTCCGGGCAAATACACATACATTGATGATTTTACCCCAAAACAGCAGTCGGAAGTTGTAATGGAAAATTACGATCCTGAATTTGTAAATATTGTTAAAGAAGGTGATGTTCTCATCAGCGGGTTTAATTTCGGGACTGGTTCTTCCCGTGAGCAGGCTGCAACTGCACTCAAATATAAAGGAATAAAATTAGTTGTTGCCGGTTCATTTAGTGAAACATACAAACGTAATGCATTGAACAATGGATTCCTGATAATTGAATGTCCTAAACTTGTAAATGATTTAAAAAATAAAATCGGCAAAAATAAATTAACGGTTAAAACAGGACTGAATGCGGAAATAGATTTTTCAAAATCAAAAATAAAAATTGAAGAGAAAACTTACCCGATTGATCCGGTTGGCATTCCTGCACAGGAATTAATAGTATTTGGCGGGTTAGAGGAATGGGTGAAGAAGAATCTTTAATTGTTAAATGATTTTATTGATTGATTTATTTATTATTATGTAAGGAAAATTTTAAGTGACAAATTATTTATATTTCGTATAATGATACTGTTAAAACTTATATTCCTTATTATTAAAAAAAAAATGAAATGAATAAATCAAAATCAAAAGATAAAACGGTAAAAAAGAATCTTGAAAAGAAAGATGAGTTGAAAAAGTATGCTTTAAGGAAGATTGAATCACTTAGCTGGGAGATGGGGAAAAAATACTATTCAACCCGCGAAGAAATTTATGATAGATAAAATCTTTCTGGATACTAATATCCTTGTTTACATGTTTGATAAATCTGAAAAAAACAAACATGAATTGATAAAAAATCTTATAATAGATCAATTACCAGTCTCAAGATTTTTCCTGAGTGTTCAGGTAATAAATGAATTCATAAATGTAACTTCAAAAAAAATTGCTAACCCTATCCCCGTCAATAAACAGAGTGATATTTTAGATTTATTAAAAGATTTATTTTTCATAGTACCGCTGAATTTAAGCACTTCATATAAAGCAATTGAAGTTTTTAACAACTACAAATTTTCTTTCTGGGATTCATTGATCATCTCTTCCGCTTTGGAAAACGATTGTAATATGATTTTTTCTGAAGATATGCAGAAAGGATTAAAGATTGAACAAAAATTAACAATCATAAATCCTTTGTCAAAAAACAAATGAAAGTAAAAATTATTCTTTCAATCAAATTGGTAAAACAGAACGAAAATTGTTTGTTTATGGCGGATTAGAAGAGTGGGTGAAGAAGAATCTTTAAATTCAAATGACCTTTGAAAATCAACTAAATAACAATAATTCTAGAATAACTTTTTTATTTGGCGCCGGAATATCAATTCCAGCAAAAATTCCAAGTACAGATGCAATCACTCAAATAATTCTAGAATCCAAAGAAATAGTCCGAGGTAGCGCTGAGAATTTCTATTTTGATAACCCTAAAAAAACTAGTTGGTCATTGTATAATGATATTCCTAATCGTGTTCAATTTTTCTTGACTTCACTTAAAAATGAAATACAGGGTTATTACGATAATCCTGAAAGAGAAATCAATTATGAAGATATTTTCTATTTACTAGATTTTATTGAATATAATTTCTATCAGAAAGATGGAAATCCTGCTTTCAAATATTTGTTTATTGATCTAGAGCCAAAAATTAAAAGTCTTTTATCCCCTCTTGATCCAATTCTTGAAGATTCTTTTGATATGAACAGATTACTTAGCGAATCAAAAATGTTTATTAGACAAGTTGTTGCCAAGTTATTATCAAAGAAAGCTGAATCATTTGACGGATTAAAATTTTTAAATGAATCGTTACTGGATAATGATATTAGTTCTTTTGAAATCTTCACTTTAAATCATGATATTGTCTTGGAACAGAACTTCGAACTAAAAAATATTTCTTACATCGATGGTTTTCGACGAAATGAGAGAATGATCGATATCTGGGATCCGAATTTGTTCGATATGAAAAATAAAGTCAACCTATACAAAATTCATGGTTCTGTAAATTGGCAATATTATGACCAGGAAAGCTGGGAAGATAATAGGATTCGTAAATTTCCAATTGATATGTTGGAAAGATTTGATACAATCAATAATGCTTTAATCTTGATCGGAACTCATAATAAAATGTCGGATTACATTAAGGATATTTATCTTGAGCTTTACTATCGTTTCTACAAAATTCTTAATTCTTGTAATACATTAATAATTGCTGGTTATGGTTTTAATGATAGGGGGATTAATCAAAAAATATTTAATTGGTTGAATAATCCAGCAAATAATTTAGTACTAATTGATCCAAATGCTGGAATTTTGAAATATAAATTGCCAACTCATTTATATCAAAAATGGGATGAAGATATAATTATTAGAAAAATTCCCAATAAAATTGAAAACGTTAATTGGGAAATGATAAAATCTAAAATTAATGTTGTAAATAATTAAAGTGAAGGTATCATTTGACACCATAACAATTGGTATCACATACTGTGAGACTTTAAAAATGGAGCTCACATATTGTGATATCCAAATTTAATTAGCAATAAAACGATTCAATCTAAAAACAATAAAATTATGAACAAATCCATCTCCAGAACAATAGCAGAATTTGCTATTAAATTAAAATACGAAGACCTCCCACAAGAAGTAGTTAACGAAGTAAAAAGATTTTTATACGACTCAATCGGCTGTGCTTTTGGTGGTTCCCAGACTAAAGATGTGAATATTCTGAGAGACATATACAAAGATATGGGAGGAAAAATAGAAGCAACTTTAATTGCTTTCGGAGATAAACTTCCTGCTGTTAATGCAGCACTTGTAAACTCGCTTATGATCCGTGCACAGGATTTTAATGATATTTACTGGAAGGAAGATCCTTCACATCCATCTGATTTAATTCCTGCAGCTCTTCTCCGTGGGCGAAATGGTTGGAGCAGCAATGAAAGAAGTAATTGTTGGAATAGTATTAGCCTACGAGTTTGAGCAAAGGTTATGCGAATTTGCCATCCCGGGAGTTCGTGAAAGGAAATGGCATCACGCGACACTAACTCAGTTTGTTTCACCAATTGTTGCAGGAAAACTTCTTGGATTGAATGTAGATCAAATGGTTAATGCTATTGGGATAAGCGGAAGCCATAATCATACAATCGGCTGTCCAACTGCCGGAAAATTAACAATGATGAAAAACACTGTTGATCCGATGGCTGTTCAGTCTGGAGTGTTTGCGGCTTTGATGGCTCAGAAAGGCTATACAGGAACAGAAGCAGTATTTGAAGGTAAAGAAGGATTTATGGATACATTCCTTGGTTGGAATGCAAAAGAGCAAAATATTAATCCCGTTAAAATGCAGGGACGCGATGGCATCTCTGAATGGAAATGGAATATCGAAAAACTAATCGGCGGACTTGGAGAAAATTATAAAATTCTCGAATGCGGAATGAAAGCTTTTCCAACAGAGGCTCTCACTCACACTCATCTTTCCGCAACTTTAAATGTCGTAACCAAAAATAATATCACGTACGATCAGGTTGAAAGTGTAACTCTTACAACTTTAGCACAGGCTTATGATATTCTTTTTGATCCCCACAAGTACCGTCCTGAATCAAGAGAAACTGCAGATCATTCTCTCCCCTACTGTATTGCAGCCGCATTAGTTGACCACAAAATAACAACTCAGTCTTTCTCCGAAGAAAAATTAAAAGACAAAAGAATCTGGGAAGTAATTGATAAAATAAAAGGTGAGCCATCAACTGAGTTCGAAAAAATGTTTCCTGCTAAACAGCCGAGTAAGGTTGTAGTTAAAACTAAAGATGGAAGAGAATTTTCAGAATATCTTGAATATCCTAAGGGTGATCCGAGAGAGCCAATGACGATGGAAGATCTTGAAAATAAATTTAATGCGCTCTCAGAAAAGCTATTAGTTTCACAAAGACAAAAAGAAATTAAAAAAATAATATTTAAATGTGAGCAGCTTACAGCAAGAGAGTTTATGCAGAAATTAATTGTTTAAACTGTCCGGCAAAGCCTCGAATAACGTATAGCTACATTGTCAAATTGTTTTTGCTTTACATTTCAGTTTAATGATTAATTATTATATCATTGACCAGGAATCTTGAAGGGAAATGAACCTACAGTCATATTCGGTTGTTTCATTCCACATTAAATCAAAAAGTAAATTTTAATTATTAAATTAGAATAGTTAAAATTTGATATTTCCTTAAAGTTCTAAAATACAACAACTTTAACAATTCTAAAGAAATGAATTCAAATAACCCAAAGTCCTCAGCAGGCAAACGCGGAGATACCGTTCGTTCCGATTGCTATTTCGAAATAGAAAAGAAAAATTCGGGCGGAATAAAAATCAACCTGAAAAGTAAAGTTGATGTGATGTACGGGGAATCCATCAAACAACAGATTAAAGATATGTGTAAGTTCTTTAATCTGAGACATGCAGACATATTGATTGAAGACAGCGGTGCACTTCCATTTATAATTGCCGCTAGATTTGAACTGGCAATAAAAAGGTTAATGCCTGAAACAATTTCTGAATATTTTCTTCCTTTCAACAAAATAAATGTATATAAATCATCAAAAGATAAATTAAGAAGAAGTCGTCTGTATCTGCCGGGCAATGAACCAAAGTTTTTCATTAACGCAGGTTTACATAAGCCGGATGGAATTATTCTCGATTTAGAAGATAGTGTAGCGCCTCCAGAAAAAGATGCAGCTCAATTAATTGTCAGAAATGCTCTTCGCTCAGTAGATTTTTACGGTGCTGAAAGAATGGTAAGAATTAATCAATTGCCTGCAGGATGTGCAGATTTAAAGTATATCGTTCCTCATAATGTTCATGTAATTCTGATTCCCAAATGTGAATCTTCTGACCAGGTAAAACAAATTGAAAATGAAGTTGAACGATTGAGACATGAACATAAAATAAAGCATGAAATTTACTTTATGCCGATAATTGAAAGCGCACTTGGAGTGATTAAAGCTTACGAAATTGCTACCGCCTCAATATATAATTGTGCACTTGCAATAGGATTAGAAGATTACACAGCAGATATAGGAACACAAAGGACTAATGAAGGAAAGGAAAGTCTTTTCGCCCGGCAAATGCTTATTAATGCGGCGAAAGCTTCTGGCATCCAGGCTATAGATACAGTCTTTTCTGATGTAAGTGATATGGAAGGATTAAGACAAAGTGTAATTGAGGCAAAATCTCTTGGCTTTGAAGGAAAAGGTTGTATTCATCCGCGACAGATACAGGTTGTACACGAAGCTTTTGCTCCGACCTTGGAAGAAATTGAAAAAGCAAAGAAGATAGTTCTTGCATTTGATGAGGCAGAGAAAAAGGGACTGGGAGTTGTTTCACTCGGAAGTAAAATGATTGATCCGCCTGTTGTTAAAAGAGCGTTAAGGACCATTAACCTTGCAATACTGAACAATCTTTTAAAAGAAGACTGGAGAAAAGAACTCTCATAATGGTTTTATTGTTCTGTTGCTATATTGTTGGAATGAAATAATTTGGAAACAAAAAAATATTTAAAACTCAATGACATCGAAGCATATAAAATTGCTTTTAATTTAAGCAACTATGTTTGGGAATTAATTATGAAATGGGATAACTTCTATAAATTTACACTCGTGTCACAATTTGTTAATGCAGTCGATTCCATTTCAGCAAATATTGCAGAAGGATTTGGGAGATATTCTAAAAAAGATAAAATCAGATTCTATAGAATTAGTTACGGGACTCTATTTGGATCACTTGATCATAATGAAAAAGCTAGCAAAAGAAAATTACTTGCATACAGTGAGTATAATTATATCTTTATCGAACTTCAAAAATTATCTAAAGCAATTCATCATCTTATAAATTTTACTCAACTTAAATTAAATCAATAACAATAAAGCAATATAGCAATACAACAATATAAAATATGAAATTAGTTAAAAACGCAGTAGGAAGATTAGTCCCGACAGAAGTAAACGGACAACAACAAATTCCTTTTAAAGGTATAAACAAATACAAACCGAATTATAGTAAAGCCAAACCTCCTGTGAGAAGTTGTATTGATTATCCCTTTGATGGAAATAAAGTTGTAAAGAATTTAAAGGAAGCTTTAAAGAAAGCCGGATTAAAGGATGGGATGACAATTTCAACTCATCATCATTTAAGAAATGGTGATGTTCTTACAAATATTCTCTTCGATACAATTAAACAGATGGGAATAAAAAACATACGCTGGTTTCCCAGTGCCTCATTTCCCGTTCATGAACATCTTATAAAATATCTTGAAGATGGAACGATTCATCATATAGAAGGAAGTATGAATGGGCCTCTCGGCAGATTCACTTCAGTAGGCAAAATGAAAGGGGTTGGAGTTCTTCGTTCTCACGGCGGAAGATATCAATCGATACAGGATGGAGAAGTTCATATTGATATTGCTGTTATTGCTGCACCGACAGCTGATCCATTTGGTAATGCTACCGGTGATCGCGGACCTTCAGCCTGCGGTCTGTTAGGTTTTGCTCTCGGTGATTCTGAATATGCTGACAAAGTTATTATTGTTACCGACAACCTAATCCCCTTCCCTTGCGTTCCCTGGCAGATTCAAGGAAATAACGTTGACTTCGTTGTTAAAATTGATACGCTCGGTGATCCTAAAAAAATTGTTTCCGGAACCACTGAAGTTACAAAATCTCCCGACAGACTTTTAATTGCAGAATATGTTGCACAGTTTCTTGATGAAGTGGGAATAATGAAAAATGGATTTTCATTCCAGGCAGGTGCCGGAGGAACAGCACTGGCATTCGCTCTATTTCTTAAAGAAAGAATGAAATCAAAAAATGTAAAGGCAAGATTTGTACGTGGTGGAAGCACTAAATATCTTGTTCAGATGCTTGAAGAAGGATTGACAGATTACATTCTTGACGGACAAACATTCGATCTTGAAGGTGTAAGAAGTATGAGAGAAAATGATGGGCACGTAAACACTTCACCATTTACAAGCTATAATTTTCATGGCAAAGGAAACTTTGCTTCAATGGTTGATGCCGTTGTACTTGGCGCTACTGAGGTAGATGTGAACTACAACGCAAATGTAGTAACACATTCGGACGGATATCTACTTCATGGAATTGGCGGATGGCAGAATTGTCTTTATTCCAAATGCACAATTCTTGCAATTCCCTCTTTCAGAGATCGAATACCTGTAATTGTAGATGAAGTTACAACACTTGTTGGTCCCGGAGAATTAATTGATGTAATTGCAACTGAACGCGGGTTATGCATAAATCCAAAACGAAAAGATTTATTGAAAACATTGAAAGGATCATCAATACCAGTAATAGACATTAAAGAACTGAAAAAGGAAGTTGATGAAATTTGCGGTGGGATTCCTGCAAAACCTAAAGTGGATAAAAATAAAGTAGTTGCTATTATTAAATGGGTAGACGGGACAGTACTGGATTCTGTGTTCCAGGTTAAAATCTGACTGACTTTCTACCTGATATTTATTCTTTAAGTACTTATTAACATCTAATGGGCTCCTTTGAATTTAACCAAACCTGCTGTTCCTGTCGCTATCCATAAATTGCCTTCAGAATCTTCAGTTGAACCTTTGATATCATTTGAAGTTATAGGCGAATTAATCGTATAATAATGTGCGGTAATACTCGTTCCATTAATTTCATAAATTCCATTATCTGTTGATATCCATTTTATATCATTGTTATCAATAAATATATTATTTATCAAAACAAACGAAGACAAGAATATATTATTAAACTGACTGCCAGAATAATAGGTCAAACCACCGGAAACTCCACGAAAAGCGTTACATCCAAACCAAACATCTCCCGAAGGAGAAACTGCGGAACATATTACGCTTTTTGAAGGGTATCCATAATTTTCGATCGGATAATTTGTAAAGGATGTTCCATTAAATGATAGAACACCTAAGCTTGTATCAGCCATACCTAACCATTTAGTATTTGCCTGATCAACAGAAATTGTATTAACCCAGTTCAAATAATTTGAACTATATGTATATAATTGCCAGTTACCATCGTATTTAATAAGTCCTAGTGATGTGCCTACCCACAAAATATTATTGCCTTCAGGAGCAAGTGCCTTAATGCTGTTAATTGGTAAGCCTGAATTATCTTTAGTGTAAACTATCCAGTTACCATTGTCTAATACTGCTAAACCACCATCTGTTCCGATCCATAGTTTGTTTGCGGGATCAACAGAAAGACACAATATATTATTATTGGGAAGAGGCGAGTTGCTTTCATCTAATTCAGTGAAATTGCTTCCATCAAACTTCAATATTCCATACTCAATTGTCCCAATCCACTTTATCCCATTTTGATCTGATGTAATACATGATAAAACATTTGTAGGTATATTGCTATTAGAGGTCTGGAAATTCACCCAAATAGTGGTGTCTTCTAATTCACTATAAGCATATCTTGTAACGTTGCTTTCTACAACCACGTTATAAAGCACACCATCACGGAAACCGGCTTGTTTCATTCTTACAACATAGGTACCGGGGATTAAATTATTAATTATAACAGGAGTCGAATACCCTGTTGAAGAATCGTTTAGAAAAATCTGAGAATTTGTTGGTGAAGATGTTATATTCAAACTTCCATACATTAAAGGATTTGAGAGATAATCGATACTGGTATCGACCCTGATTCTTTCAGATATATTTACAAATATTGAAGTGTCCCTGAAATATTTTCTTTTTAATGTAACCTGGTAAGTTGCATAATCAAGGTACTCCAAACTATCAGGAGTTAATCTACCTGTGTTCCTTCCATTTAAATATATAGTGGATCCTTCAGGATTTGATTGAACCTTTAAAAATCCTTTAGGGACAGGAGGTGGCGGCGGACTTACAGTAACATCTTTTTCACAAATAAAAGCAGTGCAACTCATTAAAAGAATAATGAAAATACTGAATGTAAATTTAAAATATTTATGTCGAAATTTTTTGTTCATATTAAAACTAAAAATGGAATTGCAATTATTCTAATAAACAGGAGTATAGCCTAAATCAGTTATAAATTCGGGTGTAAATCGTATTGTGTAATTTGTTAAAACATAAGAGCCAAAAACGCCAAATCCACCGTCAATGTTTGAATAGTCATTTTCATCCAGCCTAACTGTAAAATTATTATCCTGACTAGTTGACGAATAATATCGCACCAGATTTTGGTCCAATGAATAAACTTTTACCTGATTACTAATAAGCACCGAGTAATTGTTTTTATTTGGGTCTCCATCTGAAATTAATAAAAGAGCTTTTTTTATTACTTCCGGATCATATGAAATGCCATATTGACCTGAGACAACAGGATAAACCGGAATATATTTACTGCCATCCTGAATATATTTTATCGGCATCTCAATTGTATGTCTTTCAGGCACACCATTCACTTTCTTATAATAAGTAACAATAAATTTGGGTAGAAAATATTCGTTCGAGTTGTTCTGGTTCCATAATATATCTACCAGATTTGTATTTACGGGTGGTATTACTTTTGAATTTTCTTCATCAAAAATTATTTTATTTGCACTGGAAGTTGATGACTTCAGTCTTCTCCCATTAGGGAGTAAAGCTTCAATTTCAATTGGCTTATTATAATCAATATGAATATTCTTTAGATAATAAATTTTAAGTGAATCATCATATCTTGTATTTCCCAAACGAGTGACAACACTATCACGAAATACAAATACAGAATCGTTGTACCATAGTCTTAAATCCGCACCGGTAATCGCCGGGTCTATAGTATTTTTGTATGGATCAAAACCTTCAACATCGTAACTATGGGAAATCACGGCAACCTGGTAAGTGGTATCTCCCTGCAATATACAATTAAGAACATACCTTTCGTAATAATCACCTTTTGGATTAAGACTTTGATCGCAGGAAGCTAAAGTTAGTAACATAATAAAAGCGGAAAAAAACAAATATAGATTTTTCATAATTTAATTTTGACCGTTGCTGTCGGGAGAATGGGAAGCATATTTACTCTTTCACCTGTTTCTCTTTTGAAATAAAAAATATTTTTCCTGTTATATACATTTATTACACTTACATCAATTCCGAGATTAAGAAAACCTATTTGTAATGATTTGGATACGCTCAAATCAAGCCTATGATAGTCCGGTAATCTTTCAATATTTCTATCTCCAAGAATAAGGAAAGGTTTGAAGTAATCATCCGAGTACCAGTCACCACCAATTTCATTCGGGTAATATTTATCATAATAACCTGCCAGAGGTGTAAACGGGAGACCTGTATTAAAGCTCCAGACTGCACTTGCCTGCCATCCGCTTCCGAAATCATAAGCCACACTTAAGTTCAGAGCATTCCTCGAATCATATCTCGGGTAATAAATGTAATCTCCAATACTTCTGTATGCCCAGCTTAAAGTATACGATGTAAGAATACTCAACGCAGGTGTAATGTACTTATACGAAAATTCCCATCCATATGATTCCCCTCTCCCAACAATTAAATCAGGATCATAAGAAAAAATTTTATTCTGATTAACAATTGGCAGATTATGTACTATTTTATAGTAGCCTTCAATTTCTATGCTTGATATAGAAGATAAATTCACTTCAGTGCCAATAACATAGTGAATTGCTGTAGAAGGTTCTAAATATTCAGGAGTAATTACCCAAGGTTCAAAAAGATTTATCACCTCATTTTCATCTGAAATGGTAGATACCTCCTGCATATAAATTCCCCATGCTCCTTTCAGTGCAAAGAAAGGTAAAGGGCGGTAGGTCATACTAACTCTGGGTTCTGCAATACCACCACCGTTTTTAGATACGCCGGTAAGATTATATCTTGTACCAATATCTGCTCCGAAGTTTTCAAACCTTAAAAACTTATATTTTCCATAAATGGAAAAATTACCTCCGAATTCATCTAAGTTAGTGGAAACTGCCTGGCTGTTTACCAAATAAAGTTTAGTTGATAAAGCTTTAAAGTTGAACCCGACACCCAGTTCATCCTTACTTTCAAAAACATTCGTTAAATCAAAACTTAAATTTACATCACTAACTTTATTTTCTTTTGGTTTAATGTCGCTGCCATTTGGATTTACTTTTCCGTTAAACCGGCTCAGAGAAATCCCAAGTCTTGAATATAATGGAACATCATACACCTGAAGCCATTCAAATCCAAGCAGGTTATTATCCCAGTTAAAATCTTCTTTGCCCGGGTCATCATAATTAATATTATCACCGCTTAAAAAGCCAAACAACAAAAATCTTCCATTGTTCAGAAAATCAGGATCGGAGTAATTTAGCTTAAATGAAGCATCATAAAAATCAATTGGTACATTCTGATCATTTAAAAATTTCTTAAGAATTCCGGTTGAAAAACTTTTTCTTCCTGTCATAATAAATGAGCCGTTCGGAATGGGACCTTCAATTAAAGCTTTCCCCGTTAAATAACTTGCCTCTGCGGCTGCATCATAACTTTTCTGGTTACCATTTTTTGTTGTAATATCCAGAACCGAAGAAAGTCTTCCGCCATATTCAGCAGTAAATCCACCTTTGTAAAATTCAACACTGTTTATCATATCGGGATCAATAACACTAAAAAGTCCGAGTGCATGAAAAGGATTATAAATGGGAATACCATTTAATAAAACAAGGTTTTCATCACCTGTTCCGCCGCGAACATAATACCTTGCTGAAACATCTCCCGTTGTTCGCACACCCGAAATATACTGCAAAGAGCGGAGAACATCCGTTTCAACTCCTTTCGGCATTACTTCAAGCTGTTTAATAGTAAGTGTCTGAAGTCCGATATTAGTTTCATTCTTTCGAATCACTTTTTCACCTATTTTTTCAATTGCCTGAAGTTCAATATTTACAGGCACAAGCTGAACATTAATATGAGTGATTTCACCGGGTTTTATTTTAATATTAAGAGTTTTCTTTTTATATCCAATATATGAAAATGAAACCTGGTAGGTTTGATTGGCAGGTAAACCTATAATTAAAAAATTTCCTCTTTTATCTGTTGCGGTACCGCTCCCGTTCTCCTGGATGAAAACATTGGCAAATGCAAGTGCTTCGCCGGTAGTAGAATCAGTTATTGTTCCTCTGAAATTCCCAACCTGCTGTCCCTGAATAAATATTGTAGAAAAGAGAAATATTAAAAAAAATAATCTTGTTGAATTGAGAATGAAGAACTTACATGACAATTATTCACCAATTATTTTCTGAATAAGAAAATTGAAATTTACAAAGATTAAACATAACCTAAATTTTACATTTACCGCAACTTAATAATTCGGGATTGATATTAAATTTTATACACAAAAACATTCCATTAATACCATACAATAAAATTATTTAGTTTCGTGATAAATATTTATGGAAAATTAAATATGTTTTTAATTATTTTCTTAATTTTTTTAGTGGTAATTATTAATATTAAAAAGGATGATAAATGGAAACATATTATAAACCTGAAGACCTTCCTAAATTCAGTCAAATATCTGAAGGGGCGCCGGAACTATGGAAAAAATTTTCTACCTGGTATAGTGCAGTTTTTGGAGCCGGTGCATTATCCGAACGGGAGAAAGCGCTTATCGCTCTGGCAGTTGCCCATGCAATTCAATGCCCTTATTGCATTGATGCATATACACAGGAATCTTTGCAGAAGGGTGCCGATCTTGAACAAATGACTGAAGCCGTACATGTTGCAAGCGCAATAAGAGGCGGGGCCTCATTGGTTCATGGTATTCAGATGAAAAATGTTAACGAGAAGATTACTATGTGACAATCTTTTAATCATCACTGTTATGAAAAAAGGAACCTTATGAAAGTACGACATAAAAGTATGAAAGCTTTTGGGGAAGAGCTTGCTATGGCGAATAATCAGTTAAAAATTCTGAATAATCATGAAAAGTTCCCTGATTTTGATTCAATGTATAAAACTACCGGAGAAAATTTCTTAACTGCACAGGGAATAGAAATTTTTCAGGTAAATATTGGAAAGATGTGCAACCAGGTATGCAAGCATTGTCACGTGGATGCTGGTCCTGATCGTAAAGAAATAATGACTAAAGAAACTATGCAGTTGTGTTTAAATATTCTTAAGGAATATGAAATACCTACTGTTGATATTACGGGTGGAGCACCTGAATTGAATCCCGATTTTAAATGGTTCGTTGAAGAAATTAAAAAACTAAATAAGAACATAATGGTAAGATCAAATCTTACGATTCTTGGTTCTAATGGATTTGAAAACTTTGCAGAATTTATGGCAAAACATAAAATCGAAATAATATCATCACTCCCCTTTTATAAGGCAGGCTTTACCGACAAGCAAAGAGGCGAAGGAGTATTTGATAAATCAATAAAAGTAATTAAACAATTAAATTCTCTTGGTTATGGTAAAGAAAATTTTGATCTGAAATTAAACCTGGTTTATAATCCTGTTGGAGCTTACCTGCCGACTGCCCAGGAATCACTTGAAAAGGAATACAAGCGGGAATTATGGAATAACTTTCAGGTTGTGTTTAATAATTTATATACAATTACAAATATGCCAATCAGCAGATTTCTCGATTACCTGGTTGTTTCAGGAAATTATGAAGAGTATATACAGAAACTTATAAATGCTTTTAATCCTGCAGCCGCATTAAATGTTATGTGCAGAAATACTCTGTCAGTTGGCTGGGATGGATATCTTATATGACTGCGATTTCAACCAGATGCTTGAACTAACCCTTAACCACGGCGCACCAAATCATATAAAAGATTTTGATTTGAATAAAATCCAATTCAGAAAAATCGTTACAGGACAACATTGTTTCGGTTGTACTGCTGGTGCCGGATCAAGTTGTGGAGGTGCTACTGCTTAAATCCAAGCAGTTAAATGTATAAAAATATTTTTGAACCAATTTCATCTTAGATAAATCGTTTATCTGTAAGCTTAAAAATGTCGTGCAATGTAGGATTCTCCCCAATTATCCCATTTCTAAATCATACCAAATGAGTTTAAATATTTTAACTTTGTACAGAAAAAAAATTCACGTTCACAAAAACTAAAATTTATTGGAACCTAAAGAAACATTACAAAAATATTTTGGTTATAACGAATTCCGTGGTAAACAGGAAGAAATAATACACAGGACTCTCTACGAAAAAAAACATTCTCTTGTAATTATGCCAACGGGAAGCGGGAAATCTTTATGCTACCAGGTTCCGGCCCTGATATTTGAAGGTGGGACAATTGTAATAAGCCCTTTAATAGCACTTATGCAGGACCAGGTTGATGCATTGAGGAAAAAAGATATTAAGGCCGGCTTTATAAATTCAACTTTATCTAAACAGGAACGGGATCAAAGGTTAAGACAATTTGTAGAAGGAAATATTAAACTCCTGTACGTAACTCCTGAAAGATTCCGTAAACCGGAATTCATAAAAGAATTACAAAATATAGATATTTCTTTATTGGCTGTTGATGAAGCTCACTGTATTTCTGAATGGGGACACGATTTTCGTCCTGATTATTCAAGGCTCGGCGAGTTCAGAGAAATAATGAATAATCCTTTAACGATGGCTCTTACAGCAACTGCAACTGCCGATGTTCAGAAGGATATTATTGAAAAATTGAATCTCTCAACGACAGAAGCTAAAATTTTTCACCAGGGAATTCAAAGACCAAATTTAAAGCTCGAAGTTCAGGATATTTTTGACGAGAAAGAAAAAATTAATTCGATGCTTAAGGTGATTAACGAATACAGGGGTTCAGGAATAATATATTTTTCCCTGATTCAAACACTTGAAAAATTCTCACAATTATTAAGAGATAAAAAAATTTCCCATGGTATTTATCATGGAAAGTTAATCGACAAAGAACGGAAAAAGATGCAGAGAGAATTTCTAAGTGGAAAGCAGGATCTTATTCTTGCTACTAATGCATTTGGAATGGGAATAGATAAGCCTGATATCCGGTTTGTAATCCATGCGGAAGTTCCTTCTTCTGTTGAATCATATTACCAGGAAATCGGGCGGGCAGGCAGAGATGGAAAACCTTCAGATTGCCTGCTGCTTTACAAACAGGATGATTTATATATCCAGATGGATTTCATAAAATGGTCAAACCCGGATGCAGATTTTTATTCAGCCTTATACGATTTACTCCGGCGTGGAATTTCTGCCGCAAATTCATTTGGAATAGAATTTCTCAGGGAGCAAATGAATTTCAAAAACAAAAATGATTTCAGGATTGAAACTGCTCTCGGCATTTTCGACAGGTATGGCGCAACTGAAGGCTCCATTGAAAATAAAGATCTTAGTGTTACAGGAAATTTTCCACAGGAACTTGAAAATGAAGAGAGGCTGAATAAAAAATTGATGAGTGATAATAAGAAACTGCTTTCAATGGTTAATTATTTCAAGACAACCGAATGCAGGCGGGTCTACATTTCAGAATACTTTGGCTTTAATGATGAAAAGCCTTGCGGTAACTGTGATAATTGTCTGTTAAACAGATCAATAATGGATTAACGGGTTTTACTTAGTATTGCTATAATTTTATTTTATGTAAATATGAACATTAAAGTGAAAACTAAAAAAGAGGATGAATCAGTTCTTTATATCAGAAATATGGTTTGTAACAGATGTATAAAGGTTATTGAAGAAGAATTTGAAAAACTTGGTCTGACAATACACAAGATTAGTCTCGGCGAGGTAGTTGTTGATGATCATTTAAGTGAAGAAAAGCTGAGAAATATCAGGAAGGTTCTGGAAGAAAACGGATTTGAATTAATTGAAGACCGTAAAATGCGTACTATCGAACAAATCAAAATTTTAATACTTGATTTGGTTAGAGATAAAGAAAATACAACCGGTAAAATAAATATTTCCGATTACCTAACGGATAAACTGAATGCGGACTACCATTATTTGAGTACACTTTTTTCTTCAGTTGAAAACATCACTATAGAACATTTTTTAATTCTCCAGAAAATAGAACGTGCAAAAGAACTTCTGAAATATGGTGAATTAACCCTCAGTGAGATTGCTTATCAGCTTGGTTACAGCAGCGTGGCTCACCTTTCAGCGCAATTTAAAAAAGTTACTGGTATGAATGCTAATCAATTTAAATCACTAACAGAAAACACACGCAAACCTCTTGACCAAATAAAGTAGCAGATATCACCTATCATAATTTCTTAAAAATCATATAAAATATTTCCATAATTATATAACGAATTCTCTTTTACTGCATCTTATATTTGTGTTGTGAAATTATTCAATTTAAATCTCAGGAGATAAAAAATGACAACTAAAGAAATTAAAATAGAAGGAATGAGCTGCGGACATTGCGAAATGGCTGTAAGGAAAGAATTATCAAAGCTTGATAATGTAAAAGTGAGGAATGTAAAAATCGGTCAAGCAGTTGTTGAATACGATGAAACCAAAGTTAATGAAAAGATGCTTTATAATGCTGTTGAAGAAGCAGGTTATAAAGTAGTTAATTAAGATAAATACCATGAAAACCAGGGAAATAAAAACTTTAACTCTGCCTGTGGAAGGAATGACGTGTGCAAGCTGTGTTGCCCGCGTGGAAAAGGTCTTGAAAAAAGTTGATGGTGTGGGTGATGTCAATGTAAACCTCGCTACTGAGAAAGTAACCCTATCTTACGATCCTTCGCTGGCAGATTTATCTAAATTTACAGAAGTCGTTGAAGATGCAGGTTATAAGCTGTTGCCTCCGGAAGACAAAAAAGAAATATTAAAGGAAGATGACATTGAATCTCCTTCTGAAATCCATCATAAAGAAGCTTATAAAAAATTAAGATCCGAGTTTATATTCAGTGCGGTGCTTTCAATTCCAATATTGATTATCAGCATGCTGAAGCATGACAGCCTGGTTTATAAGCTGGTCTCCTCTTTCAAATGAAGAAATAAATAAACTGCTCTTCCTTGCATCGACACTTGTAATTTTTATTTCAGGTAAAAGGTTCTTTACAGCAGCATGGAAATTAATTAAACATTTTTCTGCTGATATGAATACACTTGTTGCGGTAGGAACGGGTACTGCCTATGTATACAGCACAATTGCGGTACTATTTCCAGAATTATTGAATTTGTCAAATGTTAGCGGACACGTTTATTTTGACACCGCTGTTGTTATTATAACATTGATACTTATGGGACGACTTCTTGAAGCCCGGGCTAAAGCAAGGACTTCTTCAGCCATTAAAAAACTTCTTGGCTTACAGCCTAAAACTGCAAGAGTGATCCGCAATGAAATTGAACAAGATATTCCTATCCGGGATGTTATTTCAAATGATTTAATAATTGTAAGACCCGGCGAAAAAATCCCTGTTGACGGAGTTATAATTAAAGGATATTCTTCCGTAGATGAATCGATGATTACAGGAGAAAGCATCCCGGTAGAAAAAACTGCCGGAGCAAAACTAATCGGCGGAACTATAAATAAAAACGGAAGCCTTACATTTAAGGCAACCGCAGTCGGACAGGAAACTGTGATTGCAAGAATCGTCAAGCTTGTTGAGCAGGCACAGGGTTCGAAAGCGCCTATTCAAACCCTCGCTGATAAAGTCGCATCTGTCTTTGTCCCGGTAGTAATCGGTATAGCAATAATCACATTTTTAATATGGTATTTTATAATCGGCATTTCATTTACAGCAGCTATGCTTAACTTTATAGCCGTTATGGTAATTGCCTGCCCATGTGCGTTAGGGCTTGCAACACCAACTGCGATTATGGTCGGTACTGGTTTGGGTGCATCTAATGGAATAATGATTAAAAATGCTGAAAGCCTCGAAAGACTTAGATCTGTTAACACCATTGTCTTTGATAAAACCGGGACTATTACATTAGGAAAACCTGTGGTGACAGAAATCTTATGTAAAAATGGAATTAATGAGAATGACCTATTAAAAATTGCAGCTTCAATTGAAAAAAAATCGGAGCATCCTTTAGCAAATGCAATAATAAATTATGCATCAGATAAAAAAATTGTTACTGATGAGGTTAATAATTTTAATTCTCTTACCGGAAATGGAATTGAAGCAAAAATTAATGATGACCAGGTCTTAATAGGTAATTTTTTATTAATGAAGCAAAGAGAAATTGAAGTAAATAACGACACGAAAAGTGAAGTAGAAAAATTATCTGCAAATGGTAAAACACCTGTATTTATTTCTATTAACAATAAATTGTCCGGTATAATTGTTATCGCAGATGTAATACATAATGATACTAAGAAAGTTATTTCTGCACTTAAGAAGAAAAATATAGAATCAATAATGCTGACCGGAGATAATAAAAGAACCGCAGAAACTATTGCAAAAGAAGCCGGGATCGAAAAAGTTTTCTCCGAAGTAATGCCTGCAGACAAAGCCGATATCATTAAAAAATTGCAGGGAGAAGGAAAAGTGGTTGCAATGGTTGGTGATGGAATAAATGATTCACCTGCACTTGCTCAGGCTGATGTAGGACTCGCAATAGGAACTGGTACAGATATAGCAATTGAAAGTGCCGATATTACGCTTATAAACGGAAACATCGCTGATTTATTAAATGCCCTGAATCTTTCAATTAGAACAATAAGCACCATTAAACAAAATTTATTCTGGGCTTTTATTTATAATGTTATAGGAATACCTCTTGCCGCACTTGGTCTGCTTAACCCGATGATTGCAGCGGGAGCGATGGCGATGAGTTCGGTTAGTGTTGTTTCAAATTCTTTAAGATTGAGGAAGACAAAGCTTAAGTGAAGATATCATTCCCCCCAATTTAATTTCTTAGCAACTCAATAAGGTTCAGTTCTATCTTTTCCTCGCAGAAAAACGGCTCGCCATATTTTTTATCAATTTGAAATCCGAAAACCTGCGCTCGCGATTCTATATAATGAATAAATTCCGGACGGCTTATAAAAGTTTCAGGTTCTTTACTTCTGGGGTTATGAAATTGGCTCTCATAACACTGAATCGCTTTCATTTTTGTATCAAAGCAATCGGAAATATCAATTATAAATGAAGGATCAAACTGGTATGTCTGCATATAGTAATAAAGTTTTCTTGGCCTGTAAGCATTCTGTATTACTTCTCTGTCGAAAGTTTTTAATTTGGCCAGACCAGTTGCAAACATTGCTTCCTTAACAAGTCTGCTTGTATGAATATGATCAGGGTGGCGGTCATTAAAGTATGGGGCAAAAATAATCTTAGGTTTGTATTTCCTGATAGACATAATTACTTTAATCAGGTTTTCTTTTTTTCTTTCAATATCCCCATCGGGTATTAATAGATTTTCTCTAACCGAAACTTTCAATATTCCTGCTGCAAGAAATGCTTCTTTCTGTCTTATCTCTGCTGTTCCGCGTGTACCGAGTTCACCCTTTGTTAAATCGATAATTCCTACTTTTAAATCATTTTTAGCTAATTTAGCTATCGTTCCACCCATAGCTAACTCAGCATCATCAGGGTGTGCAGCAAATACCAGTACATCAAGATTCATTAAATCTCCCTCATTATTTGAATCTGCAAACTTAATGATTTTTTTTTTTGGATTCCATTTACAAGAATTGTATATTATTAACAGGTCTTTAGACCTACTACATCGAGCATTAAAAATACAATTATCAATTATAAAACCCGTTTCAGATGGGTATTTATAAATTTTATTGTTTAAAGCTTAATAGCACCAGGTAGAACATTTATAAAAATCTAGTTTATAAACTTTAATTAACCCGTGGTCATGATTTGAACCACGAAAATTCCAATAATAAATTGTGATGAAACATGAAAAACTTATACGCCCTCTTTGTGTTCACTTTACTCTTTTCATTTTCTCTCTCTTATTCTCAGAATTATACCTGGCAGCTAAAACAATCCGGTTCAAGCCTTGGTGATCCGATTTGTGTGAATAATTGGGATGACAATATCATTTACTATGGTTCGGGAAACAGGATTTACAAAAGTACTGATCGTGGAGATTCTTTCGCACCTTTTGGAAATACCATTCCTGGTGCATCTTCCGTAAAATGTGTACTTCAAAGTTTTTATGATGAAAATACATTTCTTGTGGCTATAGAGAATTCGCAGCAAACCATGAAGACTACTGATGGCTGTCAGACCTGGACTGCTACAGGTTCTTTTTCCTGGTATTATTACGGAGTACCTATCCAGGCAGATCCGGTTCACCCGGATACTTTATATGCTATGAATAGTAATACATTTATGGCTTCCTACGATTTTGGGTCAACCTGGAACACTATAACAAGTGGTCTTCCTTTCGGTTCTCCCTGTGATATTGATGTTTTCCCGGACAATCCTAACATTATTGTAGTTGGAGATAACGGATATGGTATTGCAAGAAGTACTGATTACGGAGTAACCTGGACTCATCCATATTCAACGGGTGGTGAAACTCCTATAATTGCAATTGATAAAAATATTCCCGGTTTAATTTGGGCAACCAAATGGTCTGGTGGAGGCGGGTTCATCAAGTCTACAGATTATGGTGCAACCTGGCAGGCAGTCTCATACTTTAACGGAAAAAATATGTGGGGCGTCTCAATTGCTCCACAGTTATCCAATTATATAATCAACGGAGAATATTCCGGAAACAGTTATATAACACATGATGGAGGTTCAACCTGGGTGGTTGTAAATAATCCTTCAAGTAATTATGCTTATCATGTTGTTGATACGACAACCATTTTTGCAGCATTCGGAAATGGTTTATTCAAATTAAATTCTCCGTGGTTTGTTCCTGTCGAGTTAACATCCTTTTCAGGTAGAATTGTAAATAACAAAATTATACTTAACTGGCGTACAGCAACTGAAACTAATAATAAAGGTTTTGATATAGAGAGCAGTTCAGATAATGAGACCTTTGCAAAAGTTGGTTTTGTACCGGGTTTTGGAACAACGACTGAAAGTCATAGCTATTCTTATAGCCTGGATTTGAATAATTCCCCCAGGCAATACTATAGACTTAAGCAGATTGACTTTGACGGAACCTCCGAATACTCAAAAATTGTTGAGATTAACTCCCCGTCGCCGGTTAGCTATCAGATATCTCAAAACTATCCTAATCCGTTTAACCCGAGCACAAAAATAAGCTTTGCACTTCCTGTTGATGCAAAGGTAAAAGTTTCAATATTCAATGCATTGGGTCAAAAGATTACTGACCTTACGAATCAACAATATTCTTCAGGAAGATATGATCTTAACTTTAATGCAGGAAATATTTCCAGCGGATTGTATTTTTACGTCATTGAAGCTAAAGGGAATGACGGATCTTCTTTTGTTACTACTAAAAAGATGATGCTGTTGAAATAATTTTCTTTCGTTTAATACCGCTCCTTCCGGGAGCGGTATTCTAAATAATTTCAAATTTCTTTTTTAACCTGGTAAAATTTTTTTAATATGAAAATAAATTATATACTTTTATTAATATTTATCTCTATAGTAATATACGCCGGAGTGGATTTTCAGACAGGTATAACCGGAACAACCTTACTAAATGGTCAGGGTTGCGTTTGTCATAACATAAATCCTGATACATCAGTTCATGTATGGGTTGAAGGACCGGATACTTTGTTAAAAGGTGAAACTGCTGAATATCATATTTATCTTACCGGTGGTCCAATGGTAAAAGGTGGTTTTAATGTAGCTTCAAGATTCAGCACTTTATTAGCTGTCGATCCCGGCACGCAGATAATTACCGGCGAACTAACACATAACCAGCCGCGCATTTTTGTAGGCGACACGGTTTCATGGTATTTTGATTATACTGCTGCAGATTCAGTCGACTGGGATACATTATATTCAGTTGCAAATAGTGTTAACGGAGATGGTATTCCTTCCAATCTTGATCACTGGGATTTTGGTCCAAATTTTCCGGTTAGGCTTCTCGATATTGTCCCTGTTGAACTCGTTTCATTTAATGCAGCCTATTTATAATGGAAATGTTAATTTAAATTGGATTACTGCAACCGAAACAAACAACAAAGGGTTTGAAATTGAAATGAAGTCAGATGATCAAAGTAACTGGTCAATATAATTGGGGGAGGGTTGGATTTATTGGAGGAAATGGAACAACTACCAAACAACATTCATATTCCTATAATGATAATAATTCCTAATTCAGGAAATTATCAGTACAGACTTAAACAAGTTGATTTTAATGGAAGTTATACTTACTCGCAAATTGTTGAAGTAAGTGTATTACCATTAAATTTTTCACTGGAGCAGAACTATCCGAATCCATTTAATCCGACAACAAATATTTCGTATTCAATTGGCAATTCTTCATTTGTAACATTAAAAGTTTATAACGTTCTTGGCGAAGAAGTAACCACACTTGTGAATGAAAATAAAAAGGCCGGAAGTTATACTGTACGGTTTAATGCTTCAAACCTGCCGAGTGGAGTTTATATTTACAAATTAACTGCGGGAAATTATTCTGCTTCTAAGAAATTATTATTATTAAAATAGTATTGGGAATTAATATAATTGCAGCTCAGGTTAATAATCTGAGCTACATTTTTTTTCTTTATTCTTTTCTGTACCAGCCAAAATACAAAGCATTTATTTGGATAAAGCATAATTTAATTCTGTTATCTTTTATATATTCGCAATGTAGATTAACAGACCAGCAGGTAATAAAATGTTATCCAGATATTTATTATTAATAACCTTTATCATTTTTATTATGACTACAATCTATACCCAACAAAAGAAAGCATTTATTAATGGAAATATTTATACAGTAAATGAAAAACAGCCTACAGCAGAAGCGGTACTGATTGAAGGTGATAGGATTAAACTTGTCGGGACTAATGAAGAAATAAATCAAAAGATTGATGATTCTACAGAAGTGATCGATCTAAATGGAAAATTTGTGATGCCCGGGTTTAATGATGCTCACCTTCATTTTGTAAGCGGTGGTTTTTATCTTATGGGAATTGATCTCCGTCCCGCAAAGTCAATAAATGAATTCAGAAAAATTCTGGATGATTATGTTAAGAAAAATCCCGGCAAATGGGTAACCGGAGGCAGATGGGATCATGAGAACTGGGAAGTTAAAAAACTTCCATCGATAAAAGATCTTGATGACATTACAGGAAACACTCCGGTTTTTGTAAGCAGGATGGATGGACATTTAGGTCTGGCAAATTCAAAAGCTTTGGAACTTGCAGGCATAACCAAGAATACTCCAAGCCCCGAAGGTGGTTTAATCGAAAAGGATAAGAAGACAGGCGAACCTACAGGAATATTAAAAGATAATGCCATGGATATTATGTTTAATGCAATCCCCGATCATTCGGTCGATGATTTTTATAAAGCAGCTTTAACAGCCTTAAAGGAAGTCCGCAGATTTGGGATTACAAGTGTTCAGGACATTTTATCGAATGAGGAGATTCCCGTTTATGATGCTTACAAAAAACTTGAGTCAGAAGATAAACTAACCTGCAGACTTTCAATTCGCTGGCCAATCAATGACTACAAAACTCTTGTAATGAAAAATATAACTGTTAATTCAGGCGATGAATTTCTGAAATTAGGTGCTGTTAAAGCGTTTTCGGATGGTTCCCTGGGCTCAAGCACTGCGTGGTTTTTTGAATCTTATGAAGGAGATACTGTAAATACGGGATTACCAAACGATATCATTCTTGATGGCAAAATAAAAACATGGTCAGCAGATGCCGATAAAAACCATCTGCAGGTTTCAACTCACGCTATAGGTGACAGGGCTAATTCTTATATGCTTGATTTGTATGAAGAAATTAAAAATGAAAATCCGAATTGGGATCGCAGATTCAGAATAGAACACGCTCAGCACGTTCGTCCACAGGATATTCCACGATTCACAGAAATCGGTGTTATTGCTTCTGTACAACCAACTCACGCAATTGAGGATGGTGTATGGGCAATTAAAAGAATCGGAAGGGAAAGAATTAAATATACACATCCATACAGATCTTTTTAAATAATGGTGTTAAAGTATGCTTTGGAACCGATTGGCCTGTTGTAACTGTAGACCCTCTTCTGACTTTGTACGCAGCAGTAACAAGAAGAACAGTCGATGGGGAAAATCCTAACGGCTGGATCCCCGAACAAAAGATTTCTGTTGAAGAAGCTATAAAATGTTATACACTAAACAGTGCTTATGCTGAATTTCAGGAAAAAGATAAAGGAAGCATAGAGCCGGGGAAGTATGCTGATTTCGCCGTTCTTAGTGACAATCTGCTTGAAATTAATCCTGTAAAAATTAAAGATGTAAAAGTTGAGATGACGGTAGTTGGAGGAAAAATAGTTTATAAAAGATGACTCAGGTTTTTATAAAAGCAATTGCTATCCATTCTTCCATTTGTTGTGTTTCAATATAAGTGAATCCTGTCTCTGTGTATTTATTAATAATTTCTTGTTCATCATCTTTTAACAAACCCGAAAGTAAAACAAGCCCTTTATTCTTAAGCCTTTTTTGAAACTCCTCTTTCAGATCAATTAAAATATTTTTCTGAATATTTGCCAGAATTACATCAAAATCATCTTCGCGAATAATATTAATTTCACCAATCCTGATTTCTATGTTATCTGCCACATCGTTTATCAGGCAATTCTCTTTGGCATTTTCAAAACACCATTCATCTACATCAAATCCAATAACCTTCGTTGCTCCAAGTTTTATCGAAAGTATTGATAATAAACCTGTCCCCGTACCTGTATCCAGAATTTTCGTTCCCGGTTTAATATACTTTTCAAGCAAGTGAATGATAAGCCTGGTGGTTGCATGCTCCCCTGTTCCAAACGACATCTTCGGATCAATTGTAATTACTATTTCATTATTCTGTTTTTCATATTCTTTAAATGAAGGTTTAATGACTATAATGTCTGAAATGTGAATTACATCTAATGATTTCTCCCATTCTTCATTCCAGTTTTTTTCTTCAACCACAGATTCTTCAACCTTAAAATTATTTAAAAGGTTTTCTTTTTGTAATTTTTTTAATTGAAGAATGATATCATCTGTGTCTAAATTATTTTCAGAATTACTAAATACTTTCAGATAGTTTTCTTCTTCATTTATTCCTGTAATATCAAGTTCCCATAGGATGCTCGAAAGTATATCCACATTAAATGGCTCGGCTGTAATTACAAATTCCTTGTAAGTTTTCATTATGAATTAAAGTGAATAGAATAAAGCAAACAGACGAGAACATCACCAACCTGCTGTAAAGTTTTTGCACTAATATTTTCCATTGTGTCTTTGTCCGAATGCCAGTAGTTCCTTCTTTCAACCGGTGTATCTGCACCGACAAGTTCTGCATCAATTATATCGATTGTTTTAATGCCTGCCTGGTTCATTGGAATATGATCATCATAAATAGCTGCGCTTTCTTTTGGGTTAAATATTGTGATGTTCAACTGAGAGGCTATTCCCCAGATAAGATTTACAATGTCAGGTGCATATTGATCCGAGTTTGCTTCTTTCATAAAAGTTGCATCTTCATCTCCTACCATATCCAGAAGAATTGCAAACTGCGGATAAATACCGCCGGGAATATTAATAGAATAATATTTGGATCCGAGACAATACCTGTCAAGATCATTTTCTTTGCCGTAATCTTCACCATCCAACAATAAAAGATCGACACCATATTTTACCTTTCTCTGGCTGAGCATACGTGCAAGTTCTAGAATGACACCGCATCCGCTCGCACCATCGTTGGCTCCTAAAATTGGGAGATTTCTTTTTGTGGAATCCTTGGAATGTTCGGAACGCGGTCTTGTATCCCAGTGTGCACAGATTACAATCCGGTTTTTGTTCGATGGATTAAACCTCGCAATTATATTGGTAAGGTTTAATTCTTCTTTGTAGCCCTGATAGGAAAAAGGCTGAAGGATTACTTTATCAGCATATTTGTTTAATTCATTCTGAAGATAAGTTAAGGCAAGCGCATGTCCAGCAGAATTAGGATTTCTCGGACCGATATCAACCTGGGCTTTGGTTTGGTTATAAGCATTGTTTCCATTAAAAACAGGAATGCTGTCATTTTTTTGAATTACAAAAGCAGGTTTTGAAATTTCATTTTCTTCTTTTTTTTCGCAGCCCGTTAAACATATAAAAAGCAAAATAAAGTTTAGTAAAATTATAAACCGCATTTTAATTATCTGATTAATAAATCTGATTACTCGTACTTTGAAAGTAATATGCAAATTTGATCCTGAATTTCTCTTGCAAAAGAAGTTTTGCCTATAAAATTCTGTTCAAAAATTGAAAAAGCAATTAAATGATTATTCCTTCCGGTTACATAACCTGAAAGACAGCTTACGCCCCGAAGTGTACCGGTTTTAGCGTGAACATTCCTCTCAGCAACAGATCCAATCATTCTATCTTTTAATGTTCCGTCTACTCCTGCGACTGGCAAAGATTTAAAATATAGTTCGAATAAATCAGGGTAATTATAATAGATATTTTTTAATACACTAAGTACAATTTCTGTGCTTAAAAGATTATAACGCGAAACACCTGAACCATCTGCCAGTACGTATTTATTTTTTTTAACACCACATAAAGTTAAAAGAGAATCAACCACATTTAAACCTTCTGAGGCCGAAACAGGGGCATTATTAAATGATGCGGCCAATGAGTACAGAACCATTTCAGCACTTAAATTATCACTGCTCTTATTCATATTAACCATAACCGAATCATAAGAACGGCTAAAAAAAGATATCCATTTTGCCGTACCCGGATTTTTTAATAAGCTGATTTTACCATTCAAGCTGATGCCGTTTGCTTCTAATTTTTCCTTAAAGAGAGTTAGAAAGTACAAATCAGGTCTGTAAATATTTACACTATTTTTAATCGTATCATTATTTGTAATCTCAGCAGGTAGAATAACTCCATCAACGTAAATATCATTTTTCCTGTTCTGCCAGTCTCTTGTTACAGTAATATCAGTATCATCTGATGAAGAAGTCATTGTATTATTTATAACCTTTACGTACTGAGTCTCAGGATCAATTGTGATATTTGCTTTTTCTCCCAGGGAAGAACCGGTTAAATAAACATTTATTGAGTTACTATTGATATTCAGAGCAGATAAATAAGGCGCATCGGTTGATGGATTATCATCCCACATCCATCCCCATCCCCAGCTAACAGAATCCTTTTTGGAAACATCACCGTACAGATTTCCCCCGATTTCTTTAATCCCAACTTTTTGAAAATCTTTTACAAATTTATTAAGATCGTTTGTGCTGAAATCAGGATCAAATCCGCCAACCACATATACATCGCCGAAAAGAGTGTTGTTAACAATATCGCCGGTGTATCTTACTGATGTAATGAATTCATATTCGGGTCCGAGAAAAATTAGTCCCGCCGCAGAAGTTAAAAGCTTCATATTAGAAGCCGGGTTAAGGAGCTTCTTCTCATCTAATTGATAAAGAGATTCCTTTGCACTAAGATCATAAATATCTATTGAAATAGTCGTTGAATTAAAAAAATCATCTTTCAGAAGATCATTTATTTCATTACTTAGCTGATCTTTATTTAATTGTGGAAATATCCGGGGAGTAAGAAAAAGAAAAACTACTACAAGTAAATACTTTCTTACCATATTAAAAATATTGCCGTACCCTGAATTCAGCACCAAATTTTTCTTCAGCTATTGCTCTTGCCTTTTCGATTTCAACTTCATCAATTGATACTACGGTCATTACAAGTTTTTCAACGTACTGCTTAACACTTTTTGCAAATGCAACCATCTCATTAAAAAATCTTGTATCAAGCTTCATTATCTTCGCATATTGTCTCGGGTCAACCGTATTAATACTAATGGAAACAACATCAATTACTCCATTACATTCGGGAGTAATATCTCTTTTGTTAATAAAGCTGCCGTGACCATTTGTATTTAATCTTGTTCTGCCGCCGTTTGCTTTAACATATTTTGCGACTTTTTTTACAACGTCCCAGCGTATAGTCGGTTCACCATAACCGCAGAAAACAATTTCATCAAACTGAGTCGGGTCACCTATTTCCTGAATATAAATCTCTGCTGGCGGCTCTTCATCTTTTGTCATTTTTAAATTGAATTCATGAAGCACAGCATCATCTTTCCGTTTACAGAAGAAACAATCTGCATTACACCTGTTAGTAATATTTATATAAAGATTTTTACCCAGCGTATAAGTGTAGCTTATTTTTGATTTCCTGTTGATCCCAAAAAATTTAAATGTATTAAATGAAGTAATCTTAGCAACATCCTCAACAGTCATCTTATGGATCTCAGCTATTTTTTCAGCAACAAGCTTAACATTTGCAGGTTCATTCCTTTTACCTCTGTGGGGTTCCGGAGTCATAAAGGGTGAATCCGTTTCAAGAAGAATATTATCAAGACTAATTCCAGCAAGAATATTTCGAAGCTCATCTTGTTTCTTAAAAGTTATATTTCCAGTGAAAGAAATTATATGATTCATCTTAATATATTCCAGAGCATCCCCGAGCGAAGAACTAAAGCAATGGAATTGCGCCCTTAGATCATTGCCGCAGTACGATGAAATTATCTTCATCATATCTTCATCTGATTCCCGGTTATGAATTATTACGGGCAGCTTTAATTTTATTGCGAGATCAAGCTGGGCTTTAAATGCTTCGATCTGTTTTTCTTTGGGCGAAAAGTCATAATAATAATCAAGTCCAATCTCTCCGATGGCAACTACTTTTTCGTGTTTTGTCAGATCTTCAATTTCATTCAGCCAGGAAGAATCCCAGTCTTTTGTATCGTGCGGATGAACTCCCACAGCAGCATAAATAAAATCATATTTATCTGCAAGCTGTACAGCCTGTTTAGCTGTGGCAATATCAGTTGCCGGAACGATTATGTAATCAACTTTATTTTCTTTCGCCCGGTTAATAACCTCATCGAGGTCATTTTCAAAATTGGGTAAAAATAAGTGTGAGTGTGTATCTATAAACATATTGCCCCCAAATGTCAGAAATTAAACTGAATACTTAAAGAATAATTTCTGATTGGTCTTAAATTTCCGATTAATTCTACATAGTTGTAATTTAATACATTATCTGCATTAAGAAAAATGGCAGCGGGAATGCCCAATGAATTCAAATTATAAGATGTCCTTAGATCAAGGACATAAGCCGCTACCCTCAAATCTCCATCATTAATAATTCTGACAAGCTCATCGTCTATTTCTTCAATCCTGCTCCAGAACCTGAAGTCCGCGCCTAAATTTAAATTCCAAATGTAATAATCAAAGCTTCCAACAAAAAGATGCCGGGGTCGATATTTCAATACTTTGTGCGTATTTAAATCTCTTGCCCACAAATATGTGTAGCTTAAAGATAGGCTGACTTTTTTCTCAAAAAGATCGGTTTTTACATCTGTTTCAATTCCCTGTATTCTTGCTCGTGTAACATTACTGAAAACAGCAAACCCATCTGTGGGATCAATTCTCGGTTCAATAAAATTATAATATTCACTCTGGAAAACGGCAGCATCAAGATTCAATTCATTGAATGGCTGATAATTAGCGCCTAACTCAAAAGTAAAATTAGTTTCTGATTTTAGTTCGGGATTAGGCTTAATGATTATTCCGCTTGCAGTTGTAGATGTAAATGCTTCTGCAAGCGATGGGGCACGAAAACCTGTTCCGGCAGAAGAACGAAGGATAAAATTATCTGTAACTTTATAATTCAAACCAATCTTTGGTGATATTGCATTTTCAGCTTTAAGAGAATCAAGTTTTGAATAATCATACCGAACACCTACAGAAATTGTTAGAGGAGAAAAGTATAAAAGGTCACCCTGCACATATATTCCGCCGTTAAGCATTCCGGGATTTCCAAACAGGTTTGATTTAACATTTGAGCTTACTCCTTCAATCCCTGTAACAATAACAAGATCATTTGAAAAGCTTTTATTCAACTGAACTTCCCCGCGGTAAAGATTGGTAAGAGATTTATCCATTGCAGGAGAAGTATCGTTCCAGTCTGTTCTGTAATAGCTTGTTTTAATATTTAAAAGTAAATCTTCATTAATTACATTTTTGTAGATGGCCCCGAAAAGATATCTTGCAGTTGTAACAGTTTGTCCTTGCTGATCATTAGTGGGAATCAGAGCATCACGGGAATCTTTCCAGTAATAAAAGTTACCTCCTTTTTTATTTAGGGTATTAGCGAGAACCGTGATTGAGCTTGCTGAAGTTATATCAAATTTACCTTTTAAGAAGCCTATATATTTATGAGAAAATCCGCTTTGCCTGTAGCTCATATCTTCCAGCCTTGTTAATGATGCCTCAATTCCGAATTTATTAAACTGCTGAGAGTGGGCAAGTGTTAATCCATTAAAATACCTGTTCTCATCAGACCATCTCCATTCCGGGTAAGCCGGTTTTCCATAAATACCGACAAAAGATTTAATAAATGTAGTTGGTTGATCAGGAATATCACGCGTTATTACATTCACAACTCCGCCGATAGCTGTCGATCCATAAAGGGAACTGGCTGCTCCTTTTATTATTTCAACTCTTTGAATAACCGGCGTAGGGATCATTTCCCAGATGGTTTCACCTGTGTCGCCGGTATAAAAAGGAATTCCATCAAGAGCAAGAAGAACCCGTGAACCTGCTCCCCTGCTGTATCCGCTTGACCCGCGTATGCTTATTTGATCTTCGGTCATACTAACGCCGGGAACATAACGCAAAGCATTTTCAAGATTATAAAAATTCTTTTTTGAGAATTCATTAGAATGAATAACATCGGCACTGACCGGAAGATCTGAAAGCAATTGTTCCCTTTTCCCTGCAGTAACAATCACCTGTTCGGTTTCAACGGCTTTCTCTTTCATTCTAATATCAAGATGAACAGGCTTATCGATAATAAATATTTTCTGATGTACATCTTCATAACCTACTGCAGAAAACTTAAGGTTATAATTTCCTTTGGAAAGATTACTTATCCTGTAATTACCCTTTTCATCTGAAGCAGTTCCATTGTCTGTCCCTAAAATAATTATATTCACTCCATCCAATGGTTTTAGATCTGCATCAGTAATTTTTCCACTCACAGAAAAGGTTTGAGGAAAAATTTCAGATAAAAATATCAGTAAGAAAATATTTATTAAAATTAATTTCATTAATTAGCCACCTGTTGGTTGAGGTGGAGGATTATTAAAATCGCAGATTATATTAATATTTTTTACAAATGCATTATGTGAAATTACAAGCTGACCGGGTTGAGTAGTATCATTGTTTGCATGATAAACGCCAGCTACAATCCATTTTTTAGGGTCAAATGATATTTGATCTGTGGCCTGTTGAACTACTGCTACATAAGCATATACACCCGTATTAATAGGTATTAATGCACTATCACGGGAATCAAAATCGTAATAAGCAACTCCAAAAGGAAGTTCTCCGCTAAGAAATTTAATATTATAGAGATTAAAATCGTTTGGTTCTTCAAGAAGACTATCGAAAACAATGATATAAGTTCTTTTAATACTATCAGGCCAGGTTCCTTGAAATGTAACCCTTCCTGAAAATCCTGGATTATCGTACTCAGGTTCTATTCCTTTATTGCATCCTTCAGATATTAATAGGGCAATGAACAGAACCGGGAGAATTATTCTTTTCGGATAAAGCATAACCGGTTAAATTACTTCACCAATTTTAACAGGGTGTTCGTTTATTTCGTTAGAGAGCGATATTATTTTATTTTCATCACCGGGAGAAATTATTGCAATTAAACCAATACCAAGATTAAATACATATCTCATTTCTTCGAAGCTGATATTTCCTGTTTGCTGTATCAGCTTAAATACAGCAGGCATTTCCCATGTTTCCCATTCGATTTTCAATTCTAATCCCCCGGGTAAAATTCTTTTTGTATTACCTACTATTCCCCCGCCTGTTATATGAGAAAATCCTTTAACCTGCATATTATCATTTAAATGCTTTATCAATTTCAAGTAAGATTTATGAATCCTTAAAAGTTCGTCACCAAGAGGAGCACCCAACTCATCAATTACTTTGTTTAGTTTGAATTTTGGCAGAAGAACTTTCCGCGCAAGAGAATAACCATTTGTATGAAGTCCATTTGACGGAAAGCCGAAAAGCACATCTCCTTTTTTTATATTCTTTCCATCAATGATTTTATTTTTATCAACAATCCCAACGATTGTTCCTGAAATATCATATTCATCAGGATCATAAAGTCCCGGCATTTCCGCTGTTTCGCCGCCGATTAATGCACAACTATTTTCCCTGCAGGCAATTGAAAATCCTTCAATTATTTTTGCAGCTTTATCAGGAATAAGTTTACCGAAGGCTAAGTAATCCAAAAAATATAAGGGTTTTGCTCCGCAAACAGATATATCATTTACGCAATGATTAACAAGATCCTGTCCTACAGTATCATGTCTGCCAACAGCGAAAGCAATTTTAAGTTTTGTACCGACTCCATCGACACTTGAAACGAGCACCGGCTCCTTATACCCATTCAAATCAGGTTGAAAAAATGCACCAAATAACCCAATATCAGATAGTACATTTTTACTGAAAGTTGATTTGGCAAATCCTTTAATTCTTTTTACCGTTTCATCCCCGGCTTCTATATCCACGCCGGCATTTTTATAAGTCAAATTTTCTGTCATTATATTCTTTGAAATGCTGATTAAAACTGAAACAAAATTTACAATGAATTGAAATAGGAAACAAAACGAGACTTAAAATGGTAGAAAAAATGTAAATTTCATCTATTATCACTCTCAATAACAGACTGCTAAAACGACTTTAAAAAGTTGCGATTTTTATTTATTTTTGCACAATTTTGGTGTAACAATTTTTGTGTAATTTTTTTATATTAACAAGTTCAAAACGAATAAACAAAATGAAAATGGAACACGAAGAATTAACCGACCGGGAAAAAATAATACTGAGGTCCATTATCCAGCAATTTATTTTAACCGCTTCACCGGTTGGTTCAAGATTTATAACGAAGAAATATGATGTTGGTATTTCTCCTGCTACGGTGCGAAATATAATGGCTGACCTTGAGGAGTCCGGCTATATTAATCATCCGCATACTTCTGCAGGAAGAATACCGACTGATAAAGGTTACAGATTTTATGTCGACTCGCTGATGGAAATTCAAAAAGTACGTAGTTCTGAAAAAGGAATAATAAACAAAGGACTTGATGTTGAATCTTCTGAGACCGAAGAAATTCTGCGGATCACATCTTTCATTTTAAGCAACATAACAAAGCAGCTTGCCTGTGTAACTTACCCAAGGCTCGATTCCGGGATTTTAGCAAAACTACAGATTGTAACGCTGTCGTCAAGCAGACTATTAATAGTAATCAGCATAAAGGGAGGATTGGTAAAAACAATTACGCTGGAAATTGATTCACAGGTTGAACCTTCACTGCTCGAATCCATTCAGGACTTATTGAATGAGAGATTATGTGGTTTGAATTTTAAAGAAATCAGGTCAACCTTTAAAGAAAGATTCCGTGATGTTAATGAAAATCAAAAACCAGTAATAAGATTATTTGTTGAATCAGTGGATAAAATTTTTAAGGAAGCAAGTACAGGAAATAATCTTTATGTTACAGGAGCCGGTAATATTATAAAGCAGCCGGAATTTGAAGACCCTGAAAAGTTTCCCGGAATAATAGAGCTTATTGAAAATAAAGATATAATTATTCACATACTTGATAAAGGAAATAATTCAGCTATTGACCAGGTTTTCATTTCAATCGGAAGTGAAAATGAAGACCGTAAGCTGGATGAATATAGTTTCGTAAGCAAAGAATATAAATTTGGCGATACTTTTGGTACCCTCGGAATCATCGGACCTAAACGGATGGAATATTCTAAGGTTGTAGCAATTGTTGATTATATGACTAAAATGTTATCAGATATTTTTAAACCAGAAAATTAACCGGAGTAATACGAATGAAAAAAGATAAAAAAGATACTGAAAAAGAAGAAATTGAAATAAATAAAACTGATGAACACGATTCTGAAGAAAAGGAATCACAAGAAAATAATAATACTTTGTTGGCTGAAAAAGACCATAGAATTGACGAACTGGAAAAAGAAGTAACAGATTTACGGGATAAATTACTAAGAAGAGCAGCGGAATTTGAAAATTACAAAAGAAGAACTGAAAATGATCAACTGAACCTGCTTAAGTATGCTGCCGAATCTCTTATTTTAAAACTGCTTCCCATAGTTGATGATTTTGATAGATCACTTGATCATATTGAAAATTCAAAAGATATCGATTCATTAAAGCAGGGAATAAAATTAATTTACGATAAATTTATGAAAGTGCTCGATGAACAGGGAGTAAAAAAAATCGAGTCTGTCGGCCAACCTTTTAGTGTTGAATATCACGAAGCCCTTATGCAAAGAAAGTCAGATAAAGTTGCACCACATACAGTTTTAGATGAAATTGAAAAAGGTTATATGTACAAAGACCGTGTCATCAGGCACGCGAAAGTAATTGTAAGTGAGGAAACAGAAGAACATACTGCAAATCCTGACAGTTCGGATAATGAAATTACTGAGGATTAAGTTTATATATGTCTAAAAAAGATTATTACGAAGTTCTTGGGGTAGAAAAATCTGCTTCAAAAGAAGATTTGAAAAAAGCTTACAGGAAACTTGCTATGCAATATCATCCCGATCGTAATCCTGATGATAAAGAAGCAGAGGAAAGATTTAAAGAAGCCGCGGAAGCTTACGAAATTTTAAGCAATGATGATAAACGTGCTAACTATGATCGTTTTGGGCATAATGGACTTAGAGGCGGTGGACAAGGATTTTCAGATATTAATGATATCTTTTCACATTTTTCAGATATTTTCGGCGGCGGATCTATTTTCGATGATTTCTTTGGAGGTGGACAAAGAAGCCGGCAAAGAAGAAGAACCGGTGGAACTCCCGGTTCAGATTTACGCGTTACTCTTCAGCTCACTCTGGAAGAGATTGCAGAAGGCACATCTAAAAAACTAAAAATAAGAAAACAGGTTAAGTGTGATGAATGCGGCGGATCAGGCGCTGAAACGGGAACATCAAAAACTACCTGCCCGGTTTGTCATGGTTCAGGGGAAGTTAAGACAGTTTCAAGATCAGTGTTTGGTCAGTTTGTAAATATAACTACCTGCAATAATTGTAATGGTGAAGGGACGGTTATTGATAAGCCATGTAAAAAATGCATGGGTGACGGAAGAGTTCAGGAGGAAGTAGCAGTAAAAATTGATGCTCCTGCCGGTGTCGGTGATGGGAATTATATGACTCTGCGTAACGAAGGAAATGCCGGTAAGCGCGGAGGTCCGTATGGAGATCTTGTTGTGATATTTAAGGAATTGCCGCACGATTATTTCATTCGTGAAGAGGATGATATTCTGTATGATTTATTTGTAAGCTATCCCGAAGCTGTTCTTGGAAATGAAGTTGAAGTTCCAACTTTAAATGGAAAAGCAAAATTAAAAATTGAATCCGGAACACCTTCCGGAAAATTGCTGAAGATGAAAGATAAAGGTATAAAGCACCTAAATCATTCAGGACACGGTGATCAGATTGTAAGAATTAACATCGCGGTTCCTAAAAAATTAAACGCAAAAGAAAAAGAGCTTTTGAGGGAATTGATGAACAGTCCCAATGTTAAATCCTCCTCCGGATCAGAAGAAAAGAATTTTTTTAAAAGGTTTGGACATTAAATTCTTTAAGTACGTGTTCATTTTTTTCTTGATGTAAATTATTTGTGTTATTATATTCATAATAAATTTAATTAACTAATTCACGGGAAATCGGGGTGTTTGATAAATTATCAAGAAAAATAGGGTTTACCAAAACGGAAATAAAAGTCCTGATATTTCTGATTTCCGTTTTTGCTGTCGGGTTAGGCTATAAAGCTTACCAGATAAATAATGATCCGGCAGATTATAAAAATTTTGATTATTCTTCCGAGGAAAAATTATTTCAGCAAAATGAAGAAATTATTGACAGGGATAGTGTCTATTCACCAGATAAAAATATTGACTATAAGCGGGAAGTTTTAGATTTTAACGACAGAAATTTTAATAAAAAAGAAGCGAAAAAGCTTCCCGGCGAAAAAAGCATAAATATTAACACAGCCGGTATAAATGATCTGGTAAATCTACCCGGCATTGGTGAAAAAACCGCCAAATATATTATCGAAGCGAGAAAAAGAAAAGGCGGCTTTAAGAAACTAAATGAACTGCTTGAAGTTAAAGGAATCGGTACTGCCAGATTTAATAATATTGAAAAGTTTCTATATATTGATGACTCAAATTTTTTCAAAGTTCCGGAGGAAAAATGACTAAGCCAGAACCCTGGTATATTCACACTGCACTTTATATCATTATTGTTATACTAATAATTGTGTTAGTTAAAGTCGCAATTATTGACCCCAAGGATGTGGTTGAAAAAGAACATTACTACAAGCAGGAATCGCATCTCAGGATGAAAAATATTAAGGAAGCTGAAATACTCTGGAATAAAAAACACAAACATTTTACTGGAAACCTTGACAGCTTAATTAATTTTATAAAAACTGATCCAATGGTGGATAGTATTGAAAATGCTTTTGACTCTCTTTCAAGACGACCTGCTAATCCTTTTGTGCCACTGACATCAGGGAAATTTACTCCGGATAGCTTATACAGAACCCCAAAATCTCATTCACCTTATGTATTAGAAGTAGATACTTCGATTACTGCTGATACCATATTTGCCAGAGGCAGGCAGATAAAACGTATTGATTCGTTAAGAGTTATCGGCAACCGGTATTATCTTGAAGATCCGGACGGTTATGGTTCAGTTGGAAGCCTGGAAAGCGATGCGCTGAAAAACACTGCATCGTGGGAATAAAAATATAACTGATGACAGGATTTGAAAATCATACCGGCTTTTCAATTTCATCTTCCAAACTTCAGGTTGTGGAGATAATTCAAAAGGAAGATCAATTTGTGCTGGAAAATGTGGATGAGGCTTTTTTCAACGAAACAATTAATTTAGAACAGGATAAGGAAACTAAGATAAGCGCTCTTCTTCAGGGCGCTTTTAATGAAATCCTCGTAAAGAATCCACTTAAGAGTAACATTGCTTCCTTTGCACTTCCTCCTGAAATTTTCAAAGTAGTTCAGATCCCTTATGATAATACTCTTCTTCACCAGGATTTAATTGAGGAATTCAGATGGGAACTGGCTTTGCTTTTTCCTGATATTAATCCGGCTGATCTTGTCATTCAATATCTTGAAATTGATAAAAGCAAGTTCATTGAGATAAATACTGCAATAGTAATCGCCCTAACAAGAAAATTTATCCAGTTAATTAAAAATTTTTCCGATGTTAATAAGCTAAAATTAAAATTCATAGATAATATTCACCTTGCCTCAGAAAGAGCTTTATCGGCAGTTAATCCTATCTCTGAAAAAGGATTAATTCTAAGCGTATTTCTGTCGGGAAAAAGTTTATCTGTTCTTTTTTCATTCCAGGAAAAACCAGTTTACTTTAAGATATTCCCTTTAAATGATGCAACTGATATTGTTAAAATTTTAAAATCTGAACTTGATTCAAACCAGTATCCGGATATCAACAGGAGTATGCTCGAAGGAGCATTCATTTGCGGTGAAGAGCTTTCTTCATCAATGATTAATGCATTAAGAGATAAGCTTGATATCCCATTTATTCATTTCAATCCTTTCGCAAAGATAAAACCAAATCCGGGATTATTTGAGAATAAGTATTTTTCAGAAAAGTTCAATTCTTTTTCCCCGGCTGCAGGCATAGCACTAAGGTTATCCTGATTTTTTTATTTCCTTCAAATATTTTTTTAATTTCCCCTTATGAGAATGCGAATTATTTCAGGAGAATTTAAAGGAAGATTAATAAAAGTACCCGATTCCAAATTAATAAGACCAACTACAGACCGCGTAAGGGAGACTTTATTTAATCTTTTAAACAACAGGATTTCCTTTGAAGGAATAAAAGTTCTTGATCTCTATTCAGGATCGGGTGCTCTTGGGTTAGAATGTTTAAGCCGTGGTGCTGCACGGGTAGACTTTGTCGAAAAAAATTTTGTTATCTATAAAAACCTTTCCGAAAATATCCAATCATTAAATCTTACGGATAAATGTAAAATCTTCAAAATGGAAGCAGTAAAATTTACTTCTCTCCGTAAACATTCCACATACGATTTAATGCTTGCCGACCCGCCATTTTTTAAAGATGATATCTACAAAGTAGTTGAAAATATACTAGCTAATAGATACCTTGAAAACAACAGTTCTATTTTTATCGAGCGGTCAATACAAACTAAAATAAAAGATACTGATAATCTTAAATCAGAACCATTTAAGATTATTGGTGATACATGTCTTTACCAAATTGGCTATTAAAGTTTTTCGTAGCGTAAGCTCGTGGTCAGAAATTATTTTTTCATAATCCGGGAAATAATCTCAAGGTAGGATATTACTAACTATTATTTCGTTGAATATTATATTCTTTAATTTTAGTGTTAAGCGTAGGTTTAGATATCCCGAGAATTTGTACGTTTTCTTTTTATTCCAATCAACTGAATCAAGAACTTCAATAAAGCGCTCCCTTTCAACTTCGGCAAGAGAAAGTTTATTCCTGTTATCGGGCACTGACCAGGCTTATGTAATTGGCACTGATTATAAGCTGGTCGCACGAATTTTGGATGCTGATTTTAATTCGACAATAATAGATGCTCCTCACAATGTTCAGATGTATGATTAATCTCATAACCGGTTTATCATAAAAACTTTTAGGTTTTCACCAGATATGTATCGGTAATATAATTAACAGAATTTAATCTATTTCCAGTCCGGCATTATTCCGTCATTAACTATCATTCGTCTATTGTTACCGTTTGTGTCCATTATCCAAATTCCCGGTGCTTTGGAATTATCGTTTGGGACATTGTTAAAAATTATTTTTGCACCATCCGGGGAAAACCTCGGATTTGTGTCATTAGTGCCGGCAGGTTTTTCTATAGATGCATCAATAGTATCATTTCCATCTATTGAGGAAATAAAAATATGGGAATCAAGCTGTCTGCCATCCTGATTTTCATATCCGGAAACATCGTGTGTGAAAATAATTTTTGTTCCATCTGCACTAAAAGAAGGACGTTCTGTTATTCCAGGCTGGTTATCAACGAAAAGCGTCATATTACTGCCGTCTGAATTCATTAAATATATTTCCGAATCATAAACATTGCTGCCCACAGTAAGAGCTACAAGTTTATTTCCCTGGGGTGACTGTTCAACTTCCCTGAAATTTCTTCCAGCAGGTGCTGTTGCAATTAATGTTCTACCGGAGCCGTTGACAAAAATTGAGTAGAGTTTATCGTTATTGCTGTAATAGAATTTCCCATCGTCGAATGACCAGCAGAATCCTATTCCATAATTATTATACCCCGCTACAGGTACATTAGTTACACGGAAAATATCTGAACCATCAGGATTCATTGTATAGATATCGGTTCCAACATTTTCATTTGAAGTAAAGGCAATTTTACTTCTGCGTGAATTAAACCTTGACCACCATTCTCTTGAAATCATATTAGTTAAACGGACTGGTGATGCGTCCGCTGTATCATTAGAAAAGATTTCGTAATTATCTTCAATTTTCTTTGAATAAACCAGCGGATTATCAGGGAATTGTTTGGTAGTGAAAGTCCAGGTTCCACTATTGCTGGTTAATCCACCTGAATCTTTTGCAACTACCTGCCAGTAATAAGTTGTACTGTAATCAAGGTTTTGTACATTAATAGTAGTATCAATTATTCCTAAAGCGATAATATCCTGAGATGAGGAACCAGATTTGTAAAGATAAACGGTATATGACAACAAATCGCCATCAGGATCACTCGCACTCCAGGCCAATGCTATATTTACAGGTTGACCTGTTGCTGCAGTAGCAGGAAAGGGGACTGAAGGTGCATTTGGTGCACTATTGGTTCCATTATCTGTTTCAAGGAATACTGTTGCCTGTGTTGCAACATTTTCTCTTACGCTGATGGATACACTCCCTTTTTTATAACCAGCCTTTTGAGCATTAATTGCGTAGTTTCCAACCGGAATATCATCAATTGAAAACTTTCCATCTGCTCCGGTTAACAATGCACTTGTAGGGGGACTTGTTGTTATACTTACCCCTCCAATCGCTAAAGATGTGCTATCGTTTATAACCACACCTGAGATTGAACCATACAAGACAGGTTGAATAGTATCTTCTTTACACGAAGAAAAAAATATTAATAACAGTACTGCTAAAATATGAGTAAGTACTCTGAATTTGTCTGACATAATTTCTCCCACTAAAAAATAATTAGTATTTTTGAATTTCCGAACCATTTAATTTCAATTCCTTATCTGCTAAAATATTTTTACCGCTCTGAACAGTTAAATGTATCGTATAAACAGCATCTCTTTTTAGATCCAACGAACTTCGGGATAATGATATTTTTCTGTTCACCGGAACTTTTATTTCACCGGACTGATTCGTTGAAGAATTACCCGATTTGCTTTCTTTGTTAATGGTAAGGTGATATGATGCATCAACAATTGATTCTGAGTTATTTTTGAAAGTTCCTTCAATTATTAAATGTTGGCCACTCAAACTATTTTCGATATTAATATCATAACCGGGTTTTTGACAATAAGAATTGCTTTCTGAAAGTATCAAAAAAATAACGAGCAAAAACCCATTCGTTAAAAATTTTACAAGCTTAAAATCCAAAAGCACTTTAATGCATACTCCCATTAATTATTGTCAGTCTGATTCCATTTCCATTCTGATGAATCTGCATTGGTATAGTTGACTGTTCAGTTTGTATTTCTCTTATAAAATTATCGCTGCCATACTGAAAAATCATATAATGCAAACCATCACCTATCAGGCTCTGCTCGACCGTATTACCATCACCAACCTGAAGGACACCTGCAAGATTATAATTTCCCACAACGTTGATATCAGCTGAATTATCAGAACCGTACTGCCCGATATAAGAATAATTTAAATTGCCATTCTGACCGGATGATGCAAAATTATTATCTCCCATTTGATTTATTTCTGCTGTGTTAGGAAGAGTTCCCGAATTATTTGACTGATTAATAATTGCTTCGTTATAATTTCCAACCTGTTGAATCATTGCTGCATTATTCAAATTTAAGTTTGAATGGATGTTTTCTGTATTGTGCAAATTGTTCACCGAATCTGACTGGATAAAAACTTCCTGAGAATATAAAGGTCCGGCAAAATAAAAGCTTATCAATAATAAAACTGATAAAAATTTTTTCATTGCTTATTCATATATTTTATTAAAAAATTTATCAGGGATGCTTTAACATCCCTGATAAAAACAATTAAGCTACTAGTTACTTTGTGTAACTATACTACTGTTATTATTTCCGCTTTGAGAAACGGTTCCTATATTAGTGTCGCCAGTCTGAAAGATATTTCCAGTATTACCGCTTCCGATTTGATTTACATCAGAATTATTACCATTACCTATCATCTGAACATCTGAATTATTCGAATCACCAAATTGATAAGTATTAGCAGTATTATCAAGTCCATCACTATATTGGCCTGATATATTCGAATTACCTTCCTGCCAGATATCGCCCTTCTGATTATGACCTAAACCGCCGCCATAGAATGATTGAGCTGCAGTATTTTGATCACCAAGTTGAGTAATATTAATACCACCGCTGTAACCATGATTACTTCCATAAAGATCCTGGGTTGCAGTATTATCGTCACCAGCAACATACACAACACCGTGACTATGACTTGCAGCCATTGTTTGTGTAACTGTGTTTTCATTTCCGAGTTCTGTAGATTTAAATGAATTTGTATAACCAGAAGTAATTGTCTGATTCAATACGTTTGATGTTCCTTCCTGGTCTCCCCATACATTCTGTCCGCTATTATAACCAGGAGCATATG
Source organism: uncultured Ignavibacteria bacterium (assembly GCA_963711455.1). Classification (GTDB taxonomy): domain Bacteria; phylum Bacteroidota; class Ignavibacteria; order Ignavibacteriales; family Ignavibacteriaceae; genus DATFVA01. The sequence goes on from CAVQEH010000006.1 coordinate 1,407,186, forward strand.
TATTTTGTACACTTGTATTTGTAGTTCCAATCTGCTGTATGAAAGCATTATTCGTTGAATGTCCTCCACCACCGGTTTCAGTCTGGTAAACTTCTGAGTGGTTAGAAGTTCCATTCTGTATTACCGTGGAATTTTGAAATCCAACAGGGGTATTTGTAGCAGATTCAGTCTGATTTACAACTGAGGTATTGGTCAATCCTGTCTGAGTAACAGTAGCTGTTCCATTATCACCTGTTTGATTAGTAGTAGCAACGTTGCTCTGTGCCATCATAAAACCGGCAAAGAATACAACTGTTAAAAGAGCAAGTAAATTTCTCATTTTTTTCTCCTAAAAATGTTTAGAAAATAGTTTTAATTTTCCCCTGAAAATTGAGACTTCAGATTACAGCATAAATGAAATATCTTACGGTCTCTTTAACTACGACTTAGGAGAACCACTCGCCAATTTACATTTAACCATTTTTTTCGAATATTTATTGGTCAAAAGATTTAATTGGTGGCGCTTGAGCTTCGCCGATACTTCAATACACCAAGTGTAAAGAAGTACCGCTCCTGCGCCGCCTTATGGTTCAAAATTATCCGTAGTATTAAACCCCCGATGTTTTCCTTTCTACCCCCTCCTTTCCTTTTCTATAACTTCCATAATACCACCTGTTTTTAGTTATAAATTGATTACTTAGGTTTTGCATTTTTACATACCACCCACAAAAATTTTTTCAAAGTACATTTCCAAATTTCTCTATCTTCCTATATAATAATTGACACCAATGAATGTTTCCCAGTAATAATCATTATACTTGCCGCGATCAATATTATCCAATCTATCGGAGAGAGAATAATTAAAAGTTAATCCAAGCTTAATTCCGGTCTTTCCCATAAGATATTCAGCCCCGCCTCCTGTTTTTACATAAGGCAACCAGCGTTTTTCAAATTCAAAAATATCTTTGTCTTTAACAAGTAAGCCAATCCCACCAAGTACAAATGGTGAAAGCTTATATCCCGGAAGCATAAAATACTCGGCAGACAGACTTAATGAATTAATCGTAGCATTAAAATATTTATCCCCTTCAAGCATTTCCCTTCCCATATTAAGTGATAAGGCAAAATCTGATTCCGGAAAATAAGACACCTGTATATTACCGGCGGGTTTTGTTAATGGGTTCGGGTAATCACCACTGTACTGTGATGCTCCGATGTTCAGACCAACTGAAAAATTCCTTCTCGGAGCTATGTCCTGCATACCGAAATAATTTGTATTAGCCGCGATTTCTTTTTCCTTTTCATATTTTAACATTATTGGTGAATTAATGTCAATCGGGTCCTTTAATTCCCATAGATGCTCATGTATACCTTCAATCACCAAACTCTGAACTGCTTTTTCAATTGCTTCAGTAACGCACATTTCTGGCGGCTCGTTATAACTGTACCCGGTTTCTATTTCAAGCAGCCTTTGAAAATCCACAAATTTATATAAGCCTATATCAACCATTTGAGAAAGGATAGTTTTAGTTGTGTAAACAGTTTTCAAAATTCTTCCGCTTTGAGTTGAAATTGCACGAAGATAAATTGTAACTCTATCCTGTCTGTACTGACCCGAGGCACCAACTCCGAAATACTTTAATCCGGATCCTCCCGTTAAAATATTTGTATCGTAAGAAATTATCCCACCCTCAAGGATAACTCCGGCAAATAAAAGTGGAGGAAGAAGCTGAGAATCTTCACCTGTATCTCCCTGATAATTTGACCTGCTTGATCTGATAATTTTTCTTTCATTTAAAAGATCGGACAAACCTTCTCTTTCAATTACAATAAACCATCCGGAATCTTCCAACGCTCTTATCAAAATTGAAGTGGCGCCCTGTGTTACCGCAGTTGAAAAAGTTGAAGTGGTTGAAGATGATTTGTATTGACCGGTTTCATCCCTGAATTTATATACGGCTGCAACTATTTTATCTTTAGGAATAGGAAGTGAACGCAAATCTTTATTAACTGAAGAGGGAATTCCGACTGTTGCATCAGTGGTTTTTAACGGCTGCATATAAGTTGAGCATCCAAAAATTGAAACCATCAATAGTAATATTAAAAAATAGCTTAAATATTCTTTATACATTATTTATCTTTCAAACTAGAAGTATGGAACAATAACTGTAGATTGATCACCGCTTGTGTTATCAAAAATATCAATATGAACACCATCACCTCCCGGTGTTATATCAATAGAATAATCACCTAAATCATAATGTCCTGCTTTCAATCCTGCTTCGCCAAACAGATTTGAAAGTAATTGCCTGGAAAGCTGACTTAAGATTTGCTGGTTAAGAGTATTCTTAAAATTATCAAGCGGGTTTTGAGAATAGGGATTAGTAACACTTGCTCCGGATGAAAATCCATTTTGAGCCTGTGCTTCGCTTAATAATACTTGTCCGTTGTAATAGTACCCTCCAAATGAAGGATTAACAGGAGTATATACAAGCTGCTGTGCGAGCACTCCTTTCACTGTAAAGAGAATAACAAATAACAGTAATATTTTTATATTTTTCATACTTCCTCGCTCTTAAAAAATTCCTGATCCGCGCAAATCGTCACCTGCAAGTTGTTTTTGAATAACCTGGTAATTTTGTATGTAATTTATAGTAACCTCAACTCCATATTGTGCCGTCGCTTCAATTACGTCATACCTGGGCTGTAAAATTTGCTGGAAGATTTCATTATCATTTATTTTTATTGTGACTTGAGTTCCAAGTTGTGGTAAAGGTTTTTCCTCAATAACAATTGTATAATCTCCGGAATTTTCAGGTTGCTGCCAGTTGGAATAAAACAGGTCATAAAAATCATGCCCTACTTTTGTTTGAGTCTGGTCTACAATCAATCCTTCAACTTCAATATCCTTAAAAGTTTTTCCGGAAATTTCTCCTGTAAAAGTTCTTAATGTATCTTCTGATGCATAAAGAGAAGTATCCTTAATAATTTCCTGAACAAAAATTGGATTGCGAATGCGGAGTGTTTGTAATGGAACAATCAGGTTCGGATTCATGATATTGTTTTTATTGTCTAATAGAATTTTTTTCCAGTCGTGGGGATTATCGTAAACGCTTTTTCTTTTAGCTATGTCCCACAAATTGTCCCCCGGCTTCACAACATAGTCTATGGTAGGTTTTTCTCTTTCCCATTTTTTCAATATTAGAGGGAGCTCATCATACACAATCTTTTTGAATTCAGGTAAGGAACTTATCTGCAATTGCTGCAATGAGTCTACTATGCCTGAATAATATTCATAAGAACTATCCCTGTTATTTATTTTTTCAACCAGTTTATTTATATAGCTCCTGAATGTGATAATACTGGAATCCGGGTAATTCTGAGCTTTAACAACGGAAACTATAATCAGGATGCTGCACCCAGTAAGAATCAGTCTTTTCATTGGTTAATAACTAATTTCAGATAATGTAGAAAAACCCTCACATTATGAAAGGAACGTAAATTCCTAAATGTTCAAAGCTGTAATTGATTAGTCAAAGTATATGCCATTTTTATTCTGCAGATTTTCAGGAAAAACAAATGTTAATCTTCACCATCGATAAATAATTTTACATCAGGGTAAAATTATTTAACTTCGGAATTAATTCGTCGGACTTCTTTCGCGATTTTTTCATAATCCGGGAAATAAAAATTTCTGTTCTGAATGCTCATCACCGAACCCACATAATTTATTCCGGGAGAAGGCTGGATATCCACAGAACTTTCAATAAAAATTTTATCAAGTGAAATTATTTCTATTACTTTATCGACATAGAAGGAAATCGTCGTACCAAAAACCTCAAGAAATAAAATCCTGGAAGAAGAATTATTACTACTGACCTTAAGCGTGTACAAATTGGAAAAATCTATTAATAGATAGTCCTGGTTCAGGAAGTTGTACGAAAAATCGGTCAACGCTCCTAAATTGTTTTTGACTTCATCTGGTTTCATAATAGCTGATACCTGCTTTAAATCGGTGCAAAATTCAAAATTTGCAATCTGAAAAATTAAGAGACCAGATATATTTTCTAATGATCCATTTGCCATAAAGGCTAACTTCCCGGCAAAATTAATTGTGATTTTCCCTCACAGCTTTTTCTCAATAAGTATACCACAAGATTATTTTCATTTTTATTTCAAAATTGAATAGATAACAAATATCTCAGGGTAAACTATCTTACTTGCAGTTAAAAGATTTTACTATAAGTTCTTTGTATAGTTGAGCTTAATTAAAAATTGCTTTAGAAAATAATTTAAGAAAGGTGAGGTTTTATTTTTTTAGTTGTGGTTTAGGAAAGGTGCGATGATACTAATTATTATTTCTTTGAATATCGTATTCTTTGATTTTGGTATTAAGCGTAGGTTTAGATATTCCGAGAATTGTGTATGCATTTTTTTTATTCCAATCAACTGAATTAAGAACTTCAATAATGTGTTCTTTTTCAACTTCAGCAAGAGAAAGTTTGTTTCTGTTACCATTCTTATTCTTGCTGTTATTTTTTTGCAGCAGGATATTCTCCTTTTCAAGAACGTCACCCTTTGAAAGAACTACAGCCTGGAGAAGAATATTTTCCAGCTCTCTCACATTTCCGATCCATTCATAGTTTTGCAGCATTTCCATTACTTCAAATGGAATTTTACGAACTGACTTGTGAAGGTCAAAATTAATTTTTCTCAGGAAATGAACTACGAGATCGCGAATGTCACATTTTCTTTCTCTTAGCGGAGGTATGTTCAATGATAAAACTTTCAACCTGTAATAAAGATCTTCTCTGAATTTTCCGTTTTGAACCATCTCTTCTAAATTCCTGTTTGTCGCTGTAATAATTCTTGCATTCATAGGAATTGCAGATTCACCACCGACTTTTTCAAACTCTCTTTCCTGGATTACTCTTAGAAGCTTTATCTGAAGATCAGGAGAGATTTCAGATATTTCATCGAGAAAGATTGTTCCCTTACCTGCTAATTCAAATTTTCCTTTTTTATCTTTAATTGCGCCTGTAAAAGAACCGCGGACGTGTCCGAACAATTCACTTTCAAGCAATGATTCGGAAAATGCTGTACAATTTACGGGCATAAACGGAAGGTCTTTTGTAATACCTGAATAATGTATAATCCGCGAAATTAATTCTTTTCCCGTTCCACTCTCCCCCTGAACCAATACTGTTACCCTGTTCATTGAGACCTGACCGACAATTTTAATAATCTCTTTCATCTGAGGAGATTTTCCAATTGACTTATTTTTTATATCATACTTTTCATAATCTTCTTCAATTGCTACAGCCAGTCTTTCACTCAGGTTTTTACTTTCGAGCGAACGTTTAATTAAAGCTTTAAACTTTGGAGTTTCAATTGGTTTTTCAATATAGTCGTATGCTCCGAGCTGCATTGCTTTTATGGTGGAATCCATATCCTCATAGGCAGTCATAATAATGCAGGGAATGTTCTTATCCGATTCTTTTACCAGCCTCAGCACCTCAAGACCATCAATATCCGGTAATTTTAAATCGGTTATTATAAGATCGGGGTTTTGCCTGTTCATTCCCTCTATACCTTCATAACCATTAGATGCTACTATGACATCGTAATTCATTCCTGATAGAAATATTTTCAGGGATTCACGAATAGATTCCTCATCATCTATTAGAAGTATTTTTTCCATTGTTATTTATGGTAATGGTAAAGAAATCTGGAATATTGTATTGCCTGGTTCAGAAAAAATTAATGATATAGTACCATGATGTTTTTTAATAATTTTCTGAACTATACTTAGACCTAATCCCGTTCCTGATTGTTTTGTGGTATAAAACGGTTCAAATATTTTGATCGATGATTTTATTCCACTGCCTGTATCACGAACAAATATTCTAAGTAATTTTTTATTTAAATCTTTAACTGAGCGAAATTCTATTATACCATTATAATCTATTGCTTCAATGCTGTTTTCAATTAATTGGTGAAGCATGGTCTTTATCTCACTTGAGTCTCCTTTTATAACTTCAGGACCAAAATTATTAATGATACTTATTTTCTTTTTACTGATAACAGGTTTTAATAAATCAGTGACCTGCTTAAGTAATTCCTTTAAAGAAATTTCATAAAGAATATTTTCTCTTTCTCTTGAAAACTGTAAAACATCCTTTAATAATTTTTCAAGTCTTTTTATTTCTTTATTAATAATCTGAAATGACTGACTATATGCTTGTTCCCCGTTCAATTTTTCCGTGAGCATCTCAATATTTAGCTTTATAGCAGTAAGAGGAGTTTTAATTTCATGAGAAAGATAGCTGGTCATTCTGCCAAGGATTGCAAAATTCTCAGCCTGTCTCATGTTTTCTTCTAATTTTTTTTGCTCAGAAATATCCTTTGCAATTCCAATATAACCTATAACCTCGCCGTCATTATTTTCTACATTTGAAGTTTCTAGGATAATTGAAAATATTTCTCCATCTTTTGTTTTATTAATTAGTTCGCCTGTCCATCTTTTTTCTTCTGAGTTTTTTAATATAACCGGATTATTTTTTGAACTATCTCTTAATATTTCCGGCTTTTTTCCCAGTATTTCATTTTCAGAATATCCATATCTTTCTTTGAAAGCTTTATTTACGAAAATAAATATATCCTGTTCATCTGTAATGCTTACCATTTCAGAAATGCTGTTGATCGATTGTTCAAGCAGTTTTAACTCCTCATCCCTGCTTTCTTCGGCAGAAAGATCCTGAACCATTAAAACTGAGTACTGTAATTCAGCCGACTCATTTCTGATTGCATTATAATGAACCTGAACCGTAACAAGCTCTCCTGTTGATTTAACGTATCTTTTTCTAAGTTTATAACTATCAATTTCGCCGGTTTGAACTTTGTTTATAAATTGGAATGTTGTTCCCAGATCTGCAGAATAAGTAATTTGCCTGATATCAGTTCCAATAATATCTGAATCGGAATAATTCAGAATTTCACTAAATTTATTGTTTGCATCAATTATTTTCCAGGAAGGACTAATGAGTGCAATTCCAAGAGGTGCATTTTCAAAGACTAATTTGAATTTTTCATCATACTCAACAGGTAATGTAATATATTTTTCTGCCGGCAAATCGTCAGATTTAAATTCTGTATTCCCGATTAATGTATTTGATTTTTTTAACATCAGATTACCCCTTTATTATTTACACTCATTGAAATCGATATCCGCAATAACCGTAATTGGATGCATACAATTTTTTCGATGATTTTTCTTTCTGAGTATGAACTTATTCAATTTTCTCCTGAGATTCTATAAAATGCTGTGCCATTGTCATTCGTATTTATATTATTAATTATATAGCTCATATTAGCTTCCAATCGAACCTCATTGAATCTCTAATAACTCAAAGAGATTTATATGTTGTCTCGTAATGAAACTGAATGGATCAATATATTCTCAAAAAAAATGCAGATTTTTTTTCAGTTGATTTTCCAATATTAATTTATAAATGCTTACGATTTGATTCGACCAAGACCTCAGAGTGTTTCCGGTTAACCGGATATTTTTCTTACAATTTTAAATGGAAAACTTAAACTCTTTGAATAAAATACTTATATTTTATTCATAAAAATTTCTATTGTTTACGACAAAGGAAATTAAATGAGAAAAGTAATTTATCCCGGCACATTTGACCCGGTTACTTACGGGCACATTGATATCATAAAAAGGGCAAAAGAATTATTTGATGCTGTTGTTGTAACAGTTGCTGTTAATCCTGGGAAAACTCCTCTTTTTTCCCTGAACGAAAGAATTTACATGTTAAAAGAAAGTCTTATGGATTATGATAATATCATAGTAGATTCATTTGACGGGCTGGTTGTCGATCATGCACACCAGGTCGGGGCGTTGGGAATTATCAGAGGGTTAAGAGCAGTAAGTGATTTCGAATACGAGTTTCAGATGGCTTTAATGAACAGGAAACTTGCAAATGATATTGCTACTATTTTTTTAATGCCGGGAGAAAAATATACTTATTTAAATTCTTCCATTGTCAGAAATCTTGCCGGACTTCATAGTGATGTTAGTGAGTTTGTTCCTCCTGTAGTTGCAGAAACTTTAAAAGAAAAAATTTAAAGGTTGACCATAAATAAATAGTATTATTTTAATTCATCTTTCTTATTTAATGGAGGCAGAAATGGGAAAAGGTGACAAAAAATCCAAACGAGGAAAAATACACCTGGGAACACATGGAAGACGAAGACCCCGTAAAATAAAACCAGTTAAAGGAACAAAAGAAACTCAGACCGAAAAAAAGAAATAGATATCCGTTCTAATGTGCTTTTGAAGTATTAAAAAATATTTAAAGCAATAACTAAATTCTTATTCTTTCCATTTTACTTTTCCTGTCGTATATTCTGTTTGATTTTAGGAAACACATTACCACATTTTTTTGCTCATTGCTTAACAATTTTTTCTTATGAAAGGAGTTAACGTTGTTATCAGACAGAGTAATAAGGATTGTTGCATCTCCAACGATGAAAGTAGCTGCGGAAGCCAAAAGATTAAAAGCGGAAGGAATTAATGTAATTGATTTAAGTGTCGGTGAGCCCGATTTTCCCACACCTCAAAATATTAAAGATGCTGCTAAAAAAGCTATCGATGAAAACCATACAAAATACACTATTAATTCAGGAACTGTGGAACTAAGAAAAGCAATAATAAATAAATTTAAAAAGGATAATAACCTTGATTATAATTTAAATGAAATTATAGTCTCAAGCGGAGCTAAGCAGAGCATATTTAACGCAATACTATCAACAGTTTCAAAAGATGATGAAGTAATTGTACCTGCTCCATACTGGGTATCATATCCTGAAATGATTTCTCTTGCTGAAGGAAAAACAGTAGTAATTGAAACTTCCGAGAAGAGTGGTTTCAGAATTACTCCGGACCAACTGGAAAAAGCTGTAACACCAAGAACAAAAATATTTATATTATGTAATCCTTCGAATCCAACTGGTTCTGCATACAACCGTCAACAGCTTGAAGAAATTGCAGAGGTGGTTAAAAAATTTAACTTTCTTGTTATTTCAGATGAAATATATGAAAAGCTTCTTTATGATAGTTTTGAATTTATCAGCTTTGCATCTTTAAATGATGAAATGAAAAAACGTACAATACTTGTTAACGGTGTGAGTAAAACATATTCTATGACGGGATGGCGGATAGGATATACAGCCGGACCGGGAGAAGTAATCAATGCTATGGACAAGATTCAAAGTCATAGCACATCCCATGCTTCTTCAATCTCTCAGCAGGCAACAATAGAATCGTTGAACGGACCGCACGAATATCTGAAAATGATGCAGATTGAATTTCATAAAAGAAGAGATTACTTGTTTGATCAGTTATATTCAATTAAAGGATTGTCCTGTTATAAACCTGAAGGTGCTTTTTATCTCTTTCCAGATTTTTCTTTTTATATGAATAGATCGTACAATGGAACAACCGTAAATAATAGTTTGGAACTTGCGATGTATCTTCTTAACGAAGCAAAAATCGCATTGGTTCCGGGCAGTGCTTTTGGTGCGGAAGGATTTATGAGATTCTCTTATGCAACTTCACTGGAAAATTTAAGTGAAGCGGTGAATAGATTGAAAGAAGCATTAAATAAATTGAATTAGCTAATTTCCTATAATCATTTCAAGTGATCTCGTAATATTTTCCACAGGCATGTTTTCTCCCGTCCATAGTTCAAATGATTTTGAAGCCTGATGTATCAGCATTGGAATTCCATTAATAACCTGTGCACCCTGTTTGGAAGCTATATTTAGCAGTTTGGTTTTAATTGGATTATAGACAAGATCAAATACTATCTGATCTTTATTAAAAGATTTTTCAAGTAAAATTACCGAATCGTCTGTTTCAGGATACATTCCAACTGATGTTGCATTAACAATCAGCTTTGAGCTTTGAAATATATCTATAAGATTAGGCGGGAAAAGCTCATAGCACTTAAAATTATCAAACTTCATTTTTTCCGAAAAGAATGTTTTAAGTGATTCTGCTTTTTGTTCTGTACGGTTTATCAGATTTATTTTCGCAGGTTTGAAATAACGGATTAGAGTATAAATAACTGCACGGGCGCCACCGCCGGCTCCTATAATACTTATTTCCTGCCCATTCAAATTATCTTTGTATTGCTCAAGACATTTTAATACACCGTAAACATCCGTATTATAACCGCTAAGTTTTCCAAGTTCATTGACTACAGTATTGACAGCACCAACAGCAACAGCTTCTTCTGAAATATTATTCAACAATTGCATGATATTAACTTTATGAGGGATGGTTACATTAAATCCGACAATACCTAGCGCCACAATTCCCTTAATTGCATTTCTAAGATTAGAGGCAGGCACATCAAACGGCAGATAAATATAATCAAGCTTATTAATATCAAATGTTACATTATGAATAAACGGAGAATAAGTTTGCTTAATCGGATGACCGATTAATCCAATCAGCAAAGTATTCATGTGGAGAGTGTCTTTCATTTCAACTTTCGTAATAAAACAGGATATAAACTAATAAGAATCTGCGGGTTTACCTGAACTCAATATCGGATATAAGCTAATCTGATTCTAAAGTTCCCCTAACAATTTTCTAAAGAGCTTTGAAGATTTAATTTCCGGGTACTCTTTTGCAAATTCAGATTTTATCTCAGGATCAATTGTAAAAGCTTTCTTCAGGCATTCAACTGCTTCCTGTGTTCTGCTTAAGATAAAATTTATCTTGGCTTTACCGTAATATGACGGGGCATCATCCGGGGATATTTTAATGCATTCATCAAATGCTTTTTGTGATTCAAGCCAGTCACCCATCTCAAATAAAGTTTCAGCCAGGTTAAACCAAATTTCATAATTGCCAGGTTCAATTTTTGCTGCTTTCCTGTAGCTCCTGATTGCTTCCTGAAGTTTGCCGAGAGAATATTCGAGGTCAGCTTTTGCATACCACGCATCCGCTCTGTCCTGGGAAAGAGAAATAGCTTTATTAAAATCCTTTAATGCAAGTTGAAACTTCCCCGCCGAATCATAGCAGAATCCCCGTGCGAGATAGGCTTCATAATATTTGTCATTTATCTTTATCGATTCTGAATAGTATTCAATTGCTTTCTTTAATTCTCCTAGCTCCTCATAAATGTTTGCAATATTGTAACAGGATGCCTCATCAAATTTATCAATTTTAAAAGCTTCTCTGAAGCATTCAATTGCTTGCTGGTAACGACCAAGGTCTGCAAGAAGATTTCCTTTATTAAACCATGCACCGGCAAATTCATCTTTAATAGCTAATGCAAGATCGTAACTGTCTATCGCCTGCTCAAGCCTGTTTAATTTTGTTAAAACAACTCCCCTGTTATACCAGCCATTAGCATTATAAGGTTCTGAGTCAAGAAATTTTTCATATGCTTCCAGAGCACGTTCATTAAAATTCAGATTTTCATAACAGAAGCCAAGTTCAAAATAAGCGTCAGCGAAACCCGGATCATTTTGAATCGCTTTACTGAAAAACTCGCAAGCTACATTATAATTGCCGCTTTTCTGGTAAATAAGGCCAAGGTTATAAAGAGATTCTTCGTTATCAGGTTCGCGTTCAAGCGCAGTTTCGAGGGATTTTTTTGCTTCTTCCATTAAACCAAGATTTTCTTCAGAAGCGGCTTTTTCTATAAGGGCATCAGAATCACCCGGATTCAGAGAAAGAGCTTTATTATAGCATTCAATGGCTTCATCAAATTTAAACAACCCGTTAAGTAAAGCTCCTTTTTTAACCCAGTATTCTGAATTGTATGGAGAAACTTCCAGCAATTTATTAACTAAAAAAACACCGTCTTCATAAAAAGCATTATCAATACACGTCTGAATTACTTCTTCAATTGTTTCAAAACAACTATATATATTTCCTTCTTCAACAAGTTTTTTACATCTTTCTATTTCTTTAGAAAATTCACTATTCATTTCGGGATTGTCATAACCATAACCAGATTCGAAAAATGACATTCAGGGTCTCCATATAAATTAAATTGCCGTAAAAATCTATAACTAATAAAATATAAAATCAAGATGATTTTAATCAACCTTATGATTATAATATAAATCCTGTTTATAAAAATTAAGGTAAATTGATAAAAAAACTGAAAAACAGAAGATTTTCAGCCTTTTTCAGAAGAATTAATTGGAAAGAACAGAAGTTACTTTTTCGGCAGCATCCTTCAGGCTTCCAGCTACTTCAAAATTCAATCCGGAATCATTCAATAAAATACCTGCTTCTTTAGCATTCGTTCCTTCAAGACGAACAACAATCGGGACATTGATATCCATTTCTTTGGCAGCATCAATAACGCCCTGTGCCACTCTGTCACATCGTACAATACCACCGAAAATATTAATCAGAATTGCCTTTACATTCGGATCTGAAAGAATAATTTTAAATCCGTTTGCAACGGTTGTCTTATTTGCTCCGCCGCCGACATCAAGAAAGTTAGCAGGTTCTCCGCCGGCAAGCTTTATAATATCCATTGTTGCCATTGCTAATCCAGCACCGTTTACCATGCAGCCAACATTTCCATCTAGCTTAATATAGTTAAGGCTGAACCTGGATGCTTCAACCTCAAGAGGAGCTTCTTCATCAAGATCGCGATACTCAAGAATATCCGGATGCCGTTCAAGAGCATTATCATCAAAGTTCATTTTAGCATCAAGAGCCATAACATTTCCTTCCTGTGTTACAACAAGAGGGTTTATCTCTGCAAGCGAAGCATCAGTTGCTTCATAAGCTTTATATAATCCTTTAAGGAATTTCACTGCATTTTTATTTTGGTTACCTTCCAAACCTAACGCATAAGCCAATCTTCTTGCCTGATAGGACTGCAATCCGATGGCTGGTTCAATTGTCTCCTTAATAATCTTTTCAGGAGTTTCTGCTGCAACCTTTTCAATTTCCATGCCACCTTCTGTTGAAACCATCATGACATTTTTTGAAAGTGCCCTGTCAAGCGTAATTCCAACGTACAATTCCTTTGCTATATTTATTCCCTGTTCAATTAAAAGACGTTTAACCACTTTCCCTTCCGAACCGGTTTGGTGAGTAACGAGCGTCATTCCAAGCATCTGGTTTGCAAAATCTCTTACTTCATCAATGTTTTTAGCTACTTTAACGCCGCCGCCTTTTCCTCTTCCTCCTGCGTGAATCTGAGCTTTAACCACCCAAACATTTCCACCCAACTCTTCCTGTGCAACTCTGACTGCTTCGTCACTATTAAAAGCTACTTTTCCATTAGGAACAGCAACATTATATTTCCGAAGAATTTCCTTTGCCTGATATTCGTGTATTTTCATTTATATCCCTGCAATTATTATTAAAAACGGGAAAGATTACTTCCCTTCTAATTTCTTGTGATAATTTATTTATATGAATTTTTAAGAACAATTTAAAAAATATAGGTTAAAAATTACGGCTTTTGATGTAGATAATCAATTTAAAAGGATATGAAAGATTACGGAGAAGAGAATATTTACTTCAGTATTTATTTCTTCGGAAATCTTCAAAAATTTTGAGAAATTGATGTTTGAATCAGTTAAATAAATTTTATTTATTTAAAAGTAAAAACCCCTCATAACAAGGGGTAATTACTATGATATTATGTATGGAGAATCGTTTAAATCGTTGCCGGTAGACCGAAATCCAGCTGTGCTCAATTTCTTAAAATAGCTTCACTATTTTCCTACACTACCGGCTAGTAAAATTACTGCAATAAATTTTAGACTATTTTTTGGTAAAACTAAAATTATTTTAAATTCATTGTAAAATTATCAGAATGAATTTAATTTGTGGTGATAATAATCATTGCTGAATCATTTCATACATAATTTATTCATTTTAGGAGAAGGGGAAATTTTTTGCATTAAATATATTAGGTTACACCATGAAATTTTAATTAAATAAAAGAGAATTAAAAAATGAAAACATCTCTTCTACTATTTTTCTTAATGACGACTATAAACCTTATGGCACAAAATGAAATTACTGAACCCGCTACTGTTAATTATGTTAATCTTGAAAAATATACAGGATTATGGTATGAGATAGCTAAAATACCAAACCGCTTTCAAAAAAATTGTAAAAGCAACACTACAGCATTATATTCATTGATGGATGACGGCTCGATCAAAGTGGTGAATAGTTGCAGAGAAGAAGATGGTAAAATAAATTCATCTGAAGGTGTGGCAAGAGTTGTTGATAATATAACAAACTCAAAGCTCGAAGTAAGTTTTGTCAGCATTTTCGGAATTCATTTATTCTGGGGTGATTATTGGATTATAGGGCTCGATGATGAATATTCTTATGCTGTTATTGGTACGCCGGAACGTAAATACGGATGGATATTAAGCCGTACAAAAAAGCTTCCCGAAGAAAAACTTACTGCAGCTTTTGAAATACTTAAAAAGAATGGATATAATCGAAACGATTTTGAAATGACTTTGCAGGAAGACTAAAGTTATTCTTTTTATCACTGTTATATAATAACCCTGATCCGGACAAGTATTATTTACTATTTACTAATAGTAAATATTTCATCTTTTAACTTCTGTTTTAATTTTCAGGGCGGTAAGAACATTTATTAATAATTAAACGGGTGGCATTTATTTTGTCGTGATGCTGGGAAAATATATTAATAATGAAGAAATTTACTATCGCGCTGCTTGTTGTAATTGCGGTTTTTGCAGTTTATAAAATCTGGCCTGAGAAAGAACTAAAGCATCCACCCGGAATATTGGCTCCCGATGATCCGGTTCAAACTATTGTGAATAATCCCGTCCCTTTGCAAAAAGGTGAATATACAATTACTCCACTTGCTGAATTTAAAATAAAAGCCTTTGTATTAAGTACCAACAGTTTTTCGATTGGGAAAGAAAGTGATCTTTCTCCAATGGATCTTGCTCTTGGATGGGGTCAAATGTCTAACCAGGCAATTATTGATGGATTGGATATTAGCCAGAGCAACCGCTGGTATCACTGGAAAGCGAAAGTGCTGGTTATTCCTGCCAGGGAAATAAGCACTCATAGTGCGAATATGCATATCATTCCCGCAAATGATAAAATTGAAGAAACACTCGATGACCTTTACAAAGGCTGTATTATTGAAATGAAAGGATATCTGGTATCGGTTACCGGAAAAAATGGCTGGCATTGGAAAAGTTCTTTAAGAAGGGATGATACTGGTGGAGGTGCCTGTGAACTCGTGTGGGCAGATGAATTAAATATTATTAACAAATAATTAGCAATAATCCTTATTCTTATTCTTATTATTAATTTTATTCTTAGGTTTGCACGTATATCTATTAAATTATGACGGATTAAATAGAGGCAAATAATTTATTCATCTTCACAACCACAGCTCAAATCTTCAGATCGTGATTTTTCAAATGATTCTCTCCCCTCTTTGAATGCATAATAGGCTATTCCGAGCGAACCTAAAACATCAAAATAACTTATCCTGAAAATTTCATAAAGCCCACTGGATGCAAGAAGAATAAATGAAAGATAAAAGCATGTTTTTGTACAATTTGCATCAGCTAAAATAGCATCCGAATTTAATTCTTTACCGACTATGATTTTTGCATTCATAAGATAGTACATCGTTCCGATTGAAATTACAGATATAATTATTCCTGCTACGGTTGTGGATGGTTTAATATTGTTGATTATATTCATAACAGAACCGATGATTAGTCCTGCTGTTAAAATATAAAATGCAGTTCCATTAATTCTTAAAGCTGTTCTCTCGAATTTATCCCTTGTATTTACTTTTGAATACTTCATTCTTAGAATCATATGAACTATTCCGATACCTGAAATCACTTCTACAAAACTATCCACACCAAAACCGAGCAGTGCCAAAGTTTCATCCTTTGCTCCAAAGAATACTGAGACTAATCCTTCTATTATATTATATACAACAGTTATAAGTCCAAGTATTAAAGCTCTTTTCAAAAGTTTATTCATTTATAATTTCACCTATTTTTTCAGTTTCTGATTATAATATAAAAACTTTTTCAATGTTTATAACACATGGTAATAAAAGATCGGATTCCAGGCACGGCAAAATTAAAATTATCCTTAAAATTCAATAAAGCAGTATTTGATTTATCAAGTTCTAATTTCTATTATTGCAGAAATCTACCTTACCAAAATAAAAAATATACTGCGGAACTGAATGACTTTAGCAGATAAAATAAACTTATTTAACAGTAGTTTAAGATTTGCAAAACTTTTGCCAGATGGAATACAGATTATGAATCCTTTTCAGGAAAATCCACTGGTTTTACCGATTTCAAAAAAATTTTATGCCAAATTTTATAACGATTTTAATGAAAGATATTTAATACTAGGAATAAATCCCGGGAGACATGGTGCAGGAATCACGGGGATACCTTTCACGGATACAATCAGACTGGAAAAATATTGTGGGATACAACTAACTGGTTTACATTCATATGAAACTTCATCCGAATTTATTTACAAAATGATTACAGCATACGGAGGAGTAAATAAATTTAATTCTGTTTATTATATAAATGCTGTCTGTCCCCTTGGATTTACACAGACCAATAAAAGCGGAAAGCAGGTAAATTATAATTACTATGATGATAAAGAATTAATTAAAACCGTATATGATTTTATTGTTAAAAGTATTAAAGAGCAAATTTCATTCGGGCTTAATACTGATGTTTGTTATTGCCTTGGAACCGGGAAAAATTATAAATTTTTAATTTCCCTTAATGAAGAAGAAAACCTGTTTAAAGAAATCATTCCATTGGAGCATCCGAGGTATATTATGCAGTATAAAAGAAGACAGGTGAATAAATATATAAATAAATATCTCGGGTTATTAAAATGAAAATAACAGACATACCATTTTTACGACTGGCAAATCAACAAATCTCGACAAAGAAATTTAAGTCAGTAAAAGAACTTGCCGGTTATATGGGCGCCTTCCAGGCGCAGGATTATGAAATGGCAAAATGGGCAATTGGTATAAGGCTTGAACGAGCTACAGAACAATTGATTAACAATGCTATCGATAAAGGTGAAATTTTACGGACTCATCTTCTGCGTCCAACCTGGCATTTTGTTTCTTCAGATAACATAAACTGGATGTTAAAACTGACCGCCTCAAGAATCAGATCCGCTATGAGCTCAAGGAATAAAGATCTGGAACTTACGGAAGCTGTTTTTAAAAAAAGTAATAAGATTATTCGTTCAGCTCTTGCAGGAAACAATCACTTAACAAGAGAAGAGCTTGTCGTATTGCTTAATAAGGCTAAGATTAAAACAGACAATAACAGGGCTTCTCATATTTTAGCTGAAGCCGAGCTTACCGGATTAATCTGCAGTGGAAAATCTAAAGGAAATAAACATACTTATGCACTTTTTGAAGAGAGAGTTGCGAATTCAAAACCGTTTAACAAAGAAGAATCACTCGCAAGTTTAGCCCAGATATATTTTAAAAGCCGTGGTCCTGCAACTTTAAAAGATTTTTCCTGGTGGTCGGGATTAAATCTGACTGATTCAAGACTTGTTCTTGATTCAGTTAAATCTGAACTGGATTCGTTTAATAATGGATCACAAACGTACTGGTTTTCAAATTATTTCGAAGTAAATAATAACCTTAAAGAGAAAGTATATCTGCTTCCAACTTATGATGAGTATATTATAAGTTACACAGACAGGTCATCTGTTCTGATCTCTGAAGAACATAAAAAAATTGTATCCATCAACGGATTATTTCGCGCAATAATTGT
The DNA here is from genome assembly GCA_963711455.1 of uncultured Ignavibacteria bacterium. Classification (GTDB taxonomy): domain Bacteria; phylum Bacteroidota; class Ignavibacteria; order Ignavibacteriales; family Ignavibacteriaceae; genus DATFVA01. The sequence continues at coordinate 1,425,030 of CAVQEH010000006.1, forward strand.
AATAAACGGTGTGGCGGTAGGGACATGGAAAAGAACAATTAAAAAAGATCTGGTGATAGTGGAGTTGAATTATTTCAATCCGCCCGATAAAAAAACAACTCGGTTAGTTAAAAAAGAAGCATTAAAGTTTGGAGATTTTTTAGCAAAAGAAGTTGAATTGGTAATAAAGTAATCTAATGTTGCAAATGTTGAATGAAATTATTTTATTTTATCATATTCCTTTTAAATTAAATTTATTAATAGCCTGAAATTACCGGAGGTAATATGGCAACCAAAATTAAAAAAGTTAATTACTTCTATTGTTCGTTTGAAGATCAGCCAGGCGAATCATATAAGCTGTTATCATTTCTTGCAAAAGTTGGAGTAAGCCTTTACGCATTTACCTGTGTTCCGACAGGACCATTTCGTACGCAGTTCACATTATTCCCTGAAGATTCGTCTAAATTAGTAGTTGAGGCAAAGAAAGCAAATATTACCATAGATGGACCAAATCCAGCATTTTTAATTCAGGGCGATGATGAAATCGGAGCACTGGTAGATATTCATCAAAAACTTTTTCACGCTAAAGTAAACGTGTATTCTTCAAATGCAGTCACTGATGGAAAAGGCAGCTTTGGATATGTGCTTTATGTAAGCCCGGAACAATATAAAAAAGCTGCTGAAGCATTGGAAGTATAGAGTTCAATAGGATGAGTTTAAGAAATACAAGTTAAATCGTTTATGAGATCTTTTGTAATTTGACTTAAACTTTTTAAATAATGGTTAATGGAGGTAGAATTGGCTGTTATTCTTTTTCAGAAATAATTCATTACACTCTTGTATTCAAACAAATAAACAAATAACTTCTATTCAATCTCTCTTAATTTGTGCCCAATTTCGAGAAGTCTCACAAAAGCAATTTGCTCTATAACCTGATCTGCAATGAGTACCATTTTATTTAAATAAGATTTGGAATTCCATTAAGACTTCTGTGTTAGTCAAATTATACTTTTTTTATTTTCAATTAATATTAATTGTTTTATCAACAATTAAAGTTGATGCTCAGGATATTAGTTTCCGGCATTTAACAATCGATGATGGCCTTTCCCAAAATGCTATACCTTCAATTATTCAGGACAGACAGGGTTTCATATGGTTCGGTACAAAAGACGGACTTAACAGATATGACGGCTATACATTTAAAATATTTCAAAATGATATTCGTGACTCTACCAGCATTGCATCAAACTATATTTCAACCATTTTTGAAGACCATTATGGAATAATTTGGATAGGCACTTTAACCGGTGATCTTAATTATTACCAGACGGCAAGTGAGACTTTTAAGCGAGTAAAAGTAGCAGATAATAAAAATAAAATTACATCGATTACAGAAGATAGTTCTGGTAATCTTTGGGTAGGTATTGAAGGAAACGGTTTATTCTGCATCACACATAACAAAGATTTATCACAGTTCGCATCCAGGCATTATTTCTTTTCACCGGATTCATCCGGGATAAGCAGTAATTCTATTTCCGCGGTGTTTATTGATTTTAATGGTCGATTATGGATAGGAAGTTCATCCGGATTGGATTTATTTTATCCTCAATCGAATTCATTTAAACAATACAAAATTGATACACGCAGTCGTAATGCACCTCCATTTCCCGCTGATAATAGTGTTACCTCTATTACCCAGACAAAACATAATCATTTGTGGCTTGGGACTCCAAGCGGCCTGGTAGATTTTAATATCGATAACGGGGATTATAGACTTTTTCCTCACCATTACAATGTCTTCCGTTTTGGATGGGGAACAATAATTGATATTAAAGCAGATCCTTCAGGTAATCTTTGGTTAGCAACACCGGGTGGCCTGATGGAATTTATAACAGATAAAAAGTCATACAGGTATTATACTAACAATCCGCTTGATCCTAATACCATAAGTTATAATGCTGTTTCAAGTCTCTGCTGTGACAAAGCAGGTATTCTCTGGATCGGAACCCCCGGTGCAGGCATTAACATTTATGATCCGAAAGCAAATCGCTTTGCAACCTTTACACGTAAAAGAGATGATCGATCCCGTATCACAGGGTTTAGTGTTCGGGCGATATGTGAAGATAATATGGGTGATGTCTGGATAAGCACTGAAGTTCTTTACCGGTGGAACAGGCAGACAGGTGAATTAAAAAGTTATGAAACATCTTCCACCCGCCCCGACGATTTCGGAAATACAGGGGCATGGTCAATAATTAATGACAGCAAAGGAATATTATGGTTTGCAACATCACAAGGTTTATTTAGTTATAATCCGGAAACGGCAAGGTCAAGGCTTTACAAAAATAACACTGCTACGAAGTCAGGACCACCTCAAAAAGAGGTTTACAATGTTCTCGAAGATAATGATGGGAATATGTGGATTGTTACCGAACATTATGTAAGTAAATTAATTGATAGTGAGACAGGCAAATTTCAAAATTATAAATATAATAAGGACAGTTTCCAAAATGCTGCTTTACATCCCTGCATTTATCAGGATAAAGAAGGAATGTTTTGGATTGGAACCGAAAGAGGATTAATCAAATTCAATCAGAAAACCGGATCGTTTCAAAAATATCTTAATAATTTATCCGACCCGCACAGCATGAATAATGACTTAATTAAATCCATTTGTCCTGACCCCGGATATCCCGAAAAATATTTGTGGATTGGAACTTCGGGCGGCTTAAATAGATTTAACAGGATTGAAAATACTTTTAAAGCTTATACTACTAAAGACGGATTACCAAATAATGTTGTATATGGGATACTTCCTGATTCAAAAGGTAATCTCTGGTTAAGCACTAACCACGGATTATCACGTTTTAATCCTTCTTCAATTACATTTAAAAATTTTGATGTTCATGACGGTTTGCAGAGTAATGAATTTAATACCGGGGGCTTTTACAAAAGTAACTCCGGCGAAATGTTCTTTGGAGGTATAAAAGGATTAAATTATTTCTATCCCGAAAAAGTGAAGAATAATCCTTTCGTTCCTGAAATTGTTATAACTGATTGCGAAATCCAGAACCGATCTTCGGAAAATGGAAGTCATGAACAAATAATTATTCCTGCTGCCGGAACAGCAGAAATTACACTTTCATACATTATTGATATTATACGTTTTGAATTTTCCGCCCTGGATTTTTCAGTCCCTGAAAAAAATAAATATACTTACAAACTTGAGAATTTTAATGATGTCTGGATCAATGCCGGAACACACCATAGCGCAACATTTACTCAACTTCCTCCCGGCGAATATATTTTCAGGGTAAAAGGTTCTAATAATGACGGGGTCTGGAATGAGAAAGGTGCATCTTTGAAGCTTATTATTCTGCCTCCCTGGTGGCAGACCTGGTGGGCATATTTAGTCTACGGGATACTCTTTCTTTTGGGACTATATATATTAAGAAGATATGAATTAAACCGACTTCAACTTAAAAATCAATTAAAACTTGAGAAAGTTGAATCAGATTCGTTGCGTAATCTGGATCAGATAAAAACACGTTTCTTTGCAAATATCTCGCATGAATTCCGTACACCTTTAACTTTGATTCTCGGACAAATTGAAAGTGTTCTTACTTCAGGAATAGGCACAAAAGAAAAAGGCAAGCTCCATATTGCAATCAGGAATGCAAGACGGCTTCTTACATTAATAAATCAACTGCTTGATATTTCAAAAATTGAAGCAGGAAGCATGGAGTTAAAAGCCGGACAGCATAACATAGTATCATTTTTCAAAAGCCTTTTTTATTCATTTGAATCACTTGCAGAATCAAAAAAAATAACTTTGAAGTTTGAATCGGTTTATGAAAATATACCGGTGGTTTTTGAGCCGGATAAAATAGAGAAAGTTTTCTATAATATTGTTTCAAATGCATTCAAGTTTACCCCACCGTATGGTGAAATAAGAGTAAATGTTAATTATTTAAATTCTTTGGAAGCAGAAATTCGTATTAAAGATTCCGGAATAGGAATTCCTGCAGATCGTCTTCCAAAAATATTCAATCGTTTTTACCAGGTAGATAACTCAAGCACTCGTGAACACGAAGGAACAGGGATTGGTCTTGCACTAACCAAAGAATTAATTGAACTCCATAAAGGGAGTATTTCTGTTAGTAGTGTAGAAGGTGAAGGGACAGAATTCATAATTCATCTTCCATTAGGAGATACCAAACATCAGAAAGAAAAATCAGGTATAACTCCGCCGGGAAAATCTACTTCCCCGGAAATAACGTATGATACATTTGAATCTGTATCAACAAATAATCTGAAAGGGATGACAAAGCAATCAGAAGCTGTAAAAAATCAGGAAATCATTTTAATTATTGAAGACAACAAAGATGTAAGAAATTATATTAAAGAACTGACTGAAGGGGAATATATTGTATCTGAGGCTTCTAATGGTGAAGAAGGAATATTAAGAGCCCGCGAAATAATTCCCGATCTGATCATAACAGATATTATGATGCCTAAAATGGACGGTTATAAACTCAGCCAGGAAATAAGAAATGATAAAAGAACAAGTCATATTCCCATAATTATGCTAACTGCAAAAGCAGGTCTTGATGATAAAATAGAGGGGCTGGAAACGGGTATCGATGCATACTTAACAAAACCTTTCAGTGCGAAGGAATTAAAAGTTCGTATAAAAAACCTGATACTTCAAAGAAAAGAATTAAGAAAGAAATTCAGCCAGGCAACAATAATAAAACCTTCAGAAGTAACCTCAGTTTCCATTGACCAGGAATTTTTGGAGAAGATTATAAAAATTATAGAATCTCATTTTGAAGATGAACAATTTAGTGTTGATAAATTATCGGAGGAAATCGGGATGAGTGTCTCCCAGCTAAGCCGTAAACTTAAAGCACTTATTGATCAACCGGCAGGACAATTGATTAGGTCATTGCGTCTTCAGCGCGCGGCTGATCTTCTTAAGCAAAATGCCGGCAGTGTTGCTGAGATTTGTTACAAAATAGGTTTTAATGATCAGGCATATTTTTCACGTTCTTTTAAAAAACAATTCGGCTGCAGTCCTTCGGATTATAAGAAAATTAAAAATTAGAACCATTGTTATAAGGTAGTTTTAAATGATTTGCAGAATCACTTTACTTCAATGAGCAAATCAGGCGATTCGTTCTTCAAAAGACAGATACTTTCACCCTATTGTACGTCTTTATCTCTCCTTTTTGCTTTTCTTGCTATTATTTAACAATGCACAAATAATCCTAAATTATGCACAAAATATCCAAGAAACAGATAGCATTCTTATTTATTTTAGTTCGATCAAACTTAAATTCCTTAAATGATCTTTAAGACCCAACATATCCATTTTACACTTAATTTGAATTGTTAGGTCGATCACCGGATTTAAAATTGCCTCACAAAAAGGAAAACATTGAATAAATTAGTAAATTTAGAAATAATCAAATCAGGTGAAAAAATTGAAACTGCTTGTTGTGGATGATGAAATTGATATACGGTTTTTATTTCAGCAGAAGTTCAGAAAAGAAATTAAATCGGGTGAAGTGCAAATCAGCTTTGCGTTCAACGGTGATTCAGCCTTAAAACTTCTTGAATCAATCGAAAACCGGAAAGAGTATTTCATCCTGACCGATATAAATATGCCTGAAATGTCAGGAATTGAATTATTAAAAGAAATAAAATCCCGTTACCCGGGACAAAAAGTACTAATGGTTACGGCATACGGCGATGAACAAAATTTTAACAGGGCGAAAGAACTTGGAGCAGACGATTATTTTATAAAACCTCTCCAGTTTAATTTGCTGAAATCAAAATTAGATAATCTCAATGGTTTAATATGATTACCGACTTGAAAAAATCTACAATTCTTGTTGTCGATGATGAACCTGATCTTGAACACCTGATCCGGCAGAAATTCCGTAAGAAGATTGCTTCCAATGAATATGAATTCGAATTTGCAAATGACGGCGAGGAGGCGTTAAAAAAAATTCATAATAATGAATTGATTAATCTTATCCTGACAGATATTAATATGCCTGTAATGGATGGGCTGACTCTCCTGTCAAAAATAAATGAATTTACTAATAGGCTGCTGCGTTCGGTAATTGTATCTGCTTACGGCGATATGGAGAATATCAGGACAGCTATGAACAGGGGCGCTTATGATTTTATTACAAAACCGATCGACTTAAATGATCTGGAAATAACTATCGAAAAATCTCTGAATGAAATTGAACTTTATAAACTGGCTCTTTCTTCCCACGATAAACTAATTGCAATACAACAGGAACTCGAGATTGCCCGTTCTATTCAAACATCTATTCTTCCAAAAACTTTCCCTGATAGAAGGGAATTTGATCTCTACGCTAAAATGCTCCCGGCTAAAGAAGTCGGAGGTGACCTTTACGATTTTTTCATGCTTGATAAATACAGGTTAGGCGTAATAATCGGCGATGTATCCGGCAAAGGAATTGCCTCGGCTATGCTGATGGCTGTTTGTAAAACTCTGTTAAAAGCTACAGCCTATAAAGGAATACCTGTTGATTATACTTTATCTGAGGTTAACAAAATTATTGCGGAAGAAAGTCCTTCAAATATGTTCGTTACGGTTTTTTATGGTGTGCTCGATATCCGAAATGGTGCTTTTGAATATTCCAATGGTGGTCATAATCTTCCTTTTTTAATAACTAATGAAGGTAAAGTTGAACAGCTTGAAAATATTGGTGGGCTTTTACTTGGTGCCATTAATGAAGCTGAGTATGAATCAAAAATAATTATGATGAAACCGGGAGAAAGTATTTTCTTTTATACCGATGGAATAACTGAAGCTTTTAATTCTGATCAAATCGAATTTCAGGAAGACCGGCTAATTAATTCATTGCAAATCAACATTGGATTAAATTGCAGGAAATTGGTGGATAAAGTTTTAGATGATGTGAAAAAGTTCACCAATGGAATAGAACAATCAGATGATATAACCTGCCTTATGTTACAATATTTGAAAAGTTAATTCCCATCGAAGGTTTCCTAATACTGCTCTTAGAAAATTATGACACCAGGTCTAATTTAATTTGAGTTAAATCGCCTGTATAATGTCCTTTTCCATAACATACCTTCATTTTCTTATTTGACTGAAAAATCCTAATAATTGCTTAAATAATGCAAGATTTCCTGTCTTTTTTCTTCTACTTTTACCACTAATTCACTAAAGAGCTATCTCAAAATTTTATTTTAAAAATTAATGGAAATGCTGAAGATAACGTGCATTTATAAAAGCGACGGACTATTAGTCCTTGAAAAGGGTAAGACTCTCCACTGGAAAGAATTTACAGATGAAAAACTGCCTGAACTTCCATTGATGAGTAAAATAATTCTGACTCTTTCTTTTGAAGAAAATGACTTGCTTATCGGCAATGAAGGGATCGTCTGGGCAACTTACGATTTGAGACAGGCAGAAATAATTCAAAGCACTCTTCTTGCTCAGCAAATAAATTCCGAAATAATAAAAATAACTTTTTCTGATACCCAATTGTTCCTAATAAAAATAATTAATAAAACGGACACAAACGATGCCATCGATTTTATTTGGCAGAGTGAGAGCGGCTTAAGACTTAAACCCGATTGGGAATACTCTAAAGGTGAAATTAATAAAAGTTTTGAGCAATGGTTGAGCGGACAATAAAATTTAATTCAAGGTAACTAATAAAATCAATAACAATTCCGAAAGGAAAAATATGAAATCATTTGTTTTAGTTCTTTTTATGCTCGTCCTTTTTATATCTATGAGCAGTTCAGTGTTTGCACAGGCGCCCGAGGGAAACGTCTTTGTAATGACCAATTTCGAAAGAGCATTCCCGGAAAACGGATCTATGAGAGAATTAGATTCGCTCAACCAGATAGCTATGGATAATTCCTGGAAAGATAATCCATATGTAGTCAGTTATAAGACTGTAAGTCATTGGTGGGGACATGATAATCGTGATTTTGTTCAAATCATCGAAGTTAAAAACTGGGAAGATATACCAAAAGCTTATGAAAAATCCAACGAATTATTCATGAAGGAAATGCCTAATAAATCAGACAGAGATAAATTCGATAAAGCGTACAACAAATATTTCACCGGTAAACACTCCGATGAAATTTATAGGGAGGTGGTATACAACAAATAGCAATTAATGGGAATAAAAGAAAGGAGATAATAAGCAATTATCTCCTTTCGCTTTTATTTTTTGCCTGCTGCTAATCATTAATTGAAAGGAGTAAGTTATGAGTTCTAATGTTCTGTTCTTTGGCTGGAACCGTTCGATATATGGACGTGAAAAAGAAAGTGCGGCACATTTCCAGGATTTTATGAAATACCTGGAAGGACTTTTACAAAGTAAGATAATAAAATCTTTTGAACCTGTTTTTCTCGACCTGCATGGAGGAGACATGAATGGCTTCTTCTTCATCAAAGGAGATGGAGATAAAATTGATACACTTATCGATTCAGAAGATTGGATTAAACATACAATACGTGCAAATTTTCATCTTGAAGGATTTGGTGTTGTTAGAGGAGTTACCGGTGATATGCTTTTGGAGAGAATGGATTTGTGGGCGAAAAGTATTCCGGGTTGAATCTCGTCATCAGGTTTGATCAAAAAAATATTTACAGAGATGTAGAATTAATAATATTGAATTAAGATACCTTAAATTAATGTCTATCTAATTAATTAACCAATAATAAACTAATGGAGAAGTGCTATGAAAAAAATAACTCAAGTCTTATTTACCATGTTCGTTTTACTTCTGCTGTCAAGCAGTAGTTTTGCACAGCAATGGTCTGATGCACAAAAAGAAGTGTGGGCAGGTGTTGAAAAATACTGGGAAGTTTCCGCAGGCGGTAACGTGGCAGGTTTTATGTCTTACTTTGATGATAGTTATATGGGATGGGATTACTCATCTAAAGTTCCCCAGAACAAATCTACTACTGGTAAATGGGTCAACTACGGTCTTTCAAATAATACAACAGTCGTATATTCAATTACGCCTTTAACTATATGGGTAAAAGGTGATTTTGCATATGTTCATTATTATTATGCAGAGGTTGATAAAAATAATGAGACCGGAAAGAAAGAAAACAGCGCCGGAAACTGGACAGATATACTTATGAAGAAAGACGGTAAGTGGGTTTTAATCGGTGACCACGGCGGAAAAACGTCCGGCGGAAATACTAATTCATCCAATTAGTTTATTTTTGAATCTAAGTTGTTCGGAATTTAATGATGTCATCTTAATAAGATGACATCTTTTTTTATAAAAGAGATATTTATGATTACCCTGATATTATGATGCAGCCGGGGTAATGTTTTCATCTGACAAATAAAATTTTAATTGAGATAACGGATTTATTTTTGGTGGAAAAGAGAAAAATTTTATATATCTTCTGAGCAATCCTATGCTAAAAATACTATTTAACCTTTCAGACATCGAAAAGCTCAAATCGTTTACAGGAAAGCCGTACTCAATTTTTTTGAGAAATAACTTATATGAAAGCAAAATCAACTAATAAACCATGACAAGAATCTTTAGAAATATCAGGCAGAAACTTGCAGCCGAAAACCTGCCTGACCGGCCCGCTTCGACGAGTCGAAGACGAGGCGAGCAGGCAGGCAAAATAATGGCATACTTACGCTATGCAATTGGAGAAATTGTACTTGTTGTAATCGGAATTTTAATTGCATTGCAGGTCAATAACTGGAATGAAAAAAGAAAAGACACAAATTTTGAGCATGAAGATTCTTACGCTTATCAACCAGAACCTTAAGCAGGATTCCCTTGCATTATCTTCTGAACTGTCTAAAACAAAACTGGCAATACATTTAACTAATCGCTTATTAGAACAAGTGACATTAAAAAATTACGGAGACAGTCTTAATTTTTGGATGGGAAAAATTATCTCTTTTGAACGTTTTAGATCTCAATCCAGCGCTTATGAAATGTTGAAAGCAAAAGGCCTGGAAAACGTCTCAGATAAAACACTGCAAATGGCATTAATATCCTATTATGATGAAAATTTATTTCAAGTATACCAAGATTTAAATGACGTCGAGTTTTCATTTAATAATGACTGGATTCCGGTACTCAAGCAAGATTTTAAGGACTACCATTGGTCTGGTTACTGTACTCCGATAAATTCCGAAGAATTTTTTGAAAAGCCATCTATCATAATGCTCTTCAAGTTATACAAAGATAACAGAAGCGGTTTGGTTAGAAGGTGAAGAAAACGCACTCGATAAAATTTCTGAAATTAGAAAATTAATCAAAAAAGACAGTGGATAATGAAAATATTTAGAAATGTAAGACAAAAACTTGCCGCTGAAAATAAAGTTGCAGCTTACTTGCGCTATGCAATTGGAGAAATTGTACTGTTGTAATAGGCATTCTCATTGCCTTGCAGGTTAACAACTGGAATGAAAACCAGAAACAAAAAAAACGGGAAACAGTCTATTTACAGAATTTAAGTATTGATCTAAAGAAACAAATACAGCTGCAGGATATCTATATCGATTTTGAAGATATTTTCCTTCAGGATTGCAAAGATATAGTTGCACATTATGAACAAAATATTGGGTTCAAAAACATGGACTCCATTTTTCCAAAAATAAATGATCTGAGTGCAAGAATATCATTCACCAATGCCAACACAACTCTTTTAGAAATGATAAATTCCGGAGACATCAATATTATTGATAATGAATCACTGAAAAAGGAACTTATGGAATTTAACCAGTTTATAGAAGGGTTTGCCAGGAATACAGTTAATAATAACACTAACCTGGTAGATCAGATTGTTGCAAGAAGCGTTGTTAAGAATAGTAACTTTGCATTTTCTAATTATTCCAAAAGAATGAGAAACAAAATTCAAAAAAATTATCAGATGAATTTTATTAATGTTAAAGACAACACCCTGAAAACGATTGCAATTCAAAATCTCAATGAACCCAAAATTAGACTGGAGTTAATTAATGATGTGGTTTTTAGAAATGGTTTAGCCGAATTACAAAAATCAGGCGACGAAATGTTAAAAACAAAAGCAACACAATTGTTGAAACATATTGAAACAGAATTAAATCATAGATGAAGATTTTTAGAAACATCCGCAAAAAACTAGCTTCCGAAAAAAAAGGAATGTCTTACCTGCGCTATGCAATCGGAGAAATATTTCTTGTAGTTATCGGAATACTTATTGCTCTGCAGATTAATAATTGGAATGAAAACCGAAAACTTGACAAATCTAGACAAGAATACTATCGGCAGCTTTTAATTGATTTGGACAAGGATAAAGAATCAGCAAATAAATTTATAGAAAGTTTTAAAAAAGAACACGAGGAATACAACAATTACCTGAAACTTTATGAAAAAAAGAATTTAACTCCGTCCGAAGTTTATAACAAACTATTAAAGTTAAACCTGGCTTCCGTTTTTATGAAATTCAATTCTAACACCATAGAATCGATCCGCAGCAGCGGTGAGTTGATATTGTTTCCCCTGGAAATAAGAAATAAATTATTGGATTTAAAAGTGTTGCAGGATAATATACTTGAGAGAGCAAAGCATGAAGATAACCATAAAGCGGATGTTATCAGAAGTATGTCTCTAATAAGAGGAGCCTCAACACTTGATTCCAGACTGAAAAATCATCCTCAACTAAAAGCTTTCTTAAAATTTAACGACAATCTTCCGCAAATAATTCTGGGCTTAGACGCAACACAAAGATGGAAAGATTTTTCAGAAACACATTCAGTTACGAGCCTAACAAAAATGATAAAGGATATTAATGTTATCATAGGTTTGATTAAAAGTGAAATGAACAAATAAATATTATTAAAACTTTATGACCAGAATCTTCAGAAACATCAGACAAAAACTCGCAGCCGAAAATAGTGTTGCAAAATACCTGCGTTATGCAATTGGTGAAATTGTACTTGTAGTAATTGGAATTTTGATTGCACTTCAAGTGAACAATTGGAATGAACAAAGAAAATCGAAAATCCATGAAAAAGAATTATATGGCCGAATATTAATGGATTTGAAAATTGATGAAGACAGAATAAACCAACATATTGATTATTTTAATAATGATTTGGAAATTCTTAATAATATTTACCAGGAAACTCAGGGTTTTTCGAATAGAGATTCCCTTGCGGACTTTGGTTCAATCCGGAGTTTTAGAATTTTTAATCTGGTCATTACCTCAAATTATTCCAAAAGCACCAAAGAAATTAGCAACCCTGAAATTGAGAAAAGTTTGAATGAATATTTTGCAAGAGAACAGCTCATAAAAGATGCTTTAGAAAATATTCGAAATTTCAAGGAGAGCCATGTAAAACCCTTTCTGGCCAAATACGGCATCAATAATACAGGAGTGCTATTTAAGAACCGCCAATTAGATTATTATAAGCTTAGGGAAAAAAACATACTATCCCTTACAAAATTTAAAGCACAGTATGGTACCGTACAATTAGACCAACTGCTTTTTGGTATCGGTGTAAGAACTTCCTGGGCCAGAACAGAACTTCAACATATCTTGTCCATGAACGAAAAACTGCAATTGGATTTGATGAACGAATTGGGCGATAATAATCCATTTAATAAAGAATAATGAAATTAAAGAAACAACCAACAAATAATTAATGATTAAGTTCTTCAGAAATATAAGAAAGCAGCTTGCTTCAGAAAACAAAGTAATGGCGTATTTGCGTTATGCTGTTGGCGAAATAGTACTTGTTGTTGTTGGTATTTTAATTGCACTTCAGGTTAACAACTGGAACGAACAGCGAAAACATAAAAATGAAGAAATGCAGTTTCTAAAAGGTTTTAAGAGAACCCTAAATGAAGATCTAAAGAACAATAATTGGAGGGGAAAGCAGTTTGAGTTAACCAGAGAATCGATTGATATCCTTCTCTCAAGCCTTAAACAAAATATGCCCTATAACGACTCGCTTTCCTACCATTTTGGTCGCATTACCCAAACCTGGAGGCTCGCAACAAACAACGAGGTATTTGAAACCTTAAAATCTTACAACTTAAATCTTATTTCGAATGAGAAATTACGGTATGAAATTGTAGGTTATTATTCTTACTCAGACAATTATCTTAAATCTGATGTACAAACATATTTTTCAATTATTGATGATGCCAGTAAAAATATTTTCAATACAAGGTTTGATGCATTGTGGAACGGAAGCTACACGAGGAAATCCGAGAAGAGTGGAAATATTATCGATTCGAATCTACGTATGATTCCTAATGACTATGCCGAATTGAAACATGACAAGAAATTTCTCTATTTCTTAAGAAGTTTAAAAAATCAATATTATTGGAAAATTGAAACGAATTTGAAAAGAATAGACAAAAATGCAAATGCTTTGATTAAAAATATAGATAAGGAATTAAATAAAATAGAATAATTAAAGCAGAACAGATGATATTTGGTTAACATTGTAGTTGTAAAATAGAAATCTGGATTAAAAGCAAAATCAATTAAAAGTATTTTATCATGCCCGAATTTATTGAATTTTACATTTAATGAAAAAGAAAACACAACAGCAAAACTCCGAACAAAAAATTTCTGAACTTCAAAAAGAGTTAGAAAACAAAAACCGCGAACTTGAAATTGAAGCATCGCTTGAAAGAGTGAGAGCCGTTGCAATGGGAATGCACAAATCAGAAGACCTGCTGAATGTAAGTGAAGTTTTATATAAAGAACTCTACAGGTTAGGATTCATTGAGATCAGAAACGCAATGATCAATATTCATAATGATGAGAATAAGACTTTTCTTAATTATGACTATTCCGATGAAATTGGCAGAAGCAAAACGCTATTAAATTTTAACACGCATCCTGTAATGGAAAAACAAATTAAGCAGTCACGAATTGCAAATGATGCTTTTTCCGAAGCAGTTTACAGGGGAAAGGATTTAGAGCAATGGAAAGAGTTTAGAAGGAAATACGGAGAAAAAGAAGATCCGAGAATTGAAAAGATAAAAGCGCTTTACTACAATTTCTATTCAATAGGTACCGGAACAATTGGCATTTCAACTTTCAGTCAAATCGATAAAGAAAAACTGGTTTTGCTCAAAAGATTCAGAAATGTTTTCAGTTTGGCTTATCGAAGATATTCAGATATAGCTTTAGCAGAAGCACAGGCAAGAGAAGCGCTAATTGAAGCTTCACTTGAAAGAGTTCGTGCTGTTGCTATGAGCATGCAGAAGTCGGATGATCTGCTTAGCATCTGCGAAGTTTCATTCAAAGAATTTAAAAAATTAGGATTTGATAATCTCAGAAATGCTGTCATTCATATTTTTAATGATGAGCAAAAATATTTTATGGATTATGATTTTTCTGATTATCTGGGCGGCGATATTAACAAAATAAGTTATAACTCGCACCCGATGCTCAACAAGCAGCTGAAAAAACTTAAAAAGGCAAATGATGCTTTTGCAGAGGTTGTTATCGATGGTGATCAGCTGGAAAGCTGGAAAGATTTCCGGCGGAGAGGCGGACAGCAGGATGATCCGAGACTCGATGATATTCCTGCACTATATTACTACCTCTATTCCATAGGTGTCGGGGATATAGGTATTTCAACATTTAAACAGATTGATGAATCACAGATCAAAATTCTGAAAAGATTCCGGAATGTTTTTGATCTGGCATACCGAAGGTATAAGGACATATCTCAGGCAGAAGCACAGGCGCGGGAAGCACAGATTGAATTGGCACTTGAAAGAGTCCGTGCGCGAACAATGGCTATGCACAAAAGTAATGAACTGGCTGAAACGGCGTCGATTCTCTTTCAGCAAATGACACAACTTGGAGTTACACCTGAACGGATAAATATCTGTCTGATTAAAGAAGAAGATAACGTACTTGAAGTCTGGGCTACAGATCAGCAAGGTATTAAAATCAGTCATCATTTTAATGCAAGTCTTGATGAGCCGACAACGGGAAAAAGAGTTTATGATGCATGGAAAGAAAAAAAGAAATCACTTGTCATTGACCTAAGCGGAAAAGAATTAAACGATTGGATCCGGTATGTGCGGGAAGTTATGGGTATGACCATTAAAGCTGAGTTAGTAAGGGAACATCGGATACATAGTGTGGCTTTCTTTTCGCAAGGTATGATATTAACAACTACACCTGAGCCATTATCAAAAGAATCAATAAAATTACTGAATCGTTTTGCAGATGTATTCAATTTAACCTATCGCCGTTTTCTCGATTTGCAAAAAGCAGAAGCACAGGCCCATGAAGCACAGATTGAAGCTGCCTTGGAAAGAGTTCGAAGTAGAAGTATGGGTATGCATAAAAGTAATGAGTTAAAAGATGTGGTTAGATTGCTCTACAAAGAATTTCGAATCCTTGTAACAGATATTGATTCTGTCAATATCCAGTTAAACCTGGATTCTTCCAAAGATATCAATTTCTGGGCTTCGGTAGAAGAAGATGTTTACCCGGAATTATATCATTTGCCGTACTCTGAGTTACCGATATTTGAAAAAATTAATAATGCTTTTAATTCACCAGGAGAAGGATTTTTTGAGTATTCATCAAACAAAGAAGAAAAGGATGCCTTTTTCAGTGATATATTCAAAGTTCAGCCGGTACCGCCTAAAAGAAAAAAAATGATTCAAAATGCAGAAGGCATGGTTATGATGGGCTGGTTTCATAGGCATTCAGGAATTGACATCGTGCGTTACTGTCTCAAACATTTTGGTGAAGAAGAGAAGGTTATAGTAAAACGCTTTGCTGCTGCGTTCGAACAAATTTATATCCGCTTTCTTGATCTTCAAAAAGCCGAAGCCCAGGCTCGCGAATCAGAAATACAACTGGCTTTGGAGCGGGTTCGCAGCAGATCTATTGCGATGCGTCATTCATCTGAATTACAGGAAGTTGTTAATTTGGTTTCTCAGCAATTGAATAATATGAATCTCGACATTACCGGTGTATTCCTTGGTATTAAGAACGACGAAATTGATAAACAATTTACATTTTGGGGCTCTACGGGTGTGGCTGAAACTTATATGAAGAAAGCGGCAATTCCTTTTCTGGATCGGCCTATTTACACTGTGCTGGCAGTGGCAACCACAAAAGATGAGAGATTTTTCGAAGAGGAATATACGAGAGAGGAAAAAATTGAATTCTTTGAACATTTATTTAAACATCCGCCGTACAATTCATCTACTCCTGAATGGAGAAATCAGGTTTTGTCGCGGGAAGGCGGCTATACAAGATCTGTCGTAGTTTCTCATTTCACATTTATTTTCGTAGTTAACCATTTTGGGATAAAATTATCTGATGAAGATAATCAAATTCTGAAACGCTTTGGACAAGTTTTTGAGCAGAGTTACATTCGATTTCTCGATTTGCAAAAAGCAGAAGCACAAGCCAGGGAAGTAGTTAAACAAGCATCATTGGACAGAGTCCGGGGTGAAATTGCCAGTATGAGAACAACAGAAGATCTCAATCGAATTACCCCCATCATCTGGCGTGAATTAAACACACTTGAAGTTCCATTTATCCGCTGCGGCGTTTTTATTGTTGATCAAGAAAATCAAAATGTAAATGTTTATTTAACAACACCTGACGGAAAAGCGTTAGGAGTTTTAAATTTATCTTTCAATGCAAACGACCTTACAAAAAATACAGTTTATCACTGGCAGGAAAAACAGGTTTACAAAGAGCACTGGAACAAAGAGCAATTTATAAACTGGACAAAATCAATGATGAAACTCGGACAGGTTCAGAATGCAGAAACGTACCAGGGTTCATCAAATCCGCCTGATTCACTTCACCTTCACTTTGTTCCATTTACACAAGGGATGTTGTACGTTGGTGATGTTTCTCCTCTTACTGCTGAAAAACTCGATCTTGTAAAAACATTGGCAGAAGCTTTCTCAATTGCCTACGCACGTTACGAGGACTTTAAAAGTCTTGAAGATGCAAAAAATAAAATAGAGATTACGTTAAATGAGTTAAAAGCTGCACAGGCACAGCTTATTCATTCTGAAAAAATGGCTTCACTCGGTGAACTGACTGCAGGCATAGCTCACGAAATTAAAAATCCTTTAAACTTTGTGAACAATTTTTCAGAGATAAGCGGGGATCTTGTTAATGAAATAGAAGATGAATTACAGAAAAATGATACAGAAGAAGTGCTGTCTATTTTAAAAGATTTAAAATTGAATCTTGAAAAGATAAATCAACACGGTAAACGAGCTGATTCGATTGTAAAAGGAATGCTTCTTCACTCAAGAGGAACTTCGGGAGAAAAAACATTAACGGATATAAATGATCTTTTAGATCAGTATGTTACTCTTGCCTACCACGGAATGAGAGCACAGAATAAAGAATTCAATATTACGATTGAAAAAAATTACGATGAATCATTGGAAAAGATAAATGTAATTCCGCAGGATATCAGCAGAGTATTTTTAAACATAATTAACAATGCCAGCTATGCAGCGTATGATAAAAAAAAGAAAAGCAATGATGTAAATTTCTCTCCGGTATTAAAAGTTTCAACAAAGAATCTGAATGGAAAAGTTGAAATAAGAATTGCTGATAACGGAAACGGAATTCCTAAAGAAATACTGGATAAAATATTTCAACCATTTTTCACTACAAAACCATCAGGCGAAGGAACGGGATTGGGATTATCATTAAGTTATGATATAGTTACGAAAGTACATGGAGGTGAATTGAAGGTTGCAACGAAAGAAGGTGAAAAATCAGAGTTCATCATAACATTACCAAAAATTTAGTGATTCGATAATGTATATATTTAATAAAATGAACTTAATCAAACTAAATACTTTTGTGTTTGTAATACTTGTATTTTCATTTACTTCGGTTTTATTAGGGCAGACTTCCGGAAATGAATACCGTGAATTAGGCAATCCATTTATCAAATATTACAGCCCGAAAGAGTACAAAGCTAATCCTGCAAACTGGTGTATACTTCAGGATCAACGCGGTGTTATGTATTTTGGTAATGAAAAGGGGATTTTGGAATTTGATGGAGTTTCATGGCGTAATATAGAAGTTCCTTTCTCCGCATCGGTTCGCTCTATGGCTATTGATGACAGCGGAAAGATGTATGTTTGTGCTTCCTCAGACTTTGGCTACCTCGAACCCGATTCACTCGGACAATTAAAATTTAAATCGTTGCTTAGTTATCTTGAAAAAAAAGACCGCAACTATGGCGAGATGTGGGATGTTATAACTTCCTCAAAAGCTGTGTACTTCAAAACAAAAGATAAAATTTTCAGATGGAATGGAAAAAATATAAAAGCATGGGACTCTGTTTATGCATTCAGATTGTACAATATTGATGATAAAATTTATTCAAGAAACCAGGGCAAAGGGTTAATGGTAATTGAGGGAGATTCAATAAAACTTATGCCTGACGGAGATTACTTTGCTGATACAGGTGTTTTCAATATGCTGCCCTTCGGTAAGGATTCTTTAACAGGTGAAGAAAGAATACTTGTAACCACAAACGGAGAGGGATTATTCTTATCAAAGGGTTACAAATTTTATCCATTTAAAACTGAAGATGATTCCTTTCTCAGGAAAAGCCAGGTTTACAATGCTTGTACAACTTCGGATGGAAATTTTGCTTTTGCTACGCAGCGCGGCGGTGTAGTAGTTATGGATCACAAAGGTCATTTTCTTAATATCATTAATGATAATTCGGGAATGCCAACAAAAGTAATATATGATGTTTACTCAGATAAACAGGGAAGTTTATGGTTTGCAACAAACAACGGAATTGTTCATTGTGAAGATCCTTCTTCGTTAATGGTTATGCCCCAAAAGGATCCTGCTAAGTATCCGTTTTTTTCAATGTTACAGTATAAAAATAAATTTTATGCAGCGGATGAACTTGGTGTTATTTACCTGGAGAAAAATAGTTCGGCTTTTAAACTGGTAGATGGTATAAATAAACCGGGATATCAGTTACTGAATTATCGCGGAATGTTTTTGGCTGCCGTTAATGATGGAGTATCTGTTATCAGGAATGATAAACTTCAGAAGAAATTGACAAATTCTTCAACAAATATAGTACTGCCATCAGTTTTTTATCCCGATAGATTGTATTCATTTCATGGGGACGGACTAAGTATTATTAACTATGAAAAATCTAAAAATGAATTCCAAGTTTACCAGACAGACATAGATGAAGAATTAGTGAATGGCGTTGAAGGTCCTGACAGCAGTTTGTGGATTGGCAGTCTTGATGGGGGAATAATTCATGTGACAGACAACCTGGATAATCTTGTAGCCGGGAAAATCAACAAAATAAAATACACCCGTTACAGAAAAGAAACTCTTCCGGCTTATGAAACCGCATTATATAATATTCAGAATAAAATACTTCTCGCTACAAATAAAGGTTTATATAGATTTGATAAAACAGCAGAAAAATTTGTAGCCGATTCAACGCTTGGCTCTGCATTTGCCGATTCAACCAGCAATATTTTATATATCGCCAAAGGAAAAAGTAATGAGCTCTGGATTTTAGCAAATGTAAATGGTACAACTGATATCGGGAAAGCAGAACTCCAGCAAGATGGAAAATACAAATGGCAGCCTGATCCGGTTTTCAGGAGATTAGATTTAAATTCAATCAGTGCAATGTATGCTGAAATTGATTCGGTTACCAGCAGCGAAACACTCTGGCTGAGCACGGATGAAGGATTAGTTCACTACAATGATGCCAGAACAAAAGATATCAAAAATATTTTCCCTGCTCTCATCCGGACAATAGTAGTAAATAACGATTCAATTATTTACTACGGAGCAAATCCATCAGCATTTCAGAATAACAAGTTAATTCTGCCTTTCAGCAGCAACAATGTGGGCTTTGCAGTGTCTTCAATTTCCTTCGATAAACCTGATGCAAATATGTACCAGTATTTTCTTGAGGGAAATGATAATAAATGGTCTCAATGGACAAATGAATCGAAGAAAGAATTTACAAATCTCTCAAGCGGAGATTACACATTTAAAGTTCGTGCAAAAAATGTATATGGAATGATTTCGCAGGAAGATTCATTCTCATTCAAAGTTTTACCGCCGTGGTATTTTTCCTGGTGGGCTTATTCAGTCTACATAATCCTAATAGTTTTCGGAATATTTATTACCGACAGGATAATGCGCCGCAGAGTAATAACTAAAGAGAGAAACCAGGCGAAACTCCGTGAAGCGGAAATTATAAAAAAACAAGCGGATGAACTTGAAACTGTAGACAGGCTTGTTAAAGTTATTAACCGTGCTGAAAACCTCGATCAGTTATTTAACTCTCTGCTCGAACAGACTTTTACCGTAATTCCGCAGGGTGAGAAAGCTGCTATCTTTCTGCTTGATAAAAAAGATAATGCGTTTCATATAGCTTTTACAGAAGGGTACGATATTGCAGATCTTGAACAGCTCAGGTTTTCTGCTGAAGAATTAAAGAAGAGATATACACAAAATTCTGAGGAGACTGAAAAAGGAATATACATTATCCGGGAAACTGATCATCTTTATTCTGATGAAAAGCTTAAAGGATTTGGCCGGGCAGAATCAATGCTGGTTATGGCAGTAGATATAGATAAAATAACTGAAGCATATGTTGTGTTCGATAATTTTTCTGATAAGAATGCTTTTGATGAGTCAACAGCGAGATTATTAAACCGGTTTCGTGAACACGCTGTATCTGCAATTTCAAAAGCACAGGCGATGAAATCATTACAGGAAAAAAATGATGAAATTATAAGAACACAAAAACAGCTTGTTCATTCCGAAAAAATGGCTTCGCTCGGTGAACTTACTGCCGGAATTGCACACGAAATTAAAAACCCTTTGAACTTTATAAATAACTTTTCGGAAATTAGTAATGAACTGCTGGATGAAATGAAAGCAGAGCTTCAAAACAAAAACGAAGAAGAAGTTGCTGATTTAATAGAAAACTTAAAGCATAATCTTGAGAAAATTAATCATCATGGTAAACGTGCCGATTCCATAGTAAAAGGAATGCTTCTACACTCAAGAGGAACTTCAGGAGAAAAAACCCCGACTGATATAAATGATCTTCTTGATCAGTACGTTACTCTTGCTTACCACGGTTTGAGAGCGCAAAACAGGGAATTTAATATTACTATAGAAAAAGTCTACGATAAATCTTTAGAGAAAATAAATGTAGTTCCGCAGGATTTAAGCAGAGTGTTTTTAAATATTATAAACAATGCCTGCTATGCAGCTTATGATAAAAAGAAAAAGGATGGCGATAGTTTTAATCCGGTTCTTAAAGTTTCAACAAAAAATTTAAAAGATAAAGTTGAAATAAGAATTGGTGATAACGGCAATGGAATTCCGAAAGACATTATAGATAAAATATTCCAGCCGTTCTTCACAACAAAACCAACAGGCGAAGGAACCGGGCTGGGATTATCATTAAGTTATGATATTGTTACCAAAGTTCATAGCGGTGAACTAAAAGTGGAAACAAAAGATGGTGAGGGAACAACGTTTATTATTTCACTTCCTGAAATTAATAGCTAATGAAAACCACCAAAATTTTATCACCAACTACCTTAAGGAAACCATAATGAAAATAAGCATAAGGGAAACAGAACATACACTGGTTGTTAGACCTGAAGGTAAAATGATGGTTGGACCGGAAGCAAACGATTTTCACGAGGCAATTGTAAATGCTTTGGAAAACCATAAAAAGAAAATCATCGTGGATTTAAGCGAAGTAATATACATATCGAGCTGGGGTATCGGTATTTTAATGTATGGTTATGCCACGACTAAAAGCTCAGGCGGGAAATTTATTTTAGCTTCGGTATCAGATAAAATATCCAATGTTCTTAAAACAATTAAGCTGGATGAAATATTTGAAATTTATCCTACAGTCGGTGCAGCTTTAAAGGCTTAATATAATCTTAGATTCTGCCAGAACATTTTTAATCACATTGTATATCCCCGAAAGTAAAAGTTTATCATTGGAATTAGAAATAAAAAATCTCTGATTTATTTCTAATTCTATCCCCGCATAATTTTTATAAGAGTATTTTTCACGCAGGTAAGTAGTAAATCCATCCGATCTTCCTGAATAAGGATAATTGAACTTAATTATAAATCCGGAAAAATATTTTCTAAAATATTTTTTCAGTAAATGTGAAATTCTCTTTTCAAAGTCACTATCAGGATTAAATAAAATCCCTATGTCGGCAGTTCGTTTTTTATTATTCAGGATTGGTGTGAACGTATGAATTGATAAATGTAATTTCTTATTGTTAAAGTTATCGCATACAAATTTTTCAACTGCCAGCCGGTAAGGATTATAATATTTATTTAGTATCTCATCTTTCTGTGAACTGTTTAAATCTTTTGTGAAATCTGAAAATAGATTTTTATTGTGCAGTGACCTGTTTACTTCAACCAACAATCGGGATACTGAAGTACTTAGAGAAAAGTCAGCAAGAGGAGATAACTTTTTAAAAATTTTAACAGCTCCGATATCATAAGCTTCGTGAGTATCTAAGATGGAGTTATCAGAAGAAAAGCATTTATTAAATTTTTCGGGGATTTTATTCCCTGCGTGCTCGCAGGTGATTAATGTAAGCATTATTTCAAAAACTGTTTATTTTCTTTTAAACACCCGGAAAGCATTTTATAAACTGAAATGATGTTCTTTTCGGAATAATCATTCTTCAATTTCTCAATAATCCTGGTTGAGAGAGTCCCGAGAGATAAGATATTATCGATGATAATTTTAAATTCTTCGTAACCGGAAAAGTCTATTTCTGATATTAATTTTTCTAAAATATTTTTAGCAGTCGATTTCGGAAGCAGATTAAAAACGGCTAAATAATCTTCGTCGGCAATTATAGTATTCTCGCCGCATTTAACAACATCATTGTAAACAGAAGCTAATGATTGTTCTGTCCATCTCTTCTGTCCTTCGTAATCCAGCCGCTTCTCATTAACTAAGTTTTTCAATGATTCAAAAATTATAAAGGCAACTGCCAAATCAACTTTCGGTGCTTCCTGGATATCAATGATTCTTATTTCAAAAGCATTTCTGTCAAAACGGGCAATTGCTCCCCTCGAATTCAACCATTCATTTTGAAGAATACTTTCCGAATCAAATGCAGCAATATCTTTATAAATTCTTTTAAGGATAATATTTTCATAATCATTTTTGGAAAATGCTCTTTCGGGAATAACAGCCCCGGCAATTGATGGAATCTTTTTTTGGTTTTGTGCATAAGTAAATAATCGGGTATCCTTATACCCGGTAATTCTTCCATCAATAATCGGAGTGCTTGCAGTGAGTGCTGGGATAACCGGTAATAAAATTCTTATCGCTGCATGTAATCTTCCAAACTCCTCGTCACCTGCAAAAGGCAGATTTAAATGAACACTTTGTAAATTGGACCAGCCATGTCCCGTGCAGCCGAAAATTCTGTCATAGGCTTCATACACGGCGTTATATTCGTGCGGCCATAGTTTTGTATCTTTAAAGGGATCCATTAAAGGATGAGCACCGGTGGGAAGAAGTACAGAATTAAAATTTTTCAGAAAATCATTAATCTTTTTTATACTCGTAAGAAATTCTTCATCCAGGTTTTTTAAAGTTGTTACGGGCTCAGGAGTTTTTAATTCAATTACGTGAAGCACTAATTCATTCGACCATCCTATATTTCTATATTCAGCATCCGAAGTATATTCGCCGGTTAAGGATTTAATCACTTCATCGGCGATGGGATTAACTTTGAGAGATTGTTCATTAACTATCATGTATTCAAGTTCAATACCGACGGCTTCGAACAGGTGTAGAGGAGAATTCATATACTCAGTTCTCTTTCTTTTCTTGAACTCTCTATCCTTTCCTTAAACACCCGCATAATTTCATAATAAAGATGTTCTCCCATAATCTGGTCTTCTACTCCAACATCAATGTTGGGATTATCATTTACTTCAATAACAAGAGGCTTTTCATCAATTTCCTTTACATCAACGCCATACAGTCCTTTGCCAATTATATTAGCAGATCTGAGTGCTGCCGATATAACTTTTTTTGGTGCCTGGTAAACCGGAATTGCTTCAAAATTTCCGTATTTATTTTTTCCCTTATCTTTCCAGTTATAAATTTGCCAATGATCTTTTGCCATAAAGTATTTACAGACATACAAGGGCCTTCCATCAATAATTCCGATTCTCCAGTCAAAATTAGAATAAGTAAATTCCTGGGCAATTATTAATTCGGACGATTCAAAGATCTTATTAATCTCAGTCTTAAACTCCCCGGGATTATCCACTTTTATTACACCTTGTGAAAAGGAACTATCCGGCTGTTTAAGCACAATCGGGTATGACAGGTTTGTTATTGAAATATCCTTATTGTCTTTATGCAGTATCAAAGTCTTCGGCGTGGGGATATTAGCATTTGAAAGCATTTCTGCCAGGTACACTTTATTAGCACATCTTAAAATTGAATACGGATCATCTATCACTATAAGTCCTTCGGTGAAAGCTCTCCTTGCAAACCGGTAAGTATAATGATTTACAGAAGTCGTCACTCTTATAAACAAAGCATCATATTCCGGGAGACGACCATAATCTTCTTTGGTTATCAACTCACACCTGATTCCTAATTCTTCGCCTGCCTCAATAAATTGCTGGATAGCTTTTTTATTTGAAGGCGGTTCTTCTTCTTTCGGGTCAACCAATATTGCCAAATCATAAGCAAGCATGGATACTTTGGGAGAATGGATTCTTTTTTTGCTGAAAAAGGATTCAGCAAATCCTTCGATGTAAGTAAGATGATTCTTTGGAATTTCATTTACAGGTATCACAGAAATATTGTCTAACAGCCATTTGTTCTTATTATAAACAAAATGGGCTTTCATTAAAGGCGCCTGGAATAAGCTGGAAATTTGAGTCGCTAATTTAGAATACTGTTTAGCAACATTCTGACCGAAATAAATGCTCAGTGTAAAATCTTCAGCTTTAATTTTAGATAAATTTTTTTGAATGAGCTCATCAAAATCATCTGATATTGATCTGACAATGCTTTGAGTTTTAAGATCCTGGATAGTAGATACATTAGGAAATGTTCTGTGTCCCCTTGCTTCGCCTAAAAGGGAAACATAATATCCTGTTGACTGATATTTATATGATCTGCAAAGGTTAAAGACTCTTGCAGATTTTATCTCGGAGTACATTTTATCAGTGAGATATGATTTTGCTTCAATAATATCAATGTTTTTAATTTTGAAGCCCCAATCTTTAAGATTGTTCACAATTACAAAGGTTTTCATATTAAATTATTTTGGTTCTACGATTAATAAGTTTGCATCAAATGTTACTATGGCAAGCATAATTGCATTAAGCAATCTTGCTGTTTTAACTTTATAATAATTTTTATTGGAAATAGGATTTGTCTGATAAGGATCAGCCACTAAAATACTGTCACCTTCCTCATCAAAACCTTTTAAAATAACAAAATGCCCCATCGGTTCGCCCTCAAGATCATTATAGACAGAAGTATTATTTTCATCAGAAAGTTCTCTCATACTTTTATATAAATAGGTAGCACTTAATCCTGTAAGCACAGGAATTTTTCTTATGAAGTATTTTTTTAACAAGCCCCGGTTAAGAACTTCAAAATTTATCTCACCGCCTAAATCCAAAAAATTCAGATAAGCCCTGGTTATTTCTTTAATTCTGTTTGACTTCTTGTATTTTAATTGTTGAATTAGTTTCTGTGGAATTACCTGCTTATCCAAAAACCATGTCGGATCAAATATTTTAAGGTCGAATGTATATAAAGTAACTTTATAATCTCTCTTTAATGCATGGCAACCCAAAAGTACAGCTAATGTGCCGCCGTTTTCCAAATATTGAACTTCTTTAATAGTTCTCTCTAACGAAATTTTCTCACCGTAATATCTGTAAATCGCATGTAAACTGGTTGGTCCGCAAGTCACATCAGTTGGCTGCGTGAGTATTTTAAATTCCTCCATTAACCTCTTTCAACATAATTTTAATGATTAGTTTTAATTTAATCAGATATAAAAATATAAACTATTGAAATTTTAAGCTGGATAAAAAACACATTGAATCAAAATTAAAGTAACCATAACTTATAACAATAATATAAATCGGTTACTTAAAGAAGGTTGCCGGCTTTATAATATTTGAGGAAATGAGTTTAATCAGCGGTAAATATTTATATCAGATGTCATTTTAAATAAAAATGACGTCTGCCAACTTATTCTTTCCTGTGAGCAGTTGTTCTTATTTCGTATTCATTATTAATATGATTTAATCCGAAATATAAACTGCAGTTTACCCCCTGCTTCTCACCTGAGAATTCCGATACTGAGACTGTATCGACAGCAAATCCTTTATGCATCATTTCCGAAATGCAATCGTTTAATGCTACCCGGGCACTTTTTTCAGAATTAAATGATTGGTAAGATTCTGCCTGGAATATACCATCTTCATTTGCTACAAATGATTTCCTCGAATCAGAACTATTGTAAAATATCATTACCATAGAGGGATTTGATTTATCGATATGCGCCGGAGTACCTAAGTGTTTAATTAAATATGTCTGACTTTTTCCGATATACATGTAAACATCAAGCTGGGAGAATAATGATATTGGAAAAGATAAAAACCCTGAAAGCAGCAGAACCCCAATATATTTCTTCATATTGATTCTTACTCCCTAAAAAATTATTAAGCAAGTAAACAAATCAGATGAAAGGCCAATATTTACAATACTAAACTAATGTAATGCAAAGTAAGTTTCAATTCCTTATTTTTCTTTTTTTTCAGAACGAAAGACTCTGATAAAGCAAAAAACTGTAAGGAATATTATTATTCCCCATGCACCGCTCACAAAAATCCAGCCGCTGATTGTCATTTTTATTTTCCTTATTTAGGTTTAATTAACTTAAGATATCAGGAGAATAATAAATGTGCGGGTGGAGGTCTGGAATGATCGTTTTTTAAGACAGAGGTAATAATGATGTGAAATTCATATGACTGAACAAAATGAAGAAGCCTGGCTGTATTACAACTTTGCGATGTGAATGAATTTAAAAGTTTCCCCTGGTGAAAAAAGTTACAGGGATTCTCATCTGAAAAATTTAATTTGATATTTTCTTCAATGCCATTATATAATGAATAATTTAATCCGGGTGTAAAAAGGGAAGCCTTAGAATATTCAAATGAAAAAGCAGAGCAATCATCTGAGGAAAAGGGAAAAACAAAAAATGACAATACCGTCCATAATGCAATCCAGCAATAAAAACATAGCCTTGCTAATAGCTTAAATATTTTTCTTTTATTGTTCAAAATTGTAATAAACCCGCCGTGTAAAACATATTTAAGATTTTAGTTATTGTCAAATGTTGCTCAAAAGTCTGATTTACTTCCTGAAAAAGCTAGTAATTATTAATAGAATTCAGAAGATTACTTCTCAAAAAACTCTTCTTCCCTTTAATTACTTTTCTGATTAACTTCTTCCCTATAAAATCCCGAAAAGATCATTATGAAAAAACAAACACCAAAACAATCTGCCGGTTTTAAAAGCGGTTATTCTGATGTAAACGGAATAAAAATGTATTATGAAATTCACAGCGGTAAAGGAGAACCTCTTGTTTTAATTCACGGCGGCGGATCAAATATCCGGACAACATTTGGTAAGATGATTCCCTTGCTCAGGAATGACTTCAAATTGATTGCAGTAGAGCTTCAGGCACACGGACATACCGGGGATAGAAATGCACCTGAAAGCTTTGAACAGGATGCAGATGATGTTACCGCACTCTTACATAACCTTAACATTTCCAGAGCCTCAATTTTGGGATTCAGCAACGGCGGAAATACAGCTATTCAAATAGCCATTCGTCACCCGGAAATACTTAGCAAACTTGTACTTGCTTCAACTTTTTTTAAAAGGGATGGACTAATTCCCGGTTTCTTCGATGGCTTACAGCATGCCACAATAAAAGATCTGCCCCGGTCATTTAAAGATGCATTTCTCGAAATAAATCCTGACAGCAATGCATTGCAGATAATGTTTGATAAGGACAGGGAACGTATGCTGAATTTTCAAGACTGGAAAGACGAAGATATCGGATCAATAAAATTACCAACTCTTATAATTGCATGTGACCGTGATGTTATAACAGTTGATCACACATTAAAAATGTCTAAACTCATTTCAGATTCACGACTGGCTATTTTACCCGGTTTGCACGGTTCACAGATTGGTGAAGCTGAAAACCCGGAAAGCCGGAGTAATCTTCCCAAAATTACTTTTGAAATAATTAAAAATTTTATGAATGAATAAGGAAACACCCTTTCAGTCTTTCCAGGCAACAAAAATCCTGTAAACCATTCAATTACCCGGATTTTACCTTATAATTCTTACTTCTAAACTTTTTTTATATAAAATCCGATTATATACCGGGCACATAAATTTTATATCAGGCAGGGATGCCTGATAAAGCTTTTATTTGATACAAGGAGGTATCGATGGCATTTTCAATAAATACAAATCTCAGCGCTTTCCAGGCATATTATGCACTTACGAAAGTAAACACAAACACACAAAAAGCACAGCTTCGGTTATCTACCGGTAAAAGGATAAACAGTGTTGCCGACGACACTTCAGGCTACAGGGTGGGAAAAGACCTTGAAGCAAAATCAGAAGTTCAGAAAGCTCAGCTTAATAACTGCGGTTCGGCTAAGAATTATCTTGCCACAGCGGAAGCTTCATTAGATAAAATAAATGATCTGCTTAACCAGGTATCTGCAAAATATACAGATGCTCAGGATCCCACAAAGAACAAAACAGCAATTGCAAAGGATATAAACTCATTAGCTGAAGAAATAGATTCAATCCTGAAGAACACAAAGTTTAACGGGCATAACCTGCTTGAACAAAGTGACGGAACAGCTCTTGCAGGTAATGATGTATTTGATGTGGGCGGTGATTTAACAATGGACTTTGCAGGCGACAGCTACCTTAAAGTTGATGACTTAAATACAATCTTAAACGGGGGAACTGTCCCTGACCCGGGTGTTTCATCTATTACCGGAACATCACTTGAAGATGGAATGATAAATACCGGTCCATCTGAAATTAATCCTACAATGAATATCACATATGACGATGGAACATCTGAATCAGCAGCAATGAATATTTCCTGGAATAGCATGTTATTACACGACGCAATGTTGGGAACTGAAATATGTATGGATATAGGTTTTTCGAATGTTAGCTGCCATTTAGTACCTGAGGGCGGACTTGACTTACATTTGCAAATCGATGCTTTGAATGGTAAAAAAATTACCAGCCTCACTACTACAGTGGACGGAGGAATTGATCTGGCAGATTATTTTGGTATTAAAAGGGAAGACTCAGGCGGCAGTACTGTCGGCGGGTTGTTAAGCTCTGATCCCGAAACAGTATTAAGCACAGCGGGTGATCTT
Source organism: uncultured Ignavibacteria bacterium (assembly GCA_963711455.1). Classification (GTDB taxonomy): domain Bacteria; phylum Bacteroidota; class Ignavibacteria; order Ignavibacteriales; family Ignavibacteriaceae; genus DATFVA01. The sequence continues at coordinate 1,454,590 of CAVQEH010000006.1, forward strand.
TCCGCTATTTCTGCAAATGTTAAAAATGCTATTGGAAGAATAGGAAATCTTACCCAGGTTGTAGACAGCAATAGCGATTTTCTTACATCAACTATTACAAATATTACATCATCAATTTCAAGAATATTTGATGCCGATATGGCATCGGAACAGTTGAATGCAACAAAGGGAAGCATAGGCAGCCAGGTAGGTATTTCAATGCTCTCCCAGTTGAACACACAGCCGCAGGAGCTGCTTTCGTTATTCCGTTGATCCTTTGAGCGATATATCATTATCGCTCTACATATTCAGAACTTCATTAACCTGCCTGCTGCGGCAGGTGAAGTTCCTACATTGACTTACGGGTTATTATTTTTAAATTCCGTAGCTTTTTTTATGTCCCTTTATTAACTTTCCTTATACTATCAGGCATATACAGTCTTTCAAATTCGCAGCAAATATCTATACTAATAATTTATCGGAGGTTAACTATGTACAAATCTACCGGGTTTTTGTGCTTACTCCTTTTGTCCATTCTGATTATTCTAATGAACATACCACTTTCTGCCCAGGGTACTGATACACTTTTTTATGACTCCTTTGAAAATATGGATAACTGGACGCCGGTTGGTCCACAGGGATTCACAAGCTGGGAAATGAGCAATACGAATTATGCCGGAGGAATCAATACTCCGGAAGTTCGCTTTACATGGGTGTATCCTTTTGTCGGCGAATCTTATCTGCTTGCTTCACCTGTTATCACTGGTATGCAGGGACATAATATGGAACTGAAGTTTAACTACTACGAAGACTACTGGTCAAATATTGTTTACGTGGGAGTTGCAATCACAGGCGATGGTGGAACCACCTACAATTCTGTTTGGGAATTACAGGCAAGCGGAAATTCAGGTCCCGAACTCGTCACTGTTGATTTTACAGGTATAGATAATATGCAGATGGCGCTTTATTACCTGGGCGATTCAAATGACATAGATTTCTGGTATGTCGATGATTTTACTTTAATTGATCTTGATGTAGTTCCTGTTGAGCTTACTTCTTTTACCGCACAGGCAGTAAACGGCAGCGTAAATCTCAACTGGCAGACAGCGACTGAGATAAACAATAAGGGATTTGAAATTCAGAGATCTGAGATCAGAGATCAGAAGTCGGAATGGCAAGCTATTGGATTTATTCAGGGAAACGGAACTGCAACAAAGCCGCATTCATATAGTTATGCAGATAACAATGTTAAAACCGGAACTTACTCATATAGATTAAAGCAGATTGATTTTAATGGTTCATTCGAATACTCAAAAGAGGTTAATGTTATTGTAAAAAATGTTCCTGCAGAGTTTACTCTTTCACAGAATTACCCTAATCCATTTAATCCCTCAACAAATATTGATTTTCAGATTTCACAGAATGTATTTGTATCATTAAAAGTGTATGACGAGATTGGAAATGAAGTAGCGACACTGATTAATGAGAGAAGAAATGGCGGAAATTATTCAATTAAGTTTAACGCTTCGAACCTTACCAGTGGTATTTATTATTACAGGTTAACTGCCGGTAATTTTACATCAGTGAAGAAGTTAATTTTGTTAAAATAGACACGTAAAATTTTGTAATAACAAGGCGATAAAATGAAGACTTTGTTTGCCGTTACCATATTTATTTTTATTAACACTTTAGTTTACTCCCAATGGGAAAGTGTTCCCGGTCCGTCAGGCGGGCGAATTGAACAAATGACAAAGCAGGGGAATTATCTGTTTGCTGCAGTTACAAACCCAAACACTGCTGACGGCGGGGTGTTCAGATCTTCCGATGATGGTGAAAGCTGGCAATTATTCAATCAGGGTTACCCTAAAATTCAGGCGGCAACCTGGTCAATCACTTCAAACTCGCAATATATTTTTGTGGGAACATATTATTATGATCTTTACAGATCGTCAGATTATGGAAACACCTGGGAATTGAAAAATAACGGTCTTGGTACTTTAGGCATTTCATCACTGTTAGCTATAGGAGATACAATCTATGCAGGATCAGGATCCGGCACTTTATATAAATCGACCGATAATGGAGAAAACTGGTTTGATTCACATAACGGATTATCAGGCGGATATATAAATTTTATTTATTCTTATGGTAATTTTTTGTTTGCAGGTTCTTCAAACGGGATTTTCAGATCGTCTGATTCGGGAGCAAACTGGGTACAAATAAATAACGGTTTACCATCCTCTCACATTGGACATACTCTAATTGGACACAATGGATACCTTTTTGCTGCAGCCGCAAATGATATTTACCGTTCTTCTGATAACGGGGACAACTGGGAAGTTTCATTAATTGGAACCGGAACCGCTTTCGCAGAATATAACGGTTCACTGGTTGCGAGCACTGATATCCATTTCTACCAGACTACAGATAATGGGAATTCCTGGCAAATTATTGATAATGGTTTTATACCCCCAGGTAACGCTACAACATTTTTTGCTGATAATACGATTTTTCTGGCTGGTTGTTATTTCACAGCAGTTTACAAATATACAGGGAATCAGTGGATATATTCAGGATATGGGATAACACTACTTTCTGTTACAAACTATTGTTCAGATGGTGCTAATATTTATTCCTCTACAATTGATGGTGATTTTGGGACAACCTGGAAAAGTACAGATGACGGCAGTAGCTGGGATAGAATTGTTGATGGAGTTTCTTCAAGAGGTTATAATGATTTTATATCTGTTAACGATTATATTTTTGGTGCATCCGAAGGAGATGGAATTTTCCGGAGTTCCGACCAGGGTTTGACATGGGAACACTATAACAGTTCAACCCTTGCATTTGCTTACGCCAGTTCTTTTACATCAACTACCGACGCAATATTTGTATGTACCGATAATCCCGGTGCAGATGTGTTTAAAACAACTGATTCAGGAGAAAACTGGGAACCTACTAATACGCCGGGACAGGGACACATAACGACAGTAAATTCAACAGGAGGTTTTATCTTTGCCGGCAGGTCTGATGGAGTCTACAGAAGTTCAGATGAAGGAAATAATTGGGAAGTAATTAATAATGGTCTTCCTTCCAACCCGATGATTACTACAATCGGCGTGCTCAACAATTTTATCTGCACGGGTGGAAACTTTTTTGGTTTGTATCGTTCAACTGACTATGGCGATAGTTGGGAACTTATTCAAAACAGTTTGCCAAATGAAAAAGTAACTGCAATTACCAGTTCGGGCAATAAAATTTTTTCAGGCACTGAACAGGGTAGTATTTATTATTCAAATGATTTTGGTTTGGACTGGAATGAACTTAATGCAGGATCTTTCCCGGGTGAAGCACAGGAAACAATTTTAAGCCTGGAAATTATTGGTAACCGGCTTTTTGCAGGAGTAAAAGGAATTGGCGGATGGAGCTTTGATCTTTCCTTAATTCCTGTCGAACTTACTTCTTTTACCGCACAGGCAGTAAACGGCAGCGTAAATCTCAACTGGCAGACAGCGACTGAGATAAACAATAAGGGATTTGAAATTCAGAGATCTGAGATCAGAGATCATAAGTCGGAATGGCAGTCTATTGGATTTATTCAGGGAAACGGAACTGCAACAAAGCCGCATTCATATAGTTATGCAGATAACAATGTTAAAACCGGAACTTACTCATATAGATTAAAGCAGATTGATTTTAATGGCTCATTCGAATACTCAAAAGAGGTTAATGTTATTGTAAAAAATGTTCCTGCAGAGTTTACTCTTTCACAGAATTACCCTAATCCATTTAATCCATCTACCCGGATCAGCTTTGCTCTCCCCGTTGATGCGGGTGTTAAGATTACAATTTACAACAGTCTCGGTCAGGAAGTAACCCGTATAGTTAATAATGATTTTACAGCCGGAAATCACGATGTAAACTTTAATGCAGCAAATCTTTCTAGCGGATTATATTTCTATGTTCTCCAGGCTAATGGTGTTGATGGTTCTTCATTTACATCTACAAAGAAAATGATGCTGTTGAAATAAACCTTAAGATTCAAAAATTCTTTTTAGTATGTGAAAGAAAATTATTATTTTTACGAAATTTTTATTATGTCAATATTGTAAATCTCCATTTAATTTATAATTATAGTACAGAAGATTTCTATTTTCTTCTTACTTATTTTTTAACTCTCTAATCTGGAGGAACTAATGTTCAAAACTCTTACTCTCCTTTTTGCAATGGTGTTTGGAGTTATAGCATATGCACAAAATATAAGTGTGAATTCCACACCCCCAACACATACAAGCGGACAAATGGTATTACCTTTTGCACCAAATTCTACAACTATAACAGAATCGAATGATCCAGTTACAATTACTGCAGGCAATTCTGTTTCATGTAACGGTGGGGCTCCGAATTATTACAATACGGATAACAGTTATTTCCGTGCCTTTACACTTTCAAATTTTGGAATCGTGGGAGATTTCACTGTAACATCTGTACAGGTAGGTATTGAACAGGCTACGGCTTCCAGTGGTACACAGGCAATTACCTGTAACCTTTATACTTCAAGCCAGAATTTCCCCTCAGGATATCCGGGTTCATTGACAATGATCGGGACATCTACAGAAAATATTCCTGATCAGAACCTTACACTTTACAATTTCAATGTTACAGGAGTTGCGCCTGCGGGTTCACAGCTTGTTGTAGAAATAAATTCACCTGACGGACAAACACTGTTGAATACATTTTTCATTGGCTCTAATGCAAGCGGTGAAACTGCTCCTTCATATCTTTTAGCCGCAGACTGCAGTATCACTACTCCTACTACAACCACAACAATTGGCTTTCCCGGTATGAACATTGTTATGAGTGTTACAGGTGATGATAATCTTCCTGTTGAATTATCAAGCTTCAATGCAGTTAACAATTACGGAAATGTAAACCTTACATGGACAACTTCCACCGAAACAAACAACAGAGGATTTGAAATTGAGAAATCAACCGGCGGAAATTACTTTACTATTGGATTCATAAAAGGTCAGGGAACAACGACACAATTACATTCATACAGTTTTATGGATCAGAACGTTCCTTCAGGTATGACTTCCTACAGGCTGAAACAATTAGATTTCAGCGGTGCATTTACATTCTCTGATGTTGTTACACTTAATGTTGATGCTCCTGCTACTTATCAACTAACTCAGAATTATCCTAACCCGTTCAATCCCACAACTCAAATCAGTTTTGCTATTCCTGTTGATGCGGGTGTTAAGATTACAATTTACAACAGTCTCGGTCAGGAAGTAACCCGTTTAGTTAATAATGATTTCACAGCCGGTAATCACGATGTAAACTTTAATGCAGCAAATCTTTCAAGCGGATTATATTTCTATGTTCTCCAGGCTAATGGTGTTGATGGTTCTTCATTTACATCTACAAAGAAAATGATGCTGTTGAAGTAAGCCTCATTAAATTATTATTTCTTAAAGCACGGAAGATTTCTCTTTCGTGCTTTTTTATTTACTAATCATCTCCCTCCCTTCCCTGTGTCCTTGGTCTCATCTTATTGTGATGTATATTCAATGTTACAATTTTGTGACAATACAGGGATATCTTCTTTTTATTTTAAAAGTGAACGAACACATTTAATCCATGATTTAAAGGAACTACAAACTTAATACGGAGGATAATATGATAAATTGCAGACGAAATTTTCTCCTACTAATCTTCGTCTTAGCTTTGAACAACACATCTCACACACAAATAGTACCTTATGATACTCTTTATAACCAGGCACTAACTCCCTCTGGAAATGTACAGCTTTCATCAGAAATAAGCGAAAGCGGATTTCCCACTACATACAGCAGCTATGGAGCCGATGACTTTATATGTACAGATCAATGGACAATTACCAAAGTATTTGTGCTTGGTGCATTTTATAACGGCTCTCCCAATCCGACTTCTTTTGATGTTAAGATTTACGCAGATGATAACCCAAATGGTAATTTACCCGGCACACAAATTTATTATGGGCAAAATACTGTTACCTACAATGGAAACGGCGGTTTTACAGTCCCTTTGGATAATGCAGTGGTTTTAGCTCCGGGTCATTACTGGATTTCTGTATATGCCTCAACTGTTTTAGGATATGCAGATTGGGGATGGAAGCCATCGTCAAGCTCAAATAATTATGAAGCAGTATGGGAAAACCCGCAAGACGGCTTTGGAACCGGTTATACAAACTGGACACCTATTACTACCGTTTTCCAGGGAACAACTGAAAAAGACTATTCCTTTGCACTGTTTGGTATAAACGGAGTACCTGCTTCGAATCCTGATCCTGTTGATAATGCTTTAGCTGTAGGATTAGATCAGAATCTTACATGGTCTAATCCAGCAAATGCGGTTTCAATAAATGTTTTGTTTGGAACTGATCCTGAAAATTTAACTTCTATTTATTCAGGACCCCCGGTAAGCACATTCGATCAGGGTGCAATGAATTATTCTACCGATTACTACTGGAGAGTGGATGAAAATGAGGGAACCGGAACAGCGACAGGTTTTACCTGGCACTTTTCAACAATACAGGACCCATCCCTGATGCTTAATGAAAACTTTGATGAATACGGTTTTCCGCCTTCAGGCTGGTCATTAGAAAATTCTGGAAATCCTCTGTGGAATAAATATTATGGTGTAAGCGGATACGGGCAGGGTACGAATTCAGTACGCGCAAAATTCTTCTTATCCTCCATTGCTGATTCAGTGAGTTCAATGATTACGTATACATTTAACACATTATCAGCAGGAGATACTTTAAGTTTTGATTATGCCTATGCTGCTACATCTATGTATTTTATTGATAAACTCGAGATTCTTACTTCAACTGATGACGGACAAAATTGGGAATTACTTGTTCTTCTGAACGGAGGTCCGGATGGAGAACTTGTAACTGCACCATATACTACTTTTGAATTTGTTCCTGATGCAAATCAATGGGGTACAATGAAATTTGCTGTTCCGGAAGGCGTTAATAAAATTCAATTTAAAGCTATCAGTGCAGGCGGGAATGATCTTTTCCTGGATAATATAAGAATAATTAATCCCGATACCGGTACTCCTGTTGAGCTTACTTCTTTTATAGCAAAAGCGGCAGACGGTTCTGTAAACTTAAACTGGCAAACAGCAACCGAAAAAAACAATAAAGGTTTTGAAGTTGAGAGGAAAAATCTTGGCTCAAATGAAAACTGGATAAGTCTTGGATTTGTTGAAGGGAATGGGACTACTACTAAAACCAGTTCCTATGATTATACCGATAATAACGTTAAAAAAGGAAAATACAATTACAGGTTAAAGCAAATTGATTTCGATGGTTCGTTTACTTATACAAAAACGGTGGAAGCAGATGTTACCACGCCGTCTCATTTTGCACTTGAGCAGAATTACCCGAATCCATTTAATCCTTCCACGCAGATTAGCTTTACTCTTCCTGTTGATGCAGGAGTTAATATTACAATTTATAATTTGCTGGGACAGAAAGTAAAACAATTGGTCAACAAAGAATTTAATGCCGGAGATCATAATGTAAATTTCGATGCATCCGGTTTATCAAGCGGAATTTATATTTATGTGCTTGAAGCAAAAGGTACCGGCAGTGTTAATTTCACTGCAACAAAGAAAATGATGCTGCTGAAGTAAGACCCGCATATTGATATAATGATTAAAGCACGAAGGAGAAAATCTTTCGTGCTTTTTTTATAACCCCGGGATGTGATTGGTGAATTTACGGTGTAACAAAGTGAACGGGTTCGCGCAAAGATGACATCTTTCACTTTCCGGAATACGATTAGAAATGATATCATCTTTTAATAAAAGAAAATACTTTTATCTTTTATCTTGCCCTTACCTATAGTAGCTAATATAGGTAATTGATTATTGTTGATTTACGTTTGAACCTTTTGGAGAGGAACAGAATAAAAAGGATAGAAATCGAAAACAGAATAAGAAAAGAATTTATCGATACATCTCATTTCCGTTTCATTAAAAATTATTACCTTAAAAAGAAGATTGATAAAAAATGTACGACTTAGAAAAAATAAGGAAGCATATTGAAGAACTATTAGAAGACCTTGGGAATCTTGAAAAATATAAGAATGTTAATGCTGAAAGATTAAGCAAAGATATTGATTTGCTGTGGATACTTGAAAGGGGCATTTATCTTTGCATACAAAATTTGTTCGATATCCTCGCCCATGTTGCTGCTGCCGATTTTAGTGGAAAATGGGAATCGTATGCAGACGGGCTGAACTTTTACCAGCCCTCTGGCGGGCTTTATCATCACAGCGCAGGGTAACACTGTGAACGAGTTCTAAGCAAAATAAGTCTTGTGAAATGAATAAAATCGGAGTTTTTATTCTCTTATTTCTATTTAAGTAATAACTTCATCCGAACATAATTAAGGCATACAACCTTTGATATTATATCAATTACTTCCTGATTCATTTAAGCGGTCGCTGCTAAGTTGACAACTTTCTGATAAAGCAAAATCTAACCTTGCACCCCGAATATTGCCCAAATTTATTTTTACTGTTGCCCTATTAAAATAAGACAAGGAATCTTCAGGTGCTAAATCAATTGCTTTTGTAAAGTACTCTGCTGCTTCTTTGTACCTGCCCCTATCGGCATTCTTCACTCCTTCAGTATTATAAAAGAGTTTATCAATATTATTCAGTTTTAATTGTTGTGCTGAAATTATCAAGGGGCTGGATTTCTTCATTTTTTCGTCTCCATATCGTACGTATCTGGTTTCTTAAATAGTACTTGCTTCTGTTAATATTATATACACACTTTAATGCTGAATAACAAGGTAGATTGATGTGCAACAGTAATTAAATCCTAAATTCTGAAGCTCTCGGAGTAGAGAAAAATTACTTTTTGAAATTCGCTATAAATTTTTGATAGAAGCAATAAATATTAATTATAAAAGCATGCCACGAAGCAGCCGCCGGGTTGAATTTCCATAATCCCGGTCAAAGATGACATCTTTCAAAGATGTCATCTTTTTAAGAAGCCTGTTGCAGATTATTTAGACAAAACCTGTCCGCCGACCCGCCGCGGCGCGTTAACGCAGGAGGATCATCTTCTTCGTCTGAACAAATTCTCCGGTTCTTAATTGATAGAAATAAACTCCGCTTGAAAATTTACTTCCATCAAATTCAACTGAATAACTGCCTGCCGGTTTTTTCTCATTCACTAATGTTGCTATTTCATTCCCTAAAACATCATAAACTTTTAGTGAAACCATTATGTCACTCTGAGTCTGCTGAAGAGTAACTGATGGAATATCAAATTGTATAGTCGTATTGGGATTAAATGGATTCGGAAAGTTCTGCATCAAAGCATACCTGCCGGGTGTCAACTGTCCTAATACCTTCAGCTCTTCTATATCAGTATTACTGATTGTTATTTCTTCTCCTTTTTTGACATTTACATTAATCGTTTTTCCTGTTACATCCTGAAGCCAGATATCCATATTTTCTGCTCCTACCTTTACAGGATATATTACACCGTTCAACATAATTGTCTTAAAGTCATTGTTTATATTTTCTGCTCTTCTTCCGCTGGTGAATCTTATATCAAATACTCCTGCAGGTGGTAATGGCGGCAATTCGTACTTGCTCAGATCTGCTTTTCCATTTACCGCAGCATATAGTGTGTAACTGCTGCCCGCGGCGTCTGTAATTATTATTTTTCCCCATTTAACCTGACTTACAGGCAGGCCGCGTCCGGAGGCAGGTCATCCTTGAAATATTCCGCTATTTTTCCATTGCCTTTTACTAATGCACCTGGCACATTTATCTGGCAGGCTGAGGCAACTTTTACCCAATAACCATATCCCGGATCAATAGTTGCAGCTGTTTGATACCCATTGCCAGGCACATATTTATATATTGGATATACTATTTGTCCTGGCGGTGTTGTTGTTAATGCTGCTATGTCCACCGAGTTTTCATATCCTCCAATCAAATTCCAGCCTCCTGCAGCATTTACCGGATCGTGAGGTACTATCTGGATTCCCGCAGCCGGCCATTCGTCTCCTGTATTATATACATTATCTCCAGCATTCTTCATCCAGTACCCTTCGGTAGGAGTCGTGGTAGTTACTCCGCTGTAACCGGAGCCGGGGATAAATTTATATACTGTACCGGTAAGCTCTGACCACCAATTACTTACCCCCTGGCCATCGGGATTTATTCCCGGTACAGATACCATATTCCAGCCATTAATTACATTTACACTCAATTGGAAAGTAGTGGTTACATCGATATAACTGTAATAAACATCTTCTTCACCATTGAATGTAGCTGCCCATGCCAGCCTGGCACCGTTGATATCGGAAACCATATGGAAGTAATCTCCCATTTTGTTCTGATTAGGCCATCCTACCTGGGGATCGAAATAATCTGAGAGTCTTTCGTTTGGCGACCAGGCTGCTCCCCCGTCCATTGAATTTGAGTAATATAAAGCAGATATATAACTCCCGGGATGATCACGTGTATCCAGCCATACTACATCAATTCGCCCGTTCGGAGCTACGGACATAGTACCGAACCATTGGTATGCAGTATTACTTGCATCATCATTAACTCTAACCGGTGAACTCCAGCTAACTCCTCCATTTGTACTGCCGGCAAACATCACATCCAGAGGATCAGTAGTAGAATTTCGTTCTACAGAACATAATAAGTATACGTTACCATTGTAAAGTCCGCCCGATGTATCAACAGCTATTGAAGTTTGTCCTCCCAGTCCGTCGGGATTCGGTCCGATACCATAAGTAATAGGACCATCCAGGCTTACAGTGGTAAACATATCCCAGGTTATTGTTTGACCCGGGATTTGTGCATTAGCAGATTTTGCTACTATGAAATCATAGCTGTAACCATCTGTTCCACCAACATATAAATTGCCGTTGGATCCAACAGCAAGAGTACCCCAATAGGGTTCATTAGGAATCGTAGTACAATTTTCAAAACTTGCACCAGCATCAGTTGAACGGGTAAAAAATCCGGGATAACAGGTACTGTAGAAACTGGTCCAGAAAGCATAAATATTTCCGCTACCGGTACCACCGGTTTTATCTATCGTCATCCACTGCTTGTCACCTCCATGTGCATCAGTACCGCTGTTCCAGGATGAACCTCCCGTACTTGACTTAAAGACTTTACAATAATAGTCCGGACTATTAGTAAGACTGTTATAATAAAAATTTCCCTCATCGTCATAATCCAGTACCGGATCCGAGCGGAATATACCGGGTTCGATAACACCTGGAAATGTCCAGGTTTGTCCTCCGTTTGTAGTATATCCATAACCAGCCTGACGAAAATTACTGCTGATAGTATTGAACTGCCTCCATCCTATCACCATTTTATTATGATCATTCGGATCGACTGCAATTGAAGGTTCATTAGCAGCATCTCCCACTATATTCTGCCCGTTTGCATCAACATTTACCTGAACGGTAGTAATATTACTCATTGAATAATGATAGGCAGGGGATCTTCCCTGTTCTGCCCTTGAAACAGGGATATAATCATCATCCTTAACCTCGTGATGCTTTGTGGGACTTGGCGGTTTGTGTTTTATATGTTCATTTACCTGGGAAAAAATCAGGTCCGGGGCAATGAGAAAAATTATAATCAGGAAGAGAGAAATTATATTAATATTTTCAGGTCTATTCTCTGTAAATATGTTATTCATATTACTTCTCCAATTTAGATGAAGGAAGTTTTGAGATTTTCTTTTGCACTAATTTACAAAATATATTGTTGGTCTACTTTAACATTGCAATACTATTTATTCGAATTTATGTAGATTGATTTTCTATGTTTGATTAGTCAAACTTCGTACTGTGTGGTATTTCACTTTATACAGTTAAAGAATTGTTAGAACACGAAGATCTATCTACTACTTAAATTTATTCACATTAAAATTCAGTCCAACTTATCTCAAGCTGTAAATATGTAATATAAAAAGGGCTTTTTCGAGCCTTCAATTCTATTTGATCAAAACAACCCTATTCCACTCAAGACTATTATCCATTAGATTCCATTAATGCATTCTACCAATTATTTTTTCTTTATATAAATTTTAACCCCATCACGAGTGGGTGTGATATTAATTGGTAATCCATTAAATGTACTACCCAAAGTTTTAGAAATCTTCATTGAGGATTTTATATTATTTTTTGAATCAGGCAGTTTAGCAACCTTATATTTTACTTTTATTAAATCAAAATGATTCCCCGGTAATAATCCACCATTCTGTTTAGAATTATAAATTACTACAGAAATTTCATATTTTGATGCCCCATTCGAGACAATTGGACCTTTAATTACATTATAGTTCAGAATCCAACTGGGATCGCTCAAATCAGACCCTTTCTGAATATCTTTGAATATTAAAACAGTACTATCATCAGCAGCCTTATTAATTAATATTCTAAATTGTAATCCTTTTAAATTACCAACCAGATTTAGCAATTGGATAACATCAGTATAAGGGCTGTTTTCTATTCTATGCTCAAGTTCCTTTTTAAATATTAATCCGCTCTTCTTTTCAGCTTTAGTTGAATCAGTGCCTTTATCGGTCTGCGCTATGCCTGCAGAGTTAAACAATATTATATACACAATAATAACCAGGTTAAAATATTTCATAAAGAGTCTGATTTTAGTGATAAAAGTTATTTGCTGGAATTTGCTTTAAATTACTTATATAAGCAACTAATACTTTTAATCAAAACTCCTGTGTATCAGCTCTTTAAGAATATAAGAATTTATAACCCTTTAGAAATGCCTGTTTTGAAGTTTCTTGTGGACACAGATGGAATTTCCCAAAGGGATTCCTCCGGAATAACCACCGACCCCCTGATTATGAGAAAGAGTTATACAACTTAATTAAAAATTTTATTCTTATAACTGCTTGTTTTTAAATAGCTTAGCCTGAACCAAAAATATTACTCGCCTTCTGAAGTAGTAAATGAAGTAGTAGATTAATTTTTTTAGAAGAATATTCCAAAATAAATTTCTCTTCGAACCTTTTTCTAACAATAAAGAACTTTATACCTATAAATACGATGTTAAAATACTGGCTGGAAAGTTATTCCCAGCCCGTGATATTATTTGATACTATTTACTATTAGGAAAATCTTCCTTATTTCATCAAAATCATCTTCTTCGTCTGAACTGAATCTCCTGCTTTAATCCTGTAGAAGTAGACTCCCGAAGCTAATGCCGTAGCATTAAAATTAACTTCGTAGTATCCCGGTTTCATTACTTCATTTTTTAGTTCTTTAACTTTTTCTCCGAGTAGATTATAGATATCCAGAGTTACTTTTACTTCCCTCGGAATTGAAAACTTTATTGTAGTTGTCGGATTAAAAGGATTAGGAAAATTTTGTTCAAGTGCGAACTTATCAGGTAATAGCTGACCTGATACCATTAGCTTGTCTATTGCCGGATTGCCAATTGTTGCTTCTTCTCCTGATTTAACATTTGTATTGATTTCTTTTTCACTAATGTCCTGCAGCCTGATGTCCATCCCGTCCGCCTTTACTCTTACGGGATAAGTCACTCCTCTCAATTCTATATTCTGGACAGAACTATTTATATCTTCTGCTATCCTTCCGCTTGCGTATCTTACATCAAATACTCCTGCAGGTGGTAAAGGCGGCAGTTCGTATTTGTTTAAGTTGACCTGTCCCTTTACTGCATACAGTGTATAACTGTTTCCTGTCGCATCTATAAATGTTATCTTTCCCCAATTTACCTGCCGGTCAGGCAGGCCTGCCTGTCCGGTAGGCAGGTCATCGTTAAATGTACCAGCCATCTTGTTAAATCCCTTTGCCGCTACATCAGGTATATTTATCTGGCAGTCTGATGATACCTTTACCCAGTATCCATATCCGGGAGTTAATGTAGTTGCTGTCTGATAACCTGTACCGGGGGCATATTTATAGATTGGATAAACTATTTGTCCTGCCGGCGTGGTAGTTAATGTTGTTACATCAACCGCATCCTCATATCCCCCGATCATGTTCCATCCGGTCGAAGCGCTGATTGGATTGTGGGTTACTACCTGTATTGAAGGATAACTATAGGTTTCAGTGAGTGTGTTTTTCATCCAGTTTCCTTCTCCCGGAGTTGTTGTTGTCACAGCAACGTACCCGGAACCCGGAACAAATTTATATACTGCGCCTGTTAGATGTGCCCACCAGTTGGTTACTCCCATTCCGGCAGGATTAGTTCCCGGTACTGAAACCATATTCCATCCATCGTTAATATTAACTGCCAATTGGAAGGTATTTGTAACACTCTGCAGAGTTTTAAGAATCTTATTGCCGGGATCGAAGACTATTGATTGCGGGTTACCGTTTACCTGGAACTGATAGCTCTGGTTCTGCGCATTGTTAAAAAATGTAATTGTTGTGTCGCCAGATGTAGTGTTAAATCTTATCTGAACAGGCATTGTAAAAAATGACGGTGTGGTATTTACCGCCTGATAAATATTCAATGTAACCTGGTAAGTGTTTCCGCTTACTAAAGTTTTATTCCAGCCAATTGTATACTTCGGATAATTCTCGCCGTAAATCCATTCCTGGAAGAAGTAATTCAGATCAATTCCTGAAACATCTTCAGCAACCTGCTGAAAGTCTTCTGTAGTTGCAGAATTGTATTTCAAATTTGGAGCATCAGAATAAGCTCTCATAATATGGAAGAATGTTGAATCACCAACAATTCCCCTAAGCATATGCAAAACGCAGGCACCTTTAGAATATTCCCGCGCCCCGTCGAATATTTCCCACTCATTAGTTATATCCTGAACCCAGATTGTACCTGCTGCTGATTTTGCAGAATTCATTTCAGACTGAATTTGTGAATTATAAGCGGCTTGTCCGTTTATTGCTTCCACATAAACAGCTTCAGAGTAAGTAGCGAATCCTTCATTCAGCCAGATATGGTGCCAGTCTTTACAAGTAATCATATCTCCGTACCACTGGTGTGCGAGTTCGTGAGAAACAACACCTATACCCCAAAATCCCATTGATGTACATGTTTGATGTTCCATTGAACCGCCCCAGTCAAATTCAGCATGTCCATATTTTTCCTGCAGGAACGGATACTGACCATATCGGCTGCTGTATACTGCGATCATATTATCTGTTGTATCAGCATATGGTTTTACATAACTGAAATGATCGGGATATATAAAATGCGTAATCGGCATTGAATCGGTCGGACTGTAATGATACGCTGTATTGTACTGTGTGTAATGTGCAATTGCCAGCGAAATAAGATAAGCCGCAATTGCGTATTTCTCTTTCCAATGATAAGTATGAGTACTGTTTCCGTTGTTCACAATACTTATAAGTGTGCCGTTTGAAACAGGGATTAAATTTTCATCAACGGTAATCCGGACATCCGATGAATCAGCTTTATCTGCGGGAGTATCCTTCTGAGGCCACCAGTATGGTCCGCTGTAAGACTCACTTAAAGTTGAAATTGTTGGATAACCCCCGTGTGAACCAAAATAAAATCCACCAAAACCGCTTGAACCGGGAACTCCGTGGTAATACACATTTAAAGTAAATGGCTCATCCTGAAAGTAAGAGTGATCTAAATTAATTATTATAACATTATTAGTGTGATTAAATGTTGTTGCTGAACCATTTATTAATACTGAATCAACAGTAAGAAAATCTCTTAAATCTAAAAAACAAGTGTTTATGGATGTTGTATCTGTTCTAACACCAATAGTAACATTTCCTGTAAGATTATTCGGACTTGTTGTAATCTTCAAATCCAATCCATAGTAAGTAACATCAATTTTTGAATCTCCCGGATATCTGATTTTCGAGAACTCTCTCATACGTACAAAGTTTTCACGTTCAGCTTTTATCCAGGGTTTGTCTTCTTCCTGTGCGAAAAGAAAAGAAGTTAATAGAAGTGCAATACAAAATATTTGTTTTATCATATTATTTACAATTTGCTACAAATTTTTAATATAAGCAACCATTATTATAAAAAACCCGGCAGGGTTGTTGCCGGGCCGAACTTTTACCCGCCCTCTGGCGGGTTTTATCATCACATAGCAGGGGTAACCTCTTGTGAACAAATTACTTCAACAGAATCATCTTCTTCGTTTGTACAAAATCTCCCGCTTGAATCCTGTAGAAGTAAACACCCGACGCCAAAGCATTAGCATTAATCTTAACTCCGTAATAACCAGGTTTCATCAATTCATTTTTGAGTTCTTTAACTTTTGCCCCCAGCATATCGTATAAATCGAGATTGACCTGAACTTCATTCGGGATAGAAAACTTAATTGTTGTCGCCGCATTAAAAGGATTAGGATAATTCTGTTCAAGCGCATATTTTGTTGGAAGCAGTTGTCCGGATACCATTATCTTATCTATTTTAGGATTGCTGATTGTTATCTCTTCTCCTGACTCTATAGTTGTGTTTATCTCCTTACCTGTTACATCCTGAAGCCTGATATCCATTCCGTCTGCCTTTACTCTTACGGGATAAGTCACTCCTCTCAAATCTATACTCTGAGCAGAACTATTTATATCTTCTGCTATCCTTCCGCTTGCGTATCTTACATCAAATACTCCTGCAGGTGGTAAAGGCGGCAGTTCGTACTGATCAAGATCTACTCCTGCTCCGCCTTTAGGTGAGTCGCCTTCTACTGCGTAAAGTGTGAAGCTTTTACCTGCTGCATCTGTAATAATTATGTTTCCCCAACCTTCTTTGCTGTCAGGCAGGCCTGCTTGTCCGGCAGGCAGGTTATCTTTAACCCACTTAGTCTCTTTATTATTACTTTTTAATGAAGCATCAGGAATAACTATCTGACCGTCACTACTACATCTGACCCAATAACCCCGCCCCGGTACCAGTTGAGAAGAAGCATAATATCCGCCTGAATATCCATAAACCGGTCCATTCATCAGACCGGGTGGTATTGTAGTCAAACCGGAAGCAGGAACTAATTCTTCATAAACTCCGATAATATTCCAACCTGAATGAACATTTATTAAATCGTGAACTACAAGCTGAATTCCGCCGGCAGGCCATTCATCACCGGTGTTGTATGTTCTTACTCCTGAATGGTTCATCCAGTATCCGGTTCCCGGGGTTAATTCCGATATTGTCTGAAATGTACCGGTATATTCATATACCGGTGTACCTATATCTCTATATGGCCACCAATCATCGATCTGCTGATCGCCTGGAAGCAAGCCCGGTATCGAGACTAAATTCCATCTATCTTCATAATCGTATGTGAATTGGAAAGTTGTTTCTCCATGGAAGGAATAAATTACTTTAAGAAAGGGTTTATTTGCTTCAGCCCAGCCCTGGAATTTGATAAAATAGTTTGTACTAAAATCAAAATCTAAAATCCCCAGGGCAAACCAGTTTTTCGAAAGTGAACTTTGAAGATCCAGTGTCACCGTTGAGCCCAATGTACGGGTCAACCAGTCATTACTTAATGTCCCGGTTTCTTCATTGTAACTGTAAGCAATACCCTGGCCTGAATGAGCACTTACCTGGTTGAATACTACAGATGCGGCGTCTGTTACCGGGTTTACATTGCCCATTGGTGTAATTGACCAATAAGGCCAGCTGTTATCATACAGGTAGCCATTAAATATTACCGAATTAATAGTAACGTTATTCGGAATTGCACTGACATCAAATACCATCCATCCAAGCTCGGTGTCATATCCCTTCACCAGGCTTACCTGGGTTTTACTTGAAGTATTACATGAACCTGTCCAGTTAATCAAATTTTGCGGGTAAACATTAATACTATCAATTAAAAGATTTGTATCCGGAATTGTTGTAAATGTCCATATTGGACTCTGAGTTCCGCAAGAATCATTTTTAGAAACTGTATACCAGCTATATTGCGTACCATAATTGAGAGTTCCTAACGGCCAGGAATTAATTGTCTGTCCATCATACAATTTAAGAGCCCTTCCATCAGGACCAAACCAGACTTCTACATCCGATGTCCCGGATCCATTTGTCCATCCAAGCGAAACTCCTTCAATCTGAACATTCGTCTGAAGATCAGCGGGATCTGGAATTGATGCCTCAAGAACAGGACAAGGTCCGGCTACAGTCATTGTAATAATCACAGCGCTAAGGCTCACAAATGCTGTCGGAACTGAAAAACTGCCTGAATCCGAAAGAGTTCCACTATCGAATAAAATTCCCCCCAGAGGGTCTTTGATAACTATTGTAGCTTCAGGCGGTAAATTATAACCAATATTAAATGCGCTGGCTCCTTCTGATAATTGCCAGATAAGTCTATATTCTACAACGCCCATAAACGGTAATGCAGGAGCATTCCTATAATCTTTGTACGACGCCAAGGGTTCACCGGCATACGGCGAAAGATCAAATCTTGCTTCAAATATACCTGCTGGCGGAAATGGGGGAAGATCACTTTCGCCTAACTGCTCATCAATACCAGTTGTTGCAGCAGTATCGACTCCTATCGCTAACCCGGATTTGGTGCTTATACCATCACCGGCAGTTATTGGTATATCTATGTTGGCCTGACCGAAAACCAGGGAAGCAATAAACAGAGCCAGAGAGAAAACCGTAAAAAGTTCACGCATAATACACCCTCGTTAAGTTTATTAATAATTATGTCATTTTATAATTAACCTGCTTACTATTTATTATCAGTAGTTTGCTTCGGGAGAGTTTTCGAAATGTATGCTCTGGAACGAATCAATATCCTTACTCTATCGTCTCACCCTCACTTTAGAGAAAAATCAATGACCTGAATTTGCTATAAATTTTTGATAGAAGCAACAAATATTAATTATAAAAGCGCGCCACGAAGCTGCCGCCGGGTTGAATTTCCATAAAGCCGGTCAAAGATGACATTTTTCACTTTCCGTGTTTCGATTTGAAAAGATGTCATCCTTTTAAGAAGCCTGTTGCAGATCAGTTAGACAAATCCTGTCCGCCGACCCGCCGCGGCGGGTTAACGCAGGAGGATCATCTTCTTCGTCTGAACAAAAACCTGTCCTGAGCCTGCCTGTCGGTTTACCGATACTTTGTTGGCAGACAGGCTTGTCGAAGGATCTCCTGCCTGCCTGCCGATAGGCACGGCTGTTATTCTGTATAGATATACACCGGAAGCTATGTTTG
Organism: uncultured Ignavibacteria bacterium; assembly: GCA_963711455.1. GTDB lineage: Bacteria > Bacteroidota > Ignavibacteria > Ignavibacteriales > Ignavibacteriaceae > DATFVA01. Next base: position 1,473,789 of record CAVQEH010000006.1, read on the forward strand.
AAGCATCAAAATTAACTTCGTAATATCCCGGTTTCATCACCTCATTTTTCAATTCTTTGACTCTTTCACCTAATATGTTATATACGCTTAAGTTGATCTGGACTTCTTTTGGAATTGAGAACTTTATTGTAGTTGTTGGATTAAAAGGATTAGGATAATTTTGTTCAAGTGCGAACTTATCAGGTAATAGCTTACTTGATACCATCAGTTTGTCTATATCAGGATTACTTATCATTATCTCCTCCCCTTTCTTAACATTTAAATTTATCAGCTTACCTGTAACATCCATTAGTTTTATATCCATATTCTCTGCTCTTACCTTTACAGGATAAGTAACTCCACTCAAATTAATCATCTTGAGTTCGCTGTTTATATCTTCTGCTCTTCTCCCGCTGCTGTATCTTACATCAAATACTCCTTCAGGAGGCGTTGGCGGTAGTTCATAATTATTCAAGTCAACTTTTGCTTTGTCACCATTAAGTGATCCTCCCTTTACTGCATAAAGAGTATAACTGTTTTCCGCCGCATCAGTTATTATAATTCTTCCACACTCTGACAGGTTTTCCTTAAAGGATCCTGCCTTCATCTGATTTCCTTTGGTAAAATCATCGGGTATGTTTATAACACAAGGGGATAATACTTTAACCCAGTATCCATACCCGGGTACTATCTGAACGGCTGGCTGATATCCCGTTACGGGAGTAAATTTATAAATTGGATAGATTATTTGTCCGGCTGGTGTTGTTGTTAATTCAGGTGTATATGCCATACTCTCATATCCTCCAAACATATTCCATCCTGCTGCTGCGTTTATTGCATTGTGAGGTACTATTAGAATCCCTCCGGCCGGCCATTCATCCCCTGTATTATATATTTGTTCTCCGGAATTTTTCATCCAGTACCCTTCACCGGGAGTTGTTGTTGCTATTGAAACATAACCTGAACCAGGAACGAACTTATAAACATTTCCTGAATGATTAGTCCACCAGATATTAACTCCCTGCCCGTCAGGATTTATGCCGGGAACCGATACCATATTCCATCCATTAAATACTGGTACGGTTAACCAGAAACTTGTAGTCACCAGGCTATCGAGAGTAAACAATCCGTCGCTCACATCTTTTATATTATTATTATCAATATCAGTTAATCTTATAAGACATTCATCCGATGGATGTTGTGCAGCTATGGTCCATGTATATGTTCCTGTATTCGGCACCGAACTTTCAATAGTAATCCAGGCAGCACCGTTATTTGTGCTCAATTCTATCATCACATTATTAACATTTTGACCAGACCAGCTAATATTTTCATTTTCACCAATCATCCACACTTCTCCCCCGTTAGGAGATTGAACAGTAATGTTTGCAGGATTAACATTTTCCCGGAAGTTTGTTTCAGTGTAGCCTGCATTAGCATTTACAGCCTGTACATTGGTTTTAAACTGTATCCAGTAATAATCATTCGGGTACGAAACATCCGAAGCAGAATTACAATCTTTCCAGTCACTCCATTCTATCAGTCCAACATTATCAAACCATGAATTCCCTGTTCCTGTTTGAGGAGACTCGCTTTGAAGCCGGATATTAATATACCCGGTATTAGCCGGCACGGTGAATTCGTTGTGATAAAATGTCCAGCCGGTTGTACCGTTTACCTGTGTACCAAGATTTTCAACTCCGATCGGGTTAACCTGTGTGCGTGTTTCAAAACATTGAAGGTTTATCCCCGTGTTCTTTGAATCATCAGTTTTTATAAACGCATGTAATGTGTAGCCTGAAACGTTAGAATATAACTTTATTCGTTTCTCCAGGTCAGTATACAGGGCTCCAAAACCTGGTGCGCGTTTCTGGCAGAATGATCTTAGACCGGTAAATGCTTCAGATGTATCATAGAATTCATTAGAATTATTGATTTCCCAAAGTGTACAGCCTTCATCTTCAAAATTACCGAACCAGATCAACTGTCTTCCAAGACGGTATTGCCAGTTCCCCGGGGGAGTTACATTATCAACGGAAGATATACTGCCATTCCGTTCCAATAATATTGGTCCCGAAATCCAGGTACCATTGTTTTCTTCCATATTTAATTCTGCTGCAGAGGAAGTACAATACCGGTTCAGCTTTGTTGTGTCCAATACGATCTCAGCGGTTATATTATCTCTGTCTATATTTAAGTAAGTGTTTAAATCTTTGGATTTCTTTGCTAAATCATCCAGTAAATATAATCCAAGCTCTTCCCTTGCCCTTACAGGTATATAATCATCAATGTATACTGGAGTAATGCTGTAATCATAAAAACCGGTTTCATCTATTTTTGCATTTAATATCATACTTGGAAAAGTTTCCGGATAATCCAGGTCGAATACAAAATTTCCAAGCGAATGAGTGATCAATTTGCCCTTGTAAACTTCCACACCCTGAATTATATGCGGATGGTGACATATTACCAGGTCCGCACCATGATCGATTGCAAAGTGGCGCATTTCGATATCGCTTTCAAGCGGCGCTCTTAAATCGGCAGAATAATCTTCATCGGCATCCGGATCTTCATTCAGTATTATTTTACCAGGCTGGTAAACCGGGACTAAAGAGTATTCGCTTCCGGAGTGCATTTCAAGAATTACAAGATCGGCAATATTTCTTACTGAATTAATCTGCTGAATAATATTCGATTCGGTAAGGTTAGCAAATCCCGGTTTGTTAAATCCTGCATTCAGGTAAGGCTGCTCGTTGTTATACTGCCCTGTCCTGTCGCTTGAACCAAGCAGTGCAAAGTTCACTCCCGATTTAAGATAGAATGCGGACTGCATCGCTTCGTAGGAATCTGCACCGGCACCGAATGATAATATTTCTTTATCTTCCAGCACCGATTTAGTCTGCTGCAGACCCGCCAAACCGTAATCAAGGATATGATTATTAGCAATTGTAACAGCATCAATACCGGCATAAGTTAATGCAGCTGCATTTTCCGGGGAACCCCTGAACACTACCGATTTTGTAGGATGAGGCGTCCCCTGGTTTGTTAAAGCACATTCGAGGTTTGCAACAGTTATATCGGCAGCTTCACTAAGTATTGAAAGAGTCGGATCGAAAACAGGTTCATATCCATGAAGATTAATGTAACTTTCAATCCTTCTGGCAAGCATAATATCACCGACAAAATTCATTGTTATGGGAAAAGATGTAGGTCCCGGATCAACAGCGATCCGGCAGGAGGCTCGTCCGTGCAATTCAGTCTGATCAACAACATCCAGCAGCACCGTATAATCGTGATCATCTTCGACAAGGAATGTATGCGATGGATTCGGCTCAATACTCGTGGAATCGTCGCCGAAATCCCAGGAATAATTATACTCTCCGCTGTCAGGATCGTACACACTGCTTGTGAACTGAACGTCCACACTTGTAATTCCATCCCTGTTTTTATAAAGTTTACCAACTGTATAACTTATTTGAACCTGTGGTGCGATTGGTAATGAATTTGTAATATCAATTATCTCGTCGAAGTAAGAAATACCCTGGGACGTATAATCTCTGTCATTAATAAATATTATTCCTTTCACAACGGGCAGGTATCCGAACTTTGCCAGCCAGTCATCGGCTATTGGAAGCTGATATTCATTCCATTGATTGTTTGGGAAAGCACCCTGGTACACGGTAATCCACTCTTCAGGACTTACTTCTTCCGTACCGGCAAAAGAATACAATAAAGTATTAATAGAATCCGTAATCCCGAAACCCTGAATCTCTGCCGCCTGTTGAATATAATTTGATACCTGCCACACATCACCTGTATCCACTGTCATTGGGGAAACAGCTTCTAACTTCCAGGTATTGCCGTATAGTTTTAATGAATGAGGTGAATTATTATAAGTTATTGTGTTTTCCAGTAACCACATCGTTGGCTGGACATCCTGGTTTGAATAAGATTGAAGCTGTATTACACCATCGTCAAAGTTTTCAATCGTATCAACTTCTGCTTCACTTCCGGGCAAATGAGACAAACTGTTGGCAGGAACGTTTATTTGTCCAAAAATTAACAGCATGAAGAACGTCAAACCCAATGCTAAATATAATTCTCTTTCATTTATATACTTATTGAATTTCGCTGTTTTCAATAAACCCTCCTGCACATAATCCACCTGGCTGTAACTATTTAATGTATATATTGGTTTTTCTTTGAGAGAGTCTTCGAAATGTATTCTCTGGGGGTTTCCGCAACCTTACTCTACCGTCTCACCCTCACTCATAGAGAAAATCACTGATCTGAATTTGCAAATATTATTTGATAGAAGCAAGGGTTCGCGGAATGAGGATTTGGAGAGTGGAATACCTGATGCCGGATACTGAGATTGGGACCCGAAGATGCCGCAGATAATCTAAGAAAACTTCTTACTTTTTACTTTTTACTTCTTACTTTTGCCTTTCACCCTGTTAATTGTATCTATGTAATAAACTCACCCTGTAGTCCTCGATAGAGTCCGTTGGACTCTACGGAGTCTAACGACCTCTCTTATAAAGCGAGGGATTTTTTGGTGATGATGACATTGTATTAATTATCCTGACTCCTGTGATACAGTTAGGAAGCTTGGGATGGATGTCCACCAAAGGCTGATAAAATTGATGAATTGGGGATGGCTACTTACTAATTACTGCATGCTTATTGCAGCCAATCAGAGTCCGTATTCTACAGTTATTCCGCATGAATGCTTCCTGCCCAGCAAATAATCGGGAGTACGCTGCGCATCTTCATCACTTATATCTGAATACCTGTAGTAACCGTTGACAAAGAGATCATGCAGTGCTTCGTACTTTGCCGAAAGTTCAACGTCATATTCTTTTCTTAAAGGACCATAAAGAAAAGGTTCGGTAACTCCGCTTTCATAAGCATAAGCGATATCTCTCAAACCTCCCTTCCTTACTCTTTGCACTAGTAGAGAAACATCCAGCCCGCGCATCACCAAATAATCAAGCTTAAGACTTAACTGATCTGCGTTCTGACCGAGCCAGTCTCCAAGCGGGTAATTAAGATGCTTGTACGTTGTAACCTCATCCTTATGCTCGTAAAGCCAAGGCGAAGTTTTGGTATATTCAATATTCACATCGAGATCGGGAATAAACACGTCTATCTTTTTTCCGCCGATAGTTACCCCATACCATGTATTGCTGAAATCATTCTTTAAAAGATTCCTTATTTCAGTCACATCAATAAATACGGTTGAATAGAACTCAAATGTTTCCGGCAGCCTTACTGCAGCATCAAAATACATTTGCCCATTGCTGTCTTCAATATCGAGCCTCCCCGTATTGTGATCAAGGAACTTAAAGAACATAAAAGGGATGAAAAATTCGGGGCGCAGATCACCGGTGTATATAACAGAATTGCCGATTGAAAAATCCAGCCAGTCTTTAGGAGTAACACTTAAAAAATTGGCTGCTATATATTTTGAATGATAAGCTTCCCTTAACCTTGGTGCAATGCTGTTGGGATAAGAATAATAAAACTTTGATGAATCAAGCACTAACGAATTCAACCACCCGTGAATGTAATAGAACCTTAACCATGGAACAGGATTAAGGTCGAGGCGTAAAAAAGGAAACGAAGGCGGCTTTGAAGATAAAATTAGCTGTCCCATTTTCCCGTGCCCCCAATTTAAATGTTCTTTAACAAGCGATACCGAACCCCAACTGCCAGCCTGTCTGCCGCCAGGCAGGTTAAAGTTAATGCCGCCTGTAAGCTCGGTATATTCAATACCATCAGGAGCACCTTTTACAGATGCACCTGTAACAGGAGTAAAAGATTTTGTCCTGTCGACATTACCTCCGTATTCACCATTGTCTCTTAAATTAAGAGAGGCACCGAACCAGTTGCCGTATGTACTGAAAAACCCGGCGCCCCACCATCTTTTATGTCCTGCTTCACCTCCTGTAACGGACATACCATACCCGGCAACGGGCCAGACGGAAATACGGAAAAGTGAATCACTATAATTATAAAGGTACCATCTCTGCATTTCTTCAGGAAGACGCATCTCATAAGTATATTCTTCTTCATACCATTCGAGCTGTTTTTTTTCAATTTCATTAAGCTCATCCTCGTGCTTTACTGCTTCTTTTAATTTTTCTGCTATCAGCACACGCGGCAACGGGAGCACTTCATTATGAAATTCAATTATATGCTTAAGCGAAAGCCTTTCGAGAAAATCATATACATCGCTGGTAACAGGCGTGTAAACAACCTGGGCGTGAAGAGCAGTACCGACAAATATTATAAGAATGAATGCTAATGATTTTATTTTATGTGGTAAGCTCAAATCTTTGAAAAATGCTGTTGGTAATTAAGCTCTATAATTTTAATGGAAAATATAAAAGATAATTTGCGTATTTGCGAATGATAACCTGAATACTTTCCTTTAAATATCTTCGACCATATTCTTCAGCAATATTTGAAGAAATTAACAAGGTTGAATCTTTTAGCTGAGCCTTGATCTTAAAGCATATCTGGTTGATTGGATCAATTTTCTTTTTATGAAAGTAAATAATTCTGCAGACTCCCTCCAGATTTCTAATTTTCTGAAACCCCTGTTTATATTTTTATTCCTGTTTAAATATTTCATTTTTCCCAAAAATATTTAAATCAATCATCCAACTGAATTCCCAACCCTACGAGCTTCTTGCACTTTTAAGCACTATATTTTTGAAAATTAACCAAAGATATCTGAAATCAGTTAAGACAGGATTTTTATCATACATATTGAAGTAACGTGCTTCCGAATCCATTATGTCGTTTAATGTTTTGGGAAGGTCTGCGTAGTACGGAGGTATTAGTCCCGGTCTGTAAGCAAGCCTTCTGCTCCTGTGATCTTCCGTGTAAAGGCTGAGGTAATGAGGGCTTAAAGGACGTACGCCAACAAGCTTAAGATCACCTTTAATAACATTGAGTATCATAGGCAGCTCATCAAGCCAGAACTTTCTTAACCACTTTCCCCATTTGGTTATCCTGAAATCATTATTAAACTTGCCGCCGTCTTTTAAATCATAAAGCTTGAATACATAAGCCTGCAGATACTCGGCAAATGGGTGCATTGTTCTGAACTTATATACTTTAATGGACTTCCCGTTTTTGCCTACCCTGTTTAAACGGACAAAAGGACCGTAAGTAGGATCAAAATCATAAGCCGGACCTTCCATATTTCTTGCGGCAAAATAAAGAAGACCATTTATCTCTTTTAAAGAGACAATCTCGAACCCGCAGGAAATCAATCTTCCCAGCGTCTCGGCTTTTGAGATCGCCCTGTTCCTGCCTTTAGTAAGCGAGAAATAAAATTTGCGTGTCGGCTTCCATTTAGGAAATATTCTTTTGTATACAAAATCTATCACATAAAAAGTTCGTGCACCAATGGGAGTAAATTTTCTGAATATTCTTTGTTTCCTTTGCTCAAGAGTTTCCACACATCCTATAAACAATCCTTCATAAGGTAATTTATTATTCACGGATTCGAAAAACTTGTTGAGAAACCTTATATCGTTTATACGTTGTAGATTAACAAGATTGAAGCATTCGCCGAATTCTATTTTATCTACTTCATACCTTGTTCTTGTATCTACAATTTTTGTAAATGCAGGGGAAAGATCGGCGTATGTAGAAATAAAATCGTGCAGATCATCAGGAAACTCTTTCCTGGCTTTTCGGGCTTTTTCCTTTACGGGAAAAGGTAAAGATTTTAATGCAAGTTCAATAGAACTTCCCCGGAAATCGAACATATTATGAACCCCTTAAAAGTTGAAGTAAGTTGTAAAAAAATATATCATAGTTTATTCCTGTTAATAGATTCCCGCATGATTATTATCAAATCATGTAACATTTGAAGTAGTGTATGTCGTTTTTTTACAGAAGTAGTTCAGAAGCGTGTAAATAACAGCAGCAAAATTAACCTATGTAAATATGTCTTCAAAATTATTATCGGCAGCACTTCTAAAATGTTTATATGAATTTCTTAAAAATTCAATATCGATTCATTCATAGCCGGGTAAGTTAATACAAGAATCATTCCATCCATAAAAAATTACCGGAAGAATAAATATCCTTAAAAAGTTTGCTCTCAGCCAATTGTTTAATATCAATTGTTTACAGCACGTATATTATGATTTTTCGATAATGGAAATTATTTACCATAAAAATCTTAGATTCGGTAAAAATTTCAAATTTTAGTAAAAAATGAAGGTTTTGATGACCGCATACCTGCAATTGGCTAAGATTGACCATAGATAAAAGCAGATAAACAGGCAGAAAATAGTATAAATCGGGCAGTAAAGGGTATGCAGAAAGAGCTCAAATACTTTTATTATTGAGAAAGATGGAAGTGGAATGTCGTCCACCCTTCATAGCCGGGGGAACCCGGGGGAATAAAAATGATGAATTACGGATTGGAAAATTGGTTGGGAAGGAAAAGGTGGAAGAGTACTTTTATTTTACGCCGGTTCTATGACTCCCCTGTCTCGGTTTTCCGCTTTCACTTATTTTAGAACAATAACTCTTTTAACCACATTTTTAACATTCTGCACAGCAAGCTGCCTAGCCCAGGGTACAAATACATCGTTCCATCTTTCGGGATGAATTGTAAACATTAACTTTGATGGAAGCTGTGCCACATTATTTATTATATCCTGTGTGGATTTGAAGTTAAAATTAAACTTACTTTCAACTTTATCCCTTATACTTACGTTTTCCCCATTCCATCTTCTCCCGGTATCTGTAAAGTAAGCGAACTCATTAAAATCCATATCAAAATAAGAAGCAGCAATTATTCCCAGCGACCGGTAATCGTATTTTTTCCATATAAGACGATTATCAAATTTAGATAAAGGAGACCCATGCATACATATCGTTTTAATAGGGTAAATCTTTCTCATTTTCTCGAGATTACTTTTAAAGGATTCCCACGCTGCATCGATCAGCTCTTCTGTTTCACCCTTTTGATTTTTGATTTTTAACTTCTTACTTGCCAGGTCTACATCTTCATAATGATAGCCGATTTCGTGACCCAGCTTAGCAATTTTTTTCATTATTTCAGTGTTGTAACTTTCAGGCACGATACGGAAATAGTAGGATCCTTTTATGCCGAGTTCCGCTTCAAGCTCTGACATCTTAAGTGCATTACCCGGCAGCCTGTCTACATCGTGACGGAGTATTACTGTTGAATTATATTTATCGTGAATCTGGTAATCCAGCAAAGGCTGGAATGAGTATTTATGCCACTGAAGTGCAGCTAATAAATTTTTATATTTCCTAAGAGTAAAATCCATTTCGGGATTAAAACTAAAAGTTAATAATACAAACCAATTATGATAATAAAGTATAAACTTTAAAAAGCTTTAGTAGTTCCAGATCATCCTTTGAATCTGATATAGAATAATTATAAGAAAATTCATTTTCAGGATAATATCTCCGTAAATATTTTATTTTATTTGAACCTTTCATATTAATAAAATTATTTTCAATATAATCCGAAGCCAGGCATTCCCATCCAAGTTCAGCAGCGATGTATTTAACATAATCACGTAGAGAGGCAGAGCAAATTACGTTAATAGTAGATGAATCGGAATTACTCCTGATCTGGCTTAACACATGTTCATCTATTCTATAAATTGCTTCATCTCTAACTTTGATTAATAGTTTTTCATAATCCTTTATTTTTCTTGCCTGTTTAACGACTGATTCTTTTAAAATCTTTTTCGCCTGTTAGCTTAAGAATGCGTATAAACATTAAGGGAATGATTTTATAAAAAAGTTTATTACACAACAAGTTTTTCAAATAATACCGGAATGAATCAAACGGTATCAGAGTTTTATCAAGGTCTATTACATTAATTTTTTTCAAAATATCTTTCCTGCAATCAGGCTCAGCCACCCTTTAGGGTCATCAAATAAAGAAACATCCGCTTTATTAAACGGTATGTTTTTTAGGAAAGTAAGTACAGGCTTAAAATTAAAATGTAATAAATACTTTATGAAAGACAGGTAAACTAGTGGCGATAAATATGTATCTATTTGTGTTTTGCCCGAATTATTATTCACTTCAATAGCACCAAGCAATGTTAAAAAATAATTTGTACCGTTTTGTAGTCCCTGGTTTATAGAACCCCATATCCTTGGATTTACTTCAATTAAATAAATCTTATTATCAGCGGTTAATTTAAACTCAATCATAGCAAAACCTGACCAATTTGCGGTTGAAATTAATTTTTCAGTAATTTCCTTAAGTCTTTCATCATTGTAAGTTTCCCTGTATACGCTTGAACCTCCTGACACCGGGTATTCAGCAAGCCGCTTATGACCATACCCGGTTATAATTTCGCCGTCCTTGCAAAAGCATGAGTAGCCAATCCCCTTTCCTTCTACATATTCCTGGATAATGTAATCTGAATGATTATTAAGCTTATTTTTTAAGGAAAGAAATTCTTTTTTATTACTTATATATTTTACACCCCTTGAGGAGGAGAGATTTCTTGGTTTTACAACAACTTTCAAATCCGGTATGTCCACCCAGGAATAAGAAGCAGGGGTTTTTATTCCTAAAGATTGTGCGATAGTATATAAAGCAAGCTTATCATTCAGCTTTTTAAAACTCTCTTCATCACCCCAATAAGATAAGATATCCTTAAATTCATTTTTCCTGCTTAGCCAGAAATCCATTTCAGAATTTCTGATTGGGAAAAGAATATTGATTTCTTCATTAACAATAATTTCACGTAGTTTATCAGTAGCCTGGAAATCCTGCAATGCATATACTTTATCGAAATACTTTGAACCTAATGCCGGTGTTTTATCGCCTTGAGTTATACCAATAATTTTAAAAGTTGAATAATTTAATTTTATAAACTTCGCAATACATATTGCCTTATAACTGGTGTATTGTGTAATTAATATATTCATAAATAAGTTGCCAACCTTCATCCCAAAAAAGTCATATTCTTAAGACTTCAGATTGTTCTGATAATTTTCTACAAAAGAAATTAAAAAGTTTGTTGGATCTATTTTTTCCTCTATTAGTCTCTTTTGTTTTTTAATGGAATCCTCTTTTAAATTATTTTCTTCAAGTAATTCATATACTTTGTCAAAAAGATTTTTATGACTTGTAAAATTATAAACTAATCCATAATTATCTTCTTGTTCTTTGCAGTAGCCCAACTGTTGCGAGTTAATATAAATAGCTGTTGTCCCTAAACAAGCACTTTCTGAAGTCATTGTTGCTCCTTCACTAATAAATAAATGGGCGAAGTGTAAAACATCATGAATTTTTTCAGGGGGAGTATTTAATTTATAGTTTTCTAACTCCTTTGGGAGCCTACCTTCTGAAGAAATGAACACGACTGCATAATTTTCGAGTAACTTTATTAGCTTATATTTTATTTCTGAAGGAATTCCCCGTTCTCCTTTATCATGATGTGCCGTCCAAGCTACAAACCTTACAATAATATATTTCTGGTTTTCATTTAAATTGAGATATTTATAAATCATTTTATCAGGAGTATAATAGTTTGGGTGCAAATAGAATAATTCCTGATAACTATTATATCTTACTGTTTTAGCATTTATTTTTTTTAAAAAACAACTTGGTAATAAAAATATTGAATTGAATTTCTTAGATATTCTAATACTTTTAATAGCATTTTCCGTATCTTCAGTTGAAATATTTGGTTTCCTTAATAACCAGGCTATAGGGGCAGTATATATTCCACCTTGACTTAAAAAAAAATCTGGTTTATATCTTAAAGCATATATTATAATTATTATATAAGCCTTTAATGAATAAATAATTTTACCATAAAAATTATTACTTCCTTTACCCCTCGAGAAATAAACTATACCATAATACTTCAATAATTCGAATATGATATTTCTATTTCGAGCAATAATAATAAATTTATGCCCCTTGACTTCCATTTTCTTTATAAAATTTCGGTAATAATGTATGTGGGCTGGATGTCCTATATCTATGAGGATTTTCAATATTGTGCAAAGCCTTTTAAATTTTTGCTAAATTTATTAGAGAATCGATAACTTAAAAACATATAAGAGTAAACTAATAAAGCTTAAAGTCGTTTAAATCTTAGTAGTCTTTTAAATGAAAATTATTAATAAATTTGCTTAATTCTGCAGAAACGTTTTTTCTTTCTTTTTTCAAATAAGCATTTAGATATCCCATAAAAAACTTCCAAGCAAAAATGAGATATGGCTTTTTGGGAATTCTGACCAAGGTTCGAATCATTGCCAAAAATAAATTTCCGCCGTTTGCGTAATTAGCTTTTCCTGTTTTTTTTGCTAATTCTAATTTGTTGTAAGAAATTGCAGTTTGGCGATGATGAATTACCCTAACTTTTAAATTCGCCGATGACCAACCTCTTTGGAATGCAGACATTTCATCAAGCCCATCCCAACCAAGTACTTCCTTAAAACCACCAATATCTTCCCAGCATTCTCTCCTTATTGCCTTAAAGGCTCCCCTTATGTGATAATCTGCACTTTTCTCTCGAATCCATTTATTATTAATATTATGAATACAATACCCACCACAAATACCGATTGATGAATCTTTAATGAAAGCGTTAGTAACCTCTTCAAAATAATTCATTGGTAAAGTTAAATCCGCATCTAATTTTACAATAAAATCAAACGGTTTATTTTTAATAATTTCATAACCATAATTAAAAGCACTTATTACTTTTGCTCCACTGGATCTTTGTTCAAATGAAGATTTTTTAAATAAATACTTTATCCACTTATATTTCCTTGTGAATACATTAATAAGTTTTGCTGTATTATCCGTAGAATTATCATCTACAATTATCCATTCTGTGGGAAGGTGGGTTTGATTTACGATTGATTCAAGAATATTTTGTATTAATTTTTCTTCATTATAGGCTGGAGTAATAATTTTATAGTTCATTTACATTAAGGATAGAAAAATTAAAAATATATGAAATAATTTATGTCTCGCATAAAAATCCATCTGCTATTATAATCAAAAAATTTACTTTCACAAACAGATTATCTAGTTTCTTAATGCCAACTATATAATTTTTATATTATTTAGCATAGTTAAAAAAGGCCTTTATTCTACCGGCAATTAAAAAACATAATGTAACTGGAATAAAATATAACTTGGTATTTCTAAATATTATTTTTAATGGAGTCACGATATAATTGGGAGAATATGGATTGATGAATGATTTAAGGTAAGCATAGAAAGATTTTGAAACAATAGGTGATGATTTATTTGTTTCTTTTATGTGACTGAATAACTTTGCATTCCACGATATATATATATTGTATCCCTTTTTTTTTGCTCTGTAACAAAAATCCACATCGCTTCCATACTGTTTAAAGGATTCATCAAAATAATCAAGTGATCTTAGAACTTTGAATGGTATTAACATACCACGACCAGGTAAGGTTTCACTATGATGTATATTTTTTAAAGTATTGATATCTACACTCTCTAAAAATGAATGGTACTTTATCGACTTATAACGCCACCATTTTATTTTTTTAATGCCGGAAAAAAATACTCTATTCTTTTTATCTATATCTAAAGTAATTGAACCTAAAATAGCATTTTCATCTTTCAATGAATAAAAATCATTAATAATTGTTTGTAGGTAATTTCTATCAATTTCCAAATCGTCATTTAGTGTTAAGACTAAATCCGCATTATATTTTTCAGCAAATTTAAATCCTTCATTCATACTTTTTGTATACCACCAATTTCCCGTCCCTTCTAACCAAATAATATTGGGATACTTTTTTTTCAAAATATCAAGGTTTTCATAGCTTGAATTATCAACAACTATACAAATAGACAAATAATAATTATTAATTTGATTAATATTTATTTGTTCTATAAGACTTTGAAGTAATTTAGGTCTATTATATGAAGGAATAATAATAAGTAATCTTTTACACATTTACTCGAACATCCGTCCTTTTCAAAATACTTTTACTTATATAGGATTCTCTGAGTTCTTTAATAGATTTATTTGTAAATACTTCTGGTAAAATAGTCAAAGCAATAAAGAGAGGCCTTAGAAAGTAGGTCTCAGAAAAACCTATAATTAAAAATATTACAAGAGAATATATTGCAAATCGATAATTAAAATATGAATAGTGACAATATCTTTTCAAAAAAATATATAAAAAAAACATATAAAATATAAAGCCGATAAAACCAAATTTTACCATTAACTCTGTCAATCCATTGTTTCTGTGAAAATACACTTCTTGAAAGGAATATTCTGCAACTTGTTGGTCTGTTTTTCCAAATCCTATTAATGGACTTTCTCTAATTTTCAACCAATCCAAGTATGCACTTCCAAATCTATTAGAACCTAAATTATTTGCATTTCCATATTCTGCATTGGTAAATTGTGATCCAACTTTATCACTTAAAAAATCTAAACTATAAAATGATATAATTGCTATTATCAGGATTAAAAAAAGTACAATATATTTTTTAAACCCAATGGATAAATGAAAAAAATAAGAAAACAATAAAAATAATAGAGCAAGATATCCGGTTGTCGAAAAAGTTGAAATTATAGCTATAATGAAAAATAAATTTTTTTTGTCTTTTAAATTTTTCCCATGGATGAGATTAAGTAACAATGCAATTATTAAAAAACCTGCAAATGCACCTGGCTCCCAAAACGCACCTGAATTTCTTATAAACTCTAAACCATAAGCTGGGGCAGAATTAAAAGTATATAAAATAATATTTGGAGCAGGAGCATAAATGGACAAACCTTGATAAGGTAGTTTAAAATAATCTGTAACATTAGTTAGAAAATAATTTTGAAAACCAGGAATTATTAATGAGGGCAAATAAAACACAAAGCTTATAATAGTTAGTACATATAGAATTTGGACATAATAAAGTGGGAAATTTTTCCCAGTTAATTTAACTATAAAAAAACAGGTTAATATGACAAGTGTAAATCCGATGAACGTGATCAATTGAGAATCGCTAAAAAATGCTTGTAAAAGGGAAATTATAAGATAGAATAATATGTAATAATAAAAATACTTGTTAAATTTTAATTTCGATATGAAAAATAAAAAATAGGAGTAAACAAATAATATAATCAGTATTATATCATGCATTGGATCCTTATAAAATGCAGGGATGCCTGTTAATGCTATTAGCATAAACGTTAGAAAATAACCGTTAAATCTATTCATGTTTTCATTTCGTTATATGCAATTTCCCTAATAAATTTTGCTGGATTCCCTCCCCAGATTTCAAAAGGCGGAATAGATTTGGATACAACCGAACCTGCGGCAACTATGGAACCTCTACCTATTTTTACTCCTTTAAGAACTATACAATGAGCGCCGATAAATACATCATCTTCAATTTCTACCTCGGTACTATTTGCATGTAATAAATCATCACTAAAATTTCTTCTAACCTCATAATTTAATGAATGGAAATCTGTATCGTAAATTACTGTATTACCTCCTATTTTAACATTGTTTCCAATCTCAATTTTCTTTTGACAAATAATTGACGTACTGCTAATTCCAACATTATCTTTTATAATTAAATCTCCATTAGCAATTAAGATACTTTTTTGTTGCCTTCCAATCTGATTAAAGTAATTTCCACTATTCATTTTGAATTTATGACCTATTGATAATGAACCATTGTTCCCAACCTTAATAATTGGAAGACCTTTAATTTTGAAATCAGGAAAATGTTTAACTTTAAACACTTTGAAAATGAAAACCGCATAAATTTTACTTAAAAAAATTATAATATTTTTTCTAATCCAAATAAAAACTTTGTAAAAAAACATAATTTATTCAATCTCCTTATAGGTATTTATTGTCTGGGCTATAATTTTTTGAGGATTATGTCTTTCTCTTGCTACTGAAACACTATTAATCGATATTTTTCTTCTTAAGGGTTCATCTTGAAAGAGCTCAATGATTTTTGAAGCAATTAACTCTGTATCATGGTCTACAAGTATTCCATTGACATTATTTTCTATTAAAGAGGATACACCCCCCACATTTGTAGCCACAACTGGTAGTCCCGCAACCTGAGCTTCACAAATGCTATTCGGGCTATTATCGATTAATGATGGGTGTAGCAGACAAAAACAGTCATTATAACAATTAAGTATTTCAACTGGTTCCAAAAATCCTTTTATCTCAATATCTTTTTCCAAATCTATTGATAGGTTATTATGCACTATTAATTTTTTTATAATATTTAAATCTGAATTTCCGACAATAATAAATTTGCCGCCTGTAATGTCTTTAATTTTTTCAAAAGATTTTAGTCCTAACTCCAATCCCTTTATTAGATTAGTTCCCCCTATAAATAAAATATTATCACCTTTATTTTCTTTTTCATAGTTAAAAAATTCTTCTCTTATCATCTCCCAGATTTTAAATATTCTCGCACTAGGCTTGTTTTGTCTTATGATTTTTTCATCCCAGTCCGTCCTGCACGAATAATTGTTTATATATTTGTATCCTTTTTTTTCATACATCTCATCAATTTGCCATAACAAGCTCTTAAGACCACCTGGCTTATATACTTTTTTATACTCAGAAATAATTCCCTGGACATGCAATAATTTTGGTTTGTCAACTTCATTTAATGATATTTCATATTGATGTTCATTTCCAAAAATATGCATAATATCAAAATCATTTTTTCTATCTCTAATATATTCTTTTATTTTTTTTATTCTAAAATAAAAAGCTGTGGCTAAATTTATTTTGGGATGTGGAGTTTTTACAAAAATATATTCGACATTTCTTTTGCCGAATATTTCAATATCTTTCTTGCAATAATGGGAATAGTTTAATACAGTTATTTCGATATTAGTTTTATTTAAATGTTTAATTAAAGAAGTTATCCAAGGTGCCGGATGTGCTCCTTTCTGATTAAAATATGGAATTGGTGCTAAGAAAAGAACTTTCAACATCTATCTCAATTTGTTTTTCAATTTTTTTGCAACATTATTATGCAAACCAGATTCCGGTTGCTTTACCATTTATAATTTTCTTGAATTGCATATACGCTACAATAGGTCCGTAAGTAAGACAAATAATTGTAGCCAGTATTACACCTGCAGTTCCAAGGTTCAGGTATTTAGCGAATATAATAGACAGCGGTATATTCAATATTCCTGCTACAATGGAATATATTAACTGAAGCTTCACTTTTCCTATACCATTTATAAATGAAACGAATATGCTACCCCAGGTTACTACAATTACATACAGGCACATTAAAGATGAAAGCACAAATGGTATAGTAACTTTATTTCCAATCCAGATTTTATATACAAAGCCGGAAGCTGCAAGCATTACCAGGCTTACTACTGTTAATAATAGCCATACTTTCTGGATTTTTTTAGTTGTTCTTTTAATCCAGCCTATATCATTTTTCACATAAGCTTCTGTATAAGCAGACCAGAATGGGGAATTAATAATTCCAAATATCAAAACAATAACACTAAAATATTTAAAGGATATATTATAAGGTGTAACATAAGAGGGATCAAATATTTGTGTTATAATTACATTATCGGTAGAGAATAGAACAAGTGCCGATATCTGTATTATAAAAAACTTTGAACCAAGATTTATTAACTCTTTGCTGTAGCTCAGGTTAAAATATTTAAATGAAGGTGTATATTGTTTATAATTTTTATTAAAGAAATAAAAATTTGCTAAGGTGTAAATGACAACAGGGGCTAATGTAATTGCTGTGCCCAGGTAAAGAAGAGAACCATTAGTTGTTTTTGTTAAAACAATAATGATAATTAAAGCGAGTAAATTATTACAAAGATTAAATAAGCTGGTATAAGATGGCTTTTGATCTGCGGTTAAAACCATACCTATCAATTGCAGCACGAACCTTATGCAAAAAAAACCAAAGACAATAAGCACTAATAAGCTTAATTCATTTCCTAATTCTTTGGGTGTGTTAAGCAGTGCAGTCCAGTCGAGAAACCGGTTTGCAATTACAAAAAGAATAAATACTATAGCTATTATAAAAGACAGGATTCCATAGGTAGTGCTTATATAAATTCTTGCTTTATCGGTTTCCCCTTTAGCTAATGCTTCGGCTAATTTATTTCTTAATCCGTTTCCAAGTCCTATATCAAAAAAACTAAACCAGCCGACAATTGAATACAGTGTAATCCAGATTCCATATTTAGTTGGATTTAGGTAATTCAGTGTTATTGGTACAAGTAAAAAATTAACGGCAATGCTTAACCCTTTTATTATAAAAGAAGCAATAATATTCTTCTTTGCTTTTAAGGATCTTTCGTGCCCTGTTGTAAAGAATTCTTTAATTTTTATCGTAGCAGCTGAAAACATTAATTCTTTATAATATAAAAACCATCACTTGAAAGAATTTCACTATACACTTCTTACTCCATACCTTGCTACAGCTTCGCCCGGTCACTCACATAAACGGAGTAACAGAAGAACAAATCTTACCCATAATGGGAAAATGAAGTAGCTTCGCGGTAAAAAAAAGAATATTCTTATCAAAAATGAAACAGAATGTATAAATTTAAGAAATTCTGTTCAATATCTTCAAAAACTATGCTAAAAGAAATTGGAGGGAAGAATTGTTAGGGAGAATTGGTAGTTAGTAAGCGGCAGGCGGATTTCGTCCATCTAAAGTCGGACTTAACATTCATCAATTATAAATCATCATTCATAAATCATCAATTACCGCTCCAGGTATTTTTCCCCAATTACCCAATCTTACTACTTACTTCCTACTTCCTACACCGTACCCTTTGTTCTAATCTTATACACCAGTTCAATAGATTTCCTTGCATCTTTTATTCCAAACCCCCTGCCTGCAATTGTTTCCTCATAAACTTTTGTATGGAGGTCTGTAAACCCTTCGTGAAATTGTATTTCTTCACCATCCACTTTTATGGAACGGAAAGTAGGCTTATTAGTACTAACAGCAGATTCTGGTAAATCACTTCTATCAAGACTGAGGAACCATTTAACATCGGCGTTCTTTAATCTCAGTTCCCCGCCCATTTTATTGGTTTCATTTACATTCAATTTAATACCTTCAACATCACCAAAGAGCCAGATAAGCATATCGAAGAAGTGAATACCGATGTTGGTTGCTATTCCGCCCGATTTTTCTTTAACTCCTTTCCACGAATAATTATACCACAAGCCGCGGGAGGTAATATAGGTAAGATCAACGGAATGACGGTTTGTCTTAGTTTTTATTTTTTTCCTCAGCTCGAGCAATGAAGGATGCAGCCTCAACTGCAAAATTGTATAAATTCTTTTTTCGTACTCGCGCTCCAGGTCTTCAAGTGCATCGAGATTCCATGGATTAAGCACGAGAGGCTTTTCGCATATTGCATCGGCACCGACTCTTAGTGCAAGTCTTATATGCGCATCATGAAGGTGGTTCGGGGAACAGATGCTGACAAAGTCCGTCTTTTCCCCTTCGGGATTTCTTCTAAGCATTTCAAGATGCCTGTCGAATCTTTCAAACTCTGTAAAGAACGCGGCATTGGGAAAGAACCTGTCGAGTATACCTACAGAATCGTGAGGGTCGCAGGCTGCAATTAAATTATTGCCGGTTTCTTTAACAGCCTGGAGATGTCTCGGAGCAATATATCCGGCTACTCCCGTAATAGCAAAGTTTTTCATAATTGTCGATTATCTTCTCTTCGTGAATTGAAATTTGATTATTGAACATTGAAATTTAAAACTTTCTGCAACTAAAACCCCTGCCTGCTTACTTTTTACTTCTTACTCCTTACTACATTTGCACCTCCAAAGGATAATTTTGAAAATTAAACTTTGTGTAACTAAAATTTTTGCCCTGCTTACTGCTTACTCTGTCACTCCTCCTTCATAAGCACTTCCACAATTCTTTCTGCTGCGTGCCCGTCCCATTTATCAGGAATTTTACCTTTCTTCTTCTTCCCATTTAGCACCTGCTTAGCCGCTGCTTCAACTTTGCCCAGGTCAGTTCCTATAAGCTGGTTTGTACCTACTTCAACAGTCACCGGTCGCTCTGTATTGTTGCGCACCGTAATACACTGTACACCAAGATAAGTAGTCTCTTCCTGGATTCCCCCGCTGTCGGTAACAAGCAGCTCAGCATTCTTTATAAGCGCAATGAAGTCAATATAACCAACAGGATCGGTAAGCAGTATATTTTTACTGCTGTCGGAATTAAGATTCAAGTCTTTAATATTTTTCATCGTTCTTGGATGAACCGGGAAAACCACCTTTTTCAACCCGGCAATCCTGTTAAGCGTATGCATTATCTGCTTTAAGTTTTCCGCGTCATCAACGTTTGACGGACGATGCATAGTAACCAGCACATAACCTGAATGCTTCAATCCCATCTCATCTAATATTATTGAATTGTCTGCCGCCGGAAGGTAATGTATAAGAGAATCAATCATTACATTACCGGCAAAGAATATTTTCTTTTTGTCGATGCCTTCCTTTAAAAGGTTTTCTACACCGCTTTTTTCGGTAACAAAAAGATAATCTGCAAGCTGGTCTGTAAGCAGGCGGTTAATCTCTTCAGGCATTTCCCTGTCGTAGCTTCTTAAGCCCGCTTCCACGTGAGCAATCTTAGTTCCCATTTTTGCAGCGACAAGACTGCAGGCAACAGTAGAATTCACATCGCCAACAACAATAATAAGATCAGGTTTCTCGGAAACAAGCACTTTTTCAAATTCAATCATTACACCTGCTGTCTGTTCTGCATGCGAGCCCGAACCTACTCCAAGGTAAAAATCCGGCCTGGGGAGTTCGAGATCCTCAAAGAAAATTTTAGACATCTTTTCATCATAATGCTGCCCGGTATGGCAAATAAGATGCTTAATTTTTTTACCGGCACTTTTATTATAATTCTCTATAGCCTTCTGAATTGGTGCAACCTTCATAAAATTTGGTCTCGCACCTACAATAGATATTATTTTCAATGATTACTCCTAAACAATTGAATTTAAATTATTCCTGATCCGTGAACACGTTCAGTGAGTTGAGATTACGTATGTGTTTTTTAATTTCCAAATTGAAACGAAATTATCCTCTTACTACCACAGCACACATCGTATGAGCAGCAAACAAATTTTATAATAATAGTATTCTGAATTAGTTCTGTAGTAAAAACTATTTCTGCTTAATGAAAAATAACAATGTTTAATTTATAAAAATTCTGCTTAATTAATAAAAAGCTGTACTTAAAATGCAGGTCAGGCAGCCAGGCTTTTCGGATTCTGAAAGATAAAAGGACAAGGTATAAAGTAGAGTCGCTTAAAATTTTAATCTTATTACTTTTTTCTTTTATCTTACCCCGGGAGTTCTAAGATCGGACTCAAACTTCAGCATAAACAGGATTAAACACTTCAGCTTTAACAAATGTGGGATGTGATAAATCTTTTTGGGATAGTTTGATTTTACCCTTGAAATCCCAGTTTATATTTAAATAATAATCGTTAAAAATTATTCCCCTCTCGTGATACTTTGAATAGTAATTATCAACTTTGTATTCTACAATTGCTTCTTCACTAATGACAATAAAACCGTGTGCAAACCCTGCAGGTATAAATAATTGTTTTTTATCCCTGCTGCTCAAAACAACACTGATGTAATTTCCGAAGTACCGGGAACCTTCTCTTATATCTACGGCAACATCTAAAATTTCACCGCTGATAACCTTTA
This sequence comes from uncultured Ignavibacteria bacterium, assembly GCA_963711455.1. GTDB lineage: Bacteria > Bacteroidota > Ignavibacteria > Ignavibacteriales > Ignavibacteriaceae > DATFVA01. The sequence goes on from CAVQEH010000006.1 coordinate 1,495,551, forward strand.
TTAATTTTGACTGCTCAAACGGGGGAAGCTGGTAATGCAGTCCTCTTAAAACCCCGTAACCGGATTTGGATACATTCTCCTGCACAAAATCTATTCTTCCAATATTCTGCTCGAACAAATCCTGCCTGAAGCTTTCAAAAAAATAACCTCTTTCATCCTTGTAAATGTTAGGTTCAATCAGCACTACATCAGGTATTTCAGTTTTTGTAAATCTCATGATTTTCTTGTGATAACTTTTCTTAAATATTCTCTTTAAACCTTGTTAAATTTTCCTGTCAATCATTGATCAACTAATCCAATGCGGAAGGATTTACTTCTTTAGAAATTTTTACTACTCCACCGGTGTAAAAATATGATCCCGTCTCTGTAAATCATTCCCGGGTTTTACAGGTTTTCCTTCAAAAGAAAGAACATTTTCGATTTAAATAATATGATTCGAAGCAATTCTAATGATCAGTCAGCAAAATGATCTGATTATTCATTTTTCCTTATTTCAAATACCGTGCTAAAATTATTCATTTATCGCACAATAAGTGATAAACATAAAAAATTATGGCTTTTCAGTAATAAAAAGAGTTAATAATTATCAATAATTTTGTCAACAATAATAAAAGTCTGTGCATTTTTCCCAAATGATAGATTTAAGAGGATTGTAAGTGAGCCCGGAAGCAGTCTTATTACATAACAGCGAAATATATTCGTATTAATTCTTGTCCGGATTTTCAAATCACAGGAACTTGTAGTATTGTAAAGTGGTAATTTTGCTATTAACCGAATACATGTATTCATAATTTATTATTTTAGCACATCGATTTTCCAAATAATAAAAACTCAGATTGAGAACTAATGAGTGCAGAGAAAATACCTGTAGCTGTTCTTGGAGCAACCGGCAGTGTCGGACAAAAATTTATTTCACTCCTTTCAAATCATCCCTGGTTTGAAGTTAAAATGGTAGCAGCTTCAGAAAAATCCTCCGGTAAAAAATATAGAGACGCAGTTAACTGGATTTTGAATGAACCCGTACCTAAGGAAGTTAGTGAGCTTGAAGTCAGTGAGTGTATCCCTGATAAAAACCTACGTATTGCTTTTTCAGGATTGGATTCAGGTGTGGCAGGAGGTATTGAGGAAGATTTTGCTAACGCGGGCTACACTGTAGTTTCAAATTCCAGGAATCACCGGATGGATAAATTTGTTCCCCTGCTCGTTCCTGAAATAAATCCTGATCATCTTCGGCTTAAAGAAAAACAAAATTATAAAAACAAAGGATTCATTGTTACAAATCCTAACTGTTCTGTAATCGGGCTTGTACTTGCACTTAAACCCCTATTGGATAAATTTGGAATTGATTCAATAAATGTAGTAACGATGCAGGCTGTTTCGGGTGCGGGGTATCCCGGAGTTTCAAGTCTTGATATTATAGATAACGTAATTCCATTTATAGGCGGACGTGAAGAAGAGAAAGTTGAAAGCGAACCAAATAAAATTTTTGGTTCCCTTAATGGTAATGGAATTAAAAACCTCGGAATAAAGATTAATGCCCAGTGCAACAGGGTTTCTGTAGTCGATGGTCATACTGAATGTGTGCAGGTTAAATTAAAAAAGGAAACATCTGCTGATGAAATTATAGATACGTGGAATTCCTTTTCAGGTGATCTGCAGAAGTATAATTTACCATCGGCACCTCTAAAACCAATATATTATTTTACTGAAGATAATTATCCCCAGCCGCGTCTTCACCGGAATATCGATAAAGGAATGGCAGTCTCAATAGGTCGTTTAAGAGAAGATAAATTTTTTGATTTTAAGTTTGTAATTCTTTCACATAACACGATGCGCGGGGCTGCCGGCGGCGCACTTCTTTGCGCAGAGCTGATGAAAGTTAAAGGATATATTTGAGAAAAGATTAAAGTAAAAAGTTTTCTTCACACTCAAATTTTATTTTGCTTTAGATTCCTCAGGAATGCTTAAGTCGAATCATTCCGGAAGATAAAAAACTAAAGTTCAGAATAAAAAGTATTCTTCAACATACTTTATCCTTTTATCTTTTTTCTTATTTAAAACCTTATTTTGGCTTTTTATAAATATTTTTTAACTTCTTATCATTGTGAAAATTAATTGCTGTTTTTAATGATGCGGAACTAATATAAGTTTGTACTTGTAAGTATTCAGGATTTCTCCTTATCCTATATCCATAAATAACACTTTTATATTAGCTTTTTTTTTGAAACTAATCGATATTTCTATCATCTAAAATTTAAATCAATTGCAGAAAGTTTAATGTTAAGAAAAGAACTTCTGGATAAGACATTCAAATTTAACTTTGATCTTTTTAACAGCCTGCAGGACATGTGTTTTATCCTTTCCGACACTGGTGAAATTCTGGATGTGAATATATCCGGTGCAATTAAGCTGGAAATACATGCAAACCAGGTTGCCGGTAAGAAATTTTTGAATCTTATTGAACCCGAATATGTTGAGCCTGTAAAAAATACTCTTCAAAATTGTGTTAAATATAATAAGAGCGGAGATATCACTGCCAGGTTTCAATTAGGCAATAAAAAGCTTGACACAAATATTGTTTTCACTCCCAGTCTTCAAACCATAAATGGTGAGGAAAAACTTTTTTTCCTTGTAATAGCACATGATATTACCGAAGAAAAACAACGCGAGATGGATTTGTTAAGGTTTTACAAGGTTGCAGAGAATACTGTAAATCCTTTACAAATTACGGATACAAATGGACGAATGATTTATGTTAATCCTGCTTTTATTGAAACAAGCGGATATTCAAAAGAAGAATTGATCGGCAAAAAGCCCGGTGTTTTCGGAAGCGGTAAATATTCAAAGAAATTCTGGAAGCAGATGTGGGAAACAATTAATTCCGGGAAGGTATGGGTTGGGGAGATTGAAAACAGGAAAAAGAATGGAGAACCTTTTTATACTCAATTACTTATTTCTCCTATTATGGGTTCTGATGGAAAGATCTGGGGTTTTTTTGGAGTCCATCGTGACCTTAGTGAAAAAAGAATGTTGGAAAAACAATTAATACATACTCAAAAAATGGAAAGCATTGGAACGCTTGCTGCTGGCATCGCTCACGAAGTGGGAAATCCTCTTGCATCAATTTCGGCTTTGGTCCAGGTTGTGCTCAGAACTACAGATGATGATTTTGTAAAGGATAAGCTTGGCCTGGTAAGAAGCCAGGTGACAAGGATATCTAAAATAATCAGGGATCTTGTAGATTTCTCCCGTCCTTCCGATTATGAGCTGCAGGTTATAAATATAAATCATAGCATTAGAGAAGCTGTAGAAATTGTAAAAGTTGGTGTGCGTGCTAAAGATGTTGATTTTATCCTGGAACTGGAAAATGATATACCTCTGCTTCCATTAATATCCGATCAGATTCAGCAGGTATTTATCAATATTCTGATTAATGCTGTTGATTCAATGAGCGAAGATACCTCGCATCTAAAAAAGAAAAGAATAAAAATCAGGTCGCACGTTGACAGCGAAAATATCGTTTTGACTTTTACCGATACAGGAGCAGGTATTGAGGAAAAGAATTTCTCAAAAATCTTTGAACCTTTTTATACTACTAAAAAACCCGGTAAAGGTACCGGGCTTGGGTTGTGGGTCAGCTATGGCATTATAAAAAGTTTCCAGGGAGATATCGAAGTTGAAAGTGAACCGGGAGAATACACAACTTTTATTATTACTCTCCCTCTGAATAATTAAAATCACAGGACAAAAAATGAATGAAAGAATTCTTGTTGTAGACGATGAAGATATTATAAGAGAGTCTCTCTCGTACGTGCTTAAAAAAGAAGGATATGAAGTACAGGAGGCAGAGAATGGAAAAGTAGCTTATGATCTGATCCTGAAAGAATCATTCGATCTTGTAGTCACCGATCTTGAAATGCCGGAGATGAAGGGAATTCAGCTTCTTGAGGAAATAAAGAGACTCGACATTCATACCGTAGTTGTTGTTGTGACAGCTTACGGTTCTCTTGATACCGCTATTGCAGCCCTTAGAAGCGGTGCCAGCGATTATATTCTTAAGCCTGTTGAATTTGACGAAATGCTGATTAAGATTAAACGCCTGCTCGATATGAAAAACCTGCTTATAGAAAACAAGGTTTTAAGAAAAGAGATTCAAAGAGAATATGATTTTGAAAATATTATTGGAAACAGCCAGTCAATCAGACGCGTCTTTGATATGATTGATACTGTTGCGGATACCGACAGCACAGTTCTGATAACAGGTAAAAGCGGTACGGGAAAAGAGCTTGTTGCAAGATCGCTCCACTTTAAAAGTAAAAGAAAAAATAAACCTTTTATCGCAATCAATTGCGGTGCTATCTCTGAAAACCTGATTGAAAGCGAATTGTTCGGGCACAAGAAAGGATCTTTTACAGGAGCTATTTCGGACAAGGAAGGTTTAATAAAAGCTGCTGAAGGCGGGACGCTGTTCCTTGATGAGATTAGCGAACTGCCCCTTCAACTGCAGGTAAAATTTTTACGCGCTTTACAGGAAAAAGAATATACACCGGTAGGAACAACTATTTCTCTACCGGTTAATGTAAGATTTATTGCTTCAAGCAACAGGATTTTAAAAGATGAAATTGCCGCCGGTAAATTCCGTGAAGACCTGTTTTACCGTTTAAACGTAATAGAAATAAATCTACCTTCATTAAAAGAAAGAGAAGAGGATATCCCCCTTTTAGCCGATCACTTTCTGGATAAATACCGGAAAGAAATGAATAAGAATATCAAAGGAATTGATAGTGATGCAATCAGGGCACTGATGACTTATGAATGGAGAGGTGAAATAAGAGAGCTGGAAAATGTACTTGAACGTGCTGTTATTTTCTGCAGAAGTGATTTTATTTCATTAAAAGATTTACCAGCCGGCTTTAAACCCAATGATGCACCCGTAAACCTTTCCGGGAGAATGACTCTTGATGATGCCATCAGGCGTTATGAAAGAGACCTTATAATGAAAACACTTGAAGATAATAAATTCAACAAAGAAAAAACTGCTGAAGATTTACAGGTGGGATTATCAACTCTTTACCGTAAACTAAAGGAACTCGATATTAAAACCTGATCCGGCATTCTCATTAGTTGAAAAACAATTTATTTCATCTTTTTATTTACGAGAATTCAAAAGCTCATTTAGCTGCAATTTCCCCTCTTCAAACTGCTCCAAACCCATTATAAATAAATAATTTGAGCATTTTTGCTCAAAATATTCTATTTGGCACGTTTATAGCGAATGGAAACTGACCCGGATCTCACCGGTGATGAAATATTATAGAAAAACCAGAATGAAAAACGTTTTATTTTACAGTCATGATTTTAATTTGTGTTACAGCCTGTTGATGTACCTGCAGGAATCTTATTCTGTAACAGCTACTACAAATCTTGAAGCCATAGCTTCATTTGCAGAATCATCCGGTTTTGATTTAATTATTCTTGATGACTCTCCGAATAAAAAAATAATAGATTTGTGTAAACAATTGAAAGAAAATAAACCGGACATTCCTGTTATTCTTACTTATGTATATGATAAAAAAATTAAAGACATCGAACCATCTTTAAGAAAATATGTTACTTCAATTTTTTATAAGCCATACGATCTGAATGAAGTTACAATGAAAATGGCTTCCCTCATGGTAGAAGTTTAGGCACCTGACAAATACAACATCATTCCTTTTAATCGATTAACCAAATTCATATTTTGTTCCTAACCGCATTAATTGATAAGTATCCTGTTACAAGCCGTATTACTTGAACTTATCTTTAACCTTTATAGATTTGTACCTGAAAATATTATCTAAAATTATAGTGTATAAAAATGTCGGAAAATTACGAATGCATAATCAGTACTGATAAATCGCTGCTTGATATTCAAATGATAATAACATTCCTTGGTAATTCATATTGGGCTAAAGGAAGACCCGCATCAATTATAGAACGGTCTATAGAAAATTCACTTTGTTTTGGTGTCTATTTAAATGATAAACAGATTGGATTTGCCAGGGTAATTACTGACTATGCTGTATTCGGATACCTTGCAGACGTTTTTATACTTGAAGAATACAGGGGAAATGGATATTCTAAAAAATTAATTCAACGTATTATTGATCATCCGGACCTTAAGTATATAAAAAGATGGATCCTGGCTACCAAAGATGCACATGGATTATATGCTAAAACAGGATTCAGACCACTTGAAAATCCCCAAAGGTTTATGGAACTTATCCGCCATGACAGCTATGACGATCTGGAATTTCATAGTAATTAACCTATTCACAGACAAATATGCCGCTTTAATAACACTACAAATATATCCGGTTTCTTTCTAAATTTTGCGAAGATACTTTTTCTTCACCTCCCATTACTGAGAATACAAATTGAAATATGTTTATTTTTTCAACTATTCGTTGAAATTAATTATGGTATTATGTTTGAGTAACAGAGTAGAAATTAATTAACTATTTACAGGATGTTGGAGAAATGAAGAATATTGTGCTCTATTTGCTTTTTGTAATGTCGATAGTTGCATTATTTGGATTCGCATTTTCAATGGCTCAGGAAAAAGAGCCTGATGGTCAAAAAATATTTTTAAATAGTAAATGTAATGTTTGCCATTCCGTACAATCAGCGGGGATAACAGCTAATAAAAAAACCTCGGTTGATCTTTCAAAAACAGGTGATAATTATAAAGCAGATTTCATTTCTCAGTATTTAAATAAAGAAGTAAAGATTAATGACAAGCTGCACAAGTTAGCTTTCAAAGGATCATCTGAAGATTTAAATACACTTGCAGGATGGCTTAATTCACTTAAATCTACCAAATGATTGTTCTTAAATTTATTTTATTAACGTATACGCAGCTGATAACTGCAGATTAACAATAACTTGACTTGATATAGAGAGACTATGATGTTCTTACCAGGGATTATTCGTTGTAAAATGTTCTTAATAATATTTTTTGGTTTGTTATTCATCGCAAAGCCGCTTACGGCACAATCAAACGATGATTGCCTTATGTGCCATAGTGACAATACGATGACAATGGAAAGAAATGGTAAGGAAGTTTCTCTTTATGTTAACCAGGATTTGTTTCAGCACTCGGCACATGGAAAATTAAACTGCGTATCATGTCATATCGGGTTTGATCCTGAGGCAATGCCTCATAAAGAAGATATTCAGCCTATAAACTGCCTTAGCTGTCATACCGGGGCAAAAGCAAAACATGCTTTTCACCCGCAGATTTTGACAAAGGCAAATGGTATTAACGGAACACCGGATGTTAATTGCAAGAATTGTCATGGTACTCATGATATTTCAACAATTTCAGATCCGGAAGGTAAGTGGAGTAAAAAGAATTTGATATCCTCCTGCGGCAGTTGCCATAAGGAGGCTAAAGAAAAATTTGTTCTTTCAGAACATGCTAAAGCTTTTGCGGAAGGTGTTGACGGAGCGCCCAATTGTATATCCTGTCACCAAAGCTCGATAGTATCTGTAAACAAAGGTAAAAACTCCCTTCAAGTAAAACTAAACCAGCAGAAACTCTGCCTGTCATGTCATCTCGACGATCCTAAAATCCGGGCCAGAACAACACCTTCCGCAGGTTTTATTCAGGCCTATGAACATAGTGTTCATGGGGAAGCCCTTTCTAATGGAAATGATAAAGCTCCAAGCTGTATAAATTGTCATAACCATCACGATATTGAACCCGCCACTTCAGATAGTTCTTCAATTAATAAATTTAATATCCCCAATACCTGCGGTAAATGTCATACTGATATTGCTGATCAATATAAACAGAGTATTCATGGAGTCGCTCTTTTACAAAAAGGCGACAGTGATGCTCCATCATGCACAGACTGTCATGGCGAACATAACATTTTGAAACATACAAATCCTCAATCACCTGTTGCTTATAAAAATCTTGCTGCCCAGGTGTGTTCACCATGTCATAGTTCTGTAAGGCTTGCTGAAAAATACGGCATACCGACAGAGAGGTATAAGACTTACATAAACAGTTATCATGGACTTGCATTAGAAGGAGGATCAACCGTAGTTGCAAATTGCGCCAGTTGTCATGGGGTACATAATATCAAACCTTCAAGTGATCCGACTTCCACAATTAATAAAAATAATTTAGCAAAGACCTGCGGGAAGTGTCACCCCGGTGCAAATCAAAATTTTACCAAAGGTAAAATTCATGTGATTGTTACAGAGAAGGCGGAACCTGCTCTTTACTGGATTGCAACCATTTATATTATTCTTATCATCACCACCATCGGCGGAATGTTTCTGCACAATATGCTTGATTTTATTAAGAAAGCAAAAATCAAAAAGATGAAACAGAGAGGTCTTATTCCTGAGGAAAAACACGGACATGCTCTGTATTTAAGAATGACAGTGAATGAACGGATTCAGCATCTTGCGTTGTTATTAAGCTTTATTGTACTTGTTATTACAGGTTTCATGCTTAAATTCCCCAATACCTGGTGGGTAGCGCACATAAGGAGTATAAGCCAGAATGTTTTTGAATACCGCAGTATCCTTCACAGGATAGCCGCAGTTGTAATGGTTGCTGCAAGTGCTTATCATCTTTATTACATTTTATTTACCAAACGCGGCAGGCAGCTTGTTAAAGATTTACTTCCCAAATTCCAGGATGTAAAAGATGCAATTGGTGTAGCCAGATTTAATCTTGGAATATCAAAAGAAAAACCATTGCTTGATCGTTTTAGTTATGTAGAAAAAGCTGAATACTGGGCGCTTGTCTGGGGAACGGTAGTAATGTCGGCTACAGGTTTTATAATGTGGTTTGATAACACTTTTATTGGATTACTGACAAAGCTTGGATGGGATATAGCAAGTACCATACATTATTATGAAGCATGGCTGGCTTTCCTTGCTATCGTTGTATGGCATTTCTATTTCATAATCTTTAACCCCGAAATTTACCCGATGAATTTAGCTTGGATAAAGGGGACTCTTACCGAAGAAGAAATGGCTGAAGAACATCCTAAAGAACTTGAAAGATTAAAAAAAGAGAACCTAAAGCAAGCAAATCAGTCAGATGATAATTCTTTAACCGGCCCGGATATGGATAAAAAAGATGTTGACAAGAAAAATAATTCCTAACCTGCTTGTAATTACTTTTTATTTCTTCCTATATTCTTTCTCAGTTACCTATGCCCAGGAAAATAGTGACTGCCTTATGTGCCATTCGGATAATGCACTGAAGGGACATAAAAACGGGCATACTTTTTCTGTGTTTGTAGATGAAAAAAAACTTGCCGGCTCTGTCCACGCAGATGTTCAGTGTATAAGCTGTCACCAGGATCTTGAAGGATCGGATTTTCCTCATACAGAAAATGTTCAGCCTGCCAAATGCGACGCATGCCACGATGATGCACAAAAATTATTTGATGAAGGTATACACGGAACAGCATATAAAAGTGGCGATAAACTAGCACCAAACTGCCAGACCTGTCATGGCTCTCACGATATAGTAAAAGTTAATGATCCTAAATCAGCAGTATCTCCAATTAAGATTCCGTTCCTTTGTGGTAGCTGCCATAAAGAAGGTGCGCCTGTTCAGGTACAAAGAAATATTCCTGAGGATCACATTCTTGAAAATTACTCCGAAAGTATGCACGGTGATGGTCTCCTCAAAAAAGGATTGAGTGTTGCAGCTACATGTGCATCCTGCCATTCACCACACATGATTTTACCGCATACAGATTCAAGATCAACCATAGCGAGAAACAATATCGCCGCAACCTGTACAAAATGCCATATGGAGATTGAACAGGTACACAGGAAAATTATTAAAGGCAAATTATGGGAACTAAAGCCGCACGCTCTTCCGGTTTGTATTGATTGTCATCCACCACATAAAATTCAGCAGCCTATTTACGAAGGAAGTGTTGCAAATCAGGACTGTTTAAATTGCCATAGCAAACCCGATTTAAAATCGAAGAGCGGTCACTCGATGTTTGTAGATGCTGCACAAATACAAAACTCGGCACATGCAAAAATTTCCTGTAGTCAGTGTCATACAACAGTAAATCCGTCAATGCTTCGTCCTTGTGCCGGTATTACTAATAAAGTCGATTGTTCGGTATGCCATGCTGAAATAGGTGAGCAATATAATAAAAGTATCCATGGACAATTATTTGCAAAGCAGGATCCAAATGCTCCAACTTGTAAAGAATGCCACGGAACCCACGGAATATTATATAAGAAGGATTCCAATTCACCAACCTTTCCCACAAATATACCTACGCTTTGCGGTAAATGTCACAGGACTGGAGAGTCGGCTGCTGTTAGATATATCGGGACAGAACACGATATCATTTCTAACTATACAGAAAGTATTCATGGGAAAGGATTAATGAAAAGCGGTTTGACCGTTACAGCAACCTGTACAGACTGCCACACCGCACACCATGAACTTCCTCACTCAGACAGTACATCAAGTATATACCCGGGAAATATTGCAAAGACTTGCGGCAACTGCCATTTTGGAATTGAAGAAGCTTTTAATCAAAGTGTTCACTCCCCCCTTGTAACAAAGACGAACAAGAAATTACCGGTATGTAATACATGCCACACTGCACACACCATAAAAAGAACTGATCTTTCCGGATTCAGACTTGAGATTATGAGTACGTGTGGAAATTGTCATGAAAAAATAGCCAAAACTTATTTTGACACTTATCATGGCAAAGTATCACAGTTAGGTTATTCAAAAACTGCAAAATGTTACGATTGTCATGGATCTCATGATATTCTCCCTGTAACTGACCCAAGATCTCACTTAAGCAGGGAAAACGTATTAAAGACCTGCCAGAAATGTCATGAATCCGCAACAAGACAATTTGCCGGATACTTTACGCATGCAACTCATCATGATCCTGCAAAATACCCCTGGCTGTTCTGGTCTTTCTGGGGAATGACTGCATTGCTTATAGGAACCTTTTTCATTGCCGGAGTTCATACTTTATTATGGCTGCCGCGTTCTCTGCAGTACAGAAGACAAATTAAAAAGAAATTAGCTCAGGAAGAGATTGATAATTCCGGGACAAACACTAATAAGGAAAATTCTGAGAATCAAATAGAATGATAATATGAAAAACGGAAACGGAAAATTACAATACCGAAGATTTACCAGGCTAAACCGTGTGCTGCATATCCTGATGGTTGTCAGCTTTCTAACCCTTGCACTAACCGGTTTAACCATAAAATTCTCATATACCGGCTGGGCAGTTATACTTTCACATTTGCTGGGAGGATTTGAATCTGCCGGTTACATTCACAGGTTTGCTGCAGTCATTATGTTTAGTGTTTTCATATACTCATGTTATTGATCTGTTCGTTCAAAAGAAAAAAGAATCAAAATCTTTTCTTCAAATGATTTTTGATAAGAACGGTCTTATGTTCAATAAAAAAGACTGGCAGGATTTTAAGGGTTCTATGAGATGGTTTCTTGGTATGGGGGAAAGACCTCAGTATGGCAGGTGGACATACTGGGAAAAGTTCGATTACTTCGCTGTTTTCTGGGGAATATTTGTTATTGGTTCAACCGGGTTAAGTTTATGGATGCCTGAATTCTTTACACGATTTTTACCAGGTTGGTTTATAAACGTAGCTACTATTATTCATAGTGATGAAGCTTTGCTCGCAACGGGATTCATATTTACAGTTCATTTTTTTAATACCCATCTTCGTCCGGAAAAATTTCCAATGGATATTGTTATATTTTCGGGAAGGATGCCTGTAGAAGAGTTGAAGCTTGACAGACCGGATGAGTACAACAAACTGGTAAGCCAGGGAAATTTAGATAAATTTCTTGTTGAAGCCTACCCGCCCATCGTCACAAAAACTATAAAAATTTTTGGCTGGGCTGCTCTATCTACTGGTTTTAGTATAATAATATGGATAATTTATGCTATGATTTTTGCCTATAAATAAAAATTAACCCGAGAGGTATTATGAAGAAGAAATTATTCCCCGATATTTTCTATAATACAACTACATTAGTTGGTTCATCAATTGCATTACTAAGTTTCGGACTAATACTTTTTCTTACTGTTATTGAAGCATTTACGTCTGAACCAAAAGTATATGCGGGAATAATTACATTTATAGTACTGCCTGCTATTCTCATTCTCGGGTTACTAATGATAGCTTTAGGCATCTGGAATGCGAGAAAGAAAAAAAACCGCGGTACGTTTCGTGAAAAAAGCCTGCCAAGAATCGATTTAAATGATCCCAAACAAAGAAGATCTTTTCTGATTTTTTCTGTAGGAACAATTCTTCTTCTTTTCTTCACTGCCTTTGGAAGCTTCAAAGCATACGAGTATACTGACTCAGTTCAGTTCTGCGGGACAGTATGCCATAGTGTAATGAACCCAGAATATACCGCTTATAAAAATTCACCACATTCAAGAGTTGCATGCGTCCAATGCCACATAGGCTCTGGAACTGGTTGGTTTGTTAAATCTAAAATTTCAGGATCGTACCAGGTTTATTCTGTTATTTTTAACAAATATTCACGACCAATCCCTACCCCTATCTGGAGCCTTCGTCCTGCACAGGGCACCTGCGAGCAATGCCATTGGCCGGGGAATTTTTTTGCGGAGAAAGAAGTTGATTTTAATTATTATCTGTCTGATGAACATAATACAAAATCTAAAATCACAATGCTGTTGAAAGTCGGTGGCGGCAACAGCATACTGGCAAAGCAGACAGGAATTCACTGGCATATGAATATTGATAATGATGTAACGTATCTTGCTGCAGATTCATCGCGCCAGATTATAAACTGGGTTGAAGCTAAAAACCGGGAGACTGGTAAAGTCACGGTTTACAAAAAAGGTAATGTTAAGTTTAATATGGAAGAGGAGAAAGCAAAAGGTCTTTTGAGAAAAATGGATTGTATTGACTGCCATAACAGACCTTCACATATTTATAATCAGCCTGACAGGATGGTAAATGTTTTTATGTCGATTAATAAAATCGATACAACACTTCCGTATATTAAAAGTACTGCTGTAGAAGCGCTTGAAAAACCGTACACCACTAAAGAAACTGCCCTTGACAGTATCAGTATTTTTGTAAAAAATTTCTACTCGACTAATTATCCGACAGCGGATACCGCTGCTATTGATAAAAGTATTCAATCTATTAAATACATTTATGAAAATAATTACTTCCCTGCAATGAATGTGAGCTGGAAGAAATATCCGAATAATGTCGGTCATATGTATTATAATGGATGTTTCAGATGTCATGATGGCGAGCACGTCGATGAACAGGGAAATGTTTTATCAAATAACTGCAACCTCTGCCACACTATTATATCGCAAACATTTAATGATACTACACAGGTTTCATTAGCAGGACTGAAGTTCCATCATCCGGTTGACCTTGGTGGTGATATACAGGATATGGTTTGCACTGACTGCCACGCAGCAGAATAATTCTTAAAAGGTTGTTATCGTCTTTACAATATCCCCTTCAAGCCTATTTTATTATGGGTTGGATATTTACAAGTGGGTGAATATCTGGTTACCAGAATAAAAATGCCACCCAAATATTGAATGAGCTTACCCCGTTTCAGCCTTTCCCCTTAATTCAATTTTTAAATACAGAATTGTAATCAGGAAACCATTGAATTATATAACAAGTCCGGATCCATCAGGCTCATTATTGCTTCTGATTTTGTTTTAGTAGTGTTAAAAATATTTAATGTACCGGTTACAGTAAGAATAGTATGTGCAATTGAAGGCGGTTCAATAATTCTGATCTCACCACCAATTTCAGAAAGTTTTTTTAATGTAACAACAAGTACACCGATAAAAGTAGAATCAATAAAGTCGCATGGAGAAAGATCAATAATAATCTTTAACTTATTCATTTTGATTTCTTCGTCTATGAATTTCCTGAATTCATGAGCCTCTTTGACTGTAGCGCGTGATAAATTAACTGTTATGATTACTATATCACTGCTGTATTCTTTTTCGAAATCCAGCATTGTTCCCTCACAAGAATAATTAAGAATATTTGTTTATTGTAGCCTGGCCTCACTCCCTCAAACCACGAATTCCTTTATTCAATTCAAATGCCAGATGCTTGGCGAATTAAATTCTAAATATTTGAAAATATCTATGTTTCAATCTAAAACAGGATTCTGAATTTGTTTAATAATTTTTCAGTAATGCAATAAAACTCCACGTGTCTTACTTCTGAAAATGCAAATTTAAAGTCCGGGATATTTTAGCAAGGTATTAAAAAATATTTGCAATTCAGGAGTCAATCTCTTTTTTATAATTTGATTTGAAAATTCATTCCCGGCTGAAATTAATTTCAATACAGAATTTTAATTGAATGAATCCCGAAAATTATTGCAAGATTAAGGTATTCGTTTTATATTTGTCACGCAAAATTTTAGCAATTTTAATACATTTAATGCGGGAATAGCTCAGTTGGTAGAGCGCAACCTTGCCAAGGTTGATGTCGCGGGTTCGAGTCCCGTTTCCCGCTCAAAGCCCATCCCAAACCCTTCTCAAAGGGAAGGGCTTTTTTCATTCCTTCCCTTCCGGGAGGTCAGGTGAGATAATGGCGCTGTAGCCAAGCGGTCTAAGGCGAAGGTCTGCAAAACCTTTATTCGTCGGTTCGAATCCGACCGGCGCCTCAATTAAGCCCGATTCTGAAAATAGAGTCGGGCTTTTTATTTTATCTTCTTGCAAAACCTTTATTCGTTGGTTCTGCCAAAGGCATCCCAATGGGAGAATCCGACCGGCGCCTCAAAGAAGCGCGATTTACAAATTTAATCGGGTTTTTTTATTTCCATAAATTACCCAGAATGTCCAGTGTCACTTTAATAAATGATATTTTATTAAATTTGTTTATTCTAAACGATAATTTTAAGTAATGGAATATCTTTTAAGCGCTGTTATCGGATATTTATTGGGTTCAATACCTGCAGCATATTTAATTCTTAAAAAAAGCAGGGGGATTGATGTAACCGAAGAAGGCTCCGGTAACGTTGGAGCAATGAATTCATTCGAAGTTTCAAATTCAAAGCTGATCGGTTTATCAGTGCTGATAATTGATGCCTTCAAAGGATTATTGAGCGTTTATCTTTGCTTTTTATTTTTTCCTGTTAACTTTGTCAATCCTGCAGTGGCATTATTTTTTGCTGTATTTAGTCATTGCTATAATCCCTGGTTAAATTTTAAGGGAGGCAGAGGTCTGGCAACTGCAGCAGGCGGCGCATCACTTTTATTTCCTTTTGCTTTAATTTTATGGGGTGTGCTCTGGTTAATAGTATTCATTTTTCAGAAAGATATTTTGTGGGCAAATATATGGGCAACACTTGCTTCATTAATTATTATTTTAACTTCATCGGAAATTGCTGTTAAGTATTCATTTCCGCGGGCATCAACAAATGGTGAGCTTATTCTTTTCAGTATGGCTCTTTTCATCCTTATATTGGTAAAACATATTGAACCATTCAAAGAATTAATTAGTAACAAAAATTTTCTCAGGAAGGTAAAACGATGACAACCGATAAAAAACGAATTTTGATAATTGCTTCATTAGTCATCATTGGTGTGGTTATATTCTTTATTGTGCAGTTAGGCAACCAGACTCCATTGTACGTAAACGGCAAGGGGAGTTATTCGCTTACGGCAATGCAGCAGAAAGATCAGGGTAATTCGGCAATTACAAATTCCAGGAATAATATTATTACCGAAACTGTTAAAAAAGTGAGTCCTGCCGTAGTCGGAATAAATGTGACTGAAATAAGGCAGTACCGAAATCCTTTCGGTTCCTTTTTCGATGATCCGTTCTTCAAACAATTTTTTAATAACAGGTCATACAGTGAAAAAATTAAGGGACTTGGTTCAGGATTTATAATTTCACCCGATGGCTACATTGTAACAAACGATCACGTGGCTGGTAATGCAACAGAAATTACTGTGACAATGACTAATGGGAAACACTATGACGCAAAAGTAGTAGGAACAGATCCAATAACAGATATCTGTTTACTAAAAGTAGATGCATCAGATCTCCCGTATGAAATATTAGGGAATTCCAATGATGTAATGATTGGTGAATGGGCAATAGCTTTGGGAAATCCTTTTGGTCTCTTTGAAATAAATGATAAGCCGACAGTAACTGTAGGAGTTATCAGTTCAACCGGAATGAACCTTGAACCGATAGATAACAGGTATTACATTAATATGCTCCAGACAGATGCCGCTATAAATGGAGGCAACAGCGGCGGACCTCTTGTAAATAGTGATGGTGAAGTTATTGGAATGAACACTTTAATATTTACTGGCGGTAACGGATCCCAGGGAAGTATTGGTCTTGGTTTTGCAATTCCTATAGACAAAATAAAAAGGATAGTTGCTGAGTTAAAAGATAAAGGAAAAATTGATCGCGATTTTGATCCGGGGATGAGAATCCAATCCATTGACGAGCAGATTGCCAGTTATTATCATCTCGATGAAGCAAGAGGTGTAATTATAACACAGATTCTACCTGATTCCCCCGCAAAAAAAGCCGGATTAAAAGTAGGTGATATTATTCTTCAGGTTGAAAATTACAGGATAAATGATGACCAGACAATTATAGGTGTGTTCCAGGAGTTCAGAAAAGGTCAAACTATTACATTACATATTTTAAGGGATAATAAACCAATAACGGTTCAAATGAAGCTGGAGAATAATAAATGATTGAACGTTATACTCTTCCCGAAATGGGAAAAATCTGGGAAGATAAATTTAAGCTGGAAACCTGGTTGAAAATTGAAATACTTGCGTGTGAAGCAAGGAGCAATATGGGAGAAATTCCCCAAAAGGATTTAGACATAATAAAAGCAAAAGCAAATTTTGATATTAAGCGTGTCCTGGAAATTGAAGAAACTACCAAGCATGATGTAATTGCTTTTCTAACTAATGTTGCTGAATATGTCGGACCTGAATCAAGGCATATTCATTATGGAATGACATCATCCGATATTTTGGATACCACTCTTTCCTTCCAGATGAAAACTGCCGGGGAACAATTACTAAAACGGTTGGAAGAACTTAAACTAGCTCTGAAGAAACGGGCACTGGAACATAAAAATACAGTCTGCGTGGGAAGATCGCATGGCATTCATGCCGAGCCCACTACAATGGGATTAAAATTCGCTCTTTGGTTTGAAGAGACAGAAAGAAATATAAAAAGATTAAAATATGCAATTGATGAAATAAGTGTAGGACAAATCTCCGGTGCTGTCGGAACATTTGAACATTTATCCCCCGAAGTCGAACAATACGTCTGTAAAAAGTTGGGATTAAAACCAGATCCTGTTACGACACAGGTTATACAACGCGACAGGCATGCTCAATACTTAACTACTCTTGCCGTAATCGGAGCAACTCTTGAAAAGATATCTATTGAAATCAGACATCTGCAAAGAACTGAGGTACTTGAAGCTGAAGAATATTTTTCCAAAGGACAGAAAGGTTCATCTGCTATGCCGCATAAAAGAAATCCCATTGTAAGTGAAAGGATTACCGGATTAGCAAGAGTGCTGCGAGGCAATGCTATGGCTTCTATCGAAGATGTTGCACTATGGCATGAAAGGGATATTTCTCATTCTTCTGTAGAGAGAATTATTGTTCCAGATAGCTGTATCGCTCTTGATTATATGCTTGATCTGATGGTTAAATTAATTTCAAATCTTCTTGTTTATCCTGAACATATGCTTAAAAACCTCGGAATAACGCGAGGATTAATATTCTCTCAGACAATTATGCTGAAACTGGTTAATAAAGGTGTATCAAGAGAAGATGCTTATAAAATGGTTCAGACTCCTGCTATGGGTGTCTGGGGAGATGAAAGTAAAAACTTAAAAGATGAGTTACTTAATTCAGCGGAGATTCGAAAATATTTATCTAAGAAAGAAATAGAAGATATTTTTGATTACAATAAAATGTTAAGAAACGTGGATTATATTTTCTCGCGTACTGTAGACAAAGATTAAAAACTTTTTATTCTGGTATTGTAATTTTTAAAACGCGTATTAAATATTCCGTAGTCTTTCTATTTCTTTTCTTTATTGAACATTTTATACAATCCATATCCCAGCACAGACAAGCTTATCAGTCCCCCGGTTGTCTGAAGAACTCTTGAGTTTGCAAGATTTTCCAGGTTCATACCGCCACCGCGCTGTTTCATTTCTTTATCACTGTATATAGAATCGAAAAACTCAACCCTGTCTTTAATAGACTTAAAAGCGATTATAAAGCTCGATTCATCTTTAACGGGGTAAAACTTAACGGCACAATTATCTTCTTCGCCGTCAATTTCATCGAGGTTTTCAAACTCCCACTTCCCCCTGAATACCGAAAAACTGACAGTACTTCTTTTTTCACGTGAATATAAGGGGTCTTCAAAAACCTTTATTTTTTTTCCTTGATCATCTACAACTGTTTTTTGAATTATTTCGCCGGGATTATCTTTATTATCTCCGATGCTATTGCTTAAAGGCAGGGATTCTTCAGATTTCTTTTTCAAAACTTCATTACTTTTTTTCATTCAGTCTCCATAGTTTTTTAATTCAACTAAGATAAGATTAAAAAACGGTATTGGCTATATATGAAGAAAAGAAATAAAATTCAAAGATGAAGAAACAGGTTTTATGTTAATGCAAAAACCTCTTCAATTGCTTTTTCAAGTGAATCAATTTCAAGAGGTTTCATTAAATATTTTTTTGGTTCAGTTCTTAATGCTTTTAAGTATGTATCAACATCTGTTAAAGCAGTAAGATAAATTATTGGCACTTCATAATCCTTGCTTATGCTTTGAGCAGTCTCAATGCCATTCATTTTTCCTTTAAAAGAATATCCATCAATATAAGGTCCGGTTTTTTAGAAGCTGTAACTTTTATAGCTTCTTCCCCGCTATCACAAATTGCTGTTATGTGATAACCTTTCCTCTTCAGCAGGTTTTTCAAATCCAATGCTATTATTCGTTGATCTTCAACTATTAATATTTTCTTTTTACAATTATCCATAGTCGGTAGAATGATAATCTTTTACTACTTCTTTTAAAATGATTAGCAACACAAAAGAGACTTAAATGAGACCTGGCGCTTTGATTTTGTTATAATACAATTTGGCTTATTCATATTATTTTTAATTTAATAGTCAGCAATTTTTAAATTTGTTCCTTAGGGAACAATTCTTAAATTGGAGTGTTAACAAACAACTATATGTCAATAAAACTATCAAAACACATGAAAAGACTATTCATAATTATATTAATTCTTGTAGCAGCTAATATTTATTTTGCTTATACAGGCGAAACAAACTATACATATTCCCGGGAACCAGGTCAAGACACAACGGGCGTTATAGAACCTGCATCATACCAGTCCAGGGTTGATAAACTTGTCAATGCGATTATTACCAGGTACCATTACAAAAAAGTAGATTTAAATGATTCTCTTTCGGCTGTAATCCTTGATAAATATATTAACACTCTCGATTTCAGTCACAGTTATTTCCTTGCTTCCGATATTGATGATTTCGATCAGTATAAATATAAAGTTGACGATATGATAAAGGATGGAGATATTGATTTTCCTTTTGAAATCTTTAATAAGTTCAAAGAAAGAATGCACCAGCGTCTCGATTACGCAGAGAGCTTATTAAAAAATGAATTTGATTTTACAAAGAATGACAGCATTGAAATTAACCGTGAAAAGGAACCCTTTCCTAAAACCAATAAAGAAGCAGATGATTTATGGTATAGCAGAGTTAAATACGATGCTTTAAATCTGAAGCTAACAGGTAAGAAATGGGATTCAATTGCAGAAACTCTTAAGAAAAGATATGAGAATTATAAAAAAGCAATTGATCAGTATGACAGCGAGGATGTCTTTCAACAGTTTATGAACTCTTATACAGAATCTATAGATCCGCATACAAATTATTTTTCGCCAATAACTTCCGCTAATTTTAAAATAGATATGAGCCTCTCTCTTGAAGGTATAGGTGCTCAACTCAGAACGGAAGATGATTATACCAAAGTTGTGGAAATAATTCCCGGTGGTCCCGCTTACAAAAGCGGCTTGCTTCATCCTGATGATAAAATTGTTGGTGTCGCCCAGGGTGAAAACGGTGAAATGGAAGATGTAATAGGCTGGAGAATAACTGATGTAGTTCAGCTAATCCGCGGTAAAAAAGGTACAGTCGTAAGATTATCAGTTATTCCTGCCAGTGAAGGTGCAAATGCCACTGCTCACGAAATAAAGCTGGTTAGAGATAAGGTTAAACTTGAAGAGCAGGCTGCGAAAGATTCAGTGCTTGAAATAAATGATCAGAAGAAAGATTTTAAGATAGGAATAATAACTGTACCCGCATTTTATAGTGATTACGAAGCTGAACAGCGCGGTGAAAAAGATTACAAAAGCACTGCAAGAGATGTAAGAAAATTACTTGGGCAGTTAAAAGATGAAAACGTTGATGGGGTTATTATAGATTTAAGGAATAACGGCGGCGGCTCATTACAGGAAGCAGTTAAAATGGTTGGATTATTTATCAAGCAGGGGCCTGTCGTTCAGGTCCGCGATGCCGATGGTTCGGTTGATGTGGATAAAGATCCGGATCCATCCATTGTTTACGACGGACCGCTTGCAGTTCTTGTGAATCGCTTTAGTGCCTCTGCTTCTGAAATTTTTTCGGCAGCAATACAGGATTATGGCAGAGGTTTAATTATTGGCGAGCAGACTTACGGTAAAGGTACAGTTCAGAATTTAATTGATCTTAACCGCCTTATGCCGGGTTCCGGTGATAAACTTGGACAGGTAAAATTAACAATTGCAAAATATTACCGGATAACCGGTGGAAGTACACAGCACAAGGGTGTAGTTCCTGATATAAAATACCCCACACCATTCGGTGATTCTAAAGAGTATGGGGAAAGTTCTGAACCAAGCTCTCTACCCTGGGATCAGATTGAGCCTACGGACTATCAGAAGTATGGTGACTTTTCAAAGTTCATTCCTGAGCTTATTAAAATGCACGATGAAAGAATCAAGAATGATCCTGAATTCGAAGATTATGCAGCTTCTGTGCAGGATGCTGAAATATCTCATGATAAAAAATATATTTCCTTAAATTATGACAGCCGTGAAAAACAGAAACAGGATGAGGAAGACCGGAAATTTGAAAGGGAAAATAAAATTCGTAAGGAGCAGGGTTTAAAGCTCATTCAAAAAGGTGAAACTCCTACGGTTAAAACGAAAAACTACGATGCCTTGCTTGATGAAACAGGACATATTCTTTCCGATTACATTCTGCTCTCGATAGGTTAAAGAATAATAAATCCCACTATTTAAAATTTGTAGAGACGAGTTGGTGACTCGTCTCTGTTATTTTATCTTATAAAATGAACTGCCGGTTTACCAACCGAAGGTTGGTTCATCTCTCCAAAACAAAATTATATTTCAAATTTAATTCCCTGTGCTAAGGGAAGAGTAGACCCGTAATTAATTGTATTAGTCTGTCTTCTCATATAAGCTTTCCAGGCATCAGAACCGGATTCACGTCCTCCGCCTGTTTCCTTTTCACCACCGAATGCACCGCCTATTTCAGCACCGGATGTACCAATGTTTACATTCGCAATCCCGCAGTCCGATCCTTCAGAGGATAAGAAAGCTTCAGCTTCTTTAAGATTATTTGTAAATATGGAAGAAGATAATCCCTGAACTACGCCATTGTGAATTTCTATTGCATTCTTAACATCTCCGGAATACTTGATAAGGTAAAGAATAGGGGCAAAAGTTTCTTCCTGAACTATCTTGTATTCGTTCTTTGCTTCAACAAGTGCCGGAACAACATAAGTACCCGATTCATATCCTTTCCCCGAAAGAACTTCGCCTCCATAAATTATTTTTCCGCCTTCTTTTTTAACTTCGCTTAAGGCATCAACAAACATTTTCACTGCACTGGTATCAATTAATGGCCCTACATGATTCTTTTGTTTTAAAGGATCACCAATATTTAAAGACCTGTAAGCTTTTAATAGCGATTTTTTAACTTTATCATAAATCGATTCGTGTATAATTAATCTTCTTGTTGAAGTGCAGCGCTGTCCGCATGTTCCAACAGCTCCAAAAACTACTGCCGGGATCGTTAAATTCAAATCTGCATCGGGAGTAATAATAATCCCATTATTCCCGCCCAATTCTAAAATTGATCTTCCAAATCTTTTTTGAATGACTTCACCTGCGTGTCTCCCCACTTTTGTAGATCCTGTAACTGATATCAAAGGAATTCTTTTATCATTTAATAATCTTTCACCAATTGTTGATCCCTTACCAATAATCAGTGAGAAGATTCCTTCCGGCAGATTATTTTCTTTAATTACTTTTGCAATAATGTTCTGTGTGGCAATAGCTGTTAAAGGAACTTTAGAGGATGGTTTCCAGAGATTAACATCTCCGCACACTGCTGCTAACATCGCATTCCAGGACCAGACTGCCACTGGAAAATTAAATGCCGAAATTGTGGCTACGATCCCAAGTGGATGATACTGATCGTACATCCTGTGACTCGGACGTTCCGACTGCATTGTAAAACCATAAAGCTGGCGTGATTGTCCTACTGCCAAATCACATATATCAATCATTTCCTGAACTTCGCCGAAACCTTCCTGTAAAGATTTACCCATCTCATAAGAAACGAGTGTGCCTAAAGGTTCCTTAAATTCGCGAAGCTTTAAACCTATTTGTCTAACTATCTCCCCTCTTTTAGGAGCGGGAACAGTTCTCCAGGATTTGAAAGCTTCCGTTGCTTTAATAATTATATTTTCATAATCTTTTTCGGAGGCCTGGTAAACAGAAGCAATTAATTTCCCATTAGTTGGTGATGATATATTTAATTCTCCCTGGTCTGATGTACTGTTCCATTTAGTTCCGGTTGATGCAGCGTAATTTTTATTTTTTATCCCTAATTCTTTTAGAAAATCCATAGAGTCTCCTTGTATTATTTTGTATTTATTTGATCAATTATTGATTGCAGTGAAATTTCTTTCATTCTTTCTTCTATATCAATTTGAATTGTACTGAAAAGATCGAGAAAATAGACATTAAGCTTTGATGATTCCGAAGAAGTTTTCCCGTTTGCTCTGGATACATCAAGATGAAATGCTTTCCTATCCTCAATTGCACAGTAAATTTCCTGAAGATGAATTTCCCCGGGTTTCTTTTTTAATTTGAATCCGCCTGTTGTACCGGATTCACTTTCAACTATTCCATTTTTAACAAGCATTGATAAAATTTTTCTAAGCTTGGAAGCATTTAGTCCGGTATGATTTGATATTTCCATACTATTTTTGGAAGCAGGTAAAATCTCCGGCAAGGAATGTTAATGCCTTTACAGCATGCAGATAATTTTGTTGAAGCTGACATAATTTATTTTATTTGTTACGGTAAGTGTAACAAATAAATTATCAAAAATCAATAAAAATTTTAGCCATTATTTATTTATAGAAGTCTAATTTGTTCTTGTTTTAATGCAATTGAAAATCGAGTTTCTTTTACTTAAATTTAAGTGTAATTATTATAAAATTATGTTGGTTAATCTCACATATCGCGAAATTACAGGCTTCAAAAATCTTAGAAGCTATTTTATCTCACGCTTCGAAAACGTCTACTAATATCCATTTCTAATTTCATTTTCTAAATAATTCTAAATTTAATACGACTCTATATTCAGGAGGATTTATGAACAATTCAGAATATAAAACTGAAGGTTTGATATTGGAAGAATCAAATAAAATAACACCGGATAAAGTACACGAAACTATTTCCAGGAATATGCTCGCCGATGGATTCGGATTAGTCCTTGATTTAAAAAACAGCCAGGGAATGCGTCTGATCGATGAAAGAACAGGTGATGTTTACCTGGATTTATTTACATTTTTTGCTTCTTCTCCATTAGGATTAAACCATCCGAAACTTCTCTCAAAAGAAGTAATGGAAGAACTTACTTTGGCATCTGTCAATAAACCATCCAACTCTGATATTTATACTGTAATGATGGCAGAGTTTGTAGATACATTTTCTAAAATTGCTAAACCGGACTATATGAAATATCTTTTCTTTATTGCAGGTGGAGCACTTGCAGTGGAGAATGCTTTAAAGGTTGCTTTTGACTGGAAAGTTCAGAAGAATTTTATGAAGGGCATTAAGGAAGAGAAAGGTCACCAGGTAATTCATTTCCGCCAGGCTTTCCACGGAAGAAGCGGATACACTCTTTCACTTACAAATACGGAACCAAATAAGATTAAGTACTTCCCAAAATTTAACTGGCCGAGAGTTACAAACCCTAAAGTTAAATTCCCCATAGAAGAAAACTTTGATGAAATAATTAAGCTGGAAAAGCAGGCAGTTGATGAAATTTACGCTGCTATAAAAAATAATCCCGATGATATTGCTGCAATAATACTTGAACCGGTACAGGGAGAAGGCGGTGATAATTTTTTCAGGAAAGAGTTTTTTGTAAAGCTAAGAGAAATTGCAGATGAAAATGATATCCTTTTAATTTTTGATGAAGTGCAGACGGGATTTGGCTTGACGGGAAAATTCTGGGCATCAGAATATTACGTTAATCCCGATATAATTGCATTCGGAAAGAAAGCACAGGTTTGCGGGATTATGGTTACGGAAAGAGTTGATGAAGTAAAAGAAAACTGCTTCCATAAATCCAGCAGGATTAATTCAACCTGGGGTGCGAACTTAACTGACATGGTCCGGTCGAAACATATTATGAGAATTATTCATGAGGAAAATCTTGTGGAGAACGCGGAAACAATAGGTAAATTCCTTCTGCAAAACCTCAAAGAGATTCAGAGTGAATATCCTTCATTAATAAGTAATGCACGCGGACTGGGATTAATGTGCTCATTTGATATGCCAAATGCAGAAATAAGAAATAATTTCCGTGATGAATGTTACAAAAATAAATTGCTCATTCTCGGATGTGGTGAAAAATCAATCAGGTTCAGACCGCCATTAAACGTCCGGAAGGAAGACTTGATTGAGGGCTTGAAAATAATTAAAAAAGTTCTATTTTTGCTTACGTCCAATAACTAAAATAATTTAACTACTTGCATGATGCGGCTCCACAGTGGAGCCGTAATCATTTTAAATATGCAAAACTCTCTTTATATAGTAAGCACACCAATCGGCAACCTTAAAGATATAACTTTGCGTGCGTTAGAAATTTTAAAGGAAGTTGATTTTATTGCCTGCGAGGATACAAGGGTTACTGGCTTTTTATTAAATCATTATGAAATAAAAAAAACTCTTGTTTCGGTAAACGCAAATAACGAATCTCAAAAAGCAGAGCGTATTCTTGATAGAATTCTTAATGGTGAAAGCTGCGCACTGGTCTCCGATGCAGGAACACCAGCCATTTCTGATCCCGGCATAAGGTTAATTTCTGCTGCAATTAAAAAAGGAATAAATATTGTAACAGTACCGGGTCCTTCGGCAGTTATCGCAGCATTAACATTAAGCGGTCTGCCGACAAATGCTTTTGTGTTTGAAGGATTTATTCCGCAGAAGAAAGGGAGACAAAAAAAACTTTTAGAACTATCTGAAGAAAAAAGAACTATTGTAATCTATGAGTCAACTTACAGAATTGAAAAACTTTTAAATGAACTTGAAGAATATATGCCCGGAAGACTAATTGTTGTCTGCCGGGAAATAACAAAAAAGTTTGAAGAAGTCTGGAGAGGATATCCCAAAGAAATCCTCGAATCCTTAAATGAAAAAACTATAAAAGGAGAATTCGTAATTGTAATTGCTCCCACCGATTGGGAAGAGCGCGATTAAATAAATTTATTCGCAATCATAATCAACTAGAGACCTCACGTCATATCCCTTGAGCTTATCCCTTCCCTTTAAAAAACTTAACTCTATTATAAAAGAAACCTGTACAACTTTACCCCCAAGCTTTTCTATTAAATTTACTGCTGCTCTGGCAGTACCACCTGTTGCCAGAAGATCGTCATGAAGCAATACTGATTCACCGGTTTTAATTGCATCTTTGTGCATTTCAATAGCATCAGTTCCGTATTCGAGGGAATATTCTTCTTTAACTGTTTCGGCAGGAAGCTTTCCCGGTTTACGAATAGGAATAAACCCGGCATTTAAACTTTCAGCCAACATTGCTCCCAGCATAAAACCGCGCGATTCAATTCCCACAACTTTATCTATCTTCAATCCCTCGGTGAATTTAAGTAAAGCATTAAATGATGCTTTTAATCCTTCGGGTTCTTTTAAAAGTGTTGTAATGTCCCTGAACATAATTCCCGGTTTGGGAAAGTTTTTTACAGTTCTAATATATTTTTTTATATCTGTGTTCATATAATTTATTTTTTGTTTAAGAATGATGATAAACCGTTTTTAAAATCCTCAGAAGTTCTGCTTATAGTATTTAATTCGATACAATATTCAACTGATTTTTCAACCGACAGATTCGAAATATCATTCACCATTTTCTTTGTGAACTGCATACTGTAATCTGAATTTTCCAATAATTTGTTTGCAAGTTCAAATGAAAAAGCCTGAACATCATCGGTAAGATAATTCACCAGACCAATCTGATAAGCTTTCTCAGCATCAATAATCTCACCCGTTAAAAGAAGATGCTTAGCTTTTCCCTCACCCACTTTTCGAATGAGAAAGATAGATACTACAGCAGGAATAAAGCCAATCTTCACTTCTGGATAACCAAATTTTGCGTGCTGCTTGTCGGCAACGATTATATCGCAAACACTTGCAAGACCACAACCTCCCGCAATTGAACCACCATTAACAGCGGCTATTGTGGGCTTAGGAAAATTATATATTTGAAGGAACAAATCAGCGAGATATTTTGAATCTTCTTCATTTTGAAGGGATGAATAATCTCTTAATTCATTTAGATAGGATAAATCTGCCCCGGCGCAGAAACTTTTCCCTTCACCTGTAATAATAACAATACTTACATTTTTATCTTCACCGGCAATTTTGAGCTTTTCCTTAAATTCTTTAACAAGATCCGGATGTAAAGCATTGTGTTTTTCAGGACGGTTTAATTTTATTAAACCAATTTTGTTATTAATTGAAAAGTTTATCATTTCCATATTCTATTTAAGCTCCCTGATTAAAGCAAATAAGATTTTGAATTGATAAAAATTAACTTTCTTAAATCAGCCAAAATATTTTGTAATTAAATACATCTGCACAAAAGTAGAAATAAAAGCCAGAAATGCTCCTGCCAAAACCTGGTTCAAATTATGACACTGAAGTTTTATTCTTGCCCATCCTATAAAAAACAATATGATTATAAAAGGCAATGCAGCAAATCCGAACACAAAAGCAAGAGCCGCAAAGGGTCCCGAAGCACCCATCATATGCGCACTGATTTTCCAGTATTTGTTGATAACAACAATTAATATTGTATTCGAAATATAACAAAACCAGAAGGCTATAGAAATAATATTAATCCTGTAATAAATTAAAATTATTAAACCGAGAAAATAAAATAGCACAGAAAATATAAACGGGAAAGTTCTTTCTTCTTTTATTTTGGCATCAATATCCGCAATTAACCCTCTCTTCCGGAAGGCTGCAAACATAACAACGTGTAAAATGAACCCAAATACTAATGCAGTTGAAACGAGGATAAACCTGTTTAATGCTGTCTGTTCGAGAGTAAATGCGAAAATTGTGAAAACTATAATTGTAAATGATGGCGGGACAAAAAGTATGGAAATTATCCTTGCAGCTTTTTTTGAAAAAATATCAGTCAATTTGGTAATGAATTTTAATAATCACCTTGTTAAACAGTAACTTCATAATTTTTCAACTCTTCAAGATACTTTAATAGAATATCTTCAACCGCATTATACTCAACCGGTACCATCAATGACTGTCTTACCAGCGAAGCGTTATACTGACCTTTTAAATAACCGCTGTAAAATTTTCTATGCTCAAGAACGGCTCTTCGTTCACCCTTCACTTTTATTGCAAGTTTAAGATGTCTTAAACCAATTTTTATTTTCTTTTCTACATCAATTTTTGTTTTAATAAACCCGAGATTTAATAATTCCTTTACCTCGGAAAAAATCCAGGGATTTCCTATTGCTCCCCTTGCGATCATTACGCCATCGGCATTGGTCTCATCAAAGGCTCTTTTTACATCTTCAGCAGATAGCACATTACCATTTAACACAACAGGTATATTAATGGCTTCCTTTATTTTGGGAATCCATGACCATTCAGCCTCACCCTTATGACCCATTGCACGAGTTCTGCAATGAACGGTTAAAGCTTTTGCGCCGGCATCTTCAATTCTTTTTGCTACTTCCAAAATCTGAATGCTTTCGTGATCCCAGCCTAAACGGGTTTTTACTGTAACTGGTAATGAGACGGAATCTACGATTTCTTTTACCATTTTCTGCATGAAAGGAGGATCTTTTAACAAAGCAGAACCGGCTCCATGTCCTACCACATTTTTAACCCAGCATCCGGCATTTATATCAATTAAATCAGGATTCTCTTTTTCTGCAATCCTCGCTGCTCCTACCATCGACTCAATCCCCGAACCATAAATCTGTATCCCAACCGGTCTTTCTTCTTCAATAATTTCCAGCTTCTTATGAGTTTTTTCACTCTTTCGAACCAAACCTTCTGAATTTACAAATTCAGTATAAACCACATCGGCTCCAAGCTCCCTGCAGATTAAACGGAAAGAAATATCCGTTACATCTTCCATCGGTGCAAGAAGCACAGCTCTACTAATATTTATCTTGTCAACGTTAAACATCCGATTCCAATATTGTGTTCATTTAAAATAAGAATAATGATACAAAAAATAATTGTAAAAAGATTTACTACCGGTTAAAGCTCTTCACCGGTGTCAACTTTAATTGCTTTGGGGAGATAAAATACAGCAAGAAGAACTATGAAAAAAGTAAAAAAAGCACCTGTTAAAAATGGGAAAGCATAACCGAGAAATTCAAATGCAAATCCACCCCATAAAGGACCGAGCACACGGGCAAATGCAGAAAATGACTGGTTGATACCGAGAATTGTTCCCTGTTCTGAATCTGATACGATTTCCGAAATAAGACTTAGTAAAGTAGGTTGTAGAAAACCCATTCCCAGTGCCATAACAATTACTATTATTGTTAGACCAAGAAAATTTCCGCCGTATGGAAGCAACCCAAGTCCAACCATCATAAGGAATGAACCGAGTGCTACAATCTTTGTTTCGTTGATATATTTTGTAACTACCCGGATTAAACCCCCCTGTACGATAGCAGATGCTATACCAACAATTCCCAGCATATATCCATTCTGTAAATCCGAGAAATGATAGACTTCATATCCAAGCAATGCGAAGGTACCATAAATATTTGCAACAGAAAAAGTTAGTATAAAAAATAAAATTATCAGCAGTCCAAGATCTTTCTTTTTGAAGACATTTTTAACAGCAGAAACATCAAACAGTTTTCTTTTTCGTGATTGTGCCTGTTCCCTGTTAATATTAGATTCCGGTAGTAAGAATATTGTTACCAGGAAAGCAAGAAAAGAAAATCCGGCACTTGCAAAACCCGTTACTTCATAACCGAACTTTGAAAGCAACCCGCCAATTAAAGGACCAAAAACAAATCCCAATCCAAAAGCCGCTCCAATCATTCCCATACCTTTCGAGCGGTTTTCTTTAGTGGTAATATCGGCAATGTATGCCTGCGCTACGCCAATGCTGCTTCCGCCTATCCCACCGACAATTCTCGAAACGATCAAAATGAAATATGTATTCGTAAAAGCAAAGATGATATATCCAATTGCATTAAGCAAAAGACAGATAACAATTACCGGTTTTCGTCCATACTTGTCGGATAATCCGCCAAAATATGAATTAAAGAAAAACTGAACGAAAGAATAAACCGCAATTGCAATCCCTATTGCTGTTTCATCTACGTGAAGCTCTTTTGTTGCAAAGGTTGGTAAAATCGGAATCAGAATTCCGAACCCTAAAAGGTCAATGAAAACTGTGGTAAAAATTAATGTAAGAGCAGATCTGTTTTTCACAATAGCTACAATTCTTTCATTCCGGTATCAGCAAATTCTGCTGTAATGAAAATTAAGGTAATAAATATAAAAATATTTATTGAAAGGATATATGTTCCTTCTTAAATATGTTTTCCTTTGGGATTTCTTTTAAGTGAGGCCTTAAAGAATATTTAGAGAGGATTTCTTTTGTATCATTAAAAGATTGAGCTTCGAGCTTTCTATCAGCAGGGGTAAGAAATGAATAGACTGAATCGTCAAATGCTGTTTCTGAAGGAAGAATAATATATTCCCTGCCGGAATCGGTTTCACCTTTAAAAACCCATATTGGTAAATATTCAACATCTTTTAAGTCAACTGAATCAGTATAAATATTTTTTGTTAAAGAAAAAGTAAGGATTGCCCCTCCGTCAGAATAACGCCAGCGCTGGTTCGAAATGAAATTTCCCATGGAGTAGATCACAAATCCGGAATCAAGATTGGTATGATTTGTTTTAAAAAAACTAATCGGCTGAAGAACATGAGTATGCCCGCCGATAATAATATCAGCTCCTGCCTCAATTGTTTTATTTACTATATCTTTTTGATAATTATTTGGTTCATGCTGATATTCTTCACCAAAATGAAAATGAACCAGAACTACATCAACTCCTTTTTCTCTTGCCAGCTTTATATCATCTTTAATTCTTAATGTATCAATAACATTAATGAGATATTCTTTTCCTTTGGGGATTGGATTCCCGTTAGTTCCATAAGTATAAGCAAGGTAAGCGATTTTAATTCCTTTAGTATCAAAAATCCTGATCGAATCCCTGTCTCTTTCAGACAGAAAAGTGCCGTTATAATTTAAGTGATTCAATTTTAGCTGTTCTATCGTCCTTCTGATTCCTGTCTCTCCCCTGTCAAGTGCATGGTTGTTTGCTGTAGTCAATAAATTAAACCCGGCATTTTTAAGAGCAGCTATAAAAGCGTCGGGAGTATTAAAAAGAGGGTAACCTGAATATCCTTTCCGCTCGCCGGCTGTAACAGTTTCCAGATTTCCAAATAGAAAATCTGATTGATCTAAATATTTTTTTATTTCAGAAAACACAGGGTTAAAATTAAAACTATCGGCTTTAACACGTGCGTAATTATATTGAACCGAATGACACATTATATCGCCGACTACACTTACAGATATTGTTATAAGCGAATCCCTGCCGGAAGAAATATCTTCATCCTGAATAGAATGATTACTTTTTTCAGGTACAAAAAAAGTAACCGCAACTATTATAATGATTAACGATACTAATTTCATAAAGTTTAAATTTGTGGATTATCGGATTTATGAATTACCGGATTTTGTATTCATAAAACAAAATAAGGCTGAACTACCGAAATAGCCAGCCTTAATAAATTAGCTTGTAAAATGATTATCCTTGTTGTTTCTCAGCTTTTCTTGAAGCTTTGACTTCCTGGACATCCTTACGAACATCCTGGGCAAGTTTTCTCAGCTCACTCAACCCCTTACGAAGACGAGTGCCTGCTGCT
This sequence comes from uncultured Ignavibacteria bacterium, assembly GCA_963711455.1. Taxonomy (GTDB): domain Bacteria; phylum Bacteroidota; class Ignavibacteria; order Ignavibacteriales; family Ignavibacteriaceae; genus DATFVA01. The sequence continues at coordinate 1,527,256 of CAVQEH010000006.1, forward strand.
GCCTGACCTTTCTCGTAGAATTTTTCAAAATCAGTATGTAAGTTTTGCACTGCTTGAATTAAGTCCTCGTATTTGTTCATTGAAACCTCCTAAAAATAAATTTGAAATAAGTTATTTAGAATGCTCTAGTACTATCTCGGCAATATCTTTTACCGCAACATCTTCTGTTTTTTCAAAATGTTTTACTCCATCCGTCAGCATAGTCATACAAAAGGGACAGGCTGAAGCTATTGTATCTGAATTGGTTTTCAAAGCTTCTTTTGTTCTTTCAATATTTATTCTGCCGCCTTCTTCATCCTCAAGAAACATCCTTCCGCCTCCTGCACCGCAACAGAACCCACGGGATTTAATTCTATCCATTTCAACAAAATCCAACCCGCTGATACTCTTTAGAGTATTTCTTGGAGATTCATAAACGCTATTGTATCTTCCAAGATAACAAGAATCGTGATAAGTTACTTTACTCTTTTCAGAATTACCATTTAATTGAATTTTACCTTCAGTAATAAGCTGTTCAATAAATTGAGAATGATGGATTACTTCATAATCGCCGCCGAACTGCTTATATTCCCTGCCAAGAGAATGGAAACAATGGGGACAGGCTGTAACTATCTTTTTCACTTTATAGTTGTTCAGCGTCTCAACATTTTCCATCATCATCATTTGTGCGAGATATTCGTTGCCCAGCCTTCTTGCCGTATCACCGTTGCATTTTTCTTCCGTTCCAAGTATACGAAAATTTACACCCGCTTTCTGCATAATCTGCGCAAATGCGCGTGAAACCTTTTTGTACCTGTCATCAAATGATCCAGCGCACCCAACCCAGAAAAGTACGTCGCAGTCGGAATCTTCAGCCATAGTTTTTATATTTAACCCGTCAGCCCAGTTTGCACGATCTGCCTGGCTGAATGCCCATGGAGTAAAGTTAGTTTCAAGACTCTTAAAAACCGGATTCAGGTTAGACGGAAATTGTGATTCTGTAAGAACAAGATTCCGTCTCATATCAACAATTGAATCAACGTGCTCAATCATAACAGGGCATTCCTGAACGCAAGCCATACAGGTAGTACACTGCCACAGTTCTGTGTCGGAAATATAATCATGAACCAGAGTTTTTTCAAAGACTTCACCTTCAGTAATTCCTTTATCCATCATCGGCGCTTTGTCTTTCGTTCTCCTTCTTATATCAACTATTATTTTTCTAGGTGAAAGTGATTTACCTACTGTTGCAGCGGGGCATGAAGCCGTGCATCTCCCGCATTCGGTGCATGAATATCCGTCAAGAATTTGTTTCCACGAAAGATGCTCAAAATCGGCAGCACCAAAAACTTCTACATTTTCATCTTCAAGATTTAAAGGTTTTAAGGTGTTTCTAATATCATCAAGATTTGCAAGATAAGTATTTGGTATTGATGTAAGTACGTGAAGATGCTTTGAATATGGCAGAAAATTTAGAAATCCTAAAATTACAACTATGTGCATCCACCAGAAGGCTTCAAAATAAATATGAGCATTCTGATTTCCGCCGGCATAAAACCATTTACTTAACACAACCGAAACCGGTCTGATTTCAAAAGTATTAAGCTTAAAATTATGCATTGCAATAAGTGCTGAATTTTCACCAAGCATAGAAATGCAAACAAGCATAATTAAAATGAGAATAAATGCTGCATCTAATTTACCTGATTTTTCTACCTCAAGACGCGGGACGTGAATAATAAATCTCCTGTACAAAGCATAAAGACAGGCAATTATAACAAGAACAGAAAAAACATCCTGAACGATTGTTATTGCTGAATAGAAAACTCCTGTAAAATGCCAGCTAAAAGGCGGATAAAATCCCTGTATGAAAGCTTCAACAACTGCAAAGAGAAACAGAATGAATCCCCAGAAAATTGTTAAGTGAAGTAAGCCTGCTTTTGGGTCCCTCAATAATTTTGTTTGCGCAAATGCGATAGTCCAGACTCTTTTTAATCTTTCTCCAATCCTATCAGACCTGTTATCTTTCTTCTGGGCAAACAGCATATACCTGATTAATTTTCTGCAGCTCCAGGTAAAGAGTCCCATAGCAAAAATAAAAAACAGGATAAAGATTATATTTTTTAATTCCATAGAATACAACAATAATTAAAAATTTATTTTTTTATTTTTTACGAGATTTATGAATGCCGGTATAAATTGAAGCACCGGCAAAAACTTTTACTACTGTCCAGAGAGAAAATATGATTGCCCCGCTTTTTAAAGCTTCAACCCAGTTATGAAGAAACATTACATTTAAATAAACTATTCCACTTAATATTATTACAAATTCCGTTACAACCATAGCTGATATAACTGAAAAATAATTTTTATTTTTTTCAACAATATAACCGGCTATAAAAGCAGCAGCCGGGAACGCAAGCAGGTATCCGCCGGTTGGCCCAAACAGGCTTGCGAAACCAAAATAACCATCAGGGGTCGGGGCAAAAACCGGTAATCCAATAGCTCCCAACGTTAAATAAATGAGCTGACTGTAAGCTCCGTTTTTCGCTCCCAAAAAAGCTCCTGCAAGTCCGACCATTAAAGTTTGTAAAGTAAATGGAACAGGTTTAACCGGGATACTTATTTGTGCTGCGACAGCAGTAAGAATTGTAAATGAAAATATCCAGAATATTTCTGAAGTAGTAACTTTAGTAATTAAATTAGAATTTACAGCAGCGCTACTCTTGGAACCCATAAAATTTCCTCAATTTAAATTTTGATTAAAAAATTGATATGTTTTTTCCAGAATCTTCTCGAATTTTTCATTAGTGCCTTCAAACGGATGCTTGATATCAAAAGTGTGCCCTGTTGAAGGAACTAAAAATAATTCTGAGTTTTGCTTGTCTGCGAGAGAAAATAGATGCTCAGCTTCTTTTACAGGAACAGCAAGATCCTGTTCACCGTGAACTATTAATAAAGACTTTTTCAATTCCCTCACAGCTTTTTCAATATTAAGTTTTTCCTTTTTATTTTCTTCAAGATCATCAAGCAATGAAAGATTTAACCTCATCACCTGTTTCGTCCTTGAATTCAACACTTCAAAAACACCCCTTTTTCTCCAAACTTCCTTTTGCCTTTTTGAATACCGGTCGAAAGTTGAAACCGAAGACCAGACAGCAACAGCATTTACTTCAGTTTTTTGATTTGCAGTTAAAATAGAAATACCACCTCCGCGGCTGTGCCCAAGCAATCCCAGCTTTGTATTTGAAGTCCCGCCGAAAAATCCATTAAAATATGCATTTATCAATTGGGATAATTCACTTAGCTCCAGGGAAAAAGTATTTTCTGCAAAACGTTCTAAATCATCAAATTCTGTAAGACTTTCGCCGATGCCATTATGCGAAAAATTAAAACTAAGAACAAAAAAACCTTTAGAGGAAAAATAATTTCCAATATATTGCCCGAATCCCCAATCTTTAAATCCTTTAAATCCATGGACAAAAATCAAGCATGAAGATAAGCGCAGATTTTCTACCCCGTAAGCAGTAATTCGAAGAGTGTCCTGCTTTTCCGTGGTAAGTATAAAATCTTTGCTCATTATGGTCAAATATGGTTATTAAAGTAAGAAAAGTCAAGAAAATGAGTCATAATTCAAACTTTTTAGTGGAAGCCTTTTCGTGTGTTATTTCTTTTTGTTATTCATTTAATTATTTTTTCTTTTAAGAAAGATTTGATTAGGAAGTTAGAATGAGATATCTTCTTGTTATTCCGTCGATTGATATTAAAAATGGCAAAACTGTAAGAGTTGTAAAGGGTATTCCCGAACTGGATTGCAAAGAATACGGAAGCGATCCTGTTGAGATGGCGAGAATATGGCGTGCAGAAAATACCAAATTACTGCACGTTGTTGATTTTGATGGTGCATTGGAACATTCCAAAAAAAATTCCTCTATTATAAAAGAGATTTGTTCATCAGTTATTATTCCTGTTGAATATGCAGGAGGAATCAGGTCACTGGATGATGCCCAAAGAATGCTTGATTTAGGTGTAAGCCGGCTTGCAATAAATACTATGGCTTATGAAAAACCTGATGAGTTTAAGAAAGTATTCGAAAAATTCGGGCCTGCAAAAATTGTTATTTCCCTTGATATACTCGATAATGAAATAGTTATAAGAGGAAGAAGAAGAAAGACCGGGATAGATTACCTTGAATTCGCAAAAAAGATGACAGCAATGGGAGTAGAAAGATTTATTGTAACCGATGTAGAAAAAAACGGAATAATGGCGGGACCAAACCTTGATCTCTCAAAAACAATTGCAAAAGAGACCGGTCAAAAAGTTACTGTTTCAGGAGGCGTAAGAAATAAAGATGAATTATTAGATATACAATCATTGATACCAATGGGTATAGACTCCGTAATTGTTGGCAGAGCTTTATACGAAAACCGGTTCCCCTGTCAGAAACTATGGCGGGTAGCGGAAGCAGGTTTATTTAATTAAAGGATAACAAATGGATAATCCTAAAAAAGTTGTTCACAGCAGTTTCTGGTCTAATTTTTTTAAATCTCCTACAGAAAAAGTAGATCTCCAGAAATCACTCCTCTCAATTCCCATATTCAGCCGGCTTTCAAAGCGTGAACTGGGAATGCTAATGAATATCATTCATAACAGGAATTATGTTTCAGGAGAATATATTTTTTACCAGGGAGACCCGGGACTTGGTTTATATATTATACGAGATGGTGAAGTGACTATTCAAAGAAAAAATGAAGAGAACCAGGCTGCATCACTTGCTGTTTTTACAAAAGGTGATTTTTTTGGCGAGCTTGCTTTAATTGATGGAGAAAAACGTTCGGCATCTGCTGTTAGTGATTCTGATACAAGACTCGCTGTTATCTTCAAGCCTGACCTCGATGAATTCATTGAGGACTATCCTAAAAGCGGGATTAAAATACTAAGAGGAATTTCGGAAATAATTGCAACAAGATTAAGAAAATTAAACGAAGATAATTTCTATCTTCAAAATAAATTAAATATTAAAATGGAGACAACATATGGAACCTGACATTTCCAAGGTACTTGTTCCCATTGATTTTTCTGACTATTCTAAAAACGCATTAAAATATGCAGTAAATTTTGTAAAGCTTTTCAAAGCACAATTATTTTTAATTTATGTAGTTGAACCTGTAATCTATCCACCTGATTTCAGTATGGGACAAATTGCCATCCCATCTGTTGATCTCGAAATGGATAAACGTGCAATTGATGAATTGGACAAACTTGCAAACCAGGAAATACCTGCGGAAATAAAAGTAAAATCTATTGTAAAAACAGGGAAACCTTTTATTGAAATAATTGAAACCGCAAGTGAGGAAAATGTGGATTTAATTATAATTGCTACTCATGGACACACGGGAATGGAACACATACTTTTCGGAAGCACAGCGGAAAAAGTTATAAGGAAAGCACCCTGCCCTGTTCTTACATTAAGAGAGCCGATAAAAGGTTTTATGTTCAAACAGGAATTAAAGAAGGAGCAGTCTAAACCGGAATAATCCCTGCAATTGATCAGGATTCATTTTTAATAATAATTATCGCTCGTTATTACAAACCATATCTTTTACGGGATGCAAAGCAGGGAAGGATAGAATACAATATTCATTTTGCTCATCATTATCTTTTATTTGCAGGTAATCTGTCTAAAATATATTGGGCATTCCAATGCAGAAATTTCCAGCCTTCCAGAGTTACAAAACGAGGATCGGGATTGAGTGAGTCTGCATAAACATAATCTACACTGTCCTGAAATGATTT
>CAVQEH010000007.1:0-15131 GCA_963711455.1 uncultured Ignavibacteria bacterium
GTAAAATGTTTTTGGCTTAAAATACTTTGTCATGCAGTATTTTATTTTAATACCTGGGTGTCTAAAATTTTTTTCATCAATATGAATGAAAACTTAACTCCTTCCTTTTCATTCAATAAATCTTTCAAATATATTTTATCATCATTTGTATAAGATTTGGGGAATTTCACACTTAAGTAAGTCATTAATTTTTTATCTTCTTCCCAAAATCTATATTTAACTTCACCCTTGCCCGTGTAATTTCTTAAGAATTTATCTATGAATTGTCCTTCTTTGTTCCAGTTGGCTAGACTTTTATTAATCCATACTTTATTCCAGCAATCAAAGAATGGGAAATGAATAATAAGATTCCTTATAAATTTAAAAACATCACTTCCAATTTCTGATTCCATAGGAGGACGATTCTTTTTAATTTGTTCAATAACAAATTTTATCGGTTCATAGTGTATAACTTCTATGTATATAGAAAATCCATCTTTTATCCTTGAATAACGATACCATTCATCCTTTTCCCAGAATTCTTCACTAATTATTTCATCGAATAAATCATAAAATCTATTGTAAGATAATGTGAGAAGTTCTAACTCAGCTTCATTTGGTTTTATTAAATTAACCATTGTGGATCAAACTATTTTTCCTCTATTTTACAATAGTATGGTAATCAAAACTTAAAAAAACTTTTTTAATTTCCCCTTTTACTGCTGCCCTCTTAGACCTATTTACTAATACATAGATCGATATAAATAAGATTGCACCTAAGACAGGCATAATTGTTTCAGCAATCAGCATTCCTGTTGCACTCCATTTGGTATGTGCCCATTCATCGACAAAAATCATTAAGTAAATCGGAATGTTCGAAAGGGCTGCAAATACGTTGTACTTTGTTGCTGCTCCAATCTTTCCTATAGCTTCCAGAACAAATGCACTAAACCCGGCAAAGGCTAACCCTATTGTAACTGCATAAACTGAAGTCCATATCACAAACATTAATTGAGTGCGGGGAGTAAATGCCATTGAGAGTGCACAAACTCCCTCCAGCAAGCCGAATAAAATATACGCTTTCTTTCTATCCATTAAATCGCATATCCATCCTCCAAGTAAGCATCCAATTGCAGAAGAAACACCACCTACGACTCCTACTGCAAGTGCAACCGCATCCGGCGAAGCGCTCCAGTCTTTAGATATAGATGACCATAAATTAGAGGCGGCACCGGAGCCAATAGGCAGAAAGCACAGTACCATTACTAAAAATCCGGCTCGTGATTTAATAAGATTCCAGATATCCTTTCCAAGTGTACTAAGAGCTTTTAAATAATTTTCTTCTCTCTTAAATGGAACGGGCTCTTTCAGTAAAAGCAAACCGAGTCCGCACAATAAACATATAATCGCTATTATTGCTCCCGAGATCCACGGTTCCGGCATTCTTTCCGCCAGCCAGATTCCGGCACCGCCTCCTACACCAAACCCGCCTAAATTTCCCGCCTGCAGCCATCCTCCTGCACGTCCTTTCAATTCATTAGGTACATCCTGTGCAATTAAGTTTTCTGTTGCCATAGCAATAACTGTATTTGCCAGGCTCGCTAAAAAAACTATCACAATCAATAATGTTAGAGAGCTGGAATTAAGAGGGAGAATGCTCGTCACTAAAATGCCGATTGCAGTTCCGATATTTGCAATGCTGTACCACCTTTTAACTGTAAGCGTAGTATCCACCAATGGAGCCCAAAGAAATTTGAGAATGTTAGGCAGGTACGGAAGTGAAACTATCGAAGCAACGCCGGCTAATGAAACTCCTGATTTTGTTAGTAAGAATCCCAGGGTAACACTTATATACCCTTGCAGTACTCCAAACGGCAGGTACAAAAACATAAAAACACTTGGGTGGACTGGTTTGGTAGGTTCCGCTTCTGAGGTTCTTCTAAGGATCATGTAAATCCAAATAAGAAAACTGGGGAATTGTTGTTAGTGATACAGTAAATTTAAGCCAAAAAATGTAGAATGTAAAATTTAGAATGTAGAATTGGAGATGTGGAGGGAAAAGGCAGACGGCAGAAGTGAAACGTCAGAGTACAAAGGTTGGGATATTCTGCGTAATGCGTTTCATTGTTTGTTCAGGAGTTTCATCTTCCAAAGTCTTAACTATGAGTAGTTCATTTATTCAACCCTATTGCCATTTTATAGGCTATTGCAGCATCGGGAAACGGTGTTAAGGTATCTAATAAAATATTGTAAGTCCCTTTTTCAGAGAGTTCGTCGGCAACTTTTTTTATTAATGCTAAAGTAGCTTTCATCAAACTTGAACCAAGACTTACGCGGGCAACACTTAAATCCTGCAGTTCACCTATGGACGGGGTTACTCCTGCCCCAATGGTAGGGTTTGAAAGAATATTAATTGGAGCATTGATTTCCTTAACCAAAGTTGCAATCGTTTCTTTTTCCCAAACAGGTTGTACAAATATGCAGTCGGCACCGGCTTCCCGGTATTTATTGCCACGCTTAATTGATTCAGATAATTTTTCACGTGGCGAGCCTGACGAAACATAAAATGAATCCGTTCTTGCATTAATTACTAAATGAAAGCCCAGTGAATCTGACAATGCACGAATCGCTGATATTCTTTCGCAAAATTCCATTTCGTCAATTAAAACTGGGTTTAAATCAATACTGTCTTCAATGTTTATTCCGACAATTCCTGTTGCAATTATCTTTTTAACAGAATCAATTATCTCATTTAAATTATTTCCATATCCGGCTTCTATATCTACAGTTACCGGAACTTGTACTGCATTTACGATTCCCGAAATAGTTTCAATCATTTCTGACAATTGTATTACCTGGCAGTCAGGATAACCTAAAGAGGCAGCTATTCCCATACTTGTTGTTGCGATTGCTTTATAACCGCTTGCTTCTATTAATTTAGAACTACTGATGTCCCACGAGTTTAACAAAACCAGAATTTCTTTGTCTTGATGAAATTTCAAGAACAGTTCAGCTTTTTCTTTTTGAATACTAGAAACCATAATAGGGTCCTTTTTAATGTTTAATATAAATGCATCTGACTTCTCATTAGATACCTACTAGCAAAAAGCTATCATTTAGGCTCCCATAGTTCAATCTTGTTTCCTTCTGCGTCCATAATATGTACAAATTTTCCAAAGTCGTAAGTCGCAATGGTGTCAAGTATTGTTACTCCGTTTTCTTTGAGTTTGTTTACAAGTCCTTCAATATTCTGAACTGTATAATTAATCATAAAATCTTTTTTTGACGGGGAAAAATATTCGTCTCCTTTTTTGAAGGGTTTCCATTGAAGAGAATTTATATCGTCAGGTTTGTTAATATTTCTGGATTCAAAACTTGATGAACCCCAATCATTGAATTCAATTCCTAAATTTTTGGTGTACCATTCTTTCGTTTCCTTCAGATTGTCTGAATAAAAGAAAATTCCACCAATTCCAGTAACTTTTGGTATTGTGTCATTCATAATTATACCCTTCTGTTTATATGTGTTAATAGTATTGTTCATTTTATCACTTTTACTAAAACTTAATATTAGTAAAGATAAGAGTGCTATTACCGTAACTTTTTTCATTTTATTTTCCTTTCAATTCTATATCAAATAGATTAGTAATATTAATATTATTTAGCACATAACAGCTTTACTGTTATGTCGCACATATAAAGCAATAATACGTTTCATTGTTTGTTTTAGCCACTCGCCAAGGTTCCGGTTAACAATTAACTACTTTGTAAGTAACAATAAAGTAAAGAAAAATAATTTAAAGAAATATTTAAATTCAGATAACAATAACGGTGCTTTGCAAATAACCTGTTGGCGCATCTGTTTCACTTATAATATATTATATAATTTATTTTAATTTTTCAAAATGTTTCTCAATACTCAATAGCCATTTTTTTCTTCTTTTATCAGTAACAAACTTGACCATGTCAAGATTAATCCATTTTCTATTTTTATATCCAGTTTTCCAAAATGTTCCGAGTAGAACAGTTTTTTTTATCGCATTACCAAATAATATCCGGTAAGCAAATGACGCGGTGTTCATTGTTGTTATTAAAGTTACTCCGTTCAGTTTAAGAAAATTTCTTTTCATAAAACCTTTCTGAGTATAATTATAGGCAACTCCGGGAAATATTACTTTGTCAATAAACCCTTTTGTCATTGCCGGCATTAATTCCCACCAAATAGGGAATATTAAAATCAAATGATCTGCTGTTTCAATTCGTTCTTTATATTCTAAAACCTTGGGATCAGCTGCTCTTCTTTCTTTAAAGCCTTTTAAATCTTCTGCCGACATTACAGGGTTAAAACCCTCTTTGTCAAGATGAATTAAATCGACCCCATGATTTGCCTTTTTTAATCCTTGTGTAACAGAACTTAAAATCGCATTACAAAAACTTCCTTCATAAGGATGGTTAAATACTATTACTGCTTTCATTTCCGTGCCTTTTTCTTTTTGCACGAAAATTATTATCCAAGGATTAATTAGGCGATAACAATTGTTAATAAATACATTTTCTAAATCTTATTTCTAATTCTACTTAATGAAACAGAAGTAATCCCTAAATATGAAGCAATATAATGTTGTGGAATACGTTTAATTATATGCGGTTTTTCTTTTAATAGTTTCAGGTATCGTTCTTTAGGTTTATCTTTGATCAACGAAAGAAACTGTTCCATATAATAAATTTGACGTTCAAGGGTTGCTTCGAATATAATATCCTTAAAGTCCGGAATCTTTTCCATCAACATTTTAAAGTCTTTCTTTCCTATATAATAAAGGACTGATGGTTCAATAGTTTCAAGATAAAATGGGCTTGGTAGATTTTTACTAAAACTTTCAATTGATGAAACACCCTCATTCTCAAAAAAGAATTGAAAGGTAATATCTTTCCCATTATTATTAAACCATAGTCTCAAACAACCTTTCTCAATCCAATAAGCTCTTTTTGATATTTCTCCCTCTTTTAATAGAACTGTTTTAGCAGGGACATCAATACGTTTCCATAAATGTTTATATTTATCCCAATCTATTTGCGTGCTTATTTTCTTTAGGTTTTCAATAATCATATTTTAATTATTCTGGCTAACTATTAATTATGCAGAATCATTTCCGCATAACACACAGGCTTATTGCACTATATATCGACTAAATAACAAGCTTTATGTAATGTACTCGCGGTTTTATTCTGCATATCATTTACAATATTAAAGAGTATTATATGAGAAAGTCCCATTATTCATTTTATCCTTTTCCCCAACCCAAATAAGGAAAACAGGGGAGTTATTAATTACACTTTATAAACATAATTTAAAAGTATAATTATTTCAATATTTGCAGTTACCTTTCATTATTGAGATCAAGATAGTTGTATTTTTTTATTCTCAATAAATAAATCTAATTCAAGGTGATTTAAACAGAGTTAAATCAACAGCCTCTGCCATCATCCGGTGTCCATTCTCACTGGGGTGAAGGTGATCACCAGAATCAGCAGCAGGGAGGAGGTGCATTGGATTTTCAGGATCGCTAAGTGCGGTATCAAGATCTATAACTGCATCAAATTCACCACTGGTACGAATCCACTCATTAACTATTTTTGCAGCCGTTTCGTGATCAGGAGAATCGTAGAACGAACCGCCGAACGGAGTAATTGTTGCTCCATAAACACGAATACCTTTTGCATGAGCACTATCTATCATTTGTTTGTAAGATGAAATTAGATTATCAGCTACTTTAGCTGCACCTTCAGTTCCTCTTGATCCACCAATGTCGTTTATCCCTTCAAGAATTATCAGCCAGTGCACTTTAGCTTGTCCAAGTACATCGCGATCAAAGCGGCTCAATGCAGATGGACCCAAACAATTGTGAGTTACACAATTCCCGCCGATCCCGGCATTTAAGACCGCTACTTCTTTTGTATCCTGGTTTTCCTGAAGTCTCCTCGCCAGTTCATCTGTCCAGCGATTTTGTTTGTTCGTACCTGAACCTCTTCCATCTGTTATAGAATTACCAAGTACAACAACAGCTGCCGATTTCGGCGCAACTACATCTATACCGTTGATGATATACCAGTGATCTGTTTGAACCGCGCCGGGTAGATTTATTGCAGAAACCTCATTTCCCGGAAGTATATATGAAGTAGTTCGCGATCCGGGATGCCCGGTCACATCGGGTGAAGTATCTCCAAAATAAATAGTGATTGTTACATTGGATAATGGTTTTAATACGAAATGGAAAGGATCTGACATAATAGCAACACCGGGTTTAATTGTAACTTCCGGCTTTCCATCAAAACTAAGTGCCAGATCTGTGTTAGTATCAATTGAATCACCGCCTACTGATACAGCAATATGAACAGAATGCATTATTACAGGACTCTCACTAAATTCATTTGAAAATTTCACTCGCAAACGTTCTCCACCTATTGAAACATGTACAACTTGTCGAAGTGTATTATTACTCAATCCAGGTTCGGGAGGATTATTACGTTGTTCAACAAGTTGCGGTGATGTAGTCCATGTTCCAACCCATTCATTTGTCTGTCCGAATATAACTGAAGAGAATGAAATTAGGATGAAAGCTGTAAAAGTTGATAAGGCAAATTTAAATGACATAATTAAAAGCCTCCCTTTGGTTTAATCACTTTGAGTGACCTGATCATTTCAGATTGCATAATTTATTTTGCACAAGAGACTGAAAACCAACCAAAACTGTACTTTAATAATGTATAAAAATTTTAGCTGTTTTTCTTGTATTAAATATTAAGTTATAGAATAAAGTACTATTATAGCCTAAAAAGTTTCCAGATCTTTATATCCCGAAATGTTCTTAAATAAAAGCGTACAAGCATGAAAACATAAGGGTTTAAATTTTAATTATATGATTTCTTAACAAGATTAAAAAAATGTAATGGAAGATATATGTTTTTGAGAGGAAATAAATATAATCCTAACAGGAAAAAAGCTCGACCCAGCTTAATGCCTGTTAGGAATTGTAGACTAAAATTTGATGTGAAGCAAGATGCTTTCTAGTTCTTCTACTTTGATTGTAACTTTTGGAGACCTTCAATCATAGCAGGAGCAATATCGGTATGGTGATGAACTATTTTCCAGGTACCACCTTCTTTTTTATAGATATTTGTAACGCGATGCTCGCTTTTGACTTCATTTCCGGCAAGCTTGAATTGTGCTTTTTCAATTCCCAATTCGTATGCTGCATCTCCTAAGACATTTATTAGTTGATCTTTCAGTTCAACCTTTCCATCTGATGCAAGTTTGCCTACCTGATTAAAAGATCCATTAACGGCATCCCAACCGACTTCCCGTCCTCCAATCGGGTGCATGGTTGTAACAGATGAATTGTGCGACCACGCATCTACCAACGCATTATTTTCTCCATTTGCCATTTTATTTAACCCTGCATAGAACTTTTTTGAAGCTTCACGAACTTCATCCGTTATTGACATTAGTCAATTCTCCTTTCATTAATATGTTATGACGATTTGTTGTGCGATTTAGACGCGTGCACATACTATTTTGGTTTCTGACTAAGTGTTATAACCACATAGTAAATTTGATCTAAATGAAATACTGCCACCTAAGCAGTTAAATATGACTAAGATCGAAAATAGTAATTAAATATATAAATACAAATGTTATATGAATAGAGCTTCTTTTGAAGGACCCCTGTAAGGACTTTTTAGTTAAAAAAAATAGTTTCATAAAAACTTAGACCAATTTAAGCCCCATCATCTAAGAAGTATCATCTTTTTAACAATGGAATGTGCACCTGCAGTAATTTTATAAAAGTATACACCGGATGGAACATTTTGTGCATTCCAGTTTACTTTATAAGTACCATAATTCTTTTCTTCATTAACCAATGTTACTATCTCACTTCCTAACAGGTCGTAAATTTTTAGTATTACAAAACTATTTGTCGGAATTGAATAAGTGATGGTAGTAATTGGATTGAATGGATTTGGGTAGTTTTGAGATAAAACAAAATTATTTTTTGATATTTCATTATTCCCAATATTCGTTACGGAAGCGTAAAATATTTCAAATTTTTCTCCAGAGGAATTAGAAATTAATTCATTATCAAAATAGAATACCCCATTACCCAATATCCAATTTGTTCCGTCCCATTGTTCGCTAAGACCAGAGGTCATACTGCCGTCAGCATCATATACATAGGTTATTCTGTCAACATTTACCCAATTTATCCCATCCCATTGTTCATTTAAAGAGGAAGTTTCATTTCCATTGGAATCATATGTGTAAGTATATTTATCATAATCCACCCAACTTGTACTGTCCCATTTTTCAGTTAAAAAGGAAATTACATTTCCATTTGCATCATATGCATAAGTATATTGGTCATAATTCACCCAACTTGTATCATTCCATTTCTCAAATAAAGAGGAAGTTACATTCCCATTTGAATCATACGCATAAGTATATTGATAATCATTTACCCAATTTGTTCCATTCCAACTCTCGTGAATAGCAGAGATCATATTTCCTTGGGCATCACGTGAGTAAGTGTTTCGCATTTTACCCACCCAATTTACTCCCGTCCATCCTTCAAGCAAATAAGAAGTTTTATATCCATTAGAATCATATATATATGTACTTCGATTACTATTTATCCAACTATTTCTATTCCATAATTCAACTAAATTGGAAATTACATTTCCATTTGCATCATATGTGTAAGTAGCCCTACCTACATTTACATAACTTGTCCCATTCCATATTTCAGTAAGTTCTATGGTATTATTTCCAACTGAATCGTATGTGTAATATATTTGATAGCCACTTAACAAACTTGTTCCATCCCATGTCTCAATTGTCCTATATATGTTATGTCCCTTTGAATCGTATGTGAATTTAAACTCACTTTTTATTCCGGAATGATCAGTTACTATTATGCTATCTATAACCTTATTATTAGTATTTATTTTCTTTGCAAAAGGTCTTTCTAATAAAATATTTGTTTTATTTAATATTATATCATCTGTGTTTAAAAGTTTTTGATGAAAATTATTAGTTTCTACTGTGTCTTTTTTGATTCCCGTTTGAGGATATAACATATATGCCATAATGAAAAAAATCGATAAGAATAAAGTTATTTGTTTTAAGTTTTTCACGATTCCCTCCAAAATTGAGTTATTTAAATATAGATCTTATTATATAATTATTACTTAAGCTGCACATATAATTTCATAAAAGAACGTATATATGCACAGGCCTGCATATATACATTCCGGTTTCTTATGTTTTCATCATTTATAGTCAGTATCATCTGATACTATTTTAATAGTATCATCTTTTTAACCCTAGAATATTCACCTGCAGTTATTTTATAATAGTATACACCGGATGGAACATTTTGTGCATTCCAGTTTACTTTATAAGTACCATAATTCTTTTCTTCATTAACCAATGTTGCAATCTCACTTCCTAACAGGTTGTAAATTTTTAGGGTTACAAAACTATTTGTTGGTATTGAATAAGTAATTGTAGTAGTTGGGTTGAATGGGTTTGGGTAATTTTGGAACAAATCAAACGAATTAATATTAACATTTCCATCTTTAACTGAGGTGTAAATTGGATTGAATACTTCTTTCGCAATCCAAATATCAGTTTTAGAATTATTCTGATGTAACCAAATTATCGCAATATAAACAGTATCATCATTGACTATGTAAGCTACTTTCGGTTTATAGTCATTACCTACCATTTTTGAAATATTAATGAGACTATCGTATAACCCATAATAAAATGTTTTAATAAATATTTCATTATTACTTTCTATAGAATCAGAATCAAAAGCAACAAAAAATGGTGTTTTATTATTAGTTGAACTTGTGGGGACTGGATAAGAAAAAACATTTGGATTTTTATAATTACAACTTGTATTTTCACTTATATTAAAATATTCGGTTCCATAGTCTGTATATTTAATCCTAGAAATTTCATTTTCAATTGTCTCAAACGATACGCCACCACCAATTCCAAAATTTGAATTTGTGTTATTTCCATCTGAAATAAGATTATAAGTCCATTTAGGATTTAAATAGTCATTAAATTCAGCTAAATATATTTTATGCTTTTCGTTTTCTATCCTTTCATAAAGAATTTGAGTAGATGTAATAGCATCATCTTTTATAATATTAGGTGATGTGCAGTTTAAACTGTCAACTAATATTGGGTTACTTATACTTGGATAAAATTCTCTTATAAATAATTTATTATCATTTATCCAAGCTATTCTGTGTGTGCTCAAAGATATTGATGGATTAGTGACTAAAGAATCTTTAATTATAGTTTTATTACTAAGAGAATCATTAAAATAATTACAACCCACAATTTGGAAATAATTGTTTGAATAATTTTGCCAAACAATTTTTATTCCTGGAGCATATCTATTTACAGCTACTTTAGGATTTGATTTCATATCATTATTTGAAGATATAACAATATTTGTGTCACTTATCTCGGGAGAAATTTTTTTTAAGTAAACAGTGTAAGTTGAATCGTTTTTGTTTATCCAAGTAATAAAAGATTCAGCGCCGTGATAAGTATCAATTGCAAGTAAATCAAAATCATAATTATCTCCGGGAATATCAATTAAAATGTTTTTTTCAAAGGACTGACTTAACAATGAAACAGTATTGAAAAATGAAAAGATAAAAAGTGTAAACAATATTTTTGATAATATTTTCATATTAACCTCCCACTGATTTTTTTACTACATAACAATTGCAAATTACCTTTTTGTATTAAATCGCCTTTGTTAACTAATCCTACTTTACATAATAAACTTATTTTGAAAACGAATGCCGATAGCCACATCAAACGACTGCATCGAACCTGTCCGCCGAAACTATTATTTAAGCAGTATCATCTTTTTAACAATGGAATGTGCACCTGCAGTAATTTTATAAAAGTATACACCGGATGGAATATTTTGTGCATTCCAGATTACCTTATATGTACCAAAGTTCTTTTCTTCATTAACTAAAGTTGCTATCTCACTTCCTAATAGATTGTAAATTATTAATGTTACAAAACTATTTGTTGGTATTGAATAAGTAATGGTCGTTGTCGGGTTAAATGGATTTGGGTAGTTCTGCTCAAGTGAAAATTTTGCGAGAACTTGATTATTATTATCTTTAATACCGGTTATCATTTCAGATAAAGGTCTGACCCAAACGCCACCATTATCTATTCCAGCAAAAAGATTGGTCCCACTGACTGCAAGAGAAGTGACGAAAGTATTAGACAAACCTGAATCCGCCAAAGTCCAGTTTATCTCATTGTCTGTAGAGAGGAAAACACCATTTCCATAAGATCCTGCAAAGATATTATCTCCAATAACGACAAGAGAAAGAATGTGTGTATTCTCCATGTTCGTGTTTTCATCTGTCCAGTTTATGCCATTATTATTAGAAAGAAAAACTCCACTACCCCAAGTTCCTGCAATTAAAGTGGTTTCGCTAACAGCAAGGGAATAAACATCATAAAATGGTAAGCCTGCTGATATCCAGCTAGTACCGTTATTAGTAGAAAGATAAACACCAGACCCAAAGTGAGCGATCACTGCAATGCTGCCGGTACCGGCAAAAAGATTATCTCCCATAAATGCAAGAGCATTGACATCCGTATTCCCTAATCCAGAATCTACTTCTGCCCAGCTTGTTCCTTTATTCGTAGAAAGGAAAACACCATTGGCTGTCCCAGCAAAAAGATTAGTTCCGTTGATTACAAGAGCTTGGGCATCAGCCGTTGTTAACCCTGAGTTTATTGCTTTCCAATTAGCTCCTTTGTCTGTAGAAAGAAAAACACCTCCATTATAAGTCCCAGCAAAGACATTTGATTCACTAACAGCAAGAGCTTGAACATCAATATTTGTTAATCCCGTATTTACTGCCGTCCAAATAGTTCCGTTGTCTGTAGAAAGAAAAATGCCACTATCGGTCCCGGCAAATATGTCAGTCTCGCTTGCAGCAAGGCATTGAACAACCCCACCATATGGCCCGTTAGTTTGAGTCCATTGAGCAGTTAAAGAATCCGATAAAAAGATTAAACATATCATAAAAATTAAAAAACTATTCTTATTACCCATACAATTTTCCTTCGCAAATTTCAAATTTAATATTTGCACCTAAGGTACATATTTATACATCGCTGTTCCTTTAAGTTGCAGAGGATACTCTATTATAAATACATTCTTCATTTCAGCAATATTAATTTCTTTGTCTCTGAAAAATTCCCAGCTTGCATTTTATAAAAATAAACACCAGAAGAAAGATTTTGAGCATCCCAGTTTACTTTATAGGTACCATAGCTCTTTTCCTCATTAACCAATGTTACTATCTCACTACCTAACAGGTCGTAAATTTTTAGTATTACAAAACTATTTGTCGGAATTGAATAAGTGATGGTAGTAATTGGGTTGAATGGATTTGGGTAGTTTTGAGAGAGTGAAAAATTAATTGAGGCTATAATATCCTTTACCTCTATTATATTACTATATTCTACTTCTCCATTAAAATCTATCTGTTTTAATTTGTAGCAGATGGAAGAAGCGGAGTAATCAATATTATTATCTTCGTATTCATAATTATTTTTTTCGGTAGTAGTACCATGTCCCTCTTTGAATGCAATGGTATTCCAATTATAACATTTACCATCCTTGTTAATCTGTTTTTCAATCTCGAAACCTTTATTATTTTTTTCTGTAGCAGTACTCCATTGGAGCTTAATTGTTGGACCTAGTTGGATTGCCGAAAAAGAAGTTAATTCAACAGGAAGATTTGAACCTAATCTGGAATAATAAAAATAATTATATCCTTCAGGAACCAATATTTTTATATTATTCCTATAAGCGTCAATCATTGTTGCTGTATTTCCCAAATAACCGCAATAAACAGCGTGGAGATTAATTAACGAATCAAGGTTTCCGTCAATATTATAATGGAATCTAACGATGTTTCCCATATTCAAAATTTTACTATTGCTATCGTAATTGAAAACTATATCATCATTTTCTCCCCATATAGAATCAGCTTGAAGCTGGCTCGAAAATATTTCATATACTACTTTGCCGATTTCATCGAATTCTAAATAGTAATTATAACCTCCAATAAGAGTATCGCCATTTTCAACGCTTTTGACTCTACAATTGACATTTCCGGAAGAATCATATTTGTACAAATATAAGTTTTCATATGGCATAGTAGTTTGGTTGCCACTATTAGAATATTTTTTTAATGTCAATCTATTTTGCGAATCATATTCTCTACTAGTACTTAGTGTATCCTCATTTACATAATCTATCACCATATTGAGTGTTAGATTTTCGGTCGAATCATAAGTATTTTCTTCAACTTTTTCCACGGTATCCTTTGTTGAATAAACTATTGAAATTACCTTCCAATCATTGGAATAGTGAAATTTATAACCTGATGAGTCGTTTATCCAAGAACTATCATCCCAGTGCCCGTATCCTATTGAATCAATATCTCCTCTGTCATTATAATGATAATCCCTGGTACCAGGCATATATTTTATTACTGTACGACCATTGGAAAAAACTACTTTAATATCTTTGAAAAAGTTTATATCTCTTTTCAGTTTTCCTTGTTCATTATATTCAAAACTATATGTTATATGTGCATCAATGTTGCTCAGGCTGTCTAAAACATACCCATTTTGTACAAAAAATATATCGCTCACGATATCACCATCGGCTGAATATTTGTAGCCGTAAGATTTTTGTTGTGCATTACAATCTCCGTAAACGATAAATCCAATTAGAATGAGTGAAATTAATTTATTCATTTAGTCCTCTTAAGGTTTAACCGTGTATTGAGAAGCTTTGGCATGTATATCCCACATTAGTCCCGCAATATTTAGAAGCAAATTATATTTTTATTTCACGAGAAGCAAAAGAAAAAAATGCGGATATTTGCTATATGGAAAGTAATTTCGAATTAACGGATTAGCGAATTTGTGGATTCATTCGCTCTGCGCTATGCACTTTTAGTTTCTCATAATCTCATCACTCATCATCCCATAACTTAATAACCCATTTACCTATAACTCATTAACTCATCATCATTTCTTCTCATCTCTATATCTCCACCAACCGGCGAGAACAGAACCTGACAAATTATGCCAGATGCTGAAAATAGCTCCCGGTAAAGCAGCGGCTGCAGAGAAGAATTTTACAGCAAGAGCTACACTCAAACCGGAGTTTTGCATACCGACTTCAATACAAATAGTTCTGCAAATCTTTTCATCATACTTTAATAATTTTGGAATGAAATAACCGAAAGTTAAACCCGTTGCATTATGCAGCATTACCGCAGCAATAATAATCAAATTCATCTCTTCAATTTTTGATTTATTAAGTGCAACAATGATCGCAATAATTAAAACTATTGCAAGAGTAGAAATTAGAGGGAAGACATTTCTAATCCTTCCAATCTTATCACTGAAAAATGAATTTATTGCTGTGCCGATTAAGACAGGAATAAGAACAATTTGCAAAATATCTAAAAACATTTCCGCGGCGGGAACAGGGACTACGTGATTCAAAATTATATATGAGAGAAATGGCGTAAGAACAACTGCAAAAACAGTAGATGTTAAAGTTAAGGTAATTGATAGAGCAACATTTCCGTTTCCGAGGTAAGTTATAACATTTGATGCTGTGCCGCCGGGACTGCATCCCACAAGAACAACTCCAGCCATCATTACAGGTGAAAGATTAAATAAGATCGAAATAAGATAAGCAGCGCCGGGCATTATTAAATATTGCAGACTGAAACCAAGAAGTATAACTAATGGCGATTTAAATATTTCTTTAAAGTTTTCCCATTTCAAAGTCATTCCCATACCGAACATAACAACCGTGAGCAGGGGAACTATAGCCGATTTGAAACCTGCAAAGAGTCCGTTATAGAAAAAAGCGGTTAGAGAAAATAGAATCGCCCAGAGAGGGAATAGCTTTGTAATACGGTCCATCATTATTCATTCAAATTAGTTTATTATACTTATTTGTTGATTGTTGATAGTCAGAAAATTGATGAGAATTATAAAT
>CAVQEH010000008.1:0-15087 GCA_963711455.1 uncultured Ignavibacteria bacterium
AAAAACAATTGCTGAATCGCCTGGAGGATTCTGGCCAAAATAATCAATGGAATTATTTTGAGAAGTGCATTTTAGGGTCACTAGTAATAAAATGGTAGCTATAAATTTAATTTTCATGTTGTAATCCTCCTATAAATTAATTTTCTTGCATGTACTTTTATTTTTCGCATTCAAAAGAATCAGGATAAAGTTGAATATGATCCTGAATTTCTGTTTTTTGTGGTCGCCTTTTTTCTAAGGAGAAAAATACTTGTCGAAACAAAGAATAAAATGCAAAACCATGCGAATAAATCTCCTACAATACCATAGAATGTATGAGACCCTTTCGTCGGTACATCGGAATAGAGAATGATATCGTTAGAGGTAAAATAATTCTGTGACGAGATTAACTCACCTTTATACGTAAAAGAAGCTGATAATCCCCGCGATACTTCCCTGACTAAATTGAATCCTTGTTCAATAGCTCTGATTGATGCAGCGTATGTGTGGTAGGGCGTAATATCTTTCCAATCATTTCCGGGAACCAACATGATATCGATATTCATACCATGAACCTGTTCAATCAAAGAGAGAAAATCCATATCGAAACAAATTGCAGAAGCAATACGTCCATATGGTGAATCGAAGTATCGAATAATCCCATCACCGTACGATCCTTCACCGGGAGTAGGCTTTGTTTTATAGTATGTGAACAGTATTTCTCCCTTGGGAGAAATCCAGGTAATCTTATTCATTGGGTGTGCATGAGGATTATTATTCTGATAGATTAACAAAGGAAACCCGATATAGATATTATCCTTTTGTGCCGCGACTTTTGCTTTCTCCAAATATTCGCCTTCTTTATCGGAAATCATATTGAGAATAGCCTCTGCACCAAAAACAACTTTAGCTTTGGACATTGCAGCGATATGACAATTATCTAAAAAAGTGTTATTGATTTGTTCATTGATGGAGTCCGGATGAACACCAGAAATATGTTGTATTTCCTTTTTTGAAATATTGATAGAAGCGATTCTCACAGTACTTTTAGTTGATTCGTGTGCCAACCGGATTTGTCCGTAAAGAATAATTATACCAACCGGTACCACATAAACCAATATTGTTTTGCGTAATGCATTTTTATCAAATTCATTATCCCACAGCCAGTTGATAACAGAGGCTGTCCAGAAGATAACAAACGTAACACCCCAAATTCCGGTAATGGAAATAAGTTGAAGAAGCGGCAACGATGACTGCGTATTCGCCAATGCTCCAAAGGTTCCGCCGGGATTCGTCGATATTGTTATGTAATCTATGATGACATATATCGAAGGGAGTATAATGGTCGAAATAATTCGCTTTATGCGCTGGGAATAAATACGGTCAATAATAAACACCAGAGCAGTAACAATGCTCATCATCAACGATACGAGGTAATAAAAGAAACCTGACATCGGAATCAATCCGTCCCAAATGAATATATTAGAAATGAACATGGCACTGACTAAAAAGATGTATCCCCTCAACGGCTTGTGGAATCTGAGAAACCGTACTAAAAATATTGGAGCGATCCATATCGCAATTGGTAAAGTCCATCTGCCGTTGGAAAAGAAAAGAAATACAAAACCCAATAAAAGATAAAGAAATGACGAATGAACTTTCGTTTTAAATGACATCCACATTTTCTCTCCTTAAGTATTTCAAGCTAATATTTTTTTTCTGATACCTTTACACTTATTTCAATCCCTCATCGGAAGTCATTTTTTTCGTGAGCACGTGCTTCACCCAAGCTTATCAAGAGCACATTTTGTAACGAGATTTGCCATTCTATTTTTTTAAGGATATATAAATATCTATTTCTGAATTGTCATTATCTGGACCTAGAAATCGATCATCATACCACTCCAGATCAGGTACGTCAGATACTTTATAACCCGACCGAGGAAACCAAGAACCGTAAATATGCACGTATGATAAGCCGAATTTATCGAACTTACCTGTGTGTTTAAAGATTGCATATGTACAACGAGGAATCGTAATTAACTCCATACCTTCAGGGATATTGATGTATTTGTTAACCTTTTTACCCACTGCATATATATAAGTGGTATTTTCATGAAAATCAGAACTATTAAAATTAAGTGCCTTCTTGCTGACACCAATAATAATTTCAGGATGCACGTCGTTTAATATTTCGTCTTTACGGTTGAAGAACGCCTTTCGTACTTTTGGAATTCTGTTATTTGCTAATGATGTCTTTGTAGACATTCCAATTATTTTGATTTCATCTTTTTCTACAATAACGGGCTTTTTAGATATTCCACTTATAATATGAGTTAATCTTTCTTTTGTATATTCACTTTTACCAAACACCAATTTTTTTACTTTTTCTTTTCTGTATCTGGCTGGCGTTGTATGATATATCTTTTTAAATGAACGAGTAAAAGTTTCCTGCGATTCAAATTGATACTCTAAAGCGATGTCTACAATTTTTTTATTAGAATATAAAAGTTCATCGGCGGCGTTTGAAATTCTCCTGCTTCGTATATAATCATAAATCGTTTCTCCAACTATTGAATGGAATATTCGATGAAAATGATATTTTGATAAATATACTTCCCCGGCAATATCATCGAGAAAAATTTTAGACTTCAGATTTCTTTCTATATAGTAGATAGCTTTTTCAAGCTTTTCAAAATAATTCATAAAAAATAATATAATAATGTAGTTGATTATTTTCTTAATTCTTTGACCTATCTTGCTGTTTTTTATTCATGATTTGTCACAATTTGTCCCAGTACGCTCTACCCAGTTTCTTGCTTAATGCAGGGAGCGATGGTTTGTGTCCGAATACGTTACAACTTGAATATTTGTGACCCCAAACTGTAAAAAAACATCCCTTAACGTCCGGTGAGAAAGTAATTATTATTTTTGATTTCATTTCATATTCTTTTAATGTTTATACAATATAATTTGTTGATTAAATATAGATATGCAGTTAACCTTTCGCCCAACGCATTTTATGTGCTGCCGTATTTTATTAATCATATTTACTATTTATCCTTCACAATTCTAAAGCTAATGCCCGCCCCCCTGTTTCCTGGAGGAACACCAACACGGCTGGCTGAACGACATTCCTGTGCCGATACCCAAAACCCACCGCCACGCATAACTTTTTGTCCGCCGGTTTCCGGTCCCTTGGGATTTGATGTATCTTTTAAGTCGTATTCGCCATACCAATCACTGCACAATTGTCCAATATTACCGTGCATATCGTATAAACCAAATGCATTGGGCGGAAAACTTCCAACTGGGAGAGCTTCTATACTTAATTTGTCATTTTTACCATTTGCATTATATTCTTCGACACCAAAATATGCCTGTTTTGAAGTAAGGCTATCCCCTGTATTAAAAGGAGTAGTTGTATTTGCACGAGCAGCATATTCCCACTCAGCTTCAGTCGGCAATCTGCAACCCATCCACTCGGCAAATGCCTGGGCATCGTACCAGTGTTATTTGTGATACCGGCATGTTTCCACGTTTAAATCCCCAGGGTTTTGTTCCTTCCTGTTGCTTCACAAAATGCATCATATTGTTCAAAGGTTACGCAATATTTACTCATTTTAAAAGCGCTCAATGTAACTTTATGTTGAATTTCATCATCTTTTCTTCCCTGTTCTGTAACAGGACTTCCCATCATAAATGTTCCTCCCGGAATATCAACAAATTCAATATCGGGTTTATTTTTTGTATTCCTTTTTGCTGCTGCATGTTATTTTCATCATTCTGTGGACTACCTCCTACTCTCCCTGTAAATTGAATTTGTGGAGTATTATTGTAAATCTCCTGTAATTTCGAAAGGTTATCGGCATCAATTGACTTCATTGATTCACTTACCCTGCTAAGATTTCCATTTCTTTTTCAGTTAATTTATTTTGAAAAGCAGAAACTAATATTGGTGAATGCTGATAAATAAGATATTCGCTTGCCCAATATTGATGCTAAATCATGGCATAATGCTATAGTTATAATAACCAATCCGGGTTGACCCATCATACTGTACAATTTTAGATCTATTTCATTATTTTGCATTTTTAACCAGGCATCATTACCGAATTCAAACTTTTCCCGACCGAAATCAACCATATCCTTACTTGGATCCACAAGCATCCAACGATTTTCATTTTTATTCCATACTTCACAGATTATGTGACTGGTATAGGAACCAGGATTTAAATACGTAGCAAATCCACAACGAACCCTGGCCGGAATACCCCGGTATTTAAGTATTGATGCCAGCAACATTGCATATTCCCTGCAGGCCAGTACTAATCGATTTTCTACTTTCCGATCTTTCACTAACCCCCTGGAATCATAGGATAGAAGACCTTTCAAAATCGATTGGACTGTTGGATACATCGTAAGTGACTCATTCCATCTCTCTTTGGGAATTTGATCATGGTATTTTGGCAATTCTTCATACACATGAATAAACTGGGATTTGATCAAACTGCAAAGCTCCGGTAAAGAATTGGGAAGATTTTTATACAAATATTCATACTCGCCCGGATCAGTAAATGAGCTGTATTGACGATAGAAGTCTAATACTGAAATGCTGTCCTTCTTAAAAGTGTTTTTTGAGACTTGCTCAGTTACTGTTTCAGATTTTCCTACCTGTGTATCATCAGTTCCAACTTTGATTCTATTTGTTGAAACATTTTTGCCGCTGACGTTATTTTCATCATTATTTGCATTACTTCCAAATTGTCTTGTGAATTGAATTTCAGGAGTATCGTTATAAATTACACGCAATTTCATTAGGCTGTTAAAATCCAGAGATTTCATTGCTTCACTAATTCTGTTCAAAGTTTCTGTATGTTTTGTACCTAACTGATTGTCGTTTTGAAAAATATAATCCAATATTGGCGGGTATTGAAAAGTTGGATATTCTGTTCCCAATACCGATGACATATCAGCGCAGACTACCATTGATATCGGGATAATACCGGTATATCTTCCGGGAACTCCATATAAATTTGGATCAATTTCTTTTTTCTGCATCTTAAGCCATACATCATTACTTAAATCGAATTCCTCCCTGTTAAAATCAACCTTGTCTGTGCTTGGATCCACAAGCATCCAACGGTTATCTTTTTCATTCCATACTTCACAGATTACGTGGCTTGCATGAAAACCAGGCATTAAATAAGGTGCAAATCCATATCTAACTCTGGTTGGAATCCCTCGATGTTTAAGTATGGATGCGAGTAAGATTGCATTATCCCGGCAAATCAAGCCTAATCGATTTTCTGGCTTCCGGTTCTGCACTAAACCCGATGAATCATATAATAGGAGTCCTTCCAATGCTGATTTAACAGTCGGGTACTTCATTATTTCATTTGATCTTTCTTGTGGAAGTTGATCTTCACCCGATGCGTAAGGATTAGTATATTGTGATCGAATGATCTTGCAAAGCTCTAACAAAGAAGTAGGGAGATCTTTATACAAGTAAACATATTCACCGGGATCTGTAAATTTACTATAGTGGCGGTAGAAATCTAATACCGCTTCCTCGCCTTGAAATTTGTTTTTTAGATTCTGCTCATTCGATTTTTGTGATTTGCTGTGAGCAAAACTTAATCCCATAATGATTGAAATCATTAAAATAAATCGTATTGTTTTCATATTTAATCCTATTAAGTAGTTAATAAAATTAACCAAGTTAGTAAAAAAATATTATTTTGGGTTTATATATTTTTTAAGATTATTTGCATAATCCTCAAATGCTTTTATTCCTTTACTGGTCATTGATACAGTAGTATTCGGATAATTATTTTTGAATGTTTTTTTAACTTTTACATAACCTGCGTCCTGTAATTTTTTTATCTGGATACTTATATTACCGGCAGCAGCTTTAGTAGTTTCTTGTATAAAGGTAAAATTGGCTTCTTCAACGGTCATCAAAATAGAGACTATTGACAAACGAAGCTGCGAGTGTAATATGGGATCTAAATCGTTAAACATTTTCTTTCCTATGCGCCTTATTGAGTAATATACCAGGTATTATCAATCCTACTAACGCTCCTAACATCATGCTAAAACCATGATAATCCCTAGAAAAATAGAAAGAACCGAGTCCGATTAAATTCATTAAGATACCTCCAATAAATAGCGGCTTGAATTTAATGGATGCTCCCGTAACAATCATAGATAAAGCAAGTAGAATTATAAATACCGGTGCCATGGCATCACCAAGTTGCTTCCCGAAAAGAAAACCCAACATCATAAGATTTGCACCCATCGCCCATCCCATAGTTTCAAGTACCCTTGTAAGAAGAGTTTTAGGCAGATTTCTTCTTTTTATATTTTTTCTAATATATATAAATGTATAAATCGCCCCAAGCGGAAATAAAGCAGTGGTCCATATTATGTCAAACTTCTTGTACCATCCAATTGCTGAAAAAATATACTGGCTTGCAAATACAACAAAGGTTATAACTCCCCACAAAATAATTATGTGGCCATTTTCTTGAAATCTTTGCTTAGTCTCTTCTATTGTTTTTGTAATTAACAAGAGACTTTCTTCAGGTGTTATATTTTCTTCCATTTTTTATCCTATAAATAAATTTAAGTACACTCAAATATAAACTAATTAATATTATTAACCAAATTATTTTTTGTTTATTTTACTGCTGTTTTCAGGTTGGCTAGTTGATTTTAAAATTAAAGATTGGAACTTTCAAATGGCAGAAACTAATGATGTGTTTTATTCATATCTCAAACTTTCAATCTGTCAAAGCCGGATCTCGTCACTCATATCGGAGTGAGTCGACAGGATTTGAGGTTGCTGCTTTTATTGCCTGATAAGCAACTGTAAGCAAAGCAATAAGGAAAGTTACTGTTGCTGCTACAATAAATACCAACGGACTTATATTTACTCTAAACGCAAAATCCTCAAGCCATTTGTTCAGGACGAAATAAGCGAGTGGAGAAGCTATAACTACAGCTATCAAAACCAGCTTCAGAAAATCTTTTGTAAAAAGAAAAACTATTCCTGAAACAGTAGCACCCAGAACTTTTCTTACTCCAATTTCTTTTGTCCTTTGCTCTGCATTAAATGAAGCAAGTGCAAACATTCCAAGACAAGCAATAAATATCGCAAGAATTGAAAAATACCCAACCAGGCTCCCAAGGTTATCCTGTTCTTTATACATCCCATCCAAATTTTTATCAAGGAAAGAAAACTCAAAAGGATATTGAGGAATTAATTCATTCCATTTATCTTCAATATATGAAATCGTATTTCTAACGTTACCGGGTTTAATTCTTACAGCTGCATATTTCAAAAAGAAAGGACGCACAAATGCCGGCGAAATATCGAGGAAGAAAGGACCAATCGATTCTTTTAACGAGACAAAATTAAAATCCTTTACGACACCTACTATTCTTTCATCACTAAAAATAGTTTTAAATCTTCTATTAATTACGTTTTGAGGATCTCCCCAATGCAGTTCCTTAAGCATGGCTTCATTAACTATAATTGAAAGTGAATCTTCACGAGGATATTCCTTTGAGAAATCTCTGCCGGCAATTATTTTAAGATCAAATGTTTTAACAAAATCTTCATCGACTAACAAACCGGGGAAGTAAATCCATTTCCCTTCTTCCATTCCTTCATAATTAATTTCGTGAGTGTTATGATGTTCCCCTATAATTTCATTCATCATAGTTACCGAAGAAATGTTTTTGTTCATCAGCAAATCATCTTTAAATGCCTGGTAGCGGTCTGCAGCCTGTGGGCGGAAAGAAATAAGTACAACATTCTCCTTATTAAAACCGAGGTTAGCATTTTGCATAAACCTAAGCTGTTGATAAATTATAAGTGTCCCGATTATCAAAGCAAGGGAGATTGTAAACTGTAGAACTACAAGTCCTTTTCTAAGTAATCCCCCTTTTGACTGATTTGCTTTTCCACCCTTCACTGCTCTAATAGGTTCTGATGCCGAAAGAAAAAACGCAGGATAAATACCGGATAAAAGTCCGACAAATAATCCAACAATTAATAACAAAAGTAAATTAGATGGCTCGGTAAAAATTTTAAACGAAAGTTGCTTCCCTGCTAGATTATTAAACAGTGGCATTAACAATTCGATTAGAAAAACTGCAACAATTACAGCAAAAAAACTGAGCAGCAGAGATTCACCAAGAAATTGTTTAATTAGCATAAACCTATCTGCACCAAGGACTTTTCTCATGCCAACTTCACGTGCGCGCTTAGCAGAACGTGCTGTTGCTAAATTCATAAAGTTAATACAGGCAATTAGAATAATTAAAATGCCTACTACCGAAAAAATATAGATATTTGATTCACTACTATTAGGATACATTTCATAATCAAGATTTGATTTGAGATGTATATCGGTTAATGGTTGTAGATAGTGAGTTATCTGTGGTTTTAAATGATCCGGATAATATTTTTGTACGAACTTGGGAAACTGCTTCTCCAGTTCTTTTGGGTCAACTCCTTTTCTTAATAAGAAATAAGTCCAATTGGGATTCCATACCCAGTTCTGAAGAATTCCCCCACCGATTAACTGATTAGCGGTTGAGAATGAAATCAGGCAATCAAAATCCATATGAGATTGTGTTGATAAATCCCCAAAAACTCCTGTAACGAGAAGATGAGTATTGCCTTCATAAAGAAGATCTTTACCCATAGGATTTTGGTTTCCAAAATATTTATGTGCAAGACTTTTTGTTAATACTATTGAATTTGGATTAGCGAGTGCTGTTTTTTTATCTCCTTGTGAAAGGGGAAAATCAAATATCTTAAAGAAAGTAGAATCAGCAAAGAAAACTTTTTTCTCATTAAATCTTTGATCCTCATACTGCAAAGTTAATGTAGGCTGCTGAAAGTTGAACAACCTAACGCCTTCTTCAATGTACTGCGGGTAATCAGTTAACATCGCTTTCATAACAGGAAATGGATCGCTCGAAGAAAATTCTCCCCCCTCCCCTTCAAGATCTATTTTCTCTGTTAACCTGTAGATTCTGTCAGATTTTGAATTGAACCTGTCGTAGCTCAACTCATCTTTAACATAAAGATAAATTAGCATAAAGCAGGCAATCCCGATTGCGAGTCCCGAAATATTAATTAAGGAATAAGTTTTATTGTTAAGCAGATTCCTTAAAGCGACTTTAAAATAATTTCTAAGCATAAACTCCTCTTATAAAGAATTTAACTGAGTTAATTATGCCCGCTTAAGTTCTAAAAGTATTTATTTTCGTACTCTGCCAAAGAAACCTATTTAAGGAAATGAAGTCCTACGCTTACCTTAAAGTCTCAACCGGATTTGCTGTTGTAGCTTTAATAATTAAGAAACTTGTGGCTGCAAATGCAAACACATTACTAATTACCTTATTTTTTACAGCCTAAAATTATTAGCGATCTCAAATAAACTAATCTATTTTTTTTGCAAGCATATCTCTTCCATTTTGATTTATTAAAACACTATCAACAACGCCGTTTTCATTCTTGTGAAATGATAACATAACATCAGCTACATCAATAAAAAAATCAGTCTCGGAAGTTGGGTACAACTGAAACTTCTGGCCATCAGGACTATGGCCCATCAGATTCCCTGATTCAATAAATACATCGATACTGACGCCCGGTTGGATCTCATATTTACCGGTTAATGCTTTTAATTTTTCAATGTCAATTACAGGTAAATTTTCTATTACCGTTGTAAGGTCCGGCAGAACTTTCTTGTATGGACAATTTTTTCTTAATTCCGGATCACCTGTTTCCGTATATTTATCTTCGATTTGCCAGTTATAATTAAAAACACCTCTCGCTATTATAAGTTTTTCAGAAGGGAAACCGAGTTTGCTGTTTCCAACACTGCCATCTTGTATTGAAAAATCATAATCCTGGTTTCTATTATCACAAAAGAACATTCCCGCACCTGACGTTGCCCCAATTACTGCAATATATCTTTCACTGTTTAGCGGATGAGGATACACCATCTGCACGCAAGCATCCTCAGCCTTAAATGTTCTTCCGGCTATTACAATTTTATCAGAGGAAATTTCCAATGGAATTTTATTGCCAAGTTTTTTCGTAATTAAATTAGAACTCGCATCACCATAAAGAATTAACGAATATTTCTGCATATCACTTTCACTTAATTCCGTATCAAGGAAAACGCGGGGCTCATATTTCTGCCAGTTCTTCCAATAATTAATAAACTCATCAGCTTTCATCCTGCAGAGCTTATTCATCAATGTATCTTTGGATGAAGTACCGATTACAACTGCAAAAGGTGTCGTAGCTATTTGGGAAATTGGTCCATCAATTTCAGGATTTTTAACAAGCTTTGCAGGTTTATAATTTTTAGCAAGCAGAGTTATTTTGCCGTCTTTTACTTCGACCTCTCTAATATCATTTACATTCCAAATGACAGTTACTTTTTTATCCGGATTTATTAACTCTGCCGGAGGTGTTAACTCAACAGCTAGTACATTTTCCGATGCCAGTCTGATTGTGTTTTTTATTAAAACCTCAGCTTCAGCTTCAATAAATGCAAACGGATTTTCCCGCTGCAATACTTTTACCCAGTTTGAATGAGCAGAATTAAGAGCAGCCGCCCTAACCCGGACTTTTTCCGGTGCAGAATTTTTCTTATGCCTGCAGGAACCAGGAAATTACTTCATCAGTGTACGGAATTCCCTCATGTCCATAACCCGGATACTCGTGATAACGGATGTCATAACCCCACCGCTGAAGCAATCTAACCGCATACCTTGAATTATTTACATCAACCGATTCGTCAATACTGCCATGGGTTACAAACACTGGAGTTGTCAGCAGAGCATCTGC
Organism: uncultured Ignavibacteria bacterium; assembly: GCA_963711455.1. GTDB lineage: Bacteria > Bacteroidota > Ignavibacteria > Ignavibacteriales > Ignavibacteriaceae > DATFVA01. The sequence continues at coordinate 10,862 of CAVQEH010000008.1, forward strand.
CTGGGCAAAGCTGCTGCTTTTTTCCAGATTAAAAATTTCAAGTTGTGTCATTTTGGAAACCTGTTCTTCAGTCATATTTACATGATAATCCCAGCCGCCGTAAACAGGTGCAATTGCCGCAAAAATATCCGGGTGTCTTGTTCCAACATACCAGGTTCCGCCGCCGCCCATCGATTCACCTTTCAAATAAATACGGTCTTCATCAATGTTAAATTTCTTTTTAGCCATCTCAATACATTTCAGAATATCCTTCTCGCCAATTCCTGTATAACTTGTGTTTCCACGGCCATGTGGTTCAATATCAATTACAGGAAATTTATCCACTAAATCCATATGTCTTGAATCAATTGACCACCATTTTACATAAACAGGATTGGCTCCATAGTAACCATGAAGATTTACAACCAGTGGCCATTTCTTTTCGGGATCATAATTCATTGGCAGAAATGCGCGGCAAAACTGAGGCGTGTTGTCAACTTCGTCTCTGTAAGCTAATCTTACAAATCCGTTTTCTCTAACATTTGAATTATTTATTAACTCTTCATATTCCATTAACGGAGAGTAAAGAGTACTTATTTGAGATGAGTCAATTTTTGACAAATCTTTTCCGACTCTGTCGAAGATTAATTCCGAAAGCATAACATGCACGATTTCTTTTGGAGTCACAGGATTTTCGGGCACGCTTGCTACAAGTTCTTTTGCTGCCTGGATTGCATCACCTTTGTACCAGTATAAATATGCAGTTACTATTTCTCCTTTATTATTAATGCTTGTCAGACAAATGTCGTAAACACCTTTATCCCAATCTTCGGTATTAAAACTCACTTCATCACAGCGCTTTGCTGTTTTTTCTTCAACTACTTTTCCGCCAGCAGCCCTGACTTTAACTGTTACATCAATTTTTTGAATTTCAGGATTTAGAGTTCTGTCTGTTTTAATAATAAGCTTATTCTTCTCTACAGTTTTTACAATTGAAGGCGACAATTGGAAATCCTGCACAATTGAAAACTTACCAGGTTCAATCAAACGCATCCAAAATCCCCAGGTCCAGCCGCCATCCACTGATTTAAGAATTATAGAATTTTCACCTTTAACCATATCAACTTCAATCTGGTTATTTTCACCGGTAGAGTAATCGGTTTTATTAGAGTAAATAAGTTTTCCGTTCACCCAGATTTTGTTGCCCACATTGTTCCCGAACGAAAGAATAACTTTACCGTCAACCGCGCGTTGAACATTTTTAAAAGCGTAAGCAACCTTATTACTGTATTCAACATTTTTGAGGATATTAAAAAAATTGATATAATTGTACGGCGATTCATATTTTTTCCACTCAAGGGTAATTCCGTTCGGCAGATTTTGCATCATTCCCTCTTTAGGAGAAATATTCGCTTCGCCTCCTTCAGCCTGAAAATAATCTGTATCAAATCCTTTTCCATCCGGACTCGGAAATCCACCAATAATTAGCCATTCCCTAAAAAACTCTTTTTGTGAAGTTGCCCACGGAAAACGTGTTTCGTCTTGTAATGATGTTTGTGCATTGACAGGGATTAAGTTAAATATAAAAATTCCCAGCAATAATAAATTTGTAATAAACAGTTTTTTTTGCATTTTTATTTCCTCTGATTATAAGTATAAAAGTTCTATTTTTCTGACCCGGATTTAAGACACCTCGTAACAAATACTAGTTACAGTTTATTCCCTTATTCATTAAAGTAAATCAAAAAGATATTGTCATTTATATTTTAATGCTTCAATCCTGATAAACTTCATGAAGATCGACACACATATTATTCATACCTGAATGATTTAACCCCGATTCGTCATTCGACTCGCCGGGATTTCGAGTTTACATTGTTATTCATAACGTAAACACTCAACCGGATTTGCATATGCTGCTTTTGCAGCTATAAGACTAACGGTAATAATAGTGACCAGCAGAGTAATAGTTCCGGCTGCTAAAAATGTCAGCCAGCTTATCTCCGTGTGGTAAACATAAGACCGGAGCCAGTATTTCATCGTAAACCAGGCTGCTGGCCATGCAATTACATTTGCTATAATTAACCATTTTGTAAAACTTTCTGATAAAAGGATGAGGATATTTATCACGGATGCTCCAAGTACTTTTCGTATCCCTATCTCCTTTATGCGCTGTTCAGTCATAAACGTCGCTAATCCAAACAGTCCGAGAATTGTCACAAAAATTGCAAGAAAAGTGAAAATTCTAAAAATATCAGCAAGCCTCTGCTCTGATTTATAAAGATTGTTATATGTATCATCCAGGAAAGAATATTCAAAAGGATAATCAGGATTAAATTTTGTCCAGAGAGCCTTTACCGACTCAATTGTCTCCGAAATATTTGCAGGTTTAACTGAAATATAAATCACCCCGAAAAGATTCATAACATCATCAAAATTATCCGTAAGTTGAAAGATTATAGGCTGAATGGGTTGCCGTAATGTTTTGAAATATGCGTCTTTTATTACTCCAATTATATGTCCGTCTTTATCCCCTGCCTTAATGTGTGTACCAACGGGATTTTTCAACTTCATAACTTTTGCCGCGGCTTCATTTACTATGAAAGCATCCGATATATCAGTTGAATACTCCTCTGAAAAATTTCTTCCGTCAACAATTTTAAGGTTAAGAGTATTTAAAAAATTATAATCTGTCTCAGCAATCTCAAAAAAGATTTCTTCCCTGGTATCCATTCCTTCCCACCAGGGACTTGTATAATTAACTGTTTCTGTCAGTTGGGAATTTTTTATAGTAACTCCTTTTATATTTCCCAACTGCAACAATTCATTCCTGAAAGTTGAATACTGATTTCCCACATTTGCTTTAACAGGTAAACAAATTACATTTTTTTTATTAAATCCCAGTTTTTGATTTTTCATAAAATCAAGCTGGTCGGAAATTATTAAGGTAACAATTATTAAAAAGACCGCTGAAAAGAATTGTGCAATAACCAGGCTCTTGCGCAAACCTCCTGAATGGGAAACCAGCCATTTATCACTAAAAGCCTGTAAAGGTTTGAAGTTTGAAAAATATATTGCAGGAAATGCTCCCGCAACCAGACCGGTCAACAAAGTAATTGCCAGCAAACCAAGAAGGTGAGTCTGGTTACCAAGTCCCAGGTCTAATTTTTTTCCTGTGAAATTATTGAATCCGGGAAGAACAAGCTCAACTATCATAACGGCAAAAATTGTGGAGAGAAAAGCCAAAAAAATACTTTCACCCCAGATTTGTTTAACTATACTTCCGCGGCTGGCGCCGATTATTTTAAGCATACCAATGCTGCGTGCCCGTGAAGCGGCATGCGCGGTTGAAAGATTTACAAAATTTATACAGGCTATAAGCAGAATTATAAAGGCTATAGCGGAAAAGATGTAGACATAACTTTTATCTCCCTGCTTAACCGTAGCGTTGGAAACTCCCGTTTCAAGATAAATATCTTCCAGAGGCTGCAGATATATTTTTAGAAGGTGATTCTTTGCAAACTCACTATTTTCTTTATTCAGCCGGATTAATTTTTCCGCAACAAGTTCAGCGCTGCTGCCGGGAGCCAGCTGTATATAAGTCTGTTGTATAGGATTATTCCATGTGAAACCATTAGGGAAAAAGCGTTTTAAATCTTCCAGCCGGCTGAACATATCACAATTCAGATGTGAGTTTTCGGGTATGTCTTTGATTACTCCTGAAATAGTAATATCAAACCAGCCGTTGACATTTAACCTCTTTCCGAGAACTTCTGTTGTACCGAAATATTTTAAAGCTGTTTTTTCGGTAACAACCATTCCGTTATCAAGTGCGGTCGCGGGATTACCTTTAACAAAGGGAAGTGTAAACATCGTAAATAAAGAAGGATCAACGAGATAATAGTTCTCTTCGTAAAACGCTGAAAGTTTTTTTCTATCTTCGCCAATTGCTTTAACTACCATCTTAGGTCTTTTCATCAGTCTTACAGTTTCAATTATTTCCGGAATTACTTTTTTAGATTCGGGTGCAAGCATACCGGGAGATGTGGCTGAAAAACCTGGCTGAATATCCCACTCGTAATTAGCTCTGTACAGATTTTCTTTATTAATATTGAAATTATCATAACTAAGTTCATTCTGAACCCACAAAAGAATAACTATTGTGCAAGCTATTCCAATAGTTAAACCGGAAATGTTTATAATAGAAAATACTTTATTCCGGATAAGATTTCTAAAAGCAATTCTTA
>CAVQEH010000009.1:0-232359 GCA_963711455.1 uncultured Ignavibacteria bacterium
TATTGATTATCAGGGTGTTCAGTCGTTGTTGTAACCTTCGAGTTTACTTGTTGAATGAGCTGTTTTAACCTCGAAGGTTGCCCGTTAATTGAACACTATAAATATTTTTTAATTGTTCTTGTTTTACTCTCATTGGATTTCTTCTCCCTGACTTCCTGAGAAGTAATATCTTCTTTATTTAATTTGGGAAACATTAAAAAATCCTCACCTTAAAAAATCCCGCATTCGTTTAACCTAATAAAAAGGAAAAAAGGGTATACTGCATAGCATTTATGTGTCAAAAACTATTAACTATGTCGCATCATTAAAATTTTGTGCATTTCAATAATTTTTAGTCATATTCCTGTTTTTTTCTTATAGTTTCCTTCCGCAATGTTTGACGCCTCCCTTCACCCCATCCCGGGTTTCAAATTCTCCCGGGGGAGGGGGCTTAAGGGAGAGAGGTTACTATGCGTACAAATGCTCTGCCATCAACAGATTTTCAACTTAATTAACTGCAAGTTTATCACTGCTCCTGAATTCTTTGACACACCAGCCGAGAGCCCAGCCTTCATCCTTTTTGCTGTAATACTCTGCACATTGCTGCGGATGGTCGGTTAAAGAACCTATATCTTTGTTATCAATGCCGCTAAAAATCTTTCTGCTGACATCCTGAAGAAATTCTTCAGCGATCTTATAACCGGTATTTGGATCCTTTAAATAAACGCAGCAGAAATGATCCTGCTTCTCCCTGGTATACGGGTACCAGGTAGTACCGTTATCTTTGGTTTGCATAACCGAACAATATATTTCTGCCGACCAAAAAACTTTATTGCCGCCGGGACGTAATAAATCAGCAATGTTTCTTGTGAATTCCCAGCTATAACCGGCATCTGAGGTAATAAAAAAATTATTATCAGCAGTCACCGCATAACCATTATCATCATCAACAAAACAAATTGAGTAAATCCTCATTCCGTTTACCGGGGCATCATCCCAGTAATTTTTCGTCTTTGTATTTTGAACCGTCAGTACAACGGCTGATAACAGTATAAGAAGATAAATGGCTTTCATTTTACACCTCCTGTATTCCTGGATAAATCTTAGTTAAAAACCTGCAGTAAATTCATTTGCATAAGGCTGACATTATTCATTGTAATTAAGTATTCAACACATAACCGTAAATCGGGTCTGAATGTTACCATATAAGTTTTATCGAGCAGCAGTTTGCCGTTCTCATCAATAAAAAGAGTATCTGTGCTTATTCCGTAAATACTAAATTTCATTGGACTCATTAGCCTGGTGCAAAGCTCAGCATCCATTTCAAGGTTAAGCCTTGTTTTAGAAGTGCCGGCAATGAATTCAAGAATATTTTGTGTGTAAGTAACTTTCCCATTAATTTTACAGTCTCCGGAAAGGGGATCAAACGTCGGGCAGCAGATATTAATTTCTCCCTTTGTAATCGGGTTAAATGCATTGCTTTCTCCCGGTACAGTTTTGTTTATTCCTGTATTAGGAGATGTTTCGGGTTGGTTTATTGAACTTTCCTGGCAGCCAAAGAAAGCAAGTACTAAAAGAATACTGAATATTGCTGTTAAAGTTTTCATAACTAACTCCCTTCATAAATTTTAATTTAGAATTATTTAGTCTATTGCTTAAATAAAATTTCAACCATTTCTTCAGTAATCGATCTGAAGCAGAACCATTTTTTGTATTTCAACTCCGGAGGTAGTTACCAAATATTTAACTCCTAATCTTACATCAGGTCTGTTTGATATCTCGTAGTTTTTTTCAACAAACTGAATTTCTTCTTCTCTGATGTTTACAACTTCCACACTAACACCCCGGATACTAAACTTGATGGGGCTCATTAGTCTTGTACATAGTTCGGCATCCAGTTCAAGACTTAGTTTAACTTGTATGCCGGCATTTGCATTTGCAGAGTATTCAGGAATATCCATCATATAAGAAGTTTTTCCACTGATAATACAAGCTCCAAAAACAGGATCGATAACTTCCGAATGAATTTTGACTTCCCCTGTCGTGACTTTATTTAATCCCATATTGACGATTGTTTCAGGCTGGCTTACCTGGTTTTCCCGGCAGCCGATAAATGACAGAATTAATAAAACACCGAAGATTGCGATTAAAGTTTTCATTGTGCCCTCCAAATGAAATTGATTTATAAAATATTTTTTAATTAGAACCATTTTAAGTGCTCTTAACTTTACCTGAGAAAAATCATTTTCTTTATTTTTACTAAGTCGCCTGACTGCAATTTGTAGATATAAACTCCGCTGGAAAGATTTCCGGCTGCTGAAAATTCAGTTGAATAGCTGCCTGCCGGTTTATATTCATTGACTAATGTTTCAACTTCCTTTCCAAGTATATCGTAAACGATTAATGTTACTTTTCCTCCAACAGCCAGCTTGTAGCTGATTTGTGTGCTGGGATTAAACGGGTTGGGATAATTCTGTTCAAGCCGGAAATTATTTGAGGAATGATCCACATCTGTATTTGTTGATGTCCGGGAATAGCAAACAGCAACTAATCCATTATCCCCTACAGCTATTGCTTTTCCCCGGTTACAATAAGCTAAGCTATTGTATACACTCCTTGTCCGGCTGAGCAGCTCAGTCCACTCGTCATTATCCGGGTTCAGTTTTAAAATAGTCGCCATATAATAAGTCCTGCCGTCTATATGTACCTCTTTTGAACCGGCAGCTATCATTTCCCCGTACTCATTAAAGCATACGCCTTTAATATTATAGTAAAAAGGAAGGGTTAATGCGTTCCAGTCTTCGCCAAAATCATACGAGTATAAAAGAGTGCCACCATCACCGGCGATAATAGTTGTATAATCAGGACAAACTTTTACAGAATTAAGATTCGTAATTACATCCAGTGGAATGGTATTCCAGGTATTGCCCGAATCGGAAGATTTTAATATAAGACCGGAATTTCCTACAGCAAGTAAATTTCCTTCCGATGTGTAAGAAACAGAATTCAGTTGCCCTCTGAAATCAAAATGTTTTTCCGTCCAGGATTGTCCGTAATCAGAAGTAATTAATATAGCGGGTAAGAAGTAAGTTCTTCCATCTATATGAACCTCCTTTGAACCAGCGACGACACCATTTTCCGGATCGTAAAAAGCAGCATCTTTCAGATGGAAATAAGGAGCTATCGAAAGATCGATCAAGTCTTCCCCGCCATTTTCAATCCTGAAAATTTTTCCTCTGTCACCAGCTACATAACCAACTGATTCATCAGGAAAGAGAATAGAATTTAAATTTGAATTATCGGTTAGCTGAAATTTGCTCCAGGAATTTCCCGATTCTTTGGATATTAGTAGAATTCCATTGTCGCATACAATTAAGATTTTTCCTGAGGCAGAATAATGAACATCATTTTGATTTAATTTTGTAAACGGAGGACTGGTCTGCCATTGTGCAAAATTTATCTGTATTGAGGCGAAAAGTAAAAACGATAGATAAATCAGTCTTTTCATAATTCTACTCCTTTTATTATTGTTGTCGTTTCATTTATCAAAAAAGAACTGCTGCAATAAACAAAAATGAGAGGGGGAGGGTATAGTAATTATGTAGCAGATACTTGCACTTTCAGCATTAATACTTGAATATATGTCGCATCCACTTTCAATTATGCCATATAATTTGTTTTTAGCGAAATTTGCTATAAAAAACTTTGTATGACCAAAATTAATTTGTGTGAAGAAAAAATGAGGGCAGAGTATTTTTTTTAATGAGAGCTAAGACTTACTATTACTCGGAATGGCATATTTGAATAAGGTTTGTTTTAGGGAAAAAATTCAGTGCAGGATTATGATACGATCTTTATTATATAGGATTTAGTCTTTATGTGAATAGTTATTTAATTCGCTGGGAGGGATACCAAATTCTTCTTTAAAGCACCTGGTAAAATAGGCTGGACTTGAAAAGCCTACTGAATAAGCTATTTCGGAAATATTTCCTGCACCGTCCCTGATCATATTTTTTGCTTTCGCAAGCCTGATAGATCTCATGTAAAGGCTTGGAGATTTACCTGTTAAAGCTCTTAATTTTCTGTGAACCTGTGAACGGCTCATATTTATTTCATTCCCCATCTCTTCTATATTAAAAGTTTCTTCTGAGAGATGCTTCCCTATTACAGCATTAATTTTATCTAAAAAATTTTTATCAAGATTGTTCAGGTGTTTATCTGTTCTATGAAGTGCCAGTTCAACCTTACTGAATTTTTCCTGGAGTTTCCTCCTTGTCTCAATGAGGTTTTTAATTCTTATCAGGAGTTCTTTAGTATCGAAGGGTTTAGTCATATAATCATCCGCTCCCGTTTCCAGCCCTTCGAATTTACTCTCCTGTTCTGATTTTGCGGTAAGTAAAATTATAGGAACGTGGCTTGTCTTCTCATCATTCTTTAAAATTCTCGTCAACTCATTTCCATCCATTTTCGGCATCATCACGTCGCTGATGATAAGATCCGGAATTATTTTCTCAGCTTTTCTTACTCCCTGTTCTCCATTAATGGCTTCTTCAACCACATATTCTTCAACCAGGAAATCACGGATATATTCTCTTACATCTTTATTATCTTCAACAACAAGTATTATTGTCTGTTCATTGTTCAGATCGTCAGTCTCTTTTACTCCCTTCAGATTTTTTCTGAATAAAGATTCCTCATCTAACTCTATTGAATCATGATTCTCCGTCACTTCATTTGTTTTCAAAATCTCATCTTCATTTAAATGATATCTCCCCCGCGGCAGTTCGATTGTACATTCAGTCCAGCCCCGTTTATGGGCAGCAGGATTACTTACTTCACTCTGCACTTTTATTGTTCCATGATGAAGTTCAACAAGCTCTTTTGTTAATGAGAGTCCCAGACCCGTTCCTTCGTATTCGCGGGTTTGCGAGCTGTCAACCTGGTAAAACCTGTCAAATAATTTTGGAAGTTCAGTTTCAGGTATTCCTATTCCCGTATCCCTTATTTTAATTTCGATACAATCGCTGTTCCGTTCAGTTAATAATACAGTTATCTCCCCGCCTTTGGGCGTAAATTTAATTGCATTCGACAGGAGATTAGTGATGATATTTTCCATTTTATCATGGTCAAAGAATAGTTTTATATCATTCTTTGCCGCTTTTATTTTCAGTATTAAATCTTTTCTTTCTGCAAAAGCTTCGAATGACATAACAATACCTTTAATGAAAGATACTATGTTCCCCTCAGTTGAGTGAAGCTTTAATTTTCTTTCATCCAGTTTTGATAAGTCCAGCAGTTGATTTATAAGTCTCAGTAATCTGCCCGCATTTCTTTTAATTATTTCTGCCTGGCTTTTTGCAGCAGTATCAGAACACCTGTTAATAATATTATCGCTTGGTCCCATAATAAGAGTAAGAGGTGTTCTGAATTCGTGAGAAATATTAGTGAAGAAGTTGGATTTTATTCTATCTACTTCTGCCAGCTTTTTTGAATGCTCGTGTTCAAGTGCGAGCTGATTTTTTAACACCTGCCGGTTTAAATAAAATCTTGTTGAGCCTGTGAAAATCAGGATAAAGATTATTGCATATAAAGAATATGACCACCATGTAGCCCACCATGGGTGCCTGATAATTATTGTAAGTGAGGTAACTTTATTGTTCCAGACCGCATCGCTGTTGGAACCCTTCACTTCAAAAATATATTTACCCGGATTCAAATTTGTGTAAGTAATATATCTTTGTGTAAAATCTTTATAGGTCCAGTCTTTATCAAATCCCTTTAAAAAATATGCATACGAATTATTCAGTGGATTTTTAAAATCGAGAGCAGAAACTTCAAAAGAAATAATGTTATCATCATAGTTTAATTTTATTTGTTTTGTCTCAACAATCGATTTTTCAAGTATGGTTCTTCCGAAGAGACTATCATAACCTATTGAGACAGGCTTATGAAGCAGGTTAAATTCGGTTATAACTACTTCAGGTGCATGCAAATTATCTTTAATATCACCCGGGTTAAATTCAGTCAGACCATTATTACCGCCAAAATACATTTCTCCTTTTTCATTTTTAAAATATGCCCACTGATTGAAATCATTTCCCTGCAGCCCGCTGTTAACATTATAATTTGTAAATTTTCCATCAGTGTGATCAAACCGGGAGATTCCGTTTCCAGTGCTTATCCACAGGAAACCTTTGTTATCCTCAAGTATTCCGTAAACAACATCGTTTGCTAATCCATCCTTCTCTGTATAATGTTTAAATTCCTTGCTGTCAGGATCGAATTTATTAATTCCTCCTCCATTGGTACCGATCCAGATGATTCTATTTTCATCCTCCATAATAGCAGAGACAACATTATTACTTAAACTTGTTTTCAGATTTTCAGGATCATGCTTATAATGAATAAATCCGTTTGTCGGTTTATTATATTCTAATAATCCGCCGCCGTAAGTTCCTATCCAGATATTTCCTTCAGTGTCCTCAAATAATGAATAAACAAGGTTAACGGCTATACTATTTTTATCACCGGGTTTATTTCTATAGTGAATAAACTTATTTTTATTTATTATAAACCTGTCTATTCCACCGGTTGAAATTCCTATCCACAGATCTCCATGCCTGTCGCAAAGGATTTGCGAGATATGATTGCTGCCAATGCTGTTTGAATTTTCGGGATTGTTTTTATAGTGAATAAATTTATCAGAAATTCTTTCATATTCATCCAGGCCTCCGCCATCCGTCCCTATCCAGATATTACTTTTTTTATCCTGGCAGATCGAATTAATACTGTTGCTGCTTATACTGCCGGGATTATCCCGGTTAAAAATATAATGTGTAACTTTTTTTCTGCTCTTGTCAAATCTGTCTAATCCGTTTGCACCGGTTCCAACCCATAACTCATTGAATTTATCTTCATAAATAGGATAAACTTCATTGCTTCCGAGGCTGTTTTTATCATCAGGATTATGGGCAAAATTTCTAAACTTTTCTTTGCTTCTGTCAAACTTATTTAAGCCCCCTGTCCATGTACCGAACCAGATTATACCGGAATTATCTTCAAGTATAGAAAATATACCGTTATCGTTTAAACCATGAATATCTTTATAATCTTTTGTGACTTTAATAAACTCAATATTGCTTCTGTCGAAAATGTTTAAACCGGCATCATTAGTTCCGATCCATAATTTAAACTCACTATCTTCAATAACAATGCGTATATAATCCGAACTAATACTTCCGGCATTCCCCGGCTGATTCATATAATGAATGAATTTATTATTGAAACTGTCGAATTTATTTAACCCCCCGCCCATAGTGCTGATCCAAAGGTAACCTGAGTGGTCTTTGCAAATGGATGTAACCTGGTTATTACTCAGGCTCCACGGATCAGCCGGATCATTCTTATATGAAATAAATTTATTATCATTCCTTTCAAATCTATTTAAACCTCCGGTTTGCGTTCCTATCCATAAAACTCCGTTTTTATCTTCATACAAACAGTTAATAACGTTATCACTTAAATCCTGTTATCATCAGGATTATGTTCGTAATGGGTAAACCTTTCAGTATTCAAATTAAGAAGATTTAATCCGCCTCCTGTTGTTCCAATCCAGAGATTGCCGGATTCTTCTCTGCATATAGAGCTAATTTTATTAGTGCTGATACTTAAAGAATCCTCAGAATTATGTAAAAACCTTTTAAAGGTTTCTTTGTCCCGGATAAATTTATTAAGACCCCCATCAGCGGTACCTATCCAGAGGTTCCCGTTTTTATCTTCACATACAGCTCTTACCTGGTTATCGCTTAAACTTGTATTATCGCCTTCAATATTTTTATATACTTTAAATTTATAGCCGTCATACCTGTTTAAGCCATTAAAAGTACCAATCCACAGAAAGCCTCTGCTGTCAAGGTAAGTACAAAACACAGTATTTGAGGAGAGACCATCCTTAACGGTGAGATGGTTAAACCGGAAATTTTGGTTTTGCCCGTAACCTATTATTACTACTAACAGGAATAAAAAACCTGTTTTTCGAATTAACATTACAAGTCCTTTTACCTTGTAAACACTTTGGTAATCCTTGTTTACATTAATTTATTTTTTCCATCACCTTTATCTGTTAAGTATTATTCTCGGTGGTGCTTCCGGAGGTAACGGTATCGGAACCGGAGGATTAATAATACCTACCAAATAATGTCTTGCATTATTATTCTCAGGCGGCTGGTCTATTATAAGAAGCATAGGTCTGTCGTAAGATATTTGGCCCATAACAGGCTCTCTTGAATCCTCAAAAAAATGATCATAATTTTCTATTATTACGCTGAAGGTAAGACTTTTATCTTTTGTATAGAACTGAATGAAATCTCCGCGCTTTGCTTCACATGCAAGCGGGTTTACTACTATTATGTCAGAATTTACAGAAAGCCCGATTTTAACCGTATCAGCCGGTTGGATAGTCTTATCTTTTTGTGCTATAATGCTGCTATGGGGATAAAAAGCGATTGCAAGTGCAATCAATACTGCAGACCAAAGTATGTTTTTCATATAGATATAACCCTCAATTTGTTATAATTATTTTGTCTTAGAAACCAAAATATTGAAATATGAAAATGAGCTTGTATGGAAGAGCAGGGCAGAGGATGGTAAGCAGTACCGGGATCATTCCAATTAAATGAAAATGGACGCTGTGCTGATTTTCCCTCGAATAATATTTTTCCGCTCATAACATATTTCCCCTAAAATATTTTATTAATGTAACTTCTTTAAAAAGTTAAATTAACCGGAGTCAGCAAAGGGTAGAGAAACAATCGGATTTCGCGTGATAGGAACAGAAAACCGGGAGAATTAATAATGATTCCCTTAATAATATTTTCCGGTCGTAACATATTTCCCCATATATAATTATTTGATAACCGGGAATTAACTGTATTTCAATAATTGAATTAAAAGTAATTTATACTAATTGTCAATACCCGTCAAAAAATTAATTAGTTTTAATAATAATTGTTTCTATTCATATTTCCGGCAAATCAGAACTTTCTGCTAAAATCTTTTCACAATAAAGGGAAAATAAATTTGTTTTACATATTAACTATGTACCAAAAACTATTAACTATGTCGCATTTTTAAGATTTATTCAGATTACATCAAATTAAACAGCCGGGGCCCAATAATTATTTAAGAAAACACCGGGGATTATGTTTTAGCATAACTATTCCAACAATAGCATTTTACTACGGAAAAATTGCTTACTGTTGCTTCTACTACCGGAAAATTTATTCTACCGAACTTGATTCCACGTTACATTATCTGAATAGTTTTGATAGCAATGAAGAGCCTTATAAAATTTTATTTTTACTGAAGATTTTCCAGGATATCTTTATAGCCTCTGCCGATTGGAATAGAAACACCGTTGATCTCAACGGTTTCCGCGTTGTAAGATTCTATTTTGTTTATTGAAATTATTATATCCCAAAGTTTTTATTGCCTGCTGTAAAGATATTGAGCTTGCCTCCAAAAACCTGCAGCAGGGATAGTAATATTTTTCTTCGGTAATACATTTGCTCAAAAATAGTAATTAGTTTCTATCAAAGCTTCCCTTTTTAATTACTGGAAATTTGTTTTAATCCAAAAATACAATATTTTAGCATAATAAACTATAAATCACACTTCAGTATAAACTATAAACGATGAAGCATAATAAACTATAAGATAAACAACACAATAAACTAAAATATAATGGCAGCACCAAATGAAAAATTAGCTCAATCCCTTGAACTGTTAAAGCAGTTTCAGGATAAGGATGGAGTAGCAATAATTAAATCTGATGCACTTTCAAGAACACATAGAGAACGATTATTGAAGAATGGGTTCATTAAAGAAGTAATGAAGGGATGGTACATTTCAAATAATCCGCAGGAAAGAAGGGGTGAAAGTACTTCCTGGTATTCATCTTTCTGGAAATTTTGTTCTGTTTACCTGAATGATCGTTTCGATAAGGATTGGTGCATTTCGCCTGAACAATCAATATTGTTGCATTGCGAAAATTGGACGATTCCAAAGCAGCTGCAGATTCGTTCTTCCAAAGCGAGCAATAATGTTACAAATCTTTTATTTGATACATCACTTGTAGATGCAGTACTAACTATGCCGGCAGAAACAGAAATTACTGAAAAGAATGGCATACGTATTTTTTCATTAACATCTGCCCTGATTGCCTGTACACCAAATTTCTTTTTACAAAATTCAATTGATGCACGGACAGCATTAACTGCTGTTAAAGATGCTTCAGAAATATTATCACCGCTTCTCGATGGCGGTAATAGTGTTGTTGCTGGCAGACTGGCAGGTGCATTTAGAAATATCCGAAGAGATCGCATTGCTGATGAAATTATTAAAACTATGAGAGCAGCCGGTTATGATATACGTGAAAATGATCCGTTTGAAAACAAGCTTCAATTTACTTTCACAAACCGCTCTACTCCTCCTTATGTAAACAGAATTAAATTGATGTGGCAGCAGATGCGAGACCCTGTACTAAAATATTTTCCGAAACCACCTGGCATTCCCACGGATAAAGAAGCTTATTTCAAACTTGTTGATGATAATTATAAAACAGATGCATACCATTCATTATCTATCGAAGGTTACATGGTAACATCAGAATTAATAGAACGTGTAATGGGTGGTAATTGGAATCCGAACGAAAATGAAAAAGATAATGAACAGAAAAATGCTATGGCAGCCCGCGGATATTTTCTTGCTTTTGAAGCTGTAAAAAAAAGTATCGGGAAGATATTTGAAGGTGGAAATCCTGGGAAAGTAGTTGATGATGACCACGGTGATTGGTATAGAGAAATGTTCAGTCCATCCGTAACAGCAGGAATATTACGCGCGTCCGATCTTGCTGGTTATAGGAATTCACAAGTTTTCATTTCTAACTCAAATCATATTCCGATGAGTTGTGATGGTGTTAGGGATGCGATGCCGGTTTTGTTTGAAATACTGCAGGAGGAAAAAGAACCTGCTGTTCGGGCAGTACTCGGACATTTTATTTTCGTTTATATTCACCCTTATATAGATGGCAACGGAAGAATCGGCAGATTCCTGATGAATGTAATGCTTGCCTCAGGTGGTTTCCCCTGGACCGTTATCCCCCTGGAAAGACGAAATGATTATATGAGTGCTTTGGAAAAAGCCAGTGTTGAACAAAACATTAATGACTTTGCAAAATTTATTGCAGGGCTTGTTGCAGGGAAAAAATAAGATGAAATCTTCAATTAGTTTTTTTCAAATCACTTCTGAAAGTTAAACGCCTGTTTCAGAACCCTGCAGTAATAAAAATAATTTGTGGCGATTGTCTAAGTTACCGGTACGCCTGTCATTTCGAACCCCGATATTCACCGGGGTAAACTCCGTGAGAAATTTTATTTTTAATTCCAGGTTAACCAACGGAATGTGAACCAAACCTGGTAGGCAGCCAAAAATAAATGCTAATAAATGAAAGGGTAATATTTTTCTTCGGTAGTACATTAGCTCAAAAATAGTAATTACTTTTGTTCAATTCATCTTTCGAACACGGATCTGCTGAATGCAGATGGTACACCAAAAGAGGCAAAAGACACCTGGAATATTCTCAGCAATGCCGGTGTACCAGGATATGCAGAGCATGTCTGCTGTTCCGGTGAGCTTGGTGAAGCGGCTGTAAATTATTTTATACTTAAGCTATGAGCTTTCCCAATATAAAGCTGCTGGGGGAGTGATATATTAAGAGTTAAAACAAAAAGATAAAAGGGAGCATCAACTTTTAATCGATTCCCGACTTGTAGGGAGTCTGTCCCGCATTTGTGGGAAGAAATCTTATGTTTACTGTGGAAAATATATATTGCAGAAGTTGATTTTAATATTACATATCCCGGGTAGTTTTGAAATTATAAATTCGGACGAAGTTTTGTAATTTTTTACTCTCTTCAATCGTGATTAAGAATTATAACCATCCTTACAATATGTTAAATTGTACGAATTGAGAATGCAATATGTTTTAAATAAATAGAAATACCGAAATTTTAATAATTATAAAAAGGATGAATAGTTATAATTAATTTGACTCAATTTAGTAGAAGAAATCTTCTTTGTGTGTTGATAAACTAAAAGAAGGCTCTGGTGCTCAATCAGATTCAAAGTTTTTCTCGCAACAAATAATGCAGAATTTGATAGTTGTTTAATTTAATTAATAAATACTATTTCACTCTCTTCCTTATTAAGAATAATTTTAATATTTCCCTCAAAATAATAAGGATTACCATCTTTTTTGGTACAATGACTTACCCAAGCACCAGGATTATCTGACAAAACAATATTTTTTATATGTTCTGGCAGTTGAGTACAGTATAAAAGTATTGCAGGTATTTCTTTTGTTATAACGTCTATAATCTCACTTCTAGGTAAACCATGCATAGTTCTATGAATTGAAAAAATACAATGTTTAGGATTTACTAAATGGATAAGTTCTTCTACAAACTTTACAATCTCTTCCTTTTTTGCAGTTCCGGGTAAACCGCCATGATGAGGATAAATTAGTACTTCCGAAAGTAATTTGGCTTTGTTTTCAATTAAATACCCTAAACAATTTAATCCCATATCACTGCCAAATAATATTCTAGGAATATCGCAATATTTTATTCTAATAATTGCACTCATTGAATTTGATGTTAACTCATTGCCACTAAGATCAGTTCCACTTACACCCGAAATAGCGATTTCTGGACTTGGATACAAAACCTCAATTTTTAAGTCTTTATAGTCCAATTTCCCTGTTAAAGATGAAGTTACATTTGGTTCTGTAACAGTATTTTTTTTAATCTTTGCTTCTTGGATAGCATATCTAAATTGAGTATGACTTTCATTATTTTTTTTTGTTGGATCAGCATTAATAAATAATTTTTTAATATTAATATTCTCAGCTAATAAAACAGAGGTAATTCCTCCATAATGATCAATATCGGCATGAGAAATAACAACAGATTCAATCTGAGTAATAGTGTTTTTATTTAAAAAATCAAGAAGTTTTTTCCCCCGCCCGGCATCGAATATCATATATTTATTTTCGTAAAACAAAACTGCCGCTGATCCATGACCGACATCTATTATATTTACAATTGGACTAGATTGTTTCAAGGATTTCGTCATTTGGCAGACTAAAGTTTTCAAAAAATAAATCCTCGGATTTTTCAGCATCTATATTAACATCAGCTAAAATCATTAATCCGGATCTTACAATTCCGTTTAAATTCACCGGTAACATTTTCAAAGGAAAACCCACTTCTTTGTTTGAGTTCCATTGAAGCATCACAACTTTAACAATTTCTAGATTCCCTTTTTTTATTATATCTGTAACAGTCATTATTGTTCTACAAGTTTGTCTTTCAGGAGGAATAATATTTTCCACAACTTCTTTATAGACAGTTTCAAAACCATTTTTAATATTAACTGGATTTACTTCTTTGGGGGCAAGAAGAATTGGAATCTTTTTTCTATAATATCTAATTGTAGTATCAGCGTCATTATTTTGCCACCCTGTTATCAGCAATGTAGAAACCTTTTTATCATATAAACTAGCAACAGCTTTCGCTCCTAGGAATTTAGCATAATTAGCTTCGTTAAGTCTATGGTCACACATTGCATAACTAATTTTTTTTTCGATTAAGTCATTTTCGAGAAAGGATAACGAGGTTATCGAATTATAAATAATTGGATCATAACCTATACTTAGTAAAAGATCTCCCCACCTCTCGCGATTCATTTTATTATCGTCAATTACCGCAGCTTTCTGACTCATTTTTTCCCTCTTATAGGTAAAATGATTGTAAATGTTGCACCGCCAAGATCGCCGTGTTCAACTGCATCAACTGTTCCTCCTAAATCAGAAACAATGTCTCTCACTATCGTAAGTCCTAATCCACTCCCTGAAATAGTTGTCGTTTTGCCGGGCAACCATATGTCATCCAAAGAAATATTATTTATACCAGGCCCATTATCAGATACAGATATAATCCCCTTATCTCCTACTATCTGAGTTTTAAATTTTACTATTCTTTGATTATGTTTTATACTTTCAATTGTTTCATTTGGTAACTCCTCAGAATCGAAAGTAAAGGCTTGAAGGCTATTAGTTAATAAATTAATAAAAATAGATTCCATAGCTGCCTGACTACATATAACCATTAGGTTTTGAGCTACAAACTCATAGTCAATGGTGACTTGTCTTGATTCTATATAAGGATTCAATAATTCTTTGCTTAAAACAATAAGTTTATGAATGTCATATGGACGGGCGCGTCTTTTCTCATGTTCGAGTAATTTTAATGTGATTTCGGAAAAAGAATAAAGAGCATCAGCTTCCAATTTTATTCGATTTACGGCACTACTACTTTTCTCTCTATAAAAATCCAGATTAAAAGACATAGGATCTCCCAGCCAATTTTCCAACAAATTTGCATCCTCCACAATTACTTGGAGTGGATGTTTGGTTTGATGAGCAAATGCAGCAGCAGTAGTTCCGACTGTTCCTAACGTATAGTAAAGTTGTGCTGTGTCATTCAATAAAGTAATTTCTGCATCATGAGCTTTTTGAATCCCTTTAATGGCATTCTCAATCTTGTTTTTAAACTGTGTTGGTAACTCGGAAATTGTTTTGTCTAAATTTTTTTCAGCCTCTTTCTTTTGTTTATTAACTTTTTCCTTTTCCGATTTTCTTTTTTTGTCTCGTGATCTCAGTCGCTCATTGGCCATCCAATCCAAAACGTCCCCTGCGAACTTTCGTAATTCTTCAAAAGTTTCATTTTCAACAAAACCCAAGCGATCTGTTTTCTGGTGTAACAATGCAGAAGGGTCATTTATTACTATTCTACCTAATGAATTATTTGTACTTGGGCGAAGTTCAGGATTCCTAACGCGTCTGAGATTCATATCTAGCCAATCATTTTGTGGGTCTCCATAGGGCAGAACTCTCATTCCGCGGTAGTACACTCGAACTCCTCCAAATTCAGAAAGCCATCCTTTAATATCTCTTAATCGAACCGTCTTTGTACTGAATCGTTTTCCATCTAACAAAAACTCCCATAATTCAAATGTAAGAGAAGGACAGGAATATAAGGGATTTGAGGAAGTATCAATTATCTTTTTATGATCAGCCTTATATAAAAGATCATTTAGTGAATTTCTTACTTCCGCGCTAGCAAATCCATTTTCATCTAATTTGGCATTAAGATAAAAGTCACAATAAGTAAAATACTCTTTTGAAGCCTTATCAGTAATATCTTTGAACTGATCCGATTTTAACAAAGCTTTAAAATCTGATTGTTGATCAAAAGGATCAGTTAATAATAATATTGATCTGGCAAGTCGTTTAATACCAGTTTCTTTCCATGCGAATGGTAAGTCTTTAATCTCAATCGATGTTCCCTGTTTAAAGTTAGGAGTACGCTCTTCTTCCATAATATCCAATTCTACATCCTCAACTATATCTGCACTCTCAAATGAGTTCCAATCTAATTCTACTCGATATTGTTTTAGTGGTGTAGAATCCGGTCTTGTTATGAGTACAGCTTTCTTTCCCAGTCTTAGCGCTCCTAGACGTCCCAATCCTTTGTCACCAACTAATAACCTGCCTCCGACACTGCGCCTAGATTTACTTTTTAATGAATCGCCAACAACCAACCAACCGTTTATGATTTCTTCAACTGTCATTCCTCGCCCATTATCTTCGACTGTAATACTCCCACCAGGTATATGTACACCCCTAAGCTCTACTTCACAAAGTGTCGCATCCGCATCATAAGCATTTTTAATTAATTCTAGTATTCCCTGATCGGGGGAGGGATTCAATTCCTCCCCAAGCAGTCTGAGTATTGAAGTAGAAAACCTGAGTCTTTCGCCTTTCATTTGCTTTCCCACATTGGAAGTTCTTTAATTGATAGTGCTGTAAGATGTCTACACCTGATTCTATTATTAATCCATACTTTAGTTTGTTCATTGAGTAAATTATTAACGATTTCCTTGCAGGTTCTTACAGTCCCATCAAATGGCTTTATAATAATTATATGATTCTCAACAGCAATATTCTTATTGCCCTTTACTATACAAGGGATTATTCTCAAATTATCTTTTGGGTTTGAAGTCCTTTTTATTGCGACAAATGGCGGTTTAATTCCACAGCCCACAAATCTAATTTTTTTATTTATGTTATTAATAACTGCAGAGGTTTTAAAATCTTTAGCAGTTAAATATGGCATCCAGTTTCCTTTTCCAGTTAAACGGAAAGGAACTACTTGACCAATATTAACTCTGCATATTTGGCCAACAGTTTTTAATCCATTATTTCTTTTATAGAAACAAACGGTTGATCTTTTTTGTTTTTTTAGTGCTATACCTCTTAATATGAAAACGTCAACGTCTGTTGATAATGAAAACAAACCAAAAATATCAATGTTGTTTATGGACATAGCATTCTGAATCTCATCTCTCCAATTATGATATCTTGTGCCGCTTCTTAAAACGTCAGGTAAAATGGCAGCTATTATTGTATTCGGCACAGATTTTTTCAAAACGATATCTAAAAAGTATGCAGCGTATGAAGTTTTTCCAGTTGACCAGGTTATGTTTTTTGATACCGTATTTTGATTAAATGGTGGGTTCATAACCACAATCGTATTAGGAGATATTTTCCCCTTCCAAAATCTTATATCTTGCTTAATAAGTCCTGGAAACAAATTATTAAAATCAAGTTTTTCATTCTTAGTCAATTTAGCCCCTAAACTAATTGCCTTTAATACCAATCTTCGTTTAGCAACATCGATTAATTCTTGATATAAATCAAAACCTATTAGAAATTCTCCCCAAGAATCTAAGGTTTTAGTTAAATCATTAGAGAAAGGCAGTTTATTACAAAACTGAAGTAGTAAATCTGCAACCCCGCACGTTGGGTCAAAAATTTTTATCTTGGGGAAATTTAAGTTCTTTAGTAATGGCTTGATAGCTATCTGGGCTAGCTCAGGTGGAGTAAAATATATACCGTGCTTAGCAATTGTTTGCGGATTTATTCTTTTTTCTAATTCTCTACTTGCCCTACCATTTAAATATTCGTAGAGTAAATCTTTATCTTCCTCACCAACAGAATTCCCAAACTCAATTTTCTTTGAAAAATCATCAAGCTCTTGTGTAAAATTTTGGTAATTTTTCATCTTGAGAGTATTGTTAAAAAATCAAACACAAAATAGTTACTATTTACTCATCTATCAAGAACCTTAATAATTATAAAAAAACTAGATAAATCATGCATAGTGCCATGAAGAAAAAGATTTAATAAAAAAAGGGAAAGCTGTTACACTTTCCCTTCATTGCGTAATTAAAATAATTTTACACAGCCATTTTTTTACTGCCGAATACCTGTGCAAAGTCATTAGCAAACTGCTTAAATGATCTTGCTGGGCGTCCCGTAAGTGTTTCAACATTTTTTGTAGTGCTGTTTGCAAAATTCACGCTGAATCCTTCTGCCAATTCAACATAACCTTTTGCAATCCATTCCGGCACTCCCATTCCTGTCATTGCCTGTAAAGAAGCTTCTCCCGGAACATTAACGTACTTAACCTCTTTATGCAGCACTTTGGAAAAAGTATTTGCGACATCGTTGAATGAAATTGCCTCGGGACCGGTCAGAATATAACTCCTGCCTTCGTGACCTTCTCCCGTGATGACTGCAAAAGCGGCATCGGCAATGTCGCGCACATCAATCATCCCGAGCTTACCGTCTTTCATATCCCAGTAGATCACTCCGTCTGAGGAAATTGTTTGTGCTGCCATCATTGTGTTCTGCATATAAAACGTTGGTTTCAGCAGCGTCCACTGCAGCCCTGAAGACTTTACCATTTCCTCTATTTTATTGCCCTGTTTAATAATACGGCTGTTCTCCGGTCCCCACATTGAATGCCTTACTATATGGGGAACTCCTTCATACCTGGCAGCGTTAATTACGTTTTCCGCCTGTTTAAGCTGCGTCTCGCCGTTCCAGGTCAGGAGATAAATTTTATCAACATCCTTTACTGCCGGTAAAATTGTTCCCGGCTCATCAAGATTACCTGTTACCACTTCGGCTCCCAGGTCCTTTAAAGGCTGAGCTTTGGCTTCATCTCTTACAAATACACGGACATCAACACCTGATTTCAACAGTAAAGGTACCAGCAATGAACCGGTGTTTCCTGTTGCTCCTGTTACAAGAACTTTCATTTTCTTCGACATAATCGCACCTCATTAAATTTTAATAAACATAATTTCATTATCCTGTTCTAAACTGAAATGTTAAACCTTTCCTGCTGTATATTCTTCGAGGAAATAAATATCGGGATGATCTACGACACCTGCATTGCCCATAGCTTCTTTCAGTTCGGAACTGCTTGTAAACTTCTTTGCATTCTCCAGGCTGTTCCATTCGAAAATCGATACCAGGTTATTACTGTCATCATCTGTGTGCAGTATTTGATATGATTTTTCTCCCCCGGCTCTCCTTGTATCGATAAATCCGTCGAATACTTTCTTCCATGCAGGGTAATCTTTTACTTTGTGCCTGATTAATAAGTGTGCCATTTGAACCTCCGTTATATTTTGTTGATTGTATGATATCTTTTGATATCGTTGTTACAATGCAAACATAAATTGAGGGAGGGGTCTATTTCATTGACTTTGGTTAAGAAGTTTGAGGATGGATAACAATTCGTTTTCTTATCCGGCTTAATGATTCAGGTTCAATTCCCAGGTAGGATGCGATGTAATGTAAGGGAACTCTCTGGAAAAGCTGCGGCTGCTTTTTCATTAAATCAAGATATTTTTCTTCGGGAGTGGAAGATTTTGCAATCGATAATCTTTTTAGTGCACTATAGTGATTTCGCTGTGCTTTATCGTCGTGAAATTTTTTGAACTTCGGAATCTCGTTACAAGCCCGGAAGAAATTTTCCCTCGAAAGTTGAAGCAGTTCACAATCTTCAAGAGCCTGGATATAAAAATCAGTCGGTTTTTGAAAAATTAAGCTTTCCAGGTCACCTACCCAATAATCTTCCAGTGAAAAATTTAAAATTACTTCCTTCGAATGCTTATCGGTTATGTAACGTCTCATACAGCCCTTATTAATATAAGTGACATAGCAGCATGTATCTCCCGCCATAAGTAAATGGTCTTTTTTTCTTAAGGATTTTTGGGTGAGGAAACTCATATATAATTCAACTTCCTCATCGTTTAGTCCCGCAATTTCTCTTAATTCCTTCTCTAACACCAGCGAGATGAATCTGGTAAGTTTCATTTGTTAAATGTTATTGTCGTGTGAGATTTTTATAAAACTATATAAATTTGATTTCACTTCAAATTATACAGACCACAGTTCTGTAGTTAAAAACAATTTGATCTAACATACAGATTTGCTTTAGAGAATGTAGTTAGAAAAATCACAGCAGACTATAAGAAATAGGGCAGGGGAGAGATATTTATTAAAAAACCCGCATCGGCAAAAAGCTGCTGCGGGTTATTTTTACCATAGGAGGGGTGTCTCTAATTTATCTCAATAAACCTGTCTTTGGGCGTCATAGAAATACCGCACCTGTTTGGGGCTGTTTCAGCATAGGTGTTTCCGCAGGTAGAACAGACATAATACTTAGACGGCATTGTGGATTCCTGTTTTTCATTCAGCTTTTTCAGCGCTTCTGTATATAAATCTTTATGCTTCATCTCGGTTTTATATGCATAATTGAATGAGATCATTGCAAGATTAACATTTCCTTCCTGTGCTGCTTTTATAAATTCAGGATACATTGTTGCTACTTCGTAAGATTCTCCGTTTATAGCATCCTGCAGGTTCTCTTTGGTCGAATTGACTTTATACTCAGGTTTAAAATCATCCATTTTTATTCCAAGCTGTTCCAGCACAGCCCTGTGGTTATTTGCGTGAATATTCTCAGACTTTGAAGCTGCTTTAAAAAGCAATGCCACTTTTTCGTAGCCTTCTTCTTTAGCTTTTTTTGAATAAGCAAGATACTTGGCGCTTGCCGTAGTTTCCCCGACAATTGCTGCTTTGAGATTATCAATTGTAGTTGTCGATGTATTGCCGGTAGAAGCAAAGTTGTAGCTTAACAGAGCAATTACAATTATTACCGGTATTGCAAAAATAGTTATCTTCATTTTGGTTCCTTTCTTTTATTTCTTTGAATGATTGATTCAAATTTATAAAGTGAACCTAAAACAAATCTTAAGCGATTCTTAGAATATGCTTAGAATATATTTGAAGGGATTTATTTTTTTATTTTGAAACTGAAGGAAGTGCCCCTGGAAGGTTTGCTTTCTACTGATAAATCTATTTCCTGCAGTTCGCAGAATTTTTTAACAATTGATAATCCAAGTCCGAATCCGCCTGCTTCAGAATTACGGGATTCATCCGTCCTGTAAAACCTGTCGAATATCTTTTTAATCTGGTCATCTGTCATCCCGGTTCCTGTATCTTTTATTACGCATTCGAGATAAGATCCTGAATTGTTAAACTTAACATCTATTTCAGACCGGTTTCCAGAGTATTTAATTGAGTTGGTAATTACATTTTCAAAAATTATTCCCATCATAGATTCATCAGCAACAGCAGAGGTATCTCCGTTTGAGTCTATGTTTATTTTTATTTCCTTTTCAGTAAGAACCGGCTCCAGCCTGTTGAAAGTATCTTCAAGAATTTTTCTTATGTCGGCATTTGTTTTATCAGGCAGCACTTTACCGGAATCATATTTTGCAAGGAAAAGAAGCTGATCGATCAGCTTTGTCATCCTGTCGGTTTCTTTGATGCAGTAATTAATTTTTTCTTCATACTGCTTTACTTCACGGGGTTTTCTTACCAGCACTTCCAGCGTTCCTTTTATTACAGAAAGGGGAGTACGGAGTTCGTGCGAAGCATCGGATGTAAATTGTTTTTCCCTTAGCAGGTTGTCTTCAAGCCTGTCAAGTAGTTCATTAATAGTTGAAACCAGTGTATAGATTTCATCCTTATTTTCCGGCAGCCCGATTCTTTCACGGAGGTTTTCCTTTGTAATCCTGTTTGCCGTTTGAATAACATTATTTACCGGTGCAATTGCTTTTCCGGCTATATATCTTGTTGTAAAAAAAAGTACCAGCAGGATTACCGGGAAAGATATAAAGAGTGCAGTTTTAAGATTCTCCAATACCAGCTCGGATTCTTCGAGCGGAATTGCTACAAGCAGGTAAGCAATTTTTTTACCGCTGTTATTCAGTATAGGTGTCTGAACCTGGTAAACAGAAGAACGGGAGAGAATTGTGCTCAAATAATATTTTTGGGATTCCGACTTATTAAATTTTAAGCTGTCATTCAGAAGATTTGAGGTTTTCTTTATAATTTTTCCGTTAACATCAGTTACCTGGATAAATGTCGGGTTGACTTCTATTTGTTTGTGCTCACCTTCATTCCATTCTAAAGGGTTAGCAAAAATTATTTCATCATTACCGGTAACAACAATGCTGTTGTTCAGTTCGCTCAGCTCAGCATCCAGATCCCCTTTTAAATGAGAATAGACTGTGTTGTAAACAATCCAGTAAATTGCAAAAAAGAGTAATGCAATAATCAATGCAGTTGCAAACAGGTAGTATGATGCCACCCTGTTTTTAAATGTGCGCTTCAATTATCTTCCTTTGCTATATAACCGACTCCCCGTAAAGTGTGAATCAGTTCTTTTGAATCCAGCTCCATCTTCTTCCTGATGTAATTTATGTAAACATCAATTACTGAAGTATCGGCATCGAAATGAATATCCCATACATGCTCAATGATGCTTGTCCTTGTACATACTCTTCCTTTATTACGCATCAGGTACTCGAGAAGGGAAAATTCTTTTTGAGTTAACATAATCTCTTTTTCATTTTTAAATACCTGGTGCGTTTCAGTTGAAAGTTTTATCGGACCGAGTTCAAGAACACCGTTTTCTGAATTCTGAGGTCTGAGTTGTACTTTGATACGGGCTAACAATTCTGAAAAATGAAAAGGTTTTTTGATGTAGTCATTTGCCCCGCTCTCAAGTCCGAAAATCGTATCCTCAACTGTGTCGCGTGCAGTAAGAAATATTACCGGTATCTTAGGATTTGTTTTCCTTACCTGCCGGACTATCTCGATACCGCTAATTCCGGGAAGCATCCAGTCGACCAGCAGAAGATCATAATCATTAGTGAGAGCCATCTGCAAACCCAGTCTGCCATCCGGCGCCACATCAACTGCGAAGTATTCTTCTGTTAACCCGTCATGTAAAAAATTTGCAATTCCTTTTTCATCTTCGATTACAAGTATGCGCATTAATTATTTACCCTAATCTTTATCTTCTTCTGAAATATTTCCTGAATTTTGTGAATCTAAATTACCAAATCCCAGGTCAATCGTCACGCCGGCAGCGTGTTTATAAACCAGTTCTCCGCCATAATAACCTGTCCTGGTAATTGATGCAACACCAAGCAGCAGCAAAACAAAGGCAGCCCATTTATAAGCGCCGGTGTATTTTTTAAGCAGCACAAGTGCAATCCTTACAACTGCAGCACCAGTCATCAGCCACAAAGAAATAGTGGCGGCATCTTCGTGGGTTTCGAGTGCCTGCTTTAAAGCTCCTGCTTCAGTAACACCTTCACCTGCAAAATTACCTGACAGGTAAGCAGCAACAACTCCAAGAGTTCCCATTATCAGCAGGTAAAATCCTGCTTTTGTGAAAAATTCCTTTTTAAATAATATACCGACTGCGTCAGCTAAAAATCCGATAAATAATAAAGCTATCGGGAAATGAACGATCATCGGGTGTAAATGATTAAAGTCAAACATAAATGCTCCTTTCTTTTTGAGCTAAATTAGCCCGGCTTTCTTAGAGCATTCTAAGTGAATTCTTAAAATTGGATTAGAAATTATTCCGGCGTGGTTTTGGGAAGAGCAGAACCGGGCTGCATTCTGAACTATAATAAAAAAGGGAAAGCTTTTACACTTTCCCTAATCATAAAGAGCGTAATTGAGCAGAGATATTATTTCATCAGAATCATTTTCTTTACAGAGGTGAAATTACCTGCCTGCCCGCCGTCAGGTGAGGCTTGTAGCTTATAAACATAAACTCCGCTTGGCAGTCCGCCTGCGGCGGATGATGCATTAAAATTAATCTTATAATCACCTGCCTGCTTTTGTTCATTAATCAGGGTTGCTACTTCGTTTCCTAAAATATCATAGACTTTTAATGTTACAAAGCTATTCTCCGGCAACTGGTAACTAATAGTTGTGCTTGGATTAAACGGGTTAGGATAGTTTTGCGAAAGTGAAAATACCGATGGGGCGAGATTAACTTCCACAATATTCGAGTATTTAAAGCTGCCGTCAAAGTCTATTTGTTTTAACCTGTAATAAAGTTTGATTGATACATTTCCTGATAAATTATCAGAATAAGAGTAATGCTGTGGTTCCTGGGTAGTTCCTTTTCCTTCTCTGAAACCAATAGCGCTCCAAATTGTATTATCAGGGCTTCTCTCAATTTCAAATCCGCGGTTATTGGTCTCTGTTGCTGTTGACCAATCCAGAGTTACAACATTCGCCTTAACAGAAGATGAGAAAGAAACAAGTTCCACCGGGACAATATTCGGTGCGATATAACTATAGTAAACATCCTGTTCATTATTAAATGTAGCCGCCCATGCAAGGCGTGCACCGTTACTATCGGAAACCATATGAAAGTAATCGCCCATCTTATCCTGGTTCGGCCAGCCTACGTGAGGATCAAAATAATCCGAAAGTCTTTCATTAGCAGACCAGGTTGTTCCTGCGTCTGTAGAATATGAGTAATATAATGCTGATAAATTAGTACCGGGATGGTCGCGTGTATCAAGCCATATTACATCGATACGCCCGGTCGGGGCTACAGACATTGTCCCGAACCATTGATATGCTGAAGTGCTGGCATCGTCATTAACTCTTACCGGCGAGCTCCAGGTGGCACCTTCATTTGTGCTGCGTGCAAACATAACATCAAGGGGATCGCTGCCCGATGTCGGTTCAACAGAGCACAATAAATAAATATTATCGTTAGTGGGACCGCCGGAAGTATCTATGGCAATTGATGTTTGTCCTCCCAAGCCACCGGGATTAGGATTAATGCCGTATGTAATATAACCGCCAAGGTTTACTGATGTAGCCATATCCCAAGTCACCTGCTGGCTTGAGATCTGTGCATTAGAAGATCTTGCAACCACGAAATCGAATGAGCCGGATGCGCCTACATAAAGCTTGCCGTTGGGTCCTACCATAATCGTACCCCAGGAAGGGTCATCGGGGATTGTAATACAATTTTCAAAACTTGCACCGTTGTCGGTTGAGCGCGTAAAAAAGCCGGGATAACAGGTGCTGAAAGAACTGGTCCAGAAAGCATAAACATGTCCGTTGCCGGGGCCATCGGTCTTATCTATTGTCATCCATTGCTTATCTCCGCCATGGGCATCAACCCCGCTGTCCCAGGTTGAACCTCCGTTAGTTGATTTAAAAACTTTACAAAAATAGTCCGGATCGTCTGTCAGACTGTTATAATAAAAATTTCCTTCATCGTCATAATCCAGTACCGGGTCTGAACGGAATATACCAGGCTGTATTACACCCGGGAAAGTCCATGTCTGTCCTCCGTCTGTTGTATATCCGTACCCATTCTGACGGAAATTATTGGTGACTGTATTGAACTGCCGCCATCCTATAACCATTTTGTTATGGTCATTAGGATCAATTGCAATTGAGGGTTCATTCGCAGCATCTCCGACTATGTTTTGCCCGTTGGCATCAACATTTACCTGTACAGTAGTAATACCGCTCATTGTATAATGATACGCAGGGGATCTTCCCATATCATCCCTTGAAACAGGAACATAATTATCTTCTTTAACCTCATGATGTAACCTGGGATCCGGACGCTTGCCTTTTTGCTGTTCGTTTGTCTGGGAAAAAATCAATCCCGGTGAAATGACAAAAGCTATAACCAGGAACAAAAATAACCTGGTACTTCTGCTGAACCCCTTCTTTTCGTATACGTGCTTCATTTTATTTCTCCAAATTTAAATTCTGGAAGTGTTGTAATTTTCTTTTGTTATAATTTACAAAATATATTGCTGTTCTGCTTCAATAATAATTACAATTTATCAGTATTGTTTAACAGTTAAAAGAGACAAACAGGGGTAGTCTGAACCGGATATTATATGAAGAGAGTTGGAAACCAGGAAAATAAGGTAAGTTTTCAGGAAAAATTATATGTTAAAACGTGGGAAAGGATTTAGTTAAAAAGGTTTGAAGAAGACAATGTAAAAAAAACAAAATAGTTTGTAATCATTTTTTCATTTTTCCACTCTTTAGTTTTAGAATAAAAGAACCTTCGGGGATGCCCTTATAAACAGCAGGCTAACGACAGGCAGGCCCGAAGGCTGTAAATATTATTTCATCAAAATCATTTTTTTAACAGCAGTATAATTTCCTGCTTGTCCACCGTCAGGCGCAACATTAATTCTGTAGAGATAAACACCGCTAGGAAGATTATCTGTGTTAAACTCTATTTCATATCTACCTGCAGTTTTGTATTCATTAACGAGTGTTGCAACTTCCTTTCCTAAAACATTATATACCTTCAAAGTTTGCCTGCCTGCAACCGGAGATTGCCATTTGATCTTTGTTGTCGGATTAAAAGGATTGGGATAATTCTGAAACAGATTATAACAGTCAGGTATTCCACTCAATTCTTCTTTTACATCGTTGGGTAGGTGAATTGTAAACACTCCATCGCTTATATCATTAGTGGATGGATTGCTCGCATCACTAATTCTTATAAGGCATTGAGTTGAAGGAGTATTCGTTACTACCCAACTATAAGTTCCGGTACTCGGAGTTGAGGCGATTATGTCACTCCAGTTTGTCCCATTGTTTATGCTTAATTCAATTCTCACATTCGTAATGCCCGTACTTGTCCAGGTAATGTTTTCTGATGTACCAACATCCCAAATTTCCCCACCATTTGGCGATGTAACTGTGATTGAAGATAGCAATGTCCAGTTATAGTTATCAAAATATACCCCAATATAGTTTGCTCCCACATAAGCAAATACCGGTGTATTTCCATCCAGGTCTCCGACTTCTGGTTTTTGTAGACCGGTTACATCATTAACCGAGTCAGAAACTACTTCACTTTGCTGCCAGATTGTTCCGTCATAATATTTGTATCTTATATTACGGGGAGTGACATTTCCTTCACCGGAACGTTCAAATACAGTACGAAATACTCTGTTGCCGTTTATTTTGCTGGAATACAAGGAAGGCCATTTATTTTCATCGGGAACAACCCAGGATTGCATTGTTTCCCATGTACTGCTTCCACTCGGTTTCATAACCGAGTATAAGTCGTAAGAAGATCCACTTTTCAGTTCAAAAACGACGGCAGCAATATTATTGGGTATAGCATCTCTGGATGAGATCACCTCTGCATGCCTGGTAGTATCTGTTGAACCTGTAACCAATGTATTAATAGTTCCCCAGGAAGCAGGATCGGCGTAATTGTCATTTTCAATTGCATAAAGATTTCCACTGTTAAAGCCATTAAAACTAACATATACAGCTCCGTTAATCCCGTAACAAAGATCAACATCTCTACCTACAGTAGCTGAACCAACGAATGCAGCATCCTGCCAGACTGTGCCATAACTTGCCGGATCTGAACGAATTGATTTAATCCAATTTAAGCTATCGTAAACACAAAAAACACGATAGTTAGTACTGGGGTAATTTCTATCAACCGCAAAATCTGTAGGAAATCCACTACCACTTGTCCCCGAAATTGTATAATAATTCCAGAAAGGAGTAGCCGTTTCTGTTCTGCCAACCCTTAACCATCCGTCATCAAAAAGATAGAAAAGAAGTATATATGAATCGCCTGTTGAACCTGAATAACCATCAAAGCACATCAGTTCAACTTGTTTGAATAAATGTGCACCTGTATAGATGGAACTCCACATTGACCAGGTTTCTCCCCCGTCAGTCGATTTATAAATGTAAGTACTATCTCTCGTTGATGAGCCGTCCAGTCGTCCTACAACTGCAATATAAATTTCACCGTCACGTGAAATATCCATGCTTATATCGTAAGCCGTACTACCCGTTATCATCATATCGTTACCCCAAAGAACTTTAGATTGGCGGTTGTAAGGGGTTTCAAATAGAACGTCCCTGGTTTGTTCACCAGTGTTTATGTATGGACGATCGACAGCCATACCGTCAGGTGTAAGATCAGGCTTAGCATCACTTACATTTCTGTAAAGATTTGCAATGTTCGGATTAATCTGCTGCCATTCAGAAATAATTTGATTTCTTAGTTGATAATAGGCGT
Source organism: uncultured Ignavibacteria bacterium (assembly GCA_963711455.1). Lineage (GTDB taxonomy): Bacteria > Bacteroidota > Ignavibacteria > Ignavibacteriales > Ignavibacteriaceae > DATFVA01. The sequence continues at coordinate 27,441 of CAVQEH010000009.1, forward strand.
TCCAGTTCCCGTTATCTTCTGCAATTTTTATTTGATTATAGATAGATTGAATATGCACAGGTATTACAATCTTTCGATTTCCGGGAATTTTATCCTGTGCAAAAGAGATTACAGAACAAAGTAAGAATAGAGTAAGTATTTTACCAAAGGTCTTCATTTAAGCCTCCCAATAAATTATTGAATAATTATCAGGGAAATCAGTCCCTGATATTTTTTTATGATTGAACGCCCTGATAATTTTTTCAACAGAGCTATTCAGAAAACCTGCCATCCTCTTTCATTCAGACCAACAGATTAGGCAAGTCGCCTTTTTAAATTTCCAACTGGTTAATAATATTTTAATTAAGGCGGAATAATTGCCTGTTCTCAATTAGTAGAAATACATTCTGCTTAGATTGTGCGAAGAAAATTAGTCGTGATCTGGTATTCCAACACAGTGTTTTCCCGGAGAGCCGGCCATTAGATTTACCTTTTAATTTATGAGTAAAACTTTAAAGTTACCCTTGTTTGGAGAATCAGAATATGAATCCTACACTTAGTGCAAAGTAAGAGAATGATTGTTTCCTGCTATCATTAAAAGTCCCGGAAGCTGATTCTCCTGTATCTAAATCCTGAAGCGTTAGGGTTTCATCATATTTCAGGTCTGGTTTTCCAAGATTTAAATATTTTGCTGAAATAATTATAAGGTTATTTATTATAAGTCCTCCACCGATACCAAACCCAAATGATGAAGCACTCTCATACTTATATTTTTCTGAAACAGATAAGTGAAGATCTTCAAGGTATCCGCTGTATTGATATGATTCATCTCCGATATTGATAAGTGCATAGATTAATTGTCCATTAATTATGTAGCCTAATGTTGGGGAGAAATTTCCGTTGTAACTCAAACCTGACATAATCGGGATAACGCTGTAACTTCCTTTTTCACTTGTGTAATCCAGTCCCGAATCCATCAATTCCAGTTCATAAATTCCTGAACTCTGACCGTTATACATATATGCTATACTTGTAATCCAGCCAAGTCCTGTTGTATTAAGAGGATAATTTAATTCGGCTGCAACACCATAACCTGTTACAGCGAATCCGTCTCCATCATTTCCCTTATCTGCTGCCAGGTCACCTAGCGGAAGAGGTAAAACTCCATTTATTGTAAATTTTAATCTTTGGGAACCAATATTAAATTTAATTGAGTTTGAACTTTTGCCGTCAAGTATAGGACTGAATACATTTATATCATATTCCCCGTCGCTGCCAAGATCAGTTGAAGTGAGCTCAGCTTCCAGTTCGTTAGTGTTTAAGTAGTTGGTTTTTTTGTCGGCATTATTGAACCTGACCAATGAGCCGTAAACAAAGTTTTTTCCTGTTACTTTTACTATTACCTTCTCCTGACCCGAAAAAGTAGTATTAGGTGTTATACTATGAATCTCGGGAACAAGATTTTGAGAAACATTGTCGATTATTCTCTTCAGCTGCGGAGGATCGTTTTCAACATCAACTTTATATTTTGGTACCATAATCAAAAGATTCTTTACCGCCTCATTAGCATCTTTTTCGAGTTCTTCAGCGATATAAACTAATCCCAGTAATCTGTATGCTTTACCTTTTTCGGCTTCGGTTAAGTTATTTGATTTGAGGCAGGGTTTTATTAAGTCGACTGCAGCAGAAAAATTGCCCGCCTGGTATTCATCTTCAGCCTGAACCAGCTTTCCGGCACAGCCATCTGCTTGAGAGAATATAACCGGCATATACAAAACCGGCAGGAAAATGGCAAGGATGAGGAAGAGCCTGAAGTTTAGAATTGCCTTTTGCATTTTTAACTCCTTAAGTGATACAAAATTATAAATTGATTAGTTGATGAGTATTCGATTTATGATTTAACAGGTGAGTTATGACATTCTTACTTTCATCCCGGATATCATTTAAGATTATCCTGAAATATTCTTATTCTGTCTTACTAAGCGTAAATGAAACTTTATCTTCTTTATCTTTACTTCCTTCATAGACATCATAGTTAACAGTAATTTCTTTTTCTTCTGAAAGAGAATACCCGTCTTTTTTCACCTGGATAATATACTTGCCCGGTTTAAGTGGATGGATTTTAGGTGTTGTTTCACCTGTTGATTTTCCATTTATAATAATTTCCGCAAACGCCGGTTCCGAGACAATTGTCAGCTTCATCATCTTGTTGAAATCAATTAAGTATTTTCGTGTGGTTTCATCTCCAATTTCAATTTGTTTTAACCAGGTGCCCAGTGTAGGATGAATAACTTTTAAATTATGCATCCCACCAATAATATTAGCAGTATATCGGCTGCTGGTTCCCTCTTTCTTTAATTGATCATCTACATATATGTTTCCATATGGTCTCACTAAAATTTCAACTTTTCCCGTTAGAGGAATTAGTTCAGCCGAGACATTTACAGGTTTGTCCGCCTCAAGTTTTATTTTTTCATTATAGGGTTTAAATCCGCTTTTCCGGATTGAAATATTGTATTCTCCTGATTCCATTTTATCATTTTTATATTCGCCTTTTCCGACTGATTGATTGTCAATAAATATTTCTGCATCTGCCTGGTCGGAAGAAACGGTAAGGTAACCTGCCGGTGAAAGATTTATTGTCGGGATAACCGTAATTTGATTTGCAGCGATTTTAACTGAATGCAGTAAATAATCAGCATACCCGTTTTGGCGTATAAGAATCCTGTGTGTACCAGCAGGTATTTGCGACTTATCAATAGGAGTTCGCCCGAATCTTTTTCCGTCTATCCATACCTCTGCTCCCGAAGGATTTGATGTAATGTTGAGACTGGCGGTTCCAGTTACCTGCTTTAAAGTGAAACTAAACGAGTTTTCTTTTTCTTCTGAAATATTTATTAAAGTATCGATTAAACTATACCCCTCTTTCTCAATATTCAAATTTAATGCTCCTGTTTCAGTCGAAAAATTTTTTATCGGTGATTCTCCAATGAGATTTTGGTTAATCAATATTTTTGCACCGGAAGGTTTGGTTTCCACAGAAATTTTTCCTGTGGTAACCGGTTTTGAGAGTGGAATTAAATTGAATGCTAAACTTATCGTCCTGCCGAATTCAGTTCTGATCAAAGTATCAATTGATTTAAATCCTTCTTTTGTTATTTGAAGTTTAACATCCCCTTCTTTCTTAAATGATATTTTGTCCAGTTGAGAATTTTCTATTGCTTCATCATTGATTTTTATTTTAGCATCGGGCGGATGAGTAGATACAGAGATAAATGCTTTTTGTATATTATTGTCAGGATGAATAATGAGGAAATAAGCTATAGCCAGTCCAGTCAAAATTATAAAAGCAGATATTACAAATGCCGGTCTCTGTGATATAGATTTTTTCTTAACTTCTTTTTTTTCTGTTGAAACAATAACAGTTTTTTGATTATCCAAAATATCGGTTTCAAATTTCAGTACATCCGCCAGCATTTCCTCAGCCGACTGATATCTTTTAGCCGGATCTTTTGCTATCGATTTCAGAATTATTTTTATAAATTTTTTGGGAACATCTTTGCAGAAAGTAACGGGAGAAGGAATTTCGCCGTCAACGATTTTCCTTTGAATAGTAAAGTCGGAATCGGTTTTTTCAAATGGCACTCTACCAGCTACCATTTCATATATTGTCATTCCTAAAGAATATATATCACCTCTTTTATCAACATTTTTTAATCCTTTAACCTGTTCAGGTGACATATAATATAAAGTTCCGGCTCTTGCCTGTGTTACAGTAGCTCCGCTGTCATGTGATTTAATCAGCTTTGCAAGCCCGAAATCCATAACCTTAACGAGGTTGTTATGACATAGTAAAACATTACTGGGTTTAATATCACGGTGAATAATATCTGCTTTATGTGCATAGCCAATGGCACTCAGAAGCTGCTTGGATATATTTAAGACATCCTCCATTTTCAATTTACCATTCTCTCTTATATACTGGGAAAGAGATTTGGCATCAGCGAATTCCATTACCATAAAGAAACACGATTCTATTTCTCTTAATGCATAAACACTAATAATATTTGGATTATTAAGTCGTGCAAGAGCTTTTGCCTCTGTTTTAAACCGTCTTCTGAAAGTTTCATCTTTAGCAAGAGAAGAATCAATCATCTTTAATGCAACTATCTTATCAAGGTTTGTATCCAGAGCTTTAAATACAACTCCCATACCGCCGCGACCGATAATTTCAAGAATTTTGTAGCTGTCGAGAGTTTGACCAATTAATGATTCCATTTATCGCACTCAGTTTTTTATTTCTGTCTTTTTTTTTGGTTTAAAGTGAAGCTGAATCTTTAATTCTTTTCTGAGTTATTCATTAAGATTTTGTTTTGCAGTATTTAAAGGATTATCAAAGTGGAATCCAAATAACATCGGGTTTTCGCCTGGAACGGCAGCAGAAATAATATAAAATACGTAATCCTGTGTTTGCTTCGAAATCTTGTTTCTGTAACCAGATAATAATTTCCAGAAATTTCTTACTCCTGGATTCCTGGTTAATTTTGAAGTATCCTTCGAATCAGGTGGATGGCATTGCAGATAACTTCACGACAATTCCGGAAAGTATCCCTGAATAAATGTTCTTTCTTGTTGGGTATCTTGTAAGTTAAATTCCGGAGCACATTGATTTAATGATTATCCTTCCGGATTTAACTTAGTATTCTTCTCACTTCCCGGGAGACATGTTTTATGCTTTAAAACCTTAAAATACGATTCCTCCACCAATATAGAAAATTGGTGCGAATGTTACATTTGTCTCATCGCTTCCCCCAGCCGGTTGACTGAGGAATCCGATGATCCCGAAAGGTGCGAAGTTGTCATTCGTATAGAACTGTAATTCCAAACTGAGATTTACACCAAGTGCTGCCACATCATCTGCACCAGGTACATCAACAGATTCACTCCGATATCCAATTTGGAGCCCCGGTTTTATTGCAAGTGCCCCGCCAGAAGTGATGAATCGTGGTTTAATAGATACTCCAAATTCATAAATACTGGCGGTTTCATCTACCTCTTCAAAAGAAGAGTTGGAATAGTAAGCATAAACTCCCATAGCAAGTTTTTCAATGAGATAGAAATCTGCAAAACCGTGAAGAAGAAAACTTGTTTCTTTGTTAATGTCTGTATTAAAATCTGCTAAGTTAACTTCTCCACCGAACCATGCCCCAACGGCAATCCCAAAATCAGCCGACTTATTCGCAAAATAAGAATTTTGACTGAATACATTTATATTCATTAAAAAGAGTATCCCGGAAAAGACTATTATTTTTTTCATATTAACCTCATTGAGTTGTTTCATTTTAAATTATTAGCGTCAAAGTATTTAAATATATCCCCTAACCTGGATTCGGTGTCAAACATTAACTGCGAATAATAAATTTGTTAAAGCGAGGAAATATTTACATATTACAATTCCTCCTGCATTCGAAGATTTTTATATGATATATTATAAAAGAACTCTAATTATGAAGTGCCTTCAATTTGTGGTTTCAAGTAGTTATTCATAAAAATTAGTAATTGCCTCAGCTTATTTTTACCAATCAAGGGTAATCGTCATTACAGTTATCTTTATTATTGTTTATAAAGATTTTTTGCGTATACTTTTTTAATATTTTACACAGCTTCGCTGCATCAGTCACAGTCAAAGAAAGCAAGTGATAGTTATTTTGCATTTTTTAACGGGTCTCAAATATGTCATTAAGTATTATTTAACCGGTGAGTATCATTTTCTTGGTTAATAAATTATCTTCTGCCCTAAGCTGACAATAATATTCACCTTCTTTCAGGTTTCCGGCATCAAATTCAATTTCGTATGTTCCTGCTTCCTGTGTTTCATCGATTAAGCTTTTTATTATTTTACCTTCTGAGTTGAAAACCTGGATATTCACAACAGTTTTATATGCAACACAATATTTGATTAATGTCTTATCCTTAAATGGGTTTGGATAGTTCTGGCTTAAGTGAAATTTCAATGGAATCATTTCACTTTCAGTCTTTCTTTCAGTGTCCATATTTCCCTCAATATTTTTGTGGGGGATTTTTAACAATTCAGAAAATCTTCACCCTATTAATAATTTATAAGATGGACTAATTCTATAAGTATTGTGTAAAAAACTATTAAAATTGTCTTTTCAGAAGAAATGATCCTCTCCGGCGGACGATTCAGGTATTCAGATTATGTTCTTGATGATATTGTGAAGGGGAAATATCGAATTGCTTTTTAAAGCAGGCGGTAAAATATGAGGCATCATTAAATCCAACCTGGAAAGCTATTTCAGTAATATTACCGTGGTTATTTGCTAATAGTTTTGCAGCCCTGTTTAATCTTATTCTTTTAATTAATTCTCCAGGAGTTTCTCCAACCAGTGAGTTAAACTTTTTGTGAAGTAATGAACGGCTGATTGTCATGCATTCTGCAAATGTTTCGATATTGAAATTGGGATCGGCAATATGAGCATCGATTATTTTTAAAGCTTCCCGCATAAATTTTTGATCTACGGAAGTAACCTGTTTTTGTTCCAGATCAAAGATTCCAAATTTATTAAAATGTTCCTGGACTCTTTTTCTTTGTTCGATAAGATTCATTATCCGTACCCTGAGCTCTGCAGCTTCAAAAGGTTTCATAATATAAGCATCAGCACCGGTTTGTAATCCATCCAGCTTATCCTCAATGGTAGATTTTGCGGTTAATAAAATTAAAGGTATATGACTTGTCCTTGTGTCGGTTTTAATTTTATTACATAATGTAAATCCATCTATTTTCGGCATCATCACGTCACTAATGATTAAATCCGGTATAAATTTTATTGATTTGCAGAATCCCTCTTCGCCGTCTGAAGCTTCCAAAATTTTGTAGTCCTGGTGTAGAATTTCAGTTATGTATTTTCTTAAATCAGCATTGTCATCAATTACTAATACAGTGGGCTTTTCATTATTTGTGATATCATCCCAACTAATCAGTTCAGAATCGGAGTGAGTTTTAATTTCTTTATGAATGTTAATATCTGAAATGACATCTCCCGGTAAATCTTCTTTTTCAGAAATGCTGTCCTGATTAATTTCTTCCGGAAGCAAATGATCTTTACCAAAAGGCAGAACTATTTTAAATTCAGATCCTTTGCCTTCTACACTTTCAACAAATATTTTTCCTTTGTGAAGCTCAACCAGTTCTTTTGTAAGCGAAAGCCCTATCCCCGTTCCTTCATATTCTTTTGATAGCCTGTTATCAACCTGGTAAAACCTGTCAAATATTTTATCAAGCTGTTCTTTCGGAATTCCAATACCTGTATCTGAAACTGAAATCTCCACATGACAATCATTTTTTTTCTTTTCCATATTCATGGGATCGGTGTCCGCAATAATTTTACCCGAAGTAAAGTTAATTTTTGTTTTAACATTAACCAGCCCCCTTTCCGGTGTGAATTTAATTGCATTCGAAAAGAGATTCCCCAATATTTTATCAAATTTATCTTTGTCCAGGTATATAAATATTTTCTGTTCGCCGGGTATAAAATTCAGCCTGATATGTTTTTTTTCTGCAAATGATTGAAATGAAGAAATTATCTGTTCAATTACCCGGTTTAAATCATGCCTTTTCGCTAAAAGCTTCATTTTGCCTGCTTCTATTTTCGATAGATCAAGTAATTGATTTGCCAGCCGGTTTAACTTTTTTGCGCTTCTGTATATAAGGCTTGCTTCTTCTTTTACTTTAGTATTGTCTGACATTCGGGTAATCTGTTCAGCCGGTCCAAGAATTAGTGTGAGAGGTGTTCTGAATTCGTGTGAAAGATTGGCAAAAAACCTTGATTTTATATTTTCAATTTCACGAAGATGGCTGGCTTCCAACTCCTTTATTTTAAAGTCATTCTGCAATCGTGTTTTGTAAGTCTGGAATTTTATTATACCCCAGATTCCAAGTAAAAAAATCAAAACATAAAAACCCATTGCCCATATTGTCCGCCACCAGGGAGGTAAAATAATTACTTTCAGTTCACTTATATTTTTATTCCACACTCTGTCACTATTAGTTGATTTAACTTTAAAGATATACTCGCCAGGGTAAAGGTTTGTATAGGTTGCAAAACGTCTTGAGCCGCTTTGCACCCATTCTTTGTCAAATCCTTCCATTTTATATGAGTATTGAATAGAAGCAGGGTTAGAATAATCCAGTGCAGCAAACTTAAATGAAAATGTATTATGTTTAAAAGATAATATTATTTCATTTTTATTAAAAACACTAGTATTCAAAATAGAATTTTTGTCAACTTTAACTGATTTATTGAAAATTTGAAAATCAGTGATTAATACTGGCGGAATAAAAGAAGAAAGCTTTATCTCATTGGGAGAAAACCAATTCAGTCCTGAAGTGCTTCCCATAAATATCAGCCCGTTACCATATTTATATACTGAGGAAGAATTAAAACTTCCCCCGGTAATACCATCCGCATTATTAAAGTTAGTAAATTTATTTTTATCAGGGTTGTATATTGAGATCCCGGAGTTTGTTCCAATCCATAAATTTCCCTGTTCATCTTCAGTTAAACACTTAATAGCATTGTCTGGCAAACCGTTTAAGGTTGTATAACGAGTTATATAAACTGCAGATTCCGGAAAATCTATTGCCGAATCCGAATCTTTGATTATAAATTTGTTTAAGCCTTTGTTTGTACCAATCCATAATACTGTATGACTGAATTTTAAAGCATTGTCTTTTTTTGATAATTCACAAATTGAATAGATGGTGTTACTGCTGAGGCTCCCAGGATCATTTTCTTCATAGAGCCATCTATAGAAGTGACCACTATCTTTTTCATCTAATAAACCTGCCTGCGGGTAGGCAAGGTTTAATCCTCCGCCATTTGTTCCTATCCACATCCTTCCTTTGTTATCCTGATAAATTACCCATACATCATTAAGGCTTAAGCTGTTTGAATCATCCGGGTTATTCAACCAATGTTTATATTCTCCCGTGGAAGAGTTGATACATCCAAGACCAAATCCCCAGTAGCCGATCCAGATATTATTTTTATCATCACAGCAAATGGATTTAACAAAATTAACGGAAGGAGTAGCAAATTTCTTTTCATTATATCTATAATGAGAAAATCTGTTTGTTTTAAGTTCTATTTTATATAAACCAGATCCATAAGTTCCAATCCAGAGATCATCTTTATTTCCCGGTGTTAGCGCCCATATATTTAATTTCTCCGAATGATTGAATTGTTTTATAATTATTTTTCTATCCTGGTTTTTTGCATAATACAAACCATCTTCTGTACCGAACCAAGCTCTCGAATCCGTGGTTTTGGTAATGGCTTTTATATTTTTTTTATTTATTAAATCAAGATTTACAAATTTGTATTCACCGGACAGGGTAGTATTAAATTTCGACCTGTATGGTGAGAAAGAACTTATCCCATTATTAGTAGCTATCCATAGAACTCCGGATCTGTCTTTAATCATTCTGTTTATCTGATTGCTTACAAGACTATTAGGGTTATTATTATCAGCGATGAACCTTTCATAACTTCCATTAGAGCGGTCTAATCTTACAAGTCCCGCATAAGAATCAATCCATAATATTTTTTCCTTTTCGTAATTATCTTCAATAACTGATCCTGCAGATGTGCCGAACTGAATATTTTCAGGATTAGTTATTTTTATTTGTGAAAACTTTTCACTGTCCGTTTTATATGATGTTAATCCGTTAGCTGTTCCAATCCAGAATAAATTGGAATCACTTTCCGATGGTGTTAAATACCAGATGATATTGTCGCTGATGCTGTTAGGATTTCCGGGAATATTATAATAATGCTTAAAAATTTTTAAGGATAAAGAAGGGTCAATTCTATTAAGTCCGTGATAAGTGCTGATCCATATATTGCCGTTTTTATCCTGTAGAATAGACGAGATATAATTGTTGCTTAAAGAGCTGGTATCTGAGGGATCATTTAACCAATGATCCGTTTTTTCGGTTTCCGGATTAAAACGGTACAACCCGCTTCTGTATGTTCCTATCCATAATTTGTAATCAAAATCTTCATAAATAAACGTTATTGTATTTTCCCCGGTTATATCTGATTCTATTCTCCATTCTCTGAATTTCTCTTCCACAGGATTATAACAATTAAGCCAGCCGCTTTTAGTTCCGGTCCAGATATTTCCTTTGTGATCTTCTTTTATTGACCAGACCGAATTACCGGATATTGAATTTTTGTTGAGAGGATCATGCCGGAAAATTTTAAAGTCATACCCATCAAAACGATTTAAGCCATCATCAGTTGCAAACCATAAAAAGCCCAATCTATCCTGCATTATTTCAAAGACATTATTATTCGAAAGTCCATCTTCAGTTGTCAGCTGATTAAAACGGATAGTTTGGGATTGTATCCCATTTGAGCATAAAATTATCACTATGAGTGAGTAAATTACAAGTTGCATAACTAATGAAAATATTTTCATGAATTTTAATAGTAACAGTTTTGTTCTGACACTTCTGCAGTACAAAAGTATAAATCCATGTATAAGCCGGAATAAAACACTGAGGTGCGAGATAATTTATACCGCGTAATAAAGGAATTATTAGACTGGAAAAAGATCGTTCCCTCAAAAGTATTTCCCGGCTGTATCATATTTCTCCCCGAATGATGATTGACCGTCATTTGAATATTTACATGAGAATTTAAGAATATTTGAAGATAATAAGCAAGAAGTTCTTAAAATATTTGTACAAAGAATTATTGCTCCTATTTACTAAATGGTGCAATCAAATACCTGGATTTGAGAACAATTATTGGTTGATGGGTAACTAAATTCCAAACTCTTCTTTGGCTTCTTTAAACTTTGATATTGCAAAATCCAGATCTTCTTTTGTATGTGCTGCTGAAATCTGTACTCTTATTCTTGCGGTGCCTTTTGGAACAACCGGGAAGAAGAAACCAATTACATAAACACCTTTCTCAAGCATGCTTGCAGCCATCTTCTGTGCAAGAACAGCATCGCCAAGCATAATAGGTACAATGGGATGAGTACCTGGCTTAATATTTAATCCGGCTTTGGAAATTCCCTCACGGAAATATTTTGTATTTTCTTCAAGCTTATCTCTTAAATGCGTATTTGCACTTAACATATCAAGCACTTTAATTGAAGCAGAAACAATTGAAGGAGCCACGGTGTTTGAAAATAAATACGGACGGCTTCTCTGTCTCAGCATATCAACAATTTCTTTTCTTGCACTTGTATAACCGCCGCTTGCACCGCCAAGAGCTTTTCCCAGGGTTCCTGTAATAATATCAACTCTTCCTATTACTCCGTTATATTCGTGAGTACCTTTTCCGTGCTTTCCCATAAACCCAACTGCGTGTGAATCATCAACCATTACCATTGCATTGTACTTATCTGCAAGGTCACATATTCCTTTTAAGTTGGCAATCGTTCCATCCATACTAAATACACCGTCGGTTGCGACAAGAATATTCCTGATATTTGCGTCGCGGGATTCTTTCAACTTTGCTTCGAGATCAATCATATCGCTGTTTTTATAACGGTAACGCTGTGCTTTGCTTAGTCTCACTCCATCTATTATGCTTGCGTGGTTCAGCTCATCGCTTATTACTGCATCTTCTTCAGAAAGAATCGTTTCGAACAATCCGCCGTTTGCATCGAAACATGAGGTGTATAGAATTGTATCTTCCATTTCAAGAAATTGTGAGATTTTCTGCTCAAGCTCTTTGTGTATTTCCTGTGTTCCGCAGATGAAACGAACTGAGGATAATCCATAACCCCACTTATCAAAGCTTTCTTTTGCAGCCTGAATAATTGTAGGATTGTCTGCAAGTCCTAAATAATTATTGGCACACATGTTTAGTACCTTTTTTCCACCCTGGACTTCAATATTAGCCCTCTGCGGGCTGGTAATTATTCTTTCTTTTTTATACAAGCCTTCCGATTCAATTCCTTGAAGAATATCTTTGTAATGTTGTCTTGTGGTTTCTGTCATTATAAATTCCCTTCAGTTTAATGAAAAATTTTATTCCATCCAGTTTAAAATTATTTTTCCGGAATTTCCGGATTTCATTATCTCAAATCCTTCTTCAAAATCTTTATATGAGAAATGATGAGTAATTACCGGGGTTATATCAAGTCCGCTCTGAACCATTGCCTGCATCTTATACCAGGTTTCAAACATCTCTCTTCCATAAATACCCTTTAAGTTCAGACCATTAAAAATGACTTTTTCCCATTTAACAGCAGTATCGTTCGGCAGCAAACCGAGCAGAGCAATTTTACCGCCATGAAACATGACATCAATCATATCATTCAATGCACGCGGGCTGCCTGACATTTCAAGCCCGACGTCAAATCCTTCCCGCATGCCGAGTTCACTAACTATATCCGGCAATTTTTCTTTTGAAACATCTACTGTGCGGGTGACTCCCACTTTTTTAGCCAGGTTGAGCCTGTAAGGATTCATATCTGTTATAACCACATTGCGGGCACCAGCGTGTTTGGCAATAGCTGCAGCCATTATTCCAATCGGACCGGCTCCGGTTATAAGAACATCTTCTCCAAGCAAATCGAAAGAGAGGGCAGTATGTGTTGCATTTCCAAAAGGATCAAAGATTGAAAATAATTCTTCGGGAATTCTTGGATCGCAGTGCCATACATTTGTTACCGGGATTGAAAGGTATTCTGCAAAACACCCGGGACGATTAACTCCCACTCCCATTGTGTTGGGACACAGATGTCTTCTGCCTGCACGGCAGTTACGGCAGTGACCGCAAACGATGTGTCCCTCTCCGCTTACAAGTTCACCAATCTTCACATCCTGTACGTTCGAGCCCATTGCAACAATTTCGCCAACGTATTCGTGTCCTACTACCATTGGTACAGGAATAGTTTTCTGAGCCCATTCATCCCACTTATAAATATGAATATCGGTTCCGCAGATAGATGTTTTATGAATTTTTATAAGAACGTCATTTATTCCGATTTCAGGTACGGGAACTTCATCCATCCAGATTCCGGGTTTTGCATACTTTTTAACCAGGGCTTTCATTTTTTGAGGCATAAATAATTCCTTTTTCGAGTATTTACAGAGTTTGTATTAAACTAAATAAAATAATACTAATGTTTCAAATTTTGTGTTACGAAAATTAGATATAAGAAGGACAAAGGACAAGAGTTGGAATATGGCTGATGGAATATGTATGATGGGAAAAGAGGAGCAATGGATTAATGAAAATTAATTTACCATCAACCAATAATATTTTTACTTTGGTTATATTATTGAGTATAAAGCAAAATCCGAATTCATTAAAAGTCCGGGTGAACTTTTATGAATCCTTAATTTTTCTTCAAACCAATTTTTATTGATGTTATTTGCATCGGCTGTTGCTCTAAGCCAGCCAAGTTCACTATCAGAAATTTTATTGTCTGAAAAAGCAAGTCTTAAGCCGTCATCTATAAAAGATTCAGCAATTTTTTTATCTGAAAATATTATGGGATCATCTGTTATATATTTATTATTAAGCAGGCTTTTTATAATATCTTCGTAAAAATCGCTCGCAAAACCTAACTTAACAGAAATCTCCTTAATAATTTTCTTTTCTGATTCGGCTAATTGATTATCTTTTCTTGCTGTAATTAACAACCCCTTAAGGTAGTTACTTTTATCAATAATTGGTATTTCCATTAGTATCCCGATTTTTCTTTTCATTGACTAAACTAATAAAAAAAAGAACATCTACAAACTCAGAAATTTTTTCTTTGCAAATTTAATAATGTTAAAATAAAAAACCCCGTAAAATAATTACGGGGTCTAACTCACAATGAATTCGAATTTCTTACTTAAGCAAAATCATTTTATTTGATTTTACAAATTCATTGTTATTTCCTGCCCGTAAAATATAGTAATACACTCCGGAAGATAAACCTGAAGCATTAAAATTAACCTTATAGCTTCCTGCCTGTTTTGTTTCATTAACAAGGGTAGAAACTTCCTGTCCGAGTGAATTATAAACTTTCAAGCTTACAAAGGAATTATAAGGCAAAGCAAAATTAATCACAGTTGTAGGGTTAAATGGATTGGGGAAATTCTGTGATAGTGAATATTGAGCAGGGGCAATATTATCAACCAGAACTTCTTTACTGAATTCTGAACTGCCGTCAAAATCAACCTGTTTTAATCTATAGGCAACAGAGGTTGCATTAATATCGCTTATGTCGTCAGTATAGGTATAATGATGCGGTTGTGTTGTTGTCCCGTTCCCGTTTTTGAATCCTACAGTAGTCCAGCTGCCTTCATTATTCACTCTTCTTTGAATTTCAAACCCGTTATTATTTGTTTCTGTAGCAGTTTCCCAGTTGAGAACAATTGTTCCACTGACTGAAGTAGCTGTAAAGGAAGTCAGTTCCACAGGAACAGTCCCGGTATATTTAAGGAAAACTCCCAAACCGCCTCCTGCAAAACCAAGATCGCTGTTTAAGAACACCATCTGCTGTATTCCGTTTGTTTGAGCTTCCGCTGGAATTGTTTCTTCAGTATATGTGGTACCGAGGTCTGTGGTTTTGAATACATGGTAAACAAGGGAGACATCATTAAGTATCAGCCTGATTGTATTTGATCCGTCTTTTAATCCTGTAAAACTAATAGCTGCAAACGAAGGAACACTGGGAGGCACATTTGCCGCCTGCCAGGTAACACCGCCATCAGTTGTTTTCATAATGTTGCTTGCGTTTGACCCGGCAAGACCATGCATTGCGTCAGTAAAACCAATTGCTTGGTAATATAATCCATTTGCATCACCTACACCTGCAACAGTTGCGGAATTCCAGGTGCCGGCAAACCCGGTTGTTGTGTAATAAATTTTTGCAGTTGTAGCATTAGCTGTTGTATTGGCTGAACCAACCCAGAAGGTGTTCTGATCTGTCCAGTCCCAGGCATTTATAACTCCGAACTCACTTCCCGCAATAGGTGAATTAGGAGCAAGCGTCCAGGTTGTTCCTCCATCTGTTGTATATCTTAGCTGGTATGGTTGTCCGCTTCCTGTGGGATCAGCATAATAAACACCATTGTTCATATCGAACATTTTGATTCCATCCATGAAGCTGCCTGATACAGCTATTTGCTGCGCCCAGCTATTACCGCCATCCGAAGTTCTGTAGATACTTCCATTAACAGTTCCAACCCAGCAGTTCATGTTATCAATGGCTGAGATTCCATACAAGTCACCCGCAGAAGTCAGACCGGTATTTTTTAAAGTCCAGGTAAGTCCGCCATCTTCTGATAAATAAACTTGTGCTCCTGTACAAGCCAGCCAGATAACATCCTGATCAACAACAGCAATTGAATTAATATTAGGCATTGTTGGAACTGTGCTGAGTAAAGACCATCCCTGCGGAAGAGCTATACCCGAAACAAGTAAAACAAAAAGTACCAAACGTTTAATCATAGAAACCTCCATACTTTTTAAAATTAAAAAAGGAAAAATATCCTACAGGTTATATTGAAAACTGATAGAACCATATGAATCTTTCCTTTGACAGGAGATAATTTATAGAAAAAATAATTAATGTAACAGGTTTAACTAACAAGAAAAGTTTATTTGATCCGATTTATAATTAAAGGGAAGTGTTCATAATGATGGGATTGCACGGTTAAATTCTATTGAAGTTGACCTTCTCATAAGATTAAATAATTATATCAGGCTAAACCGGAATGGTCTATTAGAATAAAGCGGAATAATTAACATAAAACTTACAAATCTGCTCTAACGTGCGGGTAATAAAAAAAGGACGCATCAAACGCTGCGTCCTTTTTAAGAAAAAGTTAAAAAATTATTTCATCAGGATCATTTTTTTAGTTTGGACAAATTCTCCGGCTTTTAATTTATACAAATAAATTCCGCTTGCAAGTTTGCTTGCATTAAAACTTAATTTATAATTATTAGCCTGCTGATATCCGTTTACTAATGTCGCAACTTCTCTTCCCAATATATCGTAAACTTTCAGAGTCACTAATCCGGGTTTTGAAATAACATACGAAATAGTTGTCGTAGGGTTAAACGGATTGGGATAGTTTTGGTCAAGCCGAAAATTCTTAACCGTTGTTTGATTATTTTCTCCTTGTTTTACTCCGGTAACAATAGTACTTGTCATCCAGTTATCAATTATATAATTATAATTTGAATTAGAAGCTGTATTATCAAAACGGTAAGGTCTTCCGGCAATGTAAATGAATACACCGTTACTGTCTTTATTAATTCTGAATCCTGCAATCCAGCTTGTAGTTGTGTCATCATCGAATATCGGCGTAGCTTCTGAAGTGGAATCGAGAGTGGCAAAATGTACAAGATTATTTGTACCGGTTGATGCCACATCCACAAGATTATTATCTAACGAAAGAAGAGTATTTATCTGCAAATCACCTGTAAATGAGGTAATACCGCAATAGTTTTTTAGATCCGTATTGAAGAAGTGTGAACCGTATCTGGATGCTAAAAGAAAATTACCGCCCATCTCAACGTAATCCAGAACCTGGTTCGGATTGTAGAAGGCAATATCTCCGCCAAAATCATTTCCTATCCAGATAACCTTCTGGTATTTCTGCAGGACTGAATTTGGAATTGAGTGATTGAACAAATCTACCTTTTGAATATTTGGATTGGATGTATAATCAAAACCCTGGTCTCCGAATAAATCCCATACATCAACCTGGTGATTGCCAAAGCAGGCAGAACTGCTATAGAAATCTTCCATTTCAGTCGGATAAGTGACATACTGGATTCCGTTAACAACCAGAATATTGGAGCTTGTTCCGATTGCATGAATATAGTTTTCCATTGTTCTTGTGTATTGATTTACACCATCACTTACAGTAAGTGAAACTGTATATGCACCTTCGGTTGTATAAGTCCACGATGGATTTTGATCCTGTGAATCGATATTTCCATCGTTATCAAAATCCCATGCCCAGGAAACAATTGAAGTTGAATCTGTAGCTGAAGAATAATCCTGGAAATTAACTGAAAATGGTAACCCTCCTAATGTTTCATCAGACTGAAATGCGGCATTAATATTATTTGAAAAAGCTACATCTGCCATCTCTGATTGATAGATTTGCTTGTTATCATCGTTCTGGATAAAAGCCACTATTCGTAAACTGTCAAGATTAACAAGATTCAAAAATTCCTGTGTTGGTATGTAGCTTAAATCTAATTCGGTCGTTTCTCCCGGGGCCGGAATATTTAATAAAGTACCATTACCATCAGGAAGCATTTTTCTGCAAATACTAAAAAAATCAGATTCTCCGTTTGGCTGGGGACTTGTATAAGCGACCGTCATTTCAGTTATAGCAACCTGCAATTTTACATTGTCTCCGAAAACTGTTACATCATTTGCATCACGGTTAATTGCAACGTGAACATTAATTACATTATTTGAGAATTTTACGGGGGTTAAAACAATACTAAAAGGGGAATATTCAGCATTACCACTGTTAACTGCATTTACAAAAGCACCAGAACCTGCTCCGGTGTTAAAGTTTGTACCATTAATTTCTATCCAGGGTACTGCATTTACACCATAATAGGCTGTCCTTGTATTGTCATCGGTCAAATTCAATAAGTGCATTGGATCGTTTGCAAACGGCCAGTCAACATTATATACCAAATGAGATATTGTACCTGAATTTACAAGATCCATGGTTGTAGCATTATACCACGCTGCATTAAGCTGCTGGCAGGGGACACAACCTGAGTTAGTGTATCTTTCAACTAATGTTTTTTTATCGTGTGCACTTAATTGAAAAATAAAACCGCAGATAAAAATTAATAGAAGAATTTTTTTCATATTACGCTCCTTTAGTGAAATATATATCAAATTCAGTGAAGAATTTACAAAATATTTAAGTTGATAAAAATGGAAAACTGGTTATCAGACAAAATCTTATATCCGGAAAGGTTTATTAGAGCGTCAAAAATAAAGTTGTCGAAGAATATTCAGGTAAAGTAGTATTTAATTCCATGCAAAACTTTATTAAAGGATTCCCGGAAGAGATTAATAATTTCTGGCACACTATAAACAATTATTATTAAATTTGTTTTATAATTTTTATTGAAAATTCTTAGATATAGGGAGAAGAAACATGAATTACAGAACAGAAACTGACAGTATGGGAGAAATAAAAGTTCCTACCGACAAATATTATGGTGCACAGACGGCAAGATCACTTATGAATTTTAAGATAGGCTGGGACAGGTTTCCAAGAGAGCTTATAAGAGCATTGGGAATTTTGAAGAAAGCCGCGGCATTAACTAATAAAGAACTTGGAATTCTTCCTGCAGATAAAGCTGAATTAATAGTTAAAGCTGCCGATGAAGTTATTGATGGAAAATTAGATGAACATTTTCCTCTTGTAGTCTGGCAGACCGGCAGTGGCACCCAGACTAATATGAATGCAAATGAAGTTATTTCGAACCGTGCTATTGAACTTGCCGGTGGAGTAATGGGAAGCAAAAAACCAATTCATCCGAATGATGATGTTAATAAAGCTCAGTCATCCAATGATACTTTTCCAACTGCAATGCATATTGCCGCCGTTGAAGAAATTCATCGCAGACTTATTCCGATGGTTACAAAACTTCGTGATGCTCTTGCAAAAAAATCCGAAGAATTTAAGGACATAATTAAAATTGGTCGTACGCATTTAATGGATGCAACCCCATTAACACTGGGACAGGAATTCAGTGGTTATGTGCAGCAGTTGACTAACGGACTTGAAAGAATAAATGCCGCACTTCCTCATTTGTATGAGCTTGCTCTTGGCGGAACTGCGGTCGGAACAGGATTGAATACTCATCCTGAATTTGCAGTTAAATCAGCAGCAAAAATTTCCGAACTTACAGGAAAATCATTTAAATCTGCAAGAAATAAATTTGAAGCGCTTGCCGGTCATGATGCGCTGGTTGAATTTCATGGTGTTTTAAAGACTTTTGCTGCTTCACTTATGAAAATAGCAAATGATGTAAGATGGCTGGGTTCAGGACCGAGATGTGGTATTGGTGAGCTTCAGCTTCCTGAGAACGAACCGGGCAGTTCAATTATGCCGGGTAAAGTTAATCCTACTCAATCTGAAGCAATGACTATGGTTTGTGTACAGGTATTCGGTAATGATGTTGCAGTTAACTTCGGTGGTGCAAGCGGCAACTTTGAGCTAAATGTTTTTAAACCTGTAATTATTTTTAATGTATTAAATTCAATAAGATTAATTTCAGATGCGTGTGAAAGCTTTACAGATAATTGTGTTGTGGGAATTGAAGCAAATAAAACTAACATAAAGAAAAATCTCGAAAACTCTTTAATGCTGGTAACTGCTCTGAATCCGCATATCGGTTATGATAATGCAGCCAAAGTTGCAAAGAAAGCTCACAAAGAACACACGACTTTAAAAGAAGCTGCAATTGCACTTGGTTTGCTTACTTCAGAAAAATTTGATGAAGTAGTAAGACCTGAAAAAATGATTGGTCCAAAGAAATAATTAATTGTATTTTATTTTTGTTTATTGCCACGGTTCTTGCCGTGGCATTTTTTATATTAGCGGATGATTTTAAAAATACCGGGTAAATTCTTTTGAATAATCTTGATGGAGTTTTATCTCTATTAATTGCGTGCATAGAAGTTGTTCTGTTGGTTAATCTTCTGATTTTTGCAGATAAGAATAAAGAAAATAATCTTGTCTTCTTAATTATTTTTCTGCTTACTGGTTACCAGGTAATTGAGTTTCTCAT
Organism: uncultured Ignavibacteria bacterium; assembly: GCA_963711455.1. GTDB lineage: Bacteria > Bacteroidota > Ignavibacteria > Ignavibacteriales > Ignavibacteriaceae > DATFVA01. The sequence continues at coordinate 47,249 of CAVQEH010000009.1, forward strand.
TTGTGGTCCCGGAATGAAATCATCTTCAATGGCATATTTGGCATTTGTCGATATTTCTTTCCTGCCGCCGTTAAGTTTTCTACTTGTTCTTTCTTTCTTAAAAATAAAAAGTAAACTAAAATTATTAATTCTTCTTCCTGCTGTTTTTTTTATTATCTATTATTCTTCTGTAATTAATGAATTTGCAGTTGTTGGATGTACTGTTCTTTATGCAGCTTACAATTATCCTCTTGGCACTCTTTACGGATTTTTTTATTATATACCGATTTTCGTTTCATTCATATTATTGTATATGAATATGAAAGCTGCGGATGCAGCAGATAAACACCAGGCTAATTTATTGTTAACGGGACATTATTTTATAATAATTCCGGTAGTAGCATCTTTCATTTTGTTTTTATTAAATTTGCCGGGTTTAGTAAATTCAATTGAAAGTATACTTTGTAAATTCGCATTTGGATATGCAATTGCGTTAAGCTTTTTTGCTTTGAATAATAAAATTCAGAAATGAATGAGATTATTTTAAATATCTATTTAATTATTAATAATAATTATGTTGAAGAATTCCGTGCTGTTGCTTATGAAAGAGAAGGCGGCGATGATAACAAGATTAAATTCTTAAAAAGCAGGGCAAGGGAAGATTTTAATTCTGCTTACAGGTTTGATGCGCCAAAAGATAAACGAGGAAAGTTTATGAACTATAACCGTTTTTCAAAGCTTGAAAAAAGAGGTATGCAGTTTCAGTTGTTTGAAGAAATATTTTCTAATTTTAATCTGCCTGAAAAACCGCTGATATGTGTTACTCCAGTTGTTGACGGTAAAATACTTGCCGGGGAGTAGATCACATTTTAATTACTTAACAAAAATGAAATTGTACCCGATTATAAGCTGTATACTTTTAACAGTTTTAATTAGCAATAAAATTACAGGAGCTGAATTGTTCGTTACCGATACAACTAAACATAAAAGAAGTAAAAAACAGGTTGAATTTCTTCATCACCTGAAGGAACTTAATAAGTATTATTCTGATAAGAAGCTTGGCTCATTTGTAGAAAACGGGAAGACAACATTCCGGTTGTTTACTACTTCTGCTGAAGAAGTTTACCTGGTAACTTTTAAGGAGCCATCCGATGAAAATGGCACAGAGTACCAGATGAATAAAGATGAAAATTGTGTGTGGGAAGTTATGGTTGACGGTGAACTTTATGGAGCATACTATAACTTTAAAGTTAAGCAGCCGGGTAAAGAGCCCGTGTTGTGCATTGATCCTTATTCCAGAGCTGTTGCTTCTTATAATACTTATTTTACTCCTCGCCGTTCCATAGTTGTGAAAGAAAATAATTACGACCTGCCTGACGGACAGGCAGGCTGGGAAGAAGATGAATGGATTCAAAGAGACTGGCGCGATCTTATCATTTATGAAATGCACGTACGTGATATGACAATTGATAAAAGTTCCGGTGTTGCTGAAAGAGGAACATATGAAGGTTTAAGAGAAACCGGCAAGACAGGAGGTTTGAGCTATATAAAAGATCTCGGCGTTAATACAGTTGAACTTCTTCCTTGCCAGGAATTTGCAAACATAGAAATTCCTTATAAAGATTCTTTAAGAGGAAGATTCAATACCTGGAATCCTTATGGGAGAAATCACTGGGGATACATGACTGCAGCATTCTTTGCCCCGGAAAGTTATTACAGCGAAAGAACGGATGAAATTAAATGGAATACCTGGAACGGTACAACCACAAAACCTATAACAGATTTTAAGGACATGGTAAAGGCATTCCACAAAGAAGGTATCGGTGTAATGATGGATGTGGTGTATAATCATTTATCTGAATATGAAGCAGGAAATTTAAAGGAGATTGATAAAGATTATTACTTCCGTCTTGATGATAAGGGTAATTTCATGTCACTTAGTGGTACGGGCAACGATTTGAAAACAGAACGCCCGATGATGAGAAGAATGATTGTAGAAAGTATTCTTTACTGGATGAAAGAATATCATATTGACGGTTTCCGGTTTGATATCGGTAAACTGATCGATTGGGAAACAATCGAGGAAGTAATTCACGAAGCACAGAAAATAAACCCGGATGTGATATTCGTTTGTGAACCGTGGGGAGGTGGGGATTATGATCCTGCCGGCTTTTCTTTGCGAGGCTGGGGTTCCTGGAATGACCAGATTAGGAATGGCGTTAAAGGAGAAAATCCTGTTAACGGCTTGGGATGGATCTTCGGAAAATGGTACGGGAATAATAATACTGCCAGAGTTAAAAGTTACGTGAACGGAACTTTAATAAGAGATAAAGAAGGATTGTTTCAAAAGAAAGAGCATTCTGTAAATTATCTTGAATCTCATGATGGTTATACGCTCGGCGATTTTATCCGTATTGGTACAGGTAGTGTAAAACCGGATGAAGTTATTAAGGATGTTGATAAGAATGCAGAGCTTACGTATATGCAGGCCAAGTTGAATAAGCTTGCAGCTCTTTTCCTTTTAACTTCACAGGGAATTACAATGATTCATGCGGGACAGGAATTTGCGAGGAGTAAAGTTATTTCTCCCGACATTAAAGTTGATGATAAAGAAAAAGGAACACTTGATCATAACAGCTACAATAAAGATAATGAGACAAATTATATTAATTACGATTATGCAGCCCTTAACTCAGACTTGGTTGATTACTATAAAGGATTAATTTCATTGAGAAATAAATACGCTGCTTTCCGGAAAGCTGCTTATGAAGACGTTAAGTTTTTTGATATAGAAGATAATGAGTTTGCTCTTGGATATGATTTAAAATATAAGGGAGATGAATTTATAGTTCTCTTTAATGCAAATCCTGATAAAGAAGAAGAATTCGATCTTCCCGAAGGTGAATGGGATGTTATTGTTTCCCCAATAAAAGCGGGAACCGAACCTCACGGAAGTGTAAGACATAACATTGAAGTTGAAACTTCATCCGGTTATGTGTTAAAGAGAAAATAACTAAATAAACTCCTGTCGAAAATTTTGATTAATCGAACTGTGATCTAATCACAATACCTGTTGCATTCTAATTTAATTTTATTATTTTGCAATTAAATAAATTCCCTAAACAACAAAAACAAACGGTGCTATATGAAAAACTTTTCATTAGTTCTTTTAGCTTTAATTTTAACATTAACATTTACCGCTTCTGATATTGTTGTTGAAAAGGGGAATAAACCTGCTGAATCTAAAAAATGTCCTTACCTCGAAAGTCTTCAACAGAATCAATCACAGCTTCAATGTCCTTATCTTAACAGAATTGAAGAGGGAAGTATGACCTGTCCATACTTAAATAAAAACAGTAATTCTCAAACAGGCTGTCCATATCTTAACGGCGGCTCGTGTAGTGAATGTCCTTATCTGCAGCATCAGGGCAAAGAAGAAGTAAAAGAAATTGAAACTCATCCGCTTCCCCAAGGTAAAAATACGTAACAACTAATCGACCATTTGGTCGAGCCGTTGACGTAAACCGTCGTTTCAATTAGCAAATCTATAACAGTATTTAATATCCTGCCTGATTTTTAGTGGCACTTGGTTTGTCTTCATTCTAACGGAGGTAAACATGAAGACACTTATATCTGCCGCAATATTTTTTATTCTTTTCTCAGTTTCTGTTTTTGCGCAGGAAGCAGACAGCACACAATCACGTAAAAAAGAAATAAAAAAAACAGAAGTAAGAGAAAAAGAAACAGTAACCGCACGGAAACGAAATAAAGATGTATTCATTGATAAAGATGGTGACGGTATTTGCGATCATCGTGTTAAAGGGATGCTGTTTGAAAAACTGCGGAAGCGGCACAGGACTGGACAGAAAGGCGAAGGGCACGAAGGCGGACGGGGGCGGCAATGAAATTCAAATATGCTGTCCCCATCTGTATTTTTTTAATTGCTGCCATTACCTCGTTATCATTTCCGCAGCTGTCTTTATCCACAAGGATTGAAAATTACTACGACGATAACATTTATAATAATTTTGAGAAAACTTCGGACTTTGTACATAGCGGTTCTCTTGATGCCGGTTATGATTTCGAATCTGATGATAATAATTTTCAGCTTTATTATATGGGCAATTTAACTTACTTCAGGGAAAACAATTTCAAATCTTCAAACTCACATAAATTCGGAATTGTAAATACATATTTTTTATCTGAGGAAGGCAATCCTTTAAATGCAGGAATTAATTATGCCCAAAGAAATAACCGTGATGAACTTTCTGTGTACGACCTTTCCCAGTTATCTGCTTATGCAAACTACAGGCATTTTATTAATGAGACAGATTATTTTTTAACCGGATATCTTTTCTTCTTTAATGATTATAAAAACTTTGATTCCTTTACTCATTATGAACATCGTGGATTTGCAAAATATAGCAGCACATTTTCAACTAAAACTACTTTATCAATCGGATCGGAAGCTGATTTTAAAATTTATAAATTGAAGTACAACTCACCTGATATTGCAGACAATATTTCACAATGGAAAAGTTATATTCAGGTTGCTCAAAACTTAACTGAATCTACCGGGTTGAGCGGGCATTTTCTTTACAGGAAAAATCTCACAACAGGGAACCGGTACATCACTTATACAGACTATGTTTATTATGAGGAAGAAATTTTTAATGATGCTTATTCAAATGATGGAATTGAAACCGGGTTATCTTTAACACAACTGATTTCAGATAATGTAACTGCTAAAGCAGAATTCCAATATGTACAAAGAAAATTTAACAATCTGCCTGTAGCACTTGCGGACGGAACAGAAACAAATATTTTAAGATCAGATAATTACTATGCTCTTGGTGGTGAGGTACAGATTAACTTATCAGGTTTAATGGATGGGCTGGGTCTTTCACTAAATTATAACTATCTGCTTAATAACTCGAACGATTACTTTTACCAATACAATAACAATCTTTCGTCAATAACCCTTGAATGGGGATTGTGAATTATTTCTGAAACCTGATGTCGTATTTTTTAATTTTATACCTGAGATTTCGTTCAGTAATTCCAAGAAGTTTTCCCGCTTTTGTCTGGTTGCCGTTCATTTTTGTCAGCGCATCGTAAATCATTGCTTTCTCAAGAGCCTCGATTTTATCGTTTAAAGTTTCATTCTCTTTCTTACCTGAAGTCGATTCTTCTTTAAATCCCCTTACATTTACCGGGAGATCATTTACTGTGATCAAATTGTCCCGCGAAAGTACAACTGCTCTTTCGATAATGTTTTCAAGCTCTCTCACATTGCCGGGAAAATTATATTTCAAAAGAATATCGGCAGACTCCTTAGAAATTTCCATAACAGATTTATTATTCAACTCGGAATATTTTTTAATAAAAAATTCTATTAATGGAATAATATCTTCCTTTCTTTCTCTTAAAGGAGGAACGCAGACTGCAACTATATTGAGCCTGTAAAAAAGGTCTTCCCTGAAAGTTCCTTCTTTTATTTTCTGTTCCAGGTTACCGTTGGTTGCGGAAATAATTCTTACGTCGACAGGAATCTTTTCCGTTCCGCCGACTCTTTCTATTTCACGCTCCTGCAGAACACGCAAAAGTTTTACCTGCATTGAAGAAGGAATATCTCCTATCTCATCAAGAAAAATTGTACCGCCTGACGCGATTTCAAATCTGCCTTTTCTCATTTTATCTGCACCGGTAAAAGAACCTTTTTCATGACCGAACAGCTCACTCTCCAAAAGATTTTCTGACAAAGCCGGAATATTAACGGCAATAAAAGGTCCGTCTTTTCTCTGACTTATAAAATGAACTGCCTTTGCAAGCACTTCTTTTCCGGTTCCGTTTTCCCCGGTAATCAAAATTGATGCATTGCTTTCTGCAGCTCTTGAAGCAATGCTCAGAACCTCTTCCATTTTTGGTGAGTTAGAAATTATAGAAGTTATTTTGTGCTTTTCCTGTAACTGTAATTTTAAATTCTTTATTTCTGTTTTTAGATTTTTGTGTTCAATTATTTTCTCAATCATCAAGTCGAGTTCATCAAGATCAACCGGTTTGGAGATGTAATCATAAGCTCCCAGTCTCATAGCTTTTACAGCATTCTCAACTGTGCTGTATGCAGTGATTATAACAAAGCTGATTTCAGGATTTATTTTTTTTACTTCTTCAAGAACTTCAAGTCCCGTTTTACCGGACATTTTAAAATCAGATAAAACTATATCGACAGGGTTTTGCTTTATAATTTTAATTCCTGTTTCGCCTGATTCGGCAGTTAAAAGGTGATATCCCTTCTTCTTAAGATATCCTGTCAATACTTCTCTTTGAGTTTGTTCATCGTCTATTATTAATATGTTATAATCTTTCATTGCGGTATAATTATTTTAAATGTAGTACCTTTGTTAACCGTACTTTCAAAAGTGATAGTTCCGTTGTGCTGTTCAATTATTTTTTGTGTAATGCTCAGTCCGATGCCAGTGCCATCTTTTCTTGAAGTGTAATATAAATCGAAAATCTTTCCTTTTTCGCTTTCGGGTATTCCTCTTCCGTTGTCTGATATTATGATTTCAAGTTTATCATTTGCGCAAATATAATCTAACTGAACTTTTCCTTCTTCTCCCACTGCGTCAAAAGCGTTTTGAATTAAATTTATTATAGCCTGCTTCATTAATTCAGGATCCAGTTTTACATTACCTGAATTCTGGGAAATCAACCCGAAATTTATTCTTTGCCTGTCAGCTTGTCCATGGAAAAGCTGGTAAATCTGGTCAAAGTAGTCGTCTCCGTCAATTTCGCTTACTTTGACTTCGAATGGTTTTGCATAATCCAGGAACTGTTTAATGATGTTGTTTATCCTTGTTACTTCACTTCTTAAAAGATTGGTAATAGAATTAAATTCATTTTTATTTTCTTCAGGTGAAAATTCTTTTTGCAAACGCTGAGCAATCATCCCTATTGCATTAATGGGATTTCTTATTTCGTGTGCAACTCCTGATGCAAGCTCTCCCATTGCAGAGAGTTTCTCATTTCTCCTGGCATTTTCTTCAAGAGATTTTTTATCTGTTATGTCATTAAGTACCACGGTATAGCTTTCTATATTTCCTTGTTCATTATAATTGGTTGTGGAGCTGATTAAGAGATATTTATCTTTCCCATCAATATTTAAAAGTTTTTCGGTACTTCTCTCAGATTGCAGAACCTCATTCAGGAAATAAAAATTATTTAATTCATTCAGATTCTTACCGGTAACTTCATCATCTTTAATTTTAAAAAGCTTCTGGGCAGAACGGTTAAAAAGTGAAACGGTTAAATCTTTCGAAATGACAATTACGGCCTCATCCATATTCTTTAAAATAGAACTTGTAAAAGATTTAAACTTTTTGAATTCTTCAGATATCAGTTTCAGATTTTGGGAAGTGAAAACAATACTAAGAGTTATAATGGAAATTGCAGCGAGAATAAGCGTAATTAAAATTATCCTTTTATAGGCACGATTCTCGGCGCTTCTTACTTCATCAAGAGAAAGCCCGATCCTGAAAATTCCCACAACCGAGTTTTCGTACTTTAATCTTTTAACAACTTCATAAATATCATTTCCGGTGAAAGGAATTGTTCTGTAATAGACCGAATCATTATTTAATGCAGTCTGAAGAAATTTATCACCGCTTATGGCATCAAGTGAATCTATGTTTGTGCTTGCTGAAAGAATCCCGTTTGAATCCTGCAGAGCAATATATTCAATGCCTGAATTTTCAGATATGTCCTGTATAATTTTTCCAATTCCAATTCGCTTTCTGAAATCAAGCAAATCTTTTGCATCAAGGTTAACAACTATTGCTCCGTTATTCCCGGCTCTTTTAACTGCCACTGCGTATCTCTGTTCATTACTGAACTCAGATTCTTTTAATCCTATAACAAGTTCATCAGTTGAACCATTTAATATGGGTTCAATTTCATCGTACCGGTTTATATTTTCTTCGCCATGAGTGTGTCCCGGTTCAGGGATTCGGTTAGATAAAACCCGGTTGCCCTTTTTATCGAATATATTAATCCTGTATAAATCATTTGCTTTACCTATGTCAATCAAGTTCTGCCTGGTAAGAATTCCTTTTCCATCAAGTTCTCTTATTAGTCTTGCATTGTTCAATAAACGTTCTGTAATCAGATCTTCAATTTCAAATCCTGAATTTATTGTATTAACGGAACTTTCGGTTATAGTTTCAATTAAAGCAAGGGATTGTTCATTAAGAATATGGTATAGTTCATTCTTTCCCTGCTGAAGTTCAAAATAAGCAGAAGTTATCATCACAATTCCAATTATAACTGTTATTGCAATGACGGCAGAAATACGAAGTTTAAATTTCCATTTCACAATATATTCTCAGCAATTCTTATTCCTTCAAGGATATTTGATTCTAAAGTTCTAAACAGGGTTCTAAAAGAAGCTATCGCCCTGATGGTCGTAGTTAAACGCCGATATAGTCGAAATGAAATTATATTCATTAAAAATCTCCCCAAATAAAATAATTTTTAGATGGCACATCCATTGAATAGAAACATAAAAGGACGTCCATAAAAATAACAATTTGAAAAGGAGATAGAAATGAAAAACGTAGTGAAAATGCTGATGACTTCAGGCCTGGTTTTAATACTGGGATTATATTTAAATAGCGCTGAATTAAATGCACAAAACAATGGAAATAAAACCGGCAAGGGATTTATCGATTTAAATAATGACGGTATAAATGACAGAGCACTTGATTCAGATGGTGATGGAGTTCCAAATTGTATAGACCCTGATTTTGTAAGACAACAAAACAGAGCAGGGAACCATTACGGTTTTTGGCATAGGTATAATTACAAATACAAAACAGCTAACGGGAACGGTAATGGATACGGACCTGGAAATGGGACAGGTAACAGTGGCATTGGTCCAAGGAATGGTACAGGATATGGACAAGGTTCAGGAACAGGTGTTTGTGATGGCACAGGTCCCAAAGGCAAAAGAGGCGGAAGAAGGTAAATAAACTCCCTCAATGAAAGCGGCAGATTTTATCTGCCGTTTTTTTTATAAGCTGAGTAAAAATATTGCCGTAATACCAAATCCCATTGCCCACCATCCGTAAACATTCAGTTCCTCTTTCCAGATAAGAAAAGCTGCTAAACTTGTTAACAAAATTATTCCAATATTTATAGAAGGATATACAATTATAGCCGGAAGCTGATTTAAGGATTCAAGTAAAAAATAAGAGCTGAAGATATTCGGAACTCCCAGCACAATTCCCGCTAAAATTGTTTTTGTATCCGGTTTTATTTTTTTCAGAATGATGTATGAAAAGGAATAAACAAATGCAAATGAGAAAATGGTAAGGATAAATAAATTATTTTCACTGGCAGGACGCCAGCTTTGAAATATTTTAAAACTGAAATCATTTGTCCCGATTAAAATAAGAACTGCTAAAAGGTAAAAGTAATCCACCTTTTGAAAGCTGCCTGATGAAAATTTCTTAACTGAAAGATAGAAAAAAAAGATTGTGAGAACAGCGATGATTATTCCGCTCAACTGAAAATAGTCCGGAATTTCCCCGAAAATAATTATTGATAAACTTAATGGAATAATTACTGATAAACGTGAGCTTACTGTGGATAATGATGCTCCTGCTGAACTGACTGCTTTTGCGAAAACGAAAAACCCGAGAAAGAATATAAGTCCAAGTACAGTTCCGAATAAAAAGGTTTCGTAGGAATAAACAAATTCTTTTTCAGAAAAAAATAAAATCAAACTTATTATTGAACAAGAAAAATAATTGCCGCATAAAAGCACTGCAGGATGTCCTTTTTGTATATGACTGTATTTCAATATGAGTACAATTACAGTTGAACAAACTATTGTAAGTATAAGAGGGATCATATTAAATCATTAAAAGGGGATTGGGGTAACTAAAATTATATTTCAGTTGCTTTTTGATCTTATCTGAATTTACAATCTTATAGCTGTCGTTGGTATCAATAAATTCCGGTTTTTCCAGTTTTAGTTTTTCTGCAGCAGCAGTATAGAATTCTCTTTTAGTCGGATGAAAATCCGAACAGGCATTGAATATTTCATTCCAAACATTTTGGACAATAACCTGGTAAATAATGTTAATACAGTCTTTACGATGAATAAGATTTACTGGCAGATTCCCTCCGGGAATATTTTTTCTTCCAGCAAAAAATTTTGCAGGGTTCCTGTCATCATCTAATAAACCTGCAAACCTGATTATTGTTTTATCAAAGGATATTTCATTAAACATCAACTCTTCAACGATCCTTAAAGCTTTACCGGATTCTTTTTCAGGGCGAAGCTCATCTTCTTCGGTAACTTCCCGGTTTCCATTTCCATAAACAGATGTTGAGCTGATAAAAACTATTTTACCAATTGATGATTTATTAACTTCATTAATTATTGATTCAATTTGTTTTTTATGATAAGAGATTTTATCTTCATTTCCGCCGGGAGGAATATTAATGACTAAAATATTGGTATTAAAAAAATTCTTAATGTTATCTCCTTGTATAGCAGGGATTAGATCAATTAGAAATGAATTGATCTTTTTTAATTTTAATAAATTTAACTTTTCATTCTTTGTGGTTGAACCATTCACTGAAAACCCTTTGTCAATCAGGAATTCAGCAAGAGGTAAGCCAAGCCAGCCGCATCCAAGTATTGATATGGTATTGTTCATAAGATTTTTATAAAGAATTTCTTAAAGTTAGGATTTTTCGGAGAGAATTACATTCGCATTGTAGTAGCGGGTCGGTGACTTGTCTCTTTGAATAATAATTGAATGACTGAGATTTTAAGAGGCAGCTATCCCTTTTCTTATCGTTTTCTCCACTGCCTGTTTAAAGTTGCTTAGGTTTACCGGTTTCTGAAAAACGAATTCAATTCCAAGCTCATTATAATCTAAAATTATCTGCCGGTCGATGTTATTGCTTAAAACCATAACAGGCGGCTTTCCTTTCATTTCAAGCTTTTTCAATTCTTTTACAAACTCATATCCATCCATCACCGGCATTTTATGGTCTGTAATTACAATTGCAGGGGGATATTCAAGAATTTTTTCAATTGCTTCCTTTCCATTAGCTGCAGTATCAATTGTATAATCGGGAGTAATATTTTTAAGAATTTTTGAGTAAAGCAGCCTGTCGGTTTTATTATCATCAACCAGTAGAATAACAGAAGATGCAACGGGAATTGTAAAGATAAAATCAGAACCTTTTCCGAAATCACTTTCAACATGAATTTCACCACCGTGCTTATCTACTATTTCTTTTACGAGTGAAAGACCGAGTCCTGTTCCTTTTTCTCCGGCAGTTCCTTCAGAAGAAAATTTTGTATCTACATTAAACAGCTTATCAAGATTTTCTCTTTTAATTCCCGTCCCCGTATCCTTAACACTGAACTCATAAAATCTCATCTGTTTCGAAGGCTTTGCAGAAATAGTTATACTGCCACCTTCTTTTGTAAATTTTATAGCGTTGGAAATCAGGTTGTTAAAAGCCTGGAGAAGCAGCCCTTTGTCTGCAAAAACCTGCAGATCGTCTTCAACATCCGATGTAATAGTAATGTTTTTCTGAATAGCCGTACCGATGAGTGTGTTAATTGAATTTTCAACAATTTTATTAGCCTCTGTTTTTTCCGGTTCAAATTTTATTCTTCCTGTCTGAAGACGTGTCCAGTCAAGCAGCGAATTAACAAGCAGAAGCATTGATTGGGAGGACTCCCGGATGAAAGCAATATATTGTCTTTTTTCTTCTTCATTCAGTCCTTCATCATTTAAAAGAAGGTCTGTAAACCCAAGTATTGAACTGAATGGGGTTCTTAGATCGTGAGAAATAATTGAAATAAATCTGTCCTTGGTTTCATTAAGCTTTATAAGATTGTCCGTTGATATTTTCAGTTCATCCTGTGCTTTTTTTCTGAGGGTTATATCGCTTATTAGTCCATAAACTTTTTTAATTGAGCCATCACTCGAACGGACAAGATTTATTTTGTTTCTAATCCAGACAATATTTCCGTGCTTATTAATAATTCTCAGTTCAAATTCGCCCGAGTTTTGAACCCGGCTTTTTAAAAGTTTTTTAAGAAAATTTTTTACTTCATCGAAATCGTCAGGATGAATGATTTTCAATATCATTCGGGAGTCCATCAGGAAATCTGTCTGTGAGTATCCCGTAATTCTTTCAACTGAGGATGTATAAAAAACCGGACGAAGAATTTTACCTGTTCTTTCAAAGGTATAAAGAAAATCGTCTATGTTTTCTGTTATATTCCTGTACTTTTCCTCAGAAGCACGAATAGCCTGTTGAGCACGTTTTCTTTCAGTAACGTCCCTTGTTACAAAAACTATGTAAGATTTTTTATCCTGTATGAAAGTTGCTGCGGTAACTTCAGTAAAAAACTGCGTGCTGTTTTTTCTTCTTCCAAGAAATTCAAATCTGCCGGGAACATTTTTATTGGTCTCCAGCAATTGCAGGTACTCCGCAACTTTCAGTATATCATCATTTGCAATCAGGTCAAGTATTTGCTGACCGGTTAATTCTGTACTGCGCTTAAAACCAAAAATTTCCGCAAAGGAATCATTACATAAAATTATCTTTCCCTCGCTTAATAAAACAATACCATCGCTTGCAGATTCAAAAAGTGCATTATAAAGATCAAGCTTTTTTTCAACCACATATTTATCTGAAACATTAACCAGGTAAACCGTATAAAATTTCTTTCCCGTTTTTTCATTAGCCGAAGAAGTGAAATAAGCGAGAGTATGTATCCGGTCTCCGTTTTTACTTATAAAGGGGAGTTCAATTTTGGTTTTGGTTTGATCGAACAGGCTTATCTCAAACACATTTGATGAAAGATAATCGGGGGCAATAAAATTTGTAATATTCTGATTGATCACTTCATCGTGTGAGTACCCAAGCTTTTCACAAAAAGTATCATTTGCATAAAAAATATCGCCGCTTATATCCATTGAGCAGATTAATTCACCGGCCTGGTTAATAATTGACCGCAGAGTTTCCTCTGAGGATTTTAACTTGTTTTCAGAAATTGTTTGATTTGTTATATCGGAACAGGTAATTATTATAGGGTGATTCTGATTTTCAGTAAGGGCGAATTTTACTTCATACGTTTCTTTCTGTTTATTTTCTTTGAAGACGGATAGATTTGTTTTCCAGAAACGGGAGTTATCAAGCTCTGTCTTAATCTTATTGAAATATGATTTATCAAAATTACCTATGAGTTCCCCAAGAAATTTATTGTAAGATTCTTCTGAAAGATTAAAACTTTTTTTTGCTTCCTCGTTAAAGAACTTTACCTCACCATTATTATCTGTAGTAATTAATGGTTGTGGAATATTTACAGCCGCCATAGCATACGCATCAAGCCGGGTTATTTCATCCTTTAATTGATCAATTTCTTTTCGTGATTTGGTTATATCTTCAAAAAAGATATATAGAAATTTTGTCTGTCGGTACTTGTTCTGGTAAGGAAAGATCTTGCAATTATAAAACAGTGTTTCTTCAACCTTATTAATCTCAATTGTTAATTCTTCGGTTGTCCTCTTTTCGATTGCTGAAGAAATTCCATCAAGAATCTTGTTGAGATTTACTTTTTGAAACAGGGTTGAAACAGGTTTATCTATTACAGATAAATCAGTAGAAAAAATTCTTTTATAATCTATTCCCGACAGGTATTTTATTCTTCTTTCAGTGTCGACGATTAAGAAAATATCAAAGAGTTTGTTTGCAACCTTATCAAGCTGGTCTGTAAAATGAATATCTTCTTCATCTGATTGTTTAAGTGTCTTTATATCTTCAAGAATTAATATTCCCCCGTTAAACTGACCTTCGATAAATACAGGAGATGCTTTAACAAATAAAGATATGTGTCCCCGTCCGGAGGCAGGTATATTCCTGATCTCTTTTTCGAAAGAATAGCCCTCTTGTAATTGCAGCAGCTCTTCTTTAATATTTACGCCGGGAAAAAGATCCTGCTCGAGAATATTTAATCCCCTGAGCGAAAATGAATCTATGTTATACAGGATACCGTATCTTGTATAATTTTCATTTACAAAATCGATTTCCCAATCGGCAGTAAAAGTTAAAATGCCTACCGGAGCGTTTTCAAGAATTTTTGAGAGATAATCTTCCCTGTTAGTAAATCCAAGGTTATCGGATGTATATTGCATTATGTTTCGTTTCAACAAAGAACTTAACCTACGTTATCAATTATCATGCTATTCATATTTATCAATACGACCGGGAACTAAATATATTTATTTATATATGTAAATTGTTAATATATAATGAGTTATCCCCGCTTATTTTTTCAATTTTTCAGTTTATTATAAATAATAGTTTTACGAATAATAATGTATCATTTTGGATTTTATAGATCAATTCATTTCATAATAAGGAATAACAATACCCCCCTTTTTAAGCATTATAACTCCAACCTTTTTTCAAGTTCATCCAATTCTTTTTTTAATTCATCGGGCAATCTTTCTCCTAATTTTTTATAGTAATTTTTCATTTCTTTAGCTTCAGCACACCATTCATCTTTATCAATTGAAAGAATTCGGTTAAGACTTTTATCGTGTATTTCTAATCCTGAAAGATCGAGAGATTCTTTTGTAGGCAGGTAACCAACTGGAGTTTTTATCGCATTTGCTTTTTCATCGCACCTGTCGAAAACCCATTTTAGTACTCTTATGTTATCACCAAATCCCGGCCAGAGAAAATTTCCATCTTTATCCTTTCTAAACCAGTTTACATAGAAAATTTTCGGGAGTTTATTTTTATCTGCTGACTTCCCGATATTCAGCCAGTGGTTAAAATAATCTCCCATGTTATATCCGCAAAACGGAAGCATAGCAAAAGGATCGTGCCTTACTTTGCCAGTTACTCCAACCGCTGCCGCAGTCATCTCAGATGAAACTGCAGAACCCATAAATGTGCCATGCTGCCAGTTAAATGCCTGGTATACAAGAGGAATAGTTGTTGATCTTCTGCCGCCAAAAATTATAGCTGATATCGGAACACCTTCAGAGTCTTCCCAATTAGGATCAACTACCGGGCATTGATTTGTTGGAGTTGTAAACCTTGAATTTGGATGTGCTGCATATTCTTCAGATCCGGGTTTCCATTCGTGTCCCAACCAGTTTAATAGCTTAGCCGGTTTCCGTTTTGTCATTCCTTCCCACCAGACATCTCCTTCAGGTGTTAATGCAGTATTTGTGAAGATAGAATTTTTTCTTATTGTTAACATTGCATTGGGATTGGTATCCATAGAAGTTCCAGGAGCTACTCCAAAAAATCCGGCTTCAGGATTTATAGCATAAAGACGACCATCTTCACCAAATTTCATCCAGGCAATATCATCTCCCACAGTCTCGACTTTCCATCCGGGTAAAGTAGGAGTAAGCATTGCCAAATTCGTTTTACCACACGCACTCGGGAATGCTCCTGCAATATATTTTTTTTCACCTTCAGGATTAGTAATTCCAACTATCAACATGTGTTCAGCCAGCCAGCCTTCTTTATTTGCCATGAAGGAAGCTATTCTTAATGCAAAACATTTTTTACCGAGCAAAGCATTTCCTCCATAACCACTTCCATATGACCAGATGCTTTTCTCTTCCGGGAAATGAACAATATATTTAGTTTCATTGCAGGGCCAGGGAACATCTTTGGTTCCAATTTCAAGAGGCATTCCAACTGAATGAAGGCATTCAACAAAATTTCCATTCCCGAGAACTTCAAGAACATCTTTTCCTATTCTTGTCATAATCTTCATACTGCATACTACATAGGGAGAATCGGTTAACTGAACTCCGATATGGGAAATATCTGATCCGAGCGGACCCATGCTGAAAGGAATTACATACATCATTCTTCCTTTCATACAACCGGTGAATAATTCTTTCAAGGTATTTTTCATTTTAACAGGATCTTCCCAATTGTTTGTCGGTCCTGCATCTATTTCTTTTTCAGTGCAAATAAAAGTGCGGTCTTCTACTCTTGCAACATCTGAAGGATCTGAACGGCAAAAATAACTATTGGGTCTCAGTTGTTCGTCTAATTTGGTGAATGTTCCGCTCTCAATAAGTTTTTGAGCCAATTCATCGTATTCTTTATCAGAACCATCACACCAATAGACTGATTCCGGCTGACACATTGATGCCATTTTATCAACCCAATCAGTTAATTTTTTATTTTGAATCATAAAATTCCTTTCGCAGTTTTTATTTAAAAGAATAGAAACAGAATTTCCGTATCAGAAAAATCCGGTTATCTATAAGTTGTTTTGTAATTAGCTCTTATTGAATTATTAAAGATAATATTTCCAACTTAGGTTACAAAATTTTGTCATCGAGATTCTCTGTAAAATGATGTGTTTGTAAAAATTTATTAAATTTGGTTCATTATTAATATGAGCTTGAACAATATGTCCCGTTTCTTTCAGTATATTGGAATTAAAACGATTGCACTCTTCAGGGAAATAGGACAGGTTTCCCGCCTTCAATGGGATATTATTAGAAGTTTCCCTTCTATTCCACGTAGCAGAAAAATTATTTTTTATCAAATGGAGCATATTGGTGTAAATTCACTTCCGCTGGTACTTATCATTGCTGTTTTTACGGGAGCTGTTGCAGCCTGGCAGGCAGCATATCAATTAAAAGGAGTAGCTCCTATGTCGTTTCTCGGTGCTGCCACAAGCCGTGCAATTGTAACTGAACTTGGTCCTGTCTTAACTGGAATTGTAATTGCCGGCAGGGTAGGAGCATCAATAGCTGCCGAACTTGGCACCATGAAAGTAACTGAACAAATAGATGCACTTGAAACTATGGCAATCAGTCCTGTAAGATATCTTGCAATGCCGAGATTTCTTGCAGCAGTTTTAATGATGCCTCTGCTTGTTACATTTGCTGATGTAATAGCTGTTATAGGTGCTTATATTGTTTCAAACTATTTTCTTGGTGTTTCTTATGCTGTTTTCTTTTCTTCGGTAAAAAGATTTTTTGAAATTCCTGATTTTGTTTCCGGGCTGATTAAAACAATAGTTTTCGGGGGAGTAACTTCTTTACTTGGATGTCATATAGGGTTCAGAACAGAAGGCGGTGCTGAAGGCGTAGGACAGGCAACTATCCGTTCATTTGTACTTTCTGCGGCACTTATTCTTATCCTTGATTACATACTTTGGATGTTAATATTTTGAAATTTATATGTTTTTAATTTTTATTCTTACTTTTTTGTATAAAATTGTTCAACCACTCTTTCTTCCTTGGTACATGAGGTGTATATCATAAATCGATATTCTGATAGCTTATATATTGAAGTTAAATAAATCAGAAAAATCATGATAAATCATTTCTCTTTCCCGCTTACTTTTTCCGGGACAAATAGGTTTAATTTTTCATGGATTTTATGTATAATTAAGTAAAACTTATTTATTAATTAGGTGCCTGCCATGGAAAAAATAAAATATCAGATAAAAGAAAGAGCAGAAAAAGTTGCTCTACCTGACAAGCTGGGTTTTGGAGTAATATTTACTGATCATGTTTTTGAAATGGACTTCAACCCGAAGCAAGGCTGGCATAATCCTGTAATAAAACCTCTTGAAGATCTTTCTATACATCCCGCAACAATGTTTGTTCATTATGGACAGGCTATTTTTGAAGGATTGAAAGCTTATAAAACAGAGAATGGCGATGTTGTAATATTCAGACCCGATGAACATTTTAAAAGACTTAACCGCTCGGCAAAACGTATCTGCATTCCTGAAGTGGATGTAGATTTCATGCTTCATGCCTTAAACGAATTAGTCGCAATTGAACAAAACTGGATTCCAACAAAAAAAGGAGAATCACTTTATATTCGTCCTTTTATTTTTGGAACAGATGAAGTGCTGGGTGTACGTCCTTCAATTACTTATAAACTTATAATTTTACTTTCACCGGTTGGGGCTTATTATCCTGAAGGATTTAAACCGGTTAAAATTCTTGCTCAGGATGAGTTTGTAAGAGCCGTGCGTAAAGGTTTAGGCGAATGCAAAACTCCTGCCAATTATGCAGCAAGTCTTCTTGCATCTCAACAGGCAAGGGATAAAGGTTTTACACAGGTATTATGGCTTGACGGAGTTGAACAGAAATATATTGAAGAAGTCGGAACAATGAATATTTTTATCCGCTTCAAAAATGAAATTGCAACTCCAAAACTTAACGGAAGTATTCTTCCCGGAATTACAAGAAAGTCTGTACTTCAAATACTTAATGATTGGGAAATGAAGGTAACTGAAAGACTGGTTCCCATACAGGAAGTAGTAGATGAATATAAAAAAGGAAATGTGCTGGGAGTATTTGGAACCGGAACTGCTGCAGTAATCTCTATGGTAGGATTGCTGAGCTATAAAGATATTGAGATGAAGTTTGAAGATGATAATTTTGCATTGAAGCTTTTCAATGAAATTACTTCCATTCAGTATGGTGAAAAACCCGATCGTTATAACTGGTTAACTTATGTGGAAAAAAAACAGGTTGAAGTTTAATTAGTTGTAATTATTTCTTTCCATTTATAAGGCTGTCTGAAAAGGCGGCCTTTTTAATTTTAAAATTTTTTTTCATCCCCTCTTGACAAGTGTTCAAATGTGCACTATATTAGCAGTGAACAATTGAGCACTATATGAAACAGGAATTAACAGAACGTCAGCAGGAGATTTTGAGCTTTATTCTTCAATTCAGAGATGAGAATGGTTATCCTCCTACTCTAAGGGAAATGGGAAAAAGATTTGGAATCTCATCAACCTTTGGAGTAAAACGTCATTTAGATGCACTTGTAAAAAAAGGTTACCTGAATATTGAAAGTAATGCGAGCAGGGGAATATCGGTCGTTCGTGATGAACCGGTTAAAATAGAGGAAGAAAGAAATGATATCTTCCGGAAAATTCCGATTGTTGGTCGCGTAGCTGCAGGTTCACCAATACTTGCAATGGAAAATATTGAAGGTAGTATTGTTATCGATTCGGCATTTATGAAAAAAACTGAAGATTGTTTTGCACTAAAAGTTAAAGGGGATTCAATGGTTAATGCCGGAATATTCGAAAATGACCTTGTGATCGTTACCCCACGAAATGATGCTTCTAATGGGGATATTATTGTTGCAATGATTGATGATGAGGTAACTGTTAAGACACTTGAAAGAAAGAATGACAGAATGAGACTTCTTCCGCAGAATGAAAATTATCAGCCAATTGAAATCAGTGAGACTAAAGAATTTAAAATAGTAGGAAAAGTTACCGGTGTTGTCCGGTGGTTAAATTAAACGGAGATAAAATGAAATCAGAATTATTTTCAGCAGCCATAATGAATAGAAACAGGGTACGCTTTTTGTACAAGTTAAATGAAGTTGTACTTGATCCTTATTATATAACCCGTGAGAAAAACGGAAAAAAGGTCATTTACGGCAGAACAAATAATTCAAACGAAATAAAAAAGTTTGAATATGACCGGATAGTAAATATCAGAATTCTTAGGAGAGTGAAATTTTCACCGATAATTCCTTTATTGACGAGAGCTGTTTAAGGAGGCTTTTATGAATACGCTGAAAAGAAAAACAATAGATTATTTGATAGAACAATTCTGGAAGAATGGTTATTTAACTGTTAGCAGAAAGTTCGGGACGTATCTTCCCGAACCGGAAAAAATAGGCTGCTTTGATGTTGATATAATTGCAAGGCAGGGAAAAGATTATGCTCTTGGTATTACACTAACAGAAGAAGATTTCAGAGATCCAAAACTTCTTGACAGGATAACATTTCTTGCTACAAGGCATACAAAGTTTACTCAGAAACCCGTGCTGCTTTATATCGGTGTACCTGATGAACATTTATTACTTGCGAAAGGATTGCTTGATTCACTTTCAAATGAAATTAAAACTAATATTAAATTATTTAACCTTGTGGAAAAATCTCTTCCCCAGTTAAGTCATTCCAGGAAAACCCGTAAAGTTCCCATCTCCTGATTTCGTTTTTTCCTGATACCGTCTTTGCGGGCTAACCTTTTTTTACCTTTTATTATTCAACCAGCACTGTATATTTGTACCTGATAACTCTAAGTAAGTCTGTTTGTCTACCTTGACATTCAGAGGGGTTAGGGTTAATTTTACAAGCTTAATCAATTTAGGACAGAATTTGGTTAAACAGACCGAACAAGATGAAAAACTTCAGCACGATTTAAAAAATTCTGGTGAAATCCCCGTACACATTGCGATCATAATGGATGGTAACGGGAGATGGGCACGCAAAAAAGGTTTACCGCGTGCAGCCGGTCATAAGAGAGGCGTTGATACTGTTAGAGATATGGTGGAAGCTTGTGCTCAGTTAGGAGTTAAGTATCTTACCCTTTATACATTTTCAACTGAAAACTGGAAAAGACCGAAAGATGAAGTTTCTACTTTAATGAGACTTCTTCTTAAAAGTCTGAAAGACCGTACTGATGAGTTGATGGAGAATGATATAAAGCTTACAACAATAGGCGATATAAATTCTCTTCCGGAACAAGTACAGAAGCAGCTTAAAGAAGATATAAAGAGGACACGCAATAATAGAAAGATGACTTTAAATCTTGCTCTTAGCTACAGCGGAAGATGGGAAATAATGGAAGCAATAAAAAAAGTTGCAGAGAGAGTAGCCAAAAAAGAATTATCAATTGAAAATATTAATGACGAAACTTTTTCAGGCTTTCTTACGACTAAAGATATGCCAGACCCTGATTTGCTAATCAGAACAAGCGGAGAATTCAGGGTTAGTAATTTTCTTCTTTGGCAGATTGCCTATACTGAATTTTACATAACCGATGTCTACTGGCCCGCATTTAAAAGAATTAATCTTTATGAAGCAATTAAGAGCTTTCAAAAAAGAGAGCGAAGATTCGGTAAGGTAAGTGAACAATTAAAAAAGAATGAAAAAGGCTTAAAGAATGTTTCAAACCTCCCACAAGAAACTGTTTAATTACTCTATTCTTATATTCTTATTCCTTTTGAGCTGCGGCAATTTGCTTGCTCAAACCGGACAAACAAAAGTTTATAAGATACTCGGGATATCCGTTGAAGGTAATAAATCCGCCGATGCAAGTACAATTATTGCTAACAGTGGATTAAAGGTTGGAGATGAAATTCAGGTGCCTGGCGACCAGACAATGAACGCCATTAAACAATTATGGGCTTTAAATATTTTTGCTGATGTGCAGGTTTTAATAGAAAAGCAGCTTGATACGGGAGTCTTTCTTTTAATTAAGGTTCAGGAATATCCTAGATTTGAAAAGCTTGTCATTGAAGGCAATGACGAAATCAGTACCGATGATATTGAGAAAAAATCCGATTTTATACGTGGACAGATTCTAAAGCCGCAGGCAATTGCAAACTTTGAGCTGCAGATTCTTAAGCTTTATGCTGATGATGGATACTTAAATGCAAAAGTTAATACTCAAAGATTTGATTATTTCAGGGCTGATACTACAGAAGATGAAATCATAGTTACCTGGAGAAATGAAAAAGATTTATCTGATGAGTACAATGTAAATTATGAAAAGAGTGAAATTTCTTACTCTGATTTGATAGCGAGAATTAAGGAGCGGATTCTTCTTAAAATTGTTGTTGATGAAGGTGAAGAAGTTACTGTAAGAAAAATTGAATTTACAGGTAACCATGCTTTTGATGCTTCCGACCTAAGAGGGGCCATGGATGCAACTGAAGAATCAAAGTGGTGGAAATTCTGGAAGAGCGCACAATTTCATCCTGATAAATATAAAGATGATAAAGACCTGATTGTAAAATTTTATCAGAGAAATGGTTACAGGGACGCAGAAATTATTTCCGATTCCCTTATATATTATAATGATAATAAAGATCTGGAAATATTAATAAATGTATTTGAGGGTCCGCAATACAAAGTTAGGAATATAACCTTTGCCGGTAATACAGTTTTCAGTGATGCTGCTTTAAGGCAACGGCTTGATTTTGCTAAAGGCGATATTTTCGATTATGATAAATTTGAAAAAAATCTCCATGGAAATGAAAAACAAACCGACCTCTCTTCTCTGTACCTTGACAATGGATATCTGACATTCAATGTTCAGGAAACTGAACAAAAAGTACCGCCCGATTCAATAGATATTGCTATACGGATTGATGAAAGAAACCAGTTTAAAGTTGGGAAAGTTGATATAACCGGAAACGATAAAACAAAAGATAAAGTTATAAGAAGAGAATTATATACCGTCCCTGGCGATTACTTTAACCGCGGATTACTTTTAAGAAGCATCCAGCAGCTTGCAAATCTTCAGTACTTTAATGTTGAAAAGCTGTATGGACCGGAAGCTATCGATTATTCGCTTTCAAATGACAGTACTGTAAATGTCGTTTTCAATGTTGAAGAAAAATCAAGCGATTATCTTAATGCCTCTGTAGGTTACAGTGGTAGTTTTGGTTTTAGTGGTTCAGTTGGAATTACGTTAACAAATTTTTCTCTGGCAGAACCATTTAGACTTGGCGGCGGACAGGTATTGAGCTTTAACTGGCAGTTTGGTGTCGGTAGTCTATACCGCACTTTTACACTTGGGTTTACCGAGCCTTGGTTTATGGATACACCAACTCTTGTCGGGGCAGAAATTTTTGATACCCGTATTGCTTATGGTTATGATATGCGCCAGTCCGGTGGATCATTAAAGGTAGGAAGAAGATTAAAATGGCCGGATGATTTCTTTTATATTCAGGGACTTTTTAAATTCCAGTACAATGATGTATTTAACGGGCAGAATTATTATCCGGTAGGTTTATCAAGGCAGTACACTGTTGGTGCTACAATTTCAAGAAAAGATATTGATAACCCTATTTTCCCATCTACAGGTTCCAATGTTTCATTAGATGGGGAACTTTCCGGCGGTCCTCTGCTTCCCGGTGACGTCGATTATTACAAGTTAGGTTTTAGCGCTGAATGGTATAAAAGACTTTTCAATTCAAACAGGATAGTTCTTTATACTCTTGCAAATCTCGGTTACTTAGAAGAGCTTGTTAAAGGAACACCTATCATTCCTTCCGAATTTTTTTACATGGGGGGCAATGGTTTGATAATCGCTACTACTCCACTCAGAGGTTACGATGATCAAACTGTCGGACCAAGAAATTCTGCGGGAAATATTATTGGAGGAAAAGTAATGTCGAGGTATACTGCCGAATTAAGATTCGCGGTTACACTTGAACCAATTCCTCTTTACCTCCTCGCTTTTGCGGAAGCAGGAAATGTATGGCAGAATTTGAACAGAACCGATCCTTTTGATCTTAGAAGATCGGTAGGAGTTGGAGCAAGAATTTTAATTAACCCGATTGGATTAATAGGATTTGATCTGGGTTATGGTTTTGACAGACAATTAGTTGAGGGTAAGGATCCGGCCTGGCTGTTCCATTTTCAATTTGGCAAAGGATTTTAAAACGAAAAAAGTATTTTTATTGTAAATTATATCCTGAAAGATTTAAGTTTTCAAACTTAGATAATTTTAATTCAATAATTTGAGGTAAATGTAGTGAAAAAGTATCTTTTAGTTCTTTCGATTTTATTCCTGAACATTGGCCTTCTCCAGGCACAGACAACACAAAAGCTTGGCTATGTTGATTCCCAGGTGATTTTAACTCAATGGTCCGAAGCAATAAAGGCACAGGGTGACCTTGATGCTATTACTAATAAATGGTCTGCACAGCTTGATAGCATGACCAAGGCTTACCAGCAAGCCGCCGATGATTATCAGAAACAGGTTAATAATATGCCTGAAGATAAAAAACTTACTCAACAGCAGAAGCTTGTTAATATGGAACAGGATATTATCAATTTCAGGAAAGATAAATTTGCACAGGGAACCGGTGAGATATATAAGAAAAACGATGAAATCTTTGCTCCTATAAAAAATAAAATTTATGATGCTATAGGGAAAGTTGCAAAAGAAGAAGGAATGAATTTCATTTTTGATAAAAGTGGTGACATAATTCTTCTTTATGCTGATTCTGCTTATGATGTTACTTATAAAGTCCTTGATAAGTTAAAAAGAGGAAGTTAAGTTTCATTCTGAATTTTGGAATAAGAGCAGTTCTTTATTTTAATTAGGGAATTGTCTCCTTTTCAAGCCACATTAAAAATTTAGTTTCGGAGTCTTTATGAAAAGCTTTGGGATCATTCTCTCAGCATTTTTTCTGACGGTTTTTTCCTCTGCATCATTCGCACAGCTTAAAATAGGCTATGTCGATTCAAATACAATTATGGATAACCTTCCTGATGCACAGGATGCAAGGCAAAAGCTTGATGCTCTTGTGAAAGAGTGGCAGGATGAATTAGATAAAAAAGAAGCGGACTGGAAAACAAAGTACGATGATTATGAAAAGCGAAAACTTATTATGACCGATCAGACGCGTACTGAGACGGAAGCTGAACTTATGACAATGGAAAAAGATATCTCGGATTACAGGGAAAAGAAATTCGGAACAAACGGTGAACTGTTTCAGAAGCAGGATGAATTAATGAAGCCCGTTCAGAATAAGATTTTTAATGCTATCCAGGATATTGCACAGGATGAAGATCTTGATTTTGTTTTTGACAGAAGCGGCGATGTTATGCTTCTTTATGCTAAAGAAGAATATGATATTACAAATAAAGTGCTCGATAAGTTGAAACTTGAATAATGAAAATAACTCTGAAGGATATCGCCGTTTATATCGGCGGAGAGATTACCGGGATTGAAGAACTTGAGATAAATAGTCTTGCAAAGATTGAAGAAGCCAAACCCGGCGATCTCACATTCCTTTATTTATCACAATATGAAAAATATTTTCCCTCCACAAAAGCTTCTGCAATAATAGTTAAACCCGGTTTCCTAAAATCCAGAGATGATATTTCATACATCGAAGTTGCCGATCCCAACAAAGCTTTTTTCAAGCTTGTAAGAAAATTTTTCCCACCGTCTTATCCGCTTGATGGAATTGATGAAACAGCATTCGTTCATCCTTCTGCAAAGCTTGGCTCAAATGTTTCGCTCGGTAAGAATGTTGTAATATCCGAAGGATGTATTTTAGGAAATAACGTTAAAATATTTCATAATACTGTTCTTCTTCAGGATGTTGAAATCGGAGATGATTGTTTGATCTTTCAGAATGTGAGTATAAGAGAAAAATGCAGAATTGGTAACAGGGTTATTATTCATCCCGGTACTGTAATCGGTTCGGACGGGTTTGGCTTTGAACCTGATGATGAAGGGAAATTTCATAAGATACCTCAGATTGGAAACGTTATTATTGAGGATGATGTAGAGCTTGGCTCAAATGTTTCAATCGATCGTGCTTCAATCGGATCAACACTAATTAAAAAAGGTGCAAAGATAGACAATCTTGTACAGGTAGCGCATAATGTTGTTGTCGGTGAAAATACTATAATCTCTGCCCAGGCTGGAATTTCCGGAAGTACCAAAGTTGGAAAGAATTGCTTTATTCTCGGTCAGGTGGGATTAACAGGTCATATTGAAATTGCGGATAATGTTATTCTTATTGCTCAGGCCGGCGTTTCTAAAAGTATAACTAAAGCAGGAACATATTTTGGGAGTCCCGCCAAAGAAGTTAAAACTGCCTTCAAGCTCGAATCACATATAAGAAATCTTCCAGAATATGTAAAAAAAATATCCGAACTCGAAGCAGAAATAAAAAATCTAAAAGCTTTAATTGATAAAAAAAGCTGAATTTAGATCAGCACTTGAAAATCATATCCTGAACTTCTTAAACTTGAACTTGAATCTGAGATTGTATTTCAAAACTCATCTTGCTATTTTATTAACCGGTTTTTAAAAATAAAATCCGGAATACCTAAATGCTTGAACAACAACGAACTATTGCCAGAGAAGTATCAATGTCAGGAATTGGTTTGCATACCGGTACAGATTGTACTATGACTTTCAAACCTGCTCCGGAAAATTACGGCGTTAAATTTGTTAGAGTTGATTTAAATGATAATCCTGAAATCCCCGCTAATTCAGATTATGTTATAGATATTTCAAGAGGAACTACTCTCGGGATTGGTGAAGCAAAAGTTCATACCGTTGAACATGTTCTTGCTGCAGTATACGGATTGCAGATTGATAATCTTATAGTTGAAATGGATGGAATTGAACCTCCTGTGGGTGACGGTAGTGCTGTTCCTTATGTAAATGAATTGGTAAAAGCCGGCTTTGTACAACAGGACGCACCAAAAGATTATCTCATTATTGATGAAACTGTTATGTACCATAATGATGAGAAGCAGATAGATATTGTTGCTCTTCCTCTTGATGGATACCGGATAACAGTTATGGTTGATTACCAGAACCCGGCACTCGGAAGCCAGCACACCGGTCTGTTCGATCTTGAAAAAGAATTTGTTACCGAATTTGCACCAGCCAGGACATTTTGTTTTTTAAGTGAAGTTGAAGAGCTTGCAGACCAGGGATTAATAAAAGGCGGCGATATTGATAATGCTGTAGTAATAATTGACCGCGATCTTGATGATGATGGATTAAAAAAATTGCGTAAGAAAGTCGGGATAAAAGAAAAGATTTCTCTTGGTTCAAACGGTATTCTTAATAACAAGGAACTTCGGTTTAGAAATGAACCGGTTCGTCATAAGCTTCTTGATCTTATTGGTGATCTGGCATTAATCGGAGCGCCGGTAAAAGCACAGATACTTGCTGCACGTCCCGGCCATAAAGCAAATGTAGAGTTTGCAAAGCAGGTAAGGAAGCTTTACCAACAGAAAAAGCTTGTTAAAAAATATCAGCTCGTTAAAAAAGAAGGAGTTGTATTTGATGCCAATGCAATTCAGAGAATACTTCCACACAGGTATCCTTTCCTTCTTGTTGATAAAATAATAGAACTTCAGATTGATAAAAAAGTAATTGGTGTTAAATCAGTTACTGTTAATGAACCTTTTTTCCAGGGACATTTTCCGGGACAACCAATCATGCCCGGTGTACTCATCATTGAATCAATGGCACAAACAGGCGGCATTCTTCTTCTTAATTCATTTCCTGATCCTGAAAAAAAACTCGTTCTGTTTATGCAAATAAATAACGCAAAATTCAGGAAGCCGGTGCTTCCTGGCGATCAACTTTATATTGAAATTGAACTGACGAATAAAAAAAGTAAAGTTGTGTTGATGAGAGGAAAAGCATTTGTAAACGAAACTCTCGTTGCTGAAGCAGATTTTATGGCAGGTATAGTTGATCGCGAATCTACTTTAAACTCTTAGTTGAAATGGAAATATTATGGTAACTATTCATCC
Source organism: uncultured Ignavibacteria bacterium (assembly GCA_963711455.1). Classification (GTDB taxonomy): domain Bacteria; phylum Bacteroidota; class Ignavibacteria; order Ignavibacteriales; family Ignavibacteriaceae; genus DATFVA01. Next base: position 74,616 of record CAVQEH010000009.1, read on the forward strand.
TACCGCAATTGTCAGTAGTAAAGCAAAACTCGGGGACAATATAAATGTTCTCCCGTATTCAATAATTGAAGATGATGTTGAAATTGGAAATGATTGCTCTATTGGTCCTTTCGCCGTAATATATAACGGTGCAAGGATCGGAAATAATGTCATCATTCACCAATCGGTATCAATTGCTCACACTCCGCAGGATTTATCATTTGCCGGAGAAGAAACTTTTTTTTATGTCGGTGATAACACAATACTTTTTGAATTCGTAACCCTTCATCGCGGCACAAAATCAACGGGTTTTTCCAGAGTAGGAAATAACTGCATGTTGATGGCTTATTCTCATATTGGGCATGATACAGTTGTGGGAAATAATTGTATTCTTGCAAACGGTGTTCAGGTTGCAGGCCATTGTATTCTTGAAGATTATGTTATTATCGGTGGATTGACGCCCGTCCATCAATTTTGCAAGGTTGGAGAACATTCGATGACAGGCGGCGGATTCAGAATTGTCCAGGATGTACCTCCATTTATTCTTGCCGGAAATGAACCTTTAAAATATTCGGGTTTAAATTCAATCGGTTTAAGAAGGAGAGGTTTTAAAAATGAAGATATTGAAGCTTTAAAAAAAGCCTACTCAATTCTATACAACAATGCTTATAATGTATCCCAGGCACGGGAGAAAATTGCAGAGGAACTGGGAATAAACAGGTATGTTAAAAGAATTCTCGAATTTCTTAAGGAAAGCAGCAGAGGTATAATAGGTAAATGATATGGAAATATATTAATACCGGAGAAAACACAGGTTCATTCAATATGGAATTTGATTTGAACCTTGTTAAAAATGCAGCTCGGGGTAATATAAATTTTCGTCTATACCGCTGGAAGCCTTATTGTATTTCTATTGGGGCAAACCAGAGCTTTTCTGAAATCAATTATAAAAAAGCAGATGAAGATGGAATTGAGATGGTTAAAAGACCTACAGGCGGACGTGCAATTCTTCATTCTGAAGAATTAACATATTCTGTGGCTTTACCGCTTAACACTGAATCATCTCCAAAAAATATTTATAGGCAGATCAATCTTTCTTTAATCGAAGGATTAAAAATTTATGATCCCCGTTTAACCCGGCTTGAGATTGAAGGAATACAACCTGATTTACTTTCATTCTATAAAGAAAATTTAAGTGCAGCCTGCTTTGGTGTCCCGGCAAAAAATGAAATAAAATATTCCGGCAAAAAGCTTGTCGGCAGTGCACAAAGAAAAATGGGGAATGTTCTTTTGCAGCATGGATCAATAATGTGTGGTAATAATCATGTAAATTTGGCCGATTATTTAAATCTTCCATTCGATGAAAGAATGAAAATCAAGGAAGATTTAAAAAGCAAAACTATAGAGCTTGAGTCAATTCTGAATAATGAAACAGATTATGAAAAGCTTTCGGAATCATTAGTGGAAGGATTCGAAAAATATTTTTCGGTAAAAATGCTGAGAGAAGAATTAACTTTAAACGAATAAAAATAAAATGAGTACAGAACAAACAATAAAGAGAATCACGACCAAATCCCTTGCCCTGCTTAAACACAAGGGAGTAAAAATTTCAGCGTTAACAGCATACGATTTTATTACGGCAAAGCTGCTTGATGAAGCAGGTATTGATTTAATTCTTGTTGGTGATTCCCTCGGAAATGTGTTCCAGGGAAATGAAACCACTCTTCCCGTAACAATGGATGAAATGATTTATCACACTAAAGCTGTTTCAAAAGGAATAAACCGTGCAATGCTTGTGGTTGATATGCCTTTTATGTCATACCAGTTAAGTACCGATGAAGCGTTCAGGAATGCGGGAAGAATTATGAAAGAAACTTCTGCAGGAGGAGTAAAGCTTGAAGGAGGTAAAAGAGTTTCAAAAGCCATAAAGAAAATTACACGTGCCGGTATTCCGGTAATGGGACATATTGGTTTAACTCCGCAGAGTATTCACCAGTTTGGTAGTTACAGGGAACGCGGCAGAAATGATGAAGAAGTGATGGAACTACTGGAAGATGCAAAGGTCGTTGAAGAATCGGGAGCTTTTGCTTTAGTGCTTGAAAAGATTCCAGCAAAGCTTGCTCTGCGAATTACCGAGTCTGTTGAAATCCCTACAATCGGAATCGGTGCCGGACCGCATTGTGACGGACAAATTCTTGTTACTCCCGATATGCTCGGATTAAATGTAGATTTCCATCCAAGGTTTGTAAGGTATTATGCTGAACTTGCAGGGGCAGTCACCCAAGCAGTAAAAAATTATATTCAGGATATAAAAGAAAAAAAATTCCCTTCAGAAGAAGAAAGTTATTAGCATTACTGTATTGATGGATAAATATTTTTTTTATTTTTTCTTTTCCCTATACCATTTTCCATAATCCAATTGCTTTTTATTTATTGACTTTACTTGCTTACTAAGAATTAGTTAAAATTCGATATATGATTTTTCGTTTTATTCTACCGATAATATTTTTGTACTTTCTTGCGCCGGTCACTTTTTCCCAGGAAAAAATAAAAACTTATCTTGAAGGTGCAAATGTTACTTCTATTAAAGAACAGGGCGGGGAAATCTGGGTATCGACTTATGGACAGGGTATTTATAAATATTCTAAAGAAGATGATAGCTGGACAAATTTTTCAACGAAAGAAGGGAATCTTGACAACGATCTTTTCTTTAATATTGCAGTAAGTAAGCATTATGTTTGGGCCGGTGCTGCGGAAGGACTTTATACTTACAATAAGAGAAAAGACCAGTGGGCAAATAAAAAATTTGCTTTGGGGGGAGAAATGGGTAACTGGATTCGTGCGTTGTGTTACGATTCTACCGAAAATATTTTATGGATTGGCAGGTTTAAAAACCTTACAAGGCTGGACGTGAGAAGGCAGAGATACACGGATTATAATAAAACTGTCAACGGAGATTCGAAGACAAACAACTTTACCTCTATTTCACTTGATGGCGATAGTTTGATCTGGTTTGGCACAGAAGGAGGGGTTCATAAATATTACAAAAATAGAAACATTAACAACAGTTATGCCTGGGATTTTTATACTAATAAAAACGGAAAATTTCTTGAGGAAGGTTCTTTCGTATCAATCAGTGATTTACTTTTTGATAATAAATATATCTGGTTTGCAACCGATGAGTTTGTAACAAAAGAACAACCCGATTTTAATATTGGAGGAATTTATATTTTTGACAGGAACCATAGATGGATAAGGATTTCTAAAAAAGACGGACTTCCTGCAAATGGAATTTATTGTATGGCAAAAACAGGGAACACTATTTGGACATCAGTTTACCAGTTTTCAAAAAACGACAGGGCTGAATACGGGCACGGAATCGCATTGATTAACCGGATAACGGGAGAAGTTAAGCCTATAGATCTGGAAAATGATAAGATCAAAACATCAACCGTTCTTTCGATGCTGTTTGATGGGACTGATATCTGGATTGGTACAGACCGTGGACTTTTCAGAATTCCTATTGATAATCCTTTAGCTCACTGGACTGGAAGAACAGAGCCGGCAAAGATTGAGAAGAAACAAACCATCAGGAGAAGAAAATAAGCCCCAGTTTATCCAACAATTATCCTTTCAATTCTTTCTGAAGAATCAATTTATACTTATTTTTACTTTAATAATTCAATTTAAGGATGATTTATGATTTCCATTCCCTTAGGCAGAATGAATGAGCTTAAAAAGAAATTTAAAGGATTAAAAGTTGCCGTGGTTGGTGATATGATGCTTGATTGTTATTTCCAGGGAGATGTTAAAAGAATTTCTCCTGAAGCACCTGTACCGATAGTTGAAGTAGGAAATGAATTCTTTCGTTTCGGCGGTGCTGCAAATGTAGCTTTAAACATTTTAAAATTAAGTGGAAATCCTTTACCTGTTGGAGTAATCGGATATGATAATGACGGTTCAATTTTTACTTCGCTTATTAATGAACTGGATATTAATTCTGAAGGTATTTTTTTAGATGAACAACGCTCAACAACTTCTAAGACCAGGGTTATTGCAAATAATCAACACGTTGTTAGAATTGATAAAGAAAGCAAGGAATATCTGGCAAAAAAACTTCAGGGAAAAATTTTCAAATTCCTTGAAGCTCAAAGTGATTCTTTAAATGCAATTATACTTCAGGATTATAACAAAGGTGTACTATCTCCTCCATTAATTGAAAAAATTATCCGGCTTGCAAATTCAAAAGGGATAATTGTGACCGTAGATCCTAAGTTCAACAACTTTTTTTCATTTAAGAATGTAACTGTATTTAAACCCAACCGGAAAGAAGCTGAAGATGTACTTGGTATGAAAATCAGAACGGATGAAGATATATCATTTGCTGGTAATAAAATCCTGGAACGGTTAGATGCAAAATATGTTTTGCTTACTCTTGGCGAAGGCGGCATTGCAGTTTTTGAACGTGGAAAAAATGAAAAAAGAATGCCTACAAAAGCAAGAAAAGTTGCGGATGTTTCAGGAGCGGGTGATACTGTCATTTCAACACTTACCATGGCACTTGCCGCGAAAGCAAATATTATAGAAGCTTCTTATCTTGCTAATTATGCGGGGGGAATAGTTTGCGAAGAAATTGGAATTGTCCCCATTGAGCTGGATAAATTATTCAGTACTATTAAGGAAGACAATTTATGAGCAATATAAAATCACTTGATGAAATAATTTCTCTAAGAGAATCTTATAAAAAAGAAAAGAAAAAAGTTGTTTTTACTAATGGAGTCTTTGATATTATTCATGCCGGGCACGTTGATTACCTGATTAAATCGAAAGCGATGGGAGATGTTCTGATTGTGGGGATGAACAGCGATGCTTCTGTAAAAAAAATTAAGGGGGACAAAAGACCTGTTGTTCCTGAATCTCAGAGAGCGTTCGTGCTTTCAAATATTAAACCTGTCGATTATGTGGTAATTTTTGAAGAAGAAACACCAGCAAAGCTTATTGAAAAAATTATTCCCGATGTTCTCGTTAAAGGGGCTGATTGGGATATAAATAATATAGTAGGAAAAGAAGCTGTAGTGAAGAACGGGGGAGAAGTAAAAACCATTAAGTTTGTTAATGATCAATCCACAACCGATATCATTAAATCTATCCTTGATAAATATAAGATGTAAGAGAGATTTCATCATTTGAAATGATACAATTTTTATTTATCTAATATGACTGGTAAATACTATAATTTAACGTGACAGAAGAAAAGAAAAAACAAAAAAAAGAGAAGAGAAAAAGAACGCTGCTGCAGAAGATCGTTAATATCTTCCTGTACATTGGTCTTGGGTTATTCCTGCTTATGGTAATTGCTTTTGCTGTTAGTCAGACTTCCTTTTTCCGTAATTGGCTTAGAGAAGAAGTAATGAACATTGCCGATAATGCCTTAAACGGGAAAGTATATATTGGTGAGCTCGATGGAACCATTTTCACTTCTCTGATTCTGCGTAATGCCAATGTAACTATGGGAAGTGATACATTATTAAATGCCGGAAGAATTGAACTAAAAACAAGCCCGCTCCAAATGTTATTAAAAAAGATATATGTAAGAAAAATAGAAATAGATGATACCAAAATAAATCTTCTAAAAGACAGCAGCGGGGAGCTAAATATTTCTAAGCTTATTCCACCTTCGGGTACAACTGATACAACCGCATCAAATTTTTCATTTAAAATAATTGTTGCTGATCTTACAATTAAGAATACCGATTTTTCGTTAAATGATTATGATATAAAAAAAAGTGATTCATATGATAATCTGAATATGCATAATCTTTTGGTTAAGGATTTAAATATTTCTCTTGAAGCATTTGCCGATATAAAAAACAAAGTGTTTGAAACTGTTTTACATTCACTATCATTTAAACCTAACATAAATGGATTTGCGTTAAATAATTTATCCGGGGATTTTTATATAAATAATGATTCCATTAGTGTAAATGATTTAAAAATTGAAACGGATTCTTCTGATCTCAGGTTAAATGCCGGTGTAAATAATTTTTCAATATTTGATACAACAGGAAATACAAATTTTGCGAAGGCGGGCTTAACCCTTGAACTGAATGCAGATCAGTTTGCTTTATCAGATCTGTCAGCTTTTATTCCGGCATTGAACATACTTAATGGAACATTATCTGTAAATATTCAAACAGCAGGTTCGTTAAAGTTGCTTAGTCTAAAAAATCTTGATATAGGTTTTCGAAATACCCACATTCAAGCCAAAGGAAGAATTGAGGATATAGATGCTGGAAAAAATATGTTGATATCAACTGAGTTTTCAAACTCATATATAGATCAACAGGACATAAATCATCTTCTTCCTTCACTTCAAGTACCTGTCTATAATGAGTACGGCATAATAAACTTTGATAGTCTTGAATACAAAGGCAGTCCACTTAATTTTTACAGCAGGGTAAATATAAAAACCGGTAAAGGTTCTTTTGCAGTAAAAGGAAATCTTAATTTTGAAAAAACCCCTATGGTTTATGATTTAAATTTTAAAACAAATAATTTTGATCTTTCCCCAATTGCCGGAGTTTCTACCAATCTTACTTCAATGGGGTCAATAGATGGAGCCGGAGTTAATCCTGACAGTCTCAGTGCAGCAGTTCGGTTTTTTGCAGGAGGTTCTGTTGTTGAAGGAAATAGAATGGATTCGCTTAAATTGATTGCGGATGCTAAAAGTAAAATCATTAATTACAAATTAACAGCCATATCAGATACTACATACGCATCACTTAGCGGATCGATTGATTTCACTAAACCGAAGCATCCTTCTTACGAACTAACAGGCGATATTAAAAAACTTGATCTGGCAGCAATATTGAAGGATACTTCTTCTCAAACCGATTTGAATTTTTCAGTTGAGGCCAGCGGTCAGGATTTTAATCCTGATAGCATGGATCTATTCCTGAGTACTTCTATGTATAATTCTTCAATACACGGTATTAAAATAGATAGCACAAGAGCTATTGTGGATATAAGGAAGAATGATGGTGGTGAAAGAGTAGTTAATATTATTTCTGATCTTGCGGATATTACAGTTACTGGTGATTTTAAAATAATGAATGCTGTTAATTTAATGTCTACCGAAGCTAAAATTGTTGCAAATGCGATAAAAGATAAACTAGACAAACTGCTGCCATCACAAACAGTTGTGGATTCTGTTGGAAAGCTGGCAGAAAGTCTTCCTGTAAATAATGAGGCTTTTAGTGAAACTAAGATGGATTATGTAATTGAGTTTAAAAATTTTGATCTGCTTTCTTTACTGCTTGGAAGCAAGCAGCTTGAGCTTAACGGTTACGTTCAGGGATCATTGAAGGAATCTGATGATTCGCTGAATTTTATCTTTAAATCAAATCTGGATTATCTGAAATATTTGAGTGGTAATAATGCGTTCTTCTTATCAAAATTAAACCTAAATCTTGCTTTCCATAATAGCCTGGATTCTATTTCACTTGCCGGACTTAATGCAGACATAGACCTGAATATAGAACGGGTTTTTACCGGCAGCGATATAAATAATTTACATCTGGGTTTGGGAATTAATGGAGACTCTGCTTCAGTTAATTTCTCTGCAAATCTAGAAAACTATCTTGCTGCCAGTATTGATTCCAGGTTACATTTTAACAGCGGCGTCGATATTTCAATTGATACTCTTTTGGTAAAATACAATGAATTTAATCTTGCAAATAAAACTCCTGTAAATGTTTTTTATACTCCTGATAGGATTGATTTCAAAGATTTTAAATTATTCCATAAAGATGGAAGCATAAGAATTGACGGTACGCTGCAAAGACAGGGTTCCCAGGATTTAAATGTTTCAGTAAATAATATAAGAGGTAGTGATTTAAGCGAAGAATTATTGGGTATAAGCCCCGAAAATGCAATCCATAGTTACCTTAATTTTAATGCTGAAGTAAAAGGAAATTTTGATTCACCTATAATGAATATTAAACTGAATGCAGATAGCGTTAGGTACAAAAACAAAAAATTTGGCTCACTCATAGCCAATCTTAATTATAAAAATGAAAAGCTGAATACTGATATAAGATTTGTGGATTCTCTGAGAAATTATCAAAATCCTAAATTAAAAATTGAGGGAAATATTCCTGTTAATTTAGCATTTACCGGGGTTCAAAACAGAATTAATAAAAATGAACTTATAAATATCAGTGTGGCTGCAGATACCTTTAAGCTAGGTGCGCTTGGGAATATTCTTCCGGATATTAATAGGATAAGCGGCGATTTGACTGCGAATTTAAATATTGGAGGTACTTTTAATAATTTCAAACCTGAAGGGAAATTAATTCTTGAAAACACCTCATTTGTGTTTGCTAAAAATAATCTTGAATATCAGGCAGGTTTAATACTTTCAATAACTCCTGATCTGCTTAAAATAGATAGTTTATTAATTAAAAACGCTCCCGGGACAAAGAATGGTGGACAAATGACCGGAAGTGGAGAGGCTGTAATAAATAATCTAAACATTGTTTCTTCAAATTTTAAAGTTAATGGCGATCTTAAAGTTTTAAGTGAAGAAAGCAAATCTGCCAGTCCTACTGTATATGGAGATTTGGTTATTGCTACTCAAGGGAATATAAATCTGACATTAGACTCAAGCGGGGTACTTTTAAAAGTTCCTGTAGATGTAAAGGAAGCTAAACTTACTTTTCCCCAAACTGAAAGTTCATACCAGAATACCTCAAATAATTTTATATATATCTATTCTGATGACACTGCAAAAGTTTCCAATAGTGAGGCTGATTTTCAGAGGTTGGTGGATCTTTCTCATAAGCATAACCAGGAACAGGGGAGTTCCTCTTCTTCAAAATTTAATTATGTTGTTGATGTGCACGTTGAAAAAGAAGCACAAATTACATTCGTACTTTCCAAGGAATTAGATCAGAATCTGGTTGCTATTCTCCGGGGTGATTTCCATTATGAAAGAAAGAATGGTAAAACAGATGCAAGCGGTGAGTTAAATTTACTGAACGGATCTACTCTTGAATTTCTAAAAACCTTTGAAGCAGATGGTACGATCAGATTTGAAAACCAGCTTGATAACCCTTACCTTGATATAACAGCTACTTATACTGATTATTATTACCCTGCCAGCGATTCTTCATCTAACAGTGAAGTGCAGGTTGCCGTAAAAATTAAGGTTAAAGGTTTTCTTAAAGAACTCGGCAAAAATCTCGTTCAGAATCAGGATAACATTGCTGTTTATTACGGTGCCAAGAATATTGAAAACAATACGCCCGACGCTTCCAAATCAGCTTCCGATGCAGTATTTTTTATTCTTACCGGCAGGTTTACGGAAGGTGCATCGCAACAGGACAGGTATGCCGCAGCATCCACAGCAGCTTCGTTGGCAGGCTCTGTGCTCGGAGGTTTTTTGAATAAGCAATTCGGGGACATTATCAAAAGGGTTGAATTAAGACAGGTCGGTGCAACAACTAAATTTAATCTTGTCGGTAAAGCCGGAGATTTTAATTATTCGGTTGGTGGTACCACAAATGTTTTTCAGGATATTTCGCAGGCTAATGTTAAGGTTGAGTACCCGATAACCAATAATCTGCTTATTCGGTTGGAACGAAAGCAGTCTGTTACGGATGCAAATACCAACAATATTAACGAAATGATAAATGAACTTGGTCTTAAATATAAATTTGAGTTTTAATGAAAAAAGAAATTATTTCATTCTTTAAAAAAAATCCGAGTAAAGGATTTAAAAATAGAGAAATTGCCCGTAAGTTAAATATCACTTCTGACCACGAATATAGTTCATTAAAAGCTGCTGTTTACAAGCTTTTTAAAGAAAACTTTCTTACTAAATCAGGTAAAAAATATTATCTTAATCATCAGCCATCCTCAAACACCATAACAGGTACTCTCGAAGTAAACCAGGCAGGATATGGATTTGTTATTCTTAAAAATTCGGAGTTGGGAGATATTTTTATTGCTTCAAGAAATCTTGGAACGGCACTTCATGGTGACACAGTTGAGGTTGCTTTGTTTGCCCACAAAAAAAGAAGAAACATTGAAGGGCAGGTTATTAAAGTGATTAAAAGAAAAAGGGAGGAAATTGTAGGGACACTTAAGAAATCTCATTCGTTTTACTTTATAAAACCAGATGACTCAAAGATTCAAAGAGACATCTATATTAATCCCGATAAAATTAATAATGCAAAAGTCGGGGACAAAGTAATTGTGGGAAATATTATCTGGGATAGTTCAATGCTTAATCCTGAAGGTGAAGTCGTTCAACTGTTAGGTAAACAAGGGTCATTTGAAACAGATATTGCTTCAATCGCCAAAGAGTTTAACCTTCCTTACCAGTTTTCAAATAATGTAATTAATGAAGCTGAATCAATTTCTGTAATAGTTATTGCTGAGGATCTAAAAGGAAGACTCGATTACCGCGATAAAAATGTTTTCACTATTGATCCTGTTGATGCTAAAGATTTTGATGATGCCTTATCAATTGATAAGCTTGATAATGGAAATTTTGAAATCGGGATACACATAGCCGATGTAAGTAATTATGTATCTGCCGGTTCTGAGCTTGACAAAGAAGCTTTAAAACGGGGGAACAGCGTTTACCTTGTCGGTAAAGTTATACCAATGCTTCCTGAAAGACTTTCAAATAATGTTTGTTCTCTTGTTCCGGGTGAGGATCGTTTGACATATTCTGTTATTTCTGAGTTAACACAGAGAGGTAAACTCATAGATTATAAGATTAAAAAAAGTGTAATTAACAGTAAGCGAAGATATACTTACGAAGAAGTGCAGGATACCATAGATTCCAGAAAAGGTGATTATAGTGAAGAAATTTATCTGTTGAACAGCCTTGCCCAAACTCTTAGAAAAAAAAGAATGAGGACAGGCAGTATCGATTTTTTCTCTCCCGAAATCCGTTTTGAATTGGACGAGAGCGGAAACCCAGTAAGCATTGAGAGAAAAGAAATTAAACAGAGTAATATGCTTGTTGAAGAATTTATGCTGCTGGCAAATCAAATAGTAGCCCAACATATTGCGGCTCCTGCAAAAGGACAAGTACATCCTTTTATCTACCGTGTACATGATCTTCCTGATAATGAAAAGCTGCAGGAATTTGGCCGGTTTGTGAAATCACTTGGTTATGTATTTAATCCGAATACAGCTTCTAAATCAAAAGAGTTCCAGGTATTGATGCAAATGGTAAAGGGAACTGAAGAGGAAGGAGTAATAAATGAACTTGCAATCAGATCTATGGCAAAAGCAGTTTATTCGGTAAATAATATTGGTCACTATGGACTTGGTTTCAAATACTATACTCATTTTACATCCCCGATAAGAAGATATGCCGATTTAATTGTACACAGGATGTTAAATGAATATCTGAAAGGAAAAGGTAAGGAGAAATATTCATATAATATTCTTGAAGATATAAGCGACCATATTTCTATAACGGAAAGAAATGCAGTCGATGCAGAAAGACTTTCTGTTAAGCAGAAACAGATTGAATATCTGCAGGATCATATTGGTGAAGAATTTCACGCTATTGTTTCTGGAATTACACATTTTGGCATTTTTGTTAAAATTACAGATATTCTGGCTGAAGGTTTGATTAAGGTAAGGGATTTGGAGGGAGATTTTTACGTTTACGATGAAAAAAAATATTCTTTAATTGGAAGAAGGACTAAAAAACAGTTTCGGCTTGGAGATAAAGTGCAGGTGAAGCTCATTCGTGCCGATCTGGAAAAATCTGAGTTGGATTTTATTATTAGCGAATAAAAGTACCCAAAGGTTTAAAACCATGTTAAGAAATCTGCATTTCATTTCCACAATTTTATTGCTTCTTCCTTCAATTATGTTTGCACAGTTTGGACAGAATAAAGTACAGTATAAAGATTTTACCTGGTACTATATCCAGACAGATCATTTTGATATCTATTTTTCCCAGCATGGTGACAACCTTGCTGAGTTTACTTCAAAAATAGCCGAAGAATCTCTCGCCTCAATTGAAAAGAGTTTTGATTATAAAATAAATAATCGAATTTCCATAATAGTGTATAATTCTCATAATGATTTTCAGGAAACAAATATTACTGATGAATACCTGTCCGAGGGAATTGAAGGATTTACTGAATTATTCAAGAACCGGGTTGTAATTCAGTTCATGGGATCTTATAAGGAATTTCGTCATTTGATTCATCATGAGCTTACGCACGCCGTTATCAACGATATGTTTTATGGTGGTTCTTTTCAAAACATTATATCAAATAACATTACTGTAAACCTTCCAACATGGTTCAATGAAGGAATGGCAGAATATCAATCATTGGGTTGGGATATAAATACTGATATGTTTATCCGTGATGCTGCAATAAGCGAATATCTTCCCGATATTCAAAACCTGAATGGTTATTTTGCTTACCGGGGAGGGCAGTCGGTTTTTTATTATATAGCGAAGAAATATGGAAAAGAGAAGATAGGAGAAATAGTAAATAAAATACGCGGTACCGGCAGTGTTGAAGAAGGAATTAGGGCTTCCATTGGTTTATCACTTGAAGAATTAAATGAAAGATGGAAGAAATATATTAGAAAAACTTATTGGCCGGACATTGCAATTAGGCAGGATCCGGATGAGTTTGCCAAAAGACTAACTGATAACCGCAAAGCTGGTGGATTTTATAACACAAGCCCGGCACTTTCTCCACAGGGAGATAAGATCGCATTCATTACCGACAGGAATTATTATTTTGATGTTTACCTGATGGATGCCATTGATGGTAAAATTATTAAAAAGCTTGTTGCAGGTAACCGTACTCCCGATTTTGAAGAGCTTAACATTATTACACCAAGTTTAACCTGGTCGCCGGATGGAGAAAAAATTGCTCTCTCATTAAAAAGTGGCGGTGATGATGTTATCTATTTGATTAACGTAGAGACAGAAGACAAAGATGTTCTACCTATTAAACTCGATGGAATCCAAAGTGTAAATTGGTCTCCTGATGGAAGCAAGCTCGCTTTTGTTGGTCATAATGCAAAGCAATCCGATATTTATGTTTATGATTTTACCACTAAAAATCTTGAGAATCTTACAAACGATGTTTTCTCAGATAAAGATCCATCCTGGTCGGAAGACAGCAAAAAAATATTTTTTGTTTCCGACAGAGAAGATTATTTAAATCCATCTAAGATCGCAAAATCATTTAAGATTTATAATTTTGATTACGGGCAGAATGATATTTATAATATTGATGTCATCAGTAAAAAGATTACAAGAATAACTGATACCCAGTATGCAAACGAATCATATCCTGTGGTTGGACCTGAGGGTAAAAGTATTTTATTTATTTCTGATCAAAACGGTATAAATAATATTTACAAGCTTGATTTAACCAGGAATGAGGAAGCTGTCCCGATTACAAATTCTCTCGATGGTTTATACCAGTTATCAATTTCAAAGGATGGTAAGAAGCTCGCATTTTCATCTTTATATGAGGCGGGATTCAATATTTATTTACTTAATAATCCTTTTGAAATTGATATTAATAAAAAAGAGCTTCCGCTTACAAAATACGTTTCAAAATTAAGGAATATTATAACCGAAGCTGATGATGATACCCTGGTATTTGAACATGCTAAGAAAGATACCAATAGTACAAACGATATCTCTTTTTATACGGGAAAATACAGCGACACAACAAATACGTACGGGGATTCCGTAAAGATAGATTTTAATAATTATGTGTTCGGTGGAAAAAACTCTCTTAATATTGACTCAACAGATACTGTTAACCAGAAGTTTAACTTAACTGATAATCTTGATTCAAACGGGAACTATAGAGTGAATAAATATAAAATCACTTTTTCTCCCGACATAGTGTATGCAAATGCTGGTTACAGTACTTTATACGGATTACTTGGGACAACCGTTTTATCATTCAGTGATGTTTTAGGTAACCACAGGTTAATTGCCGTAACCAGTCTTCAGATTGATTTGAAAAACAGTGATTACGGCTTGGCTTATCAGTACCTTGGAGATAGATTGAATTACGGAATAGAGGGATTCCATACGGCAAGGTTTCTTGCCCTTTCACAGGGTCTTAATTCAGATCTTTACCGGTTTAGAAATTTCGGAGCAATTGGATCTTTAAGCTATCCTTTAAATAAATTTTATAGAGTGGAAGCAGGACTTAGCTATTTGAATGTCTCGAGTGAAGACCTGAGTGATCCTTCAGTACCATCAGACAAAGTATCATTTATTTTACCTGCCCTGAGCTTTATTCACGATAATGTTTTATGGGGTTATACCGCACCTATTGATGGAACAAGATACAGGTTAGATGCATTCAGTTACCCGGGATTTTTTGATGCTTCGAAAAGCTTTTATTCATTTCTTGGAGATTACCGAACTTACTTCAAGATGGGAGATTTATATTCATTTGCATTTCGATTATCGGGCGGTTATTCAGGAGGAAGAAATCCGCAAAGATTTTTTATAGGCGGAATTGAGAATTGGATAAACAGAAGTTTTGCAACAACTGATATTCCTATTCGTTCGGCAACGGATTTTGCCTTCCTGACGCCTGCATTACCCATGCGCGGATTTGATTACGCCCAGGAAATAGGCACCAGATATGGTTTGATGAATCTTGAATTCAGGTTCCCGCTGATAAGATATCTTGTAACTGGTCCATTACCAATTTTATTCAGCAATATTTTTGGAGTTGCTTTTGCTGATTTAGGTTCTGCATGGAACAAAAACAGTGATTTGAAATTTTTCGAGAGAAATGAAAATAATGATATTGTCAGTCGTGATTTACTAATGGGAACCGGGGTAGGAGCCAGGTTGTTTTTCCTGTATTTCCTTCTGAGGTTTGATGTAGCCTGGCCATATTATGTTCAGGGATTTGGAAGTCCAAAATTCTATATTTCTTTAGGTGCTGATTTCTAATTATATCTAAAGAATATATTTTAATAGACTAAAAAAACTTTTAATCTCCAAAGTTAAACACCTGTTAAAAATTACTTCTTGCCTGAGGAAGTCTTACTTGTTGAAATATCTTTAGTAGTTTCTTTTTTTGCAGGCTTGGAATTTTTATAATCTGTTTGATAAAAACCTGTACCTTTGAAGATTGGACCTGCCCCCGGACCGATTAACCTTTTAACTATTCCATTGCATTTAGGGCAATTCTTTATTGGTTCTGCAGTCATTGTTTGAAAAAGCTCAAATAAATATCCGCACTGAGTACATTTATATTCATACGTTGGCATTGGTCTTCTAACTCCTGATAAAATTGAATGCGAAAACATAAGGAAATATAAAAAATTTTCTATAAATTATTTGTTACATTTTTGATTTTTGAGGAAGCACTTTTGTTCCGGGTATAATGAAAAAATTTCTTGTCATAATTCCACTTCTTGTTTTTTCTTTTCAGGGATGCCTTAATTATATACAGGATATCAATCTATACGCAGATGGTTCAGGTAAGATGAGAATAACCTATTGGATGAAACTTCCTGATAGTGAAAACCTAAAGATACTTGATAAAATCGGATTATTTAATGCTGATTCTATCAGGAACCAGTTTTCATCAAAATATAATAAAATAACGGATGTTGAAGTTTATACCGATTCAACTGATAGCACTACTCATGCTAAAATTGAAATGACTTTTAATCATATTGATTCGTTAAACTATACAAAAGCATTTTCTGACGAACATTTTTCTTTAGAAGATGGTGCAGCGGGACAAAAAGTATTTACGCAGTTTATTCCTCCTTTTGCAACCGGGTTTGGTTTTGACGGCAGCAATTTTAATGTAACTTATAAGTATACTTTTGGCGGAGACATAATTACACATAATGCTACCAAAGAAGACGGAAGAGTTTTGATCTGGGAATATAATCTTTCTGAAATTGGTAATGGAAAAACCATATCTGTCACTTTTAAACCATACAAATTAAAGGAAACTCCATACTGGATTTACCTTTTATCCGGGATAGTCCTGTTAATAGTAATTATATTTTTATTCAAAAAGAAAAAAGATTAGAAAAACGAAATTTTCAAATAAAGCCTGTACAAAGTATTAATCAATTTATTGACATACCAGAGGGTTTTATTTATATTTACCGTCTGTTTTTTAAATAGAAACCAGTTTATGGCTGCAACCGATTATAAAGTTTTTTCCGGTAGTTCGAACAGATCCTTAGCTGAGAAAATTGCTCACAGGCTTGATAAGCCCCTTGGTTTTTTAGAGTTGAAACGATTTAGTGATGGAGAAATCTGGGCTAAATACGGAGAGAACATTCGTGGCTGTGATATCTTTATTATTCAGTCCACTGTTCCACCGGCAGAAAATCTTCTTGAACTTCTTATTATGATCGATGGTGCAAAAAGAGCATCTGCCAAACGTATTACTGCTGTAATTCCATATTTTGGTTATGCCCGGCAGGATAGAAAAGATCAGCCCAGGGTTTCTATTACCGCTAAATTAGTAGCTAACTTAATTACTGTTGCCGGTGCCGACCGGGTAATGACAATGGATCTCCATGCACCGCAGATACAGGGATTCTTTGATATTCCGTTTGATCATCTTTATGGATCAACAATTTTCATAAACAGGTTTGAAGAAATAAAATCGAATCTTGTAGTTGTTTCACCTGATGTCGGTGGAATAAAGATGGCCAGGTCTTATGCGAAACGTCTTCATGCTAACCTGGTAGTAATCGATAAAAGAAGACCTGTACAGAATCGGGCGGAAGTTGTAAATATAATCGGAAGTGTTGGAGATAAGGACGTTCTTATAGTAGATGATTTGATCGATACAGCAGGCACATTTGTCGGGGCTGTAGAGGCTTTAAGGAAAAAAGGTGCACGGGATATTTATGGAGCGGTTACGCATCCTCTTTTTTCAGGTAAGGCATTGGAAAGAATTGAAGCTTCCGGGTTAAATAAATTGTTTGTTTCCGATACTATTCCTTTTAATGGACATTCGGAAAAAATAGAGATGCTTACAGCATCTGACATATTCTCTGAGGCAATCAGAAGAACATTTAATAATGAATCAATTAGTTCACTCTTTGATGTGGATAAAAGTTAAAATAGTTCTGGAGTTTATAAATGGAAAAAGTGATTTTAGAAGCAGAAGTTAGAGAAACAGGAAGTAAACAGGCAAGAAAGCTTGTGAGAAATAACGGCAAAGTTCCCGGCATATATTATTCAAAGCATGATTCCCCCGTTCATCTTGCAGTTATTGAAAAAGCTATAAACCCATTAGTTTATACATCTGAAACTCATTTAGTTTCACTTAAGGTAGATGGAAAATTATTTGATTGTGTGATTAAAGATGTTCAGTTCGATCCAATCACGGACAAAATTGTTCATTTCGATCTGATTGGATTAACTTCCGGTGAAATGTTTCAGCTTGAGGTTCCCGTTCAATTACACGGTACACCAATTGGAGTAAAGGAAGGCGGCATTGTTCAACACCTTATCCATAAGCTTGAAATTGAATGTTTACCTAAAGATATTCCACAACGTGTTGAAATAGATATTTCAGAACTTAAAATAGGGGACTCAGTTCACGTTAAGGATATTAACCTTGAAAATATTACAATTCTGAATACGGAAGATTCTGTTATTGTTTCAGTTTCACATCCTAAGATTGAAAAAGAAACAGTTGAAGAAGCCGAAATTTCCGAAGAGGAACAAGCAGAACCTGAAGTTATTGGACGCGGTAAAGCTGAAGAAAAACAAGAAGAGGAATAACTTTCAAATAATAAATAATTGCGACTTATATTAGGTATTGGCAATCCCGGCAATAGATATATTTATAACAGGCATAACGTTGGATTTATAGTTTTGGATCATTTTGCTTCGTTAAATTCACTTTCCTTTTTACCATCCAAAGGCGATTACTATTATTCCGAAGGTAAGCTTAACGGGGAATTCTTCCAGCTTATTAAACCAACAAATTACGTAAATAACAGTGGTATGGCCGCCAAGCAGGCCCTCGATAAAAATAAAACAGAAGTAACTGAATTACTTGTAATTCAGGATGATGTTAATTTACCTCTTGCTGAAATCAAGGTGAAGATTAAAGGCGGAGACGGAGGGCATAACGGCATTAGTTCCTTAATATACCATCTCGCTTCTGAAGATTTTGCAAGGATTAGAATAGGTATCGGAAATAATTTTGAAAAAGGACAAATGGCAGATTATGTCCTTTCAAATTTTAGCTCAGATGAATTTGAACTTTTAAATGAAACATTTAAAATTACTGATTTCTTAATAAAAGAATTTATCTCAGGCGGGATGAACGGCTTGCTTGATGCAAATAGCAAAATATCTAACCAGTTAAACATAAAATCTGACAACAATAATAAGAGAATTTAGGAGATACTATGGATAGTACCTTTCTCATTATTCCTTTTTTAGGGGTACTTGGTCTTATTTACACTTACTGGAAGTCTTCCTGGATAGAGAAGCAGGATCCCGGTACCGATAAAATGCAGAAGATAGCAAGTCACATTGCCGAAGGTGCAATGGCATTTCTTAAATCAGAATATAAAGTGTTGATAATATTTGTTGTATTTGTAGCAATATTATTAGGAGTTTCAGCCGATCCGAAAGTATCATCACCGCTTATTGCTGTATCATTTCTGGTTGGAGCTTTATGTTCAGCATTAGCTGGTTTTATCGGAATGCGGGTAGCAACCAAAGCCAATGTTCGCACAACAAATGCCGCTCGTAGTAGTCTAGGAAGAGCACTTGAAATTGCATTTGCCGGCGGTTCCGTTATGGGGCTCGGTGTGGTTGGTTTAGGAGTTCTTGGGCTTGGCGCATTATTCTTTATATACGGGAATATATTTGGAATAGGACAAGACGGATTACCAAAAGTTATAACTGTCATTACAGGATTTTCATTCGGAGCTTCATCAATAGCCTTATTTGCCCGTGTCGGTGGCGGTATTTATACAAAAGCTGCTGATGTTGGAGCTGACCTTGTGGGAAAACTTGAAGCCGGCATCCCTGAAGATCATCCTCTTAACCCTGCTACCATTGCTGATAATGTAGGTGATAATGTTGGTGACGTTGCCGGTATGGGTGCTGATTTGTTTGAATCATACGTTGGTTCGATTGTAGGTACAATGGTTCTCGGTGCAGAGTTTATTGTTTACCCGGAATTTTCAGGAAAGTTTAATGGTCTGGGAGCTGTTTTGCTCCCACTTGTGATTGCAGGTGTCGGAATATTAATGTCTATTATTGGAACCTTCTTTGTAAAAGTAAAAGAAGGGGGCGACCCGCAGAAAGCATTAAACAGAGGTGAATTTGGCTCTACAATTGTAATGATTATCGCAGTGTATTTCATTATTAAATGGATGCTTCCCGATAGCTGGACACACGAAGATCCTCTTTATGGAATTACTTATACCATCACCTCTTTAGGAATTTTTGGAGCGACTGTAATTGGATTGGTCGCTGGAGTGGTAATTGGTGTTATTACCGAATATTATACCGGTACCGGCAAAGGTCCTGTTCTTGGAATTGTGAGACAATCATTAACCGGAGCAGCTACCAATATTATTGCGGGTATAGGAAACGGTATGATTTCAACGGCAATCCCAATAATTATTATTGCTATTTCTATTATGGGCGCTTTTTATTTTGGAGGATTGTACGGAATAGCAATAGCAGCAGTTGGTATGCTTTCAAATACAGGTATTCAGTTGGCGGTGGATGCTTATGGTCCGATTTCAGATAACGCAGGAGGAATTGCTGAAATGTCTGAACTTCCAAAAGAAGTAAGACAAAGAACTGATAAGCTTGATGCCGTTGGAAATACTACTGCAGCAATTGGTAAAGGATTTGCGATTGGTTCTGCTGCACTTACTGCCCTGGCACTTTTTGGTGCCTTTATGACTGCTGCAGATATTAAAACTATAGATATTTCAAAAGCTAATGTAATGGCAGGTCTCTTCCTTGGCGGTATGCTTCCCTTTCTTTTTTCAGCACTTGCTATGAAAGCTGTCGGACGAGCTGCAATGTCGATGATTGAAGAAGTGAGAAGACAATTCAGATCAATACCAGCATTAACTAACGCGTTAAAAGTGATGCAGAAGAATGAAGGTAAAGAAGTGTCTGAATGGAATGATGAGGATAGACAAATCTTTGAGAAAGCCGAAGGTACTGCAGAATATGGAAAGTGCGTGGAGATTTCAACTAAAGCAGCTATTAAAGAAATGGTTATCCCCGGTTTGCTTGCTGTTGTTGCTCCTGTTTTTATTGGATTTTCAGGTGGTGCTGAAATGCTTGGTGGTTTATTAGCAGGAGTTACAGTTACAGGAGTTTTAATGGCTGTGTTCCAGGCAAATGCAGGTGGTGCCTGGGACAATGCTAAAAAAATGTTTGAAGAAGGGATTGAAGTGAATGGGCAAAAATATTTTAAAGGCTCTGATCCGCATAAAGCTGCAGTAGTTGGGGATACAGTTGGAGATCCTTTTAAAGATACATCTGGTCCGTCGCTGAATATTCTGTTAAAATTAATGGCCGTTGTAGCACTTGTAATTGCGCCGTTAATTAAATAAATTATACTTCAGTTTAAATAAAAATATTGTTTAACCCCTGCTCTCATCTGGAATGAGGGCCTAAAGTCCATAGGGAGGTGAAAAGTACGGATGAAGACGAATACGTATGAAAGTGCTGTTATTATTAATGCAGCCCTGGACGATGAACAAATTGAGAGTATTATTTCCCGAATTAAAGAATTTATAACAAATAATGGTGGAGAAATAAGGGAGATAGAGAACTGGGGAAGAAAAAGATTAGCATACATGATCAATAAAAGTAAGATTGGCTATTATGTTATCTTTCGATTTGATGCCCCTACCAATATAATCTCCAAAATGGAAAGAAATTATTCTCTGGATGAACACATCTTAAGATACTTGACTATATCGTTAGACAAAGATGCGATTGAATTTCTGGAGAAGCCAAGGAACGATTCTCAAACTGAAATTGTACCTGAACCTAAAAAAGAGGAAAATCAGGCGATCGTTACCGAAGATGAAGATGTTTCTAAAGAGCAATGACTCACTAACTAACTAATGTATTGATAAAGTATGGAGGAAAACCATGGCTGACCTGAAAATGCCCGAAATAAACTATGTTATTGTTGCCGGAAATTTAACTAAGGACCCGATCTTTCGGCAGACAACTAACAGCACTCCGGTTGTTAATTTTTCTATTGCTTCAAATAGAAAATATAAAGACAGTTCTAACCAATGGCAGGAGGATGTTTGTTACGTTGGCATTGTAGCATGGAATAAACTGGCTGAGAGTTGCCGGGACAGATTGAAAAAAGGCTCTGCTGTTTTAGTGGACGGGGAGTTACAAAGCAGAACCTGGAAATCTGAAGACGGCCATAACAGAAGTATTGTTGAAATCAAAGCCAGGAGAATTCAGTTCCTTAATAAAAGAGGGAGATTAAACGAAAGTGGTAACGGTACCGCAGATGAAGAAATTTCTTTTTCTGAGGATGAAACTGTAGATTATACCGAAGACTCTTTCGATAAATTTTTATCTAATGAAGAATCAGATCTTATTAAATAATAAGGTAAAGAATGAAAAAAGAAATAAAAACAAAAAAAGTTTGTAGGTTTACACAGAATAATATTAAGTACATTGATTATAAAGATGTAAAACTTCTTCAGAGATATGTTACTGAACAGGGAAAAATTATTCCCAAGAGAATTACCGGTACCAGCTCAAGATATCAAAGAGAATTAGCTATTGCAATTAAAAGAGCAAGACATATGGCTTTACTGCCTTATGTTGCCGACACTGTAAAATAGAACCAGATACAGGAGAAGAAATGAAAGTAATTCTAAGAGAAAATTTTGAATCACTTGGTCAGATAGGTGATGTAGTAGACGTAAAAGAAGGATTCGCAAGAAATTTTCTGCTTCCCAGGAAAATTGCTTACGCCGCAATTAAAGGAAATGTTCGTTCTCTTGAAGAGGAAAAGAAAAATCTTGCAAAGAAAAAAGTACAGGAGATACGGGCTGCGGAGAATTTAGCAGCAGAACTTGAAAAAGTTTCAATTACCATCCCTGTACAGGTTGGAGAAGAAGATAAGATTTTTGGTTCGGTTACTTCTCAGATGATAAGTGATGCATTAAAAGAAAAAGGGCACGATATAGATAAACGGAAAATAGAAATTGATGAATCTATTAAATCGCTTGGAATTTATAGTATTACAATAAAATTACACGCAAATGTTAATGCTAAAATTAAGGTCTGGGTTGTAAGAGAATAAACCGGGTTTTAGTTTAAAAGTAAAAAAGGAAAGCTTTGGCTTTCCTTTTTTTATATAAAATCGGTTAAGCTTTTAATGAACTTTAATTTGTTTTTCCCTGATCATTTTTGCTATTTCTGATGTTCCGTTTTTTGAGATACTTTTGATTGCTCTGGCACTTAATTTTAAGGTTACAAATCTGTTTAATTCCTGAACCCAGATTCTCTTTTTCTGAAGATTAGGCAGAAATCTCCTTCTGCTTCTGTTATGCGCATGAGATACATTATTTCCTGATAAAGGACCAATTCCTGTAACCTGACATCTTCTGGACATAAAATCTCTCCCGGTATCTTTCTTTATGTAAAATTTAGAACAACAAATATAAAAAAATCTGCATTAAAAAAACCACATCAAGTCAAATAATTATTCTAATTAAAAAACTTGTAAACTTCGTCAAATTCAGGTTGACAAATTGAAATTACCTGTTATCTTAGCAAGTGAATCCAAAAAAATCTTAAGTGAAATCAATCAATTCTCTTTATACATACCTGAATATTTATTTAATTACCTAATGATTAAAGGAGGCCAATATGGAATATTTTGAATTGCATCCGGAAAACCCGCAGCTTCGGTATATAAATAAAGCAGTAACTGTTCTTAAAAATGGGGGGGTAATAATTTATCCTACTGATACTGTTTATGGTATTGGCTGCGATATCTTTAATAAGGAAGCTTTAGAAAGAATTTTTGCTATAAAAAATGACTCAAAACTTTTCAGTTTTGTATGTTCGGATTTGAAAGATATTGCTAAATATGCAAAAGTTTCAGATTATGCTTATAGAACGATGAAACATCTTTTACCCGGGCCATATACTTTTATTCTGCCGGCCGCCAAGCTTGTTCCCAAAAAATTGTGGAGTAATAGGAAAACTGTAGGAATCAGAGTTCCCAATAACCTGATTAGCATGAAACTTGTTGAAGAAGTCGGGAACCCCATAATAAGTACAAGTACAACTAACAGAAAAGGTGAGGTAATTTACGATGCTAATGAAATAAAAAATATATTTGACGCACAGGTGGATCTTATGTTATCTATGGGTCCTCTTAAGGGAGAACCTTCAACTGTAGTGGATATCAGCGATGAAGAACCGGAAGTATTAAGAAGAGGAGCAGGCGATATAAGTCTCTTCGTGTATTAAGAATTCTTATTTACTTTTATTAAGGATTAAAACCCGGATAAATGATTAAATGATATTTTATAGCAGGCTTGCATTCCGCAAGCCTTTTTTATTTCCTTATAACCTGTGTTGAGGAAGCCTGGGCTAAAGGCGTTAAAATTATTTCGTTAATGTTTACATGGGCTGGTCTCGTTGCACAATAAACGACCGCATCTGCAATATCCTTTGCAACAAGAGGTGATAATCCTTCATACACTTTGTCGGCTCTGTTTTTATCACCGGAAAACCTTACTATACTGAATTCAGTTTCAACCATTCCGGGGTCTACCGTACTGACTTTTATCCGGTGTTCCAGGCAATCCATCCTGATTGCTTTTGTCAGGGCATTTACAGCGAACTTGGTAGCACAATATACGTTGCCATTAGGATAAACCTCATGCCCTGCAGTAGAACCAATATTTATTACATGTCCTTTTTTTCTTTCAACCATTCCGGGTAAGACACTTCTTGAAATGTACAGAAGTCCTTTAAGATTCGTATCAATCATTTCTTCCCAGTTGTCTATTTCTCCCTCATAAACTTTATTAAAACCCCTGGCAAGGCCGGCATTATTAATTAAGATATCAATTTTTTCCCATTCTTTCCCAAGCGATCCGATTGACTTTTTAACCGCACTAATATTCCTTACATCCAACTCCAGTGTTCTTGTTTTTATTCCAAATTTCTTTTCAAGACTATCAGCAATTTTGGTGAGTCTTCCAATTCTCCTTGCAGCTAAAATGAGATTTGCTTTTTCATTTGCAAAAGCTTCTGCGCAAGCTTTACCAATTCCCGAACTGGCTCCTGTAATCAAAACAATTTTATTTTTCATTCTTTCCATTAGTAGCCCATTATTTTTTTTTGAAAAAATAAATTTAGTGAATGCTGAAGAAAATTGAAAAGTATTTTGTACAAAGAAGATACTAATTATTAGCTGTGGACGATATCAGGACGTCGAACCTGCCGGGAATTTTGGTTTTACATTCAGGACAGGTATCTCCTTTCAGATTATATTTGATAACATCATGCCAATCCCTCTTTAGAAGAGCCTGGTTACATTTGGGGCAAAAAGTTGTCTGGCCTTCGGTATCGTGAATATTACCGGTATAACAAAATTTTATTCCTGAACTTAATGCAATATTCCTTGCGGACTTTAGCGTTGATGCAGGAGTTTTATCTTTATCTCTCATTTTGAAATCAGGATGAAAAGCAGTAAAATGAAGAGGGACTGAATCTCCAAGATTTTCTAATATCCAATCACATTCAGAATGAATCTCTTCAGTTGAATCATTTTCTCCGGGAATAAGCAGGGTAGTTATTTCAAACCAGATATCTGTTTCATTCTTCAGCCATAGAAGTGTATCCAGTACATCAATCAAGCTTGAAAATGTCAGTTTATTATAAAATCTTTCTGTAAATCCTTTTAAATCAACATTTGCAGCATCAATATATTTATATACATCTTTCCGGGCTTCTTTATCGATATAGCCCGCAGTAACCATCACAGAATTTATGCCCTCTTCTCTTCCGATTCTTGAAATATCAATTACATATTCTCCGAAAATTGTAGGATCGTTGTATGTGTAAGCTATTGAAAGGACTTTATATTCTTTGGCAAGCTGAACCACATCTTCAGGTGAAGCAGTAAGTGCATTTAGCTCATCTAGTTTAGCTTTGCTCATTGACCAGTTCTGACAGAATTTACAACCAAGATTGCAGCCAGCAGTTCCAAAACTTAGTACCGGAGTTCCCGGGTAAAAATGGTTTAAAGGTTTTTTTTCGATCGGGTCAATTGCAAAGCCTGTTGGTTTTCCATAACCGGTGGTATATAATTTTCCATTTATATTTTGTCGTATATAGCAAAATCCTGGCTGACCTTCTCCTATCTTGCAGTAGCGCGGACAAAGTGTGCATAGTATTTTATTCTTTTCAGCAGGTTCCCACCACTGTGCTAATTTTAATTTTCCGGTTTCAATTTCGCTTAACATAATTGTATATGATTTTTCCGATCATTAAGTACTTTAATATACTCATTGATTTGTATTTAGTTTCATTTTCAAACTAACCAGATATAAAATATTTCTCAGTAATAATCAATGAAAGGTTTATGTGATAATAGTTTTTAAATAACTTCCAGTCTAAGCCAGTTGGCCCTGCTTTTTTCGGAATAAGGAGCTCCCGCTGTGAAAATCACGACATCACCTTCCTTCACAAATCCTTGCCCGATTATTAAATCCTTAGCTTGATCAACAGCTAAATGCTCTTTGTCTATTTCCTTCATATAAGTCGGGATTACGCCCCATCTAAGTCCAAGCTTGTTCATAGTTTCAAAGCTGTTTGAAAGGGCAATTATTTTAGCCGCCGGGCGAAATTTAGAAATATTTGATGCCGTTCTTCCCTTAAAAGTAAAAGCTACAATAGCTGCAGCGTTTATTTGTCTGCTTATTGAAGCAATCGCCTTGCCCATCGAATCGAATAAATTTTCTTCAACCTTTTCAGGAATTTTGAATTCTACAAGATGATTGAATAAATGTTTCTCTGCATTCTTTACTATGTCATTCATAATATTTACAGTTTGTACGGGGAATTTACCAATCGAAGTTTCCCCGCTCAGCATTACAACATCGGTTCCATCCCAGACAGCATTAGCTACATCAGAAGCTTCCGCACGCGTTGGAATGGGATTATGGATCATTGATTCAAGCATTTGAGTAGCCGTGATTACAAGCTTTCCAACCGAGTTACATTTTTTTATTATTTCTTTCTGGATGACAGGTACTTCGGCAGCCGGGAGTTCAACACCAAGATCTCCACGGGCTACCATTATTCCGTCTGAAACTTCGAGTATGGAATCAAATCTATCTACAGCTTCACGTTTTTCAATTTTAGCAATTACCGGTATTTCGCTGTTTCTATCTTTCAACCACTGTTTTAAATTAATGATATTCTCAGCACTTCTTACAAAAGACAAAGCTATAAAGTCTATGTTATGTTTAATTGCGAATTCAAGATCTTTAAAATCTTTTTCTGTAATACTTGGAGTGGAAAGTTTCATCCCCGGAAGGTTCATACCTTTTTTAGGAAGTAATGTCCCTCCGTTTTCAATTTTGCAAATAACCGATTCATTTTTTTTATCTATAATTTTTAACCTGATTAATCCATCATCAATTAGTATTGGATCTCCGATAGCAGCATCGTTTATAAGCGCTTTGTATGAAGTTGAAATAATTTGTTCCGTTCCCTTTTTTTCATCTGTAGTAATTTCAATCTTATCCCCGGTCTTAAGTTCAATTTCAGGTTTGGACAATTCACCGATTCTGATTTTGGGTCCCTGCAAATCAATTAATATCGTAAGAGGAATCTTTTCAGCTTTACGCGCTTTATCTATATTTCTTAAAAGCTTTTCAAAAAAATCATACGAACCGTGTGAGAAGTTTAATCTTACGCCATCAATTCCAGCGAGAATTAATTCATTGATTATTTCAGTTGAATCTGTTGCTGGACCGAGCGTGCATAGAATCTTGGTCTTGGCAAAAATTTTATTCAAATTAAGTTTCATCTCTTTTTCTTTTTACCTGCTGTTTTGTTTTCACCATCAGGACGTAGAGCTTTAGACCTTGCGTAAAGATACCTGATTTTCTTTTCAACAAGCTTAAAAACGGTTCCTTCCGGATAACCTTTAGCAGACTTTTTGCCTGCAGCCACACCTGTTAATAGTTCAATTCCTTCTTCAACTTTGGTAATAGGGAAAATGTGGAACTCACCTTTTGTTACAGCTTCAACAACTTCTTCTTTAAGCATAAGTTCCTGCACATTCTGAATTGGTATTACTACCCCCTGTTTTTTATTCAACCCGCGTTCTTTACAGAGATCAAAAAAACCTTCTATTTTTTCGTTGACTCCGCCAATTGGCTGTACATCACCTTTTTGATTAAGAGAACCAGTAACTGCCAGGTATTGTTTCAGAGGAAGATCAGCAAGAGTTGAAAGCAGGGCAAATATCTCTGCACAGGAAGCACTATCACCGTCAACTGTGCCGTAAGATTGTTCAAAGACAAGGTTGGCATTAAAAGAAAGAGGAAGATCCTGTCCGAAAGTTTCCCTGAAATAACCGGAAATTATTAAAACTCCCTTGTTATAATGTCTTCCGCTCATCCCTGCTTCACGCTCAACGTTTATTATGCTTCCGCCGCCGAGTGAAACCGTTGCAGTAATCCTTGTCGGTCTCCCGAATGAATAGTAATCAGTGCTATAAACTGCAAGCCCGTTTATTTGTCCGATTCTTTCTCCTTCAGTATCCAACAAAATCATTTTTTCCTGAAGCATATCATCTATCTTGGATTCAAGCAAGCCGTGTCTTTCTTTTGCAAGATCGAATGCTTTTTTAACGTGCGCTTCACTTATAACATCAAAGCCGTCATCAATTGCCCAGAAATTTGCCTCCCTGGCAACATCTGCTATTTGGGAGAATCTTGTTGTCAGTTTATTCTTTTGGCCAGCAAACCTTGCACTTATTTCAATAAGTTTGGCAATTGCTGATTTATCGAATTCATATAAATTTTCTTCTTTAATTAATTTTTTAATCACCTGAGCATATTCCATAATAACTTTATCGGATCTTTTAATTTCATAATCAAAATCTGCTTTTATCTTGAACATCTTCTTAAAATCATATTCGCGTTCTGCAAGCACCGAATAAACCCATGCACTTCCCATTAAAATTATTTTTGTGCCGATTTCTATTGATTCCGGTTTAAGTATTGATGATGTAAATTGAAAAATATTCGGAGATTCCTGTATCTCAAGTTTATTATAGGTAAGTACTCTTTTTAGAGTGCGCCATACTCCCGGTTCTTCAAAAAGATGAAGTACATTTAAAACAAGGTATCCGCCGTTAGCTTTTAAAATTGAACCAGCTTTTATTTTTGTAAAATCTGTATACCAGCCGCCTCTGCCGTCACTGACTTTTTCAATAGTTCCGAACAGGTTAATAAAGTTTGGTGAAGTCTCAATAATTACCGGGCAGTTTTTGGTTTCACTGTTATCGAGAATAATATTTACTTCATATTCTTTAAAATAATCTATTTCAAAACCTTCAGGTGTTGTTGGTCCCTGTGGCTGGGTTCCTTTAAAGACTTGAATATTATTCATCACATTATTTTCAACCTGGTTTATAAAATCAATCACTTTTTCATTTTCATATTTTTCACGGATATTATCCATTACACTTTTAACCACTATTTCCACAGCGGATTTTTCGATTGATAAAATTTTCTCTTCGAAATCCTGGCTGATCCTAAGTCCTTCTTTAAATACAACTTTAAGATCCTGCTGAAGTTCATTGTACCTATTAATTATTTCCTGGACTTCTTCTTTGGTAATTTTTGCTTCTTTTAATTTTTCATCTAATTGATAAATAGGTACGGCCTTGCCATCGATTAAAGGATAAATATCCGGTCTTATACCTTCTCCCACCTTTACTTGTACAAGAGTAAAATTGTCTGCTTTTAATTTTTTATCGAAATCATTCATCAGACTTTGTTCTTTTTCATTGTAATCCTGTACGAGTTTCTTTTTCCTTTCAGTAAACAAATCGCTTTCAAGAGTTTGCGGAATCCTGTTTTTCAGTATTTGAATTGCAGAACCAAGATCCTGTTTAAATTGTTTGGCTCTTCCGAGAGAGAATACTAATAGGATCGGCATATCGGGATCTTTGAAATTATTTACATAAGCATAGTCATACAAAGGCGGGCAATTTGAACTTATCTTTTCAAGCATCTTCTTAACTGTCGTTGCTTTTCCTGAACCTGATAATCCTGCTATAAATATATTATAACCGGGACTGCGTAGATCTACTCCAAGCCGGATTGCCTTTAGTGCTCTTTCCTGACCGATAATACCCTCCATTGGTTCGAGGTCAATAGTTGAATCAAATTCTAAAATGTCCGGATCACAGTTCCAACGTAAATCTTCTGGTTTCAGTTCCTTATGTTTTGCTGGTTTAAGATTTGCCATTTTTTTACCTGTTTTTCTTTGGGATTTATAGTTTCTTTTAAAATCAGTATAAAAACTTAATTATTATTGATTTGAATTTCAAAGAAATTACTTTTAATAATGATTTCTATTTATTATTAAAACATAATAATTGTTATTATTAACAAACTAAAATTAAATTATTATGAATGTAAACGAAGTTAGAAAACTTTTCGCTCATATCGAAAAAGGGATTACATATTTAAACCACGCTGCCTCAGGCCCCATTTCACGAAGAGTGCTTGATGTAATGTATAAGTACTTCAGGGAAAGAAGTGAAAACAAAATCGATGATTATCCAGCCTTTGTAAAGATAATTGAAGAAACTAAAGAAATGGTAGCAGAATTTCTTAATACAAATAGCTGGAGAATTGCTTTTGCCGATAACACAACGAATGGTTTGAATATTCTCGCGCAGGGATTAAACTGGACTACGGGAGATGAAATAATATTAAATGATATCGAATTCCCTGCAAATGTTTACCCGTTTCTGAATCTTGAAAAGAAAGGAGTGAAAATTGTGTTTGTAAAATCCCACAATGGGATTGTAAGTGCTGAAGATATTATTGCAAGAATAACCTCAAAAACTAAGTTGGTTTCAGTAAGCATGGTGCAGTTTTTAACGGGTTACAGGATCGATTTAAAAAAGCTTGGTAAAGTATGTAAGGAAAAAAATATTTACCTCAGTGTTGATGCAATACAGGGATTAGGTGCTTTAAATTTGAACATACAGGAAGATCAAATTGATTTTATTTCCTGCGGAACACAAAAATGGCTTTTGGCTTTGCAGGGGCTTTCCTTTATTTACGTATCAGAAAAGCTTCAACAGGAAATAGAACCTGCTTATGTCGGCTGGCTAGGTGTGAATGATGCATGGAACATGCTTGATTATAATTTATCTTTAAAAGATTCTGCAGAAAGGTTTCAACCGGGGACATTGAATTCTGCCGGTATCTATGCTTTGAATGCTTCTCTTAAATTATTCCGGGATTTTGGTTTCAAAGAAGTTGAAGAAAAAGTAATCTCAAATTCGGTATATCTTATTAATGAATTACAAAGAATTGAAATTTCATCTTTTCTTTCAGGACTTGATAAGCAATTTTTATCCGGTATTGTTTCATTTAAACATCCTAATGCTTATTCCATACTCGAGGTTCTTAAAGAGAAAAACATTGAGATTGCTGTAAGGGAAGGTGTAGTAAGAATATCTCCCCATTTCTACAATAATGAAGATGATATAAATAAATTAATTGATACTTTGAAAATAGTAGTTTAAAAAGTAGTTGGTGATGTAATTACATTTTTATAAATTATATTAAACCAATCAGAAGATTATAGAAAAAAGCAGGAGTCACTATATGATATATATGAAATATTTTGCTGTAATTGTAATTGTTTTTAGTTTTTTATTTGGTAGTGCATTCACAAAATCATTTGCACAGCAGAAGGTTGAGAAAGTAAGAATTAGCCCTAAGGCTTCTTTTACTCAAACTGTAGGTAATACTGATATTACAATATCATACAGCAGGCCCGGGGTAAAAGGAAGAAAAATCTGGGGTGGATTAGTTCCTTACGACAAAGTGTGGCGCGCAGGTGCTAATGAAGCCACAAAATTTACTTTCAGTACAGATGTAACTATTGAAGGAAAAAAGCTCTCTGCCGGTTCCTATGGTTTCTTTACAATTCCCGGAAAAGATAGCTGGACAATAATATTTAATAAAGTTGCCGATCAATGGGGTGCATTTGAGTATAATGAAGCCGAAGATGCTTTAAGGGTAAATGTAAATCCCGAGAAAAATAATTTTACGGAATGGCTCAGATACGAAATAACAAAAACAAGTGATTCCACTGCAACTATCAGCCTTGATTGGGAAAACCTTAAAGTTCCTTTAAAGTTGAAGTCAAAATTTAGAGAGGAATGCTGGAGTTTTGGAGTAGTGGATTACCAATTTTGAATTTATTTTTGTATTACATAAATCCATTTTTCCAAAATTCCATTACTCCGGTTTTATATATTATTTTTTAATAATCTTCAGCAGTTCTTCAGTCTTTTCCCCCAGTAGTTTTTTATCCCCGCGGCTTTCAACATTCAACCTGATAGCTGGTTCCGTGTTAGACATTCTCAGGTTGAATCTCCAGGTATCATATTCAACGCTTAATCCATCAAGGTGATCAATTTTACCATCTGAATATTTCTTTTCTATTTCATCCAGCTTAGCCCTGGGATTATCAATTTCTGAATTTATTTCTCCCGAGCAGGGATATGCTGCGATCATTTCTTCAACTAAAATAGATAAAGGTTTATTCTCTTCTGACATTAATTGCATAACAAGAAGGAAAGGAATCATTCCGCTGTCGGAATAAGCATTTTCCCTGAAATAATGATGAGCTGACATTTCTCCACCATAAACGGCATTTACTTCTCTCATCTTTTGTTTGATAAAAGCATGCCCGCTTTTTGAGACAACCGGTTCACCGCCGTTTTGATTAACAATTTCAATTGTATTCCAGATTAATCGCGGATCATGAACAATCTTTGATCCCGGAAATTTTTTTAAAATTGATTTTGCAAGAAGTCCAACAATATAATATCCTTCAATAAAATTTCCTTTTTCATCGAAGAAAAAACAGCGGTCAAAATCCCCATCCCAGGCTACACCGAGGTGTGCTTTATTTTTTATAACTGCATCTAAAGTTGGCTTCCTGTTTTCCGGTAATAATGGATTCGGAACGCCATTTGGAAATCCGGAGTCGGGATTATTAAATAGTTTTATCATTTGAATAGGAAGTTCAGGTTCAAGTTCA
The DNA here is from genome assembly GCA_963711455.1 of uncultured Ignavibacteria bacterium. Classification (GTDB taxonomy): domain Bacteria; phylum Bacteroidota; class Ignavibacteria; order Ignavibacteriales; family Ignavibacteriaceae; genus DATFVA01. The sequence goes on from CAVQEH010000009.1 coordinate 106,987, forward strand.
TCAACGATTAAACCGGCACATCCGTTGCCTGCATTTACAACAACCTTAAACGGCTGAATCTTTTTAGCATCATAAAACTTTTTAAGATGATTAAGATAACCGCTCATAACATCATCATGATCAACATCACCAGGTTCAAGGTTATGAATTTCAAGGTCATCGTTAAGAATCATTTTTTCTATCTTATTTAGCCCTGTGTCATATCCTATCGGAACAGAACCTTTGCCGACAAATTTCATCCCGTTATATTCCGGCGGATTATGACTTGCAGTTATCATTATTCCGCCATCAGCATCAAAAGCCGGAGTAGCATAATAAATCATCTCAGTGCCGCATAAACCTATATTAATTACATCCACACCATGGTCTGTTAATCCTCTGCTAACCGAATCCGTTAAAGCATCTGATGACCACCGGATATCGTGACCAATTACAACTTTCTCTGCATCTGTTAGCTTGGCAAACCCGACCCCAATGTTGTAGGCCATTTCAGCATTTAATTCGCCCGGGACTTTTCCTCTAATATCATATGCTTTGAAAGATTTTATTTTGTCCATTTATTCTCCTTAATTGAGCCAGTAGTTTATTGAAAATAATATCGTAGAATTTAAAGTATGTTTTTTTTGATATATATACCAGTAAATTTAGTGCCTCAATTTATAAAAATAATTTAACGATACAAGTGAGCATTAAATTGAGTAGAGAATTCTTTTTCAATGGACTTTTTATACATTACTGATTATGTTTATATCAATTAATAATACGAGGAAGCTAGTTATCGATACCAAGGATACTGTAAAGTGGCATTTCGCAAAATGCAACCACTCTAAATGCAATGCTATATTTTTGGTAAATCCTGATGAAACACCGGGTGATTTAGGTTTTATTTGTCCGGAATGCAGCAAGAAAACTTTTACATCACATATTGTTCAATGTTCAAGCTGCAAAACTATCCTTAATTTTGTCAGGGCAAATCCAAACGAAGAGAAGGTTGTTTTTAATGTTCCCAAGTGTTCGCACTGCGTGGGAACTGTAGAAGATGAATGGGAAATAGAACCTCTTTATCAGCCGGATTCTTATATCTAACCACATTCATTTTTATAATCGGTAATCAGGTCACTAATTTTGATTACCAGATCATTTAAGTTTAGGGAAACAGGTATAAACTTGTTTCCCTTTATTATTTTAAAGCACATATGATGTTATCAATTCTTCATTAAAATAATAAATAATGGTAAATTTATTTTTTCTTTATTAAATCCTATTAAAATTTCAGGAATCAATATGATAAAGTTATTAAGATATTGTTTGATAAGCTTAATTTTATTCAGCAGCTTTATAGTTTTTCCCGGCTGCTCTTCGTCCCAGCAGACCACAACTTCTTATAATAATTCATCCGCCTATTCCTGGCTTGATCTTGATACTGTTAAAGCAGGTAAATTTGATATGGGGAGAATGTGGACTTTTGAATATCCGCCTCTTAATTATTTTCAACAGCAATATAATTTCAAACCTTCACAGGAATGGCTTGACCATGTAAGAAAATCTGCTCTGCGTTTTGCCAATTATTGCTCGGCTTCTTTCGTTTCTGCAGACGGTCTTGTAATGACGAATGACCACTGTGGAAGAGAAAGTGTGACTCAGGTTACGAAAGAAGGTGAAGATCTTTTAAAGAATGGTTTTTTTGCCCAGACTTTAGCCGATGAAAGAAAAGTTCCCGGTTTGTATGTCGATCAGCTTGTGCTTATAAAAGATGTTACCAATGAAATTCAAAATGCAATGGAAAAAGGAACAACCGCCGAGGAAAAAACAGCTATTGAAGACAGCGTTATCTCGGAAATAAAAGACAGGGAAGAAGACAGCACCGGGTTAAGAATTTCGATAACACCTTTATACAACGGAGGTAAATATTCTGAGTATGGTTATAAAAGATATAAAGATGTAAGGCTTGTTTTTACGCCTGAAACATCAATAGGTTTTTTTGGAGGAGATCCCGATAACTTTACTTACCCGCGTTACGATCTTGATTGCACATTTTTCCGTGTTTATGATGAAGACGGCAAACCTCTTCAAACAAATGATTATTTTAAATGGAGCGATAACGGTGCCCAACCGGGTGAAACTGTTTTTGTTGTTGGCAATCCCGGCTCTACAAACAGGTTAAATACTGTCGCACAGCTTGAATATTTAAGGGATATAGCTTACCCCCGCACTCTTGAAATGATAAATAACCTGGTTAGTCTTTATTCAGAACAGATGGAAGAGCATCCCGAGAGAAAGACAGAATTGCAAAATCGTCTTTTTATGTTTACCAATTCTCAAAAAGCCTATGAAGGTATGCTGAAAGGTTTACGCGATCCTGTATTAATGCAGAAGAAAAAAGATTTTGAAAAGAAATTTAAAGCTGCTGTTATGGCTGATCCGAAACTAAAAGAAAAATATGGAGATCTCTGGGATAAAATTGCCGGGAACAGGGATCAGTTGAGAAGCTATTCAAATGAGCTTTTCGCTTTATCAATTAATCCGCTTACAACATCGCAGCTTTTCTTTATTGCAAATGATGTCGTAGATCTTGCAGATGAGCTTAAACTGCCTGAAGATCAGAGAGACGAGGAATATACAGGCGATAAGCTGGATTCTACAATCGCATCAATATATATCGGTGATCTTGATATGAATACCCAGAAGGATTTGCTTAAAGATCAGGTTAAGATAATGGACGAATATCTTGGTGTAGATGATCCGCTTGTAAAAAAATTAACCGGGGGAAAAACAGGTGATGCAGCAGTCGATTATATGTTGAACAATACAGTATTAACCGATTCATTGAAACTGAAAAATTTAATTGATCAAGGTCCTGATGCAATTCTGAATTCAGATGATCCGTTTATTTATTTTGCAGTACACACTGAAGATACAAGGAGCGATCTCAGATCAAAAGTAAGTAAAATCAGGGACGAAGAATCTATTTATTCCCAGCAGCTTGGTGAAGCTTTATTTGCTGTTTACGGCACATCAATTCCGCCGGATGCAACTTTTACGCTGCGCATTTCTGACGGAGTTGTAAAAGGATTTCCTTATAACGGAACAGTAGCTCCGCCTGTTACTACTTTTTATGGTTTATACAACAGGTATTATTCGTTCGGAAAGAAAGCCCCATGGGATTTACCGGAGAGATGGGTAAATCCTCCTGCAGATTTTGATCTTGAAGTTCCGTTTAATTTTGTTGCAACTAATGATATAATCGGCGGTAATTCAGGCAGTCCTGTAATAAATGAAAATGCTGAAATTGTGGGACTTGCCTTTGATGGTAATATTCAAAGTCTCCCCGGTAATTTTATTTACGATACCGCTGAAAACAGGATGGTTGCTGTCCATTCTGCCGGATTAATGGAAGCAGTTAAAGTTATTTATAAAGCAACAAGATTAAGCGACGAATTAAAGAACGGCAGAATTATGGAAGAACCTGTAGCTTCCGATTCAACAAAATAATTTGATTGTAATTACAGATGGCATCATAAAAAAGAGATGCCGTCTATGAAAGAATTTTAGGAATAATCTTACTTCACAAGAAGCATTTTTTTTGCCTGAGAATAATTTTTTGTAACTAACCTGTAAATGTAAACACCGCTTGCAAGTGAACATTTATTGAAGCTTACTTCATATTGTCCTGGATTTTTTATTTCATTGCTTATTAATGTCTTTACTTTTTGTCCAAGTATATTGTAAACATCAAGGTTTACAGAAGTTCTCTCAGGAATATCGAATCTGATTGTGGTAGTTGGATTAAACGGATTGGGAAAATTCTGCTCTAAATTAAATCCTTTTATCAAGTCCGACTCTTTTTCTTTAACATTTGTATGAACAGTTTGTCCGTATAACATCAGAATATATCCTCCGCTGGTGATTGCTATATCATTAACACCGTCATTAGTTTGGTCACCTATATTTATTGATTTCTGTGGACATACATCATTACCATTTAAGTAACCTCTTGCTCCGTACATATTGCCATTGCTTACGTGAGGTCCACCTAATCGTAATACAAATACTTGATAACCTGCCGGTGATATTATAAAATCATCATATCCATCCATATTGAAATCGCCAACATCCTGTGATTCCCCTCCCGCAGAGAAAAAAAGATTAGTTGTTGTATCCTGTAAAAATATAAATGATGGAATTGTGTCTACACCATTCACTGATCCATAGTGTATCGTGGTTTGATGAGGATAATTATAAAATGTTCTTCCAATAACGAGATCCTTAATACCATCTCCGTTAATATCATCAACTGAAAAATATCTTATAAACCACCCCGCAGTACTGTCACGTGGATTTACTAATGACGAATATAATTCAGATTCATTTCCCTGAACAGGATTGAAATTTTCTGAGCCATAATATATATGAAGGTAATTAACACTGTCGAAGCGTTCTCCCGGTGGCAAAGTTGTCAATCTAGAACTGTAAAGAAGATCATCATACCCATCTCCATTCATATCTCCAACCTGAACAAAATCACCTATATTTGCATCATGATTATCTCCTATTAAAACAAAATCTGCAGAATCATTCGGGGTTGATTTTCCCATACTAATGTATATTTTACCTCTATTATAAAATTCTTCTGAAGGTTCAACTGTCACTAAAGAACTAAAAACCAAATCCGTTTTTCCATCATTGTTAAAATCTCCCGTATGTACACCAATGGTAAAATAGGGAGTGGTAAACTCTTCTATGGTAGGATAAGGTGTAGGAAGTGGTGTTACATAGTCAGGGATTGTATCAATAGCCATTTCTGTTGTACCGCTTCCCCAATAATAAAGCATATCACCACTATAACCCCAAACGCTGTCAAAACTTGTGTAGTGCATCGTGATCATATCTTTATAACCATCCCCATTGTAATCGCAGACAGCAAGCATCCTGCCTGTATATACAAGATCTTTCTCTGTATCAAGTATTCCGTGGCCTCCAAAAAATACATATGTATCATTCCAATTTCCTGATATAAGATCAAGGTGCCCATCTTTATTTATATCAAATGATTCAATATTATACGCATAAAATCCATTATATGGATCTCCCACTTCCCAGAATGATGGCATTGAGAACCATTGGTTTTGAGCATTTATTCTTGAAATAGAAAAGGTTAAGCAAAGAACAATAGTAAGAAAAATAATTTTTTTCATGCTGCTACTTATAAAATTAAATATAGATAAGAGACCTGAATTAACAGATGAAGAGAATTGCTTAGGTGGAATATACTGTATATTTTGCCTTATCATAAATCCCCCGGATTTATTTGTTGCAAATTACTTGGTTTGCGATTTATTGTCAATTGTTTTTAGTTAAGGTAATGTTTTATGCGCTGACCTTTTGTCTCCTTTTTTATATTTAATCCAGACTTTATACATTAAAAATAATATTGCCCCTGCAGATGCAATGAAAAATATTTGGCAAAAGTGTTTCCGAATGTAATAGAAAATTCGGTTCCAAGACCCAGTTTAAAACCATCCATTTTATATTTTCTGAAATCTATTCCTGTCGCAATTGAAAATGCTGTGCCGTAATTCCATTCATTTACGTTACTGAATGTTCTGTCATTAATAATTTCAGGTCCGAAACCTTCTTCAATGAAAAAAGGTTTTGATAATGGCTGGGTGAAGATTGCTTTAAGTGATAAGGCTTTAAGAAAAGGGAAATATTTATTTGTAGTTCCCGGTAGTAAAACGTTAAAATCCTGTGCATAGATAAAGCTCAGCCTCGGATTAAAGCCAAAGAAAGGAGTATTTATTTCTGCATATAAAGAAGAAGTAAATGCACCTGTTGTAGCTGCAAATCCTCCAACGGTTCCCCCGCCGATAAATCCGCCTACACTTATAAATTGTGCATCAGCTTTTGCAGCTAATAAAAAGATTGTAATTAAGAAGGCAATTGTTTTCAATTTCATTTATATTAAAAGTTAGTTGGTTGAAAATAAATTCTACTCTTACTCATATCTTACTCTTAATTTGTTCAAAATAAAATCAAAGTTATTATTCAAAATAATTAAGAGCGCGATTAAGATTAAAAAATCTATAAGAAAAATAGTTTTACATTTCAATAAAAGCAAAAAGGATAACGTATGGAACACACTTTATATCACTATAACGCTCTTGTTATGGAAGTATATGACGGCGATACCATTACGGTAGATATTGATCTTGGACTTCATACATGGGTCAAAGGTGAAAAAATAAGATTCTACAGGATAAATGCACCCGAATTAAAAGGAAAAGAAAGACCAATGGGTTTAAAATCAAGAGATTACCTGAGAAGCCTGATACTTGGGAAAGAAGTTATTATACAAACTGTTAAAGATAAGAAAGGAAAATACGGAAGATATCTTGGTGAAGTCTGGCTGCTTAGCGGTGATGTTTATATGAATGTAAATGATGATCTGGTAAGAAAGGGTTTTGCAGAATATAAGGAATATTAAAGGTATAATCAGAGATTTATATTTTAGATATTTCTAAATTCATATTTTAAAATTTGGAAATTCATTACATTTGGTTTTAAATTTTAAGATAAAGAGGGAATTGAAAATGAATAAAAATTCAGAAATAATTTTATACATAGAACTTGATGAAAAGAAAATCCCGGTTAAAATAGAGTGGAGTGCCACCGATTCCGGCTTTGAAGGGAAAAGGGAATGCAACTCTATGATGCTTTCCTTATGGGATAAAGTAGAAAATGCAACTATGGGAATTGATCTCTGGACAAAAGATATGATGGTGGAAGATATGAATGTTTATTTTCACCAGACCTTCCTTAAAATGGCGGATACTTATAGAAGAGCGACTAAGAATGAAGAGATAGCTGTAATGGTCGAGAACTTCAGCGCTCAGTTTGCAGAAAAGCTGGAACTTGATAAAAAGGTCAATAAGAGTAATCAATAGATCAGGTTGTGCTGCGGTCAATCTTAAAAACTTTGAAAAGATAAAACAGGGTCGGGAAAATTATTAATGATCCGACAATCAATGCCCATCCTAATTGTGTTAATGTTGCATCGGGAGCTGCAGCGTTATAAAGATTAATATTTGAACCATCTTTCATTAAAACGACTTCAGGAAAATAAATGGAATAAAATGCTGCAAGAATAAAGAACAATTGTATGCCAGCAATAATTCGGGAAGTCCAGATCAATCCTTTATTTAAAATATTCCATTGAAAAGGTAAAGCAATTGTTGCAAGCAAAATTGCAGCTATACTTACCGGGTGCCTGAAGAAACGTGCAGCAAAATCTACTCCTTCCACATAAGAAAAAATAAAAACCATTGCCCCGCTAATAACCATAACTGCAGTAGCAGTTTTTGCTTTTTGTACGAGGAGAGTTCTCGTTTCCTTTTCAGTTGATTCACTTACAAGATAAACTGAAGCAATAAATGCAAACAGGCTGCATATAAAAATTCCGGTAGATAAACTGAATAAGTTAATCCAGGGATGAAGATATCCTTCAAAATAAGATGAGGGGGATACAGTTATTTTACCGGAAACAACAGCTCCGATAATTAATCCGAAGAAGAAACTAACAAGCAGACTGGAGACAGCAAATATTCTTGAGTAAATAACCTGTGCATGATCATGTATTGCATCATAATGACGGAAGGTAAAAGCTGTTCCTCTAAGTACAACTCCGATTAATAATAATATCAAAGGAACATAAAGTGAAATAGAAATCTGTGTATAAATTCCCGGGAACGCCATAAATAAAATAACAACGGTTATAATAACCCACATGTGGTTTGCTTCCCAGATTGGAGCCATAGCATTGCTTACCAGGTTTTTAACCTTTTCTTTATTTGATTTACCGGAAAACAATTCTATAATTCCCGCTCCGAAATCTGCTCCTCCCAGCAGGCAGTAAAGATAAACCGAAACCAATAGAAAAATTATTACTACGTATAACATTTAAATTCCTGATTTTTCCTGGGAATCATTTAAAGCTTTTATCTGTCTTTTCATTAACCAGAAAGCAACTATAGTAAGAATTGAATAAATAATAACAAAAACCGATAAATGAAAAATCTGACCCGGCACCGGTGTAACTGAATCTGCTGTTTTCATTATATTATAAATTATCCAGGGCTGCCTTCCTACTTCAGTAACAATCCATCCTGCCTCAACAGCTATAAAGCCAAGCGGAGTACAAATTGCAATAAGGTATAAAAATCTTTTGTTGAACAAATAATTTTTCCACTTCCATATTAGCAGCCAGAAAACAATTCCAACAGCGGCAAGAAAAAATCCGCAGGCAACCATTAACTGAAATGCAAGATGAACAGGAACAACAGGCGGCCAGTTTTCCCTTGGAAATTCATTCAACCCTTTTACCTCAGCATTAAAATCTCCATAAGCAAGAAAGCTTAATAACCCGGGAATTTTTATTCCTAATTTTGTCTCTTCACTTTGTACATCAGGAATACCTCCAACGGTTAAACCGGCGTTCTTTTCAGAATTGAACAGCCCTTCCATTGCAGCAAGCTTTTCAGGCTGTCTTATCGCAATATCCTTTGCACTGTGATCTCCGCTTAACGGCTGAAGCACTGCAAAGATGCTTCCAAAACTTAAAGCAATTATTATGGCTTTCTTATGAATTTCAAAATTATGCTTTCTTAAAAGAAGGATTGCATGAATTCCTGCTACTCCAAATGCAGTTGCTTCGAAGGCTGCTATCGTCATATGTAATGTTTCGCTTACCCAGGCAGGATTAAACATTGCCTCAAAAGGACGGATGTTGTAAGCTTGTCCGATTATCCAGCCTGCCTGTCCGGCAGACAGGTCAAAACCGGCAGGTGCATTCATCCAGGCATTTGCAGTTACAACAAAAATTCCTGAGAGAACCCCGGAAACACCAACAAGCAAACCGGAAAACCAGTGAACATAAGGATTTAATTTATTCCAGCCGTAAAGAAATAATCCTATACAAATTGCTTCAACAAAAAATGCAGTTCCTTCCCAGCTAAAAGGCATCCCGATAATTGGTCCTGCATATTTCATAAATCCCGGCCACAGTAACCCGAGTTCAAAGGATAATGCTGTTCCCGATACAGCCCCAATTGCAAAAAATATCGCAACTCCTTTGGACCAGGTTTTAGTTAAATCGAGATAAATTTTTTTCTTTTTCCGGATCCAGATCCAGTGAGAGACGACCATAAGAAAAGGCATGGTCATCCCGATGCAGGCAAGTATTATGTGGAACCCGAGGGTAATCGCCATAGTAGAACGCGCTGCAAGCAGATTATCCAAAACAAAAACCTTTATTTAAAAAAAGTGATATATCAAACTTATAAAATGTTTGGTTAATCTTCACTCTTAATAGTGTGATTAAAATGAAATGTTAATTCTATTTTTCCAGTTACAATAGAATTAAAAGATTGAGTTTTTATGATGAAGTAACAATTATAAGATTATATATCGAAGAGTATTGGGAAAATTATTTTGTATAGCTTATCCTGTATATTACTCCGCCATAATCATCACTTACCAGCAGCGATCCATCCTGCATTTGTTCAACGTCGACAGGTCTTCCTGAAACAGACTCACCCTGGAGCCATCCTTCAGCGAAAGGTTCTTTGCTTACGGGATTGTTTCCATCCAGCTTAACAAACATTACGCGGTAGCCGATCTTTTTACTGCGGTTCCATGATCCGTGCTCGGCAATGAAGATTGAATTTTTATATTTTTCGGGGAACATATTTCCTGTATAGAATTCCATTCCCAGCGCTGCTACGTGAGGTCCAAGTTCCATTACAGGTCTTGTAAATTTAGAAAGATCAACACCCTGTCCGTATTCGGGATCGCGGATATCTTTTCCATGCATATAAGGATAACCAAAGTTCATTCCCTTTTCGGGTGCACGGTTAAGTTCATCGGGAGGAATATTGTCACCGAGCATATCTCTTCCGTTATCAGTAAACCATTGAACATGATCGACGGGAGACCAATCGAATCCAACTGTATTCCTTATGCCGCTGGCAAATATTTCAAGATCGCTTCCGTCAGGATTCATTCTCATTATAGATGCAAACCGGGGATCTTCACTTTTACAGATATTGCAGGGTGCACCGACAGGAACATAAAGCTTTCCATCAGGTCCAAACTTGATAAACTTCCAGCCATGATGAGTAGCAGTCGGGAAACTGTCATTAACAACAACAGGAGAAGGGGGATTATCCAGATGATTTTCAATATCCGGATATTTTATTACACGGCTTATTTCAGCCACATAAAGATCACCGTTTCTTAGAGCAACACCATTTGGTTCATTTAATCCGCTTGCAATAGTTATTACTTTGTCTGCTTTATAATCTTTATTTGTATCAAGAATTGCATACACTTTTCCTGTACCTCTTGTTCCCGCAAACAAAACTCCTGATTTGCTTAATACCATTTCGCGGGCACCCGGTACATTGCCTGCGTAAACTTCAATTATAAAACCGGGAGGCAGTTTGATATCTCCCGGATTTCCTGATACCAACCCATCATTTGAATTGCAATAAACAGCAAGAATTAAAAAAGGAATTGCAATTATTATAGACAAGTAACCATTTAATCTTTTCATCTTATTTTCCTCTTAATTCAAACTGAATCAGGCGGCGGCATAATAATCCAGAGAATTATATAGACTAGAATTCCCGGAAATGCAGCGCTTAAAACAGATAACAAAACATAACCAACTCTTACAACAGTTGGATCCCAGCCAAGCCATTCGGCAATTCCGGCACAAACTCCGGCAACCATTTTATTATAAGATCTTTTTAACGGCATAAGAATTATTTTTTTCTCTCAATTAAAATAATAAAATGAATTAACTGATGTTGTAACTCCGGGAAGAAGAAAAGCTTATATTAAATTTGAAAAAAACAAAACAGGTTTTATTTCTTAATCCAGTCCTCAAGAAATTTCTGATAATGTACAGGTTCAAATTCGATAAACTGATATTCGGCAGCTTTTTCTTTTTGATATGGGTCATCCTTAAAAAATTCTTGTACTTCTTCGGTAGTATTCCCTTTAGCTGCAATTATTCCGCCTTTTCTTGGAACCTGCGGACCTGAAAATAATGCTATTCCTTTTTGATATGCTTTATCAAGAAACTCTCTATGCCTTGGTTGAATTTCATTAATTCTTTCAATTGATTCTATGTAATGAATAATTATTATAAAATGTTTCATCTTATTCTTCCTTCTAAAATATCCTCATCAAAATTCAATGAAGTAAATTTCCTATTGCAACCCCAATAAAAGTTGCAATAGCATAACCAAGTGTTCCGCAAAGTACTGCAGGGATAACAAGATCTTTCCACCTTCTGGCTACTGCCATTGCCGCAGCCGTTGTTGGTCCTCCCATATTTGCATTGGATGCTATAACAATTTCTGCAAGATCTAATTTAAATAATTTACCTGTTATTAGAATAAATAAAAGATGTACAAATAAAATAACGGCAGCAAACAGGAATAATATAGGTCCGACTTTTAGCACTACATAAATATTTGCACTGGCTCCTATTACAACAAAAAACACTTGCATCAGAAGTGCCCCAACCTGATCAGCTCCTTCTATTGTTCCAACCTGTTTTGGAAAAACTGTAGCGAGAATTACTGCTATTGCTGTAATAATTAATATGCCGCTTCCCTGGATGGCGACAAGATCAGAAAGCCAGAAACCAACAGCACAAATTCCAAATCCCAGTGCAAGAGCTTTAGCCATATTAAACAGGTCCGGTTTTTTCTGTTCTTCAATAGTAATATCTTCATCAAGAGTACCTGCTTTTTCATCGTGTTCGGTTTTATATAATTTTTTTAATATTGCAACTGATGGTAATGTGAACAGAATGATAAAATATGCCGCCATTACAAGATTATCAGCAGCTACACCTGCTGTTAATAAATCACCTGCATTCAGTTTTAGCGCAGCCGCAGTCGCAACATAATTCATAGATCCGCCGATATAAGTGGAGCAAAATATTCCTGCCAGTTTCCAGCCTTCACTGCCAAGTGAAAAAATTTCAAAGGAAATAAATGTACCTATTATAGTTCCGATTGCACCAAAGAGAAAAGCAATCAAGGTCGGTCCGGCTTCTTTAATTATTTTTCTGAGGTTAGCTTTAAATAGTAATAAGGGAATTGCAAGTGGAACAAGGTAAGACCATACTAAATCATAAGCTGGTGCTTCGGCAGGTATTATGGATAGGTTCGATAAGATAAAAGCTGCTACAATAGCAACAACAACCGCAGAAAGTTTCGATCCGATTTTTGTTTTTTCAGCCCATAAGCTGAATGCCGCAATTATAAAAAGAACCGCCCATAGTCCCCAGTGATTGTTTGCACCTATAACTGTACCTTCAAACAAAGTTACCTCCGGTTATTTTCTAAAATTGTATTATAATGGATTGAATCATTTTACCTTTGAATTGTCAATCCATAACCCAATTTGAAACCTGTATTGGGAATAGAGATCGGAAGCCTGCCGGTAATATTTATTTTTCCTGTTAAGGCATCGAAAGCTGCATGCTGTGAAACTTCTGCACCACCATAGGAACATAAATAAACTTTTGCAGATGGCAAAACTGAAAGCAGGTAAGGATCATATAGGCTGATAATGACTACAGGTTTCCTGCTTTTCAATATTTCCTTTATAAATTTTTCATGATATGCAAGCATAAGGGTATCGTTTTCAGAACGTAGTCTCATAAACATTGGCAGAAAAATTAAATCTGAACTTCTCGCGATTTTCAAAGCTTTGCTGTAATCTCTCCCGGCACTTTTTCTATCAATAAAAAATGATTTCGTTCTTCTCAAAAGAATTTTCAACCAGCTTCTCAAATATTTCTTTCTTATCGGTTTTTAATCCATCGGTAATAGTAATGCAGCCTACTTTAATCGAAGGCGATACATTAACCGGTACAATATCATTTTCATTTTTTACAAGTGTAATAGATTTTTCTGCAATCTCTTTTGCAAGCTCATAGTTATTGTTCTGAATAGAATCTATTTCGTTAATCTTTTGCAGCGTGACCTTTTGGGCTTGAATATTAAGCCATCTTTTTGCTGTAAGAATTTTCCTGACACTATGGTCTATTCTTTTAATACTTATTAAACTGTCCTGCACAGCAGAAATTAAAGCGTTAATTGTCAACTGATCATCCGGCGGCATAAGAAGAATATCATTTCCTGCCTTAACGGCATCAATAGCTGCATCGGCAACAGAAAAATATTTTGTCACTGCATTCATATTTAAAGCATCGGTCAGAATTAAACCATCAAATTGCAAATCATTCTGAAGAAGGTCTGTAACTATTGCCTTGGATAAGCTTGCCGGTATTTTGTTTTCACCCTGCAATGCCGGCACATATAAATGTCCTACCATTATTGACTGAACCCCTGCCTTTATTGACTGGATAAAAGGTACAAGTTCATTCTGAAAAAGTTCTGAACGGGAGCCATTTATTACCGGCAAATCGAGGTGAGAATCAACCTGAGTATTTCCATGACCGGGAAAATGTTTTGCTGTTGTAATTACTCTTTCATTTTTTGCGCCTGCTATAAAAGCGATAGTATAGCTTGAAACAATTTCTTTATCTTCTGAAAATGAACGGATATTTATAATAGGGTTTAAAGGATTATTATTTAGGTCAGCAACTGGTGCAAGGTTTTGTCTTACTCCGATTGCTTTGCTGTCATTAGCTATTGCACTACCCATTTCGTAGGCATAAAAAATATTACCGGTAGCACCTACAGCCATATTGTATGGAAATTCAGTTGCGTCTTCCAATCTTGAACCCAAACCTCTCTCAAAATCAGAAGATATAAGTAAAGGAATATCAGTCTCTTCCTGGAGCTTATCAATAATTTCTTTTTCATGAAATATTTCACCCTGGAAAAATATAATTCCCCCGATCTTAGAATTTACGACAAGATTTCTTATTCTTTTAAAATCAACTGAATTTGTGTCATCATTGTAACCTTTATTCCAGCTCATTACCATTTGAGCGCATTTTTCTCTCAAGCTCAAATTTTTAAGTTCGGCTTCAATCCAGTCTTTATCTTTATCATTAAGCTTGAAAACGTGCGGATACTCCGGATAAATTTTATCAGGAACTTTATTTGAAAAAATTTTATCTATATTAATGAAAGATGGATTTATTGCAGGCGGGTACAATGCAAATATCAGTAAGATTACAAATGTAAAAATAAAATTATTTCTTAAAGCTCTTTTACGCATAAATATTAAAAATTAGTCTGAATAAAATAAGAATTGAAAAGTTATTTTTCCGTGGCTAGTATAATAAGGTTATGAAGTTCGGGACGTATTTTTATAATCTTATTATTTTCTCTTGTTGGATAAACACGGTTAGTAAGAAAAATAACGAATAAATTTCTTGTTGGGTCAGTCCAGGCAGAAGTGCCTGTAAATCCTGTATGTCCATAAGATCTGTCACTGAACAAATCACCTGCAGAAGAACCGGTTGGAGATTTGATATCCCAGCCAAGAGCCCGTTCATTCAATTGTTTTGTGGTAAATAGCCTGACAGTTGAAGAATCAATTATTCTTTTACCAGCAAATATACCATTCTCTAAAAGCATTTGTAAAACCCTGGATATATCTCCTGCCGTTGAAAAGAGACCTGCATGTCCTGCAACTCCGTTTAGCAGGGAAGCCGTTTCATCATGAACCTCACCAACAAGCAGACGGTGTCTCCAATACTTATCATCCTCAGTCGGAGCAATTCTGTATTTTAGTGAATCGGGTGGGTTGAAATAAGTGTTATTCATTTTCAGCGGTTCAAATATTTCATCACGACAAAAAACATCAAGAATTTTACCTGTTACTTTTTCAATAACTTTTCCCAGTGTGATCATTCCCAAATCCGAATAAACGGTTTTTGTTCCTGCAGGGTAAACAGGTTTTGTTGAATAAATATCATTTAAAACATCATGTGCATTGTTGTACTGAGTATAAAATTTTTTGTAAGCTGGAAGTCCGCTGTTATGAAGGAGAAGATTTTTTATTGTGATATCTCCTTTGCCGTTTTGCGCAAACTGCGGAATGTACTTTGCAACTTTATCGTCAATTTTAAAAAGATTTCTGTCCACACAAATCATTGCAGCAGTAGTAGTTGCAATAACCTTAGTAAGAGAAGCCAGATCAAAGATGGTATTGTTTGTTACCTTAGCAGAATTATCATTGTATGTGAGATGTCCGAAAGGTTTTTCGAAAATAATTTTTCCTTCTTTCCAGACAAGCAGAACCGCACCTGGAAAAGCGCTGTCGCTTATTGACCTATTTATTAATTCTTCAACTTTATTAAACTTAAGGTTTAATATAGTATCGTTTCTGGTATCAACGGCAGTTTTTACCAGGGTTTTAACCAACAAAGGATCCTGTCTTTGTTTATTTTCTGATTTCCTTTGGCAGGAAAAAGAAAGAAGTGAAATTGAAATAAATACAATTAAAATAATTAACCTATTTCTCATTAGTTTTTTTCCCAAACTCCGGATCGATCTTAAGAAAATAGGTGATGATAAAAGCAGGAATTGTTGATACAGTTACCCAAAGAAAGAAATATTTATATCCAAGCAATGACTGCATCCATCCACTGATAATTCCGGGAACCATCATTCCGAGAGCCATAAGTCCTGTTGCAATTGCATAGTGTGCTGTTTTATGATTTCCTTCCGAAATATAAATTAGTACAAGCAGAAAAGCCGTAAACCCGAATCCATATCCGAACTGCTCTATTGCTACCATAATATTTAATTATAAGTAGACTCGCACGTTTGAGTGAATGAAAGATAAACATAAACAAGATCCGGTAAATTAATTGCAACGAGCATCCACCAGATCCAATATTTTAACCCGTTTCTTGCGGCAAGAAATCCGCCGAGTATTCCCCCCATTGTTAATGCAATAACTCCTACAGTGCCGTAAATAAATCCTACACTCTCAGTTGAAAGTGAAAGTCCACCCATATTCCGTGGGTCGAGAAGGAAAGGAGAAGTAATCTTGGCTAATTGCCCTTCACCAAATCTGAAAAACAAAATAAACAGAAGTATTATTAGGATTTGTTCCTTCCCGAAAAATGAAACAAATGTCTTTACAAATTCAGCGAATACAAATTTTGTATCTATAGAAACTGCAGGCTTATCACTTTTAGGATAAGGAAGAATGAAATTATGATAAACAAACAACAGGAAAAAAAGAATTCCTATTCCAGAAAGAGAGATCATCCAGGCTAAAGGAATATCATTTAAACTTACTTCAAGATATCCGGCAAAGATTACCAGCAGTCCCTGTGCGAATATCATAGCAAGGCGGTAGAAAGTGCTGCGGAAGCCAACAAACCAAACCTGGTCGTGCTTGGTTAAACCGTGCATGTAAAATCCATCGGCAGCGATATCGTGTGTTGCAGAACTAAAAGCAATCAGCCAAAAAAATAAAAGAGTCAGAATGAAAAAATTCGGAAGTGCCACAGTAAATGCTAACCCGCCTAACCCTAATGCAATAATTAACTGCATCGCAATTATCCAGAATCGTTTGGTTTTCAGTATATCAACAAACGGACTCCATAAAGGCTTTACTACCCAGGGAAGATATAAAAGACTTGTATATACCGCGATATCTGTATTTGAAATTCCAAGTCGCTTGTACATTATTACAGAAACTATCATTACCATTACATAAGGCAGACCTTCGGCAAAGTACAAAGAAGGAACCCACGTCCAGCCATTCCGGTATTCAGGTTTTTGTTTCTTCATCGGGAAAATTATTGATGAGATTGATTTTGAGATAAGATTCGCTTTGCCATTAAAACAGCGCCTATCTCCGGTGAATATTTTTTTTCAGTAAGTACAACTTCTTTTATTTTATTTATCTTTTTTATCAACAATTGTGAATAGTAATTTTCATTTTCTATTAATGATCCTAATAAAACCAACTTTAAAGGAGATAAATTCAATTTATTTTTTATTACAGTAATATGATTTATTAATTCTTCCGATTCTTCATCAAGAATTTTAACTGCTTCTACAATTCTTTTCTCTGCAGATTTTATTGTAAACATTGCAATTGAAGCAACATCAAATCCGGGATTGTAAACAAGGCTGATTAAATCATCATCAGAGTTTATATGAAATATTGTTTTAAATTCCGCGAGCATTTTTCCCGCATTTTTTCTTCCATCAATCATTTTGGAAGTTATATTAAGTGTTTTTATTCCGATAGAATAACCGCTTCCTTCATCACCTATAATTCTTCCATAGCCGCCTGCACGATAAATCTTTCCAGTAATGTCTTTACCAAAAATAATAGATCCTGTACCCGCAATTAATATTGCGCCGGGATTTCCGGCTAAAGCTCCTTCAAGTGCTATCCGTGCATCACTTTCTATAAATAATTTGTTAAAATTATCAGGTAATTTTTTAAGAAGAGATTCCTTTAATTTGTCAGCGTGAAGTTTTCTTCCTGCACCGGAAACTCCCGCAAGAATTATTGATATATCTTCAACCGAAGAATTTAATTTATCCAATCCCGATTTTATAATTGTAATAATATTCAAAGCAGCTTTATTCGTACCGATAGACAAAAAGTTTGAAGGGCTGCCTGAAATGTTTAAAAGAGATTTGCCGGATTCATCTGCAAAAACACAATTAGTTTTTGTCCCGCCGCCATCTAACCCGACAATATATTTCATAATTTATTCTGAAGTTCTTAATGTCTCAAAAATAAAAAAAATCTATTTAACCTTGATACAATCGCAACCAAAATTATTAACTGATAAAAAGCAGAAAAATCATTATATTCCAATGAATTATAAAAGATGATTTGGTAAAAGATAATGGAAAATAGCGAATTATATTTCAGGAAATTCCGAGAGAATACAATAGGCTTTAATAAAAAATTTGATTCACCTTATGGGCAGCAAACGATAGTCTATGCCGACTGGATTGCAAGCGGAAGATTATATGCACCGATTGAAGAAAAGATGGTTGAAGATTTTGGTCCATTGGTAGGCAATACTCACTCCGAGGCAAGTGTTACCGGAACAACTATGACATTTGCATATCATATTGCTCACGACATCATAAAGAAACACTGCAATGCATCGAAAGATGATGTGATTATTACAGCAGGTTCAGGGCATGACAGCTCTAATCAATAAATTCCAGCGGATGCTAGGATTGAGAGTACCGGAACAGTTGAAAGATTATTTTAAAGCTTCCTGAAGAACTTCGCCCCGTGGTTTTTATAACTCATATGGAACATCATTCGAACCAGACTTCCTGGCTTGAAACTATTGCCGATGTTGTGGTTATTTCTCCTGATCCCGGCGGATTAATTGACTTCAATGATTTTGAGGAGAAGCTTGAAAAGTATAAAGGCAGAAAACTAAAAATTGGTTCATTTACTGCCTGCTCAAATGTTACAGGAATTGAAACTCAATATTACAGGCTTGCAAAGATGATGCATCAGAACAACGGATACTGTTTTATCGATTTTGCATGTTCTGCTCCGTATACGAATATAGATATGCATCCTGTTGATCAGCTTGAAAAGCTCGACGCAATATTTTTCTCGCCGCATAAATTCCTCGGCGGACCCGGAACTTCCGGAGTAATGATTTTTGATTCAAAGCTTTATAAGAATAAAATCCCTGATAATCCCGGCGGTGGTACTGTTGACTGGACGAACCCCTGGGGTCAGCATAAGTTTGTTAATAATATTGAATTAAGAGAAGATGGCGGCACACCAGCGTTTCTTCAGACAATACGTGCAGCTCTCTGCATAAAATTGAAAGAGCAAATGGGAGTCGAAAATATAAGAAGCAGGGAAGAGGAACTTATCGAATTGACTTTTAAAGAATTAAGAAAAATTCCTTCACTTCACATTCTTGCTGAAAATGTTGAACACAGGCTTGGTGCAATTTCATTTTATGTTGATAATATTCATTATAACCTGATAGTTAAGCTGCTTAACGATAGATTCGGAATACAGGTAAGAGGAGGCTGTTCCTGTGCGGGAACCTACGGACATTACCTTCTTCATGTCAGTCCTGACCAGTCAAGAAAAATAACAGACAAGATTAATCATGGGGATTTTTCAGATAAGCCGGGATGGGTAAGGATGTCTGTTCATCCGACTCTTACAAATGATGAAATTTATTTTATTACAGATGCAATTAAGAAAATAGTTGAAAACATAAAAGTTTGGGAAAAAGATTATATTTATTCATCTCAGAAAAATGAGTTTTATCATATTTCTGCCAATGGAAAGGATGAAGAAAATATAAAAGAATGGTTTTCGTTAGGAAGTAAAAAAGAAAAATTTCATAACGAATTAACTTAACAGAGGAACTCTTAAATTCCTCTAAACAGAGGAGGGATTAAAATGAGAGTAGCAGGCGTTTACGAAAAGTGCCGCATTTATATTGAATCTCACGACAAACCGTCGCAGAACAAGCTTCAATTTCCATGCATAAACATTTCACGCCAAACCGGAACCCGGGCTGATATTATTGGTCATAAGGTTGTGGATATCTTAAACCGTTATTCTTATGATGACAGGCCGGAATGGACTTACTTTGATAAAAATCTTATCGAAAAAGTAATTGAAGATCATAATCTTCCTGCTATACTAGCAAAGTTTATGGATGAAGATAAAGTTCACAACCTGAAAAATATGGTTAATGAAATTCTTGGCAATCCTTCAGGCTGGACATTTGTCAGGCAGATGTCTGAAACTATTTTGCAGATTGCAAAACTCGGTAAGGCAGTAATTATAGGAAGAGGCGGTAATGTTGTTACCTCAAAGCTCCCGAACGTGTTTAGCGTAAGGCTTGTTGCCCCGATTGAAAAACGGGCAAGGCAGGCGCAGGAGGCTTATGAGTTACATAGCTACCACGATGCACTTGAATTTGTAAAGAAAGAGGATGCATCACGAAGAGATTATTTAAAAACATATTTCCTAAAAGATATTGAAGACCCGCTGCTTTACCACCTTGTTTTAAATACAGCCGTTCTGGGTTATGATGAAACTGCCGATTTGATTGCCAGTTCAGTTATGCGAAGGTTTCCACAATTGTATTATCATTCGATAAACGATTGAAGTGTGGATTTATAATATCTCAATAAAAAAATTCAGAATCTGAATTCGTGGATAATTTTATCCACACTCTCCTTTGAAATTCCCTCACCGAATTTAGGTGGAGTCTTGCTTTCTTTTTTCACTTCAGTTTTGGGAGGTTCCACTTTCCTTGAGACAAACGGTTTCTCTTTGTAATGAGGATTACCTGCTCTTGCCCTTAACCTTTCTTCAATTTCCATCATAAAGCTGCTCTTGCTGCCAATCTCTTTTTGTACTTTAAATGATGTGACTGCATTTCCCGGATTTATCGGGTTTGTTTCAAATGCAAGAGATTTTATATTCATTAAATGTTTCGCTGTAATATTATCGGAAATAATTGAGCCGCCGATTGTTCCCGGTCCCAAAGTCATTGAAGGATTAAGTGCGGTTGTATAACCAACAGCTCCGACAGAAGCAACAGTGTTTACTAAAATTCTGAACGCCGGTTTTTCAAGTGCAAATTTCATTATTACAGGTTCATCGTTCGAATGGATTACCATTGTATGCCCAATTCCACCAAAGTTCAGTAGTTCAATACATCTGTGGCAGCCTTCCAGCCAGCCGTCAGCAGTATAAAAAGCAAGTATGGGAGAAAGTTTTTCCATCGATAGAGGTTCACTTTTCCCGACTTCAAAACATTCCGCCATTAGCACCTTGGTATTTTCAGGAACGCTAAAGCCTGCATAATTAGCTATAAATACGGCAGACTGTCCTACAATAGCCGGGTTAATTCTGAAATCTGTCTGAATTGCTTTTGCAAGCTTTTCTTTCTCTTCATTATTTACAAAATAACCGCCCATCTTTTTTATTTCTTCAATCACCTTTTCTTTTAAAGGAAGATCCACAATCATTGCCTGCTCTGAAGAGCAGAGAGTTCCATTATCGAACGTTGTCCCGTATATAATATCTGCTACCGCTTTTTTATAATCAGCGGTGCGTTCAATAAACGCAGGTACGTTTCCTGAACCTACACCGTAAGCGGGTTTGCCTGCACTGTATGCAGCTTTCACCATAGGATTGCTTCCGGTAGCGAGAATTACAGCGATATTTTTGTTATGCATAAGTTCGTTTGTGCCTTCAAGAGTTGGTTCTGTTAAGCATTGAATTAACCCATCCGGAGCACCTGCGGATATAGCGGCATCCGATAAAATTCTTAAAGCTTCTGCAGTACATCCTGCTGTTCTGGGATGTGGACTTGCAACGATCCCATTTCTGCATTTTAAAGAAATGAGAGCCTTAAACATTGCTGTAGAAGTTGGATTAGTTGAAGGAACTAGTGCACATACAACTCCCATTGGCACAGCTATTTTAATGATTTTTCCGTTTGCTTCAATATCAACAATTCCAACTGTTTTTAAATCTTTAATTGAATCATATACATTCTTTGTGGAGAACTGGTTCTTAATAATTTTATCCTGCCATCTGCCAAAACCGCTTTCTTCAGCAGCCATTTTAGCAAGACTCTCTGATGCTGCATATCCGGCTTCAGCCATTGCTTTTACAATCTGATCAACCTGCTGCTGTGAAAACCTGCTGAACTCTATCTGAGCTTCCTTTGCTTTTGCCGTAAGCAGTCTTGCTTCCTGGATAGATTTTAAATCTTTGTCAAGTTCCATTTTTTAACCTAAAAAATTTCTTCGAATATATGTATTTATCTGCAAACAATCATAAGATTATTTTTAACAGTAAAATCATTTAAATAATTTTTTCAGCTTTTCGTAACCGGTTTTGCTTACCGGTAAACCTGTAGCATCATCAAGAATTACTTTGTAAGTATCTTTTTCAACCAGCTCTATTTTTTTTATCCGCGGAATAGATACTATGTATGATCTGTGAATCCGTAGAAAATCATCCGGTTGAAGATGCTCTTCAAAATATTTCATTGTTTTCTGCTTTAAAAGATTTCCTTCCTTCGAATGGATCAATACATAATCATCCTGGGCTTCGATATAATTTACAGAGTCGACCGGGATGATATAAATTTTAGGTCCATCTTTTATAACAATTCTCTCAAGATATTCCGTAGTATCCTGGTTATGCTTTATAAGGTCTTTAACAATTTCACTCTGTTGTGATTTGTTTTTAAAATGAAGCTTTGCTTTCTGCAGTGCTTCTTCAAATCTTTCTGAAGAAAATGGTTTTAAAAGATAGTCGGCTGCATTCACTTCAAAAGCTCTGATTGCGTACTGGTCATAAGCAGTGGTAAAAATAATAACAGGAGGATTATCGATCAGCTCAAGCATTTCGAATCCATTTAACTTGGGCATCTGGATATCAAGAAAAACAAGATTCGGATTAAGCTCATTTATTGTTTTTACGCCTTCAAACCCGTTTGAACATTCGGCTAAAAGTTCAATTTCATTATGTTCAGAAATATATTTTTTAATTATCTGACGGGCGAGTGTTTCATCATCAATTATTATAGTCTTAATTTTTGTTTCCATTTCCTCAAAAGAATATTAGATGTGTAAATATAATGGAAGGAAATAAAAACAGCCAGAAATAATTAAGCTTCTGTACCCTTTTGAGGAATATATAGAGTTACTTTGAAAATATTATTCTCCTTAGCAACCTCCATCAGATTATTCTGATGATAGATTAATCTAAGCCTTTCTCTGATATTTTTTAACCCTACGCCAGCTCCTTTTTTTGATTTTGTATCGAGATCAAATGTATTTGAAACCTCAATTTTTAAATAACCATTTTCCCCTGAACATTTCAAATTAACTTTTACTTTTTCAAGAGATTCATAAACAGCATGCTTTATGGCATTCTCAAATAAAGGCTGTAAAAGCATGTTCGGCACTTCATGTTCAAGACACTCAGCAGATAATTCTTCTGTAAAGT
This sequence comes from uncultured Ignavibacteria bacterium, assembly GCA_963711455.1. Taxonomy (GTDB): domain Bacteria; phylum Bacteroidota; class Ignavibacteria; order Ignavibacteriales; family Ignavibacteriaceae; genus DATFVA01. The sequence goes on from CAVQEH010000009.1 coordinate 130,000, forward strand.
CAAACTTATCTTCGAAACGGATCTTTTCAATTTCCAGATAAAGCTTAATGTTATTCAGTTCATCTTTAAGCTTGTTTTCCTGCTGATCATTATTCGCAAGGGTGTACCTTAGAAATTCTGCAAGCTTCAAAATCATTCCCCTTGCTTTTCCAGGATCGATTGTAGTCAGCGCACTCATAGAATTAAGGCTGTTAAAAATAAAGTGAGGATTTATCTGGAACTTAAGTGATTTCAATTCAGCCTGGGTTACCAGGTTTTTCAATTCTGCCTCATAAAGTTTTCTCTCCTGGAAACCGGAGTAGTAAATTATAAGGTAATAAAATGAAGTGATCACAAAGTAAATTAATACACCTATTAAAAAACGCCAGGGAAGAGTTGTAAAGAAAAATTGCTGATAAGAATCATTAAATCCCAAAACCTCTTTTAATATAATATAACCGCAGAACAACCAGAGAGCAGAAACAACAATTGCCCCGATAATATGGTTAACCAGAATTTTGTAGAACCCGGTTCCTTCAAAAGAAATGTAGCGGGTTGAGTACCAGAAACTTAAACCCAACCCGCATAATAGTAAATTGAATACAAGGCTGTCGCCCAGTGAAACAACAAAATCCATTTTAAGGGCAAGATTTAGCAGAAGAAAATTTATTATAATTAGTATAAGCCAGAAAAAAAGATAGAAAATTATATTTCTTCTACTGCTTATTACAGGATGATTTTCCATTTTAATTCCCGGCTATAATGTTTTTATTTCACCGCCGCCGAAAATAACTATACCTTTAATTATTAAAGTGCTTTCAAGATCTGTCACTATATTAGGACCTCTCATTCCTTTGTGTGAAAATCCGCCAAACAATGGAAGGACATCAATTATAACATTCCATTCCTTGGGAACAATTAAAGTGGTTCCGCCGAAAATTGCCACAACTTCAAGAACATGGCTGCCGGGAGAGAGTTTGCATCTTGTTAAATCTATCTCTGAACCTCCAAAAATTGCGGTTACATTTCCACCCTGGAAATTGTTGGATGTAATAAATTTCTGACCACCGCCAAAGATGGAAACATCATCCAGTTTGTCCATTTTTGCTGAGAAATCATCCGATTGACTACCTGTTTCCGTTTGTGAACCGTTAATTCCTTTGTTGTAGTTATAATTGTAGGAAGAATATCTTCTTCTTTTTGTAAGTATATAAATGCCGAGAGATATTATTAGAATTGAAAATATTATTCCTCCATTAATAGATATCCATGGAAAAATTCTTGGTAAAAGCCAGAGTGCTCCAACTACCACCAGGATTATTCCAAAGCCTTTTTTTTCTGAATTGATCAGAATAAGAATTCCAATGATTATCAGGATGGCGGGAAATGAAAAAATCACATGGGGGAAATCAAAGTATAAAAAATTTAAATTATCGAATAAGAATAATAACCCGATTATAATCAGAATAAGCCCGGGAATCATTCTTCTGTTTGTTCTGCTTCTGTTCTCTACCATCTTGTTTTCCTCTTAAAAAAATTTTAGTTCCGGGCTAAAATTAATTTGAATAGTTTCGATAATAAATATTAAATCGGTGAATCGCAGAAAATCATCGGTAGAAAAAGTGTTTCAAATTTGAACTTAGTCTGAAAATCTAACATCAGAACAAACGTATTGGTTCTTATTAAAACTAAATCTTGATAAAATTCTGTTATTAGGTTTTGGCATAAGTGTTGTGCTTAAATTACTGCTAAAATATTCGAGCTGTTGTTTGGCGACTACTCGTAGCTTCTTTAATGAAGATGAAATTTTTGAGTTTCCGGGTAAAATTTTCCACAAACAACAGCTCAACGATTTTTAACCCCCTGCATTTACTCTTTTAGAATATTATAAATTCCTTTTATAAATTCAGCTTAATGCTACTTAAGACCCCGGTTCTTTAACAATGGTTTTATATCAGGCTTGCGACCTGTGAAGTCATAAAAAATCTTATTATAATCTTCTGTAGCTCCTTTTGAAAGTATCATTTCCCGAAACCTGTCACCATTTGCACGTGTAAGTCCGCCATTATTTAAGAACCAATCAAAAGCATCATCGTCAAGCATCTCAGACCAGATATAAGCATAATATCCGGCTGCGTAACCTTCGTCCCAGATATGTTTAAAATAGCTTGAACGATAGCGTGGAGGTACCGCAGGAATGTATAAATTATCTTTCTTCAGACTTTCGGTTTCAAATTTATCCGCATTTTGTTCTGGAGAATCAGCAGGCAAAGTATGCCATGCCATATCAAGCGCCGCTGCTTCCAGTATTTCTGTAAAATCATATCCTTGATTAAAACGTGCAGCTTCTTCAATTTTATTCGCTAAATCCTGCGGCATAGGTTCGCCGGTCTTATAATTTAAGGCATAATTTTTTAATACTTCGGGATATAATGCCCAATGCTCATTAAACTGGGAAGGAAACTCGACAAAATCACGGGGAACATTAGTTCCGCAAAGACTTGGATATTCGGTATGACCAAAAATTTCGTGCAAGGCATGACCAAATTCATGGAACATTGTCGTTACATCATCATAACTTAATAATGCAGGCTGTCCCGGTGCAGGTTTGGTAAAATTCGTTACGTTGTAAACTGCCGGTTTTACATCAAGCAATTTAGATTGTTGAACCATATTATCCATCCAGGCTCCGCCTGACTTATTATCACGCTTAAAATAGTCTCCATAAAAAAGAGCAAGTGGTGAACCATCTTTATCGAATATTTCAAATACGCGAACGTCTTTTTGATATACAGGAATATCATGAAGCTCTTTAAATGTTAACCCATAAAGTTCATGAGCTGCATAGAAGACACCTTTCTGAAGAACATTTTCCAACAAAAAGTATGGTTTTATTTTAGAATCATCTAAGTGGAAAAGTGACATTTGTAACTTTTCTGCATAATAATTCCAATCCCATGGATGCAGTTCAAGATTATCCCCAGACTTTTTTATAAAAGCCTGAATATCCGCAGCTTCATTATTTTCCTTTGCATTAGTAGCGGGAGTTAATTGGGTAAGAAAATTTTCAACCACGTCGGGTGTTTTTGCCATTTGATCTTCGAGTGTCCATGCCGCATAATTCGGAAAGCCCAAAAGTTTGGCTTTATCAGCACGTATCTTAGCAATGCGTTCGATGACAGAACGGGTATCGTTTGAATCATTACGTTCGGCACGGTTCCATGAATTTTCAAACAACTTTTTACGTGTCTCCCTGTTTTGAAGGGATTGAAGGTCGGGTTGTTGGGTTGTATTCTGTAATGGGATAAGCCATTTTCCCGAAAGACCGCGGGCTGATGCATCCTGAGATGCCGCATCGAGTTCTGCAGGAGTAAGCCCTGCCAATTCTGAACTATCGCTAACTATCAATGCTCCTTCTTTAGTCGCGGCTAAAAGTTTGTTAGTAAATTTAGCCACAAGGGTTGCTTCTTCTTCATTTATATTTTTCAGCTTGGTTTTGTCATCATCGGAAAGATTAGCGCCGGCATGTTCAAATTTTTTATAATAGTAAGTAACAAGTTGTTCTGATTCAGGATCGAGCTTAAGTGAATTTCTGTTATTATAAATTGCTTTAACTTTTTCAAACAATTTTGAGTTCAGAAAAATTGCATCTTTGTGAGCAGCAAGCCTGGGTGCTTCTTCCTCCTGTACTTTCTGCAGAAGTGAATCCGTATTAGCACTGGTTACTGCATTAAAAACCAAAGTTACACGCTTCAACAATTGTCCGCTTTTTTCGATTGCGACAAGCGTATTCTCAAAAGTTGGTGAAGCCGGGTTATCGGTAATTTTTTTTATTTCGTCAATCTGCTGCTTCATTCCTTCTTCGATAGCAGGTTTATAATCACTATCTTCTATTTTATCAAATGGTGGTGCCTGGAAAGGAAGATCACTTTTTGTTAAGAAAGGGTTTTTATGATTTGTTCCCATATTATCTTTTAATTTATTATTTGTGTTTGAACAATTAAATGATGTAATACCAAATAAAAGAATACAGATGCAGGGGAGAATTTTAAGAATTCGAGTCATTTATACATTCCTTATATTGTTAATTTATTAGCCTCATTTATTATTAAATATTAAGATCGGGATTTCAATCGACATCTTATCGAAACATAATATTGCAATATAATTAAAATTTTTCATGGTGATAAACAATCAAAGTAAATGTCTGTTCATATCACACCAATAACAAATTATTTCATTTTTCATCCGGGTAGTAATATTTGGGTAGGGTAAAAGACAGCCCTTTAAATGCCCAGAATCCATAAACTTCAATTGGGAAAGCATCGGCGGGATAGCCGAATTTATCGAAGATTACGTTGGGATGGTTCAGTTTAATCCAGGAGACAACTTTTTCTGATAACCGGGGTGAATATTCTACTCTAAGATATTGGTCAAAATTAAACGTCACACTGCTATCATCAAGAATTTTAATCTCCGGTTTCTCAGTTTGCGGCCAGATATCTCCACTTGAAGATGGTTTTCTCTCGAGCCACATTACAAAATCATTCTCATATAATGAATCTTTAATCAGGCTCCTGATAAAATTGACAAAAGAACCATCATAAACTTTTTTCCTGTTTTTTAACCATTCAGCTTTTAACTGACGTGAAGAATCATCAAGTTCACTAAAAAAAGAATTAACAAAATATATTAGATTTTTATTTTTCTTATCCCATTTAAAATATACAAGGTCACAAACGATCTTATAACCAAGGGCATTATTAATAACAGTTATCGGCCGTAAGGCATCGGCATCCAGTTCTCCCGTTGCGAGCTGATTCAAATTTATGACTTCGGGATTAAGTATTTCGCAATCGTCGGCAAATTTGGTATTACCAAGGAACAACTCTTTAAAAGTTTCAAGATTTTCCTTCCACTCTTTCGGAACTTCAGCTGTAATATTAACTTGTTTTAATTCATAGCTGATTTCTTTTAAATTGAATATGATTTCTACAGTTGAGTTTTCTTTCAGGTTAATATCCAGTTCTCCCTGTTTATACCCTACAAGGGAAGTGACAATGGTATGTTGTCCGGCTGGTAAATTCTTAATAACATAAAATCCATTCCTGTCGGTAGTAGTTCCCCACATTGTGCCGGAGATAAATACATTAACATTTTCCAAAGGCTCATCGGTTTCCCTGGAATTAACAGTGCCTTTAATTGTGCCGGTGTATTGCGCAAATAAAAAACCAGAGGTTACAATATAAAACAGGATGAATAGCTTGATCATTTCTTTACCACTGATTATGAATTCATCATTAAAAAATGAAATTCATAAATAATCAGGGCGGAATCTCCATCTTTCGCTCCTGACTCTTGTTAAACATAATATTTTCTTTTTTATTTCTCAATCGGGATGAATCAGAAGAAAAATATTGGAATTTGTTCAAGAACATTTCAATTTTTATTGTCTCTAAAATTTTTTTTCATTAACTCATATTATATATTAAAGAAATCTTTGCACTATGGCTGCCCTTAGGATAGGAACATGTTCCTGGAAGTATGATTCGTGGAGGCGGATAGTTTATTCTGGAAAACCCAAAATAAATTATCTTGCAGAATATAGCACCAGGTATAATACTGTCGAAATCGATCAATGGTTCTGGAGCCTGTTTGATGACACCGTTAAGCTCCCGGAAAAATATACTGTAAAAGAATATAATGATTCTGTACCCCAAGATTTTAAGTTTACAATCAAGGTTCCCAATTCAATTACACTTACACATTTTTATCCAACCAAATCCAAACCTTCATTAAAGGCCAATCCGGATTTTCTAAACCCGGAACTTTTTCATCGTTTTCTGCAAACATTGGAACCGATGAAGAATAAAGTCGGCCCGTTAATGTTCCAATTTGAATACATGAATAAACAGAAGATGAATTCGGAAACAGAATTCTTGGACAGGCTGGAATCCTTTGTTGAAACTATTGATAGAGCATTCGATTATGCAGTCGAGTTGCGGAATCCTAATTATTTGAATAAAAGTTATTTTGAATTTTTAGCCAGGCAGGATCTTTCGCATGTTTTGCTTGAGGGTTATTTTATGCCGTCGATAAATGAGGTCTTCAATAAATTTAAAGATCAGATTGACAGTACAATCATAATAAGACTTCACGGACCTGACAGAAAAAAAATTGAAGCTATTACAGAAGGGGACTGGTCGAATATTGTTCTTCCCAAGGATGATAAAATTGAAAAGTTACCGCTGATTATAAATTACTTTCTTGAAAAGGAAGTTGACGTTTATATTAATGTAAATAATCATTTTGAAGGGAGTGCGCCACTTACAATAGAGAAAATTACAAGGTTATTATCAGATTAGGGTAAATAAAAAAAGCCAGCTTCAATAGCTGGCTTTTTTAATTGTGATATAAGAAAATCAGAACTGTACTTTTTTCTTGGTTCTGTTAGCATATTCAAGGACAAGAGCACTGGCAACAAATATGGAAGAATAAGTACCGGTTATAATTCCAAAGAATAATGTAAATGAAAAAGCTCTTAACACTTCACCACCGAAAATAAGAAGCACAAAGATTGATAAAAGGGTGGTGCCACCGGTAAGAATCGTTCTGCTCATTGTACGGTTAACGCTCATGTTTATAACATCTTCAAGGGGCATTGTCTTATGAATCTTAAGATTTTCTCTCACCCTGTCGAATACAATTACAGTATCATTAACGGAATAACCAATTAGTGTAAGAAATGCTGCCACCACAGTTAAATCAATTTCAAGATTTAACCCCGGAATAACACCATACAAAACCGAATATAATCCAAGGGTTAAAAGTACATCGTGAAATAATGCTACAACCGCACCAAAAGCAAAAATGAATTTGAACCTGAAAGCCAGGTAAATTAAAATTGCTAAAAGTGAAAGAGCCACTGCAATAGCGGCATCAGTTTTTAGTTCTTTTCCAACCTTAGGACCGACATGATCTTCTTTTATTACCTTAAAGGAATTATTGGCTATTTCCTGTTTAAGATTTTCCTTAATCCAATCTGCAATTCCAACATTTACTATCATTCTTTTATTATCGGGTTCTTCAGAAACCTTACCGGTCTGAAACCCGGCGCTAAAAAGCTTGTCAACAAGAATGTTCGTAGTATCGGCATTTGCGAATTGATATGTAATTGAATTACTTGATGAGTCTACAACATTAAATGGTAAACCGGGAAGAACATTACGGATTTCTTTATTAATATTATTAACCACGCGGGGATAAATATTTGAGGGGATCGATTGTAACTCTGTTCTTACCAAAACACCGGTTTCGCTTCCAAATGTTTTCAGTTCAACTGTTCCCAAACCAATCTGATCTACAAATTTTCTTATCTGTGCAATTTCCACGGGTTTATCAAACTGAAGAACAATTTCAGTTCCTCCTTTGAAATCTATCCCGAATACCAGTCCGCGGATTAGTACATTTACCAACCCGATCAGGAATAATGAGGTGGAAATTATATAAAAAAGTTTTCTTTTACCTAAAAAGTCAACATTTAAGTGTTCAAATATTCGCATTTATAAAACTGCTCCTTAAAAAGAGTAAATTGATTAGCCTATTGAAATTTTTATACCTTTAGCAACCATAAAATCGAACGCCAGCCGTGCAATCACTAATGCACTGAACATACTTGCGGCAATACCTATCATTAAAGTCAGGGCAAATCCCTGAACAGGACCTGTTCCAAACTGGTAAAGAATTATACCGGTTAAAAAGGTTGTTATATTGGAATCGATAATAGCAGAGTAAGCCTTAGAGAATCCGCTATCTACCGAAGCTTTTATTGTCTTACCTGTGGAAAGCTCTTCTCTGATTCTTTCATATATAAGAACATTAGCATCTACTGCCATACCAATAGTTAATATAATACCTGCAATACCAGGCAGAGTTAAGGTGGCATTAAATCCCGCCAGGATACCAAGAATAAAGAGGATTGTAAAAACGAGAGATGCCGCAGCTATTGTTCCGGCTTTCTGATAATAGAATATCATAAAGATGCCTACGATTATGTAACCTATTAATGCAGAATTAAATCCGGCATTTATAGAATCCTGGCCAAGTGACGGTCCAACAGTTCTGTCCTCAATAATGTCAACAGGAGCAGGAAGAGCACCTGCTTTAAGAACAATTTCAAGAAGCTTTGCTTCATCCATATTTTGTATACCGGTGATCTGGGACCTGCCCCCGGTAATTTTAGTTTTAACGTTAGGAGCTGAGTATACCAGGCCATCGAGAATGATTGCAATACGGTGATTAACATTTGCGCCTGTTATTCTTGCCCATTCTGCCGCACCTTCGGAGTTCATTTCCATATTAACTTCAGGCTGTGAAGTATTAGGATCTATATTAGATTGCGCATCGGTTATTACTCCGCCTGTGAGCTCTGCTTTTTTATTTACACAATAAAGCTGGTAAATAGCTTTCCCATCCTGGTAAGTCACTGGTTTTGCGGAAAAATCGAATTCGACATTATCCGGTATTACTTTCTTAACGTCAGGTCTGTTAAGCATTAATTCCAGTTTAGCTCTCTGGTCTTCTTTTACATAAGCATCTGCCGATCTACCCTGGGGATCAATCATTGCAACAGAAAAGAAAGGATGTTCTTTAGCAAATTCTTCTTCAGTTAATTGTTTTTTTGATGTATCGTTTTCAGCAACATTAGTATCAGATGCAGCTTTTGAAGTATCTGTTGAAGCAGTTGTTTTTTCTTTTGATGAATCTGAAGCAGTAGAATCTTCAATAGATTTTCCTGCAAGCACATTATCAATCTTTTTCATAATTGAAAATGTAAAATCAGGATCTTTTAGTAATTTGAATTCTAATAAAGCAGTACCCTGCAGCAATTGTTTGGCTTCTTCTTCACGGGCTACACCCGGCAGTTCAACAATAATTCTTCTCGATCCCTGCCTTTGTATGGATGGTTCTGAAACTCCATACTGGTCAACCCTGTTCCTGATAATTTCAATTGCACGCGAAACAGCATCGTCGGCGTCTTTTTTCAGATCAGTGAGAATTGTTGCATCATCCTGACGAATGTTTCCAAAATATCTGCTCAGCCTTATTCCTCTTTGCTGGAACTTTCTTCCCATAATGTCAACAATAGATTCATCGGTAGTAGAAGCTTCTTTTTCAGACTCTTTCATTACCTGTCTGAATGTATCATCCGGGTTCTTGGCTAATTTTTCAAGCAGTTTAGCAGTATTAACCTCAAGTACAACTCTCATTCCTCCCTGCAGATCGAGACCAAGTTTTATCCTTTTCTGGCGTGCTGATACATAAGATGGATTTGCATTTTTAATACTGTCATCCATCGCAGCAATTCTCATATCAACCTGGCTGCTGGTCAGATTAGGATCATCCTTCTTTAATTCCTGCCGCCTCTCGTTGAGAGCTTTGTTTATTACTTTGGTGTTCTGATAATCAACATAAGTAGGCCATAAAAGATAAATACAAAGTGCAATTACTCCTGCAATGATGATTATTTTGAATCTGAATTCTTTCATGTTTAACTTTAATTATGAATGAGTTGTAAAAAATTTTTAAGAATCAAAATTACCTTATAAGGGTAAGAAAGTCAATAAATAAAGAGATGGTAGTATAATTATATCTCCCTCTGCTTAAGCAAAATAACCCAAAATTCTCTGTCTTTTTGACCTTTTTTATAATATTGGAAAATCTTCCTAAGAATTCTTATTTCAATTAAAATTCTGAAGAAAGAATTCTTTTAACCAGCCTTTCAAATTTTTCCTTAACCCTGTTCGCTGTCTCAGTTACTTCACTATGAGATAATTTTTGCCCTGAAATACCTGCAGCATAATTTGTTATGCAGGAAATTGAAGAAGATTCAATGCCGCGGCCGGCAGCGAAGTATGCCTCAGGAATAGTCGACATGCCCACTGCGTCAGCACCGAATTTTTTCATCATTTGGATCTCAGCAGGAGTTTCATATGCAGGACCTTTATTATACCAGTAGACTCCTTCTTTAAGTATAATCTTTTCTGTCTTTGCCGCTTTTCTGACAATTTCATTTAAAAAAGACGAAGGGAAATTAACAAAGTTCTGTTTTTCTTTAATATCTGAGATACCGATTAATTCTGTTATTTCTTTTTTCAGATTTATCCCGTTAAAGGAATTGGTTAACATTAAGTCGCCGGGAAGAAAATCAGCATTTACTCCTCCGGCAGCATTTGTGGCCAAAAAGAATTTAACTTTTAACAGTTCGGAAATGTAAGCCGGGAGAATGCATTCGGATAAATGATAACCCTCGTAAAAATGAATCCTTCCCTGGAATAAAAGAATTTTTTTATCTTTAAATTCTGCAAAATGAATTTTACCTTCGTGCCCGACAATAGTTGAAGGAGGATATGAAGGCAGTTGAATAGTCGGTATTGTTTTTTTTACATCAACACTATTTGCAAAATCTCCCAATCCGCTTCCGAGTATGATTGCGATCAGGGGCTGAAAGGGAGCTTCTTTTTTAAATAAGAAATTAAATCTTTGTATTTGAAATCAAGGTCGAGCATATTAAAATAAAATTCCTGCAAGTGTGGCTGTCATTAAAGTTGCCAGCGAACCTCCAAGTACGGCTTTCAATCCTAATGCGGCAATATCAGGTTTTCTTGATGGTGCAAGGGGACTAAGCCCTCCAATCTGAATTGCAATGGAACTGAAATTTGCAAAACCGCAAAGTGCGTAGGTAGCCATTAAAATTGTTTTAGCATCAAGTATTTGTTTTGCTTCAATCAGGCTGCCAAGGTCAAGGTAGGCTACAAATTCATTCAAAACAATTTTGGTTCCTAAGAGGCTGCCGAAATTTAGTGCATCATGCCACGGAACGCCAATACCGAATGCAATAAATTGTAAGCCCCATCCGAGAATCAATTGGAAGTTTAAAGGTTTCCCGTAAATTTCTTTTAGATTCTGATTCCATCCTGTTATATCTCCAAGTCCCTGCAGCAGATAATTAATAAGAGCGATCAATGCAATGAAAGCAATGAGCATTGCACCTACATTTAATGCAAGCATTAATCCATCTGACGCACCATTGGCTGCTGCTTCAACAACATTGGAAGCATTCTTTTCTATTTTAACTTTTACTGTTCCTTTTGTCTCGGGATCAGAAGTTTCGGGAAACAGAATTTTTGAAATCACTAATGCAGCAGGTGCAGCCATTACACTTGCCCCAAGCAGTTGAGTTGCAAAAAGCTGTTGTGCCTGAGCCAGTGGAATTCCATGAACCTTTGCGTATGAGCTTCCAAGTATTTGTATATAAGCAGCCATCACCCCGCCGGCAATAGTTGCCATCCCTCCAATCATAATAGTAAGAATTTCACTGCGGGTCATTCCCTTAATAAAAGGTTTAATCATTAAAGGTGCTTCCGTTTGTCCGACGAAAATATTGGCCGTACACGAAAGGGATTCTGCTCCGCTTGTACCCATAAATTTTGCCATTACCCATGCCATTGCCTGTACGATCCTTTGCATTATTCCGAGATAATACATTATGGACATAAGGCTCGCAAAGAATATAATTGTGGGAAGAACCTGGAAAGCGAAAAACATACCAAGACTTCCATCCTGTCCCGGTGAAACTGCAAGATCGCCGAATACAAATTTTGCACCTTCAACTGTAAAATTTAAAAGCAGAACAAAGAATCCGCTTACCCAGTAAAAAAAATCTTTTGGCCAGCCAAGCGGTGAAAAAATTTTGCCGAGTTCTTCTCCTTTAAGAATAAGAATTGCAAAAACAATCTGAAGAAATATCCCGCTGAAGACCAGCCGCCAATTAATATTCTTCTTATTGTTTGAAAAAACGTACGCAATACCTATTAACAATATTAATCCGAGTATACCCCTGAGCAGTCCGCTAAAATCCATTAAACTGATTCCTCCTTTGGAATATAATGACATCTCCTGCAGCGGGCTTCGTAAATATCTGCTGCCCCGACAATTACTCGTTCGGGGGAATGTGTTTTTCTTTGTGTTTTATCTGCGGGATTTCCACACACAACACAAATAGCGAGTGTCTTTGTAATGTATTCTGCTATTGCCAGAAGTTGGGGCATTGGCTCAAAAGGAATTCCTTTGTAATCCTGGTCGAGCCCGGCAACTATTACGCGTTTCCCCTTGTTAGCAAGAATATTACAAACATCGACAATTCCCATTGGAAAAAACTGTGCTTCATCAATTCCTATTACCTGGGTTTCTTCCGCTATTTCAAGTATATCGTCAGGGTTATCAATTAACAATGACGGTAAGGATTGATCGCTGTGAGAGACAATTGCTTTAGCAGAAAACCTTGTATCGATTCGTGGTTTAAAAATCAGGACACTTTGCTTTGCTATTTCAGCCCGCCGCAGTCTTCTGATTAATTCTTCTGTCTTACCGCTGAACATACAACCGGCAATAACTTCTATCCAGCCGGTGCTTTTGGGTAAGGAATGAGGAGTATATTCCATCATAAATTTTTCTGATTATTTTAAGTTGGCATCCCCGAAAGGGAAGGGGAATAATTCACCAAGTTTGAAAAATTTTAATTCATCTTTATGATTAACAAGTACGACATCAATATCTTCGCAAAAATCTTTAAGTATCTGCCTGCAGGCTCCGCAGGGAGGACAAAAGTCGGGGTCATCGCTGGCAATTGCTATTGCTTTAAATTTTCTGTGTCCTTCAGACAAGGCTTTAAACAGTGCTACTCTTTCTGAACAGATAGTAAGACTGTATGAGCTTGATTCTATATTCCCCCCTGTAAAAATTTTTTCATCTTCTGTTAGAATTGCCGAACCCACTCTGAATTTTGAATAGGTGGGGATTGCATCTGCTTTTGCTTCAACGGCTATTTTTGCGAGTTCTTTATATTCCATTTGAACCATAATTTTGTAAACAAAAATATGTCATTCGATATAGAATTCAAACTGAGATTTTAAAGAGATGTTATTTGTTTAATTGATTAATGCTTTCCAGGGATCATTATTAAATAGAAAGTCGGTGTTAATATATTATTTACGAATCCGGCTTTATCGTTTGCGATTTTATTCAAAGTGAAAATTAATTTTGTCTTCTTTAATAAGACATATATTGATCTGTGAAAGCTGCTCCACAAAATTCCCCTATAATCTTCTTTTAAAAGTTCAGTTATTTTCCTTGTATTTAAATGAAGAGAAAAATCTTCGAATAATTGATTCAATGCTTTAAGTGAAGGCAATTCGGAAATATCGATTCTATTGAAATCTTCTTTGCGGAAAAACCTTAAAAAATATTTTTTAATTGTTTTTCTTTTGAATAAAGATAAAAAAGGAATTCCCCAGTGAGGATCGGAAATAATATTAAATAAAGAAAATTTATTTGGCGTGCTTAGATAAATCAACCCGTTACTTTTCAGAACTCTTTTTAATTCACAAATTAAAGAATCTCTATCACTAACATGTTCAATTACATCCTGAAGCATAATTAAATCAAAAGTAGAATTATGAAAGGGAAGCGATTCCGCTTTGCCGTTTATTGTTTTGAATTTTTTGTTCTGGTGTTCTTGTCTTTTCAATCTAAGCAGACTTAAATCATAACTGATAACATTGTTGCTTTCTGCTAAATATGATGAAGTTCCGCCTTCTCCCGAACCAAGGTCAAGTATATCAAGGTTCTCACACTTTTTATATGCTGATACTATCTCACTTACTATTCTTGCCCTTGCATTGGAAAACTCCCTTCCTCTCAGCCATCTTTTATAATTTGGATGTTCAGGATTAAGCCAGGCTGGTTTTTGTTCAATTATTTCCATTTTACCTTTTTGAAAAGAGCATTGAAGAAATTAATAACGATAAATATCTCATAAGAAATATCATAAAGAATTATCTCAAAGATATTAAAGTCGTATCCAAAATTCTTTTGGGCAAATGAAATCAGGATAATATCAGCAAACATTTTTACCAAAAACAGCCAGATAAAATTAATATCGATAAAAAATAACACCGGGGCGAATAACATACAAAGGTTAAGCAGATGCCATACACCCAAAACAAACCTGTTCTTAAAACTGTAATGGAAAGATGACTGGGTATGTCTTGCTTTTTGATTTAAATATTCTCTCAGATTTTTTTTCGTGTATGAATATACCATGGCATCTTTATTATAGAAAGCCGATGTTTTTAATTTATTTTTTACTGCCTCTCTTAAAAGCAAATCATCGTCACCGCTCAGAGTATCTGTAGTGTTTTTATATCCGCCTAAATTAAAGAAAGCTTTTTTAGTGAATCCTAAATTTCTTGCGCTGGCTGTATAAGGAAGACCGAAATTAGCTAATGAAAATGAGAGGAACTGATTTTTAAGGTTTTCAAAACAGGATATTTTGTTTGTAAAATTCTTTTCCATGTAAAACGGAGCCGGACCGAAAATAAAATCATAACCTCTTTGAAATACTGCTGCACAGGTTTGCAGCCAAATGGGATTAGGTATACAATCAGCATCTGTTATAAGAATGTACGGAAATTGAGATGCATCTATTCCTTTTTGTAGGGCACCCCGTTTTCCCGGTAAAGTCTTATCATCTGCTTTAAAAATTTTAAAGTTGCTCCTATCCTCAATTAGCTGTTTTGCTATAGAATAAGTTTCGTCATTTGAATTATCATCGATCAATATTAGTTCGAAATTTTCTTTTGGATAATTGAGTTTCTTAATTGAGGAGATAAATCTTTCAATTATTCTGGCTTCATTCTTTGCAGCAGTTACAATTGAAATTTTTACTGAATCTGGATTACCGGAAAAGCTCCCGGAAAATTTTTTAAAGCCTTTTACCAGGATAATAATTGAAATGATAAATACTGACGAGAAAATAATAATCAAATAATAAAGTTTTTTTATTTTAAAATATAATCATATTTATGAATCCTTTTTTAATAGTCTGGCTAAAGCCAATTGTGGGCTTATTTTTCCCCCGGTTAATCCGAAGGAATGACTTTACTAAAAATCGGGACTATTCAGTTTCCCATTTTTTTCTTTGAGCATCTTCCCTTTTTTGTTCTTCATAAAAGATATGCCAGTTGTATTTTTTAATCCATTGGTTCACTGAAAGTCTTACCAGTAAGCAATAAAAGTAAAAAAATATGAATGGGATCAGCATCATACCTTCAAATGCATAACTATTACGACTAAAGAAATAGAATAATATAAACGGCAGAATGACTATTATGAAAAAGGCAATTATCCAGCCGATACGTTCTTCCCTAATAAGTATATATAACATATAAGGTGTAAATAATACTGCCATAATTATGACTATGGGTAAGGCTATAAATACATTGTGATGCACAGTTAATAATATGGAAGTTGGAAGTTGCCAGTTCAGTATTGCACCAAGTCTTTCTACAGAATTAATATTCTTTATCATATTTATGATTTCATTTTTTTACTATGTAGATTTTGCAGTCAAAATTCATGCCTTAACCACAATTTCAACATAAACTAAAGCAAATATTTAAAAAAATAAGTTTGTTTTTTAAAAAGAAAAATTTATTTTAACTTAATTCTAATTATTAAGTCTTTATTCGCGCTGTACTATAACATAATTGATACGATTTAAAATTTTTAATTTCTCTTTTTTAGTTTCCGGCAGCAGGGAAATATTGTCTTTATATCTTGCTTTTATTTTTTCATTAATTACCCGTCTTTGTTATTCACTCTATGAAATAAAGGTTCCCGGATAACGAATTACATGCATCAGTTATGTCCTGAAAACAAAAATCATTTAACTAATAATGATATAACTAATCAACTATCATGTTTAACACAATTATGTAAGGAGAAATCTATGAAGAGGCATTTACAGATGATTGTCCTGCTGGGAATATTAGTAGGCTGGACGGTTAACTCTTACGCTCAAAATTCAGATCCAAGGATGTGGAGTATTCATTATCCAAAATCCTTTCAGTTTTATGATGTTCCGCCTGGTAATTTAACCTGGCAGAACCCAAACCATAAAGTAACGGAATATAATTTCCGTGATGAAGTGGCTGATGTATATCCGAATTTCCGTGTACATCCAAGCAATTATACACAGAGTGAAGTTCCGATGACAAGAGGATTGGATCCGAATATATTATTCGGTTCCGCAAATACTTTCGCTACCAATCTTTCATTCGGCAGTGAAGGAGTTTATGTTTCAACTGACGGAGGAAATAACTGGTTTGGCAGCGATACCTGCACAGCCGCTCCGATAAATGATCATGGTGGAGACCCGGGACCGGGAGTAGGTCCTGACGGAAGATTATATATGTCTTATTTACCGGGCTCATATAATTCAATCAAGGTTGCATATTCAACTAATTTCGGAAGCACCTGGTCAACAGGAGCAGTTCTTGAATCAGGTTCAATGGATAAGAATCTTACAGCAGTTGACAATGTTCCCGGAAGTCCATATGCAGGCAGAGCATATGTAACCTGGTCAGATTTTACTCAATCAGCACCGGCAGTAACCGTATCATATTCTACTAACGGAGGAGTAAACTGGTCAACTTATCAGCACGCAAATATTCCTGCCGCAAATCATTACTGCCAGGGAGTTAACCCGCAGGTAGGACCTGGTGGTGTAGTATATATTGCTTATGCTAATCCAATACAAGGTTCTCCGTATACTGAGGATAACGTTGGTCTTGCTAAGTCAACGGATGGAGGAGTAACCTGGACATACAATAATACCATTTATGATGAAAATGGAATAAGAGGAAACATTTCTTTTTCAGGTGGCAGCTCGATAAGAGTTAATGGTTTTCCCTGGATGGCGATAGATAATACAGGCGGAGCAAGGAATGGATGGATGTACATTGTAACAGCAGAAAAAAATCTTGCACCTGCAGGAAGTGATGCTGACGTTGTAATGCATTATTCATCTGATGGCGGAACAACCTGGTCATCAGGAATAAGAGTAAACCAGGATCCAATGAACAACGGACAGTACCAGTATATGCCTGCAGTATGTGTAGGTGCAGATGGTGCAGTTAATGTTGTTTATTATGACACAAGAAATGCAACACTTAGCGGCGGAACACCGGATTCAGCGCAGGTGTATGTATCCAGATCGACAGATGGCGGAACAACATTTAACGATATTTTAGTAAGCGATCACAGGTTTAAACCGAAACCAATTTCAGGATTAGCTTCCGGATACCAGGGAGATTATATTGGTATAACCGAATCGAATGGTACCGTATACCCATATTGGTGCGATGATAAAACCGGAGTTTACCAGGGCATGGACTACACAGGTAACCTTTGCACCTCCTTGCGGTGTAGAAACAGCATCAAATCCAAATCCACCGAGCGGTTCAACCGATGTTGATACAATGCTTGCTCAGTTAACTTGGTCAAATGGCGCAGGTGCCAACACTAATGAACTTTATTTCGGAACAAGCCCAACAGCGTTAGATCTTGTTCAGTCAGGTTCTTTAGCAACTTCGTGGAATGTTGACCCCAGCTATTTACCTTTAAGCTATTTTACTACTTACTACTGGAAAGTAGTGGAGGTCGGTGATACCTGCAGCTCAAGTATAACCTTTAGCTTCAGAACTGTACAGGATCCTAATTTCCATATGGTAACTGATACTCTTTATCCGCAAAGTGCAGAATATTGGACAGGAACTACCGAAGGCACTACAAAAACTGATGGAGAAATAAATACTGTTATGCCTAATCTTGGCTGGGCAGTTTTTGATGTCAGTTCAATTCCAAATAATGCAACCATAACAGATTTAACGTTTGCCGGCTATGTTAATGCAACTTACTATCCTTTCTGGAGTGCGACTCCAATGGGGACAGTTAACCCTTTAACTGCCACCGCCAGCACAATTTACAACCAGGTAAGTAATAATACTGCTTCGGGTGTGGCCTACATTTATTCGAATGAATCATCCACATTTACTACAGGCTGGCATTCTTACCCGATGATAAATAGTGCTGTTCCTGATTTACAGGGTGTTGTAACTGCATCGCAGGGATGGTTTGCCGTAGGAATTGATGACCGTGATGGAAGTACATCCTATTATATTAATTTTGATGGATGGTCACAGCCAAATCCTCCATACATAATTGTTGATTACAATTATGTAACTGTACCTGTTGAACTAACATCATTTAATGCTTCTGCTGCTAATGGAAATGTTTCATTAAGCTGGCAGACTGCGACAGAAACAAACAACAGAGGATTTGACATTGAACGTAAATCATCTAACGGTGAATATCAGAAAGTCGGTTATGTAGCCGGTTTTGGAACTACAACTGAACCGAAAAGCTATTCATACCTGGATAATAATCTTAATAGAGGAGACTATACTTACAGGCTGAAACAAATTGACTTGAACGGAAAATTTGAATATTCAAATGAAGTTGAAGTTAATGTTTATTTACCTGCAGCTTTCTCCTTAGAGCAGAACTTTCCTAATCCATTCAACCCTACAACTATGATCAAATATTCAATTCCTGCAGATCAGAATGTAAAGCTGAATGTATACAACCTGCTTGGACAAAAAGTTATGACATTAGTAAATGGCTTCCAGAAATCCGGACAGCACGAAGTAAGCTTTAATGCCGCGAGTTTCGCAAGCGGAGTTTATTTCTATAAGCTTGAAGCCGGAACACAATCATCAATCAAGAAGATGATTTTGATGAAGTAAGTTCGTGGGAACCTTCGAGCCTGCCTATCGGCAGACAGGGTTAAGCCCTTGTTTACGCTGTGTAAACCTCGAAGGTTAGCCCAGGTTATAAGGCTGCCCGCCTTGTCCTGACAATAAGTCGGGACAGGCTCAAACGGGCAGCCTTTTTTAATTTATTTTTTTAATGGAGACTATTATTTAGTATAAGCAGGGGACAAACAAAATTCGAGTATTCCACAAGGATAACTAGTAAAATAAACTTGTGATTTAAAATATATATCTGATTTGCGAAAATTTAAAGAAAGATTTCCTGTTAAAAATTTTGTTTTTTAAAACTAAAAATTGTTATCTTAAGTCTATTAAAAAATCGAGCTCTAAATAAATACCAACTGTTGCTTTTTGGCAATGTTGTGGTAATATGCAAATTTCATTTATTGGAAAATAATGATATTGATTGTTACTAATTATTTCATTAACGGCACATCTAATAGTATTGCTTTCTGAAACTAAGCTTGAGATAAGGATATCGTATTCCATTCACAGGTTAAGAAAAGAAAAATCATTTATATACAAAATGACTAACTAACTAAACTATCATATTAAACTTCAAAAGAAGGAGAACTTATGATGAGGCATCTACCGATAATTGTCCTGCTTACATTAATAATCGGCTGGACAGTTAACTCTTACGCTCAAAATTCAGATCCAAGGATGTGGAGTATTCATTATCCAAAATCCTTTCAGTTTTATGATGTTCCGCCTGGTAATTTAACCTGGCAGAACCCAAACCATAAAGTAACGGAATATAATTTCCGTGATGAAGTGGCTGATGTATATCCGAATTTCCGTGTACATCCAAGCAATTATACACAGAGTGAAGTTCCGATGACAAGAGGATTGGATCCGAATATATTATTCGGTTCCGCAAATACTTTCGCTACCAATCTTTCATTCGGCAGTGAAGGAGTTTATGTTTCAACTGACGGAGGAAATAACTGGTTTGGCAGCGATACCTGCACAGCCGCTCCGATAAATGATCATGGTGGAGACCCGGGACCGGGAGTAGGTCCTGACGGAAGATTATATATGTCTTATTTACCGGGCTCATATAATTCAATCAAGGTTGCATATTCAACTAATTTCGGAAGCACCTGGTCAGCAGGAGCAGTTCTTGAATCAGGTTCAATGGATAAGAATCTTACAGCAGTTGATAACATACCTGGAAGTCCATATGCAGGCAGAGCATATGTAACCTGGTCAGATTTTACTCAATCAGCACCGGCAGTAACCGTATCATATTCATCTGACGGCGGATTAAACTGGTCAACATATCAGCACGCAAATATTCCTGCCGCAAATCATTACTGCCAGGGAGTTAACCCGCAGGTAGGACCCGGTGGTGTAGTATATATTGCTTATGCCAATCCAATACAAGGTTCTCCGTATACTGAGGATAACGTTGGTCTTGCTAAGTCAACGGACGGAGGAGTAACCTGGACATACAATAATACCATTTATGACGAAAATGGTATAAGAGGAAATCTTACTTTTTCAGGAGGAAGTACAATCAGGGTTAACGGTTTTCCGTGGATGGCAATAGATAATACAGGCGGAGCAAGGAATGGATGGATGTACATTGTAACAGCAGAAAAAAATCTTGCACCTGCAGGAAGTGATGCTGACGTTGTAATGCATTATTCATCTGACGGCGGAACAACCTGGTCATCAGGAATAAGAGTAAACCAGGATCCAATGAACAACGGACAGTACCAGTATATGCCTGCAGTATGTGTAGGTGCAGATGGTGCAGTTAATGTTGTTTATTATGACACAAGAAATGCAACACTTAGCGGCGGAACACCGGATTCAGCGCAGGTGTATGTATCCAGATCGACAGATGGCGGAACAACATTTAACGATATTTTAGTAAGCGATCACAGGTTTAAACCGAAACCAATTTCAGGATTAGCTTCCGGATACCAGGGAGATTATATTGGTATAACCGAATCGAATGGTACCGTATACCCATATTGGTGCGATGATAAAACCGGAGTTTACCAGGCATGGACTACACAGGTAACATTTGAACCACCCTGTCCTGTTGAAGTTGCATCAAACCCAAACCCACCATCGGGTACAACAAATGTTGATATAAACCTGTCCCAATTAACATGGTCAAATGGTACCGGTGCTGTAACCAATGAACTTTACTTCGGAACAAGTCCTACATCATTGGATCTTGTTCAATCAGGTTCTTTAGCTACTTCCTGGACAATTTCCTCAACCTATTTACCGTTAACTTATTATACAAATTATTACTGGAAAGTTGTTGAGGTTGGCGATACCTGTAATTCAAGCATAACATTCAGCTTTAAAACTATGCAGGATCCTAATTTCCACATGGTTACAGATTCTCTATATCCTATGAGCGCTCAGTACTGGACTGGTAATACCGAAGGCACTGCAAAAACTGATGGTGAAATTAATACTGTTTATCCCAATGTAGGCTGGGCTGCTTTCGATATAAGTTCCATTCCAAGTGATGCAACCATTACCGGTGTTACCTTTGCCGGTTATGTAAATGCAACTAACTGGCCTTACTGGAGCTCTACTCCTTTATATGATAACCCTGTGACTGCAAGTGCTTCAACAATTTTTAGTGATGTACAAGCCGGACCTGATCAGAGCGTCGCTTATATTTATTCTGATGAGTCTTCTACATTTACTACTGGCTGGCATACATACCCGATGATGAATAACGCAATGCCCGATTTGCAGGCTGCGGTTACGGGATCTCAGGGATGGTTTGCAGCCGGATTTATAGATCGCGACGGCACTAATACATATTTCGTTAATTTTGATGGATGGTCTCAGACAAATCCACCGTATATTATAGTTGATTACTATTATATTACCCCGGTTGAAATGACTTCATTTACAGCCAGTGCAGGTAATGGTAATGTAGCTCTTAACTGGCAGACGGCTACTGAAACTAATAATAAAGGTTTCGATATTGAACGTAAATCAGCTAACGGTGAATACCAGCAAATCGGTTATGTGGCAGGTTTCGGAACCACGACAGAACCGAAGAGCTATACATATTCGGATAACAGCCTTAAATCCGGAGATTATACTTACAGGTTAAAGCAAGTTGATTTCTCAGGCGGTTATAAATATTCAAAAGAAGTTGAAGTAAGTGTTAATGTACCGACTGAATTTTCACTGGACCAGAATTTCCCAAATCCGTTCAACCCTACAACTATGATCAAATATTCAATTCCTGCAGATCAGAATGTAAAGCTGAATGTGTACAACCTGCTTGGACAAAAAGTAACAACACTTGTGGAGGGATTTCAAAAAGCAGGACAGCATGAAATAAACTTTAATGCATCCGGTTTTGCAAGCGGAGTTTATATCTATAAGCTTGAAGCCGGAACACAATCATCTATAAAGAAGATGATCCTCATGAAGTAAGTTCATGTAAACCTTCGAGTCTGCCTGTCGGTAGACAGGGTTAAAGTTTGCGCGAACAATATTCTAACCTCGAAGGTTAGCCCAAGTTATAAGGCTGCCCGCCTTGTCTTGACAACATGTCGAGACAGGCTCAAACGGGCAGCTTTTTTATTTTGATGCCGGCGGGATTAAAACCTGAAGCAGACGTAAATAATCAAGTGGAAATAAGAATCGCCAAACCTAAAAGTTTATTCTGCCACAACACATAAATAATTAAATTCATATCTTTATGTCATACTTAGTATTAGAGTTGAATGTTTTATGAATAAAATCAATACCACATTTTTATTAGTGATGTTATTAAGCATTTCAATATTTTCACAAAATTTTTGGCAAAGAATAAATAGCCCTACAACTCAGAGGTTAAACTCAATCGTATTTTTAGATAGCCTGAACGGCTGGGTATCAGGTGATTCGGGTGTAATAATCCATACAACAGACGGAGGAGAAAACTGGGAGACGCAATTCTCAAATGATTCTTTAAATGTGGTAAATCTTTTTTTTCTGGATTATCAGACAGGCTGGGCTTCAGCCTGGAGCGGTTTTTATGAACCGTATGGAACGTATATTTTAAAGACGACAAACGGCGGATTGAACTGGGCAAAAGAATATCTTACGGTAGGTGAGAAGTTCGCAAATTCATTTTACTTTCTGAATACATCAAAAGGGTTTGCAGTAGGATATCCAGGCCTTTTCCAGAGAACAATTGATGGAGGAACAACGTGGGTGGATGTAAATCTTGATAGTGCAGTATTGTCGGGATTCCCTCCTTACACAGTAAAATTTTATAATGACCAGTACGGCTATGCCTGCGGTGGAGTACGGGATATTGCAGGAGTAGTATGGAGAACAACAGACGGGGGAACAGACTGGACAACAGTTGTGTACAACCTTACTTCTGAACCTGTGTATGATATACATATTTTTGATTCACTTAATGTAATTGCAATGGGCGGAGATCCTGAGTACGGAGCAAGCCTTGTGAAAACGACCGACGGTGGAAACACATGGAATTATACATTGCTGGGGACTCTCTGGTACCCGGTAGATATTGGATTCAGGACTACAACAGAAGGATGGGGGCCTATGGGAGCGCAGAGAAAATTTTTATATACATCAGATGCAGGGGAAAGTTGGAGTGAGTTATCTACACCCGACTCAGTCAATGTGATCAGGATAAGTTTTCCTGACACTCTTCACGGGTTTGGTATAGGTGAAAACGGTGAAATGGTTAAATATGTTTATGGAGTTACACCTGTTGAACTAACCTCATTTTCTGCATCCGTCGATAAAAATAATATTACACTGAATTGGTCAACAGCAACTGAAACAAATAACAGAGGGTTTGCTGTAGAGCGATTCGCTGGATCGCTCAGTGCTGGCTGGGAGAAGATTGGATTTGTTGATGGGAATGGGACATCGACTGAATCTCATTCATATTCATATACAGATAAAAATGTTAATATGGGAAAATATAGATACCGGTTAAAACAAATTGACTTTGATGGTACCTCTCAATACTCAAAAGAAGTTGAAGTTAAAGTCGATTTACCTGTAACATTCTCGTTGGAACAGAACTATCCAAATCCATTCAACCCGTCAACTACAATTAAATATTCAATTCCTTCTGATCAGCACGTAAGATTGAATGTATATAACCTGCTGGGGCAAAAAGTAACAACACTTGTAGATGGAATGCAAAAAGCAGGACAGCAAGATGTTAACTTTAATGCTTCAAATTTTGCGAGTGGTGTCTATATCTATAAACTTGAAGCAGGGGAAATGGTTTCAGCAAAGAAGATGATTTTGATCAGGTAAAATCTCAGAAACCTTGAAGGTTAAACCGTTGTAAACAATGTGTAAACCTTCAAAGTTGGAACACAAAAACATAAGGCTGTAGATCTTATATTGATAACAAGTCAGGACAGGCTCAACCGGGCAGCCCCTTATTTTTATTTAACAATTTTCAAACTACTTATTATTTAATATGAAATATTAAGAAAGGGGAAGCCGGAATTAATTCTATTTTTACATTCTTTTTTTAAAATTATTTCTTTTTTTGAAATCAAAAATTGTTATTTTAATACTACTGAAATAGTGGAGAGCTATAATTATTTAATAACTGATGCTTTTATAAGATCATTCTGATAAGTTTCAGTTGCAATCCGATTAAGATTAGTACCGTCGATGTTATAGTCAATTCAATCAATTTAAGCAGTCCTTAGTTTTCAATACTTCTGATAAGTTTTAGCAGAGATTTGGTTTCATTTTTAGTTTAAGAAATAAATCATCTGGTTAATTGACAACTAATAGTTAACTAATATATTCAACTAAATTGATAAGGAGAACTTATGAAGAGGCATCTACCGGTAATTGTCCTGCTTATTGTTTTAATAAGCTGCACAATAAATTCATTCGCACAAAATGGACCTGATCAGGATCGCAGGTGGTCGAGACCTGTTATTGATCCGGCGAATGTTGGAGTGAAAGAACACGTAAACTGGACACCAGCCCCGCAAACTAATAAATATTATTTATTTGATAACCGTGAAGCTGTTGTAAGCCCCAACTTCAGACCGCATCCTACAACCAATACGACTCAGTCTGAAATGAGTGTTGATGTACATCCATCAGACGAGAACATCGTATTCGGGTCGGCTAATGCATCCAACTGGCCGGTTAGTACTATATACGGAACCGGTGTGTACTGGAGTTTTGACGGTGGCACTTCCTGGGGAGGCAGCGATACTCCTCCGTTCGGTATAAACGGCGGCGACCCCGCTTCTGTTATTGGTCCAAATGGTTATTTATATGAAGCATATTTAGTAGGTAATACTTATGCAATCGGTATGGCTGTATCTACCAATAACGGGGCTAACTGGACGAACCACGTTGTTAATGGTGCAGCTAATGATGATAAAGAACATCTTATGGTAGATAAAACTGCCGGAAGTCCGTATGAAAATCATTTGTACTGTGTCTGGACAAATTTTGCAGGTGCAAGTGAGGTTGTTTTCAGATTCTTCATCAGATTTTGGAAGTACATGGACTCCGCTTGTAGATTTATCGGGTTCAATTACACCCGGTTCCAACAGCTTTGCCTAGGGAGCGAATGTACAAACAGGCCCAAACGGTGAAATCTATGTAACTTACTGTATTTACGATGCTGATTGGCTGGATGGTGAAGATGCTATTGGTTTTTCCAAATCAACTGATGGCGGTTCTACATGGACAACTATGAGGGCTTATGATCATGTGAATTTTGGAATACGCGGTACTCTGGCAAGTAAAGGCGGAATAAGAGTTAATTCATTCCCTTCAATGGCAGTTGACAGATCAGGCGGACCTCACAATGGTAATGTTTATATTTGCTGGCCTCAAAGAGGTGTGGCTCCTGCCGGAAGTGATCCCGATATCGTAATGATAAATTCAACTGATGGGGGAACAACCTGGTCGGCTCCTGTAAGAGTAAATGATGATGCTGTAAATAACGGGAAAGATCAGATTTTCTCCTGGTGCACTGTCGATGAGACAACCGGGCAATTGCTTGTAGTTTTTTATGACAGCCGGAATGTTGCCAACAATATGGCTGAGGTTTATATGGCATCTTCTTATGACGGCGGTAATGTATTTTCAAATTTCCCTGTCAGCGACCAGTCTTTTAATTTTGGGCCTATTTCCGGTTTCGCAGGCGGATACGGCGGAGATTATATTGGCGTTGCTGCTGTTAACGATGTGGCATATCCTTTCTGGATGGACAGCAGAACCGGTGTTTCACAAGGATGGATGGCAAAAGTTGCTTTCGGTCCTCCTTGTCCTGTTGAAACACCAACAAATCCGACACCTGCAAATGGTGCGACAAATATTCCTGTTTCTATATCGCAGCTAACCTGGTCTAACGGAGCCGGTGCTGTTACAAATGAACTGTATTTCGGAACAAATCCCGGTTCTCTTACTCTCGAACAAAGCGGCACTCTTGCAACAAGCTGGAGCTTAACAGGCGGTCCGCTCCTATATTCTACCAGCTACTACTGGAAAGTTGTTGAAGTAGGAGATACATGTTCACAGCAGGGTCCGATATGGAGTTTCACAACCGAACAGGATCCCAATCTTGTTATAGCTTTTGATGAACAGTTTAATGATATGTCATGCTGGACAGCAATAGGTCCTCTTGGTAATTCTAACTGGTCTGTCAGCAATTCAACTAATGCCGGCGGGTCACCGCCTTCGGAACTTGAATTAAACTGGTCACCATCATTTGATGGTTTATCCCAGATGCTTTCATGTCCAGTTAATTCAAGTGGTATTTTTACAAACCACGTTTCCCTGAAGCATTTCCTGGATTTTTATGCTGACCCTGCACCATATTTGGGTTTAGCCGTTACCTATGATGGCGGAACCACAAGCACAACTCTCTGGGAATTTCAACCGGTAGGTGGAAGCGTAGGTCCGGAGGAAATTGATTTCGATTTTACCCCGGCTTCAGATACTTACCAGTTTATTCTTTATTGTAATGGAAATTCATTTAATATTAATTACTGGTATGTTGATGATTTAATGGTTACTTATGTAACCCCGGTGGAAATGACTTCATTTAATGCTTCTGCAAATGAAGGAAACGTAATTTTAAATTGGGCTACTTCTACCGAGACGAACAACAGGGGATTTGAGGTAGAACGTAAATCAGGAAACAATGAATTTCAGAAGATTGGTTATATAGCAGGCTTCGGAACTACAACTGAACCAAAGAATTACTCGTATGCAGATAACAATCTTAATACCGGCAATTATACATACAGGTTAAAGCAGGTTGATTTAAACGGAACTTATAACTATTCAAATGAAATCGAAGTTAAAGTAAATGTTCCTGCGGTATTTGCATTAGAGCAAAATTACCCGAATCCGTTTAACCCTGCGACATCAATTAAATATTCGATTCCTGAAAATCAGCAGGTCAGGTTAAATGTATATAACCTGCTCGGGCAAAAAGTAATGACTCTTGTAAACGGTTTACAGAAAGCCGGAGAGCACGAAGTAAGTTTTAATGCAGCAAATTTCGCAAGCGGAGTTTATTTCTATAAGCTTGAAGCTGGCACACAATCATCAATTAAGAAGATGATCCTCCTTCGTTAACACTTCGGCGGACAAGTCCTGATGAAATAGAATTCATCAAAGTTTAATTTGATAAAGGCTGCTCAAACGGGCAGCCTTTAATTTAAAGTTAAGAATCTTCTATAAAGCATTTAATCCGCGTTCGTCAAATTCATAACAGCATAATATAAATTAAATTCATATTTTTAGATCACTCTAAAATAAGATGCTGAAAGTTGTATGAATAAAATTATTACAATCCTTTATCTTTTGATTATAATAAGCGGTTCAATTTATCCACAAAATTTTTGGGAAAGGATTGCCAGTCCTACAACCCAGAGATTAAACTCTATTGTATTTATAGATAGTCTGGACGGCTGGGTAGCGAGCGATTCCGGTGTAATAATCCATACAACAAATGGAGGAGAAAGCTGGGAAACTCAGTTCTCAAATGATTCTTTAAATGTAGTAAATCTTTTTTTTCTGGATAACCAGACAGGCTGGGCTTCTGCCTGGAGCAGCGTATATGAACCATATGGGACATTTATCCTTAAAACAACCAATGGAGGAACAGATTGGGAACCGACAAGACTGAGGGTAGGAGAGAAATTTGTGAATTCATTTTATTTCCTGGATACATCAAAAGGATTTGCAGTAGGATACCCGGGACTTTTCATGAGAACAGTTGATGGCGGAGAAACATGGGTGGATGTAAATCTTGATAGTGCGGTATTGTCGGGATTCCCTCCATACACAGTAAAATTCTATAATGATCAGTACGGGTATGCCAGCGGAGGAGTCCGTGATATAGCAGGAGTAGTGTGGAGAACAACGGATGGTGGAATAGACTGGACAACAGTGGTCAACAATCTTACTTCTGAACCTGTATACGATATTCATATTTTTGATTCACTAAATGTAATTGCAATGGGAGGAGATCCTGAGTACGGAGCAAGCCTTGTGAAAACGACCGACGGTGGAAACACCTGGAATTATACATTGTTGGGAACTCTCTGGTACCCGGTAGATATTGGATTCAGAACTGCAACAGAAGGATGGGGACCTATGGGAGCGCAGAGAAAATTTTTATATACATCAGATGCAGGGGAAAGTTGGAGTGAGTTATCTACACCCGATTCTGTCAATGTAATCAGGATAAGTTTTCCTGATACGCTGCATGGATTTGGAATAGGTGAAAATGGAGAAATGGTTAAATATGTTTATCAGAAACCTAATATAGTGAAATCATATCCCGGTAAAATTTCTTCTTTTTACCTTTCACAAAATTATCCGAACCCGTTTAATCCGACAACGAATATAGAATACCAAATTCCGGATAGAGAATTTGTAACATTAATAGTATATGATGTTTTAGGTAATGAAGTTGCAATACTTGTAAATGAAGAAAAACCGGCAGGGAATTATTCAGTTCAGTTTTCCGCAAAAGGCGGTTCCGCCTCCGGCGGAGATGGAAGCAGGTTATCAAGTGGAATTTACTTTTACAAATTAATATCAGGTCAATATATTTCTGTAAAAAAAATGATTCTTCTAAAGTAAAAGTAATATAGGATTAAATTACTTGTTAATTGTATTTTGCTTACCTTCTGAATACACTCTGTTTACTTTCTGGTTAGGGACTACTCCCATTCATCTTCAAGCAGCCAGCCTTCAGCTAATTCCTGTTTTATACCGGTTATAAATCTTGACGGTTTTGATAAAGTCATTCCTGCTTCCCTGTCAAACATATTCATCGGGTAAGTTATAAACAGGTTCTGCTTGGCTCTTGTTGAAGCAACATACATCAATCTTCTTTCTTCTTCTAAAGCGTCGATACTTTCTGCAGAGCGGTAAGATGGAAAGAAACCTTCAACTGCGTGGATGATAAATACAGAATGCCACTCTAATCCTTTTGCAGAATGAATAGTTGAAAGAGTAAGA
Source organism: uncultured Ignavibacteria bacterium (assembly GCA_963711455.1). Classification (GTDB taxonomy): domain Bacteria; phylum Bacteroidota; class Ignavibacteria; order Ignavibacteriales; family Ignavibacteriaceae; genus DATFVA01. The sequence goes on from CAVQEH010000009.1 coordinate 159,207, forward strand.
TATTCTTCTTCTTTATCTGCAGGTCCGATATCGATTACACTATCTATAATCGGTTCAATAGCCATATCTGCAAGGAGTGAATCGAGTGACTTATAATTTTCCGCTATATTTTGAAATATCTCCAGGTCTTTATTCCTTTTATTATAGTCATCATACTTTTGTTTAAAGATTGGGGGATAGTAATCCAGAACCTGCTGAAGCTTTTCAGAGGGAAGATTTTTTTCGGTATGAAGCTTATATAAAAGCTGAAATAAATTTACCAGTCTGTTGTTATATTTAAATGAAGGCTGCTGTTCAGGACTGGATTTAATTGATAATCTTGCAAGCGCTAATTCATCAAGAATTTTTTGTGCAGTCTTCGGACCGACACCTTCGTGGAGCAGAAGAACCCTGTACCAGCTTACAATATCTTTTGGATTTGCAGCAATTCTCAGGAAAGCGAGCACGTCCTTTATATGCGCAGTTTCAATGAACTTCATTCCACCAAACTTTTGAAAAGGAATGTTTGCTTTGGATAATTCGATTTCAAGATCAAAAGAAAAGAATGATGATCTGAACAGTACGGCAATATCATTCAATGGAACACCTTCTTTTCTTAACTCGAGCACTTTTTCTACAATAAATTTTGATTGAAGATTTTCTGTTGAGGCAGCAATTATATTGGGTAATTCTCCGCCGGGTTTTCTCGTGAATAAATGCTTTTCATATTTCTCGGCTGCCCTGTCAATTATATAATTGGTAAAATCAAGTACAGGCTGTATGCTCCGGAAATTCTCTTCAAGCTTAATGATTTTAACATCGTTAAAGATTTTTGGGAATTCCATTATGTTCTTAAAATTAGCACCCCTGAAAGAATAAATCGATTGGGAATCATCGCCTACAACCATAATGTTGTTATTATGCTGTGTTAATCCTTTAACAATTTCCGCCTGTAATTTATTGGTGTCCTGGTATTCATCAACCATTACAAAATTAATTGTAGACAATAATGACTTTGCGCCGGGTGATAATTCATTTAGAAATTTATTCAGGTAAACGAGCAAATCATCATAATCAAACAGGTTGTTTTTTCGTTTATATTCTTCAAAAATTATTTTAATGGCAAGTATTTTTTCAAGATGATCAACAAAATGAGGATAGCTTTCTTCAATGATACCTTCAACTGTTCTTCCCGTATTTAGACTCAGGCTGTATACTTTATTAAGAGTCTGTTTGTTAGGGAATCTTTTTTCTTTACCAACAAATCCGGATTGATTTCTTATAAGGTTAATGACATCTTCACTGTCACCCTGGTCAAGAATTGTGAATGAAGGATTTAACCCCATTGCTTTAGCATATTTTCGCAAAGTTAAATTCGCAAAAGAATGAAACGTACCACCTCTGATTTTAGCGCAACGATTGTCGAGTAATATAGAAGCGCGGTTCATCATTTCATTTGCTGCTTTACGTGTAAATGTTAAAAGGATTATTGATTGAGGATCATATCCTGATTCGACAAGACGAGCCACACGGAAAACAAGAGTTCTCGTTTTTCCTGTCCCCGCACCGGCAATTATAAGGTAAGCTCCCTCAACAGCAGAAGCCGCTTCGAACTGGGCGGGATTTAATTCATTCTGATAATTAATAACAAAACGGGACTCATCCATTTCACGTTTTAAAAACCCGGATTGTCCCGTCTGGTTTACACGTTTTAATTTATATTTCTTTTGAATCATCTACGCAGGTATTTAGGCTTTCCTAAAATTTCTGAAAACACTATATATTCTTTTAAAGATGACGATGAGAATAAATTTTTACTTAAATCTCTCCAGGCTGAATTTTCTTCATCCTGTTTTTGAGCAAGTAATTGTTCAAATCTCTCGGCTTCTTTTTCTATAGTTTTATCAACTTTGACAGTTCTTTTAAAAGGAGTTATTCTGTGCCAGCTTTGGTCCATCTGGTGATCAGATAAAGTTTCCTCGTGCCATTCTGCAGATTCACTGTGCCATTCTTTTTCCTCCGAATGCCATTCCTTATTTTCTTCATGCCATTGTTTATCTTCAGTATGCCATTCCTTATCTTCAACGTGCTCTTCAACAGGCACTTTCCTCATCTCAGCTTTTTCAACATCCTGTTCCATTTTCTGTTCATTTGTATAGGATGTCTCACCTTTAAATAATCCTTCAATCTCTTTTAGAATATCAGATGAATTCTGTTGCCCTTTCCTTTCATAACCGGCAGAAGAGTATGAATTTCTGTTATCAGGATTCGGAGAATTAGAAGGACGCGGCGGAGTTTTATCTTTATCCCTTTTCTTAAACAAAGAATTCAGGAAAGCAATGATTATTACAAGATAAATTAATATTTGAAAAAAATTATCCATTAACTGTCCTTATCCTTTTTTCTTTCCGGCTTAGCGATTGAACTTCTCATATCCGTATCCGACTGTATATTCTTCATTCCGTAATAATCCATTATACCAAGGTTCCCGGATCTGAATGCTTCCGCCATTGCTTTTGGAACTTCAGCTTCAGCTTCAACAACCCTTGCGCGCTGTTTGGCTACCTCTGCAATATTTTCCTGTTCACTTGCTACGGCAGCGGCTCTTCTTTCCTCTGCCTTTGCTCTTGCAATTTTGAGGTCAGCTTCTGCCTGGTCTGTCTGCAACTTTGCACCAATATTTTCACCAACATCCACATCAGCAATATCAATAGAAAGTATTTCAAATGCAGTACCGGAATCAAGTCCTTTTGCAAGTACGCTTTTAGATATTCTATCAGGATTTTCGAGCACGTGCTTGTGTGAATCACTTGAACCTATTGTTGAGACAATTCCTTCGCCAACTCTTGCGAGGATCGTAGCTTCTCCGGCACCACCAACCAATCTCTCTATGTTTGCTCTTACTGTAATTCTTGCAATCGCTTTCAACTGTATTCCATCTTTTGCAACTGCGGCTACAACAGGAGTTTCAATAACTTTTGGTATTACTGACATTTTTACCGCTTCTAAGACATCTCTGCCTGCCAAATCGATTGCAGTTGCACGCTCAAATGTCAGACCTAAATTCGCTTTATCCGCTGAAACGAGCGCATTGATTACTTTTACTACATTTCCTCCTGCAAGATAATGCGCCTCAAGTTTATTTTGTTCAACCTTTATTCCTGCTTTTGTCGCTGTTATCATGCTTCTTACGATTACTACTGGCGGGACTTTTCTGAGCCTCATTCCTATTAAATCTTTAAATATTTTCAGCTTGACTCCTGAAAAATAAGCTGTTATAAATAACCCTATCGGTACAAAGTAGAGAAATACTATTAAAAAGAGAATAATTGCTATTATTATTACAATTGATAATCCTGTTAATGCTTCCATTTAAATTTTCTCCCATTGAATATATAATTGTATTTTAATTTACATATATATTTGTTTTATTAGCAACAATTGAAAATAAATTTGACATTTATTCAAAAAAAATTGTAATACAATGAATATGCAAAGTTTTGACTCCTTAAATATTACAAGGATTATTGATCGGACATACAAATGCAACTTATCTCACTTCTTATGGTATAATAATTGTTTATCTAATTATCTGAATGAATAAAAAAGATGTAAAATTTATATATTGTGTTAAAAACTTTAAATAATTGTTATTTATTAATGAGAGATTTTTTTTGAAATTATGCTATCTTGATTGCGGACGTATCAATTTATATATTACCAGAAGTGGTTTAGCACAAGAGTTAAAAAAACCTCATTGAAAGTTAGGAAATATTATGGATGGAAATTTCTCAGATAGACTTCAGGATGTAATCAGGTTGAGCCGTGAGGAAGCTTTAAGGCTTGGTCATGATTATATCGGTACAGAACATTTATTATTAGGAATAATCAGGGAAGGACAGGGCGTTGCTGTCAGGATTCTCAGGAATCTCGATTGTGATCTGATGAAATTAAAGAAAGCAATTGAAGATACTGTGAGGACTTCCGGCGGCACACTAACAATTGGTAATATACCTCTTACCAAACAGGCTGAAAAAGTATTAAAGATTACTCAGATCGAATCAAAAATATATAAAGCTGATGTTATTGGAACTGAACATCTCCTTCTCTCACTTTTGAGAGATGAGGACAACATTGCAACCCAGATTCTTCACCAGTTTAATGTTACTTACGATTCTGCACGCGCGGAGTTAAACTCAATGTTAAGCAGTAAAAATCCAAAGGATCCCACGGGAGCTATTCCTCCTGTTGATAAAAAAGTTGAACGTACAAAAACTCCTGTGCTTGATAATTTCGGAAGAGATCTTACAAAGCTGGCGTTGGAAGATAAACTCGATCCTGTTGTTGGCAGGGAAAAGGAAATAGAACGTGTTGCTCAGATTCTTAGCAGAAGAAAAAAGAATAATCCAGTGCTTATTGGTGAACCCGGCGTTGGCAAGACTGCTATTGCTGAGGGGCTTGCATTAAGAATAATGCAAAAGAAAGTCCCGAGAACATTGCAGGACAAAAGAGTTGTTACTCTTGATCTTGCAGGATTAGTAGCCGGAACAAAATACCGTGGTCAGTTTGAAGAAAGAATGAAAGCTTTGATGAATGAGCTTGAGAAAGCAAAAGACGTAATTCTTTTCATTGATGAGCTTCATACAATTGTTGGCGCCGGTGGTGCTTCGGGATCCCTCGATGCTTCTAATATGTTCAAACCCGCTCTTGCCCGTGGAGATATCCAGTGTATAGGAGCTACAACTCTTGATGAATACAGGAAATATATTGAAACCGACGGAGCTCTTGACCGAAGATTCCAGAAAGTAATGGTTGAACCGCCAAGCTACGATGAAACTCTTCAGATTCTTACTAACATCAAATTTAAATATGAAGAGCATCATCATGTTCGTTACCTTTCAGATGCAATTGATTCTGCTGTACGTTTAAGTGATCGTTACATTACTGACAGACATCTTCCTGATAAAGCAATTGATGTAATAGATGAAGCCGGTTCAAGAGTTCATATGGGTAACTTTGAAGTTCCGCAGGATGTTCTTGATCTGGAAGAAAGCATAGAAAAGGTAAGAGTTGAAAAAGCAACTGTCGTTAAACGTCAGGATTATGAAGAAGCCGCAAGGTTAAGAGATAAAGAAAGAAATCTTCAGTCTGATCTTGAAATTGCCCGTAGGGAATGGGAAGCCAAAACTAAAGATATTGTGCATGATGTAACCGAAGAAGATATTGCTACTGTAGTTGCTATGATGACCGGAATTCCTGTTAACCGTGTTGCACAGACTGAATCTGAAAAGCTTCTTAATATGCAGGATTCATTAAAGAAACAAATTGTTGGTCAGGATGAAGCGGTTGGAAAGCTTACAAAAGCAATTCGCAGAACAAGAGCCGGTTTAAAAAATCCAAACAGACCAATCGGAAGCTTTATTTTCCTTGGTCCTACAGGTGTTGGGAAAACCGAGTTATGCAAAGCTCTTGCCCGGTATTTATTTGACAGTGAAAATGCTCTCATCAGAATTGATATGAGCGAGTATATGGAAAAATTCTCACTGTCAAGATTAGTAGGTGCACCTCCGGGATACGTCGGATATGAAGAAGGTGGACAGCTTACCGAAAAAGTACGCAGGAGACCATATTCAGTTGTTCTTTTTGATGAAATTGAAAAAGCTCATCCCGATATATTCAGCATTCTTCTCCAGGTACTTGATGATGGAGTGCTTACAGATAGTCTCGGAAGAAGAGTTGATTTTAAGAATACAATAATTATTATGACGTCCAATATAGGCGCTCGTGATATTAAAAATATCGGTTCATTCGGATTCGGCGGTGAAAATGCTGCCGACAGGCATGCAAGTCTGAAGAATACAGTTGAGGAAGCAATGAGAAAATTGTTTAATCCCGAATTCTTAAATCGTGTGGATGAAACAATTGTATTCAGAAATCTTGAACGTGAAGATATTCTCCAGATAATTGATATCGAGATGGAAGACCTTCTTAAGAACATTCACGATAATAAAATGGAACTGACTTTAGATCAGACTGCGAAAGAGTTCCTGGTCGATAAAGGATTTGATCAGAAATTCGGAGCAAGACCTTTAAGAAGAGCAATTCAGAAGTATGTTGAAGATCCTATTGCTGAAGAAATTCTCAGAGGAACGTTTAAAGATGGATCAAAAATAGTTTCAAAACATGTTGAGAATATGGAAGAGTTGATTTTTGTGAATGAAAATATAGATATCAACCTTTCTGATAAAGAGGAAGAACAACCCGGCAAAGGTGAAAACAAACCATAATTTTGTGTGAACGATAACAGCACAAAGACATTGTAGGCGTATTTCTTTTAATACGCCTTTTTTTTATTTAAATTTCTAAGGTTAAGCTGGAATAAATATAAAGGAGATGATGATGAAGGTATTAACTGATTCACAGATAAAAGAAAAGCTTTCCGGACTTAAAGGATGGGAATTTAAGAATAACCAGATCGGTAAAGAATTTGAGCTTAAAGATTTTAAGGAAGCTTTGGGTTTTGTAAATAAGATTGGTGAGAAAGCTGAGGAAATGGATCACCATCCTGATATATTTCTGCATAGCTGGAATAAAGTGAAAATAACAGTTTCAACTCACAGTGCCGGCGGGATAACGGAAAATGATTTTAAGTTAGCCGGAAAAATTGAAAACATCTGAGAATGAATAATAGGCGCGAAGCATTACTTGATTTTTATAAAAAGGATCCGAATGATCCTTTTGTTTTATATGGATTGGCTCTTGAGTACATGTCCGAAAATAATTTGCAGAAAGCAGAAGAATTTTTCAAAGAATTATTAAGGATAAATCCCGGTTATGTTGCAGGTTATTTTCAGTATGCACAATTAATGGAGAAAGAATCTAAAATAAATGAAGCAAAAGAGCTTTATAAGAGGGGAATAGAAGAAGCAATAGAATCGGGAGATAAAAAAGCTGTAAAAGAAATGGAGGATTTTCTTGAAGAACTTAACTGAGGATAATATTTTTGAAATATTTAAAAAAACAGGGGCTCTGTTGCAGGGACATTTTTTGCTTACATCCGGAAGGCATAGCGATAAATATTTTCAATGTGCAAAAGTTTTACAGTATCCGGAATACACTGAACAGGTTTGCAGTATAATTGCAGAACATTTTAAAGATAATGAAATTGATACTGTAATTTCTCCTGCCATAGGAGGAATTATAGTAGGTCAGGAGGTTGCAAGGCAGCTTAATAAAAGATCAATATTTGCAGAAAGAGAAGATAAGAAACTTTCTCTCCGCCGCGGCTTTACAATTGAACGCGGTGAAAAAGTTTTGGTTTGTGAAGATGTTGTAACAACAGGCGGATCTGTTTTTGAAGTTATAGAAATAGTAAAACAACTTGGAGGTGAAGTTGTTGGTGTTGGTTACATTGTAGATCGCAGCAATGGTAAAGTCGATTTTGGTTATCCGAAAAAGAGTACATTGAAACTGGAAGTCATATCATATTTACCAGAAGAATGTCCTTTGTGTGAGGAGAATATTCCTCTCGTTAAACCGGGTTCACGGAAAGTTATAGTTTAGTTATTTTTACATTTAACTATAAAAAATTTAATTCAGGTGAGCTTTAAATGAAAACCCTTCTTGTAATTTTATTCGCTTCAATTACAGTTTTTTCCCAGGTTAATTTCAATAAATATTTTGAAGATAAAACTCTTCGGGTAGATTACTTTCATACTGGCGACAGCCTGAACGATTCATATTCAATAGATGAACTTATAGAAGAGCCATACTGGGGAGGTTCGAAAACAAACTTAGTGGATACTTTTAATTATGGACATTATGAAGTAAAAGTGTTTGATCAGGAAGAAAATAAAATAATTTATTCAAGAACTTATGCAACTTTATTTGATGAATGGCAGACAACAGATGAGTCAAAGCATACGAAAAAAACTTTTAGTGAAACTGTAACCATGCCCTTCCCAAAAAATAAAATCAGGATTGAATTTAACAGCAGGGATAAAAGAAATATTCTTCATAAAAAATTCGAGTACTTGGTGGATCCCGATAATTATTTTATATCGCCTGAAAGACATCTTGAATATCCTTCTTTTGAAGTTGTGAACAACGGGGATCCTGCCGTTAAGGTTGATATTGTAATGCTGCCTGAAGGTTATACTAAAGATGAAATGGAAAAATTTAAAAAAGACTGCGGTAAGTTTGCAGATTTTCTATTTGAAGTTTCACCTTACAAAGAAAACAAAGAAAAATTTAATATCCGGGGTGTGGAAGCACCTTCTACTGAAGAAGGAACGGATATTCCGGCTGATAACATTTGGAAAAAGACTATTATGAATACACGCTTCTATACTTTTAATCTTGAGAGATATCTTATGACTGAAGATAATAAATCAGTTCGTGATCTTGCTGCCAATGCTCCTTATGATCAGATTTATATTCTTGTTAATTCCGATAAGTACGGCGGTGGAGCCATTTATAATTATTACTCGGTTTGTGTAGCAGATAATATTTTCAGTGAGTATGTATTCACACACGAATTTGGTCACGGCTTTGCTTTCCTTGCAGATGAATATTACACCTCTGATGTAGCGTACAATGATTTTTATCCTCTAAATGTTGAACCGCTTGAGCCGAACATTACAACACTTGTTGATTTTGATTCCAAGTGGAAAGATATGCTCGATCCCGGCACTCCGGTTCCGACTCCGGATACACCAGAATATAAGAACAAAGTAGGAGTTTTTGAAGGAGGGGGTTATGTTGCAAAGGGAGTTTACAGACCGATGGAAGACTGCAGTATGAAAACTGCTACTGTAAATAATTTTTGTCCGGTTTGCAGACGTGCAATTCAACGAATGATTGATTTTTACTCAAAGAATTAAATGATAGTCGAATCAACGAATTTTCGAATTATTAATAGTTGGTTTATTTAATTTGTAAATTCGCAAATCAGAAAATTCACAAATTCTAAATAAATGGATCAGAGAAAATTATATAAGACAGTTGAAGCAATAGCTTCTCAAAAATTTCCTTCTGAAGAGGGAATGCTGATTGAGGTTTTAAACCAGATAATTGCCAATGAAGAGATAAACGTAAACGGCGGCAGAATCTGGAAGCTTAAAGTTGATGAAGCGAGTTATGCTTTATTATACCAGACAGGTTCAATAGAACCTATTAATCCTGATTTCAGAATATTTATCCACGAGTATCCTATTTTTGATGTCATTGCAAAAGAAAGAACAATATTCGGGAATGAAACTAACGAAGTACTCAGGCAAAAAGGTATTTTCAAATATTCCGCGTCGGGTGTCGGCGAAAAAATTAAATTAAATGATCAACCTTATTACGAATACCTTCTTGCCTTAAACAGCGACAGTATTGATGAAGATTTTAAATTAACACTTAACATCATTGCTACAGCATTAACCTCAAGAATTAAACACAGAAGAATTTCATCTTCGGTTTATCATTTAAAAGCTGATCTTGATAAGGCAAGGGAACTTCAGAAAAGCATCCTGCCCGAGCATGAATATCACTTTTTTGATTATGAACTTTTTGGTGTAACTAACCCGGCTGAAATTGTTGGCGGAGATTTTTTTGATTACCTTGAAGTTGGTGATGAGAGGCTTGGAGTAACAGTAGGAGATGCTGCCAGTAAAGGTGTAAGTGCTTCGGCTGAAGCGATGTATATTTCGGGTGCCTTAAGAATGGCAAGTAATTTTGAACTCAAGATTGCCCCGATGATGAAAAGAATGAATCAGCTTGTTAATAAAATATTTGCCGATGATAAATTTGCTTCACTGTTTTACGGCGAATTATCCCCCGATAAAAACGGGCTGTTCTTATATGCAAATGCAGGTCACAATCCGCCTTTCTTTCTGAAATCTGAAACCAATGAGATCAGGCAGCTTAATCCTACAGGACCGGTTCTTGGACCAACCCCGCACGGAAAGTACACCGTTGATAATATTAATTTCAACAGGAATGATATTCTTCTGATTTATTCTGATGGTGTAACAGAATCAACGGATGATAAATTTAATTTGTACGGAGAGAAACGGCTTCAGGAAATTCTTATAAAATTGAAAACTAAAACTCCTAAAGAAATTACTTATTCTATACTGGAAGACATTATAAATTTTTCACGGGGTGGTCAATATTCCGATGATAAAACGCTGGTAGTTATCAAAAAAAAATAACTGATATTAACAGCACATTCGCGATTTATTTAACACGGTTCAAAGTAATTTTCTTTTAAATTGATTTTTATTTTACTGAGACAAATTACCGAGGCTAACAATGATCAAATCGATTAATCCGGCGACTGAAAAAGAAATTAAATCATATAATGAGATGGAGCCGAATGAAATAGAAAAGATTGTTTCGTCAGCGGACAAAACTTTTAATGAATGGCACAGAACTTCTTTTTCAACGAGATCTCAAAAAATGAAAAAAGCCGGGGAAGTGTTAAGAAAAAATATTGATAAACATGCACGCCTGATGACTGAAGAAATGGGAAAACCAATTGCACAATCAAGATCGGAGGTTGAAAAATGTGCCTGGGTTTGTGATTACTTTGCTGAAAACGGTGAAGAGTTTTTAAGGGATGATATTATTAAAAGTGATGCAGCGAAAAGTTTTATAAGCTTTCAACCTCTCGGTGTTGTGCTTGCAGTTATGCCGTGGAATTTTCCTTACTGGCAGGTATTCCGTTTTGCCGTCCCGGGCTTAATGGCAGGGAATGCCGGTGTATTGAAACATGCTTCAAATGTAACAGGATGCGCTCTTGCTATTGAAGAGACTTTCAGGGAAGCCGGATTTCCTGATAATCTGTTCAGGACATTAGTCGTATCATCAAAAAAAATGGATAAGGTAATTGAACTTGAAAAAATTAGAGCAGTTACCTTAACGGGAAGTGTTCCGGCAGGAAAAGCTGTTGCTTCTAAAGCAGGATCTCTGATTAAAAAAACTGTTTTAGAACTTGGCGGGAGTGATCCTTATATCATACTTGAAGACGCAGATCTTGATGCAGCAGCAGAAACTTGCGTGGCTTCAAGATTGATAAACGGCGGACAAAGCTGCATTGCTGCCAAAAGATTTATCGTTGTTAAAGATATTTATAATGATTTCCGCGATCTCTTTGTGGAAAAAATGAAAAAGAAAAAAATGGGCGATCCTTTTGATGAATCAAATGATCTTGGTCCGCAGGCGAGAGATAATCTCCGTAATGATCTTCACGACCAGGTTAAAAAAAGTGTTGAGAAAGGTGCAAAGCTTTTACTTGGTGGTGAAATTCCGAAAATGAAAGGAGCGTACTATCCTCCCACTGTGCTTGCTAATGTTAAACCGGGTATGCCCGCTTATGATGAAGAATTATTTGGTCCTGCCGCTTCATTAATAAAAGCAAAAGATGAAAATGAAGCAATTAAAATTGCAAACGATTCAATATTCGGTTTAGGTGCTGCTGTCTTCACTTCTGATGTTGAAAGAGGAGAAAGAATTGCAAAAGAAGAATTGAATGCCGGAAATTGTTTTGTTAATTCATTTGTAAAATCTGATCCGAGATTGCCGTTTGGTGGAGTGAAAGAATCAGGTTATGGCAGGGAGCTTTCATTTCTTGGAATACGTGAGTTCGTAAATATTAAGACAGTCTATGTTAAATAAAGTGTAAGTTCAAGAGTAAGTTCAGGTTCAAGCACAAGATTAAGAGTAACCTTTAAGTCTTATTACAATTTATTTACTTTAAGTGACTATTTGGGTTCGAATTAAATCTGTTCGTGATATTCTCTTTTTGTAGATTACTTTAGGAATAAATCATATTTTTATGATGAAATTTATCATTTAAATGGGATTGAACAGATAATTCTATGAATGATTCACTAAAATTCCTTCCTGATTATTTACTTCACAATGGCACTACTTTAACTTCAATTGATTTATTTACCTTGCTGCAGAAGCTTGTCGTTGCTCTCTTCATTGGCCTTCTTATCGGTCTTGAACGCGAACACGACAGACCAAAAGAAGACAAGATTTTTGCCGGGGTCCGTACAACTCCTTTAATTGCATTGCTTGGATTTGTTGCAGGGCTGATAGCTTCAATTACAACTTATTGGATTTATTTTATTATTTTCGGGGGATTCGCTTCACTTGTAACTACCTCTCATGTATATTCGGCAAAATCAGGCAGGCTTGGCGGTACGTCGGAAGTAGCGCTTTATCTTGTGTTTCTACTTGGCACATTGGTCTATTATAATTTTATAATTCTTGCGGCAGTCATTGCAGTTATCGTTGCACTTTTCCTGACACTGAAATTTCAGTTTCATCAGTTTGTTGGTAAAGTGAGCGAAGAGGATTTATATGCAACGTTAAAGCTGGCGATTATTACAGTAATTGTACTTCCGCTTTTACCTGATAAAACTTATGGTCCTTTGGATGTTCTTAATCCAAGGCTGATCTGGTATATGGTTATACTTGTCAGCGGGATAAGCTTTGTTGGTTATATTCTTATGAAAGTATATGGTGAAGGGAAGGGAGTTTCACTTACGGGGCTGTTAGGTGGGATGGTATCAAGTACTGCGGTTGCATATTCATTATCAAAAAAGAGCAAAGAGAATTTATCCCTTTCACCCAATTTTGCCGTGGGAATTATTCTTGCTTCTACCGTAATGTATTTCCGTATTTTTATAGTTGTGCTTGTTTTTAACAGTTCGATTTTGTCCGAACTCTGGCTGCCATTATTAATATTTATAGTTTGCGGATTTATAGTCAGTCTGATAATGTCAAAGAAATTTGTTAATGGTAAGCATGAGCAAATTGAACTTACAAATCCATTCAGATTAAAGTCGGCTATTTTATTCGGGATAATTTTCGGGATAGTAATCTTTGTGGCTAAAGCTGCGCAGATCTATTTAGGATCAGGTGGTTTATATGCTGCCAGTGCTCTTGCCGGCTTAACAAGCGTTGATGCAATTGTTCTATCACTTGCGAAATTTGCAGCCGGAAAACTTTCTCTACAGATAGTTGTGACGGCAATTATACTTGCCACTATTTCAAATAATATTGTAAAGGCATTAATTACATTATTCACCGGTTCGGATCAATTGAGAAAATATGTATTTGCCGGTTTGGGAATTTTATCTGGAGTTTCCGTTATTTATTTACTTTTTATTTTAATATAAAAAAGGCTCTTTCGAGCCTTTATAATTATTTTCCTGTTGATAATTTTTTTCGTTTAAAAATAAATTATTTAAATCACCCTTCTTCCCTGGATTAACCTGATTATTAATGTAATAACTGCTAAAATTAGTAATATATGTATGAATCCACCCAATGTATACGAGGTAACAACACCTAATAACCATAGTATCAGTAGAATCACAAAAATAGTCCATAGCATAAGATTTTCTCCTCAATAATTAATTTTGTATTTATGACTGGTGCAATTACAAAATATTGTTATATACTTATAATCACCATTGATACGGTCACAGTAATTTTGTTTTGTGATTTGATTTAAAAAATAACGTGAAGCCTGATACAAAATAATATTAGTAATAATCAGTACGATCAGAATTGAATAATTTTAAGCTCATAATTCAATATGATGGAACGAAATATTCCGGCTGGCAAATTCAGAAAAATCAAAATACAATCCAGCAGAAAATATCAGATTCAATTGAAATTATCTTGAAAGAGAAAGTGAATTTTATTGGATCAGGAAGGACGGATACAGGTGTTCACGCTTTAGGGCAGGCTGCAAATTTTAAATCAGAACAAAAAATTAATATTCATAAATTTCAGTATTCCCTTAATTCTATTCTTCCCAATGACATAGTAGTTTTAAAAATGGAACGGGTAAGTGAAAACTTTCACTCGAGATTTGATGCAAAAAAAAGAACTTATTTTTACCTTATTACAAAGCACAAATCACCTTTCTATTTCAGATATTCTTATTTTTATCCTTATCAGGCTGATATAGCGAAGCTTAATCAACTATCGACATCATTTACAGGCAAAAAAGATTTTACTTCATTTTCCAGGAAGAGGTCGGACACAAAAAATAAAATTTGTGAAGTCTACGAAGCCAGGTGGAAAGAAACGAAAGACTTTATTCTGTTTTACATTTCCGCTGACAGATTTCTTCATGGAATGGTAAGGACTATCGTTGGTACTCTTCTTTATTCTTTAAAAAATAATTTAGATGGTAAATACATAGAAGATATCTTTTCAGAAAAAAACCGGGAAGCTGCCGATGAAGCAGTCCCTGCAAAAGGATTATTCCTATTTAAAGTAAAATATTAATTTGAAATCCTAATAAATTATTTAAAAGGAAATTCATGGAATTTCTCGCAAGCATTCATCCAAAAATTATTCATTTCCCCATAGCCTTTTTACTTATTTATGTTTTACTGGAGATTACCGGGGTTCTGACAAAGAAAGAATTTTTTCAGAAGAGTGCTCATTTATTTTTATTCCTTGGAGTTTTAGCAACCGTAGCTGCGGTCATTACCGGGAACCAGGCTGCAGATGTGGCATCGAAATGGGAAGATAAAGGAGCAGTAATTCCATTCGGATTAATTTCAGAGCACGAAGAATATGCGACAATTACTCTCTGGTATTTTACCGCTTTACTGGTTCTCCGCACCTTCTATGTAATCAAAAAAAAATTCAGGGGATATATTCAATACGTGTTTATTTTACTTGCCATCATCGGAGCTTACCTTGTGTATCAAACAGGGGATAATGGAGGAAAATTAGTGTTTGATCATGGTGTCGGAACAGAATTGAAAAAAGAAGAAATTCAGTAACCAGAAAGATTATTCTTGAACCTTTTTAGAATTATACTTGCTGTACTTCTTGTAAATGCTTCCGGGATAATATTAAGATATTTTGAGTTAGATACTTATTTTATCTTTTTAGGATTCAGGTTCCACTTAAGTGCCGTTCTTCCTTTTCTTATTCTTCTTAATGAAAAAAATCTGCACATTCTTTCCGTATCTTTCAGGAAGCCAGTTTTTAAAAGGAAGTCCATACCTTTTTTATGGTTAATTATTTCCCTTATCGGATTCTTTTCCATTCTGTTTATTTTTGAAAAAATTAAACCGGGAGATCCGGATTATTTTTATGAGTTTGGTATATCTTCGATATTTGATTTCCCGTTATACCTTATATGGAATTTTCCACAACTCTGTTTTTTATTCCTGACCCTGACAATTTTTTCCCGTTTAAATAGATTGTCTTATTTCAATTCTTTTATTGGCTGCATCTCTTTATTTGCCTATGAGCTGGTTCCTTTTAATTCCGGATTAAATTATTCGGGAATTATTTCATTTATTTTCATCTCATTAACAGCATCATTTTTCGTTACAAAGCTCCGGAATTTATATTGGTTTGCGTTTATGATTTTCAGTTCGGTGTGGAGTATAATTCTTCTCTTCGGAAGTAAATCCGAAATAATTATCAATATCTTTTTTGCAAAAGAGTACACTAACTGGGATGGATTTTTTAAAGTGAGTAAAGAGATAAATCCATATATTATCACAGCTTTTTTCCTGGTCATATTAATTATAGTGTTTTTTTATGCGGTATTCTTTAAAAAGAATCCGGGTAATAAAAAAGAGAATATTTTTTAGATAATTAATTTCTATTTCTGTAAATTGCGCAGCACAATTGTAGCTCAGGTTTAGTATATATTAACTAAAAATGAATGTACAATGAAATTATTTTTACTATCTATCATATTAGCTTTCAGTTCATTAAGCATTGCACAGCAGGCGTCTGATTATTTTCCTGCCCAGACAGGTTATCAATGGAATTATAAAGTAACACCTCTCGATTCCGCCAACAATGAGATTGATTCACTTTCATATTTCAGGGCAGACTCATTTGCAGTGACTTCTAATTTTATGGGCAGAAATGCCGATTTTGTTTTATCAAAATCAGGACCCTTAAATCTGATTAATTTTATGCCTTATACAGACACATCATTTTTTTCCTTTGAAAACGCAGACGGTTACCAGTATTTCAAAATATCAAACCTTGGAAACCTGGTTGCAGTTCTGGATTCAGTTGGCCTGGATTCAACCGTTCTTGGGGTTATACAATCCTTTGAAGAGTGGTATTCTGTATTTCGTTTTGCTCAGCCTGTTGGAAGTGAATATACAATATTTTCAAAAGATACAACGATCAATCTTAGCGGCAGTAATTTACCACTGCGTTTCCAATACCTTGGTAAAAGGTTTAGTGACGAAACTATTCAGACAGAGGCAGGAACATACTTATGTAAGCAATTTCTTTTATCAACAGTGGTAAGTTATATAATATTTCCTCCCAACCTTACATTGGAACTTTTTAGATTAACTACCACAAAATGGATTTCACAGAATGTCTGGCTGGTTCAGGAAATTTCACCTTCTACAAATATAGATTTAAGTTTTATCGGTTATCCCGCTTTTACAATCCCGGGAACCAAAACAGTTTTAATTCCTCTAATAACCGATGTTAAATTTTCAGAATCTTCTCCTTCTGATTTTGCATTATTACAGAATTACCCGAATCCGTTTAACCCTTCGACTAAAATCAATTTCTGGATTCCCGAACCGGGTAATGTTTCATTAAAAGTTTATGATATTCTGGGCAGAGAAGTTTCTACATTGCTGAATGAGCAAAAGAATGCCGGCAGTTATTCAGTTTCGTTTGACCCGGAATCAAATAAATTATCAAGCGGTATTTATTTTTATGTCCTGAAATTTAAGGGAATGGAACTAACTAATAAGATGGTATTTCTAAAGTAAAACTATTGAAGATTTTAATTCACAATTTTGCTAACTACCTGAGTTCAAAAAATATTGAATAAGAAAAATCACAAAATGAAAATATTGGTTTTTTCAGGTTTAGTAATGCTCAGTACAATTGTACTTGCCCAGCAGGCTTCTGATTATTTTCCATCGCAAACCGGCTACAACTGGAGTTATAAAGTTTTTCCTCTTGATTCTGCAAATAATCAAATAGATTCGCTTTCATATTTCAGGGCAGATTCCTTTGCCGTTACTACAAATTATCTTGGAAGGAACGCTGATCTTGTTGTATCAAAAACAGGACCTTTAAATATTATTAATTCTTTACCATATACAGACAGTTCTTATTTCTCATTTGAAAATACGGATGGTTACCAGTACTTCAGTGTTTCAAATCTTGGTAATCTTGTATCGCTTTTGGATTCGATAGGACTCGATTCGACTCTGTTAGGTGTTATACTGTCATTCGAAGACTGGTATCCTGTTTATCGTTTTGGTCAGTCTGTTGGAAATGAATATACAATTTTTACTAAAGATACGACTATAAATCTTGGCGGCAGTGATTTACCTTTACGTTTTCAATATTTAGGAAAGAGATTGGCGGATGACACCGTTCAGACAGAAACAGGAACCTATGCCTGTAAGCAATTTCTATTATCAACAGTTGTAAAATATATAATAATTCCTCCTAATATTACTTTTGAGCTGTTCAGATTAACAACGACAAAATGGATTTCACAAAACATCTGGCTTGTCCAGGAAATTTCGCCATCCACAACAATAGATTTAAGTTTTATTGGATATCCTGTTTTTACTGTTCTTGGAACTAAAACAGTATTAACTCCCTCATTTGTTAATGTGGAATTAACTTCTTTCACTGGAAGCTTAAATAATTCTGGCCAGGTTGTTCTTAACTGGCAGACAGCAACTGAAACAAATAACAGAGTATTTGAAATTGAAAGGAAAACATTAAACGGCGCTTATACAGTTATTGGGTATGTTAATGGAGCAGGTACAACAACTGAACCACATAGTTATTCTTTTATTGACAGAAATGTTAATACTGGTGTTTGTACTTACAGATTAAAACAAATTGATTTTGATGGCAGCTATGAATATTCTAATGCTGTTGAAATCAGTGTTAATGGAAAAATGCGGTTTAACCTTGCCCAGAATTATCCGAATCCGTTTAATCCTTCAACGAATATTGAGTTCAAAATTCCTGAATCGGGAGACGTTTCATTAAAGGTTTATAATGTTCTTGGGAAAGAAGTTCTTACACTAATAAATGAACAAAAAAATGCCGGCACCTATTCAATGAAGTTTAACCCGGAATCTGATAAGTTATCAAGCGGTATTTATTTTTATGTGCTTAAATTTAAAGGATTACAGCTAAATCATAAAATGATTTTTCTTAAGTAAATTAATTAATAATTTTTTTCATAACAATTAATAATCAGAACCTGTAAAGGGGTTTATCAATTATGCATTATTATTTTCAGTCCAAAAAGTTTTTCACCACAGCGGATACTGTCTCTCTTCCTTCAAGGGAAGATATTGAAGAAAAATATAAGTGGAGTCTTACAGATATTTATAAATCAATTGACGACTGGGAAGCAGATTTCAAATGGATAAATGATAATCTTGATGGATATAAAAAATTTATCGGAACACTTGGAAATAGTTCTGAGCAGCTTCTTAATTGCTTTAAGTTTGATGATGAAATAGGAATAAAGCTGGAACGTCTTTATTTGTATTCTATGCTGGCAAAAGACAGCGACCTGAGAGTTGGTAAATTTCAATCAATGGATGAAAGGATTAAATCACTTTACTCCAAAATCTCAACGGTAAGTTCGTTTATTAAACCGGAACTTTTACGGATACCGGATAATAAATTGATGAGCATGATTCACTCAAATGATGAATTGAAAATATATAAACATTCCATTGAAGATTTGCTTAGAAGAAAATCTCACACTCTTACAAAAGAAGAGGAAGAAATATTGGCTCTTGCAGGTGAACTTACGCCAACCTCTTATAATGTCTTTTCAATATTTACAAATGCCGATTTGAAGTTTCCCATTGTCATTGATGAAAACGGTAAAGAAGTGCAATTGTCTCATGGAAGATATTATGCTGCATTATATTCAGGCGACAGAGAATACAGGGAGCGTGCATTTAAATCTTACTTTCAACCCTTTGTCGATTTTTCAAATACACTGTCTGTTTTATTCACCGGCAGCCTGAAGTCTAATATCTTTAATGCCAAAGCACGTAAATATAACAGCGCAAGAGAGGCTGCACTTGATAGAAATAATATTCCGGTTTCTGTATATGACAATCTTGTTAAAACTGTTAATGATAATCTCGCTCCAATGCATCGCTGGGCCGGGTTAAAGAAAAAAATACTAAAACTGAAGGAGCTTCATCCGTATGATGTTTATGTTTCATTATTCCCGGCTGCTTTTGATAAAAAATATCCTTATGAAGAAGCAAAAAAAATAGTTTATGATGCTTTAAAACCTTTGGGAGAAAATTATTTGCAGTCTCTTAAAGCTGCGTTTGACAACCGGTGGATAGATGTATATGAAACCCAGGCAAAAAAAAGCGGCGCTTATTCATCAGGAACCACTTATGGCGTTCATCCGTATGTTCTGCTAAACTGGACTGATCTTCTTAATGATGTCTTTACGTTGAGCCACGAGATGGGACATAACATGCATTCTTTCTATACCGGTAAAACTCAGCCATATCCTTATTCCAATTATACTATCTTCCTGGCTGAGGTTGCTTCGACATTTAATGAATCACTTCTGCTTGAGCATTTCATTAAAATGGCAGAAACACGGGAAGAGAAATTATATTTTATAGAAAAATATCTAAATAATGTGACCTCTACTTTTTACAGGCAAACTATGTTTGCAGAATTCGAATCTCTTGTTTATGAAAAGACAGAAGGCGGTATGGCTTTAACATCGGAAGAATTATGTGAAATTTACAAAAGTATTTATCAAAAGTACTGGGGACCTGAAATGGTAATAGATAAAGAGGAAGAATACACCTGGGCAAGAGTTCCGCACTTTTATTATAATTTTTATGTTTACCAGTATGCAACGGGTTTTGCCGCCTCGGAAGTGCTCTCACAAAAAGTAATTAAAGAAGGAGAGCCTGCTGTTGAAAAATATCTGAACTTTCTTAAATCAGGAAGTTCGGATTATTCAATAAATATTCTTGCAAAAGCAGGAGTAAATATGAATTCATCAGAACCTGTTTCTGCAGTAAGCCGGAAGATGAATTTACTTTTAGATGAAGTGGAAAATTTAATTAATGATTAAACCAGATAGAATAAAATGAAAGTATATACAAAAAAAGAACTAAACGAATTTCATCAATCATTAACCTATGATGACATAAGTCTGATACCAACAGCAATTTCAAGGATTAAATCAAGAACAGAGGCTGCAACTCATTGTGAATTTTTAGGTGAAAAACTTATTCTTCCTGTTCTTTCAAGTCCTATGGATACAGTTACCGGAATTGAAATGGCAAAAGAGCTGAGCCGTTTAGGCTGCATAGGAATTTTAAACAGGTTCGATTCTTCTCTCGATTCTGTTTTACTGGATCAGAAAAACGGCGTGAATTTGAAAGCAGTTTCAATTGCACTTAATACTCCAATTGAAATTATTGAAAAGCTTGCCGAAAAAAATTATATAATTTGTATTGATACGGCTAATGCAAATAATAAAGCAGTACTTTGTCAAACAGAAGAAATAAAAAAGAAATATAATGTAAAAATAATTGTTGGAAACATAGCTCATGGTGCTTCTCTTGAACAACTTGAATCTGCAGGTGCTGATGCGGTAAGAGTTGGAATTGGGAGCGGCAGTGTTTGTACTACTTCAATTCAAACCGGTATAGGAATTGGGCAGGTTTCTTCTCTGCTGAATGTTCTCTTCTCTCGGCATGAAAAGAAATTAAATAATAAAAGTTATAGCAGATGGTGGAATTAAAAGCCCCGGCGATATTGCAAAAGCAATTGCTCTCGGTGCAGATGTTGTAATGCTTGGCAGGATGCTTTCAGGTACAAAGGAAACTCCCGGCGAAGTGATTAAATATAACGGTCAGCTCTGGAAAAAATACCGCGGTTCTGCCTCATTCGGTGTAAAAATGAGGAACGAGTTTATTGAAGGAGAAGAAACAATGGTTCCTTATAAAGGTGTTGTAAAAAATGTAATCGATAATATTTCAGACGGACTCCGAAGCTCGATGAGCTATATGGATTGTTTCTCTCTTGATGAACTGAGAAGAATTGAAACCTTTGCAATACTAAGTAATAGTTCATACCTGGAGAGATTACCTAAGATATAGAAATTTATCATGTAAAGTGCTTGTCTTCTATCTCACTCATGAAGTGGATTTTCAAATTTAATTTTAAATAAATTTGTTGTTCATTAAATATTGAAAGAATGCTATGAAGATTTATGCACTCACAATTATTTTACTTTTATTCTGCTCATTTTTTCTCTTCCCTCAGAAAAAAGCTTTTACAATTTCAGATTTATATAAAATAAAATATGTCGGAAATCCTGCTCTATCTCATTCAGGAAATGAAATTGCTTTTACAGTGACCAATTATAATCTCACTAAAGGGAAATCAAATTCTGATATTTATCTGGTGAAGAATGATGGAACAAACCTTCACGCAATTGCCGACTCCAAAGAAAGTGAATCGAACCCTTTCTGGTCTGAAGGTGATGCAAAAATTTATTACTTAAGAGACAGTCAGTTATATTCTTACAATACTAAAAGTAAGAAGACTGAGAAGATAACCGATATTTCCACAGGTATCTTAGACCCGGTACTTTCTCCGGATGGAAAGCTGCTTGCATTTACAACAAATATTTTCCCGGAATGCGGGGCTGATGATAGCTGCAATAAAAAGCTTGAAAAATCTTCTGAGAAAGGTCCTATACAGGCTTATATAGCTGACAGCCTTTTATTCAGGCACTGGACTCAATATCGCGGAGAAAAAGAAACACATCTTTTTGTTTATAGCTTTGTGAGTAAAAAATATACTGACATTGCTCATAGTGAACTGCTGTCTGATATGTATAAGCTTGGCGGAAATGTAAAATATAATTTCTCACCGGACAGCAAAGAAATTTGTTTTGTAAACAATCCAGGTTCCAATCTTGCAATGTCAACTAATTCTGATTTATTTCTTGTTCCTGCAGAAGGCGGCAAACCGGTTGATATTACTTCATCAAATAAATCGTGGGATGGTTCACCTGTTTATTCTCCCGATGGAAAATATATCGCTTACAGGATGCAGCTGACTCCCGGATACGAATCCGATAGATACCAGATCGCTGTTTATAACAGGCAGACAAAACAAATCACTAATCTTACAGAAAAGTTTGACAATACAATTAGTGCAGTAAAATGGGGAGGTGATTCCAGATCAATTTTTTTCACCGCAGCTTACAAGGGTTATGATCCTGTTTATAAAGTTGGAATGAATTCCAACAGCATTTACCAGGTTACCGGGGATAAAGCAATATTTGATTTTGATATTTCGCCTGATCAGAATTATATCTATTACCTTTCAAGTTCGGTAGGAAAACCTGCAGAACTATACAGCATAAATACCGATACTAAAGCTGATAAACCTGTTACATCCCTTAACAGGAATTTTTTGGAAAAAGTTGATGTTCGTCCTGCAGAAAAAATGTGGGTAGCAGGCGCAGACGGAATTAAGGTTGAAGTGTTTATAGTAAAACCTCACAATTTTGATCCGAATAAAAAATATCCTCTTGTACTAAATGTTCATGGAGGTCCACAGGGACAGTGGATGGATTCTTTCCGCGGCGACTGGCAGGTTTATCCGGGAGCCGGTTATGTTGTCGCTTTTCCGAATCCTCATGGCTCTACAGGATTCGGAGCAGAATATACCAAAGAAATAAGCGGAGACTATGGTGGAAAAGTTTTTAAAGATCTTATGAAGGTTACAGATTCGCTTGAAACACTTCCGTATGTCGATACAAGTAGGGTAGGAGCAATGGGATGGTCGTTCGGCGGTTATATGATGGATTGGTTTGAAGCACAGACTCACAGGTTCAAATGTCTTGCTTCGATGATGGGTATTTTTGATTTAAGATCGATGTGGGGCGCAACTGAAGAACTCTGGTTTGTAAACTGGGATTTGAAAGGACAGCCCTGGAATTCAGATCTTTATCAAAAATATTCTCCTTCAAGCTATGTTAAGAATTTTTCAACTCCGGCTTTAATAATAACGGGACAAAAAGATTACAGGGTTCCATATACTCAAAGCATCCAATTTTTTACAACGCTACAATCTTTAGGTATAGACTCACGATTAATTATTTTCAAAAATGACGGACACTGGCCTGATTTTGTGAAATCGATGCCATTGTATTATAATGCTCATCTTGAATGGTTCCATAAATATCTTGGCGGTGCGCCGGCACCTTATAATTCACATGAGATGGTAAAGAATGTATTGTTTGAAAGTTCAAATGAATAGTAAGAGATAATTATTCTTTTATCCTTGAGAGTTCAAGTCCCTTAATAATTTTATTCCTTCCCGGCTTGTAAATATAGAACCGGGTATTTGCTTCCTGTTTTTTAGTTTCTTCTTTTTGAATGGGAGTTTCTTTCAGGATTTCATTAATAACTATAAATCTCTTATTGATCTTATCTTTAATTGTTTCTTCTTTTTTTTCTTTTACCGGTGGTTGTTCATAAATTATGGAAACATCATCATCAATTAAATCTTTCTGCCTGGGAAAAATAACCGAATGGTTTTTTACTTTGAAATAAAAGATAGGATAGACTTAATAATACAATCAGTCCAAGACTGAAAATAAAAACTGATGATTCTATAATCTGAATTAATTCCATTATTTACGACATACAGTAGAAAAGTTTAATTCACTAATGTCAAGATTTATACCATAAGTAAAATAAAAAATTAACTTATATTTGCAACTCATTTTTAAGCTATTAACGAGAAATCATATCAATTTGAGATGAAACCGCTTTTCCTGAGTTAGCAATAATTATGTGTCTCAAATTACCCATATCCAGGAAAAATTGATTTTTTTCTCTCCCTTTGATAATTTAACTTATTAAATAACAATGAGTTAGAATAATTTTCAGGAATTAAGAGGGATATAATATGACTAAGGCAGATATAGTTGATAAAGTAGCAACAGGTACCGGTTTAACAAAACTGGAGACCGAGGCGATTATTGAAGGTTTTTTCAGAACCGTAATCGATGCTTTAAAGCAAGGCAAGAATATTGAAATAAGAGGTTTTGGAAGTTATAAGGTTAAAAAGAAAAGTGAACGGCAGGCGCGTAATCCTAAAACAGGAGAGCAGGTTTTCGTTCCTGAACATTACGTTCCCACATTTAAATTCTCTAAGGATTTTAAAGAAATGGTAGATAGAGGAATGAAAGAAACGGATGGTTAATTTCGAATGATTAAATATTGTCCTTCTTGCGGAACAAAGCTTGACCAGGAATTTAATTTTTGCCCTTCCTGCGGGTTTGATTTAAAAAAAATTTCTGAACCGGATAAAAAAGAGGAAGAATATAGTGAATCACAGGTTAAGGGAATTATAATCTGCGATAACTGTGGTGAAGAAAATGAAACGGGAAATAATATTTGCTCTTATTGCGGTGCTCCTTTAAAAGGAACAAAAATTGAAAAAGTTGTTGAAGAGAAAAATTTAAATACAGAAAAGATTCAATATAAAGAAAAAAGAAAAGAGCCAAAGAAAAGTTCACCAAAGACAAAAAGTACTGATACAAAACCTAAACCGGCTCAACAGCCAAAAGAGCTTGACCAGAAAAAGTTATTATTAATCTTAGCCGGAGTAGTAGTTGTTGTTTTTGTTATTCTGCTGGCATCAGGAGTGTTAAGCTCTACATCTACAGACCAGGTAATGCAGAACCAACAGACAAACAATCAAAGTTCCGGAGTCGATCTTAATAATATCCAGCGTATCAATGAGCTTGAGGCGAAAGTAAAAAGTAATCCTGATGATACAGAAGCATTGCTTGAGCTTGCACACTTAAAAAATGATTCGGGAATGTACGAGCAGGCAATAACCGATTACAAGAAGTATCTTGAAAAAATTCCTAAGGATCCTGATGCAAGAATTGATATGGGGGTCTGTTACTATAATCTTCACAATTACGATGAAGCAATTAGCCAGATGGAAAAAGCAATACAATATTCTCCAAAGCACCAGATTGGGTATTTAAACCTGGGAATTGTTAATTTAGCAGCAGGAAATTTAGACAAATCTAAAGAATGGCTGCAAAAAGCCGTTGAATTGGACCCCAATACCGAAATGGGTAAAAGAGCAAAAGAATTATTAGATTCACATAGTAAATAAAACAGGAGAAAATAATGCCTTGTGGAAGAAAACGTAAACGTCATAAAATGTCTACGCACAAGAGGAAAAAAAGACTGAGAAAGAATCGTCATAAGAAGAAATTAAGATAATCACTCAGTTATATCTTGTATGGTAAAATGGTAAATGGTTATTTTGCATTTGCCATTTTTATTTTTAAAAGCCAACTTAGCTCAGCTGGTAGAGCAACTCATTCGTAATGAGTAGGTCGCCGGTTCGATTCCGGCAGTTGGCTCATCGGTTTTCTCTTATAAATCATAAGTATTTAAAATAAAAACCCCTGCAAACAAGCAGAGGTTTTATGCGCCCTCAACTTTAATCCTTAAAACCTCTTTGTATTAAACTAAAGATTTTTAATACACAGAACATCCGTATGATTACGGATTTTTCATTTTATTGAAAAAAATTTTGTACGAAAATTTGGTTCTATTCATTGTTCATTGTAAGAACAAACGCACCCTCTATTTCTCCAGCCCGAAGCTTATCAAGTGCTTCATTTGCTTTATTTAGGGGAAGCCTTGTAATCTCGGTTTTTACAGGGACTTCCGGGGCAATTTTCAGAAATTCTTCTCCATCGGCTCTTGTTAAATTTGCAACAGAGCGGATGACTCTTTCTTCCCAGAGAATATTATATGGAAATGAAGGAATGTCGCTCATATGAATTCCACCGCTTACTATTAAAGCTCCCTTATCCGAGTTTCTTAAAGCAGTCGGGATAAGCGAACCAACAGGAGCAAAAATTAATGCAGCGTTAAGCTTTTCAGGTGGAGATTGATTTGAATCTCCTGCCCAGACTGCTCCAAGCTTCCTTGCAAAGTCCTGTGCTTTGATGTCTCCCGGTCTTGTAAATGCATAAACTTTTTTCCCCTGGTGAACTGCTATCTGTGCAACAATATGTGCCGCAGCTCCGAATCCGTAAATTCCTAGATGTTCATTTATGTTTCCGGACATCCGGTAAGTACGGTAACCAATTAATCCTGCGCAAAGCAAAGGTGCCGCCTCTGCATCATCATATTCTTCGGGAATATGAAAGCAATAATCTTGGTAAGCTGCTGTATATTCTGCATAACCACCATCTAAAGTGTAACCTGTAAACAAAGCATTCTCACAAAGATTTTCCTGTCCTCTTTTGCAGTACTTGCAATAACCACAGGTATAGCCAAGCCATGGAACTCCAACTCTATCGTTTACCTTAAACTTTTTTACATTACCGCCAACTTTAGTAACGGTACCGACAATTTCATGTCCCGGAATTAATGGCAACTTTGGTTTTGCAAGTTCCTGATCTACTATATGGAGATCGGTATGGCAGACGCCGCAGGCTTTAACTTTTATCAATACCTGGTCAGCATTTATTTGAGGTACCGGCACTTCCTTTTCTTTTAATTTTTCTCCCTTTTTTTCGAGCGCCATCGCTTTCATTTTATCTGGTACGTCCATTTTTCCTAATCTAAATTTTTAATTTACAATATGTTTAGGTTTTTGATCATTTAAATAATGAATAATATTTTCAACGGCACTCTTTAATCCTTCCATAAGAGAACCGGTTACTAATGCCGAATTATGCGGCGATCCTAATATATTAGGCAGTTCAAAGTAAGGATAAATCAATTTAAATTCTCCTTCAGTAAATGGCTCAACCCACCAGGCATCTATTCCCGCATAAAAACCAGGATGATTTTTTAAATGATTGTAAAGATCTGCTTCATTAATAATTTGTCCTCTTGCTACATTTATAAGGATGGCATCCGGTCTCATTAATTCCAATTCTTTTTTCTTAATAAGATTTTTTGTCTCAGCGGTTAATGGAAGTGAAATTATTACAACATCAGATCTTTCGAGTATAAAATTCAAATCATTTAAAGTTCCGATAAAGTCAGTTGTCTCGTTGGTTTTGCCGGAAGAATTTATGGCATAAATTTTCGAGCCGAATGGTCTGAATAATTTTGCCGCTGCTTTCCCGATTCCGCCGTAACCAAGTATTCCGATAATAGAATTTTTAATTGAAATATTAGCTTCCTGCTGATTGAATTTTCCTTTGGATAATTTATTATGATTGATGAATAATTTTTTTGCGAGCGAAAGAACCATGGCTAAAATATGCTCTGCCATAGGTTCAGCGTATGCCCCGTTATTACTCGCTATTTTACACGAAGCTGGAAACATACTGAAATCAATATGGTCATAACCTGCAGAAAGGAGCTGCATAAATTTTACGTTTGTCAAAGAATTTAGTCTGAGAGATTTTAATTCTCTTGAAGGATTCCAGGCAAGAAGAGCATTAGCATCTTTTAAAATATTTAAGTAACGATTATCATCATAATCTTTTAGGAATATTATTTCGGCATTGTTAATAGATGATCTAATTAACTTTTTTTGTTGATCATCAACTTTAAAAGTTACAACAATTTTTTTCATTTTCTGGTTCTTAACAATAAGATAAAGTTTTGATATTTAAACTATATAAAATCTCAAACAGTAATATTGTGAGAAAAGTATTAAGCAGAGCTGAAATGAAAAAGGTTGCCGGAAAAATCATTCTGACAACCTTATCCTTCAAAATAGAAATTAAAGCAAATTCTATTTTACATTCAAACCTAATTCATGAGCAAAGAAAGTCATTGCCGCTGCATAGTTTCCAACACGCTGACTGAATGATGCGGTAACACCGTGGCCTTCATTCATTCTCGTAATTAATATTATAGGATTATCCGATGTATTTGCGTCCTGTAAAGCTGCTGCAAATTTTCTTGACTGCCAGGAAGCAACACGGGGGTCATTGATTCCGGTTTCGAGTAACACAGCAGGATAAGCTGTATTAGGTTTTACATTATGATAAGGTGAATATGCAAACAGCCAATTAAATTCAGCTTCATTTGTTGATGTTCCATATTCACTGATATTATATTGTCCATTAGGGAATAATTCATTTCTAATCATATCATAAATTCCTACAAAACTGACTACTGCCTTAAATGCGTCGGGATGCTGCGTAAGTTCTGCTCCCATAAGCAATCCGCCGTTTGAACCACCCATAATACCCAAATGCAGAGAATCTGTCCAGTTATTCTTTACCATAGATTCAGCCGCGGCATACATATCATCGAAAACATTTTGTTTTTTACCAAGCATTCCTGCTTCATGCCAACCCTCTCCGAATTCACCGCCACCGCGAATATTCGCATAAGCAAAAACCCCACCATTTTCTAACCACACTAAATAGGGACCAATAAAATGCGGCATTGTGGGAATTCCAAATCCACCATAGCCGTATACAATAGTTGGACGTTTTCCGTTTTGTGTAACATCACTTGTTCTTAAAATGGTAACAGGAATTTTTGCACCGTCTTTTGAAATTGCATCAATAACACTGTATTTTACATTTGAATAATCTGCTGCCGGCTTAACTTCAAAAACAGTTTTAATATTTCCATTATCTGTATTGTATTGAGACCATCTATCGGGAACTATCCAGCCGGAGTAGGTAATTAATGCCATACCGGATGCCGGTGACGATGCAATATCGTTTATTCCGATACCATCTTTTGGTAATTCGACATTTCTTATCATTTCACCCTGACTATTATACTGATCTACTTTCCAATCCGGTCCATTTACTTTTACAAGTAAGAATCCTCCTTTTACTGCAGCAACCGAATTATATGCCCACTCACCCTGTTCAACTAAAGTGGTTAATTTTCCATCAGGTGAAACTGATACCAACTTTCCTTTTGGGGCGCTCTGATAAGAAATAACAAGGAGATCATTATCTCCGCTCCAATCTGCGCCTGCATTGACCTCAGAAGCCACACGAACATTTGCGCTTGTATCCATTACCTGTTTCCATTCTTCAGTGCCTTTTCTGATATAGACATAGTCCGGATTACCATCACCAAAATGAACGAACATAGCAGCCTGCTTCCCATCCTCAGACGGAATGAAAGTATATTCAGCAACCTTTGATAAATCTCTGCCAAAAACTAATTTATCATTCCTTTCGGGTTGGTTTAGTATATGATGATAAAGTGCAGCGAAAAACTGAGAATCAGAATCAGGAACTGTTCCGGCTATTGGAAGACGAACATAGGTTAACCCTTTTTCATTTGCATCCCAAACCATTCCTTCCGGGGTTGCACCACCGCCGGCATTGGCTAAGGTGTCAGATAAATCTTTTCTTGTTTTGACATCCAGAATATGAATAGTAGTTGCTTCATTACCGCCAACTGCAGTGCCATACGCTATATAAGTTCCTTTGGGTGAAGGCCAGTAACCTGTAACAGCAATTCCTTTGCCTTTTTTATTCGGGTCAATTAAAACTTCAGTTTTTCCATCCGGCCAGGTTTTGTAAGCAACCACGGGTTGTGCCTGTGGCGGTGTAAACTGAGTAAAAAACAATTTGCCATTAATTAACTTTGGGGAGAATTGTTCCGGAGATGTATTCTCTAAATCTTTTATTCTGTTTTCAATTTTCTTTTCTTCATTGAAACTTGATAATATTTCATTTGAGTAATTATTCTGTTCATCGATCCATTTTTTTACCTTGGGAGAATTTCCATTTTCCAGCCATCGGAATGGATCAGGAACCTGTGCATTGAAGTAATTAGTTACTATTGTGTCTTTTGGAGAATTGGGAATATTAGTGTTCTGCTTATTATTACTGCACCCCGCAATCCAAAGAATTAATAAGGGAATCGAAATATACTGCAAAATGATTTTCATAATTTTTACCTGATTAAAAATTGATATTTATTCATTAGTATCTCTTCATTTAAACATATCAATTATGCAACAAGATTTAAGTGATGAGTTTAGACTTTGTTCATAGATCACTTCTTAAATTAAATCCGGTTCTTTATTCTGACCCTGGTTTCTATTTC
Source organism: uncultured Ignavibacteria bacterium (assembly GCA_963711455.1). Lineage (GTDB taxonomy): Bacteria > Bacteroidota > Ignavibacteria > Ignavibacteriales > Ignavibacteriaceae > DATFVA01. Next base: position 189,302 of record CAVQEH010000009.1, read on the forward strand.
TTTCCAATTCTTCCAGCTTCTTTTTACCATAAGCTATGCGGGTGATTGTTATATATAAAACCGGGACTATAAATATCGCGAGCATCGTTGCAGCAAGCATACCTCCAATAACTGTCCATCCAATAGTTTGTCTTGCCTGCGCACCTGCTCCGCTTGCAAAAATTAAAGGAGACACACCAAATACAAATGCAAGCGATGTCATAAGAATAGGACGTAATCTGAGTTTTACCGCGTTTATCACAGCGGTCATTAAAGGAATACCGCTGTCAACACGTGTCTTCGCAAATTCAACTATCAGGATTGCATTCTTTGCGGCAAGACCAATCAAAGCGATCAGTCCAATTTGTGCATAAACATTATTGCTGAGATGCGGCAAAAAGGTTAGAGCAATTATTGCTCCGAATGCTGCAATAGGAATAGCAAACAAAACTGCAAAAGGCACAGACCAGCTTTCGTACAGCGCAGAAAGAAATAGGAAGACGAATAAAAGTGATAATGCAAAAATAGCAATTGTACTGCTGCCTGCATTAATCTCTTCCCGGCTCAATCCAGAAAACTCGTATCCGTAACCTGCAGGTAAAACCTGTTCAGCAACCTGTCTCATTGCCTCTATAGCCTGACCGCTGCTATAGCCTTCAGCAGCACCTCCATTAATTTCTGCAGACCGGAATAAATTGTAGTGAGAAATTATCGGAGCACTCTCAGTAACTTTGAAATCGATCACCGTACTTAATGGTATCATCCTGCCATCAGAATTTTTAACATAATATTTTGACAGATCATAAATAGATGAACGATAATTTGTATCCGCCTGGGCAATTACGTGAAAATCCCTGCCGTAAATTGTAAAGTCGTTTATATAATTACTTCCAAGATATGTTTGAACTGTACTGAACACAGTAGCGACTGAAACCCCCAGCTTAGCACATTTTTCCCTGTTCACAGTAAGATTGTAACCGGGAGTACTTGCTGTAAAGAATGAGAAAGCTCTGCTGATTTCCGGGCGTTTATTTGCTGCAATCACAAATTGCCTTAAAACATTTTCAAATTGCTGTACATTATCATTACTTTCCTGCTGTTCCAGTTCAAAAGTAAAACCGCCGGTCGATCCCAATCCCGGAATTGCCGGTGGAGATATGACAACTACATTTGCATTCTTAATCACAGAGAATTTTCTTTGCAGTGTTGCTATGATTGAAACTAACTGAAGGGATTTGCTTTTTCTTTCATTCCATGGTTTTAGTTGTGTAAAAATTGTACCGCTGTTCGATTTAGATGCAAATGAAACCACGTTCAATCCGCTTACTGCAGCAAAATGAGCTATACCGGGAGTCTTTTTCAGAATGTCCATCATTTCATTTAAAACACCTACAGTCCTTGTTGTTGATGCTGCTTCAGGCAGTTCAAATGTAATGTATAACCTTCCTTCATCCTCACTGGGAATAAAGGCTGTTGGTTTATTCAAAAACATGACAACTGTTCCGGCATAAACCAAAATTAATATGATAAGAAAATATGGTGCAACTCTAATACATTTTTTTACACCTTCAGAATAATTGCCCGTTGTTCTTACGAACCAATTATTAAAATTCGAAAAGAATTTATTAATACCTTTAGGTCCTTTTTTCAAAGCTTCCCTGTCAACAGGTTTCAGGATAAGAGTGCATAAAGCCGGGGTTAAAGAAAGGGCGACAAAGGCTGATATCAATACTGATACGGCAATAGTTATTGCAAACTGCTGATAAAGTTTACCAACTATACCTGGAATAAAACCGACCGGAATAAATACGGATGAAAGGATTAAAGCAATAGCAACTACAGGTCCGGAAATGTCATTCATTGCTGCTTTAGTAGCTTCTTTAGGTGAAAGGTTTTCTTCATCAATATGATGCTGCACTGCTTCAACAACAATAATGGCATCATCGACCACAATACCTATAGCTAATACAAATCCGAACATCGTAAGTGTATTAATTGTAAAACCAAGTGGAACAAAAAAAGCGAATGTTCCTATAATAGAAACCGGTATAGCAAGGATAGGTATTAAGGTTGCACGCCAGGTTTGAAGAAATAAAAATACAACCAGAACAACAAGCCCAAGAGCCTCCAATAAAGTTGTGACTACTTCATTAATAGATTCCCTGACTACGGATACGGCTTCGAATGGAATTTCATATTCAACATCTTCAGGGAAAGAATTTTTTAATTGCTTCATTTCAGCATAAATACCATTTGCAACCTCAAGCGAGTTGCTGCCTGGTGCCTGAAATACAAGCAGGAAAGAAGATCTCTTTCCATCAACATAAGAATTATTAGCATAGCTATCTTTTCCTAATTCCACTCTCGCTACATCCTTAAGATAAACCTCGGACCCATTCTGGGGGTTTTCACGAATAATAATATTACTGAACTGGTCTATTGAACTTAATGCACTGTTAGTAAATACAGTATATTCAAAAGATTGCGAATTATTTTGGGGAGGCGCCCCTACAGTGCCTGCTGCTATCTGCAAATTCTGCTGCTGCAAAGCTTTAATTACATCATCGGAGGATAATCCAAGCTGGGCTAATTTATCGGGCTTCAGCCAGATGCGCATACTGAAATTATCAGCTCTGACAAAAATATCTCCAACACCTTTAACACGCAGTAATGCTTCTCTGATAAAAATATTTGAGTAGTTATCAAGAAACCTGATATTGTGGGTATTGTTCGGGGAATATATTGCCACAATTAGCAAAATGCTGGATGTTCTTTTCCGGGTAATAACTCCTAATCTTTTTACTATATCAGGCAGTGCCGGCGTTGCGACATTTACTCTGTTTTGAATATCAAGTGCAGCAACATCCGGATCGGTTCCGACATCAAGCACAACATTTATTGAAGACTGCCCGCTGTTTGTGCTGTTGCTTGACATATAAGCCATTCCGGGTGTTCCGTTTATCTGGGATTCAATAGGAGTTGTTACGGTTTGTTCAACAGTCTGTGCATCTGCTCCTGTAAAAGAACCAGAGACCTGGACTGTTGGAGGGGTTATAGCCGGGTACTGGCTTACAGGCAAATTAAATATTGAAAGTACACCAATCAAAACGATCACGATAGATATTACAATTGCTGTTACGGGTCTCTTAATAAAAGTATTTGCAATCATTATTTTCCTGTTTCAATATTTATTCAACACGTCATTACGATGGATTTTTTTTATTTGAACCGGTCAAAGTAATCGGTGAGTTATCTCTTAATTTCTGAACACCATCGACAACAATTTGTTCACCGGATTCTAATCCGCTGTTGACTATAACATTATCTTTTATTGGCCTGCCGATTTGAATTCTTCGCTGGTTAACTTTATTCCCATTAATTACAAACACAAAATATTCTCCCATCTGAACTACAACGGCTTTGTAGGGAATAATAATGCTTTTGGAAATATCATTGTTTAAAACTTTTATATCACAGGTAAGTCCCGGTTTTAATAGATTATTTTTGTTTGGAAATTCCAATCTTGCAGTAATTGTTCCTGTCTGTGGATCAACAGCACGATCTAACAAAATCAGTTTCCCAAAATAAGGATAAACAGATTGATCCGGCAGAATTAGAGAAAATGTCGAATCTCTTTTTCCATAATTTTTGTGCAGCAGTTCACTAAACTTACTTATAAGTGTTTCATCAACGGAAAAGTCAACATCCATAGGATTATCTGAAGAAATAATATTCATCAAAGTTTGACCCGCGGTTACTGCAGAACCTAATTTAACCTGGGAAATACCTATAGTTCCGTCAAACGGCGCATAAATAGTTGAATTTCGAAGGTTGGTTTCAACCGCATCCAAATTACTTTGAGCAGCTTGTAAATCAGCTTGAGAATGTTCGAGTATCTGAGTGGCAATTGCATTATTCTTTGCTAATTCCTGGTATCTTTCATAATCCTGCTTTGCCTTATCATAGTTTGCTTTAGCTACGTCGTAAGTTGCTTTATATTGCTGTTGGTCTATCCCATATAACCTCATTCCCTTGGTAACATGCTGACCGTCATTAAAGTAAATATCAGTTAAATATCCTGAAACCTCAGGTCTTAATTCAACCTCATTTAAAGCCACAACTGTCCCGGGGTAATCAATATAATAACTTGCTTTTTCTTTTTTAACGGTATAAGAGGTAACCGGTGTTGGCTGGAATTGTGGTTTATTATTTTTATCTCCACCGCAAGAAATAAAAAAGACAGCAATAAAAAATAGGATCGGTATTAAATAAAGTTTCTTTTTCATAATGATAACTATTTTACTATCTGTTTTTCATTTAACTGTTTACGGAAGATACATCTGATCTTCTTTCAATTAATATTGAATTGTTCCCAGCGCTTTCTGAACATCTAACTTACTGCTGAGTACCTGGTAAAGAGCATTGATATAATTTACTTGTGTTGTTCTTAAATCTGTTTCTGATGTAATAACATCCAGATAAGTTTTAATACCAGATTTATATTGAAGCTGAATTGTATCATATACATCCCGGGCAAGTTTCAGGTTTTCCTTTTGTGTTTCAAGATTTGTAAGGTTGCTTTTATAATTAGCTAAAGCCTGCACATATTCGGCATTAATGGAATTTTCCAATGAAGCGACTTCAAATTCATACTGGTCTACCTCCAGGTTAGCCTGTTCAATTTCATGAATTCTTTTACTTCCTTCGAAAATTGGGAAAGTCAGTTGCAGACCCACATACGAGCTTGGGTAATCCTGTTTATACAACTGAGATAAGTCATCATTCAAATAATTAAAATTATATGCGCCAAATGCAGAAAGAGAGGGTATAAAGCTCCATTCATAATAATGAAGACTAGCTATCTGTAAATCTTTTTCTGTCTGAAGTAATTGATATTCAATCCTGTCATTAAAATTTACTGTCTGCGTAGTATCTATGGAAATATCATTTTCCATCTGAGATTGATCGTAGACTAATTTTAACTCGCCCTGTGTTGGATATCCCATTGCTTCTTTTAAATATGCAATACTGGTTTTTAACAATTCTTCATCCTGTTTTTTTTCTGCTTCTGCATTATTCAGTGCAATAGTTGCTCTCATGTAATCAGTTTTGTCTACCACACCTCCTTTATATTGATTGTAAGTGTCTTTCTTGCTCTGCTCAAGCCGGGCAATATCCTCATCAATAAGATCAATCTGGTCCTGGGTTAGTAGTGTTGAGTAGAATGCTTTACTTACATTAACCACAACGCTGATTTTATCTTCGGTAGTTGACTGTTGCACCTGCTTTCGTACATCGCTTGCACTGCTGGCAGCCAAAAGAACATCCCTGTTAAAGATTGTCTGGGTTAAATAAAGCTGGGCAGTTGAAGTATTTATTACTCCAAAATGAACCGGATTACCCTGGAAAACCGATGTCTGAAGTTTGTAGTTATGTTGAAAATTAAAATTAAAGTTTAATTGTGGAAACCAATCGGCTATTTTACCGCTAATTTCCTGGTTGACGATATTTTCATTATTCAATGCCTGCTTTATAGATGGTTGATTTTCAAGTGCATACTTAACGCAGTTCTGCAAAGTAGCTTCCTGTAATAATGAATCCGCTGAATTGTTTCTTTGAGGCAAAATAATTGGTGGAGTTAATAAAATAATCGTCAGAATAAGGGGAACTATTTTGCAGTGCATTTAATAATCGTTTACTTTTACAAAAAAATCTTTTAATAAAAAATTAACCTAATGTTTATAAATTTCCTGAGGTTTGATTTGCATCAACAGGTTATTTCATTCCATGATAATTTAAGAGATTCCTACCAATCCCATTCTTTAAAAATAAATTTCCGGCAGTGACAGTCTGTTTTCGGCAGATATCCTGTTTCTTCAATATACTACTCAATCCCCTTTAATTACATTCTCAATTTTGCTTATATTTATTTTTCTAATTCAGAATAAAGTGGATAACGCTTGGCAAAAGAAAAAATCCTGGTTACTTCAGCATTACCTTATGCAAATGGACCTATACATTTAGGTCATTTAAGCGGTGCATACCTGCCTGCAGATATATATGTACGTTATAATAGAATGAAGGGGAATGATGTTATTTACATCTGCGGTTCCGATGAGCATGGTGTTCCAATTACAATCAGTGCTGATAAAGAAAAAGTTAATCCAAAAGTAATTATAGACAGGTATCATGAAATAAATAAAAAAGCTTTCGAGCAATTCGGGATGAGTTTTGATATTTATTCACGTACAAGTCTGCCTATTCATCACGAAACAGCCAAAGAATTTTTTCTTGAATTTTATAACAGGGGATTATTGAATGAAAAAAAATCACAACAATATTATGATGAAGAAGCCGGTATGTTTTTGCCGGACAGATATGTGGAAGGAACCTGTCCAAACTGTGGTTATGAAGAAGCCAGAAGTGATGAGTGTGAAAACTGCGGAGCCCTTTACGAACCTTCCGAATTGAAAAATCCCAGAAGTAAAATTACAGGTAAAACACCGGTATTAAAAGAAACTTCTCACTGGTATTTTCCACTGGGAGATTTTCAGCCAAGACTTGAAGAATATGTTAACGTGAGCAGCAGAAATTATGGCTGGAAAGAAAATGTTATACAGTATTGTAAAGGGTGGTTTAAAGCCGGCTTAAAAGACAGGGCTTATACACGTGATCTTGACTGGGGTGTGCCTGTGCCGCTCGATTCTGCGAAGGGCAAAGTACTTTACGTTTGGTTTGAAGCTGTGCTGGGTTATATTTCTGCAACAAAAGAATTATCAAAAAAGAAGGGTAATGAAAATCTCTGGAAAGAGTACTGGCAGGGCGAGAAAACAAAATATATTGCTTTTATAGGTAAAGATAATGTGGTATTTCACTGCATTATTTTTCCCGCAATGCTAATGGCATGGAACGATGGTGAAAAAGAAAAGTATATCCTTCCCCAAAATGTACCGGCAAATGAATTTTTAAATTTTGAAGGAAAGAAATTCTCTAAAAGCCGTAACTGGGGAATTGATGTTATAGATTTTCTAAAAATATTTCCGGCAGATCCTTTAAGATACACGCTTGCAGCAAATCTTCCCGAAACCCGTGATACCGATTTCTACTGGAAAGAATTTCAATTGAGAAATAACAGTGAACTTGCTGATATTCTCGGAAATTTTATAAACAGAACCCTTACATTTGTTCATAAACATTTTGATGGAAAAGTCCCTGTTAAAAGCAGATCTGAAGAAATAGATAAAAATATGCTGCAATTACTTTCCGGTTATCCCTCTAAAGTTTCAGAATTTTTCGATTGCTATAAAATAAAAGATGGCGTTACTGAAATAATGAACCTGGCAAGAGCAGGGAATAAATATTTTAATGATTCGGAACCTTGGGTGACAATAAAAAATAATAAGGAAAAGTGCGGCACAACCTTAAATATTTGCCTCCAGACAATTTATACTCTGGCAGGATTATTTTCTCCGGTATTGCCTTTTTCATCTGAAAAAATATTCAGAATACTTAATTTGTCTCCCGTTAACTGGGACGATCTCGGGAATGAAAACCTTAAAGAAAATCATCAGTTAAATAAAACTGAAATTATATTTCCTAAAATTGAAGATGAAGTTATTGAACAGCAGCTTGCGAAGCTGGAAGTTAAAGAGGATAGCGGAAACAAGATTGATGAGTTAATTTCAATAGAAGATTTTGATAAAATTAAATTAAAAGTTGCTGAAATAGTTGAGGCTGTTAATGTTCCTAAAAGTAGTAAATTAATTAAGCTAAAAGTAAGATTAGATGATGGTGAACGCCAGGTGCTGGCGGGTATTGCAAAAAGTTATAATCCCGATGAACTAATCGGGAAAAAGATTATTTTAGTTGCTAATTTAAAACCGGCTAAGCTTATGGGATATGAATCTCAGGGAATGGTCCTGGCGGTTGAAGACGGAAACGGAAGTTTGAATATTCTTACTGTAAACCAGGATGTTAAAAATGGAACGAGGGCGAAGTAATCAAACTATATATTAATATATTTTTCGGAGACTTAAGATGAGAATAATGTTTATACCAATGCTATGTTTGTGTTTGTATGCAACATCATATGCACAACAGCCTTTAAATAAAGTTACACCGGCTTTACAAACTCAAATGAGCAACCTGTCTGCAAACGATGAATTATTGGTTTGGGTTTATTTTACTGATAAAGGTAATAATACAGATGTGTATTTTAATAATCCCCAATTGGTAGTAAGTGAGAAATCGCTTAAAAGAAGAGAAAAGGTTTTAGGTAAATCAAATCCCTTAACAATGAAAGATATTCCCCTTAACAAAGCATATATCTCTCAGGTTGAATCAGAAGGATTGAAACTGAAACACGAATCAAAATGGTTGAATGCTGTAAGCGGCACAATTAATAAAGCCAATATTAATGAACTTACTTCTCTGCCATTTGTAAATAAACTCGATATTGTATATAAGTTAAAAAAGGGATTCCAGCCTGCACCTGATAAAAATAAAATTCAACAGGAACTTGGTAAGGTCCAGGAACCCGCAGGTGTGCATAGTCTGAATTATGGTGGTTCTTATGATGAGATGGAGCAGATAAATGTACCTGCTGTTCACGATCTTGGTTACACAGGTCAGGGAGTTACTATTTGTTCTATGGATGCAGGATTCAGCAGGCTAAGCCACATCGCATTTAATTCGATGAATATTATTGCCGAATGGGATTTTGTTAATAATGATCCTAATGTTGGTAATCAGGCAGATTCCGGGGATGGTTCACACGGAACAGAAACTCTTTCCACAATAGGTGGTTACGCTCCCGGTAATTTAATTGGTCCCGCTTTCGGTGCTAATTATATTCTTGCAAAAACGGAAAATACAGATAGTGAAACACCAATAGAAGAAGATAACTGGATTGCTGCAATGGAATGGGCAGATAGTATCGGAGTAGATGTAACTACAACATCACTTGGATACCTTGCTTTTGATCCGCCATGGCCAAGCTACACCTGGATGGATATGGATGGAAATACAACTGTAATAACCAATGGTGCTGATTATGCTACCCATCTCGGAATTGTTGTAGTTAATTCTGCTGGTAATAACGGACAAAATCCGAATCATAATACTCTTAACGGCCCTGCTGATGGTGACAGTGTTATTGCTGTAGGAGCTGTAGAATATTCAGGAAGTCTTTCTTTTTTCAGCAGCGTAGGACCAACGGTAGACGGAAGGATTAAACCTGATGTTATGGCTTTGGGTGATGGAAATGTTGTTGCGTCTCCTTATGATGATAATTCGTTTACATCTTCAAGCGGCACCTCATTTAGCTGTCCTCTTTCTGCAGGAGTGGCTGCTTTAATACTGTGCGCACATCCAAGTCTTACCCCAATGCAGGTAAGAGATGCAATGAGAAATACAGCTTCTCAGCATAATAACCCTGATAACGAATTCGGCTGGGGAATATTAAATGCTCTGGATGCAGTAAATTATTTCCCTACACCCGTAGAGCTTGAATCATTTACGGCAGGAGTAGTTGATGGAAAAGTTAATCTTGAATGGAAAACTGCCACAGAAAAAAATAACCGTGGTTTTGAAATAGAGAAAAAGTTTGATAATTCTGATTATGTAACAATTGGCTTTGTACAGGGACAGGGAACAAAAACAAGTCCTACTGATTATAGTTTTATTGATAAGAATAATACTAAAGGTAGTGCGACATACAGGTTGAAGCAAATCGACTTTGATGGAAAATATACATTTAGCAATGAAGTTACAGTGGATGTTCCTGTTGCTTCAGATTTTGTGCTTGAACAGAATTACCCGAACCCGTTTAACCCTTCAACCAGAATAAATTATTCTGTTCCAAATGGAAGTCAGATTAGGCTCATTTTATATGATATTCTCGGAAACCAGGTAAAGGTATTAACCGATGAATATAAAGCACCGGGTAATTATTCTTATACACTTAATGCTGAAGGTTTCGCAAGTGGAGTTTATTTTGTAAGATTAAATGCTGGAACCAGCAATAAAATCATAAAAATTACTTTGGCTAAATAGAATACAGGTAAAATTAATTGGTTAACCATATCAGTTTACCTTGATTTTCAAGCCGTCTATAAATAAACTTGGCGGCTAAAGTTTGTTTTAAAAGCAATAAAAAGGAGAAAAATTCAATGTTCCGCAGGTTCATTATACCTTTCATTGTTTTGGCTTCGCTCATATTTAGTTCATGCGCACCAAAACATTCAGATATAGTTGTCGCAAAATTTGATGATGAACAAATTAAGATGAATGAATTCGAAAAGATGTACGAAAAGAATGTCGGCAGTAACGAAAAAGCTAAAGAGGATAGTCTTTCACAATTGAAAAACTTTCTTGATCTTTATGTCAATTTCAAAATGAAATTAAGAGATGCTTACGTTCGCGGTTATGATTCTAATCCCGAATTGAATCAGGAATTGCAGGACTATAAGAAAAAAGTTGGTGTCTCTTACATTCTTGAAAAACAAATTGTAGAGCCCGGGGAAGAGCAGCTTTACAACAGAAGAAAAATTGAATTACGGGTTAGTCATATTATGATAAGACCTGATTCAACCGGAGAAGAAGCTGCAAAACAGCTTGCTGAATCGATATTGGACAGTATTAAGCACGGTGCAAGCTTTGAGGAAATGGCTAAGAAATATTCAGACGATAATTATTCTAAAAATATCGGCGGCGATATATATTATATCACAGCCGGTTTACTTCCTCCTACCTTTGAAGATGCTGCTTATGCGACGGCTGTGGACAGTGTTTACCCATCTGTTGTTCAAACGAGATATGGTTATCACTTAATAAAGGTAACTGATAGGAGGGAAAGAATTCCTCAGATAAGAGCAAGCCATATCCTGGTTAATTTCAATGGACCGTCAGGAAAACCCGATACTGCTTATGCCCGCGCAAAAATAGATACAGTTATGCAGAAGCTTAAGAATGGTGAAGATTTTGCCAAGCTTGCAGAAGAATATTCTGATGATACCGGTTCTAAAAAGAACGGCGGTGATTTAGGATTTTTCAGCAGAAGAATGATGGTTAAACCGTTCGACGAAGCTGTTTTCAACCTGAAACCCGGTGAGACTTCAGATGTTGTTGAATCTAATTTCGGATTTCATATTATAAAGCTTACCGATGAAAAACCATATCCTTCTTTTGATGAAGATAAAGAAGAGCTGGAAAAAATATTCAAACAAACAAAATACCAGGCGATATACGACTCATTAATTGATGCCTTAAAAGTCAAATATGGTTTTACAGTTGACCAGGCGACAATGGACAAAGTTCTGCACGATGCTGATTCACTAAAAGTTGGCAGCCAGTTAAGGAATTATAATGAACTTAAGGATCAGCCTTTGTTTACATATAACAAAGTAGATACAATTTATGTAAGTACTGCAATAGACAGGATGAACTCGGAACGTGAGTTTATGAATAGGTTAATTGATGCAAATGTTCTTAACTCTGCAATAGATAAAATTGCCGGGGACAGCCTGCTTGCCGTTGCTGCATTACATCTGGATGAAACTGATCCTGAATTTGCAGCATTGATGGATGATTATAAAAACGGTATTTATGTTTTCAAGCTTCAGGATGATGAGGTGTGGAGTCAAATAAATGCCGACAGTTCAAAGCTTTATGATTATTTCCAGAAAACAAAAGATAATTATAATTGGCCTGACAGAATAAATTTCAGCGAGATATTTTCAAAAAACGATTCACTGATTCACATTTATTATAATGATCTCCAGAACGGGGCTGATTTTGATTCTCTTGCTACCCGGTTTACAGAACGTCCTCAGATGAAGGAAAAAGCCGGTAATTACGGATTGGTTGCTGTTGATTATTCAACTCTTGCTACCAAAACAAATGAATTGCTCACTACTCCCGGTTCATACTCCGAACCTTTCGCTTATTCAGGAGGTTATTCCATAGTTAAGTTGGTTGCAAAAGATGCTGCCCGTCCAAAAACTTTTGAAGAAGCAAAAGCTGAAGTATCCGGTGCTTACCAGGATGCTGAATCGAAACGGCTTGAGAAGAATTATCTGGATGGTTTGAAGAAGAGGTATGATCCTCAACTTTTTTATGATAAACTTGAAGAAGCATTTAAAGATACAACAAAGTAAAATATTTCTTTTGATTCTTTTTACCGCGGCTTTTTTAACTGGCTGCGGTAAGGAATCAAATAAAAAGGAATACCTGGCGAGAGTAAATGATTCATATCTTACCCGCGATGATCTGAATGCTATCATTGATTCGGGTTCTGGTAAAAATTTTTACAAGAGTGAGATTGTAAGGGACTGGATAAACAAAGAGCTCTTATACCAGGAAGCAAAAAGTTCGGGGATATTAGATGATAATAGCTTTCAGAAATTAAAAAATAAATCGGATAAAGAGCTCGCAGTAACTTTCCTTGTTAATAAAATTTTTAACGAAGAGAAAATTAAAATTGAACCTTCTGAAGTAAAAGATTATTACGAAAAGAACAAGGACAACTTTAAATTGTTTTACAATGCTTTCCTGATAAACCTTGTTCGCTTTAATGATGAGGATAATGCAATAGAATTCAGGAATAATGCCTTTGAAAAAGGATGGGAGAGAGCGGATGAGAAATTTAAAAATGACACAAGCCTGGTAGACAATGAGGTGTCTCATCTTGTTTATGAATACGAAATTCAGCCGGCAGCTCTTGTTCGTGTTGTAAGAGAGCTTCTCCCGGATGAAATAAGTATTGTTGTAAATGATAGTGCAGGAAATTATTATCTCGTGCAGTTGCTTCAGAAGTATGAGAAGGGAAGTATTCCGCCATTTGACCTTGTGAATAAACTTGTTCGCGACAGGTATATTGCCTTGAAGAAGGAACAATTTATTACGAATTATATTAAAGAATTATATTCTAAAAATGATATAGAAGTGAGATAGGTACTAAATGAAAGTTAAAGTTTTTGTTGTTATATTTTTGCTTGCCGGTATTTGTTATGCACAAAAGGTTCTTGATAAAATCGTAGCGGTAGTGGATAATGAAATTATCACTGAAAGTGAGCTTGAATTCCAGACGAATCTTCTCGCATCAAGATACGGAGTTTCACCGGATTCCCCGGAACTGAAAAAGCAGACATTAAACTCAATGATTGAAGAGAAGCTTGCTTATGCTCAGGCAAATTTAGATTCTATTAATGTTACTGATGAGGATGTTGATAAACGAATAGATTACCAGATCCAGATGTTTATTCAGCAGTATGGCTCCAAGGAACGGGTTGAACAGGTTTATGGAATGAGCATAGAAAAGATAAAGCATGAGCTAAGAGATGATGTAAGAAAAAATCTTATGGTACAGAAGCTTCGTGAAAAGAATTTCGGAAACATCGAAGCTACTAGGAGAGATGTCGAAGAGTTCTTTAATAAATTCAAAGATAGTCTTGGCGTAATTCCTGAGAAGGTAAAAATTGCACACATTTATCGATCACCTAAAACTTCAACTGAAGCAAAAGAAAAAGCAAAAGAGTTTGCACAGGCTATACTGGATTCAATTAAAAACGGAGCCGATTTTGCAGAGATGGCTAAAAAATATTCTGAAGATCCCGGAAGTGCAAAGGAAGGTGGTGATCTTGGATTTGTTAAGAAAGGTGTTTTTTACCCTGAGTTTGAAGCGGCAGCCTTTGCATTAAAGCCCGGGGAAATTTCAGATGTAATAGAAACCCCGGTCGGTTTTCATATTATTCAGCTACTTGAAAAAAGAGGCGAATCAATTCATGCAAGGCATATCCTCATAAAAATAAAGGCCGATGAAGATGCTGATCTGAAAACGATTGATTTTCTTACAGCGGTAAGAGACAGTATTGTTAAAGGCGACAGTACTTTTGCTTATTATGCAAAGAAATACAGCGAGGATGAAGACACAGCTCCGTTTGGCGGAGAGCTTGGTACTTTTTATTTAAACCAGCTTGATAAGAGTGTTCTCGATGTAGTATCGACCTTAAAAGTCGGCGAGATAAGTTTTCCTAAACGGTATCAGTATTCCCAGAGTAAATATGGCTATCATATAATTTATCTTGAAGAAAGAACTCCTCAACATGCTCCAGACCTGGATAAAGATTATACAGACATTAAAAAGCTCGCAGATGAATATAAGAGACAGAACGAATACCAGAAGTGGATTGAGAGTTTGAAGAGTAAAATTTATTACGACATCAGGCTATAAAACTATTAAAGGATTTTAAATTTGAAAGAAGCAAGCGAAGGTGATGTTCAGTTAGTTGAAAAGCTGAACCTAAAAGTTAAACAGACCAGGCAGGAAATTGCTAAAATAATTATCGGGCAGGAAGAAATAATTGAGCAGCTTCTTATCTCGCTTCTTTCACGGGGACATTGCCTACTGGTCGGAGTACCGGGTCTCGCAAAAACTCTTTTAATAAAAACCCTTGCCGAAGTAATGGATTTAAAGTTCAGCCGTATACAGTTTACTCCCGATTTAATGCCGAGCGATATAACCGGAACGGAACTTGTTGAAGAAGATCCTCTTTCAAAGAAAAGAAATTTTCGTTTTGTTGAGGGACCTATATTTGCAAACGTTATTCTTGCAGATGAAATAAACAGAACTCCTCCTAAAACCCAGGCTGCACTTCTGGAAGCAATGCAGGAGCACCGGGTAACAACAGCGGGAGTAACCAAAGTTTTAACAGAACCCTTCTTTGTGCTGGCAACACAAAATCCAATTGAGCAGGAAGGAACATATCCTTTACCTGAAGCTCAGCTTGACAGGTTTATGTTTAACCTCTGGCTTAATTACCCGTCATTTGAAGAAGAAAAGAAAATTGTACAGACTACTACGAGTGAGTACAGTGCCGTATTATCAAAAGTTGTTTCGGCGGAAGAAATAATTGCATTTCAGGATCTTGTAAGAAGAGTTCCTGTTGCTGACAATGTTATTGAATTTGCCGTAAGAGCGGCGAACCTTACACGTCCTACAAATGGTTCATCCCCGCAATTTATAAAGGACTGGATTACATGGGGCGCCGGTCCAAGAGCCTCTCAATATATGATTATGGCTGCCAAAACCCGTGCAGTTATTACCGGAAGATACACTCCTAATATCGATGATGTTAAATTTGCAATGACTCCGGTTTTACGTCATCGGATCATTACAAACTTCTCTGCAGAAGCTGATGGAATTACTTCGGTTGATGTAATTCAGAAACTTGTGAAGGAACTGGATTAGGCTGTTAGTAATAATTTTATAAAATTAAATCAAATTCTTGCAATCTTGTAATTCTTAAAAGCGAAGTAAATTTCTTTTGCGGCAGTTTTAATTACTGATGCGGTAGGCACTGCAAGCAGCATTCCCAATACCCCGAACAACTGGCTTCCTGCAATGATTAAAAGGATAATTATAATTGGATGCATATCGACACTTTTGGAGAAAACAAACGGCTGTACAAAACCATTATCTATTGTGTAGGTTATTATTACAAGAAGAATAATAAATGGAAGCTGGGATAAATCTCCTGTTTGAATTACAGAAACAATAATGGCAGGAACTCCTCCAATTACAGGACCGAAATAAGGAACAAGATGACCGAATCCTGCTATAACTCCCAGTGGTAAAGCATTATTAACGCCAATAATATATAACCCGACACCCATTATCGTTCCGACAAAACTCGCATCAAATATCCAGGCTCTTACAAACCTGCCAAGCTGTATGCTTACTTTTTTTAAAATCCAGTAAGACATTTCAAAATAATTGTTCGGAATAATATTAAGGATATTCTTCAGAATCTTTCTGCTGTCCTTTACCAGGAAGAAGGATATGAAAGGAATAATAATAATTATTAATGCAGCCGAAACAATTCCTGTTACCAGTCCTGAAATGATATCAAAAGAATTGACAAACTGTGAGGAAATGAATTCTTCCAATCTCTTTGTAAGATCACCAACATGGAAGAATGGGAAAAACCTGTAAATTTCATTTTCAAGCTGTATAAGTTGATCGTGAAGTGAAAAGGTTTGAAGTGCCTTAATTAATTGGTCCATCTGAATAATGAACTTCGGAATGATAAATGAAAGTACCAGGTAAAGAAGAAATCCTGTTGCGGCAAAAACAATGAGCGTGGAGGTTAACCTGCTAAGACCTTCTTTTTCGAGCATACTTACTAAAGGAATAAAAATAAAAGCCAGCAGGATAGAAAAAATCAAAATGAGGAAAATATCGGAAAGGATAAAAACCAGAATTAAAAGCAAAGCAAGTATTAACAGCCAGGCAGAAATTCTTATGATTCGCTTTAAACTTTTTTCTGTCATAAATTATTAAATATTAATAAGAAATACCTAAACTTCACTGACAGCTTCAACTCTTCTTACGCCGGGAACTTCCCGCATAAGCGATCTTTCAATACCTGCCCTAAGCGTCATAACTGAAAGAGGGCAAATTTCACAGGCACCGGTTAACCGTACTTTTACAATTCCATCTTCAGTAATTTCAATAAGCTCAACATCACCATTATCAGCTTGCAAAAATGGTCTCATCTTATTCAGGGCTTTAAGAACTTTATCTTTCATATAAACCCCTAAAATATTTTTTAATCTTCGTTGTCCAGAATTATTTCAACTTTGGAATCCGACTGTGAATTTATTTTCTTAACTTGTTCAGCGAGATTCCTTGCAATCTTCATAATAACTTCGGCATGTTCCGAATCCGGCATATCATAAACAATAGGTTTACCTTTATCGCCGCCTATTCTTATTCGCGAATCAATTGGAATGCCACCGAGAAACGGAGTGCCTGTATCTTTAGCAAAATTTAATCCGCCGCCAATACCGAATATATCGTATTTTTTACCGGTATCGGGTGCAATAAAGTAACTCATATTCTCTACAATTCCCAGCACTGGAACATTAACTCTGTCAAACATTTTTAATGCTTTACGGGCATCGACAAGTGCAACCTCCTGTGGTGTTGTAACAATAACAGCACCTGTTAATGGAATGGTTTGGACAAGTGTTAATTGAATGTCGCCTGTTCCGGGAGGCATATCGAAGATGAGATAGTCAAGCTCATCCCATTCAACATCCGTCATAAATTGTTTAACAGCACCGCTTGCCATTGGTCCCCGCCAGATAACGGGAGCGTTATCATCAATAAGAAATCCTATTGAAATAATTTTTATACCAAAATTAACAAGAGGAATCATCTTCATTGTTTCACTGCTCTGGAATATTTGCGGTTTCTTATTTATTCCAAGCATAAGAGGGATACTTGGTCCGTATATATCAGCATCAATTATTCCAACCTTTGCACCATCCTTTGCAAGAGCAACAGCCAGGTTGACTGCCACAGTACTTTTGCCTACGCCGCCCTTACCGCTTGCAATGGCAATTGTATTTTTTACTCCTTTAAGGACTTCATCCTTTTTTGTTTCTTTGTTTGCAGTAACTTTGCTCTCAAGATTAATTTCAACTTTTTTTAAATCAGGAAATTCTTTTTTGATTGCTTCTGTAAATTTTTCTTTGAGATATTCTACAGGAGTGCTTGCAGGAACCGAAATAGTTAAGCTTAAATTATTACCTTTATTCGAAAATTCTTTTATTGAATTAAGAATGAGGAAATCAGTATTAATATCTTTTTCATCGATACTTTTTAATGTGCTTAATACTTCGCTTTTAGTAATATCAGTCATTTAAAACACCTAATAATTCTTAAATTATGAAACATAAATTTAGCAAAAATTTGATTCACTTTTAATGTGAATTGAAGTGAGAATAATTACACTTTTGATTTGGAATAATTGCCCGAAGCTTTAATCGTATGATTCATAAGCCATTCCTGTGAATCAATTTTTTTAGCTCTCTCCTCGCAGTTTCTATGATAATATTTCATGTCGGGTTGAAGAATTCTTGCTTTAACATTATCCTTAAGAGAAGCTTTAATGAGTGTACGGTTGATTTCATCCTTTAATTTCTGATCCTCAATAGGGTAAGCTATTTCAACTCTCCGGTCAAGGTTTCTTTGCATAAAATCAGCACTGCTTAAATAAATTTCTTCTTCACCGTTATTATAAAAATAATAAACCCTGCTGTGCTCAAGGTATCTTCCCACAATGCTGGTAACTTCTATATTTTCACTTAAGTCCTTTACTCCCGGTACAAGGCAGCATATACCCCGACAAATTAATTTTATAATTACTCCTGCATTCGATGCTTCATACATCGCACATATTAATGCCGGATCTACAACAGAATTTAATTTAAAGATAAGCTTTCCTTCTCCACCTGCTTTAACATTTTCTATTTCACGGTTTATTAGCTCGAGAAATTTTTCCCGCATATTTATCGGGGCTACTATAAGCTTTTTGAAATTTGTTTGTTTGCTGTAACCTGTAAGGTAGTTGAATATATCAGCAACATCTGTACAGATATCATCATCATCTGTAAAGAATCCTAAATCAGTATAAATTTTTGCAGTTACGGAATTATAATTTCCGGTTGAAAGATGAACATATCTTTTAACTCCATCACTTTCTTTTCTTACAACTAAAATCATTTTTGCGTGTGTTTTCAATCCTACTAATCCGTAAACAACATGAACACCAACTTTTTCGAGTTCTCTTGCCCAGAAGATATTATTTTCTTCATCAAACCTTGCTTTCAACTCCACAAGAACTGCGACCTGCTTTCCTCTTTCAGCAGCTTCGACCAGGTATTTAATAATGGGGGAATCGGGTCCGACGCGGTAAAGAGTCTGCTTGATTGCAAGAACATCCGGATCAATAGAAGCTTCTTTTATAAAATCGATTACAGGTGTAAAAGAATGATAAGGATGATGAAGAAGTAAGTCTCTTTGCTTAATAATAGAAAACATATCTTCATCATCATCAAAAGCTTTTGGGATTATGGGATAATATGGTTTAAACTTGTGCTGATGAAGCGGAAGATCGTAAAGAGTCATAATATCGCTTAAGCCGAGAGGTCCATCGAAAACATGAACATCTTCCTTCGTAATCTGAAGATTCTCCATTAATGTTTCCAGCATAAAATCAGGCATCTTGTCGGCAACTTCAAGTCTTACAACTTTTCCAAACCGTCTCAGCCTTATGTTTTCTTCAATAACATTAAGCAGATCATCGGCTTCGTCTTCCTGAAGTTCAATATCAGTGTCTCTTGTAATTCTGAACCTGTGAGCTTCAACTATTTCCATTCCCGGAAATAAAAGTGGAAGGTTGGCTCTTATAAGATCACCAAGCCAGACGAACCTTGCATTAAAATTTCCATTGTTTTGTATTTTTTTCTCAGGGTTCAAAATTGTATCAATCCGGAGTAGTCTTGGTAAAATACTCGGAACTTTAACACGGGCAAAATGATTTTCACCATTTGGTTTTCGAACAAGTATAGCAAGACTTAAACTTAAGTTGGAGATATAGGGAAAAGGTCTGCCCGGATCGAAAGCAAGAGGTGTAAGGACAGGATAAATTTCCTTTTTAAAATACTCAGTTAATTTATTTTGTTCATCATCCTTAAGTGTAGGATAATCGCAAATATTAATATTATTCTTTCTAAGTTCCGGTACAACCTTATTTAGCCAGAGATCAAAAACCTGGTCGAGCATTGGCTTAACACATTTTTCTATTTTCTGTAATTGTTCTCTTGGAGTATGCCCGTCAATAGAAGGCTCAAGCACATTTGCTGCTATCTGCTCTTTAAGACCGCTTACTCTAATCATATAAAATTCATCAAGGTTGGTATGAAATATTGAAATGAATTTTACCTTTTCAAGCAGCGGAAGAGAAGGATCCAGTGCTTCTTCCAGAACCCTGCGATTAAACTCCACCCAGCTTAAATCCCGGTTAAAGAAGAACTTAGGGTCATGATATTTTTTTAATAACTCTTTTGCAGTCATTTTAATCAAATATTAAAAATGGGCAAACAATATAGCTTATTATCAGCTTAAATTCTTGGAAAAAATGAATCAAAAAGCATTCCTGTTTGCAGCTTAAAATAAAGTAGAATTTAATCGTACTGAAAAGGCCTGGTAAATTTTTCTTATAGGAATAAAAGAAGAGGTGAAATAATCACCTCTTTACCGGATGAAAATCAACTGTTAACTTTTTCTACCTGGAAAATCTTCTGAAATTCCTTTGGTTTTCTTTCTTTCCAGCTTCCTTTATGATAGGCATAACCTGCGATTAGCGGCATTGCAATTGTAGCTTCCGAATAAACCATTTGTTCTGATGAAGTTGAAACTTTTCCCCAGCTGCTCGCTTCTTTTAAAGTTGAACTTGAAAGGGCGCCGTCTCTTACATCAGCAACTGTAATCTGAATAGCATATTTATGCATCGGCGCATCTTCTTTTAATATATCTGCTGCAACAACGATATCCTGTGTAAAGTTTTTAGGAACGCCGCCGCCAACCATAAATATTCCAGTTTCCTTAGAGGCAAGTTTTATTTTTGTAAGATCAAGAAAATCCTTTGCCGAATCGATTGAAGCATGTTTATCAGGATTTTCAGTCTGGTGAATTATAAATCCAAATCCGGCAGAACAATCCGAAAAAGCGGGAACAAAAATGGGAACTTTCTTCTGATAGCATGCCCAAATTACAGAATCATCTACTTTAGGTCCGCCGCTATTTTCAAGGTACTTTCCGAATTCAAATAATAGTTCACGTGAAGAGTATGGTTTTGGTTCAAGGCTATTAAATATTTTTGCACAGGTTTCATCACAAATACGCAGTTCATCTTCATCAATATAAGTATCATAAATTCTGTCGATGTGCAAATCTCTTAAAAGATTATCATCGCTGAAGGGGGTTCCTATGTAATGTTTGAATCCGAGTGCCTCAAAAAAATCCTGGTCAACCATTATTGCCCCGGTTGAAACAATTGCATCAACCATATTATTCATTACGAGATCGTAAACTACTTTTTTAAGTCCCGCACTAAAGATGCTCCCTGCAAGAGTTAGAATAACTGTACAGTCTTTATCTTTTAACATTGTGTCAAAAATTTTCGCAGCCCGGTTCAAATCTCTTGATGAAAAAGCCATATGTTCAAAAGCATCAACCAGATGAATTACATTATGCTTTTTAATATCAATATGTTGAATCACTTCCTTCAGGAAATCTTTTTTACTTGCCATTACTTTCTCCTTGTATAAAATATTTTTTTGAATAAAATAAAATAATAATAATCAAATGAAAAAATACCCCAACGTTTTGCTAAATTTTTCCGGAATAAACATAATGCAGATATATGTCGATGAGATCGACATGTTTTTACAACGTGTCGAAAGATTGGGAAAATATCGACACGTACAATATTCTATTTTAAGAAATTCCTGGATAGACTAAGTGCTCGAAAGGAATTTAAAAGAAAACCTTTGCAACTCTCAAAATTCCCTGCTTCCATGGAACACGGTGTGAAACTCCACTCTGGTTTTTAAACTCCTCAAAATGTTCCTTGTACCATTTGTAGTTTCTTACAAGTGCATCTTTGTTAGAGTATTTCGGTTTATAACCAAGTTTCTTTTCTGCTTTTTCAATCGATACAAAAGAATCTTTAGATGCCGTTTCATATACCCATTTATATAATGGCGAAAGATTCATCGATTCAAGAATTCTTAGAGTCCATATTATAGGTTTTTCCGGTAACCCTACAATCTTTTTATTAAACCCGGCAGCATCAAGCACCGACTGATAGTCTTCTTTCATAGTTGTGAATTCTTTTGCACCGATATTAAATGTATCATTAACAATATCTGCCGGTAAAGTAGCACATGAATAAATTGCATCACAAAGATCCTCAACATCCAAAAGCTGGTAACGGTTATTTCCATTGCCTATCATTGGAAACCCTTTGCCGTCTTTAGCCCAGTCATAAAGTAAATCAAATACACCAAGCCGCTCCGGTCCCACAAAAGACTTTGGTCGGATGACCGGTACGCACATTCCTTTTTTTCTGTACTTGATGCATTCCTCTTCAGCCTGAATTTTTGCTTTGCCGTAAGCTCCAACACCATCAAGCTTATCATCTTCTTTTAACGGATGATGATCGGGGATACCGTAAACTGCAGTTGAGGAAATATGAATGAATCTTTTTACTTTTTGTTTTTCAGCTTCTTCAAGAAGATTTTTTGTTCCTTCGATATCTGTGGAAAAGATATCTTCAGGTTTATAAAGCGGTAATGCTGCCGCCGTATGAACTACAACATCAATTCCATTCATTGCTTTCTGAACATCATTTTTATTCCTGATATCTCCTTTGATTTTTTCTATCTTATCATTCATATCAGGATAATCGAATTCAACTATATCAAGAGAAACAATGTTTTCTCCTTGAGCATGTAATATGTCTTATGAGATTGATTCCTAAAAATCCGGCTCCGCCGGTAACGAGAAATTTCATTTTGTATACCCGAAATTTTGAAAATAACTTTCAAAACTAATAAAAATGAAATATGCTTCAAAGACTGAAAGTGCTTTTATTTCTTGATAAAAGCTCCGTATTAAATTATGTTTCAATATGAGTTCGGAATTAAAAACAAATAAGAACGATTATCCTTTTTTCGGATTTTCAATGTCGTTGTTCCTTCATGCTTTAATCATTACAGCAGCTGCATTTATAATGAATTCATCGCTGAATGAAACGAAAGTAGGGTCGTACGTTCAACTTAGTACAATTGAATCTAAGCCGGCATTAGACGAAATTAAACCTGGGAATGAAATTAAAAATGAACAGAAAGAAGTTATCGAAAAAAATAAATCTTCTGAAAAAGAAATAATTCCGGAAGAAACTAAACCGGTTAAAAATTCAACAGAAGCGTTTTTCTATAATTTTTCTGACAGCCTTGCTGATACCACAAACCTTGTTCAGGTTTATAAAGAAAATACTCTTAACGTTTCCATAAAATATCCGGCAGGATGGACGTACCTTGATCAGGATGTGAGGAATAAACTGGATGGGGTAACATTCTGGACTTCACAGTCAAAGTATAACCCGCCGCCTTATGTACATGTTGAAGTAAAAGATAAAGATCTTTTCAATCCCAAAAGATTTCAACATAGATATGCAACACGAAATTACGCTGTCTATTATAATGATCCTGAGGAACTTGCTGGACAAGTCAATCAAATTATTTATATTAGAACGAACACTGATGAAGATTATAGCTTGAAGCTAATTATGAACAGTGAGGAAGCGTTCAAAAGTTTTCAACCGGTATTTTTTGGCATGGTGAAATCTTTTAAATATGGCAGTAAGTTTTTTTAATTAATAAAATTATTTATAACGGAGGTTCTATGAAGCTTAGCATCATTAGTCTTTTTATATTATTAGTTGCAGTATTAACTGTAACTAATAAAGTTTATGCCCAGGAAAATTTTGAGGGGAAAGTTACTTTCAACATCTTTGATAACGGTGAAACCCATTCAATGGATTATTATATGAAAGATGGTAAAATTTGTTTTGATTCAAATGAAAAAGAGGGAAGAGGTCAGTTTGTTATGGATCCTTCGTCGAAACAGATTTTGATAATTATGCCTGATCAGAAAATGTATATGGAAATGCCAATGCCTGAAGCTAAAATAAATTCACAAACAGAAAAAGGAATGAATGAGAATGCTGATTTTTCTAATACAGGGGAGACTAAAGAAATATTAGGATATAATGCTGAAAAATGGGTTTATAAAAATGGTGATGATCAGGGTGAAGCATGGCTGACAAAAGATATCGGCTCTTTTATCTGGTTTAACAACCCAATGATGAATGATGAAAGTAAACCTCAATGGATGAAGGATCTAAAAGAAGGTGGTTATTTTCCTCTATTGGTTACAGAGAATGGCAAAAAGGTTTTTGAAGTAACCAGTATTGAAAAAAAATCTGTCGATAAATCCTTGTTTGAACCTCCTGCTGGATTCAAGAAAATGGATATCCCGAACATGCATAAATAATTATGAATTTTAATTTACCCCTCTATAATGAAAGAGGGGCTTTTTATATCATAATCTGTAAATTTATGATTCGAATTGAAACTGTGCCGGACAAAAAAGTATTTTGAATAGTGTCTTCCCGAAAAATCTTGACATTTTTAGTTATTAAGATTAAATTTCTTCTCTTTATTAGAAATGATTTCAGGTTTCGGAGGTAAAAAACGTGAAGCAGGAAAAAATAACGCCTTTTAT
Organism: uncultured Ignavibacteria bacterium; assembly: GCA_963711455.1. Taxonomy (GTDB): domain Bacteria; phylum Bacteroidota; class Ignavibacteria; order Ignavibacteriales; family Ignavibacteriaceae; genus DATFVA01. The sequence continues at coordinate 213,480 of CAVQEH010000009.1, forward strand.
AAGTACGGCTGAGGCTGATAGAAAATGGTATCTTGTTGATGCAACAGACCAGGTGCTGGGAAGGCTTGCTACAAAAGTAGCAAGAATTATTCGCGGCAAAAATAAAACAACATTTACTCCAAATGCAGATACTGGTGATTTCGTTGTAGTAATAAATGCTGATAAAGTTAAAGTGACAGGGAAAAGAGAATTCTTAAAAACATATACTCATTATTCCGGTTATCCTGGTGGATTAAAAACCAGGACATTTGAAGAGCTTATGGCAAAGAAACCTGAATTTGTAATTGAGAGCGCCGTAAAAGGAATGCTTCCTAAAAACAGGCTCGGGAGAAAGCTCATTAAAAAATTAAAAGTATATACCGGTGAATCTCATCCTCATGAGGCACAGAAACCCGAATCAATTATTTTAACGGAGAAATAATGGCTGATACTATTTATATAGGAAGAAGAAAAGAATCTGTTGCCAGAGTTATTCTGAGAAATGGAAATGGAAAGATAACAGTAAATGGAAAAGAATTTGAACATGCATTTCCTCAGCTATTAAGCAGGGAAGATATTCTAAATCCGTTTAAAGTAACTGAAACATCAGGAAATTACGATGTGATCGTTAATGTTCAGGGTGGAGGAACTACCGGGCAGGCACAGGCAATAAGACTTGGAATTTCACGTGCGCTTACAGAAATAAATCCTGATTTTCGTCCTGCTCTTAAGAAAGAAGGATTCTTAACCAGGGATCCCAGGATGGTTGAACGTAAAAAATACGGCAGACCGAAAGCAAGAAAAAGATTCCAGTTCTCTAAGAGGTAATTTTATATATATTCTTGAACTTGAACTTACTCTTGAACTTTCTTCACGGTTGGAGAATAGAGTAAGGAAAAACTTAATTCATTATTTAATAAACACACATACTTTCTGATTTACCTCCTGTGTCCCTTAAAAACCGGGATGAAAGGTAAAAAAGACGAAAGTAGAAGTTCCCGGTTAACGGGATATAAACAGGAGACAAAATGCAAAAGCTAGACTTAACTCAGCTTATTGAAGCTGGTGCACATTTCGGGCATTTAACCCGCCGTTGGAATCCTAAAATGAAACCCTATATTTTCATGGAGAAGAATGGGATTCACATAATTGATTTAAAGAAAACCCAACTTATGCTTGTTTCTTCTGCAGATAATCTTTCAAGGTTGGTCTCAGATGGTAAGAAAGTTCTTTTTGTAGGTACAAAAAAACAGGCAAAGGGAGTAATTGAAAGTGAAGCTAAACGATGTGACATGAACTGGGTAAGTGAAAGATGGCTGGGAGGAATGCTTACAAATTTTGCTACAATACGGAAAAGCGTAAAAAGACTTAACAATATTGAAAAACAGGAAACTGATGGTACATTCGATAAAATCACAAAAAAAGAAAGACTCTTTCTAACACGTGAAAAAGATAAGCTGAAAAAAGTTCTTGAAGGCGTTGAATCTATGAACAGGCTTCCGGGAGCCTTATTTGTAGTTGATATTAAAAAAGAATCAATTGCAGTTAAAGAAGCGTTAAGGCTTAATATTCCTGTCTTTGCAATGGTGGATACAAACTGCGACCCTGATCCGATTAATTACATTGTTCCTTCTAATGATGATGCCGTTAATACGATAGAACTAATCGTGAAATATATGGCTGATGCTGTGATTGAAGGTGTTGCTAAAGCAAAAGAACAGAAAGCTGAGGAAGCAGCAGAAAGAGAAAGAATCAAAAAAGAAAAAGAGCAGGAAGCTTCTGAACATAAAGAAGAAACTGCTTCTGAATAATTTTAATTGAAAGGGAATTAGAAAATGACAATTACTGCTCAACAGGTACAGGAATTAAGACAAAAGACCGGTTCCGGTATGATGGATTGCAAGAAAGCACTTATTGAAGCCGATGGTGACATGGAGAAGGCAATCGAGATACTCAGGAAAAAAGGTCAGGCAGTTGCGTCCAAAAGAGCTGAGAAGACAGCTGGCGAAGGTTTTGTGTTGACCAGAATATCTGAAGATAAAAAATCAGGTGTAATTGTAGAAGTAAATTGCGAAACAGATTTCGTTGCAAACAGTGAAGACTTTGTTAATCTCGCCAATCTGGTTGCAGATAAGACTGCAGAAACCAAACCATCTTCCCCGGAAGATTTAATTGAAAAAAACCCTGAGATTAAAACCAATTTAAATGATGTTATGGGAAAAGTTGGTGAGAAAATTGAAATATCGCGACTTGCTGTTGATAAAGCCGATAACGGACTTGTTGTTGATTATATTCATCCGGGCTCAAAGTTAGGTGTCCTGGTTGTATTTAATAATGTAGGCAATAATTCATCTGAACTGGCAATTCTTGGAAAAGATATTGCTATGCAGGTTGCTGCAATGAGACCAATTTGTGTTTATCGGGAAGAAGTTCCGAAAGATCTCATAGAAAAAGAAATTGAGATATATAAAGAAGTTTCCCGTAAAGAGGGAAAGCCGGAACAAATTCTGGATAAAATCGCGGAGGGCAAGATGAATAAATATTATCAGGAAAATTGCCTGGTTGAACAGGCTTATATTAAGGATAATTCCAAGTCTGTGGGAGATCTGCTTAAGGAGTTTAATTCAAAAAATAATTCCGAAGTGAAGATTAACCATTTCCGCCGGTTCCATCTTGGGGATGAGAACAAATAAATCTTTTAACTAAGGTCTTAAATTATTTAAGACCTTTTTTTATATTTAAACCGATATTTAATAAGAAATTAATGCGAAAGATCTAATTGGTGAATAATAAACTGAAATACAAAAGAATACTGTTAAAGCTTAGCGGCGAATCATTAATGGGTGAAAAAGGATTTGGAATCGATCACCGAGTGTTGGAATTTTTCGCTGAGGAAGTTAAAAAAGTCCACGGGATTCATGTTCAGCTTGGAATTGTAATTGGCGGAGGTAATATCTATCGTGGATTGAGCGCTAATGATCAGGGTATCGATAGGGTGACTGGAGACCAGATGGGAATGCTTGCTACAATGATTAATTCTCTTGCTCTGCAAAATGCAATTGAAAAAGCCGGGATACAGACAAGGTTGATGAGTGCAATAAAAATGGATGAAATCGCTGAACCATATATTCGAAGGCGAGCTATAAGACACCTTGAAAAAGAAAGAGTTGTAATTTTTGGTGCAGGTACAGGTCATCCTTATTTTTCAACCGATACGGCTGCTTCTTTACGTGCCGTTGAAATTGAAGCGGATGTTATTGTAAAAGGAACAAGAGTTGACGGCGTCTTCAATACTGATCCTGAAAAAAATCCTGACGCAATAAAATATGAAAACATTACTTATCTTGATATATTAAAAAAAAATCTACGGGTAATGGATTTAACGGCTGTAAGTTTGTGCCAGGAGAATAACCTCCCGATGATTGTATTTAATATGGATGTTCCTGATAATCTTCTTAAACTGGCCAACGGAGAATCTGTAGGAACAACAATTAATCAAATTGCCGCAGAAATTTAATAATAATTGAGGAAGCTATGGAACAAATATTAAAAGATGCAAAATCCAGGATGGATAAATCCATAGATGCTCTGAGAGGAGAACTTTCAAAAATAAGATCCGGTAAAGCCACCACTGCGCTGCTGGATGGAATTAAAGTAGATTACTATGGTACAATAACACCAATAAGCCAGGTTGGAAATCTTAATGTTCTTGATGCACATACCCTCTCATTTACTCCCTGGGATAAATCTATACTAAATGCTGTTGATAAAGCTATTCTTGAGGCAAACATTGGATTCAATCCTGCAAGCGATGGTACTAATCTTAAAATACCCATTCCGCCTCTTAACGAAGAAAGAAGAAAAGAGCTTGTTAAGCTTGTAAAGAAGTTCGGTGAAGATACTAAAGTTGCGATAAGAAATGTAAGAAGGGATGCAAATGATCATTTGAAAAGAGAGGAACGTGATAAAAAAATTTCAGAGGACCAATTAAAAGATGCTGAAGTAAGGACTCAAAAATTGACCGATGAACACACAAAAATTATTGAAGATATCCTTAAGCACAAAGAAAAAGAAATTATGGAAGTTTAGTCTTTTTATTTCCCGTTTAATTTTTAACCCGGCGAGTCCGGGTTTTTTATTATAAATAACTGAAATTAATTATCCGGTATAACCAGGCAACCGTAATCTTCCATATTTCCTTTAGATTTATAAAATATTATTCTTTTTTTAACTAAATTTTCATTACTAATAGTTCAGTATATTGAGGAACATCTCTGTATCTAATGAAAGATAATATCCGGAATAACTTTAAGAATATTTTTCCGCTTCTTAAAAGAATGTTTAATCCGAAGATTCTGAAAAGTGCTCTTTTTTTCAGCGGGGGGATTATTCTGTTTATTATCGGAGTTATTGTATATGGAATTATTATTAATCTTCGTGAAGTACCTTTAACTGATGCTATGCGGGAAAAAGGATTCACTCACTTAAATGACCCGAATATTATTGTAAACAGAAAAAATTACTCTTTGAGTCTTTATGAAGATACTGTTCTGATCAAAACCTACCGGGCTAACTTTGGCAAAAATGTTAATACTCCTAAAACAAAAGAAGATGATTTTTCTACTCCTGTTGGCTCTTACAAGATTTGTGAAATTGAAAAAAACCATAAATACTATATTGAATTAAAATTAAATTACCCTAACATAAATGATATTACGGAAGCTTTAAGAAAAAATATGATAACGCAACAGCAGTTCGATGAACTTAAATTTGAATTTTATTATCAGGGTTGTCCAAAACTTAAAACTGTGCTTGGAAATGATGTAAGTATTCATGGTATCGGGGAATATGATTTTATTTTCAAAAACCTGCCGTTTGTGTTTAACTGGACTGATGGCTCTATCGCGTTAAGCAATGAAGACATTTATGAGCTTTCTAAAGTCACATCGATAGGGACTAAAGTTGTCATCAAATAAAAAATATTATATAGCTTTATTACTCCTTGCGGTGTTATTTATTATTACTTGTAATGAGAAAGAAAAAACAATTCCCGAAGAGAAAGTGGATATAAGTACTCCCGAAGCTGCTCTTAAAGAAGCCAGAAAAGTATTAGGCAATGATACTCAAATAGCACTGACAGGGAATTTTGGCGGAGATTCAACCAGGGAATTTGCCGCAGGAACTGAGGTTAATAAACCTGATAAATGGGGAATACAATTCCATTTATTAAAGAAGGATGGCAATACTTTTCAAGATGCTTTTAGTACAGATTTACTTAAAGGTTCTTTTACAGGCGCGTTTGTAGGTAAAGAAAAATTACAATCTGAAAAATTTGATATGATTTATTATAACTCATTGGATTATTTTATGGGGAGTGGTGGCGGTGAAGTATTTACATATCTTGTTGATTTCAATAATAAAATAACATATTACGCACATCTGTTTATAGAGCAGGGGAAAAGCATTTCACTTTTTCTCTCAGGGAATGTAACCCCGGAAATAAAAAATTTTTTCTTAAGTGTATTTAAAAAAGATTATCCTAATCTAAAAATAGTTGGCAAAGATGTAGATTTGGATGATTGATAATTCTTTCTTTTATGAGGAAAATTCTGATTATAAAAATTACACTTCTGTTTATTTTTGTTTTTACCTTTAGTGTATTTGCACAGGATTTGGAAAGGTATGAACTACAAACCATAAACTTTAAAGGTAACACAACAATTTCTTCTTCCTCCTTAAAGGATGTTATATTGTCGAAAGAAAGTCCATGGTGGTTTTGGAAATTTCTCAATTCTTTTTCCAGTCTTGGCAGCGAGCCGGTCTATTTTGATTCGTCAAATATTCATGTTGATATTCTGGCTTTAAAATCCTACTATAAAGCAAATGGTTTTTTCGAAGCATCATTTTCATATAATTACCAGGTAGATACTACTTCTAAAGAGGTTACATTAAATTATAATATTTATGAAGGTAAACCCGCATATTATGGGAAAGTCCGGTTTATAGGTTTGAAAAGAGTCCCGGATATCACAATGAAAAAATTTACCGATGAAGTAAAATTTAATCCTATTGACAGATACGAACAAAGTATTGTTCAGAATAAAGTTCAGTCCGGCGTAGCACTTTTGCTGAATAACGGTTTTATTTTTGCGCAATTTGACAGCACATTAATACTGACTGATACATCGGCGCAGAAAGCAAACATGGATATTTATTTTACTATAGGAAAAGAGTATAGAATAGATACAGTAATTGTTGCAACTTCCGGGGATGGCGCACCTTATGTAAAAGAGAATATGCTCAGGGATATTAGTGATATAAAAAAAGGTGAACTATACAATATTGATAAACTGAGACAGAGTCAGCAGCGATTATTTCGAACGGGATTATTTAACTCAATAATAATTTCCGGAGTTGAATCGGATACTACCGATTCCAAAGTCCCGGTTCAGCTTGAAGCAAATATAGGAAAGTTAAATGAACTCTCTCCAGAAATTATTCTGAATAACCAGCAAAGTGCTTTTAATGCAGGTCTAGGGCTTTCTTATACCCGAAGGAATTTTTTGGGAAATGCCCGGAAACTTACTATTAGCTCTTCATTCGGTGTGCAGGATTTATTTAATGTTGATTACGGAAAGCTGTTTCAAAAATTTTCTTTTCGTGATACTACTCTACTTGGTTACCTCGACTCAAGAATTACGGTGGAACAGCCCTATTTATTCAGCAGACCGATTTTCGGAACTTGGGAAAATTATGCAACTATAAATAAGCAGCCAAGCTATAACAATACTGTTTATGGCTCCAAAATCACTTTTGATTTTGAGCTTCCGAGATTTACAGCGATAAATTTTCTGAGTGCCTATTATAATGTTGAACAAAGCAATGAAGTTTATAGAACAAGTAACGATAGCCTGTCACGCAAAATTCTTTCTATTATTGGTTCTGAATTTGGCAGGACAACCACAAATGATGTCCTGTTTCCAACCGAAGGGTACTTAATTTCAATTCTTTTTGAAGAAGCCAACTCTTTGCCTTATCTTATTGGTAAAATTGGAAAAAATAAATTTAACGGATCTTTATTCTATAAAGTTCTGCTTAATAATTCATTTTATTTTTCCTTAAACCAGAGAAAAATGTCCATATTTGCTACTAAATTTAAAATAGGGAGGATACAAACTTACTATGGCGATTACGCCGGACTTCCATTGAACAGAACTTTTTATGCAGGCGGCAGCAACTCGGTAAGAGGCTGGCGTTCAAATGAGCTCGTTCCGCGAAATGCTACAACCGTATATGGAATAAATGGTGTTAATGTTAAAGGAGGAACTTTTTTAATTGAAGGTTCTTTTGAATGGCGGTTTAAGTTTGTTCAAAGTTTTGGTACTGCCTTATTCTTTGATTATGGTGATACTTGGATTGGGTATGATAAATTCAGGTATGATGAAATTGCACTTTCTCCCGGTTTTGGTTTAAGATATTACACATCGATTGCTCCATTCCGGCTGGATTTTGCTTTCAAGCTTTATAATCCATTTGATAAAATATGGATTACTCACAAGAATTTCTGGAATAATATAACAATTCATTTTGGTATCGGGGAAGCATTCTAAATTTTATTATTCTTAAAGCAGGTTAAAGATTTATTTGAATTAAATTCGTAAAATTCATTAGGATTTTTTTATGCCGAATATCGACTCCTTTTATTGAATCGTTATATAACAATGATCATTTAAAATTAATTCCTTTATTTTGTTTAGCTAATATAAAATCGCTATTTTTAACATTCTTTTTTAAGGCTTTATTATGATTTCAAGTATGACCGGCTATGGAAAAGGTGTAGCCGAAAACAGTAATTTTTCCGTAGAAGTTGAAGTAAAAAGCGTCAACAGCAGGTTTCTCGATATCTACCTTAAGCTGCCGAATTCCCTCATGAACCGAGAATACGAAATAAGAGAAATTATTAAAAGTAAAATCAGTCGTGGAAAGTTATCGGTTATTCTTCAATTAAAAAATACTGGTGTAGAGAACGGTGTTCCTGTGATCGATAAAGAAAAATTGAGGGGGTTTCTTTCTACATTAAAAGAGATAAAAAAGATTTCAAAAATCCCTGACAAGATTAAGCTTGAACATCTGTTATTTAACCGCGATTTATTTATTCAGAACGATAAAGAATATGGAGAAGATGTTTTTAAGATTATAAAAAAGGCTTTGGAAACGGCTTTAACCCAGTTGAAAAAAATGAGAAGAAACGAAGGCAAAGAGCTTGCAAAAGATTTGAAAAGAAGAATTGAAATCATTGATGAAAAAATAACTGTGATTCAAAAAGAATCTGGCAAAAGTGTAAATGAATATTTCCAAAAGCTGAAGGAACGAATGAAATCACTTATTGAAGACATTACTTCATATTCTGACAGGCTTGAGCTGGAACTTGCCTTGATTGCAGATAAATCGGAAATAACCGAAGAATGTGTTAGATTGAAAAGCCATCTGAAATTTTTCCTTGAAAGCATGGAACAGGATGAAGAACCGGGTCGTAAGCTGAACTTTCTTTGCCAGGAAATGAACCGGGAAGCAAATACCGTTTCTGCTAAAACCATTTCAACTTCAATTACACATAATTCTGTTTTGATTAAAGAAGAAATTGAAAAAATTCGTGAACAGATTCAAAATATTGAGTGATACTTGGACAATTCAAAAGGAATTTTATTTATTGTTTCTGCTCCAAGCGGTACCGGCAAAACCACTATTGTAAAAAGAATTTTGGCGGAAATTCCCGATATTGTTTTTTCCGTTTCCGCTACTACAAGAAGAATGCGTGATAACGAAAAGAATGGTGTTGATTATTTCTTTCTTACTGAGGAGGAGTTCAGGAAAAAAATAGAGAGTGATGAATTTACAGAATGGGAGAAATTTTATGATTATTATTACGGCACTTTTAAAAAATATATAAATGAAAATCTAAATAACGGAAAAAATGTTCTTTTGGAAATTGATGTAAAAGGAGCCCTGGCAATTAAGGAAAAATATCCTGATTCGGTCTTGATTTATATCGTTCCCCCTAGTTTTGAAGAATTGAAAATCCGGCTGAAAAACAGGCAGACAGAAGACGAAGTTGACTATCAAAAAAGAATTGAGAGAGCAGAATTGGAATTGAGACATAAAGATAAATTTGATTATTTTGTGGACAATTTGGAAATTGAGAAGGCTGTTTCAGATTTAAAGAGTTTAATAGAAAATAAAATTAAGGAGAATAAGTAAATGTTTATAGAACCGGTTGATTTAAGGGAAATTGATAAAAAAGCTGCTAATATTTATGAAGCGGCGATAATTGCATCTAAAAGAGCTCGCCAGATTAATGACGATTATAAAATTGAATACAATGCTCTTGTTAGTACAATTCCTACTGCTGCAGGAGATGAAGAAGGTGAAGAATTTGACAATCCGGCTCAACTAAAAATCGCACTCGATTTTGAAAAACGTGAAAAACCTCATGTGCAGGCTTTGCACGAACTGCTTGATGGAGAAATTAAATACGATTACAAAAACAAACCTGCTGAAGAGTAGACACAAAAAAAAGTTATAAAATGTCTGATGATGTTCTTTCAGGGAAAAAAATTATCCTTGGGGTAACAGGCGGAATCGCTGCTTATAAATCCTGTTACCTTGTAAGAGAACTGGTTCAGAGAGGCGCGGAAGTAAGAGTTGTTTTGACTCCTTCCGCTCTTGAGTTTATAGCTCCGCTTACATTTTCATCTCTTTCAAAAAATAATGTTATAGTGAACACCTTCCCTTCTTCGCAAACAAGCGGCTGTGAAGTTAACACCTGGCATATTGATTATGGAACCTGGGCTGATCTCATGATAATAGCTCCGGCTACAATTAATACTGTTGCAAAAATCGCACACGGGTTTGCAGACAATGCCTTAACAACTGTTGTTGCCGCATTACGCTGTCCGTTGTTAATTGCTCCGGCTGCAGATGTCGATATGTATATGAATAAAACAACTCAGGAAAATATTAGTAAACTTAAAGAGCTTGGTCACTTTATTGTTGATGCAGAAGACGGAGAGCTTGCCAGTGGTTTAAATGGGAAGGGAAGACTCGCAGAAACAAGTAAAATAATTAATGCTGCTGAACTGGTTTTATCAGGTTATAAAAATGATTTAACAGGAAGAAAAATTTTAATAACGGCAGGACCAACATACGAAGATATTGATCCGGTGAGATTTATTGGAAATCGTTCTTCGGGTAAAATGGGATATGCTCTCGCAAAGGCAGCTTACCTTCGCGGTGCTGATGTTACCTTAATTTCAGGGCCATCTTCAGAAGTTGCTTATCCCGAAATCAAATTGGTTAACATCAGGTCGGCACAAGAGATGAAGAAAGAGGTAAACAAATATTTTACTTCTAACGAAATATTAATTATGTCTGCAGCAGTAGCCGATTATAGACCAAAAAAATTTTCTTCGAATAAAATTAAAAAGGAAGAAAAACTTAATTCAATAGACTTGATAGAAACAGATGATATATTAGGTAATTTGAAAAAAGATAAACAGATTGTAGTTGGTTTTGCTCTTGAAACTGATAATGAACTGGTAAATGCCAAAAAGAAGTTAGAGAATAAAAACCTTGATATGATTATCTTAAATTCTTTAAAGGACAAAAAGAGCGGTTTTGAATTTGATACGAACCGGATAACAATAATACACAAGAACGGAAAACCCATTAAGTTTAAATTAATGTCCAAATTCCATGCAGCGAATAAAATTCTTTCTGAAATTATAAAAAATTAGTTCATTTCCTTTTCTTCATTTAAAAATTAATACTATGTCAGATTCAATTAAAGATGAAATTATACAGGCTTTGATTGACCAGAAAGAAATTTTTGGTGATGAATTATTTGAACCAGTTAAGCAGACGATAAAACAAAATGATTACGGCCGTAAAACAAAAGTAATTAAGAATATAGTGGAAGAACCCTCAGAGGAAAAGTTGTTTAAAAATCCAAAAGAAGATTGGGAGAATGCAAAAACTTTAAATGAATTAAATGAACTGATAAAAGACTGCACCAAATGTGCGCTTCATAAATCGCGAAATAAATTTGTGTTTGGCATTGGCAATCCAAATGCTGATGTTCTTGTTGTTGGTGAAGGACCGGGTGCGGAAGAAGATAAGCAGGGTGAGCCTTTTGTCGGAAGAGCAGGAAAATTGCTGAATGATATTTTAAAAGCAATTAACTTCAAACGTGAAGAAGTTTATATCGCTAACATAGTAAAGAGCCGTCCGCCCGGCAACCGTACCCCAACAAGTGATGAAATGGACGCATGTTTCCTTATTTAAATAAGCAAATAGAACTTATAAAACCAAAATTAATTCTCGCCCTGGGATTAACAGCAGCGCAGGGGTTATTGAAGAAAAGAGATTCTCTTACAAAAATGCGCGGTAATGTATTTGATTATAATGGAATTAAAACTATGGTTACATATCATCCTGCTGCTTTGTTAAGAAATCCTAACTGGAAAAGAGGCTGCTGGGAAGATGTGCAGAAGTTCAGAAAACTTTATGATGAAATGATGTAATTAAATTTTATTTCATTAAAACTTTTAACTTGCAAATCCGTTTGACTCTATCTATTTTGTTACCTCGTTGATATGCAAAAACAATGTTGATAAATTGTGGATAAATTAAAATTCAGATCTTCCTGAGATGGCTAAAACAAAAAACAACAATCAAAATATATCCAGACTTATTCCTGCAGATGTAAAACCGCCTTCTGCTCCTGATATTGAAGCTTCTGTTCTTGGTGCTATGCTGATTGAAAAAGAAGCTGTTCCTAAAGCTATAGAACTTCTTAATACAGAAAGTTTCTATTTAAAAGAACATAAGCTGATTTTTAGTGCAATGATATCATTGTTCGAATCAGGTGAGCCGATTGACACTGTTACTCTTTATGAGGAATTAAAAAAAAGAGAACAAGCTGAAGAAGTTGGCGGAGCAGTATATTTAAGCAAGCTTTCACAGAATATATCTTCAGCAGCTAATATAGAATATCATGCAAAAATTATTTTAGAGAAGGAGATTTTAAGGGGATTGATAACAAGTTCCCACGAAATTGCCAGAGCCGCTTACGAAGGAATTGAAGATGCCTTCGATATTCTCGATCAGGCTGAAAGAAAAATATTTGAAATAACAGAAACTCATTTAAAGAAATCATTTACTAGTATGGATCGTGCGGTTCGCGACGCACTTGAATACATCGAAGCGATCCATTCAAATACTAAGCAAAAATTTTCAGTTCCTACAGGTTTTTATGAATTGGATGAAATGCTTGGCGGTTTTCAGAAATCCGATTTGATAATTATTGCCGCTCGTCCTTCAATGGGTAAAACTGCACTCGCTCTAACTTTGGCTCGTAATGCTGCTGTTGACCATAAAATTCCTGTTGGAATATTCAGCCTTGAAATGGCTACAATACAATTGATAATCAGAATGCTTTGTGCTGAAGGCAGATTGAACGCGCATCTTGTGAGGACAGGAAAATTGCCGACAGAAGAAGGTGTAAAATTAAGTAAAAATGCTCACAAGCTAATTGAAAGTCCGTTATATATAGATGATACACCCGCTCAGTCTGTCCTGGAAATAAGAGCAAAAGCAAGAAGGCTTAAAGCCGAAAAAAATATTGGAATGATTGTAATAGATTATCTGCAATTGATGCAGGGACCTTCTAATTCAGAAAGCCGTGAAAGAGAAATTTCACATATTTCCCGTTCGCTTAAATCGCTTGCCAAAGAGCTTAACATACCGGTAATCGCTCTTGCGCAGTTAAACCGTGCAGTTGAAACAAGAACAGATAAAAGACCCCAGCTATCTGATTTGAGGGAGTCGGGATCGATTGAACAGGATGCAGATGTTGTTCTCTTACTGAATCGCCCAGAGTATTATGGTATCAAAAGTTTTGCTGATAATGGAACTTCAACAGAAGGAGTAGCAGAAATAATTATCGGGAAGCAAAGAAATGGTCCAACCGGCGAACTAAGACTTGCCTTTATTAAAGAATATGCACGATTCGAAAACCTTGCTCATGCAAGACAGATAGAAGAATATTCTATCATACCAACGAATGAAGATATAATATGATTAACTTAATCAAAGTTTTATCCTTTTTTTTATTTTGTTCAATTAATATTCTTTCGCAGGTTTATTCCGATAGTGATGTGGCAATTTGTAAATCAAAATTTTCTTATGCGGTTTCTGCAAAGCTCGCAGATGAACCAATGAACGATGTAGTTGCGGATATTGGAAAAACATTTTTAGGAACCAATTACCTTGCGCATGCATTGGAAGATAATGGAAATGAACAACTTGTAATAAATCTTTCGGGATTAGATTGTACAACATTTGTAGAAAATACAATCGTATTTGCACGGTTAATTAAATCCGGTAAAACCACATTTAAAGATTATAGAAGTGAACTGCAGAAAATAAGGTATCGTAATGGAATAATTGACGGATATCTGAGCAGGCTTCATTATTTTACCGACTGGATCTATGATAATGAAAAGAAGGGGATTATAGATGACGTAACAGAATTGGTGGGTGGCAAGCCAATTAAGTTTCATATCAATTTTATGTCGACTCATCTCGAAAGTTATTCCCGGCTTAAAGAGCATCCCGAATATATTTATGAAATGAGAAAACAGGAAGCCGAGATAAGCAGCAGAAATTATTTTTATGTACCTAAAGAAAGAGTTGGATTTGTTGAAAAGCAAATAGAGAATGGAGATATTATAGCTTTTACGACAAATATTCCCGGATTGGACGTAAGTCATGTTGGTATCGCTGTGAGAATGGAAGATAACAGGATCCATCTTCTTCACGCTCCGAATGTTGGTTATAAAGTGCAGATTACTGATGAACCTCTTTCAGCGTATATAAATAAAATTAAAAAAGATACGGGGATAATAATTTTGAAGCCTTTGGATCCTACCCAAAATAATGATTCAGGGAATTAATTTTTCTGTTTGATCAGGCTGCGGAGTACTTTAAGATTTTTCAGATCTTCCAATTGTTCTTTTCCTTTCGGAGTTTCAAGAATTTTAGGAATTTTTTCCAGTCTTTTATCATTCATAATATTAGTGAAACCTTCTTTGCCGATGATTCCTTTCCCGATATGTTCATGCCGGTCAACCCTGCTTCCCAATTCTTTTTTACTATCATTCATATGAAAACATTTTAATCGTTTAAAACCGATAATATCATCAAATTCTTTAATCACCTTATTATAATTTATAGAGTTTTTAATATCATAACCCGCCGCAAAAATGTGTGCAGTATCAACACAAACAGACATACGATTTTTCTCTTCTACCATATCAATTATTTTTTTTATTTGCTCAAACTTAAACCCTAATGCTGTTCCTTGACCGGCAGTTAATTCAATCATACTGCTTACCTTATAATTTTTTGTTTTTTGATGAGCAATATTTAATGATTCTGCTATAACCTTTAGCCCATCTTCTTCACCTTTCCCCACATGTGCTCCGGGATGAAAATTTAAATATGGAATACTTAATTGTTCACATCTGTTTAGCTCATCAATAAATGATTCACGTGATTTTTGAAGCAGCTCTTCACTTGATGAACAAAGATTTATCAAGTAAGAATCGTGAACGACTATGAACTTAATTTCTGATTTTGAAAGCTTTGACCTAAAGGATTCTATTTCTTTTTCTTCAAGTGGCTTTGCGTTCCACCGATTATTGTTTTTACTGAAGATTTGCATAGCAGTAAATTTTAATTTTGATGCCAGGTCGACAGCATTAGAAATTCCGCCAGCAATTGAAGTATGTGCACCAAGCAGCTGTTCCATCGGTTTAATTACCTCTAATTAATTTTCTGATTGATTCTTCCATAGTTTCCTGTTCAATTCCATAAGATTGAAGCTTAGTTGTATCCATTGAAACATCCTCTACCTTTGGCAGACCAGGAATATCATCCATTGTGATTTCCTTTAATAAACTCTTATCAAAACCGGCAGCATTACAAAGAATTTCACCAAGTTGATATCGTGATACTCTTTCTTTACCCCCAAGATTAATTGTTTCATGCTTTATTTCTTTTTCCATTAATTGATTAATTATTTCAGCCGCGTTACTTAGTTCAATTGGTGTACGGAATTGATCTATAAAAAGTTTAACCGGAATATTGTCCTTTAAATCCAGGTACATTTGATGAAAATGGTTGTAACTTTTATTTAATCCTAAACCATACAGCAAAGCAATTCTAAAAATTAAATAGTTATCAAATGTTTCCCTGATTTTTACTTCACCCATCAATTTAGTTTCGGCATATAAAGAAACAGGAATTAATTTTGCATCCTCATTTAGCATCGAACCTCTATATCCTGCATAGACAAGGTCGGTTGAAATATAAATTAATTTTGCTTTATGTTGAGAACAAAGTTCAGCAAGATATCTGGTAGCATTAACGTTAGTATCATAAATAAGTTTGGAATTTAATTGCGAAGCTGACTGAGGATTGGAGACAGCAGCGGTATGAACTACAACTTCTGGGTTGAATGAATTAAAAATTTCATTTATAGCAGGTTTATTATTTATATCTACCTGTTTAAAATTATAATTTTTACAATTCCTGGTATTTTTATTAAACAAAGTGAGAATAGAATGATTTTTTGATAACTCAATATTTAAATACTGCCCGAGAAGTCCGCTGCCACCGGTTATTAAAATCTTCATTACTGCAAATACCTGAATTAGTGACTAAAAATATGACACTTATTTAATTAAGTTCCGCCGTTGTTTTCTTTGTTTTTCAGTTTGGTTTCTAATAAATTTATAAATTAATAACTTTATTTTTATGAAAAAAATAATTCCTGTAATTATTATAAGTTTATTTATCACAACAGGTTTGTTTGCTCAGGAATCAGGATATTTTGATGCTCCTTTCGGCGGCGGCGGCGGTTTTACTCCCGGATTTATGTTCCCAAATGTGGATCCTTTAAACAATATACTGCCGTCTGATTTTCCTAAGCTTTCAAATAAAATGATTTTTACTACCGGTGGATCAGGATTCATTTATATAGGACTAATAAAATTTTTAAGAATTGGCGGCGGCGGATTTGGCGGATCAACCTCTGAAATGGCTCAATCACCACTTGATAATTACAAACGGGAAATTCGATATTCTATTGGCGGCGGTGGATTAACAGTTGAATATACTTTGCCTTTCGTCAGGATTTTTGGAATTTCAATCGGAACAATGATTGGAGGAGGAAGCATACAAGCAGAGATTTATAAAAACCACGGAACATTTTCCTGGAATGATTTAACAGGTGAATTTGGTAATACCTCTGTTCAATCGGATAATATAAGCAGAACGATTTCAGGAACTTATTGGTTAATTTCTCCAATGTTGAATATTGATATACCAATATACAGGTTTGTGGCAGTAAGAATTGGCGCAGGCTATCAATTTTCTTTGGGGGAAAGCTGGACAATAGAAAATGATCAGCAGCTAAATGATGTACCATCCGATTTTAATGGGAAAAGTTTTTTTATACAAACAGGAATATTTTTAGGATTTTTTGCATTCTGATATGAAAAATATTTTAATTACAGGCGGGGCAGGATTTATCGGCAGCAACTTCATAAATTTCATTTTGAAAGAGCATGATGATTACAGGATATTTAATTTAGATAAGCTCACTTACGCCGGTAATCTTGATAATCTTACTCCGTCTATTGATAATCTTAATTTCAATTTTATAAAAGGTGATATTGCTAACTCCGAGCTTGTACGCTACCTTTTTGAAAAATATGAAATTAAATATGTGATCAATTTTGCTGCAGAATCTCATGTCGATAGAAGTATAACTGGTTCCGAAATTTTTTACAGGACAAATGTAGTCGGAACAAATGTTCTGCTTGAATTATCCCGCAAGTTTGAGGTCCAAAGATTTGTACAGATTTCAACCGATGAAGTCTATGGAAGCCTCGGTAAGGAAGGATTGTTTTCAGAAGAAACGTCTCTTTCACCTAACAGTCCGTATTCGTCAAGTAAAGCTGCAGCAGATATGATGGCTTTAGCTTTTTTTCATACTTATGGGTTGCCCGTAGTTGTAACAAGATGTTCAAATAATTATGGTCCTTATCAATTTCCTGAAAAACTTATTCCTTTAATGATTATTAACTCACTGAATGATAAAAAACTGCCTGTTTATGGTGATGGAATGAATGTACGTGACTGGATCTTTGTGGATGATCATAACCGGGCTATTGATCGTGTTTTTCAGGAAGGTAAACCGGGTGAAGTTTATAACATCGGTGCATCTAATGAAATGCCTAACCTGGAAATAATTAAGCTCATATTAAATTATTTAAATAAACCGGAATCAATGATTGAATTTGTAAAAGACCGTCCCGGGCACGACAGAAGATATGCTATCGATTCAACTAAGATACAAACCGAATTAGGATGGAAGCCGTTGTACACATTTCAGGAAGCAATAAATACAACAATCGACTGGTATTTAAAAAATGAAATCTGGTGGCAAAGAATTATATCAGGTGAATACCAGGATTATTATAAACTTCAATATCATCTCTGAAATTTTTTTAGGAAAATAACCGGAAGATTAATTAAATGAAAAGACTTTTAAGTTCATTAGTTCTGTTTATCCTTGTAATAAATGTTGATGCCCAGATAAATTCGGGTCTGAATCTTAATAACAATAACAATCTGCTACAGATGGGAACAATAAATGTTACCATCGGTGGGGAGTTTGTTGTTACAGGTACTTTTCCGGCTTTAATAACAGAACGTGTTGATGCGTTTATTACAAGAATGTACGATCAGGCAAGGCAGGATGAATTAAAAGCAACAAATGATCCGGAAGTAATGAAGCAGATTGATAAAAACCTGAATAATTATGTGCTTAGAAATATTACACTTAAAAGAGCTTCAGGAGAAGTTCTCAAACTTGATTTACAAAAATTCCGATTGGATGGTGATTTTTCTAACAACCCTTATCTTAAAAATGATGATTTAATAATTTTTCCGCAGCCTGATTTAGAGCATAATTCGTTTACAGTTTCAGGAGCAGTTAATAATCCGGGTAAATTCTTTTATGTTGAGGGTGATCATCTTCAGGATGCTTTGGAATTAGCTCAGGGGATAAATAAAGCCTATGAAAATGTTAATGAAGTCGAAATTCATCGTTTAAATTTTGATGGGAATAAGCTTGATATAATCCATTCTGATATTAATAGTAATCCTCCTATTGAAAGAGGTGATGGAATAATTGTAGTAGCTAAAGAATCGCAGAAAAAAGGATTCAGCATAATTGTTGCAGGTGAAGTTAATAATCCCGGGAGAATACCTATAACAAAAAACAGCACAACAATAAATGAAGTAATTAATCAGGCTGGTGGATTGAAAGATGATGCTTCGTTAAAAAGATCAAAACTCTATACCGGGAACAGTCTCCCGATTTTGCTTGATAACTTTTATGGGATTAAAATTAATAATGGACCTAATATTCTTGATAAAAATCTGAATAACTTTTTATTACGTTTTCAGAATTACTGGATGTACAGAATGTCAAACGTAGATGAACTGGATTCAACTTATTTCTTTATGGAAAATGAATTAAGAGTTTTACTGGAGAGAGGTCCGGTAGATTTTACAAAAATAAATGATACAACATCAAATGTATCAAAATACATTGTTAAGGATGGAGATGTAATTGTTATTCCTGAAAAAGAAAAGACAGTATATGTTTTTGGACAGGTTACAAAACCGGGAAAAGTAAATTATGTTGAAGGAAAAGATTTTGATTATTATTTAAATGAAGCCGGCGGAACAGGAAAATATGCACGGACTG
>CAVQEH010000010.1:0-498834 GCA_963711455.1 uncultured Ignavibacteria bacterium
TCATTTTTGGAGTAGCACTTACCGGTCTTTTAACCGAATCTTTGAGATTGTCTTCAACTCCGTTTATCGCATACAATATTTACTATGTTCATCTGGTCCTTATTTTCTTTTTGCTCTGGTATGCCCCTTATTCAAAACTTGCACATATGTTCTATAGAACTTTAGCATTAGTTTTTTTAGCAATGAATGGAAGAAATAATAAAGAAGTAATTTTTAGTAGCAAATTATCTATTACTTCTCTTCAGAATTAAGGAAATAATTTTTTCCATTTAAAAGTGGAGTAACACTAATTTATGCAGATCATTTGCATCTCTCGTTTTAGTTACGGGTATGGCAAAGAACTTGCCGAAAGGTTAGCTGATAAGTTAGGTTATCAATCCATAGCAAGAGAAGTATTAATTGATAAAGCTACTGCGTATGGAATTCCCGTTGGTAAGTTAGAAACAGCCATTGTAAAACGTCAGCTTT
Source organism: uncultured Ignavibacteria bacterium (assembly GCA_963711455.1). Classification (GTDB taxonomy): domain Bacteria; phylum Bacteroidota; class Ignavibacteria; order Ignavibacteriales; family Ignavibacteriaceae; genus DATFVA01. The sequence continues at coordinate 469 of CAVQEH010000010.1, forward strand.
TTTCTGAACAGCTTGGAATAGAAATCGATCGGTTTAAAGCTTTTATGACCCATGCATTATGTGAGCAAGCCTTAAAAGGCGGAATTGTTTATCACGGTAGAGGCGGTCATTTAGTGCTTCCGGGGCTGATACATGTGTTGCGGATTAGAGCAATAGCAAATCTGGAAGATCGCATTAAAATGGTTATGCAACGAATGAATGTTTCACGTAAACAGGCAAAGCAATACATTGAACAGGTTGATGAAGATAGAAGAAGATATTCCAGATTTTTATATAATGTTGATTGCGACGATCCTTCCCGTTACGATGTTGTTATTAATGCGGCACATCTTGCTGTTGACAATTCCGCAAGTGCCCTAATGCATCTGGCACAATTGCCGGAGTTTCAACTTACCCCGGCTCTTAATCAGAAAATACACGATCTTCTTCTTGAATCTAAATGCAAACTTGCTATTTACCAGGATGAAAGAACCAGGGGAGTTAAAGTTACGGTTAATGCTGAAAAGGGAAATATTTCAGTTACCTACATACCCAGGCATGGTAAAAAAGCGGAAGCAATCCCTTCGGTTCTGGAACGTATTGAAGGTGTGAGGTCTCTCATTTGTACGGTTGCATCAACCAATATTTTTTACATCCAGGAACAGTTTAATCCTGAGGTGCCTTCTTTCCAACACTTAGTTGAAATTGCTGCTAAGTGGAATGCTTCTGTAGAGTTAATAAGACTCGTGCAGGATGAAGTAACGAAAGAAACAAATGAAACAATTTCCCCTGAATTTAATACTGCCGGCAATTTGGGTGGAATTTTAGACGACGTACCGGAAATAGAAAAAAAAGAAGAAGAGGGATACGGAGTACCTGAAACTGTTAACAAGTTGATTCAAGCGGGAAGAGCAGGCGCCTGTCATACACTTCACGGTGGGATGAAATCATTAGCAAATAAAATTAAACGGGAAAAAAACTATAGCCTGGTTGTAGTGGGTGATGTTTTTCTTTCAAATGGCAGCGTTATTCGAAAACGACTTAAACGAGATATGATAAGTTTTCTCTCAGATCAGGCAAATGCGCCGGTTATCAGCACCGATGAGCTTGAGGAACAATTTCTGTTCAGACCAAGACAATGGATTAGTACAATCGTTTATGCGCTTTTAAGTTCGTTAATATTGTTTTTAGTTTTCACAAATCAAAAAGTGATCCTTGAATTTATATCACAATCGGAGGACTGGTACAAAGTACTTGCGGTAATCGCTGTTACACTATTCGCTCCTTTTGCAGCGTATCTGATTGGCGAGTTTTCACATAATATCATGAAATTTTTAAAACTGGAGTAAATAGTAAAGACAGAAAATTGTTTTGCTCAATAAAAACTTGAGGAACAAATGGGTCTTGAAAATTTTATAGAAATTACCTGGACAATGGCTGCCCAGGTTGTAGTGCTTGGTTTTATAGGGGGCGTGTTAAGTGGTTTTATAGGTTCAGGAGGTGCGTTCTTTATGACTCCCGGGATGATGAATCTCGGCGTTTTGGGTCCTGTTGCTGTTGCAAGTAACATTACACATAAGTTTGGTAAAGCAATGGTAGGATCCAAAAGACATGCAGATTTGGGCAACGTTGATAAGAAACTATCACTCTATATGCTGATTACTGCGGCAATCGGAATACGGATTGCTGTAATAGTTATTGAATTTCTATTCGAAAAGGGAGATGAACATAGCGCAACAAAGAGTGCTGGTGCTGATTTATATATAAGCATAATCTTTGTAGTTATACTTGCTGTTGTATCAATTGCTATGCTCAGGGATATTATTCATTCCCGTAAGAACAAAGAGAAGGGTCCTTCTACTAAAATTGTGGAATTGTTGAATAGAGTTAAACTACATCCAATGATATATTTCCCGGTTGCTGATGTACGCGTATCTTTATGGGTAGTTTTGGTAGGTGGGCTTGCTACCGGTTACCTGGCCGGAACAATCGGAGTTGGCGGGTTTGTTGGTGTCCCGGTTATGATATATGTGTTTGGTGTTTCCGCAACCGTTGCCGCCGGCAGTGAATTATACCTCGCTATGTTTATGGGTGCATTCGGTGCAATAAATTATGCAATGGCAGGTCTTGTTGATATCAGGCTAACGCTACTACTTTTTACCGGATCATTATTTGGAATTTTTATAGGAGTATACGGTACAAAAGTAGTGAATGAAATGGTAATCCGGTTAGTTACTGCTTTGATCATATTATTATGTGTCGTCAGCAGGTTAATTGCAATTCCAACCTACCTTCAGGAACTTGGTTATCTCGGGATCTCCCCTGAGCATAATGAATTTTTTAATTCAGCAAGCAAGTTTTTATTGTATTTAAGTGGAATCACTGGTGTAAGTATCATTCTTTATTACGTGTTTAAAGCTTACTTCCAGCGGAGAAAAATCCAGGCTAGTCTTATAACTGATATTCCTCAAATCGCTGTAAGAGAGTTTTCAGGGAAAGTACCTTAATTTTTCATCGATACAAAAATTACCGGGAAAATAATTATAAAAGAGGCTCAAATTATGTCGGATAAACTTAGGATAATGGTTATTGATGATGAAGAAATTGTTGGAAAGCGACTAAAACCAGCTTTAGAAAAGCGGGGTGATATTATTGAGTCATTTGTAAATAGCAAAGAAGCTCTCAAACGTTTATCGGAAGAACATTTTGACATTGTTATTACTGATATACGTATGGACGAAATAGATGGTTTAGAGGTATTGGATTATATCAAATCGCATTCGAAAGAAACGAAAGTAATTATGATTACCGGGTATGCAACGGTTGAAGTTGCAAGAGAAGCTTTAGCTAAAGGAGCATTTGATTTTATCGCCAAACCATTTAAACCGGAAGATCTGCGTATCATCATCAATAAAGCAGCTAAACAACTGAATGCTGAGCAAATGACATAGCCCCTAAAAATATTTTGCCCAAATACAAAAGAGATATTCAAATCCCCCTGATCTCTTTTTTATGATTGCCCGGTATTTTAATAAATAGCATCAGTCTTTTTGAAACATAGCATTCTATAGAATATGTTCAAAAAAGAAAAAACAAACTCCCAACAGCAGGAGAAAGAATACTTAGAACCCCAGGATAATAAATCTTTTCTCAAAAGACCTTCTTTAAGTATTAGAACAAGATTGATAATTGCTTTTTCTCTCATTTTTGCATTGAGTGCGGCTATAACTATTTGGTCTATTATAACTGTCGAACAATTAATGGATAAGATTCAATTTCTTAAAACTTCAGACAATTATAAATCGGAAATTCTTGAAGCACGTCGTTTTGAAAAGAACTACCTTCTTTACGGGACAAACTTAAATGATGCACAAACTCATGTTCAGAATGCGAAATCAATTTTGGAGGAAAACTCGGAAACCATTGTTAAAATACTTGGTTCTTCTGATTTTTTGAAAATGAAAAATCTATTATCGGGTTACCAGGAATTGCTCGAAAGATTAGGTGCAAAATTAGATGATCATGAGAAAAAAATCGTAGAACATAGGCTCCGTGAACACGGCTTAAAGATGATTGAAACAGCACTGAATTTTGAAAATATTGAGCGGCAATCAGTTGACATAATGCTAAAGCTCGCACACAGGATCCCGTTTATTTTTCTGTTTTTACTTTTGCTGTCCATTATTTTTATTATTTCTTTTTTAGCCAGGCAATTGCTCGGATCACTTGCAAGGTTTATGAAATATACTGAACGTATAGCGGATGGAGATTTCTCACCTATTCCGCCTCAAAGAAAATACCGGGATGAATTTTCTCAGCTTAGAATGGCATTCAATCATATGATTAAGGAATTGGATCATCGTCATAAAATATTGGTTGAATCGCATAAGCTTAGAGCGGTCGGAACACTTGTTGCAGGTGTGGCTAATGAATTAAATAATCCCCTTAACAATACTATGCTCACTGCTTCATTACTGCAGGAAGATTTTACTGATCTTAAAGATGATGAAAAGCTGGATATGATTAATGATGTAATTAAGGAAACCGAGCGTTCGCAAAAAATTGTATGTAACCTTCTCAATTTTGCGCGGGAAAGTGAAGTTAAATTAATTCCTCTTAATCTGAACGAAATTCTGGAAGATTCAATTCGTTTGGTTGCTAATCAGGTTAAGCTCTCGAAGATAAATCTTATCAGGAATTTTTCGATAAACATTTCGCCGATTCATGGCGATGCCCAGATGCTTCAGCAGGTATTCGTAAATTTAATTCTTAATGCTATTGATGCTTTACAGGAAAAAGGTACTATTACCATTTCAACTTTTAAAAATAAGGACGATAATTATATTACTGCGGAAATAAAAGATGATGGACCCGGAATACCAGAACATATTCTTGAAAGAATATTTGAACCTTTCTTTACAACAAAACCGATTAGAAAAGGAACCGGATTAGGACTTTCTGTTTCAAGAGGAATACTGAGAAGCATAGGCGGGTATATTACTGTAGAAAGCAAACCTGATAAAGGAGCCGCATTTAAAGTAATCCTTCCTTCAACCAATATACCTTCTGATTTTAGTCCCCAGCACTCTTTTGATTCTTCTTCAGGTTATAATTTTGACTGATTTGTATTTAAAAGGGTTTATCGCCCGGAGAAATTAATTTTCTCCCTCATCAGTAAATCTTAAAGCGGGGGCGGAATCACCTTTTAGAAAAGCATCAACAAACTGATTAATGTTTTCATCGTTAGTGAGTGTCACATCAACGTTTCTTACTGCACCCATAAGCCTTCCAATTTCAGACAATAAAGAGTGAATTAATTCAGAGGGAATTTTCCTGATAGTTGCAACAACATGGTCTCCCCGGTGGTCAACTGAAAAATTCAGAGTTTCCAATACTCTTGTAATTACTTTAGCTCTCCGCATTCTTCTGATGGGGTCAGCAGCGCCGCCGCGGAAATTGAAATTAATATAATTATTATTTATTTCATCACTTTCATAAGCATCGAGACGCGAGAAATGATATCCCATTCGTGAAAAGAAATTCATATAATGATCAGAAACTATTGCATAACTTCGGCTTCCTAAATCCCGGTCACTTCTGTTTGAATCGACGATGTTTGACATCAACAAATTTGTCAGTCCCTTAAAATCAATAGGTAAAGGCCCTGCCCATTTTATTCCTGGAGAAGTCATTCCTTTAATTAATGCCAGAAAAGGTTTTGAAATGATATTGTTCGGAGTTATTGATTTCTTTCCCGCCGTATCTTTCAAGCCTTTGCCAAGATCAATCACATGAATATCTAACGGAACAGAGAACTTTAATGGGAAAGTTTGTGTATCATTATATTGAGCAGATTCATAAAGTGAAAACATTTCTCTCATTGAATATTCGTGCGCGAATCTTGTTACATCGTGCATTGTTTTACAATTGTCAGCATTGAATTCGGACGAACCCGGGTCTGTTAAATTTAAAGGAATAATAAGCCTTGAAATATTCTGCCAGATTCGGTGCATTGGACTTTTTAAGAAAATATTTTCGGCAGTTGAACCTGATTTATAGTTTTCGATTAATTCTGTTACGACACCTTCATAAACCCGGTTTTCATTTGCATCTATGGTGATGGTCATTCCATTGGATAAAACTTCAGTTGCATTATTTGTATTTACAATTACAGGTATACCTAATTCACGGGCAATTATTGCAAGATGACCGGTTGTATTACCAATATCTGCTACGAGTCCGGAAGCTTTATGGAGAACTCTTGTCAATTCGGGTGACGTTTTCTTCACAACAAGGATTCCACCTTTAGGGAAATTAACAAGATCCTTAAACCGGTTGAGTAAAAACACTTCGCCAGAACTAATTCCCGAACTAGCACAGGATCCTTCATCAATCAGAATATTATGACTGATATCTTTTTTAGCAGAATAATTATTTTCAGGCGATTCTGCTGAATCAGGTTCCGTCACTGCAAGCGGTCTGGTTTGTAAAATAAAAACTTTGCCGTTATTATCTATGGTCCACTCAATATCCTGTGGAGTTCCGAAATAATTTTCTATTCGTTGGGCATACTCTACTATCATATGCAACTGTGCTTCTGTTAAACAGGATTGACGGGTAAGGTAGTTGGGTATCTTTTCCTCTTTTAAACCATCCGTTTTTCTGCAAACAGTTTTATATTCCTGGTTACCGGGTGAAAACTTTAGGATCCTGCAATCCGTTGGATCAACAATGAATTCCTGCGGAGTGACGCTTCCGTCCACTACTTTATTTCCAAGTCCTCTTACCGCATGAACAATAAATCCTTCTTTCCTGCCAAGGGGATCTTTAGTAAAAAGGACGCCGCTTACTTTAGAGTTAATCATTTGTATACAGCCGATACTCATAGGCATATCTACATCGCGCAGTCCGGTTATATACCTGTACACAAGTGATTGCGGCAAATATTTTGAAATTAAAACCTCAAAACATGCATCAATAATATTGGCTTTGCTAACATTAAGTGCTGTATAATGAAGTCCCGCAAATGAATGATGCAAATCATCCTCTCCAACGGCACTTGATCTGACCGAAAGCAGAACATCACCATATTTGCTTGATAAAAATTCGTAATTGTTGAGGATTATTTTTTCAATCAGTTGAGGAATTGGAGTTGCAATTATAAGTGCCTGTATTACCTGGCTCACCTGTTGAATCTGTGCATTATCATTAAAGTCTATGGATGAGATTGCTTTATCTATTTGTAAAAATAAATCTCCCTGCGATAAAAAATCTTCAAAGAACCTGGAAGTAATACAAAAGCCATCCGGTATTGGTATCAAGAGCTTATTATGAATCTCACACAGGCGGCTCATCTTTCCGCCAACTTCTCTTGTATGATTTATGGTGATTTCATCCACCCGGTATGAATAAGCCCGGTTTGGTGAAAGGCTAACGTTTTCTGCACAGTTGTTGCAATCTGGTTTATCACATTCCCATCTGGCCGGGCAATAAACACCAGGAGCAAAAACATCTTTACATTTATCTTCAATCACATCGAGGCGGCTACTCAAAGACTTATATCTGCCATTACACATAATTGAAAGTTGTTCGGTAACTTCTCTTGTGTTTTTAAGAATATCCGTGTATACACCAAAAATTTCACCTTTTGAAAACGGTTTTCCTAAAGCCAAATATTCGCTTAACTGTCCCATTTGTTTTAAAGCTTCATCATTTGAATAAAGGAGATTCTGAAAATGATCCAGCTTTTCTTTTAAAGGAGATAGTTTTTTTCTTTTGCTGTTTTTTATTTTTTTTGAAAAAGGACATTAATGTTACTTCTTAAATCGCAATAGATATTTAATTTAAGCTCAATACACGAAGAACCAGGGATTTAATTTCTTCAGTTGTAAAAGGCTTTAAGAGAAAACCTGCAGCCTGGGTCAGTGCTTCCTCCTGGAAATCTCCTTCTCTACCGGAACGTATTCCAACGGGCGGAAATCCCGACATAATAATAACAGGAACATTCGGATCAATATTTTTTATTCTTCTGAAAAATTCAGATGTATTCATACCCGGTAAAACAAGATCAGTTAAAACCAATGAAAATTTATCGCTGCGTATTAATTTTAATCCTTCCAGAGCTGTTGTGCAAGTAATAATATCATAATTGATGGCACCATCACTTTTAAGTGCTTTCCTTATTGATTTAAGGATTATTTCTTCTCTGTCAACAGCGAGTATTTTTATTTGCTGATTCATATTCTATAAAGGCAAAGTAATTGTTACAGAGGTACCGGAACCGGTAGAGTTTATATTTATTTTTCCTCTGTGCATCTGAATAATATCCCTGCATACAGAAAAGCTGATAGCTGTTTTTTCAAAATTTTTAATCTCGGGAGCCTGATCAGGATCAAAAACTTTCCGGAGAATGTTATCAGGAATTCCTTTGCCGGTATCGCTGAATATAATCTCCATCTCTTTTTTTTCTTCAAAAAAAGTAGTTGAAACATTTAATATTCCCCCGGTTAACATGGACTCAGAAGATATTAACAATAAATTTAAAAAAACCTGCTCCATTAAAGTTGAATCTGCCGGGATATGCGGCAGAGTATCCGGTATTGCTGTAATAATTTTAATATTTCTAAAATTTGAAAATTTCTTCACAATAGAAATTGCCTGCTTTATTACGTTACCAATGGCAATCATTTTAAAATCAGGTTTATCGTTTCTTGTAAGAGATAAAATATTTCGTACACTTTCTCTTATTTTCATGGCTTCCTGCCGGATTACCTCATACTCATCTTTAACATCTTTGCTATTGTTTCCAATTAAGCTTTCACTGTATATAATTATTCCCGTTAAAGGATTATTGATTTCATTTGCAATTTCATTTGCCAGTTTACCTACCGAAGCAAGTTTTTCAGATTCAATTAACTGAGTCTGTGTTGTCAGGAGCTGGTTCTGCATTTTATTAAATGATTCTGCCAGCAAGCCTAATTCAGCTTTACCAGGCGGGATGTCCTGTTTAAAATCACCAAGCGCAACTCTTTTAGTACCTTCTACAAGATCTTTAACAGGCTTGCCGACAAGGTACCGGATAGAGAAATATGTAACTACTGATGCCAACAAGGCGAATAAAATAGTAAGCAATATTAATTGAGTTCGTGTTCTTTCGAGGTTTGAGATTATTTCATTTATAGATACTTCAATCTCAATAAAGCCGAGTATTGTTTGTGAAGGGTTATGCACAGAATTTTGAGCAAGATTGCTTCCTGTTGCTGCTGCTTCGTTAGAAGAATGGCAGCCTCCGCCATTACATTCAGGAGCATTAAAGATGGGAAGAGAATTAAAAATCAATTTCTTTTTCTCATCAATCCTGTAACGATTAAAATTATTAATAATATTTTTATTCAAATTATATTTGTCATCGTGGCAGCTTGTGCATAAAGGATTATTATGAGATATATTTTTATTTAACTCTGACGGCTGGGAAGAATATTTTATTATTCCTTCATGATTTAAAATCCTGGCTGATTTTATTCCTTCGCTTCCGATTATATTCTTAAGAGAAAGAGAAATTTCATCACGCCTGTTCTTAAGCATACTGAACCGTAAAATTTTCTCAATAGTATGGCTTAACTGTCCGGTATTATTGTTTATGGAAGAAATGGCATCATCCTTTTGCTTCAGCAGGCTGAAGGTTGAAAACAATCCCATTGTAAGCAGAATTATAATACCTAATAAAATAGATATTCGGGAAGAAATGCTTATGTATTTAAATTTTTCCAGTGTCTTCATTACTCTATCTTTACGTTAACTTCCGGATATTGGTCGCTTAACAAAACACAAGATTCAATTGATATTTTACCGAAAGTTATATTGTCATTCGCTATGCGAAATTCTTGACACACTCATACCAAAATATTTTAGAACCAGGTCAGTTCCAAAAGCCATAATGGATCCTAATGTAGCCATTACCATGGTTACAACAATAGCGTAAAGAACCCTGTCATTATTGTACATTTCAACAATCCACAAGTTTATGCCAGAAAGATCCTTGGTGTCAATTGTTATGTTTAAGGGTTCATCCTTACCACCTGATTCGCTTGCATATGTTTTACTTCCTATAGATAAGGCACAGGTAAAAATAAGGAAGAATATAAGCAAACCAATTATTTTTTTTATTTTCATAATCTTTCTCCGATGAGTTATTCGGTTAATAAACGTTTTTCTTTTCTTGCTGCAATAAAAAGTTTTCCACAAATAACCAGTGTCATCAAAACTGATGCCCCGATGACAAGAATACCGGCTAAGTGCGAATAAATTGGAATATTAGTCATTTTATATATTTGTTCGATAACAACAGATATACCGGCAAAAGCAATCATAACTGCAAATAATATTCTTATACCATACCCGCGGATATATTTTACGGCTGTTACACCTAACTGAGCCCCTATAGAAGCGCCAAGCAACATGAAGAATGCAGCGATTATTTCAACTCTTCCTTTTAATGCATAAGTTAAACATCCGTAGGCACCGCTAAATAAAACACTCATAAGATCAGTCCCGACTGCAATAGCTGTTGGGCAGCCAATTAAATAAACCAAAGCGGGCATTCTTACAAATCCTCCTCCCACTCCCATAAATCCCGATAAGAAACCGGTAACAAAAAATATAAAGAGAACAATCCATAAAGAAACTGATTCAATTCCTGACGTAGGAAATGACATCATTGGAGGAATTTTTATTTTATGGAGCCTTTGTGATAAAGGAACTTTTTTCTTTTTAGGTTTACCGGTCGAAACTTTTTTAGAAGGATTGTTCTCAGATGGACGAACCACAAAATAATCGTACATCATGAATGCAGAAAGACCTAAAAGTAAAATAATATAACTCCAGCGGACAATTGATCCTACATTTCCTACTTTTTCAAGAGCCATAACTACCTGTGAACCACCTTCAACACCAAGTACCGAAGCTCCAATAGAAATTAAACCTAATTTCCAGTCTACATTACCCATCTTACTATGTTTTTTAGTAGCAACAATTGATTTACCAAAAATATGAGCCAGATCAGTTCCGATAGCATAAGACATATGAAATCCAAAAATGTTTAAAGCGGGAGTAACAATCCAGGCGCCGCCAACACCAAAAAATCCCCCGAGAACACCAACGCAAAATCCGATTAGGACTAATAAAAGAACATTAAATTCAATCCCTGCAACCGGTAAATAAATATTAAAAATATCCATATACTATTCCCGTTATAAATTTAGAAAATAGTTTAAGCCAATTCATTTTTTCTCGCCTTTTCCTTCTTTGATTCAATTACAAGTCTTGCGATAATTATTAGAGTCATTGAGACAGCAGTACCCATTAAAACAATTCCTGCGGTAGTTTGATAAAAAGTAATCATAGAAATTTTGTATACCTGTTCGAGGGCAACAGAACAACCTGCAAAAACAATCATAATAGCAAAAAGCAATCTTATGCCGTAACCTTTAACATATTTGATAGCAGTTGCACCAATCTGTGCCCCGATGGAAGCGCCGATTAACATGAAAAATGCAGCAATAAATTCAACACGTCCCTTTAGTGCATAAGTAAAGCATCCATAAGCACCTGCAAAAAGTACGCTCATCAGGTCAGTACCAACCGCAATTACAGTGGGAACCCCTATTAGATACACCAGGGCAGGCATTCTTATAAATCCTCCCCCGACTCCAAGAAATCCTGATAGAAAACCTGTTACAAGAAACACTAAAAGGACAATCCATAATGAAACAGATTTAATATCTGAAGCCGGCAGGGAGATCATTGGAGGGAGTTTAATGTTGTGCAATTTGATAGCGATTTTGCTTTTTGATTCTGATTGTTTTCCTTTACTTTCTCCCTTTGATTGTTGAGGATTAAGAACGAAGTAATCATAAAACATAAACGCACCTAAACCAAACATTAATAACAGGTAACACCATCGCACAATCATACCGGCATTACCGGTTTTTTCCAGAATAAGAATTACCTGCGAACCTAATTCCAATCCAACTATAGAAGCGAGAATTGAAATAAACCCCAGCTTCCAATCAATGTTCCCCATTTTTTGATGTTTCTTTACTGCTCCAATAGATTGACCGAAAATGTTGGAAAGATCAGTACCTATTGCGTAAGCCATATGAAAGCCAAAAATGTTCAGCGCAGGAGTTACTATCCAGCCGCCTCCCACACCAAAAAATCCCCCGAGTACCCCGACACAAAATCCGATTAAAATTAATAGCAAAACATTAAATTCAATTCCTGCCACTGGTAAATAAATGTTAAATATATCCACGGTAGTCTCTGTTTTGTTTATTAAAATTGAACGATTTTATTTATCTTTTCCGGATTCCACTACGAGCTTACTAATGATCACGATCGACATAGTTAAAGCAGTACCTATTAAAAATATACCTGCAAATGTTTGAAAAAGCTGGTGCATTGTGATCTTATAAAACTGTTCGGTTGCAACCGAGAAGGCAGCAAAGATGATCATAATTGCAAAAAGCAGCCTGATGCCATAGCCCTTTACATACTTAACGGCAGTAGAACCTATCTGCGCACCAACAGAAGCACCTATTAACATGATGACAGCAGCTATTAATTCTACACGTCCTTTAAGAGCATAAGTGAGGCATCCATAAGCACCGCTGAACAGAACAGTTATCAGGCTTGTACCTACAGCTATAGCAGTTGGAAGCCCTATTAAGTATACGAGCGCAGGCATTATTATAAATCCGCCGCCAACTCCCATGAATCCGGAAAGAAATCCTGTGAATAAAAAAATCAGAAAAATTATCCATATTGAAACACTGTCAATATCTGAAGCCGGAAACGAAATCATTGGACGGAGGTTTATTTTATGGAGTTTCTCAGAAATTTTACTTCTCTCCATTTTTAATTTAATCCTTGGAGTTTTGCTCTGTTCTTCTTCAATTCTCTTTAACATTTTAGGATGGATGACGAAATAATCATAAAGCATATAACAGCCAAGAGAGAAGAGAAGCACCATATAGCACCACCTGACAACAACACCAACCTCACCTGCTTTTTCCAGAGCGATTATAACATCAGAACCGATTTCTAAACCGATGATAGAAGTAATGATTGAAATAAGACCAAGCTTCCAGTCAATGTTTCCCATCTGCTGATGCTTTTTTACGGCACCAATGGTCTGGCCGAAGATATTGGAAAGATCAGTTCCTATAGCAAAAGCCATATGAAAACCAAAAATATTTAAAGCCGGTGTAACAATCCAACCGCCGCCAACACCAAAAAATCCTCCAAGTATCCCAACGCAAAATCCGATAATGATCAATAGTAAAACATTGAACTGGATTCCGGCAACGGGCAGATAGATATTGAAAATATCCATGTTTTCTTTCAGTATAGGATTAGATGATTTATATTATTTTTCTTTCTTTTCTAAATTCGATAGTCAGCTTACTAATAATTATTGTCGTTATAGTCAGGGCGGTACCAATCAAAATAATTTCAGCAATTGTTTGAAAGAATGGTTTTTGAGTTAACTTATAAAACTGTTCGGTTATTACAGACATAGCAGCAAATATTATCATGATTGCAAACAGCAATCTTATTCCATATCCCTTTATATATTTAACTGCTGTTGCTCCAATTTGGGCACCAACTGAAGCACCGGCAAGAAGAATTAGTGCAGCTATTAATTCGACACGTCCATTAATGGCATAAATGAAACATCCATAAGCAGAGCTAAAGAGAACCGTTATTAAAGTAGTACCGACGGCGATTATAGTCGGAAGACCGATAAGATATACAAGCGTTGGCATAATAATAAATCCGCCGCCAATGCCTAAAAGTCCTGAAACAAAACCTGTGAATAGAAAAATTATTATAATTATCCATAATGAGACTGCTTCTATTTGTGAAGCCGGGAAAGAAATCATTGGTGGTAATTTTATTTGATATAGTCGTTCGGCAATTTTGCTTCTAACGGGTTCGGGGTTTTCACTTTTATTACTGTTCGAATCTTTATCTTTATATTGTTTCTTCTGCAGGATGAAGTAATCGTAAAAAATAAAGCTTCCCAATGCTGTTAGAAAAACAACATAGCACCACCTTATAATTAATCCCGCACTACCCGTCTTTTCTAATCCAAGTACAACCTGGGAGCCAGTTTCAAATCCGACTATAGAGATAACGACAGAAATTAAACCTAATTTCCAATCAATGTTTCCCATTTTATGGTGTCTTTTAGCTGCACCGAGTGATTGACCAAAAATATTGGAAAGGCAGGTTCCTATTGCAAAAGCCATCGGGAACCCAAAGATGTTTAAAGCGGGTGTAACAAACCAGCCGCCACCTTCCCCGAAAAATCCGGCAATAACACCGACACAAAAACCGATCAAAATTAATAATAAAAAATTGAAATGAATTCCGACTACAGGTAGATAGATAGTAAATATTTTCATTCTCTTCTTTTATTAAAAGAACCGTAATTTAACCAAACAGGTATGCCGGTACTTTTAATTTATTTTCAGGATTAATGAGTATGCAACAATTTTTAAATATTTCTTTCGACTTTCTTTTACAGTAACTCTTTTATTAAACTATAACTTTTTTCAAACCACGAAATCTGATCTCTTAATGAAACCGTCGGGCTGATCATAATTATAACCGGCGGATGAAAATTCTGACTGGTAAATTCTTCTGATATTTCATCAACCCGCCCGGTAATTGTCCTTTGTTCGGGAAGGGTTCCATTTTCTATAACAGCCGCAGGCATTGCAGGATCCATCCCATGTTTAATTAGTTCATCGCAAATTCTTTCTAACCTTGAAGCTCCCATATATATAATCAGGTTTGTATTTTTTAGCTTAGCAAGTTTTTCCCATTCAACCTGGGTCTCAGGTTTTCCCGGACATTCGTGAGCGGTAATTAATACGCATTGAGTAATAAGTCCTCTATGTGTAATTGGAATACCGCTGTATATCGGTGCAGAAAGCCCTGATGTAATTCCCGGTATGACTTCGAATTCAATTCCACAATCTTTAAGTGCCGCTGCTTCTTCAGAACCTCTGCCGAAGATAAATGGATTGCCTCCTTTTAACCTAACAACATTATAGCCAAGCCTGGCTTTTGAAATCAGTATTTCAATTATTCGTTCCTGTTCAATTGGATGATGCCCTGATTCCTTACCAACAAATATTTTTTCGCATCCAGGTTTGCAGTATGCTAACAAATCATTATTTATTAACCTGTCATAAACCACAACGTCTGCATTCTCTAATTTTTTCAGAGCTTTAAGAGTTATGAGATCGGGGTCTCCCGGTCCTGCACCTACAATATAGACTTTACCATATTCCAACTTTAAAACCTCATTTTTCAATTATATATTTTTGAGAACGTTAACTATCAAAAAGCCTGCAGTAACAACAAAAATGATTAGAAAAACTGCAATGAGAATATCGGCCTGTGAATCCATGCTTGATGAGACGTTTTGTTCACGGACTAAAATACTATTTATCATTTCCAGCGTTCTTCTCCCGATTTTCTTGAACTGCTCATCGTATTTTGCTATTTCGTCTTGGTTAAGTGTATTAGAACGGATATCATCAAAAAATTTATTATAAGTGTCCGACATTTCGGAATAGTCTGCTTTTATTTCTTTAATTTCATTTTCATTCAAAGCATTACGTCCAATCAACTCACCAAATCCCTGATGGAAATCTTCTTTAGCTTTCTGCCAGCGAAGATATCTTTGCTGAGAATAACCCCTGATAAGGAGATTTTTCTCTTCTCTCCTTAACTGAAGTTCTGACTCTTTAAGAAAATGAACAACATCTATAATATTATTACTTTTTTCTATTTGGCTAGTTAATAACCAACCCAGCACTCCACTACAAAGGATTAAGAGAATCATTATTGTGAAGGTGATGAATATTTTTTTCTTTAATATTTTAGGGTCACCCATATTTATTTCCCGGAATAATTTTTAAAATAAATTAAATTCTCTCAGGATTTTTTGAATATAATACAGTTTGCTTCTCTTCCTGTTTTCTTTGAAGTTTTTTTCCCAGTTTTCTGAAGTGAAGCTTTTAAATAATTTTGATTTTATTGATTCCGTTTTTTTATTTTTTAATACCTGCTTTCTGAACTCACCTGCAAGATCAATTATATCCGAATAGACAGGACCAATAAAACGGTCAATTTTTTTCTTCATCTCCTTTGTAAAAAACGGAGCTTTTCCCTGCGATGAAACTGAAATTGTTAAATCTCCGCGTCTTACATTGGCCGGAAGAATAAAATCACATAAGGGGGGATTATCAGCTACATTAAGTAAAATGCCTTCCGAGTTACAGTCTTCCCGAACCGTTTTATTAATCTCAGGATTATCTGTTGCACAGAAGACGATTTTAAAATCTTTAATAAATACTTTCGAATAATTTTTTTTAATTACGCTGATTCTATTTTGATTAAAAAGATCAACTAACGGTTTACTAAGTTTCGGTGAGATTACCGTTATCCGTGCATTAAATTCCAGCAGTGACAGGACTTTCCTGTAAGCAACATTACCCCCGCCCACAACAAGGCAATGAAATCTTTGAAGATTAACAAGGATAGGATAAAAACCGGATTTTTCGCTTTTTTTCATATAATTTTCTCCCCTACAAATCGAAAAATATCAGGTACGTAAAGAAATGCAAACCTTGAAAAATATCTGTAATCTCTGTGTTGTTTGAATATTTTTACACTTTTTACGGTTAGCTAATTTTCCCGCTTTTAGGTGTTTTTGAAAAGATTTTTACGAAAGAAATACAATTGTCAGGATGAAGAAAAAATGGCTGCCTGAAATACGAGATAGCCCTTAAGTTTAACGTATTGATTTTCTATAAACAATCAATATTCATTAGGTTTTCGCCCCAGCAGTGCCACATTTTACAAGAAAAGGAAAAGCATTATTAAATTATTTAAAATAAAAATGCAGTCTCCGGTATGAAGACTGCATTAATTTGTATCTAAGATTATAACAGATTACTTAATCAGCATCATCTTCTTTATCTTTACATAGCTACCGGCTTCAATACGATAGAAATATACTCCGCTTGCAAACTGGGTTCCGTTCCATTCATATTGATAATAACCCGGCTCCAGTTTCTGATTTACGATTGTTGCGACTTCTTCTCCAAGTACATCGTAAACTTTGAGCAGCACTTTAACCTCTTTCGGCACTCCAAATTTAATTGTAGTCGAAGGGTTAAACGGGTTCGGGTAATTCTGTGCAAGACTAAATTCGACAGGTATAATTGAATATTCAACTTCAATTGCTTCTGTATACTTTGAAGCACCATCGAAGTCAATTTGCTTCAACCTGTAATATACTTTTCCTTTGCCAGAAGTAATGCCGGCATCTTTATAAGAATACTGCTGAGCCTTGGTAGTTGTACCCTGTCCTTTTACTGTACCTATCTTTTCGAACTTATTATTATCAGCACTTCTTTCTATATCAAATCCCATATTATTGGTTTCAGTAGCGGTCTCCCAATTCAGGGTAATACCGTTTTGATCAACATCAGCTTTGAATGAGGTCAGTTCTACAGGAACAGGATTCAGACCGAAGAAATCGATTATCTTGTTCATTAACTCATCTTTGGTTGATGGGGCAGTTCCGTCAGCTAATCCGCCGAATTCAAAAGAAGCTCCTATAGTTTTATACGAACCTGCATCGTAAGCAACGGCACAGCCGTAAGCAGGGCTTACATTATTAAATATCATATATGCCGGTGGAGTATTAGTAATATGATCAATCCAGCTATTATCACCCGTATAAGAGAAACTCATGCCTTCAGTAAATGTCCCTGCTACTCCATGGACGGTACCAAGATCCCCGCTTCCATCACTAATTCCGGTAATATTAAACATAGGATGAACTGGTGTCTGCGGGTCATAGTACCAGGTATCGCCCCCTTCCATATACAGCATACCTCCATCATTCAGGAAATCAGCGAGCATTTGTCCTTCTGTGCTGGATAATTGATGGTTTGAACTATAAATACCGAGACATACAAATATCGATCTGTAAAGACTCAAGTCAGCCGGGAATGAGGTTGCATAATCGTATGTAACGTTATGAGCATCAAAGCATGTCATCATTGATGGACTTGAGTTATGGTTTGGATCAAGACACAGAACAAGAACCGGCACCTGTCCGATTACTAATGACAGGGAATCCGATGCTGCTAAACCCGGATCTGCCGTAATATTAAAACCAAAATAAGCCCTGTGTCCGGCAGGAGTGTTCAAATCTGCTGTAACACTGAATGATTTAACAACAGATTCTCCCGGTGCTATATTTCCGTAAGACTGGGAGGCAGTATTAATAACCACATTGGGATCTGTTGATGTTAATCCACCGAAAACCGAAACAGCACCTGATGAACCGGTATTTTTTATTTCGATTAATACATCTGCTGTTTCACCCGGATCGAGAGCGCCGTTATTATTTCCACCCGGATCTGATACAAAATATTCGCCAAGCTCAAAAACAGGAGAGTGTGCCCTTAGGCTGAAATTACTCTGCCAGTTATTTGCTCCATCTGTTGCGATTACAGAGAAAGGAATGTTATGCATATCTGGAACAGTCGGATCGACATCCAGGGCATAACCATTATTTATTGTTACCGTTCCGCCGGCAGGAACTAAATTATAAAATTCGGTTGAATCCGTTATAGCAACATATTGATCCGGCGAACTAATATTAATTGTAACATTGTTAGCGTCAGCAACACCAACATTGTAAGCTCTTAAAGATAACTGCGGGGATTCACCATAGTCAATCATGCCGTTATTATTTCCCGAAGCATCGTTAACAATGCAGGAATCTACAACAACATAAGGTCCTTCAGCAGGAACAACCTGTATTTGTGCGGTGTACCTGTAATAATTTTGTTTGGTAACAGTTAATGTTACTACATTACCCGGAGTAATAACCGGGATAGGAACCGGGACAGGAGAACCCGTTCCTTCTGCAACACCTAATATTTCTCCGTTTAATGTCAGAGAAATAAGTGAATTTGCATCTGCGTTAACATTAAAAGTTGGTAACCCGGTTACAATAACGGGATTATGTGTCACGGTCAGGTTTTGAGGCATTTCGGTATAAATAGTAGTAAATGCATCACCGAAAAGATGGAATAAATAAATGACAGTATTCTTAGCTTCAGGATTATATGGCCAGCTTGATGCTTCCAGATAATATTTGCCGTATACATTTGCAAAACCCGGAAGTATTTTATCGGGTCCGCTTACTCCATAGCCGGGATCAAAATTCGGCCACATATCATCCCACATTCCCCAGATATAAACATCATTTACAAATGAATATGAAACCTCTGTCGCTCCAATTACACCAAGCGCTCTTTTCGGGTGACGGGTAAGTGCCTCTGAAAAACATTCACCACTGTAATTAAACTTGCCGGTAAGACAATTAATTGAGAAGAAGAATGTCAGGTCAGTGTTATTTAAACCGGAAAGATCGCTAACGTGATATGACGGGGAAGCCCAGCCGGTTTCTTCGCCATGATCTCTATGCAATATAAACGAAGCGCCGCTGTTAATGTCATTATTAATCCTTGTTGCATTTCCTCCCCAGTCGTTCAAAAATGCCGGTGTTGAAGGAATATAACCCAGACCATTTGGACCGAAATAATTTACTATCTGGTTTGTATTTGGATTTGAAGACCAGCTCGACATTCCGGGGCTGCCATCTGCATATTCCCTTGGTGATGTTTTAGACAAGCCATATTCCATAAAACCGTGACAAATTTCCGCACAGAGAATAAACCAGCGATCCGACTGCCACCCGCCCGCAATTACAGGATCCGAGTAGAAGTTAGGGTTTGTCGGCGGCTGTGTTTCGTAGTTTATAAATTTATGTACCAATATCTCCATCTGGGAATCATCATTTGCAAGCAAACGGGCTGCCACAACATCAGGCAAATCATCCCCGTCTACATCTGCGTAAAGATTATCTGAAATATAAGTTCCTCCGTAAACATCAGTGTATGAAGGAACAATCATCTGGTAACCGGTAGCACTGCCCGTACCATAATCACCGAGGAACAAAACTGCAACGGGGGGAATATCCCAGGTGTTGTAAGCGTTATTGATATAATTTTCAATCAGGGAAGCATTGTTACCACCAATTTCAGTAAGGGTAACGACACCTGTTCTTATACCCTGAAGAGTTCTCCAGTTTTTAATGGTGTCCGCCCAGGCTAAATAAGAAGGGTTATCCGGAGTTATAATTAAATATTCGAAATCTGCTGTCCTTGAATCTGATTTATAATTATAGCTGATATCAGGAAGGGACTCTGAGTTTAAGAAAGTACTCTTTAACATAGGATCCCACCACCTGTTTCTCAACCTGGTTTCCCCGAATTGCCCGTTTCCGCCAACGAAAGTAATATTAACCTTCAAATCTCTGTAAACGATTAATTCTTTGGTTACCGGGTTATATTGAAATGGTGTTATTCCAACAATTCTTGCATCCACACCACGGATTTTTTTATGAGAAGAGATAATAACAGGACTTTCGGGATAAAATGAATTACCCGAATAAATATTTTCATTTTTCCTGTATTTCAACGGTCCTGTATCTGTATCAAGAGGAATATGCGGAGCCGGTGCAACATCAATATTCGAAAGATGTTCTATTCTTGATGCAGTAATCTGGAAAGTAACATCTGCACCCTGTGGAACTGCTATGTACCTGCTCATTCCGGGCAGGTCGGGGGCTCCTTCATTATTCGGAAGAAAAACTCCCGGCAGTACAATTTTTTTCATCGAAGCCCCGTTTATATCAATATCGTTCAACTGGAATTCTTTAGTTGAGTAAGTGATCTCTACACTGGTTGAAGTAGCTGAAGCAAGAGATAATCCTGCTTTGTACCAATTATCAGTGTAGGTTACTGTCTGAGATTTTACCTGGAGGGGTAAAAATAAAACTATAATGAACGGCAGCACTCTTAAAAAGGAATTTTTAAGATAAGTAAAATTTTTCTCCACCTTATATCTCCCGCTAAAGTTAATATTAACCTGATTGAGATCAGTATTTATTACAACTTACTTTGGATGCAAGTATAAAAATGTCTGTTCAGGATAAGAATATATGAAGCTATAAACGACATAATTAAGCAGGCTTAGTCTTGCTTTTGTTCAAGTAATAAGTAAGCTTTTTATTTATGCACGGCAGTAATAACCAGCCGTACGTAAAGTTCGTTAATTAGTGATTTAAAGTAAATAGAAGCAACTGTTTTTATGAAGAAATATTGATCGCGGAAGCGAAAAATTCAATTTAATTTATCTATCCAAACATTTCTTATGGAAATATTCAACACTAATGACAGATAATATCCAATCAAATAAAAGCGTAGTTAATTAGTTCTAATTTTATTTTTACAACTACTTTTTTAACAAGTGAGGGTACCCCGATCATAATTCCGGGCATGTGTAAATCAGAAGGAAAGAATATTGCAAACATTCCTTCGTTAAGTTTAATATAATTTTTCTCTCCGCAGTAAAGTGCAAAATCATTTTCAGCATCATATTCAGTTGCCTGCTTTTGATCATTAAATAAAGAGTATCCGATCACTTCCGAGCCTTCCGCCATAAAATGAATATCGAGATATTTTCTGTGAGCTTCAAGACGACAATCTTCAAGATCTTTTGTTTTATAATTACTAATTATGGAAAAAATATCTCCTCCGAACAGCTCATTTTTGCCGGCTTCTAAAGCACTGAAATCTGTTTCGCCGAGGTATCTTAAGGCTTTTACAATTGCAGGACTAAGATCAGAATAAAGTTGAATATTTGTTATTTTATCGAGTATCATATACTCCCCCATTAATAATTTTTATATAAATCATATATAAAGAAAAATTTAATAATTATCATCATTTATTTTAATACGACAAATAAAGAATTTTGGCAGTTGTAGAACTGAAGAATAACTATATTGAAAGAGAGCATTATCCTGCGTCTTATATTGTGTATTGAACTTAACAAGCGGGTAATTTTATTGTTCTAATTTTAGTTAAACAGGATTGAGTTATTTTGAATTTAATATGGAGTAAGATGTGATAATTTCTGTGTTTGGTTATATTGCTGCTGCGTGCACTACAATTTCATTCATCCCGCAGGCAGTTAAAGTATACAAAACAAAAAGCACTAAGGATATATCTTTGGTTATGTTCCTGCTGATGACTGCCGGAGTTGCGTTCTGGCTTATTTACGGGCTGCTGATAAATTCCTTTCCCGTAATTGCAGCTAATGCTGCTACACTTTTGCTTTCATTTTATATTTTAATAATAAAAATCCGGCTCGATCATATGCCTTTGAAGCAGAAAGCAAATAAAAAGTGAACAGAATCATTAAACATATATAGAAGAATACTACCTTGTTTAGAATATTTTTGTTAGTAATTTTGTAAAAAAACCGAAACAGAAATGGTTCATTCTCTTAACAACAAAGAAAATTTCAGTAAAGCATTCGCTTTGGGCATAGGCGTTAAATGTTATTTACATTGTAATAGAAGTTGTTTACGGACTGCTTGTAAACTCCATGGCTTTAATTGCAGATGCCGGTCATAATTTAAGTGATGTTTTAGGACTTCTGCTTGCGTGGGGTGCTGCCTTTCTTGCAAGCACTCTGCCGACAAAGAAAAGAACTTACGGTTTAAGAAAATCAACTATACTTGCAGCATTATTTAATGCAATAATTTTACTGATTGCAGTCGGGGCAATATCAATTGAAGCAATAAGAAGATTAGCTTACCCTGAAAATGTGCAGGGAACAACTATGATGGTGGTTGCCGGCATCGGTGTATTTATTAATGCAGCTACAGCATATCTTTTTGTAAAAGGAAAAGAAAAAGATCTTAATATAAAAAGCGTTTATCTTCATATGGCCGCAGACGCCGGGGTGTCCTTAGGTGTGGTAATAGCGGGACTGTTTATTACTTTAACCGGCTGGCTATGGCTCGATCCGGTTATAAGTCTTGTAATTGTTCTTGTTATTACAATCGGTACATGGGATTTGCTGAGGGATTCATTTTTAATGTCGGTTGATGCCGTACCAAAAAATATAAACCTTAAAGAAGTTGAGAAGCATCTGAAAGGGATAACGGGAGTAAAAGAAATACACGACCTGCACATCTGGGCGATGAGCACAACCGAAACAGCTTTAACTGTTCATCTTGTAATGCCTGAAGAAAACCCGGGGGATTATTTCCTTAAAGAAATCTGCGATGGATTACAGAAGAAATTCGGGATAGAGCATTCAACTATACAGGTTGAAAAGGATGCACAGGGAGCCAACTGCAGTATTGATAATGTGTGAAAGTATTATACAGGTATGAACAAAGGCATTCCCGCACAACCAACAATTTACAAACGAAACAGCACTCTGCCGGATCTGTTTTTGAATTTATGGATATGATAAAAGGACACAATAAGGCTGCAAGCAAAAAGGAATTAAAAAGGAAAAAGAGCGCATTTAAGCCGGGTCTAATAAGGAAGAAGTATGCGGGTACTGCCGGTTAAATAATATGTAAGTCTTAAGTTTTAGAAAATTAATCATAATACTATTAATTTATTAAACGATAAAATATAAGTTACGGCAGATTAAATATACAGGGAGTTATTTTGGGAATGATTGGCAGAGAAACTTTTCCATTATACTGCAAAGATGATATCAAATCAGGGCGGATAATTATATCCTTACAAACCGGTAAGTTATATCCCATAATACTTCTCAACGGAAACAGCAAAAGCTTTTTACCTGCAGATAACTGTAACCACGAATAAGAAAACAGTAAACCAAAGTGAGATACGATTTTTTTAATAACACAAACAATAGCTGTGAGTTATGTGCCGAAGGCGGGACCGGATCGATGGTTGATGAATGATGATTTATGACTGCCTGCGGCTGGTTAAATTGGCGGGACTTAAAGCAAAATCCCGTTATACGGAGGTGATTTTAAGATACGAACCGGAATCAATTAATAATAAATATTGTAACAATAAGTAATCACACAATATTTTTTTTGTCTCAACTTCGGATAAAACACTTAACGTTAGGTGGCAAAATTAATTCCAAGGGGTTAACTTTATGAAAAAGTATATTTTTTTTCTTTTATTAAGTGTTGCTGTATTTTCCTGTAAACCACTTCCGCCTGATCCTGGACCAATCGAAAGTGAAGTTTTCAAGGATAATCAATTTAGTATAGGTGCAAATACACAAAACGCGGTACTTAATGTTCCAATTATTATTAATGCAAAATGTTTGCCTTTATATTCCGGAAATGGATTAATAAAACTTTCTTTATTAGGCGGAGGGAGAACAGTTTTAGTTACTTCGCCAGCTAATGATACTCTTGGGCCCGGTGATTATCATACTAATATTTATCCTGTAAATTTTATAACTAACAAAGATTTGATTCATAATTGGACTATTATTCTAAAAGATCCCCCTGGTACTAGTTTTGCGTTTGAAGCTTTTATCCAAATGGATTCAATAATGATTGATGGGAAACTTTTTTCTATTGATTCTGAAGAAGCTAAAAATTATGCACCCGTTGGACAGAGTTATCATTCAATAATATCTTCAAAGGATGTTCTTGTTTTTCGTTAAAAATAAATCTGTAGCAGCTAACCTGCAATTAAAGCGACCGCCACTTCGACGCGGTCGTTTGATGTAGTCATCAGCATTCGTTTTCAAAGTTAGTTTGTTGTGTAAAGTAGGGCTAGTTCACAAAATAGATTTTTTAATAAACAGTAGTTGTAATTGTAGCATTCTTGTTATGGGCGGCGCTTTAATTGCAACTTCGTTAGGCAATTTAATATTGGTTCTCACAAAATGTTAGAATTTAAATATCAAAACTACATTGCAATAATAATATCCCTTACAATGGCTTTGTATTTCTCTTCAATTGGCTGTGGTAAGACTGACCAAAATTATTACACAAATCCAAATTCCTATATAATAGATCAACTCGCTAATAAAAGAGTTATTATGCTTGGAGACTTCGCGCACGGTTATCCGTTGCCATATAAGAGTTTGATATTTCTCCTTGATAAATGGATTGATAAAGTAAGTAAGGGGGAATCAAAAAGTTATAATATTACTTTAATTTTAGAAGCTGATACCCAAGAAGTTGCAAAACTTAATGATTTTATTGATACCGGTAATTGGAAACCATTTATAGATTATTGGCTACCTTATAGCACAATGGAGTGGCTTGAATTCTGTGCAGAATTAAGATCACTAAAATCACAGATAGATAGTCTAAATACTACCAAACATCTTAATCCCAAAATAAGTTTTAACATTTTTGGAGGAGAGTCTTATAATGTTTTTGATAATCCGCAAAGCCTTCAAATTTCTAAAGAAGAAGGATCGAAATATTTTGTGCAAATAAGGGATAGTTTAACTGCAAAAAATATAGTTAAATATTTAAAGGAGAATGAAAAAAGGAAAGCAATAGTTTTTTATGGAAACCTACATCTAATAAAAAATTATGTGAGTAAAAATATTGCTGGTGCCTTACCTGACTCTGAATCTTATGGATATTATTTAACGCATTACCTAAAAGAAGAGTTCGGTGAGGATTCTGTGTTAGCAATTAATCAGTGGATTGTTAATGAAAAAATGATTGAAAATTCTCCTTTTGCGGCATCGAAAAATTCAAATATTTTTGTTTACAGCAAAGACATTCCCTGGAGTAATCTACATCCTGAAAATTATGACGGATATATTTTAAGGTATGAGCAACCTTCTCCTGCTCATAATCTATCTTATATTTTTAGCAAAAACATAATTAATGCTGATCTTAAACGAATGCAGTTCATAAAAAAATATTTACCTGGATATTTAGCAAAGGGTTACTATGATAAAGCAGAAGAATCGTTAAAACTATTGACCGGGGAAAATTATGATGAAATGAGCCAGTGGCTTGCCTGGATTAAAGAAAATAATTATGATGGATTTATAAGGTTGGAATCAAAAGAATTTGAAGAAGACATTTATAAAGCTTATTATGAAAATCCTTCTGATCGTAAGATAAAATTAATGCTATTAGAATTAGGTTTTGGACCTGGAATAATGAGTCCGCAATTAATTCCTAAAACTGATTGGGGAAAGACATGGAAAGAAGTTCTTTCTCATATTAAATATCTTAATTCAGTTGGAATCCTGTGGGTTGGTACTGCTGAAGAAAAACAGAGAGCAAAAAGATATTTGGCTTCTGCTATTAGTGGAGCTAAAGATGAGAAAAAGTTTGAGCCTGAAGATTATTTAAAATTCTTTAGGGAATATTATTGGAAAGTTAGTTACTGATATCAAAATTGCCTAACCAGCTTTTCAAGCCGTTATGTAAAAAGTCAAGAGGTTGAATAATCGTTCTTAAAAATATTTACTAAAAGAATTAATCTGTTATTAACAGTCCCGGTTATGGGCTGCAAAATGTCTTTCAAAAACTATATAAGGCGAGGCTGTAATCTGACCGAAAACTAACTTACAGCTCTGAATAAAATCAGATGACTGTCGAACCAAAGATTCAGTTAGCAGGCTTGAGATAACAGTCCTCGCCCTTGAAATAAAAATTCTTTCAGCTATTGTTCTTTGAACTACTGAACAAGGAACAGTTAGTTAAGCAACTAAGGCTTTAAGGTAACTATCCTGGTACAACCAAACGTGTCTTATTCTTCTGAGTAATTTCTTGGCAATACGGATTATGGCTTTTTGTTTTGGCATCTGTTTAATCAGTTCATTAAATCTTAAAGTAAGAGCCGGATCTTTCTTAACGGCAGTCCAGGCAGCTTCAATAATCAGCGGACGAAGGAACTTGTTATGACGAAAGGAAATTCCTCTTGTAAATTCAGTTTCACCGGAAGAATAGACAGAAGGGACAAGACCAACAAAGCTGCAGAGTTCATCAAACTTATTGAAACGTCTGATATCTATTATTTCTGTGTAAAGAGACATAGCAGTAATGAAAGCAATACCGGGAACAGAGCAAAGTGAAGAGATAACGGAAGATATGTGTTCACTTTTTGATTCTTCTCTTAATTGTCTGAGAACTTTTTTAAGATGTTCCCTGGTTTGCTCTAACTGCAAAAGAAGATTATCCAGAGTAAACTGACCTGCAGAAGATGAAAGCCTAACAGATTTGAGCCAGTGGATGAAGTAACCGGACCAGCGGGAGTTAGTAAGATGTTCTTTTGGAATAATGATTCCATAGTTATACAGAAGCATTTTAATTCTGTTTTTAATTCTTGTTTGCTGCTGAGTAAGCCGGAAACGAAGGCGCATAAGTGAGCGAAGCTGCTCTGAATAAATATCAGGAATATAGATTGATCTGAGAGAGCCATTTTCAAGTTCACGAGCGAGCTTACGGGAATCAGACGGATCTGTTTTAACGACTTTTTCTTTATTAGAAGAAGGAACATCGGCAGGATTAACAACAATGCAACTAACACCAAGCTCAGTAAATTTTCTTTGAGGCCAGAATCCGCAGAAGCCGGCTTCATAAACAATGTGATAAGTTCCACCGGGGTAATTTCTTATTAAGTAATTGTGCAGTTCCACAGGTGATGGATTCATTGAAAAAGTTTTAAGTTCAATACTACAGTTTTGTATTGTTACTCTCCAGCTCTTCAGATGAGTATCAATACCGATAAAGAAATCAATGTTGGTAAAAGTTAAGCGGTTCATTTTAAGTCTCCTTTATTTATTAAATTAATTTCCAGATGAAATTTAATTTATGAGACTTTTTAACATAACATCTGACCGCGAGGGCGCGGCTGTCGAGAGGAAAGTCTTCGGCATAATTGCTCCGTTTTGGCAAACTAGTTCAAAATTCCCGGACCTTGCGATCACTTTTCAGATTATCGGCACATCAGTTCTAATTGGCATTGTTGTTCCCGCCTACGTAAAAACTTCGGCGGGCAAGCTGGGGCGGCGGGTAAAACGTGCTGCGTTATACGGTTAAAAAAATGAAATACTTACAATGGAAGTTAAATATGGAAAAGATTAATTTGAAAAATTATTTTATTGAATTGATAGTTGTTTTCATCGGCATTACTGCAGCTTTCTTATTAAATAATTGGCGAGAAGATTATAAATCCGATGAACTTGAAGGTAAATATTTAAGTAGCATTAAAAATGATGTTATTCAAGATTCAATTAATGTTAATGAAATTCTAAAATTGAATGAAGAAAAAGCAGTTAAATTTAAAAAATATATTGCAAGTACCGTTGAAGGTATATCTTCAATGGATTCGGCAGTTATATTATTCCAAAATATTCTCACAATTCCCAAATTTTATCCTCAATCAAATACTTATGAATCTATAAAATACAGTGGGAATCTTAATCTAATTTCATCATATAATATGAGAGAAGCAATTACCAATTACTATGAATCTTTTACAACCATTCAGTCACAACAAAAAATGACAGTTGAATTTATTAATGACTATGCTATAAAATTTGTTTTTAAGAATATAAAAATCTTGAATTGGCAAATCATTAATAAAAACAATGTAGATTTTAACGAAGTTAATAATATAATTGTGGGATATTACGCGTTGTTAGAACAGAATATAAAACTTGAAAAAGAAATTGTGATAAGAAATAAAGAATTATTAAAAAAGCTAAATATTTAAGGACATAATAAAACCGTATGACCTTTTAATCCAATCATATTTATGAGTCTAATGGCAACCCAAACCTCTTTAGGGTCTTGTTAACAGAAGTATGTCGCTGAACCATTTTGAGCCTTACACGGAGAGCATCACGAAGCAGACGGTTATCGTTAGAGATTTTATGAGCAACGGGTATATAATTCATACGAAGTAGCTGTACCAGAGTATGAGAGTCAACTTTATCAGTTTTCACTTTTGCATAAGTAATGACTTTAACATATTTAGCGCGTGCAAGGACCAGAGGAATCCAGAATTAGATTTATTAGAAGTTAGTGACTTTTTAGAAATTCACTACAAACCTTCTAGAATAATTTACAGAATAATAAAAAGAGAAGTCTTCATTCATTGCATCATAGATGGAAGAAGATATATTCAGAAATTACTACAAGAAAAATTACTAAGATAGGTGACCGCATCTAACCTGCTTTTGCCGGCGGACAGGCGACGTGCTCAAGAGTGAAAGCTTAAAGAACGTTCAGCAAGTTTGCGGCCCGATCTGTAAAAATGAAAAAGAAAATACTGCGAACGGACAGCGTATAATAGGATATCCCGATCCTTATTAAGAGGATAAATAGTTTCGTTAGTTAGGTTATATTAGAAATAAAGTTGATAAATAGTTATGTGTGGAAATCTTTTAAATAACATCGGCATTTTAACATAACGGACGAAATAATTAGAAAATGGAATTCAACCCAAACAACAACGTTGTTAAACTCTGCCTACAAGGTATGGGCCTGGAGGAAAAAGGCAAGCCTGAAGAAGCAGGTAAAATGTTTATCCAGGCATGGAACGAAGCGGCAGACGACTTTGAAAAATTTCTTGCATCTTATTTTGTGGCCAGACATCAAAAAAATGTTTCCGGCAAATTAAAATGGCTCGAAATGTCTTTGAAGTTTGCATTAAAAATAAATAACGACACTGTTAAAAGTGTTTTCCCTTCCCTGTATTTAAACATTGCTAAATGCTATGAGGAATTAAGCGACCCTGACAACGCAAAAAAGAATTATCAATTAGCAGCTTCGTTTAAGGATAAACCGTCTGACCAAGGTCCCTTTTATCATGGAACTAAAGCAGATTTGCAGGCTGGTGATTTGCTGACAGCGGGGGGCAGTTCTAATTACAAACCTGAAATCAAAATGAATCACATATATTTCACAGCCCAGGTTAACGGGGCAGGTCTTGCTGCTGCATTAGCTAAAGGCGACGGACGTGAACGTGTTTATATCGTTGAGCCGACAGGGAGCTTTGAAAATGACCCGAATGTTACAGACAAAAAATTTCCGGGCAATCTGACACGCTCATATCGCTCCCAGGCACCATTAAAAATTGTTGGTGAGGTAACAGATTGGGTGAGACAAACACCCGGGGAACTCCAAAAATGGCGCGAAAAGTTGGCAAATAATAAAGGAGATATTATTAATTAGTTCTCCAGATGCCCATACCCTGTCCGGCAATAGAAAATACCGTCACTATGATCAGTAATAAAATAGCGGGCAGTAACGCAGGAAATAATAAATTACACCCGCGTTTTAAAATAACACGCCGATATGTCGCTTAACAAAGATTGATATTTTCAAAATAAAAAGAGAAGTTTATCTATAACTTTTCTTGTTTCTATAATGACTCGTAAAGTAAATCGTGTAAAATATCATTTGGATTCCGGAGGCATAAAACAATTATCTTATAATGAGATTGTTGCAATCTTAAGGGCTGCAGATGATTTAATAATGAGTGGTGGAAGAAACTTACTTTCAAAGATTCTTAAGGGATCTAAAGAAAAGAAAATCATAGAGCTTAGTTTAAACAAAAATCCTTACTATGGATTTTTTTCAGATTTTTCTTTGGAAGAAGTACTAGCAAAAGTAGATTGGGTTATCGAAAACGATTATCTCGCAATAGAATATGATTATCGGTTACCCTTATTAGTATTTACGGAGAAAGGTTGGGAAATAGAAAAGGATACATATTCAACTGAACTGCTCAATGGATTTGATAAAATGATTGACAGCGGAGCGGATTATTTTAATATGAATTATTTGAAAGACAAAAACAGGGATTTAATATTTTTGTTATTAGAAAAAGTACAGCTATCAAAAAACAAAAAATATATTCCAATTTTAGAAGCGTGGAAAGAAATAGATTACAAAAAAGTAAAACAAAGAATAAATCAGGTAGTAAATAGTATTTCGTGAAATGCAACATAACCCGTGGCAGCCAATGGCTGTTTGTAAACATAATTGATTAAGGGAAAATGTTTTTGATGTCCTGTTTATGTAGTTTCACTCATAATAAAATGTAAATAAATGTTTGACACACAAATCTGCCCGTCAATTTTCAATAAACCGGATGAACAGGTTCAACAGAGGTATATAAAAATATGAGTAAAATAAATAACAGCAAAAACGAACTGTCAACCAAACAAATTGAAGAGCTGCTTCGTGAATTGAAAACCCGTTTTGAGAAAAACATTAATCGCCATAAAAATATTGAATGGGAAAAAGTGCAGGCAAGGCTGGAAACGAACCTGCCTATCAGCAAGGCAGGTGCTAAAAAGATGTGGTCACTAAATGAGATGGAAAGAACCGGCGGTGAACCGGATGTTGTTGGACAGGATAAAACGACAGGTGAGTATGTTTTTTATGATTGCTCAGAAGAAAGTCCCAAGGGACGCAGAAGTTTATGTTATGACCGTGAAGCACTGGAATCAAGAAAAGAACATAAACCCAAAAATAATGTTATTGATGCGGCTGCTGAAATGGGAATTGATCTTTTAACGGAAGAACAATATCGTGAGCTTCAGAAGCTGGGAAAATTCGATTTGAAAACATCAAGCTGGGTGAAAACACCCACTGAGATTAGAAAACTTGGCGGAGCCATCTTTTGCGATCGCCGCTATGACACTGTTTTTGTATATCATAACGGAGCAGATTCCTACTATGCTGCCAGGGGTTTCCGCGGCTCGATAAAAATATAATTCCTACCTGCCCTGTCTGTTGATAGGCAGACGGCAAGCAGGTAATTGCAAAAAACTGCATCTACAGGTAAAACAAATGAATAATAAAAATATTCCGTTTCAAATTATTGACTGGGAAAAAATCCCTAAAACAGAACATAAGGGTGAAGAAGGAATTGCCTGGTGGCAGACACTTCAGTTTGAAGGATTAAGAATCCGGATAGTTGAATATTCCAAAGGATATATTGCCGATCATTGGTGTAAAAAAGGGCACATCGTGCACTGCCTGGAAGGTGATTTTATAAGTGAACTTAAAGATGGCGGTAAATTTACTTTAAATAAAGGAATGACTTATATCGTTTCAGATGATTTAAGCTCGCACCGCTCGGCTACGGAAAACGGGGTAAAATTATTAATTATTGATGATTAATTATGCTGTAACCTTTACCTTTAAAAAAGTTAAAACTCTTAATGGCTGTGTATTTGTTTAGTCATCTGGTTACTTTATAACATGGAATCTTTAAAAATAATAGGGCAAAAAACAAAAAAGGCCTACAATTTAGCTGCTCAGAAATATTATGATTTGTTTTATGATGAGCTGGATAAAAAACCTTTTGATAAAAAATTTATAGATGAATATTTAAACTTTTTTGATGCCAGTTCATTAATATGTGATGCAGGCTGCGGTCCCTGCGGGCATATTGAAAATTATGTATCTCAAAAAGGATTTAAAATAATTGGGATTGATATTTCGGAAAGATGCATTGAAATTGCACAGAAACATTTCCCCGAAATTAAATTTGAAGCACAAGATTTTTCAGACTTAAAATACAGTGATAATTATTTCGATGGATTGATATCATATTATTCAATAATTGATACGCCAAAAATTTACATAGATAAAATACTGAAGGAGTTTAATAGGGTATTAAAGAAAAATGGATTCCTGCTTTTAGCAGTAAAAGAAGGCAGCAGAGAAGGCTATCAGAATGAACTGCTCGGAATAAAAACAAAAATATATTTTTCACTTTTTACTGAAGAAGAGATCAAAACATTTTTGCAGGGTAATGGTTTTGAAATCATCAGGCTGCAAAAAAGGAATCCTTATAAAGATGAAATTAAAATTAACAGGATATTTTCAATCAGTAAAAAGAAGTAACCCGGAAAAGCTAATCTAATATTCTTACTAATAAACAAGGGAGCAGATATGAGGTCAATAAAGAAATCATTTTGTATAATTTTATTAGCGGCTATTGATATTTTTAGTCAGTCTTTATCAATTGGTTTGGGATCAGGAATTTCTGCAGTTCAGGGGGATAACTATTACACAGATAATTTAGGGCTGGCAGGACTATACTTTATTAATGGAACCCGGTCTGAATTTACAGGATTGAAGTTCAGGAATGAAAACGATTTTTCGGTTAATGTTAAATATGCATTCGAATATTTTCCATTAAGCCTGGTGACGCAAATTCATTATATCCCGATGAGAGGAAAACAATCAGCAGACATTTACAGCCAGGCTTACTTTAAAACGATACAGAATGAAGTTACCACTAAAATTGATATATGGTCATTCAGTATCGGTCCCAGGTATGAATTGGAAATAAAAAAATTAAGACCATATATAACCGCGTCGTTATTATTGAACTATATTGGAGATACATGGCTGCAGTTTGAGTATTATAATGATTTATCAATGTGGAGGAATAATCAAAATGGAATGAGATATGGTTTGAGTCTTGGATTTGGGGTGGGATATGAGGCTTTTAGTAACATCGATTTTGAAATCGGAGCAAACTACAACTATATGAATTTATGGAATCGAAGAGGAGCCAATCCGGAAGATAAAATTCATTTATCAGTTGAAGAAAGAATGAATACCTTAAATATTTCATTAAGAGTTTTTTATTTAATACTTTAAATTATCTGCAAATATTAAAAACTGGTCTGCAGATTTAGCGGCTTAGTTATTACTCAAAAATATTGCAGGGCAGTCAGACACATTATTTATAAGTACAAAAAAAGGAAGCAATAAGATGGAAAACAGTTTTATTAAATTAGTTTTTCTTTTCTTGTTTTTCTGCCTGAAGATTTACTCCATAAATCCTGAAAAGGAATATAAAGCAGTCCCTTCTGATTATGGAATAATCTATAAAGAAATATCAATAACAACCGCCGACGGCCTGGTTCTAAAAGGATGGTTTTACCCGGCACAGGATACCAGCGGTATTGCAAACCAGATAGTTGGGAGAATTTTACCTGTACCGGAAAAATTAAAAACAGCTCCCCGGAAATATTTTCTGCAGTATAATAAAAGACTGCCTACTATTGTAATATGTGACGGGGACGCCGGTAATATGAGCTACCTGATTTTTTATGCATATCACTTTTTCACGAAAGGTTTTAATGTTCTGACATTTGATTGGCGGGGATTCGGAGGCAGTAGTGAATGGGAAATGGATAAAAACTTTCTTTGTTACACAGAATTTCTAACTGATTATAATTCCGCAATAGATTACGTAAAATCATTAAGTGAGGTTGATACTGCAAAAATTGGTGTGATGGGTTTTTCTACCGGCGCTTACCTTTCATTTGCAACATTTGCCCAAAGAAAAGATATATCGGCATTCTGTGGAAGAGCATTGATTACATCATTTGATGATTTATTATCAGTATTGAGTACAATTGATTCATCAAAAACATTTCAAGCCCCCTCTGATTATCCACAGGAATTATTACCGGTTTATGCAGCTCCTGATATAGACAGACCGGTTTTTCTTATTGTGGGAGAAAAAGATATCCGGACACCGGCCTGGATGTCAGAAAAAATAATTGAATTGTTAAGTGGTCAAAAGGAACTCTGGATAGTCCCCGGGGCAGAGCACGGGGGCAGAAATGGTCCTGAGTTATATAATTATCCCGAATTTTTTATGAGAGTTAATTCTTTTTTTGAAAAATATTTATAATTAATAAATCATATCTGAATTCAGGTTAACTTTACCGAAAAAGAAATTTGTCATTGGATTTTTTGTAAAAAATGTGTGGCAAATTTCGACTAAATAGTAATCTGATACCCCAGATAGCCTGAGATTACATCTGTATTTTTGAAACTATGCCCGACAGAAAAAAGAATATGATTCTCTTCATTTATATTAACAAATCCTCCCACTTTAAAAGCAAAATCATCTGAGCCATCCTTAGTATCGGGTGATTGATAATATACTTCGCCTCCCAAAGAAATAGTTTTTGAAAAATCATATTGACCCTGCCAGCCTGCAAAAATCCAGTTCTTATTATTTTCACCCGGATTTATCCAGTAACCCGCACCGCCATACGTTGTAAATTTACCCCAGCTTTTCTGAATCCACACAGGTAAAAAGGTTTGAAGCTTGTTAATACCGACAAGACTTTCTTCTGATGCAGTGGGGATTTCAAGTAAAGGAAAAATGCCAACCTGGAAATCATCATTAATATTTACGAATCTATATTTAACCCCTAATTCTGCCGTCATAAAACCATATTGATGTGCCGCTTCTTCTTTTGCATATCCCCAGCCTGCTAATAAATGAATCTGAACATTTGGCACAGCGCCATAGTTTACTTCAAAGTGTGGAAGAGTAGCGTTATCGGCATTTCTGTCGATCTGATATGCTGAGGCGATATAAAATTCCCAATGAAGAAAATCAACCGGTACGGGATCATCAGTATTAAAGGGAGGTCCGGCAAAAGCCGTTGAAGTAATAACCAGGAAAATAAAAGAGATTATTAATATTTTATAAAATGTAACAGTCATCAGCCATTCTTTTTAGTTCTTTGGGGGAAATAGTTCCCGGTTTAACTTTAATATAATTCCTCAACCAGTTTTTACAAAAATCTGATATTCTAAAATTTATAGTGGTTAAAGATATTAATGTAATCCGTTACTTTCAGTGATGTGAGTTAGTAAATTGAAATGATCCCGGTAAAAGTTTTCAATAATTAAGAACAATATATTCAATATCAATTGTATTCGTTTAAATCATCCTAAATTATTACAGAATTAAAGTTATATTAAAACATCAATTTTAATACTGACATGAAAATACTTTTAATTGAAGATGAAAAAGAATTAGCATCTGATATTAAATTCTTTATCAGTGAAGAAGGTTACGTATGTGAAACAGCTTTTTCTTTTAATGAAGGACTGGCTAAAGTAAATCTTCATCAATATGATTGTGCAATAGTAGATATTACTTTACCCGGCGGCAGCGGACTAAGAATTATAGAGGAGCTTAAAAAATTATCTGGTAAAACGGGAATAATTATTATCTCGGCGAAAAATTCTTTAAGTGATAAATTAACCGGGCTTGAACTTGGTGCCGATGATTATATTACAAAACCCTTTCATCTTGCCGAACTAAATGCACGTGTAAAATCTGTTTTAAGAAGAAGACAGCATGATGGTGAAATCAGTATTTCTTTCGGGGAATTGATGATTATTCCCGATAAAAGAGAAGTTTTAATTAATAATGATTCTTTAAATCTTACACGTAAAGAATTTGACCTGTTGCTTTACCTTGTGAACAACAAGGAAAGAGTAATTACCAAAGAATCAATTGCGGAACATATCTGGGGAGACCAGGCGGATACTTTCGGCAGTCTTGATTTTGTATACTCGCAAATAAAAAATTTAAGAAAAAAAATGATAGATTCCGGTTCAAAGGACTATATAAAAACGGTTTACGGAATCGGATACAAATTTTCAATTAAATGAAACTTTTAAGAATCATAAATAAAAAATATGCCTTGTTTTCTGTAATTATTCTTGTTGCAGGGATAGTACTAATCTATTTTTTCCTGCGTTATTTTATTAACCGGGAAGAAATTGAAAAACTTAATGATACAAAACAGGCTGTGCTTAAAAGTCTTAACGGGGGTAACAACATTGAATTTTACCCGCTTGTAGAGATAAAAGAAATAAATGAAAATCAGCATCTGCAGGAGACTGAGACAACAACCGACACAACTATTTTTAATCCTGATGAAAATGAACCGGATTCATACAAACAAATTAGTTTTATCTACTCAAAGGGAACGAAAAAATATTTAATATTTATAAGAACAGATAACATTGATACATCAGATATCATGCTTTCACTGGGATTACCTTTATTCATTTTGATTTTAACAGTCCTGCTGATTTCCAACATTATTATTAACAGGATAAATTATAAAATCTGGAAACCTTTTTATAAAAACCTGAACCGTCTTAAAAGTTTTTCTGCTTCCGATAAAAATGAACTGCAATTAATGCCGTCGGGTATTGATGAATTTGCGGATTTAAATAATTCACTGGTTGAGCTGACAAACAGGATAAGGAGAGATTACAGGAACCTGAAGGAGTTTTCAGAAAATGCATCTCACGAACTGCAGACACCTTTGAGCATAATTAAAGTTAAAATTGAATCGATGATGCAGAATGAAAACATCAACGGAGAACAGCTCGATAAAATTCAGTCCATCTATAAAATGATAAATCGCCTTTCAAGATTAAGCAAATCATTTACACTGCTCTCAAAACTGGAAAGCATGGAATATGAAAAGAAAGAAGAGGTTTGTTTACAAGAATTTATATCAAAAAAAATAAATGAGTTTTCTGAAATAGCAGAGGCAAAGCAAATATCTGTTAAATCGAAATTTGAAGCGGATAAAAAACTTGTGATAAATACTGATCTCCTGGAGATTTTGTTTTCCAACCTGCTTTCAAATGCAATTAAATATAATATTGTAAATGGAGTCATTGAAATAGAGTTATCAGAAAACAGAATAATAGTTAAAAATTCCGGTAACCCGCCCGACAAGGATACCGGAAAAATGTTTGATCGTTTTGAAAAAGGAAGTCAATCCGAAGAATCATCCGGTTTGGGGTTAACGATAGTAAGACAAATTTGTACCATGAACAAATTTGATGTTAAGTATACATTCCAAAATTCTTTCCATATTGTAGAAATCACTCTCCCGCACTAGTCATTTCTTTTTTCAGATTTTCTACAGAATTTAAAGATATTATTGAAATCTTAATTCAGGTTTTAAAGATAAGACTTACAATTCTTATCAAAAAAAATAGCTTTGTTCAATAAGCCCAAACAGATTTAATAACAATCAAGAGGCAAATTATATAGCATTGAAGAATTACCTTAACATCCGGATTGATGAACTTGAAAAATTATTCTAGTATTAAATCTTACATTTCATTAAAACTGGCCCTGGTTTTTCTGTTTACTGGCAGCTTCGTTTATAGTCAGAATAACTTGGATTATTTTCTTAACAAAGCGCTTAATCATTCTCCGGTCTTAAAAGATTATCAGAACCTTGGGGAGATTAACAATCTTCAATTTCAACTAAATGAAGCCGCGAATTCTGCATTCAAAATCTCACTAACTGCAGACTATTTGTTTGCGCCGTATTTTAACAATAATGGCAAATTGCTTTCTACAAATCCTGATCCCAAAGCAATCGGATATGATGTAGGGATTACAAACGGGGGATTATATTCGACTCAAATTAATTTTGAGAAGAATATCTTCAATGGGGGAGTAATAGATGCCCTGAGATTACAAAGAAAAGCTCTTAATAAAAGCTATAAAAATAATTCAGATGAAGAAAAACATACTTTAACAAAAGTAGTAACTGATCAGTATTTAAGTGCCCTTCAGGATCAGCTTTTGTACACACTTTCTACTGATATTGTAAATAATTTAAAAGATCAGCTTTCCATTACAGGTAAACAGGTGCAAAACGGGTATGCCAAGGCACAGGATTATCTGCTGCTGAAAGTCGAATTTACAACCCAAAAGATAAATCTTAATGAAGCTCAGCAGAATTATAAGAATAGCCTGATGCAGCTATATACTCTATGCGGAATGAAAGATACTTCAGTTGTGAAATTAGATTCTGTTAAACTCAAGCAAAATAATGTAAAAAACCAAAGCTCAAATTTTCTTACTAAATTTTATCTTGATAGCTTAAGTACGGCATACCAGCAGCAATTGTTTGAAACAAAATATCAACCCCAGGTCGGTTTATACTTCAATGCCGGAATGAATGCCGTGGAGTTAGATAATATTCAAAGAAAGTTTGGGTTAAGTGCAGGAATCAATTTTTCGCTTCCCATATTTGATGGCGGTCAAAGAGATATTACCAGGCAGCAAACCGCAATTGCCGAAAAAACTTTTGGAGATTATAAAAATTACCTTTCCCATAACATTTTTATTCAAAGAAAAAACACAGATGAAAAAATAAATACCTTGAAAAATAATCTCGACGCTATGGGAAACCAGTTAATAGATTATAGCAATCTTCTGAACATTTCGAGGAATCAATTGCAGGAAGGCAACCTTTCTATGGTTGATTATCTGACTTTGCTGAGAAATTATTTTGATCTTGAGCAGAAACATATCAGCACATTGATTAATTATCAGATGGAAATAAACAATTACAATTACTGGAACTGGTAGAATGAATAAAAAAGATATCCGGAAAATATTTAGTTATTTAGTCCCTGCAATACTATCACTTTCCATTATTGCTTGTTCCGGCGATAAAACTAATAGCGATGAAAATGCCAGTACCGGTACTCCTGTGGAAATCACCTATCCGGGAGTTATGGATATCAGCGATTACATCGAACTCAACGCTAATACAGTATTCTTAAATAAAGAAATTATCAGAACGTCTTTCCAGGGGTTTATTGAAAAAATTTATAAAAATATAGGCGATGAAGTAAAACCGGGTGATGTTTTATTCAGTGTAAAAACCAAGGAATCTGCCGCAGTTGATAGTCTCAAAATTAATATAGGCAATAAGGTTTTCAACGGAACGATTGAAATTAAAGCTAAAACAGAAGGTGTATTAACAGAGCTCGATTATCACAATGGTGATTTTATTTCAGATGGCGAACAGCTTGCAATAGTTTCCAACCCGTCATCGTTACGCATTCAATTGAATGTACCCTACGAGGACGCTTTAAAAATTAAGATCGGTCACAAATGTGAAATTGACTTACCGGACGGAGAAAATCTGAACGGTGTTGTTGAAAAAAATGTTCCTTCAGTTAATCCAAACAATCAGACGCAAACTTATTTAATTAAGCTGGAGAAGTACAGGAGACTTCCCGAAAATCTTAATTTAATCGTTAAAATTCCTTTCCATTCATTTCAGGGAGCAATTGTTCTTCCCAAAAGTTCGATAGTTACAAATGTTACAGAAGATAATTTCTGGATAATGAAACTGGTAAATGATACTACTGCAGTCAGAGTTGATATTAACAAGGGAATTGAAACTGACAGCCTTGTACAGGTGCTCTCACCGAAATTAAACAAATCGGACAGAATTATTTCTCTGGGCTCTTACGGTTTGCCGGATACTGCAAAGGTAGAGATCATTAAATGAATAACTTCTATATGAAATATAAAAGCCCGATTGCGGTA
The DNA here is from genome assembly GCA_963711455.1 of uncultured Ignavibacteria bacterium. Classification (GTDB taxonomy): domain Bacteria; phylum Bacteroidota; class Ignavibacteria; order Ignavibacteriales; family Ignavibacteriaceae; genus DATFVA01. Next base: position 40,131 of record CAVQEH010000010.1, read on the forward strand.
ATATTAATTATTATTCTATTGGGCGGCGTTTATTCATTTAAGCATATCCAATCAGCATTATTTCCAAATATTACGTTTCCTAAAATTAAAATAATAGCCGATAACGGCGAGCAACCAGTTGATAAAATGACTATAACTGTAACTGTCCCGCTGGAAAATGCAATCAAAAGAGTGCCCGGACTTAACTTAATTCGAAGTGCGACAAGCAGGGGAAGCTGTGAGATTTCTGCTTTCTTCGATTGGAATTCGGATATAAATTTAGACCAGCAGCGGATAGAAGCTCGTATAAATGAAATAAAACAAAATCTACCGCAGGGAATTAATATTTCCATCGAGAGAATGAACCCTTCTATTTTCCCTATAATGGGTTTTTCTATTTCGGGAAGTGATTACAGCCAGATAGACCTGAGAAATATTGCCGAGTATACCGTAAAACCATTTCTATCCAGAATTTCCGGTATCGCCGAAGTTGGGGTTGGCGGCGGAAAGGTTGAGGAATATCATGTTATTTTAAATCCGGCAAAATTAAGCAATTTAAAAATAACCCCGCAAACAATTGCTGATAAAATATCAGAATCAAATTTTATTTCATCCACAGGATTTTTAGATAGTTATGATAGATTATATTTAACTCTTACCGAAGCAACTCAAAACAGCAAAGATGAATTACAAAACCTGGTAGTTCTAAATACTCCACAGAGGGTAATCAGACTGAAAGATATTTCTACTGTAGAAATTGGTTCGGAAAGAAGCTATGTAAAAATTAAAGCTAACGGTAAAATTGTTCCAACTATTCATATTTTAAAACAGCCAAACTCTAACCTAATAGATGTTGAAAAGGCTATCAATAAAGAACTTCCCAAACTTCAGAAAATTCTTCCTAAAGGAGTAATGCTTACGCCGTTTTATGACCAGGCAACTTTTGTATCCGATGCTATCGGCAGTATAAGAGATGTTGTATGGGTAGGGTTGTTATTAGCAATTTTAATTACGGTAATTTTCCTTAAATCTTTCAAAGCCAGCTCGGTAATTTTAGTAACAATTCCCATTACACTGTGCTTAACTTTTATAGTATTATTTGCTATCGGGTATACAATTAATATAATGACAATCGGATCTATTGCTGCAGCAATAGGTCTCATCATCGATGATGCAATAGTAATAGTTGAACAAATACATCGGACACATGAAGAGAATCCGGAAGAGGGCAGCACAACTTTAGTATCCAAAGCCATAAAATATTTACTTCCGGCAATGATCGGTTCCTCATTAAGCACAATAGTAATTTTCCTTCCCTTTTTTTTGATGGGAGGTGTTGCAGGCGCATATTTCAAAGTATTGACAAATGCGATGATAATTACGCTGGTTTGCTCCTATTTTGTTACATGGATCGGACTCCCTGTAATCTATATACTATTTACGAAAAAAAGATCTTCCTTCGGAAAGCATAAAGAAATAAAACAAAGAAACTGGGTTCATTTTTTCATCAACAAAGCATGGATATCGATAGTTTTCATAATCTTTTTAATTGCGTTTTCATATTATATGGTTCCTAAACTGCCATCGGGATTTTTACCTCAAATGGACGAAGGCTCTATAATCCTGGATTTTACAAGTCCACCAGGAACATCTTTGGAAGGGACTGACAGAATGTTGAATGTGGTAGATAATATTTTACAAACAACACCCGAAGTTCAATCATTCTCCCGGCAGATCGGGACACAAAACGGTTTTTTTATAACAGAACCAAATACAGGCGATTATACAATTGCTCTTAAAAAAAACAGAAGCCTGACTACCGATGAAGTAGCGGATAAAATCAGAAAAAGAATTGAAGCTAAGCTGCCCGCACTTCAAGTAGATTTCGGTCAGATAATAGAGGATATGCTTGGCGATTTGATTGCAACAAAGCAACCGATTTCAATAAAAATTTTTGGTGATGATCAGACTAAACTTCAGGAACTTGCCAATAAAATTGCAAATATTGTTGATAGCACAAGGGGGACAGCGGATGTATTTGATGGAATAACGATCGCCGGTCCTAACATAATCTTCCAGCCCAAAAATGCAGAGCTTGCTCAATACGGATTGACTCCTGATCAATTGCAATATCAAATCAGTGCTAAAATTAAAGGGACGGTGGTAGGTAATGTATTGGGTCAAAATCAACTTTTCAATATAAGAATGTTTGATGGAAAGCTGCTAAATTCTTTGGAGGACATAAAGAACAGCTTTATCTCTCTTAACAATGGTGAAGTTAAACCGATAAATGAATTTACAAAAATAAAATTTATAAAAGGTGTTGCCGAAATCGACAGGGAGAATCTTAAACAGGAATACGATATAGTCGCAAGGTTAAACAATCGCGATTTGGGAAGCACTGTTGCAGCTATTCAAAAACAGATTGCAAAGGAAATTAAATTACCTGCCGGGTATGAAATAGTTTATGGCGGTTCATACGAACAGCAGCAAAAAGCATTCAGTGATTTATTAAATATTTTAATACTGGCTGTACTTCTTGTATTTACTGTTTCACTTTTTCTTTTTAGAAAGATTAAAGTTTCTGTGTCAATTATATTTATTGCAATCTTAGGAATCGCGGGAAGTTTCCTCGCGTTATTTATAACAGGTACTCCTCTTAATGTCGGAAGCTATACCGGGATTATAATGATAGTTGGAATCATCGGTGAGAATTCTATTTTCATTTATCTCCAGTATTCAGATTCAAAAACGAAGGTTGTAAATAAAGAAGATTCTATTGTCAATTCTATTTCATTAAGAATTCGTCCAACGCTAATGACAGCTTTTGGGGCAATTACAGCTTTACTTCCTTTAGCACTCGGTATTGGTACAGGCGCCCAAATGCATCAGCCGCTTGCCATTGCCATCATCGGAGGATTTGTGATTGCCCTGCCGTTACTACTTGTTGTGCTGCCGACGATTTTAAGACTTATTGAAAAGTAATTTATTTTATTCAATGGGTATAGTAAATGAATAGTTCCAAAAATAATTTGAATTGTGGCTAAAGCCGTTAGTCCAAGTTTATATTTTAATCTACGAACTGGAGGTCGTTGCAATTCAAAATATGATTTTGGGAAGGTGAATTAATAAGACGGGATAAAATTTGAAATGATATACGAAATAATATTATAAGAAAGTAGTGACTACGATGAGTAAAGGTAATTTTGAAAGTTCACATGAAACGACAAAAACATATTCAATAATAAATCGGGCGCTGATTGGTTATAGTTCATTTATATGGCTGCTTATTGTGTCCCTGATTATTTCTAAATTCAATTATGCCCAGGAAAAAACAAATCAATCACCAACTGTCCCTTTCTATGATCTTTTCTATCATCTGGATCAACATTTTCTCGGTTCTTTTACGATGTCGGACGGCATCTATCCGCTAATATCTGTTCCAATAACTTACGCATTAATTAAGACCGGAGCGGACTGGAATTGGAATAACTTTGCCTACAATCACGGTTTTTCTAAAAACTTTGTTGCTGCAGAAGCAGGAACAATTCTTCCCGTTTTGATTCCTGCATCTCTTTATCTTTATGGCTGGACAACAGAGAACAGAAATTTACAGGTTACAGGCTTAGCTCTCGGGCAAGCTGCACTGCTCAGTGTTGGGGTTTCATCGTTCCTTAAAGCAATTACAGGCCGGCGTCCTCCTAATGACCGGGATGTACCCCGAACAGAGAGTGATTATAGCGGAGACTTCCATTTTGGTTTCCTGCGGAGAGGTGCATATGATGGTTGGCCAAGCAGTCATACAATGGTTTCTGTTTCAATGGCTTCGGCTCTTAACGCCCTTTATCCGGATAACTTAGCCCTATCTATTATCTCATATGCAGTTGCAGCATTCATCGGGGTAGGAGTATCAACAAACATCCATTGGCTTTCAGATGTAGTTGCCGGCGGATTAATCGGATATTCAATAGGAAGGACGGTAGGGGAAGGATTCCGGGGATTAAAAAATCAGGAATCCAACGGTTCTTCATTGAACTTCAGCATTCTACCCAATGGTGTCGGAGTTTCCTATGTATTTTAAGACTAATCGGAATGAGAATTTATGAACATGTAATGTTAATATCTATAAGAAATATTTAGTACTAATTTGTTGAGGTTAAAATGAAAAAATTATTTTTGATTCTCTGTTTAGTTTCTATTCTGCCTGTAATTTTATTTGCCCAAACATCGGGTTATAAAGTTGCAGACAGCATAAACATTGGCGGGGATGCGCATTGGGATTTTACTGCAGTTGATGTTCCTTTACATAAATTATATGTATCACACAGCGATAAAGTGTATATAATTGATTTGACGAACAACGAAGTGATTGGTGAATTATCTGATCTCAAAGGAGTTCATGGAATTGCATTTGGGGATGAATTCGGCAAAGGATTTATAAGTAACGGACGGAATGATACTGTCACTGTTTTTGATCTTAAAACAGGAAAAGTAACCGGCAATATTCATGTAACTGGTAAAAATCCTGATGCAATAGTTTACGATCCTTTTACAAAAAGAATTTTCACTATGAACGGGCACAGCTCGAATGCTACTGCTATAGATGCAAAGACAGGGAAAGTAATCGGCACAATTGATCTTGATGGTAAACCGGAAGTCTGTGTATCAAACAAAAAAGGATTGATGTATGTAAACATCGAAGATAAAAGCGAGATCCAGGAATTCAATCCTAAGACACTTAAGGTAACTAAAACCTGGTCAATTGCACCGGGAGAAAGTCCGTCGGGACTTGCTATAGATATCAGGCATAATTTTTTATTTTCCGGGTGTGATAACAAAATGATGGTGATAGTAAACGCGAAAACCGGAAAGGTAATTGAAACTGTACCTATAGGAGAACATGTGGATGGATGCGATTTTGACCCCGAAACTGACCTTGCATTTAGTTCAAATGGAGAGGGAACCTTAACTGTTGTTAAAGAGGAATCACCGTACAACTTTAAGGTTGTTGAGAATCTGGCTACTGATAAAAGTTTAAGAACAATAGCTCTTGATCCGGCCACACACAATATTTATTTACCGGGAAAGCTTGGCGGTAACAGTTTCGGAGTTTTGATATTGAAGAAGGAATAAAATTATTTACACAATGTGAAACTCAGCACGGAGGTGAGTCTCACGTAATTATATTTTTAATAATATATTTCATCGTAAATGAAAAACATTAAATTAATAGTGATTGTGCAATTTATTGTATGAAAAGAAAAGAAAATTTTTTTATTTCACTTTTATTTTTCTTTATGATTTTAAATACAACCATAAATGCAAAACTTGATTTTCAATTACCCGATAGTTCAAACGTAACAATATCTTGCACCGGCTTAGTTTTGGGTAAAATCCCTCGGGATAATTCGATTGAGATAAATGCAGTTCATAGAAATTTCTTTTTAAATAATAATAACAAACCTCAGACAGAATCATCGAACAATGCGTATAAACCCGAATGGTATAGTATGATTACTAATCTTCCCCGGGATATGGTGAGCTTCTATTACGAAGAAATTACAGTAAATAAGATACCGGTTTATCTTGGAATAGCTGTATCAACAGCAGGTTTGATACTAACAGACAATCAAAGCTGGAAAGCATCGGATAAGATTTACAACAAATCATATTTCAATAGAACTGCCAGTGATATTTTTGAGTATGTGGGAGACGGCAGATCACAACTCGGGTTAGCTGCAGGTTTTGCATTATTTGGTTTCATTGCAAGAGATAATAGAGCATTAACGACTGCAAGTGAGATCGTTGAATCAGTATTAGCAAGCGGTTCGGTTGTGCAGGTTTTAAAACACATTACTGGAAGACAAAGCCCGTTTGTTTCAACTAAACCCGGCGGTGCATGGAGATTTTTTCCAAATCAAATCGATTATCTAAAACATGTGCCGGCTTATGATGCCTTCCCATCAGGTCATTTAACAACATCATTGGCAGCTTTTGTTGTAATTGCAGAAAATTATCCCGAATTAAAATGGATAAAGCCTGTTAGTTATTCCCTGGAAGCTTTGCTGGCAATAAGTATGGTAAATAAAGGAATTCATTGGTACAGCGATTATCCTCTTGCAATTTTTCTGGGGTACGAATTCGGTACTATAATTGCCCATCACGACAATTCATATATTATCCAAAAACATAATGGTAAAAAACCGGAATTGGTTATAGGACCTTATTTTAATTATGGGGGAAATGGATTATCTGTTTCACTGGAGTTTTAATAAATGTTATGAAAATATTTTTGATTCATCCAAAATAAAAGCAAAGAAACCGATTGTATAAAACAGCTTTCTTACTTGCATTTATAATAATATCCGAAACAGTATTGTCTGCTGAATGTCCAAAAGGAAAAGTGGCAGATTCCAGCTATTCATTTGTAAATGTAAATATAAATCAAAAAAATGAGGGACAAACAACCTGGCATCAAATGTTTACTCATTTGCCTTCAGATTATATCAACTTTTTTCAAAATTCATTCAGCTTAAATAGAGTCCCTTTCCTTTTAACGGTTGGTGCGTTAACAGGGACATTTATGCTTATAGACCAACGGGGATGGAATTACAGTAATTCCGTATTCAAAAAATCTTCCACTATTCATAACATATCAAATTTTGCAGTTAACTTTGGAGACGGAAGGTATCAATTAAGTGCCGCTTTTTTATTTGCAGTATCCGGTGCGGCTTTGCAGGATAAAGCCGCATTAAAAACGGCCAGCAATATAACCGAGGCGGTTATTTCCACCGGGTTATTTGTCCAGGTATTAAAGAGAATGACAGGAAGGCAAAGTCCTTCAGCTTACACAGAAAACGGCGGAGACTGGGATCCTTTTCCTAGTTTTAAACAATATCAAAAAAATCAACCTGCGTTCTATTCTTTTCCTTCAGGTCATCTTTCTACAGCAACTGCTGTTGTTACAGTGATTGCAAATAATTATCCTGAGCTGAAATGGATAAAACCGGTGGGCTATTCTTTATTGGGATTACTCAGCCTCTCCCTTGTTAATGAAAGTATGCACTGGTACAGCGATTTTCCGCTTGCATTCTTTCTTGGGTATACATTCGGAAATATTATTGCTCCTGTCAGGAAAACTAATTACTCCGTAGCAGGTTCGTCAAATTCGACTTTCTTCGTATCACCTTCTTATGTCAATAATAAAATTTACTTAAATGCCGTATATAATTTCTGATTAGTAATGCTCTTTAAGCCGCTTCAATTAATGTTGCATGCTTACAATAGATTGAGCAAAGATGATAACAATCACCCTATTGCTACAGGTTATTTACAGGTTTTATTTATATTTTTAATTGAAAACAAAATCAGAAGGAGATTAAAAATGTATAAGATGATGATAGCAGTTGTGCTGATTTTCAGTGTATCAATATTGGCACAGCAAAATAATAACCTAAAAGTTCCGGACAATGTTTCTAAAGCATTTCAAATTGCTCATCCCAAAGCAGAGAATGTTTCCTGGGATAAAGAAGGTATGAATTATGAGGCTAACTATAAAGAGAGCGGCAATAACTTTTCAGTTGTAATTAATAATGACGGAAATATTTTAGAAACGGAAAGTGAAATAGATATTCCAGGATTACCTCCAGGAGTCGTTAGTTATATTAATAATCATTACAAAAATTATACTCTTTCCGGGGCAGCAAAAATTGTGGACAATAAAGGAAATGTCAAGTATGAAGCTGAAATTAAGAATGGAAAAAGCCATAAGGATGTATTGTTTGATAAAGATGGTAAACCTTTACTTAAAAAGGAAAGTAAAAAACAGGAAGCAGAAAAAAAGAAGACAAAGATTAATTGAACAAATATTAATAAAAAGTTTTTGAGGATGATCTGGAAAAAAGGTCATCCTTTTTTAATTTTTAACTTTCCTGTACTTTATTTCACTTCTAAAATAAAATAAATATTATTAACTAAATTTTAATTGACCAGCAATCGGTAATAGACTAAATTACATAGGCAATGCAGAAAATTTCTTTTTCGAAGATGAGTGGTGCAGGAAATGATTTTATCGTTATTGATAAAGATTCCAACAACAATTTTGTTCTTTCAAATGATGTTATTATAAGGCTTTGCAACAGGCATAACGGCATTGGTGCCGACGGTGTAATTACAATTACCGGCTCACACGATTATGATTTTGTTATGGAATATTTCAATGCTGACGGCTCAACCGGAAGCTTATGCGGAAACGGTGCAAGGTGTGCCGTAAGTTTTGCATCTGAAAAGTTTTCTTTGAAAAATAAGATTCATTTTTTGTCTAACGGCGCCGAATATTCCGGAGAAATTTTAGAGAAAAACAGGGTCAGGTTTTATTTTAATGAACCGAAGAATTTAAAAATGAATCTTAATTTAAAAGCTGCCGGTCAAATAATTAATGCAGATTTTATAAATACAGGTTCACCCCATGTTGTAATTGAAATAAATGAAATATCGAAAGCCCTATCAAAGCCTGATCTTCGTTATGATGATATTAAAGAACTCCCGGTTTATTCCCTGGGAAAAGAAATAAGATATCTCGCTGAATTTGCACCTGACGGTACTAATGTTAATTTTGTCAGCATAAAAAAAGAAAAGCTGCATATCAGAACATATGAACGCGGAGTGGAGAATGAAACACTTTCATGCGGTACCGGTTCGGCAGCATCTGCATTGATTTGTTTTTTTAAAGAGAAAATTAAACCCCCGGTAAAATTAATTACTGCCGGAGGCGATGAATTAATTGTTGATTTTAGAGTTGAAGATAAAAAGATAAAAGAATTATCTTTGACAGGCCCGGTTTTAAATACTTTTACCGGAGAATTTTTGTTAAGTAAATATTTATAAATGTTTTGGAGATTAAATGCCTAAAGTTATATTCAATATTCAGTATGAGATTCCCCCAGGAAAAAAAGAAGATTATCTGTCAGTCATAAAAGAATTGAAAAGTCTTCTTAATGCTGAAGGTCTTGAAAGTTATTCGGTTTACGAAACAAAAGGAAAGAATCATCATTACCAGGAACAGTATGTTTTCATTTCTACCGAAGCATATGAAGCTTTTGATGATGATCAGAACGAAAGAATAAATTTACTTATAAACAAACTGAATGATATGACTGTGGAAGGGAGCACAAAATATACAACACTTTACGAAATTACGGATAACAATTCCCAGTAGACTATGGCGGCTTTAATTAGCCGCTCAATTCTTTTGGGGATGCCCATAATTATTTACCTTGTCATTAATATCACAAAAAAATTATTATTTTAATTAATAGAAAAACGATTTTTTCTTGTTAATGTAAATATGAATAAATCCCTTCATCGAATTTATATTATTCTATTCTTTGTCGTAGGAATAGGGGCAACTCTCCTGCTGGCAGTAAACGGCTATCATTATTACTCAACTCCTCTAGAAGAAAGATTTTTCTTGCCTCAGAATGAAATGCTAAAACCAAGCGGAATTTTGGGACATGGTTTCGGAATTATCGGAAGCCTGATGATGATTTTTGGTGTGGCTCTTTATATGATAAGAAAAAGGGTAAGAAGGTTTTTCAGTTATGGTTATTTAAAGAACTGGCTTGAATTTCATATTTTTCTTTGTACTGTTGGTCCAATTTTAGTTCTTTATCATACTGCATTTAAATTTGGAGGGATTGTGGCGGTAAGTTTCTGGAGTATGGTTGCAGTTGTTGCCAGCGGCGTTGCCGGCAGATTTATTTATATTCAGATTCCACGTACAATCCAGGGAAAGGAATTAAATGCAAAAGAGCTGAATGTAATGAATGACGATTTGACACACAGGCTTAAATCAGAATATTCAATAAACGGCAATATTATTTCAAGATTAGATAAACATTCGCAGACAGATAAATACAGACAGGTTGGCTTTGGAACAAGTTTTGTTATGATGATACAGGATTATTTCGGAACGCGTTCGGTTCTTCATCAGATTAAACGGGAATTGAATCGTCTTAGTATTAAAGGCGAAAGAGAAAAAGAAATCTTACGAATTTCAAAATCCAAACTTGTTCTTTCACGTAGAATAGGTATGCTAAGAACAACCCAGAAGTTATTCAGATACTGGCATATCGTTCATTTACCTTTCGCAATTACAATGTTTGTAATTATGTTTATTCATATTGCAGTTACAATTATATTTGGCTATAAATGGATATTTTAGGAGAAAAATATTGAAATTTAAATTGGCGTATCTTTATATAATATTAGCTCTCGGGGTAGTTATAACACTTTTTATGCTTTCAAGACAAAATGATAACAATCCTGGGCAGAGTAATAATATCAGAGGAGAACAGATGCCCAACGATGAAATTCACAAAGGACTTCAGGATCCGACAAAACAAAATCCTTCAAAAAGCAATGTCTCTGCAGAAGTTTATGAGAAAATGGAAACATTAAAAAAGGATGTTGAGGCAAACCCGAACGATACAACCAGGATGAAAGCTTATGCTGATTTTATGACTGCGGCACACAAACCGGATGAAGCACTTCCTTATTATGAAAAAATTCTGAACCTGAACCCGAAACGAAATGATGTTCTCTTCAATCTTGCAATGATTTATTATAATAAACAGAACCTGGATAAGGCTGAAGAATACACAAGCCTGATTTTGAAAAACGATAAAAATAACACACAAGCTATGTACAACCTCGGTGCAATAGCTGCCGGTAAAGGAGAAAAAGAGAGAGCAAAGGAAATCTGGAACAAGATTGTTTCAGAGTACCCTGATGATGAAGCGGCTCAGCTTGCCAAATCTTCTCTGGAAAAATTATAATTCTGTTTTAACCCAATTGATCGGATGAGATGGAAGTAATTCTGGAAAATATTTTAGCTTATACTATAATTCTCATTGTGATGGTTTTTATTTTATTCATTTATCTGAGTAAATATAAAAAGAGAACAAAGATAACTTCGTACAAGATAGAAAAAGCTAAAGAGCTCGGATTTCACGAACCGGTTTCGCTTCATCCTGTTGTTGATATTGAAACCTGCATTGGAAGCGGGGCTTGTATTGCTGCTTGTCCTGAAAAAGATATACTGGGTATTGTCAGTGGTCAGGCGAGAACTATTAATGCTTCAAGGTGTGTTGGGCATGGTGCCTGTTTTCATGCCTGCCCTGTTCAGGCAATAACATTAAATATAGGAACAGAAAAAAGAGGTGTTGACCTTCCGCATGTAAGTCCGGAATTTGAAACAAACATTCCTGGAATATTTATCGCAGGCGAACTTGGAGGAATGGGATTAATTAAAAATGCTGTTGAGCAGGGAAGGCAGGCGGTTGAATTCATTACAAAGAAAATGAAAAGCAATCGTAAAGCCGATTTTGACGTTGTTATTGTCGGAGCTGGTCCTGCAGGAATTTCTGCAACATTAACTGCAGTTAAAAATGGTTTAAAATATTTAACACTCGAACAGGACAGTCTTGGCGGCACGGTATTTAATTTTCCGCGGGCTAAAGTTGTAATGACTTCGTCGATGGATCTGCCGTTGTACGGTAAGGTAAAATTATCAGAAACATCAAAGGCTGAATTGTTAAATTTGTGGTTAGATGCTCTTGGAAAGAATAAAATAAAAATTAATGAACATGAGAAGGTGCTTAACGTTGAAAAGGCAGGAGACATTTTTCAGATAGAGACATCCAAAAAAGTTTACACATCAAAAACAATTCTTCTTTCCATAGGAAGAAGAGGTTCACCAAGGAAACTCGGTATTCCCGGTGAGGATAAGGAGAAGGTTGCTTACCGTTTACTTGAACCTGAATTAATTCATAACCAGAGAATATTAGTAATTGGCGGGGGAGATTCTGCTATTGAAAATGCTTTGCTGTTAGCTAAAGAAAAAAATGAAGTTACGTTGTCTTATAGAAATGAATCCTTTTCAAGATTGAAGCCAAAAAATCTTGAAAGAATTCAAAAGGCAACCGGCAAAAAAACAATCAGAGTAATTTTCAATTCGAATGTTAAAGAAATTAATGATACCAACGTTATTATTTCTGTAGAAGGTAAAGAAAATTATTATACTCTTCAAAATGATCTGGTGTATATTTTTGCAGGCGGAGAAGTGCCAACTAAATTCCTTGAAAAGATAGGGATCAGAATAACTAAAAAATTCGGTGATGCAATTTTGAAGCACGAAAACTGAATCATATTTTGTTTTCATTCATCTTAATATTCTAAAATAACTTACGGGAATCTTCCTGTTGAAAAATTCAACCGTACGAAAAATATTACCATTAGTATGTAAAATAGTTGTGGTTTTTTTGTTATTTGTACCAAATTTATCTGCGCAGATTTCCCCGGGAGATCTTACTACAGCTCACGCAAAATATGAGGGGATAAGCAACTGTACAAAATGTCACGTTCTGGGAAATCAAGTTCAGGTTTCTAAATGTCTTGATTGTCATACAGAGATAAAAAAACTAATAGTTGAAAACAGGGGATACCATTCCGGCATTGATGCAAAAGGTAAAGATTGCTGGGATTGTCATAGTGAACATCACGGAAGAAATTTCAGAATTGTAAACTTCGACAGAAACAAATTTGATCATACTAAAGCGGGATTTAAACTAGTTGGTAAGCATTCCGAAATTAAGTGCGATGATTGCCATAAGTCTGAATTTATTCAGATGCCGGATGTTATTTCAAGAAAACATACACTTCTGGGACTTGTACAGGCATGTAAAAGTTGTCATGAAGATATTCATAAAGGAAGATTAGGAGAACAATGCAAGTCCTGTCATAACACAATTGATTTTAACAAAGTTGAAAATTTCGATCATTCCAAAACAAATTTTAATTTAACCGGTGCACATGCAAGTGTTAACTGTATAAAATGTCATACGAACGAAATAGTTGACGGTAAGCAAGTTCCTAAATTAACCGGAATCCCATTCTCTTCCTGCGAATCCTGCCATAAAGATGTTCATCTGGGGAAATTTGGAAAAGACTGTCAAAGTTGCCATATAACAACTAATTTTAAGTCGATCAATCAAAAAGCATTTGATCATAATAAGACAAATTTTCCGCTTGTTGGTAAACATCAAAGTGTTGTTTGCTCTAAATGCCACGGAGATAATTTAAATTCTAATCCGCGGCATCAAAATTGTATTGATTGTCATTCGGATTACCATAATGGTGAATTTGGATCAGGAGCTACTTTAAAAGATTGCTCGGTATGCCACACCGAAAACGGATTTGAGTCATCTACCTTCACCATTAATGAACACAATCAGATTGATTTTAAATTAACAGGTGCACACCTCGCTGTACCGTGCAAATCTTGCCATTACGAAATAAATAAATGGCATTTCAGGAATATAGGAGAGAAATGTATCGACTGCCATATAAATGTTCACGGATCAGAAATAACAGAAAAATATATGCAGGGTAATAATTGCCAGAAATGTCATGCTATTGATAATTGGAATATTATTAACTTTGATCATTCGATTACAACTTTTCCACTTGAAGGAAAACATAAAAATGTAAGTTGTGGAGATTGTCATTATAAGGAGGAGGGAACAGGCAAAAAAATATTCCGGTTTATTTCGTTGAATTCGAAATGCGAAACTTGCCATAAAGATGTGCATTATGGCCAGTTTAGTGAAAATGGAAATTCAGATTGCGGAAGGTGCCATACATTTAGCAACTGGAAACCGGAAAAATTCGATCACAATAAAACCAGATTTTCATTAGAGGGAGCTCATCAGAAATTAGATTGTTCACGTTGTCATCCGGTAGTAACCGGGAACAGTAATCAATATATAAAATATAAATTAGAAGATTTTAAGTGCGCAGCCTGTCATTCATAGTCTTAATACTTTTGACTGCGGGAGAAATGATTGCACAATCTCCGCATGGAAACAGTCTGAATATTGATTGCTCCTTCTGCCATGAATCGAGTTCGTGGAAGGTGACTCCCGATTCTGTTAAATTTGATCATGACGCAACCGGTTTTAAATTAATTGGTCAGCACAAGGAAATTAATTGTAAATCCTGCCATCAATCTCTTATTTTTTCTGAAGCTAAAAAGACTGAAGATTGTTTCTCTTGCCACAAAGATGTTCACCAGGGATCAGTTGGATTTAATTGTGAAAGATGTCATAATCCGCAAACCTGGATAGTAAAAGATATTAATATAGTCCACGAGGAAAGCAGGTTTCCTCTTGTTGGTGCTCATAAGCTTGCCGATTGTGAACAATGCCATAAAGATTACCAGGATTTAAATTTTCAGGTATTATCTGTCGATTGTTATTCCTGCCATCAGGCGGACTATGCTGGTGCAAAAAATCCTGATCATATAGCCGGCGGCTTATCCACTAATTGTGAAGACTGCCATGATATTACAAGTATGGTTTGGTCAACTACAAATTTCAATCATAACTTTTTCCCGTTAAAAGGCGGCCATAACATCGAATGTTCAGCCTGTCATGGACCTGGAAATAACTTCGCAGCACTTTCAACTGATTGTTATTCCTGTCATCAAAATACTTATAACAGTACGACCAGTCCCAATCACCAGGCTGCAGGTATTTCGACTAATTGCCAGGATTGTCACAATACAATTGCATTTATTCCATCAACATTTAATCACACCACAACAGGATTTGAATTGACCGGACGGCATATCGGTTTGGAATGCTCATCCTGCCACCAGGGTACTACATCTAATGCGGATCCGGCATGTTATTCCTGTCATCAATCCGATTACAACAGAGCTGAAAATCATGTTGCTCAAAATTACCCAACTGACTGCACGATGTGTCATAATACAAGCGGCTGGAGTGATGCAAACTTCGATCATAGTACAACAGGTTTCCCTTTAACCGGAGCTCATCAAACTGCTGATTGTTCAGGATGTCATCAAAATGGATTTACTACTCCACCACCGACTGCATGTGTGGATTGTCATCAATCAAATTTTAACTCAACTACCAATCCGAATCACCAGGCAATTGGAATTCCGACAAATTGTGAAAATTGCCATACAACCGATCCCGGCTGGCAGCCTGCTTCATTCCCAATTCATAATAATTTTTATGAATTAATCGGGGCTCATGCTTCCATATCAAATAATTGCGCCACTTGCCACAATGGTAATTACAACAGTACACCTAATCAATGTTATGGCTGCCATGCAAATGATTACAACGGAACAACAAATCCTAATCATCAAGCTGCAGGATTTGGAACAGATTGTCAGACCTGTCATTCACAAACTGCCTGGCAGCCGGCATCATTTGATCATGATGCGCAGTACTTCCCGATTTATTCCGGTCATCATAATGGTACCTGGCAGAATTGCAGTGATTGTCATACTCAACCTAATGACTATACTATATTTACTTGTGTAACCTGTCATGAATTGAATCAAACTAATGAAGACCACCAGGGAGTACAGGGCTATATTTACGAAAGCAATGCATGTTATGCCTGCCATCCAACCGGGAGTGCGGGAGGAGCTTTTAACCACGATTTATCGGGCTTCCCGCTAACAGGCGCTCATCTAACTGTTGATTGTGTATTGTGTCATCAAAGTGGATATAACAATCCACCATCAACTGTTTGTTCTGATTGTCATCAATCTAATTATAATGGTACAACAAATCCGAATCATCAGTCATTGGGTATATCAATTAACTGTGAAACATGCCATACCACAAACACTGGCTGGCAGCCCGCGTTGTTCCCTCAGCATAATCAATTTTTTGAATTATTAGGTCAGCACGCTACAATAACAGATTGCAACACTTGTCATAATGGAAATTATAATTTGACATCTACAGAATGTTTGCAATGTCATCAGAGTAATTACAATAATGCTTCAAATCCCAACCATATTGCTGCCGGTATTCCTACAACCTGCGAGGATTGTCATACTGCAAATGGATGGACTCCTTCAACGTTTAATCATACTACTACAGGATTTACGTTAGACGGTGCTCATACATCATTGCAATGTTCTGCATGTCACCAGGGTGTTATTACCGGACTAAATCCAGAGTGTGTTTCATGCCATCAAAATGACTATAACAATGCCTCGAACCCGAGTCATACTGCGGCAGGAATCCCTACTACTTGCCAGGATTGTCATACAACTACTGCGTGGATTCCTTCGACATTTAACCATAGTACAACTGGGTTCCAGTTGCTTGGAGTACATGCACAAATTCAATGTTCTGCATGCCACCAGGGTGTAATAACCGGCTTAACCCCGGATTGTTTACCCTGCCATCAGAATGATTATAACAATGCTCCTGACCATGTAGCTTTGAACTATCCTACAAATTGCGATATGTGCCATAGTTTTAATGGATGGAGTCCTTCAACTTTTAATCATAATAATACCAGCTTCCCTTTAACCGGTGCGCATCTGCAGGTTCAATGTTCATCGTGTCATCAATCAGGATTTGTCGGAACCCCGACTGCCTGCTTTGCCTGTCATGAATCAGCTTATAATAATACTACTAATCCAAGTCATACGGCATTGCAATTACCAACAACCTGCGAGACTTGCCATACAACTAATCCCGGTTGGCAGCCGGCGTTATTCCCTATTCATGCTAATTATTTTCCGTTTGTGGGTGCACATATTGCAATTGCAAATGATTGTGCCGCATGCCATAACGGAAACTATAATAATACACCTAATACCTGCTACGGTTGTCACTCGGAGAATTATAATGCGACAACTGATCCGCCGCATCAGCTATTAAATTTTTCTCAGGATTGTTTGAATTGTCATAATCAGAATTCATGGCAGCCTGCAACTTTTGATCACAGCTTTTATATTTTATATGGTAATCATAGTTCAATGGACTGCAATAATTGCCACTCAGAACCGAACTACCAGCCGCAATGTTTAAGCTGCCACTATGATGATTTCCTTGAAGGCCATAGTCCGGGGCATAGCACTGATTGCTGGGATTGTCATTCAACACAGCATTTTGGCGATAGACCTCAAAGGAGTTTAAAGATTGATTAGACTTTACCCATATATTGCCTTAATATCTTTAGCGGCTTCTTTTGTAGTTAATGCATCCACTATAGAGAAAGTTGAAAGAACCGGTACAGTTACATATAAATCATCTCAGAATGTCTACGTAAAATTTGAATCTACTGATGGTATTTTAACGGGTGATACTTTATTTCAGAAAATAAACAGCAGGCTTGTTCCGGCAATGATAGTTAAATTTATATCAAGCAAATCTGTCGCGGGTGAAACTATAAATAATCTTGAACTGAAAATTGATGATAAATTAATTGCAGTAACTGAAAGAGAAATACCCGATAAAGTAGCGGAAGAAAATAACACTGCCGGGTTAACAATTCCTTTAGCAAAAGAAGGGGAAGTAAAAAACGAGCCTCATGAAAATCAAATACAAATAAAAGAAAGAAAGTCAACTCTGAAAGGGAGATTTTCCGTTCAGTCTTATTCCAATATCTCAAATTCAATTTATTTTGCAGACAACCAGAGATGGCGATATACATTTTCGCTTAATGCAAAAAATATCAGCGGAAGCAAGCTTTCATTTTCTAATTATATGAGTTTTGCTTACAGGGCTGATCAATGGGCGGACCTTCGGAATAATTTCGGAAGAAGCCTGAGAATATATGATCTTGCCCTGAACTATGATTTTGATGAAACAACTTCTTTGTGGGTCGGAAGATATTTAAACATGAAAATATCAAACATTAGTTCAATTGACGGGATGCAATTCCAGAGAGGATTTGACAGGAATTATGTTGGAATAGTGGCCGGGTCAAGACCAAACTTCACCGACCTTGGTTTTAATCTGAAATTATTCGAGTATGGTGCTTATATTGGGAGAGATGATTCACTTGGCTCGGGTTATATGAGTAATACTCTTGCCTTCTTTGAACAGACAAACGATTTTAAAACCGATAGAAGATTTATTTACTTCCAGCATTCAAATTCAATTCTATCAAATACTAATTTGTTTATCTCAAGCGAGATGGATTTATTTAAAATGATAAGCGGGGTTAAAAAGTATGAGTTTCAACTTACAAGCCTTTTTGCATCTTTAAGGTACTCACCTTTGAGAGCAGTCTCTTTTTCCCTTTCTTATGATGCAAGGAAGAATGTAATCTATTATGAAACTTATAAGAATTTTATCGACAGTGTTTTTGAAAATGAAACCCGTCAGGGCTTCAATTTAAGGATGAATATAAAACCTGCAAAATATGTGTATGTTGGATTGAGTGCGGGTTACAGATATCAGAAAAATGATTTGAAACCTGCAAGGAACTTCGGCGGATATATTAGTTATTCACAAATCCCTTTAATTGAAATTACTCCTACTTTATCATATACAAAACTTATAACCAGCTATATCGATGGCGGTGATGCTGGTTTGCGTTTAAGCAGAAACATAGGAAATAATTTTGACTTATCCCTTTATTACAGAAACACGCAATATAAATTTTACAGCAGCATTGGCTCGTTAAATCAAAATTCAATTTCGGTTGATTTATCTACAATTCTTTTCAGACCGGTATTTGTTACTGTAAGCTATGAGGGGATTTTTGAAAGTACCGCAACTTCAGGGAGAGTACTATTAGATCTCACCACAAGGTTTTAATTTTATTTTTTATATTAAAAAAGTTCTTATAGAAACCGTTTAGTGTTTTTTGTTAGGATTAATTTCATAACTTTTAATTGTAAAATCTTTTCTACCTTTAAAAAGAATTAAACATGTATGAATATATAGGTGCTTTGCATATGCATTCAATTTTTTCGGATGGTTCCGGGAAAGTTGAAGAAATAGCGAAGTTTGCAGATGAAGTCGGTCTCGATTTTATCGCGCTTACGGATCATAATACATTGAGGGCATTAAAGGATGGATATGAAAAATGGTACGGAAAAACTCTTTTGCTGGTTGGATGTGAAATAAATGATAAAGAAAATAAAAATCATTACCTCGCTTTTAACATTAATGACACTTATTCAACAAGACTTTCGGCAAAGGAATATGTGAAGAAAATAAAAGATGCTGGAGGAATCGGGTTTCTTGCTCATCCACATGAAAAGAGAACTCATATGGCTGAGCACCCGGCTTATCCATGGACGGAATGGGATTCCAAAGATTTTACAGGTATTGAAATATGGAACCACATGTCTGAATGGATGGAGAACCTTACTGAAGAAAATAAGTATAAATCTTTTCTTCATCCTTTAAAAACAATTGATGCTCCTCCTGCAGAAACTCTGAAAGTTTGGGACGAATTAAACCAGGAAAGAAAAGTTGTAGGAATTGGTGGTGTGGATGCACATGCACATAAATATAATGTACTAGGATTTATCGAAGTAGAAATATTTCCTTATAAAGTGCTTTTCAAATCGATAAGGACACATTTACTTACAGAAAAGAAGCTAAAAAAAGATAATAGTCCTGAGGGAATTGAAGCTGCAAAAAAATTAATTTACAAAGCACTTGGAGACGGAAAATGTTTTATAGCAAATGATTACCATTCAGATTCGACTGGTTTTCAATTTTATGCTGAAACAGGCGGGAAAAAATACTGTATGGGGGAATCACCAGAATTTTCAACGGACATGAAAATCATCACAAGACTGCCTTTGGATAAAGCGGAAATAAGAATAATTAGAAATGGGAAAGTGCATGCAAAAGCGGACGAAAAAGAACTTGAAGTTAAAGTAAAATCCAAAGGAATTTACAGAGTAGAAGTTTTCCTTAATGGAAATGCCTGGATATTTTCTAACCCGATAAGGATTATTTAACCGTATATTATCCTGAGACATTAAATTTTGAATACCATAAAAGTACGATCCCGAAAAAGCAAAATTATTTTATTAAATAATCTGCATTTTTTTGTAAATTTTATAGCCAGATTTTTCCAGATGCGCCCGTAGTTCAATTGGATAGAATGTTGGATTCCGGTTCCAAAGGTTGCAGGTTCGAGTCCTGCCGGGCGTACTGTTTTTTGATTGGAACATTACATCTTTTAATATTAACTTTAACGCTCTGATTTTTAAGAATAAACTTTTAGGGAATAAAAGGATTATAAATGTTAACTAAAAAGAAAAAACTTTCTCGTAGAGAAATAAAAGAAGACAAGCTTGTTTCAACTTATTATAAAGTATACGGGTATATACAGGGAAACAGTTCACGTCTTCTGACTTATGGCGGTATTCTGGTTATTGTCGCTTTGGCTGTTATTTATTTTATTAATCATAAAAAAGAAGAAAACCAGAATGCAAGCATAGCTTTATCAGAAATAATTGATGCCTATGATAAAGGTTCTTATCTTGAAGCCATTGAAGGAAAGGCAGGGACGGACAATATAGGTTTGAAAAAAATTGTCGAGCAATATGACGGAACAGAAAATGGAGAAACAGCTAAAATTTATCTCGCTAACAGTTACAACCGGTTAGGTAAATTTGAAGAAGCATTTAAATATTATAAAAGCTACTCAGGCGATATCCCGATGCTTAAGGCAGCCTCACTTGCCGGACAGGCAGGATATTATGCTTATAAACATGAATTTGAAAAAGCTGCGGATCTTTATCGTGATGCTGCACATGTTAATAAATTTAATGTGGATAATCCGGATTATATGTTAAAAGCCGCCATCAATTATATTAATGCCGGGCAGAATGCTAATGCAAAAGAATTATTAGAGGATATTAAAAATGATTACAAAACTTCCCAGGCTTCCAGGGAAGTTGATCGTTACCTTGCTCTTATAAATGCCTGATTATCGAAATTCTTAAAAGCCGTGTTTTAAGCGGCTTTTTTAATTTTTAAAGCGTTTTTTAATAAAAAGTGATATGTTTTAGCTCAATATCCTTAATTTTTGTAGATCTTCTTTTCTTGACTTTCATGCCTTATATGTCTATTTTTTTGCTCTTATTATTCAAAATTAACTTTTAATATTTATGGCTGATACTTCTGATTTCCGAAACGGACTTATTATAAAATTTAAAAATGATCTTTATACCATTACAGAATTCCAACATGTTAAGCCGGGTAAAGGCGGGGCTTTCGTAAGAACCACTTTGAAAAACCTGAGAACGGGAAAAGTACTCGACAATACTTTCCGTGCCGGCGAAGGTATTGAAATAATAAGAGTTGAAAGAAGAAAGTACCAGTTCCTGTTCCGGGAAGGCAATTTTCTTGTTTGTATGGATAACGATACTTATGAACAAATTAATATACCTATGGAGATATTCGGCAATGGTGAAAAATATTTAAAAGAAGGCGAAGAGATAGAAATTCTTTTTAACGGAAGCGACATAATTAATGTCGATATTCCGATTTTTGTAAACCTGAAAGTTACACATACTGAGCCCGGGCTTAAAGGTAACACTGCAACCGGTGCATTAAAGCCTGCCGACCTTGAAACCGGTGCAAGTATAAATGTTCCTTTATTTATTGACATTGGCGACTTACTAAAGGTGGATACAAGAACCGGTGAGTACGTCGAACGATTAAAATCTTAAAAACAAGGAATCCATATGGATTTAAATCTGATCAGGAAACTTGTTAAGCTTGTTGATTCAAGCGAAATAACAGATCTTGAGATTGAAGAAGATGGTATCAGAGTTAAAATTGCCAAGAAAATAAGAGGTGTAAAAGCTATAACTCAACCACAAATTCTTTCTCCCTCACAAACTGCCGTGCAGAATACTTCCGGACAACAGACCGTGGAAGAAGTTCCTGTTAAAGAAGAGAAAAAAGATAATCTGCGTGAAATTCATTCTCCCATAGTCGGAACATTTTACAGAGCACCTGCTCCTGATGCTGACCCTTATGTTCAGGTCGGAGATACTGTTTCACCGGGATCAGTTTTATGCATTGTTGAAGCAATGAAACTTATGAATGAAATTGAATCGGATATAGGCGGAAAGATTGTAAAAATTCTGGTTGAAAATGGAAAACCGGTTGAATATAATCAACCTTTATTCCAGATTCAGCTTAGCTAATTTTCAGGAAATCTGAGGAAGAATTGTTTAATAAAATCCTTATTGC
The DNA here is from genome assembly GCA_963711455.1 of uncultured Ignavibacteria bacterium. Lineage (GTDB taxonomy): Bacteria > Bacteroidota > Ignavibacteria > Ignavibacteriales > Ignavibacteriaceae > DATFVA01. The sequence goes on from CAVQEH010000010.1 coordinate 62,183, forward strand.
CAACAGGGGCGAAATAGCTTTAAGAGTTATACGAACGTGTAAAGAGCTGGGCATTAAAACCGTTGCAATTTATTCGGAAGCTGATAAAGATTCTTTGCACGTTACATTCGCCGATGAAGCTGTTTGTATCGGTCCGTCTCCAAGTAAAGAAAGCTACCTTAAAATTCCCCTTATTATTTCTGCAGCACAAATTACCGGCTCAGAAGCTATTCATCCAGGTTATGGGTTTCTTGCAGAAAATGCAAGCTTCTCTGAAATTTGTGCGGATTCCGGAATTAAATTTATCGGTCCTTCTCCCAAAATGATTAATGCAATGGGCGATAAATCTTTTGCCAAGGATACGATGAGAAATAATGGTGTCCCTGTAATTCCGGGCAGCAATGGAATTGTTACAGATATTGAAGAAGGAAAAAAAATATCTGCTGAGATTGGATTTCCTGTAATTATAAAAGCTTCGGCCGGAGGCGGTGGGAAAGGAATGAGAATTGTCTGGGAGGATGCCGATTTTGAAAAAGCTTACCAGACAGCCCGTAACGAAGCCGAATCAGCTTTTGGTAACGGTGATGTTTACATCGAAAAATTTTTGGAGAATCCAAGGCACGTGGAAATCCAGGTGCTCGGAGATATGTTCGGCAATGTCTATCATTATGGTGAAAGAGATTGTTCTGTTCAGCGCAGGCATCAGAAATTAATTGAAGAATCACCTTCTCCTATAATTGATGCGGAAACAAGAAATCTTATGGGAGAAACTGCTATTCTCGGCGCAAAATCGGTTAAGTATGAAGGTGCCGGAACAATTGAGTTTCTCGTAGATAAACATAAAAATTTTTATTTCATGGAAATGAATACAAGGATTCAGGTTGAACATCCTGTTACTGAGCTGGTTTATGACGTCGACCTTGTCAGGCAGCAGATACTTATTGCAGCAGGTGAAAAAATAGATACGCTTCCAAGGAAACCTTTAGGTCACAGTATTGAATTCAGAATAAATGCGGAAGATCCTGCAAATGGGTTCAGACCATCTCCGGGCAGAATTGATTCACTTCATTTCCCCGGGGGATTCGGTGTAAGAGTTGATTCTCATATTTATCATGGCTACTCCATTCCTCCGTTTTACGATTCATTAATTGCAAAGTTGATAGTCTGGGGAAAGGATAGAAACCACGCATTAGCAAGGGCTAAGAGAGCTTTGGAGGAATTTATTATTGAAGGAATCCATACTACTATTCCGTTTCATTTACAGGTTCTTGAAGATCCAAGATTTATCTCCGGGAATTTTGATACCGGATTTCTTGAAAAATTTGAATTTAAATCAAAATAACTAAAATTATTACGTACCAGAAAAACTTATTGAGGTTAATATGAACTTCCCCGAAAATTTAAAATACACAAACGATCACGAATGGATTAAGGTTGAAGGAAATACAGGCACAATCGGAATAACGGAATATGCTCAGGGAGAATTAGGTGATGTTGTCTTTGTGGATGTCGCTCCTGATCTTACGGAAATAAAAAAGGGTGATTCATTCGGAACGATTGAAGCGGTTAAAACTGTAAGCGACATGTATGCCCCTTGCAGCGGTAAAATATTAGAAATAAATAAAGACCTGACTGATAATCCTGAATTCGTAAATAATGATCCGTATGGAAAAGGATGGATGGTTAAAGTTGAAATAAGAGACGCTTCGGAATTAAATGATCTTATTGATAGTGCAGCCTATAAGAATCTAATCGGTCAATGATTCTGAATCGATGAACTAATATTTCTACAAATTCATTTTATCAGCAATCTTTAACATAAAGCGGGAGGAACCTCTTTATAAAAATCAAAAATAATTTTATGTAGATTAGCAATACCAATCGCAAAATATATCTTTTGATATTTTGTTTTATAATAATGATAGAATTAGTTTTTGTAATATATTCGGGAACATTCCTTAAAAAATTCCCAATTATTATGTTCCGGGTATGAAGGTATAATAGAAGAGAAGATGTCTCACGAAGAAGAAATTTTAATAATTGACTTTGGCTCGCAATATACTCAGTTAATTACCCGCCGGGTAAGGGAAGCCAATGTTTATTCGGAAATTTATCCCCATACAATTACACTCGAAAAGGTTAAAGGACTAAATCCTTTAGGAATAATTCTTTCCGGTGGACCAATGAGTGTATACGATGAAGGCGCTCCGCGAATTGATCCCGGCATCTTAAAATTAAATATTCCCGTACTCGGAATCTGTTACGGACTTCAATTTATTGCTCTTTCTTTGGGCGCTAAAGTTGAGCCGGCAAATGACAGGGAGTATGGAAAAGCGCTGCTCAGCATCAAAAGCGGATCACCGATTTTTGATAATGTTAAAAAGGATTCTGTTGTGTGGATGAGTCATGGCGATTACCTTAATTCCCCGCCGGAAGGTTTTTCAGTCATTGGCACTTCTGATCATTCACCAGTTTGCGCAATGGCAAATGATAAGCTTAAAATTTATGGTCTTCAGTTTCACCCGGAAGTTATGCATACTGAAGAAGGTAGGCAGATAATTCATAATTTTCTTTTTAATGTCTGCGGCTGTAAAGGAAACTGGACTACCGGAAGCTTTATTGAAGATAAAATAAACGAAATCAGGAAAACCGCCACAGATTCAAAAGTCATCTGTGCTTTAAGCGGCGGAGTTGATTCAACTGTTGCCGCAGTTCTTGTTGATAAAGCAATAGGGAAAAACCTGACCTGCATTCATATTAACACAGGTATGATGAGAAAGAATGAGAGTGAAATTGTTCTTCAAATGTTTAAAGAAAAATTTAAGCTCAAGGTTATTTATGTAGATGCGAGTGATAGATTTTTAAAAAGACTTGCAAAAGTAGCTGAGCCTGAAGTTAAAAGAAAAATTATCGGGAATACTTTTATAGAAGTATTTGAAGATGAAGCGAAGAAAATTCAGGATGTAAAATTTTTGGTACAGGGTACTCTTTATCCTGATGTGATAGAATCTGTTTCGGTTAAAGGTGCTTCAACTACAATTAAAACTCATCACAACGTCGGTGGACTTCCTGAAAAAATGAATCTTGGTTTGATTGAACCTTTCCGAGAATTATTTAAAGACGAAGTTAGGAAGGTCGGCAATGAACTTGGAATACCAGGTAACTTTATCAATCGTCATCCTTTCCCGGGTCCCGGACTTGCAGTCAGAATTGTTGGTGATATTACAAAGCCCAAACTTGACATTTTAAGAGAAGCTGACGATATTTTTATCAGCGAGATTAAATCTGCAGGTTTATATGACGAAATCTGGCAGGCATTGGCGGTACTTCTGCCTATTCAGTCGGTAGGTGTAATGGGGGATGCAAGAACTTATGAAAATGTTCTTGCATTACGCGCGGTTACTTCTGCTGATGGAATGACCGCTGACTGGTATAGGTTCAATCATGATTTTCTTGCAGCTGTATCAAATAAAATAATTAATAGAGTTCGAGGTATTAACAGGGTTGTTTATGACATCAGTTCAAAACCACCTTCCACAATTGAATGGGAATAGAAATTAGTAATGGATAAAAATCAGATTGATCATAAAATGAAACTTGCCGCTGAGTTTGAGCTGCAGGGAAAGCTGCTTCACGCTGCGCAGATATATAGCTCAATTATTAATAGTAAACCTGATTTTACGGACGCATATTTTGCTCTCGGTGAAGTTTATGAAAAGCTGGGTAATATTGAACCCGCAATTGAATTAATTAAAAATTATTTGGCAAAAAATCCCGAGAATAAAGAGGTTCGGATTTATTTAAGTGAATTCCTGATGCGCAATAAAAAGTGGGAAGAAGCAAATGAAATATTAAGTTATATTCTCCCTGAAGAAGAGCCGGTAATTTCTTTTTTTCTTGGTTATTCTCATTTTATGCAAAAGGATTATGAGGTTGCAAGAATAAATTTTATTAATTTCCTTCAACATGGTGATACGGATGAAATGCTTCAGGAAGCTAATCTTTATATCGCCAAGATTGATATAAATCTGAAAGATTTTAAAAGTGCTCTTGAATTCCTGAAAAAAACGGAAGTGGTGTACTCAAATTTCTGGGAATGGAATTTATTAATTTCTGTTGTTTATTATAACCTTGGAATGTATGCACACGCTATAAAGCCTGTTCAAAAAGCTTTGGCATTAAACCCCAAAGAAAGATCTGCCGGCAAATGGGCCGGGAAGATCTATCTTAGGACCGGTGATTATGTTAAAGCAGAGAGACAATTTTTAAATTATATTGAAGCAGGTGATAATGCAGAAGCAGATATTTATGCAGAGCTTGCAGAAGCCTGTCTGAAATCAAAAAAGACCACAGATGCACTGGCTTATTTCGAAATAGCGTTAAAGCTTGATCCTGAAAATGAATTTGCTCTTGAAGGAAAAAAGAATCTTCATACTATACTAAAAAAAATGGCTCCTGATGTATAAAGAAAATTTCATACAAAAAATTCTTTTTACCTTTATTATTCTTTTAATAATAAACCATACTCTTCCTGCGCAGCAATATAATGATGTGGATAATCAGTTTAAGCTTGGAGTTAGTTATTATCAGTCGGGCGAGTACAAAGATGCTCTCTCCATATTCCACAAAATTGCTATTCAGTTGCCTTATAATTCGAAGACTACTGCTGCATATGTTTTTATCGGAAAAACATTTCTGCAAATGGATAACCTGGATTCTGCAAAACAATATCTTCAAAATTTTTTGGAAAAATATTCATCAAGTGAATACATTGATGAAGTCCATCTGGCACTTGTAAAAATTTTTTATAAGCAGGAAGAGTATAAAAAAGCTTTCGATGAAATCCTGAATCTTGTTGCAAATGGCGTCTCACCAGATTATAAGAAATATGCAATGTCTTCTGGAGAAAAGTTGGCTGAAAATTACCTTGGGTTACATGAGTTAAATACTATTAATGATACTACCACTAATTCTTCGTTAAAACCTTATCTTCTTTTACTAATCGGAGAAAAGCTACAATATGATGGTAATTATAATCTTGCCTCAAAAACTTATCAAAACCTGATTGATAATTACCCGGGTTCAGAGCAGGTTGAAGAAACCGGAAAATTATTGAAGCAAATTGAGAATAAAAAAAGTGAAGATTCTTCAGAAAACCTGCTGGCGGTTCTACTGCCTTTAAATAATGATAAAACCGGGGAAAAGATTATTTCGGCAAAAGAAATTCTGGAAGGAATTAAATATGCAGTGGCAAAATATAATCTGGAACATCAAAATAAAATTGGATTGGTTATAAGAGATACTGGTAATGATTCCCTCAAAATTGATGTTATAAAAAATGAAATAAATACTATCCCTTCCGTAAAAGCTATTATTGGTCCTATATTTAGTAATGAAGTCAGATTTACATTACAGGATTTTAAGAATTCCGGTATTCCTGTAATTTCACCTACTGCAACGGATAATGATCTTGTAGATTTAAGCGAATATTTTTTTCAGGCGAATCCCTCATTTTCTATGCGGGGAAAAGTAATGGCTCAATATATATATTATGTAACGGGCAAAAAAAATATTGGGGTATTAAATGCTTCCCAGGGTTATTCCCCTTTATTGGCTGATGGATTTGTGAAGGAGTTCGAAAAAATCGGGGGAAATATTATTGTAACCGGTACATATAACAGTGGTTCATACGATCTTAACGGGCCGGTCTCTTCGGTGGCTGCCGACTCGGAAAGACTTGAAGGAATTTATCTGCCTTTATCTGATAAAATTGATGCCGCACCATTGTTATCACAAATGGTTCAGCAGCAAATTAACAGACCGATTTTTGGTAACCAGGATTGGTTCTATGCCAAGGGTTTTGAATCTTCCTCGGTTCTCAGCGATCAGCTTTCATTTACTTCGGATTTTTTTATAGATTATAATGATACTTCTTTTAGTTCTTTCAGTAAAGATTTTGTTGAACAGACAGGCTTAGATATAAATAGAAATGTTTTGTACGGATATGATACAGCAAATTATCTTCTTACTTTAATAAGTGACGGCGCCAAAACGAGATCTTCCTTAATCGATGCTATGGAATCCGGTATTGAAGTAAAGGGATATCATAACAATATTGCTTTTGGAGAGGAACATGTAAACCGGTTTTTGAATATCGTCAGGTATAATGACGGAAAATTCGAACTGGTTGATAGATTCAAATCAGGAGAATAAATAAGAGAGGTGATATTATCTTAGGAGTAAAAGATTTACCCCTTGATGATCGTCCGCGCGAAAAACTTGTATCGAGGGGCGCACAGAACTTAACAGATGCAGAACTGGTTGCAATTTTATTAAGAACTGGAAAGAAGGGAAAATCTGTTATACAGATTGCACAGGAGTTAATTAATAATTACGGCAACATTGCTGTGCTTTCTTCCAAATCAATTAATACTTTAATTGAAACTTCCGGGATAGGAAAAAATAAAGCTGCAACATTAATGGCAGCGTTTGAATTATCGAGAAGAATTCAAATGCAGTCAAAGTGGTTATCAAATAAAAAAATAACTTCGCCCCAGGATGTTGCAGATATATTCATTCCGTTGTTAAGAGACGAAGTAAAAGAAAAATTTTTAGTCGTATGCTTAAATTCTGCAAACAAAATAATAAGGTATGAAATTATTTCTGTTGGCAGTCTTAATTCAAGTATAGTTCACCCAAGGGAAGTATTTAAAGCTGCTATAGAAAATGATTCAGCAAGCATTATATTGATCCACAACCACCCGAGCGGCAACCCTGAACCAAGCAATGAAGATATTTCCATCACAAAAAAAATCGTAGAATCTGGTAAAATTATGGATATCCCTGTATTTGATCATATAATTATAGCTGGAAACACGCACACAAGTTTTATAGAAAAAAGATTAATTTAATTGTGAACTAAAACAACAACTTCTTTATAAATAATAACTTAACTTGAATTTTTTACTCAATTTACGTATATATCGGGGCATTAAAAGATGCCCTGTTTGTTCTAAGTTCCTATTTGATTTAGATTTAGGGACAAAATTAATTCGAATTGAAAAAAGCTGGTAATTTATTTAATAACCTACTTAAAACCATAATTGGAGGTTCTAAAGATGAAAATAATCAAATTAGCTAGAAACACAGCCGTTGTTGCAGTATTTGCTATTACTGTTGCAATGATGAGCGGTTGTGGCGGTGTTAGTGATGCTCAAATGCAACAACTTCAAGATTTACGTTCTGAGGTAAACTCTCTGCAAACTCAGGCAGATCAGTTGAAAGATCAAAGGGCTAGTTTACAGAAAGAAATTAATGACAGAAATTCAAAATTACAGCAGTGTGAGAAAGATAAAGAAGAAACAAAAGCCAATTTAAATAAAATGGGCATGTAACTTTTAAAAGTTTTTTATTACCTAATTGGAGGAAAGTTTTATGAAAATAACTAAATATATGTTAACTGTACTTTCTCTTTTGCTTCTCTTTACTGTAAGCATTGTTGCTCAGGAGCAGAAAGAGATGACTTCAGATGAGTGGGAAGCCGAAATGGCGAGACTCAATTCTCAAAAGGATGAACTCAATCAGAATATTACTGAAATGCAGAATGATATCAGTAAACTTAAAGATCAGCTTAATGGAATGAAAACTTACGAAGACTGCCAGAATGAGCTTTATGCTCTGGTTGGCGCCACTAATGCTGATGTCGATAATTTCAGAAACGCTATAAATGAACTTAACGGAAAAATAGGAAGAAAAGAAGGTCCGAAAGCTGACAGGCAGAAAGATCTTGACGCACTGAAATCTAACAAGATAAGTGCACTTCCTGAATTCTATGATAAAGTTCACAACCAGATGCAGGCAGCTATGGATGCCTGGGTAGAAGCACCAACAGAGTGGTCATACACTGTTGTTAAAGGTGATTGCCTCTGGAATATCGCTAAGAAAAAAGATTATTATGGAAACGGTTTTGCATGGCCAAAAATTTATAAAGCAAACCGCGACAAAATTAAGAATCCTGATTTAATTTATCCGAAACAGGTATTCACAATTCCTCAGCTTACTAATGAAGAAAAAGCTAAATATGACAAGATGAGAAAGAATTATAAGCCGGCTCCTGTTCAATAAATAATTCTTTTGTCTTTATTGATGTTAAAATTGTTTTTTGTTGAAAAAGCTCTTATCATAATTTGATAAGGGCTTTTTCTATTTAAAGTCAGAGGTAAAAAAAATGACTGTTGCTGAGAAACGTCTTTTACTGGAAAACGTTGATATGCTTGGATTGCTCGGGTTGAATGATGAAAATTTAAAATTAGTCGAAGATAGATTTAATGCAACAATTTCAGTAAGAGGTGAGAATGTTTTTATTAAAGGTATGCTGGAAGAAATTGAAACGATAGAAAAGATTCTAAAGGAAATGACTTACGTGTTGAATACAAACGGGGTTCTTACTCAACAGGATGTTGAGACAATTCTCGATCTTACAATTGAAGGACAGGAAATCATTAGTGATAAAGAGTTTGATGCGATTGTTCTTTACACAAAAAATGATGCGATAAAAGCTAAGACTGCCGGGCAGTCTAATTATATTCAGACAGCACAAAAAAATGATATATGTTTTGCAATTGGTCCGGCAGGTACAGGAAAAACGTATCTCGCCGTTGCAATCGCAGTAGCAGCATTAAATAAGGGTCTGGTAAATAAAATTGTACTTGCAAGACCGGCAGTTGAAGCTGGTGAAAGTCTAGGTTTTCTTCCGGGGGATTTTCGTGAAAAAATTGATCCTTACCTCCGTCCTCTTTATGATGCGCTTGATGATATGATGCCTTCTGATAAACTGAGAAGCCATCTCGAAAGAAGAATAGTTGAAATTGTACCTCTTGCGTATATGCGGGGTAGAACTTTAAATAATGCTTTTGTAATTCTTGATGAAGCGCAGAATGCAACTTCAGGTCAAATGAAAATGTTTCTCACCAGACTGGGAGCAAATTCAAAGTCTATAATTACCGGTGATATTACCCAGATTGATCTTCCGCCAAAAACTGTAAGCGGGCTTGTACAGGCGCAGGGTATTTTAAGCAGGATTGATGGCGTCGGTTTTGTTTACCTCGATAAATCCGATGTGGTACGGCACAAGCTTGTTAAGGATATTATTGATGCTTATGAAAAGTTCAACATAGATAAAAACGGAATTAACGGGAAATAATAAATTATATTTTTTTCAGTTTCTTGCTTTCCTCCCAGTACTTATCCATCTCTTCCAAATTTGATTCATTTATTTTTCTTCCGCTTTCGTTAATCTTTCCTTCAATATAACTGAACCTGTTTATAAATTTTTCATTTGTCCTCCGTAAAGCATTTTCCGGGTTTATTCCTAAAAATCTTGAGTAGTTTACCAGCGCAAAAAATACATCGCCGATTTCATTCTCAAGATCCTCCCGGTTTTCCTGCTTTTCGGAATGGTGCATCTCTTCAATTTCTTCGATCACTTTTTTCCACACATCTTCTTTCTTTTCCCAATCGAACCCCACCTTTGCAGCCTTTTCCTGGAGCCTGTGTGCGCGCTGCAAAGCGGGAAGCATTTTCGGAACGCCTTCTAAAATTGAATCTCTTCCTTCTGTAAGCTTTATGCTTTCCCAGTTTCTTTTTACTTCTTCGGGACCGTTTACCTCAACATTTCCGAATACATGCGGATGCCTTCTTATTAATTTTTCACTTATGGAATCAATTACATCTTCAAGCTTAAAATGATTTCCTTCATTTGCAATAACAGAATGAAAAATTACATGAAGTAAAACGTCACCGAGTTCTTTTTTTAATTCAGGATAATTTTTTTCATCAATTGCTTCAACAACTTCATATGCTTCTTCAATTGTTGCCGCTTTAATAGAATCGTTTGTCTGCTCTCTATCCCAGGGACATTCAACTCTCAGTTTTTTTACAATCTCAAATAATTCTTTAAATTTAGTTTCAACCATAATTATTTTTTCCGTGATTATTAATTTCTTAAATGATTTTGCAAAATAGTAAAATATACTTATTTGATAAAAGGAGAATAAATGATAGAAGAAAAGATAAAAGAGCTTGGATATAAACTGCCCGAACCTCCCAAACCTTTAGCGGCTTATGTCCCGGCAATATTAGCGGGTGATTTGGTTTTTACCGCCGGGCAAATTCCCATAGTAGAAGGGAATCTTAAGTATTCCGGAAAAGTTGGTAAAGAAATAAGTGAAGCGGATGGGAGAAATGCTTCAGAAATTTGTGCTTTGAATTGTTTAAGCGCAATAAAAGGAGTTATTGGGGAACTTGATAGGATTGAGCAGGTTATAAAGCTTACAGTATTTGTAAATAGTGCGGATGGTTTTACTAATCAGCCTGCTGTGGCAAATGGTGCTTCAGAGTTAATGGAAAAAATATTTGGGAAAAAAGGCAGTCATGCAAGAAGTGCAGTTGGCGTAAATGAATTACCGAAAAATGCTGCAGTAGAAATTGAAATGATTGTAAAATTGAAAAAATAAAGCCTTTTTCGAGAAATTCTAAATTTGAGCAGTATCCCTTACCTTGATAGTGTAACTTATAAGTAGCTATATTTAATAGGTTTAAAAAAAAAGTTAAGATGATATGACCCGAACAATGTTTCGTTCAAAAATTCACAGGGCGACTGTTACAATGGCAGAACTATATTATGAAGGCAGTATAACTGTTGATAAAGAACTGCTTGAGACTGCTGACATACTGCCTTATGAAAAAGTTCAGATTGTGAACCTGAATACAGGTGCAAGACTGGAAACTTATACATTGGAAGGTCCTGCCGGAAGTGGTATGATATGTCTGAATGGACCGGCAGCAAGGCTTGGAACAGTTGGAGATGAAATTATTATAATAACTTATACTACTATGAGTGACGAAGAAGCAAAAAAACATAAGCCTAAAATTGTGCTTGTTGACAAAAATAATAAGGTTAATAAAATTCTGTGATTAACATTTACAAAAATGAAAAATGTTGCATTGATTTTTTAGTTCCTTTTCTTTAATATATTGCAAAAGTTCAGGAAAAAATTATGAAAAAGTTGTTGGTTTTAATGTTTGCTGTTATGATTGGTACAGGGTATACCCAATACAGGCAATCCGGGTTATCCACAGAGCATATAAGTGATGGAATTATAAATCATGACCAGGGTACTACTTTATTAGGATTCTTAAACTCGAATAATTTTCAGATGCATCATTCGTATGATGTTTCTTATTCAACCTTCGGTTCTAACAGTTTGGCTCTTACAACTTATACGAACAGTATGTTTTATAAATTCTCCAACAATCTGAATGTTCAGTTGGATGCGAGTGTTGTTTATTCACCGTACAGCTCTCTCGGTAAGAATTTTGAAAATAATATTAATGGAATATACTTAAGCAAAGCAGCTATAAATTATCACCCCTGGAAAGATGTTTTTATTACTGTTCAATACAGGAGTCTCCCGGTGACTTATTATTCGCCTTTCAGCGGTTATAGGAGTAATTTCCTTAATGGTGGGGATGCAGACTGGGGATGGTAATATTTTTCGGAATAATATTTATAAAAGCGAAGCTTAAGTGAAGGAAAAAACCAACCGGAAGAATATTAACAATTCAAAGAAAATTTCCCCCGCATCAAATCTCGTACTTAATTCTATAATTCTGCTCTTAGGTGTAGTAATTATTTTTTTAACTTATTCTCTTATAACTCATATAAGTGAGATATACGCAGGTGCAAAAAAAATTAACGATAAAGATGCAGCTTCACCCGTAATACAGGTTGAAGTGCTTAATGGGTGCGGAGCTTCGGGAGTTGCAGAAAAATTCACGGATTTTCTTAGGAAGGAAAAATTTGATGTGGTTCAGGTTGGAAATTATATGTCATTTGATATTGATAATACACTTGTGATAGATAGAACAGGGAACACGGCGAATGCTGAAAAAGTTGCCGCTGCTCTGGGGATAGACAATAAAAATGTTATAATGCAGAAAAATGAAAATTACTTTCTAGATGTTTCTGTAGTTATCGGGAAAGACTATAAAAAAATTATTAAATAATAAACAGGAAGATATTTGAATTCAAAAAATTTAGCCGACAAAATCACTGATCTCATATTCAATAAAAAGGGATATGACGTAAAAATTTTAGACCTAAGGAAGCTTACTACATTTGCAGATTACTTTATTATTTGTTCTGCAGATTCAGATACCCAGGTAAAAGCCATAGCTGATGAAATTGATGATGAGCTAAGGGATGAAGGCATAAAGTATTGGCATAAAGAAGGTTATAAGGGCCTAAACTGGGTTCTTATTGATTATGTTGATGTAGTGGTTCATGTGTTTAAAAAAGACGCGAGAGAATATTATAAGCTTGAAAAATTATGGGGAGATGCACCTGTGGAAGAAGTTCAGGATAATGGTGCAAAAGAAATGAAACCAAAACGGACCAAATCCGTTCAAAAATAATTCCTATAAATTATTCATTTTAATGCGGAAATTAATTGAGAGAATATTTACAAAATATATTTACCCTCGCTTCGGAAAAACTTCCTTATTTAATAGAAATTCCTTTTGTTTTTGAAATACCCAAACAGGAATCACACGGGGATTTCTCTACCAATGCCGCTATGCTGTTAACAAAAAAATTAAAGCGGAACCCAAAACAAATTGCACAGGAGATAATTGATAATCTTCCAATCGATGATAAAATAGTCTATAAAACCGAAATTGCCGGTCCCGGCTTTATTAATTTTTTCTTTACAAATGAATTCCTTGCAGACATAGTAAAGAATATTTTGCAGGAAGAAAATTCTTTCGGTAAATCAGATAAATACAAAGGGAAGAAAGCTAATGTAGAATTTGTTTCCGCTAATCCAACCGGACCCCTGACTGTTGGTCACGGAAGAAATGCCGTAGTTGGTGATACAGTTGCGAATATGCTTGAGTGGATAGGTTATGAAGTTGACCGCGAGTATTATTTCAATAATGCCGGCAGGCAAATGAGAGTGCTCGGTGATTCTGTAAAGCTGCGTTATCTCGAACTTCTCGGACAGAGAAATGATTTTCCCGATGAATATTACCAGGGGGAGTATATAAAAGAAATTGCTGTTTCTCTGTATAACGAATTTGATGGTTCACTTAAAAATGAACCTGCTGAAGGAAAATTTAAGGAGAAGGCTGAAATAGAAATTTTTAAGGATATTGAAAAAACTCTTAACAGGCTTGGTATCCACCATAAGATTTTTTACAATGAAAATTCACTTTATGAAGAAGGTAAGATAAAAAACCTTCTGAAAGAGTTTGAAGAAAAAAATCTCTCCTATAAGAAAGATAACGCAACCTGGCTTAAGCTTTCTGAAATGGGCTCTGAACAGGATAAGGTAATTATCAAATCTTCGGGTGAACCAACCTACCGTCTTCCAGATATTGCTTATCACGAAACTAAGTTTAAACGTGGGTATGATATCATGGTTGATCTTTTCGGTTCTGATCATAATGCTACATATCCCGATGTATTAGCAGGATTAAAAGCTCTCGGTTATGATACAAATAAAGTGAAAGTATTAATTCACCAGTTTGTTACGATTACTGAAAATGGCGAAGTTGTAAAAATGTCTACGCGTAAAGCAAACTACATTACTCTTGACCAGCTAACCGATGAAGTGGGTAGTGATGTTGTCAGATATTTTTTTAATATGCGTACCATTACAGCCCATATGAATTTTGATTTAACAATTGCTAAAAAACAGTCTGATGAAAATCCTGTTTTTTATTTGCAATATGCGCACGCAAGAATTTGTTCAATTCTTAAGATGATCGAAAAAGAAAGTTTAAAATCTTCAATAGATAATTTAAATCATCTAACCACTGATGAAGAGATTCAATTACTTAAGAAGTTAAATCAATTTAAAGATGAAGTTCTGGGCAGTGCTGAAAATTATGAGCCAAACAGGATTTGTGCATACCTTGAAGAATTAGCTGCGGCTTTCCATAAGTTTTATACTTTCTGCAGAATACTTGGAACCGAAAGAAATCTTGCTGAGGCAAGAGTTGCACTTGCAGTTGCAACAAAAATTGTTTTAAAAAACGGTTTAAGTATTCTTGGAGTAAATGCGCCTGAAAGGATGTAATCTAATCAGCAATAGCTACCGAAGCCGCATAAATTTTACCTGCTCCTGCATCAAGTAAAACTTTTCCGCATTCACGGATTGTTGCACCTGTTGTTATTACGTCATCTACAATAAGAATATTTTCACCGTTTAACTTTCTTCTTTTAATAAAAGCCTCATTTATATTTTCTTCTCTCTCAGCCAGATTCATTGTCGTTTGCGATTCTGTATAACGTGCTCTTTTCAGCAAACGATTGGTAACTTTTACACCGGTGGTTTTGCTTATTCCTTTTGCAATATAATACGACTGGTTAAATTCCCTTTCAGCCCTTTTTAGATGATGAAGGGGAACAGGTATAACAGCATCAATTTTATAGTTTGAAAAATTTTTATTTACTGTTTCACCGAGTAACCCGCCGAGAAAAACACCAAGTAAAAATCTTTTTTCATATTTAAGTGCATGAATGATATGTTGAAGTTCTTTATCCTTTTCGAATAAGAAATGAGAAGTGAAGTCTGAAATAATTCCACTGTTGGCAAACTTTCTTTTAAATTCAGATATTATCCTTTCCTGTCCCGGTTTTTTAATTTTAGAAAGACAACTTTCACAGACGTATGACGAACCTGAAGATAATTTTGTTTTACAAGCAGGACAAAATCCGGGAACAAAAAAATCGAAGATCGAAATCGTAAAATTTTTCATTTCGCCCTTAAATTATTAAAGCATCCCCGATTGCTTCCTGATAAACCATTCGATTCCTAATAAAACTATTGTCATAATCAAAAGCCATTCATTCGACCATAACCTGATTTCATTTACTTCTGTTTTTTCTTTAGAAGCATTCTGCTGAATATTTTTTATAACAGGATAAAGATTTTGCATTTCTGTGTAATAGAAAAACTTTCCGCCAGTATTATTTGCCAGTGATGTTAAGAATTCATAATCCATTCTTGGATTCAACATTTCAATATCAACTTCCCCGATATTAAAACTACCGCCGTCGGAGCCGAGCTTCTTGTTGCTTCTTACTGCAGTACCACTAAAAGTAAAATCTCCGGTTTGATTTGTCTGATAAGTTCCTTCGTAAAGTCCGCTTCCTATAGAATTTAATATTATCTCATCGGTTTTGTCATTATGCTTTATCTGGACTTTCACTTCTGCATCGGCAACGGGATTATATGCAGCATCGTAAACCTGTGCAGAGAACTCAACAGGTTCCCCAAGCGCATAAAGTTTTTTTAAGGTTTTAACCGAAACCTGTTTCTGTTCTTCAAAGCTTCTCAGCCATTTTACGCTGTTATGTATAAAGCTATCGAACAGGTTAAGTTGCTTTGTGGCTGTCTGTAATTTCCATTTCCAGATATTATTTGCAAGTACAGCAATTGATCGTTTGCTCCCTATTCTTCTTGATAAAATTAAAGGAGTATTAAGAGGAACATTATTCAACCTGGCTCTTACAATAACTTCGCTTTCCGGTTTTGAAATTATTTGAGAGTTTGTAATGAAAACCGGCGGAAGATTGTTCCATGCATCAACAGGGTTTGTTGCGTTGTTCTGTATTAAGGGATTTTCACTTTCGATGCTCTGTACAACGGGCTGAACTTCGGAAATACTGTTATCTATATTCTGAATTACAAAAGGAAGTTCAGGTTGAAGGTTTCGTAATTTATTGAAATCAGTGTTATCTTCAAGAAGAAGGAAAAATGGTTTTCCTTTTTGTGAAACTGAATTTTTAACCCTGCTCAACAATTCCGGGCTGGTTTCTTTTGTGGGAAACCCGATCAGAAAAATAATCTGGGCACTGTCGAGTTCAACTGAAGGATCACTCTTCTCTATAAACCTGTTTGCTGCAACCTGCGTTAAAGATTTTACCGATAAATTTTTATCTTCCTCAAGAGAGTTCTTTATAAAAGAAAGATCGGGCGAAGGGCTGCCTGCAAGAACAAGAATTTTAATTTTATTGCTGAGAACATTTATATAAAAAATATTTTTGTTGTTCTTAAAAGTAAATTCGCCTTCGTGATTATTTACTTCTATTGTTAGTTTTTTTTCTCCTCCTGATTTGGGAGTATAACTAAAAGTCTCATTCTGTGTGCCGTCTGCCAAAAGATTAACATTCCTTTGCTCCAGAAGATTATCATTCTCATATAAAGAGATGAGTGCAGGCTTATTCCCGAATCCCCTGTTGTTTATTGTAACAGAGATTGTCGTGGGAGTTCCGGCATAAATGAATTCATTGTGCAGAACATTTTTTATTTCTATGTCGTTTCTTTTTGTTGTGTCTCCAACGCCGATAGTGTAAACCGGTAAATTTAATTTTTCCGCGGTGAACAAAGGATTGGCTCCCTCAGTGATTGTTCCGTCACTTATAATTGAGACTGAAGCAATATTTTCTTTTAAATCTTTTATGTATGAAAAAATTTTTGAAAAGTTTGTGCTTCCTTCGGAAAATTTTAATTGTGAAAGGCTGTCGTATGAGAAAGGGGTTATCTTTGTGCCAAAAGTAAATAATTCAGAGCTGTTTATTAACCCGTTATTGTTTAATCCATCTACAAATCTTTTAATATTCTCTTCTCTCTGCGTTCCGTCCTTAATTTCTATTGAATGTGAATCATCTACGAAAATGAGGTTAACAGGCTTTAGAATTATCTTCTTCGCAATTGTAGCAACAGGTTCAAATATGACGAATAAAAGTAGAACCAGGGCAAAGGATCTTAATAGTACAAGAATAGTTTTTTTTGCGGAACCAACAGGCGGGAGAGTATAACGGTACACGTAAACAGCGTATGCTGCAAGCAGTATTAATCCTATGAAGAAAAAAATTCCGTTATAGGAAAATGAGAAATTAATTTTTTCAAAATTAAACATTAAAAAGAAAGTTCTCCCTTTAGAACAGTAACAGCTTTACCGGAAATGAATAGTTCATTCTTTGTTTTACTATAGCTGACTTTCACTCTTCCTCTTCTTCCCATAAAATCCCCCTGTTCAAATGTTAGGGAAATATCTTTAGAATCATTTTTTATAAATCCAAGATGTTTGAATACAAGAAGCATCGGCCCGTTTGTTGAACCTGTGACAGGGTCTTCATCTATTCCGTAATAGGGAACAAAATACCGGCTGATTGCAAAATCTGCTTTATCAATTGTTTCAAGTGAATAAACAACGACGCCTTCAAACTCGTGCTTGTCCTCAGTCAGCTTTTTTAATGCTTTGAAATCAGGTTTTATATTTCTTAAAGTTTCAATTCCATCTACTCTGAAATAAAGATTACCGCTTTCCAGAAGTATGAAAGGTGTTTCATCAACCACTGAAGTTCTTTCAACTCCGATTGCTTCAATTATTTCTTCTTTGCTTCCGGGAAACTTCCCCATTTTATAAACCGGAATTTGCATGAAATAAAATCCCTCTTTCATTCCGCAGTTTAATACGCCGCTTTTCGTTTCAAATTTTACAGAAGAATTTTCTTTCAACTTTCCGTTCTCTTTTAAAAAATGAAGTGAAGCTATAGTTGCATGTCCGCAAAGTTTTACTTCAACAGCCGGAGTAAACCACCGGAGCTTATAATCTGCTTTATCTGAATGAGAAAGAAAAGCAGTTTCTGCAAGATTCATTTCACGGGCAATCTTCTGCATCTGTTCCGGTGAAAGACTGTCTGCAAACATAACGCCTGCAGAGTTGCCTTCGAAAGGTTTATCAGTAAAGGCATCAATCTGGTATATTTTAGTGTTCTTTTCCATTTAAAAGATTCTCTATTTTCCAGTTTTTCATTCGTTCAAAAGTTTCATAATCGGTTAAATCAAAATGAATGGGACTGACTGAAACATAATTTTTTCTTATCGCTGCCTGGTCGGTTTCTATTTCTGTATCGACTTCCATAAGAATGCCCGTGAGCCAGTAATAATTCTTTCCGTAAGGATCAATTCGTTGTTCATATATATCATCCCACTTTGATTTACCCTGACGGGTTAATTTAATTCCTGCAACCTGATCTTCGGGAACATCAGGCACATTAACATTTAGCAAGGTTCCCAAAGGTAAATCTTTTCCAACAAGCTCTTTTGCAAGCAGCTTAGATATTTTTGCAGCAAACCTGAAATCGGTTGCTTCGTGATTTGTAACTGAAACAGCCATCGATGGAATATCCATTATAGCAGCCTCGCGTGCTGCCGAAACGGTTCCCGAATAAATAATATTTATTGCAGTATTTGAACCGTGATTTATTCCCGAAACAACAATATCAGGAGGAACTTTCATAATATTTCTTATTCCAATTTTTACGCAGTCTGCTGGAGTGCCGCTAACAGCAAAGCCGTAAAAATCACCATTCTTTTTATAGTCAATTACTCTTAATGGAAGCTGCATTGTAATTGCATGTCCTACAGCACTTTGCTCTTTTAGCGGAGCTACTATTGTAACTTCTCCTAAATCAGCCAAAGATTTTGCCAGAACAGCAATACCGGCTGCATCTATTCCATCATCATTGGTTACGAGTATTTTCAATTGTTTTCCTATTCTGATTCAAAAACAATATGCCAATATAATACTTGGGTGTTATAGTCTCAATTGAATGTGATAGTACTTTTGTCAATTACTTAAACCCTGACAATTATGTTTAACTTTTATTCCCTATGATAATCAATATTTATATGGATGAATTTTTTCACAAATTAGATTAGATTTTATTTGCTTGTTGGAAATTTTATTTTGTTATTGATTTATTTTTTATGAAATATTTTCTATTCAATAGTTTTTTTGTTCTTCTATTTTTATTATTAATTTTAATAAATCAGGGTTGTAATTCTCCAACATCCTCAAGTATTAAAAATAATCAAGATACCACCAGCCATAATTTTACCTTCCAAACCTGGAGTTTCGGTGAACACAGCAGCAGCACTTTATATGATGTGTCTATCATAGATGAAAACAATATCTGGGCTGTTGGTGAAATTTATTTGAATGACTCAACCGGACAACCAGATCCCCATCCTTACGGAATTATACATTGGAATGGAACAGGATGGAATGTTCAGAAGCTTACAGCTGTAAATCCATCCGGAGGGATATCTTATATAACACCTACTGGAATATTCTGTATAAATTCTTCACAAATTTGGTTAGCTGGTGGTGGTGTATTTCTATTTAATGGTCAGAGTATAACTAATGCATTTTGGCTTATCAATTATCCTGGTTATAATGGAGGAATATTTAATAATGGACAGACTGCATAAAAAATATTTGGTATAGATTCTGAAAAAATATATATAGTCGGAAATAATGGTGCTTTAGGGGTATACGATGGCAATATTTGGCATATATTAGACACAGGTACAACTTTGGACATATATGATATATGGGGAAATAAAACCAAAAGTGGTGATTATGAAATTTTATGTGTTGCTTCAGACCAATTCGGAGGTGCCGGAAGAAAAATACTTCAAATAAAAAATAATGTAGTTGATTCAATATCGAGTACGGGGTTATCAAATTCATTAAATACCATCTGGTTTGTGTCAGGTAAAAAATATTATATAGGAGGAGACGGACTATTTTCAACAGAAGCTTTAGGCAACAACTGGATACGTAATACTGAATTGCCTGCATATTATAAAACTTCAGTCAGGGGAAATAATATTAATGATATTTTTGTTGCGGGTGCTTATGGATTATTGCTGCATTACAATGGGAAAAGCTGGATGAACTATCAGGACAGTTTTCTTATAAATGGATCATTTGGAAGAGTTGATATGAAAGGAGACGTTGTATGCGCAGTAGGGAACGATGAAAATCAGGCGGTCATCATTTTAAGCAGAAGATGATTGAATGCTATTTCCTTTATTTAACCGCTAAATATTTCTTAAATTTGCACATCAATTATGCTCATACTTCAACCATATATTTTTGACAAATTTCCGGAAATGATTTTCGGGTTCAGCACTAAAATTGGCGATATTGAAAAACCACCTTATTATTTTAATCTTTCCACATCTGTCGGTGATGATAAGGAAAATGTAATTGAAAACCGGAAGCAATTCTTCAACTCTGTTGGTTTATCAATTGATAACGCTGTGCTTCAGAAACAAGTTCATGGCGATAAAATAACTTATGTTGCTAGACCCGGAAATATTGGTGAAAGCGATGCGATGATTACTGATAAGACTGGAATTGGTTTGTGCATCAGTACTGCAGATTGTACTCCTGTTTTTATTTATGAAAAGAAAAGAAAGATAATTGCTGCTATTCATTCCGGCTGGAGGGGAACACAAAAAAGAATTACTGAAAAGACAGTTAAAAAATTGAAAGAGGAATTTAACTGCAAACCTGAAAATATGTTTGTTTATATTGGACCATCGATAAGCCAGGCAAATTACCAGGTAGGAAAAGAAGTAGCAGAAAATTTTAATGATAAATATTTAAAAGAAGATAACGATAAATTTCTTCTCGATATTTCTTTTGCAAATTATGATATGCTGATTGAAGAAGGAATTCCTTCTTATCAAATTCAGAAGTCAACTCTTTGCAGCTATGAATATAAAGAGGTTTTTCATTCTTACCGTAGAGATGGAAAACATTCTGGAAGAGCACTTGGAGTTATTACAATGAAAGAATTATGAAATGAGTGAAAGAATAAAAATAATTCTTGTCTTTTCTTTAATCTGCTTTATCTGGGGTTCAACATGGCTGGCAATCAGAATAGGGCTTGAAACTTTAACTCCGCTGTACTCATCAGGCTTCAGGTTTATTCTTGCGAGCCTGCTTATTTTTCTGTGGATGCGTTTCAAAAAATTAGAACTGCAGAAAGATAAAATCAGCATAATCTTTTACATTGTAATGGGATTGTTTACTTTCGTTATACCTTTCGCTCTGGTTTACTGGGCTGAACAGTTTGTGCCGTCAGGACTATCAGCAGTACTCTTTGCGGTTTTCCCGTTTTTTGTTTTTCTTTTTTCTTATTTTTTAATTCCGGCAGAGACTATCGGTTTTACAAAGTTAATCGGAATTGTCGTGGGATTTTCAGGAATACTAACTATTTTCTGGAATGATCTTGGAGGAAATATCACTTCATATTTGCTCGGAATGAGTGCAATAGTTTTATGTGCAACACTGCAGGCTGCTATTGCAGTGCTTATAAAAAAATATGGTCAGCATTTGAATCCGTTAACAATGAATTTTATCCCGATGATAATTGCAGGTTTTACACTGACAATTCTGGGAGTCTTCTTTGAAGATTTTAGCTCTTTAAGTTTTAATACCGGTGCTGTACTTTCTGTTTTTTACCTGGCTTTGTTTGGAAGCATAATTACCTTTACATCATATTTCTGGCTACTGAAAAGAATGAATGTAGTTCTGCTTTCATTGTCGGCTTTTATTAATCCTATTGTTGCTCTTATACTCGGGTGGATTGTTTATAGTGAACAGTTAACCTCAAATCATTTCTGGGGAAGTTTGCTTGTTTTAACAGGTCTGCTTTGGGCCAACCTGGGAAGTATTTCTAAATTAAAAAACAGAAGATTGATTAATCCTGCTTAAATTATGGAGAATTTATGTTGAATATTATCCGGATAAAAAAAGCTGCTTTCTACGGTTATCATGGAGTACTTTCGGAAGAGCAAACCGTTGGCGGAAAATTTGAAGCTGATGTAGATTTATACACGGATTTTTCCAAAGCAGCGGAAAAAGATGAGCTTTCAGAAACAATTGATTACCACAAAGTATATAAATTTATTTATAAGCTTGCGTTGGATCAAAAGCATTACTTGATTGAATCACTGGCTACCAAACTTGCCGATGAACTTTTATGTAATTTTGAGAAACTTCAGAAGGTTTGCGTTCGTGTAAGAAAGAATAATCCACCGCTTGGCGGGGTTGTTGATTGTGTTGAAGTTGAAGTAATTAAAGAAAGAAAAGAATTATAAAATAATCCGGTGAATAAAATTTCTGTTATAGCATACATAGCGTTAGGTTCGAATAAAGGAAGCAGGCAGGAAAATCTAAAAAATGCAGTCAAAAGTATTGATACGGATTTTCATTGTAAGGTAATTGATAAATCCGGTATATATGAAACAAAATCGTTCGGGAAGGTAAAACAGGATAATTTTCTGAATGCAGTTATTAAAATAGAAACGACATATAAACCGAAGGAACTTTTTCATACCTTAAAGTATATCGAACGTAAATTAGGGAGATCCAAAACAGTGAAGTGGGGACCAAGAGAAATTGACCTGGATTTGTTATTTTATAATGAGCAGATTTATTCGGATTATGAACTTAAAATTCCTCACCGGGGAATAACACAAAGAGATTTTGTAATTGTGCCTTTATGTGATATTGCTCCCGATTTTGTTCATCCTGAAACAGGAATAAAAATTTCAGATTTTGATTTAACAAAGCTCGAAAAAAATATAATTAGTAGAACAGAATACAAACTATAGCGGTTAAAAAATTGAGCGATTTTCATGAAATAAAATATATTGCAATTGAAGGAGTAATCGGCGCTGGGAAAACTTCTCTTGCAAAAAAAATTAGCGACAAATTGGAAGCTGAACTTGTTTTAGAGCAGTTTGAAGCCAATCCTTTTCTGGAAAAATTTTATTCTGACCGGAAAAGATTTGCCTTTCAAACACAAATGTTTTTTTTAATAAACAGGTATAAGCAGCAGGAACAGCTCGGGCAGGAGAATCTTTTTACGGAATTTATAGTGAGCGATTATGTGTTTGATAAAGACAGAATTTTTGCTTACTTAAATTTAAACGGAGAAGAGTTGAAGCTTTATGAAAGCATTTTCCCTCTGCTCTCCCGCAGTTTAAGAAAACCCGACCTTGTTGTTTTTCTTCAGTCAAGTGTAGACAGGCTTATGTACAATATTAAAAAACGCAGCAGGAAAATAGAGAGAAACTTAACGCGTAGTTATATCGAGGAATTGAGCGATGCTTATACTCACTTTTTTTTCAGGTATACAAGTACGCCTTTGCTGATTGTTAATTCAACGGAACTCGATTTTGTAAATAACGAACAGGATTTTAACGAATTATTCAAACAGATCTTTCGTAAAGACAGGGGTGTTAAAGAATATTTTAAACCGGAGTCGAAGAGGCAGGAATGAGCTTAAGATTTATTTTATTATTGATTTTATTTTTTGTTATCTACAAGGTTATAAAAATTTTTATTGTGAACTTCAGGCTTGGAGCAAAGAGTAATAATAATTTTAAAAAGGAAAGTAAACCTAAAAGTAAATATGATAATGTAGAGGAAGCGGAATTTACCGAAATTGAAACGAAGGAAAAGAACCAAAAAAAGTAAATGGCAAAACAAAACTTCTTTTCAAATGCTCTTTATAAAATATTTCAAACATTCCTTTCTGTTCAGGAAATAAACAGCTTCAGTCTGAACGATCCCCAAAAATTTCTTATAATCCGACAGCATAACCAGCTTGGTGATTTATTAGCCGGAGTATCAGTCTTCAGAGCAATTAAGGAAAAATTTCCTGGGTGCCACATAACATTAATTGTAAGTCCCTTCAATTATCCTGGTATGGTAAAAAATAAATTTATTGACAGAATTATTGTATTCAATAAAAAGAAAATTTATAACCCATATTACTTTATAAAATTTAGAAAGATGCTGAAAGAAAAGTATGATGTCGCAATTGTGCCGGTAACAGTTTCAATTTCGTTTACCAGCAATTTGATTGCGAGAATTTCCAATGCAAAAATCAGGATTGGTCCGAAAAGTCTTAACGGGGAAATTAACCGGAGTGCCTTTTTCTTCGACAGGAGAATTGAAATTGACTGGAGAAAACATCCGGACTCAAATGTTTCGGAGCGGAGTCTTGATATTATTCGCCCGTTTGGAATCACCACAAAAAATTATAAGTCCGAGATTACTTATGATGAAGAGGATATGAAAGCCGCAAAAAAATTTATAAGTTCATTTAAAAAAGATGAAGGAAATTTATTGATAGGTATACATGTTGGCGCGGGCAAGCCTCAAAACCGGTGGTCCCTTTACAAATATGCTGCATTAATTAAACGACTTAAAGAGGATTATAATGCCGATATTTATTTAACGGGAAGTTCAGATGACATTGAGGAAATTCGTTTCGTGAGAGAAAAAACTTCTTTTAAGATTCCTTTATTCGTGAATATGAAGATCCCGCAGGTTGCCGCGTTAATTTCACTTTCAAGTTTGTTTATATCAAATGATACGGGGATAATGCACGTTGCCGGTACAACGCCAACTCCCCAGATTTCAATTTTTGGTCCGACTAATCCTCTTAACTGGGCTCCGATTGGTATTAATAAATTTTTTATTCGTAAATCGGAATTGATTGACGATATCGCAGTTGAAGATGTTTATAAAATGTGTGTTTATCTTTTTCCTATTGCTAAAAAGGAGAAATGAATGGAAAATTGCTGTTTTGCTGTTGCAGATATGGGAACAAATTCTTTTCATATGATAATAGCAAAGTTGAGACAGGATGGAACTATTAAAGTTATAGATAAAGAAAAAAAGGTTATCAGGCTGGGTTCGCATAAAGGAGAGGAGCTGTCTTACATTTCTGATGAAGAAACAAAACTCGCAATAGAAGTTTTATATCAATTCAAGAAGCTTGCAGATTCATACGGAGCTATATTTAAAGCAGTTGCAACCAGCGCTGTTCGCGAAGCGGAAAACAAATCAGATTTTATAGAAAAAATAAAAAATGAGACCGGGATATCAGTCGAAGTAATTGATGGAAAACAGGAAGCCCGGTTTATATATCTCGGTGCTCGTAAAGCCCTTTCACTTTATGATAAAAATGTTCTTTGCATTGATATAGGCGGCGGAAGCACAGAATTTATTAATGTTAATAATGGTAAAACTATTTTTACGGAAAGTGTAAAAGTAGGAGCAGTCAGGTTAACCAAACATTTCTTTCCCGATTATTTAATTACTGAGGATAGAGTTTTTAGGTGCACAATCTATATTGAAAATTTATTGAAAGAAAATCTTGAAGAATATGTTAATCATAAATTTGATATGATTGTCGGAACATCGGGAACAATTGAATCACTCGCTTCAATAATATTAAATCATAAAAATATTAAGATGCCTAAATCGCTTAATTCATTTTCTTTTAATAAAAATGAGCTTGAATCAGTTTCCCGGAAAATCCTTTCCGCTAAAACAACCGAAGAAAGAAAAAACATTAAAGGTATGGAAGAAAAAAGAGCAGATATTATTCCTGCAGGATTATTAATTCTGAATGAGGTATTTAATGTTTTTAAGATTAATACTATTTCAATTTCAGATTATGCTTTAAGAGAAGGGGTAATATTTAATATGATGGAAAACTACAGAAATTCAAAAGGAATTTTTACGGCAGCTTCCTGAACGATTATTGAAAAAACCAATCACTTCAAATATCAGACCTATTGCGTATTTCAAGTTGAATGTATAATTTCACATCGAGTTGAACTTCTTTTAGGATCAGGCAATTTTATATTTAGTATAAAGTTAGGTATAATAATACTCAGGAGTCTTTTATGCCTGTATTTGATCTGTCGGAAGTATCAGATGGCAGCCCTTTCTGTATAAAAAGATTGATTGTTAACAAAGGGAAATATTTGGCTGAAATTCAACCAATAAAAACCAGGTATAAAATTGAAATTCAAAAGGAGGATTACAAAAAGATATTGGAGGCTTTTCAACATAATAGAATAGTTAAGCTTTATCCCTTTGAAGGGAAAGTAAACAATGAAAATGAATTTATTAACGGCAAATATAAAATTGAAGTGATTTGATAACTGTACAAACCGAATGTTTTCTTAAGACCTATAGCTTTTAACTGCCTGTTTAACCATTACTTGTTTTATTCATAACTTACATCAGCCCACCTTTGTAACTTTTAATATATTAAACGCATTCATATATTTGTATACTATAACGGAAAATGAATGATTAACATCAGAAATTTTTGTATTGTTGCGCATATAGACCATGGAAAGTCTACAATTGCAGATTGCATTCTGGAAAAAACAGGAGCTGTAACTGAGCGGGAAGCCAAGGCACAGGTTCTTGATGATCTTGATCTTGAAAGAGAAAGGGGGATTACAATTAAATCGCATGCTATCCAGATGCATTTCAAGTCGAAGGACAAAAATGATTACATTTTTAATCTTATTGATACCCCGGGGCATGTTGACTTTTCTTATGAAGTTTCCAGATCTCTTGCCGCCTGTGAAGGCGCTGTGCTCGTAGTTGATGCAGCCCAGGGAGTTGAGGCTCAGACTATCAGCAATCTTTATCTAGCTGTTGAAGCCGGGCTTGAAATCATTCCTGTAATAAACAAAATTGATTTACCAAGTGCGGAGATTGATAAAGTAAAAAACCAGATAATCGATTTGATCGGATGTGAAGAGGATGAAATTTTACTGGTTAGCGCTAAAACAAAAGTCGGTATTGAAGAACTGCTTGAACGGATAGTTGTAAAAGTTCCACCTCCCAAAGGTGATCCTGAGCTGCCATTACAGGCTTTAATATTTGATTCAATTTTTGATGCTTACAGGGGTGCAATTGCTTATATAAGAATTTTTAACGGAAAAGTTAAAACCAATGATAAATTAAAATTTTTTGCGGCAAAGAAAGAAATGGAAGCTGAGGAAATCGGGATACTTGGCCTGCGTAAAGTTAAAGTTGATGTGCTTGAAGCAGGAAATGTAGGCTATCTTATTGCCGGGGTGAAAGATGTCCACGATACGAAAGTTGGGGATACAATTACGCTTGCAAAAAGCGGTGCGGCAAAACCACTTCCCGGGTATAAGGTTGTTAAACCAATGGTGTACAGCGGACTATATCCAACTCTCTCCGATGATTTTGAAGATCTGAGAGATGCACTTGAAAAATTTAAGTTAAATGATTCTGCTCTTGTTTATCAGCCGGAAACCTCGGCAGCACTTGGATTCGGATTCCGGTGTGGATTTTTAGGAATGCTTCATATGGAAATTGTTCAGGAACGATTATTGAGAGAATATAATCAGTCTATTATTACTACTCTTCCAAATGTGGAATATTTGGTTTTTAATAAGAAGAATGAAGAAATAACAGTAGATAACCCAGCAGAAATGCCGCAAATAGGTGATGTGGAAAGAATTGAAGAACCTTATATGAAGGCTCAGATTGTTTGCCCAAGTGAGTATGTGGGAAATATTATGAAACTTGCTATGGATAAACGTGGAATTTATAAGAACACTACTTATATCGATCCTACCAGGGCAGATCTTCAATTTGAATTTCCGCTTTCTGAAATAATTTTTGATTTTTATGACAAATTAAAATCCTCAACCAGGGGATATGCCTCGTTCGATTATGAATACATTGACTATCGTGAATCTGACCTGGTAAAGCTTGATATACTTCTTAACAATGAACCGGTCGATGCACTTTCAATGATTGTTCACAGGGATAAAGCGTATGACTGGGGTAGAAAAGTTTGCAGTAAATTGAAAGAACTTATTCCACGGCAGCTTTTTGAGATTTCAATACAGGCGGCAATAGGGACTAAAGTTATCTCCAAATCCGTTGTAAAAGCACTACGGAAAAATGTTCTTGCTAAATGTTATGGTGGAGATATAACAAGGAAAAGAAAACTACTCGAAAAACAAAAAGAGGGAAAAAGAAGAATGAAGCAGGTTGGAAATGTTGAAATTCCGCAGGAAGCTTTTCTTGCGTTACTACAGATTGATGAGTAAGGTGCAATTTGTTCAACCCTACTCAAAATACAGTTTATACCGAAAACCCATCTCCTGTTCTTAAATCAAAGAAGAAAAGGACTAAGTTCGGTAACTTTATCAGGATTATTTTTTTAATCCTTGTCCTTGCAATAATTGTTAAATCGTTTTTTCTTGAAGCATTCAGAATTCCCACCGGATCAATGGAAAATACTCTTCTTGTAGGGGATAATATTCTGGTAAATAAAATTGCTTATGATTTTCATACACCAAGATTTATTCCTTTCACAACTGTATCTATTCCTTCCGTTGATATTTTTTCAATCTCAACACCAGACATTGGGGACGTTATAGTATTTAAATTCCCTTATGGATCGGAGTTGTCTGATGAAAACAGCATAAACCTTGTAAAAAGAGTTGTTGGATTACCCGGGGACAAAATTCAAATAATTAAGCAGGAAGTTTATGTAAATGGATTGCAGATTGGTTTTCCAATAAGTGCTAAGTTAAACAAGGAAAATCAAATGCCAATTGGTAGTCCTGAAAAAGGAATATTTCCATCCGATAGTAACTGGAATAAAGATAATTATGGTCCGGTTACAGTTCCTAAAAAAGGTGATTTGATAGAGCTGACTCCTCAAAATGCTGCACTCTGGAAAACCATAATCGATAGGGAACTCGGTAAGAATACTTTAAGTGTGGAAGGCACTGTTATTACTATTGAAGGAAAACCGGTTCATGGTTATACTCTTACAAAAAATTATTATTTTGTTTTGGGTGATAACCGTGAAAATAGTATGGACAGCAGGTATTGGGGTTTTGTACCTGAAGATATGATTATCGGTAAAGCATTTATGATTTATTGGTCGTGGGATCCATATATCCAGAGCAGAAAATTTTATAATTTAATTGAACCAATCCGGTTTGACAGGTTGTTTAAGAGTATTAAATGAAAAGATTACTTATTCTTTTATTTTTAATCCCCGTTTTTTCAGCTTTTTCCCAGCAAAAATATTTTATTTATTTCAAAGATAAGGGACCAGCAGCATCACTTCAGAAAAACAACCCGGCTTTTCAGAAAGCCCTGCATATTCTTACTCCCCGTGCTATTTCACGAAGAGAGAAGGTTATGAACCCGGATTCGATTATCACATTTGAAGATCTACCTTTGTATGAAGTATATGTTGATCAATTAATAAACCATGGAATTAATATTGAAAATAAGTTGAACTGGTTTAATGCCGTCTCAGCGTACTTAAATGAAAATCAAAAACAAGTTTTGCAGTCTTTTGCATTTGTTAAAAAAATTACACCGGTTAAAATTTTTACTTTCAGGAATGATGAAGTACAGGCCCAAGCCCTTCCTAAAATTGTTGCACCTGATGAATTATCTTACGGTCAATCTTATACTCAGCTTTCACTCTCAGATATTCCAATTGTTCATTCTAAAGGAATAACAGGTGATGGGGTAATTATAGGAGTACTGGACACAGGATTCAGAACAAGTCATGAAGGATTAACAAATGTGAATGTAATTGCTGATTCTGATTTTGTATTTCATGACGGGATTGTTGCTAATCAACCTGAAGATAATCCTGAACAGGATTCGCATGGGACTTATGTTTTATCAATTATCGGGGGATACAAAGACAGTACTATTATCGGGGCCGCATATGGAGCATCATTTATACTTTCAAAAACAGAAGATATCAGAAGTGAGACCCATATTGAAGAGGACAATTATGCTGCCGCACTTGAATGGATGGAAAACTTAGGTGTTGATGTTACCAGCAGTTCTCTCGGTTATAATATATTTGATACAGGAACATCTTACACTTATGAGGATATGAACGGGAAAACAGCAATCGTAACTATAGCAGCCGAGTTAGCTTTTCAGCGTGGAGTTGTTACTATTACTGCTGCAGGAAATGAAGGCAACGATAAATGGCATTATATTATTGCCCCGGCCGATGGTTTTAATACTATGGCTATTGGTGCGGTTGACAAGAATAATGTACTTGCATCTTTCAGCAGCAGAGGACCAACTTATGACGGCAGAATAAAACCTGATGTAGATGCAATGGGTGTTACTGTCTATGGTGCTTCTACAAGCGGGACGGATATTTTTGGTTTTGCAAGCGGAACTTCGGCTGCAACACCAATTGCGGGGGGAGTCGCGGCACTATTACTTTCAGTATATCCTCATCTTAATAATGTACAAGTGAGAGATATCTTCCACGAAACCTCGGAAAATTCTTCTAACCCGAATAATGATATTGGTTATGGTTTGCTGTCTGCTGCACGAGCAATATCTTTTCCTAACCTTAAATACTCAAATGGAAAGTTTACTCTTTATAAGGCTTTCATTGATTCATTTTCTGTTTCTGATGTAAAACTTCATTATTCAACAGATAATATGAATTACGATACACTGAATATGGATATGGAAGAATCTTACAAATTTTTTAAAGTGCTTCCATCATTTCCCATAAACCGGGTTGTAAATTTTTATTTTACTTATAACGATGAATCGGGTAATTCGCACCGGGATCCCGAAATTAATGATTATAAATTTCTATCAGGAGGGCTGGCTGTATCATTAAATCTTGCATTAACTGGTATCCCCACTAATTATGTGTTAAGTAATAATTATCCTAATCCTTTCAATTCATTTACGAGAATTGATTATGTTGCTTTAGGAAATTTTCCTGCAGAAATAATTATTTATGATGCTCTTGGACAAAAAGTAAAATCCCTTTTTAACGGCATCTCAAAAATAGGTGTAAATACAGTTGCCTGGGACGGAACAACCGACAAAGGATACAGCGCCGCCAGCGGAATCTATATTTATGTTTTAAAGCTGAATGGCAATTTTTATACAAATAAAATGGTTTATTTGAAATAAATATCAATACTATTAAATAAACCTTCATTTCGATAAATAGTATCATTTGCTGTTTTTCTCTTCTTCATTTTATTATATTTCAATCCCTTTTCCGGATTAAATGCCTCAGAATTTTTTTGTGTTTTTATAATTAAATTTGAATATATAAATTCATAATCAGGAACCAATATGAGCGATATATTAAATCCATCGCAAGCAAAATATTTAAATTCATTTAAGAGAACAGATGATCCATTAATTCTTGAGATGGAAGAGTATGCTAAGGAGCATAAAGTACCTATTTTATCCTGGCAATCTGCAGATTTACTTGAGATATTAATTAAAATGTTGAAACCAAAGCGGGTTCTTGAAATAGGAACTGCTATTGCATATTCATCAATCAGGATTGCAAGGAACCTTAAGAAGAAATCTGTTCTTCATACAATTGAAAAAAGTGAGGATAATATTACAGTAGCAAGGGAAAATATAAGTAAAGCAGGTATGGCTGATAAAATAGAAATACTCGAAGGCGATGCATTAAATATTATGCCGAGACTTGATAAAAAATATGATTTCATTTTTCTTGATGCGGATAAAGAAGATTACAGGGGTCTGTTCGATTATTCTCTTATCCTGCTTAAGAAAAACGGAGTGATTTTTGTGGATAATCTTTTATGGCATGGTTATGCTGCAGTTAAAAAAGTTCCGGCAAATTACCGTGAATCTGCAAAACATATAAAAGAATTTAACGAAGCATTTTTTTCACATAAAAATCTAAAAACAACATTAATTCCTATCGGAGACGGGATCGGGCTGGGAATAAAAATTTAAAAATAATGAAGGAAAATAATTCAGCAGGTTTAGTAGAAGAAATCAATAAATTTTCCGGCAATCAATTAAAAAGGAAAGAAGATTTATTAATATTAATAAACCTGGGTTATTCAAATAATCAAAAAGAATTAATTGAAGAGCTGAGCTTTACGTCTAAATATGTACAGGGTTTGTTTCGTGTATTGAAAAAAAGTTCTTCAAACACCGGTGTTCAGAATATAGAGCTCATCAAGAATGATGTTTCAAACAACCTGAATAAAGTAAAAGAAAAAATCCGGCAGCTAATTTCAAACTCAGATGAAATGACTAAAAACCATTTCAATGAAGTTTATCTTCAACTCTCACAAAACAATTTGTTCAATCTTAACGAGCTGATGAACGACCTTGAATGGACAAAAAAATATCTGAATCATCTTAAAAGAGAAAACCGAAACTGATCCTCTACTTGGCAATCCATTTCTGCAGTGCGACCAATAAATTTTCCATTGCATTTATCAAAGGCTTATGCTGCGGCTTGTCGATATCTTCAAGAATTTCCTTGTGAATATTTACATAAGCGTCGTTAAGCTTCTGTACAATAACCTTTCCCCGTTTCGATAATTCTACTTTCATATTTCGTCTGTCGCTCGGTTCAATCTGCCGGGTAATATACTCCTTGGTAACAAGTCCGTCAATTATTCTTGTAAGCCTGCTTGGACTCAGGTTCATTCTTTCAGCAACCTGTTTATTATTCAGGCTGTCCTTTTTGTTGAACAACCTGAGACACCTGAACTCAGATTGAGTTAGACCGTATTTTTCTGCAAGCCTTGCTTCTTTTTCCTGGCAATTTGCAAGTAATTTGAATGTAAGGTCCGCAAGCCTTGCTGCATTTTCGGTTTCGGTCTTTTTAGTAGCCATAATTGTTCCTATAAATTATTCGTAGTGGTCAAATATCGGTTATATTAAAGTATAAGTCAACATAATTTTAAAAAGTGTGATAAATTTTTTCCTGTTTAGCATTTATTTTGATTTTTCCTTTACTTGAATCAATTAATTCTTTTTCGATCCTTTTTAGATTTGTTTGAGGGATAAGACATTCAAAGCGGACATCCTCACCATAGTGCGTATTTTCAATTATAGCAGAATAATTTGAGATTACCCTGTGAATAAGGCTTACGTAATCGAAATCAGATATTATTGTTATTTTAAAGAAAGGTTTTTCTTCCTGGTAAACGCAATTTTTTAGCAGTATTTCAGAGCTAAAGTAATAAGCTCTCCCCAGAGGTCCGACTCCAAGTTTTACCCCGCCGAAATAACGGATCACAATTATCAATATATCCTTTAATTCAAAGTGATCGATTGCATTGAGAATCCTGATTCCGGCTGTTCCGGTGGGTTCTCCCGCATCTGAATACCTGAAAGTATCATCTTTCAACCTGTAAGCATAGCAATGATGGGAGGCATCATAATATTTTTTTTTAATTTCATTCAGGAACTTATGAACTTCATCTTCCATTTTTGCCGGGAAGGCTTTTGCAATAAATTCCGACCCTTTTTCTTTGTAAATGCTTTCAGCAGGTTCTTTTAATGTTTTAATAATTTCTTTTTCGCTCATTGCACCGGTGGTTTATTTTTTTCCTGTAAAATAAATGAATTTATAGAAAAACCGAAAGGGCTTACAATCGTATACAAATTTAAAAAACTGTTTTAAAAATATTTTGTAAAATAAATTTCAATTTTAATTTTAAGGTTTTGGGCTTTGTATCTAACTCTTAGATTAACAATAAGGCTGTCTTCAAACTCATTCTCACCTTCCATTAATTAAAATATTGATTTATAACATAAAGTTACTTACCGGCTTTTAATAGCTTTTGTTTAAATATAAGAACCTGTTAGGGATTATTGCATGAATTAAAAATTTTCTTTGAACCATGAAAGATATAAATAAAATTCCTTGGACATTATTTGCTGCAGAATTTTTAGGTACTGCACTATTAGTTGGAGTCGGCGTTTCTTTTGTTATTCTTGATTTCGGAAAAGGCAGTCCTGTAATACAATTCATTCCCAGCCAAGGTCTACGGCGTGCTATCACTGGATTTTTGTTTGGTTCAACCGGTGCTCTTATTGCCGTTTCCTGGATAGGAAAAGAGAGTGGTGCTCATATAAATCCCGTTGTTACACTTGCATTTTGGGTCCGAAGAAAGATTGGTTCTGTTCATGCAGCCGGTTATATTTTTTTTCAATTGATCGGCGGTATTGCCGGTGCATTGCCCCTGCTTCTGTGGGGACAAACAGGAAGTTCTATAAGTTTCGGCGGCACTTACCCGGGGCAAAATTACTCAGCCTGGACCGCTTTAATTGGAGAAACAGTTACTACTTTTGCTCTTGTGTTCCTCCTTTTCATATTTATTGGTCATCAGAAATTAAAGCAATTTACTCCTTTGTTATTTCCGTTGCTTTATGCGATAATGGTATTTGCAGAAGCGCCGGTATCCGGTACGAGCACCAATCCTGCTCGCAGCCTGGGACCGTCAATTATATCGGGTAACTGGGCAGCCTGGTGGGTTTATTGGATTGGTCCGGTTGCAGGAGCATTAATCGCAACAGCAGTTCACAGGTTAAGTTTGTTTAAAAAGTTTGAGATTAAGGTTGCCAAGCTTTATCATTTTGAACACGACAGACACGGTGTATTTTCAAAAAGAAACTGATAAGACCAATCTCAAATATGACGATCTCAATTAATTTCCACATAATTCACATCAACATTCCATCTGCACTTCTTCCCAAAATAAGAAGAACTCCTTTTCATTCTTAATTTCATTTGAGAAGCTATTATATGGAATCTCTTGCCTCTCTCCCCAATTTCCTGTAATTTTCAACAGACGCTTGAATTCTGGGGCTGTGTTTAAGCTGAGCTTTCGTGAGGGACCCTTACTACTTCAGGATATTAAAACCATCGAATGAATAATTATAACCGCACCAGTGAGTGATTTGCGGGAGGTGTAATCAATGACAAATAATAGCTGCTTCTGAAACAATGAATGGTTTAATTATACTCGGATTTATTTTTTGCTATGGTTTTTTTCACAACCACTAAGGTTTTCAGAAGAAAAATTAAGAACTTATTTCAAGAATGAGTGGGGAAAATACTTTATCAGCAGTGGTTCATTTGAAGAAAAACTCAAGCGGTTCAGAAAAGTTCAACTGGTAAATTTCTGGATTACATTAACTTTCTGCTTTCCATTCTTATTTTATATGCTATTGCCGGAACAGTTCATTTACTTAATTCTAACATTAATTTCTTTCATTGGAAAAGTTTACAATTTTTTCTTTTAATTAAGAGTCACATCCATCAGTCTGTTCTGTGCTGAGGGTTAGCTGCAAAAGGATATACGCAAATTGGTATTAAATCAATATTATTGTTTATTCAGTTTAAAATTTAAAAGATTAATATGGACAATAAAGAAAAAGATAAATTCGTCATCATTCTTAATTTTATTCGAGAATATATTAAAACTTATTAAGCAGCTAAAAATTAAAAGCAATTTCCTTCAACTTTTTATTGATTTTAAATGCTGTTTTGATTTGTACAGAAGATTTTGAAATACTTTAGTTTTCTTCTTATATTATTTTATCTTTATTAAAGAATTTAGAATGATAAGTAAATATGTAAAAAAATATAAAATTACCGATCCCCGGCAATATAAGGATGAGATTGAATATTGGAAACAAATTTCACCTGATGAAAAACTTAGTATTCTGCAGGAATTAAGGGAGCAATACATTCTGCTTTTCAATAAACAAAAACTATATAATGAAAGTCGAAAAGGACTTCGAAGAATTTATAAAATTACTCAACTATCACAAAGTTAAGTACCTTATAGTAGGGGCTTATGCTGTTATTTTTCATACCTTGCCTCGAAACACAGGGGACATTGATTTTTTTATTGAAGCTTCAGAAAAAAACTCGCTTAAAGTTTTGAAGGTTCTAAAAGAATTTGGATTTGGAAACCTGGACTTTAAGAAAGAAGATTTTTTAAATCCAGATATTGTAGTTCAACTTGGTTTTGCTCCCAACCGCATAGATTTAATTACAGGAATATCCGGCATTTCTTTTAAAGATGCCTACAAAAACAGGGTAAAGGGTAGAATAGGTTCAGAGGAAGTCTGTTTTATATCTGCAATTGATTTAATAAAAAATAAAACCTCTGCTGGAAGGGCTAAAGATATTGCTGATGCAGAAATTTTAAGTAAATTTTTGAAGTGATCTTTATAATCCTTCCAGAGTTCCTACAAGAGTAAATGATGCATTTCTAATTAAATTGATTTTATACCCTCCAATGAATAATATTTAAAGCTTATTAATTAAGGATTTTCAGGTTTTGGAAAAAGAAACGATAATTGTAAAAGGTGCAAGAGAACATAACCTTAAAGATATCGATGTTGAAATCCCGCGTGAATCATTTACGGT
Organism: uncultured Ignavibacteria bacterium; assembly: GCA_963711455.1. Taxonomy (GTDB): domain Bacteria; phylum Bacteroidota; class Ignavibacteria; order Ignavibacteriales; family Ignavibacteriaceae; genus DATFVA01. Next base: position 98,151 of record CAVQEH010000010.1, read on the forward strand.
AATTACGGGACTATCCGGTTCGGGAAAATCTTCACTTGCCTTCGATACAATTTATGCAGAAGGACAAAGAAGATATATAGAATCTTTATCTGCTTATGCCCGCCAGTTTCTTGATATGCTTGAAAAACCCGAAGTAGATTTGATTGAAGGATTAAGTCCTGCAATTTCAATTGAACAGAAATCCACTTCAGGGAATCCTCGTTCAACCGTTGGAACTGTTACAGAAATATATGATTACCTTCGTCTTCTTTACGCAAGGCTTGGAACTCCTTATTGCTATAACTGCGGGAAACCTGTTACACGACAATCTTCAGCACAGATAATTGATTCTATAATTTCAACACTTTCAGGTAAAAAGATATCAGTACTTGCACCGGTTGTAAGAGGAAGGAAAGGACATTACCGGGAACTGTTCGAAGAAATTTTGTCTGATGGTTTTCTTAGAGTAAGGGTTGATAATGAATTTAAAGAGATACAGAAAGGTTTCCAGGTTGACCGGTACAAAATTCATAATATTGAAATTGTTGTTGACAGGCTTACAGTTTCGGAAAATGCAAGAGCAAGAATAAGCGAATCTGTTGATGTCGCTTTGAATTACGGAAATGGAATTCTGATAGTTAATGATGGACAAAAAGATTTCATATACAGCAAGCACCTCGCCTGTCTTAATTGCGGAATAAGTTATCGTGAGTTAGCTCCGAATTCTTTTTCCTTCAATTCTCCTTATGGATCCTGTACTGATTGTGAAGGGCTTGGAGAAAAGAAAGAACTTGATATAAACCTAATCATTCCTGATTGGGGTAAATCCATAAATGAAGAAGGAATTGCCGCACTCGGCAAACCCAGATCAATCTGGTTTTTCAACCAATTGACTGCCGTTGCGGAAAGATTCAATTTTAATTTTGATACAAAGCTGAAAGATTTAACTGAAGAACAGAAAGATATTCTGCTGAATGGAAGCAAAGAGAAGATAGCTTTTTCTTATTCTTACGGCGGCGGCAGACCGGTTACCTATCATCATAAATTTTCAGGATTAATGAATTACCTGAAAAATTATTACAATACAACAAGCTCAAATAATATCCGTGAGTGGGTTGAGTCTTATATGAATACAATTAAATGTCCAACCTGCGGCGGAGGAAGATTAAAAAGAGAATCTCTTGCTGTTAAATTTAAAGAAAAGAATATAAGTGAAATTACTGCTCTTTCAATTCAAAGAGCAGGAGAATTTTTTAAGAGAGTAAAACTTCAGGGAAGAGAAGGAATAATTGCTAAACCTATCATTAAGGAAATAGCTGCCCGGCTTAATTTTCTCTTAAATGTCGGATTGGATTACTTAACTCTTGATCGTTCTGCAAGGACTTTATCGGGAGGAGAATCACAAAGGATAAGGCTTGCTACTCAAATCGGTTCACAGCTTGCGGGAGTTCTGTATGTATTGGATGAACCGAGTATCGGTCTTCATCAAAGTGATAATATTAAGCTTATCAAATCACTGAAAAATTTAAGAGACCTTGGCAATACTGTAATTGTTGTTGAACATGACAGGGAAACCATTGAGAGCTCTGATTTCATGATTGACCTTGGTCCCGGCGCCGGTGAGCACGGCGGTCAACTTTGTTTAGCCGGAGATACTAAAAAGCTGATGAACTCTTCTAACGGAATTGATTCACTCACACTCTCATATTTAAAATACAAAAAACAAATTCCGATTCCCGAAGAAAGAAGGGAAGGGAACGGAAATCATATTGAGCTTGTAGGCGCTTCAGGATTTAATTTAAAAAATGTAAACTTAAAAGTTCCGCTTGGCACATTAACATTAATTACAGGTGTCAGCGGATCAGGAAAATCTTCACTCGTTAATGAAACGCTAGTAAAAATATTGATGAACAGGATTTATAAATCCAAGTCGGTGCCGTTACCATTTAAATCTGTTGAAGGCCTTGAGAATATTGATAAGATAATCGAAATAGATCAGTCTCCTATTGGCAGAACCCCGCGTTCAAACCCGGCAACATACACAGGCTTGTTTACTTTCATAAGAGATCTCTATTCACAATTACCCGAATCAAAAATGCGCGGATATGCAACAGGACGATTCAGCTTTAATGTTCCCGGGGGAAGGTGCGAAGAATGCAGCGGCGATGGTTTGAAAAAAATTGAGATGAACTTTCTTCCGGATGTTTATGTTGGATGTGATGTCTGCCATGGTAAAAGATATAATCGTGAAACTCTTGAAATCCTTTATAAAACCAAATCAATTTCAGACGTACTTGAAATGACAGTCGAAGAGGCTCTTGAATTTTTCGGAGATTTGCCGAGAATCAAAAGGAAGCTGAAAGCAATTCACGATGTGGGATTAGGTTATATAACTCTTGGTCAGCAGGCAACTACGCTTTCCGGCGGTGAAGCCCAGCGTGTAAAGCTTGCCACTGAATTAAGTAAAGTTTCAACCGGAAAAACTCTTTATATACTTGACGAACCTACAACCGGGCTTCATTTTGAAGATGTGAATATTCTTCTGAAAGTATTGAATAAGCTTGTTGATAAAGGCAATACAGTAATTGTTGTAGAACATAACTTAGATGTTATAAAGACGGCAGACTGGATAATTGATCTTGGTCCGGGGGGCGGTGAATTCGGCGGCAGAATTATAGCTGAAGGAACACCAGAACAGATTGTTCAAAACAAAAAAAGTGTTACAGGGGAATACCTGAAAAAAGAAATTCATACCGGAAAATAATTGCCGATTATCAAGAAAAAATTTTGAAAACAATCATTTTTTTTTGATATTATTCCTGCATGAAAAAATTAGTATCGTTAAGCTTAAGTTTTTTAATAATCCTGAACACATTCGGTTTTAATATTATTTTAATCTATGTGCTTCAGGAGTACAGGACAGAAAACCTTGAGGTTATTGATGAGCATCCCGAAACCATTTCTTTGGACAGGATTGTTGTTTTTAGTTTAACCAAAGATAATCCTCACCTTTTAAATTCGCGGGAAATTGTTTATAACAATGAAATGTATGATATCATTTATAAAAAGATTTCCAATGACGATACAATCTTTTATTGTTTAAATGATAACAAAGACACCGAGTTGCACACGGCTTTCTGTTCTTTAAATGAAATAAGGGATAACCCGGCTTCTTTACCGGATCATCTTGCCGCTTCCGTTCTTAAGAATTTATTAAAAAATTATCTGCCCCTTCCCGCCAATTCCTTAATTGAAAATTATAAATCACTTACATTCAACCAGGCTAATAATTTATCTGTTCAATCAATAATTCTCGAAAAAATTTTCCCACCTCCCAACCAAAGATCATAAGCAAAACTTATTAAAACATCATTTGTAAGGACGTAATCCTTTTTGTTTGAATTATGTTCCTTATAAAATTCATTCATAATATTTAAAAGGCTATGATCTATGAAATTGATATATATGAAAGTAATATTATTTTTTCTTGTGCTTGTTTTTACAGCAGATGCACAGTATAATCTTTCAGGGAAAGTTACGGAAGCTAAAACCGGCGAAACTCTCCCCGCAGTAGATATTTTTATACGTGAACTGCAAAGGGGTGTAATTACCGATACCAAAGGAGATTATTTATTTACAAATTTACCGGATGGTACTTTTACTGTACAGTTCAGTTACGTTGGATATAAAACCGAAGTAAAAAATGTTGAGATTACAAAGGGTGATAACAAATTAAATGTTTCTCTGGTGCCTACAAATCTTGAGTTAGGTGAAGTAGTAGTTATAGGCAACTCAGTTGTAAGTAAAGAGAAAGTTCCTTACAAGGTTGAGATTGCCTCTGCGAAGGATCTAAGGTACAACGGAATGGTTACGCTTACACAAACTCTTGCTTCACTGCCCGGTATAAATGAACTAACAAACGGACTTGCAATATCAAAACCTGTAATAAGAGGATTGTACGGTTACAGAATTGCAACAGTTCTTAATGGTGTAAGGTTCGATAACCAGCAGTGGCAGGAAGAACACGGGTTCGGGCTTGATGATATTGGTATCGGACGTATTGAAGTTATTGAAGGTCCGGCTGCTTTACTTTACGGCGCCGAATCAATCGGTGGAGTTATTAATCTTCTGCCTGAAAACAGTGCTCCTGTTGGACGAATTCTTGGTAATTACAATCTTAAAATTTTCTCCAATACACTTGGTGCTTATTCTGAACTCGGGTTTAAAGGAGCAAATAAAAAAGTTAATTGGCAGATTCATGTTGGCGGACAGTCTCATGCCGATTATCTTGATGGCAAGGATCAAAAAATTCCCAATACAAGATTTCTTACTTTAAATGCTAATGGAATGATTGGATATTTTTACGACTGGGGATTCTCAAACCTTGATTATACCTTTGCTCACAATATTTATGGTGTGGTGGAAGAAGCAGATTTACATAATCCGAAAGATTTGGCTGAAGATCATTTTGAACGTGAATTTGAAGGACCTCATCATACAATTGAATACCATATTTTATCGCTGAGAAATACATTCTTTGCCGGTGCTTCCAAATTCAAACTTGATTTAGGATTTCAAAATAATCACAGGCAGGAACAGGAAGGAGCGGGAGATGTTGCTGCAACAGGTGATGCAGGAGAACTTGATATAATATTAAATACATTTTCTTCAAATCTTGAATGGATAAACCAGTTAAATAAAAGTCTCGAATTAACAATCGGTGCCCAGGGAAATTTTCAGAATAATGAAAATGACGGTGAACGTATTTTAATTCCGAATGCAAATATGAATGAATATTCTGCATTTACTTACCTTAAGGAAAACTTTGAAAAGTTAAACGTTGAAACGGGATTGAGATACGATTACAAATCTATTAAATCTGATTTTATGGATTCAACAGATTTTTCAGCGGAAATGCCTGCTATAAATAATAATTATTCTATTCTTAACGGGGCTGTTGGTGCATCTTATTCTTTTACCGGAAACCTCACCGGCAAATTAAATTTTGCAACTGGTTACAGAGCGCCCAATCTTGCCGAGCTTTCATCAAATGGTGTTCACGAGGGGACTACCAGGTATGAAGTTGGCAGCAGTAATCTTAAGAGTGAACACAATTTCCAGTTTGATGCCGGTTTAATAGTTACTGTTGACAATTTTTCTGTAAACTTTGATTACTTTTATAACAAGGTTAATAATTTCATCTTCTTAAATCCTACTTCCGATTCTGTGGGTATAAATCGGATATACAGATTTTTACAGGATAATTCACTGCTTCAGGGTGGTGAAATCAGCGCTGATTATAATGCCGGTAATGTAGTCGATCTCTCAGCTTCGTATTCTACTGTAATTGGTAAAAGAGAAGATGGAACTTATCTTCCTTTTATGCCTGCAGATAAGCTGAATGGTAAAGTTAAATTTAACCTGCCTGATTGGTCTGTATTTTACGACTTCTCCTTTTTTGTTTCGGCAGATTATTATTTCAAACAGACAAAGACTGCAGCTTTGGAATCGCCTTCTGATGCTTACACACTATTCAATGCGGGAATTCAATCTGCATTTTCGATCTGGAATACCCCCGTCAATTTTTCAATTGTCGGTACAAACTTATTTGATGAATATTATATCAGTTACCTGAGCATCTTAAAACCGCTTGGAGTTCATGATATCGGAAGAAATATTACCCTTTCTGTCGATGTCCCTTTCAGTTTGCAATAATGATTAAATCTTATTTCTCCCTCCTTATATTTTGGAGGGGGAAGTTTTTATCTAATCACTTTTTAATTTACATGCGTCGGATCCCAGGCAATCCGGATATCTTCATTTAGTAAATCAAGCTTTTCCATGTCCTCTTCCGCAATTTTGAAATCAAATACCCGAGAATTTTCAACTATTCTTTCTTTATTAACAGATTTCGGAATCACAACCAGGTTATGCTGTAGAGACCATCTTATCATCAACTGTGCAGGAGATTTCAAATATTTTCCGGCAATTTCTTTCAGATTCTGATCATTAAGTTTTTCAGCGCGTGCCAGGGGGGAATATGCTTCAAGCTGAATTTCCTTAATCGTACAATAATCAAGCAGGTCCTTTTGAAACAGGAATGGATGAAATTCAACCTGGTTGATTGCCGGCTTTACTTCGGTATAATTATCCATCTCTTTTAAATGTTTAATGGTATAATTACTTACCCCGATTGATCTGGCTCTTCCTTCTTTGTATATATTTTCCAGTGCTCTCCAGGATTCTCTTCTCTTTTCTTCCACCGGCCAGTGTATAAGGTATAAATCAACATAATCAAAACCTAAATCATCTAGACTTTCATTAAAAGCTTTTAAAGCATTCTCATATCCCTGGTCAGTGTTCCACAATTTAGTAGTTACAAATATTTCTTCTCTTTTTATACCGCTTTCCTTAATTGCTTTTCCAACATCTCCTTCATTTCTATATGCTTTTGCAGTATCAATATGCCTGTACCCGGCTTCTAAGGCCCAGGTCACAGCATCAAATGTCTTTTTGCCGGGTTTTGAAAGATAAACTCCTAATCCAAATCTTGGAATTTCAATATTATTGTTTAATTTAATGGTACTATCGATTGTCATCTTTTTACTCCTTAGAAAACTAATTGTAAAGATAATAAAAAATTTACCCGGCATTCGGGTGATGTGATAAAATATTAATAAACCGTATCTGTCAAAAATCAAGAGGATAAAATGAAAAAGTACCTGCTGTTCATAATTTGTTTTTTTGTTTCAATTAATTTTTTGAATGCTCAAACTTCTCACACGGTACAGGTGAGCAATTTTCAATTTAGTCCGATGAATGTAAATATAACTGTCGGGGATACTGTGAAATGGCAATGGGTGAATGGTATTCATACTACAACATCAGACAGTATGACAGGTTCTAATCACTGGGATGCCCCGATGGACAACACCGATCAGACATTTCGTTTTGTTATTACTTCACCCGGTATCCATCATTACTATTGTTTCTATCATCAAGGAACCGGGATGGTTGGTACAATTACCGCCGTAGTACCCACAGGAGTAAAGGATAATAAAACAGCGGTTAATCAGTTCAGGCTGGAACAGAATTATCCAAATCCATTTAATCCGTCAACTGTTATAAGCTACTCACTGAATAATCCCGGTCTGGTAACATTGAAAATTTATAATTCTCTCGGTGAGGAAGTGACAACATTAGTTAATGAAAACCAGGCTGCCGGTGATCATTCAGTTATTTTTAATGCTTCAGGTGATTATGGCAGAGGTTCGTTAGCCAGCGGTATATATTTTTACAGGTTGAAGTCGGGCAGCTTCGATCAGACACGCAAGATGCTTTTGTTAAAATAATTTATTGCCAAGAAAATTGTATCTGTTTCAATTCTAAAAGGAATTCCTATGAATAAACTGATAAAAGTCATTTTGTTTTCAGGTTTACTAACTGCCTGTTCCTTTGCTCAATGGTCGCAGTTAACATCATTTCCTTCCGTTTATACCAGGGATATATTTATTTCAAACGGAGTATTATATGTATCTACCGGCGGAAGCGGTGTTTATAAATCGACTGATGAAGGGAACTCCTGGCAGACTATAAATAATGGTTTAACTCCTTCCCAGGCAAAGGATACATATCAGGTTATTGATGTTTCAGGGAATTTATTTGTAGCAACAACTGATGGTATTTATAAATCGACAGACGGAGGAGATAGCTGGGTAAAAAAGAGTAATGGCATTACTATCGGTCCCGGCGCATTATATGAATTTACCGAATCCATTTTTGAATATAATGGAAGTTTATTTACGGGTGCATGGAATGGTTTGTACAGTTCAGCAGATGGTGCGGAAAACTGGATGATAACTAATGTTAGTGGGGAAGGAATTGGAGCCAAGAATTTTACTGAACACGATGGGATTTTGTTTGCCGCGCGCGAATCGATAAACGATCCCATCGGGTATAAATCTACCGATAGCGGCGTTGCCTGGCAGGATCTTACAGGAATATCACTCCCTACCATAACTTTTTTTTCCGAACCACCAATATTATGGGCTGGTACTATTGCAGGCGTCTGGCTTTCTACTGATGACGGACTAACATGGCAAATCAGAAACAATGGTTTAACTTCTGATCCCTATAGCTCAAGCATAATCAGAATAAACGGAGTATTGATAACATCATTAAAATTTGGTGGTTCAGGTGTTTATCGTTCATTGGATGACGGGTTAAACTGGGAAGCTATTGGCGAAGGATTACCATTCCTTAATTCAATTGAAGATCTCTTTGTTCTTAATAATAAAATATTGGCTGCAACTTCTGATGGCATCTGGCAAAGAGATGTTTCAGAAGTTCCTGTCGAACTGAGTTCATTTATTGCTAATGTTAAAGGAAATGCTGTTATGCTTAACTGGATAACAGCTACAGAAACAAATAATAAAGGATTTGAAATTCAGAAGTCAACGGTCAGCAGTCAGCGGTCGGTTCCTGTAAAGTGGGAGAAGATTGGTTTTGTTACAGGTTTTGGAACAACTACAGAACCGAAATCTTATTCATTTACAGATAACAAAGTATCACCAGGTACATATTCATACAGGTTAAAGCAAATAAATTTTGACGGGAGTTTTGAATACTCTTCTAACGTAAATGTAGTCGTAAATATTCCGATTGAATTCAGTTTAAGTCAGAATTATCCTAATCCTTTTAATCCGTCAACTATTATAAACTACTCACTTAATAATCCGGGTTTGATAACCTTAAAAATTTTTGATTCTATAGGAAAAGAAGTCGCAACCCTAGTTAACGAAAAACAATCAGCAGGAGATCATTCTGTAATATTTAATGCTTATAATGGAAAAACCAGGTTAGCTAGCGGAATTTATTTTTATAAGCTTAAATCTGGTGAATCTACTGCTATTAAGAAATTTATTTTGATGAAGTAGAAATATTAAAGTCACTTATTTTCTTTCAGGTAAATTGCTGTAATCTTCAATAGAAAAAAAATATTTTAAAATTAATTACCAGGTAGTATTATGAAAGCAACATTTTCTATTATCGTTTTGATTATTACAACAGTAAATGTTCCAGCACAAAATTTTGGCTGGCAGCAAACCGAAGGACCAGCAGGAGGTTATGTGAGAGCACTTGTCCACGATGCAAACGGGAATCTTTTTGCAGGAACTGATGGAGGTTTGTTTAAGTCCACTGATAACGGAGATAACTGGACTTTAAAAAGCGGTGACATCGGTTACTCGTATATTTATTCAATGGCGGTAAGTCCTAACGGAACTATTTTCGCAGGCACATTTTATAATAAAATTTTTCGCTCAACTGATGAGGGTAATTCCTGGACACAAATTGGTTCTAATGTATATTACATCATTGATGCAATGGCTGTTAAACCCGATGGAACCGTTTTTGCCGGAATAGAAGAGAGCGATGGTTCTAGCGGTGGTACGGTCTATCGGTCAACCAATAATGGGGATTCCTGGACTGAAGTTAACAGTGGTCTGCCTGATGCAGCAGTATGGCAAATCCGTATAGATGACAACGGTTCGGTATTTATAGCTGAGATATATGGAATATTCAGGTCTACAAATAACGGCACTTCCTGGACACAACTGACTAACGGAATCTCTATTACTGTTGCAAGCGATATTTCAATCAATCCTTTAAATAATTATATATATGCCAGTGGGTATTCAAGCTCAGGTAATGCTATTTTCAGATCAACAAATGGTGGGGACAGTTTTACACAACTTACTTTTCCAATTGATATTGATGCTCAGACTCTGGATGTCAGTCCCACAGGGCATTTATTTTTAGGGACGGTCCATTATTATTATCCATCTGTCAGTTATGGTATTTATCGTTCTACCGATGACGGTATGACATTTACACAAGTTGATTCATCTGTTTCTGTTAAAAGATTTGCATTCGGAACATCAGGTCAGATATTTGCGGGCGGCAATTTAGGTGTTCATCTTTCTTCCGACGATGGTAATAGCTGGGAGTTAAAAGTCTCAGGAATGAATGGTGTTAAAGTTAATGTAATTGCTTCTGATATTTTTAGCAATATTTATGCGGGTACAGGTAATGGTCCTTATCGTTCGACCGATTTTGGCAATACATGGGAATTGCTTGGAAGTCCTCTCCAACTTCGCTCAACAGCGGGTACAGTTACTACATCAAACGGATATGTTTTTATCGTTAATGATAACGGGGGTGTTTTTCGTTCCACCGATTCAGGAGAAAACTGGACTCAACTTTCAATAAACGGAAGTCTGAGTGCTATGTTTGCCGCATCAAATGATTATCTTTTTTTCAATGCTCCATACCAGGACCTTTTCCGTTCAACTGATTATGGGGATACATGGATACCACAGAACTCTGGTCTTCCCGGTGATATTGTGGCTGAAGATTTTACCGAAAATTCATCGGGTACAATTTATATGGCAACTGAATTCAGCGGGATCTACCAAACTGCAAACTATGGTGATTCATGGACTCCCTTCAGCAATTACACTGGTTATATTGATCATATAGCTTCTAATGGCTCCGGAGATGTCTTTTGGTCTACCAGTGATTCATATTCAAATGATAATGAATTTTATCGTTCAGCAGACAATGGTTTAACTTATATGCAGCTTACTGTTGTCCCGGGTAACACAGGAGTGATAAGTGATATTCTAATCAGCCCTGACCAGAATATATATGCTGCTGTTACTGAAAATAATTTAGGGGGAGTTTACCGATCAACAAATAATGGGGATACTTTTGAGCAGGTCAGTGATGGACTGACTGAAAAACAACTGACTTCGCTTGCTGTAGATGCCCAGAATCATTTGCTTGCCGGGACTACGCGCGGAGTATTTCGAAGTCTGCAAAATGTTCCGGTTGAACTTAATTCATTTACTGTCTCTGTATCAGGTAATGATGTATTTCTTAACTGGACGACGGCAACAGAAACAAATAATAAAGGTTTTGAAATTCAGAAGTCAACCGTCAGAAGCCAGAAGTCAGTCCCTGCAAAGTGGGAGGAGATTGGATTTGTTAATGGATCGGGAACATCTACAGAACCTAAATCATATTCATTTACCAATAACAAAGTTTCCACAGGCACTTATTCATACAGGTTAAAGCAAATAGATTTTAACGGGAGTTTTGAATACTCTTCTATTGTAAATATAGCCGTAAATATTCCGAATGAATTCAGTTTAAGTCAAAATTATCCCAATCCATTTAATCCGTCCACTCAAATTAGTTATACTCTTCCTGAAGATAAATTTGTAACTCTGAAGGTATACAATGCACTTGGACAACAGGTTGCCGAATTAGTGAATGAGTTTAATAAGGCAGGAAATCATTCAGTTTCTTTTGATGCAGCAAATCTTTCCAGCGGAATTTATTATTACAGGATTGAGACAGGTAGTCAAACATTAGTCAGGAAGATGCTGTTGCTTAAGTAAACCGGCAGAACCTTCAAGGGCAGCATCCTACAGCAATGTTCTTACCTTGAAGGTTAAAATCTATCTGCGCCGGTTTTTTTATTAGAAAGTTTTTCCTAACTTATAACAAGTAAAAACTGAATTAAAAATTATCGCCGCTTCTAAATTACCGATCTGTTCTTGATTGTTGCGATAAATAGACGATAACTTTAAGTCAGCGGGAAAAACTTCTACCTCCCTTCTTCAAACTTCTATATAGAATCCCGCACAAAAGGAGACCTTATGTACATTTTCAAGGTTAAACCTTTATGCAGATATTCTGCACTCCCATCAGGGAAGAATTATCAATAAAATAATTTTCACTTGTTTCATCCATAAAGAGGAGTAAAAATGAAAGCAGCCGTTTATAGAAAATATGGTCCGCCGGAAGTACTTAAAATTGAAGAGGTAGATAAACCAGCTCCAAAAGATGATGAGGTATTGATTAAGGTTCATGCGACAACAGTAACCGCTACTGACTGCACATTTCGAAAAGGAGAACCCAAATTTTCAAGATTATTTACAGGAATTAAAAAACCAAAAAATAAAACTCTTGGCAGTGAATTTGCGGGAGAGATTGAGGCCGTCGGCAAAGATGTAAAATTATTTAAATTCGGTGACAAAGTACTTGGTACAACTCCTGGTTATGGTTCTTATTCGGAGTACATATGTTTGCCTGTTGAAAAATCAACACTTGTTAAAAAGCCTTCCAATAAAAGTTATGAAGAGGTAATTGCCTGCTGTGATGGTTTTTTAACCGCACTTCCATTCCTTCGCGATAAAGGGAAAATTCGGGAAGGGAATAAAGTTCTTGTTGTCGGTGCTTCAGGTGGTGTTGGCTCGGCTGCGGTTCAAATTGCAAAATACTTTGGTGCAAAAGTTACTGGTGTTTGCAGTTCTTCAAGTGCAGATTTGGTGAAATCAATTGGGGCCAACAAAGTAATTGATTATAAAAAAGAAGATTTTACAAAATCCGGTGATACCTATGATATTATTTTTGATTTAGTTGGAAAGACAACTTTTTCGAAGTGCAAAAATTCACTAAATAAAAATGGAAAATTTCTTCAGGCTGCAATTACACTCAAAATATTTCCTTCCGTTTTATTGACTTCAATCTTCAGCAATAAAAAAGCAATGATAATGGCAACAGGTTTAAGACATCCTACAGAAAGAATCAAAGATTTGAACTTCATAGGTGAACTTCTTGAAAAAGAGAAAATAAAATCCATCATTGATCGAAAATATCCGTTTGAACAAATTACCGAAGCACACCGGTATGTGGATACAGGACATAAGAAGGGAAATGTAATCGTATCCATGAATCATCACAATTAAATTTCAAAAACCAGGAGAAAATAAATGACAATTAATTTTAAAGAGATATCACAAAACAAAGCTGCTAAAATTGCAGGCATAAGTTACTTAATTATTTTTATTCTTGGCATTATAACTAATTTTTTTGTTTTCAGTAAAATGCTTGTTCCCGGCGATGCGCAGTCAACTGCAAACAATATTTTATCCAATGAAATTTTGTTCAGAAGCGGAATGGTGAGCTGGCTGATAGTGCTGATAATTGATGTTATTATTGCATGGGCGCTTTTTATTTTGCTTAAACCTGTAAATAAAAGTCTTTCTTTACTTGCTGCATGGTTCAGAATAGTTTACGTGGCAATCTTTGGTATTACCCAGCTTAATTTGTTATTTGTAATTATACTTTTAAGCGGCGCCGAATTCTTGACAGTATTTACCACCAATCAACTTGACGCACTCGTTCTGTTATTTCTCAATGGACATAATTATGGATTCCTCATTGCGCTTGTATTTTTCGGTGTACATCTTTACTTCATCAGCTATTTGATTTTCAAATCAAGCTTCGTTCCTAAATATCTTGGTGTTTTATTACTATTAGCAGCGGTAGGCTATTTGATAGACAGCTTTGCCAATTTTCTATTGCCAAACTACTCCGACTACAAAACAATATTCATGATAATTGTAGCGGTCCCCGGTATAATTGGCGAATTGGCGTTTACTTTGTGGCTTTTGTTTAGAGGTTCAAAAGTTGAACCGGTAATTCAGTAGCCATTTCCTTTTTAAGAAATAAAAATTTAAGGGTAAGGGAAGCGCTAAATGGATTAAAATTATGAAGATAGATTTGGTAATACTGATTTTAATTGTTTTGAATAGCTGCTACAAGTATGTTCCACATAATATTATTTCTCACGATAAATATATTCAAATTGCGATACAACTATTTTTCTTCCGGACAGTGATTATTTCAACTCAGAATTTTTTTTAAAGATTTATACGGGAGTTGGATTAATTCAAGAGAAGAAGAAAACAGTATTATGAAAATATATAAAAAAGGGGATTACAAGGATTTTCCTCCCACAAGATTCAGAGGTCGAATTAATTTTTATGAAAACGGAGAATGTGAATACCCGTTATTGGTAAGGGGGATATTCCACTGAATTAAGTAACGCTATATAAAGTATACTGTTTGAAGTGACATTCTTTTTTTATCTTATTTCGTGCGGATCCATCGCCAGTCGGTAATTTTCATTCAGTGAGTTCAGCTTATTCATATCCTCTTCTTCAATGTTAAAATCAAATATGTCTGCGTTCTCTTTTATTCTCTCCTTGTGAGATGATTTGGGAATCGGGATAGTATTATGCTGAACAGCCCACCTTAACATTATTTGTGCAGGAGATTTGGAATACTTCTTTGAGACTTCCTGAAGTGTTTTATTTTTAAATTTATCAGCACGTGACAGCGGTGTGTAGCCCTCAAGTTTTATTCTTTCCTCTTTGCAGAATGAAAGCAGTTCTTTGTGATAATTAAAAGGATTAAACTCTACCTGGTTCACTACCGGCTTGGTTTCCGAGTTTTCAAAAAGTTCCTTTAAATGTCTTCTGGTATAATTGCTTACTCCTATTGCTTTTGCTCCGCCCTGGTTATAAATATCCACAAGTGCTCTCCACGATTCAAGTCTTAATCCTTCAATAGGCCAGTGGATTAAAAATAAATCGATATAACCAGACTTAAGCCTGTCAAGGCTTTCATCAAAAGATCGTTTGGATTTATCGAACCCATGCTGGTTGTTATCGAGCTTTGTTGTAATAAATATTTCCTTACGTGGAATGCCGCTTTTTTTAATTGCTTCGCCAACATAATCCTCGTTATCATACATCTGTGCTGTATCGATTAACCTGTATCCTGCTTCAAGTGCAGCTAATACGGATTCTATAACTGTTTTTTCATCTCTTAACTGGTAAGTGCCGAAACCAAATACCGGTATTTCTGTTTCATTGTTTAGTTTAACCCTGCTGTTAAGATTCAGATTCATTATATCACCATTTTGTTTTTAAACAACTTCGCAAAAAGAAATGAAAGAATCTAAAGTATGTCTTTAGAATCACATTTGGAAATGTAGTTAGTACCGTTTTATGGAACCGTTAAAAATTATTTCGACAATCCTTTTCTAACTAAAGGCTTATTTCGAAACCTAATTCTAAAAATTGTCCGTAATCCTTAAGTATCCGGTCCCCGATGTAATTATTTTCTTCAAGTACATATTTTGATAATGTGTGGCTGCGGATTGATTTAATTTCCTTTTCATCATCTGGATTTATTTTTATAACCCTGTAAATTGTCGTTTTATAAGGTTTGGATATAAGATTATTTCTAGAAAACGTTTAACAGCTTTAAAGCCATAATAAAGATTGCAATAACAAGAACAATTTTAATTAATTTTTCACCCTTCTTAACGGACAACTTAGCAGACCACCAGCCGCCTAATGCTGTTCCGGTTCCAAGAACTATTCCCCAGAACCAGTTAACATTTCCTGTGAAAGCGAAAATTAAAAGTGCCGGAAGCGTGAAAACAAGTACAATAAAAACTTTATGCATATTAACATACACAAGATTAAGCTTCATCAGATGCTGAAGTGCTGCCATAATCATAAAACCTACCCCGACCTGAAGGAAACCTCCGTAAAACCCTATTCCGAACATTGAAAGATAGACCGACCAGGAAATTTTCTGGCTGGCTTCACCTTCAACAGTATTTTTTGCTTTTGGAAGAAACATTGAAATTATTATTCCTATCATAACTACTCCAAGTATTTTTTGGAATAGCTGATCATTTAACTTAACAGCTAAAAATGCACCTGCAATTGCCCCGGGAAGTGTGAGTAAAGAAAGTTTCAGACTTAATTTGAACTGGCTGAATTTCGATCTCTTAAAAGAATAAATTGCAGCAATATTCTGCATCAATATACCGACCCTGTTTGTACCATTCGCAACTGCAGCATCAAGACCAAGAAAAATCAGCATAGGGAGAGTAAGAGTTGAACCCCCGCCTGCACCTACATTTATAAATCCTGATATGAAAGCGATGATAAACAATAGTATAACCGAGGTGATTTCTGACAATCTTAAATCCTGTTTTTTTTGAAGTGAAATATACAACACCAACAGCTTATCTTAAAAAAATTATTTTTCAACTGTGAAAGCGGAAAAATTCCGGAAAAATTATTTAATAAAAAGGTGAGTAAATGAAATTAATGAATTTGATTTTTTTGATTGCAGCAGTATCATTATTAAGCATTGTTTCTTATGCACAGGTAAATTATGCGTCCTGGGCAAATTTAAGGCAGAATTTGCCGGACGGAGTTGCAATCAGCTATGAAAATATGAAGTTAAATACACCGGATAAGAATATGGTTGAGTTACCTGCTTATCCCGGTGCCAAAATAGTTGCTACCTCACAAGAAACTGGAAGTGTGAATGAAAGCCAAAAGCCTAAGTTTGCAACTATAACTTTGATAAGTAATGAGTCTGCAGAAAAAATTATAGGTTTTTATAGAGATTTAATAACAGAATATCCCGGATGGCATTGGGATAATAATATTAAAATATTTTATAAGGATAACTTGCAGGAAGCATTAAAAGGACGGGCACCGTATATTCAGGTTACCCAACTAAATACAATAGAACCTGATTTAAAGTATGTTACATCAAAAGTACTTACAAATGCTGTCTCCAAAATAGTAGTATCCTATAACCCTGCAGGTTTTAGTGCAAGTTAATATTTTATTTCCCACTCAAAAGGAAAGTGAGTGCCCGGAAATATTTCACGGGCTTCTTTAATTAGAGAAGCATAATCCTTTGCCCTGTATCTATCGGAAATGTGAAAGAGAATTAATTTCTTTGCTTTTATTGCCTTTGCGATTTGGGCTGCCTGTTTAGCTGTAAGGTGATAATTCTTTTTAGCAAATATTTTTTCAGAAGCCATATACTGGCTTTCGCAAATCAGTATATTGCAATCTTTAAAAACTTTTTTGATTTTATCAGATGTTTCTTTCCCGTAAATAAAATCCGTGAGATATCCAATACTTTCTCCTTCCTTTCTTTCAAGAAGCTTCTCCTTCAGAGCTTTTAATTTATAAGATTTATTACCAACCAAAATTTCTTCTGCAGAATTGCCTGAAAGATTTCTTACCTTTTCAAGCCACGATCCCGGTGTAAGTCCTGTTTTTCTCAAAGCATCTTTGTTAATATTAACAGAAGGTTTTTCTTTAACAAAATAAGCTGCAGACGGAATTATATGATTAAGAAATGTTACTTTAACAGAAAAATCAGGATTATCAACAATTAAATTTTTAAATGATTTGTATTTCACAGGGTTCTTGACCGAGTATCCATCGGATGTTTTAAATAAGAATGTTGATAATTTTTTTTCATCCGCCTCTGTAACATACCACAGACCGGGAACATCTTTTACCAGGTTCCATTTGAACCCGCGCAACCTGTTATGAATTAGTTCAACTGTATCAGCTGGTCCGTAGATGTAAATTGGTTTTTTCTCCCTGTCATAATTTCTGCGGAAGAAATAATCAAACCCTGCTATGTGATCGATATGCAGATGAGAAAGGAAAAGGAAATCAATTGATTTAATATCGTGTTGATTTAAATCCCTCAGGATATTTTCGCCACAATCGAAAAGGAGACGATAAACCCTGGTCCCGCTGTTAATCCAGATCATCAAACCATTATCCCAACCCGGTTTACCCAGCACCCGGAAACTTATACTCATTTTTTACGATATTATCTTATTAAAAAGAAAATTCTTTATTTTAATTTGTTATTAAAATATAAAATAATTCATTATAAAGATTTGATAAGGCGGGCTATGAAATTATTTCTACACTACTTCTTCCTTGTTATTCTTTTAGCGGTTCAATCGATCTTCCCGCAGGGGAAAGAATATATTCGGCATCATTACAATAAACATGAATACCGTATCGCGGTGAGGGATGGAGTGAAGCTGTTTACAGTAGTCTATACTCCGAAAGATACTTCACGGGATTACCCGGTGCTTTTGGTAAGAACTCCTTACACAGTTACGCCTTACGGAGAAAATAATTATCCGGATAATTTTAATGAGGCTCCCGAAGAAATGGTAAAAGATGGTTATATTTTTGTGTTCCAGGATGTTCGGGGAAGATTTATGTCTGAAGGAAAGTTTATAGATATGCGTCCGTATATCCCGGATAAAAAAACAAAATATGATGTTGATGAAAGCAGCGATACATACGATACAATAGACTGGCTTATAAAAAATATTCATCACAATAACAGCAGAGTTGGAATGTGGGGAATTTCTTATCCCGGTTTTTATGCGGCTATGGGTACAATTGATTCTCACCCGGATTTAGTTGCCGTGTCTCCCGAAGCTCCGATTGCAAACTGGTTTATAGGAGACGATATGCATCATAATGGTGCTTTATCGTTGATGTTGGATTTTGATTTCTTCTCCATATTCGGTCGTGAAAGGAATTCGCTTACAATAGATTGGCCTAAGCCTTTAGAGTATGCTTCTCCCGATGCTTATAATTTTTTCCTCGATCTTGGACCTCTCGCTAATATCAACAAGAATTTCTTTAATAACATCATTGCATTCTGGGATTCAACAATAAACCATCCCGATTATGATTATTACTGGAAAGCAAGAAATGATCTTCCCCATTTTAAAAACATTAAGCCTGCAGTATTAATTGTGGGCGGCTGGTATGATGCGGAAGATCTTTATGGTACTTTACATATTTATCAATCAATTGAAGAAAAAAATCCCGGAACAAAAAATAATATTGTGATGGGTCCATGGTTCATGGAGGATGGATGCGTAGTCAAGGCGATTCTCTTGGAGATATTTCTTTTGTCACAAAGACGAGTGAATTCTTTCAGCAAAAAATGTTTATTCCTTTTTTTGAACATTACTTAAAAGGAAAAGGTGATTTTAATCAGCCGGAAGCATATATGTTTCAAACAGGATCAAATGAATGGAAGGCTTATTCATCGTGGCCGCCACCAAATGCAAAAGATAAACAGATTTATTTTCAGGAGAATCGAAAGCTTGCTTTTTCCAAACCGGTTAATACAGATAAAAGTTATGATGAATATTTAGCCGATCCAATGAAGCCCGTTCCTTATACAGATAAAAAAATTGATTCAAGAAAATTTTATAATCATAATTATGTGATTGAAGATCAAAGGTTTGCATCAGAAAGACCTGACGTGCTTGTTTACAGTACTGAACCTTTGAAAAATAATGTCACAATCTCAGGACCAATGCAGGCAGAACTTTATGTTTCTACATCAGGAACCGATGCTGATTTTGTTCTGAAAATTATTGATGAATTTCCTGCTGATGCTCCTGATCCAAAACCGAATCCGAATAATGTTGAAATGGGTGATTACCAGGAACTTGTTCGCGGAGAAATAATGAGAGGAAAATTCCGCAACAGTTTTGAGAAACCAGAACCTTTTAAACCGGATGAAGTTTCAAAAGTTGAATTCAATCTCCAGGATATAAACCATACTTTTCTTAAAGGACATAAAATAATGATCCAGGTTCAGAGCAGCTGGTTTCCTTTCTTCGACAGGAATCCCCAGACGTTTGTAGAGAATATTTATAAAGCTGAACAGAAGGATTTTCAGAAAGCGAACATCAGGCTTTATCATTCAAAGGAATATCCATCATCGGTTCATGTAAAAATTGTAGAAGATGAAAAAAAATAATTTGAATTCATTAAAATATTCTAAAAAATAAATTCAAAGGATTAGAAAAATGAAAAAAATAATTTTCAAAATTTTGCTTGTAATAATTCTGCTATCTTCTGTTTCATTTCCACAACTTTATTATAATCACGATCCTCTTGCACATACATTTTCTATTGTCGCAAGAGATCCTAAAACAGGAGAGATGGGAGTAGCGGTTCAGTCACACTGGTTTTCAGTCGGTACAGAAGTAACCTGTGCTGAGGCAGGAGTTGGTGCGATTGCAACTCAGTCATTTGTAAATGTCTCATTTGGACCAAGAGGACTCAAAATGTTGAAAAATGGAATGACTGCACAACAGGTTGTTGATTCTCTCTTAGCTTCTGACGACGGGAGAGAATTCAGGCAGCTTGCAGTTATTGATTCAAAAGGGAATGCCGCTTCATTTACGGGGAAAAAATGCATCCAGCCTGCCGGTAATATAGTTGGTAATAATTTTTCTGTTCAGGCAAACCTTATGATAAATGATAAAGTATGGCCTGCAATGGCAGTGGCATTTAAAAAAGCAAAGGGTCGTCTTGCAGAAAGAATGATGGCTGCGCTTGAAGCAGGGCAGAAAGCAGGAGGTGATATCCGCGGAAAGCAATCTGCTGCTATGCTGGTGGTTAGAGGAAAATCAACCGGAAAGATATGGAAGGATAGATTGATAGATCTTCGTGTTGAAGATAGTCCTCATCCGATAAAAGAGCTGAAACGTCTTTTAAAACTTCATCGTGCTTATGAACATATGAATGCCGGAGATCTGGCAGTTGAAAAAAACAATATGCAGCTTGCACTAAAAGAATATTCAACTGCGGAAAAAATGTTTCCAAAAAATGCTGAGATGAAATACTGGCACGCAGTAACTCTTGCAAATAATGGAAAAGTCGATGAGTCGCTTCCAATCTTCATGAAAGTTTTTAAGATGGATGAGAACTATAGAACTTTAACACCGAGGCTTGTGGCACCGGGTTTGCTTACTGTTAATGAAAAAGATTTAAAACGAATAATGG
Organism: uncultured Ignavibacteria bacterium; assembly: GCA_963711455.1. GTDB lineage: Bacteria > Bacteroidota > Ignavibacteria > Ignavibacteriales > Ignavibacteriaceae > DATFVA01. The sequence continues at coordinate 118,721 of CAVQEH010000010.1, forward strand.
AAGTGAAATAAAAAAAGATTAAAAGTTCGAAAAATATTTTTCTTTTGAAGAAATTATATAGGGAATGATATGGGGATTGTTGAGCTGAACAGTTATAAAATTTATTATAGGGAAAAAGGGAGAGTTAAACTTAACACTGGTCGGGATAGATATTTTTGCTGTACTTGCACTGTTCTGGTGAATCTTTTTGATAATAAATCCTCTATGGGGATTTCAATATTTTTTATTTCTCTTACTACAATAATCTGACCTTTACAAAGTCAAATTCATACCCTTATAAATAATTTTCTAAACAATTCCTAAAAAACTACCAAAGTTTTCAGTATTTATTATTTGAGAGAAATTAATCTTATACGAGTTCAAAAATGTGGAAGGTATTTTCTTTTTCTTATTAACATTCCAGGTAAATTCATACGCAGATAATTTTCCCTCATCTTCTTCGATATAATCAATTTCCTGCTGCTGGGAAGTTCTCCAGAAATAAGTTTTGGGAGAAACATTTACTGCAGCATTCATTTTAAGTTTTTCAGCGATTAAAAAATTTTCCCAGAGTGCTCCCTTGTCATTTCTCAATGAAAGATTATTAAAATTGGATACCAGGGCATTCCTTACGCCTGTATCGTAAAAGTATATCTTATGCATCTTAGTAATCTCAGTTCTTATATTACGACTGAACGGGTGAAGACGGAAAATTACAAACGCTTTTTCGAGAATGTCTAAATATTTTCTGACAGTATCTTTATCAATACCAATAGTTCCTGCAAGTTCATTGTAAGACACTTCATAACCAATCTGTGCTGCCAGTGCCATTAAAAGCTTTTCCAGCAATTCCGGTTTCCGGATTCCTTCATAACTTAAAATATCCTTAAATAAATAACTTCTTGTAATTTCTTTGAGCAGTTCTTTTTTCTCATCAGGATTGATTACAATTTCGGGATACATTCCATAAATTATTCTTTCTTCCAAAAGACGATTCGTCTCCAGCCATCCAAATTCACTGCTTAATTCTCTCACTGAAAACGGATACAAAGTAAATTCATATTTTCTGCCTGTGAGAGGTTCATTTATTTCATTGGAAAGTTCAAATGAAGAGGACCCGGTTGCAATTACCTGTATATCTTTTAATTGATCCGCAAATAATTTAAGAGTTATACCAATGTTTTTAACACGCTGGGCTTCATCGATCAATATAAATTTTCTCGTCCCGATTAAATTTTTAAGTTTTGTGGAAGTTGCATTTGTAAGTATGTCCCTTACATCCGGTTCATCACAATTAAAATAAATTTGATCTTCAGGATATTGTTTCCCGATTTCTTTTATTAATGTTGTTTTACCGACCTGCCTCGCCCCGAAAATTATTATAAGTTTCCCCTTAAATAACCTGGCTTCTATGTTATTCTGAATCTCTCTTTTAACCATTTCTCAATATCTTTTTCGGAAAAGTTAAGATTTTTCGATCGTAATCGCAAATTCTTATAATATTATTCGATTATAATCGCAAATTATCATAAAAAGCGTATTTGATCCGGAGATAAGTTTCAATTTGTCATTTTCTGAAGATTGCGGCTACCAACGGAAAAAGTTATTTACTAAATTCTGATTTAAGAATCTCTGACGCCGAATTTATTTTTGAAGTATAATTATCCAGCACACCCGCAACAATTTTAATCTGCTTTTCGGCTTCATCCCAGTCTCTTTGTTCAATCGCTTCACGAACAGCGGGAAGAGTTTTTACTCCATAACCAGTATAAAATCCGGGTGCATAAATCTGGTGTATATACCATGGACGACCGGGTAATCCTTCCGGCAATGTTAATGCTCTTTCGCAATGCATAAGAATTTCATTTAACTCTTTTGCTTTTTCTTCACTCAGAATGGCATCTGTTTCTTTTAATTCTTTAACCAGTTTATCATATTCTTCAGCCGCTGCTTTCAATTTTACTTCCGCATTTTGTAAAGGTGAAAAATCAATGTAAGGTACTTCTGTTTTTAAAGGAGGAACTATATAAGTCTTTGTGGGATCCGAAGCATATAAAAAATATTTCTTATTAATATCTTCATTAAATAATTTTGTTTCTTCCCGCATGTCATCAGTTAGCTTCATTAATTCTGAAATATACTTTGCTATTGTTTGATCTGTATTGGAAAACTTAAAAGGAAGAATCTCAGCATCAGCTAAACGTAACATTAATCTTCCTGCTGTTTGTGCAAGCGTTACTCCATAAACATAACCCGGGTCGCCGAAGCGGGTAAAGTGATTATACGAATCATAGATAGAATGATATTCGCCGCCATCGTCTTCACCGCCATAACCAATATTCAAACTTGCAATACCAAGATGCTGGATAAAAGGTGTGTAGTCAGATCCGGAACCCATAGCAGAAACCGGAAGATCTTCTTTTGCACGGATTTCAATTTGAGTTTCGGGTGAACCATTTACTAAAAGATAGGCACGCCGTCTTTCTATAACAGGAATTTTCATTTCAGGATCGGCAACGTTTTCTGCAGTAAGATTCACAAAATGCTCCAAAGAATGTGAACCGCTCACGTGTAAAAATCCTCTTCCGTTGCCATCGGAATTTATATATGCTACAGCTTTTTCTTTAAGTTCATCTGCATGAGTTTCAGCCCATTCAGTTGAACCTATTAATCCTTCTTCCTCTGCATCCCAGGCACAGTAAATCATTGTACGTTTTGGTTTCCACCCTGTGTTTACAAGCTCGCCGACTCCTCTTGCTTCTTCCATTAAAGCAACAAGTCCGCTCAACGGATCTGCTGCGCCGTTTACCCATGCATCCTGGTGGTTTCCTCTTATTATCCATTCATCAGGAAATTCACTCCCGTTTAATTTTGCAATCACATCGTGAATGGGAACCATATTCCAGTTTGATTTTACCACAAGATGAACGACCGTTTTTCCGGGACCAAAATGATAAGTGATAGGAAGTGCGCCTCTCCAGCCTGAAGGTACGACCTGTCCTTTTAAATCTTTTAAGAAATGAATTGCATCACCATAAGAAATAGGAAGGACAGGAATTTTTGTAAATACTTTCACTTCATCCATCTTCAGTCGTTTAGCATCCTTAGTTGCACCTACAAAGGGAGTAAGCGGATCGCCGGTATATAAAGGCATATCCATTACAGAACCTCTCTGGACTCCTTCGTCGCTTCTGTAAGCTCCCTCAGGATAAACATCTCCCTGGTAATAACCATCTTCATGAGGATCAGAATAAATGATACAGCCAATTGCTCCATGTTCCGCCGCAACTTTCGGTTTAATTCCTCTCCAGGATTTTCCGTAACGTGCGATTACAATTTTACCACTTACATCAACTCCATTTTCTGCCAGAACATCATAATCTTCCGGAACGCCATAATTAACATACACAAGCTCTCCGGTTACATCACCATCAATTGAATATGCATTATAAGTAGGAAGCTGTTCATCTGTCTGGGAAGAAGTTGCATCTTCTTTTAATGCAGGTTCTTTTAATGCGGCTGTGAATTTTTCGGGCAATATCATTTCCAGCACTCTTGTTTTAGGAGTAGGGAAGAGTATAGTAAATTCTTCAATGTGAGTATCGAATCCCCAGGATTTGAAATAAACCGGCAATGTACTCCGCATTCGATTTATCATAAGCCGAACCTGCGTGATGTGGTTGAGCAGAAAGTTTTTTCATGTACTCATCGAGATGTTTTGCGTTAAGATAAGAATCAAATTTCTTTTCTGTTTCTTTCTGATCACTGCTGGATTGGGGATAAACTGAAACTGCAAAAAGAAAAACGACTAAAATTTTTAAGTATTTCATTTTAAAAATTCCCGGTATTATGGAATGAATTATACAAAACTCGTTGAAAATATATAAATTAACACTGAATACAAATTTATTTATATTCATTTGAAATATTTATTTAACCGGGTACTTATAATGAAAAAATATTATTTGATTTTTCTCGCATTCTTTGTCTTATCTTTTTTATTTGCATCCCATTTCTTTCATTCATTTACTGTTATAAATAATGGTTCTGAGAAAGAAATTATGGAACCGTCTGAATGGATGATGACCCAAAGACTTTTTCCTTATATGCAGGCAGATCCTGATGTTTATTTGCAGGCGCTTAAACAAGTAAATAAAATGAAAAGTTCACTAAATAAATCGGAAGAATTGAACTGGACTTTTGCCGGACCCATTAATATTGGCGGAAGAATTACAGATATTGAGTTTAATCCTCTTGATCCGAATATCGTTTATAGTTCTGCTGCAACCGGTGGTGTTTTTAAATCAACTGATATGGGGGAAACCTGGTTCCCGGTATTTGATGATCAGGCATTTTTATCCATTGGTGATATTGCAGTAGACCCTGTTAATCCGGATATAATTTATGTCGGCACAGGAGAAGCAAACGGCGGACATAATAATATGCCCGGCGGTGGAATGTTTAAATCTACAGATGCTGGTAATTCATGGTCTTCTATCGGCTTAGACAGTACCGAAACAATAGGTAGAGTGATAATCAATGCTTCTAATACAAATGAAATTTTTGTAGCAGCAGTCGGTTCTTATTTTGCACCGACACACCAGAGAGGAATATTTAAAAGTACAGATGGAGGAGCCACATGGAGTCAGTCACTTTTCGTTTCAGATTCAACCGGTGCAATCGATATTGTAATGGATCCAACAAATCCTGATTTTCTTCTTGCTGCGATGTGGGAAAGAGTAAGAAGACCAAACTCATCTCATCTTTATGGTCCTTCGAGTGGAATTTACAAATCAACTAATAACGGAACCACATGGCAGTTGCTTGGTCCTTCCACAGGTTTACCAAATGCAGGAACCACACATGTAGGTAGAATAGGATTAGCAATTTCTAAATCTAATCCAAACATTTCATATGCTTTATATAATGATGGTGCTGTTTATATTGGACTTTTTAAAACGACTGATTATGGTTCTACCTGGTCTAATGCCGATCCTGATATGGAAATACTAAATGGAGTGAGTAATTTCAGTTGGTATTTCGGGCAGGTGAGAATCAATCCTACTAATCCAAATAAGATTTATGTAATGGATGTAGGTTTTATGAGTTCGAACGATGGAGGAGCTAACTGGAGCTTATCTTATCAAACTCATGTCGATCATCATGCTCTGGCTTTTAATCCGTCAAATTCAAATTACCTTATTGATGGCGATGACGGCGGTATTTATACTTCAACAAACGGAGGTTCTTCGTGGATGGGACCGAAAGAGATGCCGAGTACCCAGTTTTATGAAATAGGTCTGGACTATAATAATCCGCAAAAATTATATGGCGGCACCCAGGATAATAATACTATTAGAACTCAAACAGGAAACCTTGATGACTGGAGTGCATTAATCGGCGGGGATGGTTTTTATGTTATAGTCGATTATACAAACCCGAATATAATTTATGCAGAATCTCAATTCGGTGCTTTGCAGAAATCAACTGACGGTGGGAATAATTTTGATTATGCAAGAAATGGAATAAATAGTAATGAACCTACTAACTGGTCTACGCCTGTGGTGATGGATCCAAATAACAATAACGTTTTATATTATGGAACAAACAGAATTTACAGAACAACTAATGGTGCAAACAACTGGACGTCAATTAGTCCTGATCTTACTGATGACGGTCCCGGAAACGGAACAGTTTCAACAATTGATGTAGCTCCATCAAATTCGAATGTTATTTGTGCAGGAACTGCTGACAGCCACGTTTGGATAACTACTGATTATGGAAGCACCTGGAATGATGTATCCGGATCATTGCCATACCGATGGGTTACACGAGTGAAAGTTGATCCCAATAATGAAAATAATATTTATGCTGCCTTTTCGGGATTGAAATGGCATGATCCCCAGCCGCACGTTTTTAAGAGCACTAATAAAGGTGCAAACTGGACAGACATAAGCAGCAATCTTCCCGATGCACCCGTTAATGCATTTGCAGTTGATAATAATGATCCCAACAGACTTTATCTTGGAAGCGACGTTGGAGCTTTTGTAAGCTTTAACGGCGGAACAAGCTGGCAGCCGATTGCAGATGGTTTACCTACCGTTTCAGTTTATGATATGAAAATTCATCCTGTTGAAAATTATCTTGCAATCGGAACACACGGACGTTCTATGTATAAAATTGATTTAAGCCAGTTGGTTGATGTAAAACTGGAACCGGCTAAAATAAATGATTTTAAATTATTGCAGAACTATCCTAACCCGTTTAACCCGTCAACAACAATTATCATATGTCAGTTGGCAGTATCGCAATTTGTAACGCTTAAGGTTTATGATGTTCTTGGGAAAGAAGTCGCCACTTTGGTTAATGAGGAGAAATCACCTGGGTAATATTCGGTAAATTTTAATGGTAGAAATCTTGCAAGCGGAATATACTTTTACAGGTTGCAGAGCGGGGAATTTACAAGCAGTAAGAAAAATGATTTTGATGAAGTGAGCGGTTGTATTAATCCAGATTTTTGAAATCCGGAATATCTAAGTCTTAACTAAGTGGGAACTTTTATCTTTTAATAGAGGTTATACAAAGTCTTCCGATATATTGGTACAGAAAAAATTTCATCTCGTATTTCATGTAATGATTAAATAACAAACAAATCATCTGGTCTTTCAACTTGTTTCTGCTTAAAATAGCCGAAAAATAAATTTCTTATTTGTGGTCATTAACAGAGAACCTATTTGGGCGCAGCTTGGTGCTAAGAAATTAAATATTGATTAATCTTATCGAAGAATTAACATCTTCTTTTGGCCGGCTAGTCGATTGTTTATTTTTAAAACACAATAGTAAATACCACTAGAGACGGAAATACACCCTTGACTGTTTCCATCCCAAACAATTTTATGATTGCCTGCAGACTGATCGTCTTTTACCAATGTTCGAAGTAATCTACCGAGATTATCATATATCTCAATTATAACATAAGAATGATTTTGTATAAAATAATTTATAACTGTAGACGAATTGAATGGGTTAGGATAAACATCAATATGAATTTGCGGTTTCTGTTGTTGAAAATCACTATTAACAACCTCTGTAACTTTGTAGTCGAAAAGCATACAATTCGACAAATATCCCCCAGCACTATAACTATATCCTCCAGATAGAAGAACTTTTCCATTTGAGAGCAAAATAGCTGAATGGGAATTAACATCATATTGTAAAGAATCTGTTAAAGACCATTTTTCTGTCATTGGATCATAAATCTCACATTGCCTCGATAAACCTTGTGAACCGATTACTAATACTTTACTATCAGGAAGAAGAGTCACTGTGTGTCTATACCTACCGACATTTAAAGAATCAGTTGATGACCATTTCATATCAGTAGTGTTATATAACTCGCATGATTTTAGATTATACTCACCACCCACAGCTAGTACATTTCCGTTATTCAGGAGAACAGATTGATTTCCACTTTGAGGCATTGGCAAAGAATCAATCGCTGACCAAATTTCTGTTTGCCAATCAAATACCTCACAACTCCTCAAATAAATGATATCCGGATATGCAATGGCATAATGTCCGCTTACCACAAGTACATTGCCATTAGGAAGTATAGATGCACTGTGCTGACTTCGAGGAAATGCCATGGAATCGGTAAAACTCCATTGGTCAGTTTGTGGATCATAGAGCTCACAACTCTTGAGAAAAATATCTGTTGTAGACGAAATACTATAATTGCCTCCAGCCACCAGTACTTTACCATTAGGGAGTAACGTCGCAGTATGACCACTTCGCTGTACATTCATCGATGCAGCAATACTCCAATGACCGGTTGGGGGATCATAAAGTTCGCAGCTTTTTAATTGATAAAACATATTTCCAACTGCAAATGCACCTCCAGCTACTAGAACTTTACCATTTTGAAGTAATGTAGCCGTATGAAAATATCGGCCAGTATTAAGCGAATCGGTTAAAGCCCAATCGCCAGTGGCCGGATCATATATTTCACACGATGACAGATAAAAATCGCCAATTCCAATAATATGTCGTGCGCCTCCGATGACAAGGATTTTTCCGTTCGGCAATTCTACTGACTTATGATATGCTCGTGGAATTAATAATGAACCAGTGTTATACCACACACCGGTTGATTGTGATTCAGCTAATTGAATTATTACAATTAAAAAAACAAAAATGAGTGATCTTCTATTCATGATTCAACCATTAAAATAGATCAACAGTATTCATCTATCATGATTTGCCTCAAATATATGTTGCTGCGCTCCAACTATTAATAATGCTGAACCGACAGTTCAGAATTTAGCAGATATTCTCAAACAAATATTCAAGCGAGTCTTATAGTTTTGATATTGATACTTTATATTCCTTTGCAGTATCTCAGGCAATTGTTTACAGAAGCTAAACTTTAACATTTCCCTGCAAATCCTCACCTATTTCGGTTGTAAATTAGTATAATGCTGATTAACAGGCAACCCGCCAGATCGGCAGGAAGGTAAAAAAATGGATTTGCGAATTGCCGTATCCTTCTCCTTATATCCCTATACCCAATAACTTATGCCGGTACCTGCTTTTAAATCCACTTATCACAAAAATCTGGTTTTCTGAAATTACAGAAACTATTTTCCTTCATTCCAAAAATTTTTTACCGGAGGTTTCTATGAGACGAGGGCTAAATATTTATGTTTTTTATGTGGTGATGTTCATTCTTATGCTCGCTGCAGTGGTTTCTGCACAGACGCAATTAACTGCTCCGCAGGTAAGTCAGAAGGCGAGTGTTTCTCAGACCATTGGTTTAACAGATATAACAATTAATTATCACGGACCAAAAGTTAACGGAAGAAAAATCTGGGGTGGTCTTGTTCCTTATAATGAAGTATGGCGCGGCGGTGCAAATGAGAATACCACAATTTCTTTTACTGATCCCGTAAAAATTGAAGGTAAAGATATTCCGGCAGGAACATACGGACTTCATTTTATTCCAACCGAAAATGATTGGACAGTTATCTTAAGTAAAAATTATTGGTCGTGGGGAAGTTTTAATTATGATGAGAAAGAGGATCAACTGAGAGTTACTGTTAAACCTGTGGCTGCAGATTTCCAGGAATGGCTAAGCTATTCATTTGATAATCCGGCAGAAAATTCTGTTGAAATGAACTTAAGATGGGAAAAGTTGAAAGTTCCTGTTCATATTGATGTAGATGTTCCTGAGATTGTAATAAGCCATATGAAAAAAGAGCTGGATAATCTTCCCGGATTTTCCTGGCAGGGATGGAACCAGATTGCCGCTTATGCTCTTATGAATAAAGTTCATCTTTCTGAAGCGATGGATTGGGTGGATAAATCTATAAATATGAATAAAACTTTTGCAAACCAGATGACCAAAGCCGGACTGCTTGAACAGATGGGTAATACAGGTGAAGCTGATAAGCTTAGGCAAACCGCACTTACGATGGGAACCGAAGCGGAAGTGAATACTTATGGATATCAGCTTTTACAGCAGGGAAAACAGGATGAAGCTATAGAGATTTTCACTAAAAATACCAAGGATCATCCTGATTCGTGGAATGTGTGGGACAGTCTTGGCGAAGCCTATGGTAAAAATGGCAATAAGGATATGGCAATAAAATATTATTCCAAAGCATATAATATGGCACCCGAAAATCAGAAAAGCAGAATAAAAGGAATTCTTAAAAGTTTTGGAAAAGAGATTTAATCGGAAAAATAATTTTCATTTGATAAAGAGGATGAATCGATAGCCTAAAATTGTCAGTCTAAGCTTGTCGTGGACTAACTTTTAAGATTGAATTCACACTTCGAGAACCTGTCTGTCAGACAGGCAGTGCCCAGTGTGACAGTAAAAATTACTTTTAAAGAAGCCTTTTTTTATTTGATAAACATTCTTTCATAAATCATTTTAAGTGAATCTGATAAATTCATATTCTCCAGTTCATCTCTATAAGAAGAATTGTTTCTGTCTCTTTTGATAGCATATCTCAGATATGATAACCTGAAAAGTCTGATTGCCTTATCAACATCATCTTCTTCTCTAACGTAAAAGCTTATCCATCCCGATTCCGGGAGTATATGATGATGCAGAGCAAGTTTCTCTTTTATTAATTCGTCCCGAATTTTTACTGTAAAAGGAATATCTGTTAATCCGTTTCTGTGTATATGACCAACTTCCGGTTTGCCGTACCGGAATTCTGTTCCGCCAAATCTGTGGGGATAAGAGGATACACCTTGCCAGCCTGACACTTCATTTATAATTGCATCAAAATAATTTTTCATTACAGTTCAATCTGATAATAAAGTAATTTATGTATAATTAAATATTAAATTTGTATTGTTAAAGAAAAATCAAAAATATTTTGGCAAAAGAAAAAGACAAATCACAAATAGTAAAAAGCCTGCTGATACCTGCAGCATTTGTAGTGTTGTTGTGGATAATATTAATTATTCAGCAGACATTTGATATAGATTTTCCTTTTGTGCTGGGACTCCATCCAAGAACGTTTTCAGGTTTAATCGGAATAATTACAGCTCCATTGATTCATGGCGGTTATGCGCATCTTATTTCAAATACTCTGCCTGTGTTTTTTCTTTCGGCAGGATTAATTTATTTTTATCCTGAAACTGCTTTTAAGGTAATTGCAATAATTTATATTTTTACCGGCTTGCTTGTGTGGTTATTTGCCCGCTCTGTTTACCATATCGGTGCAAGCGGATTGATTTACGGTTTTGCTGCTTTTTTATTTTTCAGCGGTATATTTAAAAGAGATAATCGTTCAATTGCACTTTCACTGCTTGTTACTTTTTTGTACGGCGGAATGGTCTGGGGAATTCTTCCCGGTCAGCCGGGGATTTCGTGGGAGTCGCATTTCTTCGGCGGAGTAACGGGAATTATATGTGCGTTCATCTTTCGCAAAAAAGATAAGCACTACCGGTATGACTGGGAAGAGGAAGAAAGCGATATACCACCTGGTAAGCTTGAAATTTCTTATGACAAAGACAAACAGAATAATGAGGAAGACAATTCAAAATGAAAAAGACAACTTCTGAAACAAGAAAATACCGTTCAGATATGAATGATAAAATCCTGAACTCAGGCTTTCGGGATTTTAATAAATTTTTTGCACTTGATAATAAAGCATATATTAATGGCGTTCTTCCCGCTAAAACAAAAGAGCTTATGGGACTTGTGGCTTCAATGGTTTTACGATGTAATGACTGCATCTTTTATCATGTAGACAGATCGATCCAGGAAGGAGCAAGTAAAGAAGAACTGTATGAATCATTTAACATAGCTTTAATAGTAGGCGGTTCGATTGTTATTCCTCATCTAAGGTATGCATTTGAAGTAATGAATGAAATTTTTTCAGAAAAAAATTCCGGGGAGTAATGAACAGAAAACTTATAATACCGAAACAAATAATCAGTGCAGATAATTCAGATACCATTTACACAGGCGAGGCTTTAGAAATTACAGATAATAAGATAACGGCAATAAAAAAATATTCGGAAGATGAAATAAGAAATTTTAAAGGGGAAGTAACCAGGAAAGAGAATCTAACCCTTATACCCGGTTTTATACAAACGCATATTCATCTTTGCCAAACTTTATTCCGTGGACTGGCTGATGATCTTCAACTGCTTGACTGGCTTCAGAAAAAAATTTTTCCTTTTGAAAATGCACATAATAAAAATTCATTAAGAATTTCAGCGAAGCTTGGAATAAATGAACTTCTGAAAAGCGGTACGACAACAATTCTTGATATGGGAACTCTGAATCACCAGGAAGTAATATTTGAAGAACTGATATCGTCGGGGATGAGAGCTTTTGCCGGTAAATGTATGATGGACTTGAATGACCTTTACCCTCAATTTAAGCGTTCAACAGAGGATGAAATAAAAACAACTTACAACCTTGCAAAGGAATTTCATCAAAAAGAAAGTGGAAGAATAAAATATGGTTTTGCTCCGCGTTTTGTTTTATCCTGCTCTGAAAAGCTTCTTAAAGAAGCCCACGAAATGATGAAAGATTTTGAAGGAAGTTTGTATCATACTCATGCATCGGAAAATAAGAATGAGCTGAAACTGATCCGGGAAAAATATGGAATGAATAATATTGAATACTTTCATCAGTTGGAATTGACAGATGATCATTCCGTATTTGCTCATTGTATCCAGGTAAATGAAAATGAAATTAATATTCTGAAGGAGAGCGGAACAAGAGTTGCACATTGTCCTTCTTCTAATTTAAAGCTTGGATCAGGTATAGCAGACATCCCGCGGTTTATGAAAGAGGGAATTTCTGTTTCACTTGGTGCCGATGGGGCTCCCTGCAATAACACTCTTAATATTTTTAATGAAATGAGATTAGCTGCTTTAATTCAAAAACCCCGCTATTCTCCCGAAAATATGGACGCTAAAACTATTTTCAGAATGGCAACAATTGAAGGAGCAAAGGCACTGCATTTATGTGAAACAGGAAGTATTGAAGTTGGTAAAAAAGCGGACATAAATTTAATTGACCTTGATGAAACAACACAATCTTTAATGAGTGAAGGGGAGAATATTTATTCAACAATAGTTTATTCAGCAGGTCCACAAAATATAAATTCAGTTATGGTGAATGGTGAATGGCTGATAAAAGAAAAACGTAATCTGGTTTACGATGAAAGGGAATTATTCTTTAAAGGAAAACAAGAGCTTAATCGATTGTTACGGAGAGTAAAAAATTGAAAGTTTTATTCGCATCAAAAAATAAAGGGAAAATAAAAGAAGTTAAAAAAATTCTTGGTGAGGCAGGAATTGAAGTTTTATCCCTTGAAGATTTTGAAGATGTCCCGGACGTAATTGAGGACAAAGAAACATTTATCGATAATGCGAAGAAGAAAGCTAAGGAGATATATGATATATTTCATATTCCTGTAATTGCTGATGATTCGGGTCTTGCTGTCGTTCAGCTTAATGGAAGACCGGGAGTTTATTCTGCACGATATGCCGGTGAAAATGCAACTGATAAAGAAAATAATTTAAAGTTAATCTCTGAGTTAAAGGGATTTACATCACCTCATAATGCAAAGTTTATTTCTGTCGCTGTTTATTATAATGGTGATGCTTATATTTCCGCCTCCGGTGAGCTAATGGGTGAAATAATTTTAGAGCAAAGAGGAAATAATGGATTTGGCTTTGATCCTCTTTTTATTCCTGCGGGTTACAAGAATACTCTCGCGGAATTATCTTTTGAAGAGAAAAACAGAATTAGTCACCGGGCTAAAGCATTTAATAAATTGAAAGATCTCCTGGAGCGAAGATGATATGCTAAAAATTATCGCATCAATATTTACAATATTAATTTTGTCAGTCTTTTTAAATGCATGTAAAAACAATAGTACAAACCCTTCTCCTTTGGAAATTAACACTAACTTTCCAAATGGAGATGGTTCGACATATAAATTTTCCGTAGAAAAAACAGATTCAAATGGAACACAAACTGCGGGAACAAGGAATACCGATTACGCAGGAACTCAGGTAAAAAACAATACAGCTTACCAGGTTCAGATTGATTCCTTCAATTTATCCGGAGTTAGTGAAATATCATTATCATACTTTCGCAAAGCTAACGATGGAGTATTTTATTTTCTTGATACTACCGGACTCACTTCATTTATTCCGGCGATTTATCTTTCTTACCTTCATATTGATTCTGAAATGAGAGAGTTATTATTCCCATTAGTATCCGGCAGTTCCTGGCCTGTTTTTAAACTCACATTAAATTATCAAATTTTTAATCTTACTATTATCGATTTCTCTGCTAATTATGTTGGAAAAGAATCAGTCTTACTTCATCTTACCTCGGGAGATTTAACTAAAGAAGCAATTAAAATAAAATATACATTGAATTTAACCATACCTAATTCCACGAACACAAATACGTACTCAGCTTATGCATGGTTTGTAGATGGAATCGGAATTGTAAAATGGCAGGGGAGCGGAGTAATTCTCAATGCCTTTGCAGGCGGCGGAGTTGATTTAACCGATACAACTTCTGTAATTACTCAAAGCTTAATTTCTTATAATTTAAAGTAGAAGAAATTATTAAATGAGTAGTAAGAGATGAATGGAATATTGAAAGAATGAAGTCCGCTTCGTAATTTTGTTCCCATATTTATTTGGTTGCAATAATAGTTTGAACGATTCCCATCGTCAAAGGATAAATTTCAATTCTTCTGAATCCGGAATTTCTCAGAAGTTCAGGCATATCAATTTTCTCATCAAATTCTTCTACTGAGCGGGGCAAATATTTGTAGGCTTCTTTGTCGCCGGAAATTATTCCTCCAACCACGGGCAGGATTTTTTTAAAATAATATTTATATGATACTTTAAAGACCGGATTAGAAGGTAATCTGAACTCAATTATTGTTGCTTTACCTTCTTTTTTTAATATCCTGTAAAATGAATTGAAGCCTTCCTGTATATCATAAAAATTTCTTACACCGAATGCTACCGTTATATTGGTTATGGATTCATCTTTAACAGGAAGATTTTCTGCAACCATTTGAATATTTCTTTTTTTGATCCATGTACTTTTCTTTTCAAATAATTTTAACATATTAAAAGAAAAATCAGCACCGAAAATATTATTAACCCCCTGTCTTTTCGCTTCAATTGCAACGTCACCGGTTCCACAGGCAACATCAAGTAAAATGCTGTCTGAATTAAACCCCGTTAGCTTTAAGGCTTTTTTTCTCCAGTATAAGTCCATACCAAAGCTTAGCAGGTGATTCAAAAAATCATAACGCCAGGCAATAGAATCAAATATTTTCTTTACTTCTTTTTTCTTATCACTCATTTGGAACTTTACTGTATTCAAATTCTTCAAGACCCGTTTTCCTTCTCCACCAGTTAAATATATATTTTCCGGACCAGAGGGAAAATATCATAAAGATCAATCCGCCGACAAGATCAATCACATAATGATACTGCAGGTAAACCGTTGCAAAAATTAAAAGTGATCCAACTGGAATGAAGAAATATTTCGACCTGCTTTTTAATCTTACGGAAAGATACATTACAATCAAAGTGATCATAGTGTGTCCACTTGGAAATACGTCTCTCTGCACTAATGCCGCGGGATTTAAAGTTGATGATGAAATTGACTCACCCAGATTTACAAACTCTCTTAAATATTTGGTAAGAAGCAAGCCCGGCATTTGTGCATCGATTAAACTAAAATTAAACAGTGTAAACCTGGGACCTACTCCCGGCAAGGCAAAGTAACCCATATAGGACAGATAAAATCCGTACACAATTGAGAATATTGCAAAATCAAGTGCGAGGTATTTTTTCTTCCTTAGCAAAACGAGTGCAAGAATAATCGGTAGAAGATAAAAGATACTATAGACTATTTGCAAAATTTCAGTAAGTAAAGGAAAAGCGATATTATATAAAACCACGGTCGGGTTTGTTCCAAATAACCAGTGATCAATTTGAATGAAGAGCCAATCGTAATCCTGACCACGGATAGGCTCAATCATAAAATATAGTTCCTTAAAAGTCATGTAGATAAGCGGAGCAACATACCAATAGTGAATAATTCTCCAGAGCTTTATCTCCTGCCTGTTTTCCAGGAAGGAAATAAGGAAGGCAAATACAATAACCGCGATGTTTACAACAACCCATGTATTTGTGTATTTAATTTTATCATGGAAAATTATGTTGAGAACTATAAGGAAGATGTAAAACACCACTACTACGAGGTCGTAAGCTTTCAGGTTTTTTATGAAGGACTTAACTTTTTTCATCTAACAGAATTATGAAGAGGATGATTAAGTAAATACAAAGTGAGTTTTTCAAAATCTTTTATCTCTAGCTGCTCGGCGCGTAATGAAAGATCAACACCGGAATTATTAAAATCTATATCCTTAAATATACTCTCCTTCAACGAATTTTTTAAAATTTTTCTTCTTTTTCCAAAAGAAGCTTTAACAATTTCTATAAAAGCTGTTTTCATTTCGCTGTCAACCCGGCGATGATTCATATAAATATGAATAACTGCGGAATATACTTTTGGTTTAGGGTAAAAAACATTCGGCGATACTTTAAAGCAGAATTTAACATTGGAAAAATATTTCAGAAGCACGGAGAGAATACTGTAATCTTTGCTTCCCTTATCGGCGGTAATTCTCCTTGCAACTTCATATTGAACCATAAAGACAGCGTCTTTTATTATTCCTGAATTTTCTATCAGCTTAAAGATAATAGGTGAAGTAAGGTTGTAAGGAATGTTCCCGATAATTCTGAGTGCTTTGTTACGTAAAGAAGAAATCTTCTGTAAATTGGTTTTTAAAAAATCTTCGTTAATAATTTTAACTGCCGGGAATTTCTCTGAAAGCTCTTCTTTTACTCTCTTATCAATTTCAATGGAAATTATTTCAGCTTCCGATTCATTCAGCCTAGCTGTCAATGCCCCTCTGCCAGGACCGATTTCAACAATTAAATCGCCTTTATCCGGCTTTATTTCCCTAATTATTTTATTAAGAATATTATTATCGGTAAGATAATTCTGACCAAATCTTTTTAAAGGTAATACTTTTTCCATTTGATAAAATTATTGAATGATGAATAGAGATACAATTATTTTATTATTATTATTTGAAAAGCACAATTTTAATTACTTCTTTTGAAAATATTTCTTTTATTTTTAGCTTATGATAAGTCAATTACAAAAGATAATCGAATTACAATTTAACGGAGAGTAAACTGGAAAAGAAATATATTATCAGCATTGACATGGGCGGTACAAAAATTCTTGCTGCAATTTTGAATTCAAAAGAAGGAATTACTAAAAGACTTAAAAAACCTACCGGGAAGGATAAGAGTGCTGAGGAATATGTAAAGAATCTTGCTGAAATTGTTCACGAAATAGTAAAAATTTCCAAACTAAGTGATGAGGAAATTGCTGCTGTATGTCTTGGAGTACCTGGAAGTGTAAATCCTTATACCGGTATAATAGCTATTGCTCCCAATCTCGGTTTAAGTGATTTTAACATAAAAGAAAAACTGGGAAAGTTAATTCCTTATCCGGTTCTTATAGAGAATGATGTTAACCTCGGTGCTCTGGGAGTTAAGCATTTTGGAGTTGGTAAGGATGCGAAGGATATGCTGGTAGTGTTTATCGGCACCGGTATTGGTGCAGGTTTTATTTTTGATGGAAGACTTTTCAGAGGCGCAGATTGTTCTGCTGGAGAGATAGGGCATATTAAAGTTAAAGAAGATGGACCTCTGTGCGGTTGTGGTAATCATGGATGTCTTGAAGCTGTTGCCAGCCGTACCGCGATAGACAGGGATATAAAAAAAGAATTGAATAAAGGTGAAAAAAGTCTCTTAAAAGAATTCGTTTCTTCTGATAAACCGATTAAAAGTAAGGCACTTGCCAATGCGGTTAATAAAGAGGACAAGCTTGCAGTTAAGCATCTCTCAAAAGCCTGCGGTATAATAGGAAAAGTTCTTGCAGATATTACAAACCTGCTTAATCTTGATCTGATTATTCTTGGCGGAGGTGTTATAGAGGCACTTGATAAATTTATGATCCCTTTAATTAAAAAATCATTTGCTGAAAATGTGCTTCCTTCTTCTTCAAAGAGATTAAAAATACTGGCAACAAAATTAGGCGATGATGCTGCTCTTTATGGCGGGCTTGCTCTGGCTGAAGAGTTTCTGAATATTAAGATTTAGGTGAACTGCTTTTCAATCAGGTGAAGTTCATTTGACGCTTTCTCCCATTCTGATATAAAATTATCCAAATCATTTTTTACATTCTGGAATTCAAGACTTTTTTCTTTTGCGGTTTCCGGGTTGGTATATGTTTCAGAGAGAGTTAATTCCTTCTCAAGATTTTTTTCTTTGTTTTCAAGTTCGGATATCTTTTTCTCAAGCATTTCAATCTTTTTTATCAGATCTCTTGTTGCGTCATATTTTTTCTGTCTAAGCTCCGCTTCAATTCTCTTCTGATCCTTCCGGGTGACCTGTTCATTTTCTTCAACTTGTTTTTGGCTTTCACTTTCTTCTGATAACATCTCCCGCTTCCTGAGGTAATATTCTATTCCACCCTCAAAGTTTTTTATTTTTCCTTTTCTTATTTCAACCACCTTATTTACAATGGGAGATAAAAAATCAATATCGTGGGAGACAAGAATTAAAGATCCTTTAAAATCTATCAATGCTTTCTGCAGGACTTTTTTTGAAGATATATCCAGGTGGTTGGTAGGCTCATCTAAAATTATAAAGTTGGATTTTGTTAAAAGAATTTTTGCAAGTGCTGTTCTGCTTTTTTCTCCACCCGAAAGTACTCCCACTTTTTTAAATACATCATCACCGGAGAATAAGAAGGAACCGAGCAGCGAACGAAGCTGTCCTACAGTTTTTTCCTCAGCAATACCTTCAAGTGTTTCGATGATATCCAAATCAGGATTTAAGTTATCTGCAACATCCTGTGCGTAATAAGAAATTATTGTATTATACCCGATTATTCTTTTCCCCTGTTCAAAATTAAGAACCCCGGCAATAATTTTGGAAAGAGTAGTTTTTCCCGCTCCATTCGGACCAACGAATGCAATCTTTTCTCCGCGGTTAACGATGAAGCTTAAATTATTAAGAACAGTATTCTCTCCATAAGATTTTATAATATCTTTCAGTTCAATATTTATTTTCCCGCTTGAAGGAGGTTCGGGAAATTTAATATTAAATATTATCAGATGTATCCGGGAGTTCGATCAGTTCAATTTTTTCAAGCTGTTTTACTCTGCTCTGTACCTGTCTCGCTTTTGTGGCTTTATAACGAAAACGTTCAATAAATCTTTCAGTTTCTTTTATCTTCTTTTGCTGAAGAATGAATTGGTTTTCAGTCAGTTTATCTCTTTCTTCTTTGTACTTAAGATAGTCATCATAGTTGCCGTTGAATATATTAAAGCGACCAAGATAAATTTCAAGAGTTCTGCTTGTTACCTGGTTAATAAAATGTTTATCGTGCGAAACAATCAGAAGCGCTCCCTTATATGATTTAAGAAAACCGATAAGCCATTCAAGTGAATCAAGATCAAGATGATTGGTGGGCTCATCTAAAAGCAGCAGGTCGTTTTGTTTTATAAGAATTTTTGCAAGTGCAATTCTCATTTGCCAACCGCCGGAAAATTCATCTGTAAGTCTTAAGAAATCTTTTTCCACGAAACCCAAACCGGTTAATATTTTTTCCACTCTGGATTCAGCACTGTATGAATCAAGCTCTTCCAGCCTGTAATGAACCTCCCCAAGCTGATGAACAAGATCATTTCTTTCTTCATCATCAATTAACTGATTCGAAAGCTTGTCTGTTAATTCTTTTTCTTTTGACTGAAGATCAACTATATCGGTAAGTGCAGATTTAGCTTCTTCGAGAAGTTTACAACCACTATGTGTTACATTTTCCTGTGGTAGATAACCAGTGCTTGTCCGTTTTTGCATCTGGATTTTTCCCGATTCAGGCTGTAGTTCTCCATAAATGATTTTAAGTAAAGAAGACTTCCCGGTGCCGTTAGCTCCGACAAGCGAAATTTTATCGCCCGAATTAATTTTCAGGTTTACATTTTTAAATAGATATTTCCCGCCAAATTGAAGCGAGATATTGGTGAGGTCTAACATCAGGTTTATTATTATTAATCAGATAGCCGCTACTTATGCAGCACAGCAACTTTACTTGTTGTAATATTATTTCCTTCCTGGTCGAATGCTACAACAAAATAAATTCCGCTTGCTACAAAATTACCGTTTTCATTCTTTCCATCCCAATATGCCACACGACCCCCGGGAGAGGGGAATTCTCTTATAAGCTTACCTTCAATATTCAGAATTTTAATTTCAGAATCCTTAATAAGACCATCAATAGTTAGTTGTATATTTCCATCATTAACAATAAAAGGATTGGGATAAAGGAACAACTTTGAAAATGAATCAACCGGTTTTATTGCAGGAGTATCAAATGAAGTTAAACCGGCATCTGTTCCTACGTATATCCTTCCCTTATTATCGTCAATTGCAAGGCTTACGATTTGGTCTGATGGAAGCGGGCTGTTTTGTGTATTATATATTGCAAGGAGACTTGAACCATCTGAATTTACAAGTAAAAGTCCCTGGTTTGTGCCAATCCATTTATTATTTAGCGGGTCAACTGCGATTACATTTATGGATTGCTGTCTCAATGTAAAAACCGGAGTAATACTAAGATTGGGTTGACCGCTCAAAATAGAACTGTTATTAGTAATTATATTTACACCAAGATTGGTTCCAACCCAGATATCTCCGCGTTTATCAACTACAACAGAATAAACAGTATTACTATTTAATCCGTCGTCAGTTGTAAGGAAGTCATATTTATCATCCGAAGTTTCATCTGTACCGTACGTGTGATTTTCATTGAAATAAAATAATCCCAACTGGTTAGAATTTCTTAAGGAATACCATTTTGTATCATAAGGATCAATTGCAAGGTTATAATGAAATTCGAGAGATTGATTTAACTCGGCAGGATTATTAAAAAGATACCAGGTACTGTCAGGTGTAAGCATACTTAGTGAGTGGGAATCTCCTGCCCAATAATTTAATATCCATAAGTTGCCTTTAGAGTCATTACCAAAACCGGAAATAACAACGAAATTTGCGTTTGTTGGAAGACCGACTAAAGGACTATTTGAATGGGTAAAAGTTTCTATCTCAGAGTCATTATTCTTTAGAATCGTACAGCCACTTCCCCAGTTTCCAAAGTAAACTTCACCTTTTGGTCCTGTATTTACAAAATAAAAATCGTTTCTTAAAATTTGAGGAGTGTTAGCTTGATTATAATTAGTCCATGTTTTTCCGTCAAACTTGTAAAAGCCTACTCCGTGTCCATCTCTACCGCTTGCTGACCAAAGATTACCATAACTATCTACGCTTAATTCAGGAAATTGATTAGCTGCAGGTCCATTGGGAAAAAGGTAGTTGTTATCTTTTAATACAACCACACCCTTATTTGTTGTTCCAATCAATCCCAGCGATTTAGAATAGGATATCTTGCCTAAAACAGTGCCAATGTTATAAAGTTGAGTTACCTGATTATTTATATAAAGATATAAAGCATTTCCTGTAGTAATATATAGGGAATCTGATCTGGTAAATAAATCATTAATTGGCTGATCAATAAACTGAGTGATATAATTGCTCCACGTTGAATCGTTAAGTATTGATAATCCGTGATCCGTTGCAGCTATAATAGAATTATTAAGTTTAACAATTTTAATCACATTATTTGAGGGAAGACCTTCCTGTGTAGTAAAAGAATTCCATGATTCCGGAGCAGATAAATTAGTTGCCCCTTCTTTCTGAATTGCTACCCCTCCACTTGTTGCTAAATATAAAAGATTTGCATTGAGAACACTATTAACTTTTATATAAGGCTGAAAATTCCCAAATTTGAAATATGTATCGTAAAAAAAATAATTCCTGGAATTTATAAGAGACAAACCGAAATCGGTAGAAACAAATATTGTATCACCGCCTGATGTTAAATCATTAATTCCTTTAATAATATTATTTGAGTTATATATATCAAGAATCGTTTTTATTTTGTCAGTTACCGGATTATAAACATCGATGGTTCCATCATCACCGCCAAACCAGATTTTCCCATCCGTATCAATTACTACGGCACTTAGTGAAGATCCTATTAGTCCATCACTTTTGTGTAATGTCTTAAAATTATTTGTTTCCGAATTATAAAAGAAACCACCACCGCTGGTTGCAGCCCATACTCCATTATCTGTTCCCTGGATTGAGCGGACATTTTTCATGTCTGTATAATTTTGCCAGTTTGAAACTTCCTGGGCGTTAATATTTGAAATAAGAATTAAGATCAGAAATGATATTAAAACTTTTAAATTCATTTGTGTTCCCGTTGTTTCTGGGAAAAAATATTACGAATCTCCTGTAAATTCGGGAACAATATTAGCATTTTTAAAATTGTCTGAAAGGATAAAATTCTTATCTATAATTATTTATAAATATTGGCAGGGAAGATCATTTTAATTTATTGTATAGCAAATCTGCCATTTCAATAGCAGTAAGGGCAGCATCCCAGCCTTTATTTCCGGCTTTGCCACCGCTCCTTTCCATTGCCTGATCAATTGTAGTGGTTGTAAGTATTCCAAAGATTACCGGAATGCCGTAATCAAGTGAAACCCTGGAGACTCCTGTTGTTACTGCCAAAGAAACATAATCGAAATGAGGAGTTGCTCCCTTGATAACAGCACCAAGACAAATGATTGCTGAATATTTATGTAATGCGGCAAGTTTAGAAGCAGTTACCGGTATTTCAAAAGCTCCCGGTACTTTTACGACATCAATTTTACCTTCATCATATCCCTGTTTTAAAAGGCAGCTTCTGGCTCCTTCAAGTAACCTGTTCGTAATAAATTCATTGAACCTGCTTACAACAATTGCGAAAGTAAAATTTTTTTCCCCGGGATTTCCCTCAATTATATTCATATAAATTATGCCGAATTTCTCAAAAGTCTCTGCCGCATTGCTTCAACGACTGAAGGATTAACAAAAAATTTTCCAAAATTATTTTCGTCTTCTCTTTTACCGCCATGATAATCAGAGCCGCCGGATTCAAGAAGAAAATATTCATTAACTATTCCCCTGTAAAATTTAACATTCTGTGATGAATGTGAGGGATGAATTACTTCAATTCCATCAACACCGGCTTCTATCAGCTCTTTTAAAATATACTCAGGCATTATTCCCGGGTGAGCAATAAATGAAAGTCCGCCTGAATCATTAATGATTTTGAAGGCACTTCTTGGGGAAACGTGAACCTTTTTTTCATAAGCAACACAATCATTCCCGATATATTTATTAAATGCTTCGAAGTATGAATTAGTGAACCCATTTTCTAACATAGCCTGTGCAATATGTGGTCTCCCGACAGCCGAATTTTTGGCAATTTTTAAAACATCATCCAGTTTTAAGGAAATTCCAATTAGGTTTAGTTTTTTAACAATCCTGTCAGCTCTCTTTAACCTTTCTTCCCTGAAAAATTTAAGGTAACGTTCAATTTCAAAATTTCCGGGTTCCACAAAATAGCCGAGTAGATGAATTTCCCTGTCCATTATATCGGAGCTTATCTCTACCCCCGGAATAATTTCCATTCCTACCATTTTACCATATTCAGTAGCCTCTTCAATTGCAGCAAGATTGTCGTGGTCTGTAATGCTTAATACATCTATCCCTTTAATTCTTGCTTTATCAATTAAATCTTTCGGGGAATTGAATCCATCCGAATAATTAGTATGAGTATGTAAATCAATTTTAGACTGCATCAATAGATTTAGCTGAACATTTCTTTAAATTTTTCATAATCTAATATACGAAGTTTTGAGCCATCAAGCTCTACCAATCCTTTTTTAGCAAATGAATGAAGAGTACGTGAAATTGTTTCTCTTGATGTTCCCGCCATATTAGCAAGGTCATGCTGATAGGGCAGTTTTTCAATTTCAACTGTTCCCTGTTTTATTTTTCCAACATCATCAGCAATCTGAAGGATGACGGTTGCAACCTTACCCTCAGCATCTTTAAGTGAAAGAGATTTGATTTTCATGTCGGCAGATCTCAGGCGGTTCGTTAATTCCTGGAGAAGGGCAATAGAAATTTCAGGATGACTGTGAAGCATTTCCAGGAATTCGCTTCTTTGAACAATAAATAATTCTGAATCTTCCATAGCTGTTACATTTGCAGAGCGGCTCATTCCATCCAGGATAGCCATCTCTCCAAAGAAATCAGATTCATTAAGGATTGTCAAAATAACCTCTTTACCGTCATCGCTTACTCTTGATACTTTAACTTTTCCTTTAATAATTACAAATAATGCCGATCCGGTTTCGTGCTCAAATAAAATTACCGAATCTTTTGTGAAAGATTTCCGTATGCCTAATCTTGAAATTTGTTCAAGCGTATTTTCTTCCAATTCGGAAAAAATAGGTACATATTTTAAGAAATCTATTTTATCTTGCATGATTGCCTCTAACGGAAGTTAATTGAAAATGAAATATATATTTGGGTTATTTGAAAGTCAAACTTCATTTGATTTATGAAAATACCTAAAAAGCAACGGTTTGTATGTTATCCACGTCTCTTCTTCAACAGATCGGGTATAGAATATTTACTTTGAATTTCATTGCTTTTTTTTGCCTATGTCTCTATTTTAGACGACTTATTTATAAATTTTATTTAGACTGGAGAGAAAATAAATTATGCCGATGATGGCGAAGATGCGGAGTCTGGCTCCTGCTTTCATTATTTCCGTGGGCGCTCTGTTCGTTTTGTTTATGGTTATGTCTGATTCAAACGTTCTCCAGGCTCTTGGTGGAAGAGCCAATTATATAGGCAAGGTTAACGGGGAAGAAATTTCATACCAGGATTTCAGTAATGTCTTTGAGAAACAACGGGAACAGCAAACCAAACAGAATAATGGAGATTTAAGCGAAGAAAAAACCATTCAGTTACGCGACCAGGTTTGGGATGCGATGATTACACAAATTCTTCTGAAACAGGAAATAGAAAAATATGGTATTACAGTTTCAGATCAGGAAATTAAAAATATAATATTGGGTGATAATCCCCCGGATTTTCTAAAACAAAACTTTATTGATTCAACGGGAAAATTCAACAGGGAGGCTTATGAATCCGCTCTTTATAATCCTCAAAATAAGAAAGTTCTTATCCAGGCCGAAGAGGCTGTAAGACAAAACAGACTTGATGAAAAACTTCAGAGCCTTATTTACGCTTCAATTACGGTTAGCGAAGGTGAGTTAAAAAGAGATTTTATAGATAAGAATAC
The DNA here is from genome assembly GCA_963711455.1 of uncultured Ignavibacteria bacterium. Classification (GTDB taxonomy): domain Bacteria; phylum Bacteroidota; class Ignavibacteria; order Ignavibacteriales; family Ignavibacteriaceae; genus DATFVA01. Next base: position 143,631 of record CAVQEH010000010.1, read on the forward strand.
AAAAATAACTGCCGATTATGTCCTTACTCCTTTAATGTTATTTCCCGATTCCTTGTTTACTGTTACTGATAATGATATAAAAAATTATTATAACAATAATCTTGATAAATATAAGGTTACAGCTCAACGAAAAGTGAAATATGTAATGTTTCCTTTTAAGGCTTCCTCGGATGATTCAACATTCTCGAGAAAAAACCTGGAGATAATTGCAGAAAAATTTAAACAGGATACAGCAAGCTTTAAAACTGTTGTTGAAAACTACGGTTCTTCGCCATTGGTTGTAGATACTTTAGTGATGTCGCAATTTCCTAAGGATATTTCAGGTAAAATTGAAAATGCATCTGTAGGAAAATTAATTGGTCCGGTTATTACTCCCCAGGGGTATACACTTTACCATCTTACCGGTATTATTAAATCCGACAAACCGGAAATAAGAGCATCTCATATTCTGATTAATCAGTACGGAAGTAGTGAGAAAAATAAAGAAGAAGCAATGAAGATTTATAACCAGTTAAAGAATGGGGCTGATTTTGGTGCATTAGCAAAAGAATTTTCACGGGATCCCGGAAGTGCTACTAACGGTGGGGATCTTGGCTGGTTTAGTAAAGGAATGATGGTACCTGAATTTGAAAAAGCAGCCTTCAATGCTAAAGTTGGTGTTGTCCAGGAGCCTATCGAAACTCAATATGGTTATCACATTATATTAGTTACAGGTAAATCTGATAATAAATACATTGTCCAGAGAGTTACTAATTCCCTTGAAGTTTCTGCAACCACAAAAGACTTACTTTTATCTTCAGCCCAGGACTTTTCTTTTATAGCTAAGAAAAATGATTTTGAAAGTGAAGCTAAATTAATGAACTATAACGTTCAGGAAAGCGGAGCATTCGGGGATGATGTTGCATCAATTCCAGGTCTTGGTTCAAATAAAAACATTGTGGATTTTGCTTTTAATAACGATGTGAATACAGTAAGCGAACCATTTAGGTTAACAACAGGTTATGCTGTAGTGATGGTATCAGATGTAATAAACGAAGGTGTTAAACCATTTGATGAAGTTAAAGCTTCCTTAAAACCTCTGGTAGTGCGTGAAAAGCAATTTGAAAAAGCAAAGCAGCTTGCTGAAGAGATAAAACAAAAAATAGGCAGTGATTTAAGTAAGGCAACTTCAATTAATCCCAAAGTTATTTATAACCAGGCTAAGGATTTTACCCCTTCCGGAACGGTTCCGGGTATCGGAAGAGACTGGGCCTTTATTGAAACCGCTCTTAAATCTGAGGTGAATAAAGTTTCCGATCCGGTTAAAGGATATAGAGGATATTATCTGATTAAAGTTACCCAGAGAACCCCGTTTGATTCATCCGCATTTGAAATTCAGCGAAATTCATTGATGGATAATCTAATTCGTCAGAAGCAAAGTTCATTACTAAGCGAATGGATTTCACAGTTGAAAAAGAAGGCTAATATTGTTGACAACAGGAAACAATTTTTTGGTCAGTAAAAGTTAATAGCGATTAAAATTAACCCCTGTTTGAATCCTGATTAATGGTAATAAACAGGGGTTTTATTTTTTAAATATTTTTACGGAAATTGTACATGCATTTGATAAAACCACGGATAAATGAAAATTAAATACATTTTAATTGTTTTTATTCTTTTTTCTTCTACTGTATTCTCCCAGTTCAATGAAAAAAGATTAAGCATCGGTATTAACGGCGTTTATACAACCACTGCCCAGATTTACCTTAACCCGAATTCTTCCGATCCTGTCATCAGGAATACCTCATTCCAGATTTCAGATATTTTTGATCCTGCAATTGATTTCAGGTACAGAATTACAGATGAAATTATTCTTGGAATTGGAACAGAATATATGAAGGCTTCGGCTAACGGGGGAAGCTTAACAGTAACAGCCGGAAATTTAACCGAAAGTATCCAGATAAGTGATGGCTTTCTGCTTATACCAATTGAGTTTTCGGGATACTATATTCTTCCTTTTTCAACAGAAAGATTTAAGTTTTTAATGGGTGGCGGTGCGGCTTACTACTATGGAAAGCACGAAAGAAAATTCGGCGATGCTAGAATCTCAACTATTAACCGCGATTTTGCTTATGGCATACAGGTATCCATTTCTATGGATTATTTAATCCGTAATGATATAACGGTTCATTCTGAAATGAAATTCAGGGATCCCCAGTTCAAAATTAAAAGCGCTTATGATAATCAGGAAGTTAATTACAATGGTCAATCAATTTTTCTGGAACAAAAAACTTTCGATTCAAAAATAAATGTGGATGGCGTGACATTTATAGTCGGTTTTTCATTTCTCTTTTAAACTCTTAAAACACTGCTCAATTTACCTGCATTCAAAAATTTTTTATTAAGTTTGTAACCTATGAGAAATAGTGTAATTTATCTTGCCGGATTCATGGGTGCAGGTAAAAGTACTATCGGTCCTATACTGGCAAATACTCTCGGATGGAATTTTTATGATCTGGATAAAGAAATAGTAAAACAGGAAGGTAAAAAAATAAGAGAAATTTTTGAACAGCAAGGGGAAGATTATTTCAGGCACGTGGAAAGAGAGTTGCTTAAAAAACTTATTGAAGAGGATAAAATAATAATTTCACTTGGCGGCGGAACTTTAGCAGATGAAGAAAATTTTAAGTTAATTAAAAAAACAGGAAAAATATTTTATCTGAAAGCTTCAAGGGAAGCTATATATAAAAGGCTAAAATTTAAAAGAGACAGACCGTCATTATTCATAAATGGAGATTTTCCTGTGAGCAAGGAAAAATTATCAGAAATAATTGAAAAGCTTTTGAATGACAGGGAAAAATTCTATCTTTTATCCGATTACATTATTTTAACGGATAACATTCCTGTTGGTAAAACAGTCGATAAAATCGCAAGAATAATATCTTCGAAATAAAAATTCAGGAAAGATCATTTGAAAAAGATAAGTGTAGAAGTTTCTGATTTCTCATACCCGGTATTTGCAGGCAGATCAGTTTTACATCAATTAAAGCAGCAGCTTAAAAAATATAGTCGTTATAAAAATTATTTTGTTGTTGTGGATCGGAATGTAGCCAAACATCATCTTAAAAATATCCGTAAAGCAATCGGCAGGCACAAAAAAATAATCTATTACGAATTAAAACCCGGTGAAAATTCAAAATCCCAGGAGCAGCTTAGAAAAATTTATGAGGCACTTATCAATAATAATTTTGGAAGAGATTCTTTATTGATTGCAATTGGAGGAGGAGTTACAGGTGATCTTGCCGGTTATTCTGCTGCTACATATATGAGAGGTCTTCAGCTTGTTCATATTCCGACAACATTGTTGGCTGCTGTTGATAGTTCAATTGGCGGAAAAACTGCTATAAATTTGAACGGGTATAAAAATGTTATAGGATCATTTCATCAGCCGGAAATGGTTCTCATCGACACTGAATTTTTGAAAACGCTTCCCAAAAAAGAATTTATTTCAGGGATGGGTGAAGTAATTAAATATGCTTATATCTCTTCACCCGAATTGTACGATCTTTTAAATGAAAACTTTTCAAGAATATTAAATAAAGATGAAAAAATAATTGATGAATTAGTTCTTAAATGTGCCGCAATAAAAGCAGGTGTTGTCTCCAATGATGAGAGAGAAACCGGGCTCAGAAAAATTTTAAATTTTGGTCATACATTTGGACACGCAATTGAATCAGCAGCTGAATTTAAAGTAAGACACGGCGAATGTGTAGTTTATGGAATAGTTGCCGAATTATATTTATCTAACAAAATCGGGGTGTTGAGCCGGAAAAAGCTAACGAGATACCTGGAGCTTCCGGGCAGATTTAATTTAAAAAATGTTCTTATTAACCTGGATTTTGAAAAAGTATATGAAAATATGTACGTGGATAAAAAGAACAGGAACGGAAAAATTAATTTTGTTTTATTGTCCGATCTGGGAAAAATTTTATTAGATGTTGAAGCAGGAAAAAGAGATATTTTATATGCGTTTCAGAGAGCAAAAAAATTTTTCAATCAGAAAGTTTAGGTTCGGTTTAAAGGAGAAACTGTCGGATCTTTGAGGGTGAAAATCCGACAGTCTGTGTGTCATTTATGGAGGGGGTACTATGCAAAAAACTATTTTCTATTTTCACGTAAGAAGTTTCAAGTAATATGCCATCTGGAAACTTTGACAAAATCGTCAGAAACAATACACGTCTAATTTGTCACGGTAAGATTTACGATTATTAGGTAATTTTTTACGGCAGTTATTTCACTTGATGAAAGATCGGTTTTAAAAGGACACTGCCGGACTTTAATCGCAAAATCCGGCAGTATAAATTGGAAGGGTGTTATGCTTAAACTATGAACTACTTCGGGTATGAAAGTGCAAGTAGTATGCCATTTGAAAAAGTTCATTTTTTACATAATTTCGAATTAACCCGATCTCATAATAAGATATAAATATGTTAATCATATTATTTTGATACTTTGAAAGGAAGTCTATAATGTTTGATCAGGAAGATGTTGTTGATATAAATCTTGAAGAAGCAATATTGAATTTAAAGAAGGAATTGAATGCGGTAATATTAGCTCATTATTACCAGGAATCTGAAATACAGGACATCGCCGATTTTGTCGGGGACAGCCTTGAGTTAGCAAGAAAAGCTAAGGCTACAAAGGCTGATGTTATTGTCTTTGCAGGTGTTCATTTTATGGCTGAAACAGCAAAGATTTTGAATCCCGAGAAATTAGTTTTGCTGCCTGATCTTAATGCGGGCTGTTCACTTGCTGAAAGTTGCCCTGCCCCAGCATTTAAAGCATTCAGGGATCAAAATCCTAATCATATTTCGATAACTTATATAAATTGCTCGGCAGAAGTTAAGGCACTAAGTGATATAATCTGTACGTCAAGTAATGCTGAGAAAATTATCAGGCAGATTCCTAAAGATAAGCCAATTCTGTTTTCGCCCGATAGAAATCTCGGTAAGTATCTAATTAAAAAAACCGGAAGGGAAATGCTTTTATGGGACGGTTCCTGTATTGTACATGAAACTTTCAGTGAAAGAAAATTAATTGATTTAAAGCTTGAAAACCCTGATGCTAAAATTATTGCTCACCCGGAATGTGAGGAAATCGTACTTAACCATGCCGATTTTATTGGATCTACGAGTAAACTTTTAAAATTTGTACAGGAAGATGCCGGTAATGAATTTATTGTAGCCACTGAATCGGGAATTCTGCACCAGATGAAAAAAATGGTTCCCGAAAAGATTTTAATTCCAGCACCTCCGGAGGAAAACTGCAGTTGCAATGAATGCCCGTTTATGAGATTGAATACGATGGAAAAATTATATCTCTGCATGAAAAATAAATCTCCCCAAATTAAAATGGATGCACAACTTATGAAGTTGGCTTTAAAACCAATTGAAAAAATGTTAGAGATGAGCTAACATTTATTGAGCAGGATTGAAATGGTTGTTCCTTCCCCGGGTGAAGAATTCTTTACAAAAATCTTTCCACCATGATATCCCTCGATAATTCTTTTTGAAAGGCTCAATCCCAAACCCCAGCCTCTTCTTTTTGTGCTGTAACCCGGTCTGAAGACATCTTTTCTTCGCTTATACTCAATACCTTTTCCATTGTCGTAAACACAAACTTCAACATTTTTTTTACCGCTGGTAAGAGAGATATTAATTTTTCCATCTTTATGGTCTATTGCATCGAGAGAATTTTTAATCAGGTTTTCAATTACCCAGCCGAAAAGTTCAGAATTCATTTCAGCACATAGCTCTTTATCTCCATCAATAGTTAAATCGACACTCTTACCGTTCGGCAATCGTCTCTGGAAATAATCTGTAATCTTTTTCACTTCCGAATAAACATTTTTAGGTTTGATCTCCGGTGTTGAGCCAATCTTTGAGAACCTGTAAGTAATTTTATTCAGCTTTTCAACATCGCTCCCGATTTCATCAGCAATATCAATAACCTTATCGGGATCCTTGTAATTAATTTTCAACATTTCCAGCCATCCCATAAGGCTCGATATAGGCGTTCCAAACTGATGGGCTGTTTCCTTAGCCATTCCTACCCAGATGTTGCTCTGTTCGCTTCTTTTAATACTGCTGAAACCAACATAGCCAATTACAATAAAAAGTACTGCAATAATAATCTGGAAATACGGATATAGTCTTAATCTATCGATAAGCTTGGAATCTCCGTAATGTATTTTTTGAAGAACTAACGTGTCTTCATAAGTAACAAGGATTGGATTATGTGTATCATCCATTTCCTTTATTTTTTTATCGAAGAAATTCTCAAGATCGTTTTTAGATAGGGAAGTATCATAAGAGATGTTTCTGACATCTTTGATGTCATGAATATTTTCAATTTTGACTTTGTTATCAGGTCCTGTGGAAATTAAGGGAAAATCAATTGGTTTCAGAATATTATCGAACAGGAAAGTTATATCTGCATCGGGCTCGGAAGTATTGGCAACGTATTCGATTCCTTTGGCATACAGTTCTACAATTGACCGCTCCCTTTCCTGCAGAACTTTTACAAGATTTTGGGTGTAGTAAAGAGTTCCTACAGCTATAAGCAAAGCTATAATAATCAGACCGATTTTAATATTTAAGGAAGCCGGTCCGCCCGACATTTTCATTGGTTGGTTCTACCCGGATTATTAAAAAACAAGTTTAAGTATCGGTTATTTATTATCTAAAAACCAGTCATATTTTCAGTAAAGATTCTGAAATACCTGATCTCCCTGTATATAATTAAGCAATAAAGATTGTCTGTTCTCTTTCAGGTCCTACAGAAATTATTTTTATTTTTATTCCTGTATGATTAGCAATAAACTCAAGATATTCCTTTGCTTCCGGTGGGAGTTCTGAGTATGAACCACATTTTGAAATATCTTTATTCCATCCTTTAAATGTTTCATAGACGGGCTTAACTTCAGAAAGTCTTTGTACATCTGTGGGGTATGATTTTAACATTTTCCCGTTTAATTCATAACCCGTACAAACTTTTATTTCTTTAAAAGAGCTTAGTACATCAAGCTTGGTTATAGCTGCTTCTTCTATCCCGTTAATAGTTGCCGAATATTTAACAAGGAAAGAATCGAACCAGCCGCATCTTCTTGGTCTCCCGGTAGTTGCTCCGTATTCAGAGCCAATCTTTCTGAGTTTTTCACCGGTTTCCTCAAGTAATTCGGTAGGAAAAGGACCGAAGCCAACACGTGTTGTATAAGCTTTAACAATTCCGAAAACGAGATTTATTTTTGTAGGAGGAATTCCGGTACCCGTACATGCGCCGCCTGAAGTCGGGCTTGAAGAAGTAACATAAGGATAAGTTCCGTGATCCACATCCAGCAAGGCTCCCTGGGCTCCTTCAAGTAAAATCGATTTTCCTTCTGCAATTGCCTGGTTTAAAAATGCAGGTACATCTTTTACATATTTATCAATGGTTTTATCGAACTCGACGTATTCACGAATAATCTCTTCAACATCAAGCTCTGCGTGATTATAAATTTTCTTAAGAAGATTGTTCTTTTCTTTCAGATTTTCCCTGATTTTTTCTTCGAGAACCTTTTTATTAAGAAGGTCTACAATCTTAATTCCTTTTCGCGCATACTTATCAATATAGCAAGGACCAATGCCTCTTCCTGTTGTTCCGATTTTGTTCCCGTTATTTTCACTTATGTTATCGAGAAGCTTATGGTACGGCATTATCAGGTGTGCATTATGACTAATGTACAGCCTGCCCTCTACAGAAATTCCATGTTTACTCAGAAGATCTATTTCATCCAAAAGAGCATTCGGATCGATTACAACACCATTACCGATTACACAAATGACATTTTTTCTAAGGATACCTGATGGAATAAGATGAAGTATGTATTGCTTATCGCCTATTTTTACAGTGTGACCTGCATTTGCCCCGCCCTGGTACCGGGTTACAATATCATAGTTTTCACTTAGGATATCAACAATTTTACCTTTTCCCTCGTCTCCCCATTGGCTTCCAACTAGAACCGTTACTTGCATTTAATGTTCCCTTTAAATTAAAAATTCACAAAATAAAAACTCCGAATAAAATCCGGAGTTCAAAACTACAAAAACTGATTTTAAGAAGAAATTTTAGTTTGAAAAACTTTTTACTGCAGCATCAATATTATCATAAGATTCGAAGATTGTTATCAGCTTAGTAATAATAAGCAGGCTTTCAATCTTTTCGGTTACACGTGCTAATTTTAAGTTACCGCCGGCTTTTTTCATTGTGGTTAAGCCTCCAATCATCATGCCCAACCCGGAGCTGTTCATAAATTTCACGTCTGCAAGATCAACAATTATGTTTTTCTTCCCCTCATCAATAAGCTTATGGAGTAAATCATTGAAGTCCTTAGTATCATCACCGCCCATCACATTTCCCTTTAATTCGATGACAACGGCTTCGTATCTTTCATTAACTTTAATTTTCATTAACAACTCCTAAAATTTTTCTGTTAAATTTAATTGAATAGGACTAACAAAGCAAATTTCTTACACCCAAAGATAGAATTATGGTCTTAATTATTTCACAGGATATCTATATTTTTAGGGAACTTACATTTCAACATTACGTCTAAAATAATGGATTCGAAAAATTTAGAGAAGGATTTGCAGAACGCTCAAATTTTAAACCTGGATGACGATTTTTCTTTAGTAAAAAGATTTATTGATGGTGATGAATCCGCATTTGCCGTAATTGTTCAAAGGCATAAGGAAAAGGTAAGAAACATTATTTACCTTACTATGAACAGCCCAAATTCGGTAGATGATATTGCACAGGATGTTTTTTTAACTGTTTACCGAAACCTGAATAATTTCAGGTTTGAATCTCAGTTTACTACCTGGCTTTACAGGGTGACTGTAAATAAGTGTAAAGATTATATGAGGAAAATAAAAATAAGGAACATCTTTACACCTATTAAGGAAGCTGAAGGGAAAGCTGATGATTCCATAACTCCCGAAAGTAATGATGTCTCAGGGATTGTACATAAAGCGATCGGCAGATTACCAGAGAAATTAAGAGTACCTCTTCTGTTGAAAGATATTGAAGGAATGAGCTACCAGGAAATTGCAGAGACGGTTCAATGTGAAATTGGTACAGTGAAATCAAGAATCTTCAGGGCAAGGGAAGGATTGAGAAATATCCTCAAGCCATATGAAGAGGAGTTGATGTTATGAAAAAAGCAAATACAAAATATGAAAAATTATCGGCTTATCTTGATGAAGAGCTTTCTTCTCATGATGCTAAAGAATTAGAAGAAGAATTAAAAATTTCAAAAGAGCTTCAGGATAAACTCAATGAATTAAAAAGAATAAAACAGTTAACCGTTTCTTCAATTAAAAAAATTCCAGAAGCACCTTATTTTGAAACCAGGCTTGCGGCAAACCTGAACAGTAAAGGGCTTTATTTTGAAAAATTCCGTAAATGGATTCCTGCCGTAAGCTTCACTGCACTTGCAGCAGTACTTATGATATTCCTGAAATTAAACCCGGGAGCACTCAACGAACTTGTTGAACAACAGAAGACAAATCTTGCAGGATTTTACCAGGAAAACCTGAAACCGTTATTTTTTGCTTCTGATTTATCAAACGAGGATATATTTAATTTTGCCTTTTCAAAGCAGCTTCCGCTCGATAAATCCAACGGTCAGTATCTTAAATTAGGATATGAACCCGATGGCAAAGAATTTTTCGAAATTAAAACTGCGGGAATTGCTCAGCCGGTTAATAATCTTGGTAAGTTCGTTTCAACACTTAAGCTTAATAATCTGCAAAAGCAGCAGGTTGATTCTATACTTGAATCTTATGCCGATGACCTTCAGTCGCAGGTTTTGGTAAATGATAAAAATACTGTAGCTATAAATCCTAACCTCTGGAATTATAATAAGGCAATTGTTGCAGACATTATGTCGTTTGCAAAGAATGCAAATAAAGAGCAATTCAATAAAATAGTTCCCGCGGGATATTTCAATTATAACAACCCTGAAGTGGCGACAATCGTTAGGCAGGCTAAGAATACAAAGGATAATAAATATATATTCTTCACCCCGGATACAATTTTTTCAGAACCATATAATTTTGACAATGAGAAATTCAGGAAAGAAATGGATATCGCTAAAGAGGAAATGAAAAAGGGTATGCTGGAAGTAAGGAAAAATCTGAAGGATATAAAAATCAATTTTAACCTTGACAGCAGCTTCGCCAAATTAAAAAATGATACTTCCTGGGACAAAAACTTTGCAGTCTATTTCGACTCAAACCTCTGCCGTGTTCATATTTCCAAAATTGATATTCCCGATATCCCAATGCCGGATTTCGATGCAATTACAAAACAGGTTGAAATAGCCTTAGAAAATATTCCTCCTATGGTAATAGAAATTCCCGGCGGGAAAAACGGGAAAAGTTATTCGTTCAAATATGAATATAAAGATTCAACCTCTAAGCCAATAAGAGTCAGGATCCCCAATGTGGATTCAATATTGAAAAATATGGGAATATTTAAAGGAGACTCTTTATTGTACAATGGTAAGGGAAAACATTTTTCCCCGGATTCTCTCGCTTCAATTTATAAAATGTTCGGTGATTCACTCATGTTTTTTAATAAAGATGAATTTCAAGAGGAAATGCAGCAGCTTCAGAAAGAGATGGAAAGAATGAGGGAGGAAATGAAACGTTTGAGAATTGAAATTCATCAGGATACACTGCAGAAGCATGAAAAAAAGACTTCGATTACAATTTAAGGGATAGCAAATTCCATAAGCCGGGTACAAGATTCTGTTTACGAAATCACCTGAAGTTGAATATTTAATCACATTTTTTATTTATAAATAACCAGTCCCATCATACATTTTACCCGCTTATAATTCTTTTCTTTACAAAATGGCAGAATTCATTTAATTTACCCTCAGATTATAGGTGAAATTGCATCTTTGAATGAATGAATTATAATATTATTTTATCCTCAAAATTTTATAGAAAATGCAAATGAAACTGGCAGGTCTTACACAAAATCTGAAATTCCGGTTATTTATGGGATTTGCCATATTATTGTTCTTCTACAAAATTTTACTGCACGTAAAAGATTCTGTTCTATATGATATTTTCAATGAAATCCTCGTAGCCTTAACGGTTATTTCGCTGATCATTTACCTGATTGAGCTGATGAGCTATAAAAAAATTAATCCTCTCTCAATGGTAATGAACGTGGGAATACTGAATGCCATAATTTTTTTCCTTATTAGTTTTTCGGGTTCGATCCTATATCTTTTATTCGGCAGCCTGCAGGATCAGTCGGGCTTGATATTCAGGATGGTAAGCTTCTTTTACGTATTTCTTATCCTGAGTTTTCTTGCATATATATTTCTTACTTTCAGGGAATTATTTTTCCTGAAGCAGAACAGGAACCTGAACACTTACTTCAACACGATGGTTATATTTTTTATTCTTTCTTCTCTTTCTTCTGCATTTGATAAGCTGCCCGATCTTTCCTTCATAAAGAATACTTTCTTTATTATTTCAATTTTACTCATTGCAATTAATTCTGTAAGAATATCGTGGATAGCATTTCTTCAGAAGAAAGAAAAAATATCTCTGCTTATTATCTCTGTAATAATAGCAGTGCTGTTTATTGTTAACCTTGTAAACAGCGGTCCGGGAAATATTCATTACCAGATGCTTGCATCATTTTCACCTTCGCTTGCGAGGTTCCTTAATATACTGATGATATACGGGGCAATCTATTTCGGCGTTTTATTCTTTACTACGTTGTTTCATCTTCCTACTGCCGAGGCATATGACCGCAAGGCACAGGAAGTATCTTCACTTCAGTATTTCAGCAAGCTTATAACGGAAGTGCTTGATTTTAATGACCTTGCCGAAACAGTTACAGATATAGCAACCAAGGTTTGTAATGCCGATGCTGCTTGGATATTGTGGAAAGATAAGAAAGAATTTACAACTATTGCTCATAAGAATATCGGCTATCTTGATGCAAGGGAAATTTCAAATTTTATTTACAGGAAGATAAAGAATAAACCGCCCGTTGGAACAGAAATATATTCTCTTGAAAAGTTTGAAAGATTGTCTTCATTAAGTGAAAATTATTTCAGTGTTGCCGCCTCGCCTCTTAAGACACATACGGAAACTAAAGGATACCTGGTAGTCTCTAAAAAGAATAATTCAATCTTTAATGATGAAGATATAAATGCTATAAATACATTCTCAGATTATGCCGTCGTTGCAATTGAAAATTCAAGGCTGGTGGAAGAATCAATTGAAAAAGAAAGGCTTGAAAAAGAACTTGATGTTGCCCGGGAAGTTCAGAAAAAAATACTCCCGCTCAGACATCCTGATTATAAGAATCTTGATATTTCATCTGTATTCATTCCTGCCTTTGAAGTTGGCGGGGACTATTATGATTTCTTCGAAATCAGTGAAAGCAAGCTTGGCTTTGTCATAGCGGATGTATCGGGTAAAGGAATATCCGCAGCATTTATCATGGCTGAAGTTAAAGGAATATTTGAATCCCTTTCCAATACATTTACTAAACCTAAAGACATTTTAATAAGTGCAAATAAAATTTTGAAACGTACACTCGACAGGAGCAGCTTTGTAAGCGCCGCTTACGGAATAATAGATACAGAGAGGGAAATTCTTACTATCTCACGTGCGGGTCATTGCCCGGCTATATTAATACGTGACGGGGTTGCAGAAACACTGAAATCCTCCGGCATCGGGCTTGGCTTAAATTTCACAGAACATTTTGACAACAACCTGGATGAAACGGAATTAGATCTAAATGAAGAAGACCTTATTGTTCTTTATACAGACGGAATAACTGAAGCTAAGAATAATGAACTTGAAGACTTCGGGATAAATAATTTTGAAAAAATACTTATTGAGAATTCACAATTAACTCCTGATGAAATTGCAAATAAGGTTATCAGGGAGGTAACAGTTTTTTCACAGAGTCACTCGCAATATGATGATATAACTCTTGTAATTTTAAAATGGAAACAAAAAATTAAATTGAATGGAGAAAAAGAATGGCAGAATTCAGCACTTCCATTAAAGATAAAGGAAATGTAAGCGTAATTTACCTGAACGGATATCTCGATGCTCATACGGCACCGCAGCTCGAAACAAATTTTTCGGAGCTTATAGACGGCAGCAAATACAACATCGTGGTGAACTTTAAGGATTTGAATTATATAAGCAGCGCAGGTCTTGGTGTCTTTATGGCTTATATCGAAAAGATCAGGGAAAATGAAGGCGATATTAAGCTTACCAGCATGAGTGAAAAGGTATATAATATTTTCGACCTGCTGGGATTTCCGCTTTTGTACGAGATCTTCAAATCTGAAGATGATGCTATTAATAAATTCAAAGAGACCGGGAAAGTTGAAAACAAAAAATAAAATAGATAAAGAGCTTAAGGTTACCAGCAAAACTGAAAATCTCTCTGTAATAAGAGAGTTTATACAGGATGCTGCAAGCCAGGTTGGACTGAAACCTGCTACAACCGAAGACATTATGCTTGCTGTTGATGAAGCCTGCACCAACATAATTAAGCACGCATATAAATCTTTTCCGGATGGAGAAATACTCTTAAAGTTTAAGTACTCAGATGAAAAGCTCACTATAACTATAATTGATTACGGTAATTCTTTTCATCCCGAAAATGTACCTGACCCTGACCTTCAGAAATATTACAGGCAGCACAGGGTTGGCGGACTTGGAATGTACCTGATGAAAACTTTAATGGATGAAGTAAGGTACAGCTCTGTCCCCGGAAAATATAATGAAGTTTTTCTTACCAAGTATTTAAATAACAATCACCGATGATGAATGACACCGATAATATTAAGGTAAAAAGGAACCTTACTGCTTTAGTTGAATTCAGCCGCGTAATAAACTCCAGTACCAATCTTGACTTCATCGTGAACAACATTCTTCTCACTTGTATGGGAAAATTCCTGGCAACAAAAGGGCTTTTCTCATTGAATGTGGACGGGGAATTAAAGATTCATTCAACCAAAGGGATTTCTGCAGAGCTGATAAAAGAATTCCCTCCGTCAGGAATTACAGAAGGTATATTTAATGAAGAAGAATTTAAATCATACCTCGGGTTAGGTGAGCTCTGCGTATCTGAAAAAGTAAATGCATCCGATAAGCTGCTTGGAGTAATTTGTCTCGGGGAAAAATTAAATAAAACCCCGTATTCTGAAGATGACCGTGAATTTCTTAAAACAATACTTAATATTTCTTCAACTGCCATTCAGAATTCTATAGTTATTAATGAACTGAAAAAAGTTAACCGCGTTCTTGATTCACGACTGCACAGGCTTAATTCATTATTCGAGCTTAGCAAAGAATTTGCTTTATTTTCCGAATCATCGAGAGTTGCCAGGCTGCTGGTTTACTCTGTAATCGGTCAATTGTTTGTTTCAAGGTTTGCTGTAATAACTTTTGAGAATTCCGGGCCTGAAATCCTTGAATCAAAAATAGATAACGAAGAGCTTATTAAAATTATAACTGAAAGAAATTTGAGATCTCTTGAGGCATCGATTACGGGTGATGGTATTTCCCAAAAATATCCTGAACTTGATAAGCTGAAGATAGAGCTTGTTGTCCCTATGCAGATACAGGGCGAAACAAAAGGATTAATCTTTTTAGGTAAAAGAATTAATAAGCAGTCTTATTCTTCTGCGGATATTGAATATGTTTATGCTGTCGGAGGTCTTGCCATTATTGCGCTTGAAAATAAAAGATTGTTCCAGGAAGAACTTGAAAAGAAAAAGCTTGAGGATGAACTTAACCTTGCACGCGATATTCAGAAAAACCTGCTGCCGCATTTCGTACCAACATTAAATAATTTTGAAATTTCCGCTCTGAATGTTTCTTCAAGACAGGTTGGCGGAGATTATTATGATCTTATACAGCTTGATGAAAACAATCTTTGTGTTGCCATAGCAGACGTATCCGGTAAGGGCGTTCCTGCATCACTGCTGATGGCAAATCTGCAGGCATTCTTAAAGACAATCTGCAGGCACGGTATGGCTATTGATGAGGCGACAGGACTTATAAATGACCTCGTTTCAGAAAATACTGCCGATGGGAGGTTCATTACCTTTTTCTGGGGAATTATAAATGACAGCGAGAAAAAATTCACTTATGTAAATGCAGGACACAACAGACCATTGCTGGTAAGAGATGGTAAAATAACCAAGCTTGATAAGGGGGGAATAATCCTCGGCGTAATGAAAACCATTTCACCGTATTTATCAGAAGAAATTATGCTGAAAAAAGATGATGCTATAATTATGTTTACAGATGGTGTTTCGGAAGCTATGAACAAGGAAGGTGAGGAGTTCTCAGATCAAAGGCTTGAAGAAATAGCCGGGAAAATTTCTCACAAACCTTCCGCTGAAATTCTAGAAGAGATCAGGCAGGAAGTTCTTCATTTTACTTCGGGTGCTCTCCAGTCTGATGATATTACCCTGATGGTGATTAAAGCAAAATAATTGTTTAATTTTTATTAAATAATTGCCGCAGTTTTTAATCTATATATAAAAGTATACTAAGTGGATCCTGTAAAAAAAATATTAATCAGGCACAGATCGAAGATTATTATTGCAATGAGCATAGTTCTCCTGTTCCTTGCTTTGTGCAATGTACTGGTTATAACCACTGTTAATCCTACCTCTAATGATGAATGCCTCTGGATGCGCGTTACACAGGGAGATTCACTTGCACTAAGATTTGAATCGGTAAAGGTTGGCGGTGTTACATGGAATGCGGGAATAAGAGACGGTGATTACCTTATTGCGATAAACGGTACAAAAGTTGAAACCGACATCCAGGCACAGATGTTACTTAATAAAGTAGAAGCCGGACAATTTGCAAAGTATACCGTTAAGAAACCGAACGGCAATTTAATTGAAACTAAAGTTTACATTAAAAAGCTGATTAACTTTCCGTCTCTTGGCAGCAGTCTGCTTGGATTTTTCTGGCTTTTGATTGCTTTCATTGTATTAATGGCTAAACCGGATGGAAAGGTTCAGCGGGTATTTTATGCCGTAGGCGCTACTCTTGTACTTTTAATGATATTTAATCTGCTGTCGCTTCCTTTTATTATGTCCTTTCTTCCTCTTGCTTTTTTTCTCGATATTCTGAATGCGGGCGGAATGATTTATGCCCCTGCTCTAATAATTCTTTTTTTTCTGATATTTCCACATGAATTCAAATTTGCGAAAAGCAAAATTGCAAATTTTATTTTTTATATTCTGCCGGCTGTTATATTAATCGGAACGATAGTTTACAGGTTTTTATATGTTTACGGCAGTCCCCTTGCATCTGGTTATTATGAACGTTTTATCAACACAGAAAACATTTTTCTTCGTTCTGCTTTTATCATAGGGTTTGTTTTTTTACTAATCAATTACTTCAGGCTAAAGCTGGGTATTGAGAGGAAACCACTGTTTATAATCTTAGTTTCATATCTTCTTACAATCCTTGTAATATTATATACTTTGTTCATAGCTCCGGCTATTTCAGATACAATTTTTAACTCACCTGAATTTTATATGCCGATTATAATCCTGTTTATTTTCCCCATTGCTTTTGGCTACTCTATATTCAGGTACCAGTTGATGGACGTCAGCGTTGTAGTGAAAAATACCATTGTATATGGTGCGGCTACAGTTTCTATTGCCGCTATTTATTTCCTTGTTATCTATGTTATCGGGCAAACAGTCAGTATGGCAATCGGAACAGAATACAAAGGTTTAATAGCCGGTGTTATATTTATAACCTTTGCACTTGTATTTCAATCTACTAAAGATAAATTTCAGGATTTTCTAACCTCTAAATTTTATCCCGAACAGTTTGCCTACCAGAAAATTCTGATCGGTTTCAGTAATGATATTACGACTGTTGTGGGACTGGATAATATCCTCAGCACAATGACTTCAACATTTGTTGATTCTTTAAAGATTGAGAAATTTGGTGTGATGCTTTATGAAGATCAGGAAAAGGATTTTTATCTTGTTAAGAGTGTCGGGTTAAACAGTGATGAATTAAGGCTGCCTGCAATAAATCTGCAAAAAATTGTAACTGAAAAAACAACAACCTCAAAAACTCCTGTAATTGAGGAAGATGAATTCACACAAGCTTTTCCTGTAAATAAGGCACAAATTACAGAAAACGGTATTTATACCATTATCCCGATGATAATAAAACGAAAAGTCATAGGGTTAATGCTGCTTGGATTAAAACATTCCGGGGCAAAGTTTGCGGGCAAGGATCTTGATCTTCTTAATGCAGTTGCTAACCAGTCTGCTGTCGCAGTTGAAAATGCAAGGCTTTATAAAACAGAAGCAGAGAAAATAAAAATTGAAAGGGACCTCGATCTTGCAAGAAAAATTCAGCAGGGTCTGCTTCCCAAAGCAATACCAAATGTAAAGGGACTTGATATTTCCGGGGAAATGATCCCGGCTATGCAGGTAGGCGGGGATTATTTCGATTTAATTCCTGTTGATGAGAACAGGCTTTTTGTTATTGTAGCCGATGTTTCCGGCAAGGGACTCTCTGCAGCTCTTTATATGACCAAGCTGCAAACGATGATTGAACTGGCGTGCAAACAGGATAAACATCCGGGGGAAATTCTTATCGATATAAACAAAAGGATTTATAATTCGCTGGAGAGAAACTGGTTTATTACAATGACCGTTGCTTTATTCGACATGAAGCAGAACAAAGTAAATTTCTGCAGGGCAGGGCATATGCCGGTTTTTGAAGTGAAAGACGGTACAATCAGTAAATACAGGACTGTGGGTCTTGGGGTTGGCCTGGAAAAAGGAATAATCTTCGAAAAGACACTTTGTGAAGAAGAAGTTGCATTAAATAAAAACCAGGTATTTGCTTTCTTCTCAGATGGAATTACAGAAGCAATGAACGAACAGAATGATTTATTCGGTGAAGATAATTTATCGGAACTGCTGCTGCATAAATCTGCATACTGCAGTAAAGAGATATTAAAAGAGGTTTGGCAGAAAATACAAGCCTTCCGCGGCAAAGCAGAAGTAAACGATGATATGACCATGGTTGTAGTGAAAGTGCAGGAGTGAGTCCAGGTTCAGGAAAGTCATTCAATGGTTATTCTTGGTAATTCAATCGTCATTTATCTCCATTCCCAATATTGGAAACAGGGCTAAAAATATTTTAGGCGACATTCCGAAAATCCCGCATAAGGCTAAAAACTTATAAGTTCACGCTTCCGGTTTGAAAGCTTAAATTTCTATGAGCGGCTTTAAAGCGGCTTTTGTTCGGCAAGCCAGCGGGTGTGGAGCGGGTTTATGTATTTTTCAGGATGGGAAATGTACTAAATTACTGTCTTAAAAGTGCAGGAGTAAGTCTGCCTATCCGTCACCGACGGGGTAAACCAACCTACGGATCAACAAATCAACCATTCCCTAAGAGGTAAAGCCTGGAATAATGGAACTTTCTCCCGTTGACTGCATAATGTCCAATTTTAACTACCGGATTTATTTGTCTTTGGCAGAAGCAATCCGTCAATTCGACAATTTTAACTACCGCAGGTAGTCCGATAACCCGCTAATTCCTGGTATATGAGAAGTACGGGAGCAGTACGAGAGGAGTACGACTCAGATGCGGGAAAGTGATAATTTGAAAATGGATTAAAAATAAACTTTTAATAGCCGCTTAATTTTCCGGTGTGCGACAATTAGTCACGTAGGTTTTATGAAAAAAGGAATAAAGATAGCACAGCCGAAATTACATTGAAAGTAGAAGCCAATTAAAGTGTAATTAAAATATTTTTGGAATAGACGAAAAATGAGGATTGGGTTCGTTGTTGTTGAAAAGAAGAGTTTGTAATTGAAGCGGGATTAAGCAGTTTTAAAGAAATAGCAAACGGCTTGAATGGGAACAAATAGAAGTAATGTTATTATATTTTATCTACGTTAAATATTTTTAAGCAAATGCCGCGTTACTCCTTTATCTATTCTTTCTTATCCTCTTTTTTAATAAAAGGTGTTAACAGGTCTATTGGTACGGGGAAAATTGTAGTTGAATTTTTTTCCGATGCAACTTCGGTGAGTGTCTGCAAAAACCTTAGCTGCAATGCCATCGGGTGCTTGCTTATTATTTCGGCAGCATCGCTTAACTTCTGGCTCGCCTGGAATTCTCCTTCGGCGTGAATTACTTTTGCTCTCCTTTCCCTTTCAGCTTCCGCCTGCTTTGCCATTGCTCTCTGCATTTCAATTGGTAGATCCACATGCTTGACTTCCACATTCGATACTTTTATACCCCACGGTTCAGTCTGGTTATCAATTATCGTTTGAAGTTTCCTGTTGATTTTTTCTCTCTCTGCTAACAGCTCATCTAATTCAGATTGTCCAAGCACGCTTCGTAAAGTTGTCTGGGATAGCTGGGAAGTAGCATCAAGGTATCTTTCAACTTCCACTATTGCTTTTTCGGATTGTACAACCCTGAAATACACAACGGCGTTTACCTTAATTGATACATTATCTTTTGTAATCACATCCTGCGGCGGTACATCCATTACAATCGTTCGCAAGCTTACTCTAACCATTCTGTCCACAATTGGTATAAGCAGTATTACTCCCGGTCCTTTTGCTCCTATCAGTCTGCCGAGCCTGAATATAACCGCCCGTTCATATTCTTTAAGTATTCTTATTGCACTTGCCAGCACTATCAGGACAAACACAATTATAATTCCGATATATGCAGAGAAATTATCCATATTATCCTCCAAATTCTTTTAATTGCAAAATCGATTATGCAATCTTTTTAACTTTCAGCAGCAGGTTTACTATTTCGGCTACTTTAATTTTTTCACCTTCTTTAATATCGCCGTCAAGGCTTTCGGCTTTCCATATCTCGCCGTGCACTTCAACCTTACCAAGGGGATTTAAGCTTGTAATAGCAACAGCAGTCTCACCGATTAATCCTTCCTGACCGGTAACAGGTTTTCTCCTCTGGGCTTTTATTCCCAAAGAAACAGCAAACAGGAAAAAGGCAGCAGTTAATGCGACTATTAAAATTATTAATTCCATTGAAATCTCAATCGCCTGCGAAAAATAATCTACTTTAATCAGCATCATAGAACCGAGCAGAAGAGAAACAATCCCTCCGATAGTTAACAGACCATGACTGGGAATTTTTATTTCCAGGACAAAAAGTATTATTCCAAAAAGTATTAAAGCTAATCCCGCATAATTTATCGGCAAACTGTGCATAGCGTAAAAAGCCAATATCAGGCAGATGCCGCCCACTACTCCCGGGAAAATTGATCCCGGGTTATGCAGCTCGAAAAAGATTCCTAATATGCCGAACATCAACAATATATAAGCTAAATTGGGATCGCTTAGAATGCTTAATAATTTTTGTACGAAAGTCATTTCGACATTTATTATCTCTGCATCTTTAGTATGAAGGATTACTTTTCCGGCGGCTGTCTCCACTTCTCTGCCGTCTATTTTATTAAGCAGATCCTGTAAATTGTCTGCAATCAAATCAATCACGTGAAGCTTAAGAGCTTCTGTTGCTGTTATTGAAAGACTTTTTCTAACGGCACTTTCAGCCCATTCAATATTGCGATTTCTCTTTTCGCTTATGCTTCTGATAAATGCGGCGGCATCATTTGTTACCTTTTCCATCATAACCGAATCTTCGGTTCCCTGCATAGTTACCGGGTGGGCAGCCCCGATATTAGTACCCGGTGCCATTGCTGCAATATTGGCAGCAAGGGTTATAAAAACACCTGCAGAAGCATCCTGTGAACCGGAAGGAGCAACATAAACTACAATAGGAATTTTGGATTCAAGAAAGTCTGTTACAATAACCCGCGTTGATTTAAGTAATCCTCCGGGTGTGTTCAGTTCGATCACCAGGCATTCCGCTTTTTCATCTGCGGCTTTTGTAATTGCATAATGGATAAAATCAGCGCAGGCAGGCTGTATGGTACAATCTGCTGAAATCACTATAACTTTGGGGTTCTGGCAAAATTGCGGGATGGAAAAAAGGATCAGTAAGGCAAATATTTTTAGTGAAGTATTCATTTTGCCTTCTTTTAATTACATCGAAATGTAGTTAAAATTTGTTCTGAAAGCAAAGTATGAAAGAGCTCATATATTTTCTTAAAGTTCTTTAACTGTGATACGGTACGTTTTAGATGTCCTTATTATAAGCAATATTCAGCGACCCAAATTTGAAAATGTATCTTAATAAGGATATATGATGAAAACAAACCGAATTATTTTAATTGCCATATCATTTATACTATTTTTATCAACCGCTGAGTATGCCCAGGTAATTTTGGGTGTACAGGGCGGCTTAAGCATTCCAAGTATTGCAGGAGGAACCAATGAGCTTAGCCAGGGCTATACTTCCCGTTCAGCATTAAATATCGGAATTTTTATGGAATTTCCTTTGAATGAAAATTTATCGGTTCAGCCGGAAGTTAATTATGACGGGCAGGGAGGTCAGCGGAACGGCTTGCAGCCGATAACAAATTCTGAACTGCCGGCTAATCCATACGGAACCTATTATTATGCCGACTTCAAAAATGTTTCAATTCTGAACTATCTTGAAATTCCGGTTCTTCTTAAATACACCTTTGGCGGAGAAAGTCTCAGGTTCCAGGGAAACCTTGGTCCCTATGTCGGTTTCCTGCTGAATGCTAATGAGGAATCCTCAGGTACCAGTCTCATATATACTGATAAAAGCAGAACACCATTAATGGTTCCTATTCCACCTGATTACCAGAATTATGTTGAAGCACCGCCTCAATCTTTTAATGCGACCACTAATGTGTACGATAGTCTGAAAAAGATTAATTTCGGTGCTGCCGGTGGAGTCGGTATAATCTATCTTCTGAACACAGCACAGCGGATCAATTTTGATGTCAGGTTTACGTATGGATTAACAAATATTCAGAAATACAGTGAAGATGGAAAAAACCATACAGGCAACCTTGTTATTTCAGTAGGCTGGTCGTTGATGATTATCTAAAATCAAAAAGAGAAGAAGCAAAAAGATAAAATTTTTATGCGGAACATTTTGTATGAACGTATGACTGTATGAGGAGAAAACCACAACATCACCCCGGGCTCAGACATAAATGGAAAACTTCCCCTTTTCTCTGAACACTAAGCTATTTTTTTACCAGCACCAGGACCCGGTTTAAGAGAATGTATTTCTGTAACATTGATTACTGCAACTGCAAGTGGTTTGGGTCTTCCAAGTTTAGCGGACATTGCCACGGCATTATCATACAGTTCTCCTTTATCCAGGAGTGATGCTTCTCCCACAAACCTGTAACCATCAACTACTTCACGATTTACTACTGCAACAGAAACTTTGGAACCTCTTTTAATGTTTGCGTATGTGGCACCGCCTGTTCCTTCTGTAAAAATAAGAGAATCATCGGATAATACCCGTGTGGAGCGTTTGGGGGCTACGTTGGGCGTACCGTCTGCATTAACTGTTCCGATAAAACACTGTTGTGCGGCAATCATATCTTTCATTTCCTGGTTTAACTTTGCCATTTTTTTATTCTCCCTGTAATTATTTTTTATAAAAATATATTATGCAAATTTAGTGTATTGAACAAACAAATTAAATCTACTTTACCGGTTCCAAAATTTCAGCAGAAAATTAGTGGGAATTTGATTTATCAAATTCATAATTGCAATAGCTTCAGCCCAAATAAATTCGCTTAAAAATAAATTTTAATTTGCCTAAATTTATTCTGCTATGGCAAAGAAAAAATTCTTTTCAACAATCGATTTCCATGTTACCTGCGAATGCAGCCAGGAATGTCCTTACTGCTGGGGTCCACAGAATATTGATAATCCTGTCAGCACTTCTAAATCCAAAGAGATAATTAAAAGAATAAAAGATATCGGGGCTAAACGTATAGTCTTTACAGGCGGGGATCCTTTAAGCAGGAAAGATGCAGGAAAGTTGATAAAGTATGCAAAGGAAACCGGACTTGAAGTTGCACTCTCAACAACAGGCGACAAATTATCTTCATCATTTCTCAGATGGTATGCACCATATATAGATCTTATTTCTCTGCCGGTTGATGGATCAACTGAAGAGATAAGCTCAAAAACAAAAGAAGCAGGACATTTAAAAGCTATTCTGAAATCCCTGAACCTGTTAAAAAAATATCCTCATATCGATGTTAAATTAGCCACCCCGGTTACAAAGTATAATTTAAAAGATATACCAAAGATTTTAAGCCTTGCTGAAGATTATAAAAAGCAGACAGAAGCAAATGTATTCTACAATATTTTTCAAACGTTTCCGCGCTCTTATAGTAAAGTCAACTGGGAAGAGCTTGTTGTAAGCAGCAAAGAATTTTCATCGCTTAAAAGAAAACTTTCCGGAAGGAATAGTATCAAAGTTAATTTTCTTAGTCATAGCACACTTGATAAATTATACCTTATGGTTTTCCCGAATGGTAATCTTGTAATTCCCGTTGGCGGGAATTTTACAAGCTTCGGACCATTCCTTGAAATTGATGACATATACGAAGTAGTTAAGAAAAGTAAGTTTGATTCGCAGAAACACCTGAAGCATTCGAAAGGGTGGGAAAAAGGGGAAAAAACTTAAATCAATTGACGATTATTATTTATTACCCTTTACCGACACACCCCTCATAATTTTCTCCTGATTCAATAGAAAATTTTCTTAAAAATCGTTATTTTAATATCTGGGTGTTTTATAATATCAGGAATTATTCTATTGGGGATTTATGAAAACATTATTCTCTAATCTATTAATCATCATTTTATTCTTCGGTTTTGGATGCAATGATTCTTCTAATCCCGTTAAGCCTTTAAGTGGAGAAAACCTTAAAGGTATAATCAAGGATATACAGGGTAATTTAATATCAGATGCAAAAGTATTTTTAATCTTTGATTTTGATCAGCATTCAGCATCCTTATCAAAAACTTCTATTACTAAACCTCTCAAAACAAACAGCGTTGTTCTTGATAGTTTTGTATTAATACCACTTGATTACAAGATTATAATTTCATGGATAACTTATTCGGAAATAAATAACGCAGGTTTTCAAATAGAGAGAAAAATAAATAGTTCTAACTGGACTGCAATTGGCTTTATTGCCGGAAATGGTACAAACAATGATACTACTCATTATTCATTTATTGATCAAAATTTATATGCGGGCACATATTGTTACAGATTAAAGATTATGGAGTTTGATGGTTCATTTGTATATAGTAATGAATTAGAATATATAGTTCCTGAATTTATAATAAAAAGTGTCCTGAATCAGAACTATCCTAATCCTTTTGATTCTTTGACAACTATTTCATTTGAACTGAGAAAATCCGCTTTTTTAACTATCAATCTTTGTAACTTAAAAGATGATTCTATCGTTTCCACCCTAATCGAATCCCAACTTGGTTCAGGTAAGTATTCAGTTGCGCTTCTTTCCTCTAATAATAATCTTCCCAGCAACGGATACAAAGTATTGATGAAAGTGGAAGAAGATGATTCAGCTTATACCTTAGAAAAAAATATACTTCTGACAAAATTCCGGTATGAACCATCAATAATTAATAGTGCTCCAAATGCAATTTCAAAAGACGGTCTTTTTGAAATAAATTATCTCCCTATTGGTTTAGAATTTGTGCAGACAGGAATGATTAGTGCAGATCAGATTGGTATGGTCACTGTGAAAAACAATTTGAAGATAATTGTATATAAACCCGGATTTAAAATTGCTCAAAAAGATATTATCATTAGTTCAAACAAAAATGTCGAAATACAGCTTGAACCGGAAACCGATTGATAAATATTAATTATGAGAAGTTAAAATAAATTTGTTAAGGAGTGACGGAATAGTTAAAAAGTGTAAATACAATTCTCAGAATTACCTGAAGCATTCGAAAGGGTGGGGAAAGAGGAGAAAACCCAATCCTATTGTTAATTGATGATTTATGATTTCCGATTGATGAATACCTTCACATTTAAGGGGAGGTTACCTTGAGTAGCAATTATCGATTAAAAACCTGCTTTAATAAAAATAATCATAATTAAAAAATATTGAAAATATTTAATTATATTATTTTGTAATTAAAAAAAATATTCAGGGTGATTAGGCTAAAGCCGGGAGTGCTATTTTATTTATAATCCACGATCTCAAGATCGTGGCAAGTCAAAAGAAATTAAATAATATAGAATTACTGCAGCGATGAATAGCCACGACTTTTGACAAAGCCATTCCTTCGGAACAAGTCGTGGATTAGAGGAAACCACAATGGATTGGGCTTTATCTAAAGGATTGGTAGAATCATAATCAAATAAAAAACGGACAGAGAAATTTCCCTATCCGTTCTGAAATTATATAAAAGATGCGGATATTTATTAATTACATTTCATCAATTATTTTATTGAAAACAGAGCTTGAGCGCATAACTGCCGAAGCTTTTTTATCATCGGGTACATAATATCCTCCAAGATCAACGGGGTGTCCCTGAACAGCAATTAAATCATTGGCAATATTATCTTCGTTTGCTTTCAGTTCTTTATAAATTTTGCCAAACCGTTCTTTCATTTCTTTATCTTTATTCTGTTCAGATAAAGCCTGCGCCCAGTATAACGTAAGGTAGAAAGAACTTCCACGGTTATCAATCTCACCTGCCTTTCTGGAAGGCATTCGTCCGTTTTCAAGATACTTACCGATAGCAGTATCGAGAGTTTCGGCTAAAATTTTTGCTTTTGCATTTCCTGATTTATCAGCTATCATTTCTAACGACGGAACAAGTGCGCAATATTCACCCAGAGAATCCCACCTTAAATGGTTTTCTTTAAGGAGCTGCTGTACATGCTTGGGAGCAGAACCGCCTGCACCAGTTTCAAATAATCCGCCTCCTTTAAGCAAAGGAACAATTGAAAGCATCCTTGCGCTGGTTCCCAATTCAAGGATTGGAAACAGATCTGTCAGGTAATCACGAAGCACATTACCTGTAACTGAAATTGTATCGAGTCCTTTTCGTGTTCTTTCCAGGGTATACTTCATAGCGTCTACGGGTTCCATAATTTTTATTTCGAGTCCTTTGGTGTCATGTTCAGGCAGATACTTTTTTACTTTTGCAATTATTTCTTTATCGTGTCCTCTTTTTTCATCCAGCCAGAAAATTGCAGGGGTTGAAGATTCTCTCGCTCTTCTTACTGCAAGCTTTACCCAATCCTTTATCGGTTCATCTTTAGCCTGGCACATTCTGAAAATATCACCGGCTTCAACTTTTTGCTCGAGCAGAGTTTTGCCGGCAGAATTTACCACGCGAATAATTCCATCACCTTTTGCTTCAAATGTTTTATCGTGCGAGCCGTATTCTTCTGCTTTCTGCGCCATAAGCCCAACGTTGGAAACCGCACCCATTGTAGAAGGATCAAACTGACCTTTTTCTTTCGCATTCTCAATTATTTCTCCATACATTGTTGCATAGCTGCGGTCGGGAATCATAGCGATGACATCCTGAAGCTCGTCTTTTGCATTCCACATTTTACCGCCATCGCGAACTATGTTCGGCATTGAAGCATCTACAATAATATCACTGGGAACATGGAGATTGGTTTTTCCTAATCTCGAATCAACCATTGCGAGCTGAGGACGATTTTCATATACTTTATTTATGTCAGCTTCAATTTCTTTTCTTTTATCATCAGGAAGTTTCTTCAGTTTTTCAAGTACATCCATTAAACCGTAATTAACATTTGCCCCGATTTGTTTAAGTGTATCAGCGTGCTTTTCAAGAGCATCTTTATAATAAACCGAAACTGCGTGCCCGAACATAATCGGGTCGGAAATTTTCATCATAGTGGCTTTAAGATGAAGCGAAAGGAGCACGTCATCTTTCTTTGCTTCTTCAATTTGATCAGCATAGAATTTTCTTAATTCTTTTACATTCATTACTGCAGCATCAATTACTTCGCCTTTAAGCAGCTTAAGATTTTCTTTTAAACTAATAGTCTTTCCCTCTTTGTCGACGTATTCAATCTTAACAACATCCTCTTTATCAAGCGTCATCGATTTTTCAGAGCCGTAGAAATCTTTCTGATTCATATGAGCCACTCTTGCTTTTGAACCTGATTCAGGCCAGGGCTTCATCATTTTATGAGGATGTTTTTTTGCAAACTTTTTAACTGAAGCTGCTGCGCGCCTGTCAGAATTACCTTCCCTCAATACAGGGTTCACAGCAGAACCCAGCACTTTGGAGAACCTTTCTTTAAGAGCTTTCTCTTCTTCGTTTTTCGGTTCGTCCGGGTAATCGGGAATATTATATCCTTTTTCCTGTAATTCTTTTATTGCTGCATGTAATTGTGGAATAGTTGCACTGATATTCGGAAGCTTAATAATATTTGCATCGGGGTTTTTTGTAATATTGCCAAGCTCTGCAAGTGCATCCGGTATTTTTTGTTTATCGGTCAGCTTATCAGGGAAGTTAGCGATTATTCTTCCGGCAAGTGAAATATCTTTTGTCTCAATCTCAATTCCGCTATTTTTTAAAAAGGATTTAACGATAGGAAGTAAACTATAAGATGCCAGAGCCGGGGCTTCATCTATTTTTGTCCAGAGTATTTTTGCTTTCATTTATCTTTCCCGCTTTATTAAATAATAACACAATAATATTTACAATAGAATTTAAAAATACTGAATCTTTGCTAATTATTAAAGAATGTAAATGAGTACTAACTGGTTTTAATTATTAGGTCCAATAAAGATTTTATTGATAAATTTTTTAAAATAAATGGCTTATTGATAATATTTTACTATATTAATCGAGGTTTCAAATTAAGGTCGGGGTTCTTATGAAAACAGCTATACAGTTAGTCATTACTCTTTTTTTTGTAATTAATATTTATGCACAGCAGGCAGGGCTGTCTGCCGGAAAAGCGCCGTTCAATAAAGCTAAAAGCCATGTGCAATATGGTATATCATCTCTTGCAAGTGAAGCATTTGCAAATGATAACAGCACAAGCAGCAATATTTCAATCCCAATACCCGATGGCACACCATTTACAACATTAGGTACTTTTGCCGGACCTGTTTTTGCTGCATCTATGTGCAAAGGCGGAGATGGGAATTATTACCTGGTAGATGTAGGACCACCTCCCGGGTTATATTTGTTTGATCCGGCTTCAGGAACCTGTACCTGGATAGAAAACATTTCGGGTATGGGTAGTGATCCGCCAAATGGATTATCTTATGATCCTGTAAATGATTCTTATTATATTGTATCACCAGCCAACTTATATTCTTTTGATATAAACACATATATAGCAACCTTAGTTGGGGCATTTTCACCGGTAATTACTGGTTCAATGATAGACTTGTGTTTTGATGAAAACGGAACCTGCTATGCTTACGAATTAAACGTTATTCCGGGTGCAGCTAATGCATATACAATTGATATCAATACAGCAGCTCTTACAACATTAGGATATGTAGGATTTACACCTAATTTCGGACAGGGAATGAGCTATGATTTCGAAACAGGAACAATATATCTTGCAGCTTTCAACTATGATTTAGGAGAAGGTGAATTAAGAACGATGGATAAAACAACAGGTAATACAACGCTGGTTTATGTGTGGGGAGACCAGATAGCTCCATTTGCTCTTAATAGTATCCCCGGTCCTCCTTGTCCGGTTGCTGCAGCAAGTAATCCAAATCCACCATCAGGAACAACAGAAATAATTGTAGATGGAATAACATTAGCTTGGGATAATGGAGCAGGTACAACTAATACGGAAGTTTGGTTTGGACCAACCGGTAATGTTATACAGGTATATAGTGGACCGCTGATTACTTCCTGGGATACCGGGCCCCTACAGTATTTTACAACATATCATTGGTACGTAAAAGATAATAATGATACATGTGGAACAACCGGTCCGAACTGGAATTTTAGAACTGAACAAAATCCCTATTTAATGGGTTCTGATTTTTATCCAATGAGTGCACAGTATTGGACAGGAACCACTGAAGGAACTGCGAAAACGGACGGCACAATAAACACTGAATATCCTAACTTAGGATGGGCAGTTTACGATATCAGTTCAATATCTCCATATACTTTCATAGATTCAATTAGGTTTTTCGGATATGTAAATTCAACTAACTGGCCATACTGGAGTGCAACTCCAATGGGTGATGTAAATCCTGTAACGGATAATACAGCATCAATTTATAATCAAGTGAGTAATAATGCCGGTCAAAGTGATGCTTATATCTATTCAGATGAAGCCTCAACGTTTACAACCGGCTGGCATACTTACGCTATGGAAAATTCTGCCCTATCAGATTTACAGGGTGCAATAAATTCAGGCAGAGGTTGGTTTGCAATGGGGTTTATCGATCGTGACGGAACTAATACATATTTTATTGATTTTGATGGCTGGTCAGATGCAAATCCACCCTATATAGAAATTACATATTATTGTTTATCCTGTTACCCTCCGAATCCTCCGGGGAATCTTACAGCCCAGGAAATATTTAATTCAGGACCACAGGTTCAACTTAATTGGCAGGATAACTCATATGATGAATATGGTTTTAATATTTACAGGAAAGATGGTGATCCCGGTGATCCCACAATTTTGCAGCTAATAGGGGAAGTATCTTCAAATATTGTCCTGTTCATTGATTCGACAGTTATCCTTGATTCAACCTATTCATATGCTGTTACAGCATATAATAATTACGGTAGTTCCTCCAGAAGTAATTTTGCGACAATTACAATTTCAGCAACACCGGTAGAGCTTACTTCATTCCGTGTAAATGTAAATGATGGGAGTGTTTATTTAGACTGGCAGACTGCAACTGAAACAAATAATAAAGGATTTGAAATACAGAGAAATTCGGGTAATGGATATGAAGTAATAGCTTTTATTAACGGTAATGGAACAACTACGGAATTGCATAACTATTCTTTTGTTGATAAACCCTCTTCATCAGGTAAATATACATACAGGTTAAGACAGGTAGACTTTAACGGCTCATCAGAATACTCTAATGAAATAGAATTGCAGCTAGACCTACCCAAAATATATTCACTTGAGCAAAATTATCCGAATCCATTTAATCCAACAACACAGATTAAATTCAGTCTTGCAGAGGATTCAAAGGTAACATTGAAAGTATTTGATATACTTGGAAGAGAAGTAGCAACAATACTAAAAGGAAATTTGACAGCAGGAGGACACACTGTAACTTTTAAAGCATCAAAACTTCCAAGCGGAGTTTATATCTACAAGTTAGAAGCAAGTGGTGTAGATGGAAGTAATTTTACTTCAGTTAAAAAGATGGTTTTGATGAAGTAAGTATTGAACTCAGTTCAAGTTTAAGCAAATGAGTAAGTTCAGGATTATTAGAAACCTGAACAAAGAAATATTCTTATTATTTACCTAAAGGTTTGGGTGACTTATCAGCTTCATTTGTTTCATTGAAGCTTACTGTATCTCCCATTTTACATTTACCATCAAACAATGCACCTTCTTTAACAATCAGCGATTTGGTAAAAATATCACCTTTCAGATTTCCTTTTTCATCAAGCACCAACCTGCTTTTTGCTTTTACTGTTCCGGTAACGTTTCCCCCGATAGTAATTATATCTGCATTCACCTGTCCGTTCACTTCACCGTTTTCTCCTATAGTTACATTACCCTGGGATACAATATCTCCCAGTATTTCTCCATCAACCCTGATATTCCCATTACTTTTTATCTTTCCTTCAATCTTAACCCCAAGGCTTATAATTGTTGTCTCATCTGATTTCGGTGTTCCGGGCGATAAATTTCTCAACATGATTTTTCCTTATATAAATTATTAAAATCTTTGGACTGATTACTTCCGGTTATTTAAGCTAACAATAATATACTTTTTTTAAAACACACATGTAACCTGATTCTTATCAGAATAAAATATGTTATTTCTTTTTTAAAAAGATAATTAAACAAAATCATCTTTTTAACTACTTGCAATGAAAATTAATCAATGTCTGAATGGAAAAGAATAGTTAAAAAAATGTATAATCAAATATTGATGAAAAGCACACCACTTCTGACTTCGGCTTTCAATTAAAAAATTTGAATGCTTCCAAACCGATTTAATAATATGCGGTGAAAATTATTATGGTACCTGAAAGTTAATGATAAATTTTGCTTGTCCCCATTCATTTTTAAGAATATGAATATTTTATAATAATATTTAATATATTTGTTTAACTAACAGCGGGAGGCTTTATATGACTTTTTACAATTCTAATGTTAAATCTTTTATAACTATTTTTTCAATTTTATTTTTGGGGATTTTTATTAACAGTAGTTTTGCGCAAAACCCACCTTCAACATACGATCTCAGGAATGTTGGTGGGATTAATTACGTAACTTCTGTTAAATCGCAGAGCGGGGGTACATGCTGGACTCACGGCACAATGGCAGCAATGGAGGGAAATCTCTTGATGACAGGTGCCTGGGCAAGCAATGGTGAAACAGGGGAACCGAATCTTGCAGAATATCATCTCGATTGGTGGAACGGATTTAATCAGGAATATAACGGTGATCTTGATCCGCCTACAGGAAATGGATTACAAGTTCACGAAGGCGGCGATTACCTTGTTTCTTCAGCATACTTAACAAGAGGTGAGGGCGCTGTCCGGGATATAGACGGGCAATCATACAATACTCCTCCTCTCAGATATGATACAAGCTATCATATTTATTACCCGAGGAACATATACTGGTTGAATGAAAAAGAAGATCTGAGCAACATCAATACTCTTAAACAGATGATTATGGATTACGGTGTAATGGGAACATGCATGTGCTACGATGGATCATTTATGCAGAATTATATTCATTACCAGCCGCCAACTTCATCGCTCGATCCAAATCACGCGGTTGCAATAGTAGGCTGGGACGACAACAAGGTAACCCAGGCTCCGCTGCCCGGTGCATGGATTGTTAAGAATAGCTGGGGAAGCGGTTGGGGCTTAAGCGGTTATTTCTGGATATCCTATTATGATAAGCATTGTGGAAAAAATCCTGAAATGGGTGCAATTACTTTTAAAGATGTTGAACCTTTACGGTATGATCATATTTATTATTATGATTATCACGGCTGGCGTGCAACAAAGCAGGATTGTAATGAAGGCTTTAATGCTTTTACAACCGGGGGAAACGAATATCTTGAATCAATCAGCTTCTATACTGCAGCGGACAGTGTTAGTTATACTTACAAAATTTATGATACATTCCAGGGCGGTCAGCTTCAGAATGAATTATACTCTCAGAGCGGTTTTGCGCAATACACTGGTTTTTATACAGTTGATCTTTCAACAGCTTTGTTTCTTGAGGCAGGAAATGATTTCTATGTGTACTTAAGTTTGTCGCATGGAGGAATGCCTTTTGACCGTACATCGGAAGTGCCGGTACTTTTAATACGAAACAGTTACAGAACTGTTGTTAATTCAACTTCAAATCCGGGTGAAAGCTTTTACTGGGATGGTACGCAATGGCAGGATATGTATAACTATGAAGATCCGCCATGGCCTGCAGGAACAGCAAACCTCTGCATTAAG
The DNA here is from genome assembly GCA_963711455.1 of uncultured Ignavibacteria bacterium. GTDB lineage: Bacteria > Bacteroidota > Ignavibacteria > Ignavibacteriales > Ignavibacteriaceae > DATFVA01. The sequence goes on from CAVQEH010000010.1 coordinate 176,350, forward strand.
GCTTTAACTCTTGATGAAGAAAATGTACCGGTTGAGATGACATCCTTTAAAGCAATAAATGAAGGTACGTCAATCAGGTTAGAATGGACTACCGCAACTGAAACAAATAATCACCGGTTTGAAGTTCAGAGAAAAATATCTGATAAATCCGAAAATAATAATTGGACAACAATTGGTTTCAGAGAAGGTAAAGGGACAACCACCATTCAGCAGAGTTATACTTATACAGATAACCTAACCGGGATAAATGCTACTTCACTCCAGTACAGGTTGAAGCAGGTTGACTTTAACGGCAGCTATTCTTTCAGCAATATATTAACAGTTAATGATCTTGCTCCAAATGGATTTGTTCTTGAACAGAACTATCCAAATCCATTTAACAATTCTACTGTTATAAAATACGCTGTACCAAAAACTGCCAGGGTTACTCTTAAGGTATTCAACGCTCTTGGCGAAGAAGTTGCAGTGCTTGTAAATGAAACCAAACAGGTTGGAAGCTATCAAGTTTCATTTGGCTCGGCAGGTATTCCAAGCGGTGTATACTACTATAAATTAGAAGTCACGCCTGACGGAGGACAAGCAGGAGAGAATGTAATGGTTAAGAAGATGATATTATTAAAATAATTTTAATATCAGAATTTAAATAATAAAAAAGGGAAAGCAGAAATGCTTTCCCTTTTTAATAAATCTTAACTTGCCCGGCTTCAAAAAGGTAAAATCATTAACCTCCAACTAATATGCTCTTCAACATCTTCAACAATATCATCTTTTTAATCACTACAAAATTGTCTGGTTTCGGTCTGTAAAAAATCTGAAAGAAAATGTTCATTAAATTTTAATCGGCTTAGATTAGAATTTTAATTTTTTTTATGGTGAAAATGAAAAATAATTCTTGACTTTCCATATTTAATTGTGTTAATTTTGGGGAGTTGTGGGGAATTGTGGTGAATTTTACCATGGAAGGTTAAGAATTTGTTCAGAGGACAATATACATACTCATTAGATTCCAAAGGAAGAATAAGTATTCCTGCAAAATTACGGCGTCAGCTTTCTCCGGAAGCTAATGATTCTTTTGTAATGACGCGCGGAACTGATAGGTGTATTGACGTCTATCCTATGGACCAATGGCACCAGTTTGAACAAAAGCTCCTTAACCTTAATCCTTTCAAACCTCAGGAGGCAAAATTTATAAGAATGATTCTTCAGCATGCAACAGAGGACAAGCTCGATGTGCAGGCGAGAATTTTAATTCCCCCAAATTTAATTGAATATGCTGAGATTGAAAAGGAGGTACTTGTACTTGGTGCTTTAAAGAAGATTGAACTGTGGAATCCCAAATTATACAAAGTCTACCTTGAACAATCTTCGGAAACTTATGAAGAGATTGCAGCAAAAGTTATGGCGTGAAGATGAGAGCTCATCACACGCCTGTTTTATTGAATGAAAGTATTGAGCACCTGGTTACTAATAAATCGGGAATTTACTTTGATGCCACATTAGGATTTGGCGGGCACGCAGAAGCATTCTTAAAAATTTTGAATAGAGATGCAGTACTTGCTGCAACCGATGTTGATAAAAATGCGTTTGATTTTTCCAAAGAAAAATTTATAAAAGATGAACGGGTTAAACTTTATAATTTTAATTTTTCAGAAATTGATATTGTTGCTAAGATAGAATCATTCGGGTTCTTTGACGGAATTTTTGCAGATCTTGGAGTTTCCTCGTACCAGCTCGATAATCCCGAATCAGGATTTACTTACAGGGAGGAAGCGAAACTTGATCTGAGGATGGACAAATCGAAAGTTGTTAATGCCTCCGATATAATAAATTCTTTCTCTGAGGAGGATCTTGCAGGTATCTTTTTCCAATATGGTGAAGAAAGAAATTCGAGAAAAATAGCAAGAGAAATTTGTAAAAGAAGGAGTGATTTTAAAATTGAAACTACTTCACAGTTGAGTGAGATCATTACAAAAGTCGTTCCTTTTAAAAATCAGAATAAAACTCTGTCAAGAATATTTCAGTCCCTCAGGATTTATGTGAATGATGAACTTGGTGCATTGAAATCTTTTTTAGATAAGTCGGTAAACCTTCTTAACAAAGGAGGAAGGATTGTCATAATTTCTTATCACTCTCTTGAAGACAGAATTGTTAAGGAAACTTTTAAATATGAAACTCTTGATTGTATCTGTCCGAAAGATTTTCCTGTCTGCCAGTGTGATAAGGAAAGAAGACTTAAAATATTAACAAGAAAACCTGTAACTCCTTCACCCGAAGAAATTGCAGCAAACCCAAGAGCAAGGAGTGCAAAATTGAGAGCAGCAGAGAGAGTATGAAAAAAGGATCCAAGCCATTTCTTATCTTCAGCATTTTGCTGTTTACTACTTTCATTGTGCTGATCCTTTTTTATGTCGGGATAAAATTAAAGTGCGAAGAACTGACCAAAGAAAAAGTCCTTGCGGAAAAACAACTTGATTTGAAAAAAAACTGGCAGGTTAACCTTACAGTTAAAAACCAGTTTTTAACCTCGGAAGAACGTATTACCGGGATTGCAGAAAAAGATCTTGGTATGATCAGAGGAGGCCCACCTGCTCTTATCATAAAGATCAGTAAACAAAAAACCGATGAAATTGAAAACCGGCTAAAAGAAAAATATGAATAACCGCAGAGTACTGCTTATAATTTTATTTGCATTTATCAGCTTTGTCATCCTGGTAATAAAGTTGATTGATATCCAGATAGTTAAAAGTGAAGAGCTGAAGTATTATGCACAGAGACAGCAAACTTATGTTGATAAGATAAGAGCCGAACGCGGTTTAATATATGACCGGAATAATTCGCTGCTTGTCTATAACAGGAATGATGTTTCTTTTTATATAGACTCCCGGAATCTTAAAGTACCTGATAAAATTAAAATAGCAAAAAAGTTCTCATCCGTCTTTGGTAAATCAACAGATCATTATATGAAACTGATGGAAGTAAAAAACGGATATTTATGCCTTGAGAAAAAAGCTCCGGGTGAAAAGGCCGTGCTTCTTAAAAATTTCAGGATAGGTGCTGTTTCTGTTAAAGATGACCCGACAAGAGTTTATTATTACAAAGATCTTGCTTCACACATTCTGGGTTACGTCAACAGTAATTACGAAGGGATAAATGGAGTTGCGAAAACATTCGATGGTATACTTTCGGGTGAAGATGGTGCAATGCTTGTAGAGAAAGATGCAATTGGCGATATGATAACTGTTGAAGAAGAGCAGACAAAGCCTGCCGTTCCCGGACTGAATATTTATCTTACTATCGATAAAGCGTACCAGGCAATTCTTGAGGAAGAATTATCCAAAGGAGTTAAGGAATATAAAGCTTCATCCGGTGTGGGAATAATTATGAATCCGAATACCGGTGAAATACTTGCGCTTGCAAACGATGAAGATTATGATCCCAACGAATACTGGGAATATTCTGACGATCAAAGAAGAGACAGGGCAATTACCGATACTTATGAACCTGGCTCGACGTTTAAATCTTTTACAATGGCGTCTCTTATCGATCAGGATCTATGTAAAGAAAATGAAAATATTTTTGTTGAAAACGGAAGATACAAGGTTAAGAACGTTTATATAAGCGATACTCACGAGCACGCATATCTCTCTGTAGAAGGAATTCTTGAACAATCGAGTAACATAGGAATTTCCAAGCTTGTTCAGAGGATCGGTGACGAATCCTACTATAAATATTTAAGAGGATTCGGGTTTGGAAATTATACTTCAGTACCGCTCCCGGGAGAAGTAAAAGGAACGCTGAAGAAACCCGGTGAATGGGGAAGCATTACTAAAACTTTTATGTCATTCGGATATGAGGTTGCTGTAACGCCTTTACAATTAATAACAGCTTACTGTGCAATTGTAAACGGCGGAATTCTTTATGAGCCGGAAATTATTTTACGTGAAGCAAGCAGGGATGGAAAAACGGTCGTAACTAATTCACCGCGACAGGTAAGAAGAGTTATTTCGGAATCAACTTCATTCAGAATGAGAAAAATGCTGGTAGGAGTTGTAGAAAAAGGAACCGGCAAGAATGCAGAAATTGAAGGCGTTTCAATCGGCGGTAAAACAGGTACTTCACAAAGACTTATAGATGGTAGCTATTCAAAAGAAGAATATAATTCATCTTTTATAGGTTTTTTTCCTGCGGATAATCCGAAGGTTATCTGTTTGATTTTGTTGAACTCTCCGAAAGTAGGGAGATATGGAGGTCTTGCTGCGGCACCGGTATTTAAGAATGTTGCACAGAAAATAATTGAGCATAACCCGGAGATACTTAAATCAACAGAGCCCGGGTTAATAGATAAAGACTTAAAAATTGTAAATACAAAAAATGTAAATGATGACGATATAAATTATTCGAATGCTTCTTATAAGCTGCCTGATCCGGATGTTGTCTCAAATTGCGTGCAAAAAAATATTATGCCTGATCTTCGCAACTATAGTATAAAAGATGCGATGTCGGTTTTATCAAAGCTTGGTGTTAAATACAAGATGGCAGGAACCGGTTTAGTAATGTCCCAGAGCCTGGCTCCGGGATCGGCGATAAAAAAGGGAGCGGTTTGTTCTCTGATATGTAAAGAGGTTTCTGTCAGCGGCACTGCAGTTTACTAATGGAGCTGACGGAATTAATAAATAGTGTTCACGTGATCCAGGTTGCCGGTAACGTACAACAAAAAGATGTCACAGGTATTTTTTATGATTCGCGTAAAGTAACCAAAGGTTCTGTTTTCGTTGCCATAAAAGGATTGAATGTTGATGGTCACAGGTTTATTAATGAAGCAATTAATAAAGGAGCTGCTGCTGTAGTTCTTGAAGATAATAATGCTGTTCCTGATGAAATATTTATTCATACTGAAACGGCAAAAATTTTAGTTAAGGATTCAAGAATAGCTCTTGCTGAATTATCTAAAGGTTATTATAAAAATATTTCGGAGAAAATTAAACTTATAGGAATAACAGGAACAAAAGGAAAAACAACTACATCATTTATAATTAAAAGTATTCTTGAAACTGCAGGAATAAAACCGGGACTGTTAGGAACAATAGCAAATTATATAGGAGACAGAAAAATAGAATCTTCACTTACAACGCCTGAATCGAATGATCTGAATGAACTGCTGTTTGAAATGTACAACAACAAATGCAGTTACGTCGTTATGGAAGTTTCGTCACACGCACTCGCATTGAAACGTGTTTATGGTCTCAATTTTTCGGCTGCTTTGTTTACTAATATCTCCTCAGATCACCTCGATTTTCATGAAACTTTTGAAAATTATCTCGCGGCTAAAAAGATACTGTTTGATAATCTGAGTTCGTCTGCATTCGGTGTTTATAACATTGATGATAAATCTTCCCCGAGAATCATCGGAAATAGAGTGGCTCCTCTATATTCACTTGGTAAAATTCCGGGTGCAGACTTTTATATTAAAGACATTTCTTACAACCTCGAAGGTACTCTCTTTACAATTGAAAATAATAACAAAAATTATTTAATAGCTTCTTCGCTGGTTGGAGAATTTAATGCTTATAATGCGGCATTTGCCTTTGCCGTTACAACCTTATCCGGTATAGATGCTAATACTGCAGTTGAAGGTATTAAAAAAACTCCGCAGGTTCCCGGAAGATTTGAAATGACAGGTAAAGATGAAAAAAAAGTGATTGTGGATTATTCGCATAACGCTGACAGTCTTGAAAAAACTTTACTTACAATAAATAATATTGTTCAGGGTAAGCATCCCGTTTATACTGTTTTCGGATGCGGTGGAAACAGGGATAAAACAAAGCGTCCCGTTATGGGAAAGATAGCCTCCGAATATAGTAAGAGAGTTATAATTACTTCTGATAATCCGAGAAATGAAAATCCTATTGATATTATAAAAGAAATAGAAGCTGGCATTTCGAAAAAAAATTATGAAATAATTGAAGACAGAGAAGAAGCAATAAAAAGAGCAATTGAAAATAGTGAACCCGATGCTGTTATTCTTATTGCAGGTAAAGGACACGAAACGTACCAGGAAATAAAAGGAATCAGAAGACATTTTTCCGACAGGGAAATGGCTGAAAAGTATTTGAGTTTATGAAAAGGACGGGACTTACGATTGAAGATGTGTTCAATTTAGATTCGGCTGTTATTTATAATCCTGATAATTTTAAAACAATCAGGAATGTTTCAATTGATTCAAGAAATGTATCGGACGATTGTTTATTCGTTGCTGTTAAAGGTGAAAGATATGACGGGCATGATTTTATTGATAAGGCAGTTTCAAACGGAGCAATCGCTTTATTAATTGATAAAAGGATATTAAAAAAGATAAATGAATTTGATATCCCGGTAATAACGGTAAATGATACAATTAAAGCCTTGGGAGATTTAGCGGAAAGCTGGAGAAAAAAATTAAGCGCTAAAATTATCGGGATAACAGGTAGTGCAGGTAAAACCTCAACAAAAGAGATGTTAGCAAAACTGTTAAGTACAAAATATAAAGTGAACAGAACAATTGCCAATTACAACAATCATATCGGCGTTCCGCTTACTCTTTTCAGCACCAACGAAAAACATGATGTTCTCGTTGCGGAGCTTGGCACAAATCATTTTGGAGAAATTGAATATACAGCAAACATTGCTTTACCTGATTATGCGATCATTACCAATATCGGTGATTCTCATCTTGAGTTCCTTCTTAATAAAAGAGGAGTTCTCAAAGAGAAGCTTTCTCTTTTAAAGCGACGGCTAAAATAAACGGTACTCTCTTTATCAATGCTGATGATAAAATGTTAAAAAAGTCGGCTGAAAATTATAAGAAGAAAGTTACATACGGATTTAATTCAGATTCTGATGTAAGAGGAGAAATAACCGGTTATACCGAGGATGGAAGACCGGAAATAGAAATAACTTATAAAAGAAATAAGCTTAAAGTTGATTTGCCGTTGTATGGTGAAGCAAATGCTAAAAATTTTCTTGCAGCCGCTGCGGTGGCTTTCACATTGGGATTGTCCGTAAAAGAAATTTCCTTGGGGTTAAAAAAATTAAACAAAGTTGAAAAACGGTTAAACATAAAACGGAAAAAAGATTTTCTTATAATTGATGATTCTTACAATGCGAATCCTTCATCTATGAAAGAAGCGCTGAACCTTGCCGGAAGAATTATTCTTCATAAAAGAAAAATTGCTATACTTGGTGATATGTTCGAGCTTGGTGAGAATGCTCCACAGATGCACAGAAAATTAGTATCAACAATAAAATCAAATAAGTTTGATGCCGTTTACCTGGTAGGTCCTTTAATGAAAAATCTTCATGAGGAATTACTGAAAACAAATATTGAATCAAAATATTTTAACAGCAGGAAAAGATTAAATACATTTTTAACCAGCCGGAACTTATCTGATTCTGTAATTCTTGTCAAAGGTTCCCGCGGGATGAAGATGGAAGAATTTATAAAAACAATTGAAGAAAAAGACAGGAAGTAATGCTTTATTTTTTCTTTGAATATATTAATAAAGTCTTTAGTCCGCCTGGATTTAATATATTCCGGTTTCTTACTTTCAGATCGGCTTTATCTGCAATTACAGCGCTGGTTCTTTCATTTTACCTTGGACCGAAAATTATCAGGAAGCTGCAGGAAAAGCAGATTGGTGAAGCAAAAAAAATTGATGGTCCGAAATTCCACTGGTCAAAAGCAGGAACGCCAACAATGGGTGGATTGATAATCATTCTTTGTGTCACTGTGCCGGTTCTTTTGTGGTCAAACATATTCAGCATTTACATTATCCTGATTTTAGGCGGAACAATCTGGTTAAGTGCAGTTGGTTTTCTTGATGATTACCTGAAAGTGGTTAAGAAATTGCCCAATGGATTAATCGCAAGGTACAAGCTTTTAGGACAGGTTATAATCGGATTGGTAATAGGGTCCGTAATTTATTTTGCCCCGGAGTTTACAGGAATACATTCTTTAACAACGGTTCCATTTCTAAAGAATGTAAACTTCGATTTTTCATATTTCTACATACCCGTTGTGGTGTTCATTATTACCGCAACATCTAATGCTGTTAATTTAACGGATGGGCTTGACGGGCTTGCAATCGGAGTTATAACAATAGTCATGCTGACGCTGGCAATAATAAGTTATGTCAGCGGCAACTCAATTTTTTCACATTACTTAAATATTATTTATCTGCCCGGTGCTGGTGAGCTTACAGTTTTTGTTGCTGCATTAATTGGTGCTTCTTTAGGTTTCCTTTGGTTTAATTCTTATCCCGCCCAGGTTTTTATGGGCGATACCGGGTCTCTTGCGCTCGGCGGGGCTTTCGGTATCCTTGCGGTACTTATTAAGAAAGAATTATTGATACCAATACTGGGAGGGATATTTTTTCTTGAAACTATTTCAGTAATAATTCAACGTGTATACTTTAAAATAACTAAAAAGAAATACGGCGTTGGTAAGCGAATTTTCAGGATGGCTCCTATTCACCATCATTATGAGATGATGGGATTGCCTGAGCCTAAAATTGTAATCAGGTTTTATATAGTAGCAATTATCCTTGCTATAATCAGCTTAGCATCATTTAAAATAAGATAGAAAATGAATCTCGCAGGAAAAAAGATAACAGTTGTTGGCGCTAAAAGAAGCGGTGTGGGGGCGGCAAAATTAATTGCAAGATTCGGAGGCAAACCTTTTGTAACGGACTCTGCTTCCGGTAAAATGCTCGATGAATATGTGGAAATGTTAAAATCAAATAATATCGATTTCGAAACAGGCGGACATTCTGATAAAGCATTTGATTGCCAGATGATGGTGGTTAGCCCCGGGGTTCCATCAGATGCCACAATAATTAAAAGTGCAAAAGAAAAAAAAATAAAAATCATCGGTGAACTTGAACTTGCTGCTTCATTCTGCAGGGGGAACATTATTGCGATTACAGGCACGAACGGTAAAACAACTACCACGAGTCTTTGCGGGCATTTATTTAAAGTTTGTGGAAAGAAAATTTATGTGGCGGGAAATATCGGTTTTGCATTTTCTGAAATTGCATACGAAGTGAAAGAAGATGAGTTTGTTGCTCTCGAGGTTTCCAGCTTCCAGCTTGATTTGATAGAAAGCTTTAAACCAAAAATTGCAATGATACTGAATATTACCCCCGATCATTTAAACAGGTATGAAAATAAACTTGAAAATTATATTCAGTCAAAGATGCAGATATATAAAAACCAGGGACCAAGTGATTTTCTTATTCTGAATAAAGATAATGACGCTCTTATGAATTCAATGGCTCCGCATAAGAGTAAACCATACTACTTCTCACTAAAAGAAACATTAGATAACGGAACCTATAACTCCGGCGAAGATATTTTCTTTAATGAAGAAAGCATCCTGAAATTCAGTTGTAAAGTATCTGATGTTAATCTTGTCGGTGAGCATAATATAGCCAATGCAATGGCAGTAATTACAGCAGCAAAAATATTCGGACTTGATAATGAAAAAATCATTAAAGCATTAAGAACGTTTGAAGGCGTAGAGCACAGGCTTGAGTTTGTAAGGGAAATTGAAGGTGTAAAATATATTAACGATTCAAAAGCCACCAATGTAGATTCTGTATGGTATGCATTAAAAGGATTACCCGGGCAAATTTTTCTTATTCTCGGCGGGCAGGATAAAGGAAACGACTATAATCAGATAAGACCACTCGTTCTGGAAAAGGTGATAAAAATTTATGCTATCGGTTCATCGGCAGACAAAGTATTTAATTTCTTTCACAGGGATATTAAGGTAGAAGTTAAACAAACTATGGATGATGTGGTTCATGCCTCAAACCTTGAAGCAAGACCGGGAGATATCGTGTTGTTATCTCCTGCCTGCGCAAGCTTTGATATGTATGACAATTACGAGCATCGCGGAAGAGTATTTAAGGAAGCTGTAAATAAATTATAATGAAAAAACTTTCGCTTACAATATTTTTGGACGCATTTGCACTAACCCTTTTGGGATTAGTGCTTGTGATGAGTGCGAGCAGCACTTACAGCGCATTTAAATTTGATAGTTTGTTTCACCTTTTTAACTCGCATTTCTTTTAAAGTGATTGCAGGAATATTTCTGATGATAGTATTCGCAATTATACCTTACGAATTCTATAAAAAAATCAGCAAATATTTACTGCTGGTTGCAGTTGCGCTGCTTGTTTTAACTCTTATCATTGCTCCTAATATTAAAGGAGCAGGACGATGGTTAAACCTTGGCTTTATAACTTTTCAGCCGGCTGATTTTGCAAGGTTTGCAATTGTTATTCATCTTGCGACATTGATTGAAAGAAAAGGGAAAGAGATTGAAAACTTTAAAAATGGATTTATATACCTGTTTAGCTGGGTACTGATAGTTGCAAGTTTAATTTTCTTTCAGCCGAACTTAAGCAACGGTATTCTTGTTCTGATAATATCTCTTACGATTTTATTTGTGGGGGGTGCCAGGCTGAAGCATATAATTAGTTCAATGGGAGCTTCTGCTTTATTGGGCGGAATCGGTGCAATGATTATTTCTCATTCACGCGAAAGGATTTTAACTTTTATTCAAAGCTTTAGTAACGGCGGTGATATTAACATTCAGGTAAAGCAGGCATTACTTGGTTTGGGAAGCGGCGGTATTCTTGGTGTCGGGTTAGGCTACAGTAAGCAGAGTAATCTTTTCCTTCCCGAGGCTTATGGTGACTTTATTTTTGCAATACTCGGCGAAGAGCTCGGTTTTATTGGTTCAGTGATAGTTCTTTTTGCTTATCTCGTTCTATTTGTTGCAGGTATTCTGATTGCAAAAAAATGTAAAGATGTGTTCGGACAGCTTCTTGCTTTCGGAATTTCTATTTCGGTGCTGGTTAATGCGTTCATTAATGTTGCTGTAGCTACAGGACTTGTCCCGACAACGGGTCTGCCGCTCCCGTTTATTAGTTATGGCGGTACTTCATTAATATTTATGTGCATCTCAGTTGGTATCCTGATAAATATCGGGATGACTAATGCAATGGTTCAGAACAGAATTAATAATATTCCGCCTGCAGTAAATATGGAAATGAATTAATGGCATCTTCTAAAACGGAATACAGGTTTTTATTTGCCGGAGGCGGAACAGGCGGGCATTTATTTCCGGCGGTCGCCGTAGCAGAGAAAATAAAAGCTAAAATTCCCGAAGCAGACATTCTGTTCATCGGCACAAAAACAAAAATTGAAGGAAGAGTTGTTCCTAAGCTTGGATATAAATTTAAATCTATCTGGATAAAAGGATTTTCAAGAACGTTTAACATGGAGAATATTCTTTTTCCTGTTAAGCTCGGAGTTTCATTGTTGCAGTCCTTAATAATAAATATGAGTTTCAGACCCAAGGTTGCTATCGGTTCAGGAGGATATGTTTCGGGACCGGCTATCTGGGGTTCTTCTGTCATGGGAGCAAAAATAATTTTACTTGAACAGAACAGTTACCCTGGTGTAACTACCCGATTGCTTGAAAAATATGCTGATGAAATTCACGTTAGTTACGAAGACTCAAAAAAATACCTGAAACAAAAAGAGAAAATAAAAGTCACGGGAAATCCCGTTAGAGAAAGTCTTAACAGAATTGACAGAGATGCAGCACTCAACAGTATTAAATTGGACGCTCAGAAAAAAATGTTGTTGACCCTGGGTGGGAGTTTGGGTGCTGCCTCTATAAATGAAGCAATGGCTGAATCTCTTTCAATGCTTAAAGAAAAAAACATACAGGTTTTATGGCAGACCGGAAGCATCTATTATGAAAAGTACAAGCATTTGAATTCAGAAGGAATTATTATTTCACCTTTTATTGAAGATATGAATCTCGCTTATTCAGCGGCAGATATGGTTATTGCCAGGGCAGGTGCCACAACGATTGCGGAACTGCTTGTGCTTGGAATACCATCGATATTAATTCCTTCACCCAATGTTGCTGAGAATCATCAATACTATAACGCAAAATCGCTTGCAGATGAGAATGCCGTAATACTTGTTGAGGATAAAGACGTTAAAAATATTTTGAGAGATAAAATAATTTCAACAATTTTCGATACAGGAAAATTGGAAGACTTAAAACTTAATGCTAAAAAATTCAGTAAACCGGATGCCGCTTCTTTAATAGCGGAGAGTGCAATAAAATTTGCTGATACATTATGAGCGCAGATGAATTAAATAACAGGGAGACGTTTAAATACAATATGTCTTTCTATTATCAATCAACTATAATTTACTTTATAGTATTCGCTCTTTACTTACTTATAAGAGGAGAGTTTGTTGAAGAAACATTTACTTTAATAACCAGGGATCCGATCATATATCTTCTTGGTATTATTGTAATTATTTCTTTGGTAAGTCTTCTCTATAATCTTTATAAGAATAAATATCTTGAAATAGACCCGGATGCAATTTCATTTGTTACAAGGTTTGGCGAAAAGAAAATTTTATTGAGCCAGGTTAAAAGAATCAGAATTTCAAAACAGAGACAAAGAATGGGCAATCATGCTTTCAGGCTGGTGAGAATAAAATTAAAAAACAGGAGACGTTCGGTTATTATTCGTCCTTATGATTATGAAAATGAAGACAAGCTGTTGAAAAAATTTGAAGATTTAAAAGCAAAAGTGGAAGCAGTTTAATGTTTAAGAATATTCGTAAAGTGCATTTCGTAGGAATCGGTGGAATCGGTATGAGCGGGCTTGCTGAGATATTATTAAGCCAGGGATTTGAAGTGTCCGGCTCGGACAGGGCAATAACTGAAATTACCGACCATCTTTCAAATCTTGGTATAACTATTTATGAGGGACATTCACCTGAAAACTTAAAAGATGCTGATGTTCTTGTTTATTCATCCGCGGTAACTACGGATAACCCTGAAGTTAAGGCGGCAGTTGAAAGAAAAATTCCTGTAATCAAACGTGCTGAGATGCTTGCAGAGTCAATGCGGATGAAATACGGAATCGGTATTGCGGGAACGCATGGTAAGACAACAACTACATCAATGGTTGGTTTAACTTTAACCGAAGGAAATATTGATCCGACAATCATTGTCGGCGGAAAACTGAGCGGACTTGGCGGAACCAATGCAAGACTCGGACACGGAGAATTTATTGTTGTTGAGGCAGATGAGTTTGACAGGACATTCTTAAAGCTCACTCCTACAATTGCTGCTTTAACAACATTGGAAAGTGAACATCTCGATACATATAAAGATCTGGATGACATAAAATCTGCCTTTACTGAGTTTGCTAACAAAGTTCCCTTCTATGGATTTATCGTTCTTTGTCTTGATGAACCGGGCTTGCAGGATATTATCCCATCAATTAATAAAAAAATTATTACTTATGGAATTACTCCTCAGGCTGACGTAAGAGCAGTCGATATTTCACATAAACAATTCTCAAGTGAATATACAGTTAAATATAAAGGTGAAGATCTCGGCAGAGTTAAACTGAATATTCCCGGATTGCATAATGTTAAGAACTCGCTTGTTCCAATAGTTATTGCGAAAGAATTGGGAATAGAATTCCCGGTTATAAAAAAAGCTCTGGAATCTTTTTCCGGAGTTTACAGAAGATTCGAGGTAAAGTATAATAAAGAAATTCTTGTTGTTGATGATTACGCTCATCATCCTACAGAAACAAGTGCAACTTTAAATGGAATAAGAGCAGGGTGGGATAGAAGACTCATAGCTGTTTTCCAACCTCATCTTTATACGAGAACAAGAGATTTTTACCAGGAATTCGGAAGATCTTTTCTTAACTCTGATGTTTTTATCTGTACCGATATTTATCCTGCACGTGAAGAGCCCATAGAAGGTATAACCGGTGAAATAATTGCGAATGCAGCAAAGAAGTTCGGACATAAAAATGTAATCTATGAACCTGATAAAAAGAAAATACCAGTATTGCTCGATCAATTGAAATCTGATGGAGATATAATAATAACTATGGGTGCGGGTGATATCTGGAAATTTGGAGAAGAGTTTGTGAGGATGATTCAAAATTGAAAAGCGAAACGCCAAGAAAAATGTTGGGATTAATTCTATTTATAATTTTAGTCGGATTTATGTTTTATCTTTCCCTCAATTCTGAAAGAAGAGGGGTAAATAAACAGATTAAATCAATACAGATAACCGGTAATACTTTGCTGAATGAAAATGATTACCTGGCTTTTGCGAAACTGAATGACACTGAGACATATAAGGATATTACGCTGCCGGTAATAAAATCACGCATGGAAAAACATCCTTATGTGGAAAAAGCAGAAGTTGAATTCAGCGGTAATAACGAAGTGCATATAAACCTTATTGAGAAAAATATAAAAGCGGTTCTTGTAAGTGATAATGAAATATTTCTTTCGACAGATGATTTTGAAATTTTACCTCTTATGCCAAATACAAAGATTTCAAATCTGCCGGTTGTTTCAAATTTAAATAACGATGAATTTCTTAAGAAAAATGAAACACTTAAAACTCCCGGTTTGGTTGATGCATATAAAATAATTGATGCAGCGGACTTAACGGATAAAGAGCTTTCTAATAAACTGTCGGAAATAAATCTCCGAAACGGCGGAGACATCATATTACTTTTTTCAGGATTAAAGCCGCCGGTAATTTTAGGAAGAGGGGATACGGCTAAAAAACTGGTGTCTTTCGATCAGCTTTTGTCCGGAGATAATTATCAGAAAGAAATGGCAATGAACAGCTCATATATCGATTTAAGATTTGACAATGAAATTTTTCTCGGTAACTATGATAAAACAGGTTTAACTGAATGAGAAAAGATATTATAGCGGGACTGGATTTAGGAACTACAAAGGTTTGTGCCGTTATAGCAGAAAAGCTATCCGAAAATAAGTTTGATATACTTGGCTTTGGTGTTGCTCCTTCTGAAGGTTTGCACAAAGGCCTGGTTGCAAATATCGGGAAAACAGCCGAAGCAATAAAAAATGCTGTTTCCATTGCCTGTAACAGGGCGGGATTTGAAATTACCCATGTAAATGTTGGTGTTGCAGGTGAACACATAACAAGTATGCGGCACAGGAATTATGTTACTATCAGCGGTGAAGACCGGGAAATTACAAAAGAAGATCTTGAAAGATTAGAGAAAGATGTCAGGACAATTCATATTCCGTCTGACAGGCAGATACTTCATATAATTCCCGAAGAGTTTTCAATCGATCATCAGCCGGGAATAGAAAATCCGCTTGGTATTTCCGGTTCAAGACTTGAAGCAACCAACCATATAGTACTTGCTTCAATTCCGGCTATTCAGAATATAAAAAAATCCGTTGAACGTGCCGGGCTGCAGGTCCAGGATTATATTCTTCAACCTATTGCTTCGAGCACTTCTGTTCTTGAAGAAAGTGAAAAAGACCTTGGTGTAGCTTTAATTGATATCGGCGGCGGGACAACAGATATAGCGATTTTTCATAACAAGGCAATTAAGCATACAAAAGTAATCGGTGTTGCAGGTAACCAGGTAACCAATGATATTAGGGAATCACTTGGTGTTATAACAGAAGAAGCAGAAAAGCTGAAAAAAGATTACGGCTATGCTTCGGAGAGTGCAATAATAAAAGATGAAGATATTTTAATCAGAGGAGTTGGTGCAAGAGGAAATACAAAAATACCAATCAGCCTGTTAACACAAATAATCAGCTTAAGAATGAGAGAATTATTTATTCTTGTTGATAACGAAATAAGAAGTGCAGGATTTAAAAATAAAATTAAAGCCGGTATTGTAATAACCGGGGGCGGTTCGCTTTTAAAAGGATGCCCCGAACTTGCTGAAGAAGTTTTTGGACTCCCAACCAGGATAGGCGTTCCGCAGGAATCAGGTGCGGGACTTTCAAATGAAATCGGGAGTCCTGAGTTTGCTACTGTTGCAGGCTTAATCCGTGGAATACCCGGCGGGAAATCAAGTGAGTACCAGGGATTAATCAAAACAAAAAAACGGAAGAATAAAAATAAAATAACCCTGGTAATAAAAAGGATTCAACAATTTTTTGATGAAATATAAATTCAATATAGGAGGTAACTATGGTGCGATTTGCAACTATTGACAGAAGCAAGCCAATGTCGGCTTTACTGAAAGTCGTTGGTGTTGGCGGCGGCGGCTGCAATGCTATCGAAAGTATGATTGCACGCGGGCTGACCGGTGTTGAATATGTCGCTGTTAATACAGATGCACAGGTATTAAACGGCAGCAGCGCGACTCACAAAATCCAGTGCGGTTCCAGCATTACACGCGGGCTGGGTGCAGGCGCTGACCCTAATGTTGGGAGGAAATCTCTTGAGGAAGACAGGGAAAAATTGGCCGAAGTGCTTGCAGGAAGCGATATGGTTTTTGTTACCGCAGGAATGGGCGGCGGAACGGGAACAGGCGGTGCTCCGGTAGTTGCATCTATTGCAAAAAGTATTGGCGCACTTGTTGTCGGCATAGTTACCAAACCTTTCCGGTGGGAAGGAAAAAAACGGATGCTCAATGCAGAACAGGGAATACAGGATTTGAAAAATCATGTTGACAGCCTGATTGTTATTCCCAACGAAAGATTGCTTAACATTCTTGATAAAGGTGTTAATGCATTTGCCGCGTTCGATAAACCGAATGAAGTGCTTTATGAAGCGACAAGAGGTATAGCAGATATTATTACCGTAGAAGGATTAATAAATGTGGATTTTGCAGATGTACGTGCGGTAATGAATCAGAGCGGGGAAGCGTTAATGGGATGTGGAATAGCAAGCGGTGAAAACCGTGCAATCGAAGCGGCACAGAAAGCAATATCAAGTCCTCTGCTTGAAGGCATAAATATTAAAGGTGCAAAAAGCGTTCTGCTAAATGTTACCGGTTCTAATAATCTTACTATGCAGGAAATCAATGACGGAAACAATGTAATCTTCGAAGCTGCCGGTGAGGAGGCAAATGTTATCTTCGGATGTGTTCAGAAGGAAGATATGAACGATTATGTTTCTTATACCGTTATTGCTACCGGTTTCGATTCATCAAACCAGGCTTCTGCCAGGAAAGCTTTTTCAATCTCCCCGCCTAAAAAGAAAGAAGAAGAATCTTTCAGAGGCGGATTTAATTTCCTTGAACCAAATGATGAAGTAGATAAAGAGGATCTTGAAATCCCGACTATCTATCGTGTTAAAAGTCCTAAATCAACTATTGAAGAAAAAGAAGAGGAGGAAACTCCGAAGAGCGGATTCGAGTTTGATTCATCACGTTATAGCTGGTCTAAAGAGAAGGCTAAAAAGAAAGAAGAAAAAGATAACGACGACGACGAAGACAGCTCTTCATTTTTACGCATGATAATGGATTAGAATTGCTGAATCTGTTGTAACAAAGGAATCATTTTTCCCGGGATGAATTATTCATCGCTGGGACGGCTTTCGGCAAATATATTATTCTCGATATCCTTTGTAATTATTATCCTGTTCGGTCTGCAGCAGATTCTGCAATCTTCTACAAAATCCTGTTTGCCTTCTACAGTTAAATCAACCCACACGCTATTTTTAACACCGCAGTACTGGCAAATCCAGATAAAATCATCATCAGTTTGAGTCAATTCCGGTTCTTCTTCCATAACTCACCTGTAAAACTAATCCTAAAAACTATATGTCTATTGTAATTATTTAGTTTGATAGAGTCAATAGGAATTATGATTATCGTTCCATTGTCTCACGGTTGTCATATAATTGTCATTCAACCGCTGTTTCCAAATCGCAGTATCTTATCCGGAATTTAGTATCCGTTTATCAACCGAAGGTTAGCCTCCGGTATCGATGAGTGAAAATTTATTCTATGACAAAATAACCGGTTTATCTCAAAACAAATATAAAGTATAAGAGAAGTACGAGAGGAGTACGAGAGGAGTACGAGAGGAGTACGACTCAGATACCTGAAACCAAATCTCCAAAAAATGGATGAAAATGCTATTTTAATTTTTTTAATAATTTTGATTAAGTGTCAATGTGACTGAAAAATTTTTATCTGTTTTTTCCTCATTTAATTTTAAGTACAAGTTGAACGAAATTAAAAAGCAATTAAAAGCCAATTAAAGACTAATAAAAAAAATCCAAAAATGAGCGAAAAAAGAGGTTTATGTTGTTTAGAGTGAAAGGGGCAGTGTGGAAATTATGACAGAGGGCGGGAGACGGAGATACGGGGATACGGGGAACAGGAAAGCATATAGCGTAATTTTACGGTCTCGTAACCTGCAATTTTTATATCCCATCACCCATCACTCATCACCCATCCTTTTCCCCTCTTGCTTTTTAATTAAAGAAATTATATATAGTGGGCAAATGTTCACTATATTATGGAAACAAAAAGTGTAAATACGGTCGATATTCTAACTTACCAGGTTCCCCCTGAATGGAGGGAGGGGAACAAAATACACTCTCTTTATCCTCCGATCCCGCGGAACACAAAAAATATCCGCTTTGATATTTTTGATTTTCAAATGCTCTTTAATGATAAGGAGACAAGGGAACTTATTCGTACGGGACAAACAATCGGGTGCTTTTATATTGAGTCGCCGGGAATGCGTTCGCTTCTCCGCCGGCTTGATGTTGAAACTTTTGAAATGCTTACTGCGGCAAGTTCTGTTATTCGTCCCGGTGTTGCAGAAAGCGGAATGATGCAGGAGTTTATTGCGCGGCATAAAGACCCTTCGCGGAGAAAATATCTTGTCCCTGAAATGGAAAAGCATTTAGGTGAAACATACGGCGTGATGATTTACCAGGAGGATGTAATAAAAGTTGCCCATCATATTGCCGGCTTAACACTGGAAGAAGCCGACCTTCTCAGGCGGGCAATGAGCGGAAAGATGCGCTCGCACGAAGCGATGAAACAGATTACAGATAAGTTTTTTGTTTCCTGCCGGGCAAAAGGGCATAGCGAAGAAATTACAAAAGAGTTGTGGCGGCAGATAGAATCGTTTGCGGGATATTCTTTCTGCAAAGCGCACAGTGCTTCGTTTGCACTTCTCTCCTACCAGGTTGCATACTTAAAGGCGCACTATCCCGCTGAGTTTATGGCGAATGTTCTTAACAACGGCGGAGGGTTTTATTCATCGGCTGTTTATATATGGGAAGCAAAGAGAATGGGAATTACAGTTGAGCTTCCATCAATCAACCACAGCAATTATGAATACATTGGTAAAGGAAAAAACATACGTATCGGGTTAATGGCAATAAAAAATCTCTCGCACTCTTCAATTGAAATAATTGTTGATGCAAGAAAAAATAACGGTAAATATGTTTCGCTTGCAGATTTTCTCGTAAGAACAAAACTTGCTTACGAGGAAAGTGCAATATTAATTAAATGCGGTGCAATGGGATGCTTCAGGCAGACCCGTCCTGAGCTTCTCCGCCTGCTCGATATATATATTCACCGCCGGAAGATTCTCAACCATACTTTCAATGACCTTTTTGTGAATGAAACATTTGCTCTTGAAGAGGAAGTTAAAACAGACATTAACTTCAGCGCTGCAGAAATGTGCCGGACAGAATACGAAACTTTTAATTATATGGTTACCCGTCATCCTCTTTATTTTTTTAAGGAATATGCAAAGAAATATCATGTCATAAATGCAAAGGATAAAGAAAAATACCGCGGCAGAAAAATTAAGATGATAGGCTGGTATATGAGCTCCAAAAGAATAAGAACAAAGAAAGGGGACATAATGAAATTTCTTTCACTCGAAGATTTAACCGGAACTTTTGAAGCGGTGATATTTCCCAAAGTGTATTCCCGCTGCGCAGAGCTTACAATGTCTATGGGTCCTTATCTTGTTGAAGGAAGGATTGACGCGGAAGACCCGAATAATATTATTGCGGAGAAGCTTGAAGTGCTTTCATCGGTTGCGATAAGGGAAAGTATACAAAAAGACAGTGTTGACCACAATTATTACGGTGATGAAGAAAAAATTTCAGAGGAAGATTTTCGTCTCGTTAATTCACTTGGGAAAGAAAAGCTGAGAAGAGCGTACGCAGGGTGATGGAGGGAGAACCTTCGGGGTTAATGCTTCGTAATCGATATTCTAACCTCGAAGGTTGCTGCGTTATTTCATATTCACATATTGTGTCGGGAAATCGAGATCGGCATCTTTTATCATTTTAATAACAGCCTGAAGATCATCAATCTTTGGTGCCTGCACTCTTACCTGCTCATCCTGAATTTGCGCGTTCACCTTAAGCTTTGAGTCCTTAATCATTTTGGTAATCTGCTTTGCATTGTCTTTTGATATTCCGCTTTGAAGGTCGATTACCTGTTTTAATCTTCCGCCTGCAGCAGGTTCGGGTTCTTTCATTTTTAATGCTTTAATTGAAATCCCCCTGCGTATAAATTTGGTCTGCAGAATATCAATCCCGGCTTTTAAGGAATAATCATCTTTTGTATTAACAGAAATCTGTTTCTCTTTTTTATTTAAATCCATTGTCGTATTTGAATCCTTCAAATCGTATCTCTGGTGTATCTCCTTTATTGCCTGGTTTATCGCATTATCTGCTTCCTGCAGATCAATTTCAGATACAATATCGAAAGAATGATTTTGTGCCATTAAATAAACCTTTTACGTAAAACTTACCAGGTTCTAAACATCAAGTCGGGGTGATAGGATTCGAACCTACGACCTCTTCGTCCCGAACGAAGCGCGCTAACCGGGCTGCGCTACACCCCGAATCAAGTGTTCAAAAATAAATTCTTTACGATCAAATTCCAAAATTAAATGATATATAAGTTTTTATTTTAATCAGTATAGTTCTTCCCTTTACTTTTCTCATTAATTCTTTTAAGTTTTGATCACTTAATTAAAAACCTTTAAATCTATCCGGAGAGGTGGAGAAGGAATGAAAATCAAAATATTAAAAGTTAATAAAGGTAACCTCCAAGGAGTTTTTCCAAGGAGGATTTTTTATATATGAATGTAAAAGCAAAAGTAGTAGACCAGGAAAGCCTTAACAGGGTAATAACCAGGATAGCTCACGAAATTCTGGAAAGAAATAAAGGCACGAAGAACCTCGTTATAATTGGTATGAAAACCAGGGGCGAGTTCCTTGCAAAAAGAGTTTTTGAAAAAATAAAACAAATTGAAAATATTGATCTGCCGCTTGGCGTTCTCGATGTAACACTTTACCGTGATGATTTCCGTACGAGGCTGAAGCAGCCCCAGGTTTCTGTTTCTGATATCACTTTCGATATAAATGAAAAAAATGTTGTGCTGGTTGATGATGTACTTTACACGGGTCGTACTGTAAGATCCGCATTGAATGCACTAATGGATTTCGGCAGACCGGCTTCTATTCAATTGTTCGTACTTGTGGATCGCGGGCACAGGGAATTGCCCATCAGGGCAGACTATGTTGGTAAAAATATTCCAACTGCTCCATCAGAAGAAATTAAAGTAAAAATGCAGGAGATAGATGGTGAGGATGCAATCTATCTTGTTGAAACCAAAGAAGGATAATTAAATAAATGGCGTTATCTGGCAGACATTTGCTCGGTTTACAATCGGCTCCAAAAGAGGATATTCAACTAATACTTGATACAGCGACTACTTTTCGTGAAGTGCTGGAACGACCGATTAAAAAAGTTCCCACTTTACAGGGTAAAACAATTGTAAATCTTTTTTTTGAAAATTCCACGCGGACAAGAATTTCTTTTGAGCTTGCTGAAAAAAGGCTTTCGGCAGACAGTGTGAATTTCTCTGTTTCAGGAAGCAGCGTTAGCAAGGGCGAAACTTTTAAAGATACAATGAAAAATATTGAAGCCATGAAAGTCGATATGGTTGTCGTAAGACATTCGGCTGCCGGTACTCCCTTGTTTCTTACTAAAATCTGCGATGCAAATATTATTAATGCAGGCGATGGAATTCATGAACATCCGACCCAGGCTTTGCTTGATATGTATTCAATAAGAGAAAAGCTTGGAAGACTTGAAGGTATTAAAGTATGCATAGTGGGAGATGTTGCTCACAGCCGCGTGGCCTTGTCTAACATTTATGGATTGAAAACAATGGGAGCGGAAGTTTCTGTCTGCGGTCCTTCAACAATGATTCCTAAATTTATGGAGGAGCTGGGAGTAAAAGTAATATACAATATTGATGAAGCAATTCAGGAAAATGACGTCTTAAATATTTTAAGAATTCAGCTTGAAAGAAAAGCAAGAGAATATTTCCCATCGATAAGAGAATATTCAAAATATTATGGTATAACAACCGAGAGGCTTGAAAAGAATGGTAAAGATGTTCTTATCCTCCATCCTGGTCCAATTAACCGTGGAGTAGAAATATCTTCTGAAGTAGCAGATGGAATGCACCAGATAATTCTTAAGCAGGTAACAAATGGTGTTGCAGTAAGAATGGCAGTACTTTACCTGCTTGGCACTTTAAATTAAGAGGAGCAAATGAAAATCATCTTAAAGAATATTAATCTTTTAAATCCTGATCAGGGACTAAATGAAAAAGGAACAGATCTATTAATCACTGATGGAAAAATATCTAAGATCGGTAAAATTTCTGAAGCCGGCGATGCGAAGGTTTATGATTTAACAGGTAAATATGCAGTGCCCGGATTATTCGATATGCATGTTCATTTACGCGAACCGGGAAGAGAAGATGAGGAAACTGTAGTAACCGGATGTAATGCAGCAGCCAGTGGAGGTTTTACCGGAATCGCTTGCATGCCGAATACTGAACCTGCCATTGATTCTGCAGAAGTTGTAACACTGATAAAGGAAAAAGCTATTAATCATCTTGTAGATGTTCATCCTATAGGTGCAGCTACATTAGGAAGAAAAGGGGAGATAATTTCTCCTATGGCGGAACTGGTTGAAGCCGGCGCAGTAGGATTTTCAGATGACGGTGTTGCAATTAAAACCTCTGCGATGTTAAGAAGATCTTTGGAATATTCGGGTATGTTTAACACTCCCGTAATTGAACATTGTGAAGATGAATCACTCACAGGCGGAGCAATGAATGAAGGAATAAATTCTACAATTTTAGGATTACCACCCGTTCCCTCTGTTTCGGAAGACATAATAGTAAGTCGTGATATACTTATGGCTGAATATACCGGAGGTAAAATTCATATAGCTCATATCAGTACAAAAAAATCTGTTGAGATGGTTAGAGAAGCAAAGAAAAAAGGAATAAAGGTAACAGCAGAAGTCACTCCGCACCATTTTACTTTAACTGATGACGCTGTTAAAACATATGATACAAATGTTAAAATGAGTCCGCCGCTGAGAACTCAGTCTGATGTTGAAGCAATTCACAAAGGATTGAAAGACGGAACGATAGATTGTATTGCAAGCGATCATGCGCCTCATTCACCTGAAGAAAAAGAAGCTGAGTTTGAATTCGCGCCCAACGGAATTCTTGGTCTTGAAACAGAAGTGGGTTTAGCATTATCTGAACTTTATGCTAAAAGAATATTATCACTCGAACAGTTAATTGAAAAGATGGCAATAAATCCAAGAAGAATATTAAACATTCCTGTCCCCAAATTTGAAGAAGGTGAAACTGCTAATCTAACTAT
Source organism: uncultured Ignavibacteria bacterium (assembly GCA_963711455.1). Taxonomy (GTDB): domain Bacteria; phylum Bacteroidota; class Ignavibacteria; order Ignavibacteriales; family Ignavibacteriaceae; genus DATFVA01. The sequence continues at coordinate 199,937 of CAVQEH010000010.1, forward strand.
ACTTGATGTTGATACTGTCTGGACAGTAAATATTAACAGGTTTAAAAGCAAATCCCATAATTCACCATTTGATAAAAGGCTTATGACGGGAAAAGCGGTCGGGGTAATTAATAATGGGAAAATGTATTTGACTGAAAGCGGATCTTTCGAAAAAATTTAATCAGAAATTCATCTAAATGATGGTTCAGGTTATTTTAATTCATTGTACTTACCTGTATTAAATACTATACAACTCATACCTATAAATCTTTCTAAAATCAATTAAATTCCACTTTTATTCGTGGCATCTATCTTGGTTAATTGTTATCGTAAAATATCAGGACAAACGCCATGAAAAAAATGATTTATTACCCGTTTATACTTTTAATCTCTTTTATTCTTTACTCGTGTGGAGTAAATGACTCGATTCATATGATTGACAATACTCCTCCTGCACCTCCAACAGGAATAACAGTTCTTAATGGTGACAACCGCGTGGACCTCACCTGGAATAATAATTATGAAAGTGACCTTGCCGGCTACAATGTTTATCATGCCTCCAGTTATAACGGAAAGTATACATTAATTGGTTCAACAAGTGATAACTATTTTATCGATGATGAAGCATCTAACGGAACAACCTACTATTATGCTGTAACTGCTTACGATTATAACGGAAATGAAAGTGATCTAAGCTATGATGTAATTTATTCCACTCCCCGTCCGGAAGGATTTAACCAGGCAATTTTTGATTTTCGCCGTTTCCCGGGTTCATCAGGATACACATTTAATGACTACAGTGTCGTTTCTTATGATGACTCAACAACCGATTTTTTCTTTGGAATTTATGGCGGTGTAGATTCAATAATGGTTTGGGATGATACCAATATCATGGATATGGGACCAACTCAGGACATTTACGATATTCCTTATGCTCCGACATCCGGTTGGGGTTCTGCAATTAGTGTAGTTGCTATTCCGGGACACACATATGCTATTTGGACATGGGACAACTACTATGCGAAAGTAAGGATTTCAAGTATTACATCTAACAGACTGGTTTTTGACTGGGCGTTCCAAACGGATAAAGGAAATAGACAGCTTAAACCGAGAACCGTACCGGCTGAAAGGAAGACATTAAGCAGGCCTCATTTTGAAAATACAGCATTAGCTACTGAATAATGCAAATTAAGTTCAGGCAGTATAAGGATTTTATAGATTTACTTTGGAAGTTTGATTAAATTGCGGCTTATTAAAATGAAGAAAAGTTTTTACATAATATTAAGCCTGTTCTGCCTGAACTTGTTTAATTACTCTTATGGACAGCAGAATTTTAAATCGAGAGACAATAAGAATTATCAGAACGAATGCTCAAAAGTATTTTCTGATATAAGCGAGGGAATTGCAAACCAGAATGTTGAAGCTGTTGCCAGGTACTTTTCTTCACAAACCTATTTAAGTTTATCAAACGGAATTAGTGGTTATTACAGTTCAAACCAGGCATATTATGTACTAGAGGATTTCTTTAAAATTTACACAGTAACTGCTTTCAGGTTTAATAATGTTCAAACTGATTCAAATAATCCTTATGCCACCGGGGAATACCAGTTTGATTACCGGGGGCAAAAAGATATTGCTCAGGTTTACATTTCCTTGAAGAAAGCAGGGAAAAACTGGAAGATTACACAGATAACAATTAATTGATGCCAAAAATTTTTAAAATCTTCGAAGGCGATAGGAAGTACTTTGCTATCGTCTTTTTTATTTTACTTCTTATCCTGGTTTCCGGTGTTTTAACTCCCGTATATATTCAATATACTGAAAATGACTGGTCTGAAGAATTAACCGAAAAAATACAGGATATAGAGTCCACAGTTAATTCAATTTTAAAGCAAAAAGAAGACAGTCTTCTATCGACTTCGCTTACCTTAAGAAAAAATTTAAAAACAATATTAAGCCCGCGTAATTCTTCTTACGGTTCATTAATAAATCTTGTTAATGAAGATGTTTACAATGATTATTCAGTAGAAATTATTGCTCCGAACGGGAAGATGATCGCCTGGAACAATTCAATTGCAGTTAAGCAGGAAGAGGTTTTTCCGTTAAGTTATCCTTTAGGCGAAACCCATTTTTATCCCGGTGACCTGGTAACCTATTTGACAGTCACTGATTCTGTGAGAATTGAAAATGATTTGTTTTACTTCCTTGTCAGTCTTCCAATCGAAAAGGATTATTCGCTTCAAAATCAGTATTATGAAGAGCTCAATTTTACAAAACAAATTTCAGAACAATTTTTAACGCAGTTCAAGGTAAACTACAATCCATTCACACCTGAATCTAATGACGGCAGAAAATATTCATTTGAGCTTTTAAATAACGCAGGGAAAAAAATAGGCTCTGTAAGTTTCTTCAAGCCGGCGCTTGATACTCACATAAATTCTATTCAGCATCAGACAAACGAATTTCAATCCATACTTCTTGTATTAGCTTTTTTCTTTATAGTATATGGATTCAGGAAAGAATTTAAAGCAGTTAAATACCGTTCTGTAAGATTAATGATTTTTATATTTTACTGTATTCTCTTCAGATCAGTAATATTCCTTGTTGGATTTCCATCTAATTTGCTTAATGGCTCTATTGTAGATCCGGCAAATTTTTCATCTGCATTTGCCTGGGGTATAGTAAAATCTCCTGTAGAACTAATAATTTCTTCTTTGTTCATACTTGTAATAAGCATACGTGCTTATTTATATGTAATTAGTTTTATTAAAGACCCGGCTTCTGTTAAATACAGAAAGTATACATTCTTTGCAGCTTTATTTGTTCCCATCGTAGTAATTTTCTTCACTACTTTCCGGGGTTTGTTCGCCTCAATTAAAAGTGTGATTTTCGATTCAACTCTCAGGTATTTCCAGGAAGCCAATCTCATCCCCGATTTTATTTTTCTTGTAATGAATTTTGCAATATTGATGATCGGTCTCTCAATTATTCTTTTTCTTCTCTCATATTTCCTTTTGCTTTTTTATACCGTCCCTGAAGAAGATGAACAAAAAAGCAGAGTACTGTTTTTTATCAGTTTCATAGTCTTTGAGTTTACAGGCTTTCTTTTTATTTATCTTCAGCGTGAGCCCTTAATAAACTATACATTGAGTTTTGTTTTTATCTTTCTTGTTTTCCTTGTTCTTTACTATATAATTTTCAGAAAATTAACTTCACTTTATAATTTTATTTATGCAACACTGGCAGCTTCAATTATTACTGTTACTCTCTTAAATTTTTTCAATCTTCAGCTTGAAAAGGAATCATTAAAAACGAGCGCACTGGAAATAAACCGCCCTGATGATAATCTTCTTCGTTTTCTTTTAAATGAAACCCTTACCGGTGCGGTCAGGAATAATGAAGTTACAAATTCTTTTTACATGATGAATACAAATTATAATTCTGTTGCTTTCATTATCTGGAGCAATAGTTCACTTCAACGTGAATCAATTAATTCGGCAGTAATGGTTTATGATAAAGATATGAAACAGGTTGGCAGGTTTAGCATTGGTATAAGGCGTGATTTTAAACTTCCCGCGGAACTGAATAATTATACCGGGAATGATGTAAAGATAGTTGAAGAGGCAAGTGATAGTAATTCATCGGAAAATATTTTTGCAGGCATTATTCCTGTTAAAGAAAGAGGGATAGTTTCCGGCTACATTGCCGCCGTTTTAAATTTTACACTTCAGAACTGGGGTGCGAGGAATATTCCCGATTTTCTTGAGTCAAAGAAAAACATTATTAATTCTGTCCTTGATTTACGGCAGCTAAAAATTTTCAAATTTAAAAATTCCAAGCTTACGCAGGTCTATGGTGATATTTATCCTTCACGCGATCAGTACGAGCCGATTGTAAATGCAAAATTCTCACCGGATAATGAAGCCTGGATGACTGTAAGTCTTAACGGTGAAAATTATCTTACGTATGTTCTTAAAACTGATGAGAATGGAAATAATATTATTACTTCTGTTTCACTTGTTGAGAAACATATTTCCTGGAACCTTTTCAATTTCTTCAAAATATTTTTAGTCCACAGTATTTTTATACTTATTCTGTTTTTAATATTCTTTATAATTAATCTTTCGGAATTCAGGTACAGTTTCAGAACTCAATTGCTGATCGCTTTCCTGCTTATTTCCATCATCCCAGTTATAATTCTGGCTATTTATAACCGGCAGATAGTGGAAGACAGAAGTCAATCTGCTGTATTTAATGAATTAAACGAGCGGTCGATTTACATCGAAAATCACGTTCGTGCGCAGATGGAGAGCGACAAACAAAAATCTATTCAGCAGGTTTTTGAAAATGTCGGCAGGGATCTGAGAATTGCGTTTTCTGTTTACGATAATACTAACCAGATCTATAGCTCGAGGGATCAGTTTTATGCATCCGGATTGTTTGATAAAAAACTGGATTCGGATGTTTACTATCATCTAAATTACCTGAGTTACAGGGAATATCTTACAGAGGAAAAGATTGAGGATTATACATACGATTCATTCTATAAAAAAATATCGATAGACGGAAATGACCTGATAATAGGGGTTAACGACGCATTTAATAAAGTTCATCTCGGGTTTTCTCCCATTGATGTAGATGTTTTTCTTTTTGGAATATATTCATTTGCAACAATTTTAATAATAATTATCAGCACTATTCTCGCTAATAAAATTTCTTCACCTATAAGAAGATTAACCAAAGCAACCGATTCAGTTGCTCATGGAGATTTGAATGTACAGCTTGATTTAAATGAACGCGGTGAGATTAAAGATTTGCTGGAAGGTTTTAATTCAATGACGCAGGAACTGAAAAGAAATGAAATAGAAATGGCCGAGCTTGAAAGAGAAAATGCGTGGAAGGAAATGGCTAAGCAGGTAGCTCACGAAATTAAAAACCCGCTTACCCCGATGAAGCTTGCAGTACAGCAGCTGATTATTTCATATAAAGATAAAAATAAAAATTTTGATTCTATTTTTGAAAAAGTTTCGAAGACGGTACTTAATCAAATAGATAATCTTAATGTAATTGCTTCAGAGTTTTCACGCTTTGCACGTATGCCCAATTTTAAGCTGGAAGTTATGGATATAATTCCTGTAATTAAAGATGCTTTAAATCTTTTTGTTGAAGAGGATGTTGAGATTATCTATTTGTCTGAACTCAAAGAAGCGATTGCTGATGCCGATAAGTTCCAGCTAAGGAGACTTATAATTAATATGATCAGAAATTCAATCCAGGCTGAAGCAGAGCTTATAGATATTTCGCTTAAAAAAGAGGACGGGTTTTTTATTCTTACTATTAATGATGATGGAAAAGGAATCGGAGAAGAGCATCGTGAAAAAATATTTGAACCCGGCTTTACTACAAAGGAAAGAGGAATGGGCATAGGATTGAAATTATCAAAAAGATTTATTGAAGGAATCGGCGGTTCAATTACACTTAATGATAAAGCCGAAAAAGGGACTAAGTTCAGAATTTCAATTCCGCTTTACAAACAAAATAGTTAAGATTTTTATTTAATGAATTTACTTACTTCACATCAGCAGAAGGCACTTAATTTTAAAAATCATATTTCGCTGACTGCAAATGCGGGCTCGGGGAAAACCTTCGTTCTTTCCCGCCGTTATCTTGAAATTGCTCTTTCAGAGAATGGTACTTTAAGAAAAATTGCTGCAATTACATTTACAGATAAAGCCGCTAGCGAACTCTATAAAAAAATAGCTGACCAGGTTGAAGAAAGATTTAAATTGTCAAATAGTGAGGAAGAGAAAAAACTTCTAAGCAAAATAAGACGTCAGCTTGTTTCTGCAAACATTGCGACTATTCATTCATTCTGTATAGATATTTTAAAACAATTTCCTGTAGAAGCGGGACTCGATGCAAATTTTCAGCCGATAGACGAAATCACTTCCGATGATTTAATTGAACTATCCGTTGAAGAAACTATTAAAGAATCATTATCCGGTAATGCTGATGCCGATGAATGCAAATATCTCGTAAGGCTTTTCGGCTCAAAATTTCTTTTATCATCACAATTAAAATATTTAATTAAGGACAGGAAAAAAGTATTCAGTCTTCAGGAAGGAATTTATAATCAATCCGAAGAAAAGATAGCAGAAAAATTTTATAAAAATTTTTGTGAATTTGCAAACAGGCTTGTTAATATAAATCATGATGAATTCATTAATGCTTTTACAAAAATCAATGAAACAGTTTTATCTGCAAATAGTGGTAATGACAGGGCTTTGGAAATCAGGAAATTGCTCAATGAATTTCAGCCGGAAAATCCAATTGAAAAAAAGATAGAACTTATTCATTCGATAAAAAAATTTGCATTCACTAAAAGCGATCAGATCTGGAAACAAGGTTATCTTAATAACAGTTTGCAGGATGCATTATCCCGGGAAATATTAATTTCTGAAAAGTATATCAGTGAATTATCACATCTCAATTTGCCTCAAAACCATAAAGAAATTGAACAGGAGCTTGCGAGGTTTGGGAAATCAATATTAAAATTGTTTAATAAGGCAGTTGAAAAATATGAATCAAAGAAAAAGGAAAACGGTTACCTGGATTATGAAGATATCCTGATTCTCACAAAAAATATATTAAAAATTACTGCTGTAAAAAACGATCTCTCCCGTAAATTTAAATACATTATGGTTGATGAGTACCAGGATACAAATGAAATTCAGTATAATATTTTTCTCCCCATACTTGATGATCTGAAGGAAGGAAATCTTTTTGTTGTTGGGGATGAAAAGCAGAGCATTTACATGTTCAGGGATGCAGAGCTTGAAGTTTTCAGAGTTACAAAACAGAATATCAGCAATACCTCCGGTGAGAATTTCCTTATGAGCTTACCGGATAGTTTCAGAATGGCTCCCGGGATTTGTTTGTTTGTAAATAAGCTTTTCCGGAATCTTTTTTCAAATCCAAATGAACTTTTTAATGAGGTGCAGCATTCAGACCTTGTCTGCGCAAAACAGGAAGAAACTGAAAGCTTAATTGAAATAATAATAGGAGCTTCTGAAAAAAAAGATAATAATAGCGATGTACTTTCAGAAGCAGAACTTGCAGCAGGCAGAATAATTTCGCTTACTAATGGGATAGGTATTTCGAAAAATTTAAAGTGGAAGGATATTGCTGTTCTAGTAAGAAAGAGAAAATCATTCGCCTCGCTTGAAAAAATATTTATTGAAAAGAACATTCCTTTTAATATAGTAGGCGGCAAAGGCTTTTATCAGCGTCAATCAGTTTATGATATTTACAATTATATTTCTTTTCTTCTTGATAATAAAAATGATACTGCACTCGTTGGAATTTTACGTTCACCGTTTTTCACAGTTTCAGATGGCTTGATTTATGAAATAACGTTCAAGAGGGGGGAAACGCTCTGGCATAAATTAATTCAGCAAAGCAAAGAAAATAAAAAACTTCAAGGAGTGGTTGAAGTTCTTGAAACTAATATCGGGCTGGGAAAAACTTATAATGCTCCGCAGCTTTTAAGAAAAATATTAAGCGAAAGTCCATATTTATCGGTTCTTGCGCAGAAAGCCGCAGGGGCACAGGAAACGGCTAACATATCAAAACTGGTAAAGCTGACCATCGATTTTCAGAGCAAGGGATATAAAACTCTTTATGATTATGTAAATTTTTTGAAAGAATCAATTGAAGAAACTGAAGACGAAGCGCAGGCCGCAATTGCAGATGAGTCTGATTCGGTGAAAGTAATGACTCTTCACCAGGCAAAAGGTCTGGAATACCCGGCAGTGTTTCTCTACAATTGCCATGAGACCACTACTTCAGATGCGGTAAAAAAAGGAAGTACCCGGGTTGATAAAAATTTCGGATTACTTACAAAGGTTCCTTTAAATAACGAATATTTCGGAGAATATTTTTCTGCACCAATCAATTCTGTATTTGATCTTATTTCATCTAAAAAAGAAACTGCAGAACTAAAAAGGCTGTTCTATGTTGGTGCAACACGTGCAAAAAATTACCTTTTTATCAGTGCTCCTGAAGTAAATAATTATAAAGCAAATTCATTTATGCATCTTTTGCAGGAAGGATTGGATATAGAATTTCCCCGGGATGATATTACTATAAAAGATGAACTGAATATTTTGAAATCAGATAAGGAAGGATTCAGTAATAATTCTGAAACTCTTCTTGAAAAAATAATAATCAGGAGAGACCTCAATGATATTCCCGAAAAAATTACTGAGAATTTACAGAAAGATATCAAACCGGAAGTAATGATTTCTGAAATTAAAGATTCCCCCAAAGGTGAATTTATTTCAGCCACGAAGTTCGCAACGTTTAAACAGTGTCCCTTAAAATATCAATTAACTTTTGATTATGGAATTTCAAATCTTGTTTCGGGATATAAAAAATTTATAATTGATAACCGGCAGCTAAAAAAAAATAAATTCGATTTTAATCCTAAAGAAAATGATCCCACAGAAGAAGATGATGAACAAAAATATATTCCCGCAGAATTAAGGGGAAGTATAATTCATAAAATACTTCAGAAGAATGAATTACATAATAGTGCTGAACAAATAGAGAAGGTAATAAAAGAGGATGCTTCATTTTTAAATGAAAATGAAAAGAAAGAATTAAAGGATGATTTACTTGAGCATTTAAATGTTCTCTATGATTCTCCAATTTACAAAAAAATTAATGCTCACATAAAATTCTTTAATGAATATGAAATTTATTTAAATGAGAAGGATTACTTTTTACACGGAATTATCGATAAACTGATTATCGATGGGAAAAAAGCAATAATTGTTGATTATAAAACAGATGAAATACAAAAGGATGAAATTTATAAACGTTCAGAAATATATTTTCCCCAATTGAAATTTTATTCATATATTATTAACCGCTTATTTAAAAATTTAACAACTATTGAACTCAGATTAATTTTTATAAAATTTCCGGGTGAAGAAATTGTTGAAGTATTAGATAAGGACAAGACGTCGGAATATGGAAACGAAATAGAAAAGATGGTTATTCAAATCAGGTTGAGGGAATTTGCTCAGAATCTGTCTCACTGCAAAGAATGTAATTTCGCATTAAATAATAAAAATTGTATAGTTGACTGGGTATAATTTATTATTGTTTATCGATCAAATAATGGTGTCCAATGCATAGAAAAATTTCTTTTATAAGAGACCTAGAAATAATAGAAAAAGAATTAAATGATAGTTCGGGAGGGATACTTGCATTTAATGTTGACGGGGAGAAGGTTATTCAGCACATAACAACTTTTTTATACCTTGATAAAAATATTTATTTCTTCCTTGAAAAAGATGAAGAAGTATATGAGAAATTAAATTTCAACAGCTATGTAAGTTTTTCCATTGTTAAAGATGAAAGAATGAAGAAAAATAAAGCAAAGGAATCCTCCTATTATCTCTTTTCTGCAACCATTCTGGGTCATCTGAAAATTGTTGATGAGAAAAAAACTATAGAAGATATTAAGAGCAGATACTTAGCTAAGTATTCGCTCAGGAAATCCGGCGAGTCAAAATCTTCGCACCTCAAAGAACTGGCAATGATTGATTCCGAGGAAATTCAGGCTGTTGAAGAAGAGGGTGTTTAGTTTGAAATATCTTTTCCTGCTGTTTTTGGCAGGAATAGTTCTGGAAGGATGTTCAGCTTCAGAAAAAATTTATTACGATGTACCTATCGAATTACAATCTCCGGAAGCAGCACAAAGATTTATCAGCGATTACTCGCCTTACTTAAATAAAAGGAAATTTTTTTTAGATCCCGGGCATGGTGGTAACGACAGGAAGAATAAAGGTTACCAGGGCCTGGCGGTTGAAGCGGATGTAAATCTTCGGGTGGCTTTATACCTGAGAAGTTTTTTAGAAGAAGCAGGTGCCGATGTTTTTATGTCACGCGTAACTGATAAAACAGTGGAATTAAAAGAACGTTCTGAACTTGCTAATAATAGTATAGCAGATATTTTTATGAGTATTCATCATAATGCTCCTCCACAGCAGGGAGATGATTATACAAATTATACCTCAACTTATTATCACGCTAAAGAAACAGATTATGAGTATGAACCCTGCCAGAGAGACCTCGCAAGATATGTTGAAAGAGATCTTGCGTATTCTATGAGAAATTCTGGTGGCCCGGGCTCGTTCGACGGGACTTATTCTGATTATAATATTTATCCGGGCGAAGGATTTTCTGTTTTAAGGAAAACAAAAATTCCTGCAATACTTGTTGAATGTGGATTTCATACGCATCATCTTGAAGAGAAATTGCTTGCAATAGATAAGTTTAACCAGATTGAAGCATGGGGAATATTTCAAAGGATTGTGCAGGTATTTTAAAGAAGGCATTCCTGAGGTGAAAATTTTAAATGAACAATCGTTTTTTAAAAAGGGGGATATTAATTTAGAGTTTGTTTTGCAGGATAGTTCGGGAATCGGCACTAATTCAATAGTGGTTGAATTTGATTCTGTTAAAACTTTCAATTATACTTTTAATACTGAAACGAATATTCTTGGTTTAAACATTTTTGATGTAAAACCCGGGAAACATGAAATCAGGATTATTGCCGCCAATAAAAACGGCAATCATAATTTTCCGTTTCGAAATCAAATAGTTGTAACTGAATAGCAGGATTTCTAATGCTTAACTATGTCTGGCTTGGATTACTTGTTCTTGGTATCGGGACAGCACTTGTAACCGATATTTCAAACCAGAGCCAGGATAAATACAGGAACGGAAAAGGTTTTCCCGCAGAAATAATTTTTAACCAGCCCATAGATTCATCTCAGACTAAAACCTACAATGCAGAGGTTATTGTTTCAAAATCTGTTTTCAATAAATTCTATTCTGAAAATATTGACAGCACTATTCAAATTCCTGCTAAAGTAACTTTTAATCCATTAAATAAAACTGCTTCAATCGTTTTAACTGTAAGCAAATCTTCTCCGGTAACCTGGCAGAAAATGGCGAAAGCTTCAGGAGATGAAAATGACCTTACAGGTACAAGTGTTATTAATAGTATTGGTAATTCTTCTGCAAAAACCGCAATTATTTTTGAAACTGTTTCATTCCTGAAACTAAAAGATATTACAAACGCTGTTCTCGATTATGCAGCAACTGCTGTAAACATAGCATTAGGCTTAATTGGTATTATGGCTTTATGGCTCGGGGTAATGAAAGTTGCAGAGGATGCGGGTCTTATAGCTTTAATTGCCAAATGGTTGAAACCAATAATGAAAAGATTGTTTCCGGATGTTCCTTACGACCATCCTGCAATGGGTTCCATGATAATGAATATTTCCGCAAATATGCTTGGACTTGGAAATGCGGCTACTCCGTTTGGCTTGAAAGCAATGGAAGAGCTTGATAAGCTTAATCATGATAAAGGAACGGCAACAAATTCTATGGTGACTTTTCTTGCAATAAATACTGCAGGACTTACACTCATTCCTGCAACTGCAATAGCCGTAAGAGCCGCGGCGGGCAGTTCAGATCCCGCAATTATTATTGGAACATCAATTTTTGGAGCCGGCTGCGCAACTATTGCAGGTATCACAGCAGCTAAAGTCCTTGAGAAATTTCCAGTCAGTGGGGGATTCTCAAATTGGATTAAAAATAATTCAAAAGGTTTGTTGATTTTTTCCCTGATCATTTTACTTTTAGTTTTAATTGCAGCTACCGGGATAGGAAGCATTTCAGTAAATGCATTACATTTTTTTAAGCCCGAGTATTTCAAAAGGTTTATTGAGTTACTTTCTATCGTTGCCATACCGGCTTTAATAATTTTATTTATTGGATATGGTGCTTTTAAAAAAGTAAGAGTATATGAGCAGTTTGTTGAAGGAGCCAAAGAAGGCTTTAATATTGCTGTACGGATAATTCCTTATCTTGTTGGAATGCTGATGGCAATCGGTATTTTCAGAGCAGGCGGTGCAATGGATTGGTTAACATATATCCTAAAACCATTTACTGATCTAATCGGAATGCCTGCAGAAGCATTACCCATGGCTTTGATGCGTCCTTTGTCGGGCAGCGGTTCGCTTGGTATAATGACAGAAATTATAAAAGTTCATGGCCCTGATTCATTTATCGGGATTATGGTTTCAACATTTTTCGGAAGTACCGAAACAACTTTTTATGTACTTGCGGTTTACTTCGGAGCTATTAATATAAAAAATACGAGACACGCTCTTCCTGCCGGATTAATTGCCGATGTTGCAGGAATACTGGGTGCTGTATTTATTGTCAGACTATTATTTGGTCACTAAAAGTTAAAAATAAAATGAAAGTCTTTATCACCAGGGAAATTCCCGAAATAGCAGTTAATCTTCTAAAGAAAAAAAATTATGATATAATTGTTTACCGTGAGAATAAACCGATCCCTTACCCTCTTCTTAAAAAAGAAGTTAGTGAAGCTGATGCAGTAATTTCTCTCCTTACAGATAAATTTGATGAGGAAATGATTAATTCAATGAACAAGTGTAAAATTATTGCAAACTATGCTGTAGGCTTCAACAATATAAATGTAAGTCATGCGAACAGGAAAGGAATAACAGTAACAAATACACCTGATGTTTTAACAGATTCAACTGCCGACCTTGCAATGACATTGGTACTGGCTTGTTCAAGAAGAGTAATTGAAGGAGAGGAGTTGATGAGAAAAAGAAAGTTTAAGGGTTGGCAGCCTAAACTTCTTTTAGGAGTTGAACTTAAAGAAAAAAATTTTGGAATAATCGGCGCAGGTCGAATTGGTACTGCTGTTGGGAAAAGAGCTTCAGGATTCGGGGTTAATATTCTATATTATGACGGCAGAATAAATAAGGAACTTGAAGCAATTGGTGCAAAGAAAGTTCAGTTGAATTTACTTTTGAAAAAATCGGATATAATTTCGGTTCATCTTCCTTTAACTGAAAGTACTCACAGGCTTTTGGATAAAGAGAGACTTCATTTAATTAAAGAAAGCGCTGTATTAATTAATACGGCGAGGGGTGAAATAATTGATGAAAAAGAATTGATAAAGATGCTGAAAGAAGGAAAAATATTTTCTGCCGGATTTGATGTTTATGAAAACGAGCCAAATATAAATCCCGAATTATACCAGTTGAAAAATGTAGTGCTTCAGCCTCATCTCGGAAGCGCAACTGTAGATGCCAGAAATGCAATGGCAAAACTTGCTGCAGAGAATGTCATTTCCGTTTTAAGTGGAAAAGGAGCTATAACTCCTGTTAGCTGAGTTCAAATATGTAACCGGGGAAAAATTGATACTATCAATCTTTCTCGGTAATTTTGAGTAATAATTCAGGGAAAAGTTATATGATAGTTGGGATTCCCAAAGAACAAATTAATGAAGAAAAAAGAGTCGCCTTAGCTCCTGCCGGAGTAGATGCGCTTACAAGAAAAGGTCATACAGTTTATATTCAGTCCGGTGCAGGTGAAGGCAGTCATTTCAGTGATGAAGACTATGAAAAGACCGGCGCCAAAATAGTTTATACCGCCGACGAAATTTTCGGCAGGGCTGAACTTGTACTGAAAGTAACCCAGATTGATGACGCAGAACTTGAATTACTCCACGAAAATCAGATTTTATTTTCTTTTCTTCACCTTGCGGTTGGAAAAAAACATACTATTGAAAAACTGATGCAGAAAAAGGTAACTGCTGTAGGTTATGATCTTGTTGAAAATGATTCCCGTTTGCCCGTTCTGCAGGCAATGAGTGAAATCGCAGGACCTATATCGATCCAGGTTGCAAGCAGGTATCTTGAAAGCTATCCACGGCATGGGAGGGGAATTCTTCTGGGCGGAATAACCGGGGTTGCGCCTGCTGCCGTTGTTATTCTTGGAGCAGGAGTTGTTGGTAATACTGCTGCAAGGGCTGCATTGGGAACCGGGGCGCAGGTTATTGTAATTGATAAAGACCTTAATCGTCTTCATAAAATAGATGAGCATTTCAGTAATAAGATAACTACTGTTGTAGCAAATCCTTACACAATTGAAAGAGGTGTAAAATTTGCCGATGTACTTATAGGTGCAGTGCTGATAAAAGGTGAGAAAACACCTCACCTTGTAACGGAAGAAATGGTTAAACAGATGAAACCCGGTGCTGTTATTGTTGATGTTTCGATTGACCAGGGCGGCTGTATTGAAACAAGCAGAATAACAACCTTAAAAGATCCTGTATTTGAGAAATATGATGTTATTCATTACTGTGTTCCGAATATGCCGGCTATTGTTGCGCGCACTGCAAGCTATGGACTGAATAATGCTTCTCTACCTTACATTCAGAATATTACTGATAATGGATTGGCTAATGCCCTGATGGGTGATGAAGGTCTTGCAAAAGGGGTCTGTACATACAATGGTTTCTGCTCAAATGAACAAATAGCTAATACATTTAATGTAGAGTTTAGAAAACTCCGGGTTTTCTCTACAAATTAGATCATTTAGAAACGAAGAAGAAGTAAACGATAATGCCACCACTTGATGAACTGAAATCGAAAAATTATATACCAACTAATCTTATAAGTGCTTATAATAAGAAGATTGTTACTGCCGGTGAAGCTGTTAAAGCAATAATACCGGGTGACCGGATTATTATGCAGGGCGGATGTGCTGTTCCCTTTGCTTTGGTTAATGCAATGGTTGAAAGAAAGAATGAGCTGCATGATGTCGAGATTCTTCACATTTTAACAGTAGGCGATTTGCCTTACCTGCAGCCGGAAATGAAAGGGCATTTCAGGCATAACGCATATTTCATCGGTGGAAATTCCAGGAAATCTGTTAATGAAGGAAGAGCTGACTTTACCCCGATTTATTTATATGAATATCCCCTGCTTTTTACGCAGGGAATTATTCCAATTGATATTGCATTTATTCATGTCTCACCGCCGGATGAACATGGATTCTGCAGCTATGGAGTTGATGTCGGACCAATTAAAAATCCTGCTGACAAAGCTAAAACTATTATTGCCCAGGTAAATGCAAACATGCCAAGGACACTGGGTGACAGTTTCATTCACATTAATAAAATCAATTATATAGTTGAAGTAGATGAACCCATTAAAGAGCTTCCGCAGGTTGATAAAAATCTTACAACCGAAATGGAAAATATCTATAAGAATATAGGCTTCCATATTTCAGAGCTAATTGAAAATGGTTCAACTTTACAGATGGGAATAGGGGCTATTCCCGATTCTGTTTTAAATTTCCTATATGGAAAAAAAGCTCTCGGTATCCATTCAGAGATGTTTTCCGATGGAATAATCGGTCTGGTTGAGGAAGGCATTATTACGAATGAAAGAAAAACTATTCACAGGGGAAAAATTATAGCAGGATTCGTACTCGGGACAAAAAAACTTTATGATTTTATAGATAACAATCCTCTTATTGAATTTCATCCGCAGGAATATGTAAATGATCCGTTCATAATAGCAAAAAATGATAAAATGGTTGCTATTAATTCTGCCATTGAAGTTGATATCACCGGCCAGGTTTGTTCGGATTCTATAGGCACAAAATTATTCAGCGGCTTCGGCGGTCAGGTTGATTTTATAAGAGGAGCTGCTCATTCCAACGGCGGTAAACCTATTATTGCTTTGCCTTCAACAACAAAAGATGGAAACATTTCCCGGATAGTTACACAGTTAAAACCTGGTGCGGGAATTGTAACTAACCGTGCCGATGTTCATTACGTGGTTACTGAATACGGAGTAGCCCAGTTATTTGGAAAGCCCATAAGGCAGCGCGTAAGAGAACTAATTAATGTAGCAAATCCTAAATTCCGTGATGAGCTTCAAAAATATGCCCGCGAAAATAAATATATTTGAGTATGATTGTAGTTATTGGAGATGTGCACGGTTGTCTTAATACCCTGCAGGAATTAGTAAAAAAAATAAAAAGTTTATATCCTTCGGTTCCTGTTTATTGCGTGGGAGATTTAATAGACAGGGGCAATTACAGTTTTGAAGTTATTGAATTTGTAAAAGATGAAGGGATAAAATTTACCCCGGGTAACCACGATTATATGTTTTATTATTTTATAAAGAAACCCGCAAGCAATATGGGGGCTTCGTGGATTTATAATGGCTTCGAAAAAACAATTTCTTCCTATGATAATAGGTTTAATAAAATTTCAGATCACCTGGATATTATAACTCAGGCACCTTTGTTTTATAATCTTCCCGATTGTTTTATTTCCCATGCCGGGGTATCTGATTATTATTCTTCATCACTTGGGCCCAAACCTTTAAAAGATATTAATAAGTTTGATGATGAAATGAAAAAAGATATCGCCAGTGAACATGGAATTTTATGGACAAGAGATGAACTAATGAACCTCGGAAAGCTTCAGATTGTCGGGCATACAAGGAAGCAGGATGTAACCTACCTGAAATGGAACAACGTTGCTTATATAGATACTTCTATTTATACGGGGAATAAATTATCTGCAGTAGTTATAGATGAAGGTGAAATTATTGCCAAACATTCGGTTCCTACCAATATGAAAGACCTTGATTAATTTTATAATAATTAAATGAATATCATTCCCCAGATAAGGCTTGCAGCAAAAGAAGACCTTCCACGGGTTTTAGATATCTATCAGGGACTTACAGATGATCCTGAAGACACAATTTCTATTGAAGAGGCTGAAAAGAAATTTGAAAAATTCAAAGCTTATCCTGATTACAAAATTTATGTTGCAGAATATGATAAGAAAATTGTAGGGACATTTGCATTATTAATAATGGATAATCTCGCTCATCGTGGTGAACCATCGGCAATAGTTGAGGACGTTGTAATAAGCAGGGAATTGCAGGGAAAGGGAATTGGAAAAGAGATGATGAAATATGCTATGGAAATCAGCAGGAAAAAGGGTTGTTATAAAATGGTTCTCTCAAGCAATCTCAGAAGGGAACAGGCTCATAAATTTTATGAATCCTTAGGATTTAAAAAACATGGTTTCAGTTTTGTTGTTGACTTGTTTAGGTCGGGTTAGCTGATAATTTATTTTTTGTTTGTGAACTATAAATGAATAATTTTATTATATTAAAATGAAAATTACCGGAGTATATTATGTTTCGCTTAAAATATAAAAATTATATTCCCGCCTTATTTATTTTGATTTTTTCGTGCTACACAATATTTTCATCTCCGGGCTATGCACAGGAATTTTATAAGGTTTCAGATAAAATTGGCGGCAGCAGTGGTTCAACCGGACAAGCACAGGATAATAGTAATGATAATACCACCCTTATAATTATTGGGGCAGCAGTAATTGCAGGTGTCCTGGTTTATAAGCTGGTTTTAGATAAGGATGAACCAAAGAAGGATGAAAAAAAAGATTCCACATCAAATCAATCTTTACTGATTAGGCAATTAAACAAAAGTAATAATAATATTGCATCGGAAATAAAGAAATTACAACAGGATTCCAATTAATTTTTATGTAGGAATTCAAAGACCGGATGTGCTTATTCCTGAAAGAAAATTTATAATGGGGATATCTTACAATTTTTAAAATTGTCGATTCCAGAAAAAGAATTTATACAAGGAATCAAAGTTCGTTTTTTATTATTGCCCGATATTGTAAATAAAATCATCCGGGCTCCGGAGAAATAGTGAAATTAGCTCTCAATAAAACCTATTCTAAGCTTTCCTTACGAACCACCTCGATGTTCGAAAAAGCAAAAATGACTGAACACACTTTTATGATTGTCGTTGCAATTATAATAGGAGTTCTCGCAGGTTTTTCTGCAATCGGCATAAGGGCTATGATCAAATTTTTCTCCGACCTTTCTTTCCCCGGTACAGGGAACCTGCTTCAAAATATAATGAGCACACCCTGGCTGCTCATACTTATTATTCCTGTTATTGGTGGTCTGATAGTCGGGCCGATAATCTATTACCTTGCGCCCGAAGCCAAAGGGCATGGCGTCCCCGAAGTTATGCAGGCAATTCTTCTCAAAGGCGGGCAGATAAGAGGAAGGGTTGCTTTTGTAAAAGCAGTTGCTTCGGCAATTTCAATTGGTACCGGTGGTTCTGTAGGAAGAGAAGGTCCAATTATTCAAATTGGTTCAAGCCTTGGGTCGGTAGTTGGTCAGTTCCTCAGAGTTTCTTCTAAAAGATTAAAGACTCTTGTCGGTTGTGGAGCGGCCGCGGGAATTGCAGCAGCATTTAATGCACCTATCGCCGGTGCATTATTCGCCGTTGAAATTGTACTCATGGATTTTGCAGTCGCACAATTTTCTCCTATTGTTATCTCATCTGTAATGGCAACAGTAATCTCTCATACTTTCGAAGGAAATTTTGCGGCTTTCATTGTACCGAAATATCAGCTTGCATCACCAATTGAAATCGGATTTTATTTTGTATTAGGTGCCGCCAGTGGTCTGGTTGCTTATCTTTTTATTAAAACTCTTTATTGGTGCGAGGATTTATTTGATAATCATATAAATATTCCCGAAGCATTTAAACCCGCACTGGGAGGAGTTGGAATTGGTGTTATTGCATTACTATTCCCGCAGGTAATGGGTGTTGGTTATGATTCAATCAACAATGCCCTTTATGGAAATATGATATGGTATATCGCACTTGCATTAATTTTCATGAAAATTCTTGCCACTGCTCTTACTCTTGGTTCAGGAGGTTCGGGAGGAATTTTTGCGCCGTCATTATTTATGGGGGCTATGCTTGGTTATTTCTTCGGATCTTTTGTGCATAGTACCTTCCCCGGTATTACTGCATCACCCGGGGCTTATGCTCTTGTAGCAATGGGCGGTCTCGTTGCGGGAACCACAAGAGCTCCTATTACTGCAATCATTATAGTGTTCGAACTTACGAATGATTATCACATTGTTCTTCCCCTGATGATTACCTGTATAATCAGTATGATTCTTTCATCCAAACTTTCGAGGGAATCCATCTATACCTTAAAGCTTGTGTTGAGAAATATTGGATTAAAAGAAGGTATGGAGACCAATATTATGGAATCAATTTATGTAAAAAATGTATACAGGAAAGAGTTTGAATCAATAAATGTTACAGATAATTTCAGCCAGATTGTAAACAGGATAATAAGAGGAAAAGAAGCTGACTTTCCTGTGATCGATTCCGAAGGGCAGGTTAAAGGAATGATTTCGATCCATGATATTAAAGATTATCTCTATGAAAAAGAATCGCTGCAGAATCTTCTGATTGCCGGGGATATTTCAAACGCGAATTTCGAAACTATTTTTCCTGATGATAATTGCCAGGCAGCTTTAGATAAATTAAAGAAATATTCTTTTGATGGCCTGCCGGTTGTAGATAACACAAACTCCTCGCATATAATAGGTGTTATCTGGCGAAAAGATATTCAGGATGCTTACGATCGTGAAATAGAACGAAGGGAATTAACATCGAATCTTGCCAGCCTTATTACTATGAAGGATGAAGAACCGATGGTTCACTTTATGGAAGGTTATTCAATTATTGAAGTTGCTCCTCCAAAATCTTTTATAGGTAAATCAATAAGGGAATTGAATATAAGAGGACAATATGGAGTCGATGTTCTTTCAATCAAAATCAAAGAGAAACGGGGAGAAAAAATTAACGCTATCCCTAACCCGGAGTATATCATCAAAGCTGATGATACATTAATTATAGCAGGCGAAATAAAAAATATAAATTTTATCAGGAATCTTGGTTGACCCGGTTCCAATTATTTTTATACATTATTCCCCCGGAATATTTCGGTTTTAGTTAATTTATCTTATTTCCATAGAGACCCAGACAGACATTTCTATCGGGTCGCATCTGTGACATTTCTTTAGAGTTATTACATCTTTATAAAATATTTTAAATAATTATTGCTAATTAACTTCTTTTATAATAATTTCTCCTCAGGTCATTTCTTTAGCTAATGGTTTTCTTTAATTTAATTTATTAGGAGGCTGCTGCTATGAAACACATCTACTCTTTTCTTTTTTTCATTTTTCTATTCACTTTTTTAACAAAAGCTCAGGATGGAACGAACATCTGGACAACTACCACTACAGCAGTAGGTCCGGTTTTTGCGATAGTAATAGATCCATCTAATCCAAATGTCATGTATACGGGGAGTTCCACTTTAGGTGTTTATAAAACTACAGATGGGGGAGTAACCTGGACTGCAGTAAATACCGGATTATCCAACATTGCGGTTATATCTATGGCAATTTCTACATCAAATCCACAGGTAGTATATGCTGGCACAAACCCGGGTACTAATGATGGTGTTTATAAGACTACTGATGGGGGAGGAAACTGGACACGTTTAGTAACGGGAATTCAGGAAACAGCACGCGGTATCCAGGCAATCGTAGTAGATCCAACTAATTCTGATGTCGCTTATATTGCAGTTTTTGATGGATTAACAGATTCCCCTGTCGGGCTTTATAAAACAACCGATGGAGGAAATAACTGGAATCCTTCTGTTAATGGAATTGGTTCAATTAAAAATTTCCTTGCATTAGCAATCGATCCCATCAATCCTAATAATGTTTATGTGGGAACATCTTTCACTGTCACTACTCAGTTAGGCCCATCAACAATATACAAGAGCACTGATGCCGGTGGAAGCTGGGTTGAAATAAACAATGGTTTACCTACAGATCCAACAGATATAAATCCTGTAAGAACATTATCCGTAAGCAGTGCTGATCCGAATGTTATAATAGCCGGATTCTTTATGAACAGTGCGGATCTTCTTGGCGGCATATATGTTTCAACGGATGGCGGTGCATCCTGGACAAGAAAATGGGATGGTGCTCCGCAGATTCAGGGTTTATTACTCAGATCTTCAGCCATAAAACCGGGATCAACCCAGGAGTTTTATGTAGGTCTTGATATTAGTACCGTCACAAATATAGGTGTCTGGGGAACTACCGATGGTGGAACTACATGGACATCATTTAATGGAGGTACGATGCTGAACACTTACCAAATCCGTGCTTTAGCATTTTCAACCGAAACGGAACCAACTCTTTTTGCCGGTTGCGCTTCAACAACAGGTGCCGGTGTTTATGAATATACTTTCGTGCCTGTTCCTGTGGAATTTACTTCCTTTACAGCAAATGTTAATGGTAAAGATGTTTTATTAAACTGGAGCACTGCAACAGAAACAAATAATGCAGGATTCTCTGTTGAAAGAAAGGGAAATGATGGCAACTGGACAACAATGGGTTTTGTAAACGGGCAGGGAAATTCAACCGTAATAAATCATTACACATTTATTGATCGTAATGTAACTTATGGAAATTATTCCTACCGTTTAAAGCAAATAGATTATGACGGTACTTATAAATACAGCAATGTAGTTGAGACTGAAGTTCTGCTGGTAAATACTTTTACTTTATTACAGAATTATCCTAATCCATTTAACCCATCAACTAATATTAAATATAATATTCCCTCAGATGAATTTGTTACTTTAAAAGTTTATGATATACTCGGAAGAGAAATCTCGACCCTTGTAAATCAAAAACAGGGTAAAGGCGAATACACTGTAAACTTTGATGCAACAAAACTTAGCAGCGGTGTATATATTTATTCGATAACCGCAGGTACTTATAAAGACACCAAAAAGATGCTGCTGACCAAATAAAATTTAAGAAATGCCGGTAATGATCTTGCCGGCATTTCCTCTTATCTCATTTAACCCCTGAATCTTCTCGGAAAAATTTTCTGCTATTGAATTAAAATAATATTATTTTGGTGTATCAATTATTTATAATAGAATAGGTGTGGGGATGAAAACCTTTTTATATCTTACCTTAACCTGGTTTTGCTTTTCTCTTTTTGGTTACTCACAAAATTTCAAATTAGTAAAAATTTACTTAAACAATCCTCAGGATATAATAACTATCAGTTCAACAGGCGCTGACCCTGAAGACGGAACGACCAATAAAGATAATGATCTCACTATTTTTATGAGTGATGATGAATTCGCTAAGCTTCAAATGAGCAATCTGAATTATGTTGTATTAATTGATGACTGGTTTAAATATTATAATTCTCTTCCCGTTCTTAAAAAGGAAGAAAAAGAATCGATTCTCAGGAAAAGTAAAGATGAGTTCAATATTGATGGATTTGGTTTTGGTTCGATGGGAGGTTTTTATACTTATGCTGAAGCCATAGCCAACCTGGATTCAATGTATGCCCAGTACCCGGATCTGATAACTCAAAAGTTTTTAGTAGGAACAACAATAGAAGGAAGAACAATCTGGGCTGTCAAGATTTCGGATAATCCAAATATAACGGAAAATGAACCTGCTGTAGGCTTTGATGCACTGATCCATGCTCGTGAACCAGCCTCAATGTCTTCTCTTATGTATTTTATGTGGTACCTGCTGGAAAACTATGGAACCGATCCGGTTGCTACTTATCTTGTAAACAACAGGGAGATTTATTGTGTTCCTGTATATAATGCTGACGGGTATGAATACAATCATCAGACTAATCCTAACGGCGGTGGAATGTGGAGAAAAAACAGGAAGAACAGCGGAGGAGGATGTTATGGGATAGACCTGAACCGTAATTACAGCTATATGTGGGGGTATGATAATATTGGTTCCAGCCCCGATCCCTGTGATGATACTTATCGTGGTTCTGGACCTTTCTCAGAACCGGAATCCCAGGCAATAAGAGATTTTGTCACCGGCAAAAATATGCAGACATATTTCAATATGCATGCTTATGGAAATGATATTCTTTATCCCTGGGGCTATATAAACCAGGCTTGCCCGGATGAAGAAACTTATGTTGATTTCTGTTCAGATATGGTGCAGGGAAACGGATTTGTGTATGGTACCGGAGGATACATTCTTGGTTATAATTCCAATGGTGCAGCGAGGGATTGGCTCTATGGAGAGCAAACTACAAAGAATAAAATTTTCGGTTATACAGAAGAAATAGGAACCGGTGATGATTATTTCTGGCCATCTCAATCCAGAATATTTCCGATAGCACAAAATACTATCTGGACACTCATTTATAATTCTTACGTGGCTGGCGAATATCTCAAGCTCTTAAATCCGAATTTCAGTTGCGAATATTTTCTCCCTTCAACCTTTGTTCAGATGACGCCTGAGTTTAAAAATAAAGGATTATCAACTGCATATAATATTGCGGTTCAGCTTTCTACCCCTAGTATGTCTATAGATTTAAAAACATCCTATACAACTTTAGATTCGATTCCTGCCAGAAGCAGTGCAGCAGTATTTCCATGCTTTTCATTCATTGTTTCACCTTTTGCTCCTGTTGAAGAAGAAATTCCTCTTATTTTAACAACGAAAGTAAATGATGAAATTAATTCAATTGATACTGTAAATATTATTATCGGTTACCCTGATTACGTATTTCGTGATACTACAGATGATCCTACAAATTTATGGACTATTACTGCCACACCTTCTAATCCCCATTGGGAAGCAACCACATCAACTTTTTACACTCCGCCAGCCTGTTTTACAGACAGCAAGAGCGGAAACTATTCGAATAATGCTACTGTGACAATGACACTTACTAATGCGATTGACTTGTCTCAATATAACAATCCTATTCTTTCATTCTGGACAAAGTTCGATCTTGAACCAGGCTATGATTACGGGCAGGTTGAAGTATCTTCTAACAATGGATCAACGTGGACTTCTCTTCAGGGAGATTATACGATTCCCGGCTCAGGAAATTTCCAGCCGCCGGGAGAACCTCTTTACAACGGAACTCAAATTGATTGGGTTCACGAAGAGATAAGTCTCGCTTCTTATGCAAGCAGTTCGGTTAAATTAAGGTTTCAGTTAAATAGTGATTATGGTATTACTGCCGATGGCTGGTATGTTGATGATATTGGTGTAAAAGTTTATACTGCCATTCCTGTAGAGCTTACTTCTTTTACTGCTGTTCATAAAGATGTTGAAGTTGTTTTAAATTGGAGTACTGCCTCTGAAACAAATGACAAGGGCTTTGCTGTAGAGCGATCCGCTGAATCGCTCAAATCAGAACCTGCCTACCGGCAGGCAGGTTGGGAAAGGATTGGATTCGTTGAAGGAAAAGGAACTACAACTGAAACGAACAGCTATTCATTTATTGATAAAAACATTTTAGACGGAAAACTTTATTATAGACTTAAACAAATTGATTATGACGGTACATTCAAGATATATGGTCCTGTAGAAGTAAATATCGGGTTACCTTTAACATTTCATCTTGGGCAGAATTACCCTAATCCATTTAATCCAATAACGAATATCGAATACCGGATTCCGAATAAAGAATTTGTTTCATTGAAAGTTTATGATGTTTTAGGTAATGAAGTAGCAACACTGGTTAACGAAGAAAAATCGGCAGGAAGATACGAAGTAATATTTGACGGAAGCAATCTGCCTGCCGGCAAAGCAGGACTGTCAAGTGGAGTTTATATCTACAGAATAACTGCAGGAGATTATTCAGCATCCAAGAAACTTATGCTCTTGAAATAACAGATAATATTAATTGTAAAAATCAGGAGGAGAATATAGAAGGGAATGAAATGATAATGAAGAAATCCATATTACTAACGATATTGTTAGTGGTAGTTATTTCTCAAATGGTTTTCTCCCAATGGTCAGCAGACCCGAACAACACTCTTATTGTTGGTTACGGATTGGATCCTCATATCTGCAGTGATAGTGCAGGAGGCTGTTATATTACTTATGATTATGATAATATTTATTATCCCCGGAAGCTCGGACTTGAAAGACTTGACAGATACGGTTATAAGCCCTGGGGTACATTAAAACAGATATTGGGGGAATTTCCTCAACAGTACAGAGCGCAAATAGCAGAAGATGGAGAAGGAGGGGTATTAATAAGTTATATAGACCGCTATGAGAATCTCCCTGAATGGACGCAAAGAGTAAGAGTGCAAAGGGCAGACAGCAATGGTAATTTTTTATGGGGACAATATGGGATAAAAGTAACGCTTAGCACAGTAAACCAGGGCGATCATTATTTGACGTCAGATGGAGAAGGAGGATGTGTAATATGCTGGCAGGATGTTAGCTATACATATTATATAAATAGGATAGACAATAATGGTAATAGGATCTGGGGTGATAATGGAATAACACTTCATACTGGACCATATAATAACCAACCAAAAGTAGTAAGAGCATCAGACGGCAATTACTATGTTCAGGGTGGATCAAAAATTTACAGGATAAGGCCAAGCGGAGAAATAGTAAGGATTGATAGCGTAATGCTTGGATATATGGTTTCAGACACAGAAGGAGGAATAGTAATAAGTGATAAAGTATGGGTGGGAATGATACCAAAGCTTGTAACTCAACGTAAAGATTCATTGGGCAATAACCTCTGGCAGGAACCTTATGTTGAGATTGTTGATAGTCTTTATATAAACACACAAATAAGGACCCAAAATAATGGCGACTATTTTTATTTTGGATGGAGTGGTGCAAAAAATGGATTTGATCGTGTTGCTCAATTTCAGGTATTAAGAGCAGATGGAAGTAAATTATTCTCACAAGGCAGTATGCAATTGAGTGAAAACTCACCGATTGGCAGTCCTATGATAGTTCCATCAGAATTAAGTAAGACAATATTTATATGGAACGATCCCACTATCTCTTCTTCAACAATTGCGCAGAAGTATGATACTCTTGGCAATAAATTGTGGAATGAGAATGGGATTATTATTTCTTATCCTGCTATAGCTTATGAGACCACAACTGATAGCAAGGGTGGTTTTATAACTATGGGTCCGATAAATCAATTTACAATAGTAGTTCAGCAAGTAAATAAATATGGTCAATTGGGTAATGTCATAATACCCGTAGAGTTTATCTGTTTTAATGCTGAAGTAGTAAGTAACATAGTTAAACTGAGTTGGATAACCGCAACTGAAACGAATAACCGGGGGTTTGAAATTCAGAGGTCGGAAGTCAGCAGTCAGAGATCAGTAGTCGGCAATTGGGAGAAAATTGGATTTGTTAAAGGAAATGGAACTACAACAGAACCCAAATCATATTCATTTATAAATAATAACATTTTTGATGTAATGTACAAATACCGGTTAAAGCAAATCGATTATGACGGAACATTTAAGTATTCAAAGGAAATAGAAGTTGATGTTAATTACTCACCGAAAGAATATATACTTTACCAGAATTATCCCAACCCATTTAATCCAATAACGAATATCGAATACAGAATTCCGAATAAAGAATTTGTTACATTAATGGTATATGATGTATTAGGGAATGAAGTAGCAACACTGGTTAACGAAGAAAAACCTGCTGGAAGATACGAAGTAATATTTGACGGAAGCAATCTGCCTGCCGGCAAAGCAGGACTGTCAAGCGGAGTTTATATCTACAGAATAACTGCAGGAGATTATTCAGCATCCAAGAAACTTATGCTCTTGAAATAAACTGTAAGTAATTATGCATCTCAACCTTCGAAGTTTACGTGTGTCACAACATTTTAACTTCGAAGGTTCTTCCTCTCCAGCAGCGATGCAACGTACCAGCACAGCAGTGCCCAGCTTATTCCTGCAACCCAGCCTGCAAGTACATCAGTCGGATAATGAACCCCGATATAAACCCTGCTTATTCCTATTAAAAAAGTTAACAGCAATGCAACAGAGATAATATAAATTTTTGCTTTCCGGTTTTCTTCTATTTTTGAAAGCAGGGTTGCCTGCGTTAAATAAACGATTGCCGACATCATTGAATGCCCGCTTGGAAAGCTAAGGGAATTTTCTTCAAGAAGATGAGTTACTACTGTTGGTCTTGTTCTTCCTATAAATTCTTTTAGTCCCCAAACCAAAAGTGCGCCGCCTATTGTTGCGATAAGTACAAGCCAAAGCCAGTAATATTTTTTTTGCAGCAGTAAATAAACAGCAATAATTAAAGTGAACAAAACAATTACTGTAGCGCTTCCGAGTGAAGTGATATCTTCCATCGCATTGGTAACCCATCCGGGAAAGGCTGGCTGCGAAACATCATTTGGTTCCCTTAAAGATTTAAGAATATAATTATCAAAATGCTGTGTCTCTCCTTCAACAACTTCATTTGCAATGCTTATAAAAATTAATAGTCCTGCTACTACAGAAAGGACTACAAGCAGTACTTTTATTTCATTTAATCCTGTTTTCTTTAAAAAATTATTGAATCCCTTCTGCATAAATTATCCCGAAAATTTAATAACTTTGATTTTCCAAAGATTGATATGTATAAAATATATGAAACAGTCGCAATCATCAAATAATAATGGTCAATTAAAGACGTTGCCCCGCAAACATACTTCTTTTAAAACAAAACTTGATATCGCAAAGGACTGGCTGCCCAGATATACCGGTACTGAAATAAAAGAATTTGGTGATTACATGCTTCTCACAAATTTTCATAATTATGTAAGGTCTTTTGCAGATCAGTTTAACTGCGAGATTAAAGGAATCGGCAAACCAATGCAGACTGCTACAAACTCAAACGGATTAACAATAATAAACTTTGGTATGGGTTCTGCAAATGCCGCTACAATTATGGATCTTCTTGTCGCGCGGAATCCGAAAGGTGTTCTGTTTCTTGGTAAATGCGGAGGATTAAAACGTTCAACTGAAATAGGACATTTTATTTTGCCAATTGCTGCGATAAGGGGAGAAGGGACAAGTGATGATTATATGCCCGAAGAAGTTCCTGCACTTCCATCTTTCAAGCTGCACAAGTTTGTTTCTGAGAAATTAATTGCAAGAAATCTTGAATATCGTACCGGGGTTATTTATACGACAAACAGAAGGGTGTGGGAGTGGGATTCCTCTTTTAAAAGTTACCTGAAAAAACTTTCAACAATCGGGATTGATATGGAAACCGCAACTCTCTTTATTGTCGGGTTAGTAAACCAGATTCCGCACGGTGCTTTACTGCTTGTGTCTGATATGCCTATGGTTCCAGAAGGAATAAAGACTTCCGAATCGGACAAAATGGTTACGGAAAATTTCTCAAACCTTCATCTTCAATTAGGAATTGAAGCGATGACTGAAATAGGCGAGAAGGGTGAACAAATTAAGCATTTTAAGTATTAATGAACTTTCTTATTTATGTATGATGAATTTTGAAAAAATGGAGATATAATGAAAAAATTTGTATTGATTTTTTCTATCAGTTTGATTTTTATATTCATGTTAGCTTCCTGTTCCAAAGAAGTTAAAATAAAAGGGAAGTTTTCTTGTGAACCTGAAAAACCAAAACCGGGGGAGGAGATCACGATAACATATAATCCTGACAGTTCCGGATTAAATAATGTCTCTTCGGTTGATATGATGGCTTACATATACAATGTCGATCTTAATCTGACAAAACAAATCAGTATGCAGAAAACAAAAGACGGATGGGTAGGAAAGGTTACAACGCCGGATTCCGCAAAAGGGCTTTTAATAAAATTTAAAAATGGTGATGATGTCGATAATAATTTGAAGATTGGGTACTTAATAAATATGTATGATGCGCATGGTAATGTTCTGCCCGGAAGTTATGCAGGTTATGCTTCTGCAATTTATACGTGGGGCAGCTATTATCTTGATATGGACAGAAACTTCGATTCCTCTGCTTATTATTTCAGGAAAGATTTTGAAAAAAATCCGTCAATCAAAAATGATTTTCTCGACCCTTATCTTGGCGTATTAACAAAGCTTGACAAAAATAATGCGGCTTCAATTATTATAAGAGAACTATCTCCGTTTCAACGCGAAGCAAAGAATCCAAAGGATTATACTTTACTTGCTGATTGGTATGAAAAAGCAGAAATGCCGATTAAAGCGAATAACTTTAAAAAGATTCTGGAAGATAAATATCCTGAAAGTGAATTTGTACAGAGAGAGAAATACCAGGAATTTTATAATGAACCTGATACCAGAAAGAAACTCAAATTGCTTAATGAGTTTGAAGAAGCTTATCCCAATAGCAAACATTTATCTACCTTTTATGATGCTATGGCTGTACAATATTTTCAGAAGAAGCAGTTTAGAACGCTAAAAGACTTTTTGGAAAGTAACGTTGGTAAGCCAACTACTTACAGGTTTTATTCCGTTGCAACTAAAATGCTGGATGATGGTAATTCACCGGAGATTGCGTTGGCAATTGCTAAGCTTGGTGTTGATAGGGCAGGGAGTGAAGTCAACCATCCTACAGATGATAAACCAAATTATCAGAGCGAACAGGAATGGAAGGAAGACAGGGAGTATATGCTTGGTGAAAATCTTTATGCTTACGGAGAAGCGCTTTATAAATTAGGGAAGGCAAAAGATGCGGAAGATCCTGTTAAAAAAGCAAAAGATTTAACAAAGGGAAAAGAAGCAGATGTAAATCAGCTTTATGTAAGAATAATGGTTGCAAATGGTGAAAATGATGCAGCAATGGAGGAGATTGAAAACAATATCAAGCAGGGAACGGCCACTCCTGAAATGAAAGATATGCTGAAAGAAATTTATATTAAGAAGAATGGTTCTTCGGATGGATATAATTCTTACATCGCCCAGTTTGAATCGGCTGCAAAACAAATGCTTGTTAAAAAACTTGAAAAGCAAATCATTAAACAACAGGCCCCGGATTTTACACTGCCGGATCTCGATGGAAGAAAAGTATCTCTTAAATCGTTAAAGGGAAAAACAGTTGTTGTCGATTTCTGGGCTACATGGTGCGGTCCGTGTAAAGCTTCTTTCCCGGGAATGCAGAAAGCTGTTGAATTGTATAAGGACAATAAGAATGTTCAGTTTCTGTTTGTTAATTCCTGGGAAAATGGTGGAGATAAAGCTGAAAATGCAAGACAATTTCTGACCGATACAAATTATCCTTTCCACGTGCTTCTCGATACCACTAACCAGGTAATTGAAAACTATAAGGTTAGCGGAATTCCCACAAAGTTTGTTATTGATAAAGACGGGAATATCCGTTTTATGGCTGTGGGTTTTTCGGGCAACACTGATGAACTGGTGGATGAGATATCTACTATGATATCTATGGTTAATTGAGTTTGTTTTTTAGAAATGACAGATTTCCAAAATCTGTCATTTCTTTTAATTAAGGCACCGGGCAGATGCCGTTACTCATCTGCCAGATGAATGCCCAGATTATTAATATAATTACAACCGCTTTTATAAGGATCAAAATTCTTTTTTTCATTTGTTCAATTAAACTTTTCAAACTTTAGTAAGTTTCATATCCCTTAAATTATTTTAACATTAGTTAAATCAGCATTGTAACCTTTTAACAAGGCATAAGTTATTTTATCCATCTTTGCCCCATCAAAAATTGTTTTTTTAACCTGGGATTTGAATAATACTCCTTTTAATGTTGCATTCCTGAAAGTTGCTTTTTTTAATTCGGAATATTTAAAAATAGTTCCGATTAATTCCAGGTTATCGAAATTGGCTTCAGATATATCGCATTTATCAAATTCAGCATTTGTAAGTTGAGAATTAGAAAAGTCTGAACCTTTCAGACTCGATTTAATAAATTTGGCTTCAGTAATATTTGCAGATGTAAAATCACATTTTTCAAGATCGGAATATTTGAATAAACTTTTGCTGAGATCTGCCTTACTAAAGTTTACATTCTTCATATTGCTTGATACAAAAGTGCTGTTTGATATATCAGAATTATTAAAATCAGAATTTGCGAAATCGCTGAAGTCGAATTTTCCAGACTTTAAGTTAACAGAATCGAGCTGTGAATTTTTCATAGAACTCATTGATAAATTCAAATTTATCTTCTGATGAATTTCATTTGTTTTATCAGAAATGCTTTCAATGATTTCACCTATATCGCCAAGTGAATTTATTGTATTCCGGTAACTGGTTTCTTCATCGAATCCTTCTTCTTTTAGATCATTGTACTTTTCCTGTAAATCGTGAAGTATTTCTTCCTTTAATTCTATAATAACCGGGTTATTTTCATACGGTTTAAAAACTTTCTCCAGGTGTTCTTTTATTTTCTGGTTAATGTCCATGTTTTATCTCCATTATATTAATTTGTTAAAAAGTTGTTTAATAAATTCCCAGTCTTTTTTGTTCTTATTGTATTTTAATTTACCCTCAGTGGTGATCCGGTAATATTTTCTCCGGGCTCCCTGTGTTTCATCTCCCCAGTAAGAAGTTATAAACTTATCCTTCTCCATACGCTTAAAACTGGAGTACATAGTTGCCTCTTTCAATTCAAAATCACCTTTTGTTGCAGAAGAAATCAGCTTACCTATCTCGTACCCGTATTTGTCACCAGTAACTAATTGTTTGAGAATGAAGGTATCTATGTGTCCTCTTATTAAGTCGGATGATATTTTTTGCTCTTCCATATAATTCCTTAATTAACGATTGCAATATATGTCATAATACTATGTCTGTCAAGGTAATTTGATAGAAGCAGTAATTATTTTTGCCTACAATTGTGTCCCATTCATAATTTTATTTTTAAGACTGCACTTAAAGTTTTCTTCTTGACAATAATAGACTCTGGATTATATTGTATTTAGAAGTTGATAATTAATTATTAACTTCTATTCTGATACTTATTAGTTTGAGTTTAAAAATTGATTGGATGATAAAGTAAATGGAGTTGAATCCAGTGAAATACCATCTAATTATTATTTTAAACATCCTGTAGCTCAATTAAATATATGATTATAAACAACAGGAAATCTGAAATTTTAATTTGGTGATTAATTTTACCGCGTTTGAATTCAATTATTATTAGGTTTGTCCGTAATAGAGAATTATAAACAAAAGACAGGAGAAACGATGAATAGGATTAACAGCAAATTATTTGGTTTTTTGGTACTTGTTCTTATGCTTTCTTTTCTAACGGGTATTTCATACTCACAGAGCACAACAAGCCATAAAATGTACAGTAAACAAAAATCTATCAAATACAGTAAAAGTATTCAGGAGGCTGCTGAAAGCCTGAAAAGTAAGGTGGACCTGACTGCCGCTCAGACCACTAAGGTTGAAGGTATTCTTCAGGATTATAAATCCGGTATGATGAAAAATAATATGAGTACCACAGATAAAATGAATGCAAGTAATAAGATGAGTATGAAAAGCAATCAGGCAATGGATAAAATAGAAAATGTACTGACTGCAGATCAGAAAACTAAATTTGATAATATAAAAACCGAGTGGTGGGCTTCAACTGAAAAAAGTTTGAGCCAGACAACTAATAAGAAAATGTCAAAAAGCAGCTATTAAATAATTCTAAATAGTTGATTAAAAAAGCATATCGATTAAGAACCGGTATGCTTTTTTGTTAATCAATCAGTCAATCACCAATCTATCTGCTTCTTCTCATTATTTCTTTTGTGAATTCTCCCCTGAACGTCCTGATAATTCTTTTAAAATAGATTGAAGTTTTTCCAGTTCTCCGGCTGCTTTTTGAAATTGCTTTTCACCCTGGTACTTTAAATAATTATTAAATGCATCATTTGCCTGTTTAATTTTTTCATCAACAGGTGTTTCTACATTTTCCTGACTTGTTCCTTCTTTAACTGTAACAGGTTTTACAGGTGTTTCACCATATAAACCCTGCAATGCTTCCTGGAATGTTTCGGCATAACTAAGATTATCATCGTGCATTACAGCTACCAATCTTAATTCCGGATAAGCGGCAGTCTCTGCCTGCAGGTAAATGGGTTCAACATATATTATTGTTTTATCAACAGGGATTGCAAGTACATTACCACGTATTACATTTGAACCACGTTGGTCCCAGAGTGAAAGCTGACCGGATAAAAAGCTGTCCTGATCAATTTTGGTTTCAACCTGCTGCGGTCCGAGTACACTTTTATCCTTGGGAAATTTATAAGCAATAAATCTGCCGTAGTTGTCTCCATCGCACATTCCTGCAATCCAGCCTATAGATACCTGCCTGTTTTTGGGAGTGAAGGGAAGTATGAGCACAAACTCTTCTTGTTGGGTATTTGGAAGCTGCCACATTATATAATAAGGGTTCACCGGAACGACATTGCTATAATATTTTTCAGTTGCCCGAATCCACAGATCCTCCTGGTTATAAAAAACAGTAGGATCGGTCATATGATATTTTGCATACATAAGCCCCTGTACCATAAGAAAATCAATTGGGTAACGTACGTGTTTTCTTAAATCTTCAGGCATCTGGGATTTCTTTTTGAATAATCCCGGAAAAATATTGCCCCACACTTTTATTAGCGGATCATTCTCATCAAAAATATAGAAATCAACTGATCCGTTAAAAGCATCTACCACAACTTTCACAGAATTCCTGAGATAATTAATACCATTTAATTCAGGTGCCGTATTAGTTGTTATAGTCCTGGTTTGCTCACCTTCTTTATAGCCAATATGTTCAGTAGAATTAAAAGCCTCGCTATAAGGAAAATAATCACTGGTTGTATATGCATCAATTATCCAGTAAAGCCTGCCGTCATTACCAAGAACTATGTATGGGTCTTTATCGTACTCTAAAAAAGGAGCAAGAGTTTTTACCCTGTCAATAATCTGCCGGTGAAACATAATCCTGCTCTGCGAATTCGGATAAGTTGAAAAGAAAAATTTTGTGCCGTCAAACTTCCAGCCGAACAAAAACTTTCGCCACAAATTTGATATCTGTATGCCGCCTTTCCCCGGATATTTTATCTCTACATTCTGTTCACCGCTCGGGTAATCAAACTCAGGCTCATCTGAATTGACCACTACGTATGAGTTTGTTAATTCACCGTAGTAGATTTGAGGTTGCTTAACTTCAAGTCTTGGATATTTACTAACCGGCGGGATATCCTTTATCAGGAGATTTGGCAATCCTTCAGGAGAAAAATCACTTACTGTTGTTAATGTAATTCCATAGCCGTGAGTATACTTAAATCTTGTATTAACAAATGTCTGGCTTTGCAGCGGAAGGTTTGAGGATTCCATTTCTCTTGCAGAAACCATAACCTGTCTGTATTCATTATTAAAATGATACCGGTCTATGTCCACATCTTTAAACTCATAATAGAGCCGGATTTCCTGGAATTGCTTATAAACATCATCGAGTGCTTGCCAGTCCCACAATCTTATATTTTCAAAAGTCGCCTGGTTATTCTCAACTACTTGTTTATTAAAAACATCTTTTACCGGATATTCTTTTTCTTCAATATTCTGAAGATTAAAACCGTAACGTGTTAACTTAATATTATTCTGAATGTAAGGTCTTTCAAATGTTATTTCATTGGGTTCAACTCTCAGCCATTGGAACAAGCCGGGTATAGCTGTTAAGCCGACAAACCATATTAGTATAATTGTTACCAAAACCGACAGAAGTAAAACTGGTTCAGAATTAATATTTCGTATTTTCAATTTGCTATAAAATTTCTGAAGATAGTTTCTTGAAGGTTTTATTAATAAAGCGGCGGCAAATAATATCATCAGGACTATTATAATATCAAGTGCAGGTAAAAGAATATTTACATCTGTCCAGCCGGGACCGCGAACAATTCCAAGATCAGAAAACATAAGATGAAAACGGCTGAGATATTTATCGTATGCAAGTACAATAATTAAAAATGAACCTGTGATTAAAATATTTGTATAAGGTTTTGATGAAATATACCTGTCAAATCCCGAGAAGTTTATATTCAGGGTTCCCTTCTCATCGAATTTCAAAAAAGAACTGAAAAGAAGAGTACCAATTGAGATAATAGTAAGAATTATAAGAAGAACATAAATCCCATCGAGAAACGGAAGTGTAAAAAGGTAAAAACCCGCATCGATATTGAGCACAGGTTCTGATACACCCATCGGTGCACGGAACCAGAATTTTAAAATAATCTCCCAATTTGAATAGCCCCAGACAGCACCCGCAAAAACTGCAAGAGCCAGTGAAAACTTTTTCAAATAACTTTTTGAAAAAGGAACCGAATAAGTTAATAATAGAACAATTCCCAGGGAAAGAAAGGCTCCAACAATGCCAGCTACAGTTTGTGCAGTTACGTAAACCCAGAATCTGTCTCCATAACCAAGATTTTCAAACCAGAGCATTTCTCCCCAAAAATCAAGCGACCAGAAAAATACTATAGTTAATAATCCGATTATAATTCCTATTGATGCTCTCCCTTTTTTGTTTTGTTTGATGCCTGTATATGTGAAGTATACTGCAATAGCAAGTAACACGATAATGATTGCTGTGTACATAATTTCTTCTTTTTATGATTAAGAACAATTCTATATATAATGAATATTTCAGAACAATGAAACTTAAATAAGTATAATTATATACAAACAACAGTTAATGAAAATCGATGATAAGCAATTTCGATAATTTTATAATTCGAATGGAGATTTTAATGAAAAAGTTTTAGATTTATATACCTGCTGTTATGATGGTGTTAGTCAAAACATTTTAGACTACTAAATTACAGGGTGAATAAAATGAAAAGAATTATTTTCTTAATTTGTTTCTCCTTTCTGATCTGTACTCAAATATCCTATGCACAATGGTTTCCTCAAAACAGCGGAATTACATCAAATATAAATTCAGTAACTTTTATTGATGAGCTTACAGGATGGGCTGCAGGTGCTGCAGGAGTAATATTAAAAACCACTGATGGTGGGAATAACTGGATTCCACTTTCCACCGGAATAACAAATGATTTGTATTCTATCCATTTCGAAAATAATAATCTGGGTTGGGCAGCAGGTAAAAATGCCACAATAATAAATACTACAAACGGCGGGACTTCGTGGCAGAGTCAAACAGCCAATCCGCCTATTGGGGATATAAGATCTGTTTATTTTACAAGCCTGGATTCAGGATGGACAACAGGTTATAACGAATATTCACCGGGGAATTTCGATAGCTATATTTCTCATACGATCAATGGCGGAACAACCTGGGAAGATAATTATGATATTATGGATGAAAAAATGTTCTCCATTATGTTTCCAAATACTGCAAACGGATGGAATGCCGGTACAGCTATTTATAATACAACAGACGGCGGTTTAAACTGGGTTGGTTCTGGTGCAGGCTCAGGTGTGGAATTCCATTCTGTCTTTTTTGCGAATGAAAGTACCGGATGGATTACAGGAGGAAATATAATGATGAATATAGGTATTGTTATTAATACGACAAACGGCGGGTTGACCTGGTCACCACCAATAACTTTACCTTCACCAGCTAATTCAATTTTCTTTACCGAAATTGGCAATGGCTGGGTTGTCGGCTCAGGTGGTGAAATATATTATACATCTGACGGCGGAGCTGCCTGGTATTATGAAGCAAGCAATGTGACTTCAAATTTAAATTCAGTTTATTTTATAAATGATTTGATTGGCTGGACAGTTGGAAGTAATGGAGTAATATTAAAAACAATTAATGGTGGAACTCCGGTAGAGCTTACCTCTTTTACCTACAAAATTATAAATGAAAATGTTGAACTAAACTGGACAACAGAAACAGAAACAAACAATAAAGGATTCAATATAGAAAGACAAGTAAGGGGTAGGCAGCCTTCAGTAGGCAATTCAGTGTGGGTCAATGTTGGTTTTATTAATGGAAACGGGACAACGACAGAAGAACATTCATATTTTTTTCTGGATAAGAATGTCGGTCCCGGAAATTACACTTACAGGTTAAAGCAAGTTGATTTTGATGGCAGCTATATTTATAGTAAAGAAATCGAAGTGAATGTAACTGCGCCAACAGAATTTTCACTTGAGCAAAATTATCCCAACCCATTTAATCCAACAACGAATATCCAATACAGAATTCCTAATAAAGAATTTGTTTCATTGAAAGTTTATGATGTTTTAGGCAATGAAGTAGCAACATTAGTTAATGAAGAAAAACCTGCAGGAAGCTATACTGTAAAATTTTCCGCTCAAGGCGAATCCGCCTATGGCAGAGATGGTGGTAATCTTCCAAGTGGCGTGTACATTTGCCGGTTAATGGCCGGGATTTATTCAGCTTCTAAAAAGTTATTACTGTTAAAATAATCTGGTGCATGCTGATTTAACTCAATTACTTTAATTAAATATTTGTATAAGTTTAAATAAAATACATCTGATTAATCTGTTTTAAGGAAATGACAATGCGGACAACAATGGTACTTTTGTTTTTATTAATGTATTCCGTTCCATTTATATATGCACAATTACCACAACCGGATCATATAATATTTGTTATAGAAGAAAATAAAAATTATATACAAATTATGGGCAGCAGCAACGCGCCTTATATTAACAGCCTTGCTGCCGATTCGATGGGAGCATTATTTACAAACTTTTATGCCGAAACTCATCCCAGCCAGCCGAATTATTTATGGCTTTTCTCAGGAAGCAACCAGGGAGTAGTTAATGATAATGTTCCTGTTGATACTCCCTTTGCAGCACCAAATTTAGGTGCTTCACTCCTCGACAGCGGTTACACCTTTTACGCTTACAATGAGAATTTACCTTATATAGGGTATGAAGGTGCACAATCTGGGAACTATGTTCGTAAGCATAATCCAATGGCTAACTGGCAGGAATATGCCGTACCGATTCCAAATGGTATTTCATTTACAAAGAATGTTCCATTCACAGCATTTCCAGCTGATTATACGAATTTGCCAACTGTATGTTATGTAATTCCCAACCTGCAGCACGATATGCACGACGGAACAATTGCCCAGGGGGATACCTGGCTTCATGATAACCTTGACGGTTATATTCAATGGGCAAAGACACATAATAGTCTTTTTGTACTTACTTTTGATGAAGATAGTAATAACGGATATGGCAACAGGATTGTAACGATATTTGTAGGCGCTATGGTTCAGCAAGGCAATTATAATTCGCATTATAATCACAATAATTTATTAAGAACTTTTGAGGAAATGTATGGACTTGGTTATGCAGGTTTAAGCAGTGATTCTTCTGCAATTACAGGCTGCTGGAATTTTACCATTCCGGTTGAACTGTCATCATTTGATGCGAAAGAAAAGAATGGTGGAAATGTATTTCTATCATGGTCTACTTCAACTGAAACAAACAACAAAGGATTCAATATAGAAAGACAAGTAATCAATAGGCAGCCTTCAACAAGCAATTCAGTGTGGGTCAATGTTGGTTTTATTAATGGAAACGGGACAACCACAGAAGAGCATTCATATTCTTTTATAGATAAAAATGTCGATCCCGGAGATTACGATTACCGGTTGAAGCAAATTGATTTTGACGGGAGCTTCCATTACAGCAAAGAAATTGAAGTTGATGTTACCGCACCAACGGAATTTTCACTTGAGCAAAATTATCCCAACCCCTTTAACCCGGTAACAATAATAAAATATTCAATACCATCCGTAGGAACTTCAATTATGAGGTTCGTACAATTAAAAGTATACAACACCCTCGGAAAAGAAATAGCAACTCTGGTTAACGAAGATAAACCTGCAGGAAGCTATACGATTAAATTCGATGGCAGCAAGCTTTCAAGCGGAATTTATTTTTACAAACTAACAACAGGTGACTATTCGTCTGTTAAGAAAATGATGCTGATGAAATAATCTTTCAAAAGATTCAAAAAATATTAATCACACCTGCCTGTAGAGCGAAACGCCGTTTCGCTCAAAAAACTTTGTAAGCGATTCAGCGAATCGCTTTACAAATTCGCAAATCCAATTAATTAATTTCTAATTATATTTGTGAAAATTTTTCTAATAATTGAACAAATAAAAGATGAGATCCTTTGAAGGTTTAAGTGAACAGGAAATTCTCGCATTGGCTATTTCTCTCGAAGAGGAAGACGCCCGTATTTATGATGATGTTGCAGAAGGATTACGAAACGATTTTCCTGAACAGGCAAATAAGTTTATCGAAATGCGTAAAGAAGAAGACGGGCACAGGCATCGTCTGCTGGAATTATACAGAAGCAGGTTCGGTGAGCACATTCCGCACATCAGGCGGCAGGACGTGAGAGGGTTTGTTGACAGAAAGCCTGTATGGCGAATTCGTCCGATGAAGATTTCCACTGCGCGGAAAATGGCTGAGCAGATGGAACTTGAAACCAGGCGCTTCTATGAAACTTCAGCTAAAAGATCTACCGATGCGGGGATAAGACAATTGCTTGGTGATTTAGCTGCGGAGGAAAGAGGACATATCCACACCGCCCAGGCAATGGAAGCCGCTGCGGATATTCACTCAGAGCAGGAAGTACAAAACCGTTTATTCCTTCTCCAGGTTATTCAGCCCGGGCTTGTGGGATTGATGGATGGTTCAGTATCAACTTTAGCTCCATTGTTTGCTGCAGCGTTTGCAACTCATAACAGCTTTTATACTTTTTTAATTGGACTTGCTGCTGCTATCGGTGCCGGTATTAGTATGGGATTTGCTGAAGCGCTTTCTGACGACGGTACTCTTACAGGACGCGGTCATCCATGGATACGTGGTGCCATTACAGGCTTAATGACCACTCTTGGCGGACTTGGTCATACGCTTCCTTATTTAATTCCTGATGTCTATACTGCAACAACAGTTGCTATAATTGTTGTGCTTATTGAATTATTTACCATTGCGTGGATTCGAAATAAATATATGGATACCCCCATTGGGACAGCAATATTCCAGGTGGTGGTTGGAGGCATTCTTGTTTTTCTTTCGGGAATTATAATCGGGATTTCTTAGTCCCAAATTTTTTTGAAATTATGAAATGAATATTCATAATGATAAAATAATTAAGTGGCTTCTCAGTGGTGATGTGTCGCTCCAATACCAGGTGCATCGTGATTTGCTGAATGAAGAACGGGAAGATTTAAGAGAACGAATTCATAAAGAAGGATGGGGGTTTCATTTTCTTTCATTAGAGAATAAAGATGGTCACTGGGGCAAGGGATTTTACCAGCCCAAATGGATTTCTTCTCATTATACATTATTGGATCTGAAGCATCTGAATATTTGTCCTAATATACCACAGGTTAAACAAACGATTAATTCTATTCTTAAAAATAATAAAGGAAAAGACGGCGGTGTAAATCCCGGCAAAACTATAAATGATAGTGATGTCTGTGTTAACGGTATGTTTTTAAATTACGCGTCTTATTTCAGAATCGATGAAGAAGAATTAAAATCCGTAATTGATTTTCTAATATCACAGCAGATGAATGACGGCGGATTTAATTGTCATTCAAACAGAAAAGGAGCGGTGCACAGCTCGCTTCATACAACTTTATCTGTTATAGAAGGAATTTCTGAATACGCAAAGAACGGATATGCTTACAGGAAAGATGAACTACGGAAAGCAGAAATTGAATCAAGAGAATTTATACTGCAGCATAAACTATTCAGGTCTGATAAAACAGGGAACATAATTGATAAAAAATTTTTAATGCTTTCTTATCCTTCCCGGTGGCGGTATGATATATTAAGATGCCTCGATTATTTCAGAGACTCAGGTGCGGCATACGATGAAAGAATGAATGATGCCTTTGAAGTTATATTAAATAAACAAAATGGTGATGGAAAGTGGCCGCTTCAATCAAGGCATCACGGGTTAACTCATTTTGATATGGAAAAACAGGGAGGGCCCTCGCGCTGGAATACGCTGAGAGCACTAAGAGTATTAAAACATTTTGGATTTGTCCGTTAAACAGGATTATATTAATTTCGCAATAAGAAATATACCTTGATTCACGGGGTGATGTTAAGGATAAGAATCTGTAAGGGACCCGCGAAAATGCTGATGTATATACTGATATAAACAAAGAAGATATATATGCAGAGCATATTTTTAAATATTTGGAATACAAATCAAAATTAAAGTATTTGGAACGTATATAAGCAGGGTTATGCATATATATGTTCTTTTAAGTATTAACCCGTGCAGTATAATTATAAATTATATGACAAGAAAATATTAAGCTCGATATGTGATTAACTAAAATTAAGTTATTATCTTTACTTGTAAAAATTAATAGAGCAAATCTCTTGAAAGTTGAACAAAACATAGCAAGATTAAATAATTTGTTGAAAATGTATCGTGTTTCAGCAGAAGAATTATTAATGAATATCAGCGAGGGGTTAAAAAATCCTATCACTTATGAAGAAATATTTTCAAAAGAAATTAAATTAAGCCATCTTAAAAGAATTGATAAATTTTTTAATAAGGGATTACATTATTATTTAGATCCGAAAGCTCCTGAGACCTCAAAAGAAGCTAGCATTTTCTTTCGAAAACAAAACTTTAATTCAGAGCTTAATGTTGGAGCAAAAAAAGTTGTTAATCGCTTCGAAGAATTTAAAATATCTCTCTCTGCAATAGCTAAACTAGCTGATCTCGATTTTAGGAGAGCTTTTCCAGTATATTTTACTTCAGATGATCCACAAATTATTTCTAATCAGATTCGCACTCAATTATATCCTTCTTTTGCGCCTGATCTAAAAGAGTTTTTAATGTCGTTAATTTCCAAATTTGCAGAATACAACATATTGGTTTTTGAGTTTGTCGAAAATTGGAACCAAAAAGAGAAAGCAAATATTGATGGCTTTTTCCTTGATTCAAATGTAATTGTATTAAAACGTCAACAGACCTCATTTAGACGAGAGATTTTTACATTAATTCACGAATTAGCTCATTTTTTACTAAACGTGGAAGAAATTGAAAAAATCGATTATCAATATTTAGCAAATAGAGATTTATCAG
The DNA here is from genome assembly GCA_963711455.1 of uncultured Ignavibacteria bacterium. GTDB lineage: Bacteria > Bacteroidota > Ignavibacteria > Ignavibacteriales > Ignavibacteriaceae > DATFVA01. Next base: position 241,660 of record CAVQEH010000010.1, read on the forward strand.
TAATAGAGAGATGGTGTAATGATTTTTCATTTTATTTTCTAGCCGGTAACTGGGCAGAAAAATTAGACCAAATAGAAGCGGCTGAATCTAGAAATGATTATCATTTTGGATTAATTGAAGAAATTTCAAAAAAAACACATTTAAGTCAAATAGCTCTTTTTACTCGACTTTTATATACAAATAAGATTTCACAAGCAAATTATGATAAAGTGAAAAATGATTTTGACGAAAAGTACAGAGAAAAGCAGAAAGAGGAATTAAAATTAAAAGAAAAAGAAAAGGAACTTGGCATAAAACGAAGAGGATCAGCACCTCAACCAATAAAATCTCCCCTGTTAATATCTACAATACAAACTGCTTTCTATGAGGGTGTATTAAACGAATATGAAGTTTGTAAAAAATTAAATATTAAGCCTGAAAAATTTGATGAGTATCTTTAATGATAGTATTAATTGACACTAGTTCCTTGCTATCTTTAGTGAGGTACTATTTACCTTTCGATAAGAACAAGATACTTTTTAATTTTATTCGGACAAAGATTGAGAATAAAGATATATTAGTTCTCGATAAAGTTTTTGAAGAATGCGAATACACTTCAAAAGGATTAGTTATTAAGGAATTGGAGTACCTTAAAGACAAGAAAAATATAATTAAAACCATCGACATTCTCCCCAATCAGAAATTCTTTAATCAATTGGAAAATCAATTTATAAACAGATCAATAAAAAATAAATTGACTGATGTTGAATTCGAAAATAGAAAAAATGACTTTCTTGATTCAGCAGATGCAAAATTATTATTGTATAGTCTGCTTAACAAAAATGATGAAATCGTGATTGTATCAGAGGAAACAGAAGCGAGCAATGATAACAAATCATTTAAGAAGTTACCCGCTATTTGCAAGATTTTGGAAATAGATGTACTTACTCTTCCAGAATTATTGGATCGATACAAAGAAATTGATTTGGAGTTTAAATAAAATATTAGCTGTTGTAGTTTCTTATCAACGATAATATTTCTAATACCGATCGTTAGGAATCAGTGAAGGATAAATAGATTTTTCGAGTTTAAGCATTTGTTCTTTGAGTAATTTTGACTGAATATCGAACTGTTGATACTGAAGTTTGTAAAAGTTATTAAGAGGTAAGGGATCAGATATATTGAACTTCTCTAACATTCTGTGCATAAAGTTAAGGCAACTGGTTCTCTTTACGGAAAGTCTGAGCCTGGCTCTTAAAGTATCACGAAGAGTGCGAATATCATCGGATATTTTATAGGCTTCAGGAATAAAATTAAGGCGGAGAAGCTGGGCGAGGATATTAGAGTCAACTTTATCTGTTTTAACCTTAGCATAAGCAATAGCCTTAACATATTTAGCGTGAGCAAGAATGAGGGAGATGTTCATAGAGGAGAGAAGATCATTTAACCAATACCAGGTCATAGTAGATTCAACAGTAGCTTTGTGATCCCCTGGCAGAGACTTAAAGTATGGAACAAAGTTATGAGAAAGGTTCTTCGGATTTTCCTGTTTAACGATTGCACCTGAAGAATCAACTGTAGTCAGGTAAGAAGTAAATTTATGAAGATCGATGCCTGTGTAAATCATATGATACCTCCAAAAGTTAAATTAAGGTTGATGATTAAACTTAACTTTTTACTTATTGGAAATATCAAGCGCATCAATCCGTTATGTAAAAAGTCAAGAGGTTGAATAATCGTTCTTAAAAATATTTACTAAAAGAATTAATCTGTTATTAACAGTCCCGGTTATGGGCTGCAAAATGTCTTTCAAAAACTATATAAGGCGAGGCTGTAATCTGACCGAAAACTAACTTACAGCTCTGAATAAAATCAGATGACTGTCGAACCAAAGATTCAGTTAGCAGGGTTGAGGCAACAGTCCTCGCCCTTGAAATAAAAATTCTTTCAGCTATTGTTCTTTGAACTACTGAACAAGGAACAGTTAGTTAAGCAACTAAGGCTTTAAGGTAACTATCCTGGTACAACCAAACGTGTCTTATTCTTCTGAGTAATTTCTTGGCAATACGGATTATGGCTTTTTGTTTTGGCATCTGTTTAATCAGTTCATTAAATCTTAAAGTAAGAGCCGGATCTTTCTTAACGGCAGTCCAGGCAGCTTCAATAAGCAGCGGACGAAGGAACTTGTTATGACGAAAGGAAATTCCTCTTGTAAATTCAGTTTCACCGGAAGAATAGACAGAAGGGACAAGACCAACAAAGCTGCAGAGTTCATCAAACTTATTGAAACGTCTGATATCTATTATTTCTGTGTAAAGAGACATAGCAGTAATGAAAGCAATACTGGGAACAGAGCAAAGTGAAGAGATAACGGAAGATATGTGTTCACTTTTTGATTCTTCTCTTAATTGTCTGAGAACTTTTTTAAGATGTTCCCTGGTTTGCTCTAACTGCAAAAGAAGATTATCCAGAGTAAACTGACCTGCAGAAGATGAAAGCCTAACAGATTTGAGCCAGTGGATGAAGTAACCGGACCAGCGGGAGTTAGTAAGATGTTCTTTTGGAATAATGATTCCATAGTTATACAGAAGCATTTTAATTCTGTTTTTAATTCTTGTTTGCTGCTGAGTAAGCCGGAAACGAAGGCGCATAAGTGAGCGAAGCTGCTCTGAATAAATATCAGGAATATAGATTGATCTGAGAGAGCCATTTTCAAGTTCACGAGCGAGCTTACGGGAATCAGACGGATCTGTTTTAACGACTTTTTCTTTATTAGAAGAAGGAACATCGGCAGGATTAACAACAATGCAACTAACACCAAGCTCAGTAAATTTTCTTTGAGGCCAGAATCCGCAGAAGCCGGCTTCATAAACAATGTGATAAGTTCCACCGGGGTAATTTCTTATTAAGTAATTGTGCAGTTCCACAGGTGATGGATTCATTGAAAAAGTTTTAAGTTCAATACTACAGTTTTGTATTGTTACTCTCCAGCTCTTCAGATGAGTATCAATACCGATAAAGAAATCAATGTTGGTAAAAGTTAAGCAGTTCATTTTAAGTCTCCTTTATTTATTAAATTAATTTCCAGATGAAATTTAATTTATGAGACTTTTTAACATAACATCTGACCGCAGAAACGGTTTGAGTTGAGTGCAGTTTTAGCGTTTACGTTTTTCGTTTGGCATTTTGTTCAACGGAGTTTAAGTAAAATAACATTATTGCAAACTGCACTTGCGAGGAAAGTTAAGCACAGTTTGCTTAATCTTTGGCAGAAGTAATCAATAAAAGTTTCTAGCTATGGGCTGCGGCTTAAATGCGGTCGTTATACCGTAATATATAATAAATTGGGGAGTGAATGTAACATCGATAGTATATTGACATATCGATGATTTATCGATATATTTATTCGTATTACATTTATAGGAATTTATAATGACAACAGTAACGGTTTCTCCCAAATATCAGGTTGTAATTCCGAAGGAAATCCGACAGAGACTAAAATTAAAACCTGGCCAAAAATTACAAATTGTTCAGCTAGGTGACAGAATAGAATTTCTCCTTCTTAAAAATATTAAAGATGCTCGAGGTTTTCTCAAAGGAATAAATACCGATATTGAAAGAGAAGGAGATAGACTATGAATTTAGTCGACTCATCTGGTTGGCTAGAATATCTCGCTGATAGCAAAAATGCAAAGTTATTTGCACCTGCAATTGAGAAAACAGATGAATTAATAGTTTCCACAATAAATATATATGAGGTATATAAAAAGATATTATTCGAAAAAGATGAAAATTCAGCGATTCAGGTTCTGGGTTTAATGCAACAGGCGAAAGTAATAGTGGTAAATTCATCAATTGCAATTCAAGCAGCAAAATTAAGTTACGAACAAAAAATACCGATGGCTGATAGCATAATTTATATTACTGCAAAACAAAATAGTGGAATAGTATGGACTCAAGATACGGATTTTAAAGATTTAGACGATGTAAAATATTTTAAGAAATAAAGTTTCAATATTCAGGGTTCGGTATAACAATGCAATTTAAGTTGACAGCATTTTACGCACCTGTCTACCGACAGGCAGGTTCGGCTTTTTTGTGATTTTTGAAGCAGATGATCCGCAAAAAATATCTGTTCAAAGTGAAATGCTCTAATAAATTTTTTGTTTTGGGCTGCGGCTTAAATGCGGGACTTTAGGTTGAAGAAATAATTTAGTTTTAAGAGATGAGCAAATCTTATCTAATCATATTATTATCAAATTTATTGTTTTTTTTATTTTCGAGTTGCGCAAATAATTCTAAAGTAGTTTTACTTTATTCTGGTAAACTTGATTCAAATCTCGATGATAATTCTGTAATATTTGGAAGAGTTGTTGGTTAAAATAATAACCAGCCGCTTATTAATTCTACAATAGTTATTGATTCAACTTGGTTGGGCACTGAAACAGACGACTACGGAAATTATAAAATAACAAAAGTTCAAGCGGGCACTTATAATATTAAAGCTGCTTGCATAGGATATGAAACAGTATCATTTAATATTAAAATTGAGGAAGGTGAGAGATACTTAATAGATTTCTTTTTATCTGAAGTTTATATTGGACCTTTAATTAATGAAAAGTCAAAGATTGGACTTTAATTTTTTTATTAATCCAACCTAACCGTTGGCTGTTAATTTTAAGAAGTAGAATTCAAAAAATCAGAGGTCGGTATAACAATGCATTTCAAGCCTAAGCTATTTCACTCTCGTCCATTAGACTCTATTTCTCTCTCCAAAATATAAGGCGATTGTATTTTTAATTCTGCTTCTATGAGGAAAATTTTAAATTAAAAACCTGTTTAAGTGTAAACTTAAGTGTATCGTTTACAGGTATCAAAAGAAGCGATGGTCTGTCTACTTTAAATTCGGTAAGACTTATATTAAAATTCCCGTCTACTGTCAGCTTATCTCCCGCCCAGTCTGCAAATGCATCTATTACAATATCTTTTGTTACACCATGAAAAGTAAGCTTGCCGTAAATCTTAAGACTGTCACCATCCTGCTCTACTTTTGTGCTGAGGAATTTGGCTGTGGGAATTGAAATAGCATCTACTACTTCCATAGCGTGAGAGTCCCTGTTTGAGTTTCCGCTGTTGAATGAAGAAACCGCAACTTCAACAAGTACATTTTTAATTTCTTTTTTTTCTGCATCGGCATAAATAAGACAGACTGATTCTTTGCTGGTTCCTTCTACTTCATGCAGCGGGTGGGTTAATTTATAGGTTATAAATGATTCCTGTTTTACCGCCTCATATTTTTTGGGCTGCGCAGAAATTGATGAAGCTAAAATAACAATACAAATAAAAAACAAATTGATTTTATTTTTCATTATTGTCCTTCCTTAAAAAGTTACTACAATCATTGCCGATGCAAATATTGCCGTGGTAATGTAACCGGATATCTGGTGAAAATGTGCTTTGTCTATATTAAAGTGCCGCCTGCCGCCAATCATTGAACCAAGGATTGGAGTTAGAATCATTCCTGCGGCGTGAACCCATGCAAGTGTTTTATGAAGGGTTGTAGTGCTTTCTTCATCCCTGCGTATTAAAGGAGGCGGAGATAGAATAGCAAGTAAAGCAGTTAAAGAGTAAGAAATAATTGTAGCTGTAACCAGTGTCTGGTGCGTATCTCCTGCGCGCCTGTTCCCGTCAATAACCCGCTGACCGAAATAATCTGCCGTTAACATTAATGCAAGTGTGGCAAAACCTCCTATCTGGTGAGTTGTGAGCATTGCCCGCCGTATAGAAAGCTCCGATTCTCTTTCCTCAGATGACAAAGGACCAACCAGCCCGATATCTCTTACAAACCCGTTTTCTCCCCAGAGAAATTTCTCCATAAAGCTCATTCTGTCGGGAAGCAGCTTCGGTTGAATTTGTCCGAATAAAGAATCCACATTGCCGAATACGGATTGTTCTGTAGAATCATAGTCCACGTGTGGTTTTGTAAGAACGGTAGTGCCGAACAACCTGCTGCTGAAATTCAAATCGTTATTCATAACAAGCTCCTGTGCATTTGCTGCGTATGTAATCGAAAAAACAAACGCAAAGAAAAAAATTAAACTGATCTCCGGCTTGTTAAAAATGAAGAAGTCCCCTATATTTTTTTTAGTTTCCGGGGAGAAAGAACCAATAGAACCCTCACCAAAGTTATCATCCATTTTTGCTCCGGCATTTATTTAAAATAAAAAAACAGCGCCCGTAAAAATTTGTTAAAAGCATTTCATTTACCCCCGTATGATGATTAAGCTTTTAACAAGATTCTATAAGCGCTGTGTTCCAAAATTTTGTTGAATGAACTTAGTTCCAGGCTCTTTTATTTCCAATACTTATTTGAAGCACTTGCGATATATCACAGGGAAGTTGAAATACTGAACCTGTAATTGTCATTTCAATTTTCTGAAAATAGTTTTGAAATTATTCATCCTGTTTTTATATTTTAATTCAGTGGATGGAATTAAATAATTTTTTAAAAAGGATAAGCTGATCAAGGAATAAAGGTAAATGAAATGGTAAATAAATCGGAACTAAAAAAGAATTATAAACAGTCATTGCAGCCAATGGGAATTTTCCAGGTTAAGAACCTGGTTAATAATAAAATATTAATCGGGAGCAGTAAAAATCTTCCCGGAAGAATTAACAGGTTTAAATTTGGTCTGAAGTATGGAACCGAAGTTAATAAAGAGCTTAACGAGGACTTTAAGAAATATGGTGAAGAAAATTTTTCATTTGAAGTCCTTGATGAGCTGAAACCAAAAGATGATCCCGGATACGATTATACTGAAGATTTACAGGTGCTTGAGGAAATGTGGATAGAAAAGCTTCAGCCCTTTGGTGAAAGAGGGTATAATATCTCTAAAGATTGAATACAGGAATTAAGAATGTCTGAGTCATATTTTTGCAGTCTCAGGCATATATTTGTAAACTACCAGGGCACCTGAAATAGTCATTAATCCGATAGTAAAAAAGGGGAGCTCAAAAAAGATACTTGCCAACAGCCCGGCAAATAATGGTCCGAACGCAATACCTAGACCGAATCCCATAGTAACAATGCTCATTTGTCTTCCTTCACCGCCGCTTTTAGAAAGATCTGCGGCAACTGCAAAAGCAGGAGCGGCAATGGCTGCGGCTGCAATTCCCTGGACTAATCTTAAAATAATTAATTGCATATAAGTACTGACTTCACCAAGCAGCAAAGTAGCAATTCCCATAACAATCAGACCGCCAATAATAAGAGGCTTTCTTCCAACCTTATCGGAATAGTGACCGAGCGGGATTTGAAAAATAAGCCTGCCGATCATAAGGATGCTGAACGCAAATCCGAACCCGACAGCATTTATATTAAGCATTGAGTTAAATTGATTCTCCAGTGTTGTCATCATAGAAAATGCTCCTGCCATTAGAAAGGTTGCAAGTGAAGTAGCTAAAATTCCGCTGCTTAACAATTGGGTATCAATGATTTTAAACTTTCTATTTTGCGAATCAGGCTCGCCTCTTACCTCTTTAACCCAGAAATGAACAAGTATAATTGCTAATAGTACGAATCCTGCTCCTGCATAAAAAGCAGCATTAAATCCGAAATTGGTTTGAAGAAATCCACCGACGACAGGACCAATGCTGAAACCAATAATCCGGAATGTACTGTAAACGCCCATTGATCCGCCGCGGGTTTCCCTCTTTGTAATAGACGTCATTAAAGCTAATGAGGCAGGAATGGTAATAGCAACCGCAATACCCTGGACGATCCTTAAAATCAAAAGATCAAAAAAGTGAGTGGCAAAAATAAATAACAGTATACAAATTCCTATCAGTACAAGACCAATTTGTATAAGAGGTTTCCTTCTGCCAAGCCTGTCGGTTAACGCACCCATAACCGGCTGGAACAGGGAAGAAGTTAGTCCGAATATTGAAATTAAAATACCCGCCAGGATGGTTGTGGGAAGATGGAAAAACATTTCGGGAATTTTATTAACATACAACGGAATTAGTATGAACAGAATACTGTTTCCTATAGCATCCGCCATACGCGCAACCGAAAGGGCTAAAACAGCACGATTAAATCCTATAGAACCAGAAAGCTCTTTAAAAAAATTCACACCATTCCTTAATATTTTCTTCGGCTAAATATCTTAGATTAAATATTTTAAGATACCCGTATAATTTTTATGCTACTGTGATTAGATTTAGAAGAATACAGATTACAAGAAAAAAGCTTATGCCTGCATTGCAGGAGAAAAAAGAATGAATTCAGGAATTCACTTTTGAATATCATTTGTGTAATATTAAATTACTTTATAACTTTATTGTAAACTTTGGAAAAAATGCATAAATAAGTAAAGTTGATTTGCAAAAGATTACAGATTAATTATCTTGCAGGGGTCTGTTTGGATAGTTAAAAAAAATATTTTATTCATAACAAATATTATTTATATTTAAGGAAATAATAAGAGAAGGTATTAGGAGGAACTGCTGAGGGTGAGGAATTTCGATGGAAATAAGTTTTCTACGACGATTTTTGCTCCCTATGCTAAATTATCTTGATCAATTAAAACAAAATAATTTTACAAATAAACAAGAATAAACATTACTTTATTTACTTTTTTAAAAATAAATGGGATGATATTTAAACTATGCCATTAATTAAATGTTCAGAGGATATGCTGCCTTCGTGGAGTGATCTTGATTTTATAGATGTCCATTTGATGAAAGAGGGTGAATTAAGGAGTTTCATTTCCACTTCAGAAAGAGAAATGTATTTTATCGGGGATGGAATTTGCAAAATGATTATCAACCGGAAAATATCGTATGCCCAGAGAGGACATATTTTCAAAATAGAATCCTTGAATTCAACCATAAAAATAAAAGCCGAAACCGATTGTGCTGTTATTATAATCGGTGGTCATTGGGAGGGATTAACGGCACCCATGGCATATTTACGCTTGATAATAGTGAAGATCCAAAGAATGCCGGGGATCCTGTTGACTATCCGAGAAAAACGGAATATGACAATCACTTCCACGATTGTGATGAATACTGGGTTTTTTACCAGGGTTCGTGTACAGCAGTTTCGGAAGGGAAGAAATATGAGGTTGAACCCGGATTCTGCATCGCTACAGAAATGGGCGATCACCATGATATCCCTGAAGTACACGAAGAAGTTCATGCTGTGTGGTTTCAGTCGTCTTTAAAAGGAATGATGAGAGAAGGACATCTTTGGGTTCATACTCATGGAGAACCAAGCCCTGAGCTATAGATACTCATTTATGATTCCTCATTCTGGATTTTAGAATAGTTTGCACTAATCATTTTGATATAGTAAAAAATGTCAATATATTTAGGGAAGTTTATAGGTTGCTTTGGTAAAACACGTAAAATTTATCCTTCTTTATTGATTATTTAACAATGTTTAATTAATAGAAGAATTTCCCGAATATCCATTCTATTAATTTTTTGAAAGAGTGTACCAATTTTTTTCTCTCCATTATTCAACAATACACAATGAGAATTAAACAACATGATCTACTTCATCGGTAATGCCAGTAAAGTAGATAATTCATTAAAAACTAATAATAAAGGAATATTTAAATGAATATTTTTGTGGGTAATTTAGCAAAGGAAGTTACCGATGAGGACCTCCAGTCTCTTTTTTCAGAATATGGAACTGTTAGAAGTGTGAAAATTATTAAGGACATGTTTTCAGGTGAATCGAGAGGATTTGGATTTATTGAAATGCCTGCGCAGGCAGAGGCTCAAAAAGCTATGACTGAACTTAATACCCGCGAATTGAAAGGTAAAAAGATTTCAGTTAATGAAGCACGCGAACGTAATGAACGCAGAGGCGGCGGCGGCGGAAGACCACGCGGCGGCGGCGGCGGCGGAAGTCGTGGCGGTGGTGGTGGAAATCGCGGCGGCGGCGGCGGCGGCGGAAGAAGATCCTGGTAATTAAAATTAAATAATATTGAAAAGCTCAGATATTTGTCTGAGCTTTTCTGTTATCCCGCAATACTATTACTCAACTACAGATTCTTTTGTAAAAGATAATCAGGTAATTTTTAGAAAAATCTTTATCCTTTCTCCTTATACATTAAAGAGACATTGAAGCAAGCACTTTTTCTTCATTCATTTTGATGACTTAAATAGTTAATGGAAAATAAAAAACCTCCCCGGAAAAGGGAGGTCATTTATTAGAGTTTCAACAAACTGTTTATTTAATCTTTGGTTAATTCAACCGGACTGTATTTTTGCTTTAAATCATTCAGAATTTTATCGAGTTCCTCCTCCTCAGTCTGGAATCTGATTAAAACCTCCCGGTAACCTTCCTCCACACCTTCGTGTGTAGTTAGAATGCTGTTATATTTGAAATTATGTTTCCGCATAATATCCATTACTTCTTTAATTGACCCCGGAGTATCTGTAATAACAATGGAAATCCTGTATGCAGCAAACCTTGCCCCGGTTATATTTATTAAAGCTTTAAATACGTCCTGTTCGGTTAAAATCCCGATGAGGTTATTATCTTTATCAATAACAGGCAGGCCGCCAATCTTATTATCGAACATTAATATAGCTGCTCTTTCAAGAGTTGTTTCAGGAGAAACCGTAATGGGATTTTTAGTCATTATAGTTTTTACTTTTATCTTTGACATAAGGTAGTGAAGCTCCCAGATATCTAGAGAGGTAACTTTTGAAGGAGAAGCTTCCTTTAAATCCCTGTCAGAAATAATTCCAATAAGCTTACCTTTCCTGAGCACAGGAAGCCTTCTTATTTTATGCTGTTTGAGAAGATTGATTGCCTCAGACAATGATGCTCCTTCATCTATTACTATTGGATTTTTTGACATCCATTTACGGACTAACATATTTTCTCCTTGAAATTAAATTCCTAAATAGGCTGATTTAACGTGCTCGTTATTCAGAAGTTCTTTTCCCGTACCGCTGATAGTAATCTTTCCGTTCTCAAGCACATAAGCGCGTGTACAAAACTTTAAGGTCATTTGTACATTCTGTTCAACCAGAAGAATAGTCATTCCTTTCCTATTAATATCCCTGACAATCTCAAAAATACTCTGAACCAGGACGGGAGCCAAACCAAGACTTGGTTCATCCAGCATCAGGAGCCTTGGCAGCGACATTAATCCACGTGCAATTGCTGCCATCTGCTGCTCGCCTCCGCTCAATGTACCGGTAAGCTGTTTCCTTCTTTCCTTTAATCTTGGAAAAAGTGTATAGCATTCTTCAAGAGTATTCATTCTCTTTTTTTTAGCTTCCCCATGAAGAGAGCCCATAAACAAATTTTCTTCAACGGTCATCTCATTAAACAATCTTCTGCCTTCAGGGCAATGAACGACGCCTTCTTTAATTATTTCTTCGGGAGAAACTTGTGTTAGTGATTTGCCGTTAAACTCTATAGAACCGGAATTTGGTCTCTGTAAACCGGAAATTGTTTTTAGAGTAGATGATTTACCTGTTCCGTTCGCCCCAACAAGCACTACAATCTCTCCTTCATTAACTTCAAATGAAACATCCCACAGAACCTGCATATCGCCATAGCTCATATTCAGATTCTTGATTTTAAGCATTATTATTTTCTCCTGCATAATCAGAACCGAGATACGCTTCAATTACAGTGGGATTTCTTGCAACTTCCTGTGGAGTGCCTTCGGCAATTGTGGCACCATAAGCGATTGCATGGATTCTGTCGCTTATACTCATTATAACTTTCATAATATGTTCAACTATAACAATCGTGATCCCAAGCTCAGTTCTTATGTTTTTTATTATATCAATAGCCTCATCAAGTTCGGAGGGATTAAGCCCGGCAGCAGTTTCGTCAAGAAGTAAAAGGAAAGGTCTTGTTGCAAGAGCCTTGGCTATCTCAAGTCTTTTTCTTCCTGCAATTGGCAATCCTCCAGCCTTCACCTCACTTTGATCGTCGAGCCTGCAAAATTCCAGAACTTCTTTCGCAGCTTTCCTGGCTCCTTCAAAAGTTGATTCACGTGCAAAGGCAGCAGCCATTACATTTTCTTCAACAGTCAACCTTTTTAATGGTTTAACTACCTGGAAAGTTCTCCCGATTCCGAGCCTTGCAATTTCAAAGGTTTTCTTTCTGGTAATATCCTGTCCTTTAAAATAAATTTTGCCGGAAGTAACAGAATAATACTGGCTAATCATATTAAAGATTGTAGTTTTACCGCTACCGTTAGGTCCTATTAACCCAAATATTTCTCCTTCTTCAACCTGGAAAGAAACATTATCGACTGCAGTTAATCCCCCGAATACTTTTGTTAAATTGGAAATTGTCAGGACACTCATTTTTGTTCCTCAACACGGGCAGGCTTAAATCGACGCGAAATTAATTTCCAATCACCTACAATTCCCCCAGCCATATAGAGGATGACAAAAATTACCAGCAGACCGAATACAAGAGAGTGAAACCTTGAAAGCCATTCAGGAGCAAGACCAAAAATTGAAGAACGAAAAACTTCCTGCATAAATACCATTACAACAGCACCAACAGCGGGTCCCCAGATAGTCCCAACTCCCCCGATGATTGCGACAAGTATCGCAATGATTGAAATATTATGAAGTGCAAAAACCACTTCAGGATCTATAAATCCCATATAGATCATATAAAATGCACCGGCCATTCCTGCCCAGAATGTGGATACTACCGTAGCAACATTTTTATATTTTTTAGTATTTATACCAAGAGCTTCGGCAGCATCCTGGTCTTCACGAATAGAAAGAAAATAGAAGCCGGCTTTTGTTTTCATTATATACTTTACTGAAAAGACTGCTCCCAGCGCAAGTGCGAGGGCAACATAATAGTAAGGATATTTACTTACCCATGTTGTCATATACAAAATTCCGGAATGTCCGTTTGTAAGCCATTCTTCTTCACCAAAAATAATTCTCAGTATTTCTGCAGTAGCAAGGGTTCCAAGAGCGAAGTACGGTCCACGTAGTCTGAATACTACAATACCCAACAGGTAACCGAGTACAACAGCGGCTATACCTCCTGTTAATAATCCCCACCAGGGGGAAATGCCAAAATGAAGAAAAGGAACAGCAGCCGCATAAGCCCCTATTCCGAAATATGCAGCATGACCAAATGAGACAAGACCTGTATAACCAGCTAACAGATTCCAGGAGGAACCGATTATAACCCACATCAATATAAAAATTAATAATCCCTGGAAGTATGGAGAAAAGTTAAATATAACAGGTAAGATTAAAGAGATGGCAATAATTATCCATTCAACCCTGGTAATTTTGAATGATTTTTTAGATGCCGGTTCATTCATCATCATTCCTATATTTTAGTTAATTGTTTAATCCCGCCTGGTAAAAATATGAGTACAAGCAGGAAAATAATCAACCCAATTGCATCACGATAACCCATACTTATGTAAGTAGCTCCAAAAGTCTCGGCTATACCAAGAACAAAACCTCCGGCAATTGCACCAACCGGTGAACCCAGCCCGCCAAGTATTGTTATTACAAAAGCTTTAACTGTAAAGATAGGACCGACATCAGGGAATAGATAATATACGGGAAGGAGGAGAGTTCCTGCGGCAGCGACTAATCCGCTGCCCAACCCGTATGTTAGTATAGTTATTTTTTTGGCGCTTATTCCCATTAAAGTAGCCGCATCCCTGTCCTGTGCAGTTGCACGAATTGATCTTCCCAAATCCGTTTTTGTCAATAATATGAAAAGACCTATTGTTAAAACTATTGCAATAAAAAAAGCAATTACCAGGGGGACACTTAACGAGATGTCTCCAAAGTGCCAGGCTTTATCGGTATAACCTGTTCTAACTGAGCGGTAATCACTCGAAAAAATTGTGCGGGCGAGTTCAACCAAAACCATTCCTATTCCAACAGTCATCAGCACCTGATTTTCAGGCAGAATAGATTCTTTTTTTATTAATGGATAGAGCAGGTACCTGCTTATACCTTTTCCCAAAAAATAAACTGCCGGAATAGTTATAAATATGGAGAGGTATGGATCCAGACCGGCGTACTGCCACATTACCCAAGTAAGGTACATTGACACCATCATTATCTGCCCATGCGCAAGATTAATTATATTGAGCACACCCATGATTAAAGTCATACCCATACCGATAATAGCGTATAGCCCGCCGATTAACAATCCGTAGATTAGCGACTGCAATAACAGATCCATCCTCTACCTCAGAATTAATTATCATCTCAATGATTAAAAGCGACCTTACTTATTCCAAACAACATCCCAATTAATCGGGTATTCGAAGTTTGCGTTTGCAAGATCTTTTGGCCACACGAGCTTCAGATTACCATCTATCCATTGAACAACATACGTATTCATTTTGTTCTGATGAATCTTACTATCATAAGATGTGAATTTCACATGACCGAAAATAGTATTCATATCAACTTTATCGAGAGCTTTCTTTAATCCCTCAGACGTATAATCATCCGTGCTGTTCAAAATATTTGCCACAACCTGTGCTGCTGCATAAGCTTCGGCCCCGTGGTAATCTGGACCATCGCCGCCGTATTTCTTTATATAATTGTCATAATATTCGGCTGCTCCCGGAATGGGTAATGATTGGTGCCATAAAGTTGCCGAAAGAACATGGTTAGAGGCATCGCCAGCGTTATCTTTAAATGCAGGCATTGTATAACCTGCACCGGCGCCGATAAAAAGTTTGGGAGTAAAATTTATTTCACGGGCCTGTTTCATAAGCATTGCTGCGTCCATTACATAGGAAATCATGTAAACCATATCAGGTTTATCTTTCTTCGCATTCTCAAGTAAAGGTTTGAAATCAACACCACCTGCCGAATAAGATTTTACATCTAAAACTTTAATACCAAGCTTATCACAGGTATTCTTAAAAGATTCAGCTCCTTCTGTTCCGAAAGCAGTGCTTTCGTGAATAATATAAACGCTTGCAGGATGTACAACATCGGTAAGCAGACTTTCTAATCCGGATGCATATTCGGAAACAGGTGGATTCAAACGATAGATATAAAATTTATCTCCGTCATTTGTTGTTAAGTTGAAAGCTTCCGGTTCTGTAATTTTATCTACCGAGCCCGTGCAGACAAGAAAAGGAATTCTGTTCTGCTGGGCAACTGCACAAGCTGCAAATGTAACTGATGAGCTGTAACCACCTGTTATAAGCGGAACCTTATTAACGTTAATTAATTTTTCTGCGCCGGATCTACCGACATCCGGTTTTCCTGTATCGTCTTCATAAACAAATTCCAGCGTTCTTCCTTTAATGCCTCCTTCGGCATTAACTTTTTCTTTATATAATTCATAGGAGTTTTTTTCCATTTCACCAAAGTTAGCCTGCGCACCGGTTAGTGGAAGTAAAACACCTATTTTAATCGGTTCATTTTTGTTACTGCAGCCGTTAACGCTAATTATAAGAGCAACAGCAAAGGCACCGATTATAAATGTTTTTAGTAATTTCATTTTATAACCTGTTTTTATAAAAATTAAATTTAAATTTTCTCTCTTCTATTTAAATCCCATAGAGAAAAGTAATTCTACCTTGTACCTTGTAAAGTCTTTTACATTATCAACTTTTTCTGTAATTCTTCTTACTCTTGGAGTCATTGTTAAAGAACCGTGATCTGAACTATAGATAGGTATATTATAAAGCAGCCATAAATATGTGTAATTATGATCAACATCGGATGTTGCCGAAGTTAGCGCCTTATCTGTTCTTTTAGCTATATCGAACCAGCCTTCAAATGAACCGAATCCCGGGTGATATTCTGCTTTGATTCTGAAGAGTTGAGCATCATACTTTGCTGTGCCATCAACTTTCTGATTTGAAAGAGCAGCATCGAATCCGATTTTGAAACCTGAGAAATCCGGTGTGGAAAGGTTAATCCCATACGATAAAGGTGCAGGAACAGAATCAGATGCAACACTGATAATTGCGATAGGCTGTATGCCAAAATCTGCAACTTTAAAATCATAATCTGCACCGATTGTATAAGCATCGTGTTTGAGCTTAAGATCATTTCCGTTAATATCTTCTTCGTATAGACCATTATAATCATTGCTTATAAAAGCATTGATTTTACCGGGACCAGCAGCAACGTAACCGGATGCACCAACAAGTGTGTTTAATCTGTACAATGTAAAGGGAATATCAACCATTACATATGGCATATAGTGGATATCGAGTATCGGATTAGCAAGACCACTAATAGGGAAAATACCTGCTTCAATTCCCCATTTTTCTCTGTTCACTCCTAAATACAACTGGGTAAAATTGACAGTCGGACGTGCAAGTAGATCGTTTGAACCGGGAATGACAGGAGCATTAGTATAATTATCAAGACCACTTTGTGCAGTATAAATATATCCGGCATAATTGTAATGCTCAAGCCTCATTTTACCGAAAAACCCATCACCGATGTCGGCACTTACATTAAGACCGGCTCTTAACATATAATAGAGGTCATCAGTATAATTTCCATATTGACCATTGTCTTTTATATCATCTCTTGCACGCACCTGTAAATCACCAGAGAAGCTAATCTGTGCAAAAGAACTACCTGCAAAACCTAAAAATATAATAACAGATAGTAACCCAAATAATTTTTTCATGTTTCCTCCTGAAATATTAATACACTTCGAAATTATCTTCGAATAATGCATAGGTTCAAACGAAATGCCACTGAAAGGTTTTTTAAAGAAATGGATTTTGGGTTATAATGTAAAAATGATTGGTTGTTAAGATGGTTGTCTGGTGAATGTTCACCATAGCCCGGCTAAATTTCACCATTGCCAATATTATATTTATCAAGTTTATACCGGAGTGTTTCTCTTGGTATTTTTAAAAGTCTTGCGGTTTGGGATGTATTATTGCCGCTTTTTTCGTATGCTTTTTTTATAAGGTTTATTTCAGTTTGCCTTATAATCTCTTCGAATGATTCATTAAATAGATAATTAAAATTATCTTCTACAGAATTTCCATTTGAAATGTTAGTTAGTTCAGATGGAAGGTGGAATGCTTCAACGATCGGTTGTTTCTGAAGTATACAAATTCTTTCAATAATATTTTTCAGCTCCCTAATATTACCTGGCCATTCATATTTTAATAAAAGTAATTTTGCTTCATCTGAGAACCCGGTAATTTTTTTATTGAATTTTGTCCTGAACATATTTAAAAAATAATCTGCCAGCAGAATTATATCTCCATCCCTTGCTTTTAAAGGAGGCATTTCAATTCTCAGAACATTTAAACGATAGTACAAATCCTCACGAAAGTTTTTATTAGCAATCGCATCCTTTAAATTTTTATTTGTGGCTGCAATTATTCTAACATCCGATCCAATTTCTTTAGTAGAACCAAGGCGCATAAATTTTTTATTTTCAATTACCCGCAACAGCTTTGCCTGCAATAACGGACTCATCTCACCGATTTCATCCAAAAACAATATGCCACCATCTGCTTTTTCCAGAAGTCCGGCTTTGCTTGTTCTTGCATCTGTGAATGCACCTTTTTCATATCCGAATAATTCGCTTTCAAGTAAATTTTCAGGGATGGAAGCACAATTTATTTCTACAAATTCTTTATCGCTTCTATTGCTTAAGTTATGAAGTGCAGAGGCGACTAATTCCTTCCCGGTTCCGCTGGAGCCGGTAATTAATACCGTGGCAGAATCATGACCTGCAAATTCGATTATCTGATTTTTTATATTGTTAATCCCTTGTGAGTTCCCGACAATACTATCAATGCTTTTTCCCTTCAATTTTTGTCCTTTTAATTCAGATACAGTCTTCTTTAAAGATTGTGTTTCCAGCGCAAGACGTGTTATTAGTTTTATTGCATCGGCTTTAAAAGGTTTCTTAATATAATCGTAGGCTCCCAATTTAAGAGCTTCAACTGCAGATTCAACTGAAGCAAACCCCGTCATAATTATAGTTAAAATTTCAGGCTGCATATTTTTAAGATGTTTAAGAACATCCAGGCCGCTCATATCCGGCAGATTTAAATCAAGCAGAACAAGATCTATCTCTTCGTTGTTAATAGTTTTCAGCGCCGAAGACCCCGAATCATTCAGAATTACGTCGTAATCTTCTTCATGAAAAATCTGCTTCAGGTTAAGCCTGATAAATTCTTCATCATCAACCACTAAAATTTTCTTTGAGCTTATCATTTAAATCTCCTTAATCATAAGTTCACTCTTAGTTGATCTGGAAACGGGAAGATAAATTGAGAAAATGGCACCGCCATATTTCGAATTAGAAACTTTTATCTTGCCCTTATGTTCTGAAATTATATTTTGAGTTATCGATAATCCTAACCCTGTACCGCCTTTCCTGTTTGTATAAAAAGGATCGAAAATTTTATTAACTATTGAATCGGGTATACCCGGGCCTGTATCTGAAATTCTGATTATCAGCCACCCGGCCTTACTATTTTCATTTTCTGAGAAAGTAAAATCATCATGTCTTTCTTTTATAAATGATGTTTTTATTTTTAACTCTCCTCCTTCAGGCATAGCATTAATTGCGTTTAATAAAATATTTAAAAGAGCTTGTCTGATTTTTTCCTGGTCTATAAAGATTTCCGGGATCTGGGCTGATAATTCTGTTCTGACTACTATTTTTGAATTCCTGCATTGTTTATCGATAAACTGTAAAGTTGCTTCTATAAGATAGTTTATATTTCTTGCCGACGATATTTGCTTTACAGGCGAGGCATAATCAAGCAGTTCATTTACAAAGGATTCAAGTCTCTCCACCTCAGCCAGACCCATTTGAATATAGGTCGATACTTCCGGTTGATTATTAACTTTATCATGGAGATCATCGAGAAAAAGACTTAAGCCGGTTAAAGGATTTCTTATTTCGTGTGCAATACCGGCGGCAAATTTTCCAAGTGAAACAAGACGGTCCATACTTTGGATTTGATCATCCAATAGTTTTTTCCGGGTAGTATCCTGAACAATAACTACAACACCGGAATTCTCTCCTTCAGGGTCACTCATACGGGACGCAGTGAGTGTAATGTACTTGGTTTTTTCATTAATTGTAAATTGTTGATCGTATCCGCGGTAAACTCCTTTTTGAATGATCGACTTATTAATTTCTTCAATTAATGTTTGATCATAATAAAACAAATGCCAGACATTCTGACCGATGATTTGCTGATTTTCTGTTTCGAGGACATTTTTGGCAGCAGGGTTAATACTGCTTATGTTACCGTCCTTATCTGCAGTAATAACGCCATCGGGCATAAATTTCAGAACATCTTCATTGAAATTCTTCTGAATAATTATTTCCTGCATTAACCTAGTGCTTTCAATTACACGGGAAGCCTGGTTCGCGAGTATTTGTAAAGAATTTACGTCAAGCTGGGAAATTTTTGATTTTGTTCTCAGCTTGTCTGCACCGAGTATCCCAATAATTTTTTCACGGACACGAAGCGGTACAAATACGAATGATTTGCTCCCGGTAATTTTCCTGATCTTCTTATCCAGCTCTGTTGCTTCGGGATAATTTTTTATATCATCTACAAAAATTATATTACCATACCTGGCAACCCTGGTCTCAATGCAATCGAAATGATGAATATTATATTTTGAATTTCGTGCTCTCTCTTCTTCCTCTTGAGTAAAACCATAAACTTCCTCACATATCAGGTAAGTATCTTTTTCACCGAGCAGGTAAAGGATTGCCCTGTCAAACCCGATAGCTTCCACGCTGTTGTGAAGAATGTATTTCAATATTCTGTTTAAATTGAAAGTGGAACCAAGAATATTACTTATGCGAAGTATGCTTTTAAATATTTTTACCTGGTACTCCAGGTCAATAGCATAGTTTTCAATTTCATTTTTCGAATTTTTTAATTCATTAAAAGAGTTTACAAGCTCATGATTTTTTCTTTTAAGCTCTTCAGCCATATAGTTAAATGAACTTGAAAGGAAACCGATCTCATCATTTCTAATTACTTCAACAGGTTTGTCTAGCTGTCCTTCAGCAAGTTTTTTTGCCCCATCGGTAATAGCGAGAAGAGGTTTTGTAAAATGTCTTGAGACAAACCAGGAGGCTATCGCTGCAAAGATAAAGGTTATAAAGATTATCCAGATAATATCATCTCTAAAAAAAAGTACGGCATCATTCATAAAAGCAGCAATTGAATTTGCAGCGGTATGAAATCTTTTAATGTTGGAACCAATAGTTATACCGCCAAATATTCCATATTTTGAATATACACCGGTATTGTAATAAATCGGGGCATAAGCCATTACTTTCTTTATTCCACCTGCATTAACTGTTATTACAGAACCGGAATGCTTCATTCTGACTTCCGAAGCAACGAAAGGGTAGGCTTTGTGAATGAATCCAACTGAATCCAGGTTGAACGGAATTCTTCCTTCTTCAATATCTTCCTGGCTCGAATTTTCGGTATAAGCCGGAACTATTTTACCTTTTCTATCTATACCGGGAATATCCCATAATTTAGGATGAGTAATTATCCAGCCCCTGTCATCGAACATAAAAGCATAATCACCGGATGAATAAATCGGGAAGACAGTAAATGTTTTTTTATTAGGCAGGATATGCTGTGTAAATTCCATCAGGTGCTGTTGATTCAGAGCGATCTCTAATATTCCTGAGAATTTATTTCCATTATAAATTGGTGTTGCAAATCTTATTACTCCATCATACTTCTTACCTTCAACCGCATCTTCCGGAGTCTTTGCATTTCCTAATTGTTCTTTTTTATCAACATAAAAACCATGCAGATGAGAAACATAAATCTTGCCGGGTTTTAATTTTTCAGTTTCACTAAAATATTTCTCGTTACGGTATGTTGTATTCCATGGAATTCCAACATTTTTTAATTCATCACTTCTAACAATTTTTCCGTTTTTAATTTTAATTTTTTCCTGCCCTTCAGCATCAACAAATGAAATCTCTTTATAGAGCGGCATTAGCAGATGGGCCTCATATGGACTTTTATTTGTTCCTTTTCTTATCCAGATTTCCGATTGATGCTGTCTGCTGAACTGAAGAAAATCATCTGAAGAAAATTTAGACTGACGGAGAAGTAAAAGATCGTTCTCGCACTGCCGTAGAAATTTCTGAACAGCTTCTGCAGTTAGCACTGCCTGTACCTCTAATGTTTCCTGTGTCTTTTGATCAATATCAACTATTGCATGATTTACTATATCATCTCTTACAGTACTGATTTTTATTACTGTATAAATCCCAAAAGCAAGCAAAGGAATAATCGAAATTACAAGGGAGGAAAAGAGAAACTTTTTGAATATTCCTAAGTTTGATTTACTCAGGTAATTCCAGAAGCTTTTCTGAAATGATGAATTCCCTGAACTCTTATTAGAAACATCAGGGTTCATTTGGTTTTTAAATTAATTTGCATTCTTAAATGATTCGGAATGGATAATAATGATTCACGCTGAAAAATTCAACATGAATGCAATAAAATTATTTGCTTCTTTTGCGCCAATATATAATAGAGATCGAAAAAATATTATTATTTATGAGAATCTTCAGTAAAAGAATTTCCCAAAATCAATCCCTAAAAGGATTTTTTAGGGGGTTTATGTTGTAAATCAAATTAACATAACAGAATTTCTTTTAGAAAATTACTTTTTGTATGTTTCGAACAATTATGTCCAAAGTTCTAATAAAATTCTATGATTGATGCAAAAGAAAACAAAAAAGATCAAATATTAAATGCAGCCAGCAGGGTTTTTGCGAAGTATGGTTTTCATAAAACTACTCTCGATGATATCGGAGATCAGGTCGGGATGAAGAAAAATTCATTGTACCATTATTTCTCAAACAAAGAGGAAATATTTTTTGAAATCATTAAGCTTGATGCAGAAGAATATTTTACTAAAATGGAGATTGAGTTATCAGTGGAAAATAATGCTTCGGATAAATTAAAAAAATTTGTTCTGTTCAGTTCAGAATTCTGGAAGAAGAGAGCAAATTTTTATAGCCTGGTTACATCGGTTAGGGTTGAACTTGTAAACCGCATTTCTGATTATTACGAAGAAGCGCTGAAGCAACAAAAACTATTAATAAATAATGTTTTGGCTGAAGGAATAATTCAGAATGAATTTATAAATCATGATACAGTGCAGCTTGCGGATGATTTAATTGATATGCTGGTTTCAATTGAGCACTGGGAATATAGAAAATACCGGCAGTCTTTTCCCGATGAAGATTATTTCAATGAGAATAAAAGAAAAAAAATCGATTTGTTGAATTTTATAATCAGAGGACTTCAGATAAAATAAAAATTCTTAACCAATGCAGGAAAATTTAGGATGAAAAAAATTCTGATAAGAATAACTTTTATTTTGTTAGCGTTTTTTATTTGGAAGGTAAATCTGTATGCACAGGCTGATAGTGTCAGTCTTGTACTTACTTTAGATAAAGCGGTTTCACTTGCGCTTCAAAAAAACTATGATATACGTCTTGCGCAGCTTAGCCTTGAGAAAGCAGGGGAACAGGTAACAGAAGCTTACTCTGGTGCATACCCCCAGCTTAATTTCAACGGACAGTATACAAGAAATCTGAAAATACCAGTATTATTTCTCCCACCAAATACACCCTTTAATCCGACACCCAATACAGAGACATTTTCAATTGGAGCTAAGAATAGTTATAACCTTGGGATTTCATTATCGCAGTCTATTTATGATCCGAGGCTTGGTACGGCTATAAGCATTGCAAAGAAATATTCTGAGTATTCAGATCTCACAGTGGAATCGGCAAAAGATGATGTTATTGCCCAGGTTAAAGAAAGTTTTTACAATGTTCTTCTGTCCAAAAAATTAGTTGAAGTAAACCAGGAAGGATATAATGTTGCACAGGCAAATTATGAAAATACCGGGGCTCTTTACAAACAGGGAGCTGCTTCAGAATACGATTATCTTAGAGCTGAAGTACAGCTTGCAAATGTTAAGCCCTCTTTAATTGAAGCAAAAAATAATCTTCAGCTTGCCAAGAATGCTCTTAAAAATCTACTGGCTCTTGAATTAAATTCAACAATTGATGTTGAAGGAGAATTTGAAGTTGAAAATGTTTCCCCGGATTTAATTAAACAATCCAACGACATTCTTAATGAAAAAAATCCGATGCTTCGGCAATTGTCGCTTCAAAAATTAATTCTGGAAGAAAATGTTAGTATTGAAAAAGCTGCTTATCTTCCTTCACTTTCAGCCTTTGGAAATTATAGCTGGCAGGCAGAGGATAACACGTTTACATTCAGTAATTATAACTGGGCAAATGTTTTTACTGTTGGACTACAATTATCGGTTCCTATCTTTCAGGGTTTTAAAAGAGATGCACGCATCCAACAAGCAAAAATTGATGTTGAAAACCTGGAGGTTACTAAAAACAAGACAGAAGCTGCATTAAGAATCGGTCTGCTGCAGTCAAAATTAAAAATGGATGAAGCATTAGACAGGATCAATGCTCAAAAACAAAGCGTAAACCAGGCAGAGAGAGCTTTGGGGATTGCGCAAACAAGATACAAGCAGGGTGTTGGAACTCAGCTTGAAATTCTGGATACACAAAATTCTTTAACCCAGACGAGAATCAATTATGAAAAAGCGGTTTATGATTTTCTGATTGCAAAAACCGAATGGGAAAAAGTACTTGGTATAATTACAAAATGATTTTAATTAACTCTAGGAGAAAATTCCTGATGACAAAATTATTGAAAAATTTATTTATCAGTTCAATTGTACTGATCTTGCTTACACAAGGCTGTAAAAAACAAAACCAGGAAAAAGTTTTACAACCTGAACCTGTTCAGGTGACAAAGGTTGAGAGGAAATCAATTACCGAAAAGAAAACTTATTCAGGAACCCTTGAAGGTGTTGAACAGGCTTCAATTGTTTCGAAGATTGCCGAGAGAATAACCGATATAAAAGTTCAGGTAAACAGTTATGTTAAAAAAGGTGATGTGCTTATTCAACTGGATCGTTCCGGTGCCACATCAAACTTTCTGCAGGCTCAGGCTAATTTTGAAAACACAAGCAAAAATTATGACAGGATGAAAGCACTGTACAATGACGGTGCTATTTCGCAGCAGCAGCTTGACCAGGTACAGACAGCTTATGATGTTGCAAAAGCAAATTTTGATGCTTCAAAAAGCACTGTTGATCTTGAAAGCCCTATTAATGGGATGGTGACTGATCTTAATGTAAATGTCGGGGATTGGGTTACACCGGGAATGCAGCTCGCTACTGTTGCAAATATTCAACAAATGATTATAAAGTTTTATGTGACGGAAGCGGAAGTTGCTAATATTAATGTTAATGAAACAGTGAGCATTTACTCTGAATTCAATAAGGAAAAAAAGGTAACCGGCAGAATATCCGAGATATCACGTTCTGCATCCTCTGATGCGAGATCCTTCCAGGTAAAAGCAAAATTTAATAATACAAAAAACGGCTGGTATAAGCCCGGTATGTTTGTAAATGTTGATGTGACACTTGCTTCTCAGAAAGATGTAATTATCATTCCGACGGAAGCTGTGGTTTATGCAAACGATAAAAATATTGTGTTTAAAGTTGTTAATAAAATGGCGATCCCGGTTGATGTAAAAGTAGGGTTAAGTAATGAAAATGTTACCGAAATTACCGATGGGCTAAAAGAAGGTGAAACCATTGTCACTGAAGGAATGAATAACCTTTCAGATAGTACTGAAGTTTCAATTATAAAATAAAATTGTAAAACAGGATTTAAATGAAATTAGCAGATGTATCGATAAAGAGACCGGTCTTTACTACCATGATAATCATGGCTATTCTGGTGCTCGGATTATTTTCTTTCATAAAGTTGAATGTTGATCTGTTCCCCAATGTTGATATTCCTTATGTAACTATTACAACAGTTCTTTCCGGTGCCGGTCCCGAACAGGTTGAATCCGATGTAACAAAAATTATTGAAGATGCTGTTAACCCTATTGCCGGCGTTGATCATATCTCTTCGACTTCGCAGGAAGGTGTTTCAATTGTAACAATACAGTTTAAGCTTGAAGTACAGGGAGAAGTTGCTTCACAGGAAGTAAGGGAAAAAGTTGCAGCAGTCAGATCCCAGCTTCCCGATGATGTTAAAGAACCTGTAATACAAAGATTTGATCCCTCAAGTCAACCTATATTAACTCTAACAATATCCGGGCAGAGAACTGAAAAAGAACTGACTACATATACAAAAGATGTTATACAAAAAAGACTTGAAAATATTCCGGGCGTTGGGTCTGTTACACTTGTCGGCGGTGCTGAAAGGGAGATACTCGTTGCCGTTGATGCCGAAAGGCTTCATGCTTATGATTTGTCCATACAGGATGTAATCCAGAGCGTAGCAAATGCAAATGTCGAAATTCCCGGTGGAACAATAAAGAATGGAGAAAGCCAGCTTACACTAAGAACGATGGGAAAGCTTACAAAAGTTTCACAATTTAAAAATGTAATCGTGTCTTCTCCCGGCGGACAGAATATTTATCTTTCGGATATTGCATCGGTTAAAGATACTACAGAAGAAAAAACAAGCATTACAAGACTTAATGGAAAGCTTGCAGTTGGTCTTGATATAAGAAAACAATCCGGCAGCAATACCGTTCAGGTTGCAGAAAGTGTTAAGAAACAAATTGAGCTGCTCAGGAATGAGATTCCAAAAGATTTCAACATAACGGTTGCACGTGATAATAGCGAGTTCATTAAAAGCTCTATTAATGATGTGCTTTTCGATTTGCTTTATGGAGCAATTCTGGCAGTCATAGTTATTTATTTTTTCCTTGCGAACCTTCGTGCTACAATAATCAGTGCTTTTGCATTACCAACTTCAATTATCGGCAGCTTTATTTTAATGAATGCCCTGGGTTTTACATTGAACGTGATGTCTCTGCTTGCCCTGTCTCTTGCTGTAGGATTGTTAATTGATGATGCAATTGTAGTTATAGAAAATATTTACAGGCATATGTCTGAAGGCGAATCTCCCCTTGAAGCTGCAAAATCAGCCACAGAAGAAATCGGTCTGGCGGTAATGGCAGTAACTCTTACCCTGGTTGCTGTATTTGTTCCGGTTGCTTTTATGCCGGGAATTGTGGGCAGGTTTTTTTATGAGTTCGGAATGACCGTTACAATTGCTGTGCTTATTTCTTTATTTGTTGCATTCAGCTTAACGCCTATGCTTTCTTCAAGATGGCTTAAGAGAGAAGATGAAAGTCTATCAAAAGAAGGAAACATAATTGAAAAAACGCTTTTCTATTTTAATCATTTTTTTGAATGGTTAAGCGGGAAATACAGAAAAGCATTAAACTGGTCTTTGGGTCACAGGAAAACAATTGTATTCGGTTCTATCGCTGTTTTTATATTCAGTTTTTTCCTTATGGGATTTTTAGGTTCTGAATTTTTTCCGAGCCAGGACCAGGGGGAATTTACAATAACAATTGATGCCGCCCCGGGAAGTTCACTTGAAAAAACAAATGAGATTGCAAAACAAATTGAATCTATGGTTGAAAATAAACCTGGGGTTGTTAATGTGCTTACAACAATTGGTGCAGGAAATGATCCGGTAAATAAGGGTAGTATTCTTGTTAAGCTTGTAAGCAAAAAAGATAGAAATTACAGTGTATTTGATTTTATGGATGAACTGAGAAGTAAAACTCATATCCCATCTGCAAATATTAGCTTTGGTATTCAGAATGGACCGGGAAGCGGACAAAAGCCAGTTATGTTTAGTATCCGCGGAGAAGATCTAACTCTTCTGAATAATTATGCTGAAAAAGTAAAGCGTATTGTTGAAACAACTCCCGGCGCTGTAGATGTTGAAAGCTCTCTCGAAAATTCCAAACCCGAAGTGAGAGTAACTATTGAAAGACAAAAAGCGTCTGCAGTTGGTGTTGATCCTACTTCAATTGCAACTGCATTAAGAGCTATGGTTGATGGTGTAGATGCGACTAAATTCCAGGAGGGTGGAGAGCAGTATAACGTTCGGGTTAAAGTTAAAGAGAATGACAGGAACACTATAGGCGGAGTTGCTAATCTTACAATAAAAAGTAAAAATAAAAGTAAAACGGGTAAAACTATTTTAATTCCACTCGATGCCGTGGCATTTCTTAATAGAGGAACAGGACCATCTAAAATTAACCGTTATGACAGGCAGCGTGAAATAAGAATTGAAGCTGATCTTGCCGGCGGCGCTTTATTGGGGGAAGTTCTTTCAAATGCGCAAAAAAGGATAAGTAAAATCAGTACGGCACCGGGCTACAAAATTGAAGTAACCGGAAGCGGTCAGCAGCAGGCTGAATCATTCGGCAATATATTACTTTCTCTTGCACTGGCAATTATTTTTGTCTATCTCGTACTCGCTTCGCAGTTTGAAAGTACTGTGTATCCTTTTTCAATTATGCTGTCACTCCCGATGGCAATTATCGGGGCAGTTATCGCACTCCTGGTTTTCGGAAGCTCAATGTCTGTTATGTCAATGATTGGAATTATTATGTTAATGGGGCTTGTAACTAAAAATGGAATCCTGCTGGTGGATTATATAAATGTGCTGCGGGGAAGAGGTATGGAACGATGGGATGCAACACTGCAGGCAGGGCAAACAAGGTTAAGACCAATATTGATGACTACATTTGCAATGATTTTCGGAATGATACCGGTTGCTTTCTCTTTTGGTGAAGGCTCTGAATTCCGGTCACCAATGGGACAGGCGGTTATCGGAGGGCTTATTACTTCAACATTATTAACATTATTTATTGTCCCGGTAGTTTATACGATTTTTGATGATATATCGATTGTAAAATTCTTTAAAAGAATTTTTGGAAAATCATCATTTAAAATGAAAAAAAAGATTTCTGAATTCCCGGCTTCGGAGGCAAACAAATGAAAATAGCTTTTTTAGTTTATCACGATGTGCTTGATGACAGGATAATTGATTTTCTTGAAGAGCTTAAAATTGATTCATATGTCAAATGGGAAAATGTCCTTGGAAAAAGTCATAATGCAATGGCACATCTTGGCACACGAACATTTCCCGGTCACGATTCCGTCAGGTTAATTCCTTTTGAAAACGAAGAAAATCTGAATCAACTAATACCTGCAATACAGAATTTTAATAAACAGGTTACAAAGAAAGACGATGAAATCAGGCTCTACCTGATGCCTCTTGAGAGGGTTGTTTAAAAGTTTCGTTTAGATATTTTGATTCTGATTTTGTAAGTTCCCTTTAAGAGGATTTATAAAATTCTGAAAGGAATAATAAATGAAAGCAATTAGGTATTTTGTCCTGATTATTGCCATTGGTTTGGGGTTATACCTGTATCTTCATAAAGATGAAAACTTCAAGGTTAAAGATCATATAATTGTTTCACAGGCATCAGGAATGGATTTTGATGCACCATCAGTTACAGCACCACCTAAGTTTGCAGTAATAAATGGAACAATTACAAACATAAGTGAAAAGAATTTTAATGACGTTGAGGTAGTTTATCAATCAGGCCGGGATACTATTAAAGCTTTTATAGGCACTCTTCAAAAAGGGCAGTCATCTGAATTCCAGACAAACAGGATGATGGTTAGAACAAACAGACCGGATTACAAACTAATTGATATTTTATTTAAAGAAGTTAAATAAAATTAATCACGGACTTTCTAGGTGGCAATATCTTCAACCTGTCCATCCTTAAATGGGAAATCAAAATAGAAATGATTCTCATCTTCTTTAACAACTTTATCTTTCGGAATGAAATATTTTTCAATTGAATCATTATTCTTATAAAAAAAATAAAGACCATCTTCAAATAATCTTTTCGGTAGTCTAATCTTTTTATGGCTTACAAGATAAGCCATATCAATCATAATTTTTCTTGTAATGCTGCTCGAATCTTTCCTTAAATAAACTGGTTTCATATTTACTTTAAAAAATTTTTATGCAAATTTAATGAAAATAATATTACTAACCAGTAAAGATCAATCGCCAGTGTAAGCAGGAATCATTTTTCCGCATTATGCTCTTCGGGTAAGCTTAATTCAACAAGCTGAGAGGATACACCCGGGATGAGTGAAACTTTTCTTGCGATTTCCTTTTTTTGTTCCTCTTTTCCAACCAATTCAAGTATAAGCAGACCATGATCGGTACAATTCTCAAGTACGCCGTCATGTATTCCCAGCCTTGTTTTAATATTACATCCCCAGGCGGTTAATATTTGTTGTACTTTTACTGCGGATTTTTTCCTGTTACCGATAAGAATTATAAGTATGGTTTTCATATTTTCTCCCCGGTAAATAATTGATGTGAATCTAGGGTGTAAAAATATAAAAAAGGAAAATAAAAATCCGTTCATATCGAACGGCAATTATTGTTTGGTGGGGGCTGAAGGAGTCTTCCGAAGGAATGCCTTCGCAGAACCTCCGACCCTCCCGACTTTGTCGGGATGCTCTAAACCAATCCGTCCCAACCTGTCGGGACTGAACTATACCCAATATGAAAAAATATTATTTTTTCTTCTTCATATTGTTTAATAGATTCTTTAAATATTCAATTGCTTTTTGAGGATTCTTTAATTTCTTTAGGTATGATTCTAATCTTACAGCCTCAGCTCTGGATGTGATCTCATAAGTAATCATTAGTTCCCAGGGACCTTTTCCTTTAGTATATTTATTCCGGTTACTGTTATGCCTTACTAACCTGTCACTCAGATCATTAGTCTGACCAATATAATGCTTTCCTTTTATGGATCTAATTATGTATACAAAGTATGTTTCCATAAAAAAAAGCCGTTCATAAAGGAACGGCAATTTAGTAATTGGTGGGGGCTGAAGGAGTCGAACCTCCGACCCTCTGCTTGTAAGGCAGATGCTCTAAACCAACTGAGCTAAGCCCCCATAATAAAAATATATAAAAAGAACTTGCTTGTGGGCAAATGCTCTAAACCAATCCGTCCCAACCTTGTTGAAACGAGACCTCGTTCGCTGAAAGCGAACGGGCTGAGCTAAGCCCCCGAAAATTTTATAAGAACTATCAAAAATTGAGGTTCAAATATCAGATAAATTTTATAATTATCCAAGTGATGAAATCTTTTAGAGCGGCAGACGGGACTTGAACCCGCGACGTCCAGCTTGGGAAGCTGACATTCTACCACTGAATTACTGCCGCATTCTATTACCAATTGGGGAGCTGGCACTCTCCGCATCCGTCCCAACTTTGGCGGGACGAGATATAGTTCACTAAAAATGAACGGGCTGAGTTACAATCGCAAATTATTTTAAAAGAACTCACCTGAAATTAACTCCCTGATCTGTCTTATTCAAGATTAATTATTTAAAAGCTTCTTCGATTAATTCTTTCTGCTGTTGTGCCGAGATTTTTGCAGAGCCTGCAGCAGGGCTTGCACTTTCAGGACGACCACTATATGATAGTGTTTGTCCTTTGGAAAGAACGTCTAACAGCTTTTGATGAAGGAAGTTCCATGCACCCATATTTCTTGGTTCTTCCTGTACCCAGACAATTTTTTTTGCATTTGAATATGAATGAACGATTTCTTCTGCCATCTCCTGTTTATAAGGATAAAACTGTTCAACCCGTATAATTGCCGCATCATCCATTTTTTTATCATCCCTGTACTTTATTAAATCGTAATAAACTTTTCCGGTTGTAAGAAGAATCTTTTTAATTTCATTTTTATTGGTGATAGTTGTATCGTCAATTACCTCTTTAAAATTTCCCCTAGTAAATTCTTCCCTGGAAGATTTGGCTTCCGGCAATCGAAGCAAACTTTTGGGTGTCATCAATATAAGCGGCTTTTGGACAGCATTTTTTATTTGTCTTCTTAAAACATGAAAATATTGTGAAGGAGTGGACGGATAACAGACTTGCATATTGTTTTCCGCACAGAGAATTAAAAACCTTTCAAGTCTTGCGCTCGAATGTTCCGGACCCTGTCCTTCATAACCGTGAGGAAGTAACAGGACAAGATTATTAGGCAACTGCCATTTCTCAACAGAAGCAACAATAAAGTTATCAATAATAACCTGGGCGCCGTTAGCAAAATCTCCGAACTGTGCTTCCCACATTACAAGAGCTAAGGGATCTGCTGTGCTGTAACCGTATTCAAAACCAAGTACAGCGGCTTCAGAAAGAAAGCTATCAAGGGCTTCAATCTCTGCCTGATTTTTTGAAAGATGATTCAAAGGAACATATTCATTTCCACTTTTAATATCTGTAAGCGCAAGATGCCTCTGACTAAACGTTCCGCGGACACTATCCTGTCCGCTTAATCTTACAGGTGTGTTTTCTAATAACAGGCTTCCGAATGCGAGAGTTTCTCCTAAAGCCCAATCAGCTTCAGTTTTACCTTCGATAAGATCTTTTCGTTTTTCGAGAAACTTTTTAAGCTTTGGATGAATCGAAAAATCTTCCGGCATTGAAGTTGTCTTTTCAATTATAGTTTTTAGCATCTCCTCTGAAATACCGGTAGAACCATTCGCTTTAACAGAATCAAGTTTTTCTTTTGGAACAGCAAGAGGAATATCCGTATCGAAGCTGATGTTTTTCTTTCTGATGTTGTCAAAAGCTTTACTCAGTTCATCGTAAATTCCATCATTCATCTTCTTTATTTCATCTTCAGAAAGCGAATCTTTTTCGAGCAGCATTTTTTCGTAAATATCTTTAACTGATGAATGAGATTTAATTATATCATAAAGCAATGGCTGTGTAAACCCGGGTTCATCACCTTCGTTGTGTCCGTGCCTTCTGTAACCGAACAAATCAATTACGACATCTTTTTTAAAAATTTGCCTGTATTCAAAAGCAAGCCTTGTAACCCAGAGTGAAGCTTCAGGGTCATCACCATTTACATGAAAAATAGGAGCCTGAATCATCTTTGCAACATCAGAAGCATATACCGATGAACGCGCATCCTCAGGTGTTGTAGTAAATCCAATTTGATTGTTAATGATTATATGGACTGTTCCGCCTGTACGGTATCCGCTTAACTGAGATAAGTTTAATGTTTCTGCAACAATTCCCTGTCCGGCAAATGCAGCATCGCCGTGGATCAGTACAGATAAGACTTTTCTGTGAGCTTTATTATCTCCAAGCCTTGTTTGTTTTGCACGGACAATTCCTTCAACAACGGGATTAACCCATTCCAGATGACTTGGGTTGGAAGCAACTGAAACGGTTATCATTTTTCCGCTTCTTGTTTTGAATTTGCCTGTTGCGCCAAGATGATATTTAACATCACCGGAGCCGGCAATGGAATTCGGATCTGGTATATCTTCAAATTCAGAAAGAATCGATTCGTATGACTTACCGATAATATTTGCCAGCACATTTAATCTTCCGCGGTGAGCCATTCCCAGAACAACTTCCAGCATACTTGCCTGGCTTGCTTCATCAAGAAGCAAATCAAGAACAGGAATTAATGTTTCCGAGCCTTCAAGTGAAAACCTTTTATGACCAATAAATTTTGTATGAATGAAATGTTCAAATGTTTCCGCAATTATTAATTTATCGAGTATTCTCTTTTTAACTTCGGGACTGAAATCAGGAATATTTTGAATTGGTTCCATTTTACTCTGCAGCCAAACCTTCTCCGCAGGATTCTGTATATGCATATACTCCACACCGATTTTTTCGCAATAAGTCTTTTGAAGAATTTCCAATATTTGTCTTAGTGTAGCTGTTTTCAAACCACTGAATCCGCCAGTAATAAAATATCGATCCATATCCCAGATAGTAAAATTATAAGTTGCAGGATCGAGTTCGGGATGATATGGAGTCTGGAATCCGAGAGGATCAAGGTTTGCAATCAGATGACCACGTACCCTGTAAAGATTTATTAGCTGAAGGACTTTTGCCTGTTTCTCTATTTCTTCTGTGTTGGAAGCATTATCAAATATACCCGGCTGATAATCTGCTTTCCACAGGTAAGGTTTGTAAGGAATTTTCAGAGCTTCAAAAATCTCATCATAAAAATTATCTCTGCCTAAAAGAAGATCATTTATTTCTTTAAGGAATAAACCTGATTCAGCTCCCTGGATAATTCTATGGTCGTAAGTGCTTGTTAAAGTCATTACTTTACTAACGCCAAGTGCTGAAATAGTTGATGGGGACATTGCCTGGTAATCGGGAGAATATTGAATCGCCCCTGTGGCGATGATTGCACCCTGCCCAACCATCAATCTTGGAACCGATGCCATCGTTCCAATAGTTCCCGGGTTTGTAAGAGTAATAGTAGTACCTAAAAATTCAGCAGGATCAATCTGTCCTTTTCTCGAACGTGAGACCAGATCTTCATAAGTATTCCAGAATTCCTTAAAGTTCATCAGGTTTGCATTTTTGATATTCGGAACGATTAGTGAATGTGAACCATCTTTTCTTTCGAGATCAATCGCAAGCCCGAGATTAACATTCTTCCTTTTGATTAAATTTGGTTTACCGTTTATAATGGTAAATGCATTATTTAAAGCCGGAACCGCTTCGACAGCTTTAAGAATTGCCCAACTGATAAGATGGGTGAATGATACTTTTCCAGCATTTTTCTTTTTAAGGAACTGGTTTAAAACTGTGCGGTTTTCTTCGAGCAGCTTTACCGGAATTGTCCGTTGTGAAGTTGCAACGGGAACAGTCAGGCTGTAATTCATATTATCAAGAATACGAGCAGAACTGCCGGCAATAACCTGAGTTTCATCATCATCGCCCGGGACGGGAAGCTCAACATTACCTAAATTAGATAGAGTACCGTTTTCTTTATTCTCATTTTTGCCATTTTCTTTGCCTTTTACTTTTCCGAAAAAATTTTGCCACTGTTCCGGGAGCTGGGAGGGATTTTTTTCATATTGTTCGTGCAGGTACTCGACAAACCATGTATTTGCACCAAATTTTTCCAGTTCCTCTTTTTGCTCTTTTGATAGTTCGTTCAGTTTCATTTTAAAAATTAAATCTTTGTTTTATAAAATATTCATTAAATTTATAAAAGAAATAATCCACATCATAAATTAACCGAATGACCGGTGAGTCATTATAACATTTAGTAGCAATGGGATTTACGTGTGCAATTTACTAAATAATTTAATTCATTATAGTTAAAAAATAAGTTAAATATATGACAGAAAGCAAAAGTATTACAAATACCAGGAGGATATATCCGTTGAAAGAGCTTACTGAAAATAGAATTGATTCAAATCCGTTTATGCAATTTACTTACTGGTTTGATGAATTGTTAAAAACAGATTTTATTAGTCCTAATGCAATGATACTTGCAACATCGTCAAAAAAAGGTATCCCTTCGGTCAGAACTGTATTATTGAAAAATTTTGATGAAAACGGATTTGTGTTTTATACAAATTATGAAAGCCGGAAGGCGAGGGAATTGTTTGAAAATCCTAATGCAGAAATTCTTTTCTTGTGGCTGGAATTAGAAAGACAAATTAGAATTTCAGGCTCAGTTGAAAAAATATCCCCAAAAGAATCGGAAGATTATTTTCATTCACGGCCAACAGACAGTCAGATAGGTGCGTGGGCATCGAAACAGAGCAGTGTAATTCCCGACAGGGAATTTCTTGAAAAAAAGTATAAAGAATTTTCTGAGAAATTTAAGAATGAAACAATTCCTCTTCCGCCATTTTGGGGAGGATTCAGGTTAATACCAAATGAGTTCGAATTCTGGCAGGGAAGAGAAAGCAGACTTCACGACAGGATTTGTTACAGAAAGAAAAATGATGAATGGGAGATTGTGAGGTTATCACCTTAGGCATATGATTTCAAAATAAAAAAGCTGCTTCAATCTTAATTAAAGCAGCCCGAATTTTAATAAGCCTATAACATCTTACGATTTCATTCTTCTGCCGTGCTCTTCGTGAATGAAAAGCCAGCTGCAGATCTTACCAATACTTATTTCTTCAAAATTATTCCAGTAAGCCTTTGTACGAACGTGTTGTGAACTTGTATCATCATCAGGGATGTCTTCAGCTTCTGCCATTAGTTCTTTTAATCTATCCTGCCATTTAGCCATATTGTTTTCACGAAGATCGACCCAGCCTTCATTTGCCCATGTATTAATTTTATCCTCATTAACATCAAGAATATTTTCTCCGCGGAAAGCAGGAATTTTTATTATGCTTCCCCGTAGTAATGATTCACCATTAGGTAGCAAAATCGGAATTCCTATTGCCAGCATTTCATTGCGAAGCTTATCGTCACTGACAATAATATCAAAACATTTCTGAGAAAGTTCTTCGGGAGTTTTCTTAATGATATCTTTCATTGTCTTATTAAATAAACGCATCAGGTGAATTTCATAAAGAAGCTTTGAAAGTCTTGGCGGGCCTAAAAGCTCAAAAGCTACACTGAATTTATTATGCTGCTTTTCGAGTTCGGCAAGTTTCTTTACAGCCATATGCTGCATATATCCTGCACGGTAAGTCGGTTCAAGTGTTGCGTGGTCAAGTGAGCTAACAATGTCATGACCGGTATTGCCGCCTTGAATCTCAAAGATCACCACATCTGCAATTTCTTCAGGAGTAACAAATTCCATTTGTTTTTGCGCAGTAATGGTTTCAAATTCCCCGCGGGAAAAAATTCCGTTTTCACCTGTATCAATAAAAACCGATTTTAAAGTTTCTCCTGTTAAAGAGAAATTTATATCTCCACAAATCTGAAATTTATCCTTTAAAGAAATTGCTTCGGTGACTGGTATATCAGCAAGTTCAATCGGTTTTCCTTTCCTTTTTATTTCTCCGAACTCAATCCTTTTCCATGCGATAGCCGCGGTTGGTTTTATTTCTTTGGTGATTGGTCCTTCGGGAGTTCTTCCCATTAGGAAAAGAAGAAGCGTATGCGCTCCGGCAATAGATGACTTGCTGAGCAGAACGCGTGAAGGTTTTTCTTCGCTGTGAGTGTAAGGAATGTTTAAGCCCATTCCACCGGTTCCGCTTGTACCAATTTTAAGATAAACTTTCGTCCCAACTTCACTCATTGAGCTGTAAAGTATTTGCACATGCCTGATCAATTGCGGAATGTACTCAGTGCAAAGCAGCTTTTCAGTTTCTTCAACGATTGCGTTATAATCAGCCCTGGAATTAATTGCTTTTTTTATACTCCGGTAAGAAGTATAAACATCCTGGTAGGCAATTGCCGTAGCAGTATTTATCGCATCAATAACAATGTCAGGTTTAAATTCAGTTAATAAATTATAAACTGAAGATTGGTGAAGAATTTCGTTACTCAATTCTTCCATCGTATCAGCCATCAGAATTTTTCTTTTAGCAGGATCGTCAAGAATTTCCTGCCTGCTTAATTCTTTATATTCGTTACGAACAAAAATATCTCCACCCCAGGGTACAAAGTAATCTTTGCCTTTGCCGGGAAATTCCTTTTCATGTTTTTCAACGGCATCCTGAGCTTCAGAAAATTTTAATGAAGAGATAATTATTTTTTTTGGATTTTCAGAAACAAGCTTACGTATTAATGCACTGCCAACAAGTCCCCATCCGCCAAGAACAAGTATTGTTTTATTTTCTATTTCCATAGTCAATCCCCGAATAATTAATTAAAAAAGTCTCGTCAAAATTAAGCTAAAGAGAATTGGAAGGCAATTTATTTATAAATTAAAATGATTTTCAATTTGAGAAAGTTAATTAATGTAGTTGTATTGGTAATCATAGCTGAGAAAGGTGATTAAATTTAATGCGGGAATATTGATTAACTTAGCTGGGAATATTAAATTTAAAACTTATTTTGTAATCAATTGAAATAGAAAAAATTAAGGAAATCATGAAAGTCTCAGAATTACTGAATCCGGGGGTAGTTATTTCCGATCTCAAAGGAAATAAAAAAGAAGAAGTAATAAATGAATTAATCGATTTATTCAAAGACGATAGCCGCGTGCAGGACCTTGAAAAAGTCAGGGAAGCTGTGCTGGACAGAGAAAAAATAATGTCAACCGGAGTTGGTAAAGGTTTTGCAATTCCCCACGGAAAGACAAATTCAATTACAGATATCATTGCGGCATTCGGAAAAACAAAAAGACCTGTTGATTATAATGCTCTTGATAACCAGCCCGTTCATCTTGTTTTTCTTCTTGTGGGAAAAGATAACCTTGTTAGCAAGCATATTAAGCTTCTCAGCAGGATATCAAGGATGATGAACAAGGATGATTTCAGAAACAGGCTGCTTGAGGCAGGCTCGGTTGAAGAAATTCTTGAGATATTCCATAAAGAAGAAGAAAATTATTTTGAGGTCTGATACTTCCTTTTAAATATTTCCGAAAGGAACTTTTCCGGTTTTATGATAAAAGCAATAACGGGCACTAAAGATTTACTATATCCCGATACACTGAAATGGAAATATCTTGAAGATACTGTCATCAGGATATTCAATAATTTCAACTACAAGGAAATAAGAACTCCGGTTTTTGAAGAGACAGCTTTGTTTGCAAGGGGAATCGGTGAGGATACTGATATTGTTGGGAAAGAAATGTATACCTTCATTGATAGAAGTGAAACCAGTATTACTTTAAAACCTGAAATGACTGCTGCAGTTGTAAGAGCATATATTCAACACTCACTTGGGAAACAGCAGCCTTTATCCAAACTTTTTTATATCTCACCAATGTTCAGGCAGGAACGACCGCAGGCAGGAAGACTGAGACAGTTTCATCAATTTGGAGCGGAAGCAATCGGAAGTGTTTCGCCAATGCTTGATGTTGAAATGATTCAAATGGTTTATGATATACTCCGTTCATTCGGATTGACCAATTTAAAAGTAAAAATAAATTCACTTGGTATTCCTGAATCAAGAGAAAATTATAAGAAGACACTTCGTGGATATTTAGAGGACAAAAAAGATAAACTTTCTGAAGACAGCCGAAAGAGAATCGATAGAAATATTCTAAGGATATTTGACAGCAAAGTTGAATCTGACAAGGAAATACTTAAAGGTGCTCCTTTACTGCTGGAACATTTGGACAAAGAAAGTATACAGGAATTTGAAGTAGTAAAAAAATTACTTCGTTCAGCCGATATTCCGTTTGAGGTTGAACCACGACTTGTTCGCGGGCTTGATTATTATACCCGTACTACGTTTGAAATTGAAAGCGAAAATGTCGGCTCACAAAGTGCATTATGCGGCGGCGGCAGATATGATTTATTAATTGAACAGCTTGGCGGTACGCCCACTCCAGGTGTTGGGTTTGCCGCCGGCATTGAAAGAATCCTTCTTGCCTGTGAAAATGAAAATTCATTCAATATTCCTGAAGACAGGCTGGATTTATATATTGTTAAAATAAATAAGGAATTGACTTCCGAAATTTTTGAAATTGCTGTAAGTTCACGGAGAGCAAATTTATCTGTAGATTTCGATTACCTTGAGCGAAGTGTTAAAGCTCAAATGAGGGAAGCAAACAAACTTAAAGCAAGATACGTTTTATTTGTCGGCGGAGAAGAGTATGAGCAGAGACAGGCTAATTTGAAAAATATGAATACGGGGGAACAGCAATTAATCGGTCTGAAGGATAAAGATACTTTAGTTAAGATAGCTAAAAAGTAGGTACAGGTAATAGAATACAATTTATTAAACTTACTCTTGAACTTGAACCTGAACTTTAGAATATGTGATTGCATAATTGAAACAATACTCCCGCATATTTTGTTTAAGCAAAATTATCAGCACAATTTTAGTGTGAAAGAAATTTTTATTTGCCTGAGAGGTTAGAAAATTAATGTATCCTGAATTATTTAAGATTGGACCATTTACAGTTTATAGCTACGGGTTAATGCTGGGCATTGCTTTTATTGTTGCCAGCTACATCCTTACAAAAGAATTTGAAAGAAAAAAACTCAATCCAAACCTCGCTACAGAAATAACACTACTTGCAATCATCTTTGGAATAATCGGTAGTAAATTATTTAGTCTTTTCGAAAACTGGAGTGATTTTCTGCGGGACCCCATAGGCATGGCTTTTTCACCGGGGGGTTTAACTTTTTACGGTGGATTAATACTTGCATCGCTCGCAATCTGGATTTATGTAAGAAGAAAAAAGATTCCTTTTCTTGTTATTGCCGATGGTACTTCACCTTCTTTAATACTTGCGTATGGAATTGGAAGAATCGGCTGTCATCTTGCCGGAGACGGTGATTACGGAATTCCAACAAGCCTTCCCTGGGGAACAAATTATTCAAACGGAACAGTTCCTCCCTCAGTAATGTTTAGAGGAACTGAGATTGCGAAACATTTTCCAAATGGAATTGTCCCGGATAATACGCCTCTTCACCCAACCCCTATCTACGAATTTCTTGCAGCAGTTTTAATCTTTTATATTTTGTGGCGGCTAAGAAAAAGAGATTGGAGTGATGGAAAGCTCTTCATGGCATATCTTGTTTTTGCAGGAATTGAAAGATTTTTAATCGAAATTATAAGATTAAATCCGCGTCTTTTGTTCGGATTAACAGAAGCTCAATTAATTTCCATTGTAATGATAATAATCGGGACCGTGGGATTTGTTTATTTAACCAACAGGAATAAACCTAAGTTTATACCCGAGCCTGTTAAACAGGAAAAGAAAAAGAAAAAACTTAAAGAGGCTTCTACTTAATGAGCCTGATAGTAGGGAGAAAGCCTGTTCTCGAAGCTATTAATTCAGGTGAAGAAATTGAACAGGTTTATATTTTGTTCGGGCAAAAAGGAGGTATAGTTGATGCTATACGAGCTGCAGCCAAAAAAAGGAGAATAAAAGTAAACCAGGTTACTCCGGAAAAATTCAAAACATTTACCAATCATCCTAACACACAAGGAATAGTAGCAAAAAAATCATCACATAAATTTTATGAATTAGATGAAATGATTTCTTCATCTAAAAAGAAGCAATATCCTTTGCTGCTTTTGTTAGATTCAATTCAGGATACACACAACCTTGGTGCAATTTTAAGAACAGCAGAATGCTCGGATGTTGATGGAGTAATAATAACAAAGCATAATAGTGCACCAATTAATGAAACTGTTGTGAAAACTTCTGCAGGCGCAACAGAACATTTAAAGATTGCACAGGCGAATAATCTTGTGCAGGTAATTAGGGAATTAAAAGCTAATGGTTTATGGATAATTGGCTCTTCCCTTGAAAATTCAAAAGTATACACAGAAGTTGATTACAAAATTCCTTTAGCTTTAATTGTGGGGAATGAAGAAAAAGGGATAAGAAGACTTACAGCAGAAAACTGCGATATATTAGTTAGCATACCTATGAAAGGAAATATACAATCGCTAAATGTATCTGTAGCAACCGGGATTATACTCTTTGAAATCCTGCGTCAACGAAATTCATTAAATACTCCAATTCGGTAATTCTTAAATACGTAAATCCGTTAATTCGCGAATCCCCCTCATTTAAACTTTGACAATGTCCAATTTATTTGCTAACGTTCAGTATGTAAAATAACTTTTGGGGAGTTATATGGGAAATTTTACTATACCTGCTCTTTACGAGATAATTCATACCTATATTAATTTCAATCTTGAATAGCGGAGAAGATTAATGAAGAAAAAATTTAATACAATTATCCTCTTTCTCACATTAGTTTCATTTAATATTTCCGCTCAATGGTTCTCACAGCAAAGCGGGACGACAGATTTGCTCTATGGTATTAAATTTGTTGATATTAATAACGGTTGGGTAACCAACTTAAATGGAACAAAATTATATCATACAACTAACGGTGGAATAGATTGGTTTGTTCAGAAAGATTTTGGTTCCGGGGTTATCTGGAATTTTACTTTTATAAATGATAGCATTGGATACATATATTCACATGGTGGCCCTGCGCATTTATTAAAAACCACAGATGGAGGTAACGCATGGCAAACTATTCACACATTTGGTTCAACCGTAGATGATATTAAATGGTATAATGAAAATACCGGCTGGTGTCTTGAATTTGAACTTACGACATATCTATCCAGGACTACAAATGGAGGTGTAGATTGGCAAGGTTTTAATTACTTCAATTCTTTCGACGGGTTTTTGGGCAGAGTAGGAATAATAAACGAAAATACCGTAATCATACCAGGAGTTACTTATTCAGGAGCAAATTTCGTTTTTAAAACTACTGATGGCGGTACAAACTGGACACAGATTCCTGTCAATGATACATTATTAGGAGGGAGAATACAATTCGTAAATGAAAATACCGGATGGATTGAATCTTCAGGAAAGCTTTATAAAACTACCGATGGAGGATATAACTGGGAATTTCAAGCTTCAACGCATTATGATTTCTGTTTTATAAATGAAAATGTGGGATGGTACATCAATAGTAATCAGATAAACAAAACAACTGATGGAGGGCAAACCTGGTCCCCTCAAAATTCCGGAACGAACAATACCCTTTATACAATTAATTTTGTTGATCAAAATAATGGTTGGGTTTGTGGGGACAGCGGCACAATTCTTTATACACCAAACGGCGGTACTCCTGTTGAACTCACAGGTTTTGTTGCAAAAATTTCCGGAAATAATGTGTATCTAAACTGGCAAACTACTACCGAAATAAACAACAAAGGATTTGAGGTACAGAGGCTATTCGTCAATCATAAATTATCAATAAATAATCTATGGGAACGAATTGGCTTTGTGAACGGATGTGGAACAACTACAGAACCACAATCATATTCATTTAGGGACATAAATCTACAACCGGGAAAATACTCATACAGATTAAAACAAATTGACTTTGATGGAACTTATAAATATTCTGAAGTTATTGAAGTTGAAGTAGAACCTTCTTCATTTTCACTTTCACAAAACTACCCCAATCCATTCAATCCAACAACGAATATCGAATATCGAATACCGAATACCGAATAAAGAATATGTAACGCTTAAAGTTTATGATGTTTTAGGAAAAGAAGTAGCAACTTTAGTTAACAAAGAAAAAATAGAAGGAAATTATTCGGTTCAATTCGATGGAAGCAAACTTGCCAGTGGAATTTCCGCCAAAGGCGGATACGCCTCTGGTGTATATTTTTATCAGTTAAAAGCCGTGCCTGTCGGCAGGCAGGCTGGTATTTATACAGCAACAAAAAAATTGATTTTGTTGAAATAATCAGAGGAGATTACCATGAATAAATACTCTTTAATTTGGATTCTGGTTTTTATTTTTTCAGTAATAGAAAATACCGGTGCTCAAAATTTTTTCCCCCTATCCATCGGGAATAAATATGAGTTTGTTGACCACTACCTTTATCCGTGTACACCTATGGAATGGACAAAATATCTTGCATCTGAAATTCAGGATTCATTAATCTATAACGGTGAAATTTTTTATAAGTATGTTGATTATAATAAGGAATATTATTTTAAGTATGATTCATATGGACAAAAACTTTACACTTATGATGATTTTTTCCATAAAAAATTAGCTGCCGATTTTAATCTTTCCGGGGGTGAACAATTTACTTCATACATAAATGGAACAGGATTAATTTACACTTCCCTTGGCGATTCTGTTGTTAATATTTTTGGAGAGAACAGGGATGTTTGGACTATGAGGTATCAGAATCCAACTAATAATAATATTGAACTATACACTTTTGTAGATGGAATCGGTTTCTATAAGTACTATCTGTCAGGTCATTGCGGACCAATGCAGTATACTTTTTATGATGATTTACATTATTTGTCTGCAATTATAGGTCCCTGGGAATTTAATCCGCTTGATATTTATCTTAATTTACTGACAACCCTTAACGACAGGAATATCAATGATTTTCCATTTTATATTAATATTTCTGTAGATATGCCTGTCCCCGTCCTGCTTGATTCACTTTATATTTATTACCGGGTTGTAAGAAATGGAGGGATAATATTCGATCATCAGGCTTCTTTTAACCGAACTACTTATCAGGCAATTGTTAATCTCAATTCTACAATTCTCGAAGCGGGAGACACTGTAAATTTAAAAATCGTAGGTACTGATAGTTCAATATTCTACAACTATGCTACTTTACCGGAAACGGGATTTTATTCTATAAAAGTTCTTGGAGATACTACCTCATCAACAATAAACATAGGTAAAAATGTTTTTCATTTTTCACTCGGACAAAATTATCCCAATCCATTCAATCCAATTACCAGCATTCAGTATTCGTTGGGTAGCCCGCAATATGTTACTTTAAAAGTTTATGATATCTTAGGAAAAGATAGGGCAGCTTTAGTTAATGAAGAACAACCTGCAGGAAGTTATTCAGTGAAATTCGACGGGAGCAATTTTTCGAATGGAATATATTTTTATCAATTAAAAGCGGGTTCTTATACAGCAACTAAGAAATTAATAATATTAAAATAATAAGGGAGAGTCATGAAAAAATATTTATTAATATTACTGCTTTTTTTTATTTCCGTAACAGAAATTTCCAGGGCTCAGAATTTTTTCCCATTATCATTAGGAAACAAATATCAAATTAAACACTCTCATGCTGATGATTATATGGGGATTTACTATACTAATTATACTACAAAGTACAGTATTGATGATTCACTGATGTATAACGGGGAAACTTTTTACAGGTATAACGGTAAATATTTTTTGTACGATTCAGTTCAGCAAAAATTATTTATCTACCTGACAAATTATGGAAAGCAATTAGCTGCTGATTTTAATCTTCAGGAAGGGGATGAATTTATAACTTATATGCAGGGTTCACCCGATACTGCGGTTTGCAACGGATTCCAATATGTTAATGTTTTTGGTCAGAACAGGCTTCAATGGGAAATGGGATACCACTTTGGATTTAATCCACCTTTTATTTCTTATTATGAATATGATTTTATTGATGGGATAGGAAATTATAGATATTATTCAGAAACTCCAGCCTATAATCCTTCATATACGGTGTACGATACGTATACTTATTACTCTGCAATAATTACCTCCCAGGTTTACAATTATTTGAATATATCATTAACTCTGCTAACAAACCTTGAAGATATACAAATCAGCGATTTCCCATTCAGTATGAATGTTAGTGTAAACATGCCAATAATAGAACTTTTAGATTCATTATATCTCCAATATATGGTTGTAAGAGATTCAATGATTATCTGGGATGATCAGGAAGATTTTAACAGAACTTATTATAATGTGACTGTTAATCCTGCCCCATCAAATTTAAGAGTGGGAGACGAAGTAAAACTAAAAATTGTAGCAAGGGATAAATCAATATTTGAAACACGAACCTCGCTTCCTGATTCAGGGTATTTCTCGATCAAGGTATTACCCGATCAGATTTCATTACAACTTTATCCGCTGAGTGTTGGTAATAAATGGATCTATGACGGAGTATTCTGGGATCAAACAGAAAATTATACCTATGAATATATTCGGAAAGTTGATAGTCTTGTTACTAAACCGAATCAATTATTATATTTTGAAGTCGAA
Organism: uncultured Ignavibacteria bacterium; assembly: GCA_963711455.1. GTDB lineage: Bacteria > Bacteroidota > Ignavibacteria > Ignavibacteriales > Ignavibacteriaceae > DATFVA01. The sequence continues at coordinate 286,123 of CAVQEH010000010.1, forward strand.
GAATATGAAGAAGGGTCACCAGCACACAATATTTTTTATGAGAGGATTGATTCACTTGAAGGCAAAGTGTACAGATATGATGAAGATTCAATTCAATCAAATAATGAATACCTTATAGATGACCTTAATGCATTTCCCGGAGACACAATAATGAGTTATAGATTTCCGACTGAATTTCCCTATGTACTACAGAATGAAAGTGATACAAGTATATTTCAAACTCCTGCACATTTTAAAATATATGATTCAAATTACCTGATAGAGTACCAATATACTCTTGCCCAGCATTTCGGTCTGATATCTGTACATAATTATTTTGATTTTGGTTCTGATGTAAAGATTCTAAAAGGAGCGATAATTAATGGAAATGTTTATGGTGATACAACCATAACAGGAACAGATGAAGCAGGAGAAATTGTTAATAACTTTTCACTCTCACAGAACTTTCCCAACCCATTTAATCCATTAACAAATATGGAATACAAAATTTCAAATAGAGAATTTGTTATGCTTAAAGTATACGATATCCTCGGTAACGAAGTAGCAACATTAGTTAATGAAGAAAAACCGGCCGGGAGTTATACAATTAAATTCGATGGAAGTAAGCTTGCAAGTGGTGTGTATTTTTATCAATTATTTGCAGGCAATTTTACAGCAACAAAGAAATTAATTTTAATTAAGTAAAAAATATTATCCGGGGGAAAATATGAAAATATATTTATTGATTCTTTTAAGCTTAATTTTCAATTGTAATATTCTGTCTCAAACATTTTCTGAATTAAAAGGATTTGAAGACCAGTCGGCAAATACACATCTCTTTTATAGGACCTATCAGGAAATTCAGAATCCTGAAGAATTGCAGATAGACAATATTCTTTATCATTGGGACCTGATTAATAATATAGACACACTTTTTTTCGATGCTTACCAGATAATTCCAAATGATATTACTCAAATAGGATATACAATTGATATTCCCGGGTACGATTTCTGGAATCTGAACCCTGATAAATATATTTATTCGGTCCTTGAGATAACTATGGATCCGATCGGATATATATACAGGAGTGATTATCAGAACCCTACATACCAAAACCTTTGGGCTCCTAGATACTTGTACATATCTAAACAGGATACATCAATAGTTATTGCAGATGCAGGAAGTGTTATCAGAAGCACTGATGGGGGTTTCAACTGGAATCAGGGTGCAGAATTTGATTTTAACTCAATGAGCCCCTTTAATGATAATATATTATTTGGCACCAGGTTTCATTTGCTTGTCAAATCTACTGACAGAGGTTCGTCTTTTTATCCCGTGGATACTGCTGGTTATTGGGACAGAGATTACAACTCCCTTTATTTTGACCAGGATGCTCAGCATATATATGCTGTTTATAACTGGCCGTTTGAAAACAGGTTGACAACATCAAAGCTTATAGTATCAAATAATATCGGCGAACCATTTAGCTGGAATTTAAAAGCTGAATATAATGGTCCTGTTTTATTTACGTATGATCCGGACATTACGGGAAATATTTTTGTGGCAAATTATAATTCAATCTATTATTCTTCCGATTACGGCAACAGCTTTTCTACATTATATCATTTTGATGAAAGGGTAACTGGTATTTACAAAAAACCGGGAACTGAAAAACTTTATATAGCAACACGGTATCATATATATGAATTAGAAAATAATACGCTTACAACATTAAAGGAGTTAAATGCAGATCCTGGGTTAGCTAAATATTATCCTCTGGCTGTTGGTGATAAATGGGTTTATTATGGATCTGTATGGGATCAGGGTGGAAGTTATGGTTATACGTATGTGCGCCGGGTTAACTCGCAGGTTATTAAGCCAAATCAGGAGCCATATTTTGAAGTTGAAGAATTTACCGTTGGTTCAGCTTATATACAAATTTATTTTGAAAGAGTTGATACCCTTTCCGGAAAAGTTTTCAGATATAGCGAAGATTCTGTTCAGACAAACCAGGAATACTTAATTGATGATTTGCGCGCTGAATTAGGTGATTCAGTCATCACTTCAAGATTTCTTCCTGATGCTCCTTTTTCAATGGTTTATTACTCAGACACAACATTTTTCCAGACAGAAGCAAAGACAAAAACTTTTGAATTAAATTCACTCATTGGTTATCGGTATACGCTTTCTCAGAATTTTGGTGTCACTTATGTATTAAACACTTATGATTTTGGCTATGATACCCGACTATTTAAAGGCGCTGTTATTAATGGAATTGTTTATGGAGATACAACTGTTACCGGAATTGAAGAAGAAATAAAATCAGCAAGCACATTTTTCTTATCTCAAAACTATCCCAATCCATTCAATCCAACAACGAATATTCAATATCAAATTCCCCAACCCGGACTTGTTACTCTTAAAGTTTATGATGTTCTTGGAAATGAAGTAGCAAATTTAGTTAACGAAGAAAAACCAGCTGGGAGTTATACTGTTAAGTTCGATGGAAGTAAGTTGGCAAGCGGTATTTATTTCTATCAGTTAAAACCTGGCAGTTTTACGGCAACAAAGAAATTAATTCTAATGAAATAAAATATTGATAATGATTGAAATTGAAATAAAATTATTTCTAGCTAATTAAAGTTAGGCTATTAAAAGTATATCTTTAATTCTCAAAACATAATCATTAAATAGGGAGAGAAACATCATGTCAAAATATATAATCTCAATTGTAACAATTCTTATTACGATTAATTATACTAATTGTTTATTTGCTTACAACAATGATTTTTCTAAACAAGAAGTTACCGTTAATATTACTTTTAAAGCAGATTTAACGGAGCTATTAAATGAGGGATTTGTTCCCGGTATTGATACCATAGAAGTGGTAGGTGATACTCCGCCCTTGTCATGGATGCCTCCTGGAATTGTATTAAATCAGGATTTAATTAATCCAACCATATTTTTAGTAACTATTTCCTTTACAGGAAATCCCGGGAGTTTAATACAATGGAAATTTCATTGTGATCCTATGGACCATTTTACTTACCAGGGATGGGAACCTGGTGACAATCGTACTTTCAATCTTCCATATTCAGATACAACTATTGGTCCATTAGTACCATTAATTCATGTTTCTGTTCCGATATTTTCCGATAATACAGTTTATTTTCGGGTTAATATAAATGGAGCGCATGAAAGATACCATAACACTTTGATTACCGGCCTTTCAAGTGTATGGATCGGGGGAAGTGAACTTCCGCTTCAATGGCCTGCAAATTGGACCTTCCCTGATACGGCAAATGGAACACTATCGAAAATGTATGATGATGGAACACACAGCGATTCAATAGCCGGGGATAAGATTTTTTCTAACCTAATTACATTTCCTCCCGGAACCCCTTCTTCTCTTGAGTTCAAGTATTGTGCGGTTTTTAGTGGAGTCGATACACTTAATGGTGGGACGCGCTATCTTGATAATGAGGCAGGGTTAAATGAAAATCATTTTTTGGGTTTAAATATTGCAGGAGGAACAGTATATAGGTACAATCTTTTTGGGGACCAGGTTGTTCCTGTTGAATTTATAGGCTTTTCTGCAAACGTGAATTATAGAAATGTAGTACTTAACTGGCAAACTGCCACCGAGATCAACAATAAAGGATTTGAAGTACAGAGGCTATTCGTCAATCATAAATTTTCAATAAACAATCTATGGGAACGAATTGGCTTTGTGAACGGAAGTGGAACAACAACAGAAACACAGTCATATTCATTTAAGGACATAAATCTTCAACCGGGAAAATATTCTTACAGATTAAAACAAGTTGACTTTGATGGAACATATAAATATTCTGATGTAGTTGACGTTGAAGTAGAGCCAGCTGCATTTTCACTTTCACAGAATTATCCAAATCCATTTAACCCAACAACGAATATACAATATCAAATTCCGAACAGAGAATTAGTCACACTAAAAGTTTACGATGTCTTAGGAAATGAAGTTGCAACTTTAGTGAATGAAGAAAAACAGGCTGGAAATTATTCAGTTAAATTTAATGGGAGTAATCTTGCAAGCGGAATATATTTCTACAAATTGAGTTCGGGAAATTTTGTTCAGACCCGAAAAATGATTCTTTTGAAATAAATTTATATGAATATTAATGTTAAAAGACCGCCTCAACAGCGGTCTTTTTTTATAAATCTTTTCTTTGATACAAAGCACAAATTAACTTCCCTATTTAATCTCTTACCATATTAACAATATTTAATCTGATTGTTCAACTAAAATTATATTCTTGTTACAATAATGTGATAGTTAAGGTTCATATTGTCTTACGAAATCTTAATAAAAAATCAAGAAGGAGAATAATATGAGAAAGAAAATTTTTCTGTTTACTGTTTTATTATTTCTCGTGGCTCAGTGTGTTTCGCAGGCACAAATTGATCCCGATACAGCTATGCACGCAAGTATAGACAGATTCAGTATGGATGCAGGACATCTGTTTGTAAGGGATTCCACAAACGGACTTCCCGGACCCAATGTACCGATAAATATGGATATGGAACCTTTCAGAAGCATGGGTTTAGGACCGAACGGTGAGTTCTCAACTTATTATAACTTCGATGTTCAGCCAACTGTCCCGGCACCAATATTTGTCCTTTTCCGGGAAGGAGAATCGATGCCTGTCCCGGGTCAGCTGAATATTGTTGGTGTAATTCCCGGTGATGCCGGTTATAATGATTTCTGGCAGGTGAATAAAGTTACCGTTCCGTCTAATTATGTCGCTAATACAATTGTAAGTGCGCAGCAAATAATAAGCGGGGGTTACACAATTGAAACAACAAATACAATAGTTAATTGCCCGCTTGTACCTGATGGTTCATCGGCAATGCTTAGATATAATTCAACTGAGGATACTACTTTGTCACGTGGATGGTACGATTCAACAGTTGTATATTATTTTAATTTTGCTGAGGCACCGATTATGGCAAATATGAATGGAATGGTTCCCGTTTCAGATATTTATGTATGTTTCAATATAAATCCCGGTCAGCCTGGCGGCGGTCCACCATCGGGTTTCAAAACTGATTCGAGCGGCCGTACGCATAATGTTCCTGCTACTCTGCCGGGCGATACTGATTATTCACCTCTCTGGGTTGTTAACATATACGATAATGCCGATTTCGATATGGTGCACGATTTAGCTTCGGCAATGAATGCGACTATACTTGTCCCGGGTGCTGCTCTTGTAAATTGCCCGATTGTTAGTGTATCTAATGCAACTGCCGTTAGTGAAAATAATGACATCCGACCTTCTGATTATGCACTAACTCAAAATTACCCGAATCCATTTAATCCGACCACTAATATAAACTTCAAAATACCGCAGTCGGGATTTGTAAGCCTGAAGGTATATAATATTCTTGGTGATGAAGTTGCAACACTTGTAAATGGAGTTAAACCTGCAGGAAATTATACTGTTAATTTCAATGCAGCATCACTTGCAAGCGGTGTTTATTTCTACAGGCTGCAAGCAGGCAATTTCACGCAAAACCGTAAGATGATTCTTCTCAAATAAATAATGTATATATATAGTTTAAAGCCGGAAAAGATTGATAATTTTTAACTTATCTTTTCCGGTTTTTATTTTATATTAAATCAAAATTTTATTCATCACAGGAAATTATCATTACTCATAAATTTAATCCGTAAGCTTGAACCACAGTACCTTACTTACCTTGACTGCCGAAAACCATTTCTCTATATTTACAAACGTTTTTTTGAATAATTAATAGAGATTTTTGATAATTTGAATCAGTATAAGAAGACAATCCTGCCAAACGGTATTAAAGTTTTAACTGAAACCATACCTTACGTAAAATCATTTTCAATAGGGTTCTGGTTTAATGTCGGAACCCGCGATGAAAATTTTAGCACCAACGGTATTTCACATTTTATTGAGCACATGCTCTTTAAAGGAACTAAAAAACGTACAGCGGGAAAAATTGCTAATGAGATTGAATCTACCGGGGGATATTTAAATGCTTTTACTTCTAAGGAACATACCTGCTATTATGGAAGAGGTCTTGCAAATCATATAGGAAAAACTTTTGATGTTTTATCAGATATGATTCAGAATCCTACTTTCAAACCGATAGAGATTAAAAAAGAATCCAGCGTGATAGTTGATGAACTTAATGATATAGAAGATAATCCTGAGGAATTAATATTCGATAAATTTGAAGAAGTGATTTATTCAGGTAACAGCTTAAGCCTGCCTATTATCGGTACTGAAAAAAATATAAGAAGCTTCACCCAGAATGATCTTTTTCATTTTGTAAAAGAAAAATACGGCTTCAATAAAATGATAATTGCTGCATCCGGTGCAGTTGAACACGAAAAAATTATAAGGCTTGTTGAAAAATATTTTCTTAAAGACCTGGGAACTTCTAATGTTAAAAGAAGATATTATAGTCAAATAAATCTTCCCGCAAAAGTTGAATTGATCGATAAAGAAATTCAACAGGTTCATGCAATTATCGGGAAATCTACTGTGGGATATAAAAATGATTTAAGAAATAAAGTTGCTGTCTTGACACAGATTCTTGGAGAAGGGAGTAGCTCAAGATTATTCCAGTCGATCAGGGAAAGAAATGGAATTGCTTACCAGGTAAATTCATTTCTTAATTCTTTTTACGATGTTTCTTCATTCGGTGTTTATCTGTCAACAAATGAAAAGATGATGGATAAAGCGCTTTCAATAGTCGACAGAGAATTCAGGAAGATGAGAAATAATAAAGTTTCTGAGAACGAGCTGAAGAAAGCTAAAGAAGCGATGAAAGGTCATTTTCTTTTGAGTCTTGAAAATACATCCAGCAGGATGTTCAGGATGGCTCAATCAGAATTGTACCATAATAGAATTAAAAGTACCGATGAGATAATAAAAGAAATTGATTCTGTTACAAGAGAAGATGTGTTTGAATTATCGAATGACCTGCTGAATGAGAATTCTTTTATAAAGATAATTATTAAATCAAAAGATACTGTATTAAAGTCGGCAGCATAAAGCTGTGTCAGTCTGAGTTTATCGAGGACTGATCTTTGTGAAAACTTTTAAAATTTATTTTAACTAAAAGAAAATAAAATGAATAAACAAATAAGACCTGCGGTAAGAACAAAAAATATTACGTATGCTGTACGTGATATTGTTGTACTTGCAAATGAAGTTGCAAAGACAGGCAAGGAGATGCTTTATCTTAACATTGGCGATCCGAATCTTTTTGATTTTGCTCCGCCAAAACATATTGTTGAAGCGACGCACCAGGCAATGTTAAATAATTACAACGGTTATTCACCTTCTTCGGGAATAAAGTCAGCGCGTGATGCTATTGCCAAAGAAGCTGACAGAAAAAACATTAAAAATATCCAGGATATTTTTATAACAACAGGAGCCAGCGAAGCCATCGATATATGCCTTACTGCACTTGTAAATGAAGGAGAAAATGTTTTGACTCCAACTCCCGGTTATCCCTTATATACTGCAATTGCAAGTAAGCTGCAGAATATGGAAAACCCATATTACCTTAATGAAGAAAACGGCTGGCAGCCCGACCTTGATGATATTCGTAGTAAAATAAATGATAAGACTCGTGCAATCATAATTATAAATCCAAATAACCCGACAGGCTCTAACTGCCGTATGGAAACCTTAAAGGAATTAATAAAGATTGCGCAGGAAAACAATCTTGTAATTTTTGCAGATGAAATTTATGATAAACTTTTATTCGAAGGAGAAACACACACTTCAATCGCTTCTTTAAATGGTGAAGTTCCCATAATTACTTTTGGTGGTTTATCTAAAAATTATATGGTTCCCGGTTTCAGAATCGGTTGGGGAATTGTAAGCGGTAATAATTCAATTCTAAAAGATTATATCGAAGCAATAAATAAACTGCTTCGTGCAAGATTATCTGCAAATCATCCTGAACAATATGCAATTCCTCCGGCACTTGAAGGTGATCAGTCACATCTTGAAATAGCTAATAATAAATTGACCTCAAGAAGAGATATGACTGTTGAAATGCTGAATGCAATTCCTGGAATTTCCTGTGTAAAACCCGAAGGTGCATTTTACGCATTTCCAAGGCTTCATATAAATACTCCTGATAATATTTTTGTAGCAGAGCTTATTAAAGAAACGGGAGTGGTTGTAGTACCCGGTTCAGGTTTTGGTCAGAAGCCGGAAACAAATCATTTCAGAGTTGTATTTCTACCTCCCGAAGATATTTTAATGAAAGCCTACAAAAATATTGCCGACTTTACTGAAAAATTTATTGAAGAACACGAAGCCGTTGGTAAATAGAATTTCAACTAAACCAGGTTTTTAATAAAGAATCCAGGAGCAAATATTCAGAATGCCGAAAATAGTATTAGATGGTAAAGAAATAGAATTTGTACAGGGACAAACTATTATTGAGGCGGCAAAAGCCAGCGGGATAACTATCCCTCACTTTTGCTGGCATCCGAAATTAACCATATCGGGTAACTGCCGTGTATGTCTTGTGGAAGTTGAAAAGATGCCAAAGCTTGTGATTGCCTGTTCAACACTTGCAGCCGATGGAATGGTTGTTCACACCGCTTCTGAAAATGCAGTTGCAGCCAGGAATGCTGTGATGGAATTTCTCCTGATAAACCATCCTCTTGATTGCCCGATTTGTGATGAAGCGGGAGAATGTAAGCTCCAGGATTATGCTTACTCACATGGTGTTGGAGAAAGCAGGTTTGTAGAGGAAAAAATGCATAAAGATAAAAGAGTTCCCCTCGGTCCTTATGTTATGTTCGATGCCGAGAGATGTATTTCCTGTTCACGCTGCATTCGTTTCTGCGAAGAAATTGCAAAAGATCCTGAACTCACTTTTATTAAACGAGGCAACAGGGTAACGATTGTAACTTACCCCGGCGAACAGATGGACAATCCTTATTCATTAAATACTACAGATATTTGTCCGGTTGGTGCTCTTACTAACCGTGATTTTCGTTTCCAGGCGAGAGTATGGGATATGTCGGCTACAAAATCTGTTTGTGTGGGTTGTGCAAGAGGATGCAATACCGAAATCTGGGTAAGGAATAATAAAGTTCTTAGGTTAACTCCAAGACAAAATGATGAAGTAAACAGCTATTGGATGTGTGATCACGGAAGAATTAATACCTTTAAATTTATTAATGCCGAAGACAGAGTTGATGGTCCATACTTAAGAAAAGATGGAACACTTATAAAAGCAACCTGGGATGAAGCATTTTCTTCAGCGGTAAAAGAGCTTAAGAATATTAATAAAGATGAAATTGCATTTATCGGATCGCCGAATGTTACTAATGAAGATAATTATATTTTGGCAAAATTTGCCCGGAATGTTATCGGTTCAAAGCATATTGGTTTTATAAAAAAGACAGATTCTTCTTTTGAAGATGATATTCTTCGTAGAGAAGATATTACTCCTAACACGCTTGGAGCAGAACTTGCAGGAGTAGTTCCTTCCAAAGGCGGATTAAACCTTGAAGGAATTATCGAAGGAATAAATAAGGGAAAGATAAAAGCTCTTTATTTAATTGAAGATGATATACTTACGGAAAGACCTGAACTCGAAGAAATAATTACCAAACTTGATTTGTTGATTATGCATGCTGCAAATATGAATAAGACCACAAATCTTGCGGACATTGTTTTTCCAGCAGCAACTTATGCCGAAAAAAACGGAACAATGGTGAATTTCCAAGGAAGAGTTCAGAGATTGAGACCTGCGGTGGCTACTATTGATGTCGATAGAGCATTAGAAGGAATGATGCTTAGCCGTCTTGATAAATTCGGAACAAAATTCGACAGGTGGGCTGAAAAAAATAAGCATGATGCCTACTCAACCTGGAAAATTCTCGTTATGCTGGCAAATGAGCTTGGTGGTAAAATGAAATTTGAAATGGCAGAAGATGTTTTTGATGAAATGACAAAAACTGTTGAAGCATTTAAAGGTTTGGATTACGATAAAGTAGGTGAGCTTGGTGCACAGTTAAAAAGACAATTCACAAAAGAACCAGTAAAAGTTTAACGGAGTAATGCATTGAATATCTGGGCATTAATAATAATTAGTATAATAAAAATTCTGATTATGGTAACCGTTATGCTTTTAACGGTTTCATATCTTGTATATTTTGAAAGAAGAATAAGCGCCTGGGCGCAGAACAGGCTCGGTCCAAATCGGGTTGGCTGGGAAGGTGTGCTTCAGCCATTTGCAGATGTTTTAAAGCTTCTATTAAAAGAAGATATCGTTCCGGTGGTTGCCAATAAGCCTATTCATACTCTTGCTCCTATTATTGCATTGTTTGTAGCTTTTACCACTTATGCTGTAATCCCTGTTGCCGGAACACTTACAGTTTTCGGATATACATTTCCTCTTGTTGTAGCCGATGTTAATATAGGAATTCTTTATGTGCTTGCTTTAACATCTCTTGGAGTATATGCCATAACATTCGCAGGCTGGTCCTCCGGAAGTAAATATTCCCTGCTTGGAGGAATCAGATCATCAGCACAGATGATATCTTATGAAATTTCGATGGGATTTTCTGTAGGCGGGGTGCTGCTACTTGCAGAATCCCTTCGTCCTATTGCAATCGTACAGTCTCAGGGTGCGTGGTTATGGAATGCGTGGATTCAGCCGATAGGTTTTATCACATTTGTTGTTTCCGCATTTGCCGAGACAAACCGTCTGCCATTCGACCTTCCTGAAGCAGAACCTGAACTTGTTGGAGGATTTCATACTGAGTACAGCAGCATGAAGTTTGCAGGATTCTTTCTTGCCGAATATGCTAATATGATTATCGCGAGTGCTATGATTGTTACTCTTTACCTCAGCGGTTACAATCTTCCGTTTGTAGATGTTTATTCATTCGGACTTTCTAATGTGCTCGTCATCATAATTCAGATTTTAGCTTTTATGATAAAGACCGGTGCTTTGCTATTCTTTTTTATCTGGGTAAGATGGAGCATTCCCAGATTCAGATATGATCAGCTAATGAATCTCGGCTGGAAAGTGATGTTTCCGCTTTCATTAATAAACATAATTTGGGTGGCTGCCCTTATAATGATATTTAAACTTTGATTAAATTATTTTTTATTACATATTTAGCTATTCATTTAAAATCAGGATATCCTGGTTTTTGAAATTTCGGAGATTTGATGGCTCTTAAGAGAAGAGAAAAAGATTTAACATTTTGGGAAAAAATATATATTCCGGAAATTGTAAAAGGATTAAGCTTAACCTTAAAAAATATGTTTAAGCCGAAATATACAATGAAGTACCCGGAAGAAAAGTTTATACCGGCTGCTTCCTACCGCGGGCGTCCGGTTCTTGTAATGGAAGAAAACGGTGAAGAGAGATGTGTTGCGTGCGGACTTTGTTCGAGAGTTTGCCCTGCTTTAGCAATAGAAGTACAAGCCGCTGAAACAGAGCGGGAAAAAGAACGTTTCCCGGAAAAGTTCGAGATAAATATGATTCGCTGTATTTTTTGCGGTTTTTGTGAGGAAGTGTGTCCCGAAGAGGCAATTGTTATGAGTAAAGATTATGAGTTGGCTTTTTCAAACAGAGAAGAAGCTATATATGGGAAAGATAAGTTGCTGGTGCCTGTTCATCAATTGCAGGACAGAATAGATTTTCTCAGGAGCTATAAATAGTTGAAGAAGTTCTTTTTTGTAATTAACTTCTCTGACCCATGCATATTAAAAAACTATACATATTTTTACTGCTTTTTATATCAGTTCCTGTTTCAGCCCAGATACCTCAGGATAAAGGCTATAAATTAACCTACCCTGAAAATATTTCCGCTAATTCCAGCTTTGATATTTCGCTCGTAGCATCAAATCCTTATAATGATGCCGACGTACTTGAGTTATATTTTATTCCATCGCCAAGAATTATTTTTAAAAATCTCACACTTCGTTCAGTCTATAATGAAACAAATATTCCTTGTAGTCGGATATATATTGATGGGATATCAGGCACTATTTATAGGGCAGATATTGATCTTGCTGAAAACAAACTTTCTCCCAAAACTTATTTCCAACTGTTATTTAACTTTAAAGCTGATAACGCAAAGAACGCAAATTTCAGTTTTTCAGGAATGTTTAAAACCATCGGCGAAACTGTAGGCTATATTCAAAACGCTGATAAATTCTATCCTGACGACACTCTCAAATTCTCTTCTGTTTCTTTTAAAGTTTTATAAATCTCAAAAATATGCGGTTAATGCTGCTGTAATAAATCCCGGCTCTGATCTCAGTATCAATTTTACTGATATTGATGTTGACAGACTGCTTACTGAATTCTGGATAAAGGTTAACAATGCCAATATCGATTTTTTGAAAATAACAAATAAACAATCTAACAGAACTTTATTTGATATCTCCACTAATCCTTTTCAAATGGTTACAATCAAATCCGAAAATAAATATTATGAAGAAAATGTTAACCCTTATTTCTTTGGCAGGGGAACGTGGTATCATCTTGCAGTTTTGATTTCCTTTGGTAGGGGAGATGTTAGCTTTTACTGTAATAATACTCTTATATATAAGAACAGGATCAATTCATTTATTAAAGCCGGAGACCTGAAATGGGAGTTTGTAAATAATTCACAAAATAAAAATTATCTGCTAGATGTATTCAGGTCGATTGCTTTTAATAATGTAATGACAGTTTCATTCCTGAATAAAAATTATATGAATTTTATTGCAGACAGTTCACAGGTTCTCTACCAGTTAAATTTCGATAATGAAGATGAATTATACCTTGCGAAAGACAGGATTGATTTATCTTATAACAATATTGATTTTGTAAAATCGGATGCGCCGATTTTTGCACGTGCACCCGAATTGAATGTTAATATACTTGGAAATTCTTATGAGTTTAACTGGACGGGGGGTGATTATAAGCAGGCTCAATCATATATTCTTGAAAAATCAATAAATAATTCAGAATATAAACCTGTTTCAACAGTGCAGGCAGATAATTCCAATGAAAAAAATTATTCATCACTTGATGCAAAAGATTTGAATGCTGAAGTCGTTTATTACAGGATAAAACAGGTCAATTTTGATGGTTCAGTTGTTTATTCTTCACAGGTTAAAATCGGGCAGGGAATGATGGAGCCATTCATTCTTGAACAAAACTATCCTAATCCGTTTAATCCCCGCACAAGCATAGTTGTTGATATACTGGAAGATACCGATGTAGATATCACTGTTTACAACCTTGAAGGAAAAGAGATTACAAAATTGTTTAAAGGATTCTTGACGAGCGGAAATCATAAATTTTCATTTGATGCTTCGGAACTTCCTTCGGGCATTTATCTATATAAAGTATCAACCTCTACATATTCCGATACTAAAAAAATGATTCTTACAAAGTAGGTTTTTATTTTTTTGAATTTACTTCTATATTAAACCTGCTAATATTTTTATTGGGTAAAAAGGGAAAATGCTTTCAAAAATTTATTCGAGCGCTACATACGGAATAGATGCCTACCTGGTTGAAGTGGAAACAAATGTCGAAAAACAAATTCCGTCTTTTACAATAGTTGGTCTGCCTGATAACGCCGTTAAAGAAAGCAGGGAAAGAGTAACCACTGCAATTAAGAATAACGGGTTGGAATTTCCTAAAAGAAAAATAACTGTAAACCTCGCCCCGGCAGATATAAAGAAAGAAGGCAGCTCATTTGATTTGCCGATTGCAGTCGGATTGCTTTCTGCCACTTCAGTAATAAAGGAATTAGAAACGGATGAAACTGTCTTCCTTGGTGAACTTGCGCTGGATGGTAAGCTAAGACCGGTTAAGGGAGCTTTGCCTATCTCGGTTGAAGCAAAGAAAAAAGGTATTAAAAGAATAATTCTTCCTGCCGATTCTGCAATTGAAGCATCGATTGTTGAAGGTATCGATGTTTACGGAATGGAGAATTTGTCGGAAGTTATTCAATTTCTTAATGGTGAAATTGAAAAAGAGAAAATAGTAACTGATACAAATAAATTGTTTGAAAGAATAAACCAGTATCACCTTGATTTTTCCGATGTAAAGGGGCAGGAGAATGTAAAACGTGCCCTGGAAGTTGCCGCAGCCGGTGCTCATAATATTTTAATGATTGGTCCGCCCGGTTCCGGTAAAACAATGCTTGCAAAAAGAATCCCTTCTATTCTTCCACCTCTAACTTTTGAAGAAGCGCTTGAGACAACAAAAATTCATTCAGTTGCGGGTATATTACCGAAGGACCAGGCGCTTGTAACCGAGAGACCATTCAGAAGTCCGCATCATACGGTGTCAGATGCTGCGCTTGTAGGCGGCGGATCATTTCCTCGTCCGGGGGAAGTTTCTTATGCACATTATGGAGTTCTCTTTTTGGATGAACTGCCGGAGTTCAAAAAAAATGTTTTGGAAGTTTTACGTCAGCCGCTGGAAGATGGAAAAGTAACTGTAAGCCGCTCTAAATTATCACTGGAATTTCCAGCCAATTTTATGCTTGCCGCCGCAATGAATCCATGTCCCTGCGGATACTACACTGATCCGACAAAAGACTGCACATGTGCTCCGCCGCAAATTCAAAGATATATGGCAAGAATTTCGGGTCCGTTATTAGATAGGATTGATATTCATATTGAAGTCCCTGCAGTTAAGTACAAAGAATTATCTTCCGAAATAAAAGGTGAACCTTCTGCTGCTATTCGTGAAAGAGTAATAAAAGCGAGGAACACTCAATTACAGCGATTTAAGGGATTAAAAAATATTTTTAATAATGGAGATATGGGTCCTAAAGAGATCAGGCAGTACTGCAAGCTTGATTCGAGCGGAGCAGAGCTTCTTAAGATGGCAATGACCAAGCTTGGATTTTCTGCGAGAGCTTACGATAGAATTTTAAAGGTAAGCAGAACAATTGCAGATCTTGAAAACTCTGAAAATATATTACCCCAGCATATAAGTGAAGCAATTCAGTACAGAAGCTTAGATAGGGAGTTGTGGAACCACTAAGAGATTTAATGAATTTTGACCCAATTATTACTCCTACTAATAATGAGGAAAGTAACACTGCCATGTAACCATATATGGAACTCTGAGTATTAGAGTTTTAGGAATTTTTTTTATCAACAAAAAAATCTCTTAGGGCGTCAATGAAATAATCAAATTTTGGGTCAAAGAACATATCGCTCGCATTTTCTGATGTAATTCTAATTCTACGCATATTAAGTAATTCTCCATTTACATTAAAAGGCTGATATAAATATCCGTCCTTAACTGCAAATTTCTTTATAATATAATTTATGCCATTTTTTTCCACTGGATACTCTGCTATAAATTCCACTTTATTACTCTTTCTTGAATTATTTGGTTGTTATCTATAATAATATACTAAATTTTAGTATAGCAGGTAACATTCTGCTATCTTAAATGCTTTATTCTTTGTAAAAAACTCCAGTTTTAATTGAAGTTTATCTGCGATACATTGTGATACTCCCGTTGATGCTGCTCTTGTTGGTGGAGGTTCATTTCCACGTCCGGGAGAAGTTTCGCCCAAGATACTCGAAAGCTTAAAATGAACAGTCTGTCAAATCGGTAAAAGAAAGAATGACTTTTTCATCCCCGGCATTTAATCGAAAACAAAACTGTAACAGAGAAACTTAAAACGGGAATAATTGGAACTAATTTGATTTTGACTTTTAGTTAATAATCTGAATAATTATGTTTGTTCATTCATCTTCTAAATGTTTTGAATTTCTTATAAAACACAACTAATTGCCCCCAATTTAATTTGCTTTTTATTTTAAATAGGAATATATTTGTTGCTCGTTTCGAAATCTGGGCGGACGCCGGAGTTGGAGAGCCGGGGCGGACTGTAAATCCGTTGGCTGAAGCCTTTGGGGGTTCGAATCCCTCGCCGCCCACAGCTTAAATTTTGTTAAGGGAATAACTAATTGATGATTAAGTTCCCTTATTTTTTTGTGTAGAAAATTCGAAGGCTGTTCTTAAAAATTTTGTTTGAGCTTATTGCGGGAGTAACTCAGCCTGCCTGCCGGTAGGCAGGTTGGATAGAGTCACAGACGTTTTTTAAGATTTACCTTGAGTTTAGAAAAAGTTCATATAAATATTGAATCAGTTAATAAAACGTTAACGAAAAAATGCGGGAGTAACTCAGTTGGCTAGAGTCACAGCCTTCCAAGCTGTTGGTCGCGGGTTCGAGTCCCGTCTCCCGCTCTTGGTTCGCTGCTGACGTAGCTCAGTTGGTAGAGCACATCCTTGGTAAGGATGAGGTCACCGGTTCAATCCCGGTCGTCAGCTCAAAAGACAGTGCATAAAATGATAGTTCTTTTTGACAATTGGAACGGACTAATAATACAGAATAGAGTTCACTGAACATTTTATTGGTAAGGATGAGGTCACCGGCCTGCCTGCCTGCCGGTAGGTAGGTTCAATCCCGGTCGTCAGCTCAAAAAGTTTTTTGCAAGAGATTAAAAAAAATTAAAATATCATGAGAGAAATAATAACTTTAGAATGCACCGAGTGTAAGAGAAGAAATTACACTACAACTAAAAATAAAAGATTGCATCCCGGTAGAGTTGAATATAAAAAATATTGTCGCTGGGATAAAAAGCATACAATTCATAAAGAAACAAAATGAGTTTGCTACGTCAGTAGCTCAATTGGCTAGAGCAGCGGTCTCCAAAACCGCAGGTTGGGGGTTCGAGTCCCTCCTGACGTGCAAAAAGTTAATGTAGGAAAGCTCTCGGAAAAATGAAAGAAAAAATTGTAAACTTCTTTAATGATGTAGTTAAAGAAATGAAAAAAGTAACCTGGCCGACAACCGACGAACTGAAAGATTCTACAGTTGTAGTTATAGTTGTTTGTCTTATTATAGCAGCTTTTACTTATGTAATCGATATGGCTATTAACACAATATTTAAGGGAATATTTTAGTTAGCATTAATATGGAATTTAAATGGTACGTAGTAAGAACTTTTTCAGGTCACGAGAATAAGGTTAAAACCCTTCTCGAAAATGAACTTGGCGATAACGAACAATTGCGCGCCAAAATTCAGGAGATTCTTGTTCCTATGGAAAAAGTTTTCGAAGTAAAAGACGGTAAGAAAAAAAGCAGAACTAAAAATTTCTTCCCCGGTTATATTCTTGTTAATGCAGACCTTGATAACCAGGTTAAAGAATTTATTCTTAATACTCCTTCAGTTATGGGATTTCTTGGGACAAAAAACAATCCCAACCCGTTACAGCCTGAAGAGGTTAAGAGAATAGTTGGAAGGTTAACCCAGGATGAAAGTAGTGAAAGAATGGAAACTATTTTCCGAACTGGAGACCTTGTTAAAATAATTGATGGCCCTTTTAATAATTTTACCGGTACTATCCAGGAAGTAAATGAAGAAAAAATGAAGATTAAAGTTATGGTCTCCATTTTTGGCAGAAAAACACCGGTTGAAATAGATTTTGTTCAGGCAGAACTTGAAAAATAATTTTATCGATAGGTAACTACTATGGCAAAGAAAATAAGTGGATATATAAAATTACAAATTCCCGCGGGTAAAGCTAATCCTTCACCTCCTGTTGGTCCTGCTCTGGGGCAAAAAGGTGTTAACATTATGGAGTTCTGTAAACAATTTAATGCCAGAACCCAGGAAAAAGAAGGATTGATAATACCTGTTGTTATAACAGTATACGCAGACAAATCATTTACTTTTATAACAAAAACTCCCCCGGCTGCTGTGCTGTTAAAACGTCTTGCAAAAATTGAAAAGGGTTCGGCTGAACCTCATCGTAATAAAGTAGCCAAGGTTACAAAAACCCAGGTTAAAGAAATTGCGGAAATGAAAATGCCCGATTTGAATGCGTATGATATTGATCATGCAATGAGTATGGTTGCAGGTACTGCAAGAAGTATGGGAATTACGGTAGAAGATTAAAAATTTATTAATGGTGTAACAATGCAAAATTCAAAGAGAAATAAAGAGATATCCAAATCAGTGGATATCAAGAAAGAGTATTCTATTATTGATGCTGTTACTGCACTTAAAGAAAATTCCAAAGTCAAGTTTATTGAATCCGTTGATTGTGCTGTTAGACTTGGTGTGGATCCAAGACATGCGGATCAGATGGTAAGAGGAACAGTTTCACTTCCTAATGGAACAGGAAAAGAAGTTAAAGTCCTGGTAATAGCAAAAGATAACAAAGCACAGGAAGCTCTTGATGCAGGTGCAGAGTTTGCCGGGTTTGATGAATATCTTGAAAAGATTAAAAGCGGCTGGACTGAAATAGATGTAATTATTGCGACTCCGGATTCAATGGGCGATCTCGGAAAGCTCGGAAGAATTCTTGGTCCCAAAGGTTTAATGCCTAATCCTAAAAGCGGAACTGTAACACAAGATGTTGCCAAAGCCGTTAAAGAAGTTAAAGCAGGTAAAATAGATTTCAGAGTTGAAAAAGCTGGAATTGTTCACACATCTATTGGTAAAATGAATTTTGATGCAGACAAATTAGCAGAAAATGCGAGAGCCTTTCTGAACACAATAGTTAAATTAAAACCAGCTTCTGCTAAAGGTCAGTATATTAAAAGTATATATCTTTCCAGTACCATGGGTCCTGGATTAAAGATCAGCAAAGAAGAAATTGCATAAGTTTTAAAAGTTTACGCACTCAAAAAATGCTTCTAGCCGATCCGATTATAAATATAAATCAGATACGGGAGAAAAATGAAAAAGGATGAAAAGGTAGATATAGTAACGGAAGTTAAAGAGTTAATCGATAACTCCAATGCATTATACCTTACCGATTATTCAGGAGTAACTGTTTCGGAAATAAATGATATCCGGAATGAGTTCAGAAAAGAGGGCATTAAGTATAAAGTATTCAAAAATACTTTGTTTAAAAGAGCCCTTAATGATAGCGGTAAATACTCTAAATTATCCAATCATCTGATCGGGATGACAGGATACGCTTTTGCAACTGCCGAAAATCCGGTAGCTCCCGCAAAAGTTATCAAGAAATATTTTGATACCATTCAGAAAATGTCCTTAAAAGCCTGCTATATTGAAGATCAATACTATGATGGAAGCAGTTTAAATGAACTGGCTTCTCTTCCATCAAAGAAAGAACTTATTGCCGGCATTATGGGCGCTCTGAATGCACCTGCTTCAGGAATAGTTGGAGTTATAAATGCTGTGATGAGAGATCTCGTAAGTGTTATTGATGAGATTTCAAAACGTGAAGCAGCTTAAATTTTATTAAAAAGAAAATTATTAGGAGAAATATAAAATGGCAGAAAAAGTAGCAGAAATAGTTGAAAAGATTAAAGGATTATCTCTGTTAGAAGCATCCGAATTGAAGAAGGCATTAGAAGAAGAGTTTGGCGTTACTGCTGCAGCTCCTGTTATTATGGCAGGTGGTATGCCTGCGGCAGGCGGAGCAGCTCCTGTTGAAGAGAAAACAGAATTTGATGTTATTCTTGAGGGAATTGGAGATAAAAAAATAAATGTGATTAAAGTTGTCAGAGCACATACAGGTCTTGGTCTGAAGGAAGCCAAAGATCTTGTCGATTCAGCTCCAAAACCTGTAAAAGAAGGTATTTCTAAAGAAGAAGCAGAAAAACTCAAAAAAGAGTTTGAAGAAGCTGGTGCAACCGTTCAGATAAAATAAATCACACGCATTCTTAAATATTTTTCTTAAAGTGGCGAGACAGGTGAAGTCTGTCTTGTCGCTTTTGTATTTTTTTGTATACGATGTTTAATGTAACCGCTCTTAAAGTAGTTAAAGAAAATTTATAGGAGGTTTATAAGTTGAATAATAATAGAATTTCCTTCGGTAAGATTACAAGTGTTATCGAGTCTCCTGATCTTTTAAGTATCCAGAATGATTCTTTCGAAGAATTTATTCAGAATAAAGTTCTCCCCGGTAAGCGGGAAAACAAAGGCTTACAGCAGGTTTTTACTGCTAATTTTCCAATCTTCGATAATAAAGAAATCTATAGGCTGGATTTCATTGAATACTATATTGAAAAACCAAGATATTCTGTTCAGGAATGTCTTGAAAGAGGTCTCACGTTTTCGGCTCCTCTAAAAGGAAAACTGCGGCTTTCTACTAAAGATCCTGAAACTGAAGAATTTGTTAATAGTGTTGAACAGGAAGTTTACCTTGGCAATCTTCCGTTTATGACGGAAAAAGGAACTTTTATAATTAATGGGGCAGAGAGAGTTGTTGTTTCGCAGTTGCACCGTTCACCGGGAGTTGCATTTGCTCAAACAGTACACCCTAATGGTACGCCGATTTATTCTGCACGAATAATTCCGCTGCGTGGATCATGGGTTGAGTTTGCAACTGATATAAACTATATATTATATGTATATATAGATAGAAGAAAGAAATTCCCTTCAACTACTTTGCTGAGAGCTTTGGGTTATGCTTCTGATGAAGAAATCCTCAACCTCTTTAAATTAATAGAAGAAATTGACGTTAAGAAAGCGAAACTTGAAAGTTTTATAGGAAGAATAGTTGCAAGTGACATCTTCGATATGTCTACCGGTGAAATTTTCCTTACAAAGGAAAGCCGGTTAACCGAAGAAGATATTGAGAGATTGAAAGAAATTGAAATTGATACCTTAAAGCTTATTGTTGCCGATACATCTCCTGAACAGGATTTAATTCTGAATACTCTTCGCAAAGATACTGCACATACAAGAGAAGAAGCATTATTTGCAATTTATCGTCAGTTGCGTTCAGGTGAAGCCCCCGATGTTGATACTGCTCAGGGATTGATTGATAAATTATTCTTTAATGACAAGCGTTATGATTTAGGTGATGTTGGTCGTCATAGAATGAATGATAAATTAAATCTTAGTCTTCCTGAAACTATGACCATTCTAACCGTTGAAGATATTATCGAAATAATGAAATATATAATCCGGTTAAGAAATGGAGAAATGAGCGTCGACGATATTGATCATCTTGGTAACAGGAGGATAAGGACTGTTGGTGAACAGCTTGGACAGCAGTTTAATATTGGTATGGCTCGTATGGCAAGAACGATAAAAGAACGCATGAATATGCGTGATACTGAAAACTTTACACCCCAGGATCTTGTAAATGCGAGAACAATTAGCAGCGTAATAAATGCATTCTTTGGTACTAACCAGTTATCACAATTTATGGATCAGACAAATCCTCTAGCTGAAATGACTCATAAAAGAAGGATGTCTGCTTTAGGACCGGGAGGTCTTACCAGAGAAAGAGCCGGGTTTGAAGTTCGTGATGTTCATTATACTCATTACGGTCGCCTTTGCCCGATTGAAACTCCTGAAGGTCCTAACATTGGTTTAATTTCATCCCTTACAATTTTTGCAAGAGTAAACCGTTATGGTTTCCTTGAAACTCCTTACAGGAAAGTTGTTAAAGGTAAGGTTACGGATGAAGTTGAATACCTTACGGCAGAACAGGAAGATCATTTTACAATCGCACAAGCAAATGCCCCGATTAATGAACAGGGAAAATTCTTAAATGAAAGAGTTAAATCAAGACTTAAAGGTGAATTTCCTATTGTCACCCCGGAAAACATTCAATATATGGATGTTGCTCCTGCGCAAATAGTTTCGGCTGCGGCTGCCTTAATTCCATTTCTTGAGCACGACGATGCTAACAGAGCTTTAATGGGTTCAAACATGCAACGCCAGGCAGTGCCGCTTCTTCGTCCTGAAGCTCCGCTTGTGGGAACCGGTATGGAGAAAAAAGTTGCTACCGATTCCAAAGCAGTAATAATAGCTGAGGAAAACGGAACTGTTGATTATGTGGATTCAACCAAGATTATTGTTAATTATGATGTTAACCCTCATAGCATTGAGGCTTTAACTACATTTGTTGATAAAAAAAGTGTCACATATACTCTTACAAAGTTTCATGGAACAAACCAGGAAACTTGTGTTAACCAGCGTCCTGTTGTTAAACAGGGACAAAAAATTTCCAAAGGAGATGTTCTCGCTGACGGTACATCTACTGATCAGGGCGAGCTTGCTCTCGGAAGAAATGTACTTGTAGCGTTCATGCCATGGCGCGGTTATAACTTTGAAGATGCAATTATTATAAGTGAAAGAGTTGTTAGTGAAGATGTTTACACCTCTATTCATATAGAAGAGTTTGAGCTTCAGGTAAGAGAAACTAAACGAGGTGAAGAAGAGTTAACACGTGAAATTCCCAATGTTAGTGAAGAAGCAGTTAAAAACCTTGATGAAAATGGAATTATTCGTGAAGGTGCAGAAGTTAAAGAAGGCGATATCCTGATTGGTAAAATTACTCCTAAGGGAGAAACTGATCCTACGCCTGAAGAAAAATTGTTAAGAGCTATTTTCGGAGATAAAGCCGGAGATGTAAAAGATGCTTCTCTGAAAGCACCTCCCGGATTAAAAGGTACTGTAATTAAAACAAGATTGTTCAGCAGAAAGAGAAGAGACAACGAATCTAAAAAACTTGAAAAGAAATTGTTGGATACTCTTGAACAGGAACATAACCGGAAAATATCGGATCATTATAACAAGCTGATTGATAAATTAACAAGGTTAACCGATGGCAATACTACTACAGGTATTCGTGATCTTGATGGTAGTGTTGTTATAAGAAGTGGTACCGGTATTAAAGATAATACTTTCTCGTCAATGGATGATGTAACCAAACTTGATTACACACTTGATTGGTTTGAATCTAAAAAACTTAATTCCCATATCAACACTGTTTATAGAAATTATTTTGATGTTCATGCCGAACTTGAAGAAGAATTTAAAAGAGAAAAGATAAAAATTACAAGTGGAGACGAACTTCCACCGGGTATCGTACAATTAGCTAAGGTTTATGTTGCTAAAAAACGTAAACTTTCAGTTGGTGATAAAATGGCAGGACGCCACGGGAACAAAGGTGTTGTAGCAAAAATTGTCCCTTCAGAAGATATGCCGTTCCTTCCCGATGGAACTCCGGTAGATATTATTCTGAATCCCCTTGGTGTACCTTCAAGAATGAACCTTGGTCAGCTTTATGAAACAGCATTAGGTTGGGCAGGCAAAGTTCTTGGAGTTAAATTCGCAACCCCGATTTTTGATGGCGCCAAGATAGAAAATGTTGATGAATGGCTTGAAAAAGCCGGGTTGGAAAGGGGAAGTAAAACAACTTTATATGATGGAAGATCAGGAGAGAAATTCCATCAGAAGGTTACCTGCGGGTTTATTTATATGCTGAAGCTTAGCCATCTGGTTGATGATAAGATTCATGCAAGGTCAATTGGACCATATTCATTAATAACCCAGCAACCACTTGGTGGAAAAGCGCAGTTTGGTGGTCAGAGGTTTGGAGAAATGGAGGTTTGGGCACTTGAAGGTTATGGAGCAGCTCATATTCTCCAGGAAATTCTGACAGTTAAAAGTGATGATGTTGCCGGTAGAGCAAAAGTATATGAAGCAATAGTGAAAGGTGAAAATTTACAGGAACCAAATATTCCCGAATCGTTCAACGTGTTAATTAAAGAGCTTCAGGGTCTTAGCCTTGAAATAAAAATTAATTAACACAGGTAAGAACAATTTTTCACTAAGAAATTTAGGAGATATAAAAAATGGCTTTTAGAATTCAAGAAAATGCAATGCGTGATATAAACAGTATCACTATCAGTCTTGCTAGTCCTGATGATATTCTTACAAGATCTTATGGAGAGGTAACTAAACCGGAAACGATTAACTATCGTTCTTTCCGTCCCGAAAAAGATGGTCTCTTCTGTGAAAAAATATTTGGTCCAACACGTGATTGGGAATGTTTTTGCGGTAAATATAAAAGAATAAGATACAAAGGAATTATCTGCGACAGATGCGGTGTTGAAGTTACTCAGAAAAGCGTAAGACGCGAAAGAATGGGTCATATTGCTCTTGCAGTTCCTGTTGTTCATATCTGGTTTTTCAGAGCCCAGCCTTCTAAGATAGGAAACATTCTGGGTATAAGTCTAAAAGAGCTTGAAAAGATTATTTATTATGAATCTTATGTCGTAATAAGTCCTGGTCCTACAGGTTTAAGTAAAAAAGATTTGATTTCCGAAGATCAGTATTTTGAGGTATTAAATTCACTTCCTGCAGGAAATGAAAAGCTTGATGATGATGATCCCAAAAAATTTGTAGCTAAGATTGGCGGCGAAGCAGTAAAGGAAATGCTGAAGCTTACACATGTTGAAAATTTATCAAAAGAGCTAAGGGATCAGTTAAAAGAAGAAACTTCACAGCAGAAAAAATCTGATATTCTTAAAAGGTTAAGAGTTCTTGAATCATTTAAAAGAAGAGGAAAACAAGGTTCCTAATAAACCTGAATGGATGGTGTTAAGTTATATCCCTGTTATTCCTCCGGAACTTCGTCCGCTTGTTCCTCTTGAAGGCGGAAGATTTGCGACCTCAGATTTAAATGATCTTTACAGAAGAGTAATTATCAGGAATAATCGTCTTAAAAGATTAATTGATATTAAAGCTCCTGAAGTTATTCTTCGTAATGAAAAAAGAATGCTGCAGGAAGCAGTTGATGCTTTGTTTGATAATTCAAGACGCGGAAGTGCAGTAAGAAGCGATAACAATAGACCTTTAAAATCTCTCAGCGATATGCTGAAAGGAAAACAGGGTCGTTTTCGTCAGAATCTTCTCGGTAAAAGAGTTGATTATTCCGGTCGTTCTGTAATTGTTGTTGGTCCTGAACTTAAGCTTCATCAGTGCGGTCTTCCGAAAGATATGGCTGTTGAGTTATTCAAACCTTTTATCATCAGGAAACTTATTGAAAGAGGACATAATAAGACTGTTAAAAGTGCAAGAAAAGTTGTTGATAGAAAAGATCCGATAATTTGGGATATTCTTGCTAAAATAATTGAAGGTCATCCTATATTACTAAACCGTGCACCGACATTACACAGGCTTGGTATTCAGGCATTCCAGCCAACATTAATTGATGGACGTGCAATTCAGCTTCACCCGATGGTTTGTACTGCATTCAATGCCGATTTTGATGGTGACCAGATGGCTGTACACGTTCCGCTTTCTTTTGAAGCACAGCTTGAAGCAGCACTTTTAATGTTGAGCAGCCATAATATACTTTCACCTCAAAATGGAAGTCCTATTGTTGTTCCTACTCAGGATATCGTTTTAGGATGCTACTATCTCACTAAATATCGTGAAGGTGAGAGAGGAGAAGGAATGGTATTCGGTTCAATCGATGAAGTAATTATTGCATATAATTCAAAAGTTCTTGGTCTTCACGCAAAAATTAAAGTGAAGTTAAATGGTGAGTTTATTGAAACAACTACCGGAAGAGTAATCTTTAACCAGATAGTTCCTAATGAGATGGGATACTTTAATCAGCTTCTTATCAAAAAAACTTTCGGTGGGTTTATTGGTCAGATGTTCCTTAAAATGGGTAATAAAGTTACTGCAAAATTCCTTGATGATCTTAAAGATATCGGTTTCAGATATGCAACTGCGGGTGGGTTATCTGTAAGCTATGGTGATATGATTATCCCGGAAGAAAAAGAAGATCTTATTAATAAAGCAAACAAAAAAGTAGAAGCTATCTTAAATGAACATGAGCAGGGTGTAATTACAGATGCTGAACGTTATAATAAGATTATTGATGTTTGGACACATACAACAAATGATGTTGCCCGTGCCCTTATGGAAAAACTTAAAGCTAATAATAACGGATTCAATTCTCTTCATATGATGGTTGATTCAGGTGCAAGAGGTTCACAGGACCAGGTGAAACAGCTTGCCGGTATGAGAGGCTTGATGATGAAACCACAGAAAACATTATCAGGACAAGCGGGTGAAATTATTGAAAACCCGATTGTTGCTAACTTTAAAGAAGGTCTTTCAGTACTTGAATATTTTATCTCAACTCACGGTGCAAGAAAAGGTCTCGCAGATACAGCATTAAAAACTGCTGATGCCGGTTATCTTACAAGAAGGTTGGTTGATGTTTCACAGGATGTAATTATCAGGGAAATCGATTGCGGAACAATCCTTGGAATTGAAATCACTGCTTTGAAGGATGTTGAGCAGGAAAGAGAACCGCTTGGAGAAAGAATTACTGGTAGGGTTGCACAGGAAGATGTTTATGACCCGCGAACTGATGAATTAATTATTCCTGCCGGAGAAATAATAACCGAACACATCGCAGATAAAATTGAAGATTCAAGCATTGATTCAGTTTATATAAGAACCGTACTTACCTGTGAATCCAAACGCGGTGTTTGTGCAAAATGTTACGGAAGAAATCTTACAACAGGAAAGATTGTTGAAATTGGTGAAGCTGTAGGAATCGTCGCCGCACAGTCAATAGGGGAACCAGGAACGCAGCTTACTTTAAGAACTTTCCACCTTGGTGGTACTTCTTCAAGAATTGCAAGTCAATCCCAGGTAGAAACCAATATCGAAGGTATAGTTAAATTTGAACGAATTACATTTGTGGAAAAATCAGATTTTTATGGAGCTGTAAAAGTTGTAACCGGTAGGAGAGGCGTTATAGGAATTTATGACGAAAATAACCGTCAGTTGAAAAAATATGATGTTCCTTATGGCGCGGAACTTATTGTTAATGACGGAAGTAAGGTTAAAAAACGTCAACCCTTATATAATCACGATCCTTATAATGCAGTTATTCTTACTGATATGCCTGGACTGGTTAAGTTTGTTGATTTGATTGATGGACTTACTCTTCAACAGGTAACCGATGAACAAACAGGTCACGTTCAGAAAGTAGTTATTGAATCTAAAGATAAAACTCGTACTCCAAGCATTGCAATAGAAACAGAAGATGGAGTAAAGAAATCATTCAACCTTCCTACCAGATCTTATCTTTCTGTAGAAGAAGGTGAAACTGTTCCGGCCGGAACTATCCTGGCAAAGATTTCAAAACAGCAAACCAAGAGTCGTGATATTACCGGTGGTTTACCGAGAGTTACTGAATTGTTTGAAGCAAGAAGTCCCCAGGAGCCGGCAATCGTTTCAGAGATTGAAGGAACTGTTAAATTCGGGGCAAGAAAAAAAGGTTCACGTGAAATTATAGTAACAGCACCCGATGGATCCGATGAGAAAAAATATAATGTGCCGCTCGGTAAACATATTCTGGTTCAGGAGAATGATGAAATTCCTGCAGGAGAAAAAATTACAGACGGGCCTATTAATCCTCACGATATTCTGAAGATAAAAGGAACAAGTGCTGTTCAGGAATATCTTGTAAATGAGATTCAGGATGTCTATCGTTTGCAGGGTGTAAAAATCAATGACAAACATATTGAAGTTATTGTAAGACAAATGCTTCAGAAAATCAAAATAGTTTCTCCCGGAGATACAAGATTCCTTGAAGAAGATATTGTTGATCGGAATGAATTTATAGAGGAAAACAATAAAGTTTCTTCAATGGCGTTTATTGAAGATAAAGGAGATTCAAGATATAAAGATGGCCAGCTTGTAACTAAGGCTAAAATCAGAGAAATCAATTCTGATTTAAAAGAAAAAGAGCAAAAAACCTGTTGATTCGCGTGATGCAGAACCTGCCACATTTGAACATGTTCTTTTAGGAATTACTCAGGCTGCACTGTCTACGGAAAGCTTTATATCTGCTGCATCATTCCAGGAGACGACCAAGGTTCTGGCTAACGCAGCAACAGAAGCAAAAATAGATACTCTCTTAGGTTTGAAAGAAAATGTGGTTATGGGTCATCTTATTCCTGCAGGTACAGGATTAAAGAAATATAATGATTTGATTCTGAAATCACAGGAAGTTAAAACCGAAGAAGAAAAAGAAACTGAAGCAAAAGAAGTTCAGGCATAACTGGATTTAGATGAAAGAAAAAGTCCGGCTTGCTTGTTTAAAGAAGCCGGATTTTTTTGTCTTTTACATTCTTAAAAAGAAAAAGTATTTAATTATAATTTCTTGACTAATTTTAGAGTAACACCTATATTTGAAGTCTGAAATTTTTTTGGATTGATAAAAAATCAGGAGATTTTTGTGCCCACAATAAATCAGTTGGTAAGAAAAGGTAGAACGCAAATATTATCTAAGAATAAGGCTCCGGCACTTGATGCTTGTCCGCAGAAAAGAGGAGTTTGTACAAGAGTATATACTACTACTCCTAAAAAACCAAATTCTGCGTTAAGAAAAGTTGCCAGGGTCAGGTTAACAAACAGTATGGAAGTAACAGCTTATATTCCCGGTGAAGGGCACAACCTTCAGGAACATTCAATTGTTCTTATAAGAGGCGGCAGAGTAAAAGATTTACCAGGTGTTAGGTATCATATTATTCGTGGTACGCTCGATACAAGTGGAGTAGAAGATAGAAAAAAAGGACGATCAAAATACGGCGCTAAAAAACCAAAAGTAAAATAGTTTATGAGAAAGAAAAGAGCAGAAAAAAGATTTATTAAACCCGACCCCAAGTTTAACGATGTACTTGTCGCTAAATTTATTAACTCTCTTATGTTTGACGGAAAAAAATCAAAAGCAAGAGAAGTTGTTTATAATGCATTTGAAATTATTGAAGAGAGAACGCAGAAAACGGGACTTGAAATTTTTAAAAAAGCTATAAACAATACACAGCCGCTAATTGAAGTAAGAAGCCGAAGAGTTGGTGGAGCTACTTATCAGGTTCCTACTGAAGTAAGACCTGAAAGACGTTCTGCTCTCGCAATGCGCTGGTTAAAAACTTATTCGCGCGCGAGAAACGAGAAATCAATGTCTGCAAAGCTTGCATCAGAATTAATTGCTGCTTCAAATAATGAAGGTTCGGCTGTAAAGAAAAAAGAAGATACTCATAAAATGGCTGAAGCGAATAAAGCATTCGCTCACTTTAAATGGTAATAAGGAACAGATAAAATTATTTAAGAATAGGATAAAGCATTATAATGTCAGGTAAACTTTCGATAGATAAGGTGAGAAACATAGGAATTATGGCTCATATAGATGCTGGTAAAACTACAACTACCGAGCGTATATTATTTTATACCGGTCGTCTGCATCGCCTTGGTGAAGTACACGATGGCGCCGCAACAATGGATTGGATGGAGCAGGAAAAAGAACGCGGTATTACTATAACAAGCGCTGCTACAACCTGCTTCTGGGATGATCATCAGATAAATATTATAGATACTCCCGGACACGTTGATTTTACAGTTGAAGTAGAAAGATCATTAAGAGTTCTTGATGGTGCCGTTGCATTATTTTGTGCTGTAGGTGGTGTTGAACCGCAATCAGAAACTGTTTGGAGACAGGCTGATAAATATAAAGTTCCTAGGATCGCATTTATTAATAAAATGGATAGAACCGGAGCAGATTTCTTTCACGCAATTCAGATGATGAAAGACAGGCTGGGAGCAAATGCCGTCCCGATAAACTTACCTATTGGTGAAGGTGATCTTTTTTCTGGAGTTATTGATCTAATTTCCTTTAAAGCAAGAATGTATCACGAGGAAACTTTTGGTGCAACTTTTGATGAAATTGAAATTCCGAAAGATCTTCTTGAGATTGCAAATAAATATAGAACGGAAATGCTTGAAGCTGTTTCCGATATTGATGATACTTTGCTGGAAAAATATCTTGAGGGAAAAGAAATTACAGAAGTTGAAATTAAAAATGTGCTGAGAAGAGCTACTATAGAATTGAAAATTATTCCTGTTCTTTGTGGTTCTGCTTTTAAAAATAAAGGCGTTCAGAAGCTTCTTGATTCAATTGTAGATTTCCTCCCCTCACCATTCGATTTTAAGGAAATTGAAGCACATCATATTGGAATAAATGATATTGTTAAAAGAAAAATTGACGAAAAAGAAAAATTTACTTCACTCGCATTTAAAATTATGAATGATGCTTATGTAGGTAAACTTACATTCTTTAGAGTTTACACAGGTTCATTAAAAGCAGGCTCTTATATTTTTAATGCTGTAAGTGGAAGAAAAGAAAGAATTAGCAGGCTACTGCAGATGCACGCCAATCATCGTGAGGAAATCGGTGAGGTTAGAGCAGGTGATATTGCCGCTGCAGTAGGATTGAAATTTACCAAAACAGGTGATACTCTCTGTGCCGAGGAGGATCCGGTTGTACTTGAGAAAATCATATTTCCTGAACCGGTTATCCAGATTGCTATTGAACCGAAAACTAAAGCTGATCAGGACAAGCTTTCAGATGCTCTTACAAAATTATCGGACGAAGATCCAACTTTCAGAGTAAAAGTTGATGAAGAAACAGGTCAAACTCTCATCAGTGGTATGGGCGAACTTCATCTTGAAATTCTTGTGGACAGAATGAAAAGAGAGTTTAAGGTTGAGGCAAATATTGGCAAACCCCAGGTTGCTTACAGAGAGTCGATCACTCAAACAGTTAATGCTGAAGGAAAGTTTATTAAGCAGTCCGGTGGTAGAGGAAAATATGGCCACGTCTGGATTGAACTTAGTCCAAATGAACCTGGTAAAGGTTATGAATTTACCAACGCTATTGTTGGCGGAACAGTTCCAAAGGAATATATTACTCCTGTTTCTACAGGAATACAGGAAGCAATGAGAAATGGTGTTATTGCAGGGTTCCCGGTTGTAGATATTAAAGCCAAGCTTTATGACGGTTCTTATCATGATGTTGATTCAGATGAGCTTTCATTTAAAATTGCCGGATCAATTGCATTTAAAGAAGGTGCAAAAAAAGCAAAACCGGTTTTACTCGAACCTATAATGGATGTTGAAGTTGTTACACCGGAAGAGTACCTTGGCGATGTGATGGGAGATCTTAATTCACGTCGCGGTAAAATTGAAGGTTTTTCTGCAAGAAAAGATGCACAGGTTATTAAAGCCACAGTTCCGCTTGCTGAAATGTTTGGCTATGCAACCGTGCTTCGTTCAATGACTCAGGGCCGTGCAATATATACAATGCAGTTTTCACATTATATGGAAGTTCCAAAATCCATTGCCGATGAAATAGCTGAAAAATCATTAGGCAAAAGACAAATAACTGTTTGACAATTTTTTAATAAAGAAAAAATCGAAGGAGAAAATTAGATGGCAAAAGAAAAATTTGATAGGAGTAAACCTCACGTTAATATAGGGACAATCGGTCACGTTGATCATGGTAAAACTACATTAACGGCTGCCATCACTATGGCTCTTGCAAAGAAGGGCTTATCACAAATAAGGACTTTTGATAGTATCGATAATGCTCCGGAAGAAAGAGAAAGAGGTATTACTATTGCGACGGCTCACGTGGAGTATTCGACTGAAAAAAGACATTATGCTCACGTTGACTGTCCGGGTCACGCTGATTACGTAAAGAATATGATTACTGGTGCTGCACAGATGGATGGAGCAATACTCGTTGTTGCAGCAACTGATGGTCCTATGCCGCAAACAAGAGAACATATTTTATTAGCCCGTCAGGTTGGTGTGCCGAAAATAGTAGTTTTTATGAATAAAGTTGATATGGTAGATGATGAAGAATTGCTGGAGCTTGTTGAAGTTGAGCTAAGAGATCTTCTTAATTCTTACGAATTTCCGGGTGATGAAATCCCGATTATCAGAGGATCTGCACTTAAAGCTCTTGAAGCCGCCTCAGATACTAGTACTCCGGCAGATGATCCGAGATTAAATTGCATATGGGAGTTAATGAAAGCAGTTGATGAATATATTCCGATTCCTGCAAGAGATACTGATAAACCTTTCATTATGCCCGTTGAAGATGTGTTCTCAATTACCGGTCGTGGTACTGTTGCTACAGGAAGAGTTGAGAGAGGACAGGTTAAAATTCAAGAAGAAGTTGAACTTATAGGTTTGGGTGTTCATAAGAAAACTGTTGTAACAGGTATTGAAATGTTCAGGAAAGAACTGGATTCTGCAATAGCTGGAGATAATGCAGGTGTTCTTCTAAGAGGTGTTGATAAAAATGAAATTGAAAGAGGAATGGTTTTGGCCAAACCTGGCTCGATTACACCCCATAAAAAATTTCAGGGTGAAGTTTATATTCTTTCAAAAGAGGAAGGTGGACGTCATACACCATTCTTTAATGGTTACAGACCGCAGTTTTATTTCAGAACAACAGACGTTACCGGAGTTGCTTCATTACCTGAAGGAACAGAAATGGTTATGCCGGGTGACAGAGTTATGTTGTCGGTAGACCTGATTACTGAAATTGCAATGGAAGATGGGCTTCGTTTTGCTATCCGTGAAGGCGGCAGAACTGTTGGAGCAGGAGTAGTAACTAAGATTATAGAGTAATTAAATAAGACTTTACCTGAAAGGGAGTGTCTAAACTCCCTTTTTGTGTGTTGAAAATTATAGGAGATAAAATAAGTGCCCGGACAGAAGATTAGAATCAAGTTGAAATCATATGATCATATTTTGATCGATAAGTCAACCGAAAAAATTATTAAAACTGTTAGAAGTACGGGAGCAGTGGTATCGGGACCAATTCCCCTGCCAACAAGGAGAACAGTTTATACGGTATTAAGATCTCCTCACGTTGATAAAAAATCACGTGAACAATTTGAAACCAGGGCACACAAAAGAATTATTGATATTCATAATTCTAATAACAAAACTGTCGATTCACTCAGTAAGCTTGATATCCCTGCTGGAGTGGATATCGAGATTAAGCTTTAATGTTTTTTTGGAGTTAAGATGATCGGAATGATTGGAAAGAAAATAGGAATGACCAATGTATTTAACGATCAGGGAGATCTTATCCCTGTTACTGTTGTTCAGGCTGGACCTTGTAAAATTGTCTCTATCCGAACTAAAGAAAAAGACGGATATGAAGCATTACAGCTTGGATTTGGTCAGAGGAAAGAAAAAAATATTACAAAACCTGTTATGGGTCAGTATAAAAAGAATAATTTAATTCCCACTGCTGTTCTAAGGGAATTTAAATTTTCTTCAATTACAGAATATAAGATAGGTGATGAAGTAAAAGTTGATTTGTTTAAAGAAGGTGAAAAGATAAAAGTTAAAGGAAGAAGTATTGGTAAAGGATTCCAGGGAGTTATGAAACGCCATGGTTTCGGGGGAGTTGGTGGAACAACTCATGGTCAGAGCGATAGGTTAAGAGCTCCCGGTTCAATCGGTGCAAGTTCTTATCCATCAAGAGTTTTTAAAGGCCAGAGAATGGGCGGGAGAAAAGGATTTGAGAATGTAACCACTTCGAATCTTAAGGTGGTTAAAATAATTCCTGAACAAAATCTTATCCTGATCAAAGGTGCTGTTCCCGGAGCAGTAAATTCTTATGTGGAATTGTTAAGGCCATAAGCTTAAATAACAGAAGTAATTTTGGTATAAAAATGAAAATTGATGTATTAAAAACAGATGGTTCTCCAACCGGCAGACAGGTAGACTTGTCTGATGAGATTTTCGGAATTGAACCTAATAGCCATGCAATATATTTATCCGTTAAATCCTATCTTGCTAACCAGAGACAGGGAACTCATAAAGCTAAGGAAAGAAGCGATGTAAGAGGCGGCGGTAAAAAACCCTGGAAGCAAAAGGGAAGAGGCGGTGCACGCGCAGGTACAACCCGTTCACCTTTGTGGGTTGGCGGCGGAACTATCTTTGGTCCCAGGCCCAGAGATTATCGCCAGGATTTACCTAAAAAGGTTAAAAGGCTTGCAAGGATTTCGGCTTTAAGTTCAAAAGTAAAAGATGAACAATTAATGATCGTAGAAGATTTTAATTTTGAATCTCCTAAAACAAAAGAGTTTATACAGATTCTTAATTCACTTAATGTAAACGGAAAAAGGATACTTCTGCTTACTAACGGAAATCTGAATTCGATTTATAAGTCGGGCAGAAATATTCCTAAAGTGAAAATTCTTGAAGCTGATAAAGCATCAACTTACGATATATTAAATAATCAGGTATTATTGTTACAGGAAAGTGCAATCGGAGTAATTGCTAAAACATTTGAGAATAGTGGAAAGGTGGTAAGCTGATGCATAATGTTTTAATTCGTCCGCTTATAACTGAAAAAATGACCAATATTACTGCTGATCAACCTGGAAAATATGGATTCCTCGTTAATCCAAAATCAAATAAAGTTGAAATAGCACACGCAATTCAGCAGAAGTTTAATGTTCATGTAATAGATGTTAAAACAATGAACCATAGCGGGAAAACAAAAACCCAGTTTAGAAAAAGCGGTAGGTTTGTAGGGAAAACATCAAGATCCAAAAAAGCAATTGTTACCTTAAAAGAAGGTGAAACAATCGAATTGTTTGAGCAAGTTTAGTGAGAATAGGATTTTATAAATGGCTATTAAAAAATTAAAACCGGTAACACCGGGATCAAGATTCAGTTCAAAATCATCATTTGATGAAATTACAAGAACAACTCCTGAGAAATCTCTTACAACCGCTCTCAGGAAAAGCGGGGGAAGAAATAATAAAGGAAGAGTAACTGCCCGTCATATAGGCGGAGGTCATAAAAGAAGATACAGAATTATAGATTTCAAAAGAGATAAAAATGGAATCCCCGCAAAAGTATTTTCAATAGAATATGATCCTAACAGAACTTCGAGAATTGCTCTTCTGCATTATGCTGATGGTGAAAAAAGATATATCCTGGCACCGGATGGATTGAAAGTAGGAGATACTGTTTCTTCCGGTTCCGGAAGTGAAATATCGGTTGGTAATTCATTACCTCTTAAAGAAATGCCGATGGGAAGTTTTGTTCATAACGTCGAATTAAAACCAGGTAAAGGCGGACAGATTGGAAGAAGTGCCGGTACTTCAATTCAACTTCTGGCTAAAGAGGGAAATTACGCACAACTCAAAATGCCTTCCGGTGAAGTCAGAATGGTCAGACTGGAATGTATAGCAACTTACGGATCGGTCGGAAATGCTGAGCAGGAAAATATTGATTTAGGCAAAGCAGGACGTACCAGGTGGCTTGGTAAAAGACCTCATGTCAGAGGTGTTGCTATGAATCCAGTAGATCATCCAATGGGCGGAGGCGAAGGAAAAACTTCCGGCGGCGGTCACCCGGTTTCACCCTGGGGACAAAAAGCAAAAGGTTTAAAAACCAGGAAACATAGAAAAGAATCAAATAAGTTAATTATTAAAAGAAGAAATAAATAGAGAAATTGTATGCCAAGATCGGTTAAAAAAGGACCGTATGTAGATTTTAAATTATCTGCAAAAATTGAAAAGTTGAACGAGACTAATCAGAAAAAGATTATTAAAACATGGTCGCGTTCTTCAACCATTATCCCTGAATTTGTTGGTCATACAATTGCTGTGCATAATGGTAATAAAATGATTCCCGTTTATATTACTGAAAACATGGTTGGGCATAAGTTAGGTGAATTTTCTCCTACCAGGATTTTCAGAGGACATCCGGGAACTAAAGCAGAAAAAGCTTCAAAGGCAAAGTAAACTTTTAAGGATTTTAAGGAATGGAAGCAAGAGCAATAAACAGATATATTGGTTCATCACCCAGGAAGATGCGGCTTGTTGTCGATCTGATTCGTGGTACTTCGGTTGACAATGCATTGGAGGTTCTTCATTTTTCTTCAAAGCACGCATCTAAGGACGCCGAGAAAACTTTGAGATCAGCTGTTTCAAATATTATGAACCGGGATGAATCAACAAGAGTGGATCCTGCGGATCTTTATGTTAAAGAAGCTTATGTAAATCAAGGTCCGACTTTGAAGAGAATTTCTCCTGCACCTATGGGCAGAGCATTCAGAGTAAGAAAAAGATCTTGTCATTTAACAATTGTTGTAGCAACTAAAGGATAATTTTAGGAGGTTAGATTTTTGGGACAAAAGACAAACCCGATAGGACTAAGAGTTGGAATCATCAGAGGATGGGATTCTAATTGGTATGAAAATAAAAGTTATGCGTCAAAACTTAAAGAAGATGATAGGCTCAGAGGATACATCCGAAACCGCTTAAAGAAAGCGGGCATTTCCCGGATTGTTATTGACAGAACCTCAAAAAATATTATCCTTACAATACATACTTCACGTCCCGGTGTTGTTATCGGAAAGAGCGGGAAAGAAATTACACAGCTTGAGCAGGAATTAAAACAGGTAACCGATAAAGAAGTAAAAGTTCAGATATCCGAAATTAAAAGACCCGAACTGGATGCATTCCTTGTTGCAGAAAATATTGCTAATCAGCTTCAGGGAAGAGTTTCATTCAGAAGAGCAATGAAGATGTCTATTACCGCAGCCATGAGAATGGGCGCAGAAGGTATAAGAATTATGTGTGCAGGAAGATTAGGCGGTGCGGAAATGGCAAGGACTGAACAATACAAAGAAGGAAGAATTCCACTCCATACACTTAGAGCTGATATTGATTACGCTAACGGAAGAGCAGAAACTATTTACGGTGCGATCGGGATTAAAGTCTGGATTTGCCGTGGAGAAATATTAGGTAAAAGAGTTACTGAATAAAAAAGATATCCGGAGTTTTTAATTATGTTAATGCCCAAAAGAGTTAAATTCAGAAAAGCCCAGCGCGGGAGAATGGCAGGAAAAGCTTATAAAGGCAGTCGTGTGTCTTTTGGAGATTACGGCTTAAAGGCACTCGAGCCGCACTGGATTACCAGCAGGCAGATTGAAGCCTGTCGTGTTGCACTTACAAGGAAAATGAAAAGAGATGGCAAAGTGTGGATCAGAATATTTCCTGATAAACCTGTTTCTAAAAAACCTCTTGAAACAAGGATGGGAAAAGGAAAAGGTGCTCCGGAATTTTGGGTGGCTGTTATAAAACCGGGAAGAGTTTTATTTGAGGTTTCAGGAGTTTCTAAAGAACTTGCAGAAGAAGCATTAAAACTTTGCTCTTATAAGCTGCCTATAAAAACCAAAGTTGTTTCCAGACCAGATATCAATTAATGAGGTGCGAAAATGAAAATTCATGAAATAAGAGAAATGAAAACAGAAGAGCTTAAGAAAAGAATTGAAGAAGAAGAGAGAAATATTGTCGATTTAAGATTCGCACATCAGTTGAAACAATTAACCAATACTGCAAAGCTTGGTCTGGCAAAAAAAGATATAGCTAAACTAAAAACTGTTCTAAAGGAAAGAGAAATGGCAGAAGCTGCTAGTGAGAAAAAAGAAGGAGTTGAGGCTTAAACATGGAACAACGTCCTTTAAGAAAAACCAGGATAGGAATTGTTGTAAGTAATAAAATGCAGAAAACAATAACAGTTGCAATTGAAAGAAGAGTTCCGCATCCTCTTTATAACAAATATTATAAAAAGACAACAAACCTGATGGCTCACGATGAAAAAAGTGAATGTAAAATTGGTGACAAAGTAAAGATTATGGAAACACGTCCACTCAGCTCAAAGAAAAGGTGGCGTCTAGTTGAAATTGTTGAAAAAGCCAAGTAGTAAAGGAAACAGGAGAAAATGATACAGGAAGAAACAAACCTTATAGTTGCCGATAATTCCGGTGCAAAAAAAGTAAGATGCATTCGGGTGCTTGGCGGTAGCGGAAGAAAATATGCAAGTGTTGGCGATTTGATAGTCGTTTCCGTTAAAACAGCAATTCCAAATGGAACCGTGAAGAAAGGGGAGGTATCCCGTGCAGTTATTGTAAGGACAAAAAAAGAAGTCAGAAGAAAAGACGGTTCTTATATAAGATTTGATGAAAATGCTGCAGTTCTTATTAATGATATGAATGAACCAAAAGGAACCCGTATTTTTGGTCCTGTTGCAAGAGAACTAAGAGAAAAACAGTTTATGAAAATAGTTTCATTAGCACCAGAAGTTTTATAGGTTAAAAATGAAAATCAGAAAAAATGATAATGTAATGGTTATTTCCGGTAATGACAGAGGAAAAACAGGCAAAGTACTAAAGGTTTTTCCAAAAAAGTCCAGAATTATTATTGAAGGAATTAACCTGAGGAAAAGACATTCGAAACCAAGTCAGAAAAATCCTCAGGGAGGTATAATTGAAAAAGAAGCACCGATTCATGCATCTAATGTTATGCTTCTTGATCCTAAAACCAATGAACCAACAAGGTTAGGTTCCCAGATAATTCTGGATGAAAATACCGGTAAGAAAAAAAGAGCACGCATCAGCAGATCTACCGGAGAAATGATTTAATTTATTTATCACTACTAAAGTAAGATATTAGAAATGGCTGAAAAGAAAACGAAAAAAGAAACCGAAACAAAAAAGCAGCAGCAACCTAAAGCTCCCAAAAAAGGAAAGGAAACCAAAGCTGCTCCTGCGCCGCAGATAAAAATTAAGGCAAGGCTTTCCGATACATACAAAAAGGAAATAGTTCCCGGTTTAATGAAGCAGTTTAGTTATAAGAGTATAATGCAGGTTCCCCGTTTGCATAAAATCGTGGTGAATATGGGTGTCGGAGATGCTGTTGCAGATCCTAAAATTCTGGATGAAGCAGTTAAAGAGCTTCAAACTATTACAGGGCAGAAACCAAGCATCAGGAAAGCAAGAAAAGCGATATCAAATTTTAAACTTAGGGAGGGTGTTAATATTGGTGCAAAGGTAACTCTAAGAAAAGAAAGAATGTATGAGTTTCTCGACAGACTTATAAATATAGCTTTGCCAAGAGTAAGAGATTTCAGAGGATTATCTGACAAGTCTTTCGATGGAAGAGGAAATTATTCGCTCGGTATTAAAGAACAAATTATTTTTCCGGAAATAAATGTTGACAGAATAGTTAAAGTGCTTGGAATGGATATTACAATTGTAACTACGGCTCCATCGGATAATGAAGCTTATGAATTACTCCAGGCATTCGGATTTCCATTTAGAAAAAAAGAGATTAAAACAGCTTAACAGGAGAATTAATGGCTCGTAAAAGTTTAATTGCAAGAGAAGAGAAGAGACGCAGGATGGTTGAAAAATATGCTAAGGAACGAGGAGAATTGAAAGAAAAAGGCGACTATGAAGCCCTGCAGAAACTTCCCAGGAATGCTTCACCTGTACGGTTACATAACAGGTGTATGTTTACCGGGAGATCACGCGGTTATCATCGTAAATTTGGTGTATCAAGATTGGTGTTAAGGGAAATGGCTTTAAAAGGCGAGATTCCCGGATTAAAGAAGTCAAGTTGGTAAAGGAGAAAAAATGGCAGTAACCGATCCTATAGCAGATTTTTTAACAAGAATTAGAAATGCATCTAAAGCAAGAAAACTCAGGGTAGATATCCCCGCTTCGAATATGAAGAAAAGTCTTGCTGAGATTCTAAAGAAACAGAATTTTATAAAAGATTATTCAATTGTTGAAGACAATAAACAAAATGTCATCAGAGTTGAATTAAAATATACAGATGGTTCTCCTGCGATTAGTGGTTTAAAAAGAATAAGCAAACCTGGGCTACGTATTTATAAGAATTCGAAGGATATACCGAGAGTATTAAATGGATTAGGAGTTGCAGTTATTTCTACACCCAAAGGACTGTTGACGGATAAAGACGCAAAAACTCAATCTGTCGGCGGTGAAATAGTTTGTTACATCTGGTAATTTATTGAATGGAGTTTGAAAAGTGTCAAGAATTGGTAAAAAACCTGTAATAATTCCAAAGGGAGTTACAATTAATAAAACTGGCAGCTCGGTTAAGGTTAAAGGACCTAAAGGTGAACTGGATGGTACCTTTGATTCACGAATTGGAATTGAAATAAAAGATGGTGAATTAAATGTAACCAGGCCAAACGATGCAAAAGAAATGAAGGCTTTGCATGGTTTAAGCCGTGCCTTGATTCAGAATATGGTGCACGGTGTAACCGAATCATATCAAAAAACTCTTGATATTGTTGGAGTGGGTTACAGGGCAGAGGTAAAAGGAAAAAATTTATTGATTAACCTGGGTTATTCTCATCCAATATATTTTATGCCTCCGGATGGAATAACGTTACAGACTCCAACTCAGACACAGATAATAATTTCCGGTATTGATAAACAACTTGTTGGAATGGTCGCTTCAAAAATAAGATCTTTCAGGAAACCGGAACCTTATAAAGGAAAAGGTATTAAATATTCTGATGAACAGATTGTAAGAAAAGCCGGTAAAACAGCAGGCAAATAATTTTAACGGAGATATTAGGAAATGATTAATAGAAATAACAATACAAGATTACGTTCAAAAATAAAAATCAGGAAAGTTATTTCCGGTACTCCTGAAAAACCCCGGTTAACTGTTTACCGAAGTTTGGGTAATATTTATGCTCAGATAATTGATGATACTACCGGGAAAACTCTTGTTTCTGCTTCTTCTTTAACAAAAGAATTAGCGGATGATTTAAAGAATACCAAAGGTAAAATACAGCGTAGTAAAACGGTTGGTAATTTTATTGCTAAAAAAGCACTTGAACAAAATATAAATACAGTTGTATTCGATCGTAACGGGTACAGGTATCATGGTCGCGTACAAGCTATCGCTGATGGTGCTAGAGAAGCTGGATTGAAATTTTAGAATTAAAATGTTGCCGGATCGTCTAATGGTAGGACTACGCCCTTTGGAGGCGTCTGTAGAGGTTCGAATCCTCTTCCGGCAGCAAGAATATTAAATAACCCGGTTCATAACAGAAGTTAAATTAGAAGTTCGGAGAAGAAATTTGAAAGCTGTAAAGTCAAACGAAATAGAAGGCTTAAAAGAAAAAGTCGTTCATATTAATCGTGTAGCCAAGGTTGTTAAAGGCGGCCGCAGGTTTAGCTTTAATGCTATTGTTGTGGTTGGAAACGGTGAGGGAACAGTAGGCGTTGGCCTTGGCAAAGCAAATGAAGTTACCGATGCTATATCCAAAGGAATTGACGATGCAAAAAAGAGCCTTGTTAAAGTTTCTGTAATTAAAGGAACTATAGCACACCAGATTATTGGCAAATACGGCGCAGGTAGAGTTCTCTTGAAACCGGCTTCTCCAGGTACCGGGCTGATTGCGGGTGGCGGAGTTCGTGCAGTTCTTGAGGCTGCTGGAGTTCAGGATATTCTTACTAAATCTCTTGGATCAAGCAATCCTCATAACCAGGTTAAAGCAACTTTGAACGGTTTATTAAACCTGGTTGATGCAAGAAAAATGGCTCGTAAAAGAGGAATTACTACACAGGATTTATTTTAGCTATAACTGAGGCTGATGATGAGCAAATTGAGAATAACTCAAACCAGAAGTGTAATTGACAGACCTAAAAGACAAAAATTAACTATTGAAGCTTTAGGTTTGGGACGACCCAATTGGGTAAAGATTCATAACGATACTCCTCAGATCAGAGGAATGATTAATAAAGTATCGCACCTGGTTAAAGTAGAAGAAATTAAAGAGTAATAAGGTTTTAAAATGGATGTTTTAAGCAATTTAAAATACGCTGAAGGTTCAAGGAAAAATAAAAAACGCGTCGGCAGAGGACACGGCTCCGGTCACGGGAAAACAGCAGCACGTGGAATGAACGGACAGCTTTCCAGGTCGGGAGCCAAGAAAAAAGCCTGGTTTGAAGGCGGTCAGATGCCTCTTCAAAGACGGATTCCTAAATTTGGTTTTACAAATATTTTTAAAGTTACCTACCAGGTGGTTAATGTTCAGGATTTACAAAAGCTCGCCGATGCAAAAGAAAAATTGATAAATGCTGATACCTTAAGAAAACATGGTTTGGTTAAAAAGAAAAATCAACCGGTTAAAATTTTAGGCTCGGGTGAGCTTAAAGCAAAATTACAGGTTGAAGTAAATGCATTTAGTAAGTCCGCCAAAGAAAAAATTGAATCTGCAGGCGGCTCAATTAAAATGATATAACCCGGTTTTAAATGTCAAAATTCACAGATACATTCAGAAATATCTTTAAGATACATGAACTTCGCCAAAGGATAATTTATACTCTGGCGCTGTTAACAATTGTAAGGCTTGGTGCTCATATCACCATTCCCGGTGTAGATGCAGCACTCGTTACACAAAGCATGAAAAATGCAACATCTGATAACCTTTTCGGTTTATACGATTTATTCGTAGGTGGTGCATTCCGGAATGCAGCTATATTTGCTCTTGGAATTATGCCGTACATTTCTGCTTCAATTATTCTTCAGCTTCTTGGTGCTGTTGTTCCGTATTTCCAGAAATTGCAGCAGGAAGGTGAAGAAGGAAGAAAGAAAATAACACAGCTTACAAGGTATGGAACTGTTTTTATTTCAGCTTTACAAGCCTGGGGTGTTACTGTAAGGCTGCTTAATATTAATGTTCAGGGAATGCCGATTGTACCTCTTCCGGTTCAGGGTTTTATGTGGACGTTCAGCACAATAATAATTTTAACTTCTGGTACTGTTTTTATGATGTGGCTTGGTGAGCAGATTACTGATAAAGGAATTGGTAATGGTATTTCACTAATAATATTTATCGGTATTATCGCTCGTTTTCCATTTGCTATGTTAGATGAATACCGCCTGATAAATTCGGGACAAAGAAATATAGTTATTGAGATTGTAATACTTGCTTTTATGATATTGATAATCGCTGGTGTTGTACTTGTTACCCAGGGAACAAGAAGAATCCCCGTTCAATACGCAAAGCGCGTTGTTGGAAGAAAAGTTTTTGGTGGAGTAACACAGTATATTCCTTTACGTGTTAATACTGCGGGTGTAATGCCAATAATTTTTGCACAGTCAATCATGTTTATTCCGAATACCGTTCTTTCATTCTTCCCGGATAATGATTTTCTTCAGAATATTTCAGGATATTTTCGTTATACCTCTCCTGTTTATTCCGTGGTTTACGCTTTAATGATTATTTTCTTCACCTACTTTTATACAGCAATTGCTTTTAATCCAAAAGATGTTGCCGATAATATGAAAAAGCAGGGTGGTTTTATTCCGGGGATCAGACCCGGAAAACAGACTTCCGATTTTATTGATAATATTTTAACTAAAATTACTTTACCGGGTTCTTTCTTCCTTGCTATCGTTGCAATTTTACCGGCATTTGTATCAGCCTGGGGAGTATCTGGACAGTTTTCCCAGTTTTTTGGCGGTACTAGTTTATTAATTATTGTGGGTGTTGCACTGGATACTTTGCAGCAGATTGAATCTCACTTGCTGATGAGGCATTATGATGGCTTTATGAAATCAGGAAAATTAAAAAGCCGAAGATATTAGTGAATTTGTGATTTATATTAAGACTAAAAAAGAAATAGATTTTATTAGAGAAAGTTGTAAGATTGTTGCCGAGACTTTGCAGTTAATGAAAGCAAACGTCAGAGTTGGAGTTACAACCAAAGAATTAGATCAGATTGCGGAAGACTATATACTAAGCAACGGTGCAAAAGCCGCCTTTAAAGGATATTCCCAGGGCGGTTCATCAATAGATTACCCGGCTTCTATTTGTTCTTCTATTGATGATGAGGTAGTGCACGGTATTCCCGGTAACAGAGTTCTTAAAAATGGTGATATAATTTCTCTTGATGTGGGAGTTTACAAAAACGGATATTACGGTGATGCTGCTCTTTCCGTAGCAGTTGGTGAAATCTCAGAAGAGAAAAAGAAATTGATGGAAGTTACTGAAAAATCACTTTACCTCGGAATTGAAGAAGCTGTTTCAGGAAATCATGTTCACGATATTTCTTATGCCGTTCAATCTTATGTAGAATTTAATGGTTTTTCGGTTGTTCGTGATCTTTGCGGGCATGGTGTTGGAAAATATTTACACGAAGATCCTTCAATACCTAATTTTGGTAAAAAAGGAACTGGTGCGAAATTAAAAAATGGAATGACTCTGGCTATTGAGCCGATGGTTAATTTGGGTAACTATCATGTTAAAACCGCTGAAGACGGCTGGACAATTTTGACATCCGATGGTTCACCCTCTGCTCATTTTGAACATTCTATTTTAGTTTCGAATAATAAAGCAGAAATACTGACTGTTTGTTAATGGCAAAACAAGGACCCATAAAAGTAGACGGAGTGGTAACTGAAACTTTACCAAACGCTCACTTCAAGGTCAAACTGGATAATGGGCATGAGATTCTTGCGCATATTTCCGGCAAAATGAGAATGCATTTTATTAAAATTCTGGTTGGAGATAAAGTATCTGTTGAATTATCTCCATACGATTTAACTAAAGGTAGAATTACCTATAGATATAAATAGCGGAGCAAATAATGAAAGTAAGAGCATCTGTAAAAAAGATATGTGATAACTGCAAAATAATTAAACGCAAGGGCGTTGTAAGAGTAATTTGCAAAAACCCAAAACATAAACAGCGCCAGGGTTAATTATTTTTAAAGGAAGGAGAATTTAATTTGGCTCGTATATCAGGAGTTGATTTACCCAAGAATAAAAAAGTTCTGTTCGGCTTACAATATATTTTTGGAATTGGTCCAACAATATCCGGAGAGATACTTTCCAAATCAGGAGTTGATCCGAATAAGAAAATTGCAGATTTAACTGATGAAGAAGTTGCCCTAATAAGAGCTGCAATTACTGCTGATTATAAAGTTGAAGGTGCTCTTCGATCAGAAGTTCAGCAGAATATTAAAAGATTAATGGACATTGGAACTTACAGAGGTTTAAGACACAGAAGAGGATTACCGGCTCGCGGACAGAGAACCCGTACTAATTCCCGTACCCGTAAAGGTAAGAGA
This sequence comes from uncultured Ignavibacteria bacterium, assembly GCA_963711455.1. GTDB lineage: Bacteria > Bacteroidota > Ignavibacteria > Ignavibacteriales > Ignavibacteriaceae > DATFVA01. Next base: position 330,740 of record CAVQEH010000010.1, read on the forward strand.
AAGACGGTCGCCGGTAAAAAGAAAACTCCTACTAAGAAGTAAATGAAATAATGGAGAATATCAATTGGCTAAAGTAGTAAAGAAAACCAAAAAGAAAACCCATGTTGATGCAAACGGAGTAGCTCATATTAAAGCTACTTTTAACAACGTACATGTGACTTTAACTGATATTTATGGTAATACTATTTCCTGGTCATCTGCAGGAAAGAATGGATTTAAGGGCTCAAGAAAGAATACACCTTTTGCTGCCCAGGTTTCTGCAGAAGCTGCTGCAAAAGAAGCTTATGACCTCGGGTTAAGAAAAGTTGAAGTTCTTGTTAAGGGTCCGGGTTCGGGAAGAGAAGCAGCAATAAGAGCATTAAATACTGCAGGTTTGGAAATATCATCTATAAAAGATGTTACACCCATTCCGCATAATGGCTGCAGACCCCCTAAGAAAAGAAGAGTTTAAATTTATTTGGAGAAATAACTAAATGGCAAGATACACGGACTCAGTTTGTAAATTATGCAGAAGAGAAAGGCAGAAGTTGTTTCTGAAAGGACAGAAGTGTTACACTGAAAAATGTCCCGTTGAAATCAGAAATTATCCGCCGGGACAACACGGAAATTCAAGAAGATCAAAAGTATCTGAATATGGTATTCAGCTCCGCGAAAAACAGAAGATTAAAAGAATTTATGGTTTGCTGGAAACACAGTTCAGAAATTATTTTGAGAAAGCAAATAAAGCCAAAGGTATTACCGGCGATAACCTTGTAAAGATTCTGGAAAGCAGGCTCGATAACGTGGTTTACCGCGTTGGGTTTGCTTCTTCAAGAAAACAGGCCAGGCAGCTTATAAGACACAGACACATTATAGTTAATGAAAGACTTGTTGATATTCCTTCTTATGTCTTGTCTGCCGGTGATATTATTAAAGTAAAAGAGAAGAGTAAGAAACTTGATGCCATTCACGGTTCTTTAAGGAGAGTTAAAGATACTACTTATTCATGGCTGTCAATTGATAAAGCCTCGCTGTCAGGAACATTCTTACAGGTTCCTGAAAGAGTTGACGTTCCTCTAAATGCAAATGAACAGTTAGTTGTTGAGCTTTACTCAAAATAATAATTAGAATTTTAAGATTAAATTAGAGGATAACTAAATGAGTGTTTCATATTTAAAAATGCCTGAAAATGTTGTTTTAGATGAGTCAAGCTATTCGAACACGTATGGTAAATTTTCATTACAGCCGCTTGAGCGTGGTTACGGAGTTACTCTCGGTAATTCACTCAGAAGAGTGCTGTTATCTTCTCTCTCCGGCGCAGCAATAACTTCTGTAAAATTCAGCGGCGTGCTGCACGAATTCACTACGATTGAGGGTGTTGTTGAAGATGTTTCCGAAATAATACTGAACCTTAAACAGGTTCGTATGAAGCTTCTCAGCAAAAAGCCTAATAAAATTGATATCTCATTTGATGGTGATGGTGAATTTGCAGCATCTGATATTCAGAAGCACAGCAATGAAATTGAAATTCTTAATCCTGAACTTCACATTGCTTCTCTGAATAAAAGTGCAAAATTTGATATCGAAATAAGAGTTGGTAAAGGAACCGGGTATGTTCCTTCATCAGAAAATGTTTCTCCTGATCAGACCATTGGTGTCATTCCAATCGATTCTATATTTACCCCGATTAAGAATGTAAAATACGATGTGGAGAATGTTCGTATCGGCGATAGAAATGATTATGAAAAACTGACTGTTGAAATCTATACTGATGGATCTATTACTCCGGATGATTCATTAACACAGGCAGCAAAAATACTAAGAGATCATATTCAGTTGTTTATTAATTTTGATATTGAGCAGGAAGAAGAGCAGGCTGTAAGCCAGAAAGATACTGAATACGAAAGGATCAGGAAAATATTATTAACTCCTGTTGATGACCTTGAGTTAAGCGTGAGATCTCATAACTGTCTTAAAGCAGCAAGCATTAAAAACCTTGCTGAACTTGTTAAAAGAGATGAATCGGAAATGCTCAGGTTCAGAAACTTCGGCAGGAAATCACTTGCTGAACTGATGGAGATAGTTGAGAACCTCGGACTCGAATTTGGTATGGATGTAGATAAATACCTGAAGGAAGAAACAGAAACAAACTAATCTTGAATTAAAGGTTTATCATGAGACATAGATTAAAAGGAAGAAAGTTAAAGAGAACTGCCAGTCACCGCGCAGCTCTTATGAATGCGCTAACAACTTCCTTATTGAAGCATAAAAGAATAAAAACAACCGAAGCTAAAGCCAAAGAAGCAAGAAAACATGTTGAGGCATTAATTACCAAAGCGAGGAAGAACGATCTTCATTCCAAAAGACAGGTAATGAGCCATATAAGAGATAAGGAAGTGGTTAAAGAGCTTTTCGCTGAAATAGTTCCTAAAATAGGCGAGCGTCCCGGTGGTTATACCAGGGTTATTAAGCTCGGAAACAGGATTGGTGATGCAGCCAGTATGGCTATTCTTGAGCTTGTAGATTATAACGATGTAATAAATGCAAAAGCTGAAGAGCAGAAGGAAAAAAGAGAAGCAAAAAAAGCCAAGAAGGACGCTGAAAAGAAGCAGGAAGTTCCTGAGATACCAACAGAACAAATTTCTGCTGATAAAGGTTAAGAACAAACAAGAAATAAATTTATCGAAAGAGTAATCGGTTATCCGGTTACTCTTTTTTGTTTTATAAGATGTTCAAAGATCAACAGTTTATAAAATCTGTATATAATATAAAAGATATTCCGAAGTTTCGGCTTCCCGAGGTAATTTTATGCGGAAGATCGAATGTTGGGAAATCTTCTTTTATTAATTCTTTATTCAACAGGAAAAATCTTGCAAAGATAAGCTCAACTCCTGGTAAAACCCGTTCAATTAATTATTACCAGGTGGATGAAAAATTTTACCTTGTTGATCTTCCGGGTTATGGATATGCAAGAACAAGCTTAAAAGAAAGAGAATTCTGGGGTAAAATTATGTCCGAATATATTTCTCTCTCAGGTCATATTTCACTTGCAATTCATTTCATCGACAGTAGACATAATCCTACAGAGCTTGACATTGAATTAAATTCTATGTTAAGAGATAATCAGATTACTTACCTGGTTTTGCTTAATAAAGTTGATAAGCTTAAACAATCTGAATTAGCTAACGCCAGGAAAAAGATTCTCGAATTTTTTCCTGAATTAATACCCGGAGAAAACCTGATACTTCATTCAGCAATAAAGAAAACCGGGAGAAAGGAAATACTGAATTATCTTTCAGCGCTGTTCTACCCTTGATAGTTAGATTAAGGTATTTGTGAACCTTCTGGTTTTAACAGAAGAGTTTAACTTTAAACTTAAATTTGAATAAAGCAATCAACATTTATTTAATCCATTGTTTGCTATTATTAAACAGTAAGTATATATTTACTTCAAATTTTATCTTCCGGTTTTTCACTCGACTATGGATAGAAGACAAAAGAAAAGAATCCTGATTTTCCTGCTGGTTCCGGTTCTTGCTGCAATCTTATTACTGACCGATGACCCCATTATCCGGTATATTACAATAGCCGTGATCATTATATATGTTGCTTTTATAATTTTCCTCAGAGATACTATTAGGTTTGATAAGTCTTTTTCATCTCTTGAAATCGATGAAGCTATTGAAGAACCATCGGCAGGACCAAAACAGGATTTTGAAGAATCTTTTAAAATAATTTCCGGGAATAAGCCGGAAATAATTACTGCCGAAAATTATGTTCCGGAATACCGGGCATCCAAAACCACACTAAAGCCACCTGATCTTAAAGAAAGATTTGAAGAGATAGCTAATGAAGCCGTTCCAGATGGCGTTGGACATGACGGGCAGTTTGGATTTGTCCTTGAAAAAATGCTTACTGTTATTAAAGAATCATATAATACTCACACCGCGATATTTTTCTGGTATAATAAAAAGAAAGAAAAACTCTCTATTGAAAAATTTGTTTCAAGTTCAAATGAAATTGTAAACCGGAAGCTTGATATAGAAGATGATATCCTTAGTAAAATTGTTCAAAAAGGTGAACCCGAATTACTAAGCGATATTTCCCCCGCTGCAGAAGCTGATGTAATCAGGTATTATTCGGAAGTCCAAGGGATCAGAAGTTTTGTTGGTGTTCCTCTTTTCTATGATAAATCTCTAATCGCAATTATCGCTGTCGATTCAAAAGTGGGAGATGCTTTTGGTATAGAAACTATTTATGCACTCGGCAGGTTTGTTCGTGTTATAACTATGATCATTTCAATATTTGAAGAGAAACATTCCGATTCGGTTTCACAGCAGAGATTGAAGGGTTTGCTAAGCTTAATAGGACCGGGAAGTAAATTTGAAAATGACTCAGATTTAATAAGTACAATTCATAACTCCGTAGGATTTCTTCTCGGTTGGGATGCTTTTGCTTTCGTCTATTTTTATCCTGTGGATCAAAAATTTAAGACAGTAAAAATTATTAACAATACTTCGCTTAAATATATCGGGGAAAGTCTTGAAATAGATTTGAACGGAACACTGGTTGGGAAAAGCATTATAACAGGAATCCCGGTTAAAATTGATGATACTTCGGGAGATCAATACACGCGTTATTCAAAAGCTGAAGATGTAAGCTTTGATGGATCATTCCTTGCAATGCCTCTCATTTATAACAACCAGAATTACGGTGTACTATGTTTCGAAAGCTTAAAGAAGAATGCATTCTCGAATGCTGATGTGCAATTTTTGAAAAATGCGATGAACATTCTTTCATTTGTAATTTATTCATATTCAACACAGTCACTTTTAAAAAGTTACCTTGCTGTAGATGTTGAAACCAAAGCATTAAATACGGAGACATTTAAACAAAGATTAATTACAGATCTGGTTAAAGCTGAAAAAGTTCAGGTACCCGGAGCCGTAGCTTTGATAAGAATTGATGACTTTCTGGAGCAGGAATCTTTATTTGATGGAAATCCATTACCAAAAGTACTGACTACGGTAGCCGGTATTATTAGTGAGGAAATGACTTCGATGAATTTGTTTGGTAGAATAGGCGACAAAGTTTTCGCCGTTTATTTTTTCAATTCAAATACAAAAGAGGTCTTTCTCTGGGCTGAAAAGCTTCGCGTAAAAATTGCTCGTAAACCTATTGCAGTAGTTTCCAAACAGACAACCTATACGATCTCAGTCGGTATTGCTTCTTCAACCGGTAAAACCGATATTGATGAGGTGCTTCATAATGCAGATCTTGCTCTGCAGAAGGCTCTCGAACGCGGCGGAAACTCTGTAAAAAATATCAATTAATCTTTTAATAATCTAATTATATTTTGAATAATTTTTACCTGGTTATCCTTGATGGTGTAGGAATTGGCGAACTTCCTGATGCTGCAGATTACGGTGATGCAGAAAGCAACACATTGAAGCATATTTCCGAATCGGTTGATTTGAGATTACCAAACCTTCAGAAACTTGGTCTCGGAAATATAGAAACTCTTAAAGGAATTCCGCCGGCTTCAAATCCTATTGCTTCGTATGGTAAGTTAAAAGAAATATCCAAAGGAAAAGACTCAACTTCGGGACACTGGGAATTAGGTGGCTTATATGTTGATATTGATTTTTCATATTTTCCGTTGGGCTTTCCTGATGATATAATTGAAAAATTTAAAGAGCTTACAGGATGCAAAGGAGTTCTCGGAAATAAAGCTGCTTCCGGTACTGAGATAATAAAAGAGCTTGGAGATGAGCACGTAAAAACTGGGTTTCCAATTATTTATACTTCTGCTGACTCGGTTTTTCAAATAGCAGCACACGAGGGAATTATTCCCCTTCAACGATTGTATGAAATTTGTAAAATTACGAGAGAACAGGTTTTAACTTCACCGATTATGATGGGAAGAGTTATAGCCCGTCCTTTTATTGGTACTTCCGGAAATTATACAAGAACGACAAACAGGAAAGATTATTCAATTGATCCGCCCGAGAAAACAATCCTGGACATTCTTTATGAGAATAAAATAAATACAGTTGCTATTGGTAAAATAAATGATCTTTTCAATTATAAAGGGATTAAATATTCACGTCAAACAAAATCCAATAAAGAAGGCTGTATTGAATTATTAAATTCAGCAAAAGAATTCTCGAATAGTTTTATGTTTGTGAATCTTGTCGATTTTGATGTTTACTATGGGCATAGAAATGATCCGGCTGGATTTGCTAAAGCATTAGAGGAATTTGATAATTTCCTGCCAGAATTTTTGAGCAAGCTTGATGAAAGCGACGCCTTTATAATTACTGCTGATCATGGTAATGATCCCACAACTCCCAGTACAGACCATAGCCGGGAATTTGTACCACTGCTTTTTTATTATGCCAAATTAAAACCGTTAAATCTTGGAGAACGATCAACTTATTCTGATGCCGGAAAAACTGTCGCAGAATTTTTCAAAATCCCGAATAGATTGAAGGGTACAAGTTTTTTAAATGGATAAATCAAAAAAATAATTTTAATATGTTATTAAAAGGCAACTAAGAAGGATTAATCACATCTTATTCTGATAAATTAAAGTTTGATAATTGAATTTTTTACAAATGAAAAGTATATTAACGCGGCTATAAAGTAATAAATTCTTATTAAGAGAAATTATAATGTTTTTAGGAAAAGTAATTGGAACTGTTTGGTCAACAAGAAAAGATGAAAATCTTATTGGAGCAAAATTTCTTATTGTCAGACAGCTTGATTTGAATTTAAAAGAAAAAGAACACTTTGTTGTAGCAGTGGATAGCGTGGGGGCAGGAGAGGGAGAGGTAGTGCTTGTTGCTACCGGAAGCTCATCAAGACAAACCGAATTCACAAAAAATAAACCCGTTGATGCCGTAATTATGGCAATAGTTGACAAGCTTGACATTGCCTTGAAAGAATATCTTACAAATCAGGAAGTAGAATAGCTGGCAATTAAAGGAAAATAACCGGCCTGAATTTTAAAATGAAAATGGTATAATAATTGTTTTTAGGAAAGGTAATCGGTAATATTTGGGCAACACGTAAATACAGTGCCCTGGAAGGCTTTAAACTTATGTTCGTCCAGCCAATTAATTATGAGCATAAGGAAACAGGCGAACCGATAATTGCAGTGGATACAGTTGGTGCCGGACCGGGAGAGATAATAATTTATATTACCGCATCTGAAGCCGTTATTCCTCTACCGGTGGATATGGCACCCGTTGACGCTTCAATTGTGGGAATTGTTGACACGATAAAATAATATTTGGAGTATTTTTTGTGAGAATAACCAAACAATTTACGAACCGGGAAAGTCAGTCTCTTGATAAATATCTTCAGGAAATTGGCAGGGTAGATCTGCTTACTCCTGACCAGGAAATTGATTTAGCAATTAAAATAAAAAACGGCGATCATTACGCCCTTGAACGTCTCACCAAAGCCAACTTAAGATTTGTAGTGAGTGTTGCCAAGCAATATCAGAACCAGGGTTTATCTTTGGGAGATCTTATAAATGAAGGAAACCTCGGATTAATAAAAGCTGCAAAAAGATTCGATGAAACAAGAGGATTTAAATTTATTTCCTATGCAGTCTGGTGGATCCGTCAATCAATTCTTCAGGCACTTGCTGAGCAGTCCAGAATAGTAAGACTGCCTTTAAACCGCGTCGGCGCCTTAAATAAAATTGGAAAAGCTTACAGTAACCTTGAGCAGGAGTTTGAAAGAGAACCCAGTGCGCTTGAGCTTGCTCAGGAACTGGATATGGATGTCAGTGAAGTTTCTGATAATCTTAAAATTGCAGGCAGACATATATCGATGGATGCTCCTTTTGCGCAAGGTGAAGAGAATAGTCTGCTTGATGTTATTGAAAACGATCAGCAGCCTTCACCTGATTTTGTGCTAATGAATGAATCCCTTAAAAGCGAAATTGCAAGAGCTTTATCAACATTATCAGACAGGGAAGCTGAAGTAATTAAACTTTATTTTGGTTTGAATAAAGAACATTCGATGACACTTGAAGAAATAGGGGAAAAGTTTAACCTTACAAGGGAAAGAGTAAGACAGATAAAGGAGAAGGCTATCAGAAGACTAAGGCATGCTTCCCGAAGTAAAAACTTAAAAACATATCTCGGTTAATATGAATGCGAAAATTTACTAGCAGCATATTATATATTCTGATTTTACTTGCGGCATTCACTTATTATGGTTGTTCCTCCTCTTCTTATTCCTCTCGATATAATGATAATGAAAAAAACAAAGATGAAAAATCCCACCAGAGGTTTTCAGATGAAAATGATTTAACCGGTACAACTGATTCCCTCGCAGAAGATGAAGATGAAATCCCCGATGACCAGGGAATTGATATTACTTCTGTAATGAGTAAACTTAAATCGGATAATAATGAAACTGACCTGGATGCCGATAATAGTACACTGAAAGAAAAAATGTTAATGGAGATAATTAAATATTTAGATACACCGTATAAATATGGCGGTAATTCTTCCAACGGAATAGATTGCTCTGCGTTCACCCAGACTGTTTATAGTGATGTATTATCAATTGAATTAAACAGGTCTGCAAGAGAGCAGTACAAGCAGGGAATAAAGATTTCTAATGCGGAAGATTTAAAATTCGGAGATCTTGTTTTCTTTAATACAAGAAGAAGGGTTAAACCCGGACACGTTGGTATTTATATTGGTGACAATCTTTTTGCGCATGCAAGCTCCCGGAACGGCGTCATAGTATCTTCTTTGGATCAGAGTTATTATTCACGGCGGTTTATGGGAGGAAGGAGAATAGAAGATAATATCTTTTAAATGAAAATGTACATTATGCCATTTACTTTAAACTCACCATAAATTTTTAAAACTCAGTCATTACAAATTAACTCTCTGTTTCATTTTAATTGAATCTTCACTTAACTAAATTTGTTAACCATTGATATTAATTCATTTTAATAAGGAAACAAATGAATTGGCGTTATTCTCTTATTGTAATTCTATTGATTTCGTTTTCAGGGATTTCTCTGACAAATGGTTTTGTTATTACACCAGGGGATTCTCTTAATAACAACCGCAATTCATCCTCAGCAATTGAAACATTTAAATATGATGTGAAAAAGAGTCTAAATGATGGATTAGATATTATTGAAGCACCGGCTCATTTTTCTGCAGGAGATTGGATTACTACAGGTGCAATTGTTGGAGGCACTTCTCTATCAATGTTATTAGATAATGATATAAGAAATGAAGTAAGAAAAAATCGAACTCAAACTATGGATAATGTTACAAAGATTGGACAATATTATGGCGAAGTTATTCCGGCAGTCTCTTTGTCTGCAGGTATTTATGCTGCAGGATTAATCTTCCAGGACAATTCTGTTTCGCTTACCGGAAGACTTCTTGGTGAATCTCTTCTTTATGCAGGTACAATTAATATTCTGCTTAAGTTTTTATTTTCCCGGAGCCGACCATATACCAATAATGGTAATACGGATTTCTGGAATTATAAATTTAACAATGATTTCTATTCAATGCCTTCAGGTCATACCACGGTTGCTTTTACCTTATCAACAGTTCTTGCGGAAAGAATTAACAATATTTATGCAACTATAGGTTTATATACTCTGGCTGCATTTACAGCTTATCAGAGGATATATTCAGACAATCATTGGTTTTCTGATACTGTTCTTGGAGCAGCAATCGGTATTGTAATAAGCAGGGCTGTTGTTAACCTGAATAAAGATGATCCATATCAGCATGATGATTTTAATATTTCGGGGACACCTATAATGATAAAACAGGGATTCGGATTCAGTTTTGGTTTTTCTTTTTGATTGTTTGAGCTCAAACAAAAAAGCCGTCATAGAAATGATGGCTTTAAAAATAAAAACCCGGCAACTAAGTTACCGGGTTAACAAAGTAATTGGTTGAAACAATTATTTAAGCAGCATCATCTTGCCGGTTTTAAAATATTCACCTGCCTTTAGCCTGTAAAAGTACACACCCGAACTTAAGTCCCCTCCTTTCAATTTTATTGTATAGTTTCCAGGCTGTTTTTTTTCGTTAACTAATACTTTTATTTCTCTCCCTGTTATATCATATAGCTTGAGCGTAACATTTGTCTCCTCTGGAAGTGTAAAACTTATATTTGTTTCAGGATTAAAAGGGTTCGGATAATTCTGCTCAAGAGAAAACTTTAATGGAACATTTGTATTTACTTCAATTTCTTTGCTGTACTTTGAACTTCCATTAAAATCTATTTGTTTTAACCGGTACTTATATTTCCCGGGACTAACATTTTGATCTGCAAACAAGTATGAATGTTCTTCTGCTGTAGTTCCATTTCCATTAACAAATCCAATAGTTTCCCATTCTGTTTTGAGCGCTTCATCGAATCGCTCTACATCAAATCCTTTATTATTGGTTTCTGTCGAGGTAGACCATTCTAATAAAACCTTGTCATAAATACTTTCTACTTTAAATGAAGTCCATTCAACAGGAATAAATATTGAATCAGTATATTTCACTATAAAACCACTCCCGCCTACTCCATATCCTAACCCATTTACCGGTGCATTGAATTTTGCAAATACTTGTGATGGTGGATTTATTTCCTGCCAATTAATGCCATTATTTGTGGTTTCATAAATATGAGAGAATCCATAAGTCCACCAATGTGCAGTATCCGGGAAAAAAGTAAACTTCCTCGGTTGGTACATTCCCCCTACTGTATCCCAAGTAACTCCAGCATCAATAGTTTTATAAAGAATAAAACCAGTATAATCTCCGGTTATCCAACCAGTGTCCTGATTAGTAAAATAAACATCACTTGTATTGTAAAAATCTAAGTTAGTTTGTTCACTCCAATTAACCCCTCCATTTGTAGTTTTATATGGTCTCCACCCTCCAAGCGTTGCCCATCCATATAATGAATCAACAAAGAATATACTCGTGAATCCTGCTCCGGGTCTGTTTACCTGTTCAAACCAGTTTTCGCCTCCGTCTGTTGTTTTATAGATTCTTGTTTCTCCAACTGCCCAGCCTGTTTGATGGTTTATAAAAAATATCTTTGCAATTTGGTTTGTTATACCGTTTGTTTGGTACCAGTTCGCTCCTCCATTTGTTGTCTTATATATTTTACTCGTTGTTGTTCCTATAAATCCTGTCATACTATCTGTAAAGGTTATACAATTTCCTCCGGGCACTCCTGAATTGTATCCCATCTTGTTCCCCCATCGGTTGTTCTGAACAGCATTCCATATGTTCCCTGTCTAAGCACAAATCCCTTCTGTTCATTTGTAAAAAATACATCTGTGAAATCGTCATTTATTATAAGTTTATGCCATACATCTAAGTTCCCTGTGGCTTTGAATATTCTTAAACCTGTGCCGGCATCATATCCAATATTCTCTTGTCCAAATAATTGCAGTTCATATTCCCCAATGTAGTTTGGAGGTGTATCTATAAATGACCAGTTTTGCCCTGCATCGATTGTCTTCCATATTCCAACTTCACCCATTACAAAATAACCTGTATCAGGATTTACGTACTTTATACAATTTATCGGGTCAGTAGTTGTTTGTCCCCCATTTACCCAGGTATTACCGCCATCGCTGCTGTAGACATTCTTTGCCGTATAGCCAGTTCCTCCATAACCTGCTGCCGCTATGTGAAGGCTGTCTATTATATCTATTGTGTAAAGTGGGGCTGTGTCTCCTGCTTGTATAATATCCCAGGTATTTCCCGCATCAGTTGTTCTCAACACTTTTCCGTCTCCAGCTATAAAGCCATAATTCTCATCCAAGAAATCCAACCACCAGTTATTTCCTGTATAGCCGGGAGTTGTAACCGTCTGCCAGGTTAATCCTGCATCAGTTGTTTTTATAAGTGAATTACTTGTTCCGCAAGCCCAGCCAAGAGTATCGTTTATCATTTGCAGTCCCCACAAGTCTCCTGTTACTCCGCTTGTTATTTGTGCAAAGGTTTCTCCCCCATCAGTGGAGCGGAGTATCAGTCCGTTAAAGCCTGAAGCAATTACTGTTTGTCCATCAAAAGAATTTACTTTTAATATCGGAGTAGTTGTATTTGTTTCTTCTGTTGTCCAGCTTGTACCACCATCTGTTGTTTTTATCAGTGCTCCTAAATCACCAACTGCCCAGCCTGTATCAACATTTATAAAATGAATCCCGAGGTAATCTACTCTCGGTACTTTGGGGTTTAGTTCTGTCCATACTCCTGTGCTTTCTAAAGGGAATAATCTTCTTTTTTCTTCATTAAGGTTTTTGCCGGAATATTTTTGCTGGTAAGATTGCCAACCGTTCTGTAACTCTATTCCGCGGCGGTATTGTATTGGTATTTTTTGAGAAGAAGTGTCGGGAGTTTGTGCGAAAGTAAACAATTCGCCTGCAGCAAACAGGTTAATCAATACAACAATTAGCAAAGCAGTTTTCATTTTATGCACCCTTCAATTAACTTAAGTCTAAATTACTCATCCTACCTGTGAACAGAAATACGTAGATTAAATTTCTTTTTATTTTAATAGTATTAACTTTTTAACAGCAGCAAAACCACTGCTTGTTGTTAGCCTATAGAAATATACGCCTGAACTTAATTCACCTCCTTTCAATTTTATAGTATAATACCCAGGCTGTTTTTTTTCATTAACTATTACTTTTATTTCCCTCCCTGTTACATCGTATAGCTTAATGCTTACATTGGTCGCCACCGGAATTGTAAAACTTATATTTGTTTCGGGGTTAAATGGATTAGGATAATTTTGCTCTAGTGAATACTTAGTTGGTTCAGTTATATCAACTTCAACCTCTTTGCTGTATTTATAACTGCCATTATAGTCTAACTGCTTTAACCTGTAATAATATTTCCTTTCTTTAAGATTTTTATCATTAAAAGAATAAGAATGCTGCTTAGTTGTTGTCCCATTCCCTTGAACAAATCCAATCTTTTCCCACTCTGGCTTTTGACCTCTGAATTCCGACCTCTGAATTTCAAAACCTTTATTATTTGTTTCTGTTGCTGTTAACCAAATTAACAAAATATCATTATCATTCGCTTCTGCTGTTAATGAAGTTAATTCTACTGGAGTATAGACTGTATCAATATATTTCAAAATCAAACCGCCATTTCCTGCTGCATATCCTATCTGGTTAGTGGGTGCCTGGAATTTATTAAACCCTGACGGTACATCATTAGATATATCAATCCAACTATTCCCATTATCAGTTGTTATATATCTATGTGAGCCATTGATTATCCAATGTCTCGGATCCGGGAAAAAGTTAAAATGATATGGACTTAGAACATCTGGCACTAAGGACCAGGAAATTCCTTTATCAGTAGTTATATAAAGAGCACCGTATGAATCTGCATCAGCTATCCAGCCAGTATCCTGATTGATGAAGTAGATATCATTTGAGTTGTAAAAATCCAAGTCAGCTTGTCTTATCCAATTATTACCTCCATCAGTAGTTTTGTATGGCTGCCAACCTAATCCTGAAACCCAACCATTCAAAGAATCAACAAACGAAATCCCTGTAAAAATAGGATATGATAATCCAATAAATTGTGTGTACCAATCTTCTCCTGCATTAATTGTTTTTAAAATTGCAGCACCTGCAGTAACTTCCCATCCAATTTGCGAATTTATAAAAAGAATTCTGTTTATTTCACCTAACGTATCAGGACAATTTGTTTGATACCAACTATCCCCTCCATCAGTGGTTTTCCAGATTGAAGTACTTCCCAAATAACCTATAAGGCTATCTGCAAATAACAAACTATATCCGCTAGGTCCCGGGGCTAATTGCCAGTGTTCCCCTGAATCAAATGTCCTGTATACTCTGCCCCAAGGTTCCGGAACTGAGTACAAATCCCTTCTGTTCACTTGTAAAAAATACGTCCACGAAATCATCATTTATTATTAGCTTGTGCCAGTTCTCAAGATTTCCTACCGTCTTAGATATTTTTAATCCTGTTCCTGCTGCGTATCCAACTTGATTTTCAGGAAATAATTGAAACTCAAATTCTCCTATATCCCTGATGCTCTCTATGCCTGTCCATTCTTGTCCTCTGTTTGTGGTTTTATACATACCGATTTCACTCATTGTAATATAGCCGGTGTCTGAGTTTATATATTTTATGCAATTAATTTCGTGAGTTGTCAATGATTGACCCTCTATCCAGGTGTTTCCGCCATCGCTGCTGTAAATATTTTTTGCCGTGTATCCTGTCCCGCCGTAACCTGCTGCAGCGATATGAAGACTGTCAATTACATCTATTGAATATAGTGCCTGATTATCTCCAGCTTGTATTATGTCCCAGGAATTTCCTCCATCTGTTGTTTTTATTACTTTACCATTAGCTGCAATAAATCCATAGTTTTCATTCCCCGAAGGGGCAAGCATAAAGTCAATCCACCAATAATCGGAGCTGTAGCCGGGAGTGAATATTCTTGTCCAGCTTATTCCCGCATCAGTTGTTTTTATAAGTGAATTGCTTGTTCCGCAAGCCCAGCCCAAGGTATCATTTATCATCTGCAGCCCCCAGAGATCTCCGGTTACTCCACTTGTTATATCTGTCCAGCTATCTCCTCCATCTGTTGAGCGGAGAATCATTCCATTAAAGCCCGATGCAATAACAGTTTGTCCATCAAAAGAATTTACTTTTAATACAGGTGTTGTTGTATTTGTTTCTTCAGTTACCCAATCTGTACCACCATCTGTAGTTTTTATTATTGTTCCCAAATCCCCGCAAGCCCATCCCGTATCAATATTTACAAAATGAATTCCCAGGTAATCCACTCTGGGAACTTTTGGATTTAGTTCTGTCCATACACCTGTGCCTGATGTTACTTTATCCAAAGGATATAATCTTTTTTTTTCTTCCTGTAAATCCTTTCCCTGGTATTTTTGCTCATAGCTTTGATAACCGGAAGGTATTTCAATACCCCGGCGGTATTGTGTTGGTATTTTTTGTCTTGAAGAATCTTGTTGAGCAAAAAGCAAATTACAGAATAAGAAGAAAGTAATAAGCAAAATATTTTTCATAAGCAGTTCCTAAAAAAATAAGAAGCCAAATATTGTTTCCCCAATAAACCTGAGACAAGTTAGAAAGTCTGGTAATAATAATCAATAAAAATTTTATTAATTTAGAATTCTTATCGGGCTAAAGATCTAAAATAATTTTGCTTTATTATATGAAGTTGAAGTGAATTTTTTTATGAGGTGAAAGCGGAATAAATCATTACTACTTGAATCACTAAAAGTATAAAAAAGCCGCCCAGAAAGTGAGCGGCTTTTAACTTCTTAAATAATTTTATTTAGCTGCAACCGGAAGTCGAACCGCAAGTCATACATTTCAGGCAGGTTCCGTTTCTGACCATAGTTATACTTTGACACTCGGTACATATATCACCTGTATAACCTGCTTCAATAGCTCTTTTAATTTTCGTTGTCATGTTATTTTTCTGAGAAAAACTCTCCGGATGTCTTCTAATTTTCACTTCCTTTGCAGAACGCGAATAACTGTACAGATCATCCTCGTCTTTATCCAATTCAACCAATCTTTCGCTCACAATTTCTTCGCTTTCAAATTCCGGTTCAACAATTTTCTTAACAATACCGTGTGAAGCCTTGGACTTTAAATCATCTTTATCAACGTGAGCAAGATCGTTTCTCCCGAGGTAATTAACTGCAAGCTCTCTGAAGATATAATCGATAACAGAGGTTGCCATTTTTATTTTTTCATTGCCTGTTACAATACCGCTCGGTTCAAAGCGTGTAAATACAAATGCATCTACAAATTCCTCGAGTGGAACACCATGCTGTAAACCCAGCGAAATGGAAATTGCAAAACAGTTAAGCAGGCTTCTGAAAGCCGCTCCTTCTCTGTGCATATCAATAAATATTTCGCCAAGCTGCCCGTTATCATATTCTCCTGTTCTTATATAAACTGATTGCCCATTAATTTTTGCTTTCTGAGTATAACCTGTTCTTCTGTCAGGCAGTCTTCTCCTTTTTGCTATATAACGATGAATAATTTTTTCTGCAACTTTAATGATATCATTATTCTCTTTATCTTCAATTAACGATTCAAGTTCTTCTTCGCTTATTGAATTTAACGGTTGTGATAATTTTGAACCATCACGGTATAGTGCATTCGCTTTAATTCCGAGTTTCCAGGATTGGATATAAGCGTCTTTGATATCATCTACAGATGCTTGGTTTGGTAAATTGATAGTTTTGGAAATTGCACCTGAAATAAACGGCTGTGCAGATGCCATCATTCTGATGTGTGCTATGGGACGGATGAATCTTGTTCCTTTTTTACCACATTTGTTGGCGCAATCAAAAACCGGGTAATGCTCATGTTTCAGGAATGGTGCTCCTTCAACCGTCATGGTTCCACACACATAATCATTTGCAGAAGCAATTTCCTGCTTGGAAAATCCTAGCGTTGTAAGCAGATTGAAATCGTATGAATCGTATTCATCTTCTGATATATTTAATTTCTTAATTAAAAAATCAGTACCAAGAGTGAACTTGTTAAAAGCAAAACTTAATTCGAAAACCGATGGAAGTGCACGCTCAATTTTTGCAAGCGCTTCATCATTAAATCCTTTTGCTTTAAGTGATTCGTGATTAATATATGGGCAACCTTCCAGTGAGCCTGAACCTTTTGCATATTTAACTATTTCGTGGATCTGATCTTTATTATAACCTAATCTTTCTAATGCGGGGGGAATACATTGATTAATTATTTTGAAATAACCACCGCCAGCTAATTTCTTAAACTTAACCAGGGCAAAATCTGGTTCTACCCCAGTTGTGTCACAATCCATTACTAATCCGATCGTCCCGGTTGGTGCAATTACAGTAACCTGTGCATTCCTGAAACCATGCAGGGTTCCCATTTCAAGTGCGAGATCAGCATCTTCTCTTGCTGCTTTTAACAAATCTGAAGGACAATGCTTGGGATTTATTCCGACAGGGTAAATACTCAGACCTTCGTATTCATCATTCGGTACGTTGTAAGCCGCCCTGCGATGATTTCTTATCACTCTTAGCATTGCATCTTTATTATTTTCATATTTGTTGAATGGTCCGGCTTCTTTTGCTAATTCCGCTGATGCCGCATAAGCTGTCATATGCATGATGGCTGTCAGAGCTCCGCAGATTGCAAAACCTTCGTTGCTGTCGTAAGGAATACCCTGAAGCATAAGTAAAGAACCGAGATTTGCATAACCCAGTCCAAGAGTTCTGAAATTATAACTCAGTTGTGCAATTTCTTTACTCGGGAACTGCGCCATAAGTACGCTGATCTCCAATACAATTGTCCATAACCTGGTAGAATGCCGAAATGATTCGATTAAAAAATTTTTTGTTAGCGGATCATAAAACTTAACAAGATTTAATGATGCAAGGTTACAGGCAGTGTCATCAAGAAACATATATTCACTGCAAGGATTAGAAGCTTTTATTTCACCATCATTCGGACAGGTATGCCATTCATTTATTGTGGTATGAAATTGAGCGCCCGGATCTGCACAGGACCATGCAGCATAACTTATTTCATCAAATAATTCTTTTGCTTTTAATGTATCACAAGGTTTTGGTTTCCGGTTTTCTTTTTTTGCTCTTTTCTTTTCAATACGCCAGTAAAGATTCCAGTCGCCATCATTTTGAACTGCTTCCATAAATTCATTTGTAACCCTGATGGAATTGTTGGAATTCTGTCCGGAGACAGTTATATAGGATTCTGAATTCCAGTCAACATCATAAACAGGAAACTCTATTGATTTAAATCCAAGTTTTGCCAGTTGAATAACTCTTTCAATATAATTATTAGGAATCTGAGCTCTCCTGGCTTCCAGTACGGCGTGTTTTAATTTCTTATTAAAGTTTTTATTAAAGCGATCATTTTCAGGATGTTCATCATAACATGCTTTCATTATAGCATTTAAATGATAATTGCAAAGATTTGAACCTGCAACAAGTGATGCTACTTTTTGTTCTTCTACAACTTTCCAGTTAATATATTCTTCAATATCAGGATGATCCAAATCGAGTGTAACCATTTTTGCAGCACGGCGAGTAGTTCCACCCGATTTTATCGCACCTGCGGACCGGTCGCCAATTTTTAGAAATGACATCAGACCGGAAGATTTTCCTCCTCCGCTCAATGGTTCATCTGCTCCTCTTATTTCAGAGAAATTTGATCCTGTTCCCGAACCATATTTAAATAACCTTGCTTCTCTAACCCATAAATCCATAATTCCGCCGCTGTTCACAAGGTCATCTCTAACAGATTGAATAAAACATGCGTGAGGTTGTGGATGTGTGTAAGCATCTGCTGAAGCGGTTAGTTCGCCGGTTTTATAATCTACATAATAGTGTCCCTGCGAAGGACCCGAAATTCCGTAAGCCCAATTTAAACCTGTATTAAACCATTGCGGACTGTTGGGTGCTGCCATCTGGTTAGCAAGCATATACATCATCTCATCGTAAAATGCTTTTGCATCATCTTCGGTATCAAAATAATTTGCCTGCCAGCCCCAGTAAGTCCAGCATCCGGCAAGGCGATGAAAAACCTGTCTTGCATCAGTTTCTGAAGAGTATCTTTCTTTCTCAGGTAACTGTTCTAATTTTTCCAGATCTGCTTTAGAAGGCTGAAGCCAGGAAGGAACACCTTTCTCTCTAACTTTCTTAAGCAGTTTAGGTACCCCTGCTTTCCGAAAGTATTTTTGTGCAATAATATCAGTTGCAACTTGTGACCATGAAGCAGGAACAAAAACATCTTCCATGCGAAAAACAATCGATCCATCGGGATTCTTTATCTCACTCGTCCTCTTTTCAAATTCATTGGCTGATAAAGGATCCTGTCCGTCTGTCGTATAAAATCTTTTAATCTGCATTAAATACTCCCGCTCTTAATGTGAATCATTAGTTTAATTTTCTTCTTTGATTGTAAATGGAATAATCTCAATGTTATTATTTTTAAAATAAACTTCTTGTAATAATTCTGCCGTGTATTTTACATTCTTCATTAAGGATAAATTGGTTTGAAATTTTTAGTTGCGACTGATCGGAAACTAAAAAATTTTTTTCTGAAAGAAAATATATTAGAGAAAAAAATTTTTTGCCTGAATCAACTACATTACAAACATCATTAAATTTTTTTTTAAAAACAAAAAAGAAATTTTTTAAAATAATTTGCATGTCAAATTTATTTTTTTACGGTACTTTTGTTAAAAATGTTTCTTCAATTATTTATACCTACTTTTGAGTAATTTAGAAAGGTATAAATTCGAAGCTATTATGTTACCTATGATCCAGCCCACTTGTAAAATCTTAGATTTTCAAATTCCGTAATTATAATATTTTTAATTTGTGATATAAGTAATTTTTGATATCATTTTAACGGGAGAAAATTTGACTGAAGAAAAAATTATTGAGGTGAATAACCTTAGTAAGGAATTCAAAGAAATAAAAGCAGTTAATAAATTAAACCTTAATGTTTACAGGAGTGATGTTTTCGGTTTTCTCGGACCAAACGGTGCGGGCAAAAGTACAACAATCAGAATGCTTCTTTCTCTTATAAACCCTACTGAAGGGGATATTAAAATCTTCGGGAAATCGCTTAAAAAAGAAAGAAATTTTATTTTAAAACGAATTGGCGCAATAGTGGAGAAACCTGATTTTTATGGTTATTTAAGTGCTTATAAAAATCTTGAAATACTTGGAAGAATTTCGGGAACAGATGTTTCAAAAAAAAGAATAATGGAAGTGCTGGAACTTGTTGGTTTGGAAAAAAGATACGGTAGCAAAGTAAAAACTTTTTCTCACGGTATGAAGCAGCGATTGGGATTAGCCCAGGCTTTGCTCCATGATCCTGATCTTATCATACTTGATGAACCCACAACCGGGCTTGATCCGCAGGGGATGAAAGAAATTCGTGAACTTATTTTGCATCTTAGCAGAGAGCAGCAAAAAACACTGTTTCTTTCATCTCATATTTTATACGAAGTAGAACTTGTTGCAAACAGGATGATCATTATTAATAAAGGGAAAACAGTTGTGGAAGGTTACGTTAATGATCTCCTTAATGCGAATAAATTGAAAGTTACTTTTGAGGTTAGTGATTCCGAAAAAGCTAAAAGCATAATTGCAGGAACGGATTTCATAAATGATCTCGATACAATTGTAAACAACACAATGATTTTCACTTTACCTTCCGAAAAAATTGCGTCGTTGAATAAGTATTTTATTGAAAATAAAATAAATGTCAGTGCTGTTATTCCAACAAGATCCCTTGAAGAATATTTCCTAAATATTACAGAGAAAGCTTCTTAAATGATCACACTAATAAATATTGAACTTTATAAAATATTTAAAAAATGGCGGACGTACATAGGATTCCTGGTCATCGCAGTTATAGTTCCTGTAATTAATTTTGCAATGCTTGCTGAAGGAGAAAAGTCTCTTGATTTTATGACGAGAAACCTTCAGCAGTCATTTGTATTTGTAGGCAATTTATTAAATGGATATCTTGTTTCCTATTTTATACTCGTGAGCCTTTCAGTGCATATACCGTTTCTTATCACACTTGTAGCCGGCGATTTGCTTGCAGGTGAATCCACGGCAGGGACATACCGTGTTTTAGTTACACGACCGGTATCAAGGATGGATATTGTATCTTCAAAATTTATTGCGGGATTTATTTATACAGCTTTACTTGTTTTGTGGCTGGCAATTATGAGTCTTGGAATCGGTATTATTATTTTTGGTGTAGGTGAGCTAATTACAATTAAAAGCAGTGGAATAATTATTTTTGCGGGGAATGATGTTCTTTGGAGATTTTTAGGCGCCTACGGGTTTGCTATACTTAGTATGACTGTTGTTACGGCTCTTGCGTTTCTTTTTTCTTCTCTGGTTGAAAATGCAATCGGTCCTATTATTTCTACGATGGCTGTGATAATAGTATTTTTAATTATATCAGCAATCCAGATTAGTTTTTTTCAGAAGATTGAACCATATCTTTTCACAACGTATATGTCTTCATGGAGATTGTTTTTTGATGATCCCGTAGATTATGCCGCTGTAATTAAATCCATTGCGATCTTATTGGGACACATTATAGTATTATTTGGTGTAACCGCCATCATCTTTAAGAGAAAAGATATCCTTACATAACAGGATTTTAAAAAGGAGCTTAAATTGAAAAGTATCATCTTTCTTTTTTTTATTACTGTAATTTGTTTTGCGCAGAACAAGAAATCAGATGAAATTCTTGATACTGTTAAAGAAAACTTTAACAAAGTAAAAGATTATGAGGTTAAGGTTAATATTAAGGTAGCTGTTAATTTTTTGAAAGTTCCCGAAGCACAAGCGATAATTTATTATAAGCAGCCGGATAAAATTAAATTGAAGTCCGAAGGTTTTGCAATGCTTCCGAAAGAAGGACTCAATTTTTCCCCTGTAAGTTTTTTAACCGGGGATTATACTTCAATTTTTGATAAAGAAGAAGATGTTGATGGAAATCCCTGTTACCTTATAAAAGTTATTCCTCTTGGTGATAAAAGTGATTTGATCCTGACAAACTTATGGATAGACAAAAGTAAATTTATTATAAGAAAGATAGAATCTACAACGAAAACCAATGGAACATTTTCTATTGATCTTAATTATAATGACAATTTAAAATACCCGCTCCCTTCTTCAATGATTTTTACATTTAATGTGCAGAAGATGGAACTGCCGAAAGGTATAACCGGGGATATCGACGAGATGAATCAATCTGAAAAAGATAAAAAAGATAAAAGCAAAACGACTTCGGGTAAAGTTTATGTGACTTATTCAGACTATAAAGTTAATATTATTTTGCCCGACAGCATTTTTGCAGAAGATAAAAAATAAAAACCAGAAAATATTTTTTAGGAATCGGCAGATCAATAAATTAATCGGAATATTTCTTAAAAATAACCGATGTATTATGCCCTCCAAACCCGAAGGCATTACTGAGAGCTATATTTACTTCTCTTTCCTGCGGTTTGTTAAAAGTATAATTAAGATCGCATTCGGGATCTGGGTGTTGAAAATTTATTGTTGGTGGAATTTTATTATTTTGAATTGCAAGTATGGAAGCAATAGCTTCAACTGCACCTGCCGCACCCAGCAAATGACCCGTCATACTTTTTGTAGAAGATAAATTAATTTTATAAGCAGAATCTCCGAATACTTTTTTGACTGCTTTAGTCTCGCCAATATCTCCAAGAGTGGTGGCAGTCCCGTGCATATTGATGTAATCAATTTCTTCAGGTTTTATCCCGGCATTTTTAATGGCCATTTCCATAGAAAGAATTGCCCCGATTCCTTCAGGGTGCGGTGCAGTAATATGATATGCGTCAGCAGAAAGTCCCATAGCTAAAACTTCCGCATAAATTTTAGCTCCTCTTTTCTTCGCATGTTCAAGCTCTTCAAGAATCAGGCTGCCTCCGCCTTCTCCCATAACAAATCCATCCCTGGTTGCATCAAAGGGTCTGCTTGCAGTTTCAGGTGAATCATTTCTTGTGGATAAAGCTTTTGATGCATTAAAGCCGGCGATGCCTAATTCGGTTATTGCTGCTTCACTTCCTCCTGTTAAAATCATATCTGAAGTTCCATGTTTAATCAGGAGAAATGCATCAATCATATTATTATTAGCAGTAGCACATGCAGAAACTATACAATAGTTCGGTCCTCTGAATCCATACTGAATAGAAATATATCCTGCAGCTATATCGGGAATCATCATAGGTATAAAGAAAGGAGAAACACGCTTCGGGCCTTCATCATGACTTATTATGGATTGCTGGTAAAAGGTTTCTATTCCACCAATTCCGCTGCCGTATATTACTCCGATTCTGGATTTTTCCTCATCTGATAATTCTGCTGGTTTTATATTTCCATCTTCAAGTGCCTGTCCGGCAGATGCAAGAGCATATTGGGCGTATCTATCAAGACGGCGCGAAGTTTTTTTGTCTAAATAATTTAATGGATCGAATCCTTTTACTTCACATGCAAATTTTGTATCAAACCTGGAAGTATCAAAACTTGTTATTAAGGCTGAGCCGCTTTTCCCTAACATCATATTTTCCCAGAATTCGACAGGCGTTAATCCTATAGGAGTAATTGCACCCATTCCTGTAATAACAACTCTTCTGTTAGTTTCTGCCATATTTATATTTTCCTGTTTTTATTTGCAGTTACTAAGATTTATAAAGATAGAAAATTAAACCGTAAAGATAAAAACTTTTTATGACAAACCGGTCTATCATTTATTAGAAAAATTATCTTCATTTAAGCGGAAGACTACCCAGTCCTCCATTGGTTTTGCCCCGATACTTTTGTAAAAATCAATTGCCGGCTTATTCCAGTTGAGCACAACCCATTCAATTCTACCGCAATTTTTATTTTTTGCCAGTTCGATTAAATAATTAAGAAGTGCTTTCCCTATTCCTTTATTCCGAAATGCAGGCCGGACATATAAATCCTCAAGATATATTCCGGGCTTCCCTTTGAAGGTAGAAAAGTTGTAAAAGAAAAGTGCCTGTCCGGCAAGTTTGCCTTCATATTCTGCAAAAACGACTTCGGCATATTTAACTTTACCGAAGAGATTTTCTTTCAATACTGATTCGTCGGCAGTAACCGTCTGATCAAGTTTTTCATATACAGAAAGTTCTTTAATCAATGTTAATATCTGGGGAATATCATTTTGAGTAGTCTCACGTAATATCAATTTTTCATTAATTCGTTTTATCAAAAACGCTCCTTAATTATTTTATGAATTTCCATTCTCTTGAAATTTTGTATTTAGTTGTATTGCAAAAATCGAGAAGATATATCCCAAGGCAAAACCCAATATCGCACCTCCCAGTATATCCGAAGGATAATGCAAGCCTAAATAAACTCTTGAAATGGCAACCAGGGATGCAGTTATGAATAAAACCCATTTTAAATCCGGATATAACCTGTAGTAAAAGGTTGCAGCAGCAAAATTGTTCAATGCATGATTAGATGGAAAGGAATAAGAGCCTGTGCAGCCTAAAGGAGTTATTGCATCAGTTAAAGCGTTACAAGGTCTGATGCGTTGAGTTATTTCTTTAAGTATATGATATCCTGTTTGATCAGAAAAAATAATTAAAATGATTACACCAATTGCAGCAATTTTACCTTTTGTTCCACCCTTAAAAAAACTAATTCCAAGAAGGATGATGTACGCTATATACCAGTTGTTTACATTTGTAATTATAGAAAAAAACTTATCGAGGAATCCTGCTGATAATGTATGATTGAAAAAATAAAAAACAGAAAGATCAATTGAATAAAAGAAATCGGTCATTTTGGGAATTTTCTTAAAAATAATTATAACAAATATAAATATATCAATATTGGATTAATGGTAAACAATAGCCGAAGGATTAGTGAGTAAAATAATTGAAAAACAGCCAAATTCAGCCAAAAGGGTAAAAAAGGATGAATAAAAAGGAATTCTTTAGTAACTTTCTATTGTGGATTTTGAGTGTTCTAATAATGATCTATTTATCAGATATTTTGGTGTGATATTTGATCGATTATATGGCAAAGGCATATGCTTATGAATAAAAATTCACATTTTTCTGATTTGTTCAATCGGACACTAATCTTTTCGAATGAACGGGGAGAGTTACTTAGAAAAGAATCCAAGGAACAATTAGTTGCTCCCTTAAAAATCCTTGCCTTTCTTATTGCAGTTTCCGGTCTTTTTGCAATGATTTTTGAGGTAAGACATTTTTCCCAATTTTCCTTTAATGTGTATTTTACCCGGCTTACCTCAACATTCATTGCTTTCATAATACTACTGTTACTGAATACGAAAATCGGTAAAAAATATCCCGTTATTCTGGTACACATTTTACTGCTTGTAATAATTCTTTCCTCGGGGTATA
This sequence comes from uncultured Ignavibacteria bacterium, assembly GCA_963711455.1. Lineage (GTDB taxonomy): Bacteria > Bacteroidota > Ignavibacteria > Ignavibacteriales > Ignavibacteriaceae > DATFVA01. Next base: position 355,727 of record CAVQEH010000010.1, read on the forward strand.
TGATTCTTCTTATACCTTCCACTTTAGTTGTAAATGCACAGATAGTTGCCCTGATGATTTTTACATCTGCACTCTTTTTAAGCTGGGATGTTAAAAACCAGATTATTGTTGCTATTTATTATAATTTAGTCTTTGCCATAGCTATCCTGGTTAATGATTCGAAAATTTATTTTCTTCCCAATATGTTCGAATCTGTAATCTTTGTTTTATTCTTAAGTGTTGTCTCAGTAATAGGGAGTGCCGTTAATTTTAGACTTAGAATGGAGGTTGCAGATAAATCTTATTTAACATCCTTATCCGAAAAGAAATATCATTCAATTTTTGATAACTCGCTTGAAGGCATGTTCCAGACAAGTTATGATGGTAAATTTATTACGTTAAATAAAAGCTTTGCCAAAATTCTCGGTTATGAAAGCATAGAAGAATTAATGGAGCATAGTCTTACTACAGATATTTATAAAGATAGTCAGGAACGAATAAGACTTGTAGAAATTTTGAAAGAAAAGAGAGGCGTTCAAAATTACACCGTTGTCTTAAAGAAAAAGGATGGTTCCGATATTATAGCGAGATTAAACGACCGGATGATAGAAGATGAATTAACAGGGAACATTTATTTTGAGGGAAGCATTCAGGATATATCCAAGGAAGTTCAGGAAGAAAACAAAAGAAAAAAAGCCGAATTAAATCTTCGGGATGAAAAGATGAGGGCTGACAAGCTTGCAAAGGAAGCTCAAAAATTAAACATAATTAAAAGTCAGTTCCTTGCAAATATGAGCCACGAAATACGCACACCGATGAATGGAATAATCGGATATCTTACTTTGATTGAAAAAGATGTTTATGATTCTAAGGAAGAAATGAAACAGTTTGCTCTTGGTGCGAAACAATCGGCAGAGTCTCTTCTTGAAATAATAAATGATATTCTTGATCTCTCTAAAATCGAATCCGGAAAGATTGAACTTGAAGAAAAAAATATTAATCTGAATAAAATAATTGATGATTCTGTTGCTATCCTTCTTGCACGGGCTGAAGAAAAAGGGTTGAAAATTAAAAAAGTTATTTCTATGGATACTCCCATAAATCTGAAAGGCGATAGCACAAGGTTAAGGCAGATATTTGTTAACCTTGTAAGCAATGCAATTAAATTTACAACACGTGGGGTAATTGAAATCACCGTTTATTGTAAGGATAAGGGAATCGATGAAGTTACACTATACATTACCGTAAAAGATTCGGGTTTAGGCATTCCTGAGAACAGAATCAAAGACCTTTTCAAACCCTTTTCACAGGTAGATGATTTGGCCACAAGAAAATTTGGAGGAACGGGATTAGGTCTTGTTATATGTAAAGAATTTGTCAATCTCATGGGGGGTGAAATTGGGGTAGAGAGTAATTCGGGTAGAGGGAGCACGTTTTATTTTACTGTTAAATTGAAGACACAAAAAATCCAGGAAGCTTATAATGAGAATGAGATGTCGAAAATTTATGAATTCCAGGGCTTTAAATCTGTGAACACTGTAAATCTGAAAGCATTAAATCATATCAGGAAGAATTACAGAATATTACTTGCTGAAGACAATGTGGTTAATCAAAAAATTGCCTTAAAAATATTATCAGATCATGGCTTTAAAACTCAGGCAGTTGCTAATGGTTTTGAGGCAATAGGAGAAGTTGTTAAAGGAATTTATGACCTTATTTTAATGGATGTACAAATGCCGGGAATGGATGGATTTGCTACAACAATTCAAATAAGAAAGCTTGATAGTAATATCGGAAAGATCCCGATAATCGCCTTAACTGCACATGCTATGCACGGAAATAAGGAAAAATGTTTTGCAGCAGGAATGAATGAATACATAACAAAACCATTATCCGGCGATGAGCTCATTGTTAAGATAGATAAATTGTTAAAAATTGATGACCCCGTTGAAGAAACTGAAAATATTAATAGAAATCCGGAAGAGGGTGAAAATGGTGTTTTCGACTTTGTACAACTGGATAAAATGAGTATGGGCAGTAAGGAATTCCAGGAGGATTTACTATCTACTTTCTTAGAGGATGTAGCAGTCAGGTACAGAAAACTCGAAGAATGGACTCAGGGCAAAAATATTGAAAAGATTGTAAATGAAGCCCACACCATTAAGGGCGCAAGTTCATCCATAGGTGCAGTTAAAATAGCCGAAGAAGCGCTTGCAATTGAGCTCTCCGGCAAACACAATGATCTGGCAAATGTGGTTGAAAGACTACAGAAAATGGAAAAATTAATCTCAGAAACCAAACAGGTTATAGATGAATACTTGGTTAAAGGCTAATCCATCAGCAAAACTTTTTTTACATTTTCAATTACCCAATCAATTTCTTCTTTTTTAATTACAAGAGGTGGTGCAAAGCGAATAACATCATCGTGTGTTTCTTTACATAGAATTCCTTTCTCCATCAATGCTTCGCAAAATCTTCTCGCTCCACCGGCTTCAGGGTAAAGTTCTACTCCAATGAACAGACCTTTTCCTCTTACTTCCTTAACGTATTTTGATGAAATATCTTTCAGCTTATTCCTGAAATATTCCCCAAGTTTAAATGAATTTTCTATGAGATTTTCTTCTACAAGAACTTTAAGACTTTCTCTTGCAATTGCAGCACCAAGCGGATTTCCACCAAAAGTTGAACCATGATCACCGGGATTAAAAACACCAAGCACTTCTTTATTGGAAAGAACAGCAGAAACCGGGTAACAACCACCAGAAAGAGCTTTACCTATTATAACTGCATCAGGTCTTATATTTTCATATTCGAATGCGAAAAGTTTACCGCTTCTACCGAGACCGCATTGAATTTCATCTGCGATAAAAAGAACATTATTCTTTTTACAAATATCAAATGCTTTTTTTAAATAACCTTCAGGAGGAACAACTACACCACCTTCTCCCTGGATCGGTTCGACAATAAAAGCAACAGTATTTTTTGTTATTGCTTTTTCAAGCTGTGTTGTATCTCCATAATCGATTAATTTAAAACCCGGCGTGAAAGGACCGAAACCTTCTTTGTATTGATCTGTAGATGAAAAGCTGATTATAGAAATTGTTCTGCCGCCAAAGTTATTATTACACACAATAATTTCAGCAGCATTCTCTTTAATCTTTTTAACCTTGTATCCCCATTTTCTTGCAGCTTTAAGTGCTGTTTCAACCGCCTCAGCACCTGAATTCATTGGAAGGATCATTTCATAACCGGTTAATTCATTCAGCTCTTTATAAAGAAGCGGAAGCTGGTCATTCCTGAAAGCCCGTGAGGTTAAAGTCACTTTATCTGCCTGAGCTTTAAGAGCTTTAATTATTCTGGGATGACAATGTCCCTGGTTAACTGCAGAGTAAGCAGCAAGGCAGTCAAGATATTTCTTACCATCAACATCATAGACCCAGACACCTTCAGCTTTCTCAATTACAACATCAAGTGGATGATAATTATGTGCGCCGTATTTTTCTTCAAGCTTTATATATTCTTTGGTATTCATAAAATTCCTTGTGAAATTTGGGTAAAAAGTGAAGCAAATTTATCAAAAAGCGGTACCTGTTCAAAATAAAAAATAGCCTTCCAATTGCATAAATAGTATTTCATTTACCTTGTATTTAGAATGCTGCTTAAGTAATTTTTCTTAATCTTATAAGGTGAATTATAAATAACTTTTACTATCAGATGGCTGTAGAAACAAGAAGCTTTAAAGTAAATTCAAAGGGGAATTCAGATATAATTGACATTACTGATAATGTATCAAATGAAATCGAGCTTTCCTTTGTAGTAGAAGGGAATGCTCTTATTTTTGTTGGTGGATCAACAGCAGGAATTACTACTATCGAATTTGAACCCGGCTTAAGAAAAGATTATCCCGAATTTTTTGAAAGACTTGTTCCTTCAAATAAAACTTATCATCACGATGATACCTGGCATGATGGCAATGGACATTCACATATAAGAGCATCGCTGCAGGGAGCTTCATTCTCGGTTCCGTTTGTTAATAAAAGAATGATGCTTGGAACATGGCAGCAGATAATTTTAATTGATTTTGATAACCGCTCGCGTAACCGCGAAATTATTGTTCAACTAAATGGCAGAAAAGAAAATGAATAAAAAACTACTTTTACTTCTCCTTTTAATTTTACTTCCCGTATCTATCATTTTAAGCTGGGGTGCAGAAGGACATAAGCTGATCAGCAGAAAAGCTATGGAATTGCTCCCGGATGAAATGAGCAGTTTCACTCCCTGGCAGGATTATATTTCAATTCATTCTGTTGATCCTGATTTGAGAAAGGATAAAGATAAAACTGAAGCTCCCAAACACTTTATTGATATAGATTTTTATCCTGAATTCTTAAAAGGTAAAATGATTGAGAATAAAGATAGTCTTGTAGCAGAGTATGGTGATTCAACTGTTACAAAAATGGGACTGCTCCCCTGGGCAACTCTCGATACTTACAACAATCTTGTAAATGCATTTAAAAGAAAAGAACAGGGATAAGGCTTTAATTTATGCTGCTGATCTCGGTCATTATGTGGGTGACGGTCATCAGCCAATGCATACAATTATGAATTATAACGGACAAATGACCGGACAAAAGGGAATTCACTTCAGGTATGAATCGATTATGGTAGACTCCAATCTTACTGAAATAAATAAGGACTTTGATTCTGAAAAAGCAAAGTATGTAGGCAAACCTCTCGATTTTATTTTCAATTATATAAGCGATGCAAATTCCGCCGCTGATCTTTTATTTGCTGCAGATGAATTTGCTTATAAGCAAACTAATTCCAGAAAAGATGAATCATATTATAAACTGCTATGGTTCAGGACTAGATATATAACGGAAATCCAGATTGAAAATTCAGCCCGTGATTTTGCTTCACTCTTTTATTCAGCCTGGATTGATGCCGGCAAACCTTCTTTCGACGATATTCACTAAGATTAGTGCAGGTAATCTATGAATTATAAATTTTTACTTTTTGCTTTAATTTTTATAAGTACTGAAATATTTTCCCAGATTGTTGTAACCGTTCCTGAACATCCTACTCAGAATGACAGCATCACAGTATATTTTGATGCAACGCAGCCGGGTGCTGAAGAACTGCTTAACTATACAGGGACAGTTTATGCACATACCGGAGTTACTACGAATCTTGGAACCTGGCAGCACGTAATTGGAACCTGGGGTAACAATACAAATCAGCCTGCATTAACAAGGGACAGTGCTAATCATTATCATCTTACAATTGGATACCCGAGAACATTTTATAATGTTCCCAATCCTTCTGAACAAATATTAGCATTAGATTTTGTATTTAGAAGCTCTGATGCAACACTTCAAACACGTCCCGATATTTTTATAGATCTTTTTGAGCCCGGATTAAACCTGGTAGTCAATTCTCCTGAAGTTGATTTTAGTTATGGTGATCCTCAACGTTCTCCCGTTTTTTGCGGTGAAAATGATACTGTAAATATTTCAATTAGTTCAATAGCAATTGGAACCGTAACAGCATCCATTTCTTTATATGTAAACGGAACATTGACGGCACAATCGGATTCAAATGAAATTACTTATCAGTTTCTTGCGTCCAACTTTACTGTGGGTTCAACGATAATAACTGCCATTGCCGCCGATACTTCTGATTTAAGAGACACTTTGAACTTTGCTATAATGATAAATCCTCCGGTAACAGATCTTCCTTTACCTTCGGGAAATGAACACGGGATTAATTATACAAGCGCCACAAGTGTTACCCTTGCTTTATATGCACCATACAAAAATTTTGTTTATGTCATAGGTGATTTTAATGATTGGAAAGTCGATTCATCATATTATATGTATAGGGATGAAGTGACTCCGGATAGTGTCGTATGGTGGTTAACAATAAACAATCTTTCTCCGGGTGAGGAATATGCATTTCAATATCTGGTGGATGGAAAAATCAGGATCGGAGATCCATATTGTGAAAAGGTTCTTGATCCGGCTAATGATCAATATATCTCGGATACAACTTATCCGAATCTGAAACCATATCCTTACGGAAAGACATCAGAGATTGTTTCAATATTACAGACTGACCAGCAGCCCTATCAATGGCAGGTAACGAATTTCCAGAGACCGGCACGTACAGATCTTGTTATTTATGAATTGTTAGTGAGAGATTTTGTAAGTACACACGATTATAAAACACTTAAAGATACTCTAAGTTATTTGAAAAGGCTCGGGGTTAATGCTATAGAATTAATGCCCATAATGGAATTTGAAGGGAACGAAAGCTGGGGCTACAATCCAAATTTTAATTTTGCTCCTGATAAATATTACGGACCAAAAAATGATTTGAAAAGTTTTATCGATTCCTGTCACCAGGATAGCATTGCGGTAATTTTTGATGCTCCGATGAATGATATATTTAATTCCTCCCCGCTTGCAAGGCTTTATTGGGATTCTACGAACAGCCGTCCTGCTGCCAATAATCCATGGCTTAATCCAATTGCAAAGCATCCGTTTAATGTTGGAAATGACTATAACTATGAGAGCCCGGCAATGCGATATTATATTAACAAGTTTACAAAATTCTGGTTATCTCAATATAATATCGATGGATTCAGATTCGATCTAGCCGGTGGTTATACTCAATGCCCGAATGGTTATAATAACTGGGAACAATATGATGCAACAAGGATAGCCATTCAGGAAAGAATTGCTGATGCTATGTGGAGCGTTAGTCCCGGTGCTTATGTTATACTTGAAGAATTTGTTGATAATAATGAAGAGAGAGTTGTAGTTGATTACGGTATGATGCCCTGGGGAAATATGAATTGTAATTATAACCAGGCAACCATGGGATATGCTTCCGGTCCTTGTGGCACGTGGGATTTTTCCTGGATTTCCTATAAGGTACGAACCTGGAATTATCCCTACCTTGTTGGTTATATGGAAAGTCACGATGAAGAAAGATTGATGTTCAAAAATCTGACATACGGTAATTCTCATGGCAATTATAACATTAAAAGTTTGCCGACAGCAATACAAAGAGTAAAAGAAGCTTCTGCATTTTTCTTTACTGTTCCTGGACCCAAAATGATATGGCAATTCGGTGAACTGGGATATGATATATCTATCGATGATCCCTGCAGAACCTGTAATAAACCTATCCTCTGGGATTATTACGATGAACCGGCACGATTAAAATTATATAAAGTATTTAAAACATTAATACATCTTAGGGAAAATTACCCTGCTTTCAGAAGTACAGATTTTATAATTAGTGCTGCAAATGCGGAGAAAAGAATAAATATAAATCACAATACTATGGATGTGGATATTATAGGAAATTTTGATGTACAATCAGGTACCATAGATCCTAACTTCAGCCATACAGGTACCTGGTATGATTACTTCAGCGGCGACAGTATAATAGTAACCGACGTTCATTCAAATATTTCACAGGAACCCGGTGAATTCCATATTTATACTACTGTTCGTCTTCCTAAACCGGAAGAAGGAATTCTTGATGATGTTCAAAAAACAAATCCGCAGATTGTAACAGATTATAACCTTGATCAGAATTTTCCGAATCCATTCAATCCCTCTACAGAAATCCGGTTCAGTATAAAAGAAAATTCAAATGTAATCCTGAAGATTTATGACATTTTAGGAAGAGAGATAAAAACACTTGTAAATGAGGAAATGAACAATGGGCTCTATAATGTAACCTGGGATGGTGAAAACAACTCCGGTGAAAAAGTCAGCAGCGGTATCTATCTATACAGGATTGAAGCAGTACCTGTCAGCGGGCAAACAGGTAAATACATCAAATCAAAAAAAATGCTGCTGCTTAAATAACTATTGTTAATTTTCAAAGGACAGATTCATTCTATCCTTTTAATTAAAATGATGTAATGTTGAGATTATTTTATTATTAGAGTATATTTTCTTTAGTTAGAACAGAATAAAAGTTAATCAAATAATTTCTTGGGGAGGAAGTTATGAAAATGTTTTTCTCGTTCTTCTGTCTGCTCGAAATCTCTTTATTTTCTACAATGGTGTATTCTCATAATAGCTCTCCCAATGTAAATGATAATTCTTTTCTACAACAAAACACACCTTTATCTATGTGGGATGTTCAGCTCAATATAAATGTTACCGGAAGTTACGGAGTTTATGATGGAACATTTTTTTATGTAACTGACGGTGTTTCTAATCTGATTAAAGTTTATGATGTTAATGGAAATCTTTTATACAATACCACTATACTAGGCGTTACCGGTCTTAAAGATCTCACTTTTGATGGACAATTCGAATACGGCGGAACCGGGGGTAATACAATCTACCAGATGAATTTTCAAACCGGTACACTTATAGGAATCATCAGTGCTCCAATTTCAGTAAGGTATATTGCTTATGATTATGATAATGATGCGTTCTGGGTAGGAACCTGGGGTAATAATTCTGTAACTCTTGTTTCAAGAAGCGGGACAGTATTGACTTCTCTTTATCTAAGTCTCACATCCATTACGGGAATTGCTTATGATGGAGAATCCCCCGATGGTCCTTATCTCTGGTTATTTACTAGCGGAACACCCGGACCTTTATTGATCCATCAGTTGAATGTAACGAATGGTACATTTACCGGAATTACTCATAATGTATCGGACGATATTGGAATCGGGCAGCCAAATGCAAGTTCCGGGGGATTATTTTTTACAGATCAGTTTATTTCCAATACCTGTTCATTAGGCGGTGTATTAGTCGGGAATCCTACAAAATTATTTATCTATGAACTTTATAATTCTGTCCCGGTTGAGTTAATTTCTTTTACGGCTGATTCAGATGAAAATGGAGTTAAGTTGAATTGGAGTACTTCCACGGAAACAAATAATTACGGCTTTGAAATTTATAGCAAAAAGGAAGAAGAAAAAGACTGGCGAAAAATAGGTTTTGTTAATGGGAATGGAACATCTGTAAAGAAGCACAATTATTCCTTCACAGATAATGATATTGAACAGGGTGTATATCAGTATCGGTTAAAGCAAATTGATTTTGATGGTTCGTCTGAATATTCGAAAATAGTAAATGTTGAAATCAATCAACCAGAAGAATTTTCACTTTCACAAAATTATCCGAATCCGTTTAATCCTACTACAAATTTATCATTTATAATTGGACATACGTCATTTGTAAGCCTTAAGATTTATGATATACTTGGGAATGAGGTAACCACTTTAATTAATGAAGTAAAAAATCCCGCAAAGTATGATGTTGAGTTCAATGCCTCCGGTTTACCTTCGGGAATATATTTTTACAAACTTAAAACCATACCTGACGGCGGGCATACCGGAAATTTCGTAGAAATTAAGAAAATGATGCTGCTTAAATAAAAGGGTGATCATTTAGTAAACAAAGCAAGTATTACAGCGGAAGCCGAAGCCACATTAAGTGATTCGGCTTTTCCTTTTTTCTTAATTGAAATTTTATGATCAGCCAGATCAAGAATTTTTTCGTCCGGTCCATGAGCCTCATTTGAAAATACCAGGATTGATTTTTCAGGTAAATTAAAATTAAATATATCCTGTCCTTTTAAATCTGAACAAATAATGCTGTAGCCTTTGCTCTTTAATTCGTTAAGGTTTTCAATTGTCACGTTTTCGTAAATTTTTAGATGGAAAACTGAACCCATACTTGAACGAATCACTTTGGGGTTATAAAGTTCTACTGACCCCTTGCCTAACAATACATCTCCGATTCCGAACCAGTCGCAGTTTCTTAATATAGTTCCTGTGTTACCAGGATCAGAAATATTATCTAAATAAACAAGAAGTTTGCTATTTATTTTTTGAAGGTTAAGTATATTGTCAGAATAAGGAAAAATAGCAAGCACTTCCTGTGGAGTTTTTGTGTCGGCTAATTTTTTAAGTTCGGTATTCTTTAATGTTTCTATTCTGAAATCTTTTAGAGAGTTAAAAAATTCCGGCTGCGATTCATAGAAGGGAACTGTAGTTAAAATAACTTCAGGTTTAATTCCGCTTTCAATTCCTTCGGCAATAATCTTATCGCCTTCAGCAATAAATTTTTTTTCCTGCTGCCTGTATTTTTTCTGAAGAAGGGAAGAATAATATTTAATTTCATTTTTAGTGATCATATAAGATTATCGTAATCGTGTTTTGTTCCGCTTCCTTCATCTTTTGCCAGCTGCTGCAGGTTTTGCCAGGTATAAATACCGGTGTTGTGTCCGTCTTTCCATGTAATCGCAATTGCATAGCCGCCTACAGTTTTAATATCTGTCAGCTTGTACATATCCGGATTGGTTTCTTTCTTTGCAGGACGATAGGTTTTCATCAATACAGTTTCTCCTTTGCACATTGCACAGGGACATTCATCACGAAGGTACTTTAACCCGATTTCACTTTCTGTATCGTCATTCCATTTTATAAAGAGTTTATTTTTATCCTTAACTTTAATTTGTTTTGGAGACATCAGGTTTCTTCTCGCCGTTTTATTTTTTTATTTTCTGCGTCATAAAATTAAGAAGAATTAGAATACTATTAAATGAAAAATTGAAAATTCCGGTTAAGATGAAAATCAACAATCAAAGATTCAATATCTTGTATTTTTGAAAAATATAAAGATTAAAAAGGAGTGATTAATGGAATACACTAATCTTGGAAAAATCGGTCTTAGAGTATCAAGGATTTGTCTTGGCTGTACTTAAATTTAATGACGTCCGTTAAGAATTAAAAGAATAAATATGGACATCATCTTTTTGTTTAAATTGTTATTTAAGTAATACCATCTTCTTGGTTATAACCCTATTATCGGATTCCAGACTGTATATATAAAAATTACTAGTAAGTCTCATTGCATCGAAGTAAATTCATAACTACCAGCTTTAATAGTTCCGTCGGAAGGCTTTTGATTAGATTACCGAGAATGTTGTAAACATTCAGACTTACAAAGCCATCTTTTGGAAGTTGTATTTTATTTTTGCCGATGGGGAACGGAATTGGATAATTCTGTTCGAGTATAAAAGTTGAAGGTATCTGTTTTTCAAATTCCTCAACAGATGTAGTTGAATGTAGAATTCGATAGACACCTCCACCGTATACCCCAGCATACATATTACCTTCAGAAGAAACAGCAATAGATTGAATCCCAAAATTGTCAATTCCATTACAGAAATAGTCCAATTAATGCCGTGATTTGAAGATCTAAAGACACGAATATCTGTTCCTGCAAAAATATGCCCCAATCAATTACACGTAAGGTGGGAATAGAAACATCAGTCAAACCTGAATTTATTTTAGTCCAGTTGTTTCCATTATTAGTTGAACGGAATACTCCGCCATTATTACCATCTGATCCGGCAAAATTCCCCTTGAAGTTGACGATAATTGAAAAAACATGAAAAGAAGATATATCGGAATTACTTCTTTCTATTTTTGCCATGGCAGTAGATTTGTATACTCCATATTGTGAAGCTGCAAAGATATTCCCGATTTCATTTATAGCAAGATCAAATACCGTATGATAGTCCAGTCCATTGCTTACATTTATCCAGTTTTCACCATTATCAGAAGACATGTTAACACCATAGTTTGTTGCTGCAAAAATATAGCCTAATTCATTTATTACTAAGGCATATATGGTATAATCTGTTAAGCCATTATTAACCTCAACCCAATAGTCTCCTTTATTTGTTGATCGGAAAATGCCATATCCTATAGTAGCCGCAAAAATATCTCCATTTGAATTTATAGCAAAGTCTTTAATTTCGGTAGCTGTTATTCCAGTATTATCTTCATTCCAGACTTCCCCATTGTCAGTTGATCTAAAAATGCCAAGGGATGAAATGCCGGTTGTCCCTGCAAATAAGTAGCCCGATAAATTATCAAAAATAACTGAACTGATTTGGCTGGAAACCAAATGATTATTTCTATTCATCCAGATATTACAATTGTCGAAAGAACAAAGCATACCGGGATCAGTTACGGCAAAAATGAAGTCATTATAAGTGACTGGAATGCAACGGGTTGGATAATTAGTATACCCTGAATCAATTTTAAACCAGGTAATACCATCATTAGTTGACCGATACATAGAACCTGCTGCTCCTGCAAAAAATCTCGAAATTGGAAAGAGCAAGAACTGATGTATAAAAAAATTGTACTCCTGTGTTCAATATTATCCAGTTGTCTCCATCATAGTAGATTTAAAAAACCATTTGCTGTGCCACAAAAGATTTCATCATTATCATTTACTGCAAATGATAAAATGTTTAACTCGGTTAAACCTAGGTTAATATCTGTCCATGTGTTCCCATTATCTATAGAACGCAAAACACGATTATCGGTTCCCGCAAAAATATATCCTTTATGATTTATACATAAGGCGTTAATATATTTATCATTAATTCTGGTCCAGTCATCTCCATTATTTGTTGAACGAAAAATGCCGTTATTAAGTGGGCACTGCAAAGATATGACCATATTGAGGATGCAATTGAAGAAGTTACTGAAGTAATATTAAATTGGTAGCAATCCAGGAAAGTCCGTCATCAGATGAAGGAAAATAAAAAAGTTGGATAATTCTATGAGCAAATATATCTCCGTTCACTGGTATAAGGGTCGCTGATTGAGCGTGTTGGTATTCCGTTATTTATTTCCACCCAGTCATCTCCATAATTTAAAGTACGATAAATACCTCCACGTGTTGTTCCGGCAAACACCATCCCGTTTGATTTTGAAACGACTGTACGTATTTTATCCCCATACGGACCTTTGGTTAATTGCCAGGAGTTTTGTGGCAGAAGGTTAATTGTATGGAGTAATATTATTAAAAGAACTGACCAATGTAATTTCATTCAGAATGCTCCCCGTTAAAACGATGATTATTTTAAAGTGGATTTAAAGATATAAGTTTTAATTATAAAAAGACTATTGAATCAAAACTGCACTTTAAATCCTGCAACAGGGAGAAATGTAAACTGGTTAACGTTTTCTACAGTCCTATCTGAAATGCTCACCCCGATGCTGTGGTAAATTCAAGAAAGATTAAACCGGAAATTTCACTTAAAGGGGATAATAGTATTCCGATGAGAGATGAACTGGAATTTATTTTGAAACTTTAATTTCATCACTCCAATTTTCCATTCCATTATACTTTCAAATCCACAGTTGGTAAAAACTCGGGCGGTTTACGTACCTTAGTTGCCTGTTCAAATCCGTAAGCAATTTAGAGAGTAAAGTTGGTTCAGTCCACGCTCTTCCGAAGAATGAAATTCCTATAGGTAAACCAAATACAAATCCTGCAGGAACAGTAATATGAGGATAACCTGCAACTGCGGCTAATTGAGAACTTCCGCCGAGAAAATGATCGCCATCGACTAAATCAGTCATCCAACCAGGACTGTCAGTAGGGGCAACAAGAACATCGAGATTGTATTTATTCATCACTTCATCTATTCCTTCATCCCGTGTTAACTTATGATTGTTCTCGAGTGCATCAAGATATGCTTTATCGGTTAACGGTCCTTTTTCCTCAGCCTGCAGAAACAACTCCTGTTTAAAGTAAGGCATTTCTTCTTCAGCATGTTTTTTATTAAAATCAATTATGTCTTTCAAATTGTGAATAGGGGAATCAGAACCTCTATGTTTAAAGTATGTTTCCAAATCTGCTTTTAGTTCATACAATAAAACAGTCATTTCAGTATCATCAAATTTTCCCATTGTGCTTATCTCTACGGGATCAACTAATTCTGCTCCATTCTTTTTCAGAATTTCAAGTGCGCCATCCATTATTTTATCTACCGAAGGAAGAAAGCCGAAATATTTTCTGAAAACACCAATTCTTGCTCCTTTTAATCCGTTACTTACAAGAAACTTTGTATAATCAGGATAAGCTTTTCTATTCTTATCTTTAGTAGCTTCGTCTTCCGTATCAGCGCCTGCCATAGTACTGAGAAGAATTGCTGCATCCCGGACAGTTCTTGCCATAGGTCCGGCAGTATCCTGCGAATGCGAAATAGGAATTATTCCTGCCCGGCTTACTAATCCAACTGTTGGTTTAATTCCTACAACTCCGTTAATAGAAGACGGGCTTACAACCGAACCATCGGTTTCTGTCCCAATGGCAATTGCACATAAGTTGGATGAAACTGCTGCACCGGAACCGGAGCTTGAACCTGAAGTATTTCTGTCGAGTGCATAAGGATTTTTAGTTAGTCCGCCTCGTCCGCTCCATCCGCTAGTAGAATGAGTTGAACGTATGTTTGCCCACTCACTCAGATTTGTTTTACCTAAAATTAAAGCTCCCGTATCTCTAAGCTGTTTTACAAGGAAAGCATCCTTTTGTGGTTTTGATCCGACAAAGCAAGTGAACCTGCTGTTGTCTGCATATTATCGGCAGTATCAATATTATCCTTTATTAGAATTGGAATTCCATGCAATAAGCTGCGGGGTCCCTTTTTCTTTAAGTTCTTTATCGAGTGAATCGGCAATACTCAATGCATCAGGATTTAGTTCAATCACACTATTAATTGCAGGACCGTTTTTGTCAATCTCATTTATTCTTTTTATGTAATGTTCTGTAATAGCCCGAACTGTATATTTACCTGATTTCAATCCTTCAGATAATTCTGTAATAGAAATCTCATCAAATTCTGAAGGTTCTGCTTTAAATAATTTTGTTGATAAAGTAATTTTTTTTCCAAAGGACATTGACGGCAGCGATAAAGCAGCTATTCCTCCTATAGCAGTAGTTTTTATGAATTGCCTGCGGCTTTTGCTGTTTTCTGAATTGTTGTTCTTTTTCATATATATCTCCGGTTAAAATATTTTTCTTACCAGCTTTCAAAAAAATAAAGAATATTTATTTAATTTGTTCGAAGAAAAACAAATATTTTTGTAGTGATGAAGGTAGACATAATCTTAATGATTTAAAGTTATCAGAAGGTTTTATAGTATTCTAAGAACAAAAATAATCTGAGTTGTCTTTACCGCATAGCGGCAAAACATTGGTAGATTTGTGAAGAAGAAAAGAAAATTAAGCTGCAGAGCAGCGACACATAATTTCAATCATATTTATAAAAGTAAAATCCACGAATTATTAAGTTCCTTATGAACATCATACAAACAGAAAACCTGACAAAAACATTCGGCAAAACTACTGCTGTTGATAATATTTCTATTAATGTCAGGGAAGGGGAGATATACGGATTTCTTGGTTTAAATGGCGCCGGCAAAACAACCACCATCAGGCTTCTGCTTGGTATGATAAAACCGGATTCAGGCTCATTCTCTTTGTTTGGTAAAAAAGTTAAACAGGCATCAAAAATATGGAATGATGTAGGTTATTTAGTTGAAACTCCATATTCTTATCCTGATTTATCTGTAAAAGAAAATCTGGAGGTATTTTTCAGGCTTAGGGGACTTACTGATAAAACTTTTCTTAATGAAGTCATAGAAAAACTTCATCTTGAACAGTATACCGACAGAAAAGCAAAATATTTATCTATGGGAAACAAGCAAAGATTGGGCATCGCCAAAGCTTTAATGCATAAACCTAAATTGTTAGTTCTCGATGAACCTATAAATGGGTTAGATCCTGCAGGAATAGTTGAAGTACGGGAAATGCTGAAAGATCTTGTGAAGCATCATCATGCAACGATATTTTTATCAAGTCATATTCTTTCTGAGATATCCAAACTTGCAACAAGAATCGGGATTATTGATGAAGGTAAACTCGTAAAAGAAATTAATACAATTGATCTTGAGCATCAGGTAATTAAGAAGCTCTGCATAAAAACAATTAATAATTCTGAAGCTTTGGATTTGTTGAAGAGTAAAGGGTTTGAAGTCAACTTAAACGGAAATGGATCAATTGAACTGACAGATAAAAATGCAATTGAACATCCTGAACACATAGCAACTATGCTTGTTGAATCGAACCTTCCTCCAGCTATGTTAAATATTTATGAGGAAGATCTTGAATCATATTTCCTGAGGATGATAGGAAAGAAGAAAGAGGATATATGAAACAGCAGCTTGATGCAATCGCAGCAGAGTTCCATAAAAATAAGCACTCCAAAATTATCTGGGTTACCTTTATCGCTATTTCGCTTGCACCGGTTTTCGGAGGAGTTTTTATGTATCTGATGAAAGGCAGCGGTTATGAAGGACTTTCCGGAGCTTTCAAATCAAAGGCTGAGCTGATGTCTTTTGAAGCCAACTGGAATTCCTATCTGAGCTTATTATCGCAGGCTATTGGAGTCGGCGGAGTATTAATTTTCGGATTTGTTGCAAGCTGGTTGTTCGGTAGGGAATATTCAGATGGCACTGCAAAAGATTTATTGTCACTTCCCATTTCACGAACAAAAATTTTAAATGCTAAATTTATTTATTACCTGGTGTGGTGCATTGCAATCGCAATCTGGAATTTACTCCTTGGACTGCTTATAGGATATGCTGTACAGATTCCGGGCTGGAGTGTAGTTGTTTTTTTTGCAAACCTGAAGATATATTTTTTTGCAACATTAATGATTATCCTGCTAAATACCCCCGTAGCATTTTTAGCAATTGCCGGCAGAGGTTACCTTATCCCGCTCGGACTCGTTGCAATTACTTTGGTTTTAGCGCAGATAATCGGGGCACTTGGTTTTGGAAATTATTTTCCCTGGGCTGTTCCAGGAATTTACAGCGGAAGCGGTGGTGAAAGTCTCAGAGCCGGATTAAATTCTTTAAGTTATCTGACATTAATAATTGTTTCTTTTCTTGGTTATGCAGCTACAATATTCTGGTGGAAATATTCTGATCAGACTAAATGAAGTTAAAGTATATAACTTAATTTTAAAACTATTAAGGTGACATAATGGAATCTATTAAACTAACAAAAACTTTTGCTGTTAAACCAAAAGTAATTTATTCTGCATGGTTGAATAGCAAAGAGCACAGCAAAATGACGGGGAGTAAGGCTAAAGTTAGTCCTAAGCTTAATACGAACTTTTCAGCCTGGGATGGTTATATTACCGGCAAGACAACAGAACTTAAACAAAACGAGATAATTGTTCAGCAATGGCGGGCTGCAGAATTTTCCGATGATGCAGATGATTCCGTGCTTGAAATAAGACTTGCTGAAACTCCCAAAGGAACAAAGTTAACAATGGAACATAAAAATATTCCGGATGGACTAAGTACAAGCTATAAGAAAGGATGGAAAGAATATTACTTTAAACCAATGGAAGAATATTTTAAAAAAAATAAATAAATATGATTGACAGATGGTCAAATGAAATTGATATAATTACGAATGAATTTATCAGGTCATTCGGGCATTTAAATTCTCAACAGTTAAATATTAAACCTGATCCTGATACCTGGAGCATCGGTCAGGTTATTATTCATTTAATAATAACAAATGAAAGTTATTTTCCTATTATTAAAGATTTGAAGAACGGGAGTTATAAAGTTCCACTGATTGGGAAGTTATCTTTTATTTATAATTCTTTGGGAAATTTAATCTTAAAATCAGTACAGCCGGATAGAAAAAGAAGTATAAAAACCTTCAAATTATGGGAGCCTTCTGATTCTGAGGTACATTCGGATATAGTTTCAAAGTTTGAAAAACACCAGTCGGAATTGAAGAATACAATTAAAGAATGTGAAACCCTGCTCACTAATAATGCTGTGATTTCTTCACTGGCAAATAAAAATATCGTTTATAAATTGGAAACTGCCTTTGATATAATAGTAGCGCATGAACGCAGACACTTTCTTCAGGCAAAGGAAATAATTCCATATCTAAATAAGATGAGTATACAGGAGTATTAATAAAATGAAACCGACGTACAATTATGTTACAAAACTCGATATAAAATTTGATCATCTTGAGCTGATAGATATTCCTCAGATGGTAAAAGAATGTAAGGATAAATGGTTCAACCAGACATTAACAAAAGTAAATGATAGTGTTGTAAGAGTTGGCATTGTGGAAGGAGAATATCACTGGCACAAGCACGATAATGATGATGAATTTTTCTTTGTGCTCAAAGGCAAATTACTGGTTGACATTAATGATAAAACATTTGAACTTGTTCCAGGGCAGGGAATAACAGTTTCTAAAGGAATTGTACACAGGACACGCGCTCCTGAAAAAACAGTGATGCTAATGGTTGAGAACAGTTCTATTAAACCTATCGGGGATGAGGGATTACAGGATAAAGATGAAAGAAAAAAGTAAGGAATGTTCAGGTTATAATTTTATTACTCGTTGCATTGTGTTTTCAGATTTTTTATTTGTTCTTCATTAAAAAGCTGTATATCCAAATATAAATTCTGGTTTCCATTTGAAATTCAAAACGTAATCCGAAAGCGGATTTGCCATAAAATTATTTTTAAATAGCTCCTATAAAATATGAAATTATTTTTATCCGGATGAAAAGTCTTATTATACCATATAAATTTCAACAGGATTAAATATGAATAAATTATCAGATTCAAATAAAATTACTAAAAGAACAAAAATAAACAGACTGCCCAAAAGAGGATTTTACGATGAAGAAACTATCTTTAGTATTCTTGATGAAAGCCTTGTTTGCCATATAGGATTTATTTCTGATGATCAGCCGTTTGTTATTCCTGTTTCTTTTGGGAGAAAGAATGATGAAATATTTTTTCATGGCGCAAAAGGAAGCAGAATGTTTAAGGTGCTGAGAGCAGGAGCAGAAATTTGCATAACTGTTACAATTGTAGATGGAATCGTACTGGCAAGATCTGCATTTCATCATTCAATGAATTACAGGTCAGTAGTAATGTTTGGCAAAGCAGAAGAAATCTCCAACCCGGATGAAAAAATGAATGCCTTAAAAAATATCCTGGATCATATTATGCCCGGCAGGTGGGATGAAGTAAGAATTCCTAATGAGAAAGAACTGAACATGACATCCGTATTTCATTTTAAAATAAATGAAGCCTCGGCAAAAATAAGAACAGGTCGGCCTGTTGATGAAGAGAGTGATATGAATTTAAATGTTTGGGCAGGCGAACTGCCTGTCAAAATGGTAACCAAAGAACCTGTAAATGATATTTTACTTAATAAAAAAATAATTCTTCCCGATTACATTAAAAACTATAAAAAGCTTTAACATGAAATACAAAAAAATTTCCGGGATGATTCCCGATTTGAGTAATAAGGGGAATGTTGTTCCTGAAGGATATGAATATTATAAGAAAAAAATTACACCGGGAACCTTGCTAAATCTGCCCGAAGCATCATTTAAATGGTATAATTTGTTTCCTCCGCAAAGAGAAATTTCAGATGAACAGATCAATGAAGCAAAAAGTTTTATTGATTCTGAAATAAAAAATGGCACACTTAAAATGGAAAATGAGCTTGGTTTCATCATTCTTCATTTAGCGGGAGAGCATCTGCTTCTGCTAATAACAACGTGGAGAAAAACAAATGAGATGTGGGAATCAATTTATTTTAAGAGAGCAGCACAGTCGAAAAGTTATCAACCAATTAAATTTGATACTGATCATAAAGGAACGTATTGCGTTTGGGAATTAGGAATTGTCTGGCATGAACGAAATGCATGGGTTCATTTTATTGAATCCAAAAGAGATGAAAAAGCCAAGCTCGAATATTTAAATGACTTATTTTCAGGAATGGTATAATATTTATTTTCATTTTTATGTAGTAGAAATTATGGAGAGAAAACATAAATACACAGTAACATCCAAATGGACCGGAAATAAAGGAACAGGAACTTCAGGATACACTAAATACGGAAGAGAACATTCCATTGTGTCTGATGGCAAACCGGAAATTTGTTGTTCCTCTGATCCAGTATTCAGGGGTGATAAAAATAAATATAATCCGGAAGAACTTTTTGTTGCTTCAATCTCTTCCTGTCATATGCTTTGGTATTTACATTTATGTGCGGACAACGGAGTTGTTGTTATGGATTACAAAGACAACCCAATTGGAAATTTGTCTGAAGCATCAGACGGTAGCGGTCATTTCACTGATGTGACTCTCTACCCGGTTGTAACTGTTCAGGATAAATCAATGATAGAGATAGCAAATGAATTGCATCATAAAGCACTTGAACTATGCTTTATATCAAATTCATGTAATTTTAAAATAAATCACAAACCGAAAGTTAGAATTTTATAATAACAAAAGTGTGAATTCTAAGATATAAATTTTATTCTCAGTTATGTTGTGAAAAATATCTTTAATAAAAAACGAATCTAATTATTCATTTCTGCATCATAAATTAACGTAAATTTGTAAAATTACCTTTGTTGAATCTGGTGATGATTTTTTTTATTCAATTGAATTCCTGATTATGGATATATGGAAATTCTCATAATACTGTTTGCTGTAATTATAAGTGCATTTGGTACAGTCGTTGGTTTTGGCGGGGGAGTATTTATGGTGCCGCTGCTTGTTATCGGTTTTCACGTTCCGATAAATATTGCAATTGGTTCAGTGCTGGTCGCACTATTTCCAAGTGCACTTATATCTACTCTATATAACTGGAAGAAAAGATTAATTGATTTCAAAACGGGAATTCTTCTTGAGATACCCACTGCATTCGGTACTGTGTTTGGTTCGTATTTATCTGTAGTTATTCCCGTATTCCTTCTTGAATTGATATTCGGGATTTTTGTTGTTTATATAGGAATTAATTTTATTATTAATTCTTACACAGGAAAATCTATAACCATAAAAAATTCTTTTTTTTACAAGCTGGATCAGATAGGTTTTGCAGTTGAAAGGAAAACAGATTACGGCAGCTATCGTGTCAGCTTTATACTTGCACTGGTGTTTGGAATTCTTGCAGGTACAACCGCAGGGTTATTCGGTATAGGCGGCGGATTTCTTAAAGTACCAATTATGGTTGGTATTTTTTCTATGCCTTCGCAAATTGCTTCTGCTACAGGCTTGTTTATGATAACCATAACAAGTCTCACCGGAAGTGTCAGTCATTACTTCCTTGGCAATGTTCATTTTGGTTTTGCGGTTCCTATTGTTGTTGGTTTTGTAATCGGTGCATTAATAGGCAATTCGTTTATAACGAAAGTGGATGAACATATTCTCAAAAGGTTAATTGGAATAGGTCTGTTTTTATCAGGACTTGTCTTTCTGATTTATTCACTTTTACGGTAGTCGAATATTTATTTAAAATGTAAAGTGAAAACTAAGTAATGGCAATTCTAATTTATTACTTGAAACCTGTGCGTCGGAAGAAGATTTAAATTTGCTTCTATAGTATTTACCAATTGTTGATCCAATTGCATAGCTCATAAAAGCAGCAGCTACAGCATCAGAAAACCAGTGCATACCTCCTCTGTGCAATGAGGAAACTCCATACATCATATATGCGACCAGTGAATAACCTGTAATTTTTAACCAGGTTTTTTCAGAATAAAAATTTGTTAATGCAGATACTACCGCCATAATTGATGATGTATGTCCGGATGGCCAGCCCCAGTAAATTCCTCCTCTTAAAAACCCGAATCTGAATGTTTTACTTAAAGCCTTCATATCAGGATGATGCTGCCAATCCGGATTAGGACGACCGGTGATTGCTTTTAACAAAGAATTATAACCTAAGGCTACAAGGCTTGACTGCAGAACTGCAAAGGATGCAGCTACAGCACGGTCATCTTTCCCCATTTTTCCATATAAAAATAATGAACCTCCGGTTACAAAAGGGATATATAGTGAGGACCGGATAATCGGCAATGCCGCATTTCCGAATTGCTCGTGTTCATTAAAGAATTTTTCTACGTGATAATCTGTATTGGTTGTTACAATTAGAATTGTTGATGCTACCCCCGCAAGATGAAGATAAAGATTATCTCCTTTAAAACTATTTACTATGTTATTCCCAATATTTCCGAACAAAAAGAGATCGGGAGACTGATTATTTGTTTGAGTAACGATGTTGTTGTCTGAAAGAAATGTCTCCCCGGAAAAAATATTTTGATTTGAAAAGGAAAAAGGCACCGGGATATTATTTTGTATAAATCCATCTCTTAATGATCGGTATTGTGCCGATGCAGAAACAATTATCAGAAATATGAAGAGAACAATAAAGATTTTTTTCATAGAATAGTTTCTAAATAGATTTAAACTAAAATTAATTATTATAATACATCGTGACAAAGGAATTACAGGAGAAGCAGAAATAGTTATTTATAGCAAAGGGCACAATTAGTGTGCCCTTTATGTATATATCAATTGGTAGAAGAGGGAGTAATATGGTTAGAGAATGCCTGAAGATGCTTTTCCGAAGCAGCTTTCAGGTTTGTATAAACTTTTATTATATCCTGGTTATCAACAAATGAAAGCTGATTTTCTAGTGCCGCGATATCCTCTTCCTCAATTGTTTGTCCAACAATAAATGCCTCTTCCACAGACTGTTGTCCCTGTTCAACAAAATTATCAAACAGTTGCTGGAAAGAAGGATCAGCAAAAACCCCAACTTCATCATTTACCACAGGATCTATAAGGTTATATTTAACAATTAATCCTTTAACAGCATCCATATGGTTTTGTTCAGATATTTTAATTTTTTCGAAGACATTTGAATTCCAGGTTTGTCCAAGAACTGTATAAACATCGCGCGCCACTTTTTCTTCCTGCCGCATAAATAAAAGTCCTTCGGCCTCTTCTGGCGAAAGCTCATTAAAAGTTGATGTTATAATCTTACTTGTCTCATAATCATTCGGGGAACTGTTAGAACTTGTCACCTGATCACCGCAGGAAAAAAGGATGACAGATAGAATAACCAAGGAAATTATATTTAAGATGTGTCGCATACTTTTACCTTTAAAAGTTATTTAAATAATATTGTCACATCTGAAGTACAAAGGATATGCCTGTATAAGAATTTAATTATGAACTGTATTAGAAGGGTTATTTATTTGAGGATTAATAAATTCGACCAAATATATTTTTTCACGACTAAAGAGTCGAAAAAATAAAAAGAGATAGTATCGTTTGATACTATCTCTTCAATAATTATAATTTTACTTTAAAACAACCATCTTCCGTGTTTGTACCATTCCTCCGGATTGAAGTTTGTAGAAATAAACTCCCGAAGAAATGTTGGAAGCATTGAAATCAACTTCGTAATTCCCGGCAGGTTTCTGTCCATTTACTAAAGTTGCTATCTCGTTCCCAAGAACATCGTATACTTTAAGTGTTGTGTAGGAAGATTTGGAAATAGTATAAGATATCCTTGTTGTCGGGTTAAATGGATTAGGGTAATTTTGAGCCAGATTAAAGTTTAAAGGAATGATATGGTTATCTTTAGTGCCGACTACTACTACATTCTCGGTCAACCAGTTAATACTTCTTGCAACTAAAGTATCACGTGTAGCTCTGCTATCTATTTGCTCAACACCAAATGGAAAATAGACAACACGGGAAGTGCCATTATCCGAACGAATTCCAGCAACAGTTGGTCCGTTCAAATATGTCAGGGTAGAATCGGCATAGGAATCATAGCGGGAAATTACATCAAGGGATTTATCATAAATAAATCCCGGGATAAATTGTAGTCCATCTCCTATAACATCTCCCGCTACACCTTTCATAAGATATATATTTGAAGAGTTGGAAACATATTCTGCATGTAAGTAATTGTGATAAAAATCTTGGGCAAACTGACTTTGTCCTGAAGCTTCAAAAATATCACTTCCGATGTTTTGACCATTGATTAAAAGGTTTCCACCGCCGTCAAGAAAAGTTTGAAGTGAATTAACTTCTTCCTGGCGGAAAGCAGGTAAGGAATTTCCCTGTGACCAGGTCATTAGATAAAAGTGCGATAAATCCACTCCCCCCTGATCCAAAGCGTTACGCGAAACGATTCCATAACTTTTTCCAAAAACATCCTGCAATGAGCTATCGAGATACGATATATATTTATTATTAGTTGCATCAATAACAAGTCCGTATAAGCCTGTGGTAGTAGCGTTTCTGGCTGTTGCTGCTCCATGATTTGCAGGATTGATCCTTGAAGTAAAATTCATGGAAGTAACTGCCGCACCATTAATTCCATTAGGATTAACCGAAACCGTTACCATAGTTGAATCTCCTGAAGCAACTTCAACAGAATCGGTTTCACCCATATCGAATGTTCCATTTACAGTTTGAAACTGTATTCCCCATCCTGCTGGGGCAGTAGAACTCACTCCAATATCATATTTATCTGTTAATAATCCCTGGTTTCTTATGATCATATTAAATTCAGCAATTGTAGTATTATCAGCAAGCACATCAGGAGATGTTGAAGCCGCAGTTGCAACATAATCAGGAGCAATGAGGGTCCACTGTTGTGTTTGTTGTACCTCTGCCATATATAAAGGAGAATTCTGCTTGTAAACAAAAACAATCAAGTTACATTTGTCGAAATTATAAGTGGACGGAATAGTGTATGAAACATTTTTAGAAATCATATCACCTGTATTCCAGGTTGAACCGGTATTTAAATTTTCACCGGACGCGCCATTTATCATTGCACGAACAACCCAGTAATGTACCCAATTGTTACCGCCTCCAACACAGTTTCCGTTATTTACCTGGTTATAGATCAAGCTGTCTTCTGTAAGAACGATATTATAAATATATTGTCCTGTCAGGTCCTGCAACGGAGTAACATTAATTGTTGCCTCCAAATCACCGGTCGTTTGATCAAATGTTCTTTCTAAATCAATTGATACTGTTGCTGGTACACTAAGTCTTGAATTAACCTTAGAAGTCCAGGTTGTATAATCCGTCGGAAGACTTACCCTATCTATTGTTGCCGTTGGATATCCCTGAAAACTTAATAGGGATATAATATTATTTCCGGTAAAACTAGCATAAGGATCCTGTCCTACAGGGCCGTGGTAGGCTAAAGCTATAAGGTTAGGATTAGCAGCCTGCAAGGTTTCAATTGTAAAATCACCGCAGGGACACCATTGACACCAGGTTCCCGTACAAAACTCTAATAAGGGATTTCTTTCAGTTTGTGCAGAAGTTTTAGAAATATTCCCCATAACAAAAATTAATGAAACAAAAAAAACAAAACGTAAATATTTTAACATATCAGTCCTCCTTTATAAAATATTGGGGAAATTAGACAATTATTAACTATTTTCAAATTGTATTATATCAATTTTCCTTAATATAAAAAATTATTTAACCATACTCATTACCTTTTTTTATATCAGGCAAAATTTTAAATATTTATAAAATGACTTACTCATTATTCTTTAAAGTAAGAAATTTGACCCTGATAATCAGTTCTATGATTTTTAAATGTGATTAATTCTTTTCAGAAATATAATTTTGAAACTCCATTTTTAGAGTTGCATACCTTTTCAAAGAATTTTAATCTAGCCATTAACACTTTTCATTGTCTGTTCCGGGTAACGTAAACCGCTTGCAACTCCTTCAGGAAAAATTTCCTCTATTTTTTTCAGTTCATCTTTAGTAAGGTTTATTTCCGTTGCTTTAACATTTTCTTCAATATGCTTAATCCTGGTTGTTCCGGGAATCGGAATTATATCATCACCCTGATTTAATACCCAGGCAAGTGCGAGTTGTGCCGGTGTTAAACTTCTTTTTTCAGCAAGCTCTTTAAATTTATCTACAAGCCGAAGATTCTTTTTGAAATTTTCTCCCTGAAAACGAGGTGAGTATTTTCTGAAATCATTTTCATCGAAATCATCGGGAGTTTGAAATCTGCCAGTAAGGAATCCTCTTCCTAAAGGACTATATGAGACAAAACCAATTCCAAGCTCACGGACTGTCGATGATATTTCATCTTCTGGATCACGTGTCCATAAAGAATATTCTGTCTGTAATGCTGTTATCTGATGAATTTTATTTGCACGGCGGATTGTTTCTGTCGAAGCTTCAGACATTCCGATAAATCTGATCTTACCTTCTTTAATAAGATCTGCTATTGCCCCAATTGTATCTTCTATGGGAGTATTCTTATCAACCCTGTGCTGATAGTAAAGATCAATATGATCTACTCCTAATCTTTTCAATGAAGCATCGCAAGCGGCTTTCAGGTATTCCGGTTTGCCATTTATAGTTCGATTTTTAGGATCTTCTCCCCGAACAATACCAAACTTAGTCGCAAGAATAACATTGTCTCTTATTCCTTTTAAGGCTTTTCCAACAAGTTTTTCATTTTTATATGGACCATACATATCAGCGGTATCAAAAAAACTTATTCCGAGATCGTATGCTTTCTGTATGGTTTCAATTGATTCAACCTCATCCGCGTTTCCATAAAATTCAGACATTCCCATACAGCCAAGACCAATTGAAGAAACCTCAGGTCCTATAATCCCCAATTTCCTTTTCTTCATAATATTTATCCTCTCGGACAGTTCTTTATAATATTAAAAATATTCAGGATACAAGTCTGTCACTTGAACTTGTGAGTTCATCCTTCAGCATATTAATAATTTTAAGTTCCAGTTTTGAAGGTGCAGAATACCATTCGAGGGACTTAATTATTTCGTATTTGTCATCATACATTCCGCGCATCTCTAATCCTTTAAGAACATGATGAACACCTTCTTTCAAATAAATAGAATTTTTATTAGTAATAAATGCCTTAAGAAGCGGATAAACAGATGCGTGTCCAATATCAATTAATCCTTCTGCTGCAAGCCAGCGGACATCGAACTCTTCATCTTCCAAAGCATTAATTAAAATCGGGATAGATTCTCTGCTTCCGATTTCGCTGATTGCCTTTACTGCCTCCCATCTTGCCAGATGCTTCGTAGAACTCTGAAGTTCCAGTAAATAATCCAATGCAGGGTTACCCATTTTTACAAGTTCGTATCTTGCCTTCTGTCTTGTTATCCCATTTTGATTGGCTAAATCATTAATCAAGTTTTCAATGGTTCCGTTCATACTTTTCGTTCCTTTTTATTTTAATATTACCAAATTATAACTTATAATAGTTTCATGTTGGTGATGCAGGTCATTAATAAACGGTGGAGAATTGTAATGAGAAATCAGTCTATGAATTTATTGAAGAATATTTTTACCAAACGGTTCAGGTATTTATTGAAAATGTTATCCCTTTTTCAGGAAATAAAATTTAAAAGTTCTTGCTTATTGTAAGCTAAATTATGAACTTTATGCATACTTTTTATCAACTTTTATTTTCTGGGGAGAATATGAAAAAACTCTACTTTCTTTCAACTCTTTTTATTTCATTTATAATTTTTAATTTTACTTTATTCGGACAATTGCCGAATAGCTCAAAGGGGATTCAAACTAATATTATAAATACTACACCATCAAGTACAACGGTTGAATTTCTTCTGAATAATTATGAGGAAAAAACTGTTAATATTAATGGTGCATCAACTGTTCTTTATAATATTCCTGGAAGCATCTGGTTGATGGATAAAGGTTATCCTCAATTACCGACGCACCGGGTAAGTATTATTATTCCTGATCTGGCGGGCATGAATTTCAGAATAATTGCTCAGGAATATAAAACTATCAATACTGAGACTGTTACACCTTCCAAAGGGCATTTAACCAGGAATATAGATCCGTCAGATGTTCCTTATACATTTAATGAAATATATACACAGGATACATGGTATCCTCAAAACAATATCCTACTTGATGAACCTTATATTGTCAGGGATCTGAGAGGACAAACGATTCAATTTAATCCTATGCAGTATAATCCGGCAGAAGGCAAATTAAAAATCTGTACAAGAATAGTTGTTGAAGTTTATTCCGATCAATCTGTTCCTGCTGAGAATCCTTTTGTAAGACAAAAACCGTTTATAGGTATCTCTAAGGATTTTGTTGATATATATAAATCTTTGTTCATTAACTATGGAACTCCCAACTATGATTATGTCCCTATCGGAGAAACAGGAAGATTACTAATTATATATCCAACTGCCTTTGCAAGTGATATTACTCCCTTTTACGATTGGAAGGTTGAAAAGGGAATCACAACATTATTAGCTGAATATCCAACTGTCACAGGTTCCGGTGCGGCATCAATAAAAAATTATATACAGGGTTTGTATGACTCGCCGGAAGGTTTAACATTTGTGGTCTTAGTAGGAGAAGCTAACCAGATTCCAACAATAAATGGTACTTATGAAGGTGCTCCTTCGGATCCGTGTTATGTAAAATTAGCAGGAACCGATGCATACCCGGATGCATATGTATCCCGCATCTCACCAACCTCTGCTGCAAATCTCGATTATATCTTATATAAATTTATAAAATATGAAAAATATCCGGATACTGGACCTAATGCTGGATGGTATCTTAAGGGAACAGGTGTTGCAAGCGATCAAGACGGTGGGACCGGAACTTATGACTGGGAGAGAATGAATCTTTTGCGCGATATGCTGATCAATAATCTTTATTTCACAAACATCGATCAGATATACGATCCGGGAGCTACGGCTTCTCAGGTATCTAATGCTTTAAATGACGGAAGAAGTATTGTAAATTATATAGGTCATGGTTCAGGTACAGCATGGAGTACTACGGGATTCGGTAATTCAAATATTAATAATCTTTCCAACGGATATAAAAATCCTTTTGTACTTGATGTTGCATGTGAAAACGGTGACTTCACGTTAAGTGAATGTATGGAAGAAGCATGGATAAGAGCTGGGACTACCGCCAATCCCAAAGGAGCTATAGGAGCATTCGGCGCTTCTACAAATGCCAGCTGGGTGCCGCCATGTGATATGCAGAATCAGTCGATGTTGCTGTTAACAACAAGAGCAAAACAAACAGTAGGTGGCGTTTGTTTTAATGGTATTATGTATGCAATGGATCTCTGGGGCGGAAGCAGCGGTGAGGGATTAAAACTCATGGAACAGTATAATATTATGGGCGACTGCTCAATGATGCTTACTCTTGGTATGGAACCTGACTCAACTGCTCCTGACCAGATTACAGATCTTTCGGCAGTTGATCCTACTTCAAATTCAATTACATTAAACTGGACAGCTCCTTATGATTCTTCTTTCGGCGGTATTGTTAGTTATGATTTAAGATATTCCAATGATCCCATTGTTACTGAAAATGATTATAATAATGCAGCTTCAGTTTTAATTTCCGGTGGTCCAGATTCAGTCGGAGTCGCGAAAACATATATACTTCATGAACTTTATTTTTCTACTCAGTATTATTTTGCTGTTAAAGCGGCAGATATCTGGGGAAATAAATCTTCAATATCAAATGTTCCAATCCAGATTACCTGGGCTGCACCACAAATTAATGTTACACCCGGTTCAATTGCTCACACCTTAACACCTGATGTAACATTTGTTGATTCAATTATGATATCGAACATAAGTACTCAAAACTCAACCCTTGATTACAACATAGAATTAACTAATAATACTTTTCCGGGAAATGTTTATGCAAGACTGGTTCCGGTTAACAAAGAATCTGCTTCAGGGTATTCAAAAGAAAACCCGGATATAAGTAAAGGTATGAGTTTCAGAGGCTCCGGTGGTCCGGATAATTTTGGATATGAATGGATTGATAGCAATGATCCCCAGGGTCCTGAATATGAATGGAACGATATTTCATCAACTGGTACGCTGGTTACAGACTGGGTGCCAACAAGTACATTTGATCCGCTGGATGAAGGAGTTGCAGGACCAATTCCCATCGGATTTAATTTCAAATTCTATGGTGAAGTTCAGAGCCAGATTTATGTGAGCTCTAATGGATTTGTTACTTTCAATAATATTACAGAAGATACTTATACTAATGATGGAATACCAACTCCGGGGATGCCGGATGACTATATCTCTCCTTTCTGGGATGATCTTGATGGAAGCACACAAGGCGCAGTTTACTGTGAGCAGATAGGAAATAAATTTATTGTACAATTTAATAATTGGGGCTTTTACTCAGGAAGTGGTTCTCTGACTTACCAGATTGTTTTACAGTCGAATAACCAGATTTATTACTACTATAACAATATGTCGGGTACATTAAACTCAAGTACCGTTGGAATTGAAAATGCAGATGGAAACGATGGACTTCAGATAGCATATAACGCACCATACCTGCAGGACGAACTTGCTGTTGCAATATCTGCGGAGCCGGAATGGTTGATTGCTGATAATTTTGAAGGAACAATTTATAACGGCAATTCCTTTGCATTAATTCTAAACTTTTTAACCGAAGGGTTAGAACTTGGGGATTACTCCATGGATGTTGTAGTCTCAAGCAATGATCCGAACAATCCCGAATGGACTGTTCCGGTTAGTATGTTGGTTACGGAAGTCCCGGTTGAACTTACATCCTTTACAGCAGAGAACAGTTCTGATGCTGTTATTTTGAAATGGAATACCGCAACCGAAAAGAACAACAGGGGATTTGAGATTGAAAGAAAAAATTCTGTAAATTCTCCCGAAGAGGGAACTTCTGAATGGGCAAAGATAGGTTATGTTAACGGTAACGGTACTACTACCGATCCTAAAATTTATTCATTTAAAGATGATAATGTGGTTTCGGGAAATTACGCTTACAGATTGAAGCAAATTGATTTTGACGGGTCAGTTCATTATTCGAATAAAATAGAAATAGATATAAGCAATATTCCAACAGAATTTGCTTTATCTCAAAACTATCCTAATCCATTTAATCCAGCCACTTCAATCAGGTATGATATTCCAGTTCAATCTCCGGTTACTTTAAATATATATGATGGTCTGGGAAGGTTAGTAAAGACACTTGTTAATGAAGAAAAAGATCCCGGAAAATATACAGTTACATGGAATGGTAAAAACGATGGTAATGAATCTGTTTCATCCGGATTCTACATCTGCAAAATAAAAGCGGGAAAATTTGTTAATATTAAAAAGATGTTATTGTTGAAGTAAGATTTCTCCCCGATTCCCCTAATTCCCCGTGCCGGCAGTTAATGGCTGCCGGCATTTTTTTTATTTCTTAAATCTGTTCCTGTATCTGATTTTATTTTAATACTCTACTCTTTCCAGGAAATAATTGAGAATCCTCCGCCGGTTGGGAAGTAAGGAGGAAACATTTTACTTAAACGGGTATCATAACGATATCTTTTATTAAAACCTGAGCTTATACTTGTATGCCCGGAATGATCCGTAGAATATGTACCTACAGCTTTTCTTGTGTGCTGTGTTATTCCGCCCAATAAATGTATATCACCATCTACACTTCGGGTCTTATAATCTGCAGCACCAAAGCCACCTTCCTGGCAATATATTGCTGCATCAATTTTAATATTCCTGGTATCATCATTGTTAGTAATCATGACACTATCCTGCGCGACAATACCAAGCAAATCTGTGGAGTTAAGGTCTGTTTGAGGGTTGTGCTTATATACAATATCATCGTCAAGATAAATAAATCCATCACTGACTATTGAAAATTGACCTTCCACAGTTCCTTTAACTCTCATATTCATTCCCTGTGCATAAATAACGCCATTAGGAGCAGCTTCTTTAGTTTTGTAAGTAGTATCTGCGCCATTATAACCTTTTTTAACGTTTATGCTGTCATTCATAAATGTAAGGTAAACTGTGTCGATGCTTGTAACATAGACAGTAGTATTCTCATAATGTCCTGCTACATATACCAAACGTCCATTAATCCTTTCATAATGTCCGGAAATCCAGGTTTGGACAGTTTTATTTACGGTTGTATGAGTTTGTTTAAGCTCTAATCCGCTGTCTGCAGCAGCTTCTCTCAGAGGTTGTATGCCGTTAGTAGTTAGCGTGTCGGGATAACCATCTTGAAATGTACCATGAAATTCCGGTTTATCTGACTGTTTATTATCTTTATAAACTAAATGACCTCTAATTGTTGTGCTGTAACCTTCTACACCAAACACAGGATGATTGTCTGCACGTAAATCATCCTCTGTATGAAACGGTCCGAAGACTGTATCCTTATCTGTCCACCAAATATTGCTTCCTTCATCAACGGAATAGTAAGCAAACCTGGAAAATCTTGTTGGAGATAGAATTACTTCGACAGTAGATGTTTCTCCATTATAAGTCCCGGTGGAAGTTATTTTTCTTATATTCTGTCCGGCATCAAGTACCTGTATAGCAACGTCAATCGTTCCGCCATTCAAATGAACATCAGAATATCCTTGGGTCCAGTTCATATCAAAGAACAGGTTATTTGCCGCCATATTTGCACCGCTACGGGCAAGGTTGTGTGAATTTGCTCCATTGTAATAATCGACAAAATTATCAACTGATCGATTGGACACAGAATTAAAATTGTGTCCGAATACAAGAAATATTAAGCTGAAGCCCATTACCAGAAGGAGAGATACTTTCCCTACCATTTTGAACCTCTTATCTTTTTTGTAAATTCATAGCGGCTAACTTTATCTGCCGCCAAAAAGCTGTTGAATAATTTCCGTTTCCTGAAGGATCATCGCCATATCCTACAACGTTTTCTACGGCTAAATTAATTTCCATTGAAGCGATCAGGCTAAAATTTGAAATCGGGGTATGCAGTGTGTCGTCATACCTGTCAAAGTAGACCAGCTTAAACTGGGTAACACCTAAATTTACCCCAAAAGGTTGATCATTGTTAACAACCCTGTACAAATAACGGTCACGTGGATTTGGAGATGAAGCTAATTCGGATGTTGGACCTAAATAATAATGCAGGGTATCTACTTTACCCGCATCATATACATCCGTTAAAAATGATACACTGGAATCAGTAGCCCACACAATATCATTTGTCCCGGTAAGCAAATTATAATTTTTACAATAGCCGATTCTTCTGAAATCTTTTTCAAGGACATCGGCAGTAACTACCAGGTTCTGCTGAAGAATTAATTCTTCACTATTGTTATAAACATTCTGAACTGCCGAATCATCAATACGAAACAGGAGAAGTAAAAGAAATCCTCCTATTACCATTGAGCCAAGAATATCAATTAATGTACTAAAACCCATAATGCACCTTTAAAAAAACCAATAGCTAAAAATGGAATAAAGCTTTACAGTATCGGGTGAAGAAGGACTGGTAACTGTAACAGTTATTTTTTTATTCCAGGTTCGATTATTTGATACTACATCAGGAGTCTGAGCATTCACATAACATACAGAGCAGGAAATATAATAAATAGCTGAAGGCAGGTTTGAAACAGTGTCCTTATAATTATTATAATCGTCAAAATCATTAAAGTTATGATGAGATTCACCTTCAGGACCTAAAGCGCCGGGAGCGGTAAGCGATGTCATATCATAATTAGGGTTGTCGCTATCGACCTGATCAAATTTCATTTTAGAAGCTTCCTCAATCATCGATTGAGCTAAAGAGGTAGCAAGAACACCGAATTTAGATTCCATCATAACACTACTAGTTGAAAGAAAGCTATTATTCACTCTTAACACAACAAGAGACAATAAAATCATTGCGCCGATTGCAAGCATTGATTGTCCTGTGTTCATCTTCTTTTATCCTTATTTGGGTTGTAAATTTCTCTTTTTTACTCCCAATGGAATAGACAAGGATTATGCCCAAAATATTAATTGATTTATTAAGCTAAAAAGCGATTTTGGGTAAAGAAGCAGGGAAAATTTTACCTCAGTTATTCTAATAAAAAACTCTATAAATGAGCTTTTTTTGTAGAATTCATATATTTTCTAAAAAATAAATGAGAAATAAGCCCGTAAATAATGTTTGACATTAATGTCGGACAAACATGTAATTTTTATAGTAGTTATTTCAAAATTTCTTGCAATAATTACACCGAATCCTTGAAGAAAAACCCCGTTCTCCCTCTTGCATTTTTAATTAGGTGAAAATAAAGATACGATTTAAAATTAAAGGAGTTGACCCGAATTAAATTTAAAGGAAATATGAAAGAATAATTTTCTGTTTCATGCGAAAATCATTTTTAAAATTTATACCCCACTTATCCCCTTATCTTGGTTCCTGCAATGATAAAAATTACATCAATGAATTGAATAAAATTCTATTTATTCATTCCACTTTTAAGCAGTACAGTTTTAATTGAACTTAAAAATTATTTATGTAAAATATTTCAGGTTACTACCTATTCTTTCCAGGAAACAATTGAAAATCCGCCGGCAGTTGGAAAGAAAGGAGGATATAAAGTCATTAACCTGTCATCATAACGATATCTTTTGTTAAACCCGGATGTAATAGTTGTATTACCTGAATGATCAGTAGAATATTGCCCTACGGCTAACCTTGTATGCTGGGTTATTCCGCCTAATAAATGGATGTCGCCATCAACACTTCGGGACTTATAATTTTCGGCACCAAACCCTCCATCCTGACAATATATTGCCCCATTAATTTTAATGTTTTTAGTTGCATCATTATCAGTTATATAAACATTTTTTTGCGAAATGATTCCAAGCAGATCATTAGAATCCTTGTTGATTAAAGGATTATCCTTATAAATAAGATCATCATCAATATAAATATTTCCATCACTGACTATTGAAAATTGTCCTTCTACGGTTCCTTTAAGCCTGATATCCATTCCCTGTGCATAAATAACACCATTACGTGCAATTACGTCAGTTTTGTAAGTTGTTGTTGGTTGGAAAAAACCCTTTTTAACCTGGACGCTATCGTTTTTAAAAGTAAGATAAACTGTGTCTGTTACGTTAGTTTTGGTAATCTCATATCCCTTATCAGCTGCTGCATCTCTAAGAGGTTGTATCCCATTGGTGGTTAATGTATCTGAAAATCCGGTCTGAAATAACCCATGGAATTCAGGTGCATCAGAAGCCTCGTTATCTTTATAAATTAAATTACCTTTAATTGTAGTGCTATAACCAACCACCCCAAACACTGGATGATTGTCGGCGCGTAAATTATCTTCTGTATGAAACGGTCCGAAGACTGTATCCTTATCTGTCCACCAAATATTACTTCCTTCTTCAACGGAATAATAAGCGTATTTTGAAAACCTTGTGGGTGCAAGGATTACTTCAATAGTAGCTGTTTCTCCATTATATGTACCGGTGGAAATTATTTTTCTTGTATTTAACCCGGTAGTTGAAGTTTGTATGTTTACATTTATTACTCCGCCATTCATTTGAATATCAGAATATCCGCTTGTCCAGCTCTGATCAAAGAAGATAGCATTAGCAGCCATATTTGCACCACTCCGGGCAAGATTGTGTGCGCTTTTTCCATTGTAATAATCGACAAAATTATCAACTGATCGATTGGACACAGAATTAAAATTGTGTCCGAATACAAGAAATATTAAGCTGAAACCCATTACCATAAGAAGAGATACTTTCCCTACCATTTTGAACCTCTTATCTTTTTTGTAAATTCATTGCGGCTAACTTTATCTGCCGCCAAAAAGCTGTTGAATAATTTTCGTTTCCTGAAGGATCCTCGCCATATCCTACAACGTTTTCTACGGCTAAATTAATTTCCACTGAAGCGATCAGGCTAAAATCCGAAATCGGGGTATGGAGTGTATCATCATACCTGTCAAAATAAATTAGTCTGAATTGAGTGACACCTAAATTTACTCCAAAAGGTTGATCATTGTTAACAACCCTGTACAAATAACGGTCACGTGGATTTGGAGATGAAGCTAATTCGGATGTTGGACCTAAATAATAATGCAGGGTATCTACTTTACCCGCATCATAAACATCCGTTAAAAAGGATATGCTGGAATCAGTAGCCCACACAATATCATTTGTCCCGGTAAGCAAATTATAATTTTTACAATAGCCGATTCTTCTGAAATCTTTTTCAAGGACATCGGCAGTAACTACCAGGTTCTGCTGAAGAATTAATTCTTCACTATTGTTATAAACATTCTGAACTGCCGAATCATCAATACGAAACAGGAGAAGTAAAAGAAATCCTCCTATTACCATTGAGCCAAGAATATCAATTAATGTACTAAAACCCATAATGCACCTTTAGAAAAACCAATAACTAAAAATTGAGTTAAGCTTTATAGTATCGGGTGAAGAAGGACTGGTAACTGTGACAGTTATTTTTTTATTCCAGGTTCGATTATTTGACACTACATCAGGAGTCTGAGCATTCACATAACATACAGAGCAGGAAATATAATAAATAGCTGAAGGCAGGTTTGAAACAGTGTCTTTATAATTATTATAGTCATCAAAGTCATTAAAATGAGAATGGGATTCACCTTCAGGACCTAAAGCACCGGGAGCAGTAAGCGATATTATATCATAGTTGGGGTTGTCGCTATCGACCTGATCAAATTTCATTTTAGAAGCTTCCTCAATCATCGATTGAGCTAAAGAAGTAGCAAGAACACCGAATTTGGATTCCATCATAACACTTTTAGTTGAGAGGATATTGTTGTTTACTCTTAAGATAACAATTGACAGTAACATCATTGCACCGATTGCAAGCATTGATTGTCCTGTGTTCATCTTCTTTTATCCTTATTTGGGTTGCTGGATATTTTTAAAATACTCACTTGATTAGACAAGGATTATGCCTGAAATACAAAACTTTCAATTCATTCTAAAAAGCAATTAAAAATTGAAATGCTGCAAAATTCTAATGTAAATTCTGAGTACGACAGTCTCCAAATGAGATAGGTTGAAATACCAGATCAGATTATAGCCTGAAGTTGTGGGTAGGTGGCATAAGTTCTTCTAATTTAAACACTTAAATTGATGGAATTTTTCACACTATCTTTGAAAATTGATAATATATTAAGGGGAAAATTTCTATTAAGTTCTCAGAATGATAACAAATCCATTTTGCTTTTCGAGCTATAAATTATTACGGAATTTGAGCCCGGACTTCCTCCAAAACCAAGACTATTTATCTTTGAATTTAAATGATTGCATTTTAAAAAATTATCAACCACTCATCATTTTAGTGTAGAATAAAATATTTCAGTTTATTAGTTTAAGCCGTTGAAATTGGGGTATTGTAAAAATCATTTAATACTTTAAGTTGAATAACGCAATCATTCAAATATCAAATCAAATTATTCATTCACTATTTTATAACATATTATGAAAAGATTTATCAATATTTCCTTAATTCTTTCCCTCCTTTTATCAATAATAATTTTTGCACAGGATGAAGAAAAGAAAGACTCGACTCTTGAACAGATTGTTTCAGGTTTAAAGTGGAGAAACATTGGTCCTGCATTTACTTCAGGAAGGATTGCTGATTTTGCTGTTAATCCACAAAATTATGCAGAGTATTATGTAGCTGCCGCAAGCGGACATATCTGGAAAACGACAAACGATGGAATAACATTTGAGCCAGTGTTTGATCATTATGGAGCCTATTCTATAGGCTGCCTTGCTATAGATCCTACCAATCCATATGTGGTTTGGGCAGGAACCGGAGAGAACAATCATCAGCGTGCGCTTGGTTATGGTGATGGAATTTACAAAACTACCGACGGAGGAAAATCGTGGAAAAATATGGGCTTAAAAGACTCACGACAGGTTGGTGGAATTGTAATTGACCCAAGAAACTCAAATATAGTTTTTGTTGCTGCAGAGGGCTCTGTCTGGGGTTCGGGTGGAGACAGAGGATTATATAAGACCGTCGATGGTGGAAAAACCTGGAAAAAGGTTCTTGAAATTAGTGAAAATACAGGAGTAAATAATATTATTTATGACCCCCGTAATCCCGATATTATGTATGCAACTTCCGAGCAAAGAAGAAGACATGTTTATACAAAAATTGGCGGCGGACCGGAATCAGCAGTTTATAAATCAACTGATGCAGGCGAAACCTGGGAAAAAATAATGAAGGGTTTACCCAAAGTTGATCTCGGTGGAATGGGGATAGCTTATGCTCCTTCAAATCCTGATATAATTTATTTAATAGTTGAAGCAGCAGAAGGGAAGAGTGGTTTTTTCAAATCGACTAACCGCGGTGCAAGCTGGGATAAGATGAGTGATTATTCTTCTCAGGGACAATATTTTAATGAAATTTATGTTGATCCCAAAAATCCGGATAAAGTTTTCTCAACTGAAACTTTCTCACAGGTTACACTCGACGGCGGTAAAACCTGGAAACCAATCGGCAATAAAGATCGGCATGTAGATGACCATGCAATGTGGATTGATCCAAATTACACAGATCATTTTTTAATTGGTGGTGATGGCGGAGTTTATGAAACTTATGATGATGGAAAAACTTTTGATTTTAAAGATAATTTACCGATCACACAATTTTACAGAGTTGCGGTTGATGATGCAAAACCGTTTTATTTTGTATATGGAGGAACACAGGATAACAATAGCATGGGAGGTCCGTCTGCTACAATTTGCAGTGATGGAATAGTCAACAGCGATTGGTTCATAACAAATGGCGGTGATGGATTCTGGAGTGCAACTGATCCTGTTAATCCTAATATTGTTTATGCAGAAGCGCAATATGGAAATATGGTTCGCTATGATAAAGAAAGCGGTGAAGCAATTGATATTCGTCCTGAACCAGCCGAAGGTGAACTCACTTTTAAATGGAACTGGGATACGCCTTTGTTTGTTAGTCCTCATAGTCACACCCGAATTTATTGTGCTGCTAACAAAGTTTTCAGAAGTGATGATAGGGGAGACACCTGGCAGGAAATCAGTCCTGATCTTACTGCGAAACTCGACAGAAACCAATGGCCTGTTATGGGTAAATACTGGAGCGTTGATGCAGTAGCAAAGGATAAGTCAACTTCATTATTCGGTACAATAGTTTCTTTATGTGAATCACCGGTAAAAGAAAATCTTTTATATGCAGGAACTGATGACGGCTTAATTCAGGTTTCTGAAGATGCTAAAACGTGGAGAAAGATTGGTGAGTTTCCGGGAGTTCCCCAGTATACTTATGTAAGTGATATCTGTCCATCTAATTTCGATGAGAATATTATATTTGCTTCATTTAATAATTTAAAGAGGGATGATTTTAAACCATATCTTTTAAAAAGCACAGATAAAGGAAAATCCTGGAACTCTATTTCCGGTAACTTACCAGAAAATGGAAGCGTGCATACAATTGAACAGGATGTTGTCAATCCTGATCTCCTTTTTGCCGGAACAGAATTCGGATTCTTTTTTACCACGGACGGTGGAAGGGTATGGACACAATTAAAATCAGGAATACCAACAATTGCAGTCAGGGATATTGCAATTCAGAAAAGAGAAAATGATCTTGTTATTGCAACTTTTGGCAGAGGTTTTTATATACTTGATAACTTTACTCCCCTCCGCGAATTAAATAAAACCACACTAGCTAAAGATGCATATATATTCCCAGTAAAGAATGCTTTGCTTTATAATCAAACCGGTGATAGGTACGGGCAGGGGGCAAGATATTTTAAAGCTCCTAATCCTGATTTTGGTGCTGCATTTACATATTACATAAAGGACGTTCCAAAAACTCTTCAGGAAGAAAGAAGGGAGAAAGAGAAGAAATTATTTAAAGATGGGAAACCGATTCCTCAGCCTGATGATGCAGTCCTTCGTGCCGAGAAAGAAGAAATAGAACCTTACCTGGTTTTTTCTATTCAGGATAGTACGGGAACGGTAGTAAGGAAAATTACAAAGTCTGCTTTGAAAGGAATTAGCAGGGTTAACTGGGACTTGCGGTTCGAAAATACATCGCCTGTTGAAGTAAAAGATAAATTTAATCCTACTGAAAAAGATCGGGGTAGCACACTTGTTTTACCGGGAAATTATAAAGTATCAATGGCAATGGTAACAAGAGATGGAGAAAAACCGCTCTATGGTCCGGTTGATTTTAAAGTGGTACCACTAAATAATACAACACTGCCAGCAGAAAATCGTAAAGAGCTTGTTGCGTTCCAGGAGAAAGCGAATCAACTTGCAAGATCAATCAGAGGGACAGAAAAATTCCTTGATGATATGATTAAAAGAGTAACAGACATTAAGCAAGCATTGATCAATACACCTGAAGCACCGAATGATTTGATGGTTAAAGCAGATACTCTCTGGGGAAAATTAAAAGATATTTCGTTAAAGTTTAACCGTGATTCTGATTTTCCAAGTGCCGAAGAAAACCCACCTTCACCTGTAACTTTTAGTGAGAGATTATCCAAACTGATTTATACACATTATGGCTCAACATCAAATGTTACCCAAGGTGAAAGAAATGCTTATAAAATTTTAATGGATAAATTCCCCCCGGTTCTAAATCAGATAAAGAAATTATACGAGCAGGATTTGAAATCACTTGAAAGTGATATGGAAAAATATAATGCTCCGTGGACGCCTGGAAGGCTACCTGTTTTAGAGAATCAATAAATAATTTAATTTAACATTCGAGGTTAGCAAGTAGTTATCGACATTGTTAGCCTCGAAAGTTCTCTTTCACTTCAACAAAATCATTTTTTTAGTTCGAACAAAAGTTCCTGCTTTTAGCTGATAAAAATAAATTCCGCTTGCCAACTTTGATGCATTAAAATTAACTTTATATTCTCCGGCAGGTTTTCCTTCATTAATTAAGGTAGCAACTTCATTTCCAAGAATATCATAAACCTTAAGAGAAACAAAATTATTGCCAGTAGGAATTGAGTATTTAATTGTGGTGGTTGGGTTGAATGGGTTAGGATAGTTTTGTTGCAAAGAATATTCTGCAATTACGTCATTATAATTGATAATATTGTTAGTAGAAGAGGTTCCAAATCTGAAAATAGTACCGTTATTTCCAACGAACCATCCTAAAGTATCGTTGATGAAGCAAATATCATTTATATTATTCCTTGTTAATACCTTTTGAGGAATCCAAGTATCTCCAGCATCTGTAGTTCTATAAATTTTACCTTTCCACCCGGCAATCCAACCATCATTCTCATTTATGAAAGAAACCTTATTAAAAAGATCATGCAAGGGTAGAGGTTTTACAACAAATGATTCACCTCCATCTATAGTTTTTAATAAGGCACTTTCTTTTGAAATATAACCCACCTGACTGTTTACAAAACTTAAAGAAACTATGTAATTCCCTTCTTCATTAAAGATCGCTTCCCAATTTGTTCCTCCATTTGTGGTTTTAATAACTAATGTATTATTAATGGGCATCCCATATGGATCAATTCCCGAAACATAGCCACCAGCAGCATAACCAATGTTCTCATTAATAAATTGTATATCTTCAATGGATGGATTATCATAGTAATTAATTGTTACACCCTGTTCCTGCCAGGTACTACCTCTATTTGTAGTTTTTAGTATATGCTCATGGTCTCTCGCTATCCATCCAATCTCAGGTGAAATAAAATAGATGGCCTTAAATTCGCCATAATCATCAAGTGTTGACTGAACCCAATTAGTTCCTCCATCAGTTGTAAAGAAAGCATTTAGATAATGATTACTTACACTTGTGATCCAACCATTATTTGCGTCAGAAAAGAAAATATCAAAAAATTTGTCTTGTGGTTGTAAGTTCTCAAAAACCATAGACCAAGAGTTGCCAGAGTCTACAGTTTTTAAAACTTTACCCTGCTCAGAAAGGCCCCAACCTATCTGGGAGTTTAAAAAACTTGTAGATACGATATTTTCTTTAATTCCTTGATCTAATCTAATCCAACTTGAATCACTCAATTTGTAAGAATAGATAATACCTTTATCACCAATTGTTAAAAATTCATTTTCGCTAACTTTAATTAAACTATTAACATTGTAATCAAAAACGCCAAGCTCAACCCAATCCAGACCTGAGTTTTGTGATAAAAGTATAACTGATTCTTCACTATAAGATGATTCTATTCTTCCAATCAACACAATTTTTTGAGAATCAAATAACAAAATTGAGTATAAATTATACATCCCAGCTGTAATAAGTCTTCTGGTCCAAGTATCCCCACCATCTGTTGTTTCATAAAAATAACCACTTTCCCCAACTATGAAACCATGCATTTTGTTATAAAATTTAATGTCATATAGGGCTAAATAAAATTGAGAGTTAGATATTTCTTGCCAAT
Source organism: uncultured Ignavibacteria bacterium (assembly GCA_963711455.1). GTDB lineage: Bacteria > Bacteroidota > Ignavibacteria > Ignavibacteriales > Ignavibacteriaceae > DATFVA01. The sequence goes on from CAVQEH010000010.1 coordinate 397,733, forward strand.
TATCGCCTTTATCTGTGGTTTTATAAAATCTGTTATTGAAATATCCTACAATAAATCCAGTGCTGTCGCTTATAAATACAATCTTCTCAGCAGTTCCATTAAAAGTTTGTTGTGTCCAACTCTGGCCATCATTTGAACTTTTCAATAAAGTACCGTTCCAATCCAATATAAATAAATTAAGTGAGTCAATAACACATAAATCTGATAAAGGTTGATTGAAATTATAAAGATCGAACCAATTTAATCCACCGTCTATTGTTTGAAATAATTTTCCTCCTTCATTATACGGGTATTCATCAGAAGTAATTAACCATCCTTTTTGATTATCAATTAATTGAACATCTTTAATATTCTGTGATGATTGTAAATATGAATAATCAATAACTTGTAGAGCAGTGTTCAATGAGACCATTAATCCAGCATCCCCCACTATTAAAACATTTGTTGAATCGACCCTATCTGCAGAAAAAAGTTTATTTGAAGGTATTGGGGGGTACAGCCAGTTCCAACTTTCTTGTGCACTTGTAAAGCAAGTTATTAAGAAGATTAAACCTAGAATGAAAAATTTTAATTTCATACTTAACCTCCGTATTTCAACAAAATCATTTTTTTGGTCTGAACAAACGAACCAAATTTCAACTTGTAAAAATAAATTCCGTTTGTAAGTCCGAAAGCATTAAAATTCAAAATTGTCTCCTCCTATTTTAGATATTAGGGAGTAAGAAAGAGAAATGAATAGTATATGAAATATTTTCATATTTTTACCCTTAAATTTCCAGATATAATATATATTTTTAAAATCATTAACTCAATAACAAATTGATATTCATTCCATCATATATAGCAACCCACATCTCAGGTGAATTTGCTAAAAGATTGCCAATTGCTGATAAAATTTTACAGTCTTGCACAAGCTGCCCGAGGAATTGTAATATTGACAGAACAAATGGTGAGTATGGTATTTGCCAGAGTGGAGATCTTCCGATAGTATCCTCTTATACGCCGCATTTTGGAGAAGAACCTGTTTTAAGCGGAACATATGGTGCCGGAAACATTTTCTTTGGGAACTGTAATCTTCGCTGTGTGTTCTGCCAGAATTACGTTATTAGCCAGAATTATGAAGTTGAGAAAAAAAATGAAGTAGCTCACCAGCAGCTTGCAGAAATTATGATTGAACTGCAGAATAAAAACTGTCACAACATAGGACTTGTTTCGCCAACACACTTTGCTGTACCTATTCTTAAATCAATTTATCTTGCAGTTGAAAAAGGATTGAAGCTTCCGATTATTTATAACACAAACGGTTATGACAGCGTTGAAATGTTAAAACTTTATGATGGGATAATCGATATTTATCTTCCTGATTTCAAATGGGGTGAGAATTCGGTAGGAAAAACTTATTCCAGAGTAAGTGATTATTTTGATGTTGTTAAACCAGCTATTAAAGAAATGTACAGGCAGGTTGGAAGTGAACTTATTTTTGAAAATGGTGTGGTGGTCAGAGGATTAATTATCCGTCATCTGCTAATTCCAAATAGTCTTGCAGAAACTGAAAATGTATTTCGGTTTATCTCAGAAGAATTGGATACAAAAGTTCATATCTCTTTAATGGCACAATATTATCCTGCCAATAAAGCAGATAAATATCCTTTAATAAGCAGGAATATTTCTTATTCTGAATACGCAAGGGCAATAGAACTGCTGGATAAATTCGGGCTTGAAAACGGCTGGGTTCAGGAATTAGAGAGCAAAGAAAACTATCGTCCTTTCTTTGAAGAAACCAGGAAAGATCCTTTTAAAAATCCCATGAAACCAAATGATCAGCCTGTAAAATGACTGCTTACATATTCTATCGTCCTCTCATACAAAATAAGTAGACAAAGCCTGCCTTATTTTTTAGCTTCCTTTTGAAAATAATTATAACCTTAAATACGGAGGTTGTTATGAAAACTTTAGTTGCCGTACTTTTGCTCTCCTCCTTAATGATTGCCCCGATACTGGCTGGTGGGGCGGATTCAAGAACAGAATTAAATCAAACCGCAGTGATAGAAAATCTGGCGCGTGGTATTAATTCTGCAAACGATGGTTTAAGAATCAGTTCAGCTGAGATTATAAAACAGGTTATTGATAATAATCTCATTCGTCCTGCTGATTTTTCTGCATCCCTTATTCCTCTGTTAAAAATGCTTGATAATGGAAATACAGATTACGAGAGGATGTCAGCGGCGTTAGCTCTTTATAGTTTGGGAAATGGTATTGGTATTTACAGGCTAAGGGGTGCAGCAAGATTTGATAGTAGTGAACAGGTTAGAACGGTCAGTAAAAATCTTTATTATGGCTATCATACTATTCACCATTCAACTTATTTCCTGGATTTCTAGGTAAAATGATTTATGCAGGCGGTTGGGAATTACTGCCTGCATAACATTGAAAAATTATATAAGAAAGCCTGGATGTAGAATGCCGGAAATTTGTCCGGCATTTTTGAATTCAGATATTCATCTGGTTAAAGCTTTAAAAATTCCACCCTACGGTTATTTGATTTTCCTTCGGGTGTATTATTATCAGTTACAGGTTCTGATTCTCCTTTACCATCTGATTCCATTCTTGCACCATCAATTCCGAATTCCGACGCAAGAAAATTTTTAACTGAAGCGGATCTTCTTTTCGAAAGATCAAGATTTGATTCGTCGGATCCATCACTGTCTGTATGACCCACAATTTTAACCCTTACGTCATTATTATCCTGAAGTACTTTTGCGATCTCTTTTAGGGTTCCATAAGATTCAGGTTTAATCTGATCTGAATTAACATCGAACAGGATGCCTCTTGTGACAAGTTTTCCTTCAGTAAGCAGCTTGCTTCTCATATCCGGCAGACCAACCGCAACTCTGATATTGCTTATATAGAAATATGGTTTTTGATCATCGGTTTCTACTGTAGTAAACCTGATTTGATTCATAATCAAATCTGGCATTAGCAGTTTCGGCAGGTCGTATATTTTATTTTCATTTATCCAAAATCGCACTCTTTGTTTCTGGAAGGCAAATGACATCCGCACTTTTTGATTTTCATTTTTATAGAAATAGTCGAAGTCTTTCTGATTATTTATCTGTCCGTATTCCTGGTTTTTCCAGTTTTGTACGCCGATAGTATAAGCACCGATAGTAAATGCACATCCTCCGTTCCCCGGAACATAAGCATCCATGGTCTCACCTTCTAACGAGGAGTAAAAGGTAAGATCAAATGAAGGAGCATTTGATTGTGTGGTGGGTGCATATATGAAATCAAACTCAAGAGTAAAATTTTCGCCAAATGCACCTTTAATTTCGGGAAGGAATGTACCCGATAGTCCCGGCTGGAACCAATGACCGGGAAATTTATTTAAAGTTACTACCTCACCACTACTGTTTGTATTCCAGGATGCAGGAAAATCTCCAACATTATCCTGGGAGAAATCTTCAAAGAAGAGGACCTGTTCACCCGGGACAAAATCATATTTCGAGTACGATTTTAATTCTTCACCACCGGGTTTCATACTTTCATTTTTCTTTTCTTCTTTAGTTGAATCTTTCTGTTCTTTGTTATTTTCATCAGTAGCTTTATCTAATCCTTCGTCAACCTTCTTTTCAGTTTTTTCTTCAACTTTATCTTTAACTTTTTTAAGAAGGTCAAATTGAGGGAAAGCCTGAACAGAGACAAAAAGAAATGCAGCAAATAGAATTATGCTTTTCATAATAACTCCCCAAATAGTTAATAAAATTATTAGGTAATTTAATCTGAAAACTTCTCATTTCAAATATTAATAAATTAGTTTTTCCTTTATCTTTCTTCTTGCCACTACCGAAATGATTGCTTAATTTTTTGATGTAATTTCATAACAAGTTTTGGGGATCAAAATGAGCAATGATAAAAAAGTAAATGTCCACTCAAATTCGGGAGGAATTTTCTGGGTTATGGGCTGGTTGTTTTCAATCGGTCTTCTCGACCTGTCTTTCTGGAATGCAGTACTTGGAATTATTTTATGGCCATATTACATTGGTAATTACTTGTATCATCTTCATCAGGTTATATAGTAATTTTTATTTTCGATATTCCTTTAAAAGCGGATGAGCTTCGGTATTAAAAATAATTTTATTGAAATCGAGAACACTTTCATCTGTAAAAAGGAGGTACAAATATTTTAATGTTTCTGCAAAGAAGAAGCTCGGCATTTTATCTGCTTTTTGCTTTGTAACAACGCTCTTCAAAGAAGCATAACCTTTATTCAATCTACAGTATTCAATTATACTTTGAAGATAAAGTTTACCCATTTCACGATATTTATTATCCCTTGTATAATGATAAAGGTAATATGCGGATTCAATATTTTCAGGTCTTAAAACATAATCAGGGTAATTTATTTCCATCGTTTTATAATTGAACTCTTCGGGTTCAATATCAAAATAATTCCACATATAAAAACAGGATTCCTGTAATTCTTCTGCTTGCTTTAAATCTCCTCCAAGTGAAAGTACTGCAGGCAGAAAAGCATCAAGTGCACCAAAGGTTGTTTCAATCATTTGCCCGTTATTCATATCCACTTTGCCGTACCACAATCTCGAGTTCACTGTATCAGGCAGAAACAGGTTAACTACTGCAATACTTGAATCATACATATCCTTAAAATCTTTATCGCCGAATAACAGGTAGCTTTTCAAAAGATATTCGTAATATGAATCTATCATCCCGCTAATATGACTCTCAGTATTTTGCCATTCACCTGTTTCCACATTAATCGTGGTTCCTACCAAACCAATTTTAGATCTTCTTTTGTAAACCTGCACTATAGCATTTTTCGCCCTGTTATAAAATTCATTATTTCCGGTAATCCTGCTCAAAGTTCCGAACTCAAGCATTAGTGTTCCTATTTCTGCAGGATTATTTATTGAATCTTTTATTTCCCCGGACTTCAGATTTACATATACATAAGGCATCCCTGTCTTTGAATTAAAAACAGGAAGCAATCTGTTTCCCAGATCTTCTGCCAGATCGAGAAATCTTTTATCTCCATCAAATTCATAAGCTGAAAGTAAACCGCCGAGCAACCTTATAGTAATTTCAAAATTCTGAACGAAAACATCTTTATTAAAATTGAGACTATCCACAATAAGTTGCTTTGTTTCTTTTGCTTCATCTTTTAGGTCCATTAGAAGCATTGTGTCGAATGCATCGACAGGTGTCATATAAAAGGAAACGCCATACCAGTCATATCCCGTTTTGCTCAAAGGTTTTAATTCATCATGACCCCAGGCATATTCTTTATAAGCATCCCATGCATGAAGAAATTCCTGTTTAATAGTTTGGGCCGGATTTTCGAAATGAATTTTTGTTTTAGTATCCTGAGGCAAAATTTTAAAAGGAATAAATGCGAAGGTTATAATCGTTAAGAATACCAGTAATAAATTCTTCATTTAATACCCGATTGATATTATAATAATTAAGGTTTTAAACATAATTTATTTTTGAAATAATGAAAATTATAATTGAAATAGTTTTAATAAGTTTTTAATTTCTTCATGTCATTTACAATCAGGAAAATCCTTGAAAGAAAAAAAGAGATGCGGCTGGAGCTCAGGTGATCCACTTTATGTAGATTACCATGATAATGAATGGGGAACTCCTTTACACGATGACCGCAAACTATTTGAAATGCTTATACTCGAAGGTTTCCAGGCTGGCTTAAGCTGGATAACTATTTTAAGAAAACGTGAAAACTTCAGAAAAGCTTTTGATAATTTTGATGCAACGAAGATAGCAGCCTATAAAAAGAGGGAAATTAATTCGTTATTAAAAGATGAAGGAATTATAAGGAATAAACTAAAGATTGAAGCCGCTATAAAAAATGCTAATGTCTTTCTTGAAGTTCAAAAAGAATTTGGAAGCTTTGATAATTTCCTCTGGCAGTTCGTTAATAATAAACCTATAAAGAATAAATTTAAATCAATGCGGGAGATACCAGCCAGGACAACTACTTCAGATTTAATGAGTAAAGAGTTGAAAACACGTGGATTTAAATTTGTCGGTTCGACAATTTGCTATGCATTTATGCAGGCAACCGGGATGGTAAACGATCATATTGTTAGCTGCTGGAAATATTAAATTTTGATCTAAATGAAAATTCTCATTATCTTCTCCTATTCCTGTGAATATTTAATATAATCAGAAGGTAAACCTTACTCCTGTTTTCAATTTTTTGAATCAGTCCATACTCCTTTCCATTTTCAGTATTAAAAAAGGAAGTTACTTTGGAGCAAATAAAGAATGTAGATCAACTGGAAGAAGAAAATAAAAGACTTCGTGCAGCAGTTGAAGAACTGTCAATCCTGAATGATATTGCAACTGCCATAAGTTCAACACAATCTCTTGAAAAGATTGTTGACCTGATCGTTCATAAATGTGTTAAACATCTTAAAGTTGAACAGGGCGCTGTTATGCTACTTAATGAAAAAGATATTGACAAGCCTTTTCATACAATGATCCGGAAACAGGACTCTGTCATTAGCTCACTCCCATACAGACTCGATGCTCAGCTTACAGGCTGGATGCTGAAAAATAAAGCCCCGTTACTGATTAATGATTTAAAGACTGACAGCAGGTTTAAATTATCCGCAGATGAAAAAATATCCATAAAATCTTTACTTGGTGTTCCGTTGATGCTGAAAGGAAGGATGACCGGGATAATAAATGTTTTTAACAAACATGATGACTCAGGCTTTACCTCAAATGATCAGAGATTGTTATCTATTATTGCGGCACAATCTGCACAGATTATTGAAAATGCACGATTATATATTGAAGAACAGGCTCTCATTCATATTCAGGAGGAGATGAGAGTAGCCAAAAATATTCAGGAAAATCTTCTTCCCAAAGAGGTACCAATTTACGATGGATATCAATTCGCAGGGAAAAGTATACCTGCAAAAGAAGTAGGTGGAGACTATTATGATTTTATTTCACTGAAAGATGGAAGAATTGCTTTCTGTCTGGGTGATATTTCCGGTAAGGGAATTCCTGCTTCATTACTCATGGCTAATCTGCAGGCTTCCTTAAGAGGACAGGCATTTATAGGTAATGAATGTAAAAACTCTGTTTCTTTCGCAAACAATATCCTTTATCATAATACTGATCCTACCCGTTACGCTACTTTGTTTTATGCACTGCTCAATACGAATGAACATAAAATTACATATTGCAATGCCGGGCATAACAATCCCTATCTTTTTTCCGGCAGCAATCAACCAAAACGTTTATGTGAAGGTGGAATTGTTGTAGGGATGATTCCGGATTATAGTTTTGAAGAAGAAACGATAGAGTTTAAGCCTGATGATTTATTTGTTCTTTTTTCTGACGGTGTAACCGAGGCAATGAATTTTTCTGAGGAAGAATATGGAGAAGAAAGACTTGAGAATTCTATCCGGAAACATCTTCATCTCAATGCCGAAGAATTTATAAAAGAAATTTTTAAGGATGTTGAAAGTTTTACAAAAGGTGCATCTCAGTCTGATGACATCACAATGGTTATAGTAAAACGTGTAAAATAATATTTCACCTGTCTTAGAGGTTAATATGAATATTAAAGAACAACAAGGTGCTGTTGTTCTGGATTTAAAAGGAAAGCTTACCGGAGGTACTTTGCTTAAAAGATTAAATCAAACACTTGACAATTTTTTAGAACAGGGGAAGAAAAACTTTGTGATCGATTTAAGCAGGGTAACATCCGTGGACAGTTCGGGTATCGGAATTTTAATAAGTAGTTATTCAAAAGTGAAAAATAACGGCGGCACGCTAAAGCTTGCTAAAGTGACTCGTAAAATTGAGAATATTTTATCTATGACAAAACTTAATCTGGTTTTTGAAAATTATAATTCAGTTGAAGAAGCAATAAAAAGCTTTGGTTAAATGATTTCATTCTGAAAGGAGATGTATAATATGTTTATGAGATTAGTCCAATTAAATGTTGATCTTCAGAAGGTAGCTGAGTTCCGTGAATCGTACACAAATGAGGTGATCGATAGACTGCAGAAAACTCTCGGGTGCAGATTTGTAGGATTAATTGAAAACGGAACAGCGGAAGGTGAATTCATTTCACTTACTTTATGGGAAAAACAGGAACAGGCTGAAGATTATGAAAAAAAAGGAATATATACCGAACTGCTGGAAAAGATAAAACCAAATCTTCAAAATTCATCTGAATGGAGAATTCAATTATCGGAAAATCTTGAGCTTGAATACAAACAGGTAACGGAAGAACCAGTAATTAAGAAATATTCCGTCCAGGCACAAGCTGATTCCAATGAAGCTAATAGGATTGATTCCCGGTTGTATGTGAGGATTGTTTCTTTATCTATACAGGAAGGGAAACAAAAAGAGTTTAAGAAAATTTATACTGATGAAATCATTCCCGCATTACTTTCAAGTCCTGGTTGTAATTATGCATACTTAACCCAGAGCCTTCAGGATTCCAACGGATTTATTTCAGTAACAATCTGGGATAGTAAAAAAGATGCTGATCAATATGAGAGCTCGGGTAAATTCAAAGAGCTTGTGGAAAAAGTTGCACATACATTCTCCCAGTTTTACAGGTGGAAAATGGCACTTGAAAAGGATTTCGACGCAAATATTAAAACATCTGAAGATATGAAAGTTGAAAATTACAATTTAGTTACAGGCAAAAACTTTTATTAATAATTTAAAGAAACTTTATGTTAGCCGGTTTTGACCTTAAGAATTTAACTGACACAAGTAATAAACTTCCGCAGATTTATAAACATAATCTTGAACGGGGAGATCAACTTTATCTTAAAACGATCAATTCAGTTTATATTATAAAAGTTGTAAACAATGAAGAATACCTGGTTTCAGGCGGATGGTTTGATAAACAAAAACTTTCTCCGTATAAAATAAATATACGTGGTTGTACCTGGGGAGGCAGTGCTATAAAAACGGATATAATTGCTGCGACAGGTTTGTGTGTGGAATTCGGAAATAATCTTATAACAAGTGCTGTTCACAAAATATTTTTCTTTTCAAATAAATCAATTAACTGATATCAAAAAAGCAGAAAGCCAAATAATTGGATGATTTAACCGGTAGGAAAATAAATCAATATAAAATAATTGAAAAATCCGGCGGCGGGGGAATGGGTGTTGTCTATAAAGCTAACGATGAAAAGCTTGACCGGATTGTGGCATTGAAATTTTTACCGCCTCACCTGCTGGCTGATGATGAATCAGAAAAAAGATTTATGAGTGAAGCTAAATCTGCTTCTTCTCTTGATCATCCGAATATCTGTACTATCTATGATATAAATAAAACAGACGACGGTCAGCTATTTATTGCAATGGCATTTTATGAGGGTGAAACGCTGAAGAAAAAAATCAGCAGAGGCGCTTTAAATACAGATGAAGCAATAGACATTGCAATTCAGATTGCCTCCGGTTTGGAACGCGCTCATAAAAGTGTAATAATACACAGGGATGTGAAGCCTGCAAATATAATGATAACAAAATTTGGCGAGGTGAAAATTGTTGATTTCGGACTTGCTAAATCAAAGATGTCAGGAGGAATAACAAAATTCGGTTCAACAATTGGTACGGCTGCTTATATGTCGCCCGAGCAAACACGCGGGGAAAACGTTGACCAAAGAACAGATATCTGGGCGGTTGGAATAATCCTTTATGAAATGATTTCCGGAACATCAGCCTTTAAAGGTGAGTACGAACAAGCGATTATCTATTCTATACTGAATGATGAATTGCCGGAATTAAAAGAAATCCCGGAAGAACTGAAATCTGTTATCCGTAAATCAACTGCAAAAAATCCTGACGATCGATATCAGAATATAAGTGAAATGTGTTCTGATCTATTAATTTTAAAAGGAGATTCCGGTTCGCGTTCGTCTCATCCTCGAATCGTTGTAAATAAAAGTCGGGTTGGTAAAAATAAAAAATGGATATGGGCTTCTGCTGCATTATTGATTCTGCTTCTTGTGAGCGGCTGGTTTTATTTTAACAGGACTTCAACTGAACAGACTGATATTAGCAATTCCAAAAAAATGATAGTTGTTCTTCCGTTTCAAAATTTAGGTTCTTCTGATGATGAATATTTTGCTGATGGAATTACCGGGGAAATAACGAGTAAACTCTCAGGACTATCAGGACTTGGAGTTATTGCCCGTGCAAGTGCAATGCAATATAAGAACACTAGAAAATCATTGTGGGAAATCGGAAAAGAACTCGGAGTACAATACGTACTTGAAGGAACAGTTCAGTGGGAAAAGTTAAATGGTAAAAAACGAATAAGAGTTAATCCGGAATTGATAAGTCTAGATAACGCCACACAGATCTGGTCAAAACCTTATGAAGCAGATTTTTCAAGCGCCTTTACGCTTCAGTCGGAAATAGCATCAACAGTTGCCGAAGCTATGAACCTCAAGCTCGTTAAGTCTGAACAGAAATCTCTTGAAAGTACTATCACAAGCAATTCAGAGGCATACGATCTTTATTTAAAAGCCAAGTATTTCGCAGAGGATATAACAAACGAAAAAAATTCCCGGATTGCGCTTGAATTATTGCAGCAAGCGATAAAAACAGATGAAAATTTTGCTGAGGCTTATGCCCAGATGTCTGTTGTGAGATCTAATATGTATTGGTCCTATTTTGAACGTACAAAAGACAATTTAGCAAAATCCAAAGCCAGTGCTGAAAAAGCGCTTCTTCTAAATCCTGATTCACCCGATGCACATGCTGCAATGGGTGATTATTTCTACCATGGTGTACTTGATTATGCCTCGGCACTTAAGGAATATAATGAAGCCCTTCGTCTTAATCCGAACAATGTTAATGCTCTGAATGGAACCGCATATGTTTCAAGAAGACAGGGAAAGATGGAGGAGACAATTAATTATCTGAAAAAAACATATACCATTAATCCCAAGGATTATATGATTGTTTTTTCTCTGGGGGAGACTTACGGTTTGTTAAGAAAATATATTGATGCATATCCATTTATTGATAAAGCAATTTATCTGGCGCCGGAAGCTGTTGCTGCCTATGATTTAAAAGCAAATAATATTTTACTGGAAAATGGGAATACAAAAAAAGCCAGGGAAATTATCAGATCAGCACAGGGAAAGAAAGTTGGGCTGGATTCAGATTTATTCAGCAATACTTTGTTTCTGTGTGATATTTTAGATCGAAATTACCCCGGGGCATTGAAGGATATAAATGGCATTAAAGAAACAGATGGTCAGTTTTACTACAAACCTGAGGACTTGTATATCGCACAAGCTTATGGATTTATGAAAAACAAAACAGAGGCTGATCAGCATTATAAGGCGGCAATAAAAGTGATACAGGAAAAAATAAAACAACATCCGGAAGATTCAAGATTATACAGTTCACTTGGAATCTGCTATGCCGGTCTTGGTGATAAACAAAACGCAATCAAAGAAGGTAAGCATGGTTATGAACTTCTCCCGGTAACAAAAGAAGCGTGGCGGGGAACTTTCCGTTTATATGATCTAGCGCAGATATATACTATGGTTGGTGAATATGATTTAGCTCTCGAAAAAATTGAAGAGCTGCTTAACATGCCAACAGATGCTATTTCAGTTGCGGTGCTAAAACTTGATCCAATGTGGGATTCACTGCATAATAATAAGAGATACCTGGAACTAATAGAAAATAAGTAATACAAAGTAATGATCGGTAAAACCATTCTGACTACAAATTAATTGAGAAACCCGGCTAAGGCTAACCTGACCGTAAAAGATATTCTTATAGGATAGAAGGCAATTTATGATTGGCGAAACAATACTCCATTACAAAATACTTGAAAAATTGGGTGAAGGCGGAATGGGCGAAGTATTCAAAGCGCAGGATACTAAACTCGACCGTTTTGTAGCATTGAAGTTTCTTCCTTCTCAATTAACAGCATCAGAAGATAACAAAGCAAGATTCATCCAGGAAGCCAAAGCAGCTTCAGCAATGAATCATCCGAATGTTTGCACAATTCATTCAATTGAAGAGTATAATAATCAATTATTCATTGTAATGGAATATGTAGATGGAAAAACTCTGAAAGATAAAAAAGATTCTCTTTCTGAAAAACAAATACTTGAAATAGGAATACAAACAGCAGAGGGATTGGCAGCAGCTCACGAGAAGGGAATAGTTCACCGTGATATAAAACCAGAAAATATAATGGTCAGGAAAGACGGTATAGTACAGATAATGGATTTCGGACTAGCGAAGCTTTACTCATCAGGGAATGTAAGCAGACTGACAAAGGCAGGAACTACGATGGGAACAATGGGATATATGTCGCCTGAACAGGTACAGGGACTGGATGTAGACCACAGGACAGATATATTCTCACTTGGAGTAGTGCTTTATGAAATGCTGGCAGGAGAATCACCATTCAAAGGGATACACGAAACTGCAATAATGTATGAAATAGTGAATGTGGAAGCTCCACCGCTAACGACAATAAAAGAAAACATTCCACCTGAACTCGATGAAATAGTACTTGAATGCCTGGAGAAGGATAAAGATGAGAGATACCAGTCTGCAAAAGAACTCGCAAAAGATTTAAGAAAAATAAAAAAATCGACAGGTCACAGAAAGAGCAGAGTTTACAACGTAAATACACAGAGTTTTCAAACACAAAAGGAAATGCAGACAACTTCAAAAAGTTCAGGTGCAATTACAATTGAAGTATTTAACAGGAAATTTTATCCCGTCAATTTATTCAGATCCACCTATCTTCTCGGATCTCTAGTAATTATTTTATTAGCTGCTGTTTTATATCTGTTATTAACCCATAACTCAGTTAACAAAAATTCCATTATTGTAAATGCCTCCATCCTCCCACCGCAAAATGTAACATATGAAAATCTTATCGGCGGTAATTTTGAACTATCCCCGGATGGTAAAATGATTGCTTTTGTTGGAAAGGATTCACTGAATATAAACAGGTTGTGGGTGAGACCGCTTAAAACTTTAGTGGCAAAAGATTTCCCTGGCACTGAAAATGCATTTTACCCCTTTTGGTCACCGGACGGTAAATATATCGCCTATTTTTCTGGTAACAGTTTAATGAAGATTGATATTAATGCAGGACCGCCGAATAAAGTATGTGATGCACCTGCAGGCAGAGGCGGAAGCTGGAGCGATAATAATAAAATTGTATTTGCGCCTAACGCAACCGGCGGTTTATTTCTGGTTTCGGCAAATGGGGGAAATCCTGTTGAAATAGTAAAACAGGACACTTCAATCAATGATCAAAGCCTGCGCTTTCCACACTTTCTTCCTGATGGAGAACATTTTATTTACAGCATTCAAAATGTCTTTTCCGGTTCAAGCCCCGGCGATGTTGTTAAAGTTGGCTCAATAAATGGTAATACAGATATAACTTTATTTCATGCTTCTTCAAATGCAGAGTACGCAGATGGTAATATTTTTTATTTAAGGCAGAAAGCGTTAATCTGTCAGAGCTTTGATCCCGATAATTTCAAAGTGAAAGATGATTTTCAGACTATTGCAGGAAACATACTCTTTTTTGATGCAAGAATTAAAGGAGCTTTTTCTGTTTCAGGGGCAGGTAATCTTGTTTATCAGAGTAATAACCAGCTTGAAAATAAAGTTGGAATGGTGGATATGAACGGAAATAAAAGAGAAGTATTTTTTGAAAAAACAGTTTTAAACACTGCAAGTTTTTCTCCTGACAATACCCAAATCGTTTTTGATGGCTTGGATAATGAAGGGAAGAATTCAAACATATGGGTCTTTGATAGAAAAAGGAAAGTAATCACTCGTATAACATTTGGTCCTGATTATAAAGAATTTCCTGTCTGGTCACCCGACAATAAGAAAATTGCTTTTGTTTCTAACACAAATAAATTCTATGATATCTATATAAAAAGTGCTGACGGTACCGGAGATGAAATATTATTGTACAAATCTGATTATAATAAATATTCTACTGATTGGTCCGCTGATGGTAATTATATACTATATACAACTATAAAAAGTGGAAACGGATATGACATTGGTGTTTTTCAATTGGATGCTAAAAAAGATATCAACTACCTGGCTACTAATTTTAATGAAGGGAGCTTTAAATTTTCGCACAATATGAAGTGGGTTTTGTATCGGTGTGATGAATCAGGAACCGGTCAGATATATGTTCGCCCATTTTCAGGTAGAAAAGGAAGGTGGCAGATTAACACAAACAGTGTAAATACTTTAACATCCACTGCAGGCTGGTTCAACGATGATAAAAATATTTATTTTGTTTCTTCAACTAATGATTTGAGTTTGGTAAGCACTAATGGTTCGGGTGAATTATTAAATCCCGGTCAACCGCATTTACTTTTTAATTTGAATGATAAAGGTGTAAGCAGAATATTTGATATCTCAAAAGATGATAAATATTTTCTTGTGGAATTTTCCTCAGACCAGATTATCTCATCACCATTAACTTATTTACAAAACTGGCAGGCGTTGATTAACCAAATAAAAATGATTTTATAAGGAGAAAATGATTGGTGAAACAATACTTCACTATAAAATATTAGAAAAACTCGGCGAAGGTGGGATGGGCGAAGTTTACAAAGCACAGGATACAAAACTCGACCGCTTCGTAGCACTAAAATTTCTTCCTTCACATCTCACTGCATCCGAAGATGATAAAGCAAGATTCATCAGGAAGCAAAAGCAGCTTCTGCAATGAATCATCCGAATGTTTGTACGATTTATTCTATAGAAGAATATAACGGACAATTATTTATAGCAATGGAATTTGTTGAAGGTAAAACATTAAAAGATAAAAAGGATTCACTATCCGAAAAACAAATACTTGAAATAGGAATACAGGTTGCTGAAGGATTAGCGGCAGCACACGAAAAGGGAATAGTACATCGTGATATAAAACCTGAAAATATAATGATCCGTAAAGATGGAATTGCACAGATAATGGATTTCGGGTCTAGCTAAACTTTACAAAGAAAGTAATGTATCGAGATTAACAAAAGCAGGTACGACAGTAGGAACAATGGGTTATATGTCACCTGAACAGGTACAGGGATTAGATGTAGATCATCGAACGGATATATTTTCACTTGGAGTTGTCCTTTATGAATTACTTGCGAGCGAACCTCCTTTTAAGGGAATACATGAAACGGCAATAATGTACGAGATAGTAAATGTTGAAGCTCCTCCTCTTTCAACCGTAAAGGAGGGGTTTGATCCTGAATTAGATGCAATAATTTTAGAGTGTTTGGAAAAAGATAAAGATGAACGTTGTCAATCTGCTAAGGAACTTGCAAAGGATTTAAGAAAAATAAAGAAATCCACCGGACACAGAAAAAGCAGAGTATATAATGTTAATTCAAAATCTTTTATTACAAAATCAGGAGAAGCAACTAGTGTTACACCCTCCGGTTCTCTAACAGTTGAAGTAATGAACCGCAAAATCGATCTCACAAGATTTACTCGCTCAAAGATCATTCCCTGGGTGTTTTCTATTGTCCTATTGGCTGCACTTATTGTTACCTGGCTGATGCTGAATAAACCGGCGCAAGAAAAAATTGTTACAAAGTTCTCACTTGAATTAAACAATGATTTAATGCTTGATGTAAATAGTTATCCTGCTTTGGCTATTTCACACGATGGGAAAAGTTTAGTATTCAAAGCAAACGGAAAATTTTATTTACGTAAAATGAACTCTACGGAACCTGTAATAATAAGTGAACTTGATAATGCATCCAGCCCTTTCTTTTCACCGGATGACAAATGGCTCGGATTTTTTAGTAACGGTAAACTTGAAAAAATTTCACTGAGCGGCGGAACTCCTGTTACATTAGCTGATGCCCCGGATAATAGAGGAGGAACCTGGGGTAAAAACGGAATGATAGTTTTTTCGCCTACAACTACCGAACCCTTATCAATGATTTCTGAAAACGGCGGAATAGTAAAAAAAATAACTATGCTTGATTCTACCAAAAATGAAAGGACGCACCGCTGGCCGTCATTCCTTCCTGATGGGAAACACGTTTTGTTTACAATGGGTACAATCGCAAGTCCTGATTACTATGAGAATGCCGAAATTGATATTGTAGATATTGAAACGGGTGAAAGAAAATTTTTAATTAAAGGAGCCAGTACTGCCCGATACATTTCTACAGGGCATATTATTTTTTCACGCTCAGGCGTGCTTTACGCAGTTCCATTTGATGCAGACAATCTTGAGATAAAAGGACAGCCTATTCCTGTAATTGAAGGAGTCTATAGTGAACTTACTACAGGAATAACCAACTATATGGTATCTGGCAATGGAACTCTTGCATACATTCCCGGGGTTGTTGAAGGAGGTAAAAGAAAATTTGTAAAAATAGATACAAAAGGTGAGTCTGTTACTTTAGACTCTATTGGTCATGCATACCTCGAGCCGCAACTTTCACCCGATAATAAAAAAATAGCGGTGGTAATTGGCAATGGAGAAGATTTTGATATCTGGATTTTTAATATCCTTAGAAAAACATTAAGCCGGTTAACTTTTGGAGGATTCAACCGAACTCCTCAATGGTCACCGGACGGTAAAAAAATTGCCTTTGTGAAACGTACCAATGACGGCAAACAGGGAATATTTGTAAAGCCGTACGATGGCAGCGGAAATGAAACAGAAATTTATAGTGATAAATCAAGACTATATGTAGACGAGTGGACTAAAGACGGGGAAAATATAATTATAGATAAGTTAGACCGAAAATATGCTCAGTCAGACCTGCTTATTATTCCCCTAAAGGGAGATAGAAAACCCTGGAAATATCTTGATTCCAAATTCGATGAATATGAGGCAAGTGTCTCACCTGATGGGAAGTGGCTGGCTTACCTGACTAATGAATCAGGCACATATCAGGGATATGTTCGTTCTTTCCCTGATAAAGAAGGGAAATGGCAAATTTCAACCGATGTTATTGAAGAACCACGATGGTCACCGGATGGAAAAACCATTTACTATCGAAAAGGTTCTCAATTAGTTGCCGTTCCCGTATCTACCTCTCCCACATTTTCAGCAGGTGTTCCCAAAGTATTAATTTCCGGATTCCCTTCAATGAATGTAGATAGCGGAATCAGTTACGATATTACGTCGGATGGAAAATATTTTATTACTACAACTCCCGTTAAAGGATCAACATTAAAAAGTATTTCAGTTGTACTTAACTGGACTGATGAAGTTACAGCAATGACAAAACCTAACAAATAAATTTTAGCTGGAATCCACAATTATGATTGGTGAAACAATTTTACATTACAAGATTCTTGAGAAAATAGGCGAAGGAGGAATGGGAGTAGTTTATCTTGCCGAAGACACAAAACTAAAAAGGCAGGTTGCTGTTAAGTTTTTACCGCATCATATTTCTACAAATGAGGAAGAAAAAAAACGTTTTGAAATTGAAGCCCAGGCAGCAGCTTCATTAAATCACCCTAACATTGCAACTGTTTATGCGATTGAAGATTCCGGCGAAGATACGTTTATAGTAATGGAATATATAGATGGGATTGAACTAAAAGATAAAATAAAATCCGGACCAATTCCTTTTGAAGAAGCAATCAATATTGCAATTCAAATTGCTGAGGGATTGGAAGCTGCACATAAAAAAGGAATTGTTCACAGAGATATAAAATCTCAGAACATAATGATTACCAATGATGGTAAAGTAAAGATAATGGATTTTGGCTTAGCAAAAATTGGTCAGGGTTCGCAAGTCACGAAAACCGGAACTACTCTCGGAACTTTTGCATATATGTCTCCTGAACAGGCTAGAGGCGATCAAGTCGATAAACGAACAGATATATGGTCATTTGGGATTGTTCTCTATGAAATGCTGACTGGAAAGATGCCTTTTTATGGTAATTATGATCAGGCAATAGTTTATTCAATATTAAATGAAGAACCTGTGGCTGTTAATGAAATTGATGAAGAACTAAGACATATAATCGGCAAATCTCTGGCAAAGAAACCTGATGAGAGATATCAGAACGCAGTAGAAATAGAAAACGAGCTTAGAACAATAAATCAAGACAGAGAAATAAAGAGAACAAAAACAAAGAAGTTAAAACTTCCATGGGTATTAGCCGGAATAGCAGTTATATTAATTGCAATATCATTTTATATTTTTATTTCCTCATCAAAGGGCGGAAAGGAGAGAGCAGCAAAAATAAAAACAATCGCTATTCTGCCATTTACTGACATGAGCCAAAATAAAGACCAGGAATACTTCTCAGATGGAATGGCTGAAGAATTAATAAATGTGTTATCAAGGAATCCCAACCTAAGAGTTACAGCAAGAACCTCTTCATTCTACTTTAAAGACAAAGATGTTGATCTTAAAACCATTGCAGCAAAGCTTAATGTAAATAACATACTTGAAGGAAGCGTGCAGAAGGCAGGCAATAATCTACGCATATCGGCAGACCTTGTAAACGTTGAAACAGATGCAACTCTTTGGTCTGATACTTATGATGGGACTATGAACAACATATTTGCTCTTCAGGATTCCATATCGGGCAATGTAGCAGAAGCCTTAAACGTTGCACTGCTTGGAAAAGAGGCATCCAAGCCGGAACAAAAAACAGACCCCGAAGCTTACAACAATTATTTACTCGGTAATCATTTTTTCAATTTGCACGGAAAAGAAAACTGGAAAAAAGCAGAAAAATATTATATGAAGGCGCTTTCGATTGATTCCGGATATACACCTGCATGGATAGGATTGTCCGATATTCACGGTTCTCAGGCTGATTACGGTTACATACCTGTAGATGAAGGTTACGCCAAAGCACTCAAAGAAGTACAGAAAACACTAGAACTTGACCCGGATCTTGCTGATGCTTATGCAAATTTAGGATGGATAAAGAAAACTTACGATTGGGACTGGACAGCGGCGGATGAGGCGCTCAAAAAGGGGTTGGAATTGGAGCCGGGGAACAAGAATGTTATTAACGGAGCTGCCAATTTATCGTCTGCGTTAGGACGATTTGATGAAGCAATAAAACTTGACCATCGCATAATTGAATTTAACCCTGTGAGTTCTAGTGGATATTTTAACCTCGGTATCACTACCATGCATGCTGGTTTATATGATGAATCAATGGCGGCTTTCAGGAAATGCCTTGATCTGGACCCGCAATACCCAGTAGCTAACACATTTATTGGCCTTGATTATCTTCAGAAAAGTAAACTGGATTCGGCGTTATCGGAGATTCAGAAGGAAACAGATCCAGAGTGGCAAACCTTCGGACTTGTGATTGTTGATTACACTCTTGGCAGAAAGAAGGAAGCTTACGATAAACTAGCAGATTATATCGCAGAATACCAGAACGCTGATGCATATCAGATAGCAGAAATTTATGCATACCGTGGAGAGAAGGACAAAGCATTCGAGTGGCTTGAAAAGGCTTACAAGCAAAAAGATGGTGGTTGTACACAGATTATAGGCGATCCACTAATGCGTAATATAGTCAATGACCCGCGCTACGCAGCATTTATGAAAAAAATGAAACTACCTTTGTTAGGAAAAAAAATATGATCAGCGAAACAATACTACACTATAAAATCCTTGGGAAAATAGGCGAAGGAGGAATGGGAGTAGTTTATCTTGCCGAAGACACAAAACTAAAAAGGCAGGTCGCTGTTAAGTTTTTACCGCATCATATTTCTACAAATGAGGAAGAAAAAAAACGTTTTGAAATTGAAGCGCAGGCAGCAGCTTCATTAAATCATCCTAACATTGCAACTGTTTATGCGATTGAAGATTCCGGCGATAACAAATTTATAGTAATGGAGTATGTGGAAGGAGTTGAGTTAAAAGATAAAATTAAATCAGGTCCTATCCCTATTGGTGAAGCTATTAGTATCGCACTACAGATAGCTGAAGGTTTGGAAGCGGCACATAAAAAAGGAATTATCCATCGGGACATTAAATCATCCAACATAATGATAACCAATGACGGCAAGGTTAAAATAATGGATTTCGGACTTGCCCGGATAGGAAAAGGAGACCAGCTTACAAAAGTCGGTAGTACAGTTGGAACTATTGCTTATATGTCACCTGAGCAGGCAAAAGGAGAAATTGTAGATCATCGAACTGATATCTGGTCTTTCGGAGTTGTATTATATGAAATGTTAACAGGTAAGAGACCTTTTAAAGGAGAATACGATCAGGCAATTATCTATTCTATTCTAAATGAAGAGGTTAAAACATACAATGATAATCCCTTTTCACCAATTCAGAAAATTATAAATAATTCATTAAAGAAAGATCCTGGTAAAAGATATTTACAGGTGAGTGATATTATAAAAGAACTAAGATCAATCGAAAACCAAATAATGAGTGAAGATCAAAGAAAATCAAAGGAAGGAATAAAAAAATTAGCAGTTCTTCCTTTTGTAAATATTCGTAACGATGAGGAATCAAATTATTTGGGTTTTGCCATTGCGGATAGAATTATTGGTGCCTTAGCTTACAATAAAAATATTATTGTTCGTCCCTCAAGTGCTATTCGAAGTTATCAAAACCAAACAGTAGACATAAAGCTGTCTGCAAATCAGTTAAATGTCGACTATGTGTTAACCGGGAATTTTTTAAAAGAAGTTAACGAAATTCGTCTAGACTTAGAATTAATAGATATTAATTCTGATAAAATGTTGTGGCGCGAAGATTTTGAGGTAGCGTTTGAAAATGTGTTTAAACTTCAGGATGTAATTTCAAAAAAAGTAATTGCTGATTTTAATTTAAAGTTCACACCGGAAGAAAAAAGGCAATTAAGAACCGATGTACCTAATAATCCATTAGCTTATGAATATTATCTTAAGGCTATTTCCTATACTCTTACAAATGAGGAGGCTCATATTGCTGTCTCAATGGTTAAAAAGTCTTTAGAACTGGACCCCGATTTTGCGCCAGCCTATTCTGAGTTAGGCTATCGTTATCAGATCCTTGCATCATATGATATTAACGAAAGGAAAAGAATTAATGATTCGGAAAAGAATTATAGAAAAGCTTTATCAATTAATATGGAACTCCTAAGCGCATTAAATGGGTTAGCTTCGATCTATACTGAACAGGGGAAGTCTTTAGAAGCAATCGAATTAATAAAGAAGGCTTTAAAGATTAATCCCAATAATGCAGAAGCACATTTTTGGCTCGGTTATATTTTCAGATATACAGGATTTCTTGACAATGCTATAGACGAAATGGAAACAGCAGTTAGGCTGGATTCATTTAATCCCAGGTTTCGCTCAATTATTATTACTTACTTTTATTCTCAAAGGTATGAGGATGCACTTAAGTATATGAATTCCAGTAAAGAAACTCCTATGCACATTTCCTGGCTTGGTATAATGTCCCTGCATTTGAAAAAATACAGTGCAGCTAAAGATTATTTTGAAAAAGCGGTTTCAATTGAACCTGAAGGAATTTTTGGTATTTGGTCAAATTCAATGCTCTGTTTCATTACAAAGGAAACCGAGAAAGGATTGAAAGCATTAAAGAACTTGGAAGGTTCTGAGACATATGATGCCGAACAACTTTATCTTTTTGCGAATGTATATGGTCTTTATGGAGAAAAGAAAGATTGCATTAGATTATTGGATAAATGTATTGAGGACGGATTTTTTAATTACCAGGTTATATCAACAGATCCATTCCTTGATCCGGTGAGAGATGATCCGGATTTTCAGAAAATTCTGAGTAAAGCGAAAAGCAAACACGAAAATTTTAAAAAGATGTTGATCAAAAATTCCTTAATATAATGTTGAATATTTGTTTTTAAGATACACCAAATCATAATTTAGAAGAGAGTTAGTATATAAATATGATCGGACGAACAATACTACACTACAAAATTCTTGAGAAACTTGGCGAAGGTGGAATGGGAGTAGTCTACCTCGCTGAAGACACCAAACTAAAACGTCAAGTTGCTATTAAATTTTTACCTCATTACATCTCCGCTAATGAAGAAGAATGGAAAAGATTTGAAATAGAAGCTCAAGCTGCAGCTTCATTAAATCATCCGAACATATCTACGATTTATGCTATTGAAAATTCTGATAATGAAGTTTTTATCGTTATGGAATACATAGAAGGAGTTGAATTAAAAAACAAAATAACTTCAGGTTCAATTTCTGCTAACGAAGCGATTGACATAGCCATTCAAATTGCTGAAGGATTGGAAGCAGCACATAAAAAAGGAATTGTACACAGAGATATTAAATCATCCAACATAATGATAACCAATGACGGCAAGGTTAAAATAATGGATTTCGGGCTTGCCAGAATAGGAAAAGGAGACCAGCTTACAAAAGTCGGTAGTACGGTTGGAACTATTGCATATATGTCACCTGAGCAGGCAAAAGGAGAAATTGTTGATCATCGAACGGATATTTGGTCTTTTGGCGTTGTGCTTTATGAAATGATTACACGGAAGATGCCTTTTAAAGGAGAATACGATCAGGCAATTATATACTCAATTCTTAATGAAGATCCAATTACTTTATCTGAGATTTCAGAATGTCCTCCCGGTTTGGAAAAGATCATTATGAAATGCCTGGAAAAAGATGTACAAAAACGATATCAGAATATTACAGATGTATTGACCGATCTTAGAAATATAATTGATAACAAGGATAAACCTTTATTAGCTGACACAATAAGCCCAGTGAGCATCTTATCTAAGGGAAATCGAAAAAGAAGTCTGGCATTAGTATCGGGGATAATAGCAGCTATAATTCTTCTGATTGTACTAATAAAATTTACATCGCTATTTGAATCATCAAATGCTGGCAAGTCAATTGCTACAGAACAACACTTAGCCATTCTTCCTCTTGTGGATATTAACGGCAACTCTTCCAACAATGCCTTCTGTAATGGATTAATGGAAACTCTTACAAGCAAGCTTACTCAGTTGCAGCAGTTCCATAAATCTCTTTGGGTTATCCCTGTTAGTGAAGTATTACACAATAAAATAAAAAGCCCCGGAGAAGCTAATCAGTTACTGGGTGTAAATCTTGTCGTAACAGGGAGCCTGCAGCAAATAGATAAAGAATACCGTCTTACATTAAATTTAATTGATGCAAAGAATTTACGACAGCTTAATTCTTCAGTTCTTGACGTAAAAGAAAATGACTTAACCAGGCTTCAAAACAAATCTGTTATCTCTCTTATAAAGATGCTGAATCTTGAACTGAATCCTGAATCGAGTGGAATGCTTGATGCCGGAAATACAGATGTCCCGGAAGCTTATGAATATTATGTGTTGGGACGCGGATATCTTCAGAATAAAAAAAACCAAAATGATATTGAGTCAGCTATCAATTCCTTTCTACTTGCAATTCAAAGAGATTCTCTTTATGCAATGGCACACTCAGGGTTAGCAGAAGCTTATTGGGCAAAATATGAAATGGTCAGAAAACCGGACCTGGCAAATAAAGCAATAAAGGAATCTGAGTATGCGTATAAATTGAATAATAAACTTGCTTACATAAATGTTACACTTGGAAATATACACGATGGTACAGGTAAATACAAAGAGGCTGTTGAAGACTTTAACAGGGCATTAGAAATAAATCCAATCAGTTATGATGCATACCAGGGTTTAGCTAAAACTTATGAAAACCAGGGTTTATTAAAAGATGCAGAAAGAACTTTTAAAAGAGCAATAGAAATGCAGCCTGATAACTGGATTGGTTATAATTCCCTCGGGGTATTTTACTTTACATATTCCCGCTATGATGAAGCAATTTTACAATTTGAAAAAGTGATTCAATTAAATCCAAATAATTATCTGGGTTTCAGTAATATTGGTGGGATTTATTACCTTCAGCATAAGCTGGAAAAAGCAAGCAGTGCGTTTGAAAAAGCATTTAGTATCAAGAAGTCATATACTGTTGCTTCAAATTTAGGGACATTGTACTTTATTCAGGGAAAGTACAAGAAAGCAGCCGGATACTACAAACAAGCACTTGAAATTAATGATAACGATTATGTAATATGGGCAAATTTAGGTGCGGCTTATTACTGGACACCCGGAGAACGCGATAAATCAAAGGAATCCTTTGAACATGCAATTGAATTGGCTGAAGAGGCAAGAAAGGTAAATCCTAATGATCCGGAATTACTTGCTGAACTGGGGGGATTTTATTCTATGGTTGGCAACAGGACAAAAGCAATAAATTTTACTAAGAAGGCTTTACAATTATCTCCTGACAATGCGTCGAATATGTTCCGTGCAGGTACAACTTATGAGCAATTAGGTGACAGAGACGAAGCAATAAATTGGATTATAAAAGCTATCCGGAAAGGTTATTCAAGATCGGAAATTGAAAATGAACCGGAATTAAAAAATCTTATCTCCGATCCTAAATATAAAAAGTTAATCTCCGGTTTATGATCTGAAGATTATTCAAAATTAACTATTTTTAGATAGCAGATTTCAGATCGATTTTTTGAGTGCATATTATATTACTAAAAATTAATACTACGGAGGAAGTTTTGAAAAGTGCATTTACAAAAATAATTCTTATCGTTTTTCTTTCTTTAATCTTTGCAAGCTTTGCTTTACCTCAACATAATCATAATGATAAAAGATATGATAACAAAAATACACCGATGATTTCCGATAAAACGGACAAATTACTCGATAAAATAAAAGAGAAGCTTGATGATCTTGATAATAGCTATTTGAGGAAGCTTCATCATAGAGAATATAATGAGGCAAAAAAGGAATTGAATAATATTTATAGATTAATTGAAGAAGTAAAAAATCAAATCTATGCAGAAGAAAATCCTCCAATAGCTGCGATGAACAATGTTGATTATAAGAGGCTTGTTGAGAGTATAAGCAATGAATCCTTTGAAGAAAATAAAATTCAGGTTCTTCAGGCTTCAGCTAAATATAATTATTTCAGTGTGGAACAGATTATAGGATTGATGGATCTTTCAACATTTTCAAGCTGGAAATTAAAAGCTCTGGAATTAACTTATCCCTTTGTTGTAGATAAGTATAATTCATATAAGATTTTAAATGCACTATCTTTTTCTGAAGATAAAAAGAAAGCTCAGGAGATATTAGACAGGAATTAGATTTTTTGTTTTGTGTGAAATGTTAAGGCTCTCTTGCAGCAAGAGAGTCTTTATAATTTTAACTACTCAATTTTACTTATCTTATTGTGATCAATGTCAAGAATAACAAGTCACGCAATTATCAATTGGCTTTCTCCTCCAAAGTTTCTAAAAACAAAATTACTATTTTATAAATTATAATTTGTGATAAGCTTATTATAGATTAACTATTCAATTGCTTTTATACACTTTATTTATTTTATATACGATTAAAAACCTGGAGGTTTTATGCAGATTCCTGTCGAAATATCTTACCGCGAAGTAAACAAAAATGATTACATCGACAATATTATTCGTGAAAAAGTAAAGAAGCTTGAAAAAATTTGTGATTATATGACAAGCTGCAGAATAGCTGTTGAGAAGCGTCATCGGTCAATAAATACTGGAAATCCTTATCGTGTAAGAATTGCAGTAAGAGTTCCTCCCGGTCATGAACTTGTAGTTGAAAGAAAACCAGGTGAAGGTGAAATGTCTGACAATCTTGATAAAGTGGTTAGATACGCCTTTAATGCTGCAAGAAAACAATTGGAAAAGCTGGTCGAGATTCAGAGAAAAAAGGTTAAAAGACATCCTCAGCAGGAAGTTACAGCAATTGTTGACAGAATTAATCGTGAAGAAGGTTACGGATTTTTAAGGACATCAAATGGACGTGAAATTTATTTTCACAGGAACAGTGTCCTGAATAAGGATTTTGAGAAATTGGTAACAGGAATTGGTGTGAATTATTTTGAAGAGTTGGGAGAAGAAGGTCCGCAGGCAAGTTCTGTTCATGTTATTCAAGATATCACTTCTAAAACCTGATGAATTTTTTCTGAAATTCGGAATTACGATTCAATAAATATTAAGCTTGATTAAGCCAGGTGCTTTAGAACTAAGCTATAATGTTTTACATATAAAATTCGGACGAATAAACGCGGCTTCAAATCCCATTTTCTGAATGTTCAGTAATGATTGGGATCTTTTTTCTTCAGAGTCTTCTGCTGTTTCAACTGTAAGTACCTTACACCCAAGTTCTGCAGCGTCCTGAATTCTTTTTGCAATTAAAGCAGACTGGGCACCTTTTTTTCTGTATTCGGCAAGAGTGCTTGCAAATGACAACCAACCGCAGTCATCTTTTACATAAAGGGAAGCTGTTGCAACGGGCTTATTACTATCATATGCAAGGTAAGTTTTCCAGTATTTTCTACCAGGAAGATTTGCAAACCAATACTTCATTTCATCAGGCCATTCAAAACTTTTTGTAATTATCTTCCCGAATTTTTCTGCTTCAATCTTATTCTGCACTTCTCTAATTTCAAGTTCGGTTTCAACTGTCGGAAGATTTTCAACCCCACGGTATAACTTTACCCAGTTATTATAATAATGAATGTTTCTCTTTTCGAACCAGTCTTTTATCAGTGAAGGAGAAGATTCAGGATGAATCTGGATAAAGAATCTTTTGACACCTGCTTCCTGATATTTTGAAATTATCTCATCCAACATTTGCTCTGTTGCAGGTTCAACCAATCCTAAACCAATAACCCGGTTAAAAGCAAGTATATCTATATTCTTTGCAATTGAGATACAGGCTGACCCGATAGAGAAAACTTTTATACCGGATTTTTCAGAGAGGTCTTTTCCTGCTGCTTCGTACATATCCCGCCATGCGTTTATTTCACAGGAAGCAATAGAACGAAAAAGTGTTGTTGTAAGCATTAATAAAATCCTTAAATGTTTTTATACAGATTTATTCATCTCTGTGTACAGTGTCAGGTAAAAATGCCGGGATACATACTGCAATATATTCTGCACCTTCTGAACCGGGAGTGCTGTATTGAACCCATTCTCCCTTGTGAGTTATAATTGCTTCACCAGATTTCACATCGAAAGTTTCCTTTTCGGTTTTTACTCTCAAAAGTCCTTTCAATACAATTGTGTATTCATCAAACTCAGGAGTTTGTCCCGGTTCGACCCAGCCTTCAGGGCTTTTCATTTTTGCGATGCTTACATTAGTTGTATTGGAATTTACTTTTCCAATGAATTCGTTAATTATTTTGGGTTTATTTCCTGCAGCTTTTATTACAGATGATGATTTAATATACTCGGGCAAACCATTCTCTCCAAATTCTTTTAGACTATTTTATGTTAAAAGATCGTGTAAGTCAAATCTAATAAAAAATTTAAGCGATGTGAATTTCAGATGTTGAATCCGGCTTGTACCAGGAACTTCAGTATTATCAACATTAAAATTTATTAATCTTATATTAATAAATCTTTAATTGTTATTTAGCAAATTTGCGTACGTAACAAGAGATAGTCCTAACATAGTTTTTATACCTGGTAGAGGCGCACCCGAATAGATCGATACTATCGGGACTGCGTCTCTCCTGTTTTTAAACCTCCCTTCATGTAATAATTATTTTTCTTTGTAAATAAAAAAGATGTTTATAATTCGAAGAAAAATCTGATTAATTTTATTTTCCATGAATAAATTATTATAATTGTTTACAAATCTCACTAAAAAAAGGATGTGTAATGGCAATAGGAGTGAACAAAGTTGTAACGTTAAATTATAAATTATCGGATGACCGGGGTAATTTAATTCAGATAACAAAAGAAAATGAACCATTCATATATTTAAGCGGTAATAACCAGATTTTAACAAAGCTTGAGGAAGCTGTTAATGAGATGCTGATCGGCAGCAAAAAAAGTATCGCAATTGATTCAACCGATGCATACGGTGATTACGATGAAAAAGCAGTTCAGCAGGTTAAAAAACAGGAATTTCCTGAAGGTGCAAATCTTGAGGCAGGGATGGAATATATGGCTCATACCCCGGATGGAAAACCGGTTCCTTTTGTTATAAAGGAGGTAAAAGATGATGACATTACTATCGATTTTAATCACCCTCTTGCCGGAAGAAATTTAAATTTTGATGTTGAACTTGTTGATGTGAGAGATGCTACTGAGGAGGAACTTCAGCACGGTCACGCGCATGGAGCAGGCGGACATCATCATTGATTTAAAGGAATAATGGAGTACTGGAGTTTTGTAATACATTTCTCCAATACTCCAAAATTCCAATCTTCCATAATCACTTCTTATATTTCGAAATAAACTCTTCAACTTCAGGCAAGCCGCCCTGGTAAATTAAATACCCATTGCTTGGCTCACGTTCTGTAATTTCTCCCGCAATAGGAGTAAGCATAATCTTTTTTACTTTTTCCAAATCGTTGGTTTGTCCGAGTGCCCAACCTAGCTTAACATAGGCAACTTCAGGAAGCATATTTGCAGCAGGAATAACTCCGAGTTCCATAATTTCTCTTCCGGTTTCATAAACATACATTTGCACATATCCCCATAATGTCTGAACTGTCATATAAACTGCGACACCTTTTTCATAGGCTCTCTTTAAAGCAGGATACATCGGACGGTTAACATGGCCTAATCCTGTTCCCGCAATTATTATTCCCTTATACCCATTATCAACAAGGGAATCAATAATATCGGGAAACATATTTGGATAATAATAAACTATACAAACTTTCTCTTCAAAAACCGGATTAACAATTACCTCTTTATCATCTCTTCTTCTTTTGTAATCTTCACGTAAAGGAGTAATTTCTGTCCTGCTTACTTTTGCAATCGGAATATCGCCGATAGTTCTGAAAGTTGACCGGTAGCTTGAATGCATTTTTCTTACGCGCGTGCCTCTGTGAAGCAAACCGTAAACATCGGAAGTAGGGCCGAACATACAAACCATTGTTTCAGCAATATCACTTTCGGCAGCAGTTTTTACACTGTGAATTAAATTTAAAGCAGCATCGGAAGATGGGCGGTCGCTGGAGCGCTGCGAGCCAACCATTACAATCGGTACAGGAGAATTCTGAACCATAAAAGAAAGTATAGCCGATGTATGATGCATTGTATCGGTTCCATGCCCAATTACAATTCCTTGTACGCCTTTTTCTATTTCTTTTCCGATTGCTTCAGCCAAACCTTTCCATTGATCGGGTCCCATATTTTCTGAAAACACACCATACAGTTTTTCAGTTTCAAGATTGCAGTAATCAGCAAGTTCAGGAACAGAGCCGTAGAGTTCTCCGGGTGAGAACGCCGGAATAACAGCGCCGGTTCTGTAATCGAGTCTACTTGCAATTGTTCCGCCTGTTCCTAAAAGTTTTACTCTTGGCTTATTCGGTTCGTATGGAAATTCTTTTTCAGGAATTTTATAATGAGCTTCTTTCCTGCTGTGAACTTTTATGTCAGTTACTTTCTTAGCCGCAATACCGAGGTTGTAACCAACTGGTATTTTTAAAACTATGTGCAAATCATCAGCAGTTTCCGAGCGGGGAAGAATTGTACCGCTGTAAGTTCCGTCATCAGTTTTTATGTCAACGTTACTCCAAACGAGTGCATCAAATTTCTTTAGTATTTCAAGTGCTGTGCCGCGGTAACCTTTATAATCATTATTATTGTCAGCCAATTTATGCATTCTCCTTTTAAGCATTATTAGTAAGAGAATTTTCTTTATTTTTTATAAAGCTGTAAACATCTTTACCAGGAATTCTTCCTCTTAATTTTTTCATTGCTAATCCCATTACAACATCAGGGGCATTTTCTTTTTTGTACAGCTTAATATTTTTTAATTGATTTTTTGATTCTTCGAAAGTTTTTTCGAGTTCATTATCAGTGCAGGGAATAGGCAGTAATTCATCAAAGAAAACGCCAAGAGAAATTACATTTTCAAGCAAAGGTAAAATTCCATCGCTAGTTATTTTATTATCTTTGTAAGCAGAAAGAATATCCGAAAAAATTTCTTCATTCAGAATTTCAGTATCTAAATATTTCTTCTTTAATCTTTTGGGATATTGTATTAGAAGCACTGCAGCAAAGACAGGATTAATTTTCCACTCCTTAACCGCTTTCTTAAATAGTTCGGCATAAGGTGAAATCGATAATTCTTCGACTGTATCCTCCGGGATTTTTAATTCCATGTACCATTTTTCTCTGTCCCAGAAATGTTCCGGGAGCCAGCTTTTAATTTGTTCGATTCTTTCATCGGGAATTTGTTTTGGCGGCAGATCAGTATCGGGATACATTCTGTCTGCACCGGGAAGAATTCTTTCAAATCCATTTGTTCCATCACTCAGAGCCTGTCTTGTTTCTGAAGGAATTCCAATTGTTGCTTCCTTCGTCCTGATAATTATTTCATTTGCCGCAGTGATAGTGTCTTCTTCATTTCCCCAGACAATTACCATTGTATCTTCATCTTTTGCAGAGGTAAACTTTTTAACTTTCTGCCATTCTGATGAAGTGATTGTATCTCCTTTACTATCCGAGTGAATGAGATTTGGAATAGTTGTTAAGCAGGCAATAACTCTCACCCTGTCGGAAATCTCTTTTGAGAAATAAGTATCTGTTTGTGTCTGCCAGTGAAGAAGTTCCGAGTAGCCTTTAAGTAAAACGCATTTTAAAAGAGCACCATTTTCAAGTGAGTTTTTTATCGGGAGATAATGGGGATTTTTAAGAACATTTGTTATATCAAAAGTTTCAGCCTGAAAGGTTTCCGGTGTTATTCCTCTTCTTTTTAATTCTTCGCGCAGCCTTAAAAGGTTCCACTGGCGCATTGCTTCACTATAAGTGAGAAGGGGAATATCATTAATCTGTGAAACACCTTTAATCTCAACTCTTGTTCCGCCTGTAACACTTACGTTTACATCTTCTCTTGCAGCTCCCATTCCTCTGCGGACTTTATTTGTGCTTCTTACAAGCCTGCTGCATAATCGTGCTACTTGCGCAACTTCTCTTGGTGTATGCATATCAGGGCCGGTGACTGTTTCAATCAATGGCATGCCAAGTCTGTCGGTTAAATAAATTCTGTCGTGTCCGATATCTGTAACTTCGCGGCAGGAATCTTCTTCAATCGACATCTGCACAATTTTCACTTCCCTGTCTTTAAAAGGAATTTTACCATTCAAAGCATAAATTGCTGTTCTCTGAAACCCGGTAGGAATACTTCCATCAAGATATTGTTTACGGGCAATATGTAATTCATCGACCAAACTGCAGTTAAAAAGCATGCCGATACCAAGTGCAATATCGAGTGCATCTTCATTTATTAGAAAGGGAGGAGTATCGTCCATCTCATAAGTACAAACGGTTTCACGGTTTATTCTGTATGTAATTTCTTTTTTTGTTTTAAATTCCATTAACGCAGTACCGTCGTACACTCCAAGCTCGCTTAAAGTAGGGCGCATATGCCTTAAAATTTCCGCATCATAATGTTTGCTGTATTTTCCGGCGGGACATCTGCAAAAAAGTTTTTTTTCTGTTAACAACTGCTGATGAATTTCTAATCCTGATTTAAAACCAACCCCGGTGTAGTCTTCATCAGTCATTTGAGAGAAAGGTTTGAAAATGAAGTCGTACATAAGAAGAAATTAAATAATATTTAGAAAAAAATTAAGAAGAAATATAATCAGAATTGATGAATTAAGGTAAGGTAAAAGAAATGAATTAAAGTATATGTAAGATAAACTGATATGCCAGATTACTAAAATCCGGCATATCATATTAAATTTTATTTCTGATTCAATGTCACTTCAAACTTTGCAAGTAAATCTTTAACAGCATCTTTATGGACCATAAAATCCATCATCTTAAGTTTTACATAATCTTCCCTGTAAAAGTAGTAACCCTTAGGATCTGCATTTCTTGATCCTGAAGCAGAATCCTTAATCAGGTACCACATTACACCATCCTTATTAGTATAACCAACAAGGTGAATACCATGATCATCAGTTGTTGTTTTATTATAAAAACGAAATTCTCTTGAATTTTCATCAATATATTTTGCAGGAATATCGAATGAAGGCACGATTGCGATCTTATGCCAGGCATCGTATCCGGGTTCAGAAACATCCCCGCCGATTGCCATTGTATAACCATTCTTAATTGCATTGTTAAGTGCATTCATGAAGTCATCAAGAGGTACGTTATAATAATCTGCATTATGCCACCAGTTATCAGGTACTTCATATTCAACCTGCTGCCAGTATGGTTTCTGCATATAGGAAAGAACATCTACATAATCATCCATATTTAATTTCAGGTAATCAGTTAGGTATTCTTTTGGTGTATAGGTTTTACCATCAACAGTAACCTGTGCGGGAGGCTCACCCAAATAATGTTTTAAAATAGATTTGATAACTTTTACAACTTCATCTTCATCCCAGGCATTTGTATCTTTTACGTGATTCAGGTAATCTCTCATTTCCTTAATCATTACACTATGATCCGGAAACTTCTGATCGGACAACATACATGCATAATCAGCTTCAGGAATAATTCCGTATTCTTTATAAATTCTTTTTACCGCATTTGCTTCAGAACCTTCATCAAACAGAGAATTTCCTCTTTCTTCAACAAACCTTTTTGCTTTTTCAACATATTCCCAGTAAACAGTAAATATTTCTGAAAGTTTAACTTTTATATGCTGCTGGCGGTAAACTTCAGATTCGAAAAACGATGTAGTTGAAAAAGACCAGCAGGTTCCCGTATTTCCCTGGGAGATAGGATCATTATACCAGTATTTCGTGAATTCATCTACTGATTTTGGAGCATCTATTTTACTTAAATCAACTCTGAATTCATCCTTCTTTTCTTTCGGAGGATTATTGTATTCTTTGGTTGCTTCTTTTATTTCATCGTAAAAACCTTTTTTAGGTTCCACAAAAATTCCTTTATCTTTTTCAACCTGCGCAGATATGTTGGTGTAAAAAAGAGATACCAGGAAACAGGTTAAAACCAGAATTGTGTATTTCATTGGACCATCCTTATAACGATATGAAACTGAAAAATTAACTATTTAAATTATATAAATTTACGTTTAAAATTAAGGCAAAAGGCAAGAGAAAAATTGATTTATTATCTTTTTAATTCACGGTGTAAAATTTGTTGAAAGCATCTGATTTATGTTTAAGTACGTGATATACGGGAAGGGGGATTCCCGGCTAATAAAATATGGAGAGCGAAAATCAGCCGGGAATTATAAAAAATTTTAATATGATATATCACTTACTTCAATCAGTTCTGCTTCCTTATCTTTTTCTTTCAGGAACTGAACGAACTCAGGGTTAAAATATTTCTGATGATTTCTCTCATACTCTTTAAGAAGATCTTCGAGATCTTTATGAGATAAGGAAGACTTCATATAGTTGAGTTTTTCTTTATCATCAAAAATTTTGTAATAGAAGATTTGTTTGTCGGTCATTTTAATTCACCTTTTAATGAATATGTTTAAGCTAAAATTTTTTCTGCGTGAAGAATATCGTTAAATAATCCGTCTTTAATTGATTCTGCATTTTTCCTTGCATTGGCAAGTGAATAAAGGATGTAACGGTTTACAGTAAATACTTTTTTAGGTTCAATTTCCGCCTGGTCAAGCAGGAGATAACCAACAACAAGATAAGTATACAATTCAAGTAGATCCTTTGCTGCAACATCCTGGAAAGCAGGATCTTTTTTATCCGTTACATATTTAATGCAGTCTTTAAATATTTCCCTTATTTCAATAAGATGATTTACAAGAGGAGCTACACCACCTTTATATTCTTTCTTCTCTTTCTCATTGAAGCGGTAGCCAAGAACATCGTTTATCACTCCGCCAATTGCCGCAACAACCTGAAGCTGTGAAGTTCCTTCGTAAATGTTAGTTATCCTGGCATCGCGGGCGAGTCTTTCAATTTTGAACTCTTTCATGTATCCAGTCCCGCCATGAATCTGCAGCGCGTCGTAAGTAATTTT
Organism: uncultured Ignavibacteria bacterium; assembly: GCA_963711455.1. GTDB lineage: Bacteria > Bacteroidota > Ignavibacteria > Ignavibacteriales > Ignavibacteriaceae > DATFVA01. The sequence continues at coordinate 431,748 of CAVQEH010000010.1, forward strand.
GTTTGCGGATTCGGTGAGAACATATTTACACATTGGTGTAAGAATATTGGTTTCTTTTATTAATTGTTTAAGCCGGAGATTTTCTGCCTGTGTATTTTTACCTTCCTCTTTCAACTTTTCAATCTGCATTTCAAGTACTTCTTTTTTATCTACACTTTTCGCAGCCTCGTATAATAATGCACGGTTTGCCTCAAGTAAAGTTCTCATATCAATAAGAATATTGGAAACCACAGGAATATTAATAATCGGTTTTCCGAACTGTTCTCTTTCACGGGCATATTTAACAGCCATTTCATAAGCTGCCTGTGATATTCCCATTGCCTGGGCCGAGACTCCCATTCTTGCCCTGAACATTAGTTCAAAAACATATTTGATTAAGCCGAATCTTCTATTACCTATAAGCTGAGCGGGAGTATCATTAAACTGCAATTCGCAGGTAGGTGAACCATGAATCCCAAGCTTGTGTTCAATTCTTCTTACTCTAACAGTTTCATCTCCATAACAGACAAGCATACTTAACCCGCGACCATCTTTCGTTCCGGGCTCAGTCCTTGCCAGAACTAAAAGAATATTTCCGTTACCATTTGTAATAAACCTTTTAACACCTTTCAGGAACCAATTACCTTTTTCATCCTGGTAAGCGTGAAGCTTTACTGCCTGAAGGTCAGATCCTGCATCAGGTTCAGTTAATGCCATTGCACCTGTATATTCACCTGAACAGAAACCGGGAAGAAATTCCTGCCTCTGTTCTTCCGTTCCGAATTTCCTGATAGTATCTGCAATATCCTGCAAACCAAATAAGTTCATAAGTGAAGCATCAGCGCGGGAGATTAGCTCAATTGACATAATGTAGATCATAAAGGGGGCATTAAGTCCGCCGTATTTTCTCGGAAAAATTAAACCTGTAAGATCAGCCTGGGCAAGTCTTTTCAGATTTTCCTGTGTACCTTTAGCATAGCTGACTTTTCCATCCTTGAGCAAAGCTCCTTCTTCATCAACATTAACGGCACGTTCATTAATAAAGTTTCCGGCTATGTCGCCGGCGATCTCAAGCAGTTTCCTATAGTTTTCAATTGCATCATCATAATCAACGGGTGCGTACCGGAATTCTTTTGCCTGTTTAAATTCGTCTTCTATTATTGTAACAATATCCTGAATTTCAAGATTATTGAAGTAAAACTGAAGATCACTATTATCCGTGAAAAAATTTGGCATATCAAAACCTTATTTCAATTTATTTTTATAAGCTTCAATGAAAGCGGGAATAACCTCTGTTGCATCTCCTACAATTCCAAAATGGCTGATATCAAAAATGGGTGCTTCCGGATCATTGTTTATTGCAATTATTTTCTGAGATTCCTGCATACCTGCTCTATGTTGAATTGCCCCTGAAATTCCCACTGCGATATAAAGTTTTGGTCTTACGGTTACTCCCGTCTGACCAACCTGTCTGTCGGGAGTAACAAACCCGGCATCTACGGCAGCACGGCTTCCGGCTACTTCTGCACCGATAGTATGTGCAAGCTCTTCAACCAGCTTGAAATTTTCTTTTGTCCCCAGTCCGTAACCACCTGCAACTATAATGGGAGAAGCCTTCAGGTTAACTTTATTTTCTTCTCGATGCTGCTCAATAATTCTAACAAGCTCATCTGTTGGATCAGGTTCGAAATTTATTTTTGTAATCTTTTCCGGATTTGGTTTTGGAAGTGGAGTTAGTTCCATTACACCTTCACGAACTGTTGCCATTTGAACCGGTACATCGGGAGTAATTATTGTTGCTATAATATTTCCGCCAAATGCCGGACGAATCTGAAGAAGAAGTTTCGGAAAGTTTTCTTTTAGATAAGTCACATCTGAAATTTGTAGATCAGTACAATCCGCTGTTAACCCGCTTTTAGTATGGGAAGCAACTCTGGGAGCCAGGTCGCGTCCAATTACTGTAGCTCCGAACAAAACGATTCTTGGTGTATTTTGCTCTATAAGTTTTGTTAATATTCTACTATAAGGTATAGTTCTGAAATTTCTTAATGATGGATGGTCAATTAACAAAGCTTCATCCGCACCATAACGAAAAGTTTCTTTGGCAATTGAATCACCATTTTCCCCAATAACAACAGCCTTAACTATTCCCTTCATAGTCTGAGCAAGCTTATTACCTTTGCATAAAAGCTCGAAGCTTACATCTGCAGGCTTGCCGTCTCTTTGTTCAATAAAAACCCATACTTCATTAGAAAATTTCATTTTAATTCCTTTAACCAAATATATGATCCGTCATTAGTTGATCTATCAAACCCGAAAGTGCTGTTTTTGTGGGTGCAACTTTGGAATGATTTCCTCCAGCCAGAACCACAGATTCAACTTTATAAACTTTTGTAGGCGAACCTTTAATTCCGCACCTTTCCGCATCTACATCAAGATCATCTGTTGTAATCGTTTTAATCAGCAAACCTTTATCTTCATATTCATTAAGCAATTTATCTATGTAAAGTAATGAATTCTCTTCAGTCATTTTTTCAAGATCTAAAAGAGATTTTGCTCCTTTAAATGCCATAACTCTTTTTGCACTAAAAGGACGCGGATCGACAGCGTCTTTCAAAACAGTTAATAGAACCGGGATACTGCTTTCTACTATTTCATAACCTCCGTCAATTTTTCTCTTGACAGTTATTCTATCTCTTTTTACTCCTATTAATTCTTCAGTATAAGTGATTTGCGGAATTCCAAGTTTTTCTGCTGTTTGTGGTCCTACCTGGGCAGTATCACCATCAATTGCCTGTCTGCCGGCAAATATAAAATTGTAATTCCCTATTTTTTTAATTGCTTCACTTAAAACATAAGAAGTTGCCAGAGTGTCTGCACCAGCAAATTTTCTATCGGTAATGAGATAAACTTCATCTGCACCCATGAAAAGGCATTCACGCAAAGTATCGGATGCACGTGGCGGTCCCATTGTTACAGCTGTTACTTTACCGCCGTACTTTTCTTTTATCCTTAAAGCAAATTCAAGGGCTACCTTGTCTTCATAATTGAAAATTGCAGGAAGTTTGGAACGATTAACCGTACCGTCATCTTTCATAACTTTGCCGGATATATTAGCTGTATCGGGAACCTGTTTTACCAATACAATTGAGTTATACATAAAAACCTTTCAATATTATGAAGCGCCAATTGAAATATAGAGACTAAAATTTATTCTACAGGACAAATAACATTCCACAAGGGTTTTATATTCATTATTTTCTGTTTAAGCAGTTTATTCAGCTTCTCTTTTCATTAATTAGAAAGCTGATTTTTTGGAATTCTAAAATCTGAGAAGAAATTTATTGAAGGTAGTCGCAGAAAAACCCTTTTTTTTAATTATCTTAGTCTAAATAAATTTTAGTTTCTAAATGGAAAACTTTGAACGGGAAAACAGAAATAATAGAAAATATAAAAAGTATTTTGCGGTTTCTATAATAATTTTAGGACTTTTTATCTTTTACCTTTGTACAGTAGGTTTAATTACTGAGCTTACCAGTGGATATCAATCCTTTTTATACAATTCTTTAGGAAAGACTAATAAATGGAGCAATTCATTTGGACCTGCAATAATTGTTGAGAATATGAGGGAAATAACAGTTTTTGCTGATGATATATTTATCCTCATTTTCACCATAATTTTCGGTGGCTACCTTATTGTCAGAAAAAAATACAGAACTTTATATACTTATTTATTTGTCGTAATTGGGGCAGGCATTTTTCATATTTTTCTAAAAAATTATTTTGGCGGTGAAGCTTGGTACCGATGGTTTAATCCCGTTACTATTATTGGAAAAACATTTCCAAGCGGGCATGCCTTAATGGTTGTTGTTTTCTATTTTACAATGGCACGTTTACTATACAGAGCAAATCCTTCCCGTGCTTTGAACAAATATTTAACAACGATGGCTTTTCTAATAAGTATCTTTATGGGAATATGTTTGTTGTTAACCGGAATGCATTCACCTAACGAAATTATTGCAGGATGGTCAATGGGATTTGTTTGGATTTCTGCAGCATGGTTGGAGGATCACTATATCAGAAAAAAAATCTATTACCGTCAGCAGGCTAAAGAAACGGATTAACCGAGGCTTAATTTATCTTGGTATTTGCCCCGATAATTTTTAAACATTCAGGACAATATTTATTTCCTTTAATATCCACCTCCTCAATTATTGCCGAAGAGTGCATTACGCAGTCCCAATTACTGCAATGTAGCAAACCAAAGTTATGACCTAGTTCATGCAGAATTTCTTTTATAGCTCTCTGTAAAAAAAGCTCATCATCGGTCTGCCCGGTATAAAATTCTTCATGCAGCCTGCAAAGAGAAACAATGGAATGTTTACCGTTTAACTGTGCTTCACCAAAAACAAAAGTGAATACGGGAATATAAAGATCGAAATCAATAAGGATAACTACTTTGCCATTTAGTTCTGAAGTATGATTTATGGCTTCAGCTAAAAGCTGGGTGGAAAAATATTGATTCCTTTCAGGAGAGAATGTTTTTTTAAGATCAATATCTAACCTGGTTCTTTTTATTTTCCCCGGAAAGATTTTTGACAACTCATAAAGTGCTCTTTGTACAAGCACAGTATTTGAAATTTGTACAGGTGCTATAAATATATCCTGCATTACTATTTTCTCTGCAGACCATATTTGTTTATTTTATTATAGAGAGTTACCCTGTCAATTTTTAATGCTTCCGCACTGCGGGAAATATTCCAGTTCAATTCATTAAGTATAAGAATTATATGCCGTTTTTCCATTGCTGCAATACTCTTATCATCTTTATCATAGTGGTTGTTGGTGCTTACCTGGAAGGGGAGATCCTGAACATCAATGATGTTGGATTTGCTGACTACTACTGCTCTCTCAACGGCATTTTCAAGTTCGCGAACATTGCCGGGCCAGTTATATTTAACAAGGAAATCCATTGCTTCAGTGGAGATCGTATCTTTCTTCTTATTCATTGCTGTTGAGAATTTTTTGAGGAAATAATATGCGAGCAGAGGGATATCCACGATTCTTTCACGAAGTGGGGGAATGAGAATAGTAAATACATCGAGTCTGTAATATAAATCTTCCCTGAAATTTCCTTGTTTGACAAGATCCTCCAGAGGTCCATTGGTTGCAGCAATTACTCTGAAATCACTTTTAATTGCTTCATTACCGCCAACCCGCGTTAATTGCTTCGATTCGATTACTCTTAAAAGCTCAACCTGCATTTTGGGAGAAACAGTTCCGATTTCATCGAGGAAGATTGTTCCCCCATTTGCCATTTCAAATTTACCTTTACGTTTATAGTGAGCGCCGGTAAAAGCACCTTTTTCGTGTCCAAATAATTCACTCTCCAGTAATGATTCAGCAAGAGCTCCGCAGTTGACAGTTATAATGGGAAAGTATTTCCTTTTACTGTTTATATGAATTGCTTTTGCAACCAGTTCCTTCCCGGTTCCGCTTTCACCACGAATCATAACTGTAGTATCTGTCTGCGAAACGGTATTTATCAGCGAGAATATTTTTTTCATTTCAGCGCTTTCGCCAATCAGGTTATCCGGCTTTATTATTTCATCAATATTTTCTTTGAGGGCTTCATTCTCCCTTTTCAGATTTTTTTGATTAAGTGCATTTTCAATAATATGAGATAATTCATCGGGGTCGACCGGTTTTGTAATATAATCATAAGCACCATCTTTTAATGCTCTAATTGCAGAAGATACTGAAGCAAATGCAGTGATGAGTATAACAATAACAGAAGTGTCAAATTCTTTTACTTTAGATAAAAGTTCAAGTCCGCTCATCCCGGGCATTTTCATATCAACAAGCAGCACATCATACTTTCCCTTTTCAAAATGTTTCAAAGCAATTTCCCCGGTATCTGCTGTTTCAACCTGGTATCCGTCTTCCTCAAACCAATGTTTTAAAGATTGCCGGACGATTAGTTCGTCATCGACTACAAGTAAATTTGCTTTAGGTTTCATTTTTAACTTCTTGTAAATTTTTAAGTGGTAAAGTTATTTTGAAAGTTGTCCCTTCAATAGATGTATTTTCAACTGAAAGTTTTCCATAATTTTGTTTTATAATTCCATATGCAACAGCCAGCCCTAAACCGGTTCCTTTATTATCGCTCTTCGTAGAAAAGAATGGTTCAAATATATAAGGTAAATCTTTATCTGCTATTCCTTTCCCCTGATCAATTATCCTGATGATAGCTTCGTTCTTATTTTCTTCAAGAGTTACTTTTAATATCTGACCCTCATTCATAGCCTCAATTGCATTTATTAGTACGGCTATAAGAGCTTGCTCAATTTTTTGAGGGTCACATTCGGCAAGAACATTAGCCGAATTATATTCTTTTATCAGGGTTATGTGATTTATTTCCAGATGATGATTTATTAAGATCAGGCTTTTATCAATTATTGCAGAAAGTTCATTCTGAGAAAATTTTCCTTCATCCTTATGTGAAAAAAGAAGAAGATCTTTTACTATTTTTCCACATCTTGCCGATTCATCTGAAATTAGATTTAAAAATTCTAAAATATCCTTAAATTCACCGTCTTTACTTTGCTTGTTAAGCTTTTTGGAGATGAGCTTGCTATAAGTTAAAATTCCTTCAAGAGGATTATTGAGCTCGTGTGCAACTGTTGCTGATAATTTTCCAAGTGATGCCAGCTTTTCAATCTGTGTAATTTGTTCGTATATTTTTTTCAGTTCTTCATTCTTTTCTTCTACTTTTAAGTTCAAAGTTTCCGACCATTCTTTTATTTCTTTGTAAGCGGTGTTCAGCCTTGTTGACATGTAATTAAATTCATTTGCCACCTGCCCTAATTCATCCCTTAAACCAATGTCGATTTTGTAATCAAGATTTCCATTTGAAATTTCTTCAATCCCTTTTGAAATTTTCTTTAGTGGTCTGTTGACAAGAATGGTGATGAAAATTCCTGTAAAAGCAGAAATAAGAAAGGTTAGAATAATTGCATTTGAAATAATATTTTTAGTGTTCGATTCTATAATCTGGTTCATCATCTCAGTCGAAACAATTACATCAAGTACCCCGAGTATTTTTTTATCAGAAGAATGCTCGTGGCAGGAACCATTTGAACAGTCGGGTTCATTTTTTATTGGATTAATTAAACCAATAACTTTTTTACCTTTATCAAAGGTAAACTCTCTTATCATTTCATTTTGAGGAAGATTTGTAGGAAGAGTTGGTCGGGAATGACAAACATAACAAGCTTCACTATTTGTATCCACGGTTTTATTAATTTCTGTAGAATCCGTTGAATAGCTGATTCTGCCCTGTTTATTATAAATTCTAATTTTTTCAACACCAGCTTCTTTGCCAATTGTATTGATTATTTCATAAATATCCTGTCGTCTGTTGAGGAGCATACTGTATCGTGTTGATTTTTTTATCACGTCGCTCAGGTTATAGGCATTTTGAGAAGATGCTTCTGTAAGGTCTTTTTTAAGAACGGAAAGGGTATAAAAAGTATATATAGCTAAGTTAATTAGCAAAATACTTGAAATGACCAGAATAAGCTTTACACTTAACCTGTTTATAAATGAAGGACGCATCTCCTCCTTACATCTCCCCAAAAAAAATAATTACTCAAACGTAATCAACAAACCAGTCATTTTCAAGGTATATAGTTGAATTTATTTACACTTTTTTTATTATTTCAACACATCTGGGAAAAGAGAGATGTAAGGAATTCATTATATTTTTTAATTCCAACAGCCTGGTACAGAAATTTAACTTCCTGTCCACCGTCTTTCATTCTGGTCCCAAGAAAGTTGAATTGGTTTTCAAATTCGTACAATTTCAGCATTAAATGATCAAGGTTACAATCATATTCCTTTTCACTAAGCTGTGAATCATTTATTTCATCAGCATCTGCCTCTACGAGACTAAGCCATGAGTTAACATTCAAATCTTCGACATTATGCTTTAATTTATCAACGATATTAAAATTAACAGGGGTGAGAACCTTAGTCTCTCCCCATTCTCCCCATAACTTTAAAAGTGCATCGCCTTTTTTAATTCCAGATCCGATGTTAATATATTCATAACCCTCCATGTTATCCAGAAAAAGATATGCTGATCTATCAAGTCCCATATAATAAGTCTTATCAAAAAGTTTTTTTAAGACTATGCTGTTGTTCAGATAATGATAACCCTTTGAATACTTAATAGACTTTAACACATCTGTTTTTTTCTTAATTATATTTTGCTCAACATAATTATTCATTTCTGAAGTTACATTATTATTTTCAGGATTAATATTCCTCATAATTTTATCGAACACACAATTATCACAATCAAAATTTTTATCACAAAGTTTATATTCCACGGTATTTGAACTCATCCATATACATTTCATGGAGTTATAGTTATCAGGTTCAGAACTTCTATTTTTAGGCATTTGGAATACTCCAAATAATAATTAATAATCTCTATGCTTAACCGGCATTGGCTGAAATATGGGGAAATATTTCGTAATAAACCTGAATGCCCACATGCCAAGTACTACGAGCATCAGGGTAATGCTTATCTCATTTGTGCTGGGAAAATAATTCAGTCCGGCATCCGTGTTTACAGATGTTATACTTACGTTCATTCTATTTAAAATAAATCCGGCTATTAGGAGAACTGTAGCAATGTATAACCATTTTTTATTTTCTCTTATTCTCTTTTGAATGAGCAGACCGAATGGAGCTAATACGCCCATAAGGATCTCAAGGAAAAAGAGTAAAGATTTTTGATTTATTGAAAACAAAAGTGTAATGTTTCCCGATACAATCAAATCGGTTAGTTTCAATAAAAAACCAAGCATCATTATACACACACATATTAGGCCTGCTTTTGATAAAAGATCCATTTCCAATTCCCGGTTAAATGCCCGGGCACTCAGGAAGGATTCAAATATAACCATTGCAAATCCTACTCCAACAGCGGAAATAAAAAAGTAAACCGGTAAATATGGTGAATACCATAAACCGCTCATCTTTGTAGGCAGGATGAGAAATAATGAACCAAGTGAGGATTGATGTAATGTAGATAATAATACTCCAAGAGCCATTATCGGAATGCTGATCTTTTTCATTATGGAGATAAGCTTCTGCCATCTGAATTTTTCGAGGACCATAGGCAGAAATTCCAGGGAAAGCACAGTTGTATAAAGCATTACACACCATGCAACTTCGAACATAACTGATCTCGGGTTCCACATAATAATTGCATGCCAGATATTGTATGGTTTGCCAAGATCATACATTAGTCCGAATACAACTAATAGATAACCAAGGAATGCAGTTAATATAGCAGGACGAGTAAGCGGTTTAAATTTTTGTATATTAAATATGTGTGTAACTGCACAGAGCGTAAAGCCTCCTGCTGCAAGCCCAACACCACAAAGAATATCAAACCCAATCCACAAACCCCACGGATAGGTATCACTTAAATTTGTTGCTGATTGCAATCCACCTGTAAATCTCAAATAAGTTGAGTAAACACCGGTGATAACAATGATAGTTGCAACAGCCCTCCAGAAAGTTATTTTTGGCAGATTAATTGGTTTCATTGTTATCTTTCTTTTTCCTGTTTAACATTATATTTTCTTTTTTAATTTCATTTTTGCGTTTAGTCAGCCAGTACATTCCACCAAGAAAGACTGAGCCGACTGATACAACGGTTGGGATTTTTTCCAACGCACGCATTGTATAATCCGGCAATGGTTCTGTCGGCAGTGTAGCAAATCCAAGCTGATCAAATGGAACGGGTGAAAGAACAAGTACATTTGTTCCTCCTGCTTCTTTCATACCATAAATTTCAGGATAATAACTATCCGGATTTTCAGCTATTCTTTTTTTAGCTTCTGCTATCAGATCATCCCTGTCACCAAAAGTGGTTGCTCCCGTTGGACAAGCTTCTGCACAAGCAGTTGGTTTGCCTTCGGAAACTCTGTCATAACACATAATGCATTTACGAATGCGCGGATTTGTTTTATTCCATTCATATCTTGGAACCTTATGCGGACATGACTGCATACAATAACGACAGCCAAGACATTTATCAGGATCATATATTACAGGGCCTAACTCAGTTTTTTCTAATGCGCCTACCGGACAAACTGAAACACAAGCCGGATCAACGCAATGCATACACATTTTTCTTGTGTATATATCGCCGTACTCTTCAACAACTGTGTAAGTATTTGCGGAAAGGTGATCTTTTAAATAATCCTTATTTGTTTCCGGAAGATTGTTTTGTTCTTTACAAGCCTCATAACAGGATCCGCAACCCACGCATTGAGTTGCATCAAACAATATTGCTTTTTGTTTCTGCATGTTTTCTCCCCAACTACATTTTTAGAAATTCTTTTTCAAAATCTTTTACTCCTTCATCGGCTACCAATAAAAGAGCGCCTTCTACTATGTTACCACCATCCTGCATTGTAACTCCCGCAAGTTCAGGTTTCACTGTATGTGCACCTAAAAACTCGCGCAAGCGTTTGAATTCTTTTTTCATCCAGGATTTTAGTTCTTCACCGAAGAATAACTGATGTTTATTAACATCGTATTCCGGTGCAAGCATTAGTACACTCCAATCATCTCCATAAGGATCCGTCATTTTCTTACCCATAATTCCGGGATTAATGAATTTGATTTCTCCATCTACCGGTGACCTGAATTTGAAATGATGACTATTAGAATTCCCTTCAAAAATTATATCTCCTCTCTTTATTGATGTCCCAGTTTCAGTAATTTTAGTAATTGAAAAATTACCAAGTGATTTCACGACAAAATCATCAACACCAATTTTTATTAACCCATATTCATTTTTCTTTGCCCAGGTATGCCCTTTCGAAATGTAAATATCATTTGGAACAGAAATCGTGTTGAAATCAAATACAAGACGTTCTGCCAAATAATTGCTCGGCTCAAATGCCGGATGTTTTTTCTTCTGTACCTTTAATACAATTAGGTCTACTAAAATGAAGAAAAGAAATGTTAAGACTACGAATAATGCGACCATAATATTTTCCTCTTAATTTGAATTTTTATCGCACATTGAAAGAGGCAAATTGAATGCCGCATATAAAATGAATTTTTCTTGCAAGGGTAACTCCTTTTACAAAAAAGAGTTAACGAACTCCAAAATTTTGTGGGGGGAAATATTAAACAGGATAGGCGTTTAGATATTCAACAGCTACTTTTAAAGAGAAGTTGGAATAATGTGATTAAAGGAAAAATCATCAATTAATCGATGTTGAAAAATGCAATAGCATTTTGTATAGAATATCAACAAATATATTAAAGAAATTTAATGCTGAGCAGTTACAGATGCTTTAACTTTTATTTCACCAGCACTTTTAAAGAATAAAGTCATTTCCCTCGAATTGTTGACCACTGCATTTTCTTTCAAGTTCATAAGCATTATATGATAGCCGCCAGGTTTAAAGACAAGCGAATCGTGCGGGGCAATGGCAAGATACTTAACTGGTCGCATTCCCATCATATCATCTTTCATGTAAGTTTCGTGCATTTCAACATCATCAGAAATATTCGAAGACGCTTTAAATAAGGTATCTGCTTTATCACTATTATTAATTATTGTGCAGTAGAAAGCTGAATTAAAAGTTTCGGGTGCAGGACGCATCCAGGCATTATGGATACTAATTTCATTTCCTCCCTGGAAAGAGAGCAGGTATAACAGAAATAAATATATCATTTATTTTCTCCTTACTCGAGATTTTTAATATCATTTACTAATTCTTCAGGTTTGGCGGTGCTGCCCTTATAATTTTTGCGTAAGTTTCCGTTCTGATCTACTAAAGAAATTCTATCTGTATGAATTATAAAATAATTCGGCTGACCATTTTCATTGTAAGTTGTATCATCATGAATTGCTTTAACATCAAATACATTAATTAACTTATTTATGTTTTTTTCATTCCCGGTTAAAAGCTCCCAATGGTCCATATTCATATCCCTTACAGAAGCGTACATTTTAAGTATGGAAGGAGTGTCTCTGTCCGGATCAAATGAAACGAGAATAAATTTAACTTTATTTAACTCATCATTTGATAATTGCTCTTCTGCTCGCTGCATATTGTGTGTGGTTATCGGGCATATATCAGGACAGTGTGTGTAAATGAATCCTATTACTGCAATTTTATTTTTAATTAATCCGGGGTAATTAACATCTGCACTATCCTGGTTAACAAGAGATATATTAATATTTGTAACATTTTTATCTAACTCAAAATGACTTTGGCACCCTGAAATTAAAATTACGCTTAATAATAAAAAAAATATAGATCTCATTTTTTTTGTTCTTTTTCAGAATTATTAAAAATTACTTTCAGAGAAATCTGGATTTTATAAATTTTTGCTTAATCGTTTTGGTTTTGAAAATTAAACTTATATAAAATAATCATAATATGTAAGTGACTGGTGGCTAACACCTTATCCTTTTTTAATAATTATATTGTCTCTTAATTTCATTTGAATATTTAGAGTTTGAATTTAGTTTTAACAAAGCATAGTAAAAAAATAATTAAACAAACAAATTCTGTTGAAGGACCGATTCCCTCAGCATTTTGCAGATGGAATACAGAGGAAATAGACTACCTCTTAATTCATCTTTTCAGAAATATTAATTGGTTAACTCACGTAAAAATTCCATATAATGTAGATTTTGAATCTGTTGTCTCCGAATTAATTCTGAAACATGCCCGAAATTATTTTATAGTTGGATGTAATTATAAAAATTTCAAATATCTTGAGGACAGGGGATACAAAGGAATCAGGATGGGAATGGAAGCAATTCTTAATTTGCATCATAATCATTTTGAAAAAGAATCACTAAAAGAACTGGTAAGAAGAGGAAAGAAACATGGTGTTGTGGAAGAGATTCCTTTTTCTGAAAGGGCAGCAGAACAGCTTCAGCATTTTAGAATATTTACCAGGCACGGACGTGAACCACAACTAAAATATCTTTTCAGTACCACTTTTGAAGACTGCAACAGATTATTTGTACTTAAAAATCCTTCGGGTTTATGGCTTGGTGCAATTTTACTGTCATATAAAAGCGATAAGTTCGTACAATCTGAAGCAATATTAAAAAGAAGAGATGAGCCTACCGGTACCATGGAAGCCCTGATTTTTGAAATCTTTAAAAAACTAAAAGAAGAAGGTTATGATTACTGGACACTTGGAGCAGTGCCATTTACAATTCACAATTCAAAATTTATGTCTAAAGAATACGTAATAAATGTAACCGGTAGACTTATGAGATTTGCTTATAACTATAAAGGATTATATAACTTTAAAAATAAATTCAATCCATTCTGGAGCGACTACTATATTTGTGTGCGACCATTTTTCAACCTTGGTACTATGTTCGGTATACTCCATAAGAGCAATCTAATTAAACTTGCATTTCATAAATTAAGTTTTCTGCGATAAAAATATCGAAATTATTTTACAACAGATTTATATAACGTACCTGCATTTCTCTCGTAAAATTCTGTTCTCAGAAATATTCCTGACAAATAATCAAATCATTTATTAATTTGAAATAAGAATTTATTAAAAAATGGATTTCGAAAAATGGAAGATCAAAAATTTACAAGAGATATGACCCCTGAAGATTTCAGGAAATACGGGTACAAACTGGTCGACTGGATTGCAAACTACTTTGAAACTATTGAAGAAAAACCAGTGCTCTCTTCAATTAATCCCGGAGATATTAAAAAGAAGCTTCCCCAAAACCCGCCTTCATCATCCCAATCAATGGATGATATTTTAGAAGACGTAGATAAAATTATTATGCCGGGCATAACTCACTGGAACCACCCGGATTTTATGGCTTACTTCAATTCAACATCAAGTTTTCCGGGAATTCTGGCGGAGTTTCTTAGTGCGGCATTTAATGTGAACGGAATGTTGTGGAAAACTGCACCTTCTTCTGCCGAACTTGAAAGAGTGACCTTAAACTGGCTTAAAAAAATGATTGGTATTCCTGAAAATTTTTGGGGAATAATATATGACACAGCGTCAGTTAGTTCTTTACATGCAATTGCTGCAGCGAGGGAACAAATTCCTAATCTTCAAATAAGAGAAAGAGGTATGGCTGGCAGAAAAGATATTCCTCCATTAAGATTATATTGTTCTGAACAAGCTCATTCATCAATAGATAAAGCTGCAATAACTCTCGGCATCGGAATGGAAGGAATAAGAAAAATTCCCGTTGATAAAGATTTCAGGATGATTCCTGAAGAACTTCAGAGAATGATTTCAGAAGACAGACAAAACGGCTGCCTTCCGTTCTGTGTAGTTGCTACTGTAGGAACGACATCTACAACAAGTATAGATCCGGTTAAGGAAATAGGTGAAATCTGTAACAGGGAAAATGTATGGCTTCACGTTGATGCAGCATACGGTGGAACGGCCGCAATCATTCCTCAAATGGAATATATTCTTGAAGGAATTGAACTTGCTGATTCAATTGTAGTAAATCCTCATAAGTGGATGTTTACTCCAATTGACCTAAGTGCATTTTATACAAAAAAACCTGAAATTCTTAAAAGAGCTTTCAGTCTTGTCGCTGAATACTTAAAGACTAATGAAGATAGTGAGACGGAAAACCTTATGGATTATGGAGTCCAGCTTGGAAGAAGATTCCGTTCATTAAAGTTGTGGTTTGTAATCCGTTATTTCGGTGTAGATGGAATAATTAATATTTTAAGAGACCATATCCGCCTCGCAAAGTTATTTGCAGAATGGATAGACGCGTATCCTAAATTTGAAAGAATCGCACCGGTTAATTTTGGGGTTGTCTGTTTCAGGTTTCATCCGCCCGATTTAAATGATGAAGGACAGTTAAATGAATTGAATGAGAAACTCTTAAAAGTAATAAATGAAAGTGGAAAGCTCTTCATTTCACATACAAAAATTGATGGTAAATATATTATAAGAATTTCTATTTCAGGCTTAAGAACTGAGGAGAAGCACGTTAAAAACGCCTGGATTTTAATCAGGAAAGAAGCAGAAAAACTTTTATTAAATTAAAAGGGCCATAAGTTCTGGAATTTAATTCTTAAGTTTAATGAAATTGGAGTTTTAGGACTTTATTATAATAAAGGAAAAGTAATTGATCTATTAGGACTTATTAACCCTGAAGTTGTAATTTTCCTTGAACAAAAGAATTATTTTGGAATCGTAAATTATTATAAACCTGATTACATAATAATAGATTATCCTCAAAGACAGCGTTATGAAGATTTTGTCATGTCGATGAAATTTTTGGACTTATATTCCGTCTCAACAATTATTTCAGCTAATAGGAAATCAGTCGAGATTTTTCATTATAATGGAACTGACTAAATAGAATGGTTATATGAAAAAATCTGTACTTTTAAAATTAATTCTTTTGTTTTCTCAAATCTTTTAATAACTTCTTTTCAGTATTTTTTTCAAATGAACAATAGAAATAATCCGGAATTTATCCGAAGTAAAATTCCCATGTAAATCATTCCAAAACAGAATATTTTTCAACATTTAATGAAAGATAAATTTGTAATCGTGTTTTTTAATTAAAAAATAAACTTTTTTATTGGTCTGGTAATTGATAAGTGAAAAGATTGAATTAATTTTGAAATATGAATAATTCTAAAGACAAGAATAGATTAGCTAAAAAGCTACCTCAAAATGAGGGGAGCCAAAATATTACCAGTGCATCTGTAGATTATAAATTCATCTTTAAATATTCGATCGATGCATTTATAATTATTTCAACTGATTTCAGTAAGATAATTGAAATAAATGATGCTACATTAAAACTTTTCGGATATAAGAAAAAAGAATTTTTGAATCTTAAGGGAAGAGATCTGATTTCTGATGACGAGCAAAAGCGCTTGAGATATTTTTATAATAAAAACTCTAAAAATTTTGATGGACTTACATTTGATTTAGATGTCAAAACAAAAACTAATAAAAAAATCCCGATCTCAGTCAGTGTGAAAAAAATCAGTAGTTGTGAACAGGAACAGTACTTATTGATAGCACGGGACATATCAAATGTTAAACAAACCGAAGAAGCTTTGAAAAGGGAAGCTTTTATTTTTGAAAATCTGCACGATGCGGTTATCATAATAGATCTTGAAAGTTATATCCAGAGTTGGAATAAAGCTGCGGAATTATTATTCGGGTATACAAAGCAAGAGGTGACTGATCAGTTAATAAAAATTCTTTTTAGAGAATTCGAATTTGATGAATCATTCAATGAAATTAAACAGACAATCAAAAAAAATTTAAGCTGGAATGGTGAAACAAATATTATTCGTAAAAATGGTGAAGAAGGGATCACAGAAACCTCAATATTTCCATTCAGAGATTCAGCTGGAGAACATATCGCCTATGTGGTAATTGCAAAAGATATTACCTTAAGGAAACAGGCGGAACAGGAAATGAGAGAAATGGATTTAATGTACCGCTCTCTTATTGAATCTTCTGCGGATGCGATTTATGTGCTTAAGGGAAGAAGACTGCTTCTGGTAAATTCTGCCTGGTGTAAAATGTTTGGTTACACACGTAAAGAAGTGATTTCTGATAGATTTGATATAATGAATATCGTTGCTCCTGAAAGTAAGGAAATGATCTTGAAAAGATTTGCAACGAACATCAATCATAAGGGAGAGTATTCAAATTATGAACTGAAAGGTATTACCAAGGATAACCGTACAATTGATCTGGATGTAAGAGCAAATAAAATTTTATGGAAAGGTGAAGAAGTTTACCAGGGCATATACCGCGATATTACCGAAAGGAAAAAAGCAGAAAATGAACTAAAGGAATCAGAGGAGAAATTTAGAAAGCTTGCTGAAAAATCCCTGGTGGGAATTTACATAATTCAGGATGGTTTGTTCCAGTATGTCAATCCTAAACTGGCGGAAATTTTCGATTATACTGTTGAGGAATTGATTGGTAAAAAAGGACCATATGATTTGACTGCAGAAAGAGATAGAGAGATGGTCAGGGATTATATTTCTTCAAGGGTATCAGGAAAAGTAGAATCGATTTCATATACATTCATCGGGCTAAAAAAGGATCAGGAAGAAATTTATATTGAGGCACTTGGCTCAAGAACGACTTTTCTCGGAAAACCAGCAGTCATCGGAACCCTGATGGATATTACAGAAAGAATGAAGAATGAAGCAGCATTAAAAGAGTCTGAGAAAAAGTACAGGTCTATTATTGAAGCTGCGAATGATGCAATAATTATAGTTGATATAGAAACCAGAAATATAATTGATATAAATAAAAAAGTTGAAAAGTTGACAAATCATTCAAGAGAGGGATTGATTGGTAAATCACATTTATTTTTACATCCCAAAGAACTAAGAGAAGAGTATTCCAATGTTTTTACAGATGTTATAAAGCAGAATCAACAAATTTCGCCTGGTGTTGTTTTACTGCAGGATAAAGACGGGGCTGTGATCCCTGTGGAAATTAGCAATAGTAAATATACTCTTGAAGGAAGAGAAGTAATACAGGGAATATTCAGGGATATGAGGGAGCGGATAAATATTGAAGATCAGATCCGCAAACTTTCAAGAGCAGTTGAACAGAGTCCTTCAGCTATAGTAATAACTAATATTGATGGAACTATTGAATATGTAAACCCGTATTTTTGCAGTGTTGCCGGTTATAGCGCTGAAGAAGTAATTGGGCAAAACCCCCGAATACTGAAATCGGGAGAAACATCTTCTGATGATTATAGTGAAATGTGGAAAACTATATCTTCGGGAAAAGACTGGCATGGGGAATTCCATAATAAGAAAAAGAATGGCGAACTTTATTGGGAGCAGGCTTCAATCTCACCGGTGCGTGATGAAAAGGGAAAAATAACTCATTACATTGCTATAAAAGAAGATATTACATACAAGAAACAGATGCAGCAGGAACTTTTACTGGCCAAAGAAAAAGCTGAAGAATCTGATAGAATGAAATCTGAATTCCTCTCTCAAATGTCTCACGAAATAAGAACTCCTTTAAATGTTATCCTCAGCTACAATTCTTTCCTGAAGGACGAGTTTTCCGAGACGTTAAATGAAGATATCAAACTTTCATTTAACTCTATTGATTCGGCGGGAAAAAGATTACTCAGAACAATTGATATGATCCTGAACCTGGCGGCAATTCAAAAAGGCACTCTGGATATAGATTTTGATCAGGTAGAAATTGGGAATATTATAAATAGCCTTGTAAAGGAATTTAAATTCCATGCAAGAGAAAAAAACCTTTACTTGAATATTAATGTTCCTGATGAGAAAATTTATATACCCGGGGATGAATACCTTATCAGTGAGATTTTCCAGAACCTTTTGAACAATGCTATTAAGTATACTAATAAAGGCGGTGTGGATGTGGAACTTTCTGTACTGAACGATGAAAAAGTCAGGATTGATATAAAAGATACCGGCATAGGCATTTCCCAAGAATATCTGCCGAAATTATTTATACCTTTTTCACAGGAAGAAACAGGATACACAAGAAAATTTGAAGGAAATGGTTTAGGACTGGCTCTTGTTAAAAGTTATCTTGATCTTTTAAAAGCAGAAATAAAAGTAGAAAGCGAAAAAGGAAGAGGCACAACTTTTTCAATACTGTTCGATTCTACAAATCATGCCTCTTAAATCTTCACTGAAATGTCTTTCTTTTAGAAACTAATCCTCTAACGTAAATCCTATTTTAATTGTAACCTGCCAGTGTTGAACCTGACCGTTATCAATATGTCCTCTTGTTTCCATTACCTGGAACCACCTCATATTTCTAACCGATTCTGCCGCTTTTGAAACCGCATTTTGTATTGCTTCTTCAATCCCTTTGTCGGACGAGCCGGTCAGCTCTATCATTTTATAAACATGATTGCTCATAAGAATTTTATCCTTCTTTTAATTTATTGGTAATTGATGGTGATCAAGATAAATAATTTTAAGCGCTAATGCATTTATTTTATCAAATAAGAATCCGATTTATTTATTTTACATCAAATGGACAAATTTATTTTAAATTTTCTGGGAATTAAAATGGCAAAAAAATCAGCATATATAAAACAACTTAAAGGAATTACTTTCGCGGGAAAAACAGATTCTAATCATTGGGTTATTATGGATGGACCTGAAGAATTCGGCGGAAGTAATGCAGGTATAAGACCAAAGGAATTATTGCTGCTTGGTTTGGGAGGCTGTACGGGTAGTGATGTTGCAAGTATACTCAGCAAAAAAAGAATAAAGCTTGATGGGTTTGAGATGAATATTAATTCAGACGTTGCAGATGAACATCCGCAGGTTTACACAAAAATACATATAGAGTATGTTTTTTACGGAAATGATATTCCGGAGAAAGACGTTGAATCAGCAATTGAGTTATCCCAGATAAAATATTGTGGTGTAACAAAAATGCTGGAGAAAGCTGCTGACATTACTCATTCTTATAAAATAGTTAAATCTGAAGAAGTCACGGTTTAATAAATGTGAAGCAATCAATGACTGATTGCTTCAATTATTAATT
The DNA here is from genome assembly GCA_963711455.1 of uncultured Ignavibacteria bacterium. Classification (GTDB taxonomy): domain Bacteria; phylum Bacteroidota; class Ignavibacteria; order Ignavibacteriales; family Ignavibacteriaceae; genus DATFVA01. The sequence goes on from CAVQEH010000010.1 coordinate 451,347, forward strand.
TTCTATTAGTGCTTTTGATATAGCCCGATAATGTTTCCCTGCGGGTCTTTAAGCAAGGCGTACCAGCCCATTGCAGGGATAACGGATTTTTCTTTAAATATCTTACCGCCATTTGATTTAACTTTTCCTAATATTTCATCTATACCGGTAACATTTATGTGAAATACAGTTGTGTCCCCGCTGTTAACCTTATCAACCAGTCTTATTCCAACCATAGTTCCTTTATGGTTGTTATAAAGCATGTAACCGTTACCGAAAGGTTTAAATTCCCAGCCGAATACTTTATTAAAAAAATCCTTGGTCTGATTCAGATCTGAAGAAGGAATCTCAATGTGAGCAATTAATTGATCTGCCATATTAAATCCTCATTTATAATTGATGATTAAAATTAAATGATACTCAAAGAATTTTCAACTAAAATAAAATAACGGAAAATTATTCCTTTTCAGCAAGGAATTTATACAATGCTGAAAAATCCATATCCCCGAAACCTTTTTTTTCTGCATTTGCAAATTCTTTTTTAACTGCGTTCACTGTATGAACAGATACATTATTTTCTTCAGCGGTTTCGGAAATTAATTTAAGATCTTTATGCATCCATTGAAGAGGGAAGTCAGCTTCATATAAGTCCTTTTCAAATTTCTCTCTTTTTGATGAAAGATAAGGAGCAGTTACTGCACCTCCCAACAGTGTGTTAAATATTGTCTCTTTGTTGAATCCAAGCGATTCACCTAAAACCATTGCTTCTGAAAAGGAAGCCATTGCCACTCCCAGCATCAGGTTTACCACCATTTTCATTGATGTACCTTTACCTGCTTCCCCAAGGTAAATAACTTTCTTGCCCATCTTTTCAAGCAGAGGTTTTACTTCTTCAAAATCTTTTTTATTGCCGCCAACAAAGAAAATAAGTTCTCCTTTTTCCGCAGGCAATTTTGTTCCGGCTACTGGAGCATCAATAAAGCGTATCCCTTTTTCAAAAGATTTTTTCGCCATCTCTTTTGAAAAAGAGGGGCTAACCGTACTGCAGTCAATCCATAATGTTTTCTTCTTCATTCCATGCAGAAAGCCTTTTTCGCCAAGAGCAACTTCTCTAACAGCTTCAGGATTACTTAACATTGTAAAAATGATATCAGAGTTTTTTGCCACTTCAAGCGGAGAGTTTTTCCATTGCGCACCTTCTTTAATAAGAGAATCGGCTTTTTCTTTTGTTCTGTTGTATACAATTAAATCATAATTATTCTTTAATAGATTATTGGCCATTCTGCTGCCCATAATTCCTATCCCGATAAATCCGATTTTCATTTCATACCTTTTTTCTGATGATTTAAATCAAAGTTATTAAAATAAAAAAGAAAAAAATTGATTAAAGACAATAACTAAATTTGACATCAGCCCAAGATTTATTTATGTTTGAACGAACGTTCAACCAAAAAAATAATTGTATAAAATGTCACCTAGAACAAAAGAGCAATTTGAATTGATACGGCAGGGTAGCAAGCAGAAAATACTTGACGCTGCGTTGGAGGTTTTTGCCAAATATGGTTATCATTCTACTTCTGTGAGTACAATTGCTAAAAAGGCAGGAATAGCAAAAGGACTTTTGTATAATTATTTCAAAAACAAAGAAGATGTGTTATATGAATTAATGATTGGAATGGTGGTACCTTATGTTCAGGAGATTTTACCAATCAAGCCCGGGCAGAAAATGACAAAAAAAGATATGATCGGTATGATAAACAGGACAGTTGATTTTGCTCTGGAAAAGCCTGATTACTGGAAATTATATTTCGGAGTATTTCTCCAACCGGATGTGCTGCCGAAAATAAATGATAAAGTCTGGGAAGCATTTGGACCAATGATGAGTGTTATGACCGAATTTTTCGTTTCAAAAGGGAAAAAGAATCCAGTAACGGTTATGAGATATTTTGCGGCAGTGCTGGATGGTGTACAGTTGCACATAATGTTAGACCCGGAGAACTTTCCGGCAGAACAGGTAAAAGAATTATTAATAAAACATTTTGCTTAATTATGAAAACATTAATTTATCTTTTCGTACTTTTTATTATATCAGTTTGTCAACAAAATTTTTCTCAAACAGCAAAAGAAGTCGTACAAAAAGCTGATCAGTTAATGAAAGCAAACAGCAGTTATTCAGAAGTGAAAATGACAATTATTAAACCGGATTGGTCCCGTACAATGGGACTAAAAATTTGGTCACTTGAACCTGACTATGCTCTCATTTATGTAACAGAACCGGCAAGAGACAAAGGTTCCGTTACACTCAAAAGAAAAAATGAAGTATGGAACTGGATTCCTTCAGCACAGAAAATAATTAAGATTCCACCTTCAATGATGATGCAGTCATGGATGGGCTCTGATTTTACCAATGATGATCTTGTCAAAGAATCATCTATAGTAGATGATTATACTCATAAATTTATTGGTGAGGAAAATTTAAGCGGTTATGACTGCTGGAAAATTCAGTTAACTCCCAAACCCGATGCCGGAGTTGTCTGGGGGAAAATAGTTGTCTGGATTTCGAAGAAAGAATATTTCGAATTGAAAGCAGATTATTATGATGAGGATGAGAACATAGTTAAAACCTTTCACGGCAGCGATCCGCAAAAAATGGATGACAGAACAGTACTTACACATTGGGAAATGGTACCTGTGGATGAACCGGGAAATAAAACTATCCTTGACTACGGCAAGATTAACTTTAACATAAAAATTGATCAGTCTTTCTTTTCAGAACAAAACATGAAGAGAGTAAGATAATGGGAACTTACCTGCAGCTTGCGTGGAGAAATCTATGGAGAAATAAAAAACGGACAATCATTGCAGCATCCTCTGTTTTCTTTGCTGTACTGCTGGCTCTTGTGATGCGTTCTATGCAGAAGGGTTCTTATGATTTTATGATTGATTCTTCCGTCAGAATTTCTACAGGGTATGTTCAGGTTCATGGAAAAGGCTACTGGGATAAACGCTCGCTTGATAAAAGCATGGTACTTGATAAAAATATTACTGCGAAGATAAACAGGATACCTGATGTAACTCTGGTTGTTCCGAGGCTTGAAACGTTTACACTTGTTTCGCATGGAAATGCAACAAAAGTTTCTCCGATTGTCGGAATAAATCCTGAAAAAGAAAAAACTATTTTGAAGCTGGAAGAAAAATTAGTTGCCGGGAAATATCTGTCTGATTCCAGCAAAGGGGTTTTAATTGGTCAGGGGTTGGCAGAATTGTTAAAGGTTGGAGTGGGTGATAGTTTAGTTCTTTATGGACAAGGTTTTCACGGAATCACTGCTGCGGCTCAGGTTCCTGTGCAGGGAATTATCAAACTTCCTATTCCCGATTTGAACAACACAATGATTTATACAAGCCTTTCTTACGCACAATGGCTTTACTCGGCTCCGGACAGGATAACATCACTTTCAATTATGATTGACAAACCAAATCATCTTGATGAAGTAAAAGCCGCAGTGCAAAACCTATTTGATAATAAATATGAAGTAATGACCTGGAAGGAAATGACGCCGGAACTTGTTCAGTCAATTGAAGTGGATAATGCAGGCGGAATAATAATGCTTGCAATTCTTTACATCGTAATAGGATTTGGAATTTTCGGCACAATTATGATGATGACTGCTGAGAGGACAAAAGAATTCGGAATATTAATTGCCGTTGGAATGAAAAAGTCGAAGTTAATCCTTGTAACTACATTTGAAACTATTTTCATTTCTTTAATCGGAGTTATTGCCGGGATAATAGTCAGCTATCCACTTTTGCTTTACTTCTATTATAATCCGATAAAGCTTACCGGAGATTTAGCCAAAGCGATGCTTGCATTCGGTCTTGAACCAATTATGCCGTTCAGTATTGCACCAGGAATTTTTATTGCCCAGTTCTGGACGGTTCTTTTAATTGCTCTTCTTTCAGCCTGGTATCCGTTCAGGTATATACAAAAACTTAAAGCAGTTGAAGCAATAAGAAATTAACAAGGAGTTTAGTAATGCTTTTTTTACTTGCGTGGAAAAATGTATGGCGGAATAAGAAAAGAAGCCTGATAATTTTAGTGGCGATTGCCCTTGGATTAGGCTGTGGTCTTTTTGCTAGCGGTGTAATGTATGGGATGTGGGATTCAACAGTAAATTCAGCAATCGACAGAGATTTGAGTCATATACAAATTCATTCTGAAAAATATAAGAAAGAAAATTTAATAGAAAATTACATACCGGATGGAATGGAATTAAAATCTCAGATAGAAAAAATAAACGGAGTAAAAGCTGTTTCGGAAAGAACAATAATTGATGGAATGGCAGCTTCTGCAACTTCTTCGCTCGGAGTGGAAATTAAAGGGATTGTTCCTGATGAAGAGAGGAAAGTTACAAGCGTTGCATCAAGCATTGTAGAAGGAAAATATTTTGAAGGTGTAAGTCGTAATCCTGTTGTGATAGGAAAAGAGCTTGCCAAAAAACTTGATCTTAAACTTCATTCTAAAATAGTACTTAGCTTCCAAGGGCTTGATGGAAATATCGTTTATGCGGCATTTCGGATTGCAGGATTGTTTGAAACTGAATCTTCTATGTTTGATAAAAGTAATGTTTTTGTCAGACAACAGGATTTATTCAACTTAATCGGAAGTAAACCTATCGTGCACGAAATTGCTGTAAGACTTACTACAGTTCAGGTAATGGGCCAGGTTGTTAAAGAATTAAGAAGCAGATATAAAAATCTTGCGGTAGAAACCTGGCAGCAGCTCGCACCTGAGCTGAGTGTCAGTTATGAAACACTAAACTTCGAGCTGAATATTTTTCTTGGTATAATCCTTTTCGCTCTTCTTTTTGGAATAACGAATACTATGCTGATGTCGGTAATGGAAAGAATAAGAGAGCTCGGTGTTTTAATGGCAGTCGGGATGAAAAGAATAAGAGTGTTTGCATTAATAATGATTGAAACAATTTTTCTTTCAATAACCGGGGGAATAATAGGAATGCTGCTAGGCGCTGCTTCAATATGGCTTACTGCCCAGAAAGGAATAAACCTTTCACTTTTTTCACAGGGACTATCAAGCTATGGAATCAGCTCGCATTTATTTCCTGGCTTACCTGTTGAATTTTATCCTATCCTTTTTGTTATGATAATTATAACTGCCCTGGCAAGTGCAGTTTATCCTGCGGTTAAAGCAATTAAGCTTAACCCTGCATCAGCTATAAGAACGTATTAATTAAAAACCATGGAGAAAATATGGCTCTGATTGAAATGTATAATCTTCATAAAACATATAATGAAACAAAAATTCCTGTTCATGCAGTTAAGGGTGTAAATCTTAAAATTGAAAAAGGCGAATTTACTGCGATCGTGGGTCCTTCAGGATCCGGAAAAACAACCCTGCTTAATATGATCGGTGGATTGGATCAGCCGACAGAAGGAAAGATAGTGGTTGATGGAACTGATATCTCAACTTATAAACCGGATGAACTTATAAACTTTCGTCTTCACCATATAGGTTTTGTATTCCAGGCTTACAATCTTATTCCGGTTCTTACAGCAAAAGAAAATGTTGAGTTCATTATGCTGCTTCAGAATCTCTCTAAAGAAGAAAGAGAAAACAGGGCGGTAGAATTACTAAAAGCAGTTGGACTTGGAGATAGAATGGATAGCCGGCCTTCAGAACTTTCGGGAGGACAGCAGCAGAGAGTTGCAGTTGCAAGATCACTTGCTTCGCATCCGTCTTTTGTCCTTGCTGATGAACCAACCGCAAATCTCGATTCTGTTACTGCCGAATCACTTCTTGATTTGATGGAAGATCTGAATAGCAAATACGAAATGACATTTGTTTTTTCTACTCACGATTCTAAGGTAATTAAAAGGGCCCACAGGGTTGTTACTCTTGAAGACGGTAAAATAAATTCTGATGAAACACGGAAAGTTTTACAAAAGAATGAAAGCTAAACTACTTTTACTCTTTTTACTTTTTTTATTCAGCAGAAGTTTTGCACAGCTTTCTACAACCGAAGTATATGGTTATACAAAGTATCTTTTCGGATCAACCAAATATCCTTTTTATAATGAAAGATTTAACGATCATCTTATTCACGCAAGGCTAAATACAAGATGGTATCCGCTTCAGTCACTTACTGCCGCACTCGAATTTCGATTCAGAGCTTACTATGGAGAAAGTGTAGAAAAAATTCCAAATTTTCTCGACCAGTTAAAAACGCATCATGAGTTTGTAAATTTAGATGCAGTTTTATGGAATAAAGGTAAATCTCTTGGCTATCTGGAAACGGACAGGCTCTGGATAGATTGGACAAAAAATAAATTTGAATTAACTATTGGAAGGCAGAGAATTGCCTGGGGAACAAGTTGGGTATGGAACCCAACGGATTTGTTTAATCCTCAATCTCCTTTGGATTTTGATTATGAAGAGTTACCCGGAACTGATGCAATAAGAATTCAATACTATACAGGACCTGTTACAAAAGTCGAAGCGGCAGTACGTCCTGCAAAGACAATAGACAAGGTAATTGCAGCAGGATTAATATCTTTAAACAAATGGGATTATGATTTTAATATTATCGGTGGAATAAAGGACGACAGATGGGTAGTAGGAGGCGGCTGGTCCGGAGATATACTGGATGCCGGGTTTCGTGGCGAGTTTATTGTTACCCAAAAACCTGAACTTCTGTCAAAATACAGCAGCCTGCCTTTAATACTTCCTTATTATAAACCTCTTTCTTCTTTTAATGATCCTGTTTTTTCTTTTGTACTTTCAGGAGATTATACATTCCCGAATTCCTTTTACATACACACCGAAGCCATGTATTACAACAATGGGAAAACAACAAATACAGGGCTTTATCAACAGGAATCTTTAGATCTCGGAATGCTTTCCGCATCAAGATGGTCTGTCTACCAGGAATTTTCTTATGATATAACGCCTTTAATAAGAGGAAGTCTTTTCGGAATTTATAATCCCGATGATCATTCTTATGTGATTGTTCCTTCGGTAAGCTATTCAGTAATCACAAATCTTGATCTTTATTTAATTGCACTTCTATTTAAAGGTAATACACTTACTCAATACGGGGAGTACGGGAGTTCGTACTATTTAAGAGTCAAATATTCCTTCTAAACCATTTGAGGGAAAGTGATTAGTAATATTTGTTTTTGCAATTAATTTTATTATCTAGAGGTGTAACATGTCGGTATTAACCTTTCAAAAATTTAACCCTGCCAAAATCAAAAGGATATTTAAATTAAAACCGGAGTTCAATAAATGAATAAGATTGATTTGAAAAAAATTGAAAAGAAAATAAATATAAGGCAACTGAAAATTGAAGATTATGATCAGCTCGTTGAGCTTCAGTTATTAGCCTTCCCGGGTATGCCGACCTGGAATAGGGATCAGCTTGAAAGCCAGTTAGACATCTTCCCCGAAGGACAAATTTGTATTGAATATGAAGGAAAGATAATTGCTTCATCGAGCAGCTTAATAGTTGACTTTGATTTGCACGAAGACTTTGATAGCTGGCAAAGAATAAGCGATAGCGGCTATATAACAAATCATAATCCTGATGGAGACACACTTTACGGGATAGAAATAATGGTGCACCCCGGATACAGGGGAATGAGATTATCCAGAAGGCTTTACGATCAAAGGAAACAGATTGCAAGAAAGTTTAACTTAAGAAGTATTGTTATAGGCGGCAGGATACCGGGTTACCATAAGCATAAAGATAAAATGACTGCCCGTGAATATGTGGATAAAGTTATTAGTAAAAAATTGTACGATCAAGTCCTGACAGCACAGCTTTCGAATGGATTTGTACTCAAGAGAATTATGCCAACGTATTTAAAATCTGATGCAGAATCTGTAGGTCACGCAACTTTGCTGGAATGGCCTAACCTTGATTACACTCCCAAGCAGGCCAAAAAATATGTTACATCAAAAAAAGTCAGAATATGTGTTGTTCAGTACCAGATGCGAAGCCTTAAGAGCTTTAAAAGAATTTGCAACTCAATGCGAATATTTTGTTGATGTTGCTTCAGGATATAAAAGTGATTTTATTCTTTTTCCCGAAATTTTTACCTTGCAGCTTCTCTCCTTTCTTCCAAATGAAAGACCCGGGCTTGCAGTCAGGAAATTAGCCGAGTTAACTCCAAAATATTTAGACCTCTTTAACAAGCTATCTATAAAACACAATATAAATATTATTGGTGGATCTCATTATACAAGAGAAGAAGATGATATCTATAATATCGCATATCTTTTCAGAAGAGATGGTTCAATCGAAAAGCAATACAAAATTCATATTACACCAAACGAAAGAACATGGTGGGGAGTTAAACCGGGGGATAAGATTGAAGTATTTGAAACAGACAGGGGAAAAATCAATATTCAAATTTGTTATGATATTGAGTTTCCGGAATTATCCAGAATCGCAACTCAAAAAGGAGCTGAATTAATTTTTGTCCCATTCTGTACAGACGAACGATACGGATATTTGCGCGTACGTTATTGCGCACAGGCAAGATGTATTGAGAACGGTGTCTATGCTGCTATTGCTGGAAACGTCGGAAATCTTCCATTCGTTGAGAACATGGACATACAGTACGCACAGTCTGGAATTTTTACACCATCAGATTTCCAGTTTTCACGAGATGCAATTGCAGCAGAGTGTACTCCTAATATTGAGACTGTAATAATTCACGATATTGATATGGAACTGTTAAAGCGTCATCGATTCAGCGGTAGTACATTAAACTGGAAAGACAGGCGGAATGATCTTTACGAAGTCGTACTGAAAAAATAATCATTTCACCAGGATTCAATTTTTATTCTTGATGTTGGAGACATTCTGAAGGTTGATCAAGCATTATTTGTTCAGGCTGATATTAAAAACAGCTTTTTTATGATTTAACTTAATTTCTTTATATTCACTAATCCCTTATCATTAAATACTATAAATGAAAGAAGAATTTTTTGTTATAAGAGAACATGTAGAAGAATTTATTACCTCTTCTTTTATTTCAAATTTAAATAAAGAAATTGATGAACAGATTCTTTTTATCGGCAGCGTAAAGGATTTAATCAAAACCCATCTTTTAGAACTCACTGATCTAACCCGGGATGAGTTAAAATTTTACAAAGAAATTGAAAAATATAATACAGGGTTACTCTCCCTTCTTCAGGAAAAATCAAACGATAAAACCATTCCTGACTTTAAGGAAAAATTTTCAGGCCTCGTGGAAAATTATGATAAGTTCTTAAAGTCAAATGATGAAATCAGAATAGAAAACCAGGATGATGAACGCTTCAAAATATTAGACGGGGATTCAATCTTAATTAAAGGATTAAAGGTTTTCAAAAAAACGGGTTATTTCGTTACTATTTTACCTGGACAAGTTTCAAACACTGTTAAAAAATGGTTTCACAAATCGGGTAAACCGCTAAAAATCTGGAAAAGAAAAATATACTTCAGAAATCTTTTACAATTAATAGTTAAATACAAGCTGCTGCTGAATTCTTTTAATTTTATTAATGAACTATCCAGAGATTCAGCAATAGCATATCAGGCAATCTGGATAGCTGAGGAAAGAATTAACAAACACTTTACCGCGGATCTCCATTTTCCTGATTTAAATAGATACTCGCCGGATGAGAATCAAAGCAATCTGGTTGATGAAGAATTTGATTCAGTTACAAAGCTTCTTCAAAAATCCAAAGATAATGTAAAACAAAAAACCGGGGAAATCATTGAGGCAATCTTTAAAGAGTTTGATGATCTGTACAATAAAGCAGGCACTTTAGAATATCCCGCACGACGGTATTCAAACAGTAAAGTGGAAAAAACTGAACAGGATATTCTAAAGCAATATAAGCAGATATCTTCAGGATGGGGAAATACATTCTTCACATTATTCGAAGACTGGAAGCTTAATAAAGATATTTATATAAATGAAATTCTTCAAGTGCAGGATTTGTTTCACTTAAAGGAGGAAAGCAAAAATAAAATTATCGGGAAAATTATTTCTGAGATTGATGAAATAAAAAGAGAGGTACTTTCAAGTAAAACCAGGATTGAAGAACAGCGTAGTACAACTGGATTAAGAGAAATATTGCTCCGTGAAAAATCAACTTTGTATAAAAATCTGAGTATTGATTTAATTAATAAAGCTGCGGAACTTCTTCTTGGTGAAGAGATTCCGGCAACAGTTGATAAGCTTGAAATAAATCTTAGACGAAATATACAGAGGACATTAACCAAAAGAGCAATTGTAAGGATCAAAGTTTATGACAGGGAAATCCGGGCCTCTGAAATTGAGTACATAGAACCACTGGAATTAATCCGGTTTGAAATTCTTCCCGATTTTCTGAACGAAATGCAGAAACTGAAAGCATTGATAGTTGAGCAGGTGGATGATATTCAGAAAAATATTCTTAACATAGACCAGATTGCAGATTTCAATCTTGAATCTGCGATTGCTGCAATTGATTCTGCAGAAAATGATAATGATAAAAATGATCCCGGCTTTGTTGCAATTGAAGGTTTGGAGCGCGCAGCTTCGAAAACTGATGAGATAAAATCTCAATTGCACAGTGTTTATGAAACAATTGTGAATTCGTCATCGGATTCTCTCGGCCATTTCAACAAGAGAATTCTGGATCTGACTGATACTGATAATATTACAGAAATCAGGTTAAGAATTGCCAAAGCGAAAACCATTGAAAAGACTAAACAGTTTCGCACGAAGTCGGTTCAATCTGTAAAATATTTCATTCCAATAATATTAAATCTTTTAAAACGATTCTTCCTTGAAACCGGCGGTTTATACAAAAATTTTCGGAAACGTTTCGGACTTGAAAAACATAAGGTAAAAATCTCAACTGAGATTTCTGACTTTCTGACTGAAACTGAAAATGCTATAAATAAACTTCCTTACGTTTATCAAAGACTTTTCAAAATAGAACCTCTTGAAGATGAAAAATTTTATGAACATAGACCGGATGAACTTAACGCTCTTCGGCACGCTTATGATAATTGGAAAGCCGGTCATTATGCTCCCGCCGTCCTTGTCGGAGAAAAGGGAAGTGGTGTTACTACGACTATAAATTTTTTCCTGAAAAATGATACTCTTCGCGATGAACTGATAAGGTCTGACATTGATCAGACAATAACTAATGAAGAAGGTATTATAAAATATTTTGGAAATCTCTTTAGAATGAATTTGAGAGATATGAATGATGTAATAAATGCTTTTAATACAACTGAAAATAAAAGAATAATTATACTCGAAAATATTCAGCATTTGTATCTTAGAAAAATAGGAGGATTTAAGGCGCTTAAACTTTTGTTCGAAGTAATGTCTGCAACCAGCAGGAATGTATTCTGGCTTCTCACTTCGAACTTATATGCATGGCAATATCTGGAAAGAGTGTTAAACATAAGCGATTATTTTGCGTACACTGTAAAATTAAATCCTCTTACTGATGAGCAGATAGTTGATATTATTCTAAAGCGGCACAGGGTAAGTGGATACAATATACTTTTCTATGGTTCTCCCGATGATTTGCAAAATAAAACTTTTCAGAAATTAACAATTATGCAGCAGCAGGCAAGCTTAAAGGAAAGATATTTTTCAGAGCTCAACAGGTTCGCAAAAAGTAATCTGAGCATATCACTGTTTTTCTGGATGAGATCGACAAGAGAAGTGGAAAATAATACAATTACAATAGGTTCACTTGAAGGGCTCGATTTTTCCTTTTTGCAGGCAATCAGCGATGAAAAGATTTTTACTCTTTATTCAATATTAATACATGATGGATTAACAATCGAACAACATTCAATAATTTTTAACCAGGATCCGGCAAAAAGCAGGCTTATACTTTTATTATTAGCTGATGATGGAATTGTTATTAAACGTAAAGAAAATTATAATATAAATCCTTTGTTATACCGGCAGATTGTTAGCCTTCTCCAAACAAAAAATATTTTGCATTAACTTATATGAAAATCAGACAATCAATATTACTAATAGTATTAAGTATTTTTTTAATTGCTCCTATGTTCCCCCAGGATGCAACTGTAAGAAAAATAGATTCAACAATTACTTCTGTAAAGAAGGATACAGTTTCACATCAAACTGCCGTAGATTCTTCACAAAATATTGTCAATCAACTTAAACCACCATCCATAGTAGAGGTGATTTCAGTTGGAAAAGTTATATGGGCTATAATATTTTTTGTAGTCGGCTTGTATCTCATAAAGTTGATTACAAAAATTCTGGAAGTTTTTGCCGAACGAAGAACCGGATACAGGATTACAATCAAAGGGATCGTCCCTGTTATTCGAATATTCGGCTGGATGCTTATTATATATATAATAATAGCAGGAATTTTCAAACCCCCCGTTTCAACTGTAATTGCAGTAACTGCCTCGGTTGGAATTGCTGTTGGACTTGCTGCACAGGACATATTAAAAAATATTTTCGGTGGAATAATGATTTTGTTTGATCGTCCCTACCAGGTAGGAGATAAAATTCAGTTAGGAGAGTATTACGGCGAAGTGATTAAAATCGGTTTACGATCGACAAGAATCGTTACAGGAGATGATTCTACGGTTACAATTCCTAACGGGGAATTAATGAACAAATCTGTTTCTAATACAAATTATGGTGAACCCAACTGCCAGGTTGTTGCAGAAATTTTTCTCCCTATAGATATTAATTCTGACAGAGTTAGAGAAATTGCAATTGAAGCTGCACAGGTATCAAGATATATTTATCTGAATAAACCTATTACTGTTTTGTTTTTCAATGAGATTAAGGACCGCAAGGTTTATTTGAAAATGAGATTAAAGGCATACGTAATGGATATCCGGTATGAGTTTCAATTTAAAAGCGATATGACAGAAATAGTAATGAAGGAATTACTTATCCGCAATATTATCAGTACAGAAAGTTATAATTAAAAAGCGGAGAGAAGCTCCGCATTAAAATTATCGTGTTGCCGTTCCTGTTGGAAAAGAACCGGCATTTGAACTTAACTGATAATCTGTATGATCCGTTGCACCGGAAGGAATACTTCCTTTTAACGGCTTAAGAAAAAATGGTGCGGTGCTGTTGTCGGGATCCGGTTCAATTGTAATTACAGCAGTTCCACCGGATAAATCAGTTGGAAATGTTAAACCGGCAGGAGCATTATTTAAAAAGTCCTCTCCTGGAAAAGGTGGCCCGGACATACTTCCGCTGTAAGGTGCTGATTCATCAACCGCTTTTACTGCCGTAAATTTACCTGAAGAAACAGGAGTGCCGTTTATAACAGCCCAGCCTTCATATTTCCAGCCTGAAGGGAGTGCCGGTAAATTTAATCCTGCTGCAGGACTGCCGGAACTAATATCCAGAAACCAGATTCCGCTTTTCTCATTGGAAGCACTTCCGTTGGTTGGAGTTGCAAGTATAAAATTTCCTAAAGCTCCACTGAAATCATTATTCAATGCTGAAGCATCACCAACAGACAATGTTGCTGTATTGTTACTGAAACTTCCGGCTATTATATGGACCGCACTTGGGCCGGAGTCTGCATCAGGTTCCGGTTCTATTGTCAGAACAAATTTTGTCGCATTATTTAAGTCGCTTTGATCCACGTTGAATTTGGTGTTGCTTTGCTGTCCGCTTCCGTCAACAGTGAACTTACCGGTTGATACCGGGTTTCCATTTACAATAATCCAGCCTTCATATTTAGCTGCTGAACCAAGGTCTTTTAATCCGGAAACGTTTAATGTAAGCTCACCCGTAGTGGATGGATTGGAAGGATTGTCATTTTTACTGCATCCGGCTATTCCTATTAAAACAGCCATCATCACAAAGATTGTGTATTTCATTATATCTCCGATTTTTATTTATGGTTAATAAAAAGATAAATCATAAATATTACCGGGTAATAACAGAAATATAAAAATGCTGTTACAATTCGGAGAGATGAATTCTAATTAATAGAGATCACAAAAAAATTAATTCATTATTAGAGATAATCAGCTAACGTGAACTTCTTTTTCTTTTTTGATTTTACCTTTATATATAGGAATTTCAAACGAAAAAGTTGTTCCCGATCCTTCCGTACTTTCAACTGTAATTTTGATATTGTGAACCTCAAGAATTTTTTTAACAATAGCCAGACCTAATCCAAGACCATCTGCTGAAGCTGATTTACCGCTTCCTTTATGGTACCTGTCAAAAATATATTTCAGGTCTTCCTTGTTAATTCCCGTTCCACTGTCTTTCACATAAGTTATAACTTTATCTCCCTGGGTTTGAAGTCTGATTGTTACAAAACCACCTGCGGGAGTAAATTTAAAAGCATTGTCGAGCAAATTCTGAAGAACCTTTTCCATCATACCTATATCGGCGTAAACAAGAGGAATATCGTAGGCGAAGTTTAACCGGAGTTCGATATTTTTTGTCTCAGCAATCAATTGATTTTTCTGTTGAATATCCTGTGATAATTCAGCGATAGAAAATGCTTCCGGTTTTGGTTTTGTTTCTCGCGCTTCCAGTTTTGATAATTCAAACAATTCCTCAACCAGCTTTTTTAATCTTTCTGTACTGCTCAGAATTGTCTGCATATAATTTTTCCGCTCATCTTCTGAAAGAGATTCGGATTTAAGGAGGATAGTTTCAATATAACCCTGAACGGCAGCCAGCGGAGTACGTAGGTCATGCGAAACATTAGCAACAAGTTCACGTCTCAGGTTATCCATGGTTTTCATATCTTCAATGTTTGCAACAATTGTGTCTGCCATATCGTTAAATGAATCTGCAAATTCGTTAAGCTCACTGCTGCCCTTTAATTTGATCCTGGCATTAAGGTTTCCGTTCTTAAAATCGCGGACAACTGAAATTAGTTTCCTCAAATTCCGCGTAATGAAACCAAGAGCAATAAGGCTTATTATAGCAACGCCCAAAAGAGTTAAAGCCATTGAACCGATGCCTAGTCTTAGTATATAACTGCCGAATACAAGCTGCATTGCATTATCATATTCCTCGCCTCCGAGAATAACGTAAATATACCCGCGGAAAATTTTTCCCTCAAAAACTTTTGCGGCGGAGAATGCTTTTCTTCTTTCTGCATTCCTGGGGTCAGTGCCAAGCACAAACGGTTCATTTTTACTGGAGATAAATTTTTTAATAGGTTCAATTGATACGTAATCCAGTTTAATTTTTTTATTGGGTGCAAAGTAGGTCAGTATTTTTCCGTTAGTATCGAGGAGATAAACTTCAAGACTGGGGTTTATAATCATGATGCTGTGAAAAACATCTTTTAAGTTTTCAGTATTAGCTTTTCCATCTACAAAGCACTGGTTTTCTGCTGCAATATGCGGGGCAATCTCGGCATCAAGTTTTTGATTGGTTTCCTGAAAATAAAGTTGTGCAGTATGTACAGAAATGTACATGTATATCGCTGATATTATAATAAGAATAATTAAAAAAACTGCGGATATTTTCCAGAACAGGCTGTTAAAAAATTTTGTTTTCAATATTACCTTACCTTTACTGCTTTGTTATTTCTTCAAGATCATTAAACCTGTATCCAACTCCCCAGGTGGTTAAAATATATTTTGGATCGGATAAATCGGTTTCTATTTTTCCTCTCAGCCTGTTAATATGTGAATTAACTGTGTGCTCATATCCATTGTATGAGTAGCCCCACAAAATACTCAGAAGCTGTTCTCTTGTATAAGTTTTACCGGGATGGGAAGCAAGCAGATGAAGCAATTCAAATTCTTTTGGAGTTAAATCAATACGTTCTCCTTTAAGAGTTACTCTCCGTTTAGCTGAATCAATAATTAGTTCGCCGATTGTAATATCATTTTTTTCTCCCTGGTCTTTCTGTAGAGCCTCAACTCTTCTGAAGATTGCTTTGACCCTTGCGGTTAGTTCTCTTATTGCGAAAGGTTTGGTCAGGTAATCGTCGGCACCCAGTTCAAGTCCGAGGACTTTGTCAAACTCTTCAGATTTTGCCGTAAGCATAAGTACAGGCGTGTAGTTTTCCTGTTTTCTAAGTTCCTTGCAAATCTCTAATCCATCAAGATTAGGAAGCATTAAATCGAGGACAATCAGATCGTAATCATTTTTAATCGCTTCATTTAACCCGTCTCTTCCGTCATAAACCCTTGTAACATTGTAACTCATATCCTTCAAATGTATATCGATAAGATCTGAAATTGACTTGTCGTCTTCTATTACAAGCACGTTTTTCATTTAAAAAACTTCTCCTTTTCTGTATTTCAAGATACAGGTAGAATGTAACAGAATTATCACAATTATAAAAAAATATTACAACAAAGGGATTTGAATATTTGAAAATACTAATTTATCTTATAATTATACAGGGCGGAGGATTAATCGGAAAGGTACTGTTCGATATTTTCTATTTCATGAACAGCTTTAATTTTCCTAAAGTATGAAAGAGATTCTTCTAGGCATTTCCTGGCAGGCTCAGGTTTATTCCATTGCTTATACAAGATTCCCAGTTCAAGGTTTGTCTCTGCTTCATTCAATTTGTTTTGGTATTCTTTATTTATCCGGAGGCTTGTTTTAAGATAACTCTCTCCCTGGATAAACTTCTTTTGAATTCTCTTTAGCATACCCTCTACCTTGTAAATTTCAGCTACAGATAATTTGTCATTGGTTTTGTAACAAATTTCCATTGCCTTATCTGCAAAAGCGTGAGACAACTCCACGTCTTCTATTTGTGCATAAATATATGCTTTTGTAACATAGGACATGCCGAGTACGGAGAACATATTATCATTTAATGAAATCGTAATACTTTTATCAAGTTCAATTAATGCCTTTGCATATTCTTTTTTCTTTATATATGTGATGCCGACGTTATGTCTTATCTGTGCAACTTTATAGCGGTCATTTATTTTTGAGAAATTAATTAGAGCGCGGTTATAATAAAATAATGCATAGTCGTAGTTACTGTAAATATTATTAATTATTCCAAGATTATTCTCAATCTGACCGATTAATAAAGAATCCTTTTTCTCATCAAGATAATGAAGGCTTTCTTCAAAATGATTAGCTGCTTCTTTCAAATCTCCACGTTCACCAAAGACAGCCCCTAACAGATTTTCACATCTTGCGCATCCCTTAAAATCATTTTGCTGCTTAAATAAGTTAAATGCTTTTTTGGTATACTCGAAGCATTCTATCCATTGTGCTTCACGACTAAAAATTTCCCCAAGAGAGTAACATGCATTAGCAGCAATATTCTTTAAATTGATTTCTGATTTAGTTTGATGGAGAACTTTTTGATGAATTTCTTTAGCATAATTAAATTCACCTGAAGAAATTAAATATTCTCCAAGGTTTAAGAGGAACTCTATAAATTTTAACTTATCCAGTTTTTGTTCGGCAAAGGTTGTCAGGATATCAAGCTGAACCTGGTTCAGGTAAGAACCGGAGATATCAACTTCAATTTGTTTTTTTTCTTTTCCTGATAATTTTATATCTCCCGGAAAAATGAAATCCTTTCCCTTATAGTTCCTTCCAAACTCTAAAATTTCATTTTTAGAAAAAAAGTTTTCTAATATTTCTTTAAGGTAAATTTTCTTTTTCAAGTTTTTTGCATTTCAAATGTTGGATTTATTTTCCGACAGTCTATAAATGAGAAAGGATAACAATTACGTTATCCTTTCCTTGAAAACATTCAAATAACAATCAAATAATTGTAAAATTATCTTGCATATGCCCAGCGTGAAAAATGCGGCAGCTTAGCATTAAAGACCTGCAATGTTCCGGAGTTTACATCAACAGAAACACCTTCATTTGCAGTTGGTGTTAATGATCCATCATTGGCTACATAAAAGAAACCAACATCGTTCGCGTCCACACCGCTTAAATCTAAACCTGATACTGTGAAATTAAGAATAACAGGCTGGTTAAAAGTCATTGATGGATAAAAATCTACTTCTGCCCCATTACCAACTTCCATAGTGATATTCCTGATATCCGAGAAAGAATAATTATTTGGCGGGACAGTCAGTTTACAGTCAACTGTAACGGTTTGTCCTGTGATTGCCTGATAACTTTTTACCAGGTGTATTTCTCCCCCTGCAGCACCACTAATATCATTTGAAGCTGAAAAACTGGATTCTATATTCATATCAGCCTGAGCCGGAAGCATAATAATAGTCTTTGCGTTTTTATCTGTGTGGTTAACTGGTTCAGTAATATTGCTCTCCTGCATACAGCCCACCAAAGAAAGCAATAATAGTGCGACTAAGTAATTTAATTTCTGCATTTTAACTCGCCCTTCTGTTTTTTTTATTTTCATTTTTCAATTTTCTCAACGAGAATTTTGTTTGAAAAAAGCCAAGGATTATGCCAGATCGAGCAAAGTAAATCTTACTCATCAAATTTTTTATGAGTAAAACTTCGGTAGGAATTACTATGGATTTTGGAAATTGTTACTGATGCTTTTTGAGATGATTATTTGGTTTTGTAGCCAAATGAAACAATTTTTTTATTCATTGGAATCTTAGTACGTCTTTATTTTAAGGGGATAGACGAGCTTTCATGACCTATTTAACTATTTTAGATATAAGTTTGAATTCTTCCGTCCCACATATATTAAGCAGTTCAAATAATATAGCCTCTGTAGTTGTTATTTCTGCGCCGTGCTGTCTCATTCTATCAAGTGCAGTTCTGTAATCGAATTCATTTCTGGAAGAAACTGCATCTGCGGCAACATTTACCTGGAAGTCATTGGCAAGCAGATCAAGAATTGTCTGCTGAACACAAACGTGTGCTTCTATTCCTGCTACAATCACCTGTACGGCATTATTATCTTTTAAGCGTGGAAAAAGATTCCCGGCACCTGAACAGCTAAAAGTCATTTTTTGTATGGCGCTCAGTCCCTCTAATTCTTTAAGAAGTGCGGCAGATGTATTTCCTAATCCTTTGGGATACTGTTCTGTATAGAAGATAGGGATGTTAAGTATTTTAAATCCCTTAATTAGCTTCAGGCTGTTATTAATAACCTGTGCCGGTTTATCCATTACAGAAAGAATTTTTTCCTGAATATCAATAAGCAATAATGCCGAGGTATCCCTTTTTAAAATCTTTTCATTGTATTTAATAGTTGCTTCCATGATGCACCTTTAATAATTAGTAAATTGGATCCATACCATATTTGCCGCAGGCATACATCGTAAGTAAAGCAGAAAGATCCACAAGTGTCTTCTTCTGATCTTCGGTATGAATAACGAGATTGTAAACTTCTGAAACGAATCTCATATTCTTCAGAATTTTTTTAAGCTCTTCATAAGTAGGCTGACCATGCCAGTTTGCAACTTCTTCCACAAGCATTTTTTCATGTCTTCTTAAAAATTCGGCAAAAGAAATTGATCTTGTTGTATGCGAAGTTCTTGGGCGGCACATGGTTATTAAATCATTAAAGTAAGTATCCCATTTCTCTGCAAGCTGCCTGTTGTTGTCGCGCATTACAAATCTTGCTTTTTCAAGAGAAAACTTTGCCTTTGTTCTTGGTCTGAACTTTGATGAAAGCGCATAACCATCATAGCTGGTAAAGCCGGTTTCATCATCAACATATTTCCATCTCTTTAAAAGTTGTCTTGCCGAATAAATAACAATTACTTTGTCCAGTCCGCTGTCTACAACAATAAATTTACCCTGCTGTTCATTAATAACGGTAAACCAGTGCTCCCAGTTATCAACACTAAGAATACACGGGTATCCTGCTTTTAAATGATCGCTTAAAGCTTTAACTGCTTCGTCAGGAATTTCCCGGCGGAAATATTTCATTTTACAGTCATAAGTTTTTGCAGCTTTAGCCAGACCGATTTCATCGGTTCCATACCACCAGGTACTGCCTGCACGTTTTGCAATCTCTCTTTCATTTTCAAATCTGCCCAGCATCACAAGGGCATATTTTAACGCGAAAGGACCACACTGGTATTTATAAGGTTGGGGATAAAAACTCATATAATAAGAATATTTTTGTGTTTTAATTTAATGATTAACATGAATTAAAACAGCACGAATATTTTGTGAGATTTGCGATTTTCTTTATTTTTATTTTTATGAGTAAGAAAAAAATTAAAGTTGCAATAGTATTTAATGAAGCACAGCCGGATTTTTATGTGAAATCGGTTGAACATGAAATTAAAGAGCTCGATTTCGACCCTTATTTTGAGGTAGAAGAGCTTACCCCCATCGAAGAATTCGAATTGATGGCTGAACAGCTCAATAAATTATCGGGCATAGAAGCTTATCCTTTAAATATTTTAGATGATCTTGGGATTCTTCTGAAAAATATTAAAAATAATAAACCCGATGTTATTTTTAATTTTATGGAACTCTTTAAGGAAAACCCCAGGCTCGAAATGAACCTTGTGGGGATGCTTGAACTTTTAGGAATTCCTTATACGGGGGCTCCGCCAATGGCACTTGCAAATTGTCAGAGTAAAGTTCTCGCAAAAAGGATTCTCAACTCCTACGGTATTAAAACCCCGAGATTTAAAGTGATAAAGAAATTAGCGAAAAGTCATAAGCATAATTTAAATTATCCTCTAATTGTGAAACCTGCTTTTGAAGATGCAAGTGTGGGAATTGAAAACAGTTCAATTGTGAAAAATTTAAAAGACCTTACCGACAGGGTAAATTATATAATAACTTTGTTTCAGCAGCCTGCGCTTGTTGAAGAATTTATAGATGGAAGAGAGCTTAATATTGCGGTGCTCGGAGATAAAAATCCTGTTGCACTTCCGATAAGTGAAATTGATTTCAGTGAAATGCCCGATCATCTTTATAATATTGTAAGCTACCAGGCAAAGTGGGACCCGAACCACGAAGCATACCATAAAACCATTCCAAGCTGCCCTGCCAGGCTCCCGAAGAAAATAGAAAACAGGGCAAAAGAAATTGCTCTCAATGCTTTCAGGATAATGACGTGCCGGGATTATGCCCGGGTTGATATGAGGTTATCGGGTGAAAACCAGCTCTATGTTCTTGAAGTTAATCCCAACCCTGATCTTACAGAAGGGGCAGGATTTATGCGCTCTGCAGAAGCAGCAGGTTATAGTTATGTAAGAGCATTGAAAAAAATTATCAGCTTGGCAAAGGAAAGAGGAGATCAGTCAAAATATATAAACTAATTTAATTTCTTTTCTTATACGGAATAGTTGCGTGTAAAAAACTTTATCTTGTCATTCTAAAGAATTTGCAGTTACAGGAACTGAATTCCCCGAATCGGAATATTATAAAGACAAGAGTTTCGGAAAAAGTAAATATGATTGAGTTTCCTGTTATCCTGGTTCCCCGCTTACTATTTAAATTCCATTTCTTAACTTGCAGTTAAAAATTATATTAACTAAAAAACAGATGGATAAAGCGAAGGGCAGCAATTCAATAAATCTTCTGGAAATAGCCGCACTATTTTTTAAGCTTGGTATTATAGCCTTTGGCGGGCCTGCCGCACACATTGCAATGTTCGAAGATGAAGTGGTTACTAAAAGAAAATGGATGGACCATCAGCATTTTCTCGATCTTGTTGGAGCGACGAATTTAATCCCCGGTCCTAACTCAACTGAAATGGCTCTGCATATCGGTTATCATAAGGGAAGAATTCCCGGTTTATTTATTGCCGGACTTTGCTTCATGTTTCCCGCAGTACTGCTAACCGGGTTGCTTGCT
Source organism: uncultured Ignavibacteria bacterium (assembly GCA_963711455.1). GTDB lineage: Bacteria > Bacteroidota > Ignavibacteria > Ignavibacteriales > Ignavibacteriaceae > DATFVA01. Next base: position 473,076 of record CAVQEH010000010.1, read on the forward strand.
TATTTCTATGTTCTTTACGGTAACCTGCCCCAGGTGGAGCCGTTTTTATACGGGATTAAACCCGCTGTAATAATTATTATCCTTAATGCCGTTTACAAGCTCGGAAAGAAAGCCGTTAGAGGAAAATCGGACAGATTATTTGACTGGAAGCTGCTTTCAGTTGCCTTGTTTGTAGCCTTATTCAATTTCATAGGATTAAATGAAATACTTTCGATTTTATCGGGCGGAATAGCCGGTGCTTTTTTTCTTTTGCTTTTTGAAAAGAAGAATAAGTTAAATTCATTTTCTCCTTTTATGCTGATTTTACTTTTTCTGTTAAAACCGGTATTGCAGGCAATAGAAAAATCTGAAGTATCGCTTACTAAATTGTTTTTAACATTTTTGAAAATAGGTGCGGTATGGTTTGGAAGCGGCTATATTTTAGTGGCTTATTTTAACGGGGAACTGGTGCAGGGTCTTCACTGGCTTACAAGAAAAGAATTGCTCGATGCAATTGCCGTAGGTCAGTTTACCCCGGGACCTTTTCTCTCATCTGCTACATTTATTGGCTACCAGATTGCAGGAGTCTCCGGTGCAGTTTTGGCAACAATCGGAATTGTTCTGCCGTCAATTATATTTGTTTTAATATTAAACCCGCTTGTACCGCGGATAAGAGAATCAAATTATCTTTCAAAATTTCTGGATGCAGTAAATGTAAGCGCTCTTGCAGTAATGGCAGTAGTTGCTGTAAAACTTGGAGCAGAAGTTTTAATCGATTGGAAAACTGTATTAATAGCAGTATTGAGTGCCGTAGCATTTTTTACAGTTAAAAGAATTAACTCAGCATATATTGTCTTAGGCGGTGCAGTACTGGGATATATTCTGATATTATTTTAATTAAAAAAGTTTTAGAGGTTAAAGGGATGACATTATATTTAATTCTTAGTCCCTTCACGGCAAAAATAATCTGTGTTGTGCGTGTTCTATTAATATCATCCTTGCCCACTGACAGGCAGACCTTCGGAGTTGATTAAATTCTATTTGCGACTTCGAAAAACCTGTCCCGGATGTGTTGAAAGATTAAAGAAAGTTAGTTTTTACAATTCTAATTTAAAATAAATGAAATAAAATTATAATAATTTAAACTTACCGTTTATTTGAGGTTTGATGTTAATTTTAATTGCAAAGATATTATTGCCTCTTTGTCTTTAGGAGAACAAATTTATTATCCTTGTTGATATTAATCCTGAAATTGATTTTTAATGTGGAATAATTTATTATTTCAAACAGTATTTCAGGGATTATGAGAAGCATTGCTTCTTTTTTCCAGGATATTATATCCCTAATAATACTTACTGGTTTCGTTAATTATAATCTGAAACTTTAGTAAGAATTTATGATTAGGGGGAGTAAATGATCAACGATATTGTTTCTCACTACAAAGTTATATCCAGGCTGGGTGCCGGTGGAATGGGTGAAATCTATAAAGCCGAGGATATAAGTTTAAAACGAACAGTTGCCCTGAAATTCCTTCCATCTTCTTTTACCTTCGATAAGGAAGCTAGACAAAGGTTTATTCACGAAGCACAATCGGCGTCTGCACTGGATCATCCGAATATATGTACTATATACGAAATAGGTGAAACAGATAAAGGTCAAATGTTCATTTCAATGGCTTGCTATGATGGGGAAACATTAAAAGAAAAAATTGAAAAGGGACCCCTCAGAATAGAAGAAACCGTGGAAATAATCCTGCAGATTTGTTCAGGATTAGAAAAGGCACACAAAAACGGAATCGTTCACAGGGATATTAAACCTGCCAATATTTTTATCACGAACGATGGAATAGTGAAGATACTCGATTTCGGATTGGCAAAAGCAAAGGGACAAACGCAACTGACACAGGTCGGATCAACGGTAGGAACGGTAAATTATATGTCTCCGGAACAAGCCAGAGGAGAAAAAGTTGATCACCGGACCGATATCTGGTCTCTGGGAGTAATTATGTATGAAATGATAACCGGAAGGCTTCCTTTTAAGGGAGAATATGAGCAGGCAGTTTTATATTCAATTCTGAATGATAACCAGGAACCTGTAACAGGTATCAGGTCAAATGTGCCGATGACAATGGAACATGTAGTAAACAAATTACTATCAAAGGAACCCGGCGAGCGTTACCAGCATGTTGATGAAATAACAGCAGACCTTAAACGTCTGAAAAGAGAGTCAGCACACGAAACCGGGCCTGTTAAATCTGATTCTCAGGAAACCAGTAAGTCATTTAAAAGAAAATTGGTCACCTTTGCAGCGATAATTATCATTCTGACAGGAGCTTTTTTCCTTTTACGGTCTGTGCTTTTCGAAGAAACAATTATTACTAATCCCAGACCGATTGCAGTTATTGCTTTCACGAACCAGACGGGGGATTCATCATATAACTACCTTTGTGAAGCTATTCCGAATCTGCTTATAACAAGCCTGGAACAGTCAAAGTATCTCAGAGTTATGACGTGGGAAAGAATGCAGGATGTTATGAGACAAATGGGAAAGGCTGATGCAGGTTTTATAAATAAAGAAATAGGATTTGAACTTTGCCGTCGTGAAAGCGTAAGCGCAATTGTTATAGGAAGCTTTGTTAAAGCCGGAGAAACTTTCGCTACAGATGTTAAAGTTCTTGATGTCGATACAAAAGATCTTCTAAAATCAGCAAGTGCAAAGGGAGATGGAGTACAGAGCATACTCAATACGCAGATAGACGAGCTTAGCAAGGAGATTGCAACAGGAGTAGGATTATCACAGAGTAAGATCGGAGAACAATCGCAGCAAATTAAAGAAGTTACAACCTCATCTATGGATGCCTACAATTTTTTCCTGCGTGGCAGGGAAGAATTTGAAAGGTTCTACTACAGGGAAGCGCTCAGGTACCTGGATAACGCGGTAGCTCTTGATTCAAATTTTGCTGTTGCCTATCTATATATTGCAAGGATATATATTCAATTACTTGATAACTCGAAGGTTATACAGGCATTGGGAAAGGCTAAAATTCTTTCGCGCAAAGCTCCCGAAAAAGAAAGACTTTCAATAGAATCACTTTATGCCGTTTCGGTCGAAAAGAATCCACAAAAGCGGCTGATACTCCTTGAAAAACTCGTGGATATGTATCCGGGAGAAAAACGTTTTCATAATGATCTCGGGGTAGTCTATCAGTTTATGAACAGGAACGAAGAGGCAAAGAAAGAATTCATAGAAGCGATTAATCTCGATCCGAATTTTGCTGCACCGACTAACGGCCTGTCATACATTTATGCTGCCCAGGGATTATACGGTAAGGCTATAGAAACCCAGAAGCGTTATGCAGATCTCTCCCCCGGCGATGCAAATCCATTCGACTCTATGGGAGAGATCTATTTTATTATGGGAGATTATGAAAAAAGCATTGAAAGCTATCTTGAAGCATTACGGGTACAGCCTTCTTTTTTCCTTTCCGATGCAAGTCTGTCATATGTGTATGCTTTTGATCAGAATTACGGGGAAAGTATTAAACGCATTGAAGATCTTCTGTCAGTTGCAACAACCGCAGGTATGAAAGTTTGGGCAGGATCGTGGAAATCAACTTTACTCGCTGCTGCAGGCAGATTAAAGGAAGCTTCGAAAGAATTGAATCTGATAGGAGTCCTTATCAACCGTCAGAATGATAATGATCTGACGGCACAGTATCACTGGGTTAAAGCATATAATGCTTTGAACTATAAAAACTTTAAAGCTTCGGAAAAGGAGTTTATAGATTTTCAAAAATATTATGATAAGGATAATCCTGAAACTCCGGTATCGAATAAAACATTACACAATTTTCTTCTATCATACAATTTTCTGCAGCAAGGCAAATTAGACTCAGCCCGGAAATTTTACCGGGAAATGAAATCGGACATAGATTATGTTGAATCGCTGAAAAGCACACTGGTAATGCTGAGCGGAATACTTGAATCGAAACTGCTCCTGGCAGAAGGAAAACCGGATGAATCCATAAGTGTATATCGTAAAACGAAGGTATTAAAGGTTAAGTTGGGATATGGTTTTGGAATACGTTTATATAATTTCCCTCCATTAAGGGACATAGTACCACAGGCATTTTTGCAGAAGGGAGAGTTAGACAGTGCAATTGCTGAGTACCAGAAATTGGTAATGATTGATCCCGGCTCCAATGACCGCCGGATTATTAATCCCATCCTTCATTATAAGCTGGCAAAGATCTGTGAGCAAAAAGGTGATATTGAAACAGCAGAATCTGAATACACTAAATTCCTGGAAATTTGGAAAGATGCTGACAAAGATCAGCCGCTGTTTATAGATGCAAAGAAGCGGCTGACGAATCTGCAAAAAAAAATTAGTATGAAATAAGGAAGTCAATCGTTGCAACATTATAGCCTAATCCTGAAGGGATGACATTATATATAAATTTAATTATTATTGATATCAGCAAGATAATAATGTTTAAATATTCAGGGAGAAAAAATGGCGGGAACCTATTCTCAAATATATATTCAGATTGTATTTTCTGTTAAAGGGAGGGATAATTTAATTAGTAAAAAATGGAAAGAAGATGTGAACAGGTATATATCCGGAATAATAAAAAACAAAGGTCATAAGTCAATTATTGTAAATGGAATGCCGGATCATATTCATGCATTTGTAGGGTTGAAACCCTCTGCTGCAGTGTCCGATTTGGCGCGTGATATAAAAAACAATTCATCAAAATTTATTAATGATAATAAATTGGTAAGAGGTAAATTTTCCTGGCAGGAAGGATATGGGGCATTTTCATATTCCCATTCACATATAGAGAGGGTATTTAATTATATCAAAAATCAGCAAGAGCATCATAAGAAAAGATCGTTCAGAGAAGAATATTTGGAATTGTTAAAGAAATTTGAAATTGAATATGATCAAAAATATTTGTTCGATTGGATAGATTAGATTATGTCACCCTTTCAGGGTTTCGATTGTTTCTCCACTATTTTTTTTACAATAATTTCACTCCTTCGGAGTTGAGAAAAACAACCCCGGGAAATCCCGAAGGTGGATGTCGCATACGACCCGTAAAAAAATATTCGTATCAGAATTTCTCAAAAAACTTTTTGAAGAGATAATCTCCTTAGAAATGGCTGGTTAAATATAAAGCCAAAAATAGCTTTAATTGATTCCTTGGAAAATAGAATAAACCCTCCTATCTTTTTAATATTTAATGCGAGTATTATCAACATTATTTCTATAGAAGCACCTTCAAAACCTTTTCTGCTAAATCTTCTAAATCCTAAATTCCACTTAATGTTACCGAAGACTCTTTCTACAGCTTTCCTCTGATTCATCTTATCGGGGTTCTGTTTTATTTTTTCTCTCATCAATTCCTTTCTTTCGGTAAATTCTGTCCTGGTTATTATTCTTGTTTTCCTTTTCCTGGCACATAAATGTTTTATTTTGCAACCATCACAATTTTCAGTTTCATATACCCCAGGGCTTACTTCTTTTAATAATTTTTGATTGGGACATACATATTCATTTTTCATTTTATCATAAGAAAAAAACTCGGTTGTAATTAACTTTCCTCTTTTCAGTAGTTCCTCTATTTCCGGTATTTCATCTATTCCTCTTGAATCATTTATATATGCATTTACTTTATTATCTTCTAAATAATCCAGCGTTTCAGTTGACATATATCCCCCATCTGCCAGATATTCTCTTTGCTTATTCTCTCCTAATAGTTTTTCTGTATTTTGATGTTGTTTGCTGAACTGATGATTATCCGATCTATCTGCCTCTACTGAGGCATTTATTACCATCTGTGTTTTTGCATCTACACTCAATTGGACATTATACCCATTTGCATTTATTTCCTTCATCATTCGGGCATCTGGTTCTGATATATTTATTTGATGATTCATCCTTTTTTCTTTATCCCTGATTTCCTTTTGTCTTTCTGCAAGTTCTTTTTTTGATTCCTCTATTTGTTGTTTTCTTTTCTCAAGCTTTTCCTTTTCTTCTGCTAATTTTCTGCTTACTTTCTCGTCTCTGTTTTCTTTCTTATCATTTTCTTCTAATTTATTTATAAGCTTTTCTAATTCTCTCTTTATTCGTTTTTCTTCTTTCCCCAAGGCATCCATTCGCATTGAATGCTTTTTGCTGCTCATTGACTGAAATTTACTCCCATCTATTACTATTGTTGAAAAGCTGCTTATTCCTTCTTTTCTCGCTAATTCTATTAATTGCGGAAGCAATCCGAATATTTCTTTCTTAAACTTCTTTATGAATCTTGCTATTGTTGAATGGTCTGGCTTTCGGTATTCTGTAAAATATATAAAGTACACGTCCCTTTTACATTTCTTCTCTATTGCCCTTGAACTTAATATCCCTTCCACTACTGCCAATATTATTATTGCAAACAGAACCTCCGGTCTATATGCTACAGCTCCTTTTTCTGAATATCTTTTATAAAATTCACTGAAGTCTAATTTCTTTAATATTTTATACAGCCTTACTGCTTCAGATTCTTCATCTACTAAAAAGTTTACATTTGGTTTTTCAAATTGTAACTGTAGATTATTTTTTTCTTCCTTAAAAAATGGCATCCTTAATCTTTCTTTTTTCCATTACCATTTTATTAATTTTTTTTTCTTAAAGCAATTAATTTGTTTGTTGAAATCATTTTTTCTATGCGACATCCACCGAAGGGATGACAATATTTTAGAAAAATCACATACCAACAAAAATCAGAATCCTGAAGGGATGACATTATCCTAAATAATTATGTTAATGTCACCCTTTCAGGGTTTTATGAAATATCCTTCCTCATAAAATTCTACAATAATGTCACTCCTTCGGAGTTGATTTTCCAGTATCAAGCATCCAGAATCGGGGATCTAGTTTCCAGTCTGTTTCATCAGCTCATCCACTGCTTTCTTTAATTGTGCATCTGTTCCTTTTGCGCGGTAATCAGGAGCGTTCTCCACTACAAAATCCGGAGTAGCAGCTTCGTCTTCCATATCGTTGTCTGTTTTCTTTATGTACCATCCTCTTTCAGGGAGACGAACAAACGTTCCATCCACCATCTGTCTTCCGCCGGTGGAGATTACTGCACCAAAAGATGCTTTACCGACAAGCTTTCCGATTCCAAGTGTCTGGTATGCGTGAGAGAAAATTTCCGCATTCGAGTAACTATTCTCATTGCACATTGCAATGCTTGGTTTAATCCACGCAGTATATGGAAGCCTTTCACCAAGAGGATAATATCCTCTGAACTTAAGATGATCTTTTGCAAGGTTGTCTGATGCACCTCTCGGAATTGTATATGCATGCTGTTTATAATTCAACACAAGCATAAGATAATCTGTCGTCCAGCCGCCGCCGTTATACCGGACATCCACAACGATTCCGTCTTTGCCGTAACCTGTTGCCTGCAGCTCTCTTTCAAATTCCTCAAAGCTTTCCCATCCCATTGCTCTTATGTGAATGTAGCCGAGCTTTCCGTTTGAATATTCATCCGTAAGCTTTTTCCTGTCCTGCACCCATTCATTATAAAGAAGATCGTTGATGTTGCTTACCGGTCTTATAGTTACTTCTCTTGTCTTTCCGTCTTTTGATTTTACATCAAGCAGAACGCGCTGGTCTGCAGTGTTTACAAACTTAGAGTAGAAGTTAACATTTCCTCCAACCTGCTCGCCGTTTACTTTTGTAATTACATCACCAGCTTCAAGCTTGCTTTCTATTTTATCTGCAGGACTTTCGGGAATAACTCTTTCAACTACAATTCCATCCGTTGCATTTCCTATTTCTATTCCGAGCAGACCTGTTACTTCTTTCTGTGTTTCCTCGCGATCGCTTCCATACATTCCCATATGACTGGAGTTAATCTGTCCCAGCATAAAATTAAAGATATACCTGAAGTCGCGGCTGGTTGAAGCAGCCATACACCACGGTTTGTACTGTGCTTTAATTGCATCCCAGTCGTGACCGTGATAACCGGGATCATAATAACCATCCCTTATCATTCTCCACGATTCTTCAAATATCTGTTCTCTTTCTTTTGCGTAGTCTATCTGCATCATTGCAGAGTAGGGAAGCGGGTCTTCTTTCTTTTTATCGAGATCGAGCTTTGAAAGCTTACCGTCTCCCTTAAAGAAATAGATATTCTTTATACCTTTATCCGGAAGTAAAGCAGAATAAGCATCGCTTCCTTTTATTATTGATTCAAAATCTTTTCCGTCCCACTTGATGCTGTAAAGTGAGTAATCCAGTTTCTTGCCTTTGCCCGATGAATAAGGTGCAGTAAAATAAAATGTTTCGCCGTCTGCGGAGATAACAACATTCTGTTCGTTGCCGGGCATTGATGTTACCTGTACTAATCTTTTATATATATCCGGAAAATCTATTTCGACTTCTTTTACTTTTGTTGAATCTTTTTTGTCTTTCTTATCTTTCTTCTCTTCTTTTGGCTTTTCGGTTTCATCCCAGTCCTGCTGAGTTTTTTCCCAGTCTGATTTCTTCAGCCAGACAAACCATACATCTGCACTGTTGTTATTCCTGTCCGAAATAAATCCAAGCTTGGAACCATCGGGACTCCAGAACGGCTGTCCGTCGTGCCTTGGATGCATACTTACATTTACTGCTTCGTGCGAGTTATCTGCAGCCTGGATATAAATTTCATCATTGAAATAAAGATCGGGCTTAGAGTACGCCAGCCATTTTGAATCGGGACTCCATGCTAATTCCACCGGCTGTGCCCAATCATCCGATAATATTTTTTCACCGGAAAGTTTTCCGTCTTTATCGATCTTTGCTGTAATAACCTGACCATTTCCGCGCAGGTAAGCGATCATTTTTCCGTCGGGTGACATTGTTAATTCCGATTCATCTTTATCCGTGTTTGTTATTCTATCGACTTTATGCTTTAAGCTTTTAAATATGTTCGTTTCTTTTTTATCTGAAGAAGAAACAGCATAAATATCAAACTCACCCTGTTCATCCGAAGTAAAAACAATAACAGAATCATTTACCCACTGCGGGTTTTCATCCCTTGCAGAACTTTTGGTAAGGTTAACGGTCAGACTTTTATCTTTATCATTTTCCGTAACAAAAATATCTCCGCGCACTGCAAGTGCAATATATTTTCCGTCTGGTGAAAGTGAAAACTCCGATGCTTTGGAAGTGAGAGTTTTCCATTCGTAAGGATCGAGCTTGTAATCTGATGCAACATCAATGGAAAGCTTGTTTAAGTTTGTTCCGTCTGAATTAACCGTGTAGAGGTTCATATCTTTTTCCAGCACAAGCCTGCTTCCGTCGCTGCTTACACTGAAATTACGAACGCCGTCTTCTGTAAAAGATGTTACCGCACTTTCACTTAATTTCTCGCCGTTTGCACCGAGAGACATTTTATGAACATTGTATCTTCCACTTGAACTGCTGATGTAGTAAAGAGTACGTTCGCCTCCCCATTCGGGTAAGTAATCGTTGCCGGCAAAATCCGTAAGCTGAATATACTTTTTGTCTTTTGTGTCGTACAGCCAGATATCCCTGTTTGCAGAGCCGCGGTATTCTTCGCGGGGAATACGGCAGTCACCTTTTGTAAATGCAACAAACCTTCCGTCCGGTGATTCTGCAGGATCGTAGCCGAATGCGTCGAGCGCTCTTTCGGGGGTTCCGCCGTTTGGTGAGGCTGTATAAATTTCAGGCGACCATTCAACCGAGTTGTAGTTTCTGCGTGTTGTAAAATATATTTTTCCGCTCTTGCTCCAGCTTGCAATGTCATCGCCTGCTGAGTGGTAAGTAAGCCTTAAAGGAACTCCGCCGGAAGCATCTCGCAACATAAATATCCGAGTTGCCGAATCTCTCGCTGTTGAAAGCGATTTTATTTCCGTCCGGACTCCATACACTTGAAGTTTCAATTCCTTCGTGCTCGGTTATTCTTTCTGCCTTGCCGCCGGAAGATGAAACAGTCCATATATCTCCCTGGTAAGAAAAAGCGATCTTTGAGCCGTTATTGTTAATTGAAGGATACAGAAGCAGGGGCTGGTTCTGCGGAAATGAAATTGAAGAAAATAAAATAAGAACAGTGAAAAAGGCTAATGGTTTTAACATCATTAACTCCCGGTATTTATGAGCGAATGTTTTTACAATACTCTGTGATTGTAATTATAAATATAACCTAACAGGGAAATATTTTTAAATAATAAAGTGAAGAACGGTAATAAAATTTTTTAAGTGAATTAAAAACTGGTGAGATAACAAAAAGAGGCTGTATCAAAACTTTAAATTTGTCAGTCTGAGCGTGTCGAAGACTGACATATTTTAATAAATTCACACTTCGACAACCTGCCTGCCAACCAAAGGTTGATAAACCGGACAGGCAGGGCTAAGTGTGACAGTAAAAATTACTTTTGAAACAGCCTCGTTTTAATAGTGGTTAATTTTATTTAGACCAAGGCGGCACGATGTGGTTTGTCCTTGCATAGGCAATGGACTGACCAAGGTGCTCATGCGGATGAGTTGCAGTAAGCATTAATATTTGTCCTTTTGTGAATTTTCCGAACGGCAGTTCTACTACTGTATCGAAGTCAGTGCCGGTGTAGTTTGAAAGAAAATTTGCGGCATCGGCATAAGATTTTTTCAAAAAGGTCATTATTTCCGCTTTATCTGTCATTGCTTTTTCAAGGTTCTGATTTTCAGTGCCGGGTTTTAATTCTTTCGGCATCTGCAATCCCAGGTAAGAAAGGAAAAAATAATTGCTCATTGCAAGATGAACATAAACTTCACTGACCGACCTGACACCTTCTTCAGGTCTCCAGCTGTAATCCTCTGAAGGCATAGCATCAGCAAGCTGAATAACCTTATCAAATGTTTCTTTCAGATCATCCGAAACTAATTTAACTAATGAAGATGAGGGGCTGCTGTCCATTTTACCTGTCATATCCTGTGCAGACAATCGGTACACTAACGGACTGCAAAGTAAAAGAATCAGCAGAAATTGCGTAAACTTTGGCATAGATCCTCCTAATAATTTTGGAGTAATTATTATTGAAAATTAATTAATGGAATGTTTAAGTATCACAGAGAAAATAGTAAAACGCTTGATACGCTGCAACAATTAAGCAATGATTATTTTTAAAGGTTAACAATTTTTTGTTTCTGTATGCTATAGCGCACTTGCTGTTTTTCAACAAAAGATTAATTGTGATTTTATAAAAGAATGAAAGATTGGGGGATGTTTGTTTGGAAACGCAAAACCTTCTACAGTTTTATATTATTACCAATGCAGTATGTAAACCGGAGCAAGAGCCGCCGGCACTGCTGCTGCCTGCAGTACAAGTATGGCAAGAGCGTGTTTGGGGACTGCGGCAGCCACCGGATTGCGAAGTATGCAATAACCGGGATCTGCAAAGCCATAAGTATCTGCCATAGATGAGCGGCAGCGCCTTCGTCTGCCTGGGGTGCAGTACCGTTTAGAACAATGTGAATAAAAATAATAGCCAAAGCAGTAAGCGACATCGCTAAGGGAAGAAAAGCACTGGGTTTCTTTATCATAACCGGGATAGTCATATATCTTTTACTTTTTATTATTTAATAAAACTGTATATGTCTTTGTACTCATCTGCCGGGTTGAATTCTCCGGTAATAATATTAGTGAAATTATTCACATAAAAAAAGTCTTTATACCGGTATAATTAAACGAACGTCTTTCCTACGAGACAGCAAACTTTATAAACAAAAATTGCGGAGTATAAAAGATTAAAGGGTTAGAGAATGGGTTGTGGGAAATTGGTGATTTGTATTAATAATATTGAAATATTCTGCCAAATTAATTGTTATTTCTATTAACTACTAAATGTAATTCATTGAAGATTTGATCTGCACCCCACGCTTGTGCGGAAGTAAAAGCGATCTTTCTTTTTTCATCACTTGATAATTTATGATTTGGTTTATAACCGAGATCGTGATTTGCTTCGCTCCTAGCATGTTGGAATAAGGTTTTTATCTGGAGTTCAAAAAACTTAGGAATTTTATCCCTATCAATATTACCACTAAGTATATCTTCTGGTAAGATGAGAATAAAATGCTTACCAAAATATCCAAATTCAGATTCTGAATCTGGTACAATATCTACTGACTCTATCTTTCTATAGTAATCTTCAACAACTTTAGACAATCTAGGCACATCTTCTAAATAAAAAGTAATTATTCTTGCGCCTAATTGATCCTGAATTTGACTCAATGGATTCGAATATTTCAACTTGTCATTTTCAATTTTTTGTGATTTTTCAATAAAACGATCGATACTTTTGGGGCGAGAAGTAATTCTATCAATTCTTTCTATTTTTTGAAAATTATCCTTAATATGAATTTCTAGTTTTTCAGCTAAAGGTTTTAATAACGTATTATACCTACTAGCGTACTCTTTTTCCAAATTTTTCCAATCATTCATTTTAACTTCTTTAATTTTTCATCTATGATTTTACCTTGAGTAGTGAATTTATACTCACCTGTTTGATTAGTAACCTCTTCTTTAGTAAAACAAGATTCAAATTGATCTAAAGGCGCTGATAAAATAGCACCATTATCCAATTTAAGTGATTTAAATGATATATGCCTTGAAAATTCTTCTTGATCAAATTCAAAAATATCAGATATTAATTGTTCTGAAATTTTTGATGTAAGAATCTTAATAGTATCCTCTGATAAATTATAGTCATCACAAAAACTTTTTATTGAAATAGAACCTTGAGAAGTAGAAGCTAATAGTGCAGCCGCGGATAACTGAGCTTTAATATTAGCATCGGCACATTCTTCGACGGCATTTTTAATAGCAGTAGCAAGTCTTTTAGTACCTGCCTTTGGCGTAGTTCTAAAATCAGAAAGCAAAAAGTCATAAATCCAATACCTAGCTATATCTCGATTACCATAATTTATTTGTTTATCAATTGCATTGCCTACCCAAAAATCTGTCTCTACGTTTTGCCCTTTATACAATACTGCTTTATAAGCATTGGAACTTTTCAAAAAGACTTTTTCAATAAATTCCACTTTAAGGTTTTTTGTGTCTTGTTCAGCAATCACACCTTGATCTGCTGGAAATCTAGAAATCAAAAATTTATAACTATTTTTATTTTTTGATAGAATAAGAAATAATAAGCCGAGTCCTGATTTAGATGTAGTAACTGTTTGAAGTCTTTCTGCAAGTTTCCTACCAGCTTCAATATTTTTATTATTTATAAATTCGATTATCTCACCCAAACATATATTTTTTTGTTCATTTTTCTCAGGGATGAAACAAATTGGAATACTGCATTCTGTATCTGCTTTTATAAATATTTCATTTAACATTTTAAACAGCTTTCCAGAAAGTGGAATTTTTACACCACCGATTATTGGTTGCTCTTTTTCGTGTTTCGAAGGATTGACTAGATAACTATATATCAATGAAATTTCCATTTTATATCCCAATCACTTTCAATACTTCATTTTACTTGAATACAATATTATAATAATCTATTACTAAAAAGCATTTTAAAGTCAATATTTTAATTAAGGAAATCTATCAAGCAAATTTACTGAACCAGGCATAGCTGGAGAACTATCTCCGCCAAGAAGCCCTGAATCAACTCTACTAAACAAAGCTTCGAATACTAACTTTCTTTCGTCTTCTCCTATCTTTCCTTCTTTAACAAGTGCAAGATAAACCATTGTTAATTGTTCTCTTTCATCCGCGTCAATTTGAAGATGAAATGAACTATAAGTTAATTTTATTAATACGCGTGTAAGGAAAATTCCTAATGAAATTATTGTCGCTAAAATTATGACTGCTTTAATCGTTTCAGGTTTTAAATTTAGAATATTATAGGCAAATGCTGTAGGTAAGTTATAAAGTACAGCAAAAAGTATAATTAATAAAACGAGGATATTTATAGTTAGTAATGATAAAAATATTCTACCACGAGTCTGATATTTTGCGGCTGGTTCATGCCAATATGTAACAGGGCCTTCAAGTTTTAGTTTTTCTGTATATAATTTTTTTAATTCGTTTAGTCCTTTGTTACCTTCATTTATGAAATTTCCTACTTCATCTTTTTTGTTTTTTTGCCATTCTTCATTCGCTTTAACAAAATCATTCTTCCAAGTTCCTAGCTCATTATTCTGTGTATTGAACTTTGATTCTATATCCTGAGATTTTTGTAACCATTCATTAAAGATATCGTTAATCTTTTTTTGTTCACTTTCACTTCTCTTTACTAAATTCGAAGAATTTTGCTCTGTAAATTCATAAGCTCTCAAATAACCAATTAAATCATTTTTATTAGAAATACCGAATCCATATCCAATAACGTATTTATGACTAGATAATGCAAATGGTAGATTATCATTGTATGAATCAAAAATGAATTTGGCATAACTGGATTTTGAAAAGACTACTCTATACCCCTCAGTAGTGGTTAATTGCGAAACCTTTCCTTTTATATTGTTCCAGTGTTGTTCAATTTGATTTACATTCCAAGAATTATAATTTATTCTTATTGTTTTAAGATCATTTACTCTATCACTAAAAGATCTTAAATAAGCTTTAATAATGTCACTTTTGGCTGAAACAGGTTCCCAGAATTTTTTCTCTTCTTCATAGAAGTTAATGATTTGATCAACACTTTTAAGTTCAATCTTAAAGTCCGTAATAGGTTCATTTAGTGAAATTGAATAATTGTCAATTTTTTGCTTTTTATTTAGTTCTTCATTTTCCATTATACTTAATTTCTTTTCAGCTTACTTTTTAATCTTGAATGTTCTCAATTACTTGACTTCTAATTTGTATCCCTAGAAGTATTATTTTCTGATAAAATTCTTTTCGCTTCTCGTAAATCAATTTTAGCATGTTGTCCATGTTTTTCTAACAAATGTAAAAGGTTCGAACCATTTAATAGCGTTAATGGTTTTCCTTTTGCAAATTCATATGCATCTGCACCATAGTCTGCTGTTGATACAAGTATTCCTTTTGTTGCTCCTTCATTTAAGACTGTGCCATATAAATCCCTGACAGCAGAAACACCTACAGTGTTAGTATATCGTTTAGCCTGGATAACTATTTTACCACCTCTAATAGGGTCAGGATCAAATGCAACTGCATCAACTCCGCCATCTCTGCTAGCTTGTGTAACCTTAACCTCACCACCGTTCACGGAAAATTCTTTTTCAAATAACTCTCTTATTAAATGTTCAAAATCTTCCCAATCCATAGCTGCCAGATTTGTAGAATTATCGATAGAATATGCAACAGAATAGCTTTCAACAAATCTTTTGTCTACTCGGCTTATTTGTAATATTGGTTGTACCGGAGTTATTGTACTTAATTTGCTACTTGAAACACCTTTCAAATTTTTAAAGCAAGTTTTTGGGTCAACATTAGCTAAATCGATTTCCACAAATTCATCTTTCTTTACTTGGATGGTCAGAATACAATTGTTCTCTTCTTTACCAGTAGCTTTATTTATTGCCTTAACCCAACCATTAAATGAAATAGCCTCGATTGCTTCAGCTGCATCTGCCTCAAATAATTCATGAATGGTCCTAAGTGTTATTTTATAAATTGCTTCATCAAACATTTTTAATTCCTGCGATGAAGATATATAATATTCCTTAAGCTCTTTTCTTGAATCAATATATTTTACTTCTTTAATTTTTGGGAAAGAATCCGCAGATGGTAGTTCATATTCAACTATTAGGATTTTATTTCCTGGATTATATTCTAATTCAAAATTAGTAGTAAAACATTCCGGGTATTGGGAATTATTAAGAACTATTTCACAATATTGGACTATTGAATCAACATTTAAATTCAGATAAGATTCCTTCATCGCATCAATTTTAGAATTAAAGGAATTTTGTCCTTCTAGAAATTTTTCTTTTCTTTTTTCATATTCCCCAGTTTTAATTTCCCATTGTTCTAATTCTTTTTAAAATCATTATCAATTTGAATATTTAATCTGTCAATTTCAGATTTTTGTCTTTCCCAAGCAGAAATAGCATCATTATATTTTAGTTCATATTCTCGAATTTTTATATCTTTTTTTGATCTGAAAATATTTTCAATAATTGTGAATTGCGGAATAAATTCTGCTGATTCCTTTAAAGGTTTTGGAGGATAATTTTTATATGATTTCTTCTCAGGTTTGGGAGGTGGAGCTTCGGGAAATTTATCTTTCTTCTTAAGAGTATTCCAATCGACAGTATCATCAATGGATAAGGTATGAATTAATATATTATCAATATCTTCGAGCAACTTAATTGCTTCATCTGTCCTTGTCTTTGCTTCTTCATAATTCACTTCTTTTTCGTCAAGTTTTTGTTTTCGCAACGAAATGGTAGTCCACTTATCATTCCATTTTTGGACTTGAAGAGTCGCTTTGTTTTCCAGCATATCTATTTCAGGTGCTGAAATAATCTTATGCTCATTTAATCCTTCATGATACATTTCTAGAGAATATTTTAATATTCTAGTATATGCAGTATTATAATGAGCTTGAGCTTCACCAATATGAATTAGATTATCTGACATAATTTTTTATAATGATTGTTGAACATATTAATTCCATTGTTCGACTATAAGAAGTAGGTTATTCATTTCGCTAGACACTTGAGTAAGCACATCAACAAAAATACCCCGTGAAAGCGCTCTCACAGCAACCTCCGGGAGGTTAACTCATCATTATGTCTTTGGCTAACTTAAAGTAATTCCTGTAAATAGGCAATAAGAAAGATAAAAGATTAAAGGAAAAAAGATAACGATTTCAATTAATGTTTAACTCTTTTTTAATCATTTCATAATCAAGCTCTAATCCATTTATATATTTTTTTTCTAAAAAATTAAATTCGAATGCTTGATTATAAGGAATAATAATTCTGCCTTGTGGGTCTTTAGAAAAAGTACCTGTTAGAAGTACTGTTACATCTGATTGACCTATAATCGTAGGTGAAATTGGAATAGATTTTGTCCTCTCCACGTTTTCAGTAAGGAAACTTTGTCCGAAGGAAACCAGTTTATAATCAATTATTTTATAGTGGTCAAATTTATATTCAATTAAGAAATAACATTCTAGTAAAATGTTATAACAAGTACCACCTTCTGAAATAAAATGAATATTTAATATATTGAAACTTCTGAAAAATTAGATTATTTAATAAAAAACTCTTTTAATTGATTTTTTTTTGAAAATTTATTTGTGCTTTTATTTTAAGTTGATGATATTTTTTGTTCTTTGACATATTGGAACACCAAAGCAACTTGGCTCCAACAATTATTTCAGCATATCAAGATGTCACAGTTATTAACTTTCTGATGTTGTAAACAAATGCTGCCATGATAAATTCAAATCTGTTCCGCTTTAAGTCGTAATAACTGCATCGCTGGTAATTTAGGATTTGCTTCATATATGCAAATGGCCGCTCAACTTTGTTTCTGATTGTTGAAAGTAACTTGTTTAGTTTTATCTCTGATTGACTTAATGGCTTGTTGCGGTAGCCCTTACTTAAAATTCCGTCAAAAATATTCTTCTTTTCCAGTTTGTTTCTTCTGGCTTTATTTGCATAACCTTTATCAGCAAATACCGCTTCTTCTGTATAGTCAATCAATTGGTCAAATGCATTTGAATCGTGAAGGGAAGCCTTTGTAAACTCTACCGTTTTGATAATCTCGCTGTCTTCATCCATAGCGATATGACCTTTATATCCATAGTAGGTTTTTCCTCTCTTTTGAGTGAAATCCGCGTCATTATCCCTATTACTTCTAGAGGTAGCTTGTGCCTGCTTGATTGTTGCGTCGACTATAGTTCCTTTACCAACTATGAGATTTAAGCTTTTTAATTGTTTATTGAATTCGTAAAATAATTTTTTATCCAAATCTAAACGGGCAAACATTTCACGGTAACGGCATATTGTAGTTTCATCCGGGATTGAATCAAAACTGTTTAGATCAAGAAATATTTGAAGAGCTTCGTCTATCGGCTATTTCTTCTTCTAGCCTCGGATCAGAAAGGTTATATATAGTTTGCAAAATAAAACATTTTACTATTACCAGGATTAAATCTTCTTCTTCCGGCTGGTGAGTTGTTTTCTTTTTCTTTAGAGATCGCTTTCTGAATGGGTTTTAACAGCTTCGCCCAGTTTATTCTGGAATTTATTATTTCTAAAGCTTGTTTGCTTTGTGTTTTTATATGTTTATTGAATTTATCATTTGCTGCTGATGTGAATAAATCGACATTAGTGATTTTATTGCTTCTCATTGCCATTTCCTAATTTTTGAAGCAAGGCATATTTAAATTTTTAATTAATGTCAATTAATTTTTCAGAAGTTTCATATTATTACTATCTTTTTGTGTTATATATGCTCATTGCTTTCCTTTGGACAAAGGGGATATTAATAATTGTGGTCTAGCTGCATCTAATTTTAATTTTTTTACTACCGAATGAAATGAATCTGTTATTGTTAAGTTATATTTTGCTAAAGCTTCATTTGAGGCTGTTATACTTTTAATATAGGTGCTGTCAACTTTTTTTATAAATGTACTGTTGGTTGCTATTTGTAATTGGAGTATCTCATTTTGCGTAGCTTGTAATAAAGAGTCGCTTTTTGCTTTAGATTTATCCGAAGCTTCTTGCTTAATATCAGCTTTCCGATCTTTATAAAGGTTAAAAATTATGCTGAACAGAGCAATAAAGATTAATAACCAACCTCTTTTCTTAACTTTTTTATAAAAATGTCCAACAACTGTTTTATCGTATATAAGTTCAGCAACTGTAATAATCGCGAAAATCATTAATAGAATATTGATTATAGAATTCGAGAAGTAACTATTCATAATTATTGGCTACTAAACCAGATTATTTTTAACACAACTTAATTTATTAAAAACATCATTTTATTTCGCGGGACCCTTGAGTAAGCACATCAACAACAATACCCCGTGAAAGCTTATTGCTGTTTAGTAATTGTCTGCACCAAAAATACTTCAAATAATTTATTAAGGCAAAGAAATTCTAACTGAATTAAAAAGTATGAGACTGTCTCAAAGAATAGTTTATGCAAAAACTAACCTGGTTTAAAAAGGAAAATTTATGACACAGCCTCATCCTTGATGAACTTAAACTATTTTGTTACAGAGACAGTTTTAGGATAAACTGTAACAATTCCGGTAACTATTCCAATAAGAAAATCAACAAAGCTATGCTGGGTTACAATTGTATAATTATCTGCTCCTCCAGCCATTGCTTTTGCATCAACAGTTGAAATGGGAACCAGACCCCACAAAACATACCACTGTTTTGCACTTATTTCTGTATTACCTTGTGCCCCATTGCCGACAATAAATTTTTGGGTAAAACAACCGGCAGAAAGAGAAGACAAACATACCCAGGATCATTAGGGTAAGAATTTTTTTCTTCATTTGTGCAACCTTTCTATAGTTTGTTATTAGTTAGTTTAATTGAACCGATTGATGATTCAATCGATTTTACTTCATTTGGATAGCTGTTTTTAAGAGTTGAATAATCAAATTCAATTATCTGGTTCAAATCATTAATAATTAAAATCTTAAATGTTATTACTTCATTGTCAGTAATTAAAAACTGGGTGATTGGTAAATTGTCTTTTAAATAATCTGCTCTCTTTAAGTTGGTTTTACCATATTTTTTTAGTAACTCTTTTTCAAGATTATTGACAATATTATTCAGAGAATCCGCTCTTACTTTTATTGCTGTAACGTTAAGTACACTTTTACTGCTGCTGTCGAAAAAAACTTCTAATGGAATAATTTTTATTTCTTCAGAGATTGGCTGATCCTTTATCAAATAGTTCAACGAATCAAATAAACTTCCTGATATTGTTCCCCAGTTAATTGGGGGATTAAATGATATTTTATATTCATTTAGATCAATTTTATCTGAAATTAAATTCTGATCGATGTTAAACTTTAACTCTTCCCTGGAGCCAGGTGAATTATTTTTATCTGAACAGGAATAGATGGATAGGACAAATAGAATGGAGATACAAAAATGATATAATTTGTTTTTAATCAATAGCTTAGAGGATAAAATATTTATATTTTTTTTAATAAAGATAATTTTTCTTCTAAAAAAATAGTTTTATAAATAATTTCAGTTTGTCACTTTCAAGCGTTTGATTTATGGTTTATTTAAGATAAGGAATAAGAATTACAAAAAAAATTATGTCTCCACAATATTTTTACTTTTATTCTTAAAGCGAAGAGTAAGCATAATCCCGAATATTGTTAAACCGGGCAACAGACCAATCCATACTCCAACTATTCCGTATTTAAAAACTAACCCCAACCAGTAGGACTAAAGTTAAGACTATATGGGTTGTGCTAATTCCGGCTAGTTCCGTTCGTGTCATTTATTACTCCGCAATGAAAAACTATTGATATTCATCGTGGGGCTTACAAAAATGCATCAAAAGTAATTAGAGTAAATAGGCAACAAAAATTATAAAATACCCACAACTCGTGGTATTTTGCCCCGGCAGCCGCAACTTTGATTTTACTCTTAAACTTACACTTCCGGCTGAAGCTTATCTGCTATCAACAATTATAAAAGTAATATCATCCTGCTGAGGAGTTTTTTTATCCTGCCACAATTTTAATTCACTTAAAAGAATGTTGCTGAACTTTTCTGCAGGAATATTTTTATTTGTGTAAATCAATTCACCCAGATGTTTATCCCCAAATTCATCTCCTGCCGTATTCCTTGTCTCTGTAAGTCCATCGGTGTAAAGCAGGAAGCGGTCGTTCTTATGGAACGTAAACTCACGGACAGGGTAATCAGTCTCCATAGAAACGCCAATAAGCAAACCATTGCTTTCAACCGGTTCAAGCTTTTCAGAAGAAGAATTCCAGTAGAGTAACGGCGGATGACCTGCAGCCGCATACCTGGCAAGACAATTTTCCGAATCAATATAAAGATAGGCAGCAGTTAAAAACTGTCCGTGAAGCTGGCTTCCAATAATTTTGCCAAGTTGATTCAGTATTTCACCCGGGTCCTTTGCAGCATAAGTAACCGACTGCATTGCAATCTTTATCATTGAGGCAATTAAAGCAGCAGGAACTCCATGTCCCGGAAACATCAGCAACAAGAAAACCGGCTTCATGTGTGCTGATCTGAATAAATTCATAAAAATCACCTGCCACGGAAGTCATCGGGTAATAAGCAGCGGCTATATTTAATCCTTTTATCTCAGGTACCTTAGCAGGAAGAATTGAAATCTGTATCTGCCTGGCGGTCTCCATTTCATTTTCAATAATAATCAGCTTTCGTTCATTAGCAAAGATCATCTTTGCTGCAGAGTAAGCCAGGGCTAAAAGCAAAGCTGCGAAACCAAGCCAGCCTGTATATACATAAGTCCTGTACCCCAACAGCCCTGATAAATTAGTGTACAGTGCTTCAACCATAAATATGGCCGTACCTGCAGCCAGCACACCCCGGTTGGGAAGCATGAGATATTTGTCGGATAATCTTTTTATTAATAGGATTATTGTAAAAACAATAAGCGTGATTGTTGCAGTTAGATTATTGGATAACATTAATGCCTGCGATTGTCCTGTAGTAAGCAGCCGGCTTATGCCTGCAGCAGCAATAACAAGGGCAAGAATGATCATAATCTTTAAGAAAGTCCGGACTATGCCGCGGGTCAGGTTTACCCACGTGAGCAAAGCAAAAATGAGAATAATATAACTTATTATAACATCTGTTTCGGGAATTATGCTTTGAATGAACTGCGGAAAGAATATAATAACTGCCGATGATTCAATTAAAAGTCTGATGCCGTAAGCGCCGCTCCAGGCTGCAAGCCATATTAATATCTTTATGTCTTTCCCCCTCCGCAGCAATGCAATAGAAGCAGATACCAATCCGACCAGTAAAAAGAATGTGCCGAATATTATTTCTCCAAGCTGCTGACTCAGTTGACTGATGTTCTGCATTTCATTTTGCATTTATTTCAGACTAAGTTTCCCCTGATTTTTAAGCAGGTTTAAATACTGCAAACCTGTTTTTAATATTAGAAGCAATTTACTAAAAATCCAGATGTGCTATCTTAGCTACCGGAACTAAATATCAGAATGAATACTCAATGCCCGCAAGAATATATGACGTACTTTTATTAAAACTTAACCCTTCGGTAAAACTTCTGAAGTAGTCGACTTTTGAACTTAAATATTCATACCTGTACTCAATCAATAATACGAGTTTATTAATATGATATTGCATTCCAAGATGCAGGTTAAAACCAATTCCCGTAACTTCAGAATATCCTCCATGTCCGTAGGTTGATGTAAAATTGACATCGCTGGCATAGCCTATAAGTGCAGCTAAAGCAAGCGATACATAAGGATTAAGGTTCTGCCATATTCCTTTATCCCTGTACCTGTAACCGGGACCGGCAGATATTGTGAAAAATTTCAGATCTGATTTAGGTTGATAAATTGTGCTCCCCTGAAGTGTGACATTCTGTTCGGGAAATCGCACAGGAGAATAAAGTAAATCTGCTTCAAGACCGATATTCTTTGTAAAATATATTTTAGTATTAATTCCAATTCCCAAATCCTGTTCTAAATGAATGCCTTCAACGGTCGCATCAATTGATTGCCCCCCAAACGATCCGTGTTTTCCATGCGCATTAGAAATCTTTTGAGAAAGTCCATAACCCGCATAAATACCCACCAGGACTTCATTATCATTCGTACTATCCCCGGCACTTTCTTTCTGTTCAAATCCATACACAGAAATTTCTATACTAAAAATTAATGTAATGATTATTATTATTTTTGTTCCCACTTTTAATTCACCTTTTTTTTATAATATGATTTATTGATTAAGAAAATAATATACTTTTTTGTGAGACCTTTAAGCAATTTTTCCTTACATTATCCGCATCAAAACCAATTACTGCTAAATTTTTATTTTGGCTAACTTAATGTAAATAGAGTAAACTGGCAACAAAAGTGTCCATTATGAATTAACGGATTACAGATCTGGAGGGAAAATAAAGTTGTTTTGCTGCAGGGCTTCAGCCACGTAAAACCAGATGTGGCTAAAGCCGTTGTATTTTTATCTCGGACTCACTCAATTAAAACTGACGGTAAACAATTACAGCACTTCATCTATTTCATCAAATTTAATTTCTTCGTGCTGCTGTACTCACCTGCCTGCAGCCTGTAAAGGTAAACTCCGCTTGACAATCTGCTTCCATTAAATTTTACCGTATAATTTCCGCTTGGTTTCTCTTCTTTTACCAGTGTTGCTACTTCATTACCTAAAACATCGTATACTTTTAATGTTACATCTTCTCTATCCGAAATTTGATATTCAATATTTGTACTCGGATTGAACGGATTAGGATAATTCTGCCGGAGAACAAATGTTGCAGGTGCATTTACACTTACTTCAACTTCCCTTGAATATTCTGATGTATCATCAAAGTCAATTTGTTTCAGACGGTAACTATATTTTCCCGGGTTAACATTTTCATCAATAAAAGAATATGAATGAGTTTGTGTTGATGTCCCATTACCGGGAACAAAACTAATCTTCTCCCATTTGCCGAGTGAGGATCGGGGATTATGAACTTGTCTTTCAATCTCAAATTCCTTATTGTTTGTTTCAGTAGCTGTCTGCCAGCTAAGATGTACATTTTTTCCCTTAGTTAAAGCTGTAAATGCTGTAAACTCTACCGGGGTTACCGTTGAACTATATTTTATTGTTGCAAAGTCTTCTATCCCTGTACCGTTTCCCGGACTGTAACCTGTTACATAAACGTTTCTTTCTTCATCCAATCGAATCCTGACAGCTTCATCGTCACCGTTTGCAGGTCCGTTGTATGTTTCCGTCCATTGTAATATTCCCTGCGAATTATATTTTAAAGTAACGAAATCAGGATTGCCCCCGGGTTCATTGCTGATACCTGTAATATAAATATTACCGTCATCATCCAGAACCATGGAAGTTCCTAAAGCCAGGGGAGCACCATACATTGCTGTCCAGACAGTATCTCCCTCCGGAGTGTACTTTATGGTTATACATAAGCCATTACCGGCACCGCCTACAACAATTATATTGCCATCTTTATCAACTGCAATATCATTGCCGACACCATAAGTTCCAAGTTGAGGATCGGTAATCCTGTTCACCCATTCGGTCTGACCCGATTCATTATACTTAATTGTCACTATGTTCCAATGTCCGCCAAATTCACTAACCGTATCACTTTGACCGGTTACATAAACATTTCCGCTGCTGTCAACTGTAATGCCGTAGGCTTCACTCAATCCAACATTACTTTGTCCATGATATTTAACGGACCATACTGTATCCCCAACCGGATTGATTTTAATTGTACCGTAAGAATCCAGATGAGCGGGATTGCTGCTGCTCTCTCCGGTAACGTAGACAAAACCATGTTTATCCAATACCATATCATGCGGCCGGTTCTCAACACCTGTTCCGTCCCCCTCCCATCTGCATCCCCATTTTTGGTTTCCCGAGGAATCGTACTTGGTTATGTAGTAGTCAAGGTTATCACCGAGATCACTATAGCCGCATACATATACATTTTCAGAATCATCGAGAATTATTGAAGTTGCTTCATCCAATCCAAATCCGGGTCCGTTATACCTTCTTGTCCATAAACTATTGCCATCTGTATCATATTTAATCGTAAGGTAATCCCGTTCAGTTCCATTACCGAAGCTTCCTCCTGTAACATAAACATTACCGGAAGCGCTAACTGCAACAGCATATGCCTGATCCTGAGAATTTATCGGTCCATTATATGTCGCAGTCCACAACATATTTCCATCAGGGCTGTATTTTATGGTTATATAATCCTGTGCCTGAGTAGAGGTCTGTGTGGTGCCAACTACATAAACATTTCCAGAGTTATCAACCGCAATATCATAAGCTCTGTCCCAACCGTGAACTTCCCCGTCAAATCTTTTTACCCAATCCTGGGTTTCCTGAGAATATACCGAAGTACAAAAGAAAAGAATTGCAATAAATGTTCCCTTGGTAATTATTTTTTTCATTTTATAACTCCTTTTTTTTAAAAAGTTATCTAATCAGCATCATTTTCCTCGTTTCAGCAAACGTTCCTGCTTTTAGTGTATAGAAATATGTTCCACTTGACAGATTCTCTCCATTAAACATTGCTTTATAATTCCCTGCTTTTTCATAATCGTTTACCAAATCAGCGATCTGTTGACCTAAAATATTATAAACTTTCAATCTAACATTAGCATCTTTTGGAATTGAGTATTTTATTATTGTTGTTGGATTAAACGGATTTGGATAATTCTGCTTAAGGACAAATGCTGCAGGTGCGTTTACGCTCACTTCAACTTCTTTGGAATATTCCGAAGTACCATTAAGATCAATTTGTTTCAGACGGTAATTATATTTCCCGGGGATAATATTTTTATCAGTAAAAGAATATGAATGAGTTTGTGTTGATGTCCCATTACCGGGAACAAAACCAATCTTCTCCCAATCTTGTAATTTTTTAATTTTGTTATCTTTTAATCTTTCAATTTCATATCCCTTATTATTCGTTTCCGTTGCTGTCTGCCAGCTTAATTCAATATTTCCTTCATCTGCAGATGCAGTAAAATATGTTAACTCAACCGGGGTTGGAGAAATATAAGTTATTTCAAGATATGGGGGATTAGGCTGCGACCATCCATCAAAATTA
>CAVQEH010000011.1:0-23373 GCA_963711455.1 uncultured Ignavibacteria bacterium
ACAAATAGTATATATGCCCAGGAAAAAGAAAAGGCTGAGAAAAAAGATTCAGCGGCAGAAGTTCAGAAAGAAATTACTAATGCCTCAACTCAGCAGGTTGAGGAAGGAAAACCATTTAATTCTGTATGTCCGGTATCGGGAGAAGAAATTGATCAGTCGAAAACATATACTTACAACGGAAAAACTTATGCATTCTGCTGCAATAAATGTTTGAAAAAGTTTAAAGCCGATCCAGAGAAATATACAGGGAGGTTAAGCGAAGATGGAAAATCAATTGTTAAAGTTAAAAAGGAAGAGCATCAATAGACATTAACACTTTTTAAACTCAGCTCTGTTAAATATTAACGGAGCTTTTTGTATTTTAAACAACTTTTGTGTGCTGATTATGCTGTTAAAAATAGATTTTATTACCCCAAGGCATTCCTTTGGATTCAAAAAAATATAACAATATAAAACTTGGAATCGGAATCTTTAAAAGTGTTGCGGGTTTTTTATTAATTGTTGCATTCGTTTATTTTCATTACAGTTTAAATCTGGAACATTATTTACAGAACTATTTTTCTAATAGCTATGAACTTTTCATCATGTTCGTTCTTCTTACCGGACTTGCGGGAATAATCCTCTTTGCTCCATTAAATTATTATAAAGATTTTTATCTTGAACATAAAAATAATCTATCCAATCAAACATTCGGCAAATGGATATTTGAAAATTTAAAAGGTCTGATCATTTCTTTGGTAATAGGTGTGCCTATCCTGCTTCTCTTTTATTTTATATTGAATAAATTCGGTTCACTCTGGTGGCTCCCGTTTGCTATCCTCCTTTTTATCATATCAGTTATATTTGCACGACTGATTCCTGTAATTATTCTTCCGCTTTTTTACAAGATTACGCCGTTAGAGGATGTTGGACTAAAAGGAGAAATAACAAGGCTCGCTGAAGATGCCGGGATCAAAGTTGAAAATGTTTTTAAATTCAACATGAGCAAAAATACGAAGAAAGCTAACGCAGCTTTTACCGGGCTGGGGAAATCAAAAAGAATTTTACTTGGAGATACACTTCTCGATAATTATGGAAAAAATGAAATTGAAACCGTAATTGCACACGAGCTTGGACATTATAAAAAAAAACATATTATAAAAAATATTATTATCGGAACTGCCGCGAGTTTTGGGACACTTTTCATAATATCAATTCTATATAAAATTTCACTAAGCTGGTTTGGATTTAACCGGATACAGGAGATTGCCGCTTTACCTATATTATCTGTTTGGGCAATGCTTATAGGTTTAATTGAAACACCTTTAACTAATATACTTTCCAGGAAATTTGAATATGAAGCTGATGAGTATGCAGTTTCTGCAACCAATAAACCTGCGGCATTTATTTCGACATTAAACAAGCTGACTGAACAAAATCTTGCTGATAAAAACCCACATCCTTTTGTAGAATGGTTTTTTTACAGTCATCCTTCAATTACAAAACGAGTAAATGCTATTCGCAGGTATATAATTCAATACGGCATTCCAATGGAAAATCTGAGTCCCGAGGAGACTTAAGATTGTTTTACATAAAAATATTTTTTATTGTTCTCTATACAATCATTATTTCCACACTTGCTTTAATCTCAGGCTTAATTGACAGATCGTACAATTCCTATAAAATTGTAACAAAACTTTTTGGTGCGGGTATATTATTTATAAGCAGGGTAAAGGTTAAAACACATGGTATAGAAAATATAAACCGGGAAGGACCATTTATTTTTGTTTCCAATCATATAAGTCAGTTTGATATAGTTGCACTTCAATATACTCTTCCGGTAAAAGCAGGATTCATTTTTAAAAAGGAACTTTCAAGAATTCCTTTATTTGGCTGGCAGCTTTTAACGGGTCCGCATATAATGATTGATAGAAGCAACGCTGAAAAAGCTTTAAAGAGCATTCACAAAGCCCGGCAGAAAATGAAAAAGAAATCTGTTTCTATGATATTATTTCCCGAAGGCACAAGGAGTAAAAACGGAGAGCTTCAGCAATTTAAAAGAGGTGCATTTCATCTTGCAAGCCAGGTTAATTATCCTATCATTCCTGTTACTATTCGTGATTCGGATAAGCTTCTTCCGAAAGGTTCACTAAAAATTAACAAGGGAACTATAAATGTTTTCTTCAGCAAACCTATTCAGACAACAAATATTGAAACAAGAAGCGATGAGCTTGAACTTATGGCAAAAGTAAGGGATATTATATCTGCTAATTATTACAAAAATGCAATTCAGGGTGAACACAACACCTGAACATTAGAGAGAACTAATGATAGTTGGTATTATTCCTGCACGTTTTGCTTCAACCCGTTTAATGGGAAAACCTCTTGCAGACATCGGCGGCAAACCAATGATTCAGCATACTTATGAAAGTTCAAAATCTTCCAGGCTCCTGCATGAAATATTTATAGCAACCGATGATGAAAAAGTAGCCGAGGTTTCCAGAAGTTTCGGTGCAAAAGTATTTATTACTCCGAAGGATATTGCCACAGGTTCTGATAGAATTGCATTTGTTGCAAAGCAGCTTCCGGAAGCAGAAATAATTGTAAACATTCAGGGAGACGAACCATTCATTAAAGGAATAATGATCGACCAGGCGATTGAACCTTTGTTATTCGACCTTTCAGTCAATGTTTCAACTCTTGCAAAAAAAATTGAGACTGTAGAAGAATTAAAATCTCCCGCAGTCACCAAGGTTGTCTTCGATTATAATAACTTCGCTCTTTATTTCTCCCGTTCACCAATTCCTTTTGTACGCGATGCTAAAACTATGTTCGATAGGATAACTAAAGCAGACATTTATAAGCATATCGGGTTGTACGTTTATCGGAAAGAATCCCTTCTAAAATTTACAAATCTTGAACCAACTGACCTTGAACAAATTGAAAAGCTCGAACAGTTACGTATGCTTGAGAACAGTTTCAAGATAAAGGTTGTGGTTACTACTTTCGAAAGTCTTGCAGTTGATACTCCTGAAGACCTGAAACGTGCACGTTTGTATTATTCAAGATTACAGAGAGAAAAAGAATGAAATATCCCGGCAAATTAAACCTGGCAAACATTCCAACACCTGTTAAGGAGATAGAATTTGAGGGAAGAAAATTCTTTATTAAGAGAGATGACATGACCGGCGTTGAATTATCCGGGAATAAAGTTCGTAAGCTTGAATATTTATTATATCAGGCAAAGAAAGAGAAAGCAGAATACATTTTTACGTGTGGTGGTGAACAATCAAACCACGCAAGAGCAACTGCAATAGCTGCTGCGCAAATAGGAATCAAAACAAAATTATTTTTATGGGGAAATGACAAATCAAATTCTGATGGCAACTTATTCCTCGATAAGCTGACAGGAGCAGAAATATTCTTTATGAATAAAAAGAACTATGATTTTGTTAATGAAATTATGCAGGAAGAAAGTGAAATCCTATCAGGCAAAGGCAAACATGTGTATGTAATTCCTGAAGGCGGTTCAACAACTCTCGGAATCTGGGGCTACATTTCTTTCGTTGATGAACTAAGTAAACAGGTTGATCTGAATAATATAGATGGAATTTTAGTGGCAGCCGGAACAGGCGGAACTGCAGCAGGGATATTAACCGGTTTAGCACGGCATAACCTTAAAATAAAAGTCTATGCAGTTAATGTTCTTTATTCTGAAGAAGTAATCAGAAAAAAGATTTTACAGCTTGCCGAAGGAACTGTTCTTGATTTTAATTTAAAAAACGAAATTAATCCGGATAGCCTCATAATTCTAAACGGGTATTCTGAGGAAGGTTACAAAAAAATTAATAATGACAAGCTTAAACTGATAAATAAATTTTTTATGGAAACAGGAATACTTCTTGACCCGGCTTATACAGGGAAAGCTTTTTATGGTTATTAATGAAAACTTCATTCAAAAAAATAAAAAAACAAAAATACTTTTTTTACATACCGGGGGATTATATGGTGTTTTTGCAAAAAAGAAATCCTATCTTTCCCCAATCTCAACTCAATTCTTGGAGTGAGTTAAAAAACCCGGAAATTTTTATTCCAGGGTTTTTAATATTCATCATTAGACAATTGTCGTTATTTGATCAATAACATCTTTTTGAATGCCGAGAATTCATCAGTCTTTATTTTATAAATATAAATTCCTGAAGGAAGATTTGCAGCATTAAATTCTACTAAATGATAACCTTCGGATTGATTCTCATTAACCAATTCAGCCACATCTCTTCCAAGCATATCATATACATTTAGAGTGATTAATCCATCTTCTTTAAGACTATAAGAAATGGAAGTTGTAGGATTAAATGGATTAGGATAGTTTTGAGCTAATCCGTACTCATAACGCTGCATTCCATTGCTAATGATTTTACTGAACTGTCCAAAATAAATTAAGACTGAAGGTGACCAGCCAGATGTATAATTACCAACATCTTTAGCTTTGATTTGGTATTCAGCCTGATATAATCTGCCTGTTCCTACAAGACTTATATCGTAGTCTGTATAGCTATTTATGGTACCTCTTGTGGAACAAATCGTTGTCCAGTTGCCAAAATTACCGGGAACTATTCTCGTTCTTCTCTGTATTTCATAAGCATCATCATTATCAAAAACATCCGGTTCATTATTAAAGTCCCAAGTAAGGTATGGATGATTATTGTTAGCAGTTACTGCAAGATTTTGTGGCACTAATGGACTGTCATCATACTGACGGTAATGCAAATAAGTATCGTCTTGATTTCTCCAAACTATAAAAAAATCATTTGATACGCTTGTTAATCCATTCTTCTCCCCGTACCAGGTTCCATCAAGATCGTAGGCACCGCTCCAAATATTACCATCACAACTTCTATGATAAATACCAGGAGAAGGCGTATCTCCTGATGATGTATATCGGTAAACTAATTGCAGATTACCATTATAAGTTTTGCAAACCTTAAAGCTTTCGTTGCCAGCAGAGCCGTCGTTAAAAATATCTCCTCCTGACCATGTGGTAGCAGTGAGGCTTCTGTATTTATATTTTAGATCTAATGATACGGTAGTCGAATTCCATTGATCATGTATCATATATAAATAATCACCGCTAACTATTAATTTTGCATCATCTGCCTCATTGTTGCCCGATACTACCGCTTGTGGGGTCTGCCATTGACCTTCAACTTTATCTCTTGTAAATACATTCCCATGCGAATTATTAAATTCCTGGTCAATAAAACTGACATGAATACGTCCCGATGATAATGCTAAAGAGGGCCAACCTCCATAAGGTGCAGATAAGGTGTTTGTTACATTTTGATAATCTACCCAGTTTAATTGTTGATTTAACCTATAATAAAATGTTTTATAATGTGGATCGCTGTCTTCCGTTGCATATATAAGATGAACACTATTATTATCCCATACTGCGTATATGTTGCTGCAATTATTTGAGCCTATTGATAAATCGTTTGGCAGATCCGTCCAAGTACTTCCGCTATCTATTGAATATTTTCCAGTAATTTTATCCTCTGACCCTTTGAGATATAAGGCATATATTATTTCATCTGATCCTGTAATAGTAGGACAAAATCCACTGCTTGTTGTAAATGTTATTGGACCAATCTGCACTTCTCCCTGAGAATTCAATTTGTAATAAACAATAACATCACCGGCGTGTCGCTTTATAAGAATATGGTGTCCACTTGAATTAGTGAACATATCCATTGTATAAAAGTATGGCTCAGCAATATTTGTTGTAACTTCATTATTCCAGCCTTGAGCAAATAAAAATGAGCAGCATACAAGTATAAATAAAAATAGTTTTTTCATATATCTGACCTTTATAATAATTTTAGAGAATAGTTATTTAAGTAACAATGCTTTTAAAGTTTTGAAATAATGGTCTGACCCTGATTGAGCAGACAACCTGATTAAATAGATACCTGAGGGGAGTAATTTCCCATCACTTCCCTTTGCTTCCCAATTAATTGTATAATTACCGGGAGAAAGTTTTTCTTTTATCAGAGTTTTTACTTCTTTACCTAAGATGTTGTAAACTGTTAAGGTTACGCTGGCTCGTTCTGGAATGCTAAATTTAATTGTAGTTTTTGGATTAAATGGATTTGGATAATTCTGTTCAAGAGAATACCTCAAAGGACTGGATAAATCAACCTCTATTTCTTTTGAATATTTAAAGCTGCCATCATAATCTATTTGCTTTAACCTGTAAAGTAGGACAGGAGTAAAATTAGGATTGAGAGTAAGATTATCTGTATATGAATATGAATGATTTTTTGCTGTTGTCCCGTTCCCATCAACAAATCCAATCCTTTGCCAATTGTCTTCTGCTTTCTGTAAATTGTTTGCTGCATACTGCTCCCTGCTATTGTCTACTGAATATCCGCCTTTAGGCGATATATCAACTTCGTCGGGCTCCCTATTGCCTACTGATTTTTGAACTTCAAATCCCTTGTTATTCAGTTCGCTTGCTGTACTCCAGTTTAGCAAAACATTCTTCCCCTCTGCTGAAGCTGTAAATGAAGTTAATTCTACAGGTACTATGGCAGCAGGTCGGTATATCGATGTAAATAATCTAAGCTGATCATTATTATTTGCATCCTGTCTGCTTATTAAAATTTCTTCCTTGGAATCACCGGTCAGATCATACATTGAAGCGCCGTAAAAAACATTATAATTACCAGGGTTCTCATTTTTTTTAATATAATAAACTTCATACGAATGATGGTTAGGGCTGCCTGTAAACTTCAGTATTAGAAAATGCTGATCAACGCAAAATCCTATCTCTTCAACACCATCCTTATCAACATCAACAGCAAAAGCATTATATGCATCAGAGGAAAATATTCCATTAAGCCAGATTTTGGCAAAAACTTTATAACTGTTATTCCCATCAGATTCATAGCAGGTGTATAATGTCTTGGGAATATTATTATAAAAAGCATCCCCACCGACCCAGAATTCCGGCTTACCGTTGCCATCTATATCTTTTGTTGTAAAGTGTACATAAGCGTTATAGGTATCAAGCGTATCATTCCAGATATTCTGATAACCTGTTCCTGGCTGATATTCCAAGATGTGAACAAATCCATTTACAGTACCGAGGACCATATCAGGATAGCCATCTCCGTCTATATCTTCGGTAGAATAACCACCACCATAGATATCCGGCTCCGGATAAGAATAAACAGAATCAAATCTGTTAAAGGCAGCGTTATACCCATCAATCTCTGTATATCTATCTAATGAATAGTAAAGCAAATCAGTCAGACCATTGTTATCATAATCACCAAGTATTGGGTCATTCATTTGATTCCATACGGTGAAATGAAAATCCTCTGTAATGGCAAATGAATAAGGGGATGGTTTTTTATAAATTACTTTTAAGTGTGGTGCCAGTAAATCAGTACTTGATGTAAATATTTGCAAATATTAAATCAAAAATACTCTTTATACACACCGGTGGTTTATTTGGCGTTTTCGGAAGAAGAAAGGAATATCTCTCAACTATTTAATATTCATTTTTGCCAAAAGAATTAATTAAGATTATTTTTGGGTATGAATTGTATTTTTTGTGATATTGTAAACCGAAAAGAACATGCCGAAATATTATTTGAAAATGAAATGGTAATGGCGTTCCTTGATATTCGCCCTGTCAATTATGGTCATACTCTGATAATCCCTAAAAAGCATTTCAGTAATTTCCTTGAATTGCCGTCGGATTATCTTCGGGAGCTGAGTAATGTTACACAATTATTATCATCTGCAATTAAGAGCGGACTTAAATCAGATGGGTTTAATGTTATTATTAATAATGGTGCAGCAGCGGGGCAGACAGTTTATCATTTTCATTTTCATATTATTCCGAGATTCAGCAATGATTTCAACTATCGTCCGCGTTTTAAAATTTATGCTGATGGGTCAATGAAAGATTTTGCCGATCAAATTCGTAATGCCGTAACAAAAATAGGTGAATAAAAAATGGATAAAAAAATAAGAGTGCTCGTGGCTAAAGCAGGGCTCGATGGACACGACAGGGGAGCAAAAGTTATTGCTGCTGCTCTGCGTGATGCCGGGATGGAAATAATTTATACCGGGCTAAGGCAAACACCCGAAATGATTGTCGAGGCAGCTATCCAGGAAGATGTGGATGTAATTGGTATAAGTATTCTGTCGGGCGCTCATATGACAATCTTCCCGCGTATTCTAAAGTTGATGAATGAAAAAGGTATGGATGATGTTCTTCTTACCGGCGGCGGAATAATTCCTGAAGAGGATATTAAATCGTTGCAGGAAATGGGAGTGGGACAATTGTTTACTCCCGGCGCTGCAACTTATGAAATAGCGAATTATATAAAAGACTGGTTTTCCAAAAATCCACGTAATAATTAGTTGGTCTTTTCTTCTATTTGGGAGAGCCATATTTTTTCAATTTAATCAGGTTGATAACAATGAAAAAATTCTACTTAATTTTGTTTCTATTGTTTTGCTCAACGGGGTATTCACAATCATTAGTCCAGACTGTTAACCTGCCCGCCGGTAATTTTTTTAGTTACGGGTATGGTTTGGTTTATAGTAACGGCAATTACTGGATTTCATCAGAATCTTCTTCTAATGGTGCAGGTGTTCTTGAGTCTGTTGATGACAACGGTAACTATCTTTCAACAATTAATATTAATTATCCCGGCATACATCCATCGCAGGGATTAGCTTTCGATGGGACAAATTTCTGGTATGTTGAGAGAAAAACTGCCAGGTGCGATATATTTAAAGTTTCCCAATCCGGGGTTGTTTTAGATTCAATTACCTCACAACAATTGTTCGGTGCCGGCTGGTATATGGGTGGTGCTGCCTGGGATGGAAGCGGTTTATGGATATCGATTTATTATCCTAATACCAATGCAGCATTGTATAAAATTGATGTAAACACAAAAACAATTATTGATACAATTCAGGTTTATGGTATTCAACCAACGGGAATTACTGTTAAAGGCGATACACTTTTTTATGTTATGGACGGTTTTGATGGTGACCCTGAAAATATTTATGCTGTTAGTCTTGCTACAGAAGATACTTTATTTTCCTGGCATGATCCTGAGGTTCCCGGTACAAGAGAGAATCCCAGAGGTTTAGCATGGGATGGTTCATATTTCTGGCTGATGGCTGAACCTGTTGGTGCTTCTTCCGGCAGACAGCTTTTTAAATATGATTTGGGTGGAGGAGGTTCACCTCAAATTACTGTCTCAACAAATTCTTTAACTTTTCCCCAAACAACGGTAGGAGATACTTCTCATCTCTCGTTAACCGTTTCAAATATTGGTACCGCCGGTCTGGATATTACAAATATTACTTTTAATAATTCTGTGTTCAGTTCTCCGGCAGGACCATTTCCTATCACAATTGGACCAGGAAGCAATCAAAGTGTACAGGTTGATTTTCATCCCACAGATTTTACTAGTTATATGGGAATTATGTCAATTGAAAGTAACGATATCGTTACTCCTGTAGTTAATGTTAATTTAGCGGGTCAAGGCGTCGTCAGCGGACCAACCATAGAATTGACTTCCTCTTCACATAATTTCGGAGATGTATGGATTAGTGGAGATGGAAATGCATATTGGAGTTTTGGTATATATAATACCGGAGATGCACCTCTTGAAATTTCAAATATGCATTTTAACTTACCTCAGTTTTCATTCGATAGCGAAACTATCCCTTTCCAGGTTGCTCCAACTGAAACATCGATGGTTCGTTTGATATTTACTCCTTCACAGGCGGTAAGCTACCAGGATACGCTTTTTATCACTTCAAATGATATTCAGAATCCTGTAGCTAAGCTGATTGTATCAGGCAATGGTGTTTCGGGCAATTATACTATTGGTTACCAGTTCTGGAATTACCAGGTTCCCGATAATCCGCGTGCCGGGTCTTACCAGGAATACAAAGTTATTGGCTTAAAGCCGATAGAAGATATAAACGGTGATGGCATCAGCGATGTAATTATAGCTACGGGTAATTACTGGCTTATGGCTCTGGATGGCGCAGGCAGCGGAAATACAGATACTCTTTGGACTTTTAACACCTATATTAATAATACTGATGCCGGAACAATCGGTCAGGCAAATGACTATGGAGTTCAGGATGCTTTGGCAATCGTAAATGATTTAAACGGTGATGGACATAAGGATGTAGTTATAGGAACCGGCGGAGGCAATGAACATGTATATGCTTTAGATGGAATGAACGGACATATTATCTGGGCGTTTGGTGACGATATTAATTATGATCTCGGCGATTTTGAAGCCGTTGACGGACAGCGTGATTTTAATGGCGATGGTGTCCCGGATATTCTTGCAATTGCAGATGGGAATGAACTGGGAACAGGCTATCATCGTGCATTCCTCTTTAATGGTACAGATGGATCTGTTATCTGGCAATATATTTATCCCGGGCCTTACCTTGCTTTTGGAAAAACAATAATTTCGGTTAATGATATAAACGGCGACGGGCATCCTGATGCTGTTATTGCAGTGGGAAATAACGGTACTACAGACAGAGATGTTATAGGTTTGAATGGAACAAATGGTCAGCAGCTCTGGATATTTCCTGCACAGAATTATGAGCCGAAAGAAATGCTTGAGCTGAATGTACCGGGGCAGTCTCCTGATGTTATAGCCGCCGAATATTTTACAAATGTTTATAGAATTGACGGCGAAACCGGGCAGGAAGTCTGGACTTACAATCCCGGATTTACGGGAATGATTCAAATCTCTCTTCTAAACGACATAAACGGTGATGGCATTGATGAGGTTCTGCTGGCAGACCTATCTTCGCAGATGCAGTGTATCAGCGGG
Organism: uncultured Ignavibacteria bacterium; assembly: GCA_963711455.1. Lineage (GTDB taxonomy): Bacteria > Bacteroidota > Ignavibacteria > Ignavibacteriales > Ignavibacteriaceae > DATFVA01. Next base: position 10,878 of record CAVQEH010000011.1, read on the forward strand.
GCTGATGGTTCAGTTTTATGGAATTACCCGATGGCATTTCAATACGGCGTCGCCCAGGTTCCTGATTTAAATAATGATGGTATAAACGATGTAATTACCGGCGATCAAAACGGCACTTTCTATTGTATTGAGGGAACAGGTTCTCCGCTGCTTTTCAGTCAGAATTTTGCAGGAGACAGAATTTATACAGTAAATCCACTCCCCTCGATTGACGGAAATGCAAGTTATGAATTAGTAGCGGGTACATATAACGGGAAAGTAATATGTTTCTCAGGAGGTTTGAATGCCGTACCTGTAGAGCTTGTTTCATTCAATGCTTCTGTAAATGGAAATGATGTTACCCTAAACTGGACAGCTGCAACCCAGCTAAACAATAAAGGATTTGAGATTGAAAGGAAATCCGGCAATGATCAGTTCTATTCTGTTTCGTTTATTAAAGGAGATGGAACAACAACTGAACAAAAATCATATTCGTATACAGATAAAGAATTGAAAGTTGGTGATTATACATACCGCCTAAAGCAGATTGATTTTGACGGTACTGTTCATTATTCAAATGGTATAAATGTTTCAGTTAATCTTCCGACTGAATTCAGTTTATCACAGAATTATCCTAATCCGTTTAATCCAACTACAACAATTAACTTTTCTGTTCCTCAAAAGTCAACTGTAAAGCTCATTGTTTATGACATACTTGGTAAGGAAGTTAAGACGCTTATTAATAGTGAAAAAGATGCAGGCAGTTATAAAGTTCAATGGAACGGAACAAATAATAAGGGGTTAACTGTTTCAACAGGAATTTATATATACAGAATTTCCGCTGGTAATTTTGTTAGTGAGAAAAAAATGATCCTGATGAAGTAATCTCGGGACTTCTACTTTTTTATAACTTCATTAACTTGAAGGTCGATAGACATTTATGAGATGGTATCTTTCTTTAGATGCCATCTCTTCTCATCCCTATTAATTTCTAACATCTTAACGCTCAAAAAAAAACAGCATCTCATTTTAATTCAGGATCACATGTTAAAAATGTGAATAAATAATGCAAAATATCATAAATCTATATGGCATACATATTGAAAAATATAATCCGAGTTTGAAATTATGAGGATTAGATTCCTAAAATAGATTGAGTTTTTGCACCCCGATAGTTTGTGTGTCGTTTATGGAAGGGGTAATGATTTTGCTGCCCACTCAACTAGAAAACCTTTGGGCCTGCTTCGGCGGGCTCGAAGGTTTATTGTTTTAAACGACCCGGAATCTGAAAAATTATTTCCTGTCACAATTCATTGTATAGTATTATAAACCAATATCTTCTGAATTGAAATTCAGACACCCTTTGAGTAATTTTATTGATCAATTTTTAAATAGGAGTTTAGAATGGCGATCAAAGTCGGCATAAATGGTTTTGGCAGAATAGGAAGATTGGTATTCAGGCGCAGCCTTGATTTGGGTGGGATTGATTTTGTCGGGATTAATGATTTGACGGATGCTAAAACATTAGCACATCTTCTGAAATATGATTCTGTTCATAAAAAATTTAAGGGTGATGTCAAAGTAGATGGGAATGATCTTATCGTTAATGGTGACAGGATTAAGATAACTGCTGAGAAAGATCCAGCAAACCTTAAATGGAATGATCTCGGTGCGGATATAGTGATTGAGTCGACCGGAATATTCAGAACAAAAGAAGCTTGTATGAAACACATTGAGGCAGGCGCTAATAAAGTAATATTAACGGTACCTGCTAAAGGTGACATAGATGCAACAGTTGTTCTTGGAGTAAATGATGAAGTAATCAAAGGTAAAGAAAAGATTATTTCCAATGCATCCTGTACAACAAACTGCCTGGCACCAATGGTTAAAGTACTTAATGATACCTTCGGAATTGATAAGGGTTTTATGACTACAGTTCACTCATATACAAATGATCAGCGGCTGCTGGATTTGCCCCATAGTGATTTAAGAAGAGCAAGATCTGCCGCAGTTTCAATAATACCCACAACCACAGGAGCCGCCAAAGCGGTTACTAAAATATTGCCCGAACTTAAAGGTAAGCTTGATGGTTTTTCTTTGCGTGTTCCTACTCCTGACGGCTCTATTACGGATTTTGTTGCAATCCTTAAGAGAGATGTTACAGCAGAGGAAGTTAATGCTGCAATGAAAAAAGCTGCCGATGGTCCGATGAAGGGAATCCTTGAATATACTGAAGATCCTATTGTTTCTGCTGATATAGTTGGAAATCCTGCTTCCTGTATTTATGATTCTCTTTCAACTATGGTTATAGGAAATCTTGTTAAAGCCGTTGGCTGGTATGACAACGAATGGGGTTATTCCTGCCGTGTTGTCGATCTCGTAAAGAAAGTTGCCAAATAATGAATGTTAAAAAGACGAATGAAATACTTCGTCTTTTTTATTAGAAAAATAGCGGAAACCTTTTATGAATAAGCTTTCAATAGATAAATTAAATTTAAAAGATAAACGGGTGCTTGTAAGAGTGGATTTTAATGTTCCCCTTGATGACAACAGAAAAATAACAGATGACAGGAGAATAGTTGCTTCGTTGCCTACAATAAAGAAAATTATTAACGACGGCGGTAAAGCAATTCTAATGAGTCATCTTGGAAGACCGAAGGGAAAAGTAAAACCTGAATTCAGTCTTAAACCTGCTGCTGAAAAGCTAAGTGAACTTCTGGGTAAAAAAGTTAAGCTGGCTCCCGATTGTATCGGTGATGAAGTTAAAAGAATCGTTTCCCAAATGAAAAACGGTGATGTTGTTCTGCTTGAAAATTTAAGATTCCATGAAGAGGAAGAAAATAATGATAAAACATTTTCCCAAAAACTTTCTGAATCGGGTGATGTTTATGTTAATGATGCTTTCGGTACTGCACACCGTGCCCATGCTTCTACAGAAGGAGTTACACATTATTTTGATACCTGTGCCGCAGGATATCTGATGCAGAAGGAACTTGATTATCTTGGTTCTGCATTAGGTGAACCCAAAAGACCATATTGTGCAATTCTCGGCGGTGCAAAAATATCCGGCAAGATTGATGTGATTATGAATTTATTTGATAAAATAGATTCACTTATAATCGGCGGAGGGATGGCTTTTACTTTTTTTAAAGCACAGGGAAAAGAGATTGGTAAATCATTGCTGGAAGGGGAGAAAGTTGATCTTGCAAAACAAGTTTTGGAGAAAGCCGGGGAATCCAAAATAAAATTTTTATTGCCGGTAGATGTAGTTGTAGCGTCTGAATTCAAAAACGATTCTCCATCTGAAACTGTTAAAGCGGGTGGTATTCCCTCGGATAAAATGGGATTGGATATCGGTGATGAAACTATTAAATTGTTTTCAAACGAGTTATTAAAAGCAAAAACCATTGTATGGAACGGCCCTATGGGTGTATTTGAAATGGATAATTTTGCCAAAGGGACATTTGCAATAGCTGATGCTTTGGCTGAAGCAACAAAGAAGGGTGCCGTCACTGTAATCGGCGGTGGAGATTCTGCTGCTGCAATCAGCAAGGCGGGTCTTGATGATAAAGTAACGCATGTTTCAACTGGAGGCGGAGCTTCTCTTGAATTTCTGGAAGGGAAAACTCTTCCCGGCGTTGAAGCATTAACTGATTCAAAATAAAATTTAATTGAAAAGTAAAGGAATTTTTTGTGAGTAATAATTATCGTCCGGCTGGATTCGGATTCAGCTTTTTCCCGCCTGTAATAAAAAATCTTATTATAATAAATGGAGTTGTTTTCGTATTTCAGATGATTATGCAGGGACTGACTTTCCATGGTGTTCCCGGGTCGTACATTATAGATCGGTGGTTTGCTTTAAATCCAATAGGCAGCGTTGATCAGTTTGGTCAATCTTATAATTTCCAGGTATGGCAGCTTATTACCTACCAGTTTATGCATGGTGGTCTAATGCATATATTGTTCAATATGTTTGCACTGTGGATGTTTGGAATTGAAATTGAAAATATGTGGGGATCTAAAAAATTTCTTATCTATTATTTAATGTGTGGAATTGCAGCCGGCATTAGTCAACTTATTTTTCCTCCATTATTTAATGAACCCTCGGCTGTTACTATAGGTGCATCGGGCGCTATATTTGGTGTGCTGATTGCATTTGGAATGGTTTTCCCCAATCGCTACATTTTTCTTTATTTCTTTATACCGATAAAAGCAAAATATTTAATTATCGGGTATATCTTATTGGAATTATATTCTATCCCTCAAGGTGGTAATGTTGCCCATCTCGCACATCTTGGCGGGGCATTGGCTGGTTTTGTTTATATTTTGTTTGATAAGAATACCAATATTTCAATCGGAAATGTATTTCGAAAGTCATCGTTCAAATTTAAAAAACCATATAATCCTTTCGGCGGTATTGTCGACTCCTTCAAGCATAAAGATGAAAATGTGCAGGAAGCAAAATTTTATGAGATAAAGGACGAAGATAATAAGGAGGAAATTTCCCAGGAACAAATCGACAAGATACTTGATAAGATAAGCCAATCAGGCTATCAGAATCTTACCGATAAGGAAAAGAAAATCCTTTTTGAAGCAAGCAAGAAAATGAAATGAACAATGAACAAGTTCAGGAGTAAGTTCAAGTTCAGGTATAAGTTCAAATCTAAAATAAAGGGATTGAGAATCATACAAGCATACAATCATACAACCATAACCCGAATAGGTACGGGCATCATTTTGATTTTTCCTTTGCTGTTTTTATCCTGCTCTGATAAAAATATTGACCGTAATAAATTTATAAATGCGTATATTGATTTACGCATAGCGCAAGATACGTTAAATCAGGACAGTACAAATATTCAGAAATTAAAAGCTGAAATATTTAAAAGACATGGCTTAACTGAAAAACAATATGACGAGACATTCAATTATTATAACGAAGATCCTGAACGCTGGAATGCTTTTTATGATTCTGTTATTGTGCGCGTTGATACTTTGATGAAGGGGAAGAAGTAGATTTATATTTTGCTACTGCTATTCTTAATAGCGGAAATGAAACTTCATCTTTTAATTTTCCCTTTAATGTTTTCAGATCTGTAAACCCTTTTCTTATTTCATCAGTAATCACGTCATAATTAATCTTACCGAATAAATTCTTTATTTCAATTTCCGGTTTATATTCAATTATAGTTTCAATCTGCATGGAAATAATGGCTTCAGTAAGTTTTCGCATCGATGCAATTTCTGATAATTCAAATCCTTTCTTCAGCAAAAGATATGTTTCTTTAAGACTGGAGGGAACCTCAGTATTTTCTTTTGTATCTTTTTCGATAAAAGTTTTGATTATTTCTAAAAAATCATCACCTACTTTGTTGAACATCCTGTTATTAAATCCTTCCAACGATAACAGTTCTGTCTTGCCGGCAGGTTTTTGCTGTGCTACTTCCCTCAGGACTTCATCGGGGCAAATTAAGTATGGAGATTGTAGAAATTTTTTGGACGCCTTTGTCCTTATTTCTCTTAAGAGATTGAATAGCTCAAGATCTTTTTCATATCCACTATCGGTCTTAACAGCAAAATCCTCATCTTCCATAAATAATAATTCTTCATCTTTAAACATTATTGCCGAACCTTCTTTAATCAAAATCTTTTCAGACACAAGCTCCTGTATAATAATTTTTAAATCGTTGTTATCATAATTCCTGCAGGAACCGAAGGTGGGTAATTTCATATTCGCTATGTCGGTATTTTTTCCCATCAAAATTTTCAATAAAATATTTTGAGTTGTTTTCCCATTCAGCAGTCTTAATGTTCTGAGTATAATCTCGGAAATGTATTCCTTCACAGATTCCGGTACAGATTCTCCAAGGATGCATCTGTCGCACTTTCCGCAATTATAGTCGTGGACGTTTTCACCAAAATAATTCAGGATATAACGGAACCTGCATTCATTTGTAAAAACATATTCAACCATCTGATCAAGTTTGTGCTGGGAGTGAAGGTAACCCTCATTTATTTTTTTATAGTTGATAGTCAATCTTTCTGTCGCGGTCCTTGGAGATGTCAGAATCAATGATTCGTTCGAAAGAGTCTTTTTGTAAGTAATCACTCCAAGATTGTCAAGTGTGATTAAAGACTCATCTATTTCAAAATTGGTAAGCTCAAGATATTCTGTAAGGTCAGGAAGTGAAAAAGAAACCGGTTCATTAAACGCTTTACTCCCATATTCCCGCAGTAAAAGAAGTATAGTTTCTTTCAACATGTTATCAGTAATGTTTTCAACAAATTTTCTAAGCTCATTTTTATTAAAGTTGATTTGTATGGTCGATCTTTTATCAAATTCAGAAAGAAGCCTGATGTACCCGCTTTCCTCAAGATATTTTAAAGCCGAATATAAAAGTCCTTTGCTGACTTTCTTGTTTGTGTATGCTGAAATAAAATCAATATTTACCGGAATTTCATTTTCATTTTTATTTCCAACTGCAACTTTACCGTAATCGCATACAGCATTATAAATATCCTGTATAAATTTTTTATCCGGGTAAGCATTGGAAAGAAAATAATTCTGAATTGATAAATCAGAGTCATCGTGAAGAAGAAAAATGTGTGAATCTTTTCCATCTCTTCCTGCTCTTCCTATTTCCTGGTAATAGTTTTCAATTGAACCCGGCGTGTTAAAGTGAATAATCAACCTGATATCTTTCTTATCGATACCCATTCCGAAAGCATTTGTAGCGCAAATAATATCTATACGATCATTTATAAATGCCTCCTGTATTTTTTTTCTTTCTTCGGCTGCCATTCCGGCATGATAACAGGCGCTATTTATCTTTCGCATATAGAGATATTCATTTATCTCTTCAGCTTTTCTTCTTGATGAAGTGTAGATGATTGCCGGCGTTTTATAAACGGAAATAAGTTCAACACATTTATCAAATTTTTTAGATCCGGGAATCACGTTGAGATATAGATTATCCCTCTCAAATCCTTTTACAAAAACCTTTGGATTTTTAAACCCGAGTTGTTTAACAATATCCTTAACTACTTCGGGAGTAGCTGTAGCTGTAAAAGCAGATACTTTTTTAATAGAAACGAAATCAGCAAACTCTTTTATCCTGCTGTAGCTCGGTCTGAAATTATGCCCCCACTCGCTTATGCAATGGGCTTCATCTACAAATAAATAATTCGGACTAAGCTTTTTTATTCTTTCTGCAAATAAAATGTTTTCCAGTCTTTCAGGTGCCACATATAACAACTTAATTTTACCGAACGAAATATCCTGCAATACAGTTTCAGCTTCCCAAAAGCTCATTGTACTATTGATAAATGCTGCTGTAACTTCCCCGTGATTAAGACTATCAACCTGATCTTTCATTAATGCAATTAAAGGTGAAATGACGATTGAAAAGTTTTCTGAAATGAGGGCAGGAACCTGGTAACAAATTGATTTTCCCGCACCAGTAGGCAGCACAGCAAGAACATTATCGCCATCCATAATGGATGAAATTATTTCTTCCTGAGCAGGTCTGAATTTATCAAACGAAAAATATTTCTTTAAAGCCTCAGAAGGGGACATATACGGAGAAATTATTTAAAAGATTTTTACAAATAAAAAAATAATTTTCATAAATTGGAACGTTAATTATAAATCTTCTTAAATTGACCATATTAGTAAACTCACTTATTAGTAAAGATATAAATAATTATCCTCTTTGCCATACAACTTATCAGAAGGTCTGCATATGAAAACTTTTACTTTTCTCTTTTCTTTAATATTGTTACAGACAGCTTTTTCTCAGGTTACCTACAGAAATCAGCAAATTGAAAATACTGTTTATAGTAATGCTCCTGATCAAATAAAACATTCCAAAGCTTTTATCAGAGAATGGAGATTCTTCGAACAAAGAGCTTATCCAAATAATTTTATTCCGGCTGATGCTTATCAGAAATCGATTGAACAGCGTAATGCATTAAGAATAAAAAATAATTATGCTGATGGCGGAGTTACCTGGGTCAGCCTTGGACCAACGCCGGGTGAGTATTTCAATTATGGAAAAATTTCCTCCCGTATCGTATCAGGAACTTATGATCCGCAGAATAATGATATAATTTATATCGGACCAGCTTATGGCGGTGTATGGAAATCTACAGATGGTGGAATTAATTGGGTCCCATTAACAGATGACCAGCCATCGATGGCTATGGGATCTATTGTACTTGATCCCGATAATCCCCAGATAGTTTATGCTGGAACAGGTGAAGCTACATACAGCGGTGCTTCTTATGCCGGACTGGGATTATTAAAGTCAACTGATGGCGGTAATAGCTGGACTCAGATTACTTCTGGTCTTCCGGTACATACCTATTTTTCAAGAATCGTTATTCGACCTAACCATAATAATGAACTCCTGGCTGCGATGGGCAATAATGGGTTATTTAAAAGTACAGACAGCGGAGAAAACTGGATTTTTCTTTTAGGCGGGCGTTGTGATGAAGTAAGATATTCACCTTCCGGTGATACTGTTTTCGTCTTAGGATCGGGTACAGGTTTTAAAAGATCTGTTGACGGCGGCGTAACATTTTCAACTTTTAGTTCAGGACTCGCACTTGGTGAAAGAAATCATTTTGATTATTGTTATGATAACCCTGCTTACATGTACGCTGCAATGTATACTTCAACAGCTTTTAAAAGTATTTAAATCTACAGATTATGGAGTAACATTTTCCCAGGTTTCACCATCTATGGATTTTAACAGCGGACAGGCGTGGTATGATATGTATTGCAGAGTAAATCCTGTTAATCCCAATGATGCTTACATAGGAACCATTGATATTTTCCGTTCAACTGATGGCGGAAATTCATTTGTAAATATTACCAATGCCTATAACAATGGAGTGGTTCATCCAGATCAGCATTATCTTTTCTTTGATCCGCAGAATGCAAATACATTTTTTGTCTGCAATGATGGCGGCATTTATAAATCTACCAATAATGGCGATTCATTCACAAACATGAATACAAACCTTACGCTGACACAGTTTTACAGGATTACTACAAGTCCATTTTTACCAACCAGGATTTTAGGCGGAACACAGGATAACGGAACCCAGCAGACGTATGCATCTCTTGGCTGGGCTGCTGCCTTTGGCGGTGACGGCGGTGAAGTTGCATTCAATCCATTTGATCAGAATTACATAATCGGTGAAACACAAAACGGCGGATTGACAAGAACTGCCAACAATGGATCGAGCTGGATATACAATGCACTGTCCGGAATCGATCAAAATGAAAATGTTGTTTGGGTGGCTCCTATTGTTGCACACCCGACAATTTCAGGTACTTATTATGTTGCAAGACAGAAGTTATATAAATCTGATAATAACGGTGCTACGTGGAATCCTGTTTCATCGGGTTATATCAATGGAAGCAATCCTGTAAGTGAACTTGCAATTAGCAAAACAAATCCGAATACAATGCTTGCCTCCTCGGGCCGTTATGTTTTCCGTTCTACCGATGGCGGCGTAAATTGGGTAAATATAACTTCGGGATTGCCAAACAAAACTGTTTCATCGATTTATATTCATCCGGATAATGAACAGAAGTTTTTGGTTTCATTCTTCGGATTAGGCGGTTCAAAAATATATGAGTCTGAAAATGGCGGCGATTCCTGGAGAGATATAAACGGTGATCTTCCGGATACTCCCGTAAATGATTTATTTATTTATACAGATGATAACACTCATCCCAACACCTATTTCGTTGCTACAGATATCGGTGTATTTTTAACACAGGATGATGGGAATAACTGGATAGAATTAGCCGATGGCATTCCGAATACTTTAGTTATGCATCTTGATTATTCTCCTCAAACTCATACGCTCAGAGCCGGAACACACGGAAGAGGAGTTTATGAAGCTTATATTGATTTCTATCTTCCTGTTGAACTCGCAACTTTTAGTGCTTCAGTTTTGCACAATAACGTTCTCCTTAACTGGGTAACCGCTTCCGAAATAAATAACAAAGGATTTGAAATAGAGAGAAAGCTTAAAAACCAGGACTGGCAGACCATCGGTTTTGTAAACGGAAACGGTACTTCTACAGAAACTCATTCTTATAATTTTAAAGATGAAACCGTTTCTGAAAATTATAACGGACGCGTACTATACAGGTTGAACCAGATAGATTTTAATGGTAATCATAAATATTCAAACCAGGTTTTTGCAGATTTCGATTTTATACCAAACCAGGTTACACTTTCTCAAAATTTCCCGAATCCGTTTAATCCGTCTACAACAATAAAATATTCCATTCCTAATGAATCGAATGTAAAACTGATAGTTTACAATTCTATCGGACAGAAAGTAAGTGAACTTGTTAACTCGGCACAGGCTTCGGGTAATTACCAGGTAACATGGAACGCTAATGATTTTGCTTCGGGAGTTTATTTTTATACGCTTGAAGTTTCAGACTTGCAGAATCACAGTTTATTTAAGGACAGCAGGAAAATTGTCCTTGCTAAATAGAATGAAAGATATTTGATTTAAGAGACCCCGGTTGATGAGCCGGGGTTTTTTATTGGAAGAGGTAATATTTAGATAAGGTTAAAGCCGGATGCTAATTTATTTCTCTTGTGGGGTTGTCCAAAAAGTAAGGAACGATAATTGAGAATAATAGAGAACAAATCAAAAAATAAGAGCAAATAAAATGAATGATTCTCTATTTAAAGAAAATAAGCAATGGGATTCTCAAAAAAGGAAAAGAAAGAAAAAGAGATCGAGTAAGCCAAGGTTTATGGAATATAATCAGCATCAGATAATGCTTCTTCCCCCGTCGATAGAAGAGATGCTCCCGGAGAAACATATAGTCAGAACAGTAAATAAAGTAATAGAGGAAATGAATATAGAAGCATTGATAAGTACATACAAAGGAGGAGGGAGAAGCTCATATTCTCCCTTGATGTTATTAAAGGTGATGGTATATGCGTATGTAATGAAAATATATAGTTCAAGACGAATAGCAAAGGCACTAAGAGAAGATATAAATTTTATGTGGCTGAGTGGGATGCAGAGACCTGATTTCAGGACAATAAATAATTTCCGGTCAGGGAGATTAAAGGGAGTAATAGACAAGGTATTTTCATCGATGATAATATTCTTAACAGAAAGCAAATATATAAAGCTTGAAGACTATTTTGTAGATGGGACAAAGATAGAGGCAAATGCAAACAGGTATAGCTACGTCTGGTCAAAAAATACCCAGAGATATAAAGCAGCGACCAAAGAGAAAATAAAAGAACTGCTAAAGGAAATTGAAAAGATAAACCAGGAGGAAGAGAGAAAATATGGAGAAAAAGACCTGGAAGAGTTGGGTGATGATGCGGAGATAAGCTCAGAGAAAATTGAAGAGCAGGTTGAAAAATTAAATAAAATCATCAGTCAAATAGGAGAAAAGCCTAAAGGGAAAAAGAAAGATAAAAACAGCGGGCAGAAAAAAAGAAAGCTAAAGAGTGCTGTAAATAAACTAAGTAATAAATATTTTCCAAAACTCAGAAAATATGAAGAACAGGAAAAGATAGAAGGCCCCCGGAGTAGTTACTCAAAGACAGATACAGATGCAACGTTTTTTCGGAACAAAACAGAACAATTGCTGCCTGGTTATAATGTAATAATAGGAACAGAAGAACAGATAATAGTAAATTACAGTTTGCATCAAAAGGCATCGGAGGTAGATAAGTTTATTCCCCATATGGAAAAATTAAAAAAGATAACAAATGGGAGAAATCCAGTCAGAGCAATAGGAGATGGTACTTATGGTTCAGAGGAGAATTATGATTTCCTGAAGAAAGAAAAAATAGGAAGTTATCTGAAATATCCGGGATTTTATCAGGAGACAACCGGACAGGCAGAGAAGAAGCGTTTTGGCAGAATAAATTTTATTTATAATCAGTAAAGAAGATACAATATATTGCCCCGAAGGAAGAGAGATGTCACTTCAGCAAATAGAGGACAAAAACAGAGAATGGATATAAACAGCAGATAAGAAAATATAAAGGGAATTGCCAAGGATGTAAATATCTTTCTGTCTGCAGCAAATCACCACGAGGTAGAACAGTACAGCTTAATAAGAAATTGGAAAAATATAAGCGGCTAACAAAAAAGAATCTGTGTTCACCATCGGGCATAGAGCTAAGAAAAAGAAGAAATGTGGATGTCGAAACAGTATTTGGAGACATAAAACTAGAATCAAGGATTCAGGAGATTTAATCTTAGAGGACTGGAAAAAGTGAATGCAGAATTTGGCTTAGTTGCATTGGCACATAACATTAAGAAAATAGGGACAATGATCAACTGAGTATGGGGGTTGTCATTGTTCCATTAAGAATAAGAAAATAACTTTTTAGTCGACCCCTGTTTATTAAATTATCTAAGTCAGGGGATGTCTATTGTGTTTTTCTCTATTCTTCGCGGACTAAAGTCTGTGGCTATAATGTAAATAAATTTTTTGGGGAAAAGTTTC
>CAVQEH010000012.1:0-121320 GCA_963711455.1 uncultured Ignavibacteria bacterium
GCTGAACATAACTTCCAACATTTAAAAGATTTAAACCATTACGAAGAACCGCAATAAGCATCGCACCGAGAAAAGTTCCGATGATTGTTCCTCTTCCGCCGAACAGACTTGTACCGCCGACAACAACTGCAGCAATTACATCAAGTTCATACATTAATCCAGCGTTCGGCTGTCCTGAGTTTATTCTTGATGCAAGTAGAATTCCTGCTAGCGCGGAAAGAACTCCCGAAATTATATACACAGAAATCAGAATTCTGTTTGTCTTAATTCCTGCAAGACGTGCAGCTTCCAAATTTCCGCCGACCGCATAAACATATCTTCCGAATCTTGTCCTCGTTAAAACAATATGAGAAACAATGAAAACTACTATCATTATTAATGTGGGAACAGGAATACCGATTAACCTACCGCCGCCGAGAAAACTGAATGCTTCCGGTAATCCCCAAACAGGTCTTCCTTCTGTATAAACAAAAGAAGCTCCACGCCAGATAGTCATTAAAGCAAGAGTTACAATGAAGGGAGTGATTTTAAATTTTGTTACGAATACTCCCGCAATGTATCCCGAAAAAACTCCGAACAGTAACCCTGCTGAAATTCCAAGCGGCAGGCTAAGATAAAGCGGTAAATTAATTTTGATAACACTTGTAGCAAGGATTCCGGCAAAAGCAACAAGTGAACCAACAGACAAATCAATTCCGGCAGTTAAAATAACGAAGGTCATTCCGGCGGCAATTATAGCAGTGATTGAAGCTTGAAGAGAAATGTTTAAGAGATTTTCAGTTGTAAAAAAGTATTGTGAAAACTGCGAGAATAAAATTATCTCAGCTATAAGAGCAATTCCAATGCTGAATTCGCTTATAATTTCAATTAATTTTGCTCTCCTAGATTCAGCCTGCATGTTTTACCTTGGATGAAAATTGTGTTGCAAGATTCAGTATTTTTTCCTGACTGGCTTCGTCGTGTGAAAGCTCTCCTGTAATTCTTCCTTCACACATTATGATGATTCTATCCGATATTCCCATCAATTCAGGAAGTTCGGATGAAATAACAATTATTCCTTTTCCTTCTTCTGCAAGTTTGTTTATGAGATTATAAATTTCAAATTTCACACCGACATCAATTCCTGCGGTTGGCTCATCAAATATCAGAATGTTTGAATTAGTTCCCAGCCAGCGGGCAAGTACAACTTTCTGCCTGTTGCCGCCACTTAGTGCTTCCACACTTGTTTCAATTGAAGGAGCTTTTACTTTTAACTGATCAAACTGTTTTTGTACTGACGAAATTTCTTTCTGTTTATTTATAAACAATCCATTCATCATTTTACTTAAACTGGAAACAGAAATATTTTCCCTGATGCTCATATTCATAAACAAACCGAGGAGATTCCTGTCTTCAGTTAACAAAGCGATTCCGGAATCGATGGCTTCTTTGGGAGAATTAATTTTTACTTCTTTATCATTTATAAAAATTTTACCCGAAGTTATCTTATCGGCACCAAAAATAGCACGGACGAGTTCACTTCTTCCTGCACCAACCAGCCCGGCAATTCCGAGCACTTCACCTTTCTTCAATGAAAATGAAACATCATTAATTTTGTCCGAGTTTAGATTTTCAACTTTTAATATTTCATTGCCTTTTTCCCCCTTGTTCCGGGGATATTCACTTGCAAGCTCACGACCCACCATAAATTTTATTAATTCATTTTTGTTAACATCTTTCATTTCTGCTGAATGAACAAGTTTACCATCGCGAAGAACTGTAACGCGATCTCCGATTTCAAAAATCTCTTCCAGCCTGTGAGAGATATAAATAACGCCAACTCCTTTAGCTTTTAGTCGCCTTATTACTTCGAATAATTTTTTTATTTCTTTACTTGTTAAGGGAGCAGTGGGTTCATCCATTGCAAGAATTTTAACATTACCGATAATAGCTTTTGCAATTTCAATCATCTGTCTTTCGGCAGTGCTCAATCTATTCACAGGAAGTGTTACATCAATATCTTCCCCGAATTGTGAAATTGTTTCTTTGGCTTTAAGAATCATTTCATTTTTGTTGAGAAAAAATGAATTTCTGATTTCTCTGCCAAGAAAAATATTTTCTGCTGTGGATAATTCCGGTACAAGCTTAAAGTCCTGGTAAATAATATTTATTCCAAGAGATTGTGATTCCGAAGGCGAGCTGTATTCAACTTCTTCACCATTTATAAAAATTTTCCCACTGTCTTTTTTAATTGCCCCGGACAAGATTTTCATCAAAGTTGATTTGCCTGCCCCGTTTTCACCTACCAGACAATGAACTTCACCCGGTTTTAAATCGATTGAAACTTTATCTAATGCAAGCACTCCGGGATACTGCTTCACAATTTCCCGCATTTCCAGGAGATTTTTCATTTAGAAGTATTTTGTTTTTGGAGAGCTTCTTTATCGACTATTCCAACTTCAACCGGGACATTTTCAGGAACAATCTTATTATTAAAATGATCATTTATAATATCGATCGTTTTCATTCCTATTTTTTTAGGATATTGAACGACATCAGCTTTTAAAGGTGAATCTTTTAGAATTGCATCAACTGCAGGAGGAGTTGCATCGTATCCAATAACGACAATTCCTTTTCTGTTAAATTGATTTACAGCATCTAACGCGCCAAGTGCAGAATCATCATTTATTCCGAAGATTCCGTCTAACTGCGGATTTGCCTGAAGCACATCTGCTGTTACCTGCAACGACCTGTCACGCACTCCCTGCCCGTTTACATCAGCGACAACTTTAATATCAGGATATTTAGTAATTGCTTCCTTGAAACCTGCAACCCTGTCCAGGACAGAAGTAATTGCCGGTTGATTAATTATCGCTACATTCCCTTTTCCATTTAAAAGTTTTGCAAGGTATTCTCCCGCAAGTTTTCCCCCCTGAACATTATCAGAGGCAATATGAGAAACCACTTTCCCTTCTTCAGCGGCAATATCTGCCGTAAAGACAGGAATGCCGGCATTATTAGCTTCTATAATACCCGAACCGATTCCTTTGGAATCAACCGGGCAGACAACAATTGCATCAACTTTCCTTGAAACAAAATCTTCAATTTGTGATATTTGTTTGCCAAGATCCCAATCGGCAGAAGTAATAATTAAATTATATCCATATTTGTCTGCTTCGTTTTTTAAACCCTCTTCAAGGTCACGATAAAAAATATGTCCGCGGGTTAACAATGACACACCAATAGTTTTTGTATTTTTTTCAGGTTGATTGTTCTGATTGCAGGAAGCTAAAGTAAAACTAATGAGCATAAGCAGCATTAAAGAAAAAAGTTTATTCATATTTCACCAGCAGGTTTTTAATTATTTCAGAATATTTGAAAAAGACTTGATTCCAATTTGGTTAGTCTTAAAAAAACATTGTATTAAATGTAAGTAAATCTATAAATTAAATTAAGAGAAGATGATATTATTTTATCGAACAATATCCGTTTTGATTCTTCATTAAAAAGAAATAAACAACCGGAAATCTAAATGAATAACGAAAAAACAAGACTTACCGAAAGTCTAGAAAAAAAGAAAGACTGGAAATTATGGGGCCCTTACATTGCAGAGAGACAATGGGGAACGGTTCGGGAAGATTACAGCGCTAACGGAGATGCATGGAATTATTCAACTCACGATCAATCAAGAAGCAAAGCATATCGCTGGAGCGAAGAAGGTGTCGGAGGATTATGCGACAGAAAACAGTTGCTTTGTTTTTCGGTCGCTTTATGGAATGGTAAGGATCCCATTTTAAAAGAAACCTTTTTCGGTGTTTCCGGGCCTCAGGGAAACCACGGAGAGGATGTAAAAGAATATTACTATTACCTCGACAACACTCCAACCCACACTTATATGAAAATGCTTTATAAATATCCCCAGAATGAATACCCATACAAAAAACTTGTCGATGAAAATAAAAACCGTACGAAGCTTCAGGGAGAGTATGAACTGATCGATACCGGTGTTTTTAATGATGATAAATATTTTGATGTATTTATTGAATATGCCAAGAATGATCCGGAAGATATTTTAATAAAAATAAGTGCTTTTAATAGAGGAAAAACTGAGGAGGAACTTCATATAATCCCGCAATTATGGTTCAGAAATACATGGGCATGGGGTTATGATGATTATAAACCTTTGCTGACAAAAAAATCCGGGAACATGGTCGAAGTCAGTCAAAAGCAGCTTGGTAATTATTATTTCTATTACGAAGAAGGTGAGCCACGTTTTTGTGAGAACGAAACAAATAAACAACGCCTTTATAATGTAAAGAACAATTCCACGGTAAAAGATGGTTTAAATGAATTCATAGTAAATGAAAATGGCGAGGCAATAAATAAAGATAACAAAGGAACAAAACTTGGAATCGATTATAAAATTTCAATAAATGGTAATTCAAATAAAGTTTTACGTTTGAGATTAACATCTGAAAAGCAAAATAATTTTCTTGAAAACTTTGACGGGATTTTTGAAGAAAGAATTAAAGATGCAGATGAATTTTATTCGGAGATTCAACAGGATTTACACGATGAGGATAAAAAAAATATTCAGAGACAGGCATTTGCGGGAATGTTATGGGGTAAGGAATTTTATCATTACGATATTCCCCGCTGGCTTAAAGGTGATCCTGCGCAGCCCAAACCTCCTGATGAAAGACTGAATGGAAGGAATTCCGACTGGATTCATTTAAATAATGAAGATGTGATCTCTATGCCGGATAAATGGGAATATCCATGGTATGCTGCCTGGGACCTGGCATTTCATTGCATCACCTTTTCTTTAATTGATCCTGATTTTGCCAAGCGTCAGTTAATGCTTCTTAATCGTGAATGGTATATGCATCCTAACGGTGAATTGCCGGCTTATGAATGGAATTTCAGCGATGTAAATCCGCCTGTGCACGCTTATGCTGCCTGGCGTATTTATAAAATTGATGAGAAGGCAAACGGAAAAAGTGATGTGCAATTCCTTGAATCCATTTACCATAAACTTCTTCTTAATTTTACCTGGTGGGTTAACAAAAAAGATACGCGGAACAGGAATATTTTCCAGGGCGGATTTTTAGGATTAGATAATATTGGAATCTTCGATCGCAGTTCTGAATTACCCGGCGGCGGACAAATAGAACAGGCAGATGCTACAAGCTGGATGGCAATGTACTGCCTTAACATGATGAGAATTTCACTTGAACTTGCTAAATACAACCCGGCTTATCAGGATATGGCATCCAAATTTTTTCAGCATTTTCTTTTTATTGCTGGGGCAATGGCAAACATTGCCGGCAAAGGAATAGACTTATGGAATGAGGAGGATGAATTCTTTTACGATGTACTCCATCTCGATGGAAAAAACGATAAACAAATTAAAATCCGTTCGATGGTAGGATTAATTCCTTTGTTTGCAGTTGAAGTGCTTGAACCTGAAATAGTTAATTCATTGCCTGAATTTTCCAAAAGACTTGATTGGTTCCTGAACTACAGGGAAGATCTTGCTTCCTTAGTATCACGATGGCATGAACCAGGCAAAGGAGAAAGAAGACTTCTTTCTTTACTGAGAGGTCACAGGATGAAAAAATTACTATACCGAATGCTTGACGAAACTGAATTTCTTTCAGACTACGGGATTAGATCATTGTCTAAATACTATGAAGAACATCCTTATTCAATGGATTTAAATGAAAATCCTTTCGAAATAAATTATGAACCAGCAGAAGCCGAATCGGGAATATTCGGCGGCAACTCCAACTGGAGAGGACCAATTTGGTTCCCGGCAAATTTTTTGATTATTGAATCACTTCAACGATTTCATCACTATTACGGAAACGATTTTAAAGTTGAATATCCTACAAACTCAGGAAATTATTTAACCCTTGAAGAAATTTCTATTAAGCTTACCGAAAGAATTACAAAGATATTTCTTCAGAACTCTGAAGGAAGAAGACCTGTCTTCGGCAATATCGATAAGTTTCAGAATGATCCTAATTTTAAGAATTACATTTTATTTCACGAATATTTTAATGGAAATACAGGGATGGGACTTGGAGCTTCACACCAGACAGGTTGGACAGGCTTAATAGCAAAGCTTATTCAGCCGAGAGAAAAAGATTGAGCAGTTAAACAACAAGTCCGAGGATTAGGATTTTCAGAAAGCAGGGAAACAATCAAAATATATTTACTACAAGGCAACGCCATGACTTCTGCAAGACATACCAATCCGATATAAGAATCCGCGGTCTGTTCAGAACTTTTTGGAATACGATTTATCAGAATTCCGGCTATAATAAACCTCGAAATAGAATTAATAATTTTTCCTATTTCAATAAGTATTTATTTGTTTCCGGAATATCAGGAATGCGTTCCCCTACATTCCTTCCTTTGTATCATTATCCTTTTTAATTTTTTCAACTTCAGAAGCAAGTCTTAAAAGCTTTCTGAAGTGAGCCATTTTATCTTTATCAGACATCAAAGATTTGTGTTTAAATCTTTTTACAACCTGACTCAATTTAATATCCCCCTGGTCCTGATGTTGAGATCTCCTATTTAAATAGTCCTTAAGGATTCTCACCTGTTCAGAAGTCGGTTTGTTTGTTAGATTTATCTTCGGCATATGACTAATCAACAATTAGTTATTATCAGTTATTTGTCATTTCGGTTAGGGGATTATTTGCGCTACGCAAAAGTAATTACATCGGCAAATAAAAACAAGTATTTATATTCAAATCGGGATTTTTATGTTAGCAAATATGCCCCGACAACCAAATATTTGAATTTAAGCTTAAACAAAGCATAATATTGAAATGTTCCGGCTTAACTATTTACAACCATACCTATTTAAATAATAGATAGACATTATCAATCCAAGGTGCGAAAATGCCTGTGGATGATTTCCAAGATATTCTCCTGAATCTGCATCAATCTGTTCAGAAATTAAACCTGTATCACTCATATATTTTTCTATTGCCTTAAAAAATTCAGATGATTTCTCAATTTCTCCTGCAATAGCAAGGGCAGAAATATACCAATAAATACAAAGAACAAAAGAACCATCTTTACCTTTTAATCCATCATCTGAATGATACCTGTAAATAAATATCTTGTTTTTTTTCAGCTCATTGTACGTATTCTTTATAATTGTACCTGTAATTTCATCATTTTTATTAAGAAACTGTACAAGCACAAAAAGGAAATTTGTAGCGTCAATTTCATCTGATCCGGCATATTGCATCAGATTTTTCCTTGAAGAATTATAACAATTCTTCCATATCCAGTTATAAATTTCTGATTTGAGCTCTCTTAAATCTTTTATTTCAACCTCATTTAATCCAAGGTCATCTCTCATCCTCAAGGCTCTGTCCACCCCGACCCAGCACATAACCTTACTGTAAGTATAGTGATACTGGTGTTTTCGAACTTCCCAGATTCCACTATCAACATCTTTCCACTTCAATTTAATTTTTTTAACTAATGACATTATAGAATCCTTATCGAGAATTATACTATCCTTTTGATTTTTTGCCATAAAGTAATGCGCATCTATTAAGGTTCCGTAAACATCAAGCTGAAGCTGGCTGGTAGCATTATTACCAATTCTGACAGGGGCTGAATTTTTATAACCTTTCAAATCAAGTTCAACTTCAGTTGGGGCTTTATCTCCCCAGATGGTATAAACAGTGTTTATATCGAATTCCTCTTCTTTATGCCTTTGAGCTATTCTTTGAACGTATTTAAAAAATCCTTCTGCTTCCTCCGTATAATCGGCAATATGGAAAGCGTAAAGAATATAAGTTGCATCACGGACCCAGACGAACCTGTAATCCCAGTTTCTTATTCCGCCAAGTTCTTCCGGCAATGAAGTAGTCGGGGCTGCAACGAAAGCACCGGTTGGATAAAATTGCATCATTTTAAGTGTAATCATTGAACGAATGAACCGGTGTTTATAATAATCAAAAGACCGGCCTTTTTTCACCCATGCTTCCCAGTAGGTTTTTGTGGATTTTTCAAGATCCTGACCTTTATAAGAAGAGTTGTTTTTATCTGATATATATTCCAGTATAAAGTTTTTTTCTTCACCTTCTTCTATTTCAATAGTTAATTCTATTCCTGAATCCTTCTGCTCAGTTTTGTGATCCCGCGGTAAATGAAGGATCATATAATCTTCTTCAATAAGAAGATGAAGTGTTGAGGTTTTTTGCTGAATATTCACATCACGACGCGCATAATCAGGTTTAGGATCAAACAGGATTTTTATTTCATTTATTCCTTTAACTCCAATTATTTTTCTGACAAAGTAATGATTGTTGCATTTTTCAACTTCCTGCGGCACCATAAAATCATGAACATGAAATTCATTCTGTTTATTTCTGAATTTGAATTCAACGATTCCCGTATTTTCTATATAAGCGCTATCGATGGTATATTCAGGCATTAAAACCTTAAAGCTTCCTCCATTAGTATCAAGCAGAGAAGCAAAAACGCTTGGGGAATCGAAATTAGGAAAACATAACCACTCAACCGAACATTTTTTATTTACAAGAGCAGCAGAATGTAAATCTCCTGTGATGTAATGATCTTTAATAGGCTGCATCTTAAATAAGTCCTTGTTTTACTATCTGTTACAGTTATAAAGGTACAAAATTTATTTTACTTAAGGTTAATGCAGATGTTATTGTTTTCACATAAAGTAAAGTTTGTGCTTCAACTGTGATTGCAGCAACAATGTTTATAAAAATCAGAGCGTATAAAAAGAAATAAAGATACCGGAGAATTAAGAATGAAAGGCACAGATAAAATGAAAACATTAAAACTCTGTATAATATTAATATGTGTTTTGTTTTCGCCATTACTTTTCTCTCAGCAGGCAAGTTATTTAAATGAAAGTGATTCAACAATATCTGTTAACTCTCGTTTTCCTGAAGACAGTGATATTGCAAGAGCCGTTAAAACCGAATTATTAATTGCACCGAATATTTCACCGGATGAAATTAATATTGCTGTTAAAGAAGGAATAGTTACCCTTTCAGGGAATACCAGTAACATACTTACAAAAGAAAGAGCCATTGAAATTGCAGAATCGGTAACCGGGGTTAAATCGGTTGTAAATAATATTACCGTAAGCGAATCAAAAAGGAGTGATGGCCAAATAGAGAACGATATAACCGTTGCGCTTGCTAATAATCCTGCAACCGAAGCTTACGATATAAGTACAACTGTAAGCAAAGGAATGGTGTATTTAACAGGAGATGTTCAGAGCTGGCAGCAAAAAGATTTATGTACTAATGTAGCTGAAAGCATTAAAGGCGTAAGAAATGTTAATGATGATTTAAAGATTAATTATAGTGTCTTCAGATCGGATAAGGATATTAGAGAAGATGTGTTGAGCAGATTAAAGTGGGATGTTTATTTAGATCTGCAATCTTTAAAAGTAAAAGTAAATGATGGTAATGTTTCACTATGCGGGACAGTTGCAAGTGCGGCTGAGAAAAGATGGGCTTACAGAGATGCCTGGGTTGAAGGCACCAAATCGGTAAGCGATAAGAATATAAAAGTACAGTGGTGGGCAAATAGCAGCAATGAAGAAATTAAGGGAAATGAAATCATAAGAGATGAAGACATTAAGACTGCACTGGAGAAATCTTTTTCGTTAGATCCGCGTGTGCTTTCCTATAAAATTGATACAAATGTTAATAACGGAATAGTAACTTTAAAAGGAACCGTCGCGAGCTTACAGGAAAAATATGCTGCAGATGAAGATGCAGAAAGAACCACCGGAGTTTCCAGGGTAATCGATAAACTAAATGTTAAAATTGAATTGCCGCCGACGGATTCAGAAATCAGCAATAAAGTTTCTGCAGCTTTATTGCACCATCCGTATTTTAACAGGCACAAAATAGATGTAACTGCAGACAATGGAAAAATCTACCTTACCGGGGTTGTTAATAATGAATTTGAAAAAAACATTGCTTCGGCGGTAGTAGCTTCAATTAAAGGCGTATCTGCAGTTAATAATGATTTAACATACCAGTCACCTGAAGTAGAGGTAAAAAGTGATTCTGAAATCAGAAAAAATATTGTACAGCAGCTTTATTGGAACCCGGTTACAAATTCGCGTAAAATAAAAGTTGATGTAAACAATGGGAATGCGACTTTAACAGGTTACGTTTCAACAAAGCTTGAAAAAGATGTTGCGGCAATTGAAGCTTACATGGGTGGTGCTAAAATTGTAGAAAATGAAATTGGGGTTATATAATTATCATTATAACTTCATAATAAAAAAGCTGCCTGAAAAATAAGGCAGCTTTTATTTTTTAGAAAATTAATATTTCTATTTTTTATATGAATGAAGCAGCTTCATATAATTTGCACGTTCGAAGACGGCCGGGTCTGCAACATTCATAAAACTCATGCTTCCGCGCATCAATTCAATTGATTCATATTCATTTACTTCCATCCAGAACTTAAGCTTGGTTAAAACATCAGCGATATGCCCGATTCCGAATTTAAGTAAGCTGGACAGCATTTGAGTTACTTTTGCTCCAACCATAACCATCTTAATTACATCTGCTTCCGAATATATCCCGCTTGTTGCGGCTAAATCAACATTGATTTTTTTAAAGAGAATTGCAATCCATCTCAAAGGAATTCTCATAGCCATAGGAGTACTTAACAATACATTCGGAGTCACTTCAAGAGTTTCAAGATCAATATCCGGCTGATAAAAGCGGTTGAACATTACCAGTCCTTTTGCCCCGGCTTTCTCAAGTTCAACAGCCATATTTGCAACCGAACTAAAATACGGATGCATTTTTACCGCAACAGGAATATTTACAGTTGATGATACTGTTTTAACAATATCGATATATTCTCTTTCAACAATATTTCCGCTTTTGCCTGAATCAGTTGCAAGAAGATAAATATTAAGCTCCATAGCATCTGCCCCGGCTTGTTCAATCTTCTTTGCGTAATCTACCCAGCCACCGAGAGATTTTCCGTTTAGGCTGGCAATAATTGGAATATCAACTGCTTCCTTAGCTTTCCTTATATGTTCAAGGTACTCATCAGGTCCTGTTTTAAACCCGAATGGTTCCGGGAAATAAGTAGTGGCTTCAGCATAACTTTCATTATGAACAGTTGTGTAGTAGTTCAGTTCAAGCGATTCATTTTCGATCTGCTCTTCAAAAAGTGAATATAGAACAATTGCTGCAGCTCCCGTGTCTTCCATTAATTTAATATTGGAAATATCTTCCGATAGAGGACCGGCAGAAGGTACTATGGGATTTTTTAGCTGCAAACCCAGATAGTTTGTTGAGAGATCCATTTTATTTTCCTTTGTTTAATTCTTCAATAAACTTAACTTTTATTCTTTTTTCCCGGTGCTGTCTTCAGCAAGATGCTCATACATTTTCCATCTGTCAACAACATCTTTCTGAGCTTCCTTCATTAATTCTTCAGCTTCCTTCGGATGAGATTTTGTAAGCATTTTATATCTTGTTTCCATATATGCATAATCTTTTAAAGGTATTTTCAATCCCTTGGAATCAAGCTTGAATGGATTTTTTCCTTCAGTTGCTTCATCAGGATTATACCTGTAAAGCTGCCAGTAACCTGAATCAACAGCAGCCTTCTGATTATGCATTGCTGTTCCCATATCAATTCCGTGAGCTATACAGTGACTATATGCAATTATTAAAGACGGTCCGTCGTAAGCTTCGGCTTCAAGGAAAGCTCTTAATGTATGAGTATCATTTGCACCCATCGCAACTTTTGCAACATAAACATTTCCATAACTCATAGCCATCATTCCAAGATCTTTCTTTGCTAAAGGTTTACCGGCAGCAGCAAATTTTGCAACCGCTCCGCGCGGGGTTGATTTGGACATCTGTCCGCCTGTATTTGAATAAACTTCAGTATCAAGCACAAGCACGTTTACATTTCTCCCCGAAGCAAGTACGTGATCAAGTCCGCCGTAGCCAATATCATAGGCCCAGCCGTCGCCGCCCATAATCCATACAGATTTCTTTACAAGATATTCTGCCAGGCTTTCAAGATGAACAAAATCTTTTCTTTTTTCTGAGTCTGAACCGATATTCAGCATTGGTTTTAAGATTTCTTTCAGCTTGCTTACTCTTTCACGCTGTTCATAAATTCCGGCTTCGTCTTTCTGATCAGCATTTAATAATGCATTAACCAGGTCGGTTCCGATTTCAGTGGTATATTTTTCAAGAAGAAGTTTTGCCTGTTTATTATGTTTGTCGATAGCAAGCCTGAAACCAAATCCGAACTCGGCATTATCTTCGAATAATGAATTCGACCACGCAGGACCTCTACCGTTATGATCAACTGACCATGGTGTTGTTGGAAGGTTTCCGCCGTATATTGAAGAACAACCAGTAGCGTTTGCTACTATTGCACGATCGCCGAATAACTGGCTTACTAATTTTACATAAGGAGTTTCCCCGCAACCGGAACAAGCGCCGGAGAATTCAAACAGTGGCTGCAGGAATTGTGAATCTTTAACCTTACTAACATTTATTTTTGTTCTGTCAAGCTCAGGAAGTTTTAAGAAGAAATCCCAGTTTGCTCTTTCGGTATCTCTCAATGGAATCTGGTCATTCATATTGATCGCTTTAAGCTTAACTTCCTTTTTATTCTTAACAGGACAAACATCAACGCAAAGTGAACAGCCAGTACAATCTTCTACCGCAACCTGTAAAGCATAATACAATCCTTCGCCATAATCTTTTGCTCTGAATTTAGTAGCCTTAAAAGTTGCCGGGACATCTTTCAAATATTTTTCTTCGAATACTTTTGCACGGATAGTTGCGTGCGGACAAACCATTACACACTTATTACACTGTATACAAATTTCATCATCCCATACAGGAACCTCGAGTGCAATGTTTCTCTTTTCATATTGTGAAGTTGCAGTAGGATAAGTCCCATCATTTGGGAATTTACTGACTGGAATTAAATCTCCATTACCTGCAATTATTTCTGCAGTAACTTCTTTTACAAATTCAGGAACATCTCCCGTAACTGCAGGCTGCAACTGTACTTTGCTTGTAACCTTAGCAGGAACTTTAACTTCAAATAAATTTGAAAGAGTCTGATCAACTGCGTTGAAGTTCATTTCAACTATCTTATCGCCTTTGGCTCCGTAGGTTTTCTTGATTGATTTTTTAATCATCTCAATTGCTTCTTCCTTCGGGAAGATATTAGAAATAGCGAAGAAGCACGTCTGCATAATGGTATTTATTCTTACACCCATTCCTGTTTCATTACCGACTTTATATGCATCAATGGCAAAGAGCTTCATCTTCTTTTCGATAAGATCCCTCTGTACTTTTTCAGGAAGTGAGTCCCAGACATTTTCTTTAGGAATCACTGTGTTCAACAGGAATGTTGCACCTTCCACTGCATCGCTTAACATATCCATCTTTTCTAAAAATACCTGCTGATGACAGGCAATAAAGTTTGCTTTATGAATCAGGTAAGTTGATTTTATTTCTTTCGGACCAAATCGTAAATGAGATACTGTCCCCGAACCGGATTTCTTGGAATCATAAACGAAATATCCCTGTGCCGAATAATCGGTACCTTCACCAATTATCTTAATTGAATTTTTATTTGCTCCAACAGTTCCGTCAGCACCAAGTCCATAAAACTTGCCTCTGAAAGTCTCTTCTCCTTCAACAGAAAATTTAGGATCAAACTCAAGGCTGGTGTTTGTTACATCATCAATAATTCCCACGGTGTAATGATTTTTGGGCTTGGATTTTTTCAATTCATCAATGACTGCTTTAACCATAGCAGGAGTAAATTCTTTTGAAGATAAGCCGTAACGTCCGCCGATGATTTTCGGATATCCAAACGGAAGATTCCCTTCATTAAACTTTTCTGAAATTGCATTAACTACATCTAAATACAGAGGCTCACCGGGTGAACCTGGTTCTTTTGTTCTGTCTAATACTGCAATAGATTTTGTTGTTTTAGGAAGAGTATTTATAAAATGATCAACTGAAAATGGACGGTATAACCTAACTTTTATTAAACCAATTTTCTCTTTATTTGTCTGAAGGAACTTTGTCGTTTCATGTGCAGCTTCTGCACCGGAACCCATCATCACTAATATTCGTTCGGCATCAGGAGCTCCGACATAATCAAATAAATGATACGCTCTTCCGGTAAGCTCTGCAAATTTGTCCATCTGTTTCTGAACGATTCCCGGGCAGGCAATATAGAACGGATTAACTGTTTCCCTTGCCTGGAAAAATACATCAGGATTCTGAGCAGTTCCCCGTAGTACAGGATGATCAGGAGATAAAGCCCTGTTCCTGTGAGCAATTACTAAGTCATCATTTATCATTGCTTTCATATCTTCGGGAGAAAGCTGTTCAACTTTCATTACTTCATGAGAAGTTCTGAAGCCGTCGAAGAAATGAACAAAAGGAACTCTTGCTTCCAGAGTAGAAGCCTGAGCTATCAGAGCAAAGTCCATCACTTCCTGAACAGAATTTGATGAGAGCAGTGCGAATCCTGTGGAACGGGTTGCCATTACATCGCTATGATCACCGAAAATAGATAGAGCCTGAGCAGCAACCGATCTTGCTGAAACGTGAAAAACCGAAGCAGTTAATTCGCCTGCAATCTTAAACATATTCGGAATCATTAGTAATAATCCCTGGCTGGCAGTAAAAGTAGTTGTTAATGCACCCGTCTGCAAAGCGCCGTGAACACTTCCCGATGCGCCGCCTTCACTTTGTAATTCACTGACTGAAGGGATGAGCCCCCATATATTTTTCTTACCGACAGCAGACCATGCATCACACCATTCGCCCATATTTGATGAGGGAGTAATAGGATAAATTGCAATAACTTCATTTGTATGAAAGGCAACGTAGGCAGCCGCTTCGTTTCCGTCAATTGTTACTTTTTTCCGTTCCATTTTCCTTACCGTTAAATTTTTTGAGAAATTCGCGTAAATATTGAATACATACTGAGCCAACTTTTATACCATCTTTTTTAGTTCAAAAAGAAAAGAAATACTGAAAACGATTACCAGTATTGACAAAGAGACCATTTGAAAATCTTCTTATTTCTCACATCTGAGATATTTTTTTAATCTAATTTTTATCAAAAAGTAACAGTCGGAAATTTAGAATTTATCTTCATTTTGAAATATTTTTAAAGGGTGTGTAAATATTTTAAACATTTTATTTGCAATATTCATTACTACTATTTAGATTTAATCTTAATAGGTGCGGTCGCTTTAGATCTGAATTTGAAAGGCAAATAAACTGAAGAGATTTATCCCAATATAAATATTTTCTTTCATGTTTTAAATCGGTAATACGCATGAATAAAAAGTGATTAGTAATTATTGCAATGTCCCTTATGAAAAACATTAATGGAAAATCGATTTTAATTGGAACAGGTATTTTATTAGTAGGTGGAATTCTGATCTGGCAGGCAATTGTTTTTTCAGGCTCGCCGGATCCGGCTCAAGAAAATTTAAATAAAACCGCGGCAATTTTAAGCTGCGGTATTCTTGTTTTCCGTGAAGGGTTGGAGGCAATCCTTGTACTTGCCGCAATAACTGCAACTGTAAAAAGGAGACAACAAATAAATTTCAATAAAGGAATCTCGTTTGGAATTGTAATTGGTTTAATTGCTACAGTTGCAACCTGGTTTCTTGTTGTGTCCGTACTTTCCAACATAAATTTACCTGAATTGGATATACAAGCTGCTACAGGTCTTCTGGCAATAGTTGTTTTATTACTTGTTATGAACTGGTTCTTCCACAAAGTTTACTGGACGGGATGGATTTCGCATCATACAAAACGCGGTAAAAGAATAGTTCAATCGACCGAACAAAGTTCCTACCGGATGTTTCAGGGATTTGCTTTACTCGGCTTTACAGCAATATATCGCGAAGGTTTTGAAATTGTTTTATTCCTGCAGCAGTTAAGGCTTCAGGATGGAAACAATATTGTCTTTGCCGGCGCTGCAATAGGAATTGTTCTTACAGCAATTATAGCTATTCTCACTTTTATCGCCAATGAAAAACTTCCTTATAAAAAGATGTTGATACTAACCGGTGTTTTACTGGGAGTTGTACTTTTGGTAATGGTTGGGGAAAGCGTTCAGGAAATGCAGCAGGCTAACTGGCTGCCGACAACACCCATTAATTTATCGATTCCCGACTGGCTGGGAATGTGGTTTGCTGTTTTTCCGAATTTGCAGGGAATAGCTGCACAATTTTTTGCAGCACTTGTTGTACTGGGCTCTTACATTTCTTCTCAATTCTTAAAGCAGCATCCTAAGAGATTGAAAACAAGTGGATAATTTTTTTATTCGGGAACGATAGAAACTTCAAGTAAATAAACAAATGAAAAAAATAATAATAGTTTTTAGCATTTCAATAATTGTATTTCATCCAGAAAAAATATGGCACAATCATTAAACAATTTTTTCAGTTGTTAGAGCAGAGCTTCATTTTTAAAAAGTAAACCATATGATCAAACAAAAAGATGGCTGCTTTTGTATTTAAAGGAAATTTATAAAATTGTATCCGGGAATAAACAGAAAAATTGAAAATTATTTTTTATGAACCTGAATAAAGAAATAGAAAGAAAATATTTAGTCACCTCTGATGAATGGAGAGAAAACGCACAAGGAGTTCTATACCGGCAGGGTTATTTAAGTATTGAGCCGGGCAGAACTGTTCGTGTCAGAATAGAAGGTGAAAGAGGAAAGATTACAATTAAGGGAGAAAAGAAAAACGGAGCGGGAGACGAATTTGAATATGCTATTCCCGGTAATGAAGCAGCTTATATGATTGAACATCTCTGTTTAAAACCAACCATTGAAAAAATGCGCTACAAAATTAATTACAAAGGAAACACCTGGGAAGTTGATGAATTCTTCGGTGAGAATACAGGATTGGTATTAGCTGAAATAGAACTGAGGTCAGTTGACCAGCAATTTGAAAAACCTGATTGGATTGGAGAAGATGTGACTGAAGACCAGCGTTATAAAAATGCAAACCTTGTTAAGAAGCCTTTTGGGGAGTGGTGAGGAGAAATTTATACTTCATTCAAAAGTCAAAATTCGACAGTCATATTATTTGGCAACAACCCGATAATTTTATTTTGTTATTCAACCTCTTATCCATTACCATCTCTATTTTTAAGACGTTAGATCTTCGTTTCCCGGAAATTTCCTGCAATTAGTTTTATCCGTTCATAACTTACATTTTCAGGCAAGTAAAATTAATGAAAAATGATAAATACTACTTTTACCAGTTAAGCAGCAATAAATTCAACAACATACAATTATGTCAAAATATTTTTTGATCAGAAGAATTTGTTAATCAGCATTAAATCATTACTTTAAATTTTCCGTGAACAAAAAAATTATTACTATGTATAAAATCACTATTCTTATTTCTATCTTTTTACTTTTTACTTTTAGCTTTTCCTACTCCCAGGTTGACACAGAAAAGTACAGAGAAACTTCTGATACAACCGGCTTCTCAGGTAAATTTGATCTGAGTGCTAATGCAATAACAGGCAATGCTGATTTCCAGATAATAAATGCCGATACGCGTATAAATTATAATTTTGGAAAAGATTATACTTTCTTCGTGGGCAATGCCGGCTACGGATGGCAGGATAAAGAAGCTTTTTCAAATGAAGCTCTTGCTCATTTAAGGTATGTTGTCTGGTTAAACGATTTCTTACAGATTGAACTATTCACACAATTCGATTACAACAAAGAAAGGCTTCTGCTTGCAAGAGAGCTTGCCGGTACAGGTATCAGACTAAAATTAGTCACAGAGAAGAGCTTAAAAATAAGATATGGTCTTGCGTATATGTTTGAAAGAGAAGAATTTGATCTTCCGGCAAATTCTGTTCACGGAAGAATTACTAACACAAACAGAATAAGCAGCTACGCAACTTTTGATGTTATGATAAAAAACGGCTTTTCGTTTGTTTCAGTTACTTACTTTCAACCTAAAATAATTAATTGGAAGAATTACAAGCTCATATCCGATAATTCATTTGTATCAGAAATTAGTTCTTTGATAGATATTAAATTCGGTGTTAGTTTAAGATATGATTCACGTCCGCCTGATACCATAAAGAAACTGGATACAATTTCAAAGTTCGGGTTATCTTTTAAATTTTAAATGGACATAATTTTTACGGATATTTTGAATTATAAAATCCGGTATCGAGAATCTTTTATCCGGTGTATCAGGCAACAAGTTTTATTTCAATTTTATCAGCCAATACTCAAACCCTGCAACCGCTTTCTCTTTTGATTATCATGAATGATAATTCGTTCTTCTACAGGTTTTTTATGATAAAAAATTTAAGCTATACTACAACTACTATCTTCCCAAAAGTTTTCCCTGTTTCCATCTGCTGATGTGCCTTAGGAAGATCTTCAAATTTATACCTGGTTGAAATGTGAGAATGAATTTTTCCTTCTTCCAATAGTTTTGCAATTTGATTCATATCATTCCCGTTTGAGCTTACCAGAAGCCGATAAGTGAAGAGATTTTTTTGTTTTGCTTTTTCAGTGAGTTCGCCTTCAAAAGAAGATTTAATCGAAATTATCCTTCCGCCGTTTTTTGTTGCTTCAATTGAACGGAGCAGATGCTCACTTCCGGGAAGCGATTCTAGTACTATATCTGCATCCTTAATTTTATCTTCAAACTTTTCTTTCGTGTAATCTATAAACTCATCAGCGCCAAGTCCAAGGACAAAATCTTTTTTAGCGGTTGAAGCATTGCCGATTGCATAAGCACCAAAATATTTTGCAATCTGAATAGCATAATGCCCAACTCCTCCCGCAGCAGCGTGAATTAAAACCTTATCGCCTTTTTTTATTTTGGCGTGAGTCACCAATGCCTGCCAGGCTGTTAAAGCTGTAAGTGTTGCTGCAGCTGCTTCTTCAAAAGAAATATTTTCCGGTTTTAATGCTAATTGATTGGCGGGTGCAGCAATATATTCGGCATAAGCTTTACCATTTCCGGGAAAATTAATCATACCAAAGACTTCATCACCTTTTTTAAATTCAGTTATTTTACTTCCAACTTCTTCAATTATTCCCGAAACATCCCAGCCCAAAATAAATGTATCTTCATCCTTTCCAGGTTTTAAAATTCCCCGGAGAGAAGCTTCGTTTTGTCTTACGAATGCATCAACAGGGTTAATTGAAATAGCTTTTACTTTCACAAGAACTTCGTCTGCACTGATATTTGGAACCTTTATTTCCGATAATTTTAACTTTTCAATTCCACCGTTTTCTTTGAGAGTATATGCTTTCATTATTAATCCTTGTTTACTATCTATCCTGTACAGTTCTTTGCAGCATCCAGTAAGGATAAGCTTTTGGTGGTGTACTTAACTCATCAAGTCTAGCTACTTCTTCGGGTATCATTTCCCAATCCGTTGTTTTCAAATTATCTGACAACTGCTCTTTTGTTTTTGCACCTATTATAACAGAAGAAACTCCCTGTTTTCTTAAAAGATAATTAAGCGCGGCTTGTGCAATTGTTGAATTATGATTTTTAGCAATTCTTTCCAGTTCATCAACAATATCAAATCCCTTTTCTTCATCAAATTGAAGAAACTGGTTTTGCGGATCTGATCTTCTTGCATTTTTAGGACGTTCTTTACCTCTTCTGTATTTTCCTGTCAGGAAACCTCCACCAAGAGGACTCCATGGAAGTATTCCTAATCGCTGATCAAGGCAAAGAGGAACAAGCTCGTTTTCAAGATCACGGGAAACCAAAGAATAGTACGCTTGGAGTGTTATAAACTTTTCTAAATTTTGTTTATCAGAAATTGCAAGTGCTTTCATTAACTGCCACCCTGTATGATTTGAAGCCCCTATGTACCTTACTTTTCCGGTTCTCACAAGATCATCGAGAGCCCATAGAGTTTCTTCCTGCGGAGTATAAGGATCAAAACTATGCAGTTGATATAAATCGATGTAATCAGTTCCGAGTCTTTTTAAACTGGCATTACAATTTTCAATTATATGATGTCGTGATAATCCAACATCGTTTGGACCTTTGCCGGTTCTCCCTCTTACTTTTGTTGCAAGTATGATTTCCTTCCTATGTTTTCCCAAAGCCTTACCAAGCATTTCTTCAGCAAGACCTTCTGAATAGACATCTGCAGTATCAAAGAAATTAACTCCGCTATCAAGCGACATATTTACTAATTCGTTTGCATCTTTCTGTTCGAGTTCACCTATAGCCTTCCAGTAACCTTTGCCGCCAAAAGTCATAGCACCAAAACAAATTTCAGATATTTTTACTCCGCTGTTTCCAAGAAATCTCATTTTCATTTTATTTCTTTCCTTTTGATTTTTTTATTAACATTTATCCTTGTTTTCAGTTTCCAAAAAGATTCTTCTTTTATATTAAATGTTAAAATTTACAGTCTAAATTTAATAAGAGTGAATTAACAATTTGTTAAGACAGTCAAACCGGAATTAATTTTGTTGACTTCTTTAATGTATCAAAGAGTTAATGTTTAGAGTTTGGGTGTGTTGTAAAAGATGAAATTTAAAACTTAATTACTGGTATTCATCCCAGCTTTTTATAGGAAGGTTTTCCCTGCTGTAGTGTTCAATCGATTTAATAAACCTTTTAATGAACTGGACATTTGTAAATAAAGGAATATTCAGGTCAACTGCTTTTCTTCGAATGATATAATCACTGTCAAGTTCAACTTTCTCTGCAGTTTTGGGAATGTTTATAACCAAATCAATTTTACCTTCCGAAAGATAAGTCAGTATTCCGGGTTCCGCATTATCAAAAGGACGATAAAGAACTTCGACATCAATTCCGTTTTCTTTATAGAAGTCAGCAGTTCCTTTCGTACCGTAAAATTTTAATCCCATTTTTTTCAGAGTCAAAAGATCTTCTAAAATCTCGGCTTTGTTTTTTAATGTTCCCGTTGAAAGTAATGCAGCCTTACGTGGAAATTTATGTCCTGTTGATAAAAGACTTTTTAGAAAAGCCTCATTAAAATCATCTCCAAGACAAGCGACTTCGCCTGTTGATGACATTTCAACTCCAGTTACAGGATCGGATCCTTTTAATCTTGTAAAAGAAAACTGTGATGCTTTAATTCCCACATAATCAAGATCGAAAGATGATTTATCAATTTTCGGAACTTTTTCACCAAGCATAAGTCTTGTAGCAATTTCAATGAAATTTATTTTTAAGGTTTTCGAAACAAATGGAAAACTTCTTGAAGCCCGCAGGTTACACTCAATTACTTTTACATCATTATCTTTTGCTATGAATTGAATGTTAAATGGTCCTGTTATCTGCAATGACTTTGCTATTCTCTTGGTAATTTGTTTTACTCTACGCATTGTTTCGAGGTAAGTCCTTTGAGGCGGAAGAACTATTGTTGCATCACCGGAATGAACCCCGGCATTTTCAACGTGCTCTGCTATTGCGTAGCAAAAAAGATCACCTTCATTTGCAACTGCATCCACTTCAATCTCCCGGGCATCTGTAATAAACTTACTTATTACAACAGGATGTTCCTTACTAATTTCAGTTGCTTTCTTTAAATATATGGCAAGCTCATCATCGTTAAGAACGATACTCATTGCTGCACCGCTCAGCACATAGCTTGGTCTTATAAGTACCGGATAGCCAACCTTTTGAGCGAAGATTTTTGCATTATCAAGATCAGTTAGTTCTTTCCATTCCGGCTGATCAACTTCTATGTCATCAAGTATCTGGGAAAATTTATGCCTGTTTTCCGCATTATCAATTTGTTCGGGGGAAGTTCCTAAAATTTTCACTCCGGCCTGATGAAGTTTCATTGCGATGTTGTTAGGAATCTGCCCTCCCATCGAAATAATAATTCCTTCAGCATTTTCTCTTTCATAAATATCCATTACCCTTTCAAATGTAAGCTGCTCAAAGTAAAGCTTATCACAAATATCATAATCTGTACTAACTGTTTCCGGATTATAATTAATCATTATTGTTTTCTTGCCGGTTTTATTTAATGCCATTACAGCATTAACGCAGCACCAGTCAAACTCAACAGAAGAACCGATTCTATAAGCTCCGCTGCCAAGAACAATTATCTGATTTGGTTCCCCGGTTTCAATATCATCCTCTTTTCCGTGATAAGTAGTATAAAGATAATTCGTCTGCGCAGGATATTCCGCTGCAAGTGTATCAATCTGTTTAACAACCGGTATTAATTTTAATTTCTTTCGAAGTTCTCTTATGCTTAGTTCGTCTGAGTTAATAAGCTTTGCAATCTGTAAATCGGAAAACCCGTTCATTTTAGCTTCGCGCATTAGGTCTTCAGGTATATCCGAAAGATTTTTCCCTCTTAGCCTTGTTTCAGTTTCAATAATTTTCTTCATCTTGTAAAGAAACCAGCGGTTAATTTTGGTGAGTTCGTGAATCTTATCGATGCTGTAGCCCTTTTTCAAAGCAATGGCTATTGCAAGAATTCTTTTGTCAGTAGGATGAGCAAGTTCGGTATCAAGATTATCGAATTCAACATTGTTGCCGACAAATCCCAGGTAGCCTAAATCAAGCATCCTGATTGCCTTTTGCAAAACCTCTTCGAATGTTCTGCCGAGCGACATTACCTCACCGACAGATTTCATCTCGGAACCAAGCTCATTATTTACAAGTTTAAACTTTTGTAAATCCCATCTTGGAAATTTTAGTGCAACATAATCTAAAGCGGGTTCAAAGCAAGCCGAAGTCTGCTGGGTAATAATATTTTCAACTTCATTTAAGGCATAACCCAGAGCAAGTTTGGTAGCAATAAATGCCAGCGGATATCCTGTGGCTTTTGATGCGAGAGCAGAGCTTCTGCTTAGTCTTGCATTAACTTCAATTATCCTGTAATCTTCAGAATTCGGATCGAGAGCATATTGAATATTACATTCACCGATAACTCCAAGATGACGGATCAGTTTTATCCCTATAGAACGAAGCTTAAAGTTTTCTCTTGCCGAAAGTGTCTGAACCGGGGCAATCACCACGCTGTCACCGGTATGAATTCCCATCGGATCAATATTTTCCATTGAGCAAACAGTGATGCAGTTGTTGAAGCGATCTCTTACTATTTCATATTCTACTTCTTTCCAACCGCGTAGAGATTCCTCAATTAATATTTGATTTGTAAAAGCGAAAGCTCTCTCTGCTTTTTCTTTAAGTTCATTTTTAGTATTTACAATTCCCGACCCGAGACCACCGAGTGCATAAGCAATACGAACCATTACAGGATAACCGATTTCCCCGGCTGCGGCAAGTGCTTCTTCAACTGATTGTGCAGTTTTACTTAGCGCAACATTAAGATTAATTTCTTTTACTCTGTCTCCAAATAAAAGCCGGTCTTCAGTATCCATTATTGCTTCAACAGGTGTTCCGAGAACCTTTACATTATAGTTGTCAAGAATACCTTTCTCATAAAGATCAACTCCGACATTAAGTGCCGTCTGTCCCCCGAACTGAAGCAGTATGCTGTCCGGTTCCTCCTTCTTAATTATTTTTTCAACAAAGTCTGTTTGAATAGGAAGAAAATAAACTTTATCGGCAAAATTTTCTGAGGTTTGAATTGTTGCAATATTCGGATTTATAAGAACAGTAGAGATTCCATCCTCTTTAAGTGCTTTGATTGCCTGACTGCCTGAATAATCAAACTCACCTGCCTGTCCTATCTGCAGAGCGCCTGAACCGAGTATTAAAACTTTTTTTGGTTTTCCTCTTTTGTGCATCATAACGCCCTCACAAACATATCAAAGATGAATTCACTATCGTCGGGACCAGGAGAAGCCTCAGGATGGAACTGTGCTGCAAAAAATGGCTTCGAAATATGAATTATCCCTTCATTAGTTCCATCGTTATCATTTACAAACCATTCACGCCAGTCTTCAGGAAGAGTCTCCGTTTCGACTGCATAACCATGATTCTGTGAAGTGATATAAGTTCTTTTCGTTCCTGTTTCGTTGCAGGGCTGATTGTGTCCTCTATGCCCGTATTTTAATTTATAAGTATTGGCACCGGATGCAAGAGCAAGTATCTGGCTTCCAAGGCAAATACCGAGCATAGGGATATTTCTTCCCATCGCTTTTCTTACATTCTCTATGGTAGCAGCACACATTTTAGGATCGCCCGGTCCATTTGATAATACAATTCCATCCAGTTTTTCTTTATAAAAATCATACGTGTAGGGTACACGAAGAACTGAAATATTTCTTCCAAGAAAAGCCTGTATAACATTATTCTTTGTCCCGCAGTCAACCAGGATAACTCTTTTACCGTTCCGATTATATTCAACCGGGTCTTTAATGCTCACTTCACTTACAAGATCGAGTTTGTTTATGTCCTGAAATTCTGTTTTTTCATTTTCATTTATTATTATTTTACCGGGCATTGTTCCTTGCTCTCTTAATTTGCATGTAAGCATTCTTGTATCAATTCCGGTGATACCCGGGATTTTTTGCTCTTTCATCCATTCCCCTAATGATTTTTTCGCATCCCAGTGTGAATATTCTTCCGAGTAATCTAGAACAATTAATGCACGGCAGTGAACTTTATCAGATTCAAAGTTTTTATACATTCCATTTTCTTGTTCATCTCCGGGAATACCATAATTACCAATAAGAGGGTAAGTGCAGACAAGTATCTGACCGCGGTAGGAAGGATCGGTCATTGTTTCCGGGTAACCAACCATTCCAGTATTGAAAACCACTTCCCCGTTTGTATTGCCTTCGTATCCAAAACTTTTCCCAATAAACTCAGAACCATC
The DNA here is from genome assembly GCA_963711455.1 of uncultured Ignavibacteria bacterium. GTDB lineage: Bacteria > Bacteroidota > Ignavibacteria > Ignavibacteriales > Ignavibacteriaceae > DATFVA01. The sequence continues at coordinate 24,846 of CAVQEH010000012.1, forward strand.
CTCAAGAATTAATTTTGCAACTTTCGCATCACTCATTTAGTCATAACCTTTCAAATAAATTTCGACAAAAAAATAGCCACTCGGTGAGCGGCTAAAAATACTCTAACAGATCGGGAATATTTATAAATTTTAATTTGTTACTTGTCAACTATTATCCGTTTTGAAATATAAATATACATTAAAGAGAGTATATTTTCAATTTAACAAATTAATAATTTGATTATTAAATTAGGTAAAAATAAATTCATAATGATATTTTAATTCATTTTGAAGATTTTGATAATTAACTATTTTTTTCAACGAAACTCTTATCTGATAATTTCTGCCTCACAAAATAACCAGCTATTTTTTATTCACTTAACCCCAATACCACCATTTAAAAATGAAAACCAAAAGATCTCCCAAAACTTTCATTTTAGATACAAATGTTATTTTACACGATTCGACCAGCATACTTCAATTCCAGGAAAACGATGTAGTAATACCTTTAACAGTAATTGAAGAACTCGATCATTTCAAAAGGGGAAGTCAGGTAATAAACCTTAACGCAAGAGAGTTTGCAAGGACTCTCGATTCGCTTACCGGCACTGCGATTTTTAACGGCGGCGTTTCCCTGGGAAAAGGAAAAGGAAAAGTACGGATTGGATTTTCCAGGGGAATCAGTTCCGAGATTAAAGAACTTTTTACCGAAGACAATCCTGATCACCGCATACTTTCAGTTGCCATGGAACTATTAAAGAAAAAGAAAGACAGCTCATCAATAATTTTAGTTACCAAAGATGTAAATCTCAGGATGAAAGCAAAAGCCCTGGGAATACATGCGGAGGACTATACTACTGACAGAGTTAGTAGCGTGGAAGAACTTTACAGTGGGAAGGAAATAGTTGAGAATTTTGAAGACGATTTGATCATAAAACTTTTTCAGTCACCTTTTGAAATTGAAGCAAAAAAAATAATCAGGAAATTAAATGCGGAACCTGTCCCTAATAAATATTATATCTTCCGTAATCCCAACAGGTCCATTCTTACTTACCTTGATAAAGATATGGAAATGTTTCATAAGGTTGATAAGAACACGATCTATGGAATTAAACCAAGAAATGCAGAACAAACATTTGCTGTTGATGCCCTGACAAATATGGACATTCCGCTTGTATCTTTAACGGGAAAAGCCGGAACGGGTAAAACACTTCTTGCGCTTGCAAGTGCATTAAATGTACGGAAGAGTTACAGACAGATTTATATTGCAAGACCAATTGTTCCTTTAAGCAATAAGGATATTGGTTTTCTTCCCGGAGATGTTCAAAGTAAAATTGAACCTTATATGCAGCCGCTTTGGGATAACCTTCGTGTAATTCAGGATCAGTTTTCCGAAACCGATAAGCAGCATCAGGCAATAAACGGAATGCTTAAAGATAACAAGCTCGTAATTGAAGCTCTCTCTTACATAAGGGGAAGAAGCCTGCAGAGGATTTTCTTTATAGTTGATGAAGCACAGAATTTAACTCCGCATGAAATAAAAACAATAATCACACGTGTTGGTGAGGGATCTAAAATCGTTTTTACAGGTGATATTTACCAGATAGATCATCCTTATCTTGATTCGCAATCAAACGGGTTATCGTACCTGATTGATCATTTTAAAGGACAAAAACTATACGCTCATATAAATCTTGAAAAGGGAGAAAGATCCATCCTGGCAGAGCTTGCAGCCAATCTTTTATAAGGAATTTGCGGATTACCGGATCAAAAATATTTTATTCATCAATTGCTAAATCCCATAATACCTTCAGGTATTTTATCACGTAGTTCTTTATCTTAAACATAGTTACAATTTTTTTTGAGGAAAAATGAAAAAGATATATACAAAATCAGTTTTATTTATACTTACTGCTTTACTTTTCACAGGCTGCCTCGATGTAAATACAACCATTCATTTAAATAAAGATGGTTCCGGTACACTGGAAGAATCAGTTTTAATGAGCAGCCAGGTTGTTCAAATGCTTTCAGCCTTTGCTTCTTCATTCGATTCGACTGCGGCGGATACCAATAAATTCAGTCTCTTTAAGGAGAATGACCTGATAGCCGATACATCAAAATACGGAAGCGGTGTAAAATACATCAGCGGGAAAGAAGTGAAGGAAAACGGTAAAGAAGGATATACAGCCGTTTATTCTTTTAAAGACATTAACAAATTAAAAATAAACCAGAACCCGAACTCCAAAATTGATATGGAAGGTGTGGAATTTGAGGAGGATTCTGCAAAAGAGTTCCTTCATTTCATTTTCAAACCGGGTGAATCCGCACTCTTAACAATTAGAACTCCTTTGGATAAGAACAAAAATATGCCCATTGAAGATTCTACAGCGAATGATAGCTCTTCATCGGACCTTAAGGGAATGGATGAATTTCTGAAATTAATGAAAGATATGCATATAGCCCTAAAGTTAGATGTTAACGGAAATATTACAGAAACCAATGCAAGTTTTGTTAATGGCTCGGAGATTACCTTGTTCGATATTAATTTTAAAGGACTCTTTGATAACCCCGAGAAGCTGAAAATGTTCAAACAGCAAAACCCAAAAAATATTGAAGAGGTAAAGGAAATAATGAAAGATATACCGGGAATTAAAGTGGAACTTAACAATGAAGTGAAAGTCAGGTTTGAATAGTTTTGATTTTCTAAAAAATATAAATCAATAAGATTTAAGCTTTGTTATATTTTATTTTAATGTGTTTAATTTATTGATTTAATTATGCAGGTTTTTACTTATCCCGTTTTCTATAAACTAATATACCGGTACGGTAACATTCCAGTTACTATCATTTTAGCAATATACCTTGTACCTGCTCTTGTAAATCTTGATAAAAACCTGCTTTATTTATTGCCTGTAATCCTGCTATTAGGAATGATTTATCTTCTTAACAGGCACTATCTTAATCTTTATAAAATTATCCCTTATAAAATCGAAGCCGATGAAGAAAAAATGATTTGTACCGATTTTTTATTTTCAAAAAAAGAATTTACAATTTACTACAGGAATATTGAATCACTTACAGGGGGAATATTTGACGGCAGATACTCGGGTGTAATGAAAGCAAACGACAGAATTAATCAGGTTTCAATTGGGTTCTTTAACCGATTAAAAAATGCCAATAAACTTCAGACACTTCTTTTAAGCAAAGTTCCCCGTAAAGTATATGAGGATGTGGTGGAAAGAGTGGGAATCAAAAAAAAAGAAAGACGATAAGAAGAAATAACTAAATTGAGTTAACTCTTTTTATGTAACCGTCAATATCAAATTTTCTTTCAGCACCATTCCTGTTCATATACCTGATTTTTCCGAATATTTCTCTTTCAGCCCACGGACGATCATGAACACCACCGATTGACCAGGCACATCCTGCATAACCATTAGGATCTCTGCCATCAAGCGCATATTTATCATTTAAATAAATTGCAATCGTAAGTGCATACTGCGGAGTGTTTGTCCATTCAAGAATTTTCTTTGCCCAGTACATTCGCATATAACCGTGCATTCTCCCTGTCTTAATTAATTCGTTCTGTGCAGCATTCCATAAATCATCGTGAGTCTGGGCATTTTCAAATTCATCTTTTGTATAAATGTATTCACGTTTATCATCTTTATGCTTAAATAAAGTTTCTCTCGCCCATCCAGGAAAGGCTTTGAACGAATCATAACCAGAATTATAAAAACAGAAATTATCTGAAAGCTCTTTTCTCACAATTAATTCCTCTAGAAAAGCCTTTTCCGATTCCGGATTTCCACCAAACTTTTTTACTTCAAATGCAGCCATCTGTGCAGAAATTTGTCCAAAGTGGAAGTATGGAGACAAATTTGATTGCGCATTTTTAGTCGGATCATTTCTTTCTTCTGCATATTTATCAAATTTATTTTCGAGAAAGAATTTTAATGATTCCAAAGCTGAGTGTTCGCCCGGATTTATCCAATCAACTTCTTTAACAGTTTTATTAACATTTAAATTTTGAAACGCCTTTCCCCAATCAATTGATGATGCCGAAAAAGAATTATCTCTTTTCATTTTTTTTAATTCGGGAAATTCAACAAGGAATTCTGAAAGATGATTATGAATCCTGGGACGAATTGTGTAGGCTGCAAACTCCTGCTTATCTGAAACCAGCCAGCACGGATTTATGTTATGAGCATCAACTTCATAAAAAGGGATATTTATTTTCCCGGCGATTTTTCTCTTCCATATTCTTTTGATCTTTATTGGATCAAAATCTGAAACAAGTATGCTTACATTATTTTTTTTAATAAACGAAGGGATGTTCTTATTAGGTTCACCTGATAATAGAAAGAAAGTAATATTATAATTTTTTAATTCCTGTTCTACCTCTTTTAATCCATTAAGCATAAAGCTATACTGGCGTATTGTAGCTTCAAGAAAATCAGGTGCGATATTGAAAACAACTCCCAGTGGTCGTCCTTTTTGCAATGCAAGCTGCTGTGCAAATAAAAGTGCATAATTATTGTGTACACGCTGGTCACGACTCATCCAGTATATAACAGGTCCTTTACTTTCATTTCCATCTTTTAATAGTCTTATCCTTTGTTGAATATTATCCATAGGGATTATTAAAAATATTCATTAATTAATATTCCATTATCATTTGGCAAATGAAAATTCAATAAATTTCTGTCTAATGATTCTTGAGTGGTATCTTAACTAAAATTAGATGTTACAAACTTATTTCAATTCCTATAGGACAATGATCCGACCCCATTACATCCGGCAGGATAAAGGAGGATTTAATATTTTTTTTGAATTCATCATTAACAAAAAAGTAATCTATACGCCAGCCAACATTTCTTTCCCGTGCTCGTGTAACCTGATCCCACCAGGTATAATTCTTGGGTTCCTGGTTAAACATCCGGAAAGTATCAACATATCCATTTGAAAGGAATTTATCTACCCACTCTCTTTCCTCAGGAAGAAATCCTGAAATAGTTGAATTTTCTTTGGGTCGTGCCAAATCAATTTCTTTATGAGCAGTGTTAACGTCTCCGCAAATTACTACCTGCTTTCCAATCTTTTTAAGGTTGTTAACACAATTAAGGAAAGCATCGTAAAAATCCATTTTATATTGCAGGCGTTCTGCGTTCTTTTTGCCATTGGGATAATAAATGTTGAATAAAACAAAATGCGGATATTCTATGATTAAATATTCTTCCCTCATTATCAAACTTTTCTATTCCAAAACCTTTTTTAATACTTAATGGTTTTTCTTTAGTATAAACTGCAACTCCGCTGTAGCCTTTTCTTTCTCCGGAACAGAAATATGACTGATAACCTTCTACATTTTTAAGCTCGTCAACAAGCTGTTCTTCATGTGCTTTAGTTTCCTGCAGACAAAGAATATCAGGACTCTCTTTATTGAGCCATTCAAGAAATCCCTTTTTATGAATTGCTCTTATGCCGTTAACATTCCACGATAGTAATTTTAATATTCTCATGATTCCTTATAATTTATTGTTCAACTGGTATAGCTAAAACAGGTATTCTTACTTTGTGTCTTAGTTCATCAACAGTGGAGCCGTAAATAATGTCCTTCAACATTTTATGCCCATGGCTTCCTACTATTAAAAGTTCAAGCTCTTCTTTCTTAGAAATACGTGCAATTTCATTTTCGGGTTCTCCACCACCAATGACTGTATGCGTTTTAAGATTTTCTTTCTTTAATCCTGCAGCAAAGTCTTCCAGATATTCTTCCATTTCAACAGCTCTTTTATCAGCTACCAGGTCTCCGATAAATCTTCCTGTTACCGTTTCAACACAATGAAGCAGATAAATTTCAGGATTTAATGACCTGACTAAGGGTAGGGCTCCTTTAATAATTTCTTTATCTCTTTCCAGGTTTCCCTCAAGAGCAATTCCTATTTTTTTGTAAACGTTTGGAATAACTTTCCTTGTTTCAAAAATTGAAAATAAAAGTGATTTTTTTGCAATAACTTTTTCAAATCTTTCCTTCTTCAAATACGGTTCAATTGTTATCCATAGTAACAACAAAACCATAAGAATACTGAACGGAATAAAAACAAATTTAATACCAAGTTCCACTATTCCAGGCGTTGAAATATTTTCTACTGTAAAATCATAAACAAGTTTTAGGTTGAGAACAATAATAAGTGCGGCAGCAAACCAGGCAATTATTCTCAACAAATTCTGGGACGCAAACTCCTTCATTTGTTTTTTACTTCCGGTAAAATGCAATAGGGGAATAAGAGCAAAAGGAAGTTGTAAGGAAAGGACAACTTGTGAAAAAACCAGGAGCCCGTCGACAGATTTATCACCTGAAATTTTAATTACAATAAGTGTTGGGATAATAGCAATGAACCGGGTAATTAATCTTCTAAGCCATGGTCTGATCTTCAATCCGATAAAACCTTCCATTACAATCTGACCCGCAAATGTACCTGTTATTGTAGATGACTGCCCGGCAGCAAGCAGACCTATTCCAAAAGCGATCGGAGCAAATTTATTTCCAAGCAGTGGAGCAAGTAATGCATGTGCATCAATAATTGAAGCAACCTCCGAATGTCCACTGGTAAAAAACACAGCTGCTGCCAGAATTAATATTGCAGCGTTAACTAAAAATGCTGCATTCAAAGCTACAACCGAATCGATAAAATTAAATTTATTTGCTTCTCTCAATCCTAAAGATGTTCTTTCAATATTACGTGACTGCACGAGAGCAGAGTGTAAATAAAGATTATGGGGCATTACAGTTGCACCGATTATTCCAAGTGATATATAAAGTGCGTCACTGTTCATTGTTGTTGGAATAAACCCTATCACTATTGCACCAAAATCCGGTTTTGATAAAAACATTTCAAAAGCAAAACAAACTCCAATAGTTGCAACAAGAGCAAGAATAAAAGCTTCCATCTTTCTTATTCCGAAAGACATCAGCAACATCAGGATAAGTACATCAAAACTGGTAACAACAACTCCCCACAGAATAGGTAAACCGAAAAGAAGATACAGTCCGACTGCAGATCCGATTATTTCCGCTAAATCTGTTGCAGCTATTGCAACTTCAGTCAGAATCCATAAAATGGTATTTATAGTTTTTGGATAATGATCATGGCATGCTTGCGCTAAATCCCTTCCGGTTACAATTCCTAATCTTGCTGACAATGTCTGAAAAAGAATTGCCATTAAATTTGCAAGAAGAATTACCCAGATTAATTTGTAACCGAACTGCGCACCTCCCGCAAGGTCGGTTGCCCAGTTTCCCGGATCCATGTAACCGACAGAAACCATAAAAGCCGGACCGGTAAAAAGAAATAATCTTAACCAGAATTTTTTTTCTTTCCTGGTATCAACCGAAGAATGAACCTCGGCTAAAGACTTATCCATAAAGTACCATTGTAAATAATTCCATTTTCTATTTTTTAATAATTTCTACAAAAATGTTCTCAGCAATCTTGTGGCTTATATTCCTGTCCTTTCCCTGAACATTTATCAACATTGATTTATCAAAATTTCTAATAACCTTCATCTCGATTAATTCATTCAGCTTAATCCCTATTTCGGCTATGTATACAAGAAAACTTTCATCAAAATCATTTACGCGAATTACTTTTCCTTTCTCACCTTCCTTGAGCATAGTGAGAGGAATATTCTTTTTAAGCTTGGGGACTTTTCCTTCCTTTGAGGGAATAGGATCGCCGTGCGGATCATATTCAGGAAACTCAAGCATTTCCTCCATCCTGTTTATTAATTCATCTGAAGAAGAATGTTCCAGCTTGTGTGCTTCATCGTGTACCTTATCCCAGGGCATTCCAACAACCTGGTTTAAGAACACTTCCCATATCCTGTGTCGTCGTACCATATTTTTCGCATAGGCTTTTCCTTTATCAGTAAGAGTAATGCTTTTATATTTCCTATAATTCACGTATTCTTCTTTTGAAAGCCTGCGCAGCATATCTGTGACTGCAGCATTGGAAATCTGCAGTTTATCGGCAACAAGGGTAGGTTTAATTTCACCATTTTCATCCTTGTACTTATAGATTGTACTTAAATAATCCTCTTTTGAGATGTTTGCCATAATTGTTAATAATTTAAGTATTAACTTGAATAAAGTTAAGCAAGCTTAAATATAAAATCAAGTATATCTAATTTAATTGATGGAATTCTTGATTTTTTTGAAATTTTTAGAAAAGAAAAATATGCCGGAAAGTACCTCCGGCATTTTTTTAAAAAAACCGGGATCAGCTTATAAGCATCCCTGAGACCTGGTTGGCTACTTTCTGGTTATATTCATTTGCAAGTCTTTTATGATTAACAATATCTACGATGGTTCCGATCAAACAAAGCCCGCCAGTAAACAAATAAAGCAGCCCCATCCCCATCTGATCAATTACAAACCGCTGAACACCGGAAACTCCTAAAAACCCGATTAAAGTGAGCAGCAGTATAGTTTGCGGATCTTTTCTTCTAGAATTATAAATATTTGCAAACTGTCTGATTTGATCATCACTGAAGTCTTTTAACAGTCCCTGTAAGTAGCCTAATTCTTCAGGTTCAATGTTAGGCATTAGTTGTAAGAGATTGATCATATCTTTTCTCCCGGTTATTTGAAAAATAAATTTTTATATCCGAAAAAGAACTGATTATTAAACCATAAATCCTGCGTACAAGCACTGCAAAAGCAAACAAACCAAGCGGGTGAGCATTAAGTGATTGTTCAATTTTCAGATGAAGAAGGTAATGAATTGATTTGCCCAATCCGCATCCCGGACAAAAATCTATCCCGATATTCTTAAAAGGGCAAATTGTGAAATGAGATGAGTTGTCCACCTTTAACAAGGCAAGCAAGATCAATCCTGAAATCCAGATTAAAGCTTCCGGATTGAACAAGCCGAAAAATTTTTTAAAATCACTTTTCATCCGGGATAAACATAAAAGAATTAAAATGGAACTTCAATTAAAATTTGTTGAACGGACTTATTATTTTTTTACCGGAAATATTCAGGATTCAATTCCTTTACGGGATAAAATTCCTTTCGTATAATAATGTTTTACTTCTTTCATTTCGGTAACCAGGTCGGCAAGCCCGATTATTTCATCGGGGCAGTATCTGCCAGTAAGAATTAATTCAACATCTTCCGGTTTCTTTTTTATTGCTGTAATAATTTCTTCAGTTGTTAACAGTTTAAAATAAACTGTTACCAGAATTTCATCTAGAATTATAATATCATATGAATGACTCAGCATTAAATTTTCAGCTTTCTTAAGTGCTTTTTCTGCGTTCAGTTTTTCTTCTTCAGATGGAAGCTCCTTTTTATATACAAAATCATCATTCCCCTTCTGTTCTAAGGTAATCCAATCGTTCAGCTTTTTTAATGTATTTATTTCACTGTAAGGATATTCTTTCATAAACTGGATTATATATGATTTTAATCCTGCACCTGCAGCACGAACCGCCTGACCAATTGCCGCAGTGGTCTTTCCTTTTCCGTTGCCGGTATATACCTGAATAAATCCTTGCTTAAGATTTCCCATGTTCTTCCAGATTAATTATAAATCTCTTTAATTTAAAGATTAAAAAATAAATTCTTAGTTTGAAACAAAATTATAATTTTAATCCATTTGAATTTCAAAAAAAATCATTATTTCCTTCTTTTTGATTCTTTTCTCCTCTTGTTTTTGGCATTAAATTTAATACTCTAATAATGATTCTAATTCAGGTAAAATGAAAATTTTTAAATAAAAAGGGCGGAAAAATATGGAAATAATTTCTGATTCTCTGACGATCATTCTTTCAATCTCGCTTCTTGTTATTTTTTTAATTGTGGGATTCAGTTTTACCAAAGAAAAAAGCAAGACAGATTAAAAAAGCGATCATATATCCTCTTAATTGCATTTCGGTAAACAATTACTTCAGACAGCTTTGAAGTGATTATCATAACAACCATTGATACCAATATAACATTATTTTTCTCTTAACAATTTTATAAGAATATGTCGTTTTTTGAATTTATTATTTTATTAATTATTGCAGGTATTAGCGGTTCAATAGGACAATCGCTAACAGGGTTTAGCCGTGGCGGTTGTTTCCTTTCAATTGTTGTAGGTTTTATAGGTGCAGTTATAGGAACATGGATTGCAAACAAAATAAACCTGCCAGAAATATTCGTTTTAAACATTGGAGATATTTCATTTCCTATTGTATGGGCTATAATTGGTGCAGTCGTATTTACGGCAATACTTAGTTTACTTACCCCGCAAAGAAGAAATTAAAATTATTTTCTTGATTGTTCCTTCCTTAAACGTTAGTTTTCATTTTACTTATTTAATTTGAACCTGAGATGGGTACACATCATAAAGGAAATAAAAAAGAAATTACGGCACTTGATACTTATATCAAGTTAGTTCGTGCAGTAGAATCTCTGAACCAGAGGTTATATCCTTTTCTATTAAAGCATGGATTATCAGAAAGTCAGTTTTCTGTTCTGGAAGCATTATATCATTTAGGACCAATGTACCAGAGGGAATTAAGCGACAAGCTTTTACGAAGCCCTGGAAATATAACAATGGTTATAGATAATCTCGAAAAAAGAAATTATGTAAAAAGGGAGAGGGGAGAAATAGACCGCAGACATTACATAATTCATCTTACCTCTGAGGGGAAAGAATTCATAAAAAAAATTTTCCCTGAACACGTTAATTCTATTGTAAAAGAACTAGGCATACTTAGTGAAGAGGAACAATGCAAACTTCAAAAAATGTGTAAACAAATCGGGATGAAGGAATAAAGAGTAAAATATTTCATCAAGTTACAATTCTATAAAATATTTTATCGAAACTGTTTGTTTTTTTCTTTTTTCAATTCATCTACAATCGCTGGTAAAGTTTTTCCAGCTTCTCCATAAAAAGATTTATTTGAAAGATAAGATATTTCAGTTTCTTCAATATTTACTTCTACAATATAAGCACCATTTTCTCTTGCAGTATATATCAGTGATGCCGCAGGATAAACTACTGCTGAAGTTCCAACCACAAAAAATACATCGCAATTTTTTGATGCCTCTGCAGACGCCTGAAACTGATCCTGAGGGAGATATTCTCCAAACCAGACGATATCAGGTCTTATCAGCCCGCCGCATTTAGTACATGTGGGAATTTTCCCTTTAAACGGCAACTCGTCATTATAAAAAGTCTTGCAATTAATACAATAATTTCTCTCTATATTCCCGTGAAGCTCATATATTTTTTCACTTCCTGCTCTTCTGTGAAGATTATCTATATTTTGTGTTACCACTGTAACTTCTTTAAAGAGATTCTGCATCTCGGCAATTGCCTTATGACCAGGGTTTGGTTCTGACTGGTGAATAATTTTTTTCCTGTGAGAATACCATTCCCAAACCATTTCAGGATTCCTGAGGAAAGCATCAAAGTTTGCAAGCTCTTCGGGTTTAAGCTTATTCCAGATTCCATCTTTTCCTCTAAAAGTAGGAATATTACTCTCAGCAGATATTCCCGCTCCTGTAAAAAAAACAATAGATTCCGACTCAAGCAGTTTGCTGATAAAATTTTGCGGGATATCTATCATTGATTAATCATTTAAATCTTTTAGCAATTGCCTGGCTTCTGCTAAAACCTGATCATCATCTTCATCTTTTTTAGGTGATTCTAACACTTTGTTTAAATAAAATTTTGCTTTATCATATTCGTCATCTCCAAGGTATGCTTTTCCAAGCTCCAGGTAGAACATCCGGAAGTTCGGGTAGAGATTAACCGCTTTCTTCAACTCGCTTAATGCTGTATCCTTATCAGCCCAGCCAAGCCCAAGAATTGCTCTGGCAGGTGCCCATTTCTCACTAACCTTAGCATGAGTTCTTCCAAGTACATAATGCGCAAGAGCCTGAGTATATGTATCGCCGTTTCCGATCTTAATTGCTTTTTCACAATCTTCTTTAACTTTATTTACAATTCCACCTACAGTAAAAACACCTTTGAACAAAGCTATCCTTCCGTTGACCACAGCTCTCCTTACATAAACAATAGACTCATCTTTTGCAAGCTTGACAGATCTTTCGGAATAATTAAGTGCTTTTTCAAATTCTGCAAGCTGAGCATCTTCTTGATCGCCGTTTGAAGAAGGCATATGAACCCCGATATTTACGTAAGCACGACTTATTCTCCAGAGTATCTGCCAGTTATCTGGTGAAAGCTTATCTGCTTTTAAATAAAAATCCAAAGCTTTTTCATTATTAAATTCCTCCGTGTACTTGTCCCCCTGGTTTATTAACGAATCAACCGGCTGTGCCCTATTAGTTACGGTGATTAGTAGAAATAGTATAAAAACCAGAGATACGATTTTTTTCTTGTAAGACATAAGAATCCTTTAATTTAGTCGAAGAGTGATTTACTGATTTCTTCGCTACTTTCAGCGGAGATTCCATGATTGAAAAGTTCGGTTGAGACGAGATTAATATATTTTGTCCATTTGCTGTCATTCTTCTGATCATTTATAATTGCATTTTTGTACGCATTAACTTTTGCACTGAGTTCATCAGCCTGGTATAGAGCAATAGCTTCGAGCGTTTTGGGAACAACAGGAGATGCATATTCCAGTTTTCCCTGATGACTTAAAATTACATGAAGCAAACATTCTTTTAAATCTTCCGGGAAGTCTTTTATTTTTTTTGTTTCTTCATTTACAAGCATCGCAGATATAACTATATGCCCGAGTAATTTTCCTTTATCGGTATATTCGAATACAGGTTCGTAACTTAATTCTTCCGTTTTGCCGAAATCGTGCAACATTGCACCGCTAATAAGAATGTCCCTGTTCAGTTCGGGATGAATGTCGCACATCAAATCGCAAATTCTGATTATCTCCAGAGTATGCTCGAGCAAGCCATGGATATATGAATGATGCCACGATTTCCCTGCCGGAACTTTCATAAATTTTTCAAATCTCTCACCAGAAAAAATTATTTTCAAAAGAGATTTCAGATTTGGATCTTCAATTCCATTAATTCTGTTTTCAAATTCCGTTTCCATCTCTCCCAAATCCCGTTTTGAATGAGCCTGAAAATCAGAAGGAGAAACTTCATCATCCGGAAGAGCTAACCTTATAGAAGCAACTCTTATCTGTGTATTTCCCTGGAATTCATCTATAGTACCTTTAACCTTAACAACAATACCCGGTTTAAGATCGCTTGAAATATCTTCAAAATTTTCCCAAAGATTAGCATTTACAGTAAGTGACTGGTCACCAAGATCAAGTGAGAGAAATTGTTTGTTGGATTTGGTTAAACGGATTTCACTTTTCCTGATAACAAAAAAGTGATTCAGGTTGTCACCCTTTTTTAAGAGCCTTAGTTCTTTTTGCTTAAGCATAGTTTAGGTAAAAGGAATAAGATATATGGTTGTAAGATTTTTAAACATAAATCTTATTCATCCTTAGTTTGAATAATTTCAATTAATTATTTCAATCAGACTTTCCTTCGGAAGATGAGCAATTACAGAACGGTTAAGCAGCTCAATAGAAACTGCAATCATTTTATCATTTTCACTTTCATGGTAAATGCCCTCAACTCCCATAAAAGGACCATCTTTTATTTTTACCCGTTGACCCGGAATTAATTTATTTAGTACAAAAAAATCACCATCATATTCCAGCATCTTCATAAGATTTTCAATCTGCCATTCCGGAATTATTGCCGGTCTGCCTCTTTCGGTCACACATCGTACAATTGAATACTGCTCAAGCGCCAATAATCTGTCTTTTTCATCCGCTTTAATAAAAATATACCCCCGTATTATCGGTTCAGTTATTTTCTTTTTACGGTCGCTCCATTGTTTTATGCTGGTTACTGTGGGAAGATAATAAATAATTTTGTTTATATCGAGTTGTTCGGCAGCTTTAAATTCGCTGCGTGGTTTGGTATAGAGAGCATACCAATTTTCCCCGGAAGTTTGTTTTCTTTTTGCAAAATCCATTCTACTTACTTATTACGGCTTTTCTTCCGATAGAATAATACGTAAATCCCAGATCTTCCATCTTTGATAAGTCATACAAATTTCTGCCATCAAATATTACAGGTGCTTTGAGTGATTCTTTTATTTTCCGGTAATCAGGTGTACGAAACTCGTTCCACTCGGTAACAATGATTAGAGCATCTGCATTCTCAAGTGCTGCATATGGCGTCATACAATATTCAACTTTATCACCTAATATTCTTTGAGATGTTTCCATTGCAGCGGGATCATAAACCTTTATTCTGGCTTTATTTTCAAGCAGCATCTGAATAAGGCTTATCGCAGGTGCTTCGCGCACGTCGTCAGTATTCGGTTTAAAAGACAAACCCCAGATTGCAAATGTTTTGCCGGAGAGATTTTTCTTAAAATGATTCTTTATCTTATCATAAAAACGTATTATTTGCTTTTTATTAATCTCAACTACAGATTTAAGTATTTTAAAATCATAATTGTTTTCTTTTGCAGTATTAATTAAAGCCATTACATCCTTAGGAAAACAAGAACCGCCATAACCAACGCCAGGAAACAGAAATCTTTTTCCAATCCTTGAATCAGTCCCAACACCAATTCTTACTTTATCTACTTCTGCACCTGTTAATTCGCAAAGGTTAGCTATTTCATTCATGAAAGAAATCTTTGTCGCAAGGAAAGAGTTCGCGGCATATTTAGTTACTTCGGCAGATTTTTCATCCATAAAATAAATCGGGTTGCCTGAGCGTACAAATGGTTCATAAAGCTGCTCCATCAATTCACGGGTTTCAGGTTTGCTGGTTCCCACAATTACCCGTTCGGGTTTCATAAAATCATCAACAGCCATACCTTCTCTTAAAAATTCAGGGTTTGAAGCCACATCAAAATTAAATGCAGGAGCATTCTTTTTAATTACATTTCTTACTTTGTCACTTGTCCCTACAGGCACGGTACTTTTATTTATTACAACTCTATAGCCCATTGAAGGATCATTTTTAAACATCTTTCCGAGATCATCAGCAACTTTAAGTACGTATTGAAGGTCTGCACTGCCATCACCGCCCTGCGGGGTAGGAAGACAAAGAAAGACAAGCGTAGAATTCTTAACAGCATCTTGTAATTCAGTGGTAAATTTTAACCTGCCGACTTTGGTATTTCTCTCAATTAAAATATTCAGACCCGGTTCATAAATGGGTACAATTCCTTTTCTTAATTTTTTAACTTTTTCCGCATCATTATCAACACAATAAACCGTGTTTCCGGTTTCTGCAAAACATGTTCCTGATACAAGCCCGACATATCCCGTACCCACAATTGCTATATTCAATTTATTTGTCCTCTGATAATTTTAGTGCTCATTAAAAGTTAATTTCTATTTCAATGATTTATAAAGCCTGAAGTTCAGATTTTATTTTAGAATATTCAAATGGTTTGTATAATATCTTATTAATTCCGAGATTATTATAATGTTTAACAGTTTCTTCCTGAAGTTCATCGGCAATAAGATAAACAGGTATCCCGGCAGTCCGATTTTCACTCTGAAGAATTTCAGCAAACTTCAATCCATCCATCAATTGCATTTTATGATTTAAAATAATAACTGAGGGTATTTTATTTTTAATTGCATTAACGGCTTCAAAACCGTTTGACGATTCCCTGATTATATAAGAAGGTTTAACTTCCTCTATAATATTTTTGACTTCGACCGCTGTATTTTTATCTATTCCCACCAGAAGAAAATTTTCCTTAAACAATGGAAAAGTAAAATGAAACTCCGAACCGACCTCAGGCTCAGAAAAAAACCAGATATCACCACCATGCTTTTCAACAATTTCCCTGCACAAAATTAATCCTAATCCCGTACCTTTTTCACCGTTAGTTCCCTGGGTGGAAAATATTTTATTGATCTGGAAAAGCTTATGCTTATTGGGCTCTGGAATTCCTTTACCTTTATCCCTGACAATAAATTCCACTAACTTATCATTAAATGAGGAAGTTTTTACATCAATACTTTTATTCTCACCCGAATATTTTATCGAATTTTCCAACAGGTTTAAAATTACTTTACTGAATAAAATCTCATCGGCATCAATGTATAAAGATTCGGGAATATAAACCCTTATCTCAATATTTTTTCTTACTGCTTCACCGGTTAATGCAGAAACACTGTTATAAACTGAATTCCTGGTATCAACTTTTGCCAAATCGAGATGCATCCTCCCGGTCCTTATGCGGGCCCAATCAAGCAAATTATTAACGAGTTTCAACTGCTTAGCTGATGAAGAATGTATCAGGCTTAAATATTCATTTTTTTCCGATTCAGGAAGCTTGGGCTCACTAACCAAAATTTCTGAAAAGCCAAGTATGCTTGTAAATGGCGAACGTAAATCGTGGGAAAGAATCGCGATAAAATCATCCTTTGAGCTATTCATCTCTTCAAGCTTACGGATTTCATCGCGGAGTTTAACTTCAGTATTCTTAAGATCAGAAATATTTTTTACAGCACCGTAAGCATTTTTTAGTTTGCCAGCCGGTGTTCTTTCGGCTTTAACCGATTCCCTTAACCAGAGAGTGTTATTCTCTTTATCATTAATCCTGTAATCAATTGTGTAAGAATTTAATGAATGGTTGTTAATTAGTTCATTAAATTTTATTCTAACCAGCTCCTGGTCGTCATTATAAACCAGACTGTTCCATTTGCCTCTCATTCCTTTCAGTTCTAAGGCTTCAAAACCGGTAATGTTAAGTACATTTTCGGAGTAGGTTATATCTTCGTTATCATCTTCATAACTTAAAAGCCATGTGAACTGATCTTCGAAATCGCTGTAATTGCCGGAAAAAAATTCAACCGGAAAGCGTTGCTCTGAATTTGTATTCAATTTATCATTCTGCGTTTTTTTGAAAAAATATAAAGTATAACAATATCAATAAATTATAGAACAGGAAATATAAAAAATTATCCTCGCACTATAAAAAAATAGTTGCCTGTGGAAATGGAATATTTGAATTTCTCCTTCATTTAATTATGCATCTACTATTTTTGCAAACGTTCTTTTGATGCCTTTATGAAATTTAACTTTGGGGTACCCAAATATCAGGAAAATTCCTTGCCTGTTTTTAGGATTTATCCGGTATTTCTTTTTAAGAGAAGCTGCACCTTTTTTGATAAATGGATTTATGCTTCCAATCATACATGTTCCGAGTCCCAGTGATTCCGCCGCAAGCATGGCATAAGTTGCCGGAATTAAAGGATCTGCAGGATCTGAATATGGAGAGCCATAGAAATACATTGCAAGGGGTGCATTATAAAGAAGCCAGTCCTCGCCTTTTTTATTCCTTTCAATCAGGAAACTAATTAAAGGTGATAAAAATGAATTATACATTCCGTATTCTTCTTTGGAAATAAAAAGCCTCCAGAATGGGATTGTCCATTTGGAGAACATCCACTTAATACTTTCGAGATATTTAATAAAATCTTTAGAAAAGCTGCTTACTTTATTTTTACCCTTAAAAATTACTATTTCAACGTCTGACGGCGGGATTCCCATTGGAGAGGTTGAAGCCGCCTGCAGTATTTTATCAATTATTTCCTGTTCAATTTCTTTGTCTTTAAAGTCTCTTATACTTCTTCTTTTAAACATTAAAGAATAAAGCTGCTTATAATCTACCGGAGTTTTAAATTCTTCCAGCGGGACAATATCATCCATAACAATTGTACGTCCTTCCACTTCAATACAGTCTTCAGTACATACTGCTACACATTGTGCACATCCAACACACCCGAAGAGAGGATTGTTCTCAATATTAATCTTCCCGTTCTGCATAGTGAGGCTAAGGTCTTTACACACAACAGAACAAAGTCCGCAATTTGTACATTGACTAAAATCAATTTTTATTTTTGCATTTTCACTGGTACGACCCGTTATCAGAGACATTTCATCTCCCCGTAAATATTTTACATTCCCAAAATTTTAACTTACATGAAGATACTTTTAAATAGGCGAATAAGCAAGATAAATTTTATGATAAATATTATTTGGTCAGATTATATAAATAATCTTTGAATTTTGTAAGAATATGAACTGGAAGTTTACTAATAGTCAGAACATCTTTGCAAGCATTTCTTTTTCTACAA
This sequence comes from uncultured Ignavibacteria bacterium, assembly GCA_963711455.1. Lineage (GTDB taxonomy): Bacteria > Bacteroidota > Ignavibacteria > Ignavibacteriales > Ignavibacteriaceae > DATFVA01. The sequence continues at coordinate 42,994 of CAVQEH010000012.1, forward strand.
ATACTTTTGCCACATCATAAATTAAAGAGGGATGATTAAATAATGCCGAAGTGAAAAGTTTTTTAAGTGATCTTTTTTCATATGGCACTTTATCGAATGAATGGGCAATGCTGTTAAATTTTTCATCGGAGAAATCATAAATGCCGTTTTTAATCCGGTCGAATGCCTCGTGTCTTTTACCCAATCTTTTTGCCCAGGCCTTATCATAAGTAAGAATATAATCCAATTTTTGTTTCTTTACAGCTTCCGCAGCAATTTTACCTGCAATGCTTCCGCCAATCATTCCGCTTGCAATACCACCGCCGCTTAAAGGATTAACCTGCCGGGCAGCATCTCCGACAATCATTATTCCCGGTGCCGAAATTTTGGGTAATGTTATGCTGCAGGGAACCCCACCGGCAATTATTGTAAGCACCGGAGCCCTGGGGTAATGTTTATTCATAAAATCATTTAAGAAAGAAAGTGCTGATTTTGTTTTTCCAATTAATCCATTTATCCCCAGACCAATGTTTGCTTTGTTCTCACCTTTAGGGAAGACCCAGAAATAACCGTTTGGTGCGACATTTTTTCCAAAATAAAAATAAAGAGTATCCTGCTGAAGAGGAATATTTGCGGCAGTAATCTGTACTGCACTTTCCATATCTCTGAAGTCGATGTGAGTTTTTAAACCTGCCCAGCGTCCGACTCTTGATTCGACTCCGTCAGCAGCTATTACAACTTTTGCTTTGAGTTCTTTCTTTTCCCCGCGGTATTCATATTTAACACCGGTTACTTTCCCGTCATCGAATAATAAACCATTCACATACGCCCTTGTCAAAATTTCTGCTCCGGCATCGGCAGCAGTTCTTGCAAGTTCGTAATCGAATATTCTGCGCTCAAGTACATAACCTGCTTCACCAAATTCTAAAATAACTTCAGTCCCGTCGGGTGCATTAAAAGAAAATTTATTAATCGTAGCGGCAATCCATTTAGGATCTAGCTTAATAAACTCTTCAATTCCGGTTTTATTGACTGCTTCACCGCATCGGACAGGATAACCTACATCCCTATCTTTCTCAAGCATCATTACTGTAACACCCTGCTCAGCAGCAAATCGTGCCGCCATTGATCCTGCTGGTCCGGCTCCAACTATAATTACATCATATTCTTGTTTCATCAGCCATTAAATCCTGATTCCTTAAAATCAATATTCCCATTTATCTGAATTAACTTCATTCATATTATTTAAAATTTAAAATGTTCTGCTTTTCTTTTCTTAATTAACACATAAAGATGGGAAATGTAATTCTATATTTAAAATTTGGTTACTCTGCACAAAAATCACATGAGACTAATTGTTAGTCGTACCTGCTGTTAGAAAATATCTAATATTCGAAATCATTCCACCATAGTTTAACGAATTTAAATGAATTTATTATTGATATAGAAATAAATTAACCTTAGGTTTATTTTTCATTATAAGTTACAATCGTCTATGAAAAGTTATTTATTTGTCATACTTTCTGCTAAAGGTTTTGAGAATTGTTTTATCAAGTTTAGCACAGATTATTGCTATTATATTAACAAAGTATTGCAATAAGATTTTTAAAAATTAAATGACTTCAAATAAAAAAGTTTTTATACAAGGGGCTGGAATCGCTGGCCTCACATCTGCAATTGTATTAGCCACTAAAGGTTATGATGTAGAAATTTTGGAAAAGCGGAAATCAATTGGTGCTACATTTAGAGGTGATTTCCAGGGTCTCGAAAACTGGACTTCCTCCAAAGATATTCTAACTTTTTTAAAAGAGATTAAAATCCCAACAGACTTCCAATATGAACCCTTTTTTGAATGTAGTTATTATGATCAATATCTGAATAAATATCACCTTAAATCCACAAGACCGGGATTTTACTTAATTCAAAGAGGATCCATGAAAAACTCTCTGGATACTTTTTTATTTGAATATGCAAAAGATCTAAGGGTTAAAGTTAATTTGAATCATCCGGGTTTTTTTCAAAATCCCAATATTATAGCAACAGGAGCAAGATATTCTATTCTCATTGTGACAGGAATTAATTTTGAGACTAACATTGAGAAAATTGCAATTGGTTTGTTTGATAATTCTATAGCTCCCTCAGGGTATGCATATTTGGTTGGTTTAAATGGACAAGCAACTTTAGCTGTTGTCTCTACAACTAAAACAAAAAATTTAAATGGTTTCTTAGAAAAAGCAGTGGAGAAAATTGGTAAAATTTTAAGATTCCAAATAAATAATCCTCAAAGATTTGGTGGTCAAGGTACATATTACGATAAAACTTTAAATGGTAAGCCACGCATTGGTGAAGCAGGTGGTTTTCAAGATGCTATGTGGGGATTTGGGTTAAGAATTGCTTTTCAAACAGGCTTTTTGGCGGCCAAAGCTATTTCAGAAGAGCTTGATTATTGGAAACTTGTTCAACAAGAAGTAATCCCCTTCTGCAAAAGTTCGGTAGTTAACAGATGGCTTTATGATTTATATGGATCAAAGAATTATCGATTTATACTTTCCAAATTTCAAAATGCTCAGGATCCTCTTTACTTTGCCAATAAATTGTATTCGCCAACAAAACTTAAACAGATTATTTTTCCAATGGCAAGATACTTAATTAATCGAAAGTATTTTCCTGTAAAGAGAAACTGAGAAGTGTAAATCAACTAATGATTGTTCACTTAACCCAACAGTACTCCCTCCTTTTTAAACTCAATTACCTCTATTGGACAACTCCACACACATTTTGCACAATTGGTGCAGCGGGAATCAATGATAAAAATTTCAGCCTCTTTTAATTCTATCGCATCTTCAGGGCAAACTCCAACGCAGCAACCGCAAAAATCACATTTATCCGGAAGTATATTAATCATAAGCTTGCCGTTTTTTGCCTGCCTGTATTTTTTCCGCTCAATATTCCCGGTATCCAAGTATTAAAAATGAAATAAGTGAATGAAAAAATGAGAATATGTAATCAAGTATTAATTAACACAATATTTTTACGGTAATGAATTTTAAACTTAAATTACAAATTGGTTATCGTTAAATAAGTATTAAAATTTCAAAATAATTTTTAGATTTAATTCCCGAATGGAACATCCTCATCCTCAGCGTCTTCTTTAATTAACTGTTTTTCATGAGAAAGATCTCTTATTTCTTTCATAAGTTCGAGTTTCTCATCTTCATCAGAAACCTGTGATAAATTATTATTTAGATCAGATATTTTTTCTTCAAACTGCATAAGCCTGAATTTCTTTACTGCATCTGCGGAATGTTTTTTAAATATCTTTTCATTCGATAATGATGGATTAATATCTTCCCAGTTTTTACTGATCTGGTATTTTTCGAAAGTCAATTCCCTTATATAAAGTCTCTGATCATCATTTTCCAGCTTATCAATCAAAGAGCCGACAGTTGTTTCATCTGAATGAAGAAAAGAAGAAAAAATAAGTTCAGCGATCTCTTTATGAACAGTAATCCTGAAATCATCGGGTTCAATGTACTTCATAATAAATTCGATAATGTTTCTATCCCCCTCAAGTAAAAGTTTAATCAATTCCTTTTCAAGGTTAATCTGTTCAGGTAAAATCTCGTCTTCGGATTTCAACACAGTTTTTTCCTTTTCGATAACCTTTTTTTGCCGCCTTTCAATTTCTACTGCCTTTTGCCGGTTCAATCCCGATTTTATTTTGTCTAGTTCGCCTTCAAGAAGTTTTTCCCTGAGATTAAATTTTTTTGCAATATCTTTTATAAGAAGATTAGCTTTTAATTCATCATTAATTAATGCCAGAGGTTTTACAAGATCACGAATAGCTTGTGTGGTTTTAGAAGGATCATTAAACATTCCAAGTGATTCATAATATTCCGTCTGATACTCCAGAAAATTTTTAGCAGATTTTATTATCTCTTCAAAGCTTTCCCTGCCGAAATTGTTAACATAAGAATCCGGGTCTTCTCCCTTCGGGAGAGAAACTATTTTAATTTCAAAATCTTTTTTAAGAAGAAGCTCGATACTTCTCATGGCGGCTTTGATACCAGCAGTGTCGGCATCAAAAAGCAAAACGACATTTTTAGTATATCTTGATAAAAGCTGAACCTGTTCTTCAGTAAGTGCGGTTCCCGAAACAGCCACAACATTTTTTATCCCGTTCTGGTGAAGAGAGATAAGATCCATATATCCTTCAACCAGAATTGCTTTATCTAATCTTCTTATTTCATCCTTTGCGTGGGACAGCCCATAAAGGATTCTTCCTTTCACATATATTAATGATTCCGGAGAATTTATATATTTTGCAGCTTCACCTTTATCTTCAAGAATTCTGCCTGCAAAAGCAACAACTCTTCCATTTGGTGAAAAGATTGGAAAAATAATCCTCGAAGATAATTTGTCATAAAGTCTTCCCTCCGTTGATTTTCCAATTAAGCCCAATTGAAGAGCCTTATCGATATCAATTTTCTTTTCCTGTAAAAATCTTATCAGGTTGTCCCAACCGCCTGCAGAATAACCAAGTCCAAATGCCCGCATCGTTCCCGGTTTTATTTTCCTGTTCTGAAAATAATTGAAAGCAATTTCTCCTTCAGATGAGTTAAGCAGAGTATTAGAAAAATATCTCGCCGCTTCGGTATTTATGTCGTACAGGATTTCCTGTTCAGTCTGCTTTTCTTCAGAGATTCCCTGTTCAAATTCCAAAGGAATTCCCATTTCCTCTGCAAGTTCCTGCACTGCTTCTATAAATGATATTTTTTCATATTCCATCAAAAATTTAAAAACATTACCACCGGTATGGCATCCGAAACAGTGAAAGATTTGTTTCTCTTCACTTACAGTAAAAGACGGGGTTTTTTCCGAATGAAATGGGCATAAACCTAGAAAGTTTTTTCCTCTTTTTCTTAATTGAATATACCCCGAAATAATATCGACAATATTTGCCGAGGATCTTATTTCTTCTATTTTGGCTTCAGAAATTCTCATTTGCAGATTATGGAATCGAAAAAATCGTAAATATTTAAATACATTTTAATTTAATGAATAAAAATAAAAATAGCGCATATAAAAATTATTTCATTTCGGGATGGGGAGAGATTTTTAACACATTTTTAAATTCAACATCAGTTCTCTAATTATTATATTTGTTTATCCGACAGGCAAAATTAAATTTGGAATTTCTTTTATTCAAAAAGATTATCCTGTTAAAGGCAGAAAAATTTTATGTTTGAACAGATAAGCAAAGTTAAAAAATACTGCAATAGTTTAACTCAATATTCAAGATTTAAAACCAGGGTAGTAAACGTAGGTGATATTCCGCTGGGGGGAGATCATCCAATCAGGATTCAATCAATGACGATTACAGATTCGATGGATACTATTGCCACTGTTGAACAAACAATTCGTATGGTTGAATCGGGCTGTGATTATGTGAGAATAACAGCACCAAGTAAATTAGAAGCACAGAATTTAGAAAACATAAAAAGAGAATTACGAACCCGCGGATACAATGTTCCGCTGATCGCCGATATTCATTTTACACCTAATGCCGCAGAAATTGCTGCAAGAATTGTGGAAAAGGTCAGAGTTAATCCGGGTAACTATGCCGACAGAAAAAAATTCAAAATAATTGAATACACAGATAAACAATATGAGGAAGAGCTTGACAGGATAAGACAGAAATTTACTCCGCTCGTAAAAATCTGTAAAGAATATGGATCCGCTATGAGAATAGGAACCAATCACGGTTCCTTATCAGACAGAATTATGAGTCGATATGGGGATACTCCTTTAGGTATGGTTGAATCTGCTTTAGAGTTTGTAAGAATTTGTGAAGATCTTAATTACAGGGAAATCGTTCTTTCGATGAAAGCAAGTAATCCGCAGGTAATGGTTCAGGCATACAGGCTGCTCGTGATGAAAATGGAAGAAGAAGGAATGAATTATCCTATGCATTTAGGTGTTACTGAAGCGGGCGGCGGTGAAGATGGCAGAATAAAATCGGCGCTTGGAATAGGCACTTTGCTGGAAGATGGAATCGGCGATACTGTTCGTGTTTCATTAACTGAAGATCCTGAATCTGAAGCCCCGGTTGCAATTGAACTTGTCGACAGGTACAAGGAAAGAAAAAATCATAGAGAAATTATTCCTGTAACAGAAATACCAATTGATCCTCTTGATTACAAAAAAAGACATACTTTTGAAATTTTGAATATCGGTGGTTCAAATGTTCCGGTTGTTGTCTCAGATTTTTCGAAACGAAAAATTAATCATCCGGATGATCTTTCTGATATCGGGTATTTTTATGATGCCGAAACCGATAAATGGAATATGACAGATAGTGCAGCGGATTTTATTTTCACAGGTAGTCAAAATATTAATTTTGAACTCCCCGGTAATTTGAAAATCTTAAGAGATTACGATTTCTGGAAAGCAAACAAAAAAGGTTTTCCGGTTATTTCAGCAAGCAATTATTTAAATAGAATTGAAAAATCCACCGAATTAAATTTTGTTCATCTCGAATTAAATGATCTCGATAAAAATCTTCTGGAAGTACTTAAAGCGGATAAAACAGCGGTTATTTTTTTAACAACTTCCAACCCGCATGGAATGGCTGAACAAAGAAGAGCTTTTTTCGAATTAATAAATAATGATATTTCTAATCCTGTAATAGTAAAAAGAAATTATGAAAATATAGATATTGATCGGCTAAGGCTTTTTGCATCCACCGATCTTGGTGGATTATTAATTGATGGATTGGGAGATGGAATCTGGGTAGAGTTAAAAGGAACTCTTAGTGAAGAAGAAAAAGAGTTCAATAATCACAGCAAACTCGTTAGAAAATTTGTAAATATTAATGAAAAAAATGAAAAAGTTATTAACCGTACTCTTTTCGGAATTCTTCAGGCAGCAAGAGTAAGAATTTCAAAGACAGAATATATTGCTTGTCCTTCCTGTGGAAGGACCCTTTTTGATCTTCAGGTTACGACGGACATGATCCGGAAAAGGACGGAACACCTTAAAGGAGTTAAAATAGCTGTTATGGGCTGTATAGTTAACGGTCCGGGTGAAATGGCTGATGCCGATTATGGTTATGTTGGTTCCGGAGTTGGAAAAATAACTCTTTACCGTGAAAAAGATATTGTTAAAAGAAATGTTCCGGCAGAAAAAGCAGTTGATGAACTGATCGGATTAATAAAAGAAGATAACAATTGGGTTGAACCAAAATAAATAATTTGGGGCAATGGCTCGATTGTTGATTCTTAAATACTGATCAAGTATATTTAAAGACTTGATATGGATAAACTAATTTTAGAAAAACTTAAATTTCTTGATCTTGTAAAATATTCTGCTTCCCCGAAAACCTTAAAAGCAGAGAAATTATAAAATGCACTTCAAATCTTAGAAGTGCATTTTTTTTGATATGAATTGCACCGAAATTATTAAATATCTGGAACAATGGGCACCGAAAGAAATAGCCTGGGAAAAGGATAATGTTGGATTGCAGGTAGGTTCATTTGATAGAGAAATAAAAAATGTTTTGCTTTGCCTGGATATAACTCCCGCTGTCGCAGATGAAGCAGTAAAGAAATCCTGTAACTTAATAATCTCTCACCACCCTCTCTTTTTTCATTCACTTAAAAAAATATCAACAGATAGAGACTACCGTGCACAAGTCATTGAGAAATTAATTAAGAATGATATTACTCTTTACTCTGCACATACTAACCTTGATTTTACAAGGGATGGAGTCAGCTTCCGCCTTGCAAAAAAATTAAAACTTCAGAATATCGAATTCCTGAAAAAACTCGGCTCTAACCAGTTTAAGCTTACAGTATTTGTCCCGGAAGAATCAGTTAAAGAAATTTCCGATGCGATTTTTAATTCGGGTGGTGGCATTATTGGTGAATATTCAAACTGCAGTTTCAGAACCCCCGGGAGTGGAACTTTTATGGGTTCGGGGAAAACCAATCCTGCCCTTGGAGTAAAGGGAAAATTTGAAACAGTTAATGAAATCCGTCTTGAAGTTTTAGTCGATTCCTGGAAAGTAAAAACAGTTTTATCAGAAATTCTTAAGGTTCATTCTTATGAAGAACCTGCTTATGATTTATATCCTCTTCTGAATGAAAATACAAATTATGGTGAAGGAGCAATCGGATTCTTACCAAATGGATTGCGGACTGATGATTTTTTGAATCACGTTTGTGAAAATCTGAACGTAAAGAGCTTCAGGTATACTAACGGAAATAATAGGAAGATTAATAAAATTGCGGTATGCGGCGGATCAGGAAGCGAACTTATAAATGAAGCCAAAAATTCCGGCGCTGATGCATACATAACTGCCGATATAAAATATCATACTTTCCAGGAAGCCGAAGGGCAGATATTATTAATTGATGCGGGACATTACGAAACAGAAATTTTTTCACTGGATGAAATACAGGAAAGATTAAGAACTTTTCTGAACAACGGGACTAAAGTTTTTAAGTACAGTAAATCAACAAATCCCGTAAAATATTTTAATAAATAAAAAGGAGAATGGATAAATTGGTAAACAGATTAAAAACCCTGTATGAATTGCAGCTTATTGATGACCAGCTCGATGAACTTGAGGAGCTACGTGGGGATTTACCAAACGCCGTTCAAGCGTTACAGGATAAAATTAACAGCATCAGAGAACAGACTACAGAGAAAGAAACGAAAAGAAAAGAATCTCTTGAAAAAAGAGAAGAGAACGATGAAGAAGTAGAAAAACTTAAAGCGAATCAGAAAAAATTTAAATCCCAGCTTTACCAGGTTAGAAATAACAAGGAGTACGATGCCTTAACAAAGGAAATCGATCATACTGAAGAACAAATTTCAAAACTTGAAACTGAAAATGATGTTCTTGCTGATCAGAGTAAAACTCTTGCAGAAGACATAGAGGCACTTAGTCCACAATTAGGTGACTTAAATGAAGAGCTTAAAGTAAAGGAAGCTGATCTGAAAGAGATTATTAAGGCAAACCAGAAAGAAGAAGCCAAGCTGAGAACGAAAAGAAAAGAAATTGAAGCCGAGACTAAAAAACCCGACTATTCTGCTTATATGCGTATAAGAAGAGCAAAAAAAGGAAAGGCTGTTGTAACAATAAAACGTTCTGCCTGTTCAGGATGTCATAATATTGTTCCTTCCCAGAGACAACTGGAAATTAGGAGAAACAACAGGCTTTTCTTCTGTGAATATTGCGGAAGGATTTTGGTTTCTCCGGAAATAGCTGAACTTGCTGAAGAATAATTTTTAAGCAAAATCAGTTTAAAAAATAGATTTTTTTCAGAGGATTTCTACTCAGAGACTCCCCCTTAAAACTTTTCTGCTGACTTAAGGCATTTAATTTATTATATTCCACTCAGTTAAATATATTTATTATCATTTCTTTTAATTACAATTAAGAGATTGAAAAGAGTTTAAAGAATAAAAATACGGTTCAGAACGGGCAATTGCTCTCAGGTTAAATGGAGAGAGGAAAGTCCGAACTTCAAAGAACAGAGTGCCGGGTAACGCCCGGGGTTCCGCAAAGCGGAATACGGAAAGTGCCACAGAAAAAATACTTCCCCCAACTTGTTGGGGGTAAAGGTGAAAAGGCAGGGTAAGAGCCTACCGCGGTAATGGTAACATTGCCGGTCCCGGAAGGGATTCCATTTATTTGGAACAAGGCAAACCCCACTCGAAGCAAGGTCAAATATGGAGATTCATCTTTTAATAGTGCGGAGTTGTTCGCTTCGTTATCCTATTCAAAACAGGATAGTGTCTCCGGGTAGACCGCTTGAGTTCTGCAGTAATGCAGAAACCAGACAAATAATTGCCGTCCCTGTAAACGGGATTACAAAATTCGGCTTATAGTTCCGAACAGTATTTTGTTCTTTATATATTCTTAATCTCTTAAAACAATATTATGCCAGAAAAACGCTGGAAAATAAGAGAGATCACCGACGACTATATTGTCAGGTCGCTTGCTGATTCACTAAATATCTCAGAAGTATTAGCAAAGCTTCTGGTATTAAGAGATATAAGAACTTTCATAGAGGCAAAAAATTTTTTCCGTCCTTCAATTGATTCTCTTTATGATCCGTTCCTTATGGATGGAATGGAATCCGCTACATCCCGTTTAATTAAAGCTTTGACTGAAAATGAACTGATCACTATTTACGGTGATTATGATGTTGATGGTACCTGTTCAACTGCAATATTATATCTATTCTTAAAAGAGCTCGATGCAAACGTTGAATATTACATTCCTAAAAGGTTAACTGAAGGGTACGGGATTTCACCTCTTGGTGTTGAGCAGGTTAAAAGCCGCGGTACTTCACTTATGATTGCGGTAGACTGCGGAATAACTGCCATTGAAGAAACTGATCTTGTGAACAAGCTTGGAATGGATTTAATCATTTGCGATCATCATCAGCCAAAAGAAAAAATACCGGATGCTTATGCTGTGCTCGATCCTTTAAAACCAGTCTGTAATTATCCTTTTAAATATCTATCAGGCGCCGGCATTGCCTTTAAGCTTGCACAGGGAGTTGCAGAAAGAATTGGCAAAAGAGAAATGCCGATGCAGTACCTTGACCTTGTTGCTCTTGCTGGTGCTGCTGATATTGTTCCTTTAATAGATGAAAACCGTTCACTTGTTAATGAAGGAATAAGAATTATTAATGAAAATCCGCGTCCCGGGGTTGAAGCATTAATTGAAAAAAGTAATATTCATCCCGGGAGTTTAAATACCGGGCAAATAGTCTTTACACTTGCTCCAAGAATAAATGCAGTAGGTAGGTTAGGTGATGCGGAACGTGCGGTTGAATTATTAATTACCAAAAGTAAAGATGAAGCAAACCAGCTTGCACAGGTATTGGAAACTGAAAATTATGAACGCCGGAAAATTGATGTGGATACTTTTGATAATGCACTTTCACTTGTCGAAAGCACTATCGATTTAAAAGAGGAACTTGCCATAATTCTGCACCAGGAAGCATGGCATCCGGGAGTTATTGGAATTGTCGCTTCACGTTTAGTGGAAAAATATTACAGACCAACCATTATGCTCACAACAGTTGATGGTGTGGCCAAAGGGTCTGCAAGGAGTATATCAAATTTTAATATTTATGATGCATTAAAACAATGTGAAGACCTTTTAATTCATTTTGGCGGACATCAGGCGGCAGCAGGACTTGCGGTAGAAGTTGAAAATATAGATGAATTTAAACAAAAATTTAATAAGATTGTTAAAGAATCAATAACAGAAAATGATCTTCTTCCTGAGATTCATATTGACTCTAAGCTTAAATTTTCGGAAATAACACCAAAGTTTTTAAGAATTATTGAAATGTTTTCCCCTTTCGGTCCCGGAAATATGAGACCGGTATTTTTATCGGAGGAAGTAACTGTTGCTGGTTATCCAAGAATTGTAGGGAATGATCATCTGCTTTTTGCCATAAAACAAAACGGCTGTGAAAAAGTCTTTGATTGTATCGGGTTTAATATGGGAAGTTATTGCGATATAATCTCAAGAGATGGACAATTGCTAAATGTCGTTTATTCAATAGATAAATCAATAAGAGATGGAAGAGTTTTTCCGCAGTTCAAAATTAAAGATTTAAAAGTTTTAGAAAATAAATAGGAGAATATTTTCTATGTCAGGTCACTCAAAGTGGGCAACAATTAAAAGAAAAAAGGGAGCGCTGGATGCAAAGCGCGGCAAAATGTTCACTAAGTTAATCAAAGAGTTAACCATAGCTGCGAGAGAAGGCGGTGGTGATCCGGCTGCAAATCCAAGGTTGCGTCTCGCCGTAGATAATGCCAAGGCTGCTAATATGCCCCAGGACAATATTGAAAGAGCAATTAAGAAAGCAACCGGCGAGTTGGAAGGAGTAACTTACCACGAATTAACGTACGAGGGTTACGGTCCCGCAGGAGTAGCTGTTCTTGTTGAAGTTGCCACCGATAATAAAAACAGAATAGTTGCAGAAGTCAGGCATCTTTTCAGTAAATATGGCGGGAGTATGGGTGAGACAGGTTCTGTTGCATGGATGTTCGACAGGAAAGGTGTTATCACTTTACAAAAGCAGGGCTGGTCTGAAGATGATATAATGGAATTAATTCTGGATGCCGGTGCGGAAGATTTACAATCTGAAGAAGAATTTTTCGAGATTCAAACTCCCCTTGAAAGTTTTGAACCTGTCAGAAAAACAATTGCAGATAAAAATCTTTCAATTGAAAATGCATCCTTACAATGGATAGCTAAAAATACTCTTCCCGTTTCCGGTGATGAAGCAGAAAGAGTAATGAAACTAATTGAAGCTTTGGAAGATAACGATGATGTACAGAATGTTTATTCCAATGCTGATATTGATGAAAGTACTGTAAATTAAAGTGAATAAAAAAACTCACTATTAAAATGATTATTCTTGGAGTTGACCCCGGAACAAATATTACAGGTTTCGGTGTAATCAATTATAATAAAAATAATTTTAACCTTATAACTCACGGAATAATCAGGCTCCCTTCTTCAAAACCGCTTTCACTTAAGCTTGAAATTATTTATAATGAGCTCGATGAACTTATTAAACTTTATAAGCCGGATGAGTTTGCAATAGAAACTGCTTTCTATGGAAAGAACGTTCAGTCAGCAATGAAGATAGGATATGCAAGGGGAGTATCAATTCTTGCGGCTGTTCATAACAAAATCCCGACAAGCGAATACTCTCCGAGAGAAGTAAAAAAATCAATTGTGGGAAATGGTGCAGCTTCAAAAGAACAGGTTGGCTTTATGATTAAAACCTTGCTCGAAATTAAATCGGCAAAAATGAAGTATGACGAAAGTGATGCGCTTGCAATTGCACTTTGTCATGCTTTCAGACTTAAATCAACTACAAAAAAAAGCAAGGACTGGAAATCATTCATTGAAGCTTTCCCGGAAAGAATAGTCAACGAATAAACATAAAATTGTAATTATTCATTTATAATAGTTAACTGTTAAATGATTGGTTATTTAAGCGGTAAAATTATTTCAGCCAAACCAACTAAAATTTTACTTGATGTAAACGGTGTTGGTTACGCTGTTAATATTTCGATTAATACATTCGAAAATATTTCTGATAAAGAATCAGTATCACTTTTTATTTACACTAGTGTAAAAGAAGATTCAATTACTCTCTTCGGGTTTTTTACAGAAGCTGAAAAGCAAATGTTTGAGCTTCTGATTTCAGTTACCGGGATAGGGCCAAAATTAGCACAGAGCATTTTATCGGGCATTCAGACAGATGATCTGAAAGATGCAATTCAACGAGGTGATATATCAAGGATAATTGCAGTTCCCGGAATAGGCAGAAAAACGGGAGAGAGACTTGTACTGGAACTTAAGAACAAAGTCGACCTAATCGCTGAAGAAGGAAATAAAGAGATTCATTTCAGCATAAAGAATGAAGCTGTGGCTGCGCTGACAACATTAGGCTATAACACAAAAGTCGCTGATAAAATTATAAGAGATATTATTTCTGTTGACCCTGACCTATCACTTGAAGAGGTTATCAAAAAATCGTTATCAAATCTAAACAAGTAATTTTATAAATTATAAGCCAGTATTTTAAAACACCCTAATACTAAATCACTTTTATTCCCGTTTTTAAAATTTCTGCCACGAAAGGATCGTCTTCAGTAAATTCTTCGGTCTTAAATGGATGAATCTCAAAATCTACAAACGGCATTTGTGGAAATGTTTCATGTATAATAATTTTCGAAATCCTGGAACCATCGATAAATCTTATTCCTTCAAAATCCGGCGATAATATTGCAATGTCTATATCACTGTATTTATGAGCTTTTCCCAAAGCATAAGATCCAAACAGATAGATACCATCAATCTTAATTTTATCCGAAATTAATTTATATAACTCCCGGATCTTTTTCTCTATATCTCTTTGAGTATGCATTCAAACAATTTTTTTATTTTCACAATTTTAGATTTGCTAAATTCTTTGGTACATAACTTGTAGAATGCTAATTTGGTTTCAGGATATCTGCCTTCAATATTAAAACTCGTCACCTCATTTAAAAAAGTAAACTCGTCCTCATCTAAAAAAGATGAATTTGATTCTTCATATATTTTTACAAGATTATGAATTCTGGGAGGATTGTTATCTTGATTTTTCTTAACCCATAGCGCTTTAAGTAATTTCTCAATTGCTAAATGTCCAACAAACAAAGACCAATCATAACTACCGGAATCAAATATTTTCTGCATGGCAGCTAAATCATGTTCGGCTGTTTTTAACCAGAAATTTATATGTTCTTCTTTGGTCAAAAGATTTTCCTTCTGCCGTTAAAATATCCATTATATTTTAATCTTTCAATCCTATGAATACACCAAATTGGATTATTACGATACTTCACATTCCAGTTTAGCAATACCGGTAATTTCAGCATAAAGCTTATCACCTTTTACAACTTTACCTACTCCTGCCGGAGTTCCCGTAAATATCAAATCGCCTTCTTCAAGCGTCATTAAAGAAGAAATATATTCAACTATTTGTACGGGATTAAAAATCATTTTGTTTAATTTTTCGTGCTGTCTTTCCGAATTGTTTACTCTTAAAATTATTTCTTCATTTAAAGTAAGCCTGCAATCTTTTTTAGAAACGAACTCGGATAAAACAGCAGATGTATCAAATCCCTTTGCTATTGTCCAGGGATGTCCTTTCTTTTTTAATTCATTCTGAACATCGCGCAGTGTCATATCAAGTCCAACCCCGTAAGCTATAATAGCCTTTTCACATTCCCTTTCATCTGCGTCTTTTACCGTGCTTCCGATTAACAAAACAAGTTCTGTTTCGTGATGCATATCGGTAGAAAAAGAAGGATGAATAATTTTATCGCCGGAAAAAATAACTGCAGATGTCGGCTTTAAAAATATTACCGGCTTTTCAGGGACTTCATTCCCAAGCTCTTTTGCATGTTCAGTATAATTTCTTCCCACACAAACTATTTTACCTATGATATATGCCTGACCGGTTCCTTTAATTTTAATTTGTTTCATATCAGAGATGATTAGTTATAGAAATTCTTTTTGCAAAGATAGAAAATTTAGATGAGTTCTTTTAAAATCATCTTATCAGGTTTTTTGTTTCTTCTTTGTTGCTGCCGGAAAGAGAACATTATTCAGTATTAACCTGTACCCGGGAGAATTTTTATATAAAGAAAGATCAGTCGGAGGGTCGCCGACAGCATGCTGGTAATCTTCAGGATCGTGACCGCCGTAAAATGTCCAGGTACCTCTTCCGAAATTTCCATGAATATATTTAACCTGGTCAGTTCCCGGCCGTTCAGCAAGTATAGTTACGGATTTTTTTATTAATTCTTTATGGAACATTGTTGTCTGTCCCATAAATCCCCTTATAACATTCACGTGATCCTGAGTTAACATTGTAGGAACCGGGTCATACTTTGCGGAAAAATCGAAAAGAGTAAAATAATCGTTTGCATAATCCCCTATTTCAGAAGGCTGTACATCAATATTGCTGTACTCATAGACATAGGGATTCATTTCAAGCTTAAAATTTGTAAAGGCAAGAGTATTCGAATAATCGAGCTTGCTTTGTGCATCAGGATCGGCTGCATCACCATCATACATCTCTGCACAGATATCCACATTCTGAGCAGCCAGTGCTATATCATATGAATCTGTTGCTGAACACATAGCAAATAAAAATCCCCCCTGTCCCACAAAATTTTTAATATCCATCGCAACTGCTTTCATCATATTAGAAACTTTTTTAAACCCATTTTTCTTAGCATCATTTTCATACATTATCTGGTTATCTATATACCACTGCGCATTACTGAAGCTCGCATAAAATTTTCCATACTGCCCGGTAAAATCCTCGTGATGAAGATGAAGCCAGTCGTATTTTGAAAGATCCCCCTTAAGGATTTCATCATTCCATATTTTATCATAAGGAATTTTTGCATATTCAAGAGCAAGGGTTACGGCATCATCCCAGGGCATAAATCCCGGAGGAACATAGACTGCAATCTTAGGCGCTTTTTCAAGTCTTACCACGTCCATATTATTATCATCGCTTTGAACAGTTGAGTAAACATCAGCAGCCTGCGAAGTAGAAAGCAAATCGAAGGCAACTCCTTCCAGTCTGCATTCAACTGCAATATTTGCATCGTAATCTATCATAAAAGAACCGCCGCGGTAATTTAAAAGCCAATCGGATTTAATCCCTTTTTGAAGAGCGTGAAATGTAATTCCGTAAGCTTTAAGATGATCTGTCTGATGAAGATCCATATAAATAAGTATTTTCGACTGTGCAAAAACAGTCAATGAAGTTAAGACAATAAAAAATAAAATCTTTCTAAACATATAAGGTCTTTTTCATTTAAAAAATTAAAGGCGATTAAAATAATCGCCTTCATAAATACATTGTATCTATAAAATGATCAAGCCGATTTCCTGTCCGCATCCAGATAAATAGGTTCGGCACCTTTTTCTATCACATCTTTTGTGATAATGCACTTATCAACATTATCCTTATTTGGAAGCTCATACATAACATCAAGCATAAATTCTTCAACAATTGATCTCAACGCCCGGGCACCGGTTTTTCTTTCCATCGCTTTTTTAACAATTGCATCAATTGCAAAAGGATCAAATTCCAGTTCAACATTATCAATCATAAATAATTTTTTATATTGTTTGAGAATCGCATTCTTCGGTTCAGTAAGGATGCTCTTCAT
The DNA here is from genome assembly GCA_963711455.1 of uncultured Ignavibacteria bacterium. GTDB lineage: Bacteria > Bacteroidota > Ignavibacteria > Ignavibacteriales > Ignavibacteriaceae > DATFVA01. The sequence goes on from CAVQEH010000012.1 coordinate 59,761, forward strand.
TGCATCTTCACTCAATTGATGCAGGGGAGCAGTAACAGGAAGCCTGCCGATAAGTTCAGGAATTAATCCGAATCTTAAAAGGTCTTCCGGCTGCGTAAATGAAATTAAATCATCCTCGGAGATTTTTCCTTTTAAGTCCTCGCGAGAAAATCCCATTTTATTTTTATTAATCCGTGCAGCAATTATTTTATCGATCCCGTCAAAAGCACCGCCTACAATAAAGAGGATATTTTTTGTGTTCACGTTAATGAGACTTTGTTCCGGATGTTTTCTTCCGCCTTTTGGCGGAACTCCTGCCATAGTACCTTCAAGAATCTTTAACAATGCCTGCTGAACACCTTCACCTGAAACATCTCTTGTTATAGATGTACTTTCACTTTTTCTTGCAATCTTATCTATCTCATCAATGTAAACGATACCTTTTTGTGCACGTTCAAGATTATAATCAGCCGCCTGAAGAAGATGAACAAGCACTGTTTCAACATCATCTCCAACATAACCGGCTTCTGTAAGTGTGGTTGCGTCAGCTATGGCAAACGGCACCTCAAGAATTTTAGCCAGTGTCTGCGCTAATAATGTTTTACCAACCCCTGTAGGACCGATTAAAAGAATATTGCTCTTTTCAATTTCAACGTCATCAAGTTCGAAAAAAGATCCTTTGGAATTAATTCTTTTATAATGATTATGAACAGCAACCGATAATATTTTTTTAGCTCTTTCCTGCCCGATTACATATTCGTCAAGTGTTTTTTTAATTGATCCCGGGGTAGGAATCTGGGTTGATCTTGTTTTTGTATTTGAATACGCAGCAAGATTATTTCTAAGAATATCTACACTGCTTGAGATACATATATCACAAATATAAACGTCGGGTCCGGCAATCATACTGCCGACTTCACTCCCATCTCTTCCGCAGAATGAACATTTCACAATCTTTTGACCCTGTTTTTTAGCCATACTTAACTCGCTTTATTTTTTAATTTAACTATTTCATCCCTTGCATCATCAAGATATAAGGAGTTAGGATATTTTGCAAGCAGTTCCTCATATTTTTCAACAGCTTTGGATGAATCATTTAAACCAAATTCATAAATTCTTCCTAATAAATATAAGGCTTTATCTGCATAAATGTTTTTGTCATTTTCATCAACTATCTTCTGAAGCATGTCAATAGCTTTATCATTATTTCCGGCTGCAAGCTCCATTTCCGCTTCTCTTAATTCCGCAATACTTTTAAGCAGAAATGCTTTCGGGTTCTGTGCAACCAGGTTATATTTTTCTGCAGCTTCATTAAACTTCTTCTGATCAGCAAGAAATTCCGCATCTGCAAATCTTACTAATTCAGACGAATCATTCATTGTTGTGTTCAATAAAAGCGATAATTCAATTGCATCGTTGGCATAATTATCACTTAAATTACTCAATATTTGTACCAATTGATTTTTTGCTTCCTTAAAATTTCCCTTATAAAAATCTATCCTTGCTAATAAATATTTACAGCCGTTTTTCTGATCCTCGGGAGCTTTTGGCTGGTTCACAACATTTTGGAAATATTTTGCTGATTCATCAAGATTACCTTTTATCAGTTCAATTTTACCTATTTCATTTTGAGCCTGCAATCCAATAGGAGAAAAAGAAGCATTATTCAGAATCTTGTTGAAATATTCCTCTGCGGCGGAAAGATCTCCCTGGCTGTATAATTTTAGCTCTCCCAATCTAAGGTATGATTCAAGTGAAACATCAGTATTTGGATATTGATTGATTATCTGGTTGTAAGCTTTTACGACTCCATCAATGTTATCAGGATTTATAGAATTAAATTTATGATATGGTTTCCAGCTTTCACCAATATTTTCTTCGGCTTCAGCTTCAAGAGTTTTTGCATAACCAAGCTTTGCTCTTGCTATAAGCGGTGAATCTGAATATTTATCTATTATCTCATTATAAAATTCTGCGGCTGTATTATAATTGCCATCATTATAAATCAACTCAGCAAGCTTTATGAGATCCATCCCCTGGCGTTGATTTTCTTTATCCATTTTCAGATATAAATCAAATGCTTTCTGGTAGTCCTTATTTTCAACATAAAATCTTGCCAGTAAATAATTAATGCTCTGATTATCATCCGAATTATTTTGAAATACTTCGATTGTTTTCTTCAGCGCATCTGGTTTATTTATGTAATTAAACATTTTATTCTGAACATTTGTAACCTGTTCAGGTTTTTTTTCCAGGATGAAAACATATTCTTCTGCTGCTTCGGTAAATCTCATTGTTAAGGCATAAAGATCGGCAAGCTGGTAAGAATAAATTACAGGATCATTACTTTCATCTTTACCTTTTTTATAGATTTCTATGGCTTTATCAAAATCCCTTCTATCGAGCACATAGTTCGCAATTATCCTGTATTTCATCGGATCAGGCGGAAGATTTTGCAGACCCTCATCCCAGACTTTATACGCCTGTTCAGTATTTCCCATTAAAGAATAAGTTGAACCGAGCAGACCATACATATCTGCATCCGCGGTAATTTCTTTCATTCTCTGCTGAATTATCTGTAATGAACCCTGGTAATCTTTTAGTTGAAGATAGACATTATTTAAGGCTTCAAAATACTGAAAGTTATCGGGATGCTGGTTATATAATTCCTGGTAAATTGATTTTGCTTTTTCAAGCTGACCAGCCTGGACATAACCCTGACCAAGCATATAACGCTGGAGAATAGCGTTATTCTGCGCAAAGATAAATCCTGTTACAAAAAACAAAAAGATGAATATTTTCTTATTCATAAAATCAAATATTGCTAAATAAAGTGCTCTGTTCAAGGGGATAAATGTGATGTGTTACAATTAGATTTTCATATTGTCCCCGTTAATTGTCTAAGTATTTTGAAATTTGCTTGATAAATACACTCCCCGTCATTCTAAATATTTCAGGATAAAATTTATATCCCTCAAAACAACTTTCCTATAAACTCACCAATAAAGTAACCTGCAGCAGCTATTCCAAAACCAACGACAAACATATCAAACCCGCTCCGGAAAATTCCTCTTCCTGTAAAGAAGCTTCTTGCTGCACCGACACCAAAATGTGCAAGCATTGAAATTGTAAATGCCGTCCAGATAGCGGTCACTCCTGTAAGAAAGAAAAACGGAAAAACAGGAATTACTGCCCCTACGGCAGTTGCAAGTCCTGTAATCCATCCCTCACGGAAGGGACTCATATTTGCTTCGCCAATTCCAAGCTCTATTCTAACTTTTTCTTCTAATGCCTGTGCAGGATCTTTCATTACTTCCGCAGCAAGGTTAGATGCATCTTCTTTACTCATTCCTTTTGATTCATAAATTAATGCCAGTTCTTCTGTTTCCAGTTCAGGCATTAAAAGAATTTCTTCCTTCTCCATTTTTCTTTCGTGATCATAAACCTCTTTTTCACTTATCGCGGCAAGATATCCTGAGGAACCCATTGAAAGCGCATCAGCCAGCATCCCGGAAATACCTGAAATTAAAATTATATGCGGAGCGACGCTGGCACCAATTACTCCGGCTATTAAACCAAAGTTTGCAGTAAGCCCATCATTAAAACCATAAACTACATTCCGCAGTAATCCGCCTGATTCAGAACGGTGCCATGGTTCATCGCTTGTACCCTTAATATCCATAAGCTTATTTGCATGCCCGGCAGAATCTTTTGCAAGCTGAAGAGCAATATCCTTTGTTTCCTTATCGGAACTGGTTTTATATAATTTCAAATATGATTTTACTTCCTCGGCTTCTTCATTCATCAAAGCTTTGGAGAGAATCCATGTACCGAACCGATTTGCGAACCACACAAGTGATTTTGCTTTAAATGAAGGGCTATCATCTTTTATGATGATATTATGTTTCAGCAGTAAATCCCGCCATACTTTAATATGCTTTTTTTCAACTTCTGAGAGTCTTGAGTAAATATCTTTCTGCTTTTCATTCTTTTCCATTCCCGCCAATATTTTATAAAGGTAAGAAGCATCTATTTCTTCCTGCAAATGGTTTTTCCATATTGATACTGATTTATTGTCCGGCACAATTCTTTCCGCTTTTATTGAAGTGCAAAAATACAAAATATGATTACAAAAAAGCCTGCCGGGAAACAGCAGGCTTAAGTAACTTTCTGTAAATTATTAATACCACAAATGAAACTGTATTAAAAATGTGTCATTAGTTATCGATGGATGCTCCATCTGGAAACGAAATTGAGGGCGTATTTCAATAAAGCTGTAAGGGTAAAATTCGAAACCGACTATCAGTCTTGAAATATCGTCCTTATTCCTTGAAGTCAATGGATCAAAGCGATCATATCTTACTACTGCTTCGAGACCTTTAAGAAGCCGGTAAGAAGCTTCAATCATAAGCGCGTTAGATGCAGAATCCTGTTTAACATAATTATTAGCAATATCATATTCTCCCATCAAGGTAAAATCACCAACACCTATTCCAGCATAACCTCCGTACATTTGAACTTGAGGATAGACGTATTTGGTTTGCTGGAAAACCTGCTGTTTAAATATGGCAACAGAGCCACCAATCATCAAAGCTGCCACGTCGGAAATAGTTGGATATAATTCAAGGTTTGCGGTATAAGTAGGGTCGGTAACAAAAATATTCGGCGAATGTGAATTACCGACACTTGCCGTAATAAAAGCAAAGTCCGAAATATACTGCCCCACTTCAACTCCGCTTTCAACATAACGCGGATCATAAATCAAACCTCGTTTACTAGCGCCCGGTGTAATCAGTCCCAGGTCTCCTCCACGCGTATATGCTGTGTGGTCATCCAGCCTGATTCCATAATTTGGGGAAAATGTGCCGGCTTTAATGTACCCTTCATTTGGAAGAATATGAGCAACTCCGTATGCTTCCCATATCTGCCAGATAAAATCGTACCTGGCAAAAACATTAATCTTATCTGAAATATCAACATTGGTATAAACTGAACCGGACATTCCCTGGAAATCAATTCTTTTTGTAGAATCAGTGATATATAAAAAAGAATTCCCCCTAAAATCCAAACCATACTGAATATTTTCGCCAATATTCTGGCTCATTGGAAATTCTTTGCTTGGTCTTTCCATCGGCAAAACATTTTTTCCAAATGCAAACCCGCCTGAATTTCTCATCAAACCACCAGTGGGATTAACATGGCAATCTGAGCATGTACCTCCCATTCTGAGAGCATACCTCGGCAGACTAAAACTGTCGGTTACAAAAAATATCAAAAACATTCCGATAAGTAAAAGTTTGAAAATTTTCATATACCTCCTCAGGGAAATGAATAATTAAAAGACTCTTGTTTAAAGCTAAAGAGAGAAAGTGATAAAATCATCACATATCTAACCAGATCTGAAAATTTTAAAAAGTTTTCTTAGTAGTAAGTCCAGTCGGAAAAAAGTGCCGTAAGTTATCTGATTTTTAGATATTAGTGCTGAGTTTAAAACTACCAAATTACATTGCTATAAAAGGCTTTCTTGGTTACCTTTAATGTCTCTTTTTAAATAATTACAATGAAACGATTATTAATTCTCGGATCAACCGGTTCAATAGGAATAAATACCTTAAATGTCATCAGGAATTTTCCTGATAAATTTGGTATATCCGCACTTACTGCAAATACCCGTATAGATATACTTGAACCTCAGATTAAAGAATTTAAACCTGATTTTGTTGTTGTAAAAAATAAAGAGCTTGCAGATGAACTCAAGCGCAGAATTGGAAATACCACAAAAGTTCTTTCCGGAAATGAAGGATTGATTAAAGCCGCCTCGGATACTGATTATGATATACTGATAGGAGCTGTGGTTGGTTTTGCCGGGCTCATTCCAACGCTCGAAGCAATTAAGCGCGGAAAGAGAATCGCACTTGCAAACAAAGAAACACTTGTTGTGGCAGGAGAACTTGTAAAAAAACTTGCGGAGAGATATAAATCCGAAATTATTCCAGTGGATTCGGAACACAGTGCTATTTTTCAATGCATGACAGGTGAGAATCCCGATGAGGTTGAAAAGCTTATTTTAACAGCTTCAGGCGGTCCTTTCAGGGAAATGAACAAAGGTGAATTTAATGAAGTAACAGTTGAAGATGCACTAAATCATCCAAATTGGAAGATGGGAAATAAAATTACAATTGATTCTGCAACGATGATGAACAAAGGGCTGGAAGTTATAGAAGCTCATTGGCTCTTCAATCTTCCTAAAGAAAAAATTGATGTTGTAATTCATCCACAGTCAATCATTCATTCAATGGTTCAGTTTGTAGATGGTTCTGTTAAAGCTCAGATGGGTTTACCCGATATGAAACTGCCTATTCAATATGCATTAAGCTACCCGGAAAGACTTCCGAATGAACTTCCGCGGACAAGTCTTCCTGAAATATCAAGCTTAACATTTTCAGAACCCGACTTAAATAAGTTTGAATGTTTGAGACTTGCATATGAAACTCTCGGAAGCGGCGGTACTGCTCCCTGCATATTAAATGCGGCAAATGAAATTGCTGTAGATAAATTTCTTAAAAAAGAGATAAAATTTTCCGATATTCCTGCTTTAATTTGTAACGCACTCGATCATTTTGATAACCATAAAAACCCTGACCTTGAAACTATTATTGAACAGGATAGTCAAACGAGGAAATATGTCACAAGTCTGGTTTGAGTTTGAGCGGGAACAATATTTGCTTTACTGCATCTAATTATAATTCCGATTTTGAAATATAGGAGAAACTCACTTAATGGAGTATATTATTTATTTTGCGATAACGATTGGCATTCTTGTCTTTGTACATGAATTCGGTCATTTCGCTGCTGCAAAACTTACCGGTATGCGTGCCGAAGTATTTGCAATCGGCTTTGGAAAAAGATTATTCGGATGGAACAGGATATCTGGGTTTACTTTCGGTGAACTTCCCAAAGATTTTGACGGACAGGGAAATACCGACTATCGCTTATGCCTTTTACCTCTGGGCGGTTATGTTAAAATAGCCGGAATGGTTGACGAAAGTTTTGATACTGAATTTGCGGATAAAGAACCGCAGCCTTATGAATTCCGCGCCAAATCTACAGGAAGAAAGATTATTGTAATAACTGCCGGCGTTATTATGAATCTCCTGCTTGCGCTGATAATTTTCTGGGGAGTAAACTATTTCCAGGGGAAACAGGTTATTACCACCACAAAGATTGGCTACATTGCACCGGGAAGTACAATTGATTCCCTTGGTTTTAAAACTGATGATAAAATACTTGCCATTAACGGAGCACCTGTTCATAATTGGGACCAGGTAAGGACAGATATTTTTGTAAATACACTTGGTCAGGATGTTAATGTTAAATTTAAAAGAGATAATACCACAGAAAATATTACGATTCCGAGAAAATTAATTCCTGATAACGAAACCGGTCAGAGTTTTTTATTACCGGCAGGTTTTCAACCTGCAATTGATGAAGTTACAAATGATTCACCAGCAGAAAAGGCAGGTATAAAAAAGGGGGATATTTTACTCAGTTTAAATGGAGAAAAGATATACAGTCTTCAGCAAACAATCGGTATTATATCCAGTCATAAAAACACAACTATACCCCTGCTTGTTGAGAGAGGTCAGGATACAGTACAACTTTCGGTTACCCCCGATGAAAAAGGTTTAATAGGAGTCGGGCTTGTTACAAATCCAAATGCACCGGTAGAATTTCAAACATACGGTTTCTTTGATTCATTCTATTATGGATGGCTGGATATCGTAAATGTGACAAACCTTACATTTAGCATGGTTGGCAAAGTTATCGGTGGTAAAGTTGCATTTGGAAAAGCTTTTGGAGGACCTGTTAAGATTGCACAGCTTGCAGCTAAATCGGCGGATACAGGATTTCTTAGCTTCCTGTTTTTCCTTGCGCTGTTAAGCTTAAGCCTTGCAATTATAAATATAATGCCTTTCCCTGTGCTGGATGGAGGACATCTTGTTATAATTCTTATTGAAGGTGTAATCAAAAAAGAAATTCCCATTAAAGTTAAAGTGGCAATTCAAAACACAGGTTTCGTAATTCTACTTTTGCTGATGGCATTTATTATTTATAATGATATAATTAATCTCTGATAATTTTTAGAGCCAGTATTAAAGCCCGGATTAAATTTTCCGGGTTTATTATTTTAAAACTTGGCTTGAAATTTCCACTTTGCATCCCGCTTATCACCCTATAAAACCGGTAATACCAAAGTATAACTGCCTCTTAAACAATAAAGCTAATTTTAGGTTGTTTAATAATAAAACTTGTTTAGAAAATTGTTTTTTTAGATAAACCAGTTAATTTCCTTTTAGAGACATTACGACTATATTTATGACTGAATTTACGCACGACATTAATTTACGTACCAAAGCTTTTGAAATAAATTCAAACACTAAGAAATCTGGCGGAGAGAGAATTTCAAAAATAAGCAGAAATAGAGCTTACTGGATTTCGCAATCTTCAGGTTGGGCTGTTTATGCCGCAGCTAATCTTATTGCTTTGTATTCATTTGAAACTTTCACATGGCAGAAAGCGCTGCTTTTCATTTTCGTCTGCCTGATGGGAATTGCTTCTACGCACTACCTTCGCATAACTGTTAAAAGAAACGGCTGGCTGGAACTTCCCCTTAAAAAAATTATTCCGAGAGTGCTTATATCAAGCCTGATAATTGGTATAATTTTATCGGCTATTATTCTTTCCGATAAATCTTACCGGAAGTTTTTATGATGTATCAAAATTTAAACCTGCAACTCCTGCAATCTGGATTTTTAATTTCAGCAGCGTAATCTTATTATGGCAGTTGATTTATTTTTCAGTTCACTTTTTCCAGAATTACAAAAAAGTTGAAATAGAAGCTCTCATCTGGGAAGCAGCAGTAAAAGATTTTGAATTGAAAACTTTAAAGAGTCAGCTTAATCCCCATTTTATGTTTAATGCTTTAAACAGTATAAGAGCATTAATTGAAGAAGATCCGGCATCGGCAAAAACAGCAGTTACAAAACTTTCTAACATTCTTCGTTATTCATTAAGAATTGAAAAGAGTGAAACGGTTACTCTTGCGGATGAGATGCAAACAGTAGTTGATTACCTTGATCTTGAAAAAATTAGATTTGAAGAAAGATTAAATTACTCGTTAGAAATTGATGAGGTGGCTGCAAAGATTGAAATCCCGCCAATGATGATTCAAACACTTGTTGAAAACGGCATAAAACACGGTATATCCAAAAGAACCGACGGTGGTAAAATTTCTATTTGTTCATTTATCGAAGATTCAAAACTTCATATCCGGATTTTAAACACCGGTCTTTTCAATGAAGAAGACCTGAAGTATGCAACTGGTTTTGGTATACAGAATACCAAGCACAGGTTAAGTTTATTATACGGGGAAACAGGAATCTTTCAAATTAAAAACACAACACAAAATGAAGTGCTTGCAGAAGTTATTATTCCAACAGGAGGAAAAATAAATGAAAGCTTTAATAGTAGATGATGAACGCCTCGCACGTACCGAATTGCGCAGGTTATTAAATCCATTTAAAGATATAAATGTTGTCGGCGAAGCCGTAAACGCAGAAGATGCAATTTCAAAAATAACGGAACTTAACCCAGAACTTATTTTTCTTGATATCCAGATGCCCGGCAAAAACGGGTTCGAAATGCTCGAAGAATTAGACAGTGTTCCGACAGTTGTATTTACAACCGCCTACGATGAGTACGCGCTGAAGGCATTTGAGTACAATGCCATGGATTACCTTCTTAAACCAATCGAACCCAAACGTCTTGAGGATACTGTTAAAAAGCTTATCGAAAAAAATAAGAAAGAGCAGATTGAAGCAGGCCAGACGCCGGTACTTACCGAAGACGACCAGGTATTTGTAAAAGACGGTGACAGATGCTGGTTCGTAAAACTTTCTACCGTAAGGTTGTTTGAATCAGAGGGAAATTATGTAAGACTTTATTTTGATGACAACAAACCTCTAATATTAAGAACTCTTAATTATCTTGATGAAAGACTTGACAATAAAGCTTTTTTCCGTGCAAACCGTAAGCACATTGTAAATTTAAAATGGATAGACAGCATTGAACCCTGGCTGAATGGTGGACTGTTAGTGAAATTAAAAGGTGGAAATAAAATAGAAGTCTCAAGAAGACAGGCAATTAAGTTTAAGGATATGCTGAGTCTTTAATTGAAAATTGTTAGTTGATTAGGGAGAATTTAAAATTGCAAGATTTAAAGATTGCAAGATAGATTAGAACCATTAAAATCTTCAAGTTATCATTCTTTTATTGCTACTTTTTTTCTTTTTTAAAGAACTCCTTCAGAAGTTCAATATCTGTAATAGAAAAAATCTTTATTTCCCAGAACCCCTTCGCGATTCAACCTATACTAATTTATCTTTTAACCTATATCGTTTTTCCAATTCAATCATTATTTTTTATCTTCAATTTCAAAATAAAAAATTAAAGGAAATAAATTGAATCCAAATGTGCCGATAATTCCATTAGAAGATTTTTTCCGCAATCCCGAAAAAACAGCATACCAGCTTTCGCCCGATGGTGAGCACCTTGCTTTTTTGATGCCATGGAAAAACAGGCTTAACGTGTTTATTCAGAAAATTGGTATTGATGAAGTTAAAAGATTAACCTCAGCAGAAGAAAGAGACGTTGCAGGATATTTCTGGGCTAATAATAACAGGATTGCTTACGTACAGGATAAAGGCGGTGATGAAAATTTCAGATTGTACGCTGTAAATATCGATAGTTCAAATCAGATGGATCTTACTCCTTTTGAAAAGGTAAAAGTTGAGCTTATAGATGAATTAAAAGATAATGATGACGAGCTGCTTATAGCAATGAATAAAAGAGATTCCCGGATATTTGATGTCTACAGGATAAATGTAGGCTCCGGTGAAATGGAAATGATTGCTGAAAATCCGGGCAACATTACCGGGTGGATAACAGATCACGATGGTAGATTGAGAATAGCCACAACTACCGATGGAGTTAATACGGGAGTTCTATACAGGAAAAATGAAGATGAGAATTTCAGGTTAATTGTTACCACGAATTTTAAGGAAACTTTAGCTCCCGCTATGTTTGCTTATGATAATAATCTCGTTTATATGATTTCAAATATTAACCGCGACAAACTTGCTATTGTTATATATGATATGGAAAATAATAAAGAGCTCGAAGTTATTTATGAGCATCCCGAAGTTGATGTTGCTGATCTGCTAAGCTCGGATAAAAGAAAATTAATAACAGGAGTATCTTTCGTAACTGATAAACGTCATTATCATTTTTTTGATGAGCAAAGGAAAAAACTTCAAAAGGAACTGGAAGTAAAACTTCCCGGTTATGAAGTTGTGGTCGCTCATTCCAACAAAGAAGAAGATAAAATTTTAGTAAGGACATTCAGTGATAAATCAAGAGGTGCCTATTACTATTATAATTTAAAAAGTGAAGAGTTTTTTAAGCTTACTGATATTAGTCCCTGGTTAGATGAAAATGAAATGGCAGAAATGGAACCAATAGAATTTGAATCGCGTGATGGACTAAAATTGCACGGATATCTCACATTGCCCAAAGGAGTTGAACATAAAAAGCTTCCGGTTGTTGTAAATCCTCATGGAGGTCCATGGTACAGGGATTCGTGGGGATTCAATCCTGAAATCCAGTTTCTTGCGAACAGGGGTTATGCTATTCTGCAGATAAACTTCAGAGGCTCAACCGGTTATGGCAGAAAATTCTGGGAGGCAAGTTTTAAGCAATGGGGAAAAAAGATGCAGGATGATGTAAGCGACGGAGCGATGTGGTTAATTAAAAATGGTATCGCAGATGAAAAGAAAATTGCAATCTACGGTGGCTCGTACGGCGGCTATGCAACATTAGCAGGATTAACTTTCACTCCGGATCTTTATGCTTGCGGAGTTGATTATGTTGGTGTATCCAATCTGTTCACATTTATGAAATCAATTCCACCCTACTGGGAACCTTATCTTCAAATGCTTTATGAGATGGTAGGAAATCCTGAAGAAGATAAAGAGCTCCTCAAATCTTCATCTCCTGTTTTTCATGCAGATAAAATAAAAGCTCCACTGCTGATTGCACAGGGAGCAAACGATCCGCGGGTTGCAAAATCCGAATCTGACCAGATTGTAGAAGCCTTAAAGAAAAAAAATATTGATGTTCCGTATATAGTTAAAGATAATGAAGGGCATGGTTTCCACAATGAAGAGAACAGGTTTGAGTTTTACAAAGCGATGGAAACATTTCTTGCGAAGCATTTGGGCTGATGCAGTTACAAGGAATTTCCTTATAGTAAATCTTTAAAACTCTTTCCCGTCTTCTGATGGTATAAATCATATGCGAGCAGAAGAAAGAATACCATATATTCTGTAAACAGCACGGGAAAGTATTCATGCCATACTTTTCCGAGAGGTGAAAAGTTTGAGAGATTAATTGTAAAAAGTAAACTTAGTACAGAATAAAAAAATGTAAATGGATTAACTGCCGCAATCCATCCAAGATACCAGGGATAAAGAACAGGAGAAAAAATTATAACTGCGAGCAGCACCCCGAAAACACCTTTTACAAAATCCTTATAATATCTTGCAATAAATACAATTGAAATCAGGAGAAGTATTCCGCAAATTATTCTGGCTATATCGTGATCGGGAATAAATGCTGTTAACAGGTAATAAACAGAAGCATTAAACTCCCATCTGTTTACATAGTTCATTAAGGCATCTGTTACAGATAAGCTGCTGTTTATGAAAGGGAAATAGAAAAGGATCGAAGTAACCAGGAAAATCAAAATGAAATAAAGAAATTTTTGAATCCTGAATTTCTTTACAAGAAGAGGAATAATAAACATCGGATAAAGTTTGGTCAGAAAAGCAAAAGTAAAAGTTAAACCCGAAGCAGGAATATTCTCATTTTCTAAAAAATACAGAAAGAGAACCAGGAACATAATTCCCACAACATCGATATGTGCATTAACAAAATACTCCATCAGGGGCAGCGGGAGCCAGGCGTAGAGAACTATAAAATTAATATTTTTCTTCTTCAAATAAAGAAGCTTGACCAGAAAAATCATCGTTATGATTTCGCAGAGAAGATAAATCAGTTTTAACCCGGTCATGCTATTCCCCGTTATCGAATAAGACAAAAGAAAAACCAACTGTGCAACAGGCGGATAAATTGTGGGAATATCCTTGTAAGTAATCTTTTTATAGACATCATCTCTTAGTCCTTTTAACATTTCGGAACCCGGGGAATATTGATAAGGATTAAATCCGTTGTATATGACTTTTCCTTCCCAGATATACCTGTAAGCATCGGGAGAAGTTGAAGGATCTGTTGGAATTAAAGTAAGCCTGAATAAAATCCCAAATAAAATTATTAATACAGGAACATTAAACTTTGAAGTCTCCGATTTATCTTTAGAAAAAACCTTTGTCAAAAAAGATGTTGAGTTCCCCGCAGCCGGATCTGAAATTTTAATAAGATAAAATGCAAACAGGAAAATGATGAAGGCTTCAAAATAAATAAACATGTAAAGCCCGGTATTTCCTTTACCATTATTTAAATCGAAAAAAATGTAAAATGCTTCTGTTAAAATGCCGGCAGCTATCAGCAGCCCAAATGATTTCCGGTTATTTAATTTAAAGAGATGCAAATTGAATGCGGATTAGTTAATTAAACAATTCCCAGGCAACACCGAACCTGATTCCTCTTCTGAACATCGGGTAATAGGGAACAATATAGTAAGTTTCATCAAAAAGATTTTCCCATGTAAAATACGCAATAGCAGCTTTCTGAATTTCTCCCATAAGCGTAAAATCGACAGTGGTGAACTGTCCGGCAAGATCATTTTCGGTCCCCGAATAAAAAACTCTCTGCCTTGAATTGTAGTTGAGGGCAAACCCTGTCTTCAGGTTCAGGTTATCATTAAAGAAATAACCATCCAGATAAATTCCGCCGGTTAATTTTAATTTGGGTGAAGCAATGGTTATATCAGGCAAACGGCCAAAGGATTTATGTTTTGAAAGATCATAATATGCCGTTGCTTCAAGAAGAATCTTCCACACTTTAAAACTAAAATTACCTCCGATCTGCGTTGTGCCTAGGTCAAGATAATATTCTTCACCCGGTGTAAAAAGTGAGGGATTTACATAAAGATAACTTGAGCTTCTGTTAATAAAATCAGCGCTGAGATTTAAATTATCAATACTAAGTTTTGCGGATAGCTCAATAGTACTAACATTATCACTTAAGTTAATTGATTTATAAATTGAATAACCACCATATAGTTTTAAGTAATCAAGAAGATTTAATGAAATGTCAGCACCCAAACCATGGTATACCTTAGATGTACCATTGCTTACATTTTGAATCTTATAATAAACAGAAGGGACAATGCTACTATCAATCAGATTCAAACTAAGAACAGGAGCCAGTGTAAAATAGCTTGTATTAAAATCTAAATTTGAACTTGGTATATAAAGCTTTGAATTCGTTTTTTCATATTGAGCAATCACTTTGAGATCTGCAAAAGCAAGGTTAAAGTTCTGTCTTAATAAAGCACCTACAGTTTTATTTTTATCCCTTTGAGGATAATTTAGAGCATCTGCACGATTATTTAATTCACTTTTATCAAATCTGTAATAGATACTTAAATCAGTCTTAGAATTCGGAATGGGGTTAGCAAATAATCGCAGCCCTGCATTATCCTGCAGGATATTCATCCTTCTGAACCCATAATAAACGGGGGCGCGCAGTTCATCATAAAGAAGTAGGTCAATATTTGATGTAACCTGTTTTATGCTGTCAACATTAACTCCTCCGTTCAGGCCGGCATTATAATCGTTATATCCATAAGATGCTATTATATTTACATCATCGGATAAAAGATATTTTAAATGCGCTTCTCCCTGCCAGATGCTGAAATCGCTGTTCGAATAAGTGCTGTCTACTTTCCTATTTGATATATCAATAGTAAAAGTAAAATCCTTAAAGATAATTGCATTAAAAACCGCATCGATAAATGCTTCTCCCGAAGGACCTTCGTAATATTTTATTCTTGTATAAGGTTTTAAAGAATAAATGTCCCTTTTAATAAAATTCACACTAATGGGATTATTAAGTGGCCCATAAAAAAATCCTCTTGGTGAAGGAATGACTTCAATAGAATCAATCATTTCAGAAGGCATTAAGTTCAAATTGAAATATCCTGATACCCTGTTATTTGTGTAGATCCCGTTTTCCAAATAGCTTACATCGTTGGTGCCGTATAAAATAAGTTCATTCGGATGGCCAACAAAACCATAATTCCGGAGAAAGCTAACAGCAAAATGTTCAAACAAATCCCCGGTATACCTGTAGTTAAGGAAATCTATTTCCTTCCTGTCAATGAATGTACTGGCAGAATAAAAAGGTCGTTGGTAGATGGGAATTACGGTATCTGGTTTTACGATTTCTTTTTGTGTGCTCAACAGCCCTGTGGTATCTGCAGTTACTGAATCTACTACACCCGCTTTTGTTGTATCGGAATAAACCGAATCTTTTACCTGCGGGTAAATGATACCGGCAGAAACAATAAACAAAAGAAGAGCAAACTTATTATTCATCTGGCAGAACTGAACTCTTTTAAATTAGATAGCTGAAAAAATAAATAAATAAGAACTAAGCCACAAAGCATTATAAGAGGGGTCAGAAGCCCCGGAGAATATTTTTTAAAAACGGGGCCATTCTATTTTTGTTTAGAAATAAAAATTTATAAATTTCGCACTGAGTTATTCATTTATAAAAAAGAGAGGACCCATTATGGCAAATTCTAAACCAATGACCAAAGGTCAGATACTTGATCATCTTTCAAAGAAAACCGGAACCACAAAAAAATTAGCCGGAGAATTTCTTGATGAGTTAGTTTCATTATCATATAAGGAAGCAAAAAAAGCTTTTACAATTCCGGGATTAGGCAAGTTGGTGGTTGTTGACAGAAAGAAAAGAATGGGAAGAAATCCTGCTACTGGCGAAACAATGGTAATACCTGCAAAGAGAGTTCTGAAATTCAGAATCGCAAAGCAGGCAAAAGACGCCGTAGTTCCTCCAAAAAAATAATCTTAATCTTGTATGAAAGAGGCTGTCTTTTAGGGCAGCCTTTTTTCTTTTAAAGATAAAATTAAATATTTACGTTTGCTATTTTACTTTTGGTTACTTTTGAATTTTTGCTAATTTGAAACCCGTTAAATTAAAGAGATTAAATTATGGCTTATCTGATTTTCAAACTCATTCATATTTTTGCTGTAATATTTTTTGTGGGGAATATTGTAATTGGAGTTTCGTGGAAGAATCACGGTGATAGCAGCGGTGACCCAAAGATTATTGCAAGCACAATTAAAGGAATAATTAAAGCGGACAGACTTTTTACAATGCCTGCTGTTGCTTTTTTAATTCTCGCGGGATTTGGTGCTATGGGAATAGGTTACATTCCGTTTGAAACAGGATGGATTATGTGGGGCTTTATAATGATTTTAATTTCCGCAGCAGCTTTTATGGCGAAGGTTGTTCCCGTACAAAAAAAATTATTAAAGATTGCGGAAGCTGATCCCTTTGATAAACAGCTTTACGATGCAGCATCTAAAGAATGGAATATATGGGGAAGCATTGCAACTATTGCCCCAATTATTGCTGTGATTTTAATGGTGCTGAAGATACCCGCATAAATCTTTCCTAAAAAATAATTTTTTTACAGATGACATCCTTTAATTGGGATGTCATCTGTTTTGTATTTAAATTCAAATCTGTGCAAATCCATCTAATTAGTGCTATCAGTGTTCTGATAACCTGCTGCTGCCTGATTAATCAATGATCAGGATGGCCGTCCCTGTCATCATCTTTAAAACAGTTATGAAAAGATTCTCTTATAAGTCGATTGATCAATCGGTAGTTATCCGGGTTGCCGGGATCTATATAATTTCCGTTTTGATTAAACCAGCTATAAGGATCTACAGTTAACGTAACATTTATCAGCCCGTCGCTTGTAACAGCAACAGGGTTTGTAAAAAGTACGTGCTGATTAAATGATTGTCGTGATTTATAAATGAAAGGATTTCCCAAATAAGATCCTGTAACTATCATGGAATAACCATTTTCACCGCAGGTGCTGTCTATAAATTCAGAATCAATGACAGCTTCATGCCTGTTTAACCTGTGGATTTCAAAATTTACTCCATTATAAGTACCGGCAGGTATATTCGTAAGAGCAATAGTATTTATTGAACCACTTAAATTAAGGTTTACAATGAACGGTCCTGATTTAACTTCTTCATATTCTTCGTGCCGCCATTCTCCTCCCATTGAGTCGGAGAACAATTCGACATTTTTCATCATTATCTTTACCGAATCGAGAGATAAAGTATCTGATGGGGAGGTGTTCAAAGATTGGGGAACGTTTTTTACGCTTAATGAAAAATTGCCGACAGATGGCGCAGTTGAATTTGAATTTGAATTACATCCGATTAATGAACCAAACAAAAGAAATGAAATTATATAAAACGAATTTTTAACCATACCAATGCTGAAATGTTTCATAATTTACCTCACATAATTAATTTCCTCTCTTTACCTATAATATGTTAGTTCAACAAAGCCGATCCCTTTAATATTTGTATAACAGACTGAACCCTAATGTGCACATCAATAGGTTATTTAATTTTTCAGTCGTGTTAAAATATAATTACAAGTTGTTCAACACAATATCAGATTTTACACCTTTTATAAAATTGTTAAACAACTCACAAAGAAAAATATTTTTAAGAATGAATAATTCCGAATTACAAATCAGGGAGTATTTATCACCCTATTCATAGAAATAGACGTTCCGTCTTAGCTCACCAACAATTCCATTTCCCTTTTTTTATTGTGTTTCTATTGATTATTTTTATCAACCCAAATGAAACTGCTTTATCAATATCTTAAGAGATACTGGAAGTTAATGCTGCTAGCTCTTCTGCTTGCGACAGTAAACCAGGTGTTCTCTCTTCTTGATCCTTACATTTTTGGTAAGGTAATAGATAAGTACGCCACAAAGTTTGATAAATATACCACATCGCAGTTCCTGCAGGGAGTGGGAATACTACTTGCAGCCGCAGTTGGCGTTGCTTTCGTTTCAAGAATTGCCAAGAACTTCCAGGACTATTATGTAAATGTTATTACACAGCGGCTTGGCGCGCAGATTTATACGGATGGAATAAAGCATTCTCTCGAGCTGCCCTACTTCAAGTTCGAAGATCAGCAGAGCGGGAAAACATTAGGAGTCTTGCAAAAAGTAAGGACTGATGTTGAAAAGTTGATTTCTTCTTTTGTAAACATTTTGTTTACCACTTTTGTGGGAGTGCTTTTTGTAACCTTTTATGCAATAAATGTTCACTGGATAATTGCACCTATTTTCTTTTCTGCTGTTCCTATTCTTGGAATCGTTAGTTCGGTTCTCAGCAGAAAAATAAAAAGAATACAGAAGGTAATAGTAAGTGAAACTACTGCACTTGCCGGAACCACAACTGAATCTCTCAGGAATATCGAGCTTGTAAAAAGCCTCGGACTTGGGAACCAGGAAATAAACAGGTTAAATTCAACTACGGATAAAATCCTTCAGCTTGAATTAAAAAAAGTAAAGTATATCCGTACACTTAGTTTTATACAGGGGACAGTTGTCAACTTCATTCGCACAACAATTCTGTTTTTTATGCTCTATCTTATCTTTACAAGAGAAATTCAAATCGGGCAGTTTTTTACTTTGATGTTTTATTCATTTTTCATCTTCGGTCCTCTTCAGAGCCTTGGTGATATAATTAATATTTACCGCGAAGCAGAAGTTTCACTTGATAACTTTGATGATCTTCTGAAGCAGCCGGTTGAATCAAAACCTGATAAGCCTGTAACAATAAATAATATTCAATCACTCGAATTCAGGAATGTAAGTTTTAAGCATCAGAGTTCCCGGAACCACGCTCTGGATAATATTTCTTTTAAAGTAAGGAAGGGAGAAACTATTGCTTTTGCAGGTCCATCCGGTGCAGGAAAAACCACTCTTGTAAAGCTCCTGGTTGGTTTGTACTCACCGCAGGAAGGAGCAATTATCTATAACGGAATTCCTGATGATCAGATTGATTTTAATGAGCTGAGGGAGAAGATCGGTTTTGTTACACAGGATGCACAGCTTTTTTCCGGTACAATAAAAGAGAATCTTCTTTTTGTAAATCCCAATGCAAGTGATGAAGAATGTCTCGATGTTCTCAATAAATCTGCTGCGGGAAATCTTCTTGCAAGAGCTGATAAAGGGCTTGATACAATAATAGGCGAAGGCGGGGTTAAGGTTTCGGGCGGTGAAAAGCAGCGCCTTTCAATTGCACGCGCACTTCTCAGGCATCCGCAGCTGCTTATTTTTGATGAGGCAACATCTTCTCTCGATTCTCTTACCGAAGAAGATATTACCTCCACTATTAAAGAAATTTCCGAAAGCAAAGATCTTATTACTATTATGATAGCTCACCGATTATCTACTGTGATGCACGCCGACAGAATTTTTGTCCTTGAACGTGGTCGTATTATTGAATCGGGAAAACATGAAGAGCTTTTAGAAATGAAAGGTCTTTATTATGCAATGTGGCGGCAACAGATTGGTGAACGGGATAGAGACGAACATTTTACGGATTATAAATCAGCAGTAAATTTTGAAGAGGATTAATAAACAGGGAAACTTTTTCATGAAAACTTTCAGACTAATAATAATTTTGTTTTTTCTTTATCAATTTAATATTCATTCGCAGGAAATCTCTGATCTCATTAAACCCCTGCATCTGCAGGCAGGAATACCTGATACTATTCTGATTAGTGATATTTATTTTTCATATAATTATAATGTCTCTTTCCTTCCAAATAAAGATATAGAAACAGATTATGATAAAGGAAAAAGAACTCTTATCGTCAAACCCTCGGATGATTTTGAAGGCCTGGGATTAATTGATTTTAAAGTCGACAACTCTGTTTATTCAATTCCTTATTTCTCGGAAATATTACAAAATCATACTTTCGAATTGAAGCTTAAGGATCATTCAAAAAAAGTTAACCTTTTTGGAAACTTTAACGGGTGGAACAGGGAAAACCTCCCGATGACTTACGATAAAAAAACAAAAACCTATTATGTAACTGTTCCGCTTGAACCGGGAAATTACCAGTATAAATATTATATACAGGGAGATGAAATTTTAGATCCGGCAAATCCTGACAGCATCCCAAATGGATTAGGCGGATACAATTCTGTTTTCACAATTCCTGATCTTCATCCTGAAAAAAGTTACTTATTTTTAATTGGATATGAAAAAAGTGGTGAGCAGCTTACTGTAAATTTTAATTATATAAATAATAAATTCAGATCTCCTGTTAAGCGCGATGAAATAATCGCACTTCTAAACAATCAGGCAATTCCGCAAAAAAGAATTTCTACTGCTGCAAACAAACTTCTGGTTACCATTGACACAACTATGCTTAAAGGAGAAAATGTCTTAAGGGTTGCGGTAAACAGGAATGGACTACCTTCTAATATTCAGACATTACGATTTTATGATGGAGTGCCTGAAGGAAATGGTAATCACAGGACAGATTTTGATGACATCATTTACGCAATTATGATAGACAGATTTAATGACGGAGATTCCAGTAACAGCATTCCGGTTGTTAATCCACACCTGTTAAAAAAAGCAAATTACTTTGGCGGTGACCTCCAGGGAATTATAGATAAGATTGACGATGGATATTTTGACTCTCTCAGCATTAATACTTTCTGGCTTTCACCAGTTGTTGATAATACAGATAGTGCATACAGAGAATACCCAAAACCACATAGGTACTATTCAGGTTATCATGGCTACTGGCCGATTTCTTCTACAAGAGTTGAAGAAAGATTCGGAAATATGCAGTTGTTAAAAAACCTTGTTGAAGATGCACACAATCACGATATACACATTTTGATAGATTATGTCGCGAATCATGTTCACGAGGAACATCCTTTCTGGAAAGAGCACAGGGACTGGTTTGGTCATTTAAAGCTGCCGGATGGGAAATTAAATTTAAGGTTGTGGGATGAACACAGATTAACCACATGGTTCGAGCCATTCCTGCCAAAATTCGATTATGAAAATTCTACTGAAGCTCTCGATACAATGACAGATAATGCAGTATGGTGGCTGAAGGAAACTGATGCAGACGGATTCCGCCAGGATGCAGTTAAACACATTCCGAATATATTCTGGAGAACCTTAACGAAAAAAATTAAAAGCGAAATTTCAGTACCGGATCACAGGGATATTTTCCAGATCGGTGAAACTTTCGGAAGCTATAAGCTGGTAAATTCTTACGTAAACAACGGGCAGCTTGATGCCCAGTTTAATTTTAATCTTTACGATACTGCTATTCCAGTATTCATAGATTCAACCAGATCATTCAAAGAACTTGATGAACAATTGCAGAAATCCTTTTCGGTTTTTGGTGTGAACAATCTGATGGGAAATATAATGGATAGTCACGACAAAGTAAGATTTATGGCTTATGCTGATGGAGATATTTCTTTAAATGAAAGTGATGCAGCTGAAGTTGGTTGGAATAATCCGCCGCACGTTGATCATAAATCCAGTTATGATAAGCTCAAATTATACTTGTCTTATCTTTTAACTATTCCGGGTATTCCTGTAATTGATTATGGAGATGAAATCGGAATGACAGGTGCCGCAGATCCTGACAACAGGAGAATGATGCGCTTCGGCAATAATATTTCGGATTGGGAAAGGGAAACATTAAATGACGTACGGACCCTGATTTCAGTAAGAAAAGAAAATTCTGCATTAAGGTACGGGGATTTTTACACAATTAGAGCCAACAAAAATATTTATGCTTTTGTTCGTTCAGACTTAAATGAAAGAGTGCTGGTAGTACTGAATAAAAGCAATTCGGAAATAAATACTACCGTGGAGATTCCACATTTATACCAGGCTGATTGTGTCACAGATCTTTTAACCGGGAAAGATCTTTCTGTTAACGATTATAAAATTGATGTTCAATTAAAACCTTTCGGTTATTCCATATTTAAACTAAAAGTGAATGTTAACTAAGGATAAATAATGCGGAGAAAATATATTTTTTTGTTTCTGTTACCTGTTATTTTATTATCTTCCTGTGGAGAAAAAAAAGTTAAACAACCTTCACGTGAGCTGGATACCAAAATGAATAATTTAGCAGAACAATATGTTAAGCTAATCTTAAAAGTTGGAAAATTTGATCCCGATTATGTAGATGCTTATTATGGTCCGAAGGAATGGGAGCCGGACAGTTCTTTCAATGCAGATTCAACTGCGTTAAAACATCTTGATGCCGAAACGGATGCGCTGCTCGACAGCATGGAAGCTTTTGGAAAATATAATGCAGATGAAATGCAGACATTGCGGTTCAGGTTTTTATCAAAGCAGCTTCTTGCCGTTAAAACTAAAATATTTATGCTTGAAGGCGGAAGGCTTTCATTTGACCAGGAAACGAAAGCGCTTTACGATGCCGAGGCTCCTCATTATTCTGAAGAACATTTTCAAAAAATTATAGAGGAACTCGACAAACTTCTTCCGGGGAAAGGAAATGAATCCGATCGTCTCGATAAATTCAGAGCACAGTTTATTATTCCTAAAGATAAATTGGATAAAGTTTTTACCGCGGCAATAAATGAATGCAGGAAAATAACCCTTGAGCATATTCAGCTTCCTGCAGATGAAAATTTTAAAGTTGAATACGTTACCAATAAACCATGGAGTGGTTATAACTGGTATAAAGGAAATTCTTACAGTGTTATTCAGGTAAATACAGATTTACCAATTTATATCGATCGTGCTGTTGATCTTGCAGCCCATGAAGGTTACCCGGGACATCACGTTTATAATACACTTCTTGAAAAAAATCTTGTACGGCAAAGAGGCTGGGTAGAATTTTCTGTCTACCCGTTGTTCAGCCCCCAATCTCTTATTGCAGAAGGCACTGCAAACTTTGGAATTGAAATGGCTTTCCCCGGAGAATCCCGGATTAAGTTTGAAAAAGAGGTTTTGTTTCCAATTGCCGGGCTCGATTCTTCCCAGGCAGACGAATATTACCAAATACTGGAACTGACGGATAAATTAACTTACGCAGGGAATGAAGCCGCACGACATTATTTAGACAAGGATTGGACAAAAGATAAAGCCGTAGAGTGGCTTCAGAAATATGATTTGATGAGCAGGGAAAGAGCAGAAAAAAGAATTGATTTTATTGATAAATACAGAAGCTATGTTATTAATTATAATGTGGGAAAAGATCTTGTTAAAAATTATGTTGAAGCAAAAGGCGGCACAATTGATCATCCCCAAAAGCGATGGGAGATATTTGAAAAGCTGATTTCCACACCTCAAACACCTTCCGGATTAGAGGCGGCATTAAAATGAAATTATCAAAAGATGAGGTGGCTTCCGGGGGGAAAAGGATACCCCGTTTTAACAAATAAGCGGCTTTAAAGCGGCTTTTGTACGGGAAGCCAGCGGCTTTAAAGCGGCTTTACGTGGTTTTGAGGGTGGGAATTCTGCCTCAGGACCGGCTATTAACGGGATTTAAACGTTATTCATATTGCTTATTTCAATATTACCTGGATGCCGCGGTCGCACGCGGCATTTGTTTTTCTTCTCTTTTGTTATGGTACGAACGTGACAGCCGAGGAAAAATTATTAGTAAAAGAAAATTGACATTTTTGATTTTGGCTACCATGATTTTACCTCTTTTATTTTATCATTTAATTTTGATTCAAAATTCCCGATAAGGCAATTTTTTCACCAAAACCAAAAAAATTATATTTATCGAATATGTAATTATTATTAATTGGATAATATCCTTTTGATTTATCCAAATATGTTACAAGGGCAATAATCGATTTATTATTTAACGGATAATTTCCACGTGGTTCAAGAGGAACTAAATATTCTTTTCCGACCTCAAAAGAATCTGGTACTTGCCAAAACTTATAGAAATAAAATTGAACGTTATCAAACAATTTAAATCTGCCATTTCCTTTAAATATTTCATAAACTACAGCATCTATAATTGCAGTGGGTAATTTTAGAGTACTCTCTTCACGAATAGTGTACGTAACTTTTTTTACACGAATTTTTAACCAATAAGCAATACGTGTTAAACCAAAAACAATAGGTGATATTTTATAATTAATCTGATCCTGAATCTTAAGAGCAGTCCCTGACAAATTTAATCCACTTTTTCCGTTGATATTTGAGTCGGCAATACTTAGATATTGATTATATCCATGATTCTGTAGGTAGATGTAATGCATATCTGTAGCTTGAAACATTAAAGCTGCAATATGTTTCAATTCTTTTAAACTAGTATTTTGGATAATCTCTATAACTGGATCAACATGTTTATCATAATTTGGTAAAATTAATTTATTGCTAGCAATTGAATTAATACTATCAATTGTTTCTACATATTTGTTTACTATTTGGTTTGACATATATTGAGAATATAAACTTGATGAAAATAGTACTAATAAACTTATGAGTATAAATTTCATAATGTACCTCCAATTATATTAACTAATTCAACCTATAAATTTATTCTTAAATTGTAATTAAAATCAGAAATCCTTACGGATTACATAATCTTTATTAATACCAAATAAAACCTAAAAACTATAAATAAGAAATACTTAAAAAACCTGTTTTTATAGTTAATAAAGCTAATTTTCTACTTAAAAGAACTATAAATTATTCTTCGCTTCGAAATATTTTTCGAATTTTTGCTTATTTTTTATTGAATGGCAAACCAATTCAAAGGTAGATTTTAAAGATAACTTAAAACACAGATTGGTTTTATAAGTATTGACGGTACTACAAGAGATGAACAGATCGTCAGCGATCTCTTTGGTTTTCTTTCCCTCAGCAATCAATAATAATATTTCTATTTCTCTATCTGTCAAGTGATGATTATTATTTCCCATTATATATACTCCTGATAATAAAAATACTTTTTCTATATAGCTTTCCTTCCCTCAAAAGGAGTTCGGTAAAAATCAGAATTAAATAGAGTAATTTGAGAGTGTAAATTGGGGGGGGGGCAGTTTTGCCTAGTATAAAAACCGAAAGAGCTAATATTTGTAGCTTCATAATTTTCCCCAAATATTACTTACCTAATTAGCCGTTTGTTTCTGGAAGTGAAGTAGTACGGCAGCCAAGATCAAAGATCCCTGTGAGCGCAAAAGTAATTTGCGACAAAATATTATCAATGTCAAACCCGCCTGCCAAATGCAGATAAATTCGTTTGGTAACCCGGCGGGCAGGTTAAGTCTTGGTTAACTCTAAAAAATGTATATATTGATAAATATTATCACTATCAAATAATAAAACAACATTTCATTTATCATTAATAAGTTGAAAATTATTCTTTCAGTTTTGTCTTCAGATATTCAAATGCTTCCTTTCCCACAGATACTTCTTTATAGATTTGTGCGATGATCTCCTTGTTTATCTTTTTGAAATCTTTCTCAAGCGGTGTTATGAGAACTCCTCCCAAATCAATCGAGGCAGGACTAACCAAAATGTTTGAATCGCCTTCATTAAAATATGCGTCGGGACGATGCTTCTTTCTGAAAAATATAATTACCCTCCAGCCTGTTTCTTTATCATAAGAAGAAATAACATTCAGCATGGGTTCAACATGACTTTTCGAAATATTGGAATACAAACCGTAAATTTTCCTGAAAATTTTATTGGTTTGTGTTGATGCAGAAGACTCAATGATTAAAAACTTTCGTATGCCATCATCCAAACCGAAAATTGCAACATCGTTCCGGGTAAGTTTTTCACCGTACTCATTTTTTAATCCTTCATAATCATTATATACCGGCAGAGAGTTTTGGGGGAATGCCTGGAAATGAAGATG
The DNA here is from genome assembly GCA_963711455.1 of uncultured Ignavibacteria bacterium. GTDB lineage: Bacteria > Bacteroidota > Ignavibacteria > Ignavibacteriales > Ignavibacteriaceae > DATFVA01. The sequence goes on from CAVQEH010000012.1 coordinate 85,804, forward strand.
ATCGGGGGCAGAAGCACCACATTCGGGTCCGTTATAAATAAAAGTAAAACCGGGTAAATCTTTGCTTAGCTTTAGCAAATCTAAAAATGAACTTTTAATCCTTTGCGGTATGTGCGAAACACTGCTGATTGTAAGATGTTTTTTGAAAATCGGGTACGGATTTAAGAGAATTGAATATTTATCTTTATACAATATTCCTTCCTGCCCTTCGGGAAGATTCTCTGTACAAAGGAAACACTTCCTGTTTTTAATTGCTTCCGTTGAAACATCTGCAATTGTTGAGTTTATCCTCCCCAGATTAAACTGTGTTTGAATTTCATATCCGTTAAAAAAGAATTTATTCGTTTTAGCTTTGCTTAAAGCATCAAGTCCTTCTTTTAATAATGACCATTCCTGCTGCTGCTTTTCAAATAGGACTGAAACAGCATCAGAAAATTTATTTTGAATGAGTAAAGACTGAATTTCAGATTTATCCCGGTCTTTATTTACAGAACTATTTTTGATTTTCCGCATTTAATCTCTGTCGTGCTTTTATTTCATAAGTTCTTATAGTGTCTTTATAAAAATTATAGCTGTTCCTTTTTTCGGTTGATAATTGGGAATCAGTATTTCCTTCCCATCTTCTGCAGATATATACTGGTTCATAAATTCTGCTTATCTCATATTTTCTCGATACTGCAAGAGCAGCCGAATAATCCTCGCCATAGCTTACATCGGGAAATTTTATCTCTCTTATAACCGGAGTGTAATAAGCTCTTGGTGCCCCAAACCCGTTTATCCGTAAAGCATTATTCCTTCCGTTTGCAGGAGTCCATTCCCTGTGGTCAATCAGTCCCGGAGGTATTTCATTCAGTTGTAAATCTGTTAATCTATAAGAACCAATTACCATTGCACATTTTTCTTCTTTAAATACATTAATTATTTTTTGAAGAGTATGCGCATCAGCATAGAGGTCGTCGCTGTCAAGCTGCACAGCATATTTACCGCAATGTTCATTAAAGATTGCTTCATTCCAGCACCCGCCAATTTCAAGATTATAAGACTTGGGAATAATATGAATTATCTTATTGTGCTCATGTACAAGTGATTTAATTATTTCTGTTGTCCCATCGGAAGAATTGTTATCGACAACTATAACGTTATAGGAAAAATTTGTTTCCTGATTTAACGCAGACTTTAACGCATCAGCTATTGTTTCCTTCCTGTTTTTTACCGGGATAATTACCGAAGCTTCATAAGCAAAATCTTCTCTCACAATATCAATTCCACTAAATACGGGCTCAAGGTATGCATCTAATTCTTTCAGATGATTAGTAACTGCTTCTTCCATTTCCTGCTGGGCAATTTTATTTATGGGATCAACATAATCAAACTGATTTTTGTTTTCCTCTTTTTTATCAATGATGCTAACCGAGTATAAAAATTCCGGAATCCTGACAATAGGATAATGCCTGGAAATAAATAACCTCAGATCATAAAGGCCTGCGTGAATGAATTCTGCTTTAACCTGTGAAAGATATTCGGCTAAAGCGGACTTTCTTAAAACAATAGATTTTCCAAAATCAAAATCATCTCTTATGCTTCCCGGTTGGTAATCGATCAAAAGATACTTTATAATATTATCTTTTTTAATTTCATTATAATCAGAATAGACTAAACCGGCTTGCGTGGTTTCTGCAATTTCAAGCAGCCTGTTAAATGAGAATCTTCCAAATGAAATTAAGCATGGTTTTAAGACAAGCAGAATGAATTCGGAATCGGTTTGTTCATAAATTGACCTGATAGTTTTGGTGCTGAAAATATTCGTTGCAGAAATAGACTGGGAGGGTTTAGGAATTTCAACTGACTCATCAGCAATTAAAAAAAGTTCCTCAATTAATTTTGAAGATCTTAAAGAATTAGATAATTCCCATATTTTTTTATCACCATTGTATGGAATTAAAACCGTGAAAGGAAAACTCATAAATCCTCCTGAGAATTATAAAAAATTTACTCATTAAAGAGGATAGAACAAAAAAAAATAAGCCGGCAGAAAACCGGCTTATCAAATAAAACATTGAAAATTACTTGGCAATTGTAAAGCTTTTCTGGTCTAAAAGCTTATACCCGGTTTTATCAGTAATTCTCAACGTGTAATCACCGGAAGCCAAATCCCTTAATGACGTGTTTGCCTTTTTAACGCATACACAATTATCAGTACCCGCATTGGTATTAGATACCATCAGCGTTATCTGATTTTCATTCTGTTTCATTTCAGTATTTAATGTAGAGTTGCAATACGTACGAACATCCATTGTTACAAAAACTATCCCTCCTTGCTGGTCGACTACTACATTATCTACTGTCTCACCTGTAAATACATCACTTGAGGTTAAATCGGTCTGCTGCGTGCAGGGATCGTAGCGGACGGGATCCATTGTTACTACTTTGGAACTGGAACACGCTGCAAACAACAAAGAGCTGAAAAGAATAATAAAAAAATATTTCATTTTATCTCCTTCACTTTAATGATTTGCTTTAAGAACTAAGTAATTAAAAAATATAACATTAAGTTAATTAAATAGTTAAGAATGTCACAAACTATTAAATTTATTTATCAAAGGTTTAACGAAAAAAACTTATCCTTTTATAAGTTCATTATAAAGATTACAAACCCGGTCAGTTACAGAATTTATATCAAAATTTTTAAGAACCCTTTCCCTGGCTGCCTCTGCAAAAACTATTCTTTTGTCAGGGTTATCAATCAGTTTTCCGATACTTTCCTTCAATTCTTTAACATTTTCTTTTTCAAACAAGTATGAAGTTTCGTCATCAACAGCAATATCAAGCACCCCGTCAGAAGCCGAGCAGACTGTAGGTTTTCCCATCGCCATTGCTTCAATAAGAGCTATTCCAAAAGCTTCAGCGTGCGAGGGAAATACAAATATATCCATGGCTGCAAGTAATTCAGGAATATCGCTTCTATATCCAGTGAAAATTAAGTTATGCAAATTCAGTTTTTCTGCGAGAGATTTTATCTCCTGTTCGTATGAATTTTCTCCGCGGCTGGCTTCCCCAATAACTATAAAACTCAGGTTATTATATTCTTTGTTGAGTTCTGCTGCAGCTTTTATAAATTCTTCGTGCCCTTTTCCACGGCTAAAGCGAGCCATCATTCCAATTAATATATTATTCCGGTGAATATTAAATTCATTCCTGATTTCTTCACCTTTACTTTTTTCAGGATTAAATTTTTCCAAATCTACTCCATTGGGAATAAGTACTATCTGCTCTTCTTTCAAGGGTGTTGTATCTATTAAATTCTTTTTAATCACACTGCTTATTGCAATTGTTTTAGTTACATATCTGTAGAGCCTGCGATGAAGAAAATCTTTTTTAACAATGAATGAGCCGATATGTTTTGTAAGAAGAAGAGGAATGCTTCTTCTTAAAAACTGAAGTGAAGGAACTATTACCCAGAGATCTTTAGACGAGTGAGTATGAATGATATCAAAATTAATTTTCCTTATAATAAATGCCATACGAAGTGAGGAAAAAGGATGAAAATATCCACCTGCTTTTACAGGATGAAGAATAATCCCGAGGTTATTAGCTTCAATATGAATCCGTGATTCCGCTGAACATAAAAGTTCAACATGAATTCCGCGTTTCATCAATTGTTTTATACCGGTAAGCGTAACCATTTCCATTCCACCCCAGCTTTTGGAAAGACAGGAATATAAGATTTTCATGAATCAGTACACCCTGTTTAATTTTGCATTTCGAAAATAATGAAGAAGTATCTCATCAAATAAGTACCCGTTTTCTGCCATAACCGCCGCACCAATCTGGCAAAGCCCGACACCGTGTCCCCATCCTGCGCCGTATATAATAAACTTTTGCGGAATATTATTTTCAATTTCCTTTTTTTCAATAACTATTGCAGAACTATAAAGATGAGTTAATGAAAGAAGCCTTCTTATTTCAAGCTCTTTACCTACAGCCAGTTCTTTTTTCGTTCCAACAATCTTCAGCTTGATAAGCCGGGAAGAATCTCCCCGTTCGAGAGGGATTAAGTCAATAATATCACCGAAATCAATACCGCTTTTTTGATTAATGAGACTAGCAATTTCAGTTTGTGAATACCCAACTTTCCAACGGAAAAAATCTACTGTCTCACGGTCATAATCCACAAGCACCTGTGAAAGGATTCTTTCATCTTTAGTATTACAGAATGCAGACGGAATTTCTTTAATCCATCTTTGAGCATTTTTTTCATTTGAAAAATTGGTGTTATAATTTTCCGGATAAAATTTATAATCTACAACAGAGGTAAGATAGGGATGAACAATAGGTTCCCATACATTGTGGAAACCTTCGGTCAATCCTCCGCAGCTTTTTGAAAAACGTGCATCACATATTTTGTCATTAAATGATAAAACAAGACCATAAGTTTCTACCACTGCCTGTCTTGCCGTACTGGCGGATATTTTTGTTATTCCCTGGTAACGTTGACAATGATCGTCCGCGCAAACATCAAACAATTCGTGTTCTTCCCTGTCGTACCATTTAATCAGCTCGTCTTTTGTACGGGATTCGGATGAATAAAATTCTTTTCGCTTTTTAATTGATTTGGATTTTTCAATTTGCGCAAGCAGCCAGCTTCTTGAAACAACTGCAAGTGCTTTAAGCATCTGCAAAGATGATTTTGCACTCATCTCGGATGATACGACACTGGCCAAATATTTTTCAACAGGAATAATATTTATAACGACAATTTTATCATCATCCTTAAGAAGCTTTAACGAGCCCTGGAACCGCTGTTTTTCTTTTCTCTGCCAGTGGAACTTAACTCCGATTGTTACATCTTTAACCAGGAAAGACTCGAGGTTTATATCCTCAGGCTCAAAAACAATAACTTTTTCAGCTTCGAGCAAATCATTTCCTCTTGTACAACTTATCTTACCATTTTTTATTTCGGCAGTAAATCTCCCGCTAAATGATTTTTTCTCTCCTGCAATTCTAAAATCTCCGTAAAGGTCAAAATTAACCTGCTTCTCAGTTAAAATTCCTACATCTATAGTTGGTTCTTTTTGGAATACAGGCATAGTGGAATCCGTTTTTTGCAAAACAAAAGTTAATGCGAGGTTAAAATATACTAATTAACTAAAAATGTGTTAAGGTTTATTTTGAGTATTTTTTATTCCCCATATTAAAAATTCTTAAATCATACCCAATTAAAAGTAACAGTTTTGAGGAATTTTTAACTTCAAATATAATCTTATAAATTTGATTATGCCTTATAACAATTCATTTTGAATGCACGGATAAAATATGAAAAAAACACAGAGTAAAATTGTTAACCTTATTGGTTTCCCGATAGATCTCGGAGCAGACAGACGCGGTGTTGATATGGGACCTTCTGCTCTTCGTATTGCAAACCTTAAAGAAAAACTTGAACAACTCGGGTATGAAGTTGTGGACAGCGGGGATATTTATATACAGAATGTTGAACGACAAAAAATAACTAATCCGAAATTAAAATATATTAATGAAATATTAAGAACCTCTAAAATACTTGCGGGTAAAATTGAAAGGGTACTCGAAAAAGATCAATTCCCATTATGTCTCGGTGGAGACCATTCTATTGCAATCGGAACAATTGCCGGAATTTCTTCCTTCTGTAAAAAGAATAAATTGAAGCTGGGAGTGATCTGGATTGATGCTCACACCGATATGAATACCGACGAAACTTCTCCTTCCGGCAATATTCATGGTATGCCAATGGCTGCAGCGGTAGGATTAGGCAATGAAAGGCTTGTAAACTTTTATGGGTTTTTTCCTAAAGTAAAAGCTGAAAATTGTGCTTTAATCGGGGTGAGAAATATAGATCAGCTTGAACGAATAAATATTAAAAGAGTTGATCTGCCGGTTTATACAATGAGCGATGTTGATAAGCTTGGAATACACAGGATTATCAGCCGAGTTTTAAAACAGTTCAAAGAAAAAGTTGATCACATTCACGTCAGTTTTGATCTCGATAGTGTGGACCCGGAAATTGCACCCGGTGTTGGAACACCTGTTCCCGGCGGATTTAGTTACCGTGAAGCTCATTTATTAATGGAATCGATTGCAGAATGCGGATGTATGTCGTCTCTTGAAATTTCAGAAGTTAATCCTATACTCGATAGAAAAAACAGAAGTGCCGAATTTGCTGCTGAATTGATTGCTTCAAGTATGGGACAAAGGATATTGTGAGAAAAGGGAGAATTGTTTTTTAATCCTGTAACATACTTTTAATAGTTTTAGATAAATTATCTCTGTGTGAAAAATAATCATAACAAAATTTAACGTTAGGTAAGAAATTAGTTATTTTCATATAGAGAATTAAAAAAATATTTTAATTTTTTTGGCTTATCATTTTTTAATTATAATTTTATAGTTTCCGGTCCAGATGACCAAAGCACCTATACCAAAAGCAGAAGCGCTGAAAATTGTCCGGGGAAGAAGCAGAGAAATTTCTGAAATTGAATTGAAAAATAAATCTCTTTCTATAATTGAAAGACTAACCGAATCTGATGATTTTTTTTGTGCAGATAAAATTTTTATGTACTTTTCTTCATTTCCGGAAATAGTAAATACCAAATATCTTATTGATTTTGCGGGAGGTTGCGGAAAATCCGTTTTCCTTCCTAACACGGGTCCTTCTGAAAAATCAAGAGGGTTTCAGTTTACAACTTTTAATGAGCTTGTTAATGATACCGATGGATTCTATGTCCCAAAAATAGGAATAGAAGAAGACCTGAGTGATATCGATCTGATTATTGTTCCATGTGTCGCTGTATCTTTATTTGGTCAGTTTGTAGGATTTGGAAAAACCAATTATAATATAATTCTTCGAAATAACTTTGCTGCCAAATATGTGCTGGCTTTTGAATTCCGGATATTTCAAAGGATTGAATACGAAAGGAAAGACTTACTGATTGATAAAATTATTACGGAGAGAAGAATAATTAATACCAGGGAGAATTAACTAAAGATTTTTAATGAACAAAGTAAATCAATTTCAAATTACCATTCTTACTTTTATCCTCTTATTCTTTATAGCAGCAATGCTTCTGCGATTTATAAATTTAATCGCCCTGGATTCGATTGAATTGTACGGCTACAGTTTTATACTTTATGGAATTGCTACGGTTTATACAACTTTAGGTGAAGGGAATAAAATCCTTCTGTTCTTTGCTTCAGTAATATTCTTGCTTGGAATTGTAATATCCCTTCCTGCTCATTTCGATATTATCCAATCTTCAAATTTATTAATTCCGTCAGCAATATTAATTGGGGGAGTTAGTCTTTTTATTGTCTACTTTGATGATACGGAAAATAAAACCATTCTTGTCGCATCACTCATGCTGTTGATTGCCGGAGTTATTATAATTTTTGTATCGCGGACAATCTCCTTCTCTCTTTTCCTTGAATCTATATTGGATTTTGTAACTATTTACTGGCCGGTTCTCCTTATTGTATCGGGAATTACTATTATCCTGAAAAGATAGTTACTGTTAAAGGCTTCCTTTTAAGAAAACTTTGTTCCCCGGTTTTGAAGCTCCTGATGATGATTCTTCGGTTACAACAAAATCTGTTGAAGTATTTCCTTCTGATTGCGGAAGTTGAAACGGAAAATATTGAACTCTTCCCGCGGGATTGAATACACCAAGAGAAAAATATCCGCCCACAGGTAATTGCATCCATAACTGGTACGCTCTGTCCTGTCCCAACGCAGGCATATCCGACAACTGAAGATAACCTTTGCTCTGAGAACGACTGATAATCAATTTCCCTTTACCAACTGGATTAATACCGGTACCATCAAGGTTGACTATCCTAACATCAACTGATTCCATTAAGCTCTGGATTTCCTGGGTACTATTGAATTTCACAGTCAAATCATTAACCTCTTGCTTTAATGACTCGTTAGTGAATTTCAAATCCGTCATTTCTGAAGAAAAATTAAGGTAGAGAACTGCGATAGCTAAAATAAGTATTACAAAAAAAGTAATTATTGCCCATGGTTGTATGCCGGATTTTCTGCCTTTTGAATATTCCTGAGTGGCGCGCTTTTTTTTATACGCTTTTTCAAAACTTTTTGCACGGTCTTTAGTCGATGTCTTCTGATAAAACTGCGATTCCCTGGTTGCTGTTTTGTTAGGAATTTTATCTTTAGTAACTACTCTTTCATAGGTCTTAATTTTTTCCCTTGTCGGAATTTTAATTTCTGGTTTAACATCCTCTTCTGTAAGAGGTTTATTACCTTTCAGAGCTTCTTCAAAATTACCTTCAAGAACTTTTTCCCTGGTAGATTTGAAAGATTCAAACGTATTCCTTGATGAAGTAACCGGCTCAAAATCCTTTGGTTTAAGCTCTTCCTTAATTTCCGGCTCCTGTTTAACTTCTTCTTTTGGTTTCTCTTCTTCCTGAATTTCTTCTGCCTGTATATTTTCTACCTGTTCGGCTTCTTCTTGTATTTCTTCCGGTATCTGTTCTTCCGGAAACTCTTCAACCTGTTCCTGATGTTCCGGTTTCACCTCACTTTGTTCCTGTTTTTCTGATTTCTCTTCTTCTGGTTCCTCTTCTGCCGGTTTCTCTTCGTTAACTATTTCATTTCTTAAATTCTCTTCCTTCAGATTCTCTTCGATAATTTCGGAAGTTGGAACTTTTCTATATTCTTTTATTTCAGGACTACTCTTTTTGTCTTCAATTCTGAATTTTTCAGGTTCGGAGGTTGTTATTTTTTCTTCCAGTGTAAACGGTTTTTTATTTCCCCTGGCATTTCTATAAAAAACTTCGCCTGCATTACCGGTATCATCCGATACCTTAGCTCTTATTTCATCTTTAATCCGGTAAAGTTTCCTTGCAACCTTATTCTTCAATTGATGACCGGGGGTTTCCGCTTTTAATATAATCGGTAGCATTGCCGCAATATTCTGAAATTCACCAACATCGTTAGGTAATTCCCCGCCGGATTTCATATATTCATTTAATTTAGTTTGGTCTGCCCTGTCAAGACAGCCGAGAACACCCGCAAAAATAAGTTCTGATGCTTCCTTTTTCGAGATCATACCAGAGTCCTCTTTGCAAGTTTCTCTTTTAAATTAGTTAGAGCAATCCTGATTTTAGTTTTAACAGTAGGAACTGGGATATTTAACTTTGAAGCAATTTCAGTTTCAGTTAACCCTTCAAAGTAGGCAAGGTGAATAACGTATTGCTGCGCATCGGTTAGCTCCTCCATTCCAGTTTGCATTTTTCTCGTCATTGATAATGCATCTTTTAATTCAATCTTTTTGCCGTTAGGATGCAAAAGAGGAAGAATAAATTTGTCTTCATATTCATCGGAATAAGGTTCTACTTCAACACTGCTCCTTTGTCTTCTAACAGTGTCTACTGCTTTGTTTCTTGCTAATGTTAACATCCAGGTATAAACATTGGCATGTTTAAAATTAAAATGATTGATTTTTCTCCAGATTATAACAAATATATCTGACAGTACCTCTTCAGCAAGCTGTTCATCAGTTACGACAGTTTTTATAAGAGTATAAAGAATGGTGGAATAGCGGTTATACAAAGCTTCCAAAGCTTTGGAATCATTGGAACTAACTTTTTTTAATAATTCAACGTCTGTTATTGTGCCCGGAGACAAATCGCCCATAATCTTTTATTCTACAGTTATTACAAAAGTATTACTAACATAACTAAAAAGCAACGAGATATTAACTACACTTTCTATAAAATATTGCAGATACGATTGTTATGGACAAATAAAGATTTTTATTTAATCTCTTATTCTTCATTCATTTAAGCTTATAATGATATTTATTATCTTTACAGTTAAGTAAATAAATCAGGATAATATGACTTCAGACGAAATAAGACAACAATTTCTGGATTTCTTTAAAAATAAAAATCACCGGATTGTCCCGAGTGCACCTGTAGTTCCATTTGATGACCCAACGCTCCTTTTTGCAAATGCTGGAATGAACCAGTTTAAGGATGTATTTCTCGGAAAAGGTAAACGCGAATATAGTCGGGCTACGGATACACAAAAATGTATTCGTGTAAGCGGTAAACACAATGACCTTGAGGAGGTTGGTCGTGATACATACCACCATACTTTTTTTGAGATGCTTGGAAACTGGTCATTTGGAGATTACTATAAAACAGAAGCTATTGTTTGGGCATGGGAACTTTTAACAGGTGTATGGAAACTTCCAAAAGAAAGACTCTGGGCTACAGTTTACAGAACTGATGATGAAGCATTTGAAATTTGGAAAAACAAAACAGATATAAGTCCAAAACATATTCTCAGGTTTGATGAAAAAGATAACTTCTGGGAAATGGGTGATACCGGGCCCTGCGGTCCGTGTTCTGAAATTCATATAAATCTTTCAGATGATTATGATAATCCCAAATTCGTTAATGCAGGAAAACCGGAATGCATAGAAATATGGAATCTTGTTTTCATACAATACGACCGGGATGAAAAAGGAAAACTTCACGATCTTCCATTAAAGCATATTGATACAGGAATGGGTTTCGAACGGGTTTGTGCAGTACTGCAAAAGAAAAATTCGAATTATGATACTGATATTTTTATGCCTTTGATAAATAAGATTGCAGAAATTTCAGGAGTGAAGTATGAAAAGGAAAATGATAAAATCCCTATGCGTGTTATTGCAGATCATATAAGAGCATTGACATTTGCAATTGCAGATGGCGCTGTTCCCGGCAATGAAGGACGCGGTTATGTTTTACGAAGAATACTGAGACGCGCTGCACGATATGGAAGAAAAATCAATCTCCATAAACCTTTTCTTTTTAGTCTTGTTGATGTGCTTACAAAAACAATGGGAGATGTATTCCCTGAAGTAAAAGAAAAGAAGGACTACATCAAGAAAATTATTAAGGTAGAAGAAGAAAGTTTCAATGTCACTCTTGATAGAGGAATTGAATTATTCACTGAACTGATAAAAGGATTAGAGAAGAATAAACTTAATGTGATTCCCGGGGAAGATGTCTTTAAGCTATACGATACATACGGCTTCCCTGTCGATCTTACTAATATTATGGCAAAAGAGAACGGATTTGATATTGATGAAAACGGTTTTAATGAACTAATGAAACTTCAGCAGCAAAGAGGAAGATATGCTTCAAAAGAAAAATTTGCTTCTGTAAATATTTCCACAAGCGACTTAAACACATTTGAAATTGTTGAGCCTGCTAAATCAGAATTTACCGGTTACGATGAACTTGAATCGAAAGGAAAAATTGTCGGGTATAAAAAAGAAAGTGGAAATGATCTGATAATTCTTAACAAAACTCCTTTTTATGTGGAAGCAGGCGGACAGATAGATGATCATGGGAAAATAATTGTGGAAGGGAACACTCTTTCCGTAATAGATGTTGCAAAATTAGATAATAAAACAATTCACGTTGTCGAAAATGAAAATTCCGTGATACTTTCACCCGGTCTCGAAGTAATTGCACACGTCGATGAGAAAAGAAGATGGGATATAATGCGGAATCATACAGCTACACATTTTCTTCATGCTGCTTTAAGAAAGGTTCTCGGAACTCACGTGCATCAGGCTGGTTCTTATGTTGGTCCGGACAGACTTCGTTTTGATTTTACACACTTCTCAAAACTAAGCGAAGAGGAAATAAGAGAGATTGAATCTCTTGTTAATGAAGAACTAAGAAGAAATATTCCGCTTCAGCATCACAGGAATATCCCGTTCGACCAGGCAAAGAAAATGGGCGCGTCTCATGTTCTTCGGCGATAAATACGGCGATAAAGTGAATGTGGTTCAGTTTGGAGATTTCAGTATGGAATTCTGCGGCGGAACTCATGTCAGAAATTCATCTGAAATCGGATTGTTTAAAATTATAAGCGAGTCATCTATTGCAAGCGGCGTGAGAAGAATAGAAGCAGTTACAGGATCAGGAGTTGAAAAATATATTGAAGACCAGATTCTTCTCCGTAAAAAAGACGAAGAAAAAGTTGAGGAGCTTCTCGATTTAAAAAAGAAGCTTGAGAAGGAGATATCAGAATTAAGATTTAAAAACAATCTCAGTCAGTTAGATCATATTCTTTCATTATCTTCCGAAGAAAAAGGAATTAAAATTTTCAAAGGGAGAGTTCATGCAGATAATATGGATGAGCTTAAATCCTACGGCGATGAAATGAGAAACAGAATGGGTTCCGGTATCGGGGTGCTGGTAGCACAAATAGAAGATAAAGTCGGTATAGTCGCCGTTGTCTCAGATGATTTAATAAAAGAGAAAAAGCTCAGCGCCGGGAAAATAGTCGGTGAATTAGCAAAACTTGTTGGCGGCGGAGGCGGCGGTCGCCCTCATCTTGCAACTGCAGGAGGAAAAGATATATCGGGCATTCCCGCTTCTATTGGTAAAGTTGAAAAGGTGGTTGGCAGTTTTCTTAATTAATTATTAAAGGAAAAATAATGGATCATAATTTAGTAACAACTGCATTTACTATTGACGGTTACAGAATAACACAAAACCTCGGCGTAGTAAGAGGTATTGTAGTAAGATCACGTTCTGTATTCGGAACTATCGGGGCGGCGTTTCAAACTTTAGTCGGGGGGAACATTACATTGTTCACTCAGTTGTGTGAAAAAACGAGAAAAGATTCTTACGAACTTATGATTGCTCATGCTATACAGTTAGGTGCAAATGGTGTAATTGGATTCAGATATGATGCAAATGATGTTATGAATGGGGTGACAGAAGTTCTTGCTTATGGAACTGCAGTTGTTCTGGAAAAGATTTAATGACTAAAACCAGGATCAAATATATCTGTTCAAACTGCGGATATGAATCGGTTCGCTGGCTGGGTAAATGCCCGGAGTGTGAAGAGTGGAATTCATTTACTGAAGAAATCTTACAGGCTCATCCTCGTAAAGTTTCTCCCGTAGCCCGTAAGATTTCCGTCCCGAAGATAAATGAAATCACAGCAAACGAAGAAGAAAGAATTAAAACAAGAATAGTTGAATTCGACAGAGTCCTTGGCGGCGGATTGATGCCGGGCTCGGTTATTCTGCTTGGCGGCGATCCGGGAATAGGCAAAACAACTCTCGCTATGCAGGCTGCTTCTAAATTAGATAATAAGGTCCTTTATGTAACCGGTGAAGAATCTTCCAAACAAATTAAGCTCAGGGCTGAACGGCTGAAAATAAAATCTGATGAATTTTATATTCTCCCCGAAACGGATATGAATACTATTATCGCATCGATTAAAAACGTTGAGCCTTCATTAGTAATAATTGATTCAATCCAGACAATGTACAGAAGCGAATTTGATAATTCTCCCGGAACAATAACGCAAATAAGAGAATCAACTTCTCTTCTGATGGATGAAGCAAAAAGAAATCATTTCTGTGTAATAATTATTGGTCATGTTACAAAGGAAGGTATAATTGCCGGTCCGAAAATTCTTGAGCATATAGTAGATACAGTAATTCAGTTTGAAGGAGAATCTCATCATTCATTTAGAATTCTGCGTGCACTGAAAAACCGTTTCGGCAGCACCAATGAAATCGGAATTTTTGAAATGCACGAAGAAGGACTTACTGAAGTAAAAAACCCAAGTGAGCTTTTTTTAAGTGAAAGAGGCAAACAAATTTCCGGCTCGGTTGTAACAGCCAGTATTGAAGGAACACGCCCATTGCTGCTGGAAGTTCAGGCATTGGTAACTCCTTCTAATTACGGAAATCCACAAAGAGTTGCAACAGGGTTCGATTACAGAAGGTTAGCCATCCTTTTAGCTGTTCTTGAAAAAAGATGCGGTTACAGGCTAAGCGCAAATAATGTTTTCTTAAATATGGCGGGCGGAGTAAAAATTGATGAGCCCGCAGTTGACCTGGCAGTTTGCTGCAGCATCGCCTCAAGTCTTCTTGATAAACCTGCAGAAAGCTCAACAGTTGCAATTGGTGAAGTGGGTTTAGGCGGTGAAATAAGAAGCGTGGGAAATATTGAAAAAAGAATTGCAGAAGCAGAGAAGTTAGGCTTTAAGAAAATACTTATCCCTTCAAATAATATGAAACCAATAAAATTTAAAAATAATATCGAAATAATTCCCATAAATTCACTTTCCGACGCAATTTCAAATATTTTTGGCAAGTAATTCTTGCTTTGACAAAAATCACAAGGCATATCCTAAATTAAATTAAAAATTTTGATTATTCATAAAAAAGAGAATTTTCTTTGTTTTTTTCTTTAATAATGCTATTTTTAATCACGGTTAAATAACCGTGGTTATTTTTTAATTATTTTTCAGAGGTAAGTTAGTGAGTACTAAGCTTTTTGTTGGATCTCTTCCCTGGTCCGTTAATGATGATTCGCTTCGTGTAGCTTTTGAACCACATGGTACAGTAGTTTCCGCGAAGGTTATCACTGATCGTCAGACTGGCAGGTCCAGAGGTTTCGGTTTTGTTGAAATGTCTAATGAAACCGAAGCAAATGCTGCAATAACAGCACTTAATGGTTCAGACCTTGGTGGACGCAGCATTATTGTCAGTGAAGCAAAACCTAAGAGTTAAATCCCGGTTAGCTTTCTGTTTTTCCAGGCGCTCTTTTTTCCAGAGCGCTTTTTTATTTTAAATGAGATTGGTTTAGAGAAAAGATTTTAATGTGATTTAATATTAATAAAAGATGTTATATAAAACTTTAGTTATGCGCCATTATTAAATTCCTGATCTATTTTTTCTTTTAATATAATTTTGATTAATGACTGATATGGAACGTCCCTTTTATTGGTAAGACTTTTTAGTCCTTCAATTAAATGCTCGGGCAACCTTAATGATATAGTTTTAGTAGACGGTTTTAACTTTGAAAAATATGCTTTTTTTGCTTTTGTCCAATCTATGTAAGCTGTGGAATCATTCTTTGACCAAAACTCTCTTTCTTCATTTTCATTTTTAAATTTCGGAATCTTTTTTAATTTCTTCATTATATGTCTCTCTTTCCTTCTTATTCATATTTCTTGCTGAAATTACCCTAATTAAATTTTTTCTAATTGTGAATGCGACAAATAACTTTCTATCCAAATCCCTTCTACCAAGTAAGTACCATCTTTTTTCATAATCAGAATATCTTTCATCATCAGCAACTATTAAGGGCAGATTGAAAAATACCTGTTCACATTAAATTCTTGATACTTTATGCTTCAGCCAATTCTTATCTGAGTTGGCATCATCCCACTCAAATCCCTCACAATTTTCTAAAATATTTTTCAAATTACTTTGTATATAATAATCGTATACATAATTTTATTGAAATGAGATTTAAAGTTCAAGCCTCGAACGATCTCCCTATCATATATAGATGTTAAATGCGGTATTCTACTTTGTGTGGTTAAACCAATGAATTAATTCTGATCATGCTTTTCAAGCGCTCTTATCAAATTTATTAAAAATATAAAAGTTAAACCTCAATTATAGATTTTTTAAAATTATCCCTAATTAAAAAGATATTAAGAATCCTATTCTTGAATATTTAAATTAAAAAAGCGCTTCGAAAATGATGCGCCGGGTACTCTTAATGGAGAAGAATAGAGGGAATTAACAGGGATAATTTTCAATGATTAAACCACATATAATGGAATTTACTTAATTAACAATAAGATTTTCTGTGTAGGAAGAAATGATACCCAAGCCAAAATAATAATCGGTACTAAATAAAAAACAGGAGGGTAAATGAATGGTGTTTAATTAAAAAATAAAAGAATTTATTCCAACCCTGAAATTATTTTCTCCCCTGTAATTCAGTCTCCATGCAAACTCAAGACGAAATGGAATCAAAACCTGTGAAAGTCCGAATCCCGCTTCATAAAATGGATGTGGAAATGTTCTTACATGAACAGGAAGTATTGTCGATGTTTCTTTTCCAATATCACTATAAGCAGCATTAAAAAATGTACTCAATTGAATTCCCCAATCCATCAACCCCGGTATCCTCAACGCACGGAAAATTAAATCCTGAAAATTATGTCCGAGATTAAGAGTAATAACCCGGCTTCCGAAAATTTCATCTACATTCAATGTTCTGAATGATAAATCCTGAAAAAGAATATCAATATTTCCCGGCAATGCATAAAGAGACTGATAGGGCATACCTCCCCGGTTGTATATTCCCATTATGTTATAATCAAGATGTTCTGATTTAAAGGTATTTATTGAACCACCCGCGTTAAGCTTATAAGTAGTATAATCAGTACCGCTTTTTAAAACATTTTTATCCGAAAGTTCAACTGTTCCGTTTAATACTATGTATGATTTTCCTCTTGAAATTCTTCTGCGGAAATATCCGTCTTCAATGTAGTCACGGAAATCTAATTTGAATCCAGCAGTTACAGCATTTATATGAGTTTCATAGATAACCTGGTTAGGTGAGTAGGATCTGCTATGGTTAAAAAATGAAAAATTTGTGTTTGTAAGGGCATTGTTGTCAGTATGATTTTTAAATCCGGCACTTAAAGCAAGCACAGGAAAAACTTCTCCTGAAAAATTAAAATCAAATCCTTTTATGTAATAATAATTTCTAAATTCATATTTTGAAATAAGAGCAAGAAGAGATGGGATAAGTTCGCCGTATTCATCCGATTCACCAAAGAGAATATTTAACTTATTATAAACATTAAGTTCAATAGAATATGTCCTGTAATCACCTAAGAGGTATTTAAGTGATAAATCTTCTTTTACTTTTTTATCTGCAAATCCATAAGAAAACATCAGCCTTCCGTTTAATCTTTTCTTTAATGCATCATCAAGAAAGAAACCGTAATCAATTGTATGCCCTTCCACCCTGTTGAAATGGTACATGCCAAGTGGGGCGCTGATAGAAAAATTATCTGTTAAATCAATCTGAGAGGAAAGGAATGAAAACCTGTCCCAGAAAGTTTTGGGAATGCTTTCAAGGCTGTCAATTCTTTCATAAGCTTTTTGTTCTTCCAGTGTATTCGGAATCGTTTGAATTGATTTCCAGTAAAGAGAATCTCTTTCATCCGCATCGGGAAGCACTTTAACTACTGCTTTATCAAAAAAATCACCCCTGATTAAAGGATTAATTTTGTAATCATAAAGCATTGTAGAAAACTCCAACTCTAACCGGGCAAGGTTCAGGTAATTCACTCTTATAAACATCCTGTAATCTACAGGCATCACAATAGAATCAGCAAAAGAAGAGAACTGTTGTAAAATAGAAATTGAATCCAGAATTCCACTTACGTTTGCAGCACTATTCAATTGCAATTCAACTTTAATTAAATCGTACCTGCCGTCCGTAATATAAATATTTCCGGTAAAACCCGGATCGTGCGGATCATCAGGAGCCATGTGAATTTTGTAGACTGTTGTATTGTTGATGGCAACAGTGTTTTCAATATAGAAATAATAATAACCGGGGGCATCGTCAGCCAGCGGACCGGGCAAGTAACTACCAAGAAAATTTATTGATTCATTATAAAAGTTCTGAACGAATCTTCCCCCGGTAATAATGTTAATCGACGGCGGCAGATTTGCTGTCTGCTTTCTTGCAAGAATTATTTCTTTATAATCATCTGGTTTTTTATAAAAGCCTTCACTCTGGTTTTCAATTATCCCTGAAATTTTAAATGATACAGTATCGCTTTCCGCAAGATTAACCCCAATCCCGTTATTAGAAGCACTCACATCTCCTTGTGTTCTAACTATTCCTTTTGTATACGCTTTAAATTCATAACTGTTGAGCAGAGCATTTCTTATCTTCTTACGCTGAATTGCTTTTCTTATAATTGCGTTTGCGGGATTTTCACCAGGTAGTACTGTTATTTCGGGAAGGTTTATACTTGTTTGGTCCAGGCTGAAATCCTTTTCAACTATATTTCCCGAAGCATTTACTTCAACCGTATCTGAAACATACCCGATGTATGAAGCTATCAGAAAATATTTACCGCTATCCAGCTTCAGTTCATATTTCCCTTCTTTATTTGCCGAAGTTCCAAGAGTTGTTTTTTCAACCCTGATGTTTGCAAAAGACAGAGGGACATTGTTATCATCTGTTACCCTGCCTTTAATCAAAACCTGCTGCGCAAAAGTGATGCTGAACGAGATAATAAGTAATAAAAAAAAGAAAAGATGTTTCATCTTAAATTTCGTTAAAATAATTGATGTAATCGGAATAGTAAATATCGGCAAATAATAATTAATGCCGACGGATTCATTTTTAATTTTTCAAACCTGATACAAATACATTACTATATCACAAGTTAATAAGATTATCCATTTTGTTGTTTAATTATCAAAAGAATAGTCCTATTTTTGTCATTCTGTATTTATAAAACTAAAGGTGAAATAAGAATCTCATGAAAAGGAAATCACTTTTTCTGTTATTGTTTATTGTAATACTTACAGGTTACGGGCTGTCCCCGGAAAATGTAAAATTTATTGAATACAACCTTGACAATGGATTGCATGTAATTCTTCACCAGGATAATTCCACACCAATTGTTGCTGTATCTGTAATGTACCATGTGGGTTCAAAAAATGAAAAGCCCGACCGAACCGGGTTTGCCCATTTCTTTGAACACCTGATGTTTGAAGGTTCCCCGAACATCGGCAGAGGTGAATATATGAAAATGGTTGAGAATGCCGGAGGTAAATTAAATGCAAATACTGATTTCGACAGAACTTATTACTACGAGATTCTTCCTTCAAACCAATTAGCTCTTGGATTATATCTTGAATCTGAACGAATGCTTCATTTAAAAATTGATAGCACGGGCGTCGAGACACAAAGAAAAGTAGTTAAGGAAGAGAGAAAACAAAGGCTCGACAATCAACCTTACGGAAGAATCTGGGAAGATATTTTTAAAGATGCGTTTAAGAAATCACCTTACCGCTGGATGCCTATTGGTTCAGCACAATATATCGATCAGGCAAGCATACAGGAATTCAGAAATTTTTACAAGACCTATTATGTTCCTCAGAATGCCGTACTTACAATTGCCGGTGATATTAAGATTGATGAAGCAAAAGATTTAGTTGCAAAGTATTTTTCCGAAATTCCAGAAGGCACAAAGGATATATACAGACCGGATGCTGAAGAACCGCCACAAACTGAAGAAGTGATTGATACAGCTTACGACAACATTCAGCTTCCCGCAATTGTGGAAGCTTATCATATTCCTGCTGTCGGAACAGAGGATTATTATCCTATCAGGATGCTTACAACTCTTTTGTCGGGAGGAAGAAGCTCGATGCTTTACAAAACACTTGTTGACAAAACACAAAAAGCTGTTTATGTCGGAGCTTTTCCTGCCGCCCTCGAAAATCCCGGGCTGTTTATCACCTTTTCAATTGCCAACCAGGGAGTAAATGCGAATGATCTGAAAAAGTTAATTGACCGGGTAATTGATGAAGTTAAAGATTCTCTGATAACCGACGAGCAAATGCAGAAATTAAAAAACCAGGTTGAAACAGATTATGTTAATCAGAACGCAACCGATGAGGGAATTGCTGAGAACCTTGCCTATTACTATACTATTTACAAAAACACAAATGCAATTAATACTGAACTTGATAAACTAATGAATGTTACTAAAGAAGATATTAAACGCGTGGCAGATAATTATTTAAAACATAAAAACAGCGTCGTACTTTATTACCTTCCAAAGAAAGGAGGGAAATAAAATGAAAAAGATGTTATCATTTTTTATTGTCCTATTAATTGTTGTACCGATTTATTCACAGCTTGATAGGAGCAAACCTCCCAAACCGGGACCGCCTCCTGAAATAAAGCTTGCCAGCTATGAAAAGTTTGAGCTTCCGAACGGTTTAAAAGTATTTGTGGTTGAAAATCATAAGCTGCCCAGAGTTTCATTTTCATTACAGATTGACCGGGATCCGATTCTTGAGGGGGACACTGCGGGATATGTTTCCGCTGCAGGACAACTTCTTAGAACAGGCACAACAAACAGAAGCAAGGATGATTTAGATCAGGCAATTGATTTTATCGGCGCTACACTTTCCACTTCCTCCACCGGAGTATATGCAATGTGCCTGACTGAACACATTGATACCTTACTTAATATAATGTCCGATATTGTTCTTCATTCAGATTTTAAACAGGAAGAATTAGATAAGATAAAGACAAGGATGAAATCTGAGATTGCAAGTTCGAAGGATGATCCCGATGCAATAGCAGAAACAGTAAAAGATGTGGTTGACTTCGGTAGAGATCATCCTTATGGTGAACCTGAAACGGAACAAACGGTTAATAACATTACACTCGAAAAATGTAAAGAATATTATAAGACCTTTTTTGCACCTAATATTTCATACCTCGCTGTAGTAGGAGATATAAATGAAACAAATGCGAAAAAGCTGACAACAAAATATTTTGGTGGCTGGCAGAAAAAGGAAGTCCCGAAGTTTACCTACTATATTCCGCAGCCTCCCGCAGAAAACAATGTCGATTTAGTTGACAGACCCAGCTCGGTTCAGTCTGTTATAGATATAACTTACCCGGTTCAGCTTAAACCTGGAGATGATGAAGCCATACCTGCCGCTTTAATGAATACGATTCTTGGTGGAGGTTCATTCAGGCTATTCCAGAATTTAAGGGAGAAACATTCATTTACTTATGGTGCCTATTCAAGTCTTTCAAAGGATGAATTTGTTGGCAGCTTTACCGCTTTTACAAATGCACGAAATGAGGTTACGGACAGTGCTGTAACTCAGATCCTTTATGAAATGAACAGAATTAAAAACGAAGCGGTCCCGGACAGCGAATTACAAATCATAAGAAATTATTTAACAGGAAATTTTGCTATCTCACTTGAGAACCCGCAGACTATTGCTTCATTTGCAATTAATATTGATAAATATAATCTTCCGCAAAATTATTATGCAGACTACCTTAAAAATGTTAGTGAAGTAACCCCGCAGGAAATTAAACAAGCTGCCGAGAAATTTATAAAACCTGATCATTCAAATATTGTTGTTGTGGGAAATGCTGATCAGATTAAAGCAGGTTTAAAACAGTTTGGACCCATAACGTATTACGATCGTGACGGAAACAGGATCGATACATCCCTTGCAAAAATCCCAGGCGATCTTTCGGCAAAAGATATTCTTAACCATTACATAAATGCTATTGGGGGCAGGGATAGTCTTGCTAATATACGTGACAGAATTACTGTAATGAATGGAACAGTGCAGGGTTTTGATGTTACTACAACAATTTATCAAAAAGAGCCGGACTTGTTCAAGCAGGTAGTTGATGCAGGACAAATGAAACAGGAGAGAATCTTTGATGGCAAGGAAGGTGTCATGCAGGCTGCTGGTCAGGAAACAAAAATAAAGGGCGATGAATTAGAAAAATTAAAATATCAGGCGTCTATTCATCTTCTTCTTAATCTTGATTCTCTTGGAATCAGGCTTCGGCTTGGAGGGATGGAAAAAGTAAACGGAAAAGACTCGTATAAAATCGAAATGATTTTGCCTTCGGGGACAAAATGGATTCAGTATTACGATCCTGAAACCGGTTTTAAGGTTAAGGAAACAAAAGATGTAACAACTCCGCAGGGAACTTTTACACAGGAAATTTATTACAGTGATTACAAAACTGTGGACGGTGTCAAATTTCCCTTCACAGTAGAGCAATCTATGGGCGCACAGAATATGGAATTTAAAGTTTCTTCAATAAAAATTAATACCGGTATTCCCGATTCAGAATTTGAAATAAAATAATATGAGCTCAGTTATTTCCGTTATTGTTTTTGATCTTGGGAATGTTCTTATTCCTTTCGATTACCGGACCACTGTAAGTAAGCTTGAACGGATAGAAAAGAACCTGGGTAAAAATTTTTTGAAGTTCTATAACGAAAATTACCAGTACCACAGGGCATTTGAAAGAGGCGACTTACCCGAGGATGAATTTATCGAAATAATGCTTTCTGCATTAAATCATAAAATTGATAAAAAAATGTTTTGTGAATATTACTCCGGCATTTTTTCGAAAAATAAAGAAGTTGTAGATTTACTTCCGAAATTAAAAAAGAGTTTTACCCTGGTGCTTCTTTCAAATACAAATTCCATTCATTATGAGTACGGCTGGAAGCAGTTCGATTTCCTGAAATATTTTGATAAGCTTATTGTTTCTTATGAGGCTGGTGCAGTAAAGCCTGAAGAAAAAATTTACAGGACAGTAGAATCATTCACTAAAAGAAATTCCGAAGAACATTTTTTTATTGATGACGTTGCAGAATATATTGATGCTTCTAAAAAGTTGGGATGGGACGGGGTGCAATTCACAGGTTATAAAAATTTATTACTTGATCTTAATAACCGGGGTATCCTGAATTAGAGGGATTACAATTTTTATGAAAATAAATTTCTTCCTGTTGACCAAAGCAGCGCTGCTTATAATCATATCACTAATCATGTATTCCGGCTGCGAAGAGGAAAAAGAAAGACCGAAACTGCCCGTGATAGTGAAGGATACTGTGAAACCGCCGCCGCCGGTTTTAAAAGTAACTTTTAGCAAAGAACAAATCAAAAGTGTTCAAATCTTATCTGAACTAACCGACAAATTCGGGGATACCGGGATGAGACAGATTCTTGCGATTAACCGGCTGGATACAAGACACATTGTAATTGGCGATTCGCTTTGCGTTCCTGATACATTAGCTGATGATTTTCTCTTTTTCTCTCCTTTTCCCGAACAGCTTTCATCCCTTGATTCGATACCTAAAATATTAATATTTTCTTATCCTGTTCAGGCTTTCGCTGCTTACGAATTCGGTAACCTGGTAAGATGGGGACCGACAAGTATGGGCAAAAGAACAACACCAACTCCCGAAGGACTTTATTTTACAAACTGGAAAGCTAAAGAAACCATCAGCACTGTTAATGATGAATGGATTCTTCCGTGGGCATTTAATATTGATAACTTTAATGGAATCTCAATTCACCAGTTTGAACTCCCCGGTTATCCCGCCAGTCATTCCTGTGCAAGGTTACTCCGAATAGACGCTGAATGGATTTATTACTGGGCTGATCAATGGATACTTACAAAAGATGGAGAGAAGATTAAAGCTTATGGAACCCCGGT
Organism: uncultured Ignavibacteria bacterium; assembly: GCA_963711455.1. Lineage (GTDB taxonomy): Bacteria > Bacteroidota > Ignavibacteria > Ignavibacteriales > Ignavibacteriaceae > DATFVA01. Next base: position 108,946 of record CAVQEH010000012.1, read on the forward strand.
TATTATTTATGGAAAATACGACTACCATTCACCATCTCCATGGAAACTCCTTTATGAGAAATCTGATGCTGATAAAATAAAAGATGATGAATTGACTGTTGTTATAAAAAAATATTTGCCGACTATAATCGGGAAAAAAAAACAGAGAGACTCTTTATTAATTTCTTTACGGAGTGATTCCTTAGCCTCCCCGGGGAATAATTGAAACATTAAATCCACAGATCATTTATTCTTATATTTGTAAATAAAAATTGATTTTAATGTTAAGGAGAAAAGTACTTAATGGGTTTAAGTATTGGTATTGTCGGATTACCTAATGTTGGGAAATCTACATTGTTTAATGCTTTAACAAAAGCACAAAATGCTGAAGCAGCAAATTATCCTTTCTGTACAATTGAGCCGAACAAAGCGATTGTTCCCGTTCCTGATGAAAGAATTCAGCAGCTTGCAAAACTGGTTAATCCGGCAAGACTTGTAAATAGTACTATAGAATTTTTTGATATTGCCGGACTCGTAAAAGGTGCAAGCAAAGGTGAGGGGTTGGGTAACCAGTTTCTAAGCAATATAAGAGAAACAGATGTTATCCTTCATCTTGTAAGATGTTTTGAAAATGAGGATGTTGTTCATGTTGACGGAGATATAAATCCTTTGCGTGATATTGAAGTAATTGAAACAGAACTTCTTCTTTCCGATATACAAACTCTCGAAAGAAAAATTGAAAAATTACAAAAACTTGCAAAGGGTGATAAATCAGCAAAGCAGATGCTTGAAGATGCAGAAAATCTACTTAATTTTTTAAATGATGGAAAATCTGCCTCTCTATTTCCGGAAACTGATAAAGAATCAGTTAAACAGTTTTTTAATGAGCTGAGACTAATGACATCCAAAGAAGTGATTTACTGCGCCAATGTCGATGAATCTGAACTGGTGGAGGATAACGATTACGTAAAAGCCGTCAAAGATTTTGCGAAAAAAAATAAATCTGAAGCCGTAAAGATTTCTGCAAAAGTAGAAGAAGAGATGGTTGGATTAACAGATGATGAAAGACTTGAATTTCTTGACTCCTACGGGGTAAAAGAAAGCGGGCTTGAAAAAATTATACACACTGGTTTTTTTACTCTTGGTTTAATAAGTTATTTCACTGCCGGACCTAAAGAAGTACGGGCATGGACAATTCATAACGGCTGGAAAGCTCCGCAGGCTGCTGGTGTAATCCATACAGATTTTGAAAAAGGATTTATCCGTGCTGAAGTAATAAGCTATAATGACTATATAAAATGCGGTTCTGAAGCTGCATGCAAATCTGCAGGACTCATGCGTGTTGAAGGGAAGGACTATGTTGTACAGGACGGAGATGTTATGCATTTCCTGTTTAATGTGTAAAATTTTAAGCATCAATTAATATTTTCTTTCTTAATTATTTTTATTTTAATAAATCTGCAAACAAAATTATTCTGATAAAATGGATATAAAAATTATACACGACCGGAAAAATCAAATGTTCACTACAACAATAGATGATAGTGAATGTTACCTTCGCTATAATTTCCCGGAGAAAAATGTTATTGATTTTTATTCCACATACGTTCCGGGAGAACTTCGAGGTAAAGGTATAGCAGCACTGCTTGTTGAAGAAGGCCTGAATTACGCTGAAAAAAATAACCTCCGTGTTATTCCAAGTTGTTCATATGTCAGTGTTTATATTCAAAGAAATGAGAAATTTAAATACTTATTAGAATCTGATCGGGTGGATGACGAAGATGGATAATAAAATTATTAATGACAGAACAGGGAACAATTCAGTACTATAGTAGACGGGATGATTATAAAGATTTTGTAATAGAAAAATAAAGCTGCCCCAATAAATGAGGCAGCTTAAACAAATCATTTCAGTTTAGCTTCAAGTATCATTTCAACACTTTTTAACGCCTTAGAAACAGGACAGGCGCTTTTTGTGGCAAGAGCATATTTCTGAAATGCAGCGTCGTCTATTCCCTCAACATTAGCAACCGTTTTAATATCAATCTTTGTAATTGTAAATCCATCCGGCAGTTTTTCAATATGTACCGAGTCTTCTGTCTCAATAGAATTCACCTTAAAACCGTCTTTTGAAAGGGAATTTGCCAAGGCCATAGAAAAACATCCGGCATGAGCTGCTCCAAGAATTTCTTCCGGGTTAGTCGTATTACCGGATTCAAATCTTGATTTAGCATCATATGCTGTATTTTTTAAAACGCCGGTTTCCGTATTAAGAACGCCTTTCCCCTTCTGCAAATCTCCGCTCCATTTTGCACTACCTTTTCTTACAGGCATTTAATGTCTCCTTTCTGAAATAAATTATGATGTATGACTAAATAGATTAAACAAAGATAATAACAATTTCTCATTAACCTCTAAAATCCATGATTCATTCATCACAAAAGATTTAAATAGTTTTTTTATCTGTAATGATTTTATTAATAGAAATTTCTTTTCTTAATCCGATATATATTTAATTAATAAAGCATGAAATTTTTCTGCCTTCCTGATTTACATATTTAATTCTCCGGAGATACTTTTATTAGGGATAAAATCTTATTCCAAGTCCTACATCAACACCTGAATCAAAATCCGGGGCGAGTGCAAGCAAAACACCTATTTCGAAAAATGCTTCTATCGGTGTATCTCTTGGAACAAAATCTACACCTACGACTCCTCTCGCTCCTAATCCTACATTACCTCTTGCTCTTACATATCTTCCTCTGAACCAGAACCCGTTACCTTCTCCAAAACCAATAACGCCTCCGGGACCTGCATATAGATTTGCTATTGAGGTATTAAATGCATTAAAATGCCAGAGATAATCAACCCCGACTCGCGGACTTCCGAAATATGATGATCCGACATCAACAGCAAAAGCATTATTACTATGAGTCCAGAATTTTAATGTGACTCCTAAGGGATCGCCTACCATAATACCAAAACCAAACTTTTTGCCATGAGGTGAATATGTTTGTGCTTCGGTGTATTCGAATGAAATTAGTACCAATATTATCATAATTAAATAATTTTTCATTTTCTTAACCTCTTGTTCTCCAAATTTACCGGAATTAATATCATAATACTTTTGCTACAATTGAAATCAGCAAAATCACATCAGAAAAAAATTTTTTATAATGAATGAAAATCAACCCTAATCAGAGTATTAATGTTATCCTTCTCACTTTCTTCTTATAATAATAGAGTTAACTTCAAAGTAATTAAAGTTATTATTATGCATCCTTGAAATTGTACAAAAAATAAAGGAAATACTATGAGCAGTAATTCCGGAATACTTGATGTTTCTGAAAATAAAAGAATTTTTGAGGACAGACCTCTCTTGATTGAAAGATTCAAAACTGTTAGAAATTTCTTTACAACTTTATGTGAACCGCTAAAAACAGAAGATTATGTAATTCAATCTATGCCGGATGTTAGCCCTACCAGGTGGCATCTTGCACATACAAGCTGGTTCTTTGAAGCATTTGTGTTGAAAAACGCAATTAGAAATTATAAATCCCTTCATCCTCAGTACAGTTTTTTATTCAATTCTTACTATGTACAGATAGGTGAAAGATTTACAAGATCTTTACGGGGATTGCTCTCAAGACCAACAGTTGAGGAAGTTTATAATTATAGAAATTATGTCGATAAAAAGATCATCGAATTTCTGGAAAATTGTAATGAAACAGAACTAAAAGAATTCGGACCTGTTATAGAAATCGGGATAAATCATGAGCAGCAGCACCAGGAATTAATGCTGACAGACATTAAACATGTCTTTTCCCTTAATCCTTTACATCCGGTTTATATAGACCGGTATCCGCCTATAGTAGATTATGTACCCGAATTATCATTCAGGTTATTTACTGAAGATATTTATGAAATAGGTCATCCCGGAAATGATTTTGGCTTTGATAATGAATTCCCGAAACATAAAGAATATCTTAACTCTTTCACCATTGCTAACCGGCTTGTTACAAACCGGGAGTACATTGATTTTATTGAAGACGGCGGTTACAGAAAACCGGAGTTATGGTTATCTGACGGCTTTGCTTATGCAGAGAAAGAAAACTGGCAGGCTCCGATGTACTGGGAAAAAGATGATGGTGAATGGTGGAATTTCAAATTAACAGGGTTTCACAGAGTCGATTTAAATGAACCTGTTTGTCATATCAGTTATTATGAAGCTGATGCATATGCGAGATGGTCAGGCAACAGGCTTCCAACAGAAGCGGAATGGGAGGTTGCTGCAGGAAAGTTACCGGTAAAAGGGAATTTTGTAGATAATGAAAATTTTCACCCCGTAGCTGTGGCGGAAAATTTTGAGGAGGAAGCATTTGTTCAAATGTACGGTGATGTCTGGGAATGGACAATGAGTCCTTATACACCTTATCCCGGTTATAAAACATTACCCGGAGCTTTAGGAGAGTATAACGGAAAATTTATGTCCAACCAGATGGTTCTTCGCGGCGGGTCCTGCGCAACTTCAATTACTCATATCAGAAAAACCTATAGAAACTTTTTTTATCCGCACAGCCGCTGGCAATTTATGGGTTTACGTTTAGCCAAAAATAATGAGTGAGGGATGTTTTATAAAACGATAAAAGAAAACAATGTTTTATATGAAGTCCTTTATGGTTTAACAAAACCCAAAAGAGAACTTCCAAGTAAATTATTTTACGATGAGAATGGATCAAAGCTTTTTGATGAAATAACACGGCTGCCAGAATATTATCCTACCCGAACCGAAATGCAAATAATGGAAAATAATATTGAAGAAATAGGAAGCCTTTTAGGTGAAGGAACTGTTCTGATTGAACTCGGAAGCGGAAGCAGCAAAAAAATCAGGTTATTACTTGATCATATTCCCGGGCTTGCTGCATATATTCCTATTGATATATCCGAAGAGCATCTTATTAATTCTGTAAACAGACTTTCCAAAGATTATCCGGATCTTGATATAATTCCTCTTGTTGCAGATTACACTAAAGATTTTCAATTACCTTCTTTAAAAAAACCGTACGACCACCTTGCAGCTTTTTATCCCGGATCGACTATCGGTAATTTTAAACCGGAAGAGGCTAAAAACTTTCTTGCAAGAATCGCCGGGATGATTGGAAAAAACGGAGGTATGATAATAGGAGTTGATCTGAAAAAAGATAAAGCAACTCTTGAAGCGGCTTATAATGATAGGATGGGTGTTACAGCTCAATTTAATCTTAATATTCTTAATCATATTAACCATAAAACCGGAGCAGGATTCGAAACAAAAAAATTCCATCATCTTGCTTTTTATAATGAGGATGCCGGAAGAATTGAGATGCATTTAATCAGCAATGAGGATCAAAAAGTAAGATTAAACGGGACTGTAATTGAATTAAAAGAAAATGATGATATAACTACAGAGTACTCTTATAAATATACTTTAGATGAATTCGAAGATCTTATATCAGATTCTTTTGAAGTAAGAAATGTATGGACCGACAGAAAAAAACTTTTCAGCATTCAGTATATAAGAGTAAAATGATTTTTTTATTCCATCGGCTGCATTCCCATTTTAGCCCACTCTTCATAAGAAGGCCCATAGGTTCCGGGAACTTTTAAACCTGCTTCTCTCATAAGAATTGTCAGCTGTCCCCTGTGATGAATCTGGTGTTTAATAAGAGAACTTAAAACCTGTCCTTTTGTCCAGGTTTCTCCGAACATAAAAACTTTCTCTTCTAAAGATTCGTCAGTCCATTGAGATTTTATTGCATCCGATAATTTTAAGGAAATATTTTCATATTTCCTGCTGATTTCGCCCGCTTCCAATGGGACAGGAGCATCTTCAGCAATTTCATCCAGAGACAATTTTGTTTTTGCCATCATTTCGTTCACCATCAGGGTTATATGCCATGCAAGCCTTCCCGTGGCGCGGACTCTATCATTAAGCTTCAACCAGAGAGATTCATTGGTTAAATTTTTGAAAACTTTCAGAGTTGCTTCACTCTCAAATTTCCAGTCCTGTAAAAATTCATTTATGGTGTGGTACATTTTCTCCCCGCTGTTTTTTCCTAAGAAAGATTGTCTAAAATATCTTTTAATTTTTTAAGATTCTTTTCCCAGTCTGATTTTTTATTTCTTTCTTTTTCAACAACTTCCAGTGCTGCATTATTAACAAATTTTTCATTTGCAAGTTTCTTTTCTATCCCGGCTAATGATCCTTCGATTCTGCTAATTTCTTTTTGCAGTCTTGTACGTTCGACATCAAGATCAATTAATCCTTCAAGGGGGATATAGATTTCACAATTCTTTAAAACAGAAGAAGCACTCGCTTTAGGTTTCTGAATATTTTCATCTATTATGATTTCTTCAACTCTTGCAAGCTTTTTAATATAATCTATTTGATAGTCTGCAACAGAAGTTGACTTAATAAATGCCTTAACCTGCCTTGAAGGAGCTATGTTCATTTCACCACGAATATTTCGTATTGAAGTAATAATATCCTGAACAAATTCCATTTCGGTTTCTGCATTGTCATCAATTAATTCTTCATCAATAACAGGATACTTTGAAATAACAATGCTATCGCTGTCATTTCTTTTCTCGATTAATTGCCAGAGTTCCTCCGTAATAAAAGGCATATAAGGATGAACAATCTTGAGCAGGTTTTCAAACAAAGTTAATGCTCTTGTAAGCACAGCAGATTTAATTTCATCATTATTAGAATATAACCTGTTTTTAGAAAGCTCTATGTACCAGTCGCAGAAATCATTCCACACAAAAGCATAAATTATCTTTGAGGCATTATTAATTTCAAATTTGTCCATTGCTTCTTTTAATTGAAGCAATGTTTTATGGAACCGGGAGACGATCCACTTATCGGCAAAATCAATGTGCTTATTAGTTAAATTTTTATTAACCGGAATATCTTCTCTGTTCATTAAAAGAAATCTTCCGGCATTCCATATTTTATTAGCAAAGTTTCTTCCAAGCTCACATTTCTCAGTGCTGAACAAAACATCCTGTCCCATCGGAGCCAGGTAAATTATAGTGAAACGTAAAGCATCTGCGCCGTAATCTTTTATAACATTGAGAGGATCGGGAGAATTGCCGAGCGACTTGCTCATTTTTCTTCCCTGTACATCCCTGATAACTGATGTGAAATAAACATCGCTGAAAGGTATATCATTTTTAAAATAAAGTCCTGCCATAATCATTCTTGCTACCCAGAAGAAAATTATATCCGGGGCGGTGATTAAAGTATTGGTCGGATAATAGTAATCCTGTTCTTCCCTGGTTTTAAAAACAGCGTGAGCCCACAGCCAGCTTGAAGCCCAGGTGTCAAGAACATCTTCATCCTGCCTTAAATTAGTTGATCCGCAGTGTGGACATTTTTCAGGCTTGTCAACAGATACAATCGGATTTTTACATTCAAGTGTACAGTGGTCATCGCCGATACAATACCAGACAGGAATTCTGTGTCCCCACCACAACTGGCGGGAAATGCACCAGTCGCTTATATTTTCCATCCAGTGATTAAAAGTTTTTACCCAGTGATCAGGATAAAATTTTACTTTACCTTCTTCCACAACCTTAAGAGCAGGCTCTGCAAGTCTTTTCATTTTCATAAACCACTGCTCTGAAAGATAAGGTTCAATCGGAACACCGCCCCTGTCAGAATAACCAATCTTTGTCTGGTAGTCTTCAATTTTTTCAAGAAGCTTCAACGCTTCCATTTTAGCAACTACTTTGTCGCGGGCTGCGTACCTGTCGAGATTCCTTAAATCTTCGGGTACATTACTGTTGGTGCTTCCGTCATCATTAAAAATATTAATTGAATCGAGATTATGCCGCTTGCCCATCTCATAATCATTTATGTCGTGAGCAGGAGTAACCTTAACTGCGCCGGTTCCGAATTCCATATCAACATAATCATCTGCAAAAACAGGAATTTCCCTGTTTGCAATAGGCAGTATAACTTTTTTCCCGATTAAATCTTTATATCTTTCATCGTTCGGATTAACTGCAACACCGGTATCACCGAGCATTGTTTCGGGTCGTGTGGTTGCAACAGTTACAAACCTATCACTGCCCTTAACAGGATATTTGAAATACCAGAGCTTGCTGCTCACATTCCGATAAATAACTTCTTCATCAGAAATAGCGGAACGTGATGCAGGATCCCAGTTAACCATCCTGTAGCCGCGGTAAATTTTCCCTTCATTATAAAGCTGGACAAAAGCTTTTATTACTTCTTCATAATATTCTTTATCCATTGTAAAGCGTTCACGTTCCCAATCACAGCTTACACCAAGCTTTTTCAACTGCTGAATAATTATTCCGCCGTATTTCTCCGTCCATTCCCAGCAGTATTTTATAAATTCTTCCCTGCCGGTTTCTCTTTTATCCAGCCCTTTTTCTTTAAGATAATTAGTTACTTTTCCTTCAGTTGCAATTGATGCGTGGTCAGTCCCCGGAACCCAGCAGGCATTATAACCCTGCATTCTTCTTGTGCGTATAAAAACATCCTGGAGTGTGTTGTTAAGAATGTGTCCCATTGTTAACATACCTGTAACATTGGGAGGAGGAATTACAATTGTGTAAGGTTCTTTCTGCTTGTCAATTTCAGAATGAAAGAACTTATTATCGAGCCAGTACTTATACCATTTATCCTCTACCGAAGCGGGATTATATGCTTTGGGAATTTCGGTCTGAGACATCAATTTCCTTTGTCTTAAGTGAATTCGAGTTGCAAATATAAGAATTTTTCAGGATGTGAGTTCGGGATGTTGGGTACTTGATTCTGGATTTTTAAGAAATTGAAACAATTGCTCAATTAAATTAGAAATTCTTATTTTGATGAATTAAACTTCACCAATTTTTCCCAGTCTATGTCACCATCTGTATTACAAAATTGTTTGGAAAAATCCAGGGTGAATTTATTTACAATTCTTGAATACGCTTCAAGATAATTTTCATTTTTTTGTTTGGCGCTATGACCTAATGGTTCAATCAGTTTTGTATAAAGGTTGGCATCACTAGAAAGAAATTCCCAAAATACTTGACCACAATATTTAAAGTAAATTCCTTTTTTATCAGGTTTATTGTCTCTACCGTAACAACAACCGTTTACTGCAATTATATGCATTTTAGAATTACTTGTTCTTAGAGTTCTTATGGCCGAATTAAAATCAGAAATCATCTTTTTAATTTGACTACTATTTCCCCAATTAGGTCCTGATTTTATTGCAACGATATATCTAATCGCATCTTTATCAAATTCCAAATCTATTCCTGTGATTCCAGATTTTTTCCCTGAATAAACTTCGGAGTTAATGAAAATGGCAAGACCTTCTAACCAATCACCAAATATAGCTTCCTCATTCGATGAAATATGTGCATCTAATATTCCCCTCACAAGTTGTTCAGAAGTTAAAACATTTTTTGCTTTGAAGAGATAAGGATTTTTACGCTTTAGTACTTTATGAAGCTTTAGTTCATTTAAATTATTCAACCTTCTTTCGTGAAATACACCAATGTTATTTTCTACGTACTTTTTTACTTTTTCTAGGTTTAGCTTTTTCATATTTCACTTTCGGTTCAAAAAGTGTTAATTGATTTACCGGTATTTGAGATTTGACCATATTATAATACTCTGGCAGAATATCTATGCCAACACCATTGCGATGCAATTCGTGTGCAGCAAGTAAAGTTGTCCCTGAGCCCATAAAAGGATCTAGAACAACATCACCTTCTTTTGTGAAAAGTTTAATAAACCATTTCGGTAAGTCTTTTGGAAAAGTCGCACTGTGATTTTTATTGTTACATTCGGTTGCCATGTGTAGAACATTAGTTGGATATACTTTATCCCTATTCAGCCAGTTTGAAACATTTTTCCCAAATCCACTTCCAACCTTTGAATTATCACGTTGTAAATCTGTTGAGCTTAATTTTTTCAATCTTGTTTTTGCCCAATCTCCCATAGGAACCATTACAGCTTCTTGATACATATGAAAGTTTTTAGATTTATTAAACTGTAATAATCTTTCCCACGAATCTCTAAACCTATTAGGCCATTTACCAGGGTAACTATTTTTCTTATGCCACATAAACTCTTCAGTCCAAATCCAACCTTGTTCTCTCATTTTCATAATCAATTCAATTACGTATGTATGTCTTTCTCCATTATATACTCGTTCTTTTATATTTAGTATAAAAGTTCCTGTCGGCTTTGATATTCTTAACAACTGTTCAGAAATAGGTGAGAACCATTCTACATATTTATTGGGATGTACCCCACCATAGGTTGACTTTCTTTGATCCGCGTAAGGTGGTGAAGTTACAATAAGATCTATAGAATTCGAATCAATTTTTTCCAATTCTTTAGTACAATCGCCTAAGTATAAATCTGTCTTTATCATTATAATATTTATCTTATCTTAAAGCGTGGTGAAATTCTTTGATGATAAATTTATATTTCAAACAACTTATTAAAAATCTATCAAATAATACTAGAAATTAGTAATTATCTCTAATCCTCTCAACCTCAAACGCATTATTAGTTGCCATCTCAATTTCATTTATTCTAAAACCATACTGTTCTTTTTCTTTTTCTGTTGAGGCATCTTTTTCTCCTGCAATAAAAAACTCAGCAAGAAATTTTGCTTCTTCTTCATTCTTTGCATCGATGTTTACAAAATAATCGCGGTGGAGAGAAACCTTGTATGTTTTCATTGGCAAGCCTTTGGACAAATAATTTCCTGTTTAAAATTATAAAAACTTACTGAAAGAAGCCTCTTCAACAGTTAAATTTCTACATTTATACCCGTACGGTTATAATAGCCATAATAATTATAAGTTTTATACCCGTACAGGATTATTTTGCTTACTACTATTGACTTTATACCCGTAAAGGTATATTTTTCCTGAAAAAATAATATATCATACCCGAACAGGTGTAATTATGGACAAAAATACTAACCCGATTGCCTCATTTGTAAAAGAAAAGAGAAAAAAATTAAAGCTCACCCAAGTTGAGCTTGCCGAAAAAGCCGGAGTAGGAATCCGCTTTATCAGAGAGCTTGAGCAGGGAAAGGAAACAATCCAGCTTAATAAAGTAAACCAGGTGCTTCAGCTTTTCGGACACCAGGCTGGTCCTGTTAAAAAATCATTTGCGGAATAATTATGAGAAAAGGAAAAGTATTTTACAAAGATGAATTTGCAGGAACAATCTTCGAAGATTCAAATGGTATTTCATTTATTTATGATATAGAATATTTAAAATCAGAAGATGCAAAACCTGTAAGCTTAACTATGCCGTTAAGAGAAGAGCCATATACAGATAAAATTATGCTGCCGTTCTTTGACGGATTAATACCCGAAGGATGGCTTCTGGATATTGCTGAGAAAAACTGGAAAATAGATCCGCGCGACAGGATGGGTCTGCTGCTCGCTTTCTGCAAGGATACAATAGGTGCAGTAAGCGTTGTGGAGGAAAAAGAAAATGAATAAGTGCCTGTATTGTTACAAAATGCTTGGAGATGATGAAACGGATTTTCATTCGTCCTGCAGTAAAAAGATTTTTGGTTCGCAGCTTCCCCCGCTTGTCGATCTTGATATAAACAGGATTAAAGAGCTTGCTGTTGAGTCTCTCGGCAGGAGTGTTTCTGTTCCGGGTGTGCAGCCGAAACTTTCGTTAGATTTTAAAAAGGAAAAAGGGATAGAAAACAGGCTGACGATTGTCGGCTTATGGGGAAGATTTATTTTAAAGTCACCCTTCGAAGACTATCCCGAAATGCCGGAATTGGAAGATCTGACTATGAAAATGTCTGAGCAGCTTAAAATCCCAACTGCCGAACACAGCCTTATAAAATTAAAATCGGATGAACTTGCATACATAAGCAAGCGGTTCGACAGAGAGAAAAATACAAAGATTCACGTTGAAGATATGGCACAGCTTACGGAAACTTTAACAGAAAACAAATACCGCGGTTCAATGGAAAAAATTGGTAAAATAGTATTAAAATTTTCGAGCTATCCGGGAATTGATGCCATCAGATTGTTCGAACTGACTTTATTCTCATTCATTACAGGCAACTCAGATATGCACTTAAAGAATTTTTCTCTTATCAGGAATGAAGATGATGAAATGGTTTTATCCCCGGCGTATGATCTATTGTCTACCAGTCTTCTTATTCCGAAGGATAAAGAAGATCTTGCGTTAACCTTAAACGGCAAGAAAAATAATTTCAGGAAAAAAGATTTTGATTTGTTTGCCAAAGGGTTGGGTATTAATGAATCTGCATTAAAAAATACATACAGGAAATTTGAGAGTACTTATCCGGATTTGACGGAACTTATCAACAAAAGTTT
>CAVQEH010000013.1:0-157013 GCA_963711455.1 uncultured Ignavibacteria bacterium
AAAAAAGCTCTGATTTACCAGAGCTTTTTTTAGTTTGGATAATTTCGGAATCGTAACAAAGAATTCAAACTAAAAGTTTAACAAGAAAATATACTAAAGCAACAAAATAAGAAATACTTAAACAGAATTTAATTAATCCCTTTCGTGTGTTTTTATTCTCCAATTTTACAGTTGTAACATTTATACTAACCGGCTCGTTTTTTTCAGTATTTCAAAATCCTCTTCTACTCTCTTAAGGGAATATTTGTTGCCATTTTGTTTTCTCCAATAGATATTGAAAATACAACACACTCCTTCTTAAAGTCACAATAATCATACCCGTTGGAAATATTAACAAATTTAAATAATTTGATAAGTAGTTCTCATGCAAGGTAAAAATTACCTGAATATATTTTTTAAAGGTGCGAAAATTTTTACTTCATATGAGAAGAGCAGCGTGACAAAAGTCACTGCCGCTCTTTAGCAATTACAATTCTTCTATTCTGTGCTCTACCTTCTTCTGTTTTATTATTTCCTATTGGAAATTTATCACCTAAACCATATATAGTAAATTTAGATGCATCCAGTCCATGAGAAATAAAATAATAATAAACAGCTTCAGCCCTTTTAGATGACATTGTTCGTATCCACTGTTCCGGACCCTGACTATCCATATGTCCTTCGATTCTCCAGAAGTTACTCGGGTCTTTCTTTAATTGTGCTACAATTTTATCCAATTCTTTATAAGCTTCTGGTTTAATCTCTGCACGATTTGATATGAATAAATCATCTGCTGGGAGAATAAAGGTACCTTCTGTTTTGGCAGCACCTTTTTCGGTCTGCTCGTCAGTACTTGTTTTAGGAGCAACATCCGGGCAGCCGTCATCATCCTGGTAACCATTAAAGGTTTCCGGTTGATTAGGACATTTATCATCTTTATCTAATATTCCATCACCATCATTATCAAGATCAGGACAGCCGTCTTCATCCTGAAAGCCATCAAAATCTTCAGCTTCGTTAGGACATTTATCATCTTTATCTAATATTCCATCACCATCATTATCCAGATCGGGACAACCATCTGTATCCTGGAAACCATCAAAATCTTCGGCTTCATTTGGACACTGGTCTTTTATATCGGGAATTCCATCTCCATCATTATCATAATCAGGACAGCCGTCGCTATCTTCGAATCCATCATAATCCTCAGGCTGATCCGGGCAATGATCATCCGCATCTATTATTCCATCTCCATCAGAATCACGGTGACTTATAAAAGCATAAGAAACCCCTAGCGATACTGAAGCGAAGAAATCTTTACTCGTACCTACTGCAACATCATCAAAGTAGTCGGTAAACAAAAAGTGCAGTGCAGAATTTACGTCAATACTAATTTGCTGACTGACAGGAACACTAATGCCGATCTCCGCATCAAATCCGGGAGTACTTTTACTATAAACACCATCACGATTATTTTTAAGTAACTCACCATTTTCATTTTTAGGATTAAAGAAATAATAAGAAAGCCCTACACCTGCATAAGGTAAAAAATCCTGTGAAAATGCATAAGAGTATAGTAGTGACGCATTAAAGTTTACGGCATCCGTGCTAAATACTTCCGGTAATTTCTGGCTGTCTTTTCCTTTTACATTATACAGTCCGCCTTTGAATCTTACCCCTAATATATTCTCATCAGAGGCAGGGAAGAAATAGGTGGCAGATAATAATCCGCTCATTCCAAGCTTAACATCCTTGTAATCTGTTTTGCCCATTGTTATACCGCCCGTTACGGTACCAAGCAATGAACGTGAATAAGGATGAATATTATTTTTAATAAAAGATTGGGAATAAGCAAAAAAGGAAATGAATAAAATCAGCCCTAATGAAGTTTTCAATCTGTTCATTTAACACCCATATGTTATTAATCTGAAACTCAACTAGTTTAAAAATCCCCTTAATTATTACAGATTATTTTTCTATTACTAAAATATTCAATTTTTTATTGAATAAAAAAGAGTGAATAGAAAAATGTCTATACAAAAAATTGAGATAATAAATTATCCGATTACAATAATTAAAAGATTATAGAAGTAAAAAATTAATCTGGATAATCGTTTATCAAGATTTAAATATTATTTAATTACGTGTATTCTCAAGATATGTGCCATAACGAAACATTGATGTAGTTTTAGAAAATCCTCAATATAAAAGGTTTTTAATCTGGAATGAATAAATATGAGAAAGTGTGACCACTCTCCGGAAGAAAGATTTACTTAATTAATAGCATTTTACGTATTTGAGATTTATTACCCGAAATTAATCTATATATATAGATACCACTGGAAAGTTTCGACCCATTAAATTCAACCTCATAATTTCCGGAACTTAATTCCCTGTTTATAAGAGCTGCTATTTGATTGCCCAGTATATCGTAAACTATAAGAGAAGTATGATCCGGATGTGAAATTGTAAATTGAATTTTTGTAGTTGGATTAAAAGGATTGGGATAATTCTGCTCAAGCTTGAAATTTAAAGATGATATTTCCTGCTTTACCACATCGGTAATTTCAAAATTCAGTTCTTCGCGTTTCATAATTATTGGTGATTTGTTTGCTGCACTATACATCCAGTTAAATCTGTCTATATCCAAAGAATTTAAACCCGATAAAAATTCTGCCGCTTCGGGCTTTAAAGTCTGGTAACAAATTTCAGCAAATACATGCACAGATTTCATTCCCTGAATTGGAATCCTGTAAGTAGTAATGTCTGTCCCCGTTCCCTCATAACTATCCTCACGGTTAAAGTTGGGATCATTCAGGGCGTCACCATAAATAGCCGTTGTATCATAGCTGCTGTGGGAAGTAACAAATCCGATAGGCGGAATCCTGTTATCTTTTATAAATGTAGAAGCCTTCAATAAAGTAAACGTAACATTTCCATTTATATCAATTGGTACAGCCTCATAAATCTGAACTTCATCTTCATTATTAATGATGTTATGATGATGTTCAAAAGAGGAATCCATTCCAGATATTTTCCCCTGGTCATCCCACGCTCCCGATTCAAAAATTCTATTACTATCCTGATCTTCAATTTTTAAGTGTATCCACATTCTCCGTAGAGGAATTCCTGTCGGAAGTTTATGTCCGGTAAGATTTTGAATTTTTACATTAATACTTAGTGAATCATTTTCCTGCGAAGCATCAAGATATAGATTCAATGATAAATCTTTTAAGTTTTTTTCTGCAAATAAAAGGGTGGAATCGAAATGATTTGTAGTTGCTGTAACATGTAAAGTATCAGGATAATCCCGAAGCATTTTTAAAATGAATGTATTCCCGCCGACAAAAGTCTCCTTCCAGTATGGAGTGCGGTGTGTAGTATCAAATTCAGGAACAGTTGCTATGTCTATAGGGTCGAATATTTTAGGTGAATGACAACTCTGACATGTTATTTGCTGAACAGGATAGATACTGTTTTTCCATTCAATAAAAGGAGTCTGTTCCGGGAAATCTCCCACGGTATTTCCCAGGCTATCAAGAGTTGGGGAGAATTGGGTATGGCAAGTTGCACAAAGTGCGGAAGATGTTGACTTCGGTTCATAAGTTGGATTATAACCTATGAACTGATACATAAAGAATGAATCAGGATATTGATATGGTCCGTAGATCAGGCTGTCGTGATTTATTATATAACCTCCGGAATACGAAGACTGTTGGCCAAAATTGATAGGGGATATCTGATGACAGACTGTACAACTTACTCCATCATTAGCCAGCGGATCTTCCCTTAAATCCGCAATTGTATAAGTCGTCCGTCCTTCGTACAAAGCCTCTGTATAACCCATCGGGGCATGGCATTTTGTACATAAGGTTTCAATACTGTCCTGAAGAAAAGGAAATTGCTGGTCTTCTTCAGAAACCATTGCCCGCCATAAAGGATCTTTACTTGAATTTGCCATCATTGTGGATCGCCAGTAGGTAGGGGGAGAAATATCAACTCCGTTTAATGAAAGTACATCCCCGTTACCTGTATGGCAGTCTGCACAATTTCCCGACCCGGAAAATAGAATAGAGTTTTCAGTAGGCAAGGAATATTGGGCAAAAGATCTAAAACAAATAAACATCAGAAAGAATATCAAAAAGTAAAATCTTTTCATTGGCAGGTTGATTTATTCTATTTTAAACTTTAAGATATTCAAGTATTATTAAAAATAACATACTAATTTATATCCATCTGAAATATTTAAAAGAAATATAAATAGTTTTAAATATTTTTATTTATATTTTTTCAACAGTTTGAAATCTATTCGGCATATTACTTGTTATAGAAGTCCCTACAGTATTATCTTTTCTATTAAAAGATGGACATTTGTATTTTCTGACGCCAGATATGTCGGACACAATTTCTTGATAAGATAATAAATATAATTCATAAAATTGAAAATCAGGTAAATAATTAACAACAAAATGAGGCAGCACTAATGGCAATAGGCAAAATTGGTTTCCTCGAAACCTATACACCGGATGATAATGGCGGACTAATGGGAGCAATTCTTGTCACCGATGCAGATACCAAACCGCTTGAATTCAGGGTAACAGCTCCTATAAAAACTACCAACTTTCAGAAAACTTTATACGGAGATGTACTCCTCGAGCATATTCTTGTTGAACTGATCTCAGTTCCGCTCATTAATGCTTTGAACGAAGAGATAGATATTATTCTGGTTAAAGACAATCTTTTCCTTGGCGCCAATAATAAACAAGGCGTAAGGGTTGTACGGGTTTTCAGCGATGAAGAAC
The DNA here is from genome assembly GCA_963711455.1 of uncultured Ignavibacteria bacterium. Taxonomy (GTDB): domain Bacteria; phylum Bacteroidota; class Ignavibacteria; order Ignavibacteriales; family Ignavibacteriaceae; genus DATFVA01. The sequence goes on from CAVQEH010000013.1 coordinate 4,782, forward strand.
CCGGAGCAAAAGGAAGTAAAGGTGCTCAGGAACTTAAAGCCTCTGGCGGGAATGTAAAAATGTTCGTTGAGACATCTAAAAAGTATGATGCTGAATTAGGTCAGATTAAAGACTTATTAAATGAGATTGCAGAAAACAGGAATCTGCTTGAGCCTTTTGAAAGGCTTAAACAAGCCTGCGAACAGGTTCATTTACAGAAGACAAGTGACTGATGTACAAATCTATAAGGAAGAAGCTTGCAGAATCGATAAGTATTGTCGATTCTCCCGAACATTATGACTGGAATAAGTGGCTGAGAGAACCATCTTCTCAGGAATATTATCTCGAACGGGTTTCTTCCGCTATTCTTGATACTAAGTATATTGTTCTCGAGTCACCTGTTCCTACCACAAGAGGATTTTCTTTCGATCTTCCTAAAATTAAAATTTCAAAAGCTTTCAAACAGCTCTATATTCATAAACAAAAAACAAATAAAGTATTCTTCAGCTTTCCTAAAACAAATTTAAATGCAATAAAAGAAATTCTTACTTTATCAGAAATTACTTTCTCTTTATCTGTTTCTGATTCAGGTAGTGGCTCAGTCTTTCGTTTAAAAGATGGAAAGAGTAAATCTGTATCGGAAATGACTTCCGAAGTATTTACCCGCAAATTTAATCTTGCTGCACCGGGAGTATTTAATCTTCCTCTCTTGCTGCCCCTTGAAGAAATTTTTTCAATGGATACCGGAATAAATAAGAAAGTTGAAGTTTATGATCTCCTGTCAAACTTAAAAACTGAAGTAATTAATGTTGAGCTTTTAAATTCAGAAAACTTTGTTGATCCGATAAAATATTCAGAAGGTAAAGAGATCAAATTCCAGCCGCTTACAAAGTCTGCCTCCGTTAAAAAAGTTGCAGTTGTTCAGCTTGAAAAGCTTCTTCATTCTATTAAGGATCAGAAAAAGCTTATTAAGAATGTTGTGTTTACGCAATTATCATCTTCCAATATTTCTGCCGTCAGTGAAATTATATTACCTTCCGTTGTTAAGAATAAGCTGAAGATAATGTCCGTAAAAAATGTTAAAATTCCTTCAGCAAAGCTTAAACAGTTAATCAAAATTGATAATAAAGCTTTCCCTGAACAGGATCATTTCCTATTCAGGAGCAAGCAGGATGAAATAATTGGTGAACCGCAGGATGCGCTGTTAGGTGATCTTGAAGTAATTCTCCAACCCATAATTAGCTTTGGAAAAGAAGAAAAAGAAAAGATATATCCCTTCCTTTACGATTACCAGATGCCTGCAGCCGATTTTCTCTCAGAAAATAAAATTGTTCTCTTAAATGATGAGCTTGGTACGGGTAAAACCCTTGAAGCAGCAGGTGCTTTAAAGATATTATTCAGGAAAAAAGATATTTCTAATGTAATAATTGTCTGTAGTAAAGAAGAGGCCGGGTGGGAGAAAAGGAATCCTGAATTAAGTAATGATTCTATGGCAGGCTGGTATGATCATTTAAAGGAATATACTCCGGGAATATCGTTACAGATAATTGCGAATGGTTCTGAGGTGGAATGGAAAAAACCTTCTGCTATTAAAATTACGAATTACGAAATTTTCAGTGAGGCTCTTGAAAAAAAGTTAATATCAATGGATGATTTAAACCGGAGAGGATGTTTAATAATAGATGAAGTAGAAGATTTTCCTGAAATAAAATTAGATGTATTGCCAAAATATCTCTGGATGTTAAGCGGTTTACCTGCAGATGAATTAAAAGATAAAATTTCAACTATTACCGGATCAGAAGAACAGTTGGTTAGCTTTGGAAGGACTAAAGAAGACCTGCTCAAATCTTTACCTTTTAAAATGAAACAGGACTATTGGTTAGAAATGGAGCCCGGTCAAAAAACGGAATATAGTAAGGCACTTAATTCGGGCAGGGAAAAAATTTACGATCTTGTCCAGGCAGGGAATCCCTTCCTTGTTCAGTCAAATGTATTTACACTGGTTCACCAGTTAACACAAATAGGCAACTTTTACGGAAAAACAGAATCAAGCCCAAAATCAGAATTACTTCTTCATCATGTAAAGACTATTAAGAAGAGTGGAAAAAAAGTACTTGTGTTTTCACAATATGACAGGCAGGGAACCCAAAAGCTTCAAAAGCTTTTCGCTAAGAATGGAATTAAATATGTTCTGTATCAGACGGGTATTTCGTTAAAGGAAATGGAAGATGCCATTAAACGTTTCGAAAAAGATAAATCTGTTACCGTTTTCCTTGCAGGAATGAAAGCAACAAGTGCAAAGTTGAATCTTACCAACGTACCTTACCTGATTCATTTCGATCAATGGTGGAGTCCTGTTACAACCTGGCAGGCTGAGGACAGAATAAATTCAAGTTTAGATGAAACTTCAAATGAAAGAATGAATGTTTATAATTACTTTATCAGAAACAGTATTGAAGAAAAGATCAGGCTAAAATTAATTGAAAAAGGATTGAATAATAAAAAATTGTTTGATTTGTTAAATTCTGATTTAGTCTACTCTTTAATCAGCAATGAGGATTGGCTTGAATTACTTGAATTGATAGAGCCGAAAGATGAGAAGAGTAATAAAACAATGAAGGATATGCATCTTCAGTACGTCGTTAATTTAACCACTGATGATTTTGCGCATAAAATAAAAGCTTTATTTGGCAGAATAGGATATAAGAATATTAGTCTTAAAACCTCTTTCAACCCGGATGAAGCAAGACTTTTTGGTATGGCAACAAAAAATTCTTATGAATTGAAAGCAGCAGTTCAATGCCTTAATATGAAATTTGTACCTAAAAAAATAGTTAAGGATTTTGTTGATCCACTTGTAAAAGGGACTGATAGAATTTTCATATTTTCTACAGGTGAGTTTGATGAGAGCCTTACTAAAAATATCGATGATGAAAGATTAGTACTTATAGACAAACACCAGGTATCAAATTATCTTTACCTTTTCAATTTGATATAAATAGGTTACTAACCTCACTAACCGGCTGATCTCAATGGCCGCTGTTTCATTGATCACAAACATTTATTCTATTATTTCTTTATTAAACAAAGAGAATATTATAGTTTTATTCAAAGAGTGAAATTATATGTCTGCTTTCGGGTGAAGCGTTTCTAAGAAGGAAATGTATCCCCGGGGAATTTATGCAAATGAAGGAGATTATAATGTTAACCTTTCAGGATGAAGAAATAACAAAAGGTGAAAAAAAAATCAGAGAATGGCAAACAAAGTTTGTCGGGCTTCAGAACAAGCTGAATAATTCAGTAGGGGAAAGTATATCCGAACAATTTGAAGATTTGCTTTTCTATCTTGATGAAATGAAGATCAAAGTTGAAGAACTTAAAATTCCAGGTATTACCAGTTTTGAAGCTTTAAGAAATGAAATAAATAAAATTGATAATAAAATCGGTGAAGAATATCTGGAAATACGTAAGAGATTATTTTCTTAGATAAGTATTTAAATAAAGACTCGCAGCGTAGAATGTTTTACCATTTATATCTTATTTTAATTTTATATGGCTATGTCTTATCCGGATAGTGGTAAAAAGAACATAAATAACAATAAGGTTTATAATTATAAAAAATACAGGTAATATTCCCGGATGCTTCAGAAGATCATAAATTTCATAGGGGAGATAAATTAGGGAGGAAATAAGACCGATCCATTTTGCCCAGTTTGCCTGGTGCCATAATCCATAACCTTCAACAAATCTTAATGATGAATAAAGAACCGCAAATGAAGCAATAATTAATAACATTGTGTCCTGGGGATGAGTTATTGCACTATAAATAATGCCTGTAATTTTTCCCTGCGGACTATAATTGAAACTACTGACGAAATTTTCAAATTTATTTTGTACTTTATCATTTAATAAGCTTAATACACCAAATCCCGCAATTAATACGAGCACTCCTTTCGAAAACTCAAACACAGCAATTGTTTTAATTGATTTATCAGTCTTAAAAATATTTTTCAATTTTCTAAACCTGTTTTTATAATATCCCTTTCGAAAATTAATAAAATCCTTTGGAAATTCTGGTGATTGAAATTGAATAAAATCTGAAATGAAAACCATCGGTTAGAAAGGAAAGAAAATCTGAAAGGACACTTTCTCAGGAAGGAAATATTTACTTCATAAAATTATTCTTTCTCTAAGTAAATAATATTATACTTATTAATGATTCTGTGAATAGATCTTCTGTCAAGTCCGCATTCCTCGGCTGTTCTGGAAATATTTCCTTTATTCTCTTTTAAATGATGGGTGAGATATTCCAGTTCAAATTTTTCAATAATTTTTTCTTTGGCTTCTTTATAACCGAAATTCAACAGCACATTACCGTTGTTAATTTCTGTATTTGATGCCGGTATAGGAATGTCAGATCTTTCTATTTTATTATTTGAACAAAGAAAAAAAGCTCTTCCTATAATATTCTGCAACTCCCGGACATTTCCATTCCAGGCATAACCAATTAGAGCCGCCTCAGCTTCTTTTGAAAAAACAGGAACCTGCCTGTCTTCTCTTTCGCAAAGTTCATTCAGAATATGCTCTGCAAGAGGGAGAATATCATCCGGTCTTTCCCTCAAAGGAGGCACATCAATTCTTATTGTGTTCAATCTGTAATAAAGATCTTCCCTGAATCTTTTTTCAGCCACTTCTTTCTCAAGGTTCTTATTTGTGGCCGCTATTATCCTCACATCAATTTCTATTTCATTTTGTCCCCCGACTCTTCTTATTTTTCTTTCTTCGAGCATTCTTAACAATTTAATCTGCAATGCAAGACTCATATCACCTATTTCATCAAAGAAGAAAGTGCCCTGGTTAGCAAATTCAAGCAAACCCGGTTTGGTTTTAACAGCTCCTGTAAAAGCTCCTCTCTCGTGCCCGAAGAGTTCACTTTCAAAAAGATGTTCGGGTAATGCACCGCAATTTACCGGGACAAAAGGGTTCCCGCTTCTTCTGCTGAGGTTATGTATTGCTCTTGCGATAAGTTCTTTCCCGGTTCCGCTTTCACCGGTAATTAACACATTCATATTACCTGAAGATATTTTCATTATATAGTTTATAATCTTTTTCATTTTATCACTTTGAAAAAGCAATCCTGATATTTCTTCAGGTTTTAAATTTTCTTCCGATGCGGATGTATCTTTCCCATTTTGCAAAGCCCGCTCAACAGTATCAAATAATTTTAAAGAAGTAAAAGGTTTTTCAAGAAAATCGAATGCTCCGTTTTTCATAGCATCCACACTTGTCTCAATAGTTCCGTAACCGGATATCATAATCACTTTAGAACCGGGATATGTATTAAGTGCAGTTTTAAGAATATTTAAACCTGAATATTCCTTCATTCGAAGATCGGTTATTATTAAACTAAAACTTTCTCTGGATACAGTTTCTAATGCTTTATGATAGTCATCAAGAAGCTTTATATCATAATCCTGGTTCCGTGAAAGGAGCTTATTCAGGCTGTTCAGCATTTCCTGTTCATCATCAACTATTAATATTTTCTTCATTTACTTCCTTTTTCCCATTAAAAATAATTTTAAATGTTGTACCTTTATCATCATTTCTTTGAAGAAATATTTCGGCATTATGATTTTTACAAATATTTTTAACTATGTAAAGTCCTAATCCCGAACCTTTCCCACCTTTTTTTGTTGTAAAGAAAGGTGAGAACACCTGGTCTTCTATTGAGTCATCAATACCGCTGCCAGTGTCTTGAACTGTGATTACGAAACGTGAATTCTCTTTAGCAAGGGAAATCTTCAATATGCCTTCCTGTTCCATTGCATCAAGAGAATTAATAATAAGGTTTGTTAATGCCTGCTCTATCTGTAGTGAATCACCAAATATCAAAGCTTCCGGGATAATATTTTTCGATAGCTCTATTTTCCTTTTTTTCAGGATAGGCTGAAGGGTATTAAGAGTACTTTCAATTACGTCAGCAAGATTTATTCTTTCAAAGTTTTTTTCAACTTTTTTACTATGCCTTAAAACGTTCTTTGTAATTTCAGATACCTTATCTATCTGGTTTAATATAACGTTAAAATCATCCGAGTATTTTGAAATCTCCGGGGTTTGCAGAGCTTCAAATGATAAGTAATCAGCGCGGGACATAATAATAGCACTATGATTATTTATTTCGTGTGCTGTTTCAGATGTTAATTCTCCAAGTGTTATTAGTCTGTCAGCATGCTGCAATTGTTCAAAATGAAGTTTACTTATTTCTTCTTGTGATTCACGAAGACGATCAACCATAAGATTAAAATTTTTATTAACAATACCGAATTCATCATCTCTTTCTATAGCAAGATGGGTGGATAATTTTCCCTTTTTAATATCCCGCATTGCATCTATCAGTTTTTTAAGAGGCTTGTTAATAAAAGATTGGAATATAAAATAAAATCCGGTTGAAATGATGATTAGAATTGCTATACCAAGAAAAATCATATGTCTTGTACCGGTATAGAATTTTGTTTCTGCCGGGGTAAGGTTTGCGCCGACATCAAGATATGCGATAACTTTTCCAGCATGACAATTCATGCAAGCAGGTTTATTAAGAATGGGGGAAAAATCACGATATATATTATTCCGAAGCAGGCTGATCTTTGCCGTTAAGAAAGAATCGGAACTAACGCTGTTACTGAAATTCTCAATCCTGCTTCCTATCTCATTCTTTGCCGAAGCATATTTTACAATTCCTTTCGGATTAATTATTCGTATATAATCAATTCCTTTTCTGTTGGTAAGACTGTCAACCACCTCCTGCAAACTCTTTTGATTACCCTGTATCATTGTATTTTCAAGTGTATAATTTAAAAGATCAAGGGTCGTCTCAAGCATAATCACAGAACGCTGATTAAAGTTTGCCCTGAACTGAGTAATTAAAAAATAAATAGGTATAACAAGGCTCAGGATTATAAGCACAAGGGTAAAAAAGATGAATTTAGTTTTGATTGTTTTCATTAAAATATAAATTCCTCATTGTTGTCAGACTTCAGTCTGAAAGATAAACTCCACTTATTTATTCCATCTTTGCTCAAACAGTTAATTTTTTAAACAGGCATTAAAATTTAATGTTGAAATGATAAACTGTGCCAAAAAATTTTTGTGCTGTTTCAAGCAATTTGAAGGGACATATATGTCACAGTGGGATATTTCTTTCTCATAAAGGAGAAGTTAATTCGCATATTAAATAATTAATAATAACCCAAAAACCCACATTTCTTAATGGAATCAAACAAAAAATAGGTTTGAATGGAAAAAATTCGGGACTGTAGAAATGGCATACACATTGATATGGCAGGCTTGATGAAAATTATTACAGTAAGCAATGATAATAAACTTATCGGGTTGATTGATAAATCAGAAGTTAAAGAAAATCATCAACTCGTAATCTATAACGAAAGCAACGATTTGCTCGATGTGGTGTCATTTGTTTGTATGAACCATGCCTCGGTTCTTATTGCAGATGATGATTTCTTAAAACCTGATTCGGCCCATCTTCTTGAAAATATCAGAAAGCTTAACCCCAAACTGTCTATTTTATTTATTACTTCTGATCCGGGTATTGAGCTTGGAAAAAAAATCAGCCAGTTAGGGATTTCTTTTTATGGTTTAAAACCATTAAGTGAAAATGAATTAGAAGACTCAATTCGTTCAATAACTAAATTAAAAACAACTATAACACAATATTAATTTAATGGGAGAAAAGTGATGAAAAAGACTTTGATACTGTTTATGATTATCTTCAGCACAGTATTATTATACTCACAATCTGCCAAAGTTGTGACTTATGGAGTAGACCCGCGACAAGCTGAAGAAGATACAACAGATATGTTTAATCTTCCTTATAATGGCTTAACCAATGTTGGTGCAAATACGCAGATGTATTTGGAAGCCAAATTAGATGGTGCTACTCTAACAAATCCAACATGGCAGGTAGTTACCAAACCTATTGGTTCCAACGCGATGTTTGGTGCAACTGAAAATTTAGACTCTGCAGACCAGGTAATTATCTTTACACCTGATTCTGTAGGTACTTATAAAATTACTTTTTCAGATGGTGCAGTAACTTCAGATACACTAGTTTTAAAAGTAGGTTTATACCTCGGTTATACATACTCATATCCCGTGCTTCCGAATCATGCTTGCCAGGATTGTCATGCTGATAAAGTTGCCGAATGGAAAGGAACCGGTCACTATTCAATTTTTGAAAAAGGTTTAAATGGTACACTTAGTAATCATTACGGTCCAAGCTGTATAAAATGTCATACTACTGGTTATGATGTTAATGCAGCAAATAATGGATTTGATGATTTTCCATTTGTATTTCCGGATTCCCTTTACCCGGGAGTATTTGATCAGATGGTCCAGCAATATCCCACAGCAATGCTGCGCGCACGTATTCAATGTGAAAGCTGCCACGGACCAGGAAGTATGCATGTTGGTGCTGCTAATGTAATGTCTGTAACTCTTGATGTACAAAATTGTGCTATCTGTCATGATGAAGGACACCATCTTTATCCTGCACAGTGGAGAGTATCAGACCATGCTATATTTGCAAAATCCGGAGGAGAAACAAGAGCCTCCTGTGCTCAATGCCATGATGGACAGGGCTTTGTAGATTATATTGAATCAGGAAAACAACCTCTTACCTCAGATTATGCCAGTGTTACTAAGATTACGTGCGCAGCCTGCCACGATCCTCACAGTGCAGAAAATCCACATCAGTTGAGAACTATGGATGTCACGCTAACCGATGGTGAGACTATTACTGGTGCCGGAAATGGTGCAATTTGTATGAACTGCCATAAAGCCAGAACAGATGCTGTTGACTATACAAATAATTATCTCAAAAACCTCAGTTCTCATTATGGTCCTCATCATGGTCCACAGGCTGATATTCTCGCTGGTAAAAATGCAATTACATTCGGGCAGAATATTTATACATCACCTCACTTAGCTGCTACAACAGATGCATGCGTAAGATGCCATATGTATCCTGCAACAACTGATTCACTTGGAAATGTAGTATTAGTTGGTTCACATTCATTCAGAATGTCTGCAGATAGTGTTGATAATGTTGCAGCCTGCGTTGATTGTCACGGTAATTTCGGTCCTAACTTCTCTGACAAGAGATGTTATATTAATGGTACCGCAGATCTTGATGGTGATGGTGTTGCTAACGGACTTCAGATAGAAATTGAAGGATTGCTTAATCAACTGAAAGCTCTCTTACCTCAGGATGCTAATGGTAATGTTGCTATTACAGATTCATCTGTAACACTTACACAGGCACAGGCTGCTTATAACTACTTTATGATTGAAGATGACGGTAGTCTCGGTATCCATAATCCACAATATGTTTTCGGACTCCTTAAAGCTTCTATCGAAGCATTAGGAGGAACTGTTGATGTTGAATATGCTCATGATAATACACCTCAGACTTTTGTGTTATCACAGAACTACCCGAATCCGTTTAACCCGACAACTACAATTCAGTACCAGGTACCCCAGGGTTCAAACGTGAAAATAGTTGTATATGATGCACTCGGAAGACAAGTAGCTGTTCTCGTCGATGGATTCCAGAATGCCGGAACATATACCACTAACTTTAACGCTTCCAATTTTGCTTCCGGAGTTTATTTCTACAGGATGGAAGCCGGTAATTTCGTTAAAGTTAATAAAATGCTTTTACTCAAGTAAATTTCACATTATTGATTTATCTCTGAAAATAAGCATAGTTAAAGGCTGCTCAAAATTGGGCAGCCTTTTTATTTCCTTCATATTAATCTTCCCTTAAAGTATTTACTATCACAACACTTTTTAAAAAATTCTTCTAAACTAATTATGATTATTTATTAAAGTCCTTGTATCATAAAAATGCATAATGCCTGCAACAAATCAACCCAATCTCAAAAAATTTTTATGGGAGAAAATAGATGAAAAAGATATTGATACCGTTTTTAATTTTATTCAGTTCAGTTTTACTCTATTCACAATCAGCAAAAATTGTGACTTATGGAATGGACCCCCGCCAGGTTGAAGAAGATACAACAGATATATTTAATCTTCCTTATAATGGCTTGACAAACGTTGGTGCGAATACCCAATTGTATCTCGAAGCAAATTTATCCGGCACTACATTCAATAACCCGGAATGGCATGTTATTGATAAACCGATTGGTGGAAATGATAGTTTTGGAGCATCCACAAATTTAACTGATTCAAACCAGGTAGTTATTTTTAAACCTGATTCAGTCGGTACTTATAAAATTAATTTTACAAATGGTTCTGTAACTTCCGATACCTTAGTTCTGAAAGTTGGTTTGTATTTAGGGTATACATATTCATATCCTGTACTGCCAAATCATGCATGTCAGGATTGTCATAGCGACAAAGTTGCTCAATGGAAACAGACAGGTCATTATTCAATTTTTGAAGAAGGATTAAACGGAGATCTGGGTAGTCATTATGGACCAAACTGCATTAAATGTCATACAACCGGTTATGATACAAGTGCAGCCAACAATGGATTTGATGATTTTCCATTTGTATTTCCTGATACATTATTTCCGGGTCAATATGATTCTTTAGTAGCTGAATTCCCCGATGCAATGCTTCGTGGACGGATTCAGTGTGAAAGCTGCCACGGACCGGGTAGTATGCATGTTGGTGCCGCAAATGTAATGTCTGTTTCTCTGGATGTTCAGAACTGCGCCTGGTGCCATGATGAAGGTTCTAATCATGTTCTCCCTACGCAATGGAGAGTTTCAGATCATGCTTTATTCGCAAAATCCGGAGGAGAGACAAGAGCTGCCTGTGCTCAGTGTCATGATGGTCAGGGATTTGTTGATTATATTAAATCGGGAAGACAGCCTCTTACCCATAATTATAATAGTGTTACCAAGATTACTTGTGCAGCCTGTCATGATCCGCACAGCGCTCAATATCCACATCAGATTAGAGCCATTGATGCTACACTTGAAAATGGTCTCCATATAACCAATGTTGGAACCGGTGCTCTTTGTATGAATTGCCATCATGCACGTCATGAAGCTGTAAGCTACACAAACAATTATTTAAATAACTTAGCACACTATGGGCCGGAGATGGGACCCAAGCTGACATGTTAGCCGGAACAAACGCTATTACATTCGGACAAAATATCACGACTTCACCTCATATTGTTGTAACTCAAGATGCATGCGTAACCTGCCATATGTTTCCGGAAGGTGCCGATTCACTGGGCAATGTAATACTTGTAGGCAGCCATACATTCAGCATGACTGATCCTAACGGTAATGATAATGTTGCAGCATGCGCTCCATGTCATGGTAATTTTGGATCTGAATTTTCTGATAAGAAATATTACGTAAATGGAAATGCTGATCTGGATGGAGATGGTGTTGCCAACGGATTACAGATTGAAATCCAGGGCTTGTTGGACACTCTTGCTAATCATCTGCCTCCACTTAATTCCTCAAACGTCACTGTTGATTCAAGCTATACATTAGCACAGGCACAAGCAGCTTATGACTATATTATGGTTAATTCAGACGGAAGCTTAGGAATTCATAATCCTGCCTTCGCTTATGGTATATTGAAAGCCTCTCTTAATGCAGTAGGTGTTGTACTTGCGGTTAATGATGAAAAATCAAATCTTCCACATGATTTTGCTTTATCGCAGAATTACCCGAATCCTTTTAACCCGACAACTACAATTCAATACCAGGTGCCGGAGGGTTCAAATGTGAAAATAATTGTTTATGATGTTCTTGGTAAACAAGTAGCTGTTCTTGTTAATGGTTACCAGGATGCCGGAACATATACAACAAATTTTGATGGGACCAATCTTGCATCAGGAATTTATCTGTACAGGATGGAAGCTGGAAATTTTGTTAAGGTTAATAAGATGCTTCTTTTAAAGTAAAATTAAATTAAGATAAGCTTCTGTATGAATTGAAAAAAGGCTGTCTCAAATGGGCAGCCTTTTTTTATTACAAGATTACAAAACTGAAAGATTTCAGGATTTAATTTTACCACTTATTAAAATGAACTTTTTCCTCCTTATATCTTTCAGGTTGTTCAGGTGATTCATCACCATAGCCGAGAACAACCATTGTAACAGGTAAAATATTTTCAGGCAGATTGAAAAAATCTTTTATTCCTTTTACAATTTCATCGAAAGGGTAAATGCCTGTCCACACTGCACCTATTCCCAAAGCGTGAGCAGCTAAAAGTAAATTTTCGGTTGCAGCAGAAATATCCTGGATTAATAGTCCCGTGTTTTCCTGTGCCTTATTATCCCCGCAAATAATTATAGCATGTGAAGCTCCGGTAATCATCTCAGCATGTGAAGCTACTTTAAGAATATCAGGGAACATTTCTTTTTTATCTATCACAATAAATTGCCAGGGCTGTGTATCAAATGCCGAAGGAGAAAACATTGAACAGTTTAATATTTCATGGATGGTTTCATCCGGAATTTTTTTGTTTTGATATTTCCTGATGCTTCTTCGTGTTTTTAATGCTTCTAAAGTTTCCATAGGTTTCCCCGTAATTGTTTAATCAATAAATTTTACATTTCAAATATAACAATCAGAATTCATTTGATTTATAGATTTCTAAATTCATTTTAATTTTTCTCTTCAACTTTTATCTTTTTCCTTTAATCTTTTATCTTAATATATAACATCTCCTACAGCTTTTTTCAATTGGTAGGAACTAAGAATGCTGACGTACAAATCCTGCAGATAAAATAATTTTGCCTGGGCCAAGGATGTTTCTGCATCTAATAAATCAAGATTGGTCCCTACTCCGCTGTTATACCGGGCTACTGATCTTTCAACTGTTTCCTTTGCAAAGTTAACCTGCGTTAATGTCGATTTTAATTTATCGAGATTGGAATTCAGATTTGACATTGCATGCTGGACATCAGATACAATGTTTCTTTTAAGAGTAATAATATTTAAATCAGCAACAGTGCTGTTAACTTTTGCTTCACTTTCTTTATTCCTCGTTAAGAATCCATTAAAAATCGGAACGTTAACTGAGACAGCAGCAACCCAGTTTCCTCTTAATACATCAAGATTGGGTTCATAGCCATTCTTCAATCCATAACCTAAGTTTGCATTTAAGCTGGGCATATCACTTAAACTTACAAGATGCTCCTGAAGATGTGAAGTATTTAATTCATCCCGGGCAAGTTTTAATTCAGGTCTTTTTTCAAATGCAATATTTGTTAATGAATCAAGATTACCGGAATAAGCAGGCGGTGAGAAATCTCCTTTTATAGTTAACGTAGTATCTTGTGCAACCCCGAGTAATTGATTTAACATAATCTGCTGCTGCTTAAGCTGGTTTATTAATTCTATTTTTTCGCTTTGAGCCTGTGAAATACGAACCTGGGTGCTCAATGCATCATAATCTGTTGATGATCCGCTTTGAATCTTTTTATTTGTTACAATTAAATGTTCATTAAGGGCGGCAATCTGCGAGTCTTTAACAGTAATGCTTTGCTTCAGAAAAAGTATTGAGTAAAAAGCTTGCAATGTCTGGTAAGATAGATTTGATTTTATAAAATCAACATTGTCAGAAGCAGATTGTTTAAATGATTTTACCAGGTCTACTGAAGCATCTCTTCTGCCAAAGTCATATAACTGTTGATTTAAACCAATATTAAAATTATAGTTGTTTGCAGGAGCCAGAATTAATGATTGTCCTGCAAAATTAAAAGATGGCAGGGGACCTATTCTTGCATAGCTTGCCAAACCCGTTACGTCGGGATAATAGTAACTTTTTTGCTGCTCGATTTTATAAACTACAGCTTTAATTTTTTCCTGCTGCAGTTTGATTAATGGATAATTATTAATCGTAAGTTCTATTGCCTGCTTCAGGTTTAACGAATCTTTTTCAGCCGGTTGAGCAAATTCATACTTTGGCAGCAGTAACAATAAAATTATAAATATTATTTTAATATGATTTTTGAATTTTGTTCTCATTGAATTTCCTGTTCTCGGGTTTATTCTGTAATCTCAATTTTTTTGTTGTTTTTCTTTTTATGGTATTTCAAAAAGAAGAGTGGAATGAGGATTAATAACGTGATTAAAGCTCCGGCAAAAAAGTCATCGTCTATTCCGCGTACAAATGCCTGTGCAGAAACATTCTGCAGTATCAATCCTTTTGCGCGTGCCATTATTTCACTGCCGCTTCCGCCTGTGGTTTGCTGGACAAAACTTCTTAATCCATATAAAACATGCTGAAAAGCAGTTGATGCGGGCTCAGCATTCTGGCTGAACATGGCTGAATGAAAGATTACCCGCCGGGTTAAAAGTGTTCCCAATATCGCTACTCCAAAGCTTCCGCCGACCTGCCTGATGGTGTTAAACAAACCTGTAGCCTGGGCCATCTTTTCTCTTGAAATATCATTTATCGCTATTGTACTTAAAGGAATAAACATAAATCCAAGCCCGAACCCGCGGATAATTAACGGAACCATAAGTGTCCAGTATTCAGTGTTAAGGGACAAGTCTTTGTACAGGTACATACTTAAAAACGTAAGAATTATTCCAATTAAAATCGGGATCTTCGGGTTAAGCTTGTCTGTCATCAACCCTGCAACCGGGGACATGAACATCATTATAATTCCTACCGGCAGAAACATTATTCCAGTTTGCAATGCTGTATAGCCGAGCGAATTCTGAAGATACAAAGGAAGCAGAAATGAATTTCCGAAGAATGCCAGGCCAAAAATGAACAGCATAATATTTGCCATTCCGAAGTTACGGTTCCGAAGAATGCGTAAATCAACAATCGGGTTTTTAACCGTCAGTTCAGTTGTAAGAAATATTACAAAACTGATGAAAGCAATTGTAAAACATACTATTATAAAATTTGAAGACCACCCGCCCGTGTTCCATGATGCATTTCCATCTGATAAGGCAAGAAGGAGGAATACTAAAAAGGAAGTCATCGATACAAAACCAATTAAATCAAACTTTCGTGCAGTTTCAGTTTTATATTCTCTTAAGATAACAAGTGTGGCAAACATAGCTAAAATTCCAATGGGAACATTTACATCAAACATTGCATGCCAGCTGAAAGTATCGATAAGATATCCGCCCAGTAAGGGACCGAGTGAAACTGAAGAGGAAGATGCAATTCCCCAGAATCCAAGTGCCATCCCTCTCTTTTCGGGAGGAAATTCGTGTGTAATAATGGACATACCTACAGGCATAATAAAACCGGCACCGGCTCCCTGGATAACACGGAAAGCGATAAGCATATTTTCATTTGAAGATAAGCTGCATAACAGTGAACCGGAAGTGAAAAGAAGCAAACCTAAAAAGTAAGAACGTTTGTGGCCCCAGTGATCGGCAATCCATCCTGATGATGGAAGTACAACTGCAAAAACCAACAGGTAAGCTGTTAATACCCATTCAATTTTATCAACGCTGGTTCCGAATGCAGACATCATTTTTGTTAAGCCGACATTTACAATTGTTGCATCAAGAACAGCCATAAATGTTCCTATCATAATGTTTGCCAGTACAAACCATCTATATGAAGGGTGGCCCTGCAGACCGGAATAGCCGTGTTTTATTTTTTCTCTAAAATCTATTGCCATTATTTTCCAACTTTGATCTTAACTTCAACAGACATTCCCGGTAACAGCCTTAAATCATCATTCTGATTTTTATCTGTCTGGTGTACAGAAATTTTTATAGGTACACGCTGAGTAATTTTTGTAAAATTTCCTGCTGCATTGGACGGCGGAATAAGGGCAAATTGTGAGGCAGTATTTGTTCCTATTTGTATTACTTTTCCTTCAAATTTATGATCGGGATATGAATCCACATCTATCTCAACATTTTCACCTTCTTTAATTGAAGCGAGATCTGTTTCCTGTAAATCTGCAGTAACCCAGAGGCTATCAAGATTATAAATTGAAAAGATTGGCTGACCCGGCTGAACAACATCGCCTTGAATAACCCATCGTTTAGCAACAACACCATTCATCGGGGAATATATGGTTGTATTTTGAAGCTGGGTATTTATAACATTTAGCTGAGCCTTTGCAGTACCGACTTTTGTTTTGGATATTTCCAGCTCCGCCTGTGCAGCTTCAAGAGCACTATGTGCGTGATCGTATTGTTCTTTGGGAATTATTTTTCCATCAAACTGCTGTTTAGCTCTTTCAAAATCAGTCTGGGCTTTATTCAAATTTACCTGTGAAAGCTGAATATTATCCTGAGCGAGCTTTAATGAAATAAGTGCCTGGTCCCGTTGAGCAATCATATCGGTAGAATCTAATCTTACCAGCAATTCACCTTTTGTAACATTATCACCTTCATCTGCATAAAGAATTGTAATTCTTCCCAGCATTTTTGAGGCTAATGATAATTTATTCCCATCAATAAATGCATCATCTGTAGAGACGAATCCAAGCTGTCCCTGGTACCAGTACCAGACGCCAATTAAAGCGAGAACAATAATGAACAAAGGGATCCAAAATCTTTTTTGTTTAAAAATGGATTTGGATTTATTGTTATTTTGATTTGTGTCCTGTCCATTCATTGGTGACTTACCTGTTTCTGCGGCAGATTGTTTTTCTGTTTCCGGTTTGTTTGCCATGAATATTTTGCTCCTTAATTAATTTCATCTTTTTAAACTTTTATCCCTTTAGAAAAAATATCAACAAATATCATCATCTCTTCTTTCAGAGAATCATAATGCTCTTTCTCCATACGGTTGCCTTTAATGGATTTAATAGTCTGCAGCCGTAATCCCTGGAGTAAATGAAGAAATATACAGGTTGTTTTTTCACTTAAATTTTTGTCGAACTCGCCTTTGCTTTTACCTTCTTCAATTATTTTTTGAAAAAGAGTAATTTCCTGTGCTTCAAAATCTTTCAACAATTCCTTAAACATTGACCGGATACCTACAACAGTGTGCAGGTTCAAAGTTCCGAGGTTAACCAACTGTTCAAAGTATTCCAGTCTTTTGCTAACATAATCTTTAAGCTTTTGACTCGCGGTAAAATTCCTGCCCAGTAAGTTCTCAATTTCCTGAACAAACAAACTCTGTTCTTTTTTAATAACTGATTTAAATAGCTCTTCTTTTGTCGGGAAATAATAATAAAGCGAAGCCTTACCCATTTCCACTTCTGAGGCAATCTCTTCCATTGTAACCTTTGAATAGCCGTAATGTGCAAAAAGGCTTCTTGCTGCCTCGAGTATTTCGTTTTCTTTAAAAGTGTTTTCAGACATTTTTAATGTTCGACTATTTAACTTGAAAGGTCGAAAACTTAATAAAATATTTTTTAATCGGCAAGTGATTTAAAATAATAGCGGATTTATGTGATTTGAATGCCATTTTAAATTAAAGAATTTCGAATTTTTTAGTTGGGAAAGGATAAAAAATGAAAAATTGTTTTGAAGGATATTTGCAAATTGTATTTCAGTAATCCCGAAGAAATATCAAATAATCTCAATTTACAGACATTATTCTATACTTATACCCGATACAATAATTCCTGAAATTAATAACACTAATTAATATATTTGTAACCTGATTAATAATCATAAACTCAATGAATCAGATAAAACATGTAATATGGGATTGGAACGGGACTCTGTTCGATGATGTTGAGCTTTGTCTTGATATAATTAATGGTGTTCTTACCCGCAGGAATTTAAACGCACTTTCGCTTGATGAATACAGGAATATCTTTACTTTTCCTGTCCAGGATTATTATGAAAAAGCAGGGTTGGATTTTAATAAGTATCCATTTGAAATTCTCGGAAAAGAATGGATGGATGAATATGAAAACAGAAAAAACACCTGCGGACTTCATAAAGGAACAGAAAAAGCACTGGAGAAAATTTCGAAGAATGGCATTGGTCAATCAATTTTATCTGCATACTCACAGCATACCTTGGAGGAAATTGTACAACATTTTGGGATTAAAAAATATTTCTCTCATATGGTCGGGCTGGATCATATTTATGCCACAAGTAAAATAGAAAACGGCAAAGAACTGATGAAAAAGCTGGGGAATGGAAAAGGTGAAACTCTTTTTATCGGAGATACTGTTCATGACTTTGAAGTTGCTGTGGAAATTGGTGCTAACTGCATACTCATTGCCGATGGACACCAGGAGAAAGCAAAACTTATTTCCTGTAATGTTCCTGTTTTTAATAGTCTGACAGAAATTCCTTTCGATGAAGTACTAAAATAAAAATCAGTTGAATTGTGGGTAAGCAGAAAGAAATAAGCTGCGAGATCAGTGATCCCGTTTTACTAAATTGCTGGAAACACCATGCCGGTTTTATCAAATCAATAGTTTCAGAATACAAGAATAGAGATGAATTCGATTTTTCAAACTTAAGGAATGATCTTCTTCGTATAGGTGAATCTCTGATGGATTTGTACCTTGGGGAATTAACGCCAGGTAAAATTGCAGATTCAATCATTTCTTTATTTAAGAAGAAAGATATTTTAAAAAAGGACAATTTCATTAACTGGCTAAGAAAAGAGGGGACAGATTTCCGTGTAATAGAACTTAAAGATAAATCCCTGTGGACGATTCGCCTTGGTGAACAAAAAGAAAAATATGTACATATTCATCCTTCTCGTTATTCTCCGCTTACGGTCAGAGTCAGGGCACTCACATTAAAATCAGCTATTCTCTATCTTATATTAAATAAAAGTGAAGCAGATATAGCGGATAACCTGTTATTCCTTAACAAGATCAGGAAGGAATACCTGGATCAGCCGCCTTTGAAAATGATATCTATAAAATCAACATTGCCCCGACTGATCAGTATCCTGAAAGATTAAAATCATCCATTCCATATTATAAAAATTCATTCCCAGTTCTGATAAAATCCGGGTTGAAATCACCCTAAATTGCTGTAAAATAAGCGATTTTAATATTACAGGAAGGGCACAATCATTGATAAAGTTTGGAATCTAATTTGATTTTATAATTAACCATATGAATACTACTAGTATTATTGATGATTTAGGAGATAAAAAAAATTCTTTAATTGAAAAAAGAATTAAACAAACAAATCCCGGAGGGAATTAATTAATGGACGCAGTACTGCTTGCACGTATTCAATTTGCACTAACAGTAGGGTTTCACTTCTTTTTCCCGCCAATTACAATTGGTTTATCCTGGCTTCTTGTAATTGTTGAAACTATTGGATGGAGAAAAAAGAACGAGATTTATCAGCAAATAGGGAAATTTTTTGCAAAGTTACTTGCTATTACATTTGCTGTGGGAGTGGCAACCGGAATAGTAATGGAATTTCAGTTCGGCACAAACTGGTCTGAATATTCAAAGTTCGTAGGGGATATTTTCGGAGCGCCTCTTGCTGCCGAAGGTGTGTTTGCCTTTTTCCTCGAATCAGGATTTTTAGGATTATATTTATTCGGCAGAAACAGGGTATCAAAAGGCGTTCACTGGTTTTCTTCAGTTATGGTTGCTCTCGGCTCAACAATTTCTGCTTTCTGGATAATAGTAGCTAATTCGTGGCAGCAGACTCCGGCAGGTTTTATTGTGCAGAACGGCAGAGCGGAACTAACAAGTTTTGCAGAGGCAGTTTTCAATCCTTCCACTTTAATAAGATTTTTCCATACAGTGGATGCTGCTCTAATTGCCGGCGCATTTTTTATGGCAGGCATTTCTGCTTACTATCTTTTAAATAAAAGAAATGTAGATATCTTTAAGGCATCTCTCAAAACTGCTGTTATTTTTGGAGTAATAGTTTCAGTTCTCGAACTCTTTCCTTTAGGCCACGAGCATGCAAAAGAAGTTGCTCATTACCAACCTGAGAAATTCGCTTCCCTTGAAGGTTTGTATACTTCTCAGGGAGGTGCCCCGCTTGTTATGTTTGCAGTTCCTACTACTCCGCCGCCGACACTTCACGGAACAATTGAAATACCGGGTATGTTAAGTTGGCTGGCTTTCGGAGATGTTAATGCAAAAATACCGGGAATAAATGAGTTCCCGGCAGAAGATTTACCGCCACTTTGGTTTACATTCGTTTCATTCCATAATATGGTTGTACTTGGAATGCTTTTTATTCTGATAATGTTATGGGCTACTTATTCTCTTATTAAAAAGACGTTATGGGAAAATAGAAAATTACTCAGAGTTCTTCTGTTCGCTCTCCCATTTCCTCTTTTTGCCTGCCAGTTTGGATGGATATCTGCAGAAGTCGGCAGACAACCGTGGATAGTTTATAAGCTTTTAAGAACAAGTGAAGCTGCTTCTGTTACTGTTCCGGCAGGCGATATCCTGTTCTCAATTATAATGTTCGGATTAATTTATTTAGCTCTTGGTCTTCTTTATATCTATCTGGTGGCAAGAGAAGTTAAGCACGGACCGGTTTTAACAAAAGGAAAGGAGGCAGTTGTATAATGGACTTAAATACAATCTGGTTTCTGCTTGTTGCTGTTTTAATTGTTGGTTATGCAATCCTTGATGGATTTGACCTTGGTGTAGGTGTGCTGCATCTCTTCACAAAAAATGAAGAAGAAAAAAGAGTAAACCTGAATGCGATTGGTCCGGTTTGGGATGGAAATGAGGTATGGCTGTTAACCGGTGGAGGAGCTTTGTTTGCAGCTTTTCCAATAGTTTATGCAACTGTGTTCAGCGGGTTTTACCTTGCACTTATGCTTCTTTTATTAGCTTTGATTTTAAGAGCGGTCTCTTTTGAATTTCGCGGAAAGATTGAAAGCCCGGGATGGAAAAAGTTATGGGATTTTGCATTTGGAATAGGAAGTCTGTTACCTGCAATTCTGTTCGGTGTTGCAGTTGGAAATATTTTAAGAGGAATTCCGATAGATGAAACCGGGACTTTCACGGGAAACTTTTTCACTTTACTTAATCCGTATTCTATTCTTGTCGGTGTTTTAAGCCTGTTCCTTTTTATTATGCACGGATCAATTTATATGACTATGAAATCCTCGGGCAGCCAGCTTGAAAGAATGAAAAATATCGCCCCAAGATTGTGGATGGCATTTGTTGCTTTGTATGTGCTTGCAACCATTTATTCAATTTTTGAATCCGGGTTCCTTTTTGTTTCTATTCTTAGTAATCCGTTATTCTGGATTTTATTCATAGTGATGCTTGCAGCTATAATCTATATTCCTGTAGCATTAAAATCAGAGAAATTCGGAAGGGCATTCTTTTCGTCGTCCCTGACAATTGTCTGTATGCTTGGGTTAATGGCAATTAGTCTCTTCCCGAGATTGGTGCCTTCTTTGACCGACCTCGCATACAGTTTTACAATTTATAATGCTTCCTCAACAGAAAGAACATTATTTACAATGCTGATAATCGCATTAATAGGAATGCCGTTTGTAATCGGTTATACAATTTTTATATACAGAGCATTTAAAGGAAAAGTTCAGATAGGTGAAGGAAGTTATTAATTAGAATAAGTTTTATTTCAGAAAAATACAGAGTTAAAGATGCACAAAATAATTTCGGCAAAATTTATTGCACCGGAAATTAAAAGGTTCGAAATAGAAGCTCCTAAAATTGCTTCTAAAAGAAAAGCCGGTCAGTTCGTTATAATCAGGATTAAGGAAGGCGGAGAGAGAATTCCACTTACCATTGCTGATTCAAATCCTGAAAAGGGAACAATCACTATAATAGTTCAGGGAATCGGGAAAACCACTAAAGAATTAAATTCACTCGAAGCAGGTGAATATGTTCGTGATGTAGTTGGTCCGCTTGGCAAACCTTCTCATATTGAAAACTTTGGAACTGCGGTAAGTATAGGAGGCGGTGTTGGAACTGCTATCGCTTATCCTACAGCAGTAGCTCTGAAGAATTCTGGTAATCATACGATTTCTATTATTGGCGGACGCACAAAAGAGTTCGTTATTCTTGAAGATGAGATAAACAAAGTGTGCGATGAAGTTTATCCAACCACTGATGACGGAAGCTATGGTTATCATGGATTTGTTACTGATAAGCTGAAAGAGTTAATTGATTCGGGAAAGAAAATTGATTTTGTTCTTGCAATCGGCCCGATACCAATGATGAGAGCAGTTGCTGAAACCACAAGACCATACGGAATTAAAACGGTTGTTAGCCTTAATCCTGTTATGGTTGATGGAACAGGAATGTGCGGAGGATGCAGGGCAATAGTTGATAACAAAACAGTTTTTGTTTGCGTAGATGGTCCTGAGTTCGATGCACACCTTGTTGATTTTGATACTCTTGCCCGCAGAAATCGTACATACAATGAAGATGAGAAAGCTGCTCTCGATCATCTTTGTAACTATGACAAAGCATTTAAGGAAGGATTGAAAGAAAAAACCGAATTGGTGGAAAGTAGAACGGAGATTTAATATGCAGGAAATTTCAAGAAAAGACAGGATGAAAATCCAGAGACAGCCAATGCCTGAACAGGATCCGCTTCAGAGAAGAAACAATTTTGAAGAAGTAAATCTTGGTTTCACAGAAGAGCTCGCAAAAATGGAAGCGCTCAGGTGTATTCAGTGTCCTAAGCCGGTTTGTATTGATGGTTGTCCCGTACACGTAAAGATTGGTGATTTCATTGCACTGGTTGCAGAAGGAGATATGAAAGGTGCTGCAGCAAAACTTAAAGAAGATAATCTTCTTCCTGCAATATGCGGAAGAGTGTGCCCGCAGGAGGAACAATGCGAAGCTAAATGTGTTGTTGGTAAAAAGAATGAACCTGTTGCAATAGGAAGACTTGAAAGATTTGTTGCTGATTATGAAAGAAATAATTTTGGAATTAGAACACCGGAATTGAAGCCTAAAACAGGAAAGAAAGTTGCCATCGTAGGAAGCGGTCCGGCAGGATTAAGCTGTGCAGGCGATCTTGTTCAGATGGGACACGATGTTACAGTATTTGAGGCTCTGCACGAATTAGGCGGTGTGCTTGTTTATGGTATCCCTCAATTCCGTTTACCTAAAGAAATCGTCAAGGCGGAAGTTGATGCCTTAAGAAACCTTGGAGTTGATTTCCAGCCTAATACTGTAGTTGGTTTCAGTGATACAATTGATGAGCTGCTTTCTGATGGCTATGATGCCTGCTTTGTAGCTGTTGGTGCAGGACTTCCTTATTTCCTGAATATTCCCGGTGAAAATTTAAACGGAGTCTATTCTGCAAATGAATTTCTTACGCGTGTAAATTTAATGAAAGCATACAGGTTCCCTGAATACGATACTCCTGTTTTTCATGTTAAAAATAAAAATGTTGCGGTATTCGGCGGCGGCAACACAGCAATGGATGCAGTAAGAACAAGCAAACGTCTTGGTGCAAAAAACGCTTATATAATTTACCGCCGTTCTGATGCAGAGATGCCGGCAAGAAAAGAAGAGATTCATCACGCAAAAGAAGAAGGAATTGAATTTGTATTTCTCTCTAATCCCCTTGAATTTATTGGAGATGAAAAAGGCTGGCTTAAAGCTGTAAGGCTGCAGAGAATGGAACTTGGCGAACCTGATGCCTCGGGAAGAAGACGACCCGTCCCGATTAAAGGTTCTGAATATGTCCTTGATATTGATATGACTGTTGTGGCAATCGGCAATGGTTCAAACCCGATAATACAGAAAACCACACCAGACTTAAGCTATAACAAGTGGGGAAATATTCTGGTAGATGAGAAAACCATGAAGACTTCGAAGAAAGGTGTATTTGCAGGAGGAGATATTGTAACAGGAGGAGCCACTGTTATACTTGCGATGGGAGCAGGAAGAACCGCAGCCAAAGCAATAGATGATTACCTGGAAACAGGAATTTGGGAAACAGAAGAGCTGGTTGAAAATTAATTTTTCAAAGGCTGTCCTCGGGCAGCCTTTTTTGTTTGGTGTCAAGGTAATCTTACTCTTAGTCTAAAACCCCAAATTGCAAATCACAAATGACAAATAATTTCGAATCACAAATTTCCTAATTCAAAACCTGCTGCCGTTTGAATATTTGTATTTTGATATTGGAATTTATTTGAGATTTTATTTTTAGTGCTATAGATTTGTTTTTGTGCTATTATAAATTAAGCAGAACTATTTTAACAGAGTAACTTTAATTGTTCTTTGGTAATTACTGGAATGCATCCTAATAAAATATATTCCCGAAGGAAGTTGTCTATTATTCTCATCTTTCCCGTTCCATTGAATTTCGTGATCACCCGCAGAAAGTTCCTGATTAACTAATGATTTTATTTTTTTACCTGTTATGTCGAAAACGATTATGGAAACGATTTCACGTTTTCCAAGACTAAATTTGATTGTAGTGGTAGGATTGAATGGATTCGGATAATTCTGATACAAGTTAAAGTCTACTGGTTTTGGTTGATATTCTTCCAGCACCGAAACCAATTCTCCATAAACAGTTCCATTTATTTTAGCATAATTAAGATCTAAAGTTGAACCATCATCATATTGAGTTCTAATGATCCCTATACCGTCAGCCAGCCAAAAGAAAAAGTAGTAATAAGATTCATCAAATATCAGAGTGCCCCTTACTCTTCTAGGTTTATCGAACACATAAATAGTGTCATCATAAATACATCTTCCGTATCCCGTATCAATAATTGTATTAAAATTCCATGCAATTGGCCAGATTTCATTTAACTGTGCATCAGCTTTAAATAATAAGTATTCATCAGGCTTACCACCCCCAAAGAATGGTTTGGAAATGGATAATACATTTCCGCTGCTGTCAATTCTACAATCTCCGAATTCCAACCAACCAGGAAAAGTATAATATCTGTTTCCATTAGGATAAATAGTATCCCTGTCCATTTTCCAATAAAAGTAGTTATAAACGCCAGTGTATTGATATTCATTTCCGATTGTCATTGGTAAAAAATTAGAATTTTGTGACATAATTTTGGGCTGAAATAAAATGAGCATAAAAAGCAGAATAAAATATTTCTTTGTGCCAGACCCCCAATAACAATCAATTATTATTTTGAATAAAGACATCCCGCATTCAGCCCTCATAATTTTTAGAATACCGCCTAACTATAATTCCCGCAAATAATAATTAAATTTACAAAATACTAGCAATTAAATAAATAAAGTTAAAACAGATGTAACCTGATTACATTTTTTCTCATGGTTTCAGATCAAAGATGAAAAAATATCACATTATTAATTCCCAAATTCCAAACCTGCTGCCGTTTAGGTGTTTGTATTTTGAAATTGGAATTTATTTGAAAATTTGTCCTTTGACTTTTGGAATTTATCCTGAGTTCTATAACCGGCTTACAACTTCTCTGACCAAAGCGGCAGTCAATCCCCACAGCACACCTTCTTTTAATTTGTAAACAAATATTTTCCTTTTACCCGCTTTCCATGGCTGATTGTATTTCTCAGGTAAATCCAGTTCTTTTGATGGAAGAAGATGTACAACATTTCCGTTTTCATCCGTATAATGAGGATGCACAATTAGCTGTGTATGATAGATGTCGGGAGGATTTTTCTTAAAGTAGGAAACGGGTACAAGAAAAACTTTTTCAACTTCTGTTTTATCGATATTCAACTCATTAATATCTTTTATATCCAGAATTGCCAAACAGGAATCAACCGTAACTGCCATCGGACCAATCAGAGTATCGAGAATTCCAAGCACATTAATTTTATTGATATCTATTCCAAGCTCTTCAACTGTTTCTCTTACGGCAGTTTCGGTAAAATTTTTATCAAGCTTCGGATCATATTCCCCGCCGGGAAAACAAATCTCACCACCCTGTCGAATATTTGCAGCACGCTTTTCAAACAACAAATGATATTCACCATCCTTTAAAACGAAAGGAATAATAACGGCAGAATTGAAGAATTCATCCTTGCGTAATATGCCCGGTGTTGAAGGCAGCCCTTCAATTAATTTATTTAATTCTTCCTTGTTCATTTCAGTTAAAAATTATTGAGGCATAATTTAAGAAAATCTTTTTCAGAACAGAAAATAGAAAAGCCGGTTATCACACCGGCTTCTAAAAGTAATTTACTTTACAATTGAAAATTTATTTCAGCAATGTCATCTTTTTTGTTTCTACATAATTTCCTGTTCTTAACTGGTAAAGATAAATTCCGCTGGGCAGGTTTGCACCATTGAATTCTATATTATATTCTCCCGCAGGTTTTTCTTCATTGATAAGTGTTGCCACTTCCCTGCCAAGAACATTGTAAATTTTTAGGTTTACAAACTGCTTATTATCCAAAACGTAATGAATTACTGTTGACGGGTTAAACGGGTTCGGGTAGTTCTGCGATAATGAAAATCCCTGCGTAAGGTTCACTTTTATTTCAATAGAATTCGAGTAATTATAGCTGTTGTCAAAATCAATTTGTTTTAATTTATACTGATAGATACCCGGTTTAAGAGATTTATCTTTAAAAGCATAATTCTGAGGTCTGGTTGTTGTTCCGAATCCGCTTACAAAACCAACCCTGTTCCAGATCTGATTATTATCGGAACGAAGGACTTCAAATCCCCGGTTGTTGATTTCACTAGCTGTTTGCCAGTTTAATATTACATCGTTATTGTGGAGATTTCCAGTAAAGCTTGCCAATTCAACAGGCAGCGGATATAATGTTCCGTAGGATATACCGTCGATTAAAGCGCCGACAAGCCTGCCGTCATTTGCCCAGTAGCATCCGAATTCTCTAACGATTTCAGGACTGAATAATACCCATGCTGTATCTATCATTCCGGGGCACCATTGACCAATCATAAAATGGTAAGATGCAGTATTAAATCCCCAGACATCTCTTGTACCAATATTGCTTAACAAATAGATTTCCTGGCAAGTATCAATAGGTGTAACCTGAACATGTCCTGCCTGCCAGTTAAAATTTATTAGAAGACTATCCTGGTTATTAACCAGCCTGTAATAAGCGCTGTCACCTTCCAGCCTGTCGTATGTAGTTGCAATCAGGTCGCCGGTATAAGCATCCCTTCGTTCAATCTTATAATAAGTTTTGTTATTTATTGAAACTGTATCGACAGCAATTGCAGCGTAATTTTCTCCGCCGGGAACAACTGTTACATCATAATGCCATTGGTTCCCGATTTGTAATGGAAGCTGCTGTGAAAATGTAGAAGAAACGGAAAGGAGAGTAAGTACAAAAATTAACTTTTTCATTTCTGAACCCCGGTTAAAATTTATAGCGTCTTTAATATAAAAAATTTTTAACAATAAAAATGCAGCACAAAATATTACCCTAAAACTATTTCTGAAGTCCCTGATTTAAAATCTTTATTACTTCAGAATGAATAACCGGAGAAGCAGCAGCAATACTTGTTCCTTTAACTGCGTCTCTTCCCTGTATGTCTGTTATAATTCCTCCCGCTCCTTTTATAACAGGTATCAAAGCCATCTTATCCCATATAGACATAATGGGATCAACCATAATATCTGCGTAACCTGTAGCAACAAGATAATAGCCATAGCAGTCGCCCCATCCTCGCACAATTTTTACTTTTGAAATTAAATTATCCAATCCTTTTCGTGATTGATATTCCCCGTAAGATTTAAAATCAGTTGTTAACAGAACCGCATCAGAAATATTTTTGCAGACTCTGAATTTAACATGCTTATCATTCAAGGTGGTTTTTAAGTTATCACCAATTAATAATTCATTTAAGACGGGAAGATTTATTGCTCCCAATATTGGTTCATCATTTTTCATTAAGGCGATCAATGTACCGAAAAGAGGAGTACCGCATATAAAACTTTTTGTCCCGTCAATAGGATCAAGCACCCATTTGTATTCTGTGTCAGGATTTATTTCCCCGAACTCTTCTCCTATTATTCCATGTTCCGGAAACTTTTTCATTATTTCATTGCGTAAAAATTCCTCCGTTTTTTTATCGGCAATTGTAACGGGCGAATCATCTTTTTTTGTATCAACTTTTACCGGAGTACGGTAATACCTTTTAATAATCTCCCCGGATTCATCAGCAAGGTATTTAATAAAAGGAACAATTTCAGTTTGAAGATTCATAAACAACCCGATAATAATACCTGAATATAAATGAATTATTATAAATATAATCTTTTATGGAACAACGGATATTTCCGATGGTCAAAAATATCAAATGTCCATTTTAATTATCGGGGATCGAACTAAAAAATTTCTTTCAACTATATAATTAATATTAGCCGGTAATTTGTTAACTTTAATGAGGTATTTATAAATAAAATTACCCGATCTTATGAATAATACCGGAACTCCTGCGTATCCCTTCACAACAATGTATCCCGAAAATTATATCTTTGTACACAGGCTCATTGATACATTTTATTATAAAACTAACCAGATGTGGACAATTGTGAATGAGGCATTGAATTAACCCATGTTAATTAAAAGAAAAACGCTGTCATAAGCAGCGGGAAGGAGATCAACATTATGAAAATAGAATTAAATTTATCCGAGGAAGAATTAGAGACAGTTAAAACAGCTCTCGAAAGATACGTCTCGGATTTAAGCGTTGAGATAGCCGACACTGACAGTATGGAGTTCAGAGAAAATTTAAAAAGTGAAAGACACTCACTTCAAAAAGTAATTGATCAATTAGTAATTAAAAAAGACTGAAAATAATTTCGGTTCTATTTTCTTAACCTTATCGTAACGGGATAACTCTATGGTAAAAAAAATAATGCTGCTGTTATTGTTCATGTTTAACGGAACATTTGTGTTTGCCAGTGAGGCAGATCTTAAAATACCTACACTTAACAGTGATCAGCAATCAATTTTAATTGCAGGATTGTTCGTTTGCCTGCTGGGATTGGTTTTCGGAATTTTTCAATATAAAAAGGTAAAGAACCTGAAAGCGCATCAATCAATGCTTGATGTTGCACAGATTATTTTTGAAACCTGTAAAACCTATCTTATTCAGCAGGGTAAATTATTAGTGGTCCTTTTCATTTTTATTGCTGTGTGCGTTGCTTTTTATTTTGGTGTTCTTATCAAGATTGAAGTAAGCGGAGTGTTATTAATTTTATCCTGGACAGTAATCGGTATTCTGGGTTCTTACAGCGTTGCTTGGTTTGGTATAAGAATGAATACACTTGCAAACAGCCGAATGGCATTTGCATCGCTGGAGAGAAAACCGATTAAACTTTTGAATATTCCTCTTGATGCCGGGATGAGCATCGGAGTAATGCTTGTATGTGTAGAACTTATAATGATGCTTATCATTTTACTTTTTATACCAAGAGATTATGCAGGTGCATGTTTCATAGGATTTGCAATAGGAGAATCCCTCGGTGCAAGTGCCCTCAGGATGGCGGGGGGAATCTTTACTAAAATTGCAGATATAGGTTCCGACCTGATGAAAATCTTTTTTAATATCAAAGAGGATGATCCCCGCAATCCAGGTGTAATTGCAGATTGTACCGGGGACAACGCAGGAGACAGCGTCGGCCCTACTGCGGATGGATTTGAAACTTACGGCGTTACAGGTGTTGCTTTAATCAGCTTAATAGTTCTTGCAGTTTCAGATATTAATTATCAAACCGAGTTACTGACCTGGATATTTACGATGCGCATCATGATGATAATCACCGCTATTTTAGCTTTTGGAATTAATAGAGGATTATCTCAGGTTCTGTACGCTAAGAAGGATGACATTGATTTTGAACATCCGCTTACTTCACTCATTTGGCTTACTTCAATTATTTCAATTATAATGACTTTTGTAGTTAGCTACCTATTAATCGGAAAACTACCAAATGATCTGTGGTTGATCTTATCAGTAGTTATTAGCTGCGGGACTCTGGGAGGTGCACTGATCCCTGAGTTCACTAAAATTTTCACAAGCACGAAATCCAAACACGTTGATGAAATAGTTTCATCATCCAAAGCCGGCGGTGCCTCGCTCAATATTTTATCTGGTATAGTTGCCGGTTATTTCAGTGCTTTCTGGATGGGACTATTATTCGTCGTCTTAATGTTTATTGCCTACCTCACAAGCTATAGTGCACTGGCAGATATAATGATTTATCCTTCTATCTTTGCATTTGGTCTTGTTGCTTTCGGATTTCTTGGTATGGGTCCTGTAACAATTGCTGTGGATAGTTACGGACCTGTAACAGACAATGCACAATCAATTTATGAACTCTCATTAATTGAAGAGATAAAGGATGTCGATAAAGATATTGAAACGAAATTCGGATTTAAACCAGATTTTGAGAAAGCAAAATATTACCTTGAAGCAAATGACGGTGCCGGAAATACTTTTAAAGCAACTGCAAAACCTGTTCTGATAGGTACTGCTGTTGTGGGCGCTACTGCAATGATATTCTCACTTATTCTTTTATTAAAACAAACATTGGGAATTGATCCGGCAACTATTCTCAGTCTGCTTAACCCTTATACAATGCTTGGGTTTATTGCCGGAGGTGCTGTTGTATTCTGGTTTTCGGGTGCTGCTAACCAGGCAGTTACGACTGGTGCATATAAAGCTGTAGAATACATTAAGAAAAACATACAACTGGAGGAAAGTGCGAGCAAAAGTGCGTCAATAGAAAAATCCAAAGATGTGGTTAAGATTTGTACTCAGTATGCCCAGAAAGGAATGCTCAATATATTTGTTGCCATTTTCTCATTTGCACTTGCATTTGCATTACTTTCTGCTCCTGCAGTTACAGTAGAGCCGGTATCCTTCTTTATAAGCTTCCTTATTTCAATTGCTGTATTCGGGCTCTTCCAGGCTATCTTTATGGCAAACGCCGGCGGTGCCTGGGATAATGCAAAAAAAGTTGTAGAGGTTGGATTAAAAGAAAAGGGAACTGATCTGCATGCTGCTACTGTAGTGGGTGATACAGTGGGCGATCCGTTTAAGGATACTGCCTCTGTATCTCTTAATCCTATAATTAAATTTACAACATTGTTCGGTTTGTTAGCCATGGAAATTTCTATCTCGGAAACATTCAGGCATTCTGCTCCTTATGTAGGAGTTGTCGTTCTTATCATCGGTTTGTATTTCGCATGGCGCTCATTCTATAAGATGAGAGCCGGTAATTAGGATAAACACTTTTTAAAAGTCAAAGCCCGCGATCAGGAATGGTCCCGGGCTTTATATTTAATTATACCGGCTATTGATAAATTGAAATAAGACAATTCTCCACGGGTGACAAATTGCTTGCCGTCAACTTAACTTAATTTATATCGCAAAGTAATTTCCAATCGATTAAATTATCCGGGGTGATAAATTTTTATTTAAATATTTTAGGTAACAGAAATGTCACAGGAATTAAAAATCGATATTCAAAAAACAGCTTTAGTAGTAATCGATCTTCAGAAGGGGATTACCTCAATGCAAACCGAACCTTACCCGGCAGTGACTGTAATTGAAAATGCTGTTAAACTTTTAGATGCTGTAAGGAAAAAAGGCATGCCTGTTTTTTTAGTAAATGTACGACGATCGGGTGATTTAAAGGATGCACTTCATCCTGTAGCGGAAACATCTTTTAACAGATCTGGATATGATTCTTCGTGGAGTGAATTAGTTCCTGAGCTGAATGTACAGCCGACAGATTTTTTAATTACCAAACATCAATGGGGTGCGTTTTACGGAACTGAGCTTGATTTACAGTTGAGAAGAAGGGGAATCGATACAATAATCCTTTGCGGAATATCAACAAACTTTGGTGTTGAGAGCACTGCCCGGTTTGCCTATGAATACGGCTACAACCAGGTCTTTGCGCATGATGCAATGGCTGCACGTTCTAAAGATGAGCACGAGTATCCTATTAAGTATATTTTTCCAAGGCTTGGTTTAATCCGTTCTGCAGAAGAAATAATTGAGGCAATTAATTGAGGATCTAATCCCGAATTATTTTGATGTGAGTCCCGGGAAAATAAAAGGCTGCCTGAATTATAAAATTTGACATAAAGTCGCACAGATTTTAATCTTCAAAAAGAATTTTCAGGGCAGCCGGCTGTTATCTGGAAATTTGATGAATTTACTATTTTTAAATTATTTTATCGTCTCTTTAATCTGTCAATTAAAAGGTAATGCTTATGATTAATGGAATGCACGCAATTATATATAGCGCAAAACCTGGAGCCGACCGTGATTTCTTTCAGGATATTCTTAAACTAACGCATGTAGATGTTGGTGAAGGATGGCTTATATTCGGGCTGCCGCCTGCAGAAATTGCTGTACATCCCGCTGAAAAGAGCGGTGCGCAGGAAATCTACCTGATGTGTGAGAATATCCGGTCTTTTGTAAAAGAAATGAGTGGACAGAATATAAAGCATTCACCCGTGAGCGACCAGGGTTATGGTTTGTTTACTAAAATTACTCTGCCGGGCGGCGGAAAACTGGGAGTATATCAGCCGCGGCACGCACGACCGGAACCTATGAAGATTAAGTCAGCTTCAAAAAAACCAAAAGGAAAACTGAAATGAATATTTTAAGAGTGCAATGAATTTATCGTATATCTTTTATACTGAATTGCGTTGGGTCTTGAATTGTGCGGCTAGAAATGGTAAAGCCAATCCGGCGGAACAAAAACTATTTTTAGTAAGACAATAATCATTTCAGCAATTACTCAGTTTTACTTTTATCCATGGTTTTTTTAATTTGAAATAAATTTTCGCGCTGAACAATGAAATTATTTTTTTAGTTCCAAAAGGAGGGTGAAATGAAAAAATCGTTACTGATTACTTTAGGGACTATATTGTTGTCATCATTCTCAACTACCATTGCACAGGTGGTGGATGACTTTTACCCTGTGAATGAAAATTATGCAACAGGTTATTATGATGGAAACGGGAAACACGACGGGGATATAGATCTCACTTACCCGAACGTAGGCTGGGCTGTATTTGATATCAGCTCTCTTCCTGCAGGTATACAAATACAATCGATAAAGTTCTATGGTTACATTATTAATGCCAGCTTTCCGAAATGGAGCTCAACACCAATGGGAATTGTAAACCCTATTGTGGATCCCGGAACCGAAATATACACCCAGATATTAACCGGTTATGACCAGAATACGGCATATATTTATCAGGATGATTGGTCGACCTTTACTTTTGGTTGGTACAACTGGGATATGGGCAATGGTGCTGTGCCCGATTTCCAGGCAGCAGTAAATTCATCGCAGGGATGGTTTGCAATAGGATTCATAGTAAGAGATTTTAGTGCCGGTAATTTTCTTATCGTTGCCGGTCATACCGGTATCAATCCTCCTTATCTCGAGGTAACTTACCAGGCAACACCTGTAGAGCTTACATCTTTTAATGCCGGGGTAAATGGAAACCAAATCTCTTTAAAATGGCAGACAGCCACTGAAACAAACAACAAAGGATTTGAAGTGGAGAGAAGAGCTCTAAATCTCTCCGAAGGATGGGAGAATATTGGATTTGTAAAGGGGAGCGGGACAACTACTGTACCGAAGCTGTATTCATTTACAGATAATAGTTTATTACCGGGAAAATATTCATACCGGTTGAAGCAGATTGATTTTGACGGGACATCGGCATATTCCAAAGAAGTTGAGGTTGATGTTAAAGTTCCATCGACATTTTCACTGCTGCAAAATTATCCCAACCCGTTTAATCCGGCAACGAATATTGAATATCAAATTCCGGATAGAGAATTTGTAACATTAAAAATATATGATGTTTTAGGCAATGAAGTTGCAGCACTGGTAAATGAAGAAAAACCTGCTGGTAATTACGCAGTTAAATTCAATGGTATTAATCTTTCAAGTGGAGTTTATTTCTATCGACTAAAAGCGGGAAGTTATACCAGTACAAAGAAATTAATATTGATGAAATAGGAATCGCTGTAAATAATTATCGATTATAGATTGGGAATTTTTTTTCGGCTTTAGCCGCAGTGGGTTTTATGTGGCTTTCCGAGGATTCCTTTGGAAAAGCCCCACTCATTATATTCTCTCACCCATTTGCTGAAGCAAACGGTAATACGGTGTGAAGGGAGTATAAGTTTTATCCAACCATACCTGCACCCGGAATAACCGCTGTCCATACATTCATACAAACCCACGGTTTACATTCACCTGCTTCCTGTTGCCTTATTAAATTAATTGAAGTATCTTAAACAATAAATACTTAACGGTGATACGCTTTCACGGGCGATGTGGATTATATTCTTCTGTAAGGGTCCCGCGAAATTACTGATAAATCCCTTTTCAATCTTATTCAAATAAAGATTACTAAAGGAGGTCAAATGCAGACGTTGTCTAAAAAGGTTGTTGTTTTTTTTGTTTTGTTTTATCTACTATCCTCATTTAATTTCACTTACTCTCAAAAAAAAGAAGAAACAACCGATGAAAATTTCTATTGGTGTACTCTGGGTATCGGTACGGGCGCAGGTTTGGAGAGCAGCAGTTTACCGGTTGCATTTAATTTAAATCTCACCTACAGGCATATAAGAAATATGTTCTCTTTCAGAATTGCAACTACAAGTAAAATTTTGGGTTCAGACCTGAACGACTATGGATTACTTTACGGATATACAATAACCACCTCTGCTTTCTTTTCATCTCTCGGAGCAGGTGTCGCAATAGTGTCGGGAACTTTACGGGGAGGATTGTTCAGTAATGATAAAAACAAAAGTATTGGTCCAACAATAGGATTACCGCTTGAGGCACAATTATTCTGGCATCCGTCTTCAGCATTCGGGCTGGGTTTGTATTTTTTTGCAGATATAAATCCTGAAAAGACATTTGATGGTGTAACATTAAGTATTCAATTTGGTAAACTTAGATAAGACAAGAGTTAAAGCCGGTGAGCAGACCAGGTGACACTGACCGCATTAAAGATTTTTATTGCCTGTTTATACGAATTGCTTTAAGTTAGCCAAAGACAAATATTAATCTGTGAAGCGCTTTCACGGGGTATTGTTGTTGATGTGCTTATGTAAGGGTCCCGCTAAAGTTTTTTCATTGTATTATAGAATTTAATGAAGCAAAGGTAAAATCATGCAAAATTGCTTTTGTAGAAATTCAGAATTTCAGAAAACTAAAATCCTGTAAAATAGAAATTGCACCCAAAGAAACAATACTTGTGGGTGCCAACAATAGCGGTAAAACTTCTGCAATCGACGCTTTAATTCTGTTTCTTAAAAAAAATCGACGCAAAGAAATTTCCACAATGGATTTTACCTTAAGTAATTGGATCCAAATTAATAAAATTGGGTTAAAGTGGGTTGAAGAGGAAATCACAAAAAATCTGATCTTAATTTTGAACAATGGCTCCCATTTTTACCATCGATTGATATTTGGTTGAACGTGCGTGAACAAGACATTCACCATGTTGTAACACTATTACCAACTTTAGACTGGACACCTGAACAGTTACTAGGTATTCGACTAATATTTGCACCTAAAGATCTAGAAAAACTTTATAAGGAATTTAAAACTTCTTATAAAAACGTACGTCTGATAGAGAAGTCAGCATCTTCTTCAAATAATTAGAGCTGAAATTATGGCCGAATTCTATGCAAGATTTTTTGGGGAAAGAATAAAAAGCATTTTGAAGTTAAAACCTATATTCTAGATTCGCAAAAGTGTTGTGAACCTGAGAATGGAGTTGCTAAACCACAGTCACTCCCTAATAATAGTGAAGAACTAAAAAAAGATCCAATTGAAGAAATTTTCAAAATTGAAATTATCAGTGCACAAAGAGGTTTTTCAGATCCTAAAACTGAAGATGAATATCAGAGCGGCTTTCCTAGTTTGACTGCTCAACTTCGTCAATACTTTAATAAACATTTAGATCCGACTGAATCTCCTGATGTCAGTGATATTGAGGCTTTACAAGCGATTGAAGCTGCAAATACAATATTTGAAGGAAAATTAAAAACCAGTTTTAAATCTGCTATTAGTGAACTCGAAGGATTAAATTATCCAGGTTTTAGTGATCCTCAAATTACTCTTACAAGCAAAATTAACGCTATTGATAGTCTCGACAATAAGACTGCAGTACAATTCAGTGTTATACGAGAAAATGAAGATGGAATTGTCCTTGTCTTACCAGAACAATACAATGGTTTAGGTTATCAAAATCTAATTTCTATGGTCTTTAGGTTAATTCGCTTTAGAGATGAATGATGCGTAGTAGGAAAAGCAAGTAAAAGCAAAACCGATGATAACATTATCATTGAACCACTTCATATTGTTCTTATAGAAGAACCTGAAGCTCATCTACATGCACAAGTTCAGCAGGTTTTTATAAAAAAAGCTTATCAAGTATTACGGAAAAATGAAAAACTTAAAGATGATTCACTTTATACCCAATTGATAGTTAGTACACATTCTTCTTATATTGCACATGAGCTCGATTTTACCTGTTTACGATATTTTAGGCGTGAACCAGCAAAGGAAAAAGGAAAAATTCCCTTAGCGACAGTTGAAAATCTATCTAAAACATTTGGGGAAGAAACTGACACATCCAGATTTGCTGCACGATACATTAGATCAACAGATTGTGATCTTTTCTTTGCAGATGCAGCGATATTAGTTGAGGGTTCAGCCGAAAGAATGCTCGTCCCTCATTTCATAAGATATCATTTTCCACGAGCTTAGACCAAAGCTATATTTCTATTCTTGAAATTGGTGGAAGCCATGCTCACAGACTAAAGCCTTTACTTAAAACACTTGGAATAATTTCCCTGATTATTACTGATTTGGATTCAATTGGAGAAACCGATTCAGCAAAAGTGTTTCCCGAACGCAATAAAAGGTATCGATCTGGGAATACAACGCTTAACAGCATGGATCCCCCCAAAAAATTTTAGATGACACTGAATTGTCGGGCTATTAAGAAACAAACTAAGAATAAGTTAATTAGAATTGCATATCAATGTCCTATAAAACTTAAATATAAAATTGAATTAGATGAAGAAGAAGCGATTCCTTACACGTTTGAAGATTCGTTAGCATTGACAAATATAGATTTATTTAGAGGCTATGACCATCCAAAAGCTCTCCTCAAAAAAATTAAGGAATCTCTCAATAAAGAAACATTACAAGAATCAAATAAAGAATGTATAATAAAATTAACTGAGGCTAATTCGAATAAAGCTGAGATGCTTTGGAATTGCTTTATCTGACTGATCCTAGTGAGTTAAACCCGCACTTTATATTTATAAGGATTAGAATGGCTTGAATCCAAAATTAGCTGAATTGGAAAAGGATTTTTTAGATATTGAGATAAAGGACAATAAATTGTCTGATTCTAAATTAGAGAAAGTAGATGGCCTGTATAGATTCAACAGCATAATTGATTTAGCCAATCCGAAAAGCTTTTTTCTATATGCTGGGGCTGGGTCTGGGAAAACAAAGTCACTTATTGAAGCCATGGTAACGTTACGCCGAGAAGTTGGACAAGATTTTCGTCTTAGCTCTCGCAAAATTGCAGTCATCACATATACTAATGCAGCATGTGATGAAATAAAGCATAGAATTGACTACGATTCTATTTTTATTGTTTCAACGATTCACAGCTTTGCATGGACATTGATCCAATCATTTCAAAACGATATACGTGATGTGGGTAAAAAATAATTTAATAAATGAGATAAATAACCTCAGCGAGCAGCAAAAGAAAGGCAGAGAAGGAACAAAAGCTTATTTTGAACGTACAGTTCAAATTGAATCCAAGCAAGAATAGATTAAATAATCTTAATGAAATTAAGTCTTTTATGTATAATCCTAATGGTGAAAATATTGGAGAGCTCTCTAAACTCATAGTGAAGTTATTGGAATTGCTGCCGACTTTATAAACAACAAACCACTAATGCAGAAAATGTTCATTAGTAAGTATCCATTTTTACTGATTGATGAAACACAGGATACTCAAAAAGATTTGATAGATGCGTTTTTGAAAAGTTCAAATAAAATATTCGCAAAAATTTAGTCTTAACTTTATTTGGAGACACAATGCAACGCATTTATTAGATGGTAAAATAGGATTAGAAAGTGCAATTCCAAATGATGATATGGGAAGAAGCCTGAGATTAATATCAATTATAGATGCCCGAAACGTATTGTTAAATTATTAATAAAATTAGGTCAGCATGTCGATCACCACATTCAGGAAGCAAGAAAAGATGCGCCTGAGGGATTTGTACGATTGTTTTTGAGTTCAAGAAAATGATTTGATTAATAAGAGAAATATTGAAAATACAATAGCTGATAGAATGGCTGAAATTACCTCCGATATAGAATGGTCTAGGGAAAATCAACAAATAAAAACACTAACACTTGAACATCATATGGCAGCGAAAGGCGAGGAGGCTTTAATGATTTTTTTGAACCTCTTTACCAAATTTCAAATTACAAAACAGAATTGCTGGATGGGACGCTGAGTGGCATCTCATTTCATCTAAGTAAAGATACTTCCTTTAGTAAAGTCATTATAAGCGGGAAAGAGATTTTACAGTAGCACAATGAGTTAAACATTCTCCTCTAATATTTCATAGAATTTACTAAAGAAAAGGATGGATTTCCTTTAGAAAGAATTGAATAAAGTCAAACGAAGCTGTACAAATATCTATACCTATGTGGAAGGATGGTAAGGATCACTATTGATTGAAATATTAATAAATATTGAAAAATTAGATTTATTTGAATATTCCAGAAATTTTTTCTCCAATTATTAGCTCGTAAAATAGCTGAAGAAAAAAATGAATTTGTAGAACTTAACTGACAATCCGATAATAATTCAAAGAAATTGATGCTTGGAACAAAGCTCTCTCTGTACCATTTAGTCAATTTGAATCCTATGTGAAATATATTTCTGATCAATCCGACCTTCGGCACACACCAAGGAATAAAGGGACTTGCAATTTCCACGAGTAATGGTAATAATAGATGATAATGAAGCTCGTGGTTTTATGTTTAGTTATGATAAATTATTTGGGGCAAAAACTCTCTCCTTTAATCGATAGAAAGAATGAAGAAGAAGGAAAAGAAACAGCTATCGATCGAACAAGGCGCTTGTTTTATGTAACATGTAGTAGAACTCAAAGCAGTTTAGCAATTGTTTTATATACAAATGAAAAATATAAAGTTATGGAATCCGTGAAAGAACTAAATTGGTTTGATTCAAATGAAATTATTGAAATTAATTACAACTAGGAAGAACTTATGATCCTGAAATGACAGAAATTGAAATAAATTATTTATTCATTGATGGTGGTCGTCTACGTGTTATTTTAGCCGATTACTCAGAAAAGTTTTTTAAATAAACTATGCAATTGATTTTGAATATAATAAACTAAGCGATGAATTTTAAAATTTATTTACTATGATATAAAATTTAAGGATTATTTGTTTATTCGGCCATTTTACCGCCATTCCACCAATTTAATATTCCTTCATTTTTATTTAATAAGTTTTTAATTAGAATTAGGTTCATAAAAAGTATTGTTTGTCTTTTGTATAAATTCCCGGAGTTAAGATGTTAAAAATACTATTTGCTACTGCCGTACTTTTTTTATTCTGTTCAATAACGTTTGCACAGGAGCAATCGAAAGAATTATTATACAGAACGGAAACGAAAGTTATCCATTCAAACATCGTCGGGGACGATTTTGAAATTCACGTCTCACTGCCTGTAGATTACTACCGGAGCGATACAACACATTACCCCGTTCTTTTCAGCACAGATGCAAACCAGTTTTTCGGAATGTTAAGCGACCTTGTTTATCAATTAAGCTTTCCGGATAAAGATATTCCAAAGCTGGTGGTTGTCGGTATCGGGTACAAAATAAAAGGACTTGAGGAATGGGCTGCCAAGCGCAACAGGGACCTGCTTCCCACAAGCGATACAACAGCAGATAAGGAATGGGATAAAATGATTTCACAGTTCAGCGGCAGGAATGATATTGTCTCCCGGTCGGGCGGTGCACCAAAGTTCCTTCAATTTATCCGCGAAGAGCTTATTCCTTATATCGAAGCCAACTATCGTGTAAAGCGTAAAGACAGGGCATTGGTTGGCTATTCATACGGCGGGTTGTTTACGCTGTACGCACTCTTTACAAACCCGGAAATATTTCAAAGATACTATTCCGGCAGTGCAGATATGGAATGGGATAACCAGTTTATTTTTAAATATGAAAAGAAATATGTAATCACTCATATGGATTTACCGGTAAGATTATTTATGAGCTTCGGCAGCGAGGAAGGCAATCAATCCATTGCAGATATGTACGCATTAGCGGCTGACCTCGTTTCACGCAACTACAAAAACCTTAAGCTGGAAACAAAGCTGTTTGACGGTGAAACACTCTCCACCTGTTTAGCTCCCGGTTTATCGAAAGCTTTAAAAGTGCTATACGGGAAATGAATTTCGCCGTGTAATAAAATTATAAAGAAGAAAAAGCGGGGAGCTGCATTCCCGCAGCTTATTTCAGCAGAACCATCTCTCTTACCTGTGAAAATGTACCTGCAGTTCAACCAAAAAAAAGTTTGATTTATTAAAAAAATAATTTGTATTTTCAACTTCATTTTAGACCTAAGTGATAAGCTCAATACAGGTACATTTTTCATAAGCTGAAATTTTATAACAAGAGAAAAACGACAAAACATTATCCCCGTTCTTAATTTGTTTTTCAATGAGATATATGAACAAACTATTATTGAATCACCTGATTAATCACAATTAGAAAGGTCTGTATTATGAAATGGTTACAAGGAAAGAAAACCTACATTATGGCGGTAATAATCGGTGTTTATAATTTGGGTTTATTATTCGGATGGTGGACTGCAGACAACCAGGCTGTCTTAACCATTAATACTATTCTCGGCGCCCTCGGACTTGGAAGTCTTAGAGCCGGTGTTACCACGGCAGCAAAAAGTTCAAAAGAAGCGGCATAATTTTTAAGAAAACTTTTTTTCTGTTCAGCCTGCGGTGCTAGTTCTGTAAAGCAAAACGAAACCTGCTGATTTGCCGGATTAAAAAAACAAATTAGAAAAAGGCATAGGTAAACTATGAAAGGAGGATTATATTCAAAAAGAAAGTGAGATTCAGACATATTCACTTTTTGAAATTCACAATAAGCGAAATGAATAGAACAGAAATCTACAGCAATGAAAATAATGACAAAGTTAAACAAGGAGATGTAAGATATGGATGCAAAACAGGCAGGTAAAAAAATAAAACCGGCGCATAGCTGGAAAGATTTTAATTTTTCAAAAAGCCGCACTAAAGAACTGAAAGAAATCGCATCTAAAATTTTCGATGAAAGAAAATTGATTGCCGGAACTAAAAACAGGGTCCGCAGACAAAGCAGTCATATTTTATTATTCACCGGACCGGGCGGTTCGGGTAAGACACTTGCAGCCGAAGTGATTGCAAATGAACTCAATAAAGATATTTACAGGATAGATCTTAGCCGGGTTGTCAGCAAGTATATCGGTGAAACGGAAAAAAATCTTGATAAAATTTTTAAGAGTGCAGAAAGGGGAGATTACATTTTGTTCTTTGATGAAGCTGATGCGTTATTCGGAAAGCGGAGTGAAGTAAAGGACAGTCACGACAGGTATGCAAATATAGAGACGGGTTATCTTCTGCAGAGAATAGAATCTTACAAAAGCCTGGTGATAGTATCGTCTGATATGAAAGCCGCTTTGGATGATGCTTTCATACGTCGTTTACATTTTATTGTACATTTCCCTCCAAAAGAAAAACGAGCTTCCACTTTAAATAAGAAGTCAAAAGACAAAACTGAAAAAGCACAGGAGGAAATACTTTCAGTATATAAAAAGAGGTTTGAATCTCTTAAGAAAGCAAAGAAGAAAGCAATCGGTAAGTATGACGCTATTATCAGGAAATACGATAGGCTGATTAACACGTACTTTTTTTATTCTGTTCAATAACGTTTGCACAGGAGCAATCGAAAGAATTATTATACAGAACGGAAACGAAAGTTATCCATTCAAACATCGTCGGGGACGATTTTGAAATTCATGTCTCACTGCCTGTAGATTACTACCGGAGCGATACAACACATTACCCGGTTCTTTTCAGCACAGATGCAAACCAGTTTTTCGGAATGTTAAGCGACCTTGTTTATCAATTAAGCTTTCCGGATAAAGATATTCCAAAGCTGGTGGTTGTCGGTATCGGTTATAAAATAAAAGGACTTGAGGAATGGGCTGCCAAGCGCAACAGGGGCCTGCTTCCCAC
The DNA here is from genome assembly GCA_963711455.1 of uncultured Ignavibacteria bacterium. GTDB lineage: Bacteria > Bacteroidota > Ignavibacteria > Ignavibacteriales > Ignavibacteriaceae > DATFVA01. The sequence goes on from CAVQEH010000013.1 coordinate 46,975, forward strand.
AAGCGATACAACAGCAGATAAGGAATGGGATAAAATGATTTCACAGTTCAGCGGCAGGAATGATATTGTCTCCCGGTCGGGCGGTGCACCAAAGTTCCTTCAATTTATCCGCGAAGAGCTTATACCTTACATCGAAGCCAACTACCGTGTAAAGCGTAAAGACAGGGCATTGGTTGGTTATTCATACGGCGGGTTGTTTACGTTGTACGCACTCTTTACAAACCCGGAAATATTTCAAAGATACTATTCCGGCAGCGCAGATATGGAATGGGATAACCAGTTTATTTTTAAATATGAAAAGAAATATGTAATCACTCATATGGATTTACCGGTAAGATTATTTATGAGCTTCGGCAGCGAGGAAGGCAATCAATCCATTGCAGATATGTACGCATTAGCGGCTGACCTCGTTTCACGCAACTACAAAAACCTTAAGCTGGAAACAAAGCTGTTTGACGGTGAAACACTCTCCACCTGTTTAGCTCCCGGTTTATCGAAAGCTTTAAAAGTGCTATACGGGAAATGAATTTCGCCGTGTAATAAAATTATAAAGAAGAAAAAGCGGGGAGCTGCATTCCCGCAGCTTATTTCAGCAGAACCATCTCTCTTACCTGTGAAAATGTACCTGCAGTTCAACCAAAAAAAAGTTTGATTTATTAAAAAAATAATTTGTATTTTCAACTTCATTTTAGACCTAAGTGATAAGCTCAATACAGGTACATTTTTCATAAGCTGAAATTTTATAACAAGAGAAAAACGACAAAACATTATCCCCGTTCTTAATTTGTTTTTCAATGAGATATATGAACAAACTATTATTGAATCACCTGATTAATCACAATTAGAAAGGTCTGTATTATGAAATGGTTACAAGGAAAGAAAACCTACATTATGGCGGTAATAATCGGTGTTTATAATTTGGGTTTATTATTCGGATGGTGGACTGCAGACAACCAGGCTGTCTTAACCATTAACACTATTCTCGGCGCCCTCGGACTTGGAAGTCTTAGAGCCGGTGTTACCACGGCAGCAAAAAGTTCAAAAGAAGCGGCATAATTTTTAAGAAAACTTTTTTTCTGTTCAGCCTGCGGTGCTAGTTCTGTAAAGCAAAACGAAACCTGCTGATTTGCCGGATTAAAAAAACAAATTAGAAAAAGGCATAGGTAAACTATGAAAGGAGGATTATATTCAAAAAGAAAGTGAGATTCAGACATATTCACTTTTTGAAATTCACAATAAGCGAAATGAATAGAACAGAAATCTACAGCAATGAAAATAATGACAAAGTTAAACAAGGAGATGTAAGATATGGATGCAAAACAGGCAGGTAAAAAAATAAAACCGGCGCATAGCTGGAAAGATTTTAACTTTTCTAAAAGCCGCACTAAAGAACTGAAAGAAATCGCATCTAAAATTTTCCACGAAAGAAAATTGATTGCCGGAACTAAAAACAGGGTCCGCAGACAAAGCAGTCATATTTTATTATTCACCGGACCGGGCGGTTCGGGTAAGACACTTGCAGCCGAAGTGATTGCAAATGAACTCAATAAAGATATTTACAGGATAGATCTCAGCCGGGTTGTCAGCAAGTATATCGGTGAAACGGAAAAAAATCTTGATAAAATTTTTAAGAGTGCAGAAAGGGGAGATTACATTTTGTTCTTTGATGAAGCTGATGCGTTATTCGGAAAGCGAAGTGAAGTAAAGGACAGTCACGACAGGTATGCAAATATAGAGACGGGTTATCTTCTGCAGAGAATAGAATCTTACAAAAGCCTGGTGATAGTATCGTCTGATATGAAAGCCGCTTTGGATGATGCTTTCATACGTCGTTTACATTTTATTGTACATTTTCCTCCAAAAGAAAAACGAGCTTCCTCTTTAAATAAGAAGTCAAAAGACAAAACTGAAAAAGCACAGGAGGAAATACTTTCAGTATATAAAAAGAGGTTTGAATCTCTTAAGAAAGCAAAGAAGAAAGCAATCGGTAAGTATGATGCTATTATCAGGAAATACGATAGGCTGATTAACACGTAAAGGAATTAAAACGGTTAAAGCAGATTATTGTATTGTTAATTTTATAATGGTATAGTATAAAGTAGTATTAGTTGTTAATAGTATAATGAGTTATTTTAATGTTTTTTTGAAAATTTAGAAAGAAATCTGTATTTAGTGTAATTATAGTGATATAGTTAAATTTCAGTTCATATTTGTTTTTTTTATAAAGATGGGTGTTAAAATTTGTAGTGTAAAAATGAATATAAAAGATTGAATTTAGTTTGGTATTAAAGGGAGTTAGTAGTTAGGTTTTGTTGTAGTGGATATTGTAAAGTGAGTTATTATTAATTTTTAAATATTAATAAAATTGGTTTGTATTATAATTTTTTGTATATAATAGTTTGTAATAATTTAAATTGGTAATTTTTTTGGTATTTATAATTTTTATAATGAATTTATATTTTGAGTTATTAGGTTTTGGATTGTAATATTATTTATTATTTGTTTTAAGAGGTAGAAAGGATTTGTTTTGGTATTGTAATTTAAAAGAAAAAGTAAGATTTTGATTTATATTAATGAGAGTATTAATTTTAATATATAGGGGGTGAATTATAATGATTTTTGATTGTTATGGATTTCAGACTGTTGAATATGAAATATATGGTAGAGTTACTAATAAAGGATAATGTATCGTAGCCTCTTGAATTACGTTGGAACTGGTAATCATTATATTCCTGAAACCATCTATAAAAAAGTTAGATATAAAGGAAAGTGTGATGTGTTTGTTTATATTTATCAATGAATAGATATTGTTAAATTGAGGATGAATAATAACAATTTTTGATTGATGGGATTTGATATTATCAAATAAAAAATATGTTGTGGAATCATAAATGTAGTTTAATGTATGTAGTGTAATATTTGTAGATGGAAGAGGTAAGTTATTGTGTGTAATAAAACCTTTAACTTTATATAAATGTTTAGGTTTTTTAACGGGTTCATTTATTTTGTTTTTATATGAATAAAATGTAAGTATAATAATTAAGATGATAGTTTTTAATAATGTATTCATAAGTAACCTTTTATAAAATGATTAAATGAAAATATTATAATAATATTGTAGTATAGAATGGTATTTATAGTGGTTGAATTTTAAATATATGTATAGGTATATAAGTATTTATAGTTTAAAAATTATGAAGAAAGATTGAAATAGTAAATAGCCTTTGTAATAATTGGAACAGTTTCTTCTTTTAAAATTTCATCTATAGGGAGATAAAGTTAATATTTTAATTAATTATTTTCTCTCTTTTATAATTCCCGTTTGTCCGGCCGGGCGGGACTTCGCCGGGCTCAGCAATCTCAACCGCTGTTTTATATGCAAGATTAATAACTTTTTCATATAAAGCCGGATTAAGAGTTTCAACTTTATCCGAAGGCTGATGAAGGTGATCATAACTGTTTGTTGTTACAAAGTATAAGCACGGAATTCCTTTTTCATGGAAAGGAGTTGCGTCTGCGCCGCCCCCGCTCCAGGTTCTGCTGACCAATGACTTAGTATTGTCTTCATCAATTTGTTTTGCCATCTGCCAGAGAACCGGTGCACTTTTACCATTACCGACCTGAATGCTGTCGCCGTATCCCACACAGTCAAGGTTTAACATTGCGGTTATATTATCATACCCGTTTTTCCAGCTTTCAACAAAATGCTTTGAGCCGTTCAATCCCTGCTCTTCGCCTACAAATAAGACAAAAATAACCGAACGCTTTGGTTTTATACCGTTCTTTACAAAAGCTTTTGCAATTTCCATAACTCCTGATGCGCCCGAAGCATTATCATTCGCACCGGGGAATAATAGTCCCGCCTGTGTACCAACGTGGTCAAGGTGTGCACCAACAATTACAAATTCATTTTTTAATTCAGGATTGCTGCCTTCTATCATTCCAACAACGTTCATAGTTCTTGCGTCTTTTTTATATTGTGCATTAACTTTAATTACTGCCTTTGTTTCCAGTTCCATTGAATATGGTTCTTTATCTTCATCAATATTTTTCTGATACTCACTTATTGAAAAGCCTGACCCGCTTAACAATTTATTTGCAGCATTAAAAGATATCTGCAACTGCGGAAAATCTACAGGCTGTTCACCGTCGCCATGCAGCACACTTCCGATTAACGGCTGTGGTTCTTTAACATTTGGAAGCGAGACAAAAAGAATTCCTTTTGCACCATGCTCTTTTGCTGTAATAGATTTTTCCCGCGGATAATTTTCTCCCCAGCTTTTATCTTCAATTTTCCAATCAGGATTTTGTTTGAATACCATCGCTATCTTATCCTTAACATCTACACAGCCATAATCATCATAATTTAAATCAGGACGGGAAATCCCATAACCGCAAAAAACAACAGGCAGCGTAAAACTGTTTGAGCCTGTAAATCCGCGAAGAACAAAATCTTTACCTATCTCATAGTTAATTGTATCTGCCCCGACTATTGCTTCAAAGACTGCAGGTGAATCTATCCTGTTGTACTCAATATTAAAGTATTGAAAATAATTTTCATTACCGGCGGGTTTTAATCCAATACCGCGAAACTTATCCGCCGCAAACTGAGCGGCTTTGTTGTAGCCTTCACTGCCGGCTAATCTTCCTCCAAATTCCGGTGATGAAAGGATTTTGACATTTTCAAGCAAATCTGCTTTATTAATTTTAAAAAGTTCTGTTGAGTTTTGAGCATTGGCAAATATAGCAGCAAATAAAACTGCGATAGTTATTAGATGTATTTTCATATTCAGATATATTTTTAAAATGATCGTTCCAATATTACAAAAATCGAAGTTATATTATTTAAAAATATTAAGTGAATTTATTTATCCCAAGACAGTTTAGTATGAGATTTTTAATTTCTATTCCTGCGGGCAGTACTTTTTTATTGTCTTCGCTTAGAATTGAATTTTCTACTTGAGCGGGGATTACCTTCGTTGATCCAAAAGGGAGATCATCAAACTAAAAATATCCCAGTCGCTAATCGCTCCCAGGTCATTTTCTATTTACTTCGATTATGAAAATAAATTTTCGACGCGTCAAAAATAAAAAAATCCCCGTTATTAAACGGGGTATTTTTAGTTTGCGGAGAGTACGGGATTCTGCGTATATGCGATTACTGTTCAAATTTGCAAGATTTCTTACAGTTGTGCCCATTTTGTGACCAATTGCCTTTATCGCCGAATTTATCATTTTTTCTTGACTCTTGTACATTATTCTGCTATGTTCACAGTTAGTGTACAAGCACAAATAGTGTACAGGCAAAGAAAATGGAGAATGAAAGAAAAATATTAAAAGAAGCATTAGAACAGTTTGAAAAACTAACCGGCCTAAAAGCTGATACTGAATGGAATGTCGGAAATAATGACAAAGGAATTGATGCTATAATTACAATTCCTAAACTTAAGTTCAAACTGTATGCGGAAGTGAAGCTCAATATTACAAATCAGACGATGGGTGGGATAGTTCACCGGTTGAAGGATTCGTATGCAGGGGATAAAGTAATATTAATTACTCGTTATGTCACTCCACAATTAGCAGATCGTCTGAAGGAATTGAAAGTTTTTTTCCTGGATACTGCAGGTAACATATATATTAATATTCCTGAAATGCTTCTTTTTGTTAAAGGTAACAAAACAAAGATGCCGCCTCCGGAAGAAAAACCTGTGAGAGCTTTCCAGCCAGCAGGTTTACAATTGATTTATGCATTACTATGTAATCCCGGACTCGAGAATAAACCATACAGGACGATGGCTGAGAAAGCAAACATTGCCAATGGCGCGGTGGCATTTGCTATTAAAGACTTGAAGAAACTTGAATATCTGATAGATATGGGAGAAAAAGGTAGAAAGCTAAAAAATAAAAAAGAACTATTGCAGAGATGGGTGAATCAATATGCTGAATTGCTTCGACCAAAATTATTTGAGGGCAGGTATAAGATTGAAGATAAAGACTGGTGGAAAAACCAGGATATAACAAAATATAATGCCAAATTAGGTGGTGAAACAGCGGCTGCACTGCTTACAAAATATCTAAAACCAGAAGATCATATTATCTACATAGATGATAATAAGGGAAATATAGTTCTTCAATTAAAACTGAAAAATGATCCCAAAGGGAATGTGGAATTGCTTAAGAAGTTTTGGAATTTTAATAATGCAAATGAGGAGAATAATATCGTTAATCCTATTTTAGTTTATGCCGATCTTCTTGCTACCGGAAACAACAGAAACATAGAAACAGCAAAAATCATATATGAGCAGGAAATTATTCAATATATCCGGGAAGATTGATAAATATAGTCTGGAAATAATAAGTTCAGTAGAAAAAGTAACAAATTCTCTTGGTTTCCCTTTTTTTATAATTGGTGCAACAGCAAGGGATATTATTCTTGAACATATATATAATAAGCCGGTTTATCGGGCGACGAATGATATTGATCTGGGCATTAGAATAAATAATTGGACAGAATTTGAGAAATTAAGCTCAACCCTTATTAAAGATAATAGATTTAACAGGGATGAGAGAATCGAACATCGCTTTTATTTTGAAAAAATATATCCTATAGATATTGTCCCTTTTGGAGATATTATATCTTCTGCCGGAACTTTCGAATGGCCCAAAGAAAAAAAGACATTTACCATCATTGGCTTTGAAGAAGCTTACGAAAATTCAGATCTTGTAACCATAAGGGAAAAGCCTTTATTAACAGTTAACTTTGCAACTGCTGAATCATTAACCCTACTTAAAATTATATCCTGGGATGAACAATATCCGAATCGATCGAGGGATGCTCTTGATATTGCAATAATTATTGAATCTTATCTGGAAGCAGGGAATATGCAACGACTATCGGGGAGTGAATCTGATCTGGTCGATGATGAATTTGATTTTAATTTTACCGGTGCCCGGTTGCTTGGGCGTGATATTGCAACTGTTTTTAATAAACAGGCAATAGATTATATCATAAATATTCTTAATAAAGAAACCGGAATACAAAACAGGTATAGATTAGCAGAAGATATGATCAACGAAAAAAAGTTCAGGGATGACAGAGATTTTGAATATTACCTGACATTAATTGAATCATTAAAGATGGGGATTTTAGAGGGAATGAAAACAGGATAATCAGTTTATTGATTTGTTCTGGATTTTTTAAAATCTTGATACTCAGAAAAGAAAAAAAGCCCGTTCAATGAACGGGACTTTTTTGGGTTTGCGGAGAGACAGGGATTACCTTCGGTGATCCCCCAAAGGGAGATCATCAAACTAAAAATATCCCGGTCGCTAATCGCTCCCAGGTCTTTTTTTATTTACTTCGGTTTTGAAAATAAATTTTCGTCGCTTCATAAATAAAAAAATCCCCGATTATTCATCGGGGCATTTTTGTTTTGCGGAGAGACAGGGATTCGAACCCCGGAAGGACATACATCCTTAACGGTTTTCAAGACCGCCGCATTCAACCACTCTGCCATCTCTCCAAATAATTTTTTAATAATCCTTAACGGTTTTTCCGTCTTCGACGGGATTTCATTTCATTCAACAAGACCGCCGTCCAGCTAAAAGCCGGGATTTCGCTTCGCTTAAGATTTACCGCAAAGCTGGATAAGTCCTGCATTCGGGATTATCTCATCATATTTATAAGAACTAAAATCCACAATTCGGGCTACAAATATATGAATACTTTCATATTCGCCAAAATACAAAATGGCTTATCTGAAAACTGATGAATAGAAAATAGAAAATTTCATCAGAAAACTCGCCTCTTATAGGTGATGTTTAAACTGTTTATGTTTAATTTTCATTTGTATTTGATGAGAAAGTTAAATAGGGATATAGTCATTCAGAATATGGACCCGGAAAATAATTCGGAATTGGTGAATATTAACAGCTCTGTTACTGCAAAACGCATTACTGCAATTTGGGCATTAAGTGAAACTACTTTCGGCGGTCTTTTACATGCTTTGCACATTCCTCTTACAGGAATTTTTGTAGGCGGGGCTGCGGTTATTTTTATAACATTGATAGCATATTTTTCCGATCAAAAATATTCTATAATTAAAGCAACAATTATTGTATTAATTTTAAAAGGTGTTGTAAGTCCATATACTCCATTAGCCGCGTATTTTGCAGTTTTGTTACAGGGAATTTTAGGTCAGATCCTTTTCGCCAACAAAAAGCACATTTCACTCTCAGCATTTATTTTAAGCGTTACAACTCTACTCGTCTTCGGATTTCAAAAAGTAATAATATTGACTATTGTTTTCGGGAAAACTTTCTGGCAGTCGATTGACGCCTTTACAAATTTTATAGTTGATCAATTCCATTTTAACGGACAAAACTCTCAGGCTATACATTTCAGTTTTATTCTCATTGCTGCCTATGTTCTCCTTCATCTTTTTGCAGGAATATTTATAGGAATTCTTGCGGGCAGAATTCCAAACTGGATTACTGCTTCAATTAATAAAAATGATTATTACATAACAGATATTAAACCTGAAAATAATTCAAATCTTTTATTTGATACGAATAAAAACAGTAAGCGGGTAAGAAAAAGGAAACGAGCGGTTATGTTTGCAGTTATTGCTATAGCAACATTGATTTTATCGTACCTCATACCTGGTATAAAATCAAATCTCTTTACCGATGTAGCCGTTATGATTCTAAGAGCAATTATAATTACACTTATCTGGTATTTTTATTTAGCACCTTTGCTTATCAATTATTCAAAACGTTATTTAAAAAAGCGTCAAAACAGATATACTGAAGAAGTTGAAGAAATTATAGCGTTGTTTCCTCAATTAAAAAACATTCTTTTTCACTGCTGGAATAAATCTTCCGGGCATAAAGGATTTCAGAAGTATCGTCTCTTTCTGAGCTACTCACTAATAACTATGCTGTTCACAAATTTTAATTTTGAATGAGTAGAATCTTTTTAATCTCAGGCCCCATCAAATCAGGGAAGACAACTAGAATTGCTGATTGGATCGGGCATAAAAATAATGTGAATGGAATTCTACAGCCGGTAATAGATGGAAGAAGGTATCTGAGAGAAATTTCTTCCGGTGAGATCAGGCTATTGGAAATACAGCCCGGCTCAAATGAAAGGAATATAATCTCTGTCGGTAAATATAAGTTTAACAAAGATGTATTCAACTGGGCACAGGCACAATTACTTTCAGCTTTTTATAACAATCCGGAATGGTTAATCATAGATGAGTTTGGTAAACTGGAAATTGATGGCAAAGGTCTGGAACCCGCTATCAGTAAAATTATAAATGATTTAAATAAATGCCCGGATACAAAAATTGTTTTTGTAATAAGAGACTATATTGTTTCTGGTTTCTTAAATAAATATGGATTAACGATAGACGATATTAAGAATCTTGAAATGTAAAATGATATTATCTCTATACAATGAATTGTATATTTGCTTTGCAGTTTACTGATTTTTACTGCTAAAACTTTAATCTAATTATTGTGGAGTAAAAATGTTCGGCTGGGACTGGAAAATTGAAAACAAAAATTATCTGCAGAAAACAATCAAAAGATGCAGACAACAGAAAATAATATTACCTACCTTTAATGAATTAAAACACCCTGACAAAATTTCAAAATCCATTCAGAAGAAACTTACAGATATTGATTTGCTGGAAGTTCATCCCCTAAATTTATTCAGAATCAACTGGCGCAATGATCCTGTAAACGGACGCATTGGCGGAATTAACTATCTTGAAATACCACGGGAGATAACCGGTGTTAAATCACGAATTATAGGGCTTGTCGGAAAGTTTTTTCCCACCGGTGCACATAAAGTCGGAGCAACTTACGGATGTTTGGCTCCCTATCTTGTAAGCGGAAAAATGGATCCGGAATATCATAAGGCTGTATGGCCTTCAACAGGAAATTATTGTCGCGGAGGTTCATTTAATTCGGCTTTGCTTTCTATACATGCGGTGGCAATCCTTCCGGAAGAAATGAGTCGTGAAAGATTTGACTGGCTGAAAGAAATAGGTGCTGAAGTTTATGCTACTCACGGATGTGAGAGTAACGTAAAAGAAATTTATGATAAGTGTCACGAACTGGAAGCGGAAAGCAATGAGTACCTTATTCTCAATCAATTTGATCAGTTTGGCAATGCAATCTGGCATTATGAAATTACAGGTTTTACAATTGAGGATTTATTCAACCAGGTTAAAAAAGAGGATCAGAGGTTAAGTGCTTATATAAGTGCTACCGGTTCTGCAGGAACTTTAGCCGCAGGCGATTATCTCCGCGAAAAATTTCCTTCTTTAAAAGTTCTGGCTTCGGAAGCACTGCAATGTCCCACTTTGTTAATGAATGGTTTTGGGGGACATAGGATTGAAGGGATTGGAGACAAGCATGTTCCCTGGATTCATAATGTGAAAAATACTGATGCTGTTGCAGCAATCGATGATGAACAAACTCTGAGAATATTAAGATTGTTCAACGAGCCCGAAGGTAAAAAATGGTTAACGAAGTTAGGTGTGGAAAAAGATAAAATAAATAAATTACCTTATTTAGGTATTTCATCTGTTTGCAATTTGTTAAGCGCAATTAAATTAGCTAAATATTTTGAGTACAATGAAGATGATATCATATTTACTGTATTCACAGACTCGGTCGATCTTTACAATTCGAGATTAAAAGAAATGAATAATAATTGGGGAAAGTATACAGAAAGACAGGCCGAGGTAGATTGGACAAGTATTTTCAAACACCAGGCAGTAGATAATTTTAAAGAATTATCTTACACTGATAAGAAAGCCATCCACAACTTAAAATATTTTACCTGGGTAGAACAGCAGGGTAAAAGTGTGGAAGAATTGAATGCTCAGTGGTACGATGATGCTTACTGGAAAGAAAGATTTTCAGTTGTTCCGAGATGGGATAAAATGATAAAAGATTTTAACAATCAGGTTGGTTTGAAGGTTTAGAAGTTAGTAAACGTTTTTTAATTATGCCAGATAGTTCAGCGAAAATTCTAAAAAATGTTTTTTTATCGACAAAAGAAAACCGGTTAAAGGTTGTTGATATTCTTTTTTCGGATAAGGTTGAAAAAATAATTGAAAGAACTTCCCGCGAAATCAATTGGAAGGAAATCGATTCATCTGAAAAACAAAAAAGATTTATTAAACAATTAACGCCTTTTGACCATTCTTCTGCTGCGGATAAAATTTATGATGGTAAATTTCTTGTAGCTATTCCCGGGGCAATTGATTCACACGTTCATTTTGATACTCCCGGTTTTGAAGACAGGGAAGATTTTGAACATGCTTCAACTGCTGCTGCATTCGGGGGTGTAACAACAGTAATTGATATGCCCTGCACTTCACTTCCTCCTGTAACAAACAAAACTAATTTTGAAATAAAACTTGGTACACTTAAAAACCGGAGTCTTGTTGATTATTCGTTTTGGGGAGGTGTTTGTGGAAATGATTTTGATAATAATCTGAATATAAAAAAACAAATACTGGATCTCTCAGATAAAGGTGTTGCAGGATTTAAAACTTATTTAATTTCCGGGATGGAGACATTTACCGATCTTAATGATAAAAGAATTCTGCAGACCGCTAAGTGGATTAGGAAAACAAATAAGCCAATGGCAGTACACGCTGAAGATAAAAAAATGATTGTTGAAAGAAGAGCTGATGCTAAAAGTAAGGGCCAAAACAATTGGCAGGCATACTGTTCGGCAAGAGATGATCAGGCTGAAGCAAAAGCAGTTAAGCTTCTTATTAATATTGCTGAAAAAACAGAATGCCGGGTTCATATTGTACACTTAAGTTCGGCGTTAGGACTGAATTTAATCAGGGAGGCTCAAAGTAAAGGAGTAAATATTTCTTCTGAGACTTGTCCCCAATATTTATTTTTTACACAAATGGATTTTAATAATTTCCAAATATCTGCTTATCTGAAAACTGCCCCGCCGGTTAAAGATGAAAGTGATCGCGAAGCTTTGTGGGAGGGATTGAAAGATGGGACCTTGTCATTTGTTGTAACAGATCATGCCGGGTGTGATCCCGAAAAAGAAAAATCTTCTGAAAACTTCTGGGAGGTTTATGGCGGCATCCCGGGAGTGGAACATCGTGTTCCTTTTTTGTTTAGCGAAGGATTTCTAAAAGATAAACTAACGTTGTCTAATACGATAAAATTATTGTCATCAAATGTTGCTGATTATTTTAATCTTAAAAATAAAGGTTATCTTAAAGAAGGACATGATGCTGACTTTTCATTAATAGATCTCTGGGATAACCAGGTAATTAATTCCGGGGGAATGCACAGCAAGGGCAGGTATACTCCATTTGAAGGAATTACTTTTAATTCGGTGGTCGAAAAAACTTTTTTGCGTGGTGAAATAATCATGAACCATTCAGGAGAGGCTGAGAGAATGGTTGGCTACGGTCAATTTATTAAAGCCGGTACTTAGCAAACAGTACTAAAGATATTTATGACAGCAAATAAGAATTTTAAAATAACAAATGCGTGGATATGTCAGATATCTGGACAAAGAATTGTTCCAGTATTTGGGGATATATTAATTTCTGAAGGACAAATCTCTGATATTAGAATAAAAGATTTCACTGAATTTATTTTCCGGCCGCAACAGAAATCTGATGAAGATTTAGATGCCGGCGGCAGAATTGTCACTGTTCCGTTGATTAATTTTCACGATCACTTTTATTCACGTTTAGCCAAGGGTCTTCCGTTAAATGGTTCAATGAAAAATTTCAAAGAGATCCTTCAGAATCTTTGGTGGAAATTGGATGTTGTACTTGATCCCGAAATGGTTCGTGCATCTGCTCAAATAGCTGCTCTTGAATCGATAAGGAGTGGTACCACTTATATTTTTGATCATCATTCATCACCAAATTCTGCAGATGGAAGTTTGAAAATAATATCAGAAGTGCTTCGTGAATCCGGACTTCGCGGAGCTCTTTGCTTCGAAACAACTGACAGAAACGGAAAATCTCTTTCTGAAAAAGGAATTGCGGAAAACATAAATTTCTTTAAAAACTCGACTGGTAATAATATAAAAGCTTTACTTGGTCTTCATGCGTCTTTTACTTTAGATGATGATAGTCTGAGAAAAGCTTCCGAATTTGTGAACGAATTCGGAGTCGGTATACATATTCATTTATGCGAAGGCAAAGCGGACCTGGATGACAGTTTGACAAATTACAAAGCTCTTCCAGTTGACAGACTATTAAAATTTAAATTACTCAATCATAAAAGTATTTTAGCACATGGGATTCATTTAACCGATGAAGACTACATTTCAATAGCGAAAAGTGGAAGTGCTATTGTCTATAATCTGGATTCTAATTTGAATAATGCTGTCGGGTTGCCTGAATTTTCACGTGTACCGGTTAATATTCCCATTCTAACAGGTACAGACGGAATGAACTCAAATCCTGCTAGAACTATGAAGCAGTTATTTTTTCTATCGCGACACCAGGGAATGACATTTGAAGAATCATTTGTTTTTATCACTAAAGTATATTTTGATCAGATTAATTTCGTAAAAAAATATTTTCCTGATTTCCCTTCACTTAATATTAAAGACAGGGCTGATTTTATTATTTGGGACTACATTCCTCCAACCCCCTTTACTGAAGAAAATTTCTGGGGACATTTTATTTATGGAATTCTTGATCGTCCCATTCACAGTGTCATTCAGAATGGGAAAATATTAATGAAAGATTTTAGGGTTTCGTTCGATGACGCTGAATATCAAAAAAATATTGTCATTCAGGGAAACCGGCTCTATAAAAAAATTTCTGAAATAAGTTCGGACTAATAATGAATAAGGAAACTGATCTTTCCCGGATCATATTAAAAAAGGCTGAAGAATACAGCGAATATACAGCAAATAATCTTTCAAGACTTATAAGGATCAAATCATTAAGCGGCGATGAGGAAGGCGTTGCTAAAGCGCTTAAACAAATGATGGAAGAAGCTGGTTTTGATGAGGCAGGAATTGATGGACTTGGAAATGTTATCGGCAGAATCGGAAATGGGAAAAAAATAATTGCTATCGATGGTCATATAGATACCGTTGATTTGGGTAATACGGAAGACTGGAATTTTCCCCCATTAAGCGGAGAGATAAAAGATGGTTATGTTCTGGGGAGAGGATCTGTTGATCAGACAGGAGGGCCTGCCTCTTTCATTACGGCAGGAAGGATCTTAAAAGAAATCGGGTTGCCTGATGATGTATCGATCTATTTCACCGGAACAGTTATGGAAGAAGACTGCGACGGTCTTTGCTGGAATTATATAATCGAAGAAGACAAGATAAAACCCGATTGTGTAATTGTAACAGAACCTACAAATTTAAATATCTATCGTGGACATCGCGGAAGAATGGAAATTGAAGTTTCTTTTTACGGCTTATCTTCGCATGGCTCAGCACCAGAAAGAGGAAAGAATGCAATCTATATGGCATCACGTGCAGCTCTTGAAATAGAAAAGTTGAATGAAAGTTTGGCGAACGATTCTTTTCTTGGGAAAGGAAGTGTTACAATTTCTGAGTTTGTGTCTTCAAGTCCTTCGCTGTGTGCTGTTTCTGATTTTGCCAAAATTCATCTCGACAGAAGATTAACCTGGAGCGAAGATAAAGAGCTCGCTCTCAACCAGGTAAAAGAAATTGTAAAAGGAATGAATGCAAAAGTAGAACTCTTGAATTATGAGAAGACTTCGTATACAGGATTGATATATGGTATGGAAAAATATTATCCTACATGGAAAATTGAAGAAGATCATCCCGTAATTAAAAAAGGAGTAAAAACTTTTTCAGATCTTTTTAATAAAAAACCAAAAGTGGATAAGTGGACATTTTCAACTAATGGTGTAACAATTAATGGAATTCATAAAATTCCCGTTATAGGATTCGGACCGGGGAATGAGGAATTGGCTCACGCACCAAATGAAAAAGTTCCGGTTGATCATTTAGTAAAAGCATCTGCATTTTATGCATTATTCTGTCACAACTTCTAATAACAAACATTATATTAATTTTTTGAAATGTCTAATATGAAATCAAAATTTAATGGTAAACATTTTTTAACCTGCGAAGACTGGACAAAGGAAGAGCTTGATTCAGTTTTCGATACTTCATTTGAATTGAAGAGACAATTTCTAAATGAAGAACCACATTTGCATTTACTTCATAAAACTTTATTTATGATATTCTTTGAGCAATCAACACGCACAAGAAATTCAATGGAAGCAGGAATGACCCAGCTTGGCGGTCACGCACACGATTTAACTGCTGACAAAATGCAGCTTTCACACGGAGAATCTGCAAAAGATACCGCCATTATTTTATCCCGAATGGGACACGGAATTGCTTCGAGAAATTGTTTTTACGGAATTGGAAATGATTACCTTAAAGAGATGGCAAAATATTCTAAGAGACCTGTTATGTCTTTGCAGGATGATATCTATCATCCTTTTCAGGGTCTTGCTGATTTGATGACAATCTTTGAACACTTTGATAAAAATCCCAAAGCATTAAAAGTAACAATTTCTTGGGCTTATGCCGACACCCATTCAAAGCCGTTATCTGTTCCACAAACGCAAATACTGCTTTTCCCTCGTTACGGAATTGATGTTACAGTTGCTCATCCTAAAGAATTTCCGTTAAGCAAAAATATAGTTGATAAAGCAAAACAGAATGCATCTGCAGGCGGAGGAAGTATAAAATTCACAAACAATATGGATGAAGCCTTCGAAGGTGCGCAGGTTGTAATTCCTAAAAACTGGGGCGGGTTTGGTGCTTACGCTGTTTCCGATTATCTGAATAATGAAACAGAATGTAAAAAAGAAATAAAATCAAATTTGGAAAAATATAAATCGTGGATTTGCAACGAACACAAAATAAAACTTGCAGGTAAAAACGTAAAGCTGATGCATGCTTTACCTGCAGACAGAGGGCACGAAGTAACCGATGAGATACTGGATAATGAAAATATTTCTGTTGTTTATGACGAAGCAGAAAACAGGCTGCATACTGCAAAAGCAATAATGGCATTAACAATGTGAGATAGTATTGAGATTAATCAGTGAAAATCCGCTCAATCAGTGTGATCAGTGTTCTATTAGAACAAGACTATGAAATATTTATACAAATGCTTTAGCTGCAACTCGGAATTTTCTTCCGAAGTAATCGAAAATGAATTTCGATACCTGTGCCCAAATTGTGGAAAAGCGGAAAGGAACCGCCCGCTTAAAGGTGTTCTTGAAATCATTTATGATTATGAAGGTCTAAAAAAGAAATTAATCCGAAAGGATTTTCTTCAACTGCCTCCCGGAAAAATCTGGTTATATCCCGATTTATGGCCAATAAATTTTCTACAATTCACAGATGAGCAATTAACCAGGCTTGCCCTTCCTTCTGATCAGCTTTTAAAATATTTTCTTGATGGGCGAGATCTATGGTTGCTAGATGACACACGTAATCCGACTCTATCTTATAAAGACAGAGCTTCTTCATTAGTTGCGCTTAAGGCAATGCAGCTTGGAATAAAAGAAATAGCTGCTGCATCGACGGGTAATGCGGGTTCATCGCTGGCAGGTATTTGTGCAAGACTTGGGCTCAAAGCAATAATTTATGTTCCTAAAAACATTCCCGATGCAAAAAGAATTCAGATACAAGCATACGGGGCAAGGCTTGTTATTGTCGAAGGTGATTATGACAATGTCTTTGATGCCTGTCTTGAGGATTCAAAAAATAATAAGTGGTATAACCGGAATACAGCTTACAACCCGTTAACCATTGAAGGAAAAAAATCTGCCGCGTATGATATATTTATTTCATCCGGAGGAAAAATTCCTGATGTAATTTTTATTCCGGTTGGAGACGGAGTTATCATATCTGGTGTTTACAAGGGCTTTAAAGAATTACATTTTTTAGGATGGATAGATAAAATCCCAAAATTAATAGCCGTTCAATCAACAGGAAGTGATGCTTTGGTTAGATATTTTAATACAGATAAATTTGAATATAGACCTGCTATCACAATTGCCGACAGTATATCGGCAGGTGCACCGCGTAATCTTTATATGGCTTCTGATGCTGTTAAAGAAAGTAAAGGTTTTGCTTTAGCTGTAACTGATAATGAAATTTTATCTGCACAAAAAGAATTTATAAAAAAGACAGGAATATTGTGCGAACCTTCTTCAGCATCTGTTTATGCTGCTTATAAAACACTATTATCAGCGAATAAACTTAATTCATCCGATAAACATCTGTTGTTGAGTACAGGAAACGGGTTGAAGGATATAGATTCGTTAAGAAAATTATGAGTTAGTGTTGGTTGTAGTGTTTTACTGATTATCATTCCTCATTGTAAAAAATCATAGGCGTTTCACTACTCGGTAATGGTATTGCTTCAGCTATCTTAATCAAAGAAGAAAACGCAAAAGCTTCCCCTAAAACCAATGCTTGTTGTTGCTTAAGGCTAGTCAACAAATCAATTTGATTCTTATCGTCATATTCAATTGTATTTCTAACAAATTCTAAATCTCTAATATTTGTTAATTTATGTACAATTAATGAATTACATTGAGATATAACAGCATTAGAAACTTCAGAAGGTCTCTGTGTTGAAACCATAAGATTTACACCAAATTTTCTTCCTTCTCTAGCTAATTTTTCAATATAATAATTATTAATCTGGTCCGTGGAAGCGATTGAAATATATCTGTGGGCTTCTTCTAAGACCAAGAGTATATTGTCTTTATCATTATTTACGGGATTTGATTTATAATTAAATATACTTTTACTAATCATATAAACTAGTAAAGCTAATATGTCATTAGATACTCGAAGGGATAAAATTAAAACAGTTTCATTTGGTGAATTAAGAAATTCTTCAATTGAATTACCTTGTTTGTTAAATACTGAATTAAATCGCTCATCAGACGAAAAATGTTTAATACGTTTAATGATATGTTTTAGAAAACCTATTGTGAAATTATCCTTATTCCCTTTGTGATCAAGTGGTACAGCATTTTCAATTTCAGTCTCCAAGTGCGAGAATTCATAATAGATTTTTGCATCAGCATTTTGATTTTTTTTAAGTTTACAAACTGCTTCTTTTAAATAAGGTATAACATTAGGTGAATCTTCTTTTAATAATTCGGTTAATTCATAAAAACTTAAGTCTTTATGAGATAACTCTAAATCAGTATAGTCTTTTAATACTACCCAGTCGGGTTTTTTTGATACATTCTCCTCTATAAAGTTGAAAATCTCTGAGTATTCTTCATTTGAGTCTATTATTATAGTTTTCAACTTTTTATTGGAGGCATTAAGCAATCTGTTTCTTTCCAGATATACGCCTTGTAATATTGATGTTACAGTACAAGATTTACCACTTCCCGTATTACCAAAGATTGCACAATGTTTACCAAAGAGAATATTCGGGTCAGCATTAATTTGTACTTGGTTAAAATATATATCACATCCAACTATCAGAGTAGCAGTATTTGGTTTTATAGTAGAATTATAGATAGACTCAAGTTCTTTTTCTTCTACTGTAAAAACATCTGAATCAAGCGTAGGAAAGAAGTCTATACCTTTTTTAAAAATATTATTTAAAGAATTAAATGTTCCAATTAGTCTAATTTTGGAAATAATCAAATCTGATTTAGGAGCAAATAATGCTTCTCTTTCTTTAGTTGGTTCTAATTGTTCGAAAATTGTACCTATTGCATTTTGAGAATTATACAAAGGAATTGAAACATAACTATTCAACATACCAACTAGATGAAGCCCTTTTCCAGATGATACTGGTTTTGAGAAAATATCTTTATCGTGAATTATTTCTATATAACGATTAGTTATACGATATATCTCGCCAATTTTAAATGCCATTTATCTTTATTTTGTTAATTCTTTAAGAGTCTCAATTATTGTTTCTTTTGGAGGAAGAAAGGAATTTAAAGGAACTAAATACTTTACAATGTTTCCAAAATCACCCACTAAAGCACCTTCAAATACTATTATTCTAATGTCACTTAAACTTCGACTTTTAAGTGTCTGTAAAAAGGAAGGACTCGAATCGTTAATAAGACTGTAAGAATGTATAATTAAAGATAGATTTGGGTTATAGAGACCAGTTCTTATTATGTCATTGATATGCTCGTCAAGAAAAGAGTATCCAATTATAACTAATGTATTTTGATTTTCGGTAAGGCATTTTGAAAAATTTCGAAACAATTCGCTGTACGGTAAGTCCAAAGAATAAGATTTTTTAGTTTGAATTGGATAAATCATCAAAGCGTCAAATCCAAAATTTTCTTTTTCTAATGTGTCTGAAATTTGTATCTCTTTAATATTATATATGTCATTAATACTTTCCGCATATTGCCACGAAATACTCCCATGCAATTTATATATATTCAAGTATGTTGCAATTCTTTTCCCTTTTTCTAGTGAGTCTTGTTTGATATAAGTTTCATTGTAAAAAGTATCTGGGTCAAATTTCCTCATATGAACCCCTCTAAATCCATTATTATAACTTACTCCTATTTTTTCACAAGCATTCTCAAAAGCAAGGTCATAGTTTGGGGTAAAGATTCTTGGCCTATTTAATGTTTCTTTCCTGCTTATAATTTTATTTATAAAAAGTTCATGTATCTGAAGTTTATCTTGTACATATTCGTTTGGAAAGGGAATATATTTTTCAACGAAAACCTTTAATGCTCTATCCAGATAATCTTTTATAATTTTTGCAGTGACAGCGTCTTCTTTGTTATTTAAATAATATAAATGCTCTTGATTGATTTTATCAAATTTCTTCTCTAAAAGTTCATCGGATTCAAAGAATTTAATTAGTTGCCCAATGTGTTCCTTTGGCTCTACCAAAGCTTTCAATTCTTCTAATATCAATTTAAATGGATTCTCGTCTTTGTTGATTGTTTTGCCTCCAATTTCAACTGAAGTACCTGAACCACACAAAAAATTTAAATTCTCATTTAGGTAATATTTTGCGATCTTGCTTAGAGGGATTTTTTCATCATCATGAAAGAATTCTATAAGTTCCGTATCAATTTTAACCTTATCATCAGGTAATTCTGAAGATATAGTTTTGCCTTCTATCGTTATATAATTTTCCATTCTACTTGCTATTATTACATTACAGCCAACATAATGTTAAACATGATGTTGCAATTTTCTATTTAAAAATTTATTCTTATTGTTGATTAGATTAATATCTTCAACTATTAAGAATGAAACAATAAAACCCTCATAAAAATTATTTCCTTCTTATTTACTGGGATAAAATATAAATATATTTGCTGGCAAAGTCATTATAACTAGTCTGAATAAATTTTTCGGAAAGGAGAATTTGTGCAAAAAAATATAAGTGCCATAATCCTTTCTGCAGGGCTCTCCGGCAGGATGAAGAAGTTTAAACCCCTCGCTAATTATAAAGGCAAAACATTTATTCATAATATAATATTAAAGCTAAATCCCGTTTGTGAAAAAATTATTATTGTAACCGGATTTAAATCCAATGAACTTAAAACCGCAATAATTAAAAATCTGGAAGAAGCAAATCAATCTGAAATAAATTCCAAATTGCATTTTACTTTTAATGAATCATTTCAAAAGGGAATGTTTACTTCTTTGCAGAAGGGTATTTCTGAAGCAAAAAATTGTGATTGGGTTTTATATCATTTTGTTGATCAGCCCGGGTTACCAGATAAATATTATCCAGATTTTATAATACAAGCTGATAATAGTTATAATTGGATACAACCAATGAACACTGGACAAAAAGGACATCCAATTTTGTTAGGTAAAGATTTATATGATTTGATATTGAATTCCCCGGATAATGCTAATCTTAGGGATATCAGTCAGGATATAATTGTGAAAAAGAAATTCTGGGATTGTAATTACAAAGAGATATTCCAGGATATTGATACTGATGAGGATTATTTAAGGTTGGAAAAGCACTTCAATTTATTATAGCTACTTTATTTTTATTCTTTTCTTTATTGGCAGCTTGTAATACCTGGTTCCGTCATACTGATAAAAAGCATTGGCAACAGCCGCGGCCGTAGGAACGAGCCCGATTTCTCCAACACCTTTTACACCGTATGGTCCGTGTGGATCAGGAACTTCAATTCCGATAACTTCCATTTCTGGCATCTCCTTTGCCCGTAAGATTCCGCACTTACGCAGCTTTGTACTTTTAGGTCTGCCTTCTTCAAGTTCAAGATCTTCAGTCAACGCATAACCCAAACCCATATGAATAGAGCCTTCAATTTGACCTTCGAATAGACTCGGATTAATTATTTTTCCTGCATCGTGTGCAGCATAAACTTTTTGAATTTTACCTTCATCGTTAAGTACAACAACCTGTGTTGCATAACTATAAGAATAATGAGTAATTATTTCATTTGAATTATCACCGGGTTTTGTTGTCCAGTTACATACCCATTCACCGTAATAAATTTTTCCGGCAAGTTCACAAAGAGAATTATTGTTTAGATCCTCCTTGAGTTTTTTGCAGGTGTTTGCAATTGAGTTTCCGATAATAGATGTGGCTCTCGAAGCGGTTGTCATGCCCGAAGTTGCACTATCAGCAGTATCAACACGAACCTCAACTATATCAGGATCAATCCCGGTCTCTTCACATAAAAACTGAACTGCCATTGTATTAACACCCTGTCCCATTTCTGTCCAGCCATGATTTAGAATAACTTTTTTCCCGGATACAATTTCAATTTTTATTTTTCCTTCATCTGCCATTCCATTGCCAATGCCTGTATTCTTTATTCCACAAGCGATACCGGCATATTTAGCATTCTTAAAAATATCCTTCACTGCTAATAGAGTTTGTCTTACACCACTCCCGGTACGGATTATTTGCCCTGTTGAAGTCATATCCCCTTCCGTTAAGGCATTATCATATCTGAATTGCCACCTGTCAAACCCACCTTTTTCACAAAGATCATCAATGCAGCTTTCCACAGCGAACGTAACCTGGTTAACTCCGAAACCACGCATTGCACCGCAGGGAAGATTGTTAGTATAAACTGCTCGACTTATAGCGCTAACGTTTGGGATATGATATGGTCCGGTAGCATGTCCTGCTGCTCTTTCCAAAACCTTCATTCCAACAGAAGCATAAGCGCCGGTATCACCTAAGATATCTGCTTTAAGAACTGTCAACTTTCCTTTTTTATTGCAGCCGAGAGCGTAGTTCATTCTTAAAGGATGACGTTTGGGATGCATAATGATTGATTCATCCCTGTTTAGAAAAACTTTAACAGGTTTCTTAAGAAGGTATGAAAACAAAGCCGCGTGTCCCTGAACCGAAAGATCTTCTTTACCTCCAAAGCCACCGCCATTTGGTACAAGAATAACACGGACTTTTTCCAATGGAAGATTTAATAATTCTGCAATTTGTTTTTGATCATCATATACACCCTGTCCCTGCGACAAAATCTCAACGCCATTATCTGTTATACGTGCAACTGAACATTCGGTTTCCAGGAATCCGTGTTCGATTCTTTGAGTATAATAAACTCCTGAAGAAATATAGTCTGATTGTTCGAGAGCTTCTTCAACTTTCCCACGATTAATTATTGTTTCGGAAAGAAGATTTCCATCAGGATGAACTTTGTTTACATCCGGGTTTAAAGCTTGTTCAGGATCAGTTAAAGGTTTAAGGACATCATATTTAACTTGAATTAATTGAACTGCCTCACGGGCAATTTTTTCAGTTTCTGCAACCACACCGGCAAGAACATCTCCAACGTATCTTGTTTCTTCCCCGACATCAATCATCAACGGCCAATCGGAAATAATTAATCCGGTATAGCGGTTACCCGGAATATCCTTTGCTGTGAATACATTCAATACACCCTGAAGCTTTTTTGCTTTCTCAGTATTAATTGATAAAACCTTTGCACGGGGATAATCACTGAATTTAAGTGCACCGTGAACCATTCCCCCTAACTGGATATCAGCTACGTAAGGACTTTTACCAAGAACAAGATTTGCAGCATTATATTTTGGGTGTCTCTTACCTATTTTTCCATCGGTTTTCGGTACAGGAATTTCTTTTAAATCTTTAATGGTTTCTGCAGCATATAAAATAGACTCGATGATTTTTTTATAGCCGGTACATCTGCATAAGTTCGGCTGAATAGCGCGTTCAACTTCTTCTTTTGTCGGTGAAGGATTTTTATCAATTAATACTTTTGACTGCATAACAATGCCGGGAATACAAAATCCGCATTGAACCCCGCTTTTTTCGACGAAAGCATTTGCAAAAACTCTTTGCCTGTATTCATCAATTCCTTCTACTGTAATTACATTTCCGCCTTCAACTTTTTTCATAGGGATTACACAGGAAAGAACACTCTTACCGTTTAGTTCAACAGTACAAGCTCCACAGGCAGCCTGGGGTGCACATCCATCTTTAACAGAAATTATTCCTTCACATTCTCTTAGATAAGTAAGCAACGGAAGTTCGGGATCACCGGTATATTCTTTTTTATTTCCGTTAAGTGTGAACTGCATCCTACATTACTATAATTATTGTTCGATTAATTAAAAATTGAAATGTTCTTTAAATTTTCAATTAGAAAACACATTTCCGCTGCATGATTAAAATCCACTTCCTTAGTTGAATCATCTTTGAAATTAATATCCAGAAGTGAAAAGTCATTCCTTTTAAATTTAGCATTAACCATTTTGGAATCGTAAATAAAATTATTCTCCCTTAAAGATAATAACTCAATATTGCCGCCATCTTTAAATTGCAATGTTCCATCTTTGTAATAATAACCTGTTGCTTCACTATTGAAGCTTTCTTCGGTTAAATAAAACATTGGCTTGGTTTTGTATGGTGCACCGCTAGTTGGACAAAAAGTATTGCAGTTCCCGCATTCGTTACAAAAATTTCCAATTGTCAGGATTTGATTTTTTTGATTGATGCTAAAGAAGCTTTCGGTTTTTATTTTTATTTCATTATTGAATCTTTCGGCGAAATAAACCGGAATGTTTACTGGATCTGCGACATATCCAATATTGGCAAAATTAGGACAAACAGTTACGCAAATATTACAAACATCATCACAGTACAAACATCTCTGAGCTTCTTTAATTGCTTCGTTATCATTTAAAACCGGATGAACAAGATCAAAGCTATTGCGCTGTTCTAAATCTATTTCGGGCAAATTAATTCCAAATTCTCTCCGTCCAAGCTTTTTCTGAAATTCCAGAGGTGATAATTTAAAACCTGCTGTTTGATTTATAATTTCTTCTTTTTTTATTGCTTTCCGGGTAATGTGTTCAGCAGCTTTTTTCCCATCACCCATTGCATTTATTAATGAATCCGCTCCTCTTATAACATCACCGCCAGCAAATACATTGGGAATTTGTGTTTCATTTGTTTTTTCATTTACAATTAATTTTTTGTCTGGAATAAAATCCAATTCAATATCCTGTCCGATGGCGGTGATGATAGTATCAAACTCCATATTAAATTCTGAACCATCAATCGGAACAGGCTTGCGCCTTCCGCTTGCATCTTTTTCTTTAAGCTGCATCTTAATGCAATGAATAGAAATGGAAGTATCGGGATTTGATTTAAACTCTATTGGAGAAACAAGTTCAAGTATTTCAACACCTTCATCGAGCAAAGCTGTTATTTCATCCTTACCAGCCGGCATTTCATTTTTTGATCGCCTGTAAAGCATCATCACCTTTCCATCTTTAGCAACAAGTCTTTTTGCAGTTCGTGCAGCATCGATAGCCGATAATCCTCCGCCTATGACAGCAACTCTTTTTCCAAGAGTTATATTTTCACCACGTCGAATCTTTGAAAGAAAACTTAATTGATCAGTTACCCCATTTGAATCTTCACCGGGAATATTTAGTAGTTTGCTTTTCTGAGCACCGATACCGATGTACAAATAATCATTTGTCTTTTGTAGATGGAAAAATAATTCTTCATTAATCTTTTGATTAAAATGAAAACGCACACCTGCTGATTTAATTATATAGATATCTGCTTCTACGCTTTTGTCATTCAACCGGAAATAAGGAATTGAACCTGATACCATTCCGCCGGCAAATGATTTACTTTCATAGAGGTTAACTTCAAATCCTTCCAATGCAAGAAAGTAAGCACAAGATAATCCTGAAGGACCGGCGCCAATTATTGCTGCTTTTAATCCATTCCTGTTTTTGTTATTTATTTTTAATGAACGATCAAACTTTTCAGATACAAATCTTTTTATTCCACGAATAAGGATTGGGTTATCATAATTGATTCTTGTACATTTTAACTGGCAAAGATGATCGCACACATTTCCGGTCATATTGGGAAGTGGATTTTCTTTTAAGATTGATTCGAATGCCTTATCAAAATCAGCATTTGCCGTATGGTACATATATTCAGGAATGTTTTGGGAAACCGCGCATTCCTCTATGCAAGGAGCGTGTATACAATCGTATTTGTTTAATATACGGTTTGTCTTAATGTTTTTATATGGAAAATTATTTTTATGATATAATTTATTTTGAAGAACAGAAGAAGCATATTGTGTTAAATTATTTAAACCGGCTTCAGATAAAATATTGCTATTGCCTTTTTCTTTTATAAACCCATCGATATTATTTTGCCCGGCTCCTTCAATTACTTTTTGAATTTCCTCGAGATATTGTGCGAGTCTTAAATAACCACCCGGCTTTAATAAATCGGAACAAACGGTAAGCGGTTTAAGATTGCAGGAAAGAGAGTCTGCTGCATTAAATGCATCGATGCCAGCCGAGAATGAAATATCGAGTTCTCCATTAAAATCAGTTTGTAATTTTTCAGCAAGATTTATACTTATCGGATGAAGTGCACGTCCGCTTGTATAAACCATTTTTTCTTTTTCAGGCAGCCAGTTTGTCGAGTTAACAGATTCAAGCGTATTGGTTAGCTTTAACCCGAATTCCACACCATTTTGCTTGGCACTTTGCTTAAGAGAATTAATTATAATTAAAGCATCATCATACTTTAGATCATGCTCGTAAGCTTTATCCGGAATAGTAATTTCATATCCTAGTTTATCGTTCAGGATTTTCTTTATATTATCTTTCCCCAACAATGTCGGATTAAGTTTCAATGAAGTATGAAGTTTTTGATCTTCAATAAGATACCGGCAGATTTTTTCTATCTCATTTGCCGGACATCCGTGCATAGTTGATAAAGTAACACTACCTGAAATCTGATTGGGAATATTTAAACGGCGTATTTCAGGATATAGAAATTCCAACCGGTTAATCTTTTCTTCTTTTTCCTTGCTGCAATTTTTCATCTTATCCAAGAACCATTGAACGTTGGGATTTTTGATCCCTTCCAAATCGTAACCCAGGCTCATATTAAAAATGAAACCAGGTTCACTTTTATTCCATCCGAATTTATTTTTTAATATGTGAATGATAATCCACGCATTTAAATATTCATCAAAAGAATCCTCAATTTTTAATTCCTGTGACCATTCACAGTTGTATCCTTCATCTTCCATATCGATACAAGGTTTTGTAACAGCAATTTCATCCAGAGTCTGAACAGTTTTCAGTTCGATGTAACGGGCTCCGCATAACCAGGAGGCTATAATGTTTTGTGCAAGCTGTGTATGTGGTCCGGCTGCAACTCCTATTGGAGTTTCAAGTATTATTGCCATATCGTTCCATCTTAAAAGGATCAGATTCTTTTGGAACAAAGAATAATTCTTTATGAATACCAAAGATGCGTCCTTCTTTTTCTTCATCAAGAATCCACTTAAAAAGTTTCTCTATGGGTATTCTGTAAAATCTTTCACTCATTTTGATTAATCTCTGTACGGATCAAGTTAAATCTTGTTCTATCTTCATTCTATTCCTCTTTATTATTCTTCACCTTAATTATTTCTGCAGCAATACTAATGGCAATTTCTTCAGGCGATTCAGCTTCAATTTCGACACCAATCGGGGTGTAAACTTTCTTTAACAGATCAGATTCAATCCCTTCTTCTTCCAATTGCTTAAAGATGCTCTTTATTTTTGTTTTACTTCCCATCATTCCGATATACTTTATATTTTTGGTGATAATGGATTTCAATGCAGCCATATCAGATTCATGTTCCGAAGCTACAATAACAGCGTAAGATCTTTTACCTTCTACGATATACTTACCAACTTCAGCATACGGCACGTTCAATTTCTTATCTGCATAGGTGTTTCTTTGCATCGTAAAAACATCTTTTCGCGGATCGATTGTAGTAACATAAAAATCCAGAGTAGACATTGCTTTCGAAACAGCCAATCCCACGTGTCCGCCACCAATAACATAAACAGTATTTGGAAAGCCGCTGTTTTCCTGATACTGCCATTCAGTTTCAGATTTGAAAGAAAATGCAATCGGTTCTTTGTTTGTCTCAGAATTAAGAAAAGATATTCCTAATTTGTTTAGTGTTAACAATCCTTTTTCCGTGTTTTCAAAGTTTTTCAGAATCTGTGCAATCGTCTTTTTTTCATCATTGTGCAGTGATTTTATTATCATTGTCTGCGTACCGCCGCAGTTAAGACCTGAATTATTAACTTTGGCATTCTTATTATGAAAAAGCTTTTTTACATAACAAAACTTTTTTTTGCTGATTAGCTTTTCCCTGGCTTCTTCCATCAAAGAATGTTCCATTATTCCACCGCCGATAGTTCCAATTACTTCTCCATCATCGGCAAGTATCATTTTAAAGCCAGCTCTGCCGGGTGAAGATTTACTGGTTTCTGCAACAACCATAAGAATAAGGGAAACATTATCTCTTAGTTTTTGATAGGCAAATTTCCATAGTTCAATTTCTTTCATTTCAATTCCTTAATCTATTTCTACATCCAGGCTGGAATAGACTTTATCGTATAAGGAGAGTAAGACTTTTTCAGGTGTTATAGGAGCTGATATTTTGAATTGCTTTTCAGGTCTGAATGCTTTCATCGCATTTAAGATTGCAAAGTATGCCCCGATGCCATACATCAGCGGAGGTTCACCAATTGCTTTTGAATTAAAGGGACCATATTGATTTTTGGAGTCTTCCCAAAAAGTTACGTCTATTTCTTTCGGAGCGGCATAAATATCAGGAACTTTATATGTTGATAAACTATTCGATAATAATTTTCCTTCATTTGAATGCACTACTTCTTCAACAGTCAGCCAGCCTATTCCCTGGGCTATTGCTCCTTCAGCCTGGCCAAGATCGATAATGGGATTTAAGCTTTTTCCAAAATCGTGTACAACTTTTACAGAATCAATTGTATAAGTTCCGCGCAGACAATCAAGGGTAACATTTACAATCCCTGTCCCATAAACGTGATATGCAAATGGTCTGCCTTTATTTGTTTCTGTGTTAAAATGAATGTTTGGGGTTGCATATAACGCCTGTGAGGAAAGGCTTATTCTTTTCCGATAAGTCAATTGAATTAATTCATTCCAAATTAACTTTGTTTTTGATCCCTTGTAATAAATAAACTCATCTTTTAATTCCAGATCATTTATATCAGAAACTTTTAATTCTTCCGATGCCGCTTTGATTAATCTTTCAAGAATATTTTTACTGGCAAGAATTGCAGCATTGCCATTGAGGTCCGCACCGCTGCTTGCAGCAGTTGCCGAAGTATTGGCAGCACGGGTTGTATTGGTTGTTTCAATCCTTATTCTATCTTTGGAAACAGATATTGTTTTTGAAACAGCAATTTTAATTTTCTCGTTAACTCCCTGTCCCATTTCAACTGCAGCAGTACTTACCACTACACTGCCATCAGTATAAATATGAACAAGTGCACTTGCCTGATTTAGAAATGTGTTGGTAAATGAAATACCAAAACAAATCGGCATAAGGGCAATACCTTTTTTAAATTGATAATTCTCCCGGTTAAACTTTTCTACCTGTTGCTTTAATTTCTTAACCTCGTACTTTTCATTTGCTTTATCCCAGCATTCAGTTGCGTGACAATTTTCCACGAACTGACCATAGTAAAATGAATCACCATCTTTAAATAAGTTTTTGCTTTGAATTTCGGATGCATCGATCCCCATCTTTTCTGCAGCTTTATAAATAGCAGCTTCTATAACAAATTTTCCCTGCGGACCGCCAAAACCTCTGAATGCAGTATTAGGCGGCAAATTTGTTTTACAGCTAATCCCTGTTGTTTTTACGTTAGGGATGAAATAACTATTGGTTGCATGAAATAAAGTTCTGTCGAGTATTGCAGGGGAGAGATCAGCAAATGCTCCTGCATTTTGAAAATAGGTTGCTTCGAATGCTAATATTTTCCCTTCTTTTGTTAAACCGATCTTATAGTCAGACGAATACGGATGACGTTTACCAGTCATTCTAATATCATCCATACGATTTAATACGAGTTTAACAGGTTTGTTCAATTTATATGCCGCAAGCGCGCACATTACTGCCCAATGTGTAGCCTGATCTTCCTTACCACCAAAAGCTCCTCCCAATCTTAAAACATCAACTTCAATGCTGTTCATTTCCACACCGAGAATTCTTGCTGCGGTTCTTTGCACAACTGTCGGACTTTGAGTTGACGATATGAGTTTTATTTTTCCGCCTTCCTGTGGTATTGCAACAGATCCCTGGGTTTCAAGGTAAAGATGCTCCTGGCCTCCGCTTTCAACTTTGCCTTCTACAACTATGTCACATTTATTCCAGGCTTCTTCTACATTCCCAAATGAAAATATTCGCGGCGGCATGATCAGAGAACCTTTTTCAAACGCTTCACGTGGATTAAAAACAGCCGGTAATTCTTCGTAATCAACTTTAATTTTCTTTGCTGCTTTTTTTGCTGTCTCCATCGATTCCGCAACAACAATACCTATAGGCTCCCCAACAAACTGAACTTCATTTTCTGCAAATAATGTTTCATCAGGAATGATTCCACCAACCTGGTTAATACCGGGAATATCTTTTGAAGTAAGAATAGCTTTAACACCAGAAACTGATTTTGCTTCTTCAAATTCTAAATTTAATATTTTCCCGCGTGCAATTTTTGAATCGAAAACAGCAGCATAAAGTGTTCCCTCAGGAATAATCAAGTCATCAATAAATTGCGACTCGCCGCGTACGTGTTTTTCGATATCAAGGTTTCTCATATCAGTTCTTCAACTTTAATCAGGTCAGGGAAAAGTTCTAAAAAGTGAGCTTTAAATAAATTATTCAGCAATAATCTCTTGTAATCTCCGCTGCCTCTAATATCGCTTATTGGTGATATCTCAGATTGAATAATCGGAAGTGTATCCATTAAACTTTCTATTGATATTCTTTTACCGGTAAGAAATTGTGAAGTATTTTTTAAATATAGTGGAATTGGGGCAACCCCTCCAGCGGAGATATGTATTTTAGTAATATTATTATCATCTGCCTCAACATATATTGCAGTATTTACACTTGCTATATCAAGGTGTGTTCGTTTTGATACTTTTTCAAAGTTAAAATATGAATTTCCCAATGGTAATTTAAACTCAATAAATTCGAGGAATTCATTATCTGTCTTATATAAGTTTTTGTATCCTTTATAAAAATTTTTTAATAAAACCTTTCTATGTTTGATTCCATCACTTATAACAACCGACGCATTTAGAGCAAGGAAGAAAATTGTCATATCTCCAATTGGTGAAGCATTAATAATATTTCCACCTGCCGTAGCACTGTTCCTGATAGGCAAAGAAGCAATTAAATTTAAATAGTGGTTAAGTTTTGGAAAATATTTTTGGAAGACAGGAGAATCATTTATCATTTCAAATGTAGCAGCCGCGCCAACATGACAAACATCATTTTCAACTTTTATATAAGAAAGATATTTGTTCTTCAGAAAAATTATCTGTTGATCTAATATCTCTTCAGGCTTTTGAACATATAGATCTGTTCCACCCCCAACAAAATATTTTGCCGCTTTGTCGTGTCCATTCGATTTGCCGGATTGAAGTTGTTTTAGTCTTTGAGCAATTTCAGAGAAATATTCCGGCAGAATATTATTTTTTGTAAGATATGCTATTCTATTCGCACTACCATTATCAGCGGAATTAAATTTATTCAGAATGGAGTTAACTGCTCTTTTTATTGAAGTATAACCGGTACAGCGGCAAATATTTCCTGCAATCGCATTTAATGCTTTATCACTTTCGTAAATGTCATTATTGATTAAATATCCTGTAAGCGAGACTATAAAACCAGGTGTGCAGAAACCACACTGGGAAGACCCTTCTTTTATAAATTCAGCCTGGATGTGAGTTAGGTTTTGCGAACTCAGGCCTTCAATTGTTACAATGTGAGTATTATTAATATTCCCTAAAGGAAACAGGCAGGAATTAACAGAATGATATTCAAGTTTTTGATTATTTAAATTCCCGACTAATACGGTACACGCACCACAGTCACCCTCTTTGCATCCTTCTTTTGTTCCGGTTAAGTGTTTGTACTTTCTTATAAAATCCAAAAGAACAATTGCCGGATCAATCTTTACCGAAACAAGGTCATTATTTAGTATGAAATTAATTTCTTCGGTCATTATTAAACAAATGCCTAATCTAATGTGTAATTTATCTAAAATTTACGTAAAGGGCATTATAATTAAGGGTGGGAATTGAATCTTAATTAAACCGTTTATATGGCGATAATGCCCACTGATAAATTTTTTCTTTTTTATTCATATTAATCTTTCTTAAAATTGAGCCAATTATTAATTCTATTTCAATAAATTGGTAAAAAAGTTATGAAAACTGTTCAGGTAATTTGTGTGTTATTTTTTATTAGTTTTTTTATCCCGGTTAATGCTTCTGCGCAGCAAAAAGTAAAGGGAGATTTTTTAACCGCAGCAATGGATTCTACTGTTGATCCTGGTGTTAATTTCTTTGAATATGCCACAGGAACATGGATGAAAGAAAATCCCATTCCTGCGTCCGAAAGAAGATGGGGACTTGCGAACCTTGTTAATGAAGAAACTTATAGCAGGCTAAAAGGAATTCTTGAGCAGGCGGCAAAGACACACTCACCTGAAGGAAGCACCGAACAAAAATTGGGTGATTTTTATTTTACAGGAATGGATTCGGTTGATATTGAAAAACAGGGATTAACTCCAATACGGCCTGAACTTGATAAAATAAATTCAATTAAAACTAAAAAAGATTTATTTGAAACAGTTGCCTTACTTCAGAATGAGGGAGTAAGCGTAATGTTCGGGATTTTTGTCCAGCAGGATGCAAAAAACAGTGAACAATGGGCTTTGTACATCTGGCAGGGAGGACTCGGGCTGCCTAACCGTGAATATTATTTCAGAGACGATTCACGTACTGAGAATATTCGTAAGGAATATAAAACACATCTTGCAAATATGCTTGAGCTACTAGGAGTAAAGAAGAGTGAAGCAAATAAGGATAATAATTCTATATATGCGATCGATAATTTCC
Source organism: uncultured Ignavibacteria bacterium (assembly GCA_963711455.1). Classification (GTDB taxonomy): domain Bacteria; phylum Bacteroidota; class Ignavibacteria; order Ignavibacteriales; family Ignavibacteriaceae; genus DATFVA01. Next base: position 79,515 of record CAVQEH010000013.1, read on the forward strand.
TTGCAGATTCCTGCAGGAAGCTTGAAGACCTGAGAGATCCTTATGCGAATTACAATAAAATTTCGATAGCAGATCTTGAAAAAACTACTCCTGCAGTTGAATGGAAATTAATGCTGAACAAAATAGGAGCCTCTGATGTTGATTCGGTTATTGTTGGTCAACCCGAATTTTTACTTGAGCTTAATGCTGCGGTAAACAAATTCAGTATAGAGCAGTGGAAATCTTATCTGAAATTTCATTTGTTAAGCGCATTTGCAGATTGTCTAAGCAGTAAATATGACAATGAGCGGTTTCATTTCAGGGGTACCGTAATGTCAGGTGTGAAAGAGCAGAAGCCAAGGTGGAAAAGAATTCAGGATGCCACCGAAGGTGCTATGGGAGAACTATTAGGACAGATTTATGTTGAAAAATATTATTCACCCAAAACAAAAATGCGTTATGAAAAAATTGTTGATGCCTGCATTGATGCGTTTGCAAACAGGATAAAAAATCTTGATTGGATGAGTGACTCGACAAAACAAAAAGCTTTGGAAAAATTAAGTACAGTTATTAAAAAAGTCGGATACCCGGATAAGTGGAAAGATTTTACAAAACTAAAAGTCGATAGAAGCTCATTTGCAAGGAACTCAATAAACGCGAACATTTTCTGGGTGAACAGGGGGATAAACCAACTTGGCAAACCCGTTGACAGAACCGAATGGGATATGACTCCTCAAACGTGGAATGCATACTACAATCCTTCGAATAATGAAATTGTACTTCCTGCTGCTGCTTTTATTGTGCCGGGTGTTCCTGATTCGCTGGTTGATGATGCTGTTGCTTATGCATATGCCGGTGCTTCAACAATAAGCCACGAATTAACTCATGGGTTTGATGATGAAGGAAGACTTTATGATGCAAAAGGCAACTTAAAAAACTGGTGGACAAAAGAAGATGAAGAAAAGTTCAAAGAAAAAACAAAAATGCTTGTAGAACAGTTTAATAATTATGTTGTTCTCGATAGTATGCACATAAACGGTGAAGCAACATTGGGAGAAAATTTAGCCGACCTTGGCGGTGACGTTATAGGCTGGGATGCTTTCATCAAAACAAAGGAATATAAGGAAGGTAAAAAAATTGCAGGACTTACTCCCTCTCAAAGATTCTGGATTGGTTATGCTTATTCATGGCTGGGGCATTCCAGGCCGGAACTTCTTGCACAGCAGGTTTTAACTGATGTTCATTCTCCTAATTTTTTACGGATAAATGGTCCTTTCGGTGATGTTGATGCTTTTTACCAGTCATTTAACATTAAGCCCGGTCAGCCGATGTATATTCCTCCCGATAAACGTGTCAGAATCTGGTAGTTAATTTAAACTAAAGATGACATCCCGTTACAGGTATTCAACTGATTGAGATGTCATCTTTAAGTTATTAGATATTATATTTAATCCACCAAAAACATTTGCCAACAGTAATTTCAATATTCCCGGAAAAGTTTTTAAAGATTTCTCCCAGTTCGTTTTCAGAATAATAATTCTTTAGTACTTCATAATGTGAACCGTCTGAGAGCTTTCTTAACTTATAAGTATTTTCATGGCCGGGTTTGGAAATTAACTCTCCGCCTACTCCTTCGATAAAAATATTATCAGCAATAAATAACACGGAACCAGGTAATAGGTTTTTATGAAACACTTTTAAAAATTCATTTATCCTGTTTTTAGGGATATGTGAAAACCAGAAATTAGCACAGCCGCCTTCAAATCTTCCCTTAATATTTTTCATCACATAAGCGTCGTCAATTAAAAACTCTGCATTTAATTTTTTAGAGCGTGCAATTTCAATTACTTCGGGTGAGAAATCGAAAGCCCAAACTCTTTTTGCTGTTTGAGAAATTGCTTCTGTCCAGTAACCGGTTCCGCAGGCAACCTCAAGTACAGTTTTGTTTTTAAAGACTGATATTAATTCACTTTTAATTAGTGTCAATTCGGATTGTCTTACCGGATCATCCCTATGGTAAATCTGTTCGTATTCCCGTGCCCTTTTACTGTAGTAATCTTTCATATTTATATTTACTTGGTCTTAATGTAAAAGATCGATTCAATTTATTTATAAGTATTGGTTGGAAATCGATATGTAAAAATTTATGAAACAAGAAATCCTTATTTACCCGATGATTTCAAATTGATTTCATATCCTTCACTTTTTAATTTTAACCGGTTTTTATGAAGAAAATCTTTAATTGTTTCAACTGGGATTACCTTTGTAATTCCGTATTTTATACTTTTATGAATTTTAGGAAAAATATCTCCTTTATATGGAACGAGAGGATTATATATTTTGCCCGCATTTAATTTTTGAGGGGCTAACAAGGTTTCTTCTTCCTCCGGAACCCACTGAACCATTCCAACCAACTCAAAATGAGGAACGCCGTCTCTAATAGCAAGCACAAGACCACCGCTGAATCCCGGGTTTACAACGGCATCAACTAAAAAAGATCCCTGGCTGTCGCGGTTAGGACTGCTTACAATTGCTTTTGTTACCATCTGGTAATTTATCGGGTATCCGAACAGGTAGACAAAAGTTCCCCATTCAAGCTCTTTTGCTTCTCCAACAGGATAAGGAAATACAGGTGTGCGGAATCCTGTTTGAGGACTAAATTTCTTTCCAAGTAATGCTATATCATCCTGATCATCTTTTGCCAGCAGTTCTACTTCACTGCCTTCAGGAAAACCTGCAACGTAGATATATTGCTTATCTTTAATTGAAATAGTTTCAATATAAGAAGATGAAGTACTGTCAGGATTTGATTTGTAAGCTATCATAGTATCAGGAAAGTTTACGATATGAGCACAGGTTATTAAAGCGATTGCTCCGTTTTCAGAATATATTGTAAAAGCAGTGCCGGACAAAGAGTTATTCCCGTAATCTACCGAGGCTGCTCTTTTTTTCAATAAGCCATCATTCAGCATTTGATAAGTTACTTCATCCTCATCACTAAAATGATATATTTTATAGAAGGCTGTACAATTAACTCTCTGTACAGATTCACAAATTCTTTCAAGTTCAGTCGATGAAGATTTATAGGGGAACTCACTATCATATTTTCCGTCATTAAGTGTGGGGTATACTGTTTCCAATGTGGAAGAACAAGAATAAAAGATGGTAGAGAAAATTAATAAAGCAAAGAATTTCTTTAACATTTTTTCCCGTATAATTAACTTTATAAATCTAAAAAGATTGTTATAAAAATACTATGAGTGTATATGGAATAAAAGGTTATAAAACAGATTTATACTCATTAATGGAAAATCATACACTAATTGATGATTGGTGTATTGGTTAGCGTAAGTATTAAAAGTTATTATTTATAGACAAAGTTAAAAAATTTCCCTCTTCAGATTTCTGATAATAACTTTTATGGCAATTTGAGCATTGATCTAATTCTGGTCTATTCTTTTCCCCTTTCTCTTTTTTATGACAGGTGATGCATTTTAAATGCATTGCATTGATATAGCTGTCTGCATACAAAAATTGTTTGGGTAAATTTAATGTATCTGCTATGTTCATATCCATTTTATGACAATCCATACATCCAATGGCACTATTTACATTTTTAGGTAGTCCGGGCAGGTGACAAATAACGCATGCTTTATTTTCCGGGTGCAAGCCTGAAAACTTCTTTTCCTTTGCTACCCAAACTGTATGCATATCGTGATTAAAAATAAGAGTTTTATTAAACATACTGCGATGGCATCTTGAACAAGGTGTTGATTTATCATTCGGCAGCGACATATGATGACAATTAATGCACGACTTTTCTTTGCCAAGCATATCCTGATGTTTTAAATGAGGGAATTCAGTGTTCATTCCTTTCCTGTTTCCGTCAATAAATAAAACGGAACGGGTAGTATTTAAACCGGATGCAGGAACAATATTAATTTCTGTATTACTCCTATATTCAGGATACATGAGTACAAAAGCGGCCGGTATAATAAAAACTCCAATTAAACTTATCCTGGATAATCCGCTTTGTAAAGCAGTCTGCCACACCCTTGACATAGAATCAAATGCGGCTTTAAATATTCCTTTACTGATTTTATTCTCTTTCCATTGTTCATCAAAGATTGAGAAATTCTCTGATACAAAAATGAATACAAGCGCAGCAGCAGCTATTACCCCGATGCTCAATGACCATTCAGCCAATGAAGGAAAATAAACAGCTCCCGCATCTCTGAAATATCCGAAGATACCAACATCTACCCTGTTTAAAGCGAGACCGAATGAAGCTAAGAATGCTGCAGTGCCTAATCCGTAAGGGGATCGTCTGCTTTTGTTAATAATTATTAACAATACAGGAACTACTGCTGTTAATAATAATTCAAGAACGTAAAGCCAGCTTTCCCATGTCCCTGCTAATAAAACTCCGATCAAGTTAAGTCTAAACAAATCATATATTTTCAAAACCAAATAAAGAGACAATAATGAAGCTGCAATAATACTTAATGAACTCAACATCGAAATATCTTTACCATATATTATTTTAACCCTAATTGAATCATCTTTGTCAATAGAACAACTGAGTTTGGCTTTACCATTTGTATGATCTCCCCAAACCGAAACAGGGTTATAAAATTTTGCATATAAAATTTTAACCAGAATTAAAAACATTATACCACATCCCGCGGCAGAAATAAAAAAGAAAATCGGAAGCAAGGATGAATACCACAATTGGTGCAATCGATAGGGAGTAATTAAAAATAATGAACCCAGTGAAGAATGATGAAGAGTTGAAAGAGATATTCCGATAATTACTATTCCTATAGCAATTTTGTGAAAGACATTGACCGTTTTTTTCAGCTTATATTTTTCAAGGAGGTTTGGAAGTAATTCAATAAATGTTACAGAAAAGTAAAGCATCACACACCAAAAGACCTCGAACAAAAAAGAATGTTCATTCCACATAAGCAGAGGATGCCAGAAGCGGTCAGGCAGCCCGATATCAAATAATAAAGCGAAGCAGGAGCAGCCGTATCCCAAAAATGCAACAAGAATTGCCGGCTTAACAAGCGGTTTGAATTTTTCAATCTTTAATACGTATGCAAGAAATCCAATTGTAAATCCACAGGTTGAAAGAGCTACACCAGCAACCATATTCAATACTTTCCACAAACCCCAGGGAACAGCATCGGTTAAATTAGTTGTTGCACCGAGCCCGAACCACAAGCGAAAAATTCCTGCAACAAATCCAAAGAATACAAATACCCACAAAAAATCTTTTATAGTTTTTATTTTATCAATCATTATTCTTTGCTGTTTATTTTTTCATTTTGATTTTTTGATTTATCATCCTGCCCGGATAATTCCATTCTTCTTCTAATGATCCAGTTTAATCCTACCAGAAATCCTCCAACCGTTAAACCGATAAAAGGTGTTTTTTCAATTAAAGGTTCAGTGAGATGAGGAATCGAAACTTCCGGTTTATCTGACCATCCCATACTACTTAAAGAAACATCAGAAATATATAATATTGACGTCCCTCCGAATTCTTTCTCACCCCAGATATGATTGAGGTATTTACTTTTGTTAGCATTTATTATGGAATGTGCTTGCTTCAGTAATTTATTTCTTTCTCCAAAAATGATAGCCTTTTGCGGACAAGATTCTACACAAGCTGGTAATTTGTTTTCTTTAATTCTATCATAACACAGATTACATTTTTTCATAAAAGGTTTGACTTCATTCCATTCATATCTTGGAATGTGAAAAGGACATGCAAGCATACAATATCTGCAGCCAATACATTTATCGGGATCATATATTACTGCACCTTCTTCTGATTTGGTTATTCCTCCCACAAGGCATGCTGAAACGCAGGCTGGTTCCAGACAATGCATACAGCTTAATCTTGCAAATCGGGCATCATTAATTTTTTTTATTGAAAGTAATCTATCAGAAGATAATCCATCTCTTGATGTTTCACGGTCAAAATATGATTTATCTATGTTAAGATTATTTTTTTCAATACAGGCTTCAACGCATTTTTCACATCCTGTACATTTTGTAACATCCACCATTACAGCTATCATTATACCTTTGCCTCCTTTCCAAATAATGCTTCAGCAACTTTATCTCCTGCTCCTGGTTTTAGCTGCCAGTGTACAACAGATAATCTGTCGAAGATATAAAGGGTTATATGGGCGAGTTTTGTGAATGGTATAACAATAAACAAAGCTTCTGCGCTTAAAATGTGCAGCAGCATTGCTGTGTTCCATGGAAACGGATCGAAAGCTGGATGTCCGGCAAAAAATCCAAACAGAAATGGAAACAGAATCATTATCAATAAAATATAATCCGATTTTCTGCTCATCTCTCTCTGGCGTCTTACAAATATTCTGCAGGCAATAAGAATAAGGATACACGCGATTGTAACTAAAGTTAGAATATCTGCAAAAGTTCTCCCGATAGAAGGGAGATCAATTTTCAAATAATCTTCCCACAGAATAATGTGATCGATAAAGAATAATGAAACAAGGATGGCAGATACGTGAAAAATAAAAGAGACGGTGGAAAACAAAACAGTTCCCTTTATTAAATGTTTTACCGGTACCACCCATGAACCGATATCAAAAAAAATTTTTTTCCAGGAAACATTTTTTAATTGTTTACCCTTTGAAATAAATATTGAGTAAAATTGAATTATAAAATGCCTTGATAATCCCAGTATCATGATTAAAAAAGTAAACGCAAATAAAGGACCTTTTGCAAAATCAAGCCATTGTTCCATAATATATTCTATCTGTTAATAATTTATTTTATGATGAACTCTAACCTTAAAACACCTTTGATTTAATTATTCCAATAAATGATTTTCGTCAATTCTTTAATCCAATTTTCATAATTTCAGTATTCCGGTTACAGATTACTTAATTAGCTCAAATTCTTCTCTCATTTGTTTTCGTTCTAAAGGAGATTTCCCTTCGGGAATTTCAATTGCCTGTAAAATTAAATCGTGTAAACCAACTACTTTACATGGTAAGTTGTAATACTCGACTAATTCTCTCAACTGCTTTTTACAATTAGCACAAGGTGAAACAACAATTTCTGCCCCGGTTTTTTCAATTTGCTTTGCCTTAACATAGCCGCCTATTTCCATCCTGAACTTATGAATTTCATCGATTGATACGAGCCCGCCTCCGCCTCCGCAGCAATAATTTTCTTTTCCGTTCGGTTCCATCTCAACGAAGTTTTTTACAAATGATTTTAGAATTTCACGTGGCTGATCAACAATCCATCCCGACCTTGCGATATTGCAAGGATCGTGGTAGGTAACTTTCTCTGTAATAATGTCGGGATTCAATTTTATTTTTCCTTTTCTAAGGCAATCCAGTGTATATTCCATAAAGTTAAAAACAGGATAAGGTTTTTTTGATGCAAACACTGGTACAAAATCGTGAGCAGACCGTGAAGCATGACCGCATTCACCAATAAGAATATTTTTGCCGTTTAATCGTTTAACTTCATTTACCAATTGTTTAACGATATTTTCAAGGTGCCAATCGCTATAAAAAAGCCCATAGTTAATTCCATCATAATTACAGGTTCCTATTGTCCATTTATCCCAGTCACCTGAAGCATAAAGAACTGCTGCATTTCCCATAAGAGTATCCGGTTCTAAAAGGTAGTCACTCACTGCACAGAAAAAAACATAATCCCTATCCATTTTATCACAGGGAAATTCCACTTTTATTCCGAGTGTTTCTTCCATTTCTTCTGAGAGAAATTCCAGGGTATTAAGTAGAGCATTTTTAGGTACTTTGGAAGTATTATGTGTACTGCCTTCCAGTTGTTCCCGAACGCTTATCTGCAAGGCTTTAGGAACAATTCCAATAAGACTTAGAATATATCGGCCAAGTCGTGTTATAAGACCATGGTCAACTCCAAGAGGACATTCATTTGTACAACGACGACAAGCGGTACAGCGATAAAACAAATCGAGCATTTCATCTATAATTTCTTCAGTCAATTCAAAAGATTTTACAGAGAAACGGGATTTGAACCACCCGCTTAATGTGAAGTACCGTTTATAAACTTCCAATAAAAGATTTGTTTTATAACAAGGTATGTCACGTGCATCGAGCGTTGTAACATAAATAGGACATGCAACTGCACAACGGTTGCATTTTGTGTTAGTAATGCAATATGAATCTAATAATGGTTTATAGTCAGTAAAATTAAGCACAGCAGCAAATGCTTCAAGAAATTGTGCAACCCTGTTTTCAACAACAGGGTTCTCAATATAATAAGGATAATTTATTTTGTTCGGCACGGTTACTTGTTCAACCTGTTGCAATGAAGTTTCAGCCATATGAATTCTCTTTTATATTTTATTTATTCTAAAAAAGGCAAGTTGCATACCAAGAAGTATTTTGTTTTACTCTTAAGGGCATTCAAATAAAAATTAGAATAAAAAATGAAACAAGGAAAAGTTGATTTACTTAATTAAATAAAAGAATAATAGTTTTCTACTATTACATAAAGGAGTGCACTATTTGAAACAATTACCTCATTTTTTCAAAGATGAAGTTAGTGAATAGGAGATAAAAAAGTGTTGCAAGTGTTGCAACATAATGTTGCGCCAAAACAGAAATGCAACATTTTCAGTTTATAAGACAGGTAATGATATTTTTTAAAAAAATGGCTTACTTCTCCATAAATAAAGTATTTCAGCAAAACTATTAAAATCTTAATTACTGGCATATATGTTGTTTAAATTACATAAACGAAAGACATTATGATTTATGGAATACCTTTATTCAGGAATAGAGTTGCTCCAAGATACACAATTGCCGATTCGATATTGATTGTTAAAGTCTCGATGAATCGGATTGTGAATAAGACTGTTTTAAAAATCAATATTGATTCCTGGAATGAGCTATTAAAAATTTTCAGCGATAATAAAGTTGATACGCTTGTTTGCGGCGGAATAAATTATGAAAGTAAAAAATTATCTGCGGAGCAGGGAATATCTGTTATCGATAACGTCTCCTGTTCTGAAGATGAAGTTATTGAGGCTATACGCAGAAGGATATTAGAACCCGGTTTTGGATTTTCTATGAATTCTGACTTTGAATTAAAACTGCCAGAGAGAATTACTTCAAAAAAGAATATAGAATTACCTGATAATGTAGATTGTATTAATTGCAGGGATTATAAATGCCTTGAAGGTAAAGCGTGTGAGTTGTCATTACAAATGAATCCGGATATTGAAAGCAATGCAATTAAAGAAATTTTAAGTTCGGCTCTGGATATATCGTTTGAAAATGAAAGAGTGTTATGCCGGCTTTCAGAGCTGATTTATTTTGCGATCGAAATGAATTATAAAAAGATAGGTATTGCATATTGTACCGAACTTTCTGAGCCTGCAGGAATTGTTACTCAGGTACTCAGGCGATTTTTTCATGTTTATCCTGTTTGTTGTAAAATCGGCGGTAAGCAATTATCAGACTCAATGCAAACCGGGAACAAGAAAATTGAGTGTAATCCTGCAGGACAAGCGAATGCACTCAATATGTCAGGGGTTGATTTTAATATCATTATTGGATTGTGTATAGGTACGGATTGCATTTTTACCGAACTAAGTGATGCACCGGTTTCAACATTATTTGTGAAAGATAAATCTCTTGCAAATAATCCTATTGGAGCTGTCTATTCCGACTATTACTTAAAAGAAGCAGCTAATGCTTCAATTACATGAATGAAATGAAGAAATTGAATAACGGAGGAACAAATGGCTATTCCTACATTTAATGCAGTAGGATTCTGTGCTCATTATTCAAAGCAGGGTGACTGGGCATTTGATTTAGCATTAGAGCTATCAAAAGCCCACAAAATAAAGCTGAATGTTTTTCATTTTTTAACAGATCCATTTGATCCGAATGATACAAGAGCTCAAAAATTGTCCCATTCCGAACTTGAAAAACTTGCTGTTGAAGAGGAAAAAAAATTAAGAATGTATTACGATGAACTTGCAGGAGAGTACCTTGATGTTGGTTTTCGTGTATGTTATGATAATAGCTGGACTGAACTTCACCGATGTTTAATAATAAGAGAATTCCAAATACTCGTATTGGGATATACTAAAAAAGGAGCCTTTTTTGCCAGGAAACCGATAGAAGAATTTGCTGATAGTTTTATTTCTCCTGTTATTCTTGTTGGTCCGGATAAGCCCGATCAGTTATTTTTTAACAGTAGGGCCACTTTAGTTGCTGGCAATCTTGGACTAAATAAAGATAAATTGAATAAATCAAAAATTGTTTACATATAATATATACCGGATAATTACGATAATATTTAATTAACATTTAACAAAAGATGCTTAACAAATAGTGCAAATTACTTTTAACTATGGATGAAGAATTAAGTCAATTTATATTTAACAGCATAAGCGACGGGATTTTTACTGTAGATAATAATTGTAAAATTACCTCCTTCAATCGTGCTGCAGAAGAAATCACGGGCTTCAGTGCTTCAGAGGCAATAAACAAGCATTGTTTCGATGTCTTTCGTACGGACATATGCAACAAAAGGTGTGCTCTGAAAGATACACTGAAAACCGAAGAGCCAATTGAAAATATCCGTGTAACTATTATTTCACGGAACGGCTGTGAAATTCCTATAAGTGTTACAACCACATTATTAAGAGATAAAAAGAATTCGGTAATCGGGGCAGTTGAATTATTTAAAGATATATCTGAATTGGAACATCTCAGAGAACGGATCAACAAAAATAGAATCCTTGATGAAATCGTCAGTGTTAATCCTAATATGCAGAGAATAATCAGCCTTCTACCCAATATAGCAGAATCTGATTGTAATGTTCTGATTCAAGGTCCCAGCGGATCAGGGAAGGAATTATTTGCCCAGGTAATTCATAATCTCAGCACAAGAAAATATGGACCTTATATAAAAATAAACTGTGCGGCTTTACCAGAACAATTACTTGAATCGGAACTTTTTGGATACGAAAAAGGAGCTTTTACTGATGCAAAGCGCGATAAACCGGGACAGTTTTGCCTGGCGAACGGCGGAACGCTTCTCCTTGATGAAATAAGTGAAATGGATATTTCCTTGCAGGTAAAGCTGTTAAGAGTCCTTAATAACGGCGAGTACAGACCATTAGGTTCATCAAAGACTTTTTATTCGGATGCAAGAATTATTGCTGCAACTAATTCAGATTTAAAGAAGGAGATTGAAGAGAACCGCTTTCGAGAAGATCTGTTTTACAGGATCAATGTTATGAATATTAAAGTTCCTCCGTTAAAAGACAGACCGGAAGATATCCCTCTTTTGGTAAATCATTTCTTAAAATTGTACAAGAAAAAAAATAAAAACACAATTGAAAGCATTTCACCGGAAGCCCTCAGAATTTTAAGAAAATATAGTTTCCCGGGAAATGTAAGGGAACTGGAAAATGCCATTCAGCATACATTTGTGATGTGCCGTAATGGTGTAATATTACCTGAACATTTGCCTGAGTCAATGCTTGATGAATATTACGTTTTGGAAGGTATATCAGATAATTTTAAGAGTGAAAAAGAACTGATTATTGAATCTCTGAGAAGAAATAACGGCAACAGGAGAAAAGTAGCTGACGAACTGGGAATTCACCGTTCAACATTGTGGAGAAAAATAAAGGAATTACGCGTTAATATTTAATTAAAAAAATAAATTACAAGTTCATAAGAATTGTTGCTCCCGCTATAATTATTACTGCTGCAATCACCTTCCTTAATAACTCTTTTTCTTTTAAACAATTTTCCTCCCAAAACAATTGCCATTAAAACGGAAATTCTCTTAACTGAAAGTACAAGCGCAACAGGAGCTAATTTAGTTGCTTCAATCTGAGTAAATCGATATATAACTGTAAATGCTGATATAATGACAACCAGGTAAAATATTTTTTTTGTTATCACTTCTGAAGGTCTGAATTTACCCTTGTACCTTACTAAAACCAATGCTGTGAAAATGATGACAAAAAACAATTGCTGGAAAGCCATAAAAGTGAAGGGCGGGACATTATAATCCTTCAGCAGAATCCTGTCTAACAAAGAACTGGTTGTAAACAGAACAAGGGCAATAAATACATATAGATATTTCTTCCGGTCGAACAATCCTTTAAATATTTCAAAATAATTTTTTGATTTCTTTTTTCGTTCCAGGATGTAAGTACCGGCTATCATCAGAAATATTCCAAACCATTCTAATAAAGTTAAGGAGTCATTTATGAGAATAACACCTAATACCGCTACCAATCCAGGGGTTAAAGCCAGCAGAGGAAGTGCCTCGCTGATTTCCAGGTTTTTAATTGAATACATTACATATAAAAAAGCTGCTGCACCCAATATTGCTTTGAGAAATAGTATCAGCATGCTTATCGAAAAAATATTATCATATTCAATCATTGTGAAAAACGGTATTGAAAACAGAAGTGTTACTAAGGAAATCAGGAATGAAAAGTCTAATGCATTAAGTGAGAATAATGTTTTCTTTTCATATACAGCAGATGCAGCAGAAAATATTGCTGAGATAAATGCCAGCCAAAACCAGTTCATAGCTTTATCTTAACCTCGCCTAAAACTTTAAAAACTTGTAGAAAGTTTTAAATAAAAATTCCTTCCGGGTTCAGCAATAATGTTTCCTCTCAGCGTTGACAAATGATTCCGGTAATTCTTATTAAAAATATTTTCAACTCCAGTAAATATCATAAATTTAAATGTAGAAATGTCTATTGATTTCGTATTGAAGGATAGATTAAAAACAGCGTATCCGGGAGTCGTAATTTCGCCTTCCGCAATTTTATTCTGGGCAGTAAAAATATCAGAAGAGAAATCAACTTCAAACATCTCAAATAATTTTAGATCTAATCCAAGATTTCCATTCAATGGGGGGATTTCTGGCAAGTTACCATTTCCTGTTATATCGTCTCCCTTTACATAAGATAAAACCGCATGTAAAATGATGTCTTTATAAAAGTTATAATCAGTTCTGAAATCAAATCCGTATAACCTTGCCTTCCCAATGTTCGTTTTGATATAAGCTGGTCTATTTTCGAATACACCGGGCTTTTCAGCAACAAGGTCTGTGAAGTAGTTAAAGAAGAGGCTCGATATAAATTTAAAATCAGATTGATAATATCTAATTCCTAAATCGGCAGATTTACCTTTTTCTGATTTAAGATTTGGATTGCCAAGCAGCACATAGCTTCCCTGATCAATATATTGAAACCTTTCTTCCAATGATGGAGAACGGAATGAATAACCGAGACTAAGAGTAAAGTCAAGATCACTATAAAGTGAATATTTTAACCCGATGTTTGAGCTATAAGCGATATCATTAAGATTGGTTTTATCCCAGATTGCTTGTTGTCCCGCCGGAGAATAGTCTATTGTTCCATTAACAATTTCATAAACAGGATTAAGAGTTTTTTCACCAGTTACATTTATCAGATCTGCACGTGTACCAAGAGAAAGAGACAACTTATCTTTTATTAACTCATCATCTTCTTGCACAAAAAAACCGAGGCTTCTATATTTCGAATCAGGTAAAGGCATCTCGCCGATAATTTTATTTACTATGCTAACCACCTCATTCTGATCATTAAGGATATCAATATGCTGATATTTTTTTCTGAATCCGTTGTAGCTTCTGTCCCAGTAATCCAATCCTGCGACTAAATTATTGGTTCTGCTTAAAAGAAAATTTCCCTGGAGCTGTAAGTTGTTATTTATATGATTGGCTTCCGGAGTAATTTTAAGTACGCTTACTCTTTGTGCGGGAGTAGTTGAAGTTGCTGCAATATTCTGTATAAGATGCGGTATGTTTTCAACATTTCTATCAATTGTCTGATAGGAATATTTAAGAGAAAGCTTATAAAAAAAAGAAGTAAGATTTTGAATTTCATAGCCGGCTGAAAGTAACTCTCTTCTTTCATCAGGATATCTTACAACTGCTGTAGAAGGAAATACGGTTGAGCCGGGAATCCCAACATTATTTGCTTTGAATAGTTGATAGTTAAGCTTTGCTGTATGATTGCTGAAAGGAGCTATATTTAAATTTCCGGTAAGGCTGTAATCTTCAAACTGGCTGTTATAAAGCCCGCCAACCGGAGTTTGAATGTTTCCTGCTTTTCTGAATGACGTACTGATTTTAGAAGTCCAAATGCTACCGCCACCGTAAAGGGACAGGGAAGAAACTGATGAACTGTTGACCGTGTTGATTCCTGTGGAAATATTTCCCTTCACAGATAAGTTATCAGAGAATTTTGGTGATTTGGTTATAATATTTATGATTCCTCCGGTTGCACCTGAACCATATATTGATGAAGACGCACCTTCTATGACTTCAATCCTTTCAACATCATTCAAATCAACCAGAGAAAATCTTGCAGCCACATCTGTAGAAGTTGCTATCCTGCTTCCATCGATCAATGCAACAACATTTTCACGGCTAAGGCCACGGATACTTAATTCGGTTCCCCAGGCCCCTTCACTTATCATAGAAATTCCCGGTTCGGTTTTAAGTGCATCAGGTAAAGATTGAAATGGTTTTTCTTCAATCTTATTTTGGTTCAATGATAATTCAGAATAAGGAGAATCACGCATATATTTATCAAATCGTGTTGTGGTTATAAGCACTTCATCGAATTCAATAGGTGAAGGCTCAAGAGTAAAATTCTTTTCGGTTGAATCTTTAATATTAATTGAATCGGAAAAAGGTTTATATCCCAAATGTGAAATCTTTATTTGATATTTTCCTTCATTTAAACCGGTTATTGAAAAATACCCGTTGATGTTTGTGTAAGTTATAAAGTTATATGAAAGAAAAACTATTGCACCCTCAATCTGTTCTCCTGTTTTGGAATCGGTGACCTTACCTTTAAACGAAGCTGGTTGACAGAAGGTGAGAGAATATATTAAGAATAAAAAAGTGGTTAATATTATCTTTAAGAAATAATAATCTGGAAAATTGATTGCATTTTTATACCGGAGTCTCTCCACTTTTTTTCATCTCCTATCCTTCGAAGCAAAATATTTCTTCATTTACCCCAAATGTTTCATGAGAAATCATCAATTAAAATGGCTCTTTTAAAATGTTTTGGGTTCCACATTCCGGAATTTTTACAACCCCAATTTACCTTTATCAATTTAGACCTACAATGTGGTAATTCAGTCTTTCTTTTTTATCCCATTTATTACCACAAACCCTCCTTTACCATAACCGCCTTTGAAGGATTGAACTTTGTCTATTTTTTGGATATCACCACAGACTGTTTGAACGATCTCTATGTTATTTAAATTACTTCTTTCCAGGTAAGAGAGTCCCTATACCGATTTCAATTCCTTTTTTGCTTTCGGGAATAAAATGTTCGACTGCTTTAAGTTCTGATTCATATACAAATTTATTTTCTTCAAACCATTCCTCATATTCATCTAAATATTTATCAAATGGTTCAGTTCTTGCCATATAATTTCCCTCAGTTAATTTTAATTACCTGACCGGTTCCAATTTCAACATAATTATTGTTAAAGGCATCTTTGAATAATTTATGTGCTTTGTCTCCTGAACAATGACAGGGAGCTACTTTAAGTACTTCCATTTCCAATATTTTATTTGCTATACTTTTTATTTCATCATCAGTTTTCGTGTGTAAATGAAATCCACCCATTGCAAGATAAATCACTTCGTCGGGGAAAGAACTTTTTACCTTTTCAAGTATATTAATAATTCCGGGATGTGCACAACCTGTTATAACAACAATTCCCTTTGATGTTCTAATTGCAAGGGATTGTTCCGGGATTGCCCCCTCAAGTTCTCCCAGTGAAAAAATGTTCCTCTTTATTTCCTGAAACGTTGAAACAGGAATCAGCGATGCACCGGAATTTTTCATTTCATCGATAAGTTTAACCGGAAATGATAGAGGATAATAAATTGTAACCCCGGAATTCTTTTTTAAAAATTCACTCATTCCACCAGTATGATCATGATGGAAATGAGATAAAAAAACCAAATCGATACTTTCAGGACCAATGCCGAGTTTTACCATATTACGCAACAAAATATCGCCGTTATCACCGGTGTCGAACAACAATCTTGTTTTTCCGACTTCAACCAAACAAGAAAATCCCCAATCGGTCTCCAATTCTTTCAGAAAAGGATTATTATCATATACAACTGTAATGCTTACTGGTTCAATACCACTATTTTGATTTTTAATTTGAGGCATAGAAAAATCTCCTGTAAAAAATAATGTAACAAGAAGAAAAACAATATCATAAAATTTATAAACCGTTTTCATGGGTTCTATAAGTACTTGGAATTAAAGCTTATAAAATTCGAATTATACTTTATAGATTTTTTTCTCCCGGCAATTAAAAAGCGAACCTCTAAATAGATATATATCAATAATTCCTCCCACAATTAAGTAAAGGATTGTCGGGAGCCACATTATACTGAGATCGTCAAAAATTCCGTTAAACCAACCGCCTCTTATCTTTTCAGTACCAACTACGATCCAGGCAAAAACAAGAAATATTAATGAAGATAATCCGAAAATTATAATAAAAGCTTTTTTACATGTTGCATCCATTTTCTCCTCCTGAGTTTGTTGTATCATTTTATTCCAATTATCTCCGGCAACGTTTATGGTAAAAGAACAGCAACCGCTATTACTGTAGTCCACAATCCGGTTCTGTCGCCTTCAGCAGATTGGGTTATGTTAAAAGTCTTTACGATTTTACCTGATAATTTGAATACCTGTTCTCTTTCATTCCAATCAGTTTCAGCATCAAATTCTATCCCTAATGTAGTAGCCAGCATTTGAGCTGCAAGGTCTTCTGCATAATCTCCGGCAATTTTTTCTTTTACACCGTAAGGATGATGTTCAGATAAATAGCCATACTGCGTGTCATCAGCAGGAAGTGCAACACCTATTGAGGCGGCTATTAACCTGTTAGGTTCATTGGTTGAGTTTCTCGCCATTACAGCAAATGTAACCTGTCCCGGCTGGATATTTTTGAGTCCTTCTTCTTTGCTTATTCTTTTACAGCCGGGCGGGAAAATGCTGCTGACTGAAACAAGATTGCATATTTCAATTCCGGCATTTCTTAATGCAAGTTCAAAAGAACTGAGATAATCTTTATGTTTTCCAACCCCTTTTGTAAAAAAGATTTTTGAAGGTATGTACAATATTTTCACCTGTTTAATTCTTTAAAAATTTTTTTATAGCGTCCTGTACCGAAGAAATTGAGCTCAATAGATGAACATCAATATGTTCTTTCATCAAAACAGAATATGCTTTGGTGCCAACCTGTTTTGATAAAAGAGTACTCGCACCTGTATTGATAATTACTTCCACTGTTTTTATACCTGAGCCATCTTTCAGCAGTACACCGGGATTAGGAATTGCAAAATATCTTTCATTTTCTGTATCGAATGTAATTATGTATCTGCAGCGCCCTAATTTATCGCTTACCATCGACTCAATTTTTTCACCCGAAGAGGGGATTGCTATTCTCATTTATCACCTTTACAACTTTTAATAGAATTTCTGAAATTATTTTTACGGTGCATAATCCGGAATTTTAAAATTTACTGCTTTTACCATATCGTTTTCTAAGTTTGTTACCGGTTGAGACGGATGGGATATTCAATACCGGCAGTTTACTTTCCATTAAAAGTTCAACAGCTTTTAAAGCTATTAATCCTTTGCACTGATAAACTTTTATATTGGCAGACAATAAGAGCCTGAGAGGTCCTATGCCCATCTGGTTAGTTATGATTGAATCTACATTTTTCTCAATAAGCAATTGAGCCAATTGAATTCCTGATCCTATTCCCATGGTATTTGCAAAAGGGTTTTGAATAATTTCAGTACTGTTTTTATCCTCATCAAAGAGAATAAAAAATGCACATCTTCCAAAGTTTTGTGAAATTAAAGAATTCAGTACAGGACTGTCTGTAGTAACTGCTGTTAACATTTAATTTTCCCGTCTCCCTTTGCCGGCATTTTGTCCACTCCGTCCTTGTCTGCCCCCGGCACTTCTTCTTCCTTTTCCAAATCCGGTTTCATTTGTTTTTGATTCCGGGTTTTTCTGTTGTTCATTTTGTTTAGATTTTGAGCCGCGGCATCTCCCTTTTCTTCTTCCTGTTAAAGGACCTTCACCTAAAGGCCCTGTTCCATCAAAATCAGGCATATCAACCTCCTAATTATTTTTTATGAAAAATGTATTGCCGGAGTATTCTTCAGTTCTTAAAATATTTTCACTGATTAGTTTCTGAATCAAATCCCACGACGAATTTGATTTAGTTAAAAATACTTTAACAGCATCCTTACGCATTGGATGAACGGAAAGTATACTTAATAGCTCCTTCTCGGCTTCGGAAGAAAAGCTGAAATTAACTCCTTCATCAAAATCCAGCATACAGGTATTATCAATCATACTGCTGAATATCTGGAAAGCCATATTTTTATTTTTAAGCCCGGGGGCTTCGATTGATTCCTCGGCAGGTGGTCTTGTGGGAACCAGTAAATAAGCTTTCTCAGGTTGAATAATTTTTATGAGTTCTGCTGTTTTGTAAATTGATTCAACCGAATCATTTATTCCCTCCACAAGCATGGTTTCTGTAAGTAATGTACCGTTATAGTCCCGGGAAAAATTTATTATTCCATTTGTTATGTCTTTTAGATTAAGCTCACCATGCGGTCTATTTATTTTTGTCCAGATATTTGGAAATACAGAATCAATCTTAAGTGAAACCAGGTCAGCATTCATTAAATCTTTTTTTACATTATCGTCCCATAGCAAAGAAGAATTTGTAATTACAGCTATTTTAATCTGAAATTCTTTTAATCGTTCAATTGTATTACCAAGATTAATATCAAGGGTAGGCTCTCCGTCGGGTACAAAAGATATGTAGTCTATTTTCTCATTGTTTTTTTGTAACTGTTTTATTTTAAGTGCTGTTTCTTTATAGATATACTCAGGAGAGAAAAATTCTTTTCTCTTAATCGGCATACAATTTGTTCTTCCTGCCTGGCAGTAAACGCAAGAGTAACTGCATGTTTTCGGTGGAATATTATTTATTCCAAGGCTTCTGCCTAATCTACGGGATGGTATTGGTCCGAATACAATCATTTCTAATATTCATTAATTTAATCGTAAGCAACGCGCATGTTCTTGTCTTTTAAAATTGGGTTCATTAATTCATTCCACCCGGGAATGTTGCCGGTATTAATTTTCAAATGCGTCAGGTAGTATTTTTCAGGAACAGGATGAGTTCCGACAATTACTTTCAAACCAAATCTGCCTTGAATATATTTTCTGAAGTAATCAATATATAAACATGGAGGGTAGCCGATAAGCATTCCTGTTGAAAAATGAATTACTTCTGCGCCATTCTTTTTCATTTCTTCCGGGGCGTATTCAATATTACTGCCTGGACAACCGCCGCAGGTTGTATACCCGACAAGCTCAATTTCTTTGTTCTTATAAATATCAAATGCACCTTCTCTTTTGTTCATTGCCCTGAAACATTTTCCACCGGCACAGCTCTGGTATCTCGCGCATGTAATGATCCCGATTTTGATTTTGCTTTTCATGATTTATTTCCCTTGGTATAATATTTTTATTTTAATTCCGCGTAATTAATATTTATTAGCCTCATATAATTCCATTTCAGAATTAAAATTGATCTTCCTGACCATCTTATCATTTTTTCTATCAATCAGAACACATTTCTGAAAAGCTTCTGTAGTTATTCTGCTTTTTGTCTTAAACTCAGCGGATAAATACCAGATTCCTTTTCTATAATTGTCAACCTTCATTAACCCCTTTGGTTCATTAAAAAGGAATAATGGCGCTTTGTACTTAATGTTAGTGGAAGCAACAACCAGATAGATATTATTTTTTGTCAGAGTATCAAGTTCAATTAAATCTCTGAATAATTTAATACGCAAATCTTCAAGCCAGTTTAAGTAGACAGCGTTGTTTACATGTCCCGCAGCATCTATATCATAGGGTTTAATTTCAAAATCAATTTCAGTAAGACAGTTCTGCCCGTTCATTTTCATTTGAATCCGAAAATAATTGGATGATTATTTATACAGTTTCATTCATTGCGAGGTATCTCTTCCCGTTAAACTCAATTTGCCTGATTATTTTGTTTGATAACATTTCGTGTAGTTTTTCTTTTTTGTTATTGGCTCCCGCAAAAGTTGTTATTGCATTCTCACTTACCGGGTGGAGAGCAAGCAAACCTAATAGTTCATTTTCAAAATCATCTGTGGCTAAAAACTCTTCTTTTTCAGGACAGCATAACATAACAGAATTTGGGACATGATCTTTTATAGTCTTGGATAATACTTCAAGAGTTTCATTATCAGGACTTACAGCATAATTTTCCGAAGGCGGGTAAACAGGCATCATAAAATAAGATAACTTATGCGGGAATGTATTGAAGTATTTACTTAGTGCTACAACTTCATCCGGGTTATCATTAATGTTTTTTATAAAAGTAGTTTCAGTCGCAAGTATTCCCTTAAAATTATCAGCAAACCTTTGTATTCCGTCAAGAATAATATTGTATCTCAATCTTTGATGAGGACGGTTCATTTTTAACCACGTGTCTTCATTAACAGTATCTATTTTCACCGAAACGTAATCGGCAAACAATAAATTTTCCTGAATAGTTTTATTCCATAGGAGTGCGGAATTTGTAAAGACCGCAATCTTATAACCGAATTCTCTCAGCAGAAATATTTCTTTCGAAAGATTTGAATCCAGGCAGGGATCTCCGCTGCCGGCAAACAGGATGTATTCAATCTTTTTCCCGGTTCGTGTAATTTCATTTATTTTTTTATTCATTGAATTGTAAAGTTCGTAAGGAGATAAACAATTGTTTGTGCAGATTGAACAGCAGGAAGTTTTCCCGCCCGGGCAGTAAATGCAATTATAAGAACAAACTCCCGGTTTTACATTATTTATTCCCAGTACAGTACCGAGTCTTCTTGAATGAACAGGTCCGAATACTGCTTTACATTTAAGTGATTTATCTGAGAGGATGCTGTTTTCCAATTTCAAACAAATGGATTCAATTCTGCCTTTTAACCAAATTAGTAATCCAGGTTTCATATTTTACCTCGGTATGAACTTTCTAAAAATAGTGTCTGGTTTAGAATCAGGTTTAATTAATTGATTCTTTTTTCTCAAGAAATAATTCCTATGTTTCCCGGTGATCAGGATTAATTTCATAAAAAGTTTCACCAGCAGTTATTGCATTATTGGGACATTCAGGCTCTCAGGCTCCACAGACAATACAATCCGATGGAATCATTAAAGCCATTTTAATTCCTATAAAAAAATGTTTTAAATAGTTGCCAGATTTTTCCCATAACCTTTCTTTTCAGCTAAGATTTATAATCCTTTTAATAAGCGGCGCAGCACCCTGGCATGCCCTGCCTCATCTGCTGCCATCTCTTCCAGCTTCATTTTCAGTTCAATATTTCCTAAGTCTTCTGCTTCACGGGAATGTTCCAGATAATTTTTAACATCCTCTTCCTCCATTTTCAGATCAAGCTGAAGCATATCTTTTAAAGCAGATGGTTTATCAAAACCCTTTGGAGTTGTAACAGGTTCTCCTTCGAGATCTAGAATTACATCAGTAAGGAATCTTGCATGACCAAGTTCGTCCTTAATTTCACTCTCAAACATTTCTCTTAATTCGGTACCTAAGAGTCCATAGGATTTTCCTGCCTGGTAATTGTAACGGATAATTGTACCCAGTTCAGCGGATAAATCTTCATTAAGGCTGTTTATTAAATTCTCATTGGACATAATGCATTCTCCTCTTTTAACTTTATGAATATTATTGTTTGTGTTTCCTCAAATAATTTATAAAGAATCGTTTCAATATTAGCGCAACACAAGTGCCACCATTTAAAGTTGTAATTGGAACATTTTTAAGGCTTTTATTAAGCCCATATTGCAAATTTGCAATGTTATTATACTTTGGATTGAATTACTGCAATAGTATTGCAATATTGTACCAGCTAATATTTTCATTGTTGGGGAGATATAATGAAAGAAGTCCAGGATATATTTGACAGTAATAACCAGGTCACGATTATTCCGGATGGAATTGTCGTAATCGGAAAAGACTTAAGCATAATAGTCTTTAATGAAGCAGCATCGCGTATTACCGGCTTTTCTGAAGATGAGATTGCCGGGGAAAACTGTGAAGCACTTTTTCGCAGAACAAAAGAAGAATTAAATTTTATCCGCGAGTCCATTACAGAAAACAGAACATTCCCGAATCATCCCATTAACATTACCAGTAAAAATAATGAAGTTATAAATGTTCTCGCTTCCTTAACTCCTATTAATAAATCGGGGGAAGTTATAGGTGTTGTATTTGTTTTCCGTAATACAAATGAAATGCTTTCACTCTCCGAAGACCTTGCTTCTAAAACACTGGAACTGATTGATCAGAGGAATAAGCTGGAAGCAATATTTAACAGCAACATTGAAGGCACTTTTACAATTGATGACGAATGGAACATAACATCATTCAATAATTCTGCAGCAAAGATAACCGGGTATAAAAAAGAAGAAGCGACAGGACAAAAATGCTGGAATATTTTTAATTCAAGCTTATGCAGGAACGGCTGCCATATGGAGCAGACCATGCATAAGGGCAAATCAACCATCGGCAATGAGCTTGAAATTATTCAGAAGAACAGCAACAGGGTTCCTATCCGTGTTAACTCAGCGATTCTTTTAAATAACAAAAATGAAAAAATCGGTGCGGTGGAAACATTTATAGATATATCAGAAATAAAAAACCTTGCGGCTCACCTTGATGAAAGATACAGCTATGAAAATATTATCGGGAAGAATAAAGAATTTAAAAAAATAATTTTTGTGCTGGAGAGTGTGGCGCAAACTGACAGCTCGGTATTGTTAACCGGGGAAAGCGGAACAGGGAAAGAGCTTGCTGCCCGTGCAATTCATCTTAAAAGCATAAGAAGAACAGGACCTTTTATTGCAGTTAACTGCAGTGCATTTGTAGAATCATTAATTGAAAGCGAACTTTTTGGTCACGAGAAAGGAGCATTTACAGGGGCAATTAAAACCAAAACAGGAAGATTTGAATTAGCAAAAGGAGGTACGTTATTCCTGGATGAGATAGGAGATTTATCATTAGCTGTTCAGACAAAGCTGCTGCGCGTTCTGGAGACGCGTGAGTTTGAGAGAGTGGGTGGTACTAAAAGTATCAAAATGGAGGCACGCATAATTGCAGCAACTAATAAAAATTTAAACGAAGAAATTCAAGCCGGGAGGTTCAGGGAAGATCTCTTCTACAGGGTGAATATAATAAACATTCATCTTCCTCCTTTAAGGGACAGGAAAGATGATCTGCCTCTGCTTGTAAGCCATTTTATCGATCACTTTAATGAGAAGTTTGGTAAGTCGGTTAAACAATTTTCATCATCTGCTTACGAGCTGATAACAGAATATGAATGGCCCGGCAATATAAGAGAACTGGAGAATGTAGTTGAGCACTGCTTCATATTATGCAACAGCAATATTATTCAAACCGAACACTTACCCAGAAGCTTAAGAGAAAGTAAAAATAAAAGTGCCGGTAATAATTCTACGCATATTAAAAAGAATATTATGGAAACGGAGAAAGAGATAATTTTATCTGCACTGGAAAAGAATAAATGGAACAGGAGACAAACCGCTGTAGAGCTGAAAATTAATTCTTCCACGCTGTGGCGGAAAATGAAGAAGCTTGGGATTGAATAGAAAATCAACCAATCATTTTTATCCGTCTTCAGGGGACATCATATAGTAGTAATTTAACCTGTTGTGAAAGACTGACCATAAAATTCCTGCGGAGAACTTATACATGACTGTATGCCTGCTATCTTGCGGGGGGGCATGTATGATTTACCGGAGATATTTTTTAATTATCAGGTTTTTCCAATTTTGGAAACAGGGTAAAAACTTTTGTGGGTGACACTTCCGATTTTGGAAATAGGGCTAAAAACTTATAAGCAGACACTTCCAGTTTTGAAAACTAAAAGTTCGATGAACGACTTTATATATCTTTCAGTATAGGAAATCTACTAAATGAATGTCCTGAAAGGACAGGAGTAAATCTGCCTGCCCGTCAGTGTAGGGGGGTAAACCAACCTACGGTTCAACAAATCAACCATTCCCTAAGAGGTAAAGCCTGGAATAACGAAACCTACTCCCGTTGGCTGCACACTGTCCAATTTTAACTACCGGATTTATTTGCCTTTGGCAGAGGTAATCCGTCAATCCGGCAATCCGATAATTCGTTAATCCCTGGTATATGAGAAGTACGGGAGCAGTACGAGAGGAGTACGACTCAGATATGGAAAAATGATAATTTGAAAATGGATTAAAAATAAACTTTTAATAGCTGCTTAATTTTCCGTGGTGCGACAATTAGTCACGTAAATAATATCAGGTCCGGAAAATTCCGTTATTATGGTTAAAAAAATATAAGCTGAAAATCCTATAAGCGGCTTTAAAGCGGCTTTTGTTCGGCAAGCCAGCGTGTTTAGAGCGGCTTTACACCCGGGATAGCTGGTGTTTTTATGAATTTTACCGCTTTCACCGTGGTAAACCACCAGGCAGGTTGCCAGTTAGAAAGGATTATATTAATTTAGCGTACGGTATAAACTAAGACTGTGCAGGGAGATGTTTAAGTTTAGCTTCTGTAAGGGACACCGGTGAAACTGCAAAAGATACATTTCAATACCAGCATTGTAAAAAGCATTTAAATTTGTTAAAGCGATTTCGGAATTGAGATATGAACCGGAATCAATGAATAATAAATATGTTGAGAATATGTAATCACACAATATTTTTTTGTCTCAACTTCGGATAAAATACTTAACGTTAGGCATCTAAAGTATGGAAAAAATAAATGATGAATTTGCTGTAAGAGCAGCTAAGTTCTTGAAACAGCATATAAAGGAGATTGAAGATGATTTAAAGATCGCGAATGAAGAATATTTCAAACTCTTAAATAAAGATCACAATTTTATTGGTAGGATAATAACAAATCATCTTGTAATCGAATTCTATTTAAATAAGTTTATTTCAAATTATTATAAATCCTCTGAGATTATTGACTATGGGAATTTATCATTTTACCAAAAAATATATCTACTTCCGAAGGAGAAATTCTGGTGGCCAAATTTTATAGATGGACTTAGAGAATTTAATAGTCTAAGGAATAAATTCTCACATAAACTTGATTACTCTATCAAAGCAGATGATGTAGACGGTATCAAAAAGTTTGTTCAAATGTTTATGAAAGAAAAAAATGTTGAAGAACTAGATCTCATAAGTGTAATTGAGGAATTCACAAAATGGACTTTTGGTTTCTTAAGAATACAACCTGAAAACATACAGAACATATTTAATGAAATGATTGAATATGGTTTAGGTAAAAAGGATAATGCCTAACCTGTTCTTCAAGCCGACCGCATCTTCGATACGGTCGGTTTAGGTTCTTTAAGTTGGGTAAACAGAATTAGGTTGCAGTTAAAAGTAGTTTAAGTAAAAGAGGATCTTAATAATTATTGGCTGTGGTTAGTTAAGCGGCATAGCTACTTTAGGCGGCGGCTTAGCGGCAACATCGTTAGTGCGTCAAGCGAAGCTTGATGCTTCTTTTAGAGTGAAAGTCTCTATTGGGCAAGGATTAGCAATCTACCCATACCGAGTGTTGCATGTATCGAGGAGTTCATAGAATTATTGAGCGAACGGAATACATGAAGCGTACACAGGGAATTATGCAGGCTGTAAGGAAGACCGCACTTCCTTAAACCAGTTTAGCCTCGAAAATTGTGTAGAAAGTAGACGGCAATGATATTAACGGCTCAGAAGCCAACACTTGAATAATCGTTAAGCGAGATTATCTGAGGTCTACCGTGGTTAGAAGGTATAGCATGTATAAAGAGAAGCATCAGGAACTTGAGAGACCCAGCGAGTTCCATTGAAAGAAATGGTAAGTGAAGTCAAACAAAAGAAGATAAGCTGAAGACCTGCAGGGAGTCGGATCAGTTCATAGTACTCAGAGAACGGGAGAGCCGTTCACACGGGGAAGGAACTGACAGTGATATGTAACTTGCAAAGGAAACATTATCCATACTGTAGGAATGGAACAATAATGCAAACCTCACTGCGAGAAATAGCAAACAAAGCAGAGCGGGAGAAACAAGAAATTATTAGTTAAATTTGTTTAACTCGTTAAGCTGAATGCGGAAGCGAGTGTCACTGAAGAGCCCGGTGCGGTAATACCGCACGCCGGGATCTGTGTGGGGGATGTCTGGTAACAGGCATTCCTACCACAACGCTGTAATAATGAAGGTGAAAATATAAGTGAAAAATATAGAAGAACTCACCGCTCAAATTCGGTTTCAGCTTTTTCAACTTGCTTCAAAAAATGCTCATCATGATTTTGAACATCTTTGTAGACATTTATCGCGAGCAAGAATTTGCAGCAACATACTTCCTGCAACTGGTCCGGTTTCAGCTGGCGGTGATCAAGGTAAAGATTTTGAAACATTTCGAACTTATTTAAATAAAAATTTAAATGAGGGTGCATTCATTGGTTTAACTTCTGAAAAGCCTATTGCATTTGCTTGTACAATTCAAAAAACAAATCTTGATAATAAGGTAAAGTCAGACATAAAAACTATTATTAGTGGCGATTCTGAAATAGCTGGTGTTCATTATTTTTTAACTCAAGATTTACCAGTTGCAAATAGGCATAAGTTACAACAATGGTGCAAGGATGAATATTCAATTTATCTCGAGATTTATGATGGTCAAGCAATTTCTGAGTTATTAGCTGATTATGAAGTTTTTTGGATTGCCGAAAAATATTTAAGCATTCCTAATGATCTATATCCAAAACAGCTTAAAGATAATAATTGGTATTCAAAATTATTGGACAAATGGAAATTGACAGAATCCGATGAATTAAATTATGCAGATTTTTTTGAAATAAAATCAGCCATCAGAGTTGCAACATTTAACGATAATTATAAATCGGATATAATATTTTGGATCGCAAAACTTAAGATATTTTTAAATCAAGATAGACTGATCAGTCTAAAGAGAAAAGCCATTTATGAGATAGTAGTTGCTTCGCTTAGAGGATTGGGCAACTTGGAATGTTCATTTGAGGATATTGATTATTATTTTGAATCAATTGAACATTTGTCTTCTCCGTACGACCTTGATGAAGCTGAGATACTAATTAATTATTGTGTGGGTGCTAGCAGACATAATGTCTTTAACTATCCTAAAGAGAAACTTGTAAAATGCAAAGAAGTATTAAAAGCTAGAATTGATGAAAATTTAAATAATGAGCAAAGTCTCACTAATATTTGTGCGTTATATGAAATCAAAGGTTTTACATTTATTTCTGCAAATCCTATTGGTCAAGATAATATTGATTTAAAAGAAGCAATAAGATTCTGGAATAAGGTCGCAGATCTTGCAAAAGATTGTCCACTCTATCCTCTTGAAAGGTTTATTGACCGGTTAACTAAAATTATTGGTTTGCTCAATAATTATTTGGAGGGGTGTTATGAGGATCTCGAAGAATTAACTGTTAGACTTGATTCTTTGCTAGAAAAAAGATTTGGCAGTTTTGCTGCTGCCGAAAAAGCACGTGACCGTGCAATGCAATTCCGGTCAAATGGAGCTATTACAAGAGCAATAAAACAATTACATATCTCCAAAATAAACTGGTTTGCTGAGGAAACACTCAAGGGATCAGTTATTTCCAGTATCATGATAGCTACCTGGTATAATGAGTTACACCTTATATATGCTGCTAAATATTATTATTTAGCGGCTTCATTTATTATTCTAGAATCAAATAAATCTGAATTGAACAAATATTTTTCAGATTCACTAATACGATTAGCTGAAATTGATTACATAAATGGAAATTGGTGTAGTTATATTGATTTTACAGAACTTGGTTTGATTGGTTATAATATATTTTCTGATCAGTCTATCAAAGATGATGGAACAGATGAATTATCTAGAACAATTTATCATACGTCAATATTACTTACTTTAACTAAACAAATAAAGCCTGAAATCCACGAAGCATTATCCAATAAAATAGAAAGATGGGGACTCAAAGAATACTTTGATTCAGTATTACCTATGGCAGAAAAGAATTTTATTATGGATGATAAAGAGAAATTATGGACTGATATAATAAATAACTTTTCTGCGATTCCTTTAAGTGATTTAGGTAATTCTAGGAAAATATTATGGTCCGCACTAGGAATCGATTGGGAAATTAATTTTACTAACGATTATCGCACTGTACCTATTGCAGAACAATTTGTGGCAATTATGCAAATAATATTATGTGATCTTTCAAATCTTGATCTCTATTTGCTTAAAACCAAGGTTTCTATCCATTTGTCTGTTGATCCAAATAAAAAGTATGATATTTCACCGGTTCCTTCAAATAAGTTCAGAGAATGGAAGGTTAATTTTCCATATTATGAAAAACTTACTAAATCCAATTTTGATGATATTCAAACATTATGCATAACCTCGATAACTGAAATATTTTTTGAAATATCGCTTAAACCATATGATAATCTAATGAAACTTCTTGAACAGAGTTTTAAGGATGGTTTGAGTCTTAAAGTATTTATTGCACAACCTTTTGAAATACTATTTAGAAAATTCATTTCTCTTGAATCATTCAACGATATACCTAGAGCAAAATACGAGCCGCCGGTATCGCCAAATAGATTCGCATTTGAACCTCATCCACTTTTATCTTGGAAACATGAACTAGCAGAAACTTATAGTGCAGAAAAAACTAAAGAATTTCTAATTAACAGATATAAGTTTATTCCCCAAAGTATTAAATATACTTTGCCACACCTTCTACTTTCGAGTGAGTTTCAAGAAACAATATCCACACTAAGATTAAAAGGTTGGAAAGATTGGCATATTTTAAATTCTGTTGCCGCTATTACAATAAATTATCGCATGCAAAGAATCCCATCAGTGAAAAATAATCCTGATAATATGCGAAAATATATGTATGAGCAAATGTTTAAAACAGAGCTTGAAGATGCAGAGAAAGTACCTTTATCCTATTATTCACTTGAGTCTATCATTCAACAACACGATAATAATATGCTTTCAACTCTAAAAGCATTAGGTCTAGAATGTCGACAGATGACTCCTGATTTTGATGCAATAAATGAATTCTTAAAATATCGTTTTAATTATTGGGAAGATGATATTCTTCATGAGAAACTTTTGGAATAATATATTAAAAAATTACAGCTAACCCGCCGCTCAAGACCGACCGCCGAAACGGTTTGGGCTTTGTGCAATTTTGGGGTTTAGTATTTTCGTTCGGCATTTTGTTCTACGTAATTTGTAAATGTAAGGTAGGTCGCCGCCAGTGCGGTGGAATTTACTGGCGGCTTCAAATTATAAACATTCGTTGCAAATTAGGCTTTTCTGTGTTGGGCGGCGGCTTAGCGGCCACTCGTTAGGTGTGTAATCATTTTAAGATAATTATCATAAATATTAATATGGATGTTATTAAAAGATTAAATACGGCAATAGAATCTGGAGAAGTTCTTACAATAATTTATTACGGCGGAAGTAATCCAGGGAAACCAAGAGAAATTTCACCTATAAAAATTCAAGGTGATAAAGTTTCAGCAAGAAGTTTGGCTACAAATGAAGTTAAATCATTTTCAATTTCTAAAATTGCAATCCAAGAAAAAGGAGAAATATATGGCGCTAATCCTTCAACAGTAGGGCAGAAATCTTTTACTACATTTGATAATCTTCAAATATTTTTCCAAATGTATAAAGACAAATTTGAAACATTAGGTTGGTATGTCAAAACTGAGTCTGATTTAAGTATATCATTGTATTCATTCTTTAAAAATGGGAATATTAAAAAGTACCCTGATTTAAAAATACTATTTGAAGAATTTTCTAATGAAATAGAATATGATATTGATAAAGATGATTTTGTAATTACAAATAAGGTTAAGAAACAAAAACCTTGGAGTGTGATTGCAAAGGGCAAGCACACAAAAACCTTTATGAAGCTGAATAATGCCATAGAAACATTTATTACTTTTGCTGAAAATATGTCTCCAACAAATAAAAACGAGGATATATGAACGATATAATTAAACAGAAAATTAAAGAAGATTATGAAAATCATTCAATGACTGTAAAGGAATTTCTTTCAGAATTTGAAGGATTGCCACTTGATATGAAGATAAATTTCGGTTCAACGACAGTTCTCGCAAACCCTCAAGTTTTTGAGGAAATAAAAGTACATAATGATAAAATGGGTACAATAATATTGCGAGAATTATTAGAAGAAGATTATCAATAAAATTAAAACACACCTAACCCGCGGCTGCTAATGACCACCAATAAAAAGGTTTATTTTTTAGCCATTTTAAGCCGAGACAAGTTGAAAGCCCAGATGGCCGGCTTGTTTTTTTAATCTCTTAATTTGTTGTTCTTTGTAATTTTGTTGATAAGCTATAAGTCCCTTCTCAACATATTCAATACCTTCTGTCATAATGTAATAGTAGAATACAGCAATTTTCCTGGCGGTAGCTTTAATAGCAACACGTGCACCTTTCCGGGCTTTAATCCTATGATAGAAACCAGATAAAGCAGAGTACTTGCTGTTAATGATTGAGTAAGCAGAATTACGGAAAATCTGTCCTGCTTTGGTATGTCCTTTCTTCCTCCATCTTTTGTTGCTTTTACCGGACTGATCAAGGCAAAGCCAGGAGGTAAAGTGTTTACCTGTTCTCCAGACGTTTTTAAAGTCTGTTCCTGTTTCAGCTATTTGCTCCATCAAAGATTTATCAGAAAGACCGGTAATCTGTGCAGGGCTCTTACCACCAGTCATCTTCATCAGGTGTGAATGAAGCTCTTCAATAACAGGATTATTATGCCGTGCAGGTTTGAGTACCGGTATGTAAAAGTGAAAACGAAATTGTCCCGCCGAGACGAGACGTATAACAGGATATCCCGGTTTTATCTGAGGATAATTATTTTCATCACTTTGGGAGTAGTGGGATTACAAGTTTGATTCAAATGGTTATTTATAAAAAGTAATAAAAAACAGATGGAAATCTTTTTAAATAATTAAATAAGCGTGTTGTATTTTAACATAACAGGTCGTTATACAGCAATAAGTTAAAGTAGAGGAGAAATTCAAAATGAAAATAAATTTTTATTTATTATTTGTTCCTCTTTTTATTTTATTTCAGAACAATTCAATAGCTCAAAAATCAAGTTCATTTAAAGACGATTATATGCCTTTGGCCGTAGGAAATAAGTGGATCTACAATTTTCCAAATTCAAGTATATTTGAAACAGTTATTGAAGTAGTAGCAATTGATACAATTGAACGTAAAGAGTATTATATTATAAAAAATTCAAATATAAGTTCAGATACTACCAGAGCATATTATACTTATAAAAGAATTTCTAATGACACACTATATAGTCTGATTTATAGCAACTCTTACCAGCGTTATATTGAATTAGTAGATGCAATTTTTTCAATGAATTTAAATGACATAGCCTGGATTGATATTGATATTAAACCGGATGCCAGCGATGAAAATAATTCGATAATGTTATCAGCTAGAGATAGTGCTAAAATCTTTGATATAGATGGCGTAAATACAGAAAATAATAGTATAAAATCACTCCCGATTCCAACAATAAAACATTACTCAATTCGCGTTATCAATAAAAATGATACTACAATTGAGTTCCACACTAAGTATGGTGGATTAGACAATGAGGCAAATAGAATATATCGAAAAGGTGTTGGTCTAATACCAACGAAAGGTAAATTATTAAAATATGAATTAGAATAATTTTGATGTAATATTCAAAATGCTGTATAACCCGCAAATCTCCGAAGGAGTCCTTCGGACAACCGGACGCCGTATTTCAGTTCGGCATAAGTGGAGTTTAAAGGTTTTGTAAAATAAAAAACAAAGTTGTTTAACTTTATTAAATAAAAAATATTGCAGCAACTCGATAGAGTCCGTTAGCTCGTTCCGGTGGAATGGAGTTCTAACGAAACTCTGTCGGAGTCTAACGACCGGTTTGTGCGGAGAAAGTTACAATCCGGTTGCAAAAACTTTGGCGTTTCAGTTTTATTGATTTTTGTTGTGTTGGGATGCCTACCTATCGGTAGGTAAACCGGTTATTTGCAACATCGTTAGGTTTACAATCACCACTTAGATATTTCCTGTCTTGAAAATTGTAATTATATGTGCTATCATTACAATATATGATTATTACAGTTGATACAAACGTGATTTTCTCCGCGCTTTATAGTAACAAAGGTGCTTCGCATTTAATCGTTAAAATGATTATCGATGAGAAAATAAAATTAGCTGTTTCACCACAAGTATATTTTGAATATTATGATGTATTGATGAGAGAAAAAAATCTTCAGTTGTTAAATCTTTCCGTGAAGGAAGTGGAAGATTTTCTGGATTTGTTAGCCCTGTTGGCTCAGAAACATTCTATATATTATTTATTGCGTCCCAATCTTCCTGATGAAAACGATAATATTTTTATGGAATGTGCATTTGCAAGCAACAGTGATTATTTAGTTACATCTAATGTAAAAGATTTTAAGCAAGGTGAATTAAAAGGTTTTGGATATAAAGTAGTAACTCCGAAAGAATTATATAATATGATAGAGGTAAAAAAATGAGTGATTCACAAGTTGTAACATTACGATTGCCAAAAGATTTAAAAAGAAGACTTGAGAGAGAAGCCAAATATCAAGGGGTTTCAATAAACCAATTAACTAATTATTTATTGAATTCTCAGTTAACTCAATTAGAATCGGTTTCTATTTTGGAATCAAGATTATCAAAAAAATCTGTTAACGATTTAAAAAAGAAAGTAAAAAAGATAATAGCAAAGGTTCCATCAAGAGAAGTTCCGAATTGGGATAGGACAAATTAGTAACAACTTAAAGGGGAAGTAAACCTAACCTCTGTTATGTTAAAAGTCAACAGAGCAGCAGAAAAACAAATGTTATGGGCAATTTTAGGGAAACCACACAAACAGACACTTCCGTCTGAAATTTTAAACTTTTAAAAAACTGAAAAAAAAATTGCAAAACCGAAAAGTTGCATATATATTTGCAACCAATCGGTTGCATAAATTAAAGGCTGGTAAAATGAGACGAGATGTATTTCAGGCTATTGCGGATCCCACAAGGCGGGCAATAATTGCCCTGATTGCACTGCAGGCAATGACACCCAACGACATTGCCGACAATTTCAAATCAACACGACAAGCAGTCTCAAAGCATTTACACATTCTTACAGAATGTGAGCTTGTAAAACAGGAAAACCAGGGCAGGGAAATTTACTATTCACTTAAAATTGAAAAAATGAAAGAAATAGACGAGTGGCTGGAACAATACCGGAAGATCTGGGAAAACAGGTTTGATCAATTAGATATTATTTTATCAACTATGAAAGGACAAAAAAAATGAGCACCAATTTGCAATTTGATTTTACTGTAGACAAAGCAGCCAAAACAGTATATATAACCAGGGAGTTTGACGCAGAACTTCCACTTGTCTGGGATGCATTTACAAAACAAGAAATACTTGACCAATGGTGGGCGCCCAAGCCTTTTATATCGAAAACCAAGGCAATGGATTTTAAAGTTGGCGGACGAAGATTTTATGCAATGGTAAGCCCGGAAGGGAATGAGATGTGGGCAATTCAGAAATATACTTCCATTACTCCAAAAACCAATTTCAAATATTTGAATGCATTTGCAGATAAAGACGAAAACCCTAATTTGCCTGGTTCTGACTGGGATTTGACTTTCACAGAGCAAAACGCCCCCCCGGATGACCCGGTCGGACGGGGAATTACTAAAGTGAGTATTAAAATTTACAATGATTCGCTTGAAAGAATGGAACAAATGATTAAAATGGGTTTCAAAGAAGGTTTTACAATGACATTAAACGAGTTGGAAAATTTATTATTAAAATTAAAAAAATAAATGCTATGAATAAAATATTTTTGAAACCAGATTTTTTCAAATCCTTGTTGGTGACTGCAGTATTTTTTTGTTCATTATTCAATTCATATGGGCAACAAACCAGACCCTCCGATAGCGGCTACGCACCTGTTAATGGCATTAAAGTCTATTACGAAGTATACCAGCCTGTCGGAAAGGCAGGCGGTGAGGCTGAGCCTGTTATTTTATTGCACGGTGCTTTTTATACTATTGAAATGAATTGGGGGCAGATAATTCCTGAATTATCAAAGACAAGAAAAGTAATAGCAATTGAATTCCAGGGACACGGACACTCACCTTATTCAGACAGAAAATTAGATATTACTGCATTAGCAAAAGATGTAGAAGGAGTAATGGATTACTTAAAAGTAGACAGTGCGGATGTAGTAGGTTATAGTATGGGCGGTTCTGTTGCTTATCAGTTTGCTGTACAAAGTCCTGAACGGCTAAGGAAATTGGTAATCATTTCCTCAACATATAAAACCAGCGGCTGGCTGCCCGAAGTAAACGGTGCTTTTAAAGGTTTAAACCTGAATTTTTTGATAAAACTCCATTAAAAACCGCATACGATGCAGTAGCACCCGATACAACAAAGTGGAGAAAGTTTTTAGAGCAAATGATAGCTTTTGCACAAGTTCCATTCAATGTTGGGGATTCCAATATTGCAAATATTACTGCACCGGTATTAATCATTTCAGGCGACAATGACGGACTTGATAAAGTTGAGCTAATGAAAACATATAAACTATTGGGCGGCGGCGTTTCTGCTGATTTGCAGCCAATGCCAAAATCGCATTTAGCAATTGTACCATCACAAGGGCACGTGAGCCTGATGATGCAAACGAAAACAATTTTAAGTTACCTGAAAGAATTCTTAAATTAATAAACAAACAGATAAAAACTGCCCATAACAAGGTATTGCCAAAATTGGGGCAGAAGTGCAGGCTTCATCATTTGTAATTATATTTGGCTTTAGTGTATGTCAGGAAGACAAAAACAAATAGTGAAGGAAATCTTTTAAAAATTACCGGCGTTTTAACATAACACGCCGTTATGTGCGTATGAAAAATATTCTAAAAAGATTACTTCTTAGAAAAGATTGTATAAGGACCGACAATATCAATTCAGAATACTAGGAATTGACTCATTAGGAATTCATGAGGAGAAAATTATTAAGTAATCCTTGTTTCGTTTAGCATAGCAATTCAAGTGACAAGCAATTTTTGTTGCAAGATTTTAAGCACACAACATCAGTTTACATTCTAACCGACTTCGCCGGACAGGTTTCAGAAATTTTAAATTAAGTGATCCCCGCCATACACAGATAAACTGCTTAAAGTATCTTGGTCAATTAACTTAAATTAATTAATTATCTTGCAAACTGTGCTTATGATATTTGCATTTTGGAAAAAGCAAATAATCATTTTGTAATTAATGCTGCAAAGATTCAATCACGCCAGGTTCAATTAAATAAATAGTTAGAGGTAAGAATGAAAAGAACATTCAGGTATTTTGTGTTATTCATAATCTTGATAAGCCTTACAGGTATATCAGCAAATTTGTCCGCACAAACCAATAATCAAAAAACTTTGTGCAGATATCCGACACTTCACGGAAACACAATTGTATTTGAATCCGGCGGAAGTTTATGGAAGGTTGATAAAAACGGCGGAACAGCAAACAGGCTAACTGCCGATAATGGTTTTGATATTATGCCCCGTTTTTCTCCTGATGGAAATACAATCGCCTTTACAGGCAGCTACGATGGTAATGTTGATGTTTACACTATTCCGGCTGAAGGCGGAATGGCTAAAAGACTTACTTTTCATTCGGATGTTGTTAAAGAAGCTACATTGAGATGGGGACCGGATAATATGGTTGTTAATTGGTCGCCTGATAGTAAAAATATAATATTCCTTTCCAGGCGAAATACATTTAATGATTGGTTTGGAAGACTTTTTTCAGTCCCTGCAGAAGGCGGTTTGCCTGAACAGCTTCCGCTGCCCAAAGGGGGATTACTATCATATAATTCAGATGGCGGAAAGATAGCTTACAACAGAATATTCAGAAATTTCAGAACTTGGAAAGATTACTATGGCGGGTTGGCGCAGGATATTTGGGTTTATGATTTCAACACTAAAAAAATTGAAAGGATAACTGATTGGAAAGGTACAGATACTTATCCAATGTGGTATAAAAATACAATTTACTTTGCATCCGATAGAGGTCCGGAAAAACGGATGAATATTTGGGCTTACGATACTCAAACAAAAAACTTTCGCCAGGTGACAAACTTTAAAGATTACGATGTGGATTGGCCGAGTCTCGGCGATAATGGAATTGTATTTCAATGCGGCGGTTCTTTATATGTGCTCGATCTTCCCGATGAAAAATTGAATGAAGTAAATATTTTTGTTCCAAATGATGATAAACAAATTCGCCCGCGCTGGGTAAACACGAACACTAATATTGTTAGTTATGAAATTGCACCGAACGGCAAGAGAGGCTTATTCGAAGCAAGAGGCGATATTTATACTGTTCCAGAGGAACACGGGAATACAAGAAATTTAACACAGACTTCCAATGCTCGCGAACAATTTCCAACCTGGTCCCCCGATGGTAAATGGATTGCTTATGCTACTGATGTTACGGGTGAAAGTGAAATTGCAATTAAACCTTCAGATGGTTCTGGTAAAGAGCAAATTTTAACAGATAAGAAAAAAGGTTATTTCTATAAACCTGTGTGGGCACCCGGAAGCGATAAACTTGCTTTTTCTGATAATGAAAAAACCTTGTGGTATTTAAATATTAAAGATAAAAAACTAATTAAAGTCGATGATTCAAAACGAAATGAAATACATGATTATAACTGGTCTCCCGATGGTTTGTGGATTGCTTACAGCAAAACTGCAGATAATAATTTCGGAGATATTTATCTATACAATTTAAACGATAGTAAAGCAACTGATATAAGCTCTGATGTAAACGATGATTATAGTCCCGTTTTCAGTAAAGACGGGAAATATTTGTATTTCATTTCTTCAAGGCATGAAAATCCGGCGAACAGCCAGATAGAATTTAATATGGCAACTCAAAAGATGGGGGGAATCTATGTTGCAACTTTACAAAAAAGCGAACCTTCTCCTTTTGCCCCGCGTTCCGATGAAGGATTTACTGAAACGAAAAATGATACTTCAAAAAAATCACCATGGAAAGCCAGCACAATTAATCCTATTAAAATTGATCTGGATGGTTTAATGTCGAGAGCTGTCCCATTGCCTGTTATGGCGGGAAACATAAATAGTTTATCAACTTTCGGCGATATGCTTTATTATACGACTCATCCTACAACTTTAGTAGATGGACCTCCGCTTCCCGGCGAAAAAGATACTCTTCATGTTTTCGATATGAAAAAAAGAAAAGATACAGGCTTAATAGCTGCTCCCGAGGGATATGAATTAAGTGCAGACGGCAGTAAGATTATCTATAAAAAAGAAAATAAATATTTTATTGCTGATTCAAAACCTGCCGCAGGCGATAAGAAAAATGAAAAAGTTCTGAATCTTTCTGGAATGAAAACCCTGATAAATCCTGCTGAAGAATGGAAAGAAATGTATAATCAAGCCTGGAGACTGGAGCGTGATTTTTTTTATAACCCGGAGATGAACGGAAAAAATTGGGGAGAAATTAAAACTAAATATGAAAAATTAATTCCCGAATTATCATGCAGAGAAGATCTGAATTATATAATTGGCGAGATGATTGGCGAACTTCAAAATTCGCATACGTATGTTGGCGGCGGTGATGAACCTAAAAATGATTATAATCCCACCGGTCTTCTGGGCGTTGATTTCGGTTTGGATAAAGCATCAGGGAGATATTATATCAAAAAAATATACTCAGGCGATAATACCAGGGATGGTTATCGTTCACCTTTAACCGAACCGGGAATTAATGCAAAAGAAGGAGATTTTGTTCTTGCAGTTGATAACAAAGAATTAAAAGCGCCCCAAAATCCTTACAGCCTGTTTGTAAACACACTAAACCAAACAGTTACTTTAACTCTTAGCGATGATGCAAAAGGATCAAATAAACATGATGAAATTGTAAAGCCTGTTACAAGTGAGTTGAGTTTACGATCAAAAGATTGGATTGATAACAACCGTGAAACTGTTAATAAAGAATCAGGCGGAAAAATCGGATACATATATCTCTCCGATATGGATGAATTAGGAATGACGCAATTTGTTCATCAGTTTTATCCTCAAATTCGTAAACAAGGTCTTATAGTTGATGTCAGATATAATGGCGGCGGAAATATAGATCAAATTCTTCTTGAACGTTTAAGAAGAATGTTGATTGGAATGGAAACGAACCGGCAGGGAGGAGAAGGAACTATTCCGGGAGAAGTATTAAATGGTTACAAAGTTGCTTTAATCAATCATTATTCTGCTTCTGATGGTGATATTTTTCCATATTATTTTAAGAAATATGATCTCGGTCCGCTGATCGGAACAAGAACATGGGGCGGTGTCAGAGGAATTCGCGGTTACTGGAATCTTTTGGACGGCGGCTACATTACCGTACCTGAATTTAGCATTTTCGGTTTAAATTCGGAATGGGTAGTTGAAAATCACGGCGTTGAACCTGACATTGAAGTTGACAATCTTCCCGGAGATGTAATGAGCGGTAAAGATGCTCAGCTTGAAGAGGGAATAAAATACATTATGCAAAAAATAAAAGAACATCCGTTAGAAATTCCTAAAACACCTCCACTGCTGCCGGCTTATCCGGGAGATGGTAAGTAGAAAGTATGTAATTAATTTTAAGCTCTAAGTTTAATTTTTATTTGAATCTTATGCTGCAAAATGAAAAAGAATTATGAAATCAAAATTAAATGTTGATCAAAAAATTTCAAAAGTTGCCGAAGAATTAAAAAAACGTGAACCGATATTTCATCATCCGGAATTTGGAACAAGCAGGCAGGATTTTGAAAAGATGACTGAAGAAACTTTCTGGGAGGTGGGGGCATCCGGCAGTCAGTACAGCAGAAATTTTGTTCTGGATACACTTGAAGAGAGATACAAAAATCCGCAAAAAGATGAATGGGAAATAAGTGATTTTAACTGCGAGGAAATAGCCGGGAATAATTATCTTGTAACCTATACTCTCATTCAGGATAAAGAACGTATTACAAGAAGATCTACAATCTGGAGAAGGTATAATGAAGAATGGAAAATTGTTTATCACCAGGGAACTATTGTACAAT
The DNA here is from genome assembly GCA_963711455.1 of uncultured Ignavibacteria bacterium. Classification (GTDB taxonomy): domain Bacteria; phylum Bacteroidota; class Ignavibacteria; order Ignavibacteriales; family Ignavibacteriaceae; genus DATFVA01. The sequence goes on from CAVQEH010000013.1 coordinate 118,983, forward strand.
AAATAAATTACCATTTAAATCATCGTTTGGAGAATAACGAAGTGAAATACCTGAAGATTGTTCCGAATGTATTTTATACAGATATAAAAGATGGATTAAAGCTTTTCGTTGAATGGCTTGGATTTAAAGTCGGATATGATGATTTAAGATCTGAAAATCCATTTTGTGTTGTGGAAAAGGACGGGCTTGGATTACACTTAATTCAAAGCGAGGAATTTGCAATTAAAGACAGACCGGAACTCAGACTGGAGACAGATGATATAAATGCGGTATATAAAAAGGTTAAAGAAAATTTCCCGGAGCTGCTTCATCCCAATGCAAAAGAAATTACTGTAAAACCATGGAAAGCAAAGGAATTTGCATTAAGAGATGAATCGGGTGTTTGTATTGTAGTTCAGCAGTGGTAATTATTAAGCAACTATTCAATTTGAATCCTTTTATTTTCATATAAATCTAATTGATAAGTTTACAGAATTGCATTAATAAGTTCTATATCAGCCTTAGTTCATTTGTTAGTTTATCGATTTTATATATTTTTATAACAGGATCATTTAGAAAGAGTTATTTTTAATCATGAAAAAATTGCTAAAAACTTTTAGCAGTCTGTCATTCATTATAACAATTACTTTATTTTTATCTGCCCGTTCATTATATGCAGATTATAATTCTGCAGAAATTGTAAAGCATTTGGGTGTGAAAATTCCATCAGACTTAAAATTCATTAACTCTGATGGCAAACCTGTATTGTTAAAGAATCTCATTAATAAACCCACTATTCTGGACTTTTGCTACTACCAGTGTGCAGGAATTTGCACTCCTTTAATGGTGGAAATTACAGATGTAATAGGGAAAGTAAAATATGAGCCTGGAAAAGATTATGATATTATCAGCATCAGCATCGATGAAAATGAAACTCCTCAAATGGCAGCAAGTAAAAAACGTGCGATGTTCAGCTTAGCTGACAGAAAAATTCCTGATTCCGCATGGAATTTTTTAACAGGTGACAGCTCAAGTATTTATCAATTAACAGACATAGCAGGTTTTCATTTTAAGAGATCACCATACGGCGGATTTTTGCACAAAGGCGTTTTGATTTTTTTGGATAAAGATGGAAAGATTGTACAGTACTTAAATCCCGGTAATACAAAAGAAGGTGATTTTCAAATCCTGCCTTCCGCATTTGAGCTTGCAGTAAAAAGTGCTTCCAAAGGTGAAATATCTTCAACAATAGAAAGCGTACTGAAAACCTGTTACAGTTTTATTCCTAAGGGAAATGATATGATTGTAATTTTAGCTGTAATTTTATCGGGACTTATCTCTGTAAGTGTCGTTATAATTGTTATCAAAAAAGCAAATCTTTCGGGCAATAAATACAGAACATAAATTAAATTTTTAGTTTAACCATTCCTGGAAAATAGTCTGGTTTATGTGGTAATATTAATAGCATAATTACATTATAAAAGAGGGATAAAATTCATGTCTATCGCATTTTGAGAATTCATCTCAAATCTTTCCAGAACGACATTTTTGGCTAATCATCAACATACTTATTTATAATGAGTTAATACTGGCATACAGGTTGAATAAGAAGCACCAATTATGGAGGTTGGAGGTTTAGATGAGATCGGCAGAATTATATAAAAGTAATATTAGTCTCAGAGGGTTCGAAAATAAACTCTACATTGATCCTCAATACGGTTTAGATCACCATTCGGCGGTAACTAACTATGCAGTTTTTTCAAACGAATGGGATATTGAAGATGTCAGTGAAGATCATATCCTGAAAATTATTCACAGAACCAGCGGTGATACGATTTCACTTTCCTTTAATTCATTAAAGGATAAAATAAATTTTATTAAAAATATTTATGCTGCCAAACCTATTAAGCAGGTTGGTAAAGGGATGGAACTGGAAAGTCTTGCGAATGGTCATCTCAAACCATCAGAAAGAAAATCCCTTTATAGTATTTTAAATAAAATCGTTCCCCTATTCTAAAATTATTTTTTCGGCTTTTAAGCGAATTGTTAATCCGCTCATTTTAAAAGATAGCGGATCGATGATTCGCTTTGTAATTTTTATATCGGCGATACCTGAACTTTGGGGCTCTTTTTAATAAACCACAAATCCGATACAATAAACTTTATCCTTTTGATTTTGCATCCTATTTTATGTTCTTTTGAAGTGATTTAAGGCTATTCTTTGATTAGTCCTAAAGTATATTTAGTTAATAAAATTATGCGGAAATCACTTAAAATATGATTAAAATTATGATTAAGGGCAAGTTAAGATAGTTCTGGAGTAAGACCTTTTAATCAATAACCGTGTAATTTTGGTTAGTTACTTTAATATTGAATGTAAGGGAAATGAATGAGGACTAATAAGATAACTGATGATGAGCGGAAAAAAGCTTTTAAATCGGTTAAAAAACCCGAAGTAATTGAACGGCAAAATCTTGACGTGCGTTACCATGTAGAAGATTTTGATCTGAACGATCTCCCCCGCCGATTTCTTGAAGCATTTGCAGCAATTCTTAAACATTCTAATTACAGGATGGCGCTTGATCATTTTGTGCGTATGAGTGCGAGATGTGCAAACTGCAGTGTTGCATGCCAGGTATTCCAGGCAACGGGAGATATTGAGGATATTCCTTGTAAGAGATCGGAGCTTCTTCTGGATATTTACCGCCGCCATTTTACACTTGGCGGATTTGTTAAAGGACGCTTTTCAGGAAAAGGATACATAACACTCGAAACTATTCAGCAAATGGCTGATAGTTATTACAATTGTACGGCCTGCAGGAGATGTACTCTCGAGTGTCCTGCCGGAATAGACCACGGATTAATTACGCACCTCGGGAGATTTATTTTAAGTGAAATAGGAATAGCACCGCGTGCTCTTGTTGTAAGCACCAGGGAACAGCTTGAAGGTGCAACTAAAAATACTTCTGCAATACCTGTCCCGGCACTTCAGGATACACTTGAGTTTCTTGAAGATGATATGTTTGAAGAAAAATCTGTTCATATAAAATTTCCTCTGAACATTGAAAACGCCGATTATGTTTTTTTTCCCGCAGTAAGCGATTTCCTGATGGAAGCAGAAACTCTTATGGGAATTGCCGCAGTATTTACCGCTACCGGTGATAACTGGACTATAGGAACAGGATATTACGATGGGATTAACTACGGACTTTTTTACAGTGACAGAATTCTCGAAAGAGTCGTTAAAAAAGTTGATGAAGAAACGAAAAGACTTCAGGGGAAAAATATTCTTATTGGTGAATGCGGGCATGCGTCGCGTAGTGCTAAATATTTTGTCCCTGTTTATTGCGGCGGAGAGAATTCATTGCCTGTATTAAACATTATGGAATACACTCATAAAGCATGGAAAGAGGGAAGACTGAAGCTTAATCCTGATGTAATAACAGAAAAGGTTTCATACCACGATCCGTGTAATCTTGCACGGCAGAGATGGATAATAGATCAGCCGAGAGATATCTTAAAATCATTCTGTAAGAATTATATTGAAATGACGCCTTCCGGCGAAAATAATATTTGCTGCGGCGGCGGCGGCGGCACAGTTTCAATTGACGAAATAAGGCCATACAGGACAACTGTCGGCGGTAAATTAAAGGCTGATCAGATCCGAATGGCAGGATGTGAAATTCTTGTTGCCCCCTGTGCAAACTGTAAAAAACAATTAAGAGAACTTGTGGAGGATCAGAAAATTGATTGCCAGGTTGTCGGACTTCATGATCTTATTTATAAAGCAATCATTTTTGATGATTCATTAATAGTTAAAGAAAAAGAAAATCCAAAAGAAGAGATTAAATAAATGGATTCATTACTCGATTTTGCTAAAGGACCACTTTTCCGGTTAACATTTGCTTTACTTGTATTAGGATTATTCAGAATATTTTTTCTTGATATTCGTGGTGCATATAAAGCATATAAAAAAACCGACGATAAGAAAATGCCCTGGAAATTAATCTTCAGCCGGACCTGGGAATGGCTTTTCCCGGTCAAAAGGCTAAAGGGTAATTTCCGGCTCTTTTCAGTTTTTTCAATCCTGTTTCATGTAGGATTAATTATTGTTCCAATTTTCCTGTTTGCTCATATCAGGCTATGGAATAGTTCAATTGGAATATCATGGATAGCTCTTCCATACAATTGGGCTTTATGGCTTACCATCAGTACAATAATTTTTGCAGCAGCTTTATTTATAAGCAGGATGGCAAATGAAACCACAAGAGCGTTGAGCAGGAAACAGGATTACCTGTGGTTACTTTTATTACTAATTCCTTTCGTTACGGGATTTATTTGTGCGAATTTAAATGTAAGTCCTGATAGCTATCGGTTTTTTATGTTGATGCACGTTTTGTCCGGGGAATTAATATTTGTGCTGATTCCTTTCTCGAAAATAGCACACTGTGTTCTGACACCACTGTCTCAAGTCATTTGTGCTTTAGCGTGGAAATTTCCTCCTGAAACAGATGACAAGATTAGCACAACCTTAAATAAAAAAGGAGCGCCGGTTTGAGTAAAGCAATATTAACCGATATAACAAAATGCATTGGCTGCCTTGAATGTGTTGCTGCCTGTAAGAAAACTCATGATCTTGAAACCGATGTTCCGAGAATATGGCAGAAAAATGATGGCCTGTCATCTGAGAACTGGACATCAATAATAAGAAAACCTGACAATCATTATATCCGCAAACAATGCCGTCACTGTGTCGAACCCGCCTGCGCATCTGTTTGTCCTGTAGGTGCACTTCATAAAACTGAAATTGGTGCGGTTGTATATGATTCCGATAAATGCCTCGGCTGCCGTTATTGTATGATGGCTTGTCCTTATGGAATTCCACGTTACGAATGGGATAAAGCAGTACCGTATGTTGAAAAATGTATTCTTTGTTATGACAGAATAATAAAAGGTGAGCAGCCTGCCTGTACAAATGTATGCCCGACAGGAGCAACAATCTTTGGTGAAAGATCTGAATTATTAAAGACAGCTCATAAGAGAATTAAAGAAAATCCGGGAAAATATATTAACAAAGTCTGGGGAGAACATGAAGTTGGTGGAACTTCTGTTTTGTATCTCTCTGATATTAATCTCGATTTCCTTTCATATCCGGTAAACCTCGGAGACAAGCCGCTTCCCGAAAAGACGGCAACAGCAATGGAATCCGTACCTTTTGCATTTGTTGGTATGGGCGGAGTTATGCTCGGGCTCAATTGGGTGATACAGCGCCGGATGAAATTCAGTAAAGAAAGTAATGAAAAGGAATCTAAAGATGAATAGAGTACGTAATGCAAAACTAATTTTATGGTTAATTACAGGCTTTGCTGCTGCTGTTGTACTTAACCGGTTTATTTTTGGATTAGGTGTAACAACTAACTTAAATGATGCTACTCCCTGGGGATTGTGGATCGGCTTTGATGTAATGGGAGGAGTAGCATTAGCTGCAGGCGGTTTTGTACTTACTGCTATCTTCTATATTATGAAGAGGGAAGAGTTTCATCCGCTTGTTAAGCCGGCAGTATTGACTGCTTTCCTTGGCTATCTTGCTGTTATAATTAGTCTGCTTGTTGATTTAGGATTGCCATGGAATATATGGCATATGATAATATACTGGAATCCTCATTCACCGCTTTTTGAAGTCGGCTGGTGTGTTATGTTATACACCGGGGTACTGATGCTTGAGTTCAGTCCGGTTCCTTTAGAAAAATTCAGCAGGTATGCGAAGATCAGAAATTTTCTTATGAGGTTCCGTTTTGTTTTTGTTCTTTTAGGGATAATGCTTTCTACTCTGCATCAGTCTTCACTCGGCAGCTTGTTTTTAATTATGCCGTTCAAGCTTTTCCCGCTCTGGTATTCAAATATTTTACCAGTTCAGTTTTTTATCTCTGCTATTGCTTTAGGTTTGATGATGGTTGCTTTTGAAAGCCTTGCTTCTCACTGGCTTTATAAGCGTAAACCCGAATCGAACCTTGTGGCAAAGCTCTGTATGACTGCTGTATGGGTCCTTTCAATTTATTTTATTGTAAAGATAACCGATATCATTGTCCAGGGTAAAGCCGGTCTAATATTTAATGGGAGCTGGCAGAGTAACCTGTTTATCGTTGAACTTTTAATATCAACAATAATTCCTGTAACCATGTTTGCTGTTCCGAAGCTGCGCAATAATATTGCGGTTCAATGGACAGGATCTTTTATGGTTGTATTTGGTATGATGTTAAACCGTATAGATGTTGGCGGACTTATAATGCTCGGTACTACAGGCGATTCGTATACCCCGTTAATTACAGAAATAATCGTTAGTCTCGGAATAATTTCTCTTGCATCTTTAGTCTTCCTTTTTGCAATAGAGAATTTCAATATATGGGAGATGCAGCCGAAAGAACCGGATGCACTTCCGTACACTCTTCCTTCATTCGATTATTCATCCAGGACATGGCTGGGAACTCCCGATGTTACCAATATAGCTAAACATTCTCTTGCGTTTATAATAAGTTTTGCAATTGGAATGTCTTTAATGCCCGGAAAACATCTGCATAGTGAAGGTATTGATAATGTTAAGGTTTACCGTGCTTCGGGAATAGATACTTTATATATTAATGGCAACAGGGATGATCAGTTTGTCAGGTTCCCGCACCAGGCTCATATAACACGAATCGGAAAAGAGAATTGTTCAACCTGTCATCATTTGAATCTTCCGGGAGAAAAGTTAAGCGAATGCTGGGAATGTCATACCAGTATGTACAGCAATGTTGATTTCTTCCAGCATAGCTGGCATTCGTCAGTTAATGGTGCTAAGTTAAAATGCGATGACTGTCATAAACAGGGCATAACCCGTAGTATAAATTCTTCAAAAAAATGCACTGATTGTCATTCTACCTATAAATTTGTTTCGAACAAAAAGAGCATAACCGATAAATATTATATATTATCTTACACTGATGCGTTACACAATTTATGTGTGTCATGTCATTTAAAAGAATCGAAAGAGCTGGCAGATAAACCTGATTTAGCCAGGTGCTCAACGTGTCATAAGACTGAGCTTCCGGAAGACTTGTCTGCCGGAATTAACTGGAAAATTATATTACCGCATTTTAATAGTGTAATTCTTCCGGATGTAAAACCTGTAAAAGCAGAAGAGAATTAATCTAAAATATTTTTTGGGGTTCCCTTTATTAAAATCTGTTGTCAGATTAAACCTGATGTATATTTTTTATTTCCCCGAAAACCAGCCGGTTTTCTCATCTTTTGCGTTATTGAAAAAACCGGTGTAAGGTTTAATATCTAAAAAAGGTGTTCCATCAAAATATTTATGAAATAAAATATTATTGCTTTTGGATGATAGGAACACCTCTAAAGGTTTTAAAAGGAAAAAAATAATTATTGCCGGTTAAGATATTATTCTCTTCCTGTTATATTAGTGTTCGTTATGATTACATACCAACCCTGCATCATCTTTTAATTCGCCTTTAATGAACATATTAACGGCGTCTTCGATCAAATCCACATCTGAAAATATAGGTGTGATATTATTTTGTTTCAGATCTTCTACAACTCTCCATCCGCCGCCGCTGGAAATAAGATAGCTGCAGTCTTTCAATCCGTTAATTAATTGGGTATGGTTGTGTCCTCCGCCTTCACCATGATGTTCATGATGTTGATGCATTCTGTGATGCGTGAAAACATTTTCCCTTAATTCTTTATTGACTATCTTCTCACCATCTAAATCATATATCATAAATGATCTGCATCTTCCAATATGACCTGTGACTCTTTTCCCATCATTTGTGGCTATGGCAATTTTCCCTGAAAAATGTTTTGAGCCGGATATGTTTGTTTCACCTGACATTGTTAATTCTCCTTAATTAAAAACAATTAAATTATTTTTCATTTATTCTGACTGCCTTCCCGTTTAATATGGCATCGGCAACTTTCTTACGAGCAATTTCTACGATTCTTCCAAAAGTAGCTCTTGATATTTTCATTTCATCGGCTGCTTTTTCATGAGAATAAGTGAGAAGGTCTGCGAGTCGTAAAGATTCAAGTTCATCATGATTGAGAAATACTTCTTCTAATTCGTAAACCGGTATTCCTCTGGGTTTAAAATAAAAGACCGAAGGATTACAGCATACTCTGCGATATTTTTTGGGTCGGGGCATATTTTTTCAAAAATCGAATTTATATTTTTTGATATTCAGCATATGAAATATAAAAAAGTATTATGAGCATATGCTCAAAACTACGGAAATATTTTTGAATATGCAAAGACAAAAAACATTATCGGTTAAAATAGTCTCCTTTAAAATAGCTTAAAATTGTTAGTTGCAACTATAAACTATTATCAATCTTAATAATAAGTATTGGCATATTAGAGAAAAACCGGTTTAATTTGTTCAAAGATTAAACACACATCCGATACAAAACTTAGGTTAGCCCTTTATTTCATATATAAGGTAAATTGGCATAAAGATTGCCAATGCTAAAACTGAAAATTATTAAAATGGTACTATAATTCAGGTGCCGGGTAAATTGAAAAGTTAATAGTTTAGCTTGAAATAAGATAAAATTCGGACATTTTGGAGAAAGAATTTAGATTGAAAATAATTTATGATTATAATTTATCCAGACTAATTTCACAAATCAAATTCTCCGATCTGAAAGTGTGGGGGGACACTTAAATAATTGAGTTATTACAGCTAAAAAATTAGCCGATTGCCTGGCGGTTTAATGATGTTCAGTTTTTAAGTTTGGTATAGCGGTAACTTTTTTGATTACCTGAAAGCAAGAATTGAAATATGCAAAAAGAAATCCAGGAATTGGTTAGCTGTCCTTTTTGTAAAAGCACACGAATTATCAAACATGGGAAAACTTCTGCTGATATTCAGAGGTATAGATGCAGGTTTTGTCATAAGACCTGGGTTCAGAACAAAATTGAAAAACACTTTCCTGACAACGGTATTCTGACTGAATCATATTTAAGCGGGTATTCATACAGGGATCTTCAGGCAATTTATCATAGTTCACCAATAAGGATAAACCAAAAAATAAGGGAATATCTACAAGGCTGTCCTTCCTGGGAGGATTATCTTGATGCAAGTACTCCCAAACATGAAGCAAGACTAATTCATCTGGTTGGTAAAAAATTCAAATGTAATGGAAGCAGCAATAAAGAAAACAGTATGTATCTTGCTCTCGCAATTGATGCTTTATCAACAGTAGTGCTTGGATTTGAAATAAGTAAGGGAGAATCAAAAGAGGTATGGATAAGATTACTCGACAGAATGAATTGCCGTGGTTTTGTTTGTCCTACTTTTATGTCATACGGGTTCAAATCAATTGAAGATGCATTAAAAGTTGTTTTTCCTTATTCTACTACTTATAATCATTATACACGTGCCTGTTATGATAAGCAGTTAAAGAATGAGTTATACTATTTGCCGGATCATAAGAAATTGATTTTAGAAGCAATAAATGCGTATAAAACAAATCAATCATGCCAGCTTAAAAATTACCTGGTAATCTTTAAGGAAAAAAAAATGAAGGAGTTAGTTATTAACTCTAGAGGATATTTCATAGACCGACTTCAGGAAAGAATAAACGAAAAACCCACAATCCGTTTTGAGGGACTTCTAAGAGCGTTTCAAAGAAGGTTCGAAAAATTTCATATGATAAAATATGATCCAATTCCAATCATTAACGGATGGATTGCCTGGTGGATGTTAGTCCCACTTTCGATAGGTTTCAGCAGGTTATCACTTTATCTTCAGCAGCCTTGTAAAACCTATTTTACCAATTTCAATTGCGGTACCTTACCTATTCCCATGAACCTGCCAATCGATAGCCCCGAGATGAGAACTTTCATAGTTGAACTGGCGGTTAGGTCACTTCATATTCCTGTGAAATAAGATCAAATTCCCAACCTTTTTAGCTCTTCATAAGTACAACACATAGATTACAAAACCTAATTTCGTATTGTAATTACTCTGCTGCTTCGATAAGTTTTATTTGGAATTTTTATGTAAAAATTTCCGGGGAAGAATCTGATATGCTAACAAAAATTAAATATCAAAATAGAAAAAAACAATCAGGACAGCAGTAAATTTAAATAAATAGGAGATAAAATGGCTGAGAAAAAACGGAAGACACCAAAGCTTGATGAGCTTGAGAAAGGTGCCTGGCCAAGCTTCGTTAAAGAAATTAAATCAGCAGCCGAGAAGAATCCAATGGCGAATGATCTGTTGGGTCAACTCGAACGTTCTTATGAAGAAAGAATTGGTCACTGGAAACACGGTGGTATAGTTGGAGTTCTTGGCTACGGCGGTGGAGTTATTGGAAGATACTCCGACCTGCCTGAGGATTTTCCCAATGTTTCTCATTTTCATACTCTGCGTATAAATCAACCTGCTGGCTGGTTTTATACTTCAGATGTATTGAGAAAACTGTGTGACATCTGGGAAAAACATGGTTCGGGATTAACAAATATGCACGGTTCAACCGGGGATATTGTTTTTCTTGGAACAAGAACTGAAGAACTGGAACCAGTATTTGCAGAACTGACTGAATTAGGATTTGATCTTGGAGGATCAGGATCAGATGTAAGAACACCGAGCTGCTGCTGCGGTAAAGCGCGCTGCGAATGGGCTTGCTATGATACAATGGCATTAACCCATTTCTTAACAATGCACTATCAGGATGAACTTCACAGACCGGCATTCCCGTATAAATGGAAGTTTAAAATGTCCGGTTGTCCTAATGATTGTGTTGCATCTATAGCCCGTTCGGATATGTCAATTATCGGTATCTGGAGAGATGATATCCAGGTTGATAAAAATGCAGTAACAGAATATGCCAAATCAGGTATGGATATTCAAAAAGAAGTAGTGAATAATTGCCCGGCAAAATGCATGGATTGGGACGGTAAAGAAATCACTATAGATAATAAATCCTGCCGCAAATGTATGCACTGCATTAATACAATGCCAAAAGCTCTTGCCCCCGGAAAAGACCGTGGCGCCTGTATTCTTATAGGAGCAAAAGCACCTATAGTTGAAGGAGCATTACTTTCATCGGTTATAATTCCTTTTATAAAACTTGAACCACCTTACACAGAAATAACTGACTTAGTTGAAAAAATTCATGAATTGTGGTCTGAAGAAGGAAAGAACCGTGAAAGAGTCGGTGAATTTATACAGAGAGTCGGAATGGGAAATTTCCTCGAGGCAATTGGAGTTGAACCAATTCCCGAAATGGTTGCTCATCCAAGAGAGAATCCTTATGTATTTTATGAAGAATTTTTTGAAGAGGAATCAGAAGAAGAAGAAGAAGAACTGGCTGAAGAAAAATGATTTTGTCAATCAGTTAATTTTTAATATATGAAATTATATTCAAAGGAATAAAAAAATGGCTGAAGAGAAAAAGAAAAGAATAACCGATATCGGTCCACCTCATTATGAGAAATTTTTACCCCCGATTATTAAGGAAAATTATGGCAAGTGGAAATACCATGAAATTGTGAAACCCGGGGTAATGGTAACTGTATCGGAAACAGGTGCAAAACTCTATACAGTTCGTGCAGGTTCACCCAGGCTTCTTGGTATCGATAAAATCAGGAAATATGCAGACCTGGCTGATAAATATTGTGGTGGCTATCTAAGATTTACAAGTCGTCATAATGTAGAATTCCTATTATCGGATGAAAAAAATATTGATCCGTTAATTGAAGATTTGAAGGCACTTGGTCATCCCGTTGGTGGAATGGGCAATTCAATATCAAGTATTGTTCACACCCAGGGTTGGGTTCATTGTCATTCTGCTGCAACAGATGCATCCGGAATTGTCAAATCTGTTATGGATGATCTGATTGAATATTTCACCGAAAGGAAACTTCCCGCTAAGCTCAGGATCGCATTAGCCTGCTGCCTGAATATGTGCGGTGCGGTTCATTGTTCTGATATAGCTATACTTGGTATTCACAGGAGACCGCCTAAAGTTAATCGTAATAATCTTAAAGCAATGTGTGAAATTCCGTCTGTCGTATCTGCCTGCCCGACAGCAGCAATTAAACCTACAACAATTGACGGAAAGCCATCTGTAGAAGTACTTGAAGAAAGATGTATGTTCTGTGCAAATTGTTACACCGTTTGTCCTGCAATGCCGCTTAACGATCCTTTAAATGACGGAGTTTCTATTTGGGTTGGCGGTAAAGTTTCAAATGCCAGAAGTGAACCAATGTTCTCAAAACTGGCCATCCCGTTTTTACCAAACAATCCACCTCGCTGGCCCGAAGTGGTTGATGCAGTTAGAAATCTGGTTGAAGTATGGGCAAAGGATGCTCATCCGCATGAAAGAATGGGTGAATGGATTAATCGCATTGGCTGGCCAAAATTCTTCCGGATGACCGGCATTCCGTTCCAGAAAGAACATATTGATGACTTCAAGCATGCAGGTTTAACATTCAAACGATCAGTCCATCTTACATATTAAGAGGAGGTTTTTATGGCTGAGCAAGTAAAAGTTGATGAAGTCTCTGATGCAATGTTTAAAATGATTAAAGAAAGCATGGGGCAGAAAAAATGGAAAGCTACAGATCTTACCAAAGCAGTATTGGAATTATACGGCGATAGATGTGATAAGACGATAGCTAAATCAGCAATCAGAGATTTAGTTGAAAGCGGAAAGTGTGTTTACACTTATTTTGGCGGAAGTTTTATAGAAATACCGCACAGAGAAGGTGCTGAAAATTAAAGTTTAGGTATAAGGTTGATAGGGATAAGGTATAAGATACTCCTTATCCCTTATACCTGCTAAGGTGGATTAGAAAAATAATGGATGGGAATAATTATCCTAGAATTATTATTAGCGGTCTTTCAGGAGATTCAGGTAAAACTATTGTTTCGTGCGGACTTATTGCCTCGTTTAAAAACAGAGGTTTAAATGTTACAGGTTTTAAAAAGGTCCTGATTACATAGATGCAGCCTGGTTGAGTTTGGCAACAGGTAAGCCTGCAAGAAATCTTGATAGCTTTATGATGGGATTTCCTGTAATTGAAAAATCATTTTTAAAGAATGCCGATAATAATGGGATTAATATAATTGAGGGGAACAGAGGACTGTTTGATGGGGTCGACGGTAAGGGAACTCATAGCACTGCAGAACTTGCAAAGTTGCTGCAATCTCCTGTTATCATAGTTCAGGATATTTCCAAAGTTACCCGCACGGCTGCTGCTTTTATTTTAGGATGCTTAAAGCTTGATCCTCAGATTAAAATTGAAGGAGTAATCCTTAATAGAACTGCCGGTGAAAGGCACATAAACATTGTTAAAGAAGCAATTGAAGGAGAAACGGGAATTCCTGTTTTAGGAGCAATTCCTAAACTGCCTGATAAATTTATTTTACCTTCAAGACATCTTGGATTAATTATGCCTGATGAATTTGAAAGTAAAACAGGCATCTTAAATGAATTCAAAAACATCATCGAAGAAAATGTTGATGTTTCAAAAATATATTCGATTATTCAAAATGCACCCCCGATTGAACATAATCTGGAAGTAAATTCAAGGTTACCCGTATCCGATGCAGATAAAGTAACCATAGGATACTTTAAGGATAATTCATTTTCATTTTATTATCCTGAAAATCTCGAAATGCTGGAAGAAGCGGGAGCAAAATTAATTCCTCTTTCTTCAACAGAAAGATTTGATTTCAAATTACATCAAAATCTAAAAAGCCTTGATGCAATTTATATCGGTGGAGGTTTCCCGGAAATCAATTTAAAAGACTTATCTGCAAATATTGAAATGTCATTTGCATTAAAAGAAATGGTTGAGCAGGGCTTACCGGTTTATGCAGAATGCGGCGGCTTAATGTATCTTGCAAATAAAGTTATGTGGAGGGAAAAAGAATATCAGCTTGCAGGAATACTTCCTATAGAAATTCAAATGCATAAAAAACCACAAGGGCATGGTTATACCGAGGCAGTGGTTGATCATGAAAATCCATTTTTTGAGAAAGGCGTTTTAATCAAAGGACATGAGTTTCATTACTCACAAATTTATGAGCATGCCCCGTGTATTAAAAGTTCTTTATCAGTGATTCGGGGGAAAGGCAGCATTGATAAAAGGGATGGTTTAATATATAAAAATGTTTTTGCCAGTTATATCCATATACATGCTCTTGCTACACCAGAATGGGTTAAGGGTATGATAAAAAGTGCAAAACAATATAAACATTTAAAAAATTCAGAAATATTAATTGAAGGATAAGACAAATGGCTAAACAAAAAGAACTAAATGAAAAACTAATCGATACTTTAAAAACCTGGCAGGTAGTTGAAGATGAATCGGTGAGATCAACTTCAGAAATTATCTCCAAGACAAAAAACCCTGTTGTAAAACAGGTAATGGAAATAATTCGTCAGGATTCAGCGATGCATAAAAAAGTTCAGCAGCTATTAATTGATAATTTTGAGAAAGAAGCTTTCAGCTTAACTCCTGAAGAATTAGCCGGCATCTGGAACCTTGTGGAAAAACATATTGAGCTTGAAAAAGAAACAATAAGGCTGGCTGAAGAATCACGTCGGAACACTAAAAATTTTGTTATCAGGTATTTACTTGGTTACCTGATGACTGATGAGCAAAAACATAATTTAATATTACAGCAATTGGAAGATATCAAGTTGGGCATATATCCTTATGCTTAACAGTTTTGATATTAAAAGAAATGAATATAAACGGAGTTCATTAAATGGCTAAGGTTGTAAAAAAAACAAAAAGACCATTAGGAGGTTTAAGATCACATTCATCCGGCGGATCATCTGTCGAAACTTCTTCGCTTCGGCCTGTTCAGGTTCCTAAGACTCCTCCTTGTTCAGATGGATGTCCCAATGAGACTAACATCAGGGAATTCTTAACTACTATTAGCTGGTCTGATGATGACGGCGGTAATCATGCAGAAGCGTTCGAAAAAGCGTGGGGAATATTAACAGAAAAGAATCCTTTTCCATCGGTTTGTGGAAGAGTTTGTCCTCATCCCTGTGAAGGCAACTGCAACAGAACACATAAAGACAGTGCGGTAAGCATTAATAATCTTGAAAGATTTGTCGGTGACTTTGCATTACAGAATGATTTTCAATTTAAGAAATTAACGGAGGAGAAATATTCTCAAAAGATAGCCGTTATCGGATCAGGCCCCGCGGGACTTTCATGTGCATATCAATTAGCGAGAAGAGGATACCCGGTTACCGTTTATGAGGCATTCAGCAAACCGGGAGGAATGTTAAGATATGGGATTCCTGATTACAGGCTTCCGCAGGATGTACTGGATAAGGAAATAAAAAGAATTGAAAATCTTGGGGTTGAAATTAAATGCAACCAGGTAATTGGTAAAGATATTCCTTACGAAGATCTGCAAAAAAATTATGATTCAATTTTTGTGGGAATAGGAGCTCATAAAGGCAAGCTGCTTGGTGTTCCGAATGAAGATGCTTCTAATGTTCTTACAGGAACAGAGTTTCTGAATAAAATAAATAGTGATGAAAAGGTTGATGTTGGAAACAAAGTTCTTGTAATTGGCGGTGGTGATACGGCAATAGATGCTGCACGGGTTTCAAGAAGATTAGGCGCTGATGTTACTATTGTTTACAGAAGAACAAGAACAGAAATGCCGGCTATCGAAGAAGAAATTGTTGGGGCTGAAGAAGAAGGAGTAAAGCTTGAGTTTCTTGCTGCGCCGGTAGAATTTGAAAAGGACGGGGACAAAATAACGAAGATGAAATGTCAGAGGATGGAATTGGGTGAACCGGATAATTCCGGAAGAAGAAGACCGGTTCCGATACCGGATTCGTTTTTTACCTTGGATGCAACAACTGTTATTGCGGCGATTAGTCAGGAGCCGGATTTCACCGGTATGGATGGTCTTCACGAAGGAAAAGACTGGATTAAAGCTGATGAAAACGGGGAGACAAAAATTCAGAATACATATGCAGGTGGGGATGCACTTGAACTTGGTTTAGTTACCATAGCAGTTTTTAACGGAAGAAAAGCTGCCGAAACAATTCATAACAGGTTTCAGAATGTAGAACCGGAAAAGGTGGTAAAACCACCTGTAATTACCCATGATAAAATTATATTAAGCTATTATGAAAGCAAGATGAGGAACGAACCATTTAAGCTGCCTGCTGAAGACAGGTTGAAAGATTTAAATCTTGAAATCACTTCAACCCTGACGGAAGAGCAGGTGCTTGATGAAGCAAAAAGATGTATGAGCTGCGGATCCTGTTTCGATTGCGGTACGTGTTGGAGCTACTGCCAGGATCAGGCAATTGTAAAACCTGTTACCAAACATCAAACTTATAAATTCAAGATGGATTTCTGTAAAGGATGTAATAAATGTGCAGAAAACTGTCCATGCGGTTACATAGAAATGAGATAAACTCTTAATTAAATTACTAACAATTAATAGGATAAAAACATGCCAATCTTTGAATATCAGGAATTGAAAATTGAAGTCGATGAAGATGGCTTCATAGAAAAACCGGAAGAATGGAATGAGGAAATTGCTAAAGCTTTAGCCTCAACCGAGGACGTTCAGGTTATGACAGAAAATCATTGGAAAATAGTCCATTATCTACGCGATTATTACAAGAAATATGGTATTGCTCCAATGATTCGTAAACTTTGTAAAGAGACGGGTTTTTCATTAAAAGAAATCTATGAATTATTCCCGTCAGGTCCGGCAAAAGGTGCCTGTAAAGTTGCAGGTTTAACCAAACCGACAGGTTGTGTATAAAAAATTTAGGAAATAGTTCTTTTATTTTCCTGTTCATTAAAAAGCACATGGTGCTTAATTAGATTTAATGAACAGGGAAGTAATATAAATATGTACCCTGGTACTTATGGGTGATAATGGAATGATTAAGAAATTATTACAACAGAAAAAAGATATTATTGTAAGTAAATGGATTCAATCAATAATAGACACTTATCCGGTAGAAACTTCCAGTTTTCTAAGGCAGCAGAAGAACCGGTTCAGCAATCCTATAGGTCATATTATCTCAGAAACAGCAGAAAAAATATTTGAAGCAATTCTCAGCGGAAATCAGTCCCTGGAAATAAAAATTCTTTTAAATGATATAATAAAAGTCAGAGCAGTCCAGGATTTTATACCATCCCAGGCAGCCGGATTTATTTTATCGTTAAAAAATATTATCCGGGAAGAGCTTAAAGAGGAAATCAAAGATGCTAAAATGTTTGATGAGTTTCTCGAAATTTTATGCGGTGTAGATAGAGTAGCTCTTATTGCTTTCGATTTATTCATGGAAGCAAGAGAAAAAATTTTTCAGCTGCGGATGAATGAAATAAACAACAGGATAGGGACATAAAAGTTTTTAATAGGGAAGAATAAATTTTTCTAAAGCAGGTTAATAAAGTTTTTGGAAATAAATAATGAACATTATTTTTTCGCTTTTTGCGGTTTTTGTATTAATCATAGCAGCTATAATAGGTGTTGATACTGTAGGATTAGATTATCTCTTTGGCGTTATCCTGCCGTATGCAGCCATATTAATTTTTATTTTGGGAATTGTTATCAAAGTCGTAAAATGGGCCAGAGTTCCCGTCCCGTTCCATATACCTACAATTGCCGGTCAGCAAAAATCACTTTCATGGATTAAAAGCAGTAAACTGGAAAGTCCGACCACCACACTGGGAGTTATCGGGAGAATGGCGCTTGAAATATTGCTCTTCCGTTCGTTATTCAGAAATACAAAAACAGAATTAAAAAACGGACCTAATTTGGTTTACGGCAGTACTAAATATCTCTGGTTGGGAGCCATAGTTTTTCACTGGTCGTTTTTAATTATCTTTTTAAGACATTTCAGATTTTTTATGGAGCCAATTCCTTCCTTTGTACTTGCAATACAAAATATTGATGGATTCATGCAAGTCGGGCTACCGGTTTTATTAATTACCGATATCACAATTTCAATTGCCCTAATATTTCTGTTGTTCAGAAGAATTATTGATTCACGGTTAAGATATATTTCTTTGGCGGCAGATTATTTCCCCCTCTTCCTGATATTAAGTATAGCAGTAACCGGAATACTAATGCGTTACTTCGATAAAGTTGATTTGATTAAAGTAAAAGAACTTGCCATCGGGCTGTTTACTTTTCATCCTGCTGTACCTGAAGGAATCGGGATTATGTTTTTTATTCATTTGTTTCTTGTAAGCACTCTGCTGATATATTTCCCGTTCAGCAAGTTATTACATATGCCCGGAGTTTTTCTTTCCCCGACAAGAAACTTAGCAAACAACAGCCGCATGAAAAGGCATATTAACCCATGGGATAAACCTGTAATGGTTCATACATATGAAGAGTACGAAGATGAATTTAGAGAAAAGATGAGAGAAGCGGGATTACCATTAGATAAGGAATAAAGATGTCTGAAGCAAAATTAAAACCTGAAGAATTAACTGGGAAAATAAATTATAATCCCGATCATAAAGATTGGATGGATTCTTCTGTTGAATTTAAGCACGGAGTGTTTAATTACAGCGGTGTTCCACATAACGTTGAATACCTTCATTTACCTAACGCAAGAAAGTGGCAGCCTACTGATCAGGACTGGAAATTACCGGATAACTGGAAAGAAATAATTCTTGAAGGATTAAAAGACCGGCTGCATAGATTCCGTTCATTACAAATATTCATGGATATTTGTGTTCGCTGCGGGGCTTGTGCGGATAAATGTCATTTCTTTATCGGTTCAGGTGATCCTAAAAATATGCCTGTGCTGAGAGCAGAACTTTTAAGATCTATTTACAGAAATAATTTTACACTTGGCGGAAAAATATTAGGTAAGCTTGCAGGCGGACGTGAATTAACAATTGATGTTATTAAAGAATGGTTCTATTATTTTTTCCAGTGTACCCAGTGCCGCCGCTGTTCAGTTTTTTGTCCTTACGGAATTGACACTGCTGAAATAACAATTCTTGTAAGGGAACTTCTGAATCTGATCGGAATAAATATTGATTGGATAATCACCCCTGTGGCAAATAGTTTCAGAACGGGGAATCATCTTGGCATTCAGCCGCATGGATTTAAAGACAGTATTGATTTTGCCGTCGAAGAACTTGAAACAATTACAGGTATAAAAGTAGATGCACCGATAAATAAAAGAGGCGCGGAAATACTTTTCGTGGCTCCATCTGCAGATTATTTTGGAACCCCTCATTATTATACCTTGCTCGGATATCTCGCTTTGTTTCATCAAATAGGATTGGATTATACCTGGAGCTCATATGCTTCTGAAGGCGGGAACTTTGGTTCATTCGTTTCTCATGATCTTATGAAAAGTCTTAATGCAAAAATTTATGCCGAGGCAAAAAGGCTCGGAGTTAAATGGATACTCGGTGGAGAATGCGGTCATATGTGGCGAGTGCTTCATCAGTACATGGATACATTAAACGGTCCGGCTGATTTTCTTGAAGTGCCCGTTTCTCCTGTAACAGGAACCAGATTTGAAAATACAAAATCAACAAAGATGGTGCACATTTGTGAGTTCACTTCAGATCTTATAAAGAATAATAAAATCAGGCTTGATAAAAACCGTAACAATCACTGGCGTGTAACTTTTCATGATTCGTGTAATCCTGCACGTGGGATGGGTTTAATTGAAGAGCCGCGTTATATAATTAATAATACGTGCAACAATTTCTTTGAGATGCCTGATAATACTATTAAAGAACAAACATTCTGCTGCGGAAGTGGTGCCGGTCTCGGAACTGATGAAAACTTCGAGATGAGAATGCGCGGGGGACTTCCGAGAGCTAATGCAGTTAAGTATGTTAAAGAAAAATATGGTGTCAATTACCTGGGCTGCATCTGTGCAATTGATAAAGCTACTTTGCCGCCTCTTATGGATTACTGGGTGGGTGATGTTGAAGTCGGAGGACTACACGAATTGGTTGGTAATGCTCTGATTATGGATGGTGAAATAGAAAGAACGACCGATCTCCGAGGAGATCCGCTGAAGAAAGAAGAAGTAATGGAGAATGGAATTCTGGAAAAATGAAGTGCAATATTCCATTATTCCAAAATTTTGAAATTTAAAGGAACAGAAGATGTATGATTCAGGAAAGGTAATAACAGGATTAATAATTTTCGTTGTGCTGTTCACTTCACCGGTATGGTACAATTTATCAAACAGCAAATCGCTTATTAAACCTAATCTAGTTTTACCTACAAAAGAGAATCAAAAAGAATGCGTGGAAAGTACCGAATTCATGCGTTCTAATCATATGGAATTGTTAAATGAGTGGAGATATGAAGTTGTTAGAAAAGGAGAAAGAACTTTTACATCGGAAGATGGAAAACATTTTAATATGAGCCTTACAAATACATGCTTAAACTGTCATTCAGATAAATCACAATTCTGCGATCAATGTCATAATTACGTAGGTATTTCCGCTTATTGCTGGGATTGTCATAATGAACCTAAAAATCAGGAGCGCAGGTTATGAAAAGCGGGCGAAGAAAATTTTAAAGGTAGCCGGAATAACGGCAATTGGTATTGCATCAGATAAATATTTAGGCAGGCATACATTAGCTGCAACGGAACTGCTTAAGCCTGGTGATTTTGAAAAGAGGATAAACGGTACTGAGGCAATAAGTGAAGAAAGACTTGCAATGGTTGTTGATCTTCGAAAATGTATTTCTCAAAAAGGCTGCACAAAATGTATAGACGCATGCAATAAAGAACATAATATCCCGGACTTCGGTGAAACCAAGGATGAAATAAAATGGATATGGAAAGAACCTTATGAGAATACTTTTGTTGATCAGGAAAATTATTATATGACTGATCAGTATGAAGGTAAAATGGTTCCTGTTTTCTGCAATAATTGCGACAATCCTCCATGCGTTAATGTTTGTCCCACACAGGCAACATGGAAACGGGAAGACGGAATTGTTATGATGGACTGGCATCGTTGTATCGGCTGCAGGTATTGCATGGCTGCCTGTCCTTATGGTTCGAGAAGTTTTAACTGGAGAGACCCGAGACCTTTCATTAAAGAAATTAATTCTGAATTTCCGACCCGTACTAAAGGTGTGGTTGAAAAATGTATGTTCTGTGAAGAAAGACTGGCTAAAGGAGAACCGCCTGCCTGCGTTGAAGTATGTCCTGAAAAAGCATTGATATTCGGAAATCTGAATGATCCAAAATCGGAAGTAAGAAAATTATTAAAAGAGAATTTCTCAATCAGGCGTAAACCCGGATTGGGAACAAGTCCAGAAATCTATTATCTCGTATAAGGTTTAGAAATGTTAGAATATGCACTAAAAGGAAATAAAAAATATTGGAGCTGGCTTTTATTCCTGGCCGTTGTAATTGCAGCAGGGTTTTATTTTTACCTGCGCCAGCTGGATTATGGATTAGGCTTAACCGGGATGAGCCGCAATGTAAGCTGGGGACTTTATATCGCCCAGTTTACTTTTATCGTTGGTGTTGCTGCATCTGCAGTGATGGTTGTGCTTCCATATTATCTCCACGATTATAAAGCATTTGGAAAGATCACCATTCTTGGTGAGTTTCTTGCTATCGCATCTGTAATAAT
Organism: uncultured Ignavibacteria bacterium; assembly: GCA_963711455.1. GTDB lineage: Bacteria > Bacteroidota > Ignavibacteria > Ignavibacteriales > Ignavibacteriaceae > DATFVA01. Next base: position 140,614 of record CAVQEH010000013.1, read on the forward strand.
GTGTATCCTTTTTGTCTTTGTCGATTTGGGCCAACCATTCAGAGTTGCTAATATATTTTTATATCCCACATTTCATTCGCTTATGTTTTGGGATGTTGTTGCATTAAGCGGTTACCTGGTCATTAACGTAATAATTACAAGAATATCTTTGGCATCAGAGCAAAAACATATAGCTCCACCCCGATGGATAAGACCGGTAATAATTCTTTCAATTCCATGGGCTGTAAGTATACATACAGTCACTGCATTTCTGCTTTCTGGATTGGCTGGAAGACCATTCTGGCTCACAGCAATTCTGGCCCCTAGGTTTTTGGCTTCGGCATTTTCTGCAGGTCCTGCGCTGCTTGTAATATTCTGTTTTGTCATTAAGAAATTAACAAAGTTCGATGCGGGCGAAGAAGCTATTAAAAAATTAGGATTGATTATTACATACGCAATGTGTGTAAATGTATTCTTTATCCTGATGGAATTCTTTACAACATTCTACAGCGCAATTCCCGAGCACATAGCACATATGCAATATCTTTATGTCGGTCTAGATGGTAAAACCAGGCTGGTTCCGTGGATGTGGACCTCGGCAATTCTTTCAATTACTGCGTTGGTATTTCTTATTGTTCCTAAGTTAAGGAAAAATCAAAAAATATTGATAGCTGCATGTGCAATGGTTTTTCTATCAATTTGGATTGATAAAGGATTAGGTTTAATAATTACAGGTTTTATACCCACACCTTTCGGTAAAGTAGTTCAGTACTGGCCTACAATTCCCGAAGCATTAATTTCTTTAGGTATCTGGGCAGTTGGAATTTTCCTTATAACTATATTTTATAAAATAGCTCTTTCTGTAAGAAGAGTAATTGAAACATGAAATGTTAAAGTGTTTAATGTAATAATAATTGGTGGAATGGCAGCAGGGTGTAAAGCAGCCGCAAGATTAAGCCGGTTGTCTTCAAATTATCAGGTAACTGTAGTAGAAAAATCCCCGTTCATTTCCTTAAGTAGCTGTGGTCTTCCTTTATATGCTTCAGGGGAAATAGACATTTCCGATCTAACCAAAACTCCCTATGGAATTACAAGAGATGAAAAGTTCTTCAAAGATTTTGAAGGAATAACTGTTCTGACAAATACGGAAGCAACTGATGTAAATCCATGGAAGAAAGAAGTAATCTGCATCGATCATAATAACGAAAGTTTAAAACTAAAATATGATGCATTGATTTTAGCGACTGGATGCAGAGCCGCGAAACCATCATTTCCTTTTCCCGAATCTCCCCGGATTTCTTCTATGCATTCACCGGAAGATTCGATAAAGTTCAGAGATGCAGTTCAAAAAGGATTAATTAAAAAAGCAGTTATAATTGGTGGAGGAGTTAAAGGATGTGAAACTGCGGAATCACTTGTCTCTCTCTGGGGAATCGAAACAATAATTATTGAAGAAAAAGATTCTTTATTAAATAACTGTTTTGATTTCGAGTTTTCTAAGCATATTGAAAACTGTATAAAGTCAGATAATGTATTAACGCTTCTGTCAACTTCTGTTGAAAAGATTGAAGCGGATATGAATGGGTTACCGGTTGTTGTTTTAGATAACGGGCAAAAAATCGTATCTGACTTTGTATTTTATTGTTTAGGGTTGAGACCTGAAACTGAGCTTGCGGAAAAAATTAATATTAAGCTCGGCGCCAGTGGTGGTATAACTGTCGATGAAAGAATGCGGACGAGTATTCCGGATATCTGGGCAGCAGGTGATTGTATAGAAATAACAAACCTGGTTTCCGGAACCTCCGGTTATTTTCCTGGTGGTTCATTAGCAAACAGGTTAGGCCGGGCTGCTGCCGATTCAATTAAAGGCAGTAAAATTTCATTCAAAGGTACCGTCGGAGCTGTTTCATTAAAGCTGTTCGATAGTACTATTTGTTTGGCAGGATTGACTGAAAGGAAAGCACAGGAGTGCGGATATACGACAGGCAGTGTAATCGGAGTCTGGTCGGACAGATCTGATTTTCATCCTGATGTGAAAAATATTTTTGGTAAGCTTGTCTATAAAAAACCCGGAATGAAACTTCTGGGTTTGCAATTAATTGGGGAAGGTGAAGTTACAAGATATATTGATGTATTTTCCGAATTACTGAAAGAAAAGAGAACTCTTAAAGCGCTTCTTTGCCTTGAACACTCATTTTATCCCTCACACTCATCACCAATATCACCTTTAAATTATCTCGGCTATATGGCGATTAACCAGGAGAAAGAAGGAATTATTAATTTTAATCCTCTCCAACTTTCTTCGTATGATGGATTGCTCATCGATGTAAGAGAAACTCATGACGCAGAAACAAAGCCGCTGCAGTTAAAATCAATAAACATTCCCTTCTCGGTTATTCGTACAAGAGTACATGATTTCGATTTAAACCAGGAAATTATTTTTGTCTGCGCAAAAGGTGGAAGATCTTATGAATCAGCAAGGTTGTTTTTTAATAATGGATACAAACATGTGGCATATCTCGGTGGAGGAAGCCTTCTCTTTAATGAGCTTAATATGGTACCGAAGTTTGAGGAATCAATGTCATGATGTCTGATGAGCTTAAATTAGTTGTAATAGGAATCAGCCATAAGACTTCCACAGTTTCTGAGAGAGAGATTTTTCAGATCAACAGGAAGAAAATACGTGAAGCATTAATCCACTTCAAATCTATTGAATCAGTTGAAGGAGTGGTTATTATTTCAACCTGCAACCGCTTGGAATTTTATTTTGTGCTTAAACAGAATACAAATCCTTTTTTGCTTATAAAAGATTTCTATTCAGAAGATAGAACTCCAATAATTCCCCGAAGTCAGTTTTATTTTTACGAAGATATAGATGTCGCACGGCATCTCTTCAAGGTGGTTACCGGGCTTGATTCAATGGTAATAGGAGAGTACCAGGTGCAGGGACAAATTAAAGATGCTTACAGCATTGCCTGCTCAGAAAAGACTGCCGACAAGATTTTGCACAAATTATTTCATGCTGCTTTCCGCACCGGCAAAGAAGTACGCTCTAAAACAAAAATAGGAAGCGGCAATCAATCGATTAGTGGTGTGGCTTTTAAAATATTAAAAGAGAAACTAAATCGAACAGATTCCATAACTATCATTGGTGTAAACCAGAATACGAAAATCATCGCAAAGGAATTATTTAAAGAAGGTTTTTCACATCTTATTTTTGTTAACAGAACATTTTATAAAGCTGAAGAGCTGGCTGAAAAATATAATGGGCGTGCATTTGGTTTGGAATTTCTTAATGAAGCCATTACAAATTCAAAATGTATTTTAAGCTGTACGGGTGCGCAGGGATTTATTATTAATTCTGACCTTATAAATAAAGTTCATTCCCGGATGAATCTCCCGAAGTTGTTAATTGATATGGCCGTTCCACGTGATATCAACACCGATGGCTTGTCAAATGGTATCGATGTTATAGATATGGAAGGATTAAAAAAATATTTAGAAGATGAGATAAAAGAAATTACTCTTGATATACCTGCTGCAGAAAAAATAATTGCAGATGAAGCAAATATATTCGAAGCATGGAACGAATCTCAGAAAGATGATACCTTGTGTTTGATAGAAGAAAAAATTGAATCAATACGTTTGCAATTATTAAATGAAGCAAAGCTGGAAGCATCTGAAGACGAACTACAATTATTAGACAGATTTTCACATTCTCTTGTTCACAGGATGAAGTCAACAATAAACCAGGTGGTAAAAATGAGCCTGGTGGAAACAAGTATTTAAGAAAGTTAACCGGAGGTTTTATGAAGATTATAACAATTTCCAGGGGCTCATTAAGCGCAACAGAAAAGCTTGCAAAGGAAATTTCCAAAAGGCTTAACTGTTCGGTTGTTACAAGAGAAGATGTCTTGAAAGCCGCAGAGAAATACGGGATAAAAGATACCGGCTTGGGAGATTTATCCTTTATTGAAAAGTCCCCTTCACTCTGGGATAAAATGAGCGACAGGCGTAAACATTATATATCCTGTTTCCAGGCAGCGCTTCTGGATTTCGCAATGAACGGCAGCATAGTTTATCACGGTCACCTTGCCCAGTTCCTGCTTGGTGATATTCCTTTTATCCTTCGCGTTTTACTTACAGCGCCGAACGAATACAGAATTAAAACCTTAATGAAAGAAGGAGGAAAAACAAGGGAAGAGGTTGTATCATACATTAAGCTTATTGATGAAAGAAGAGAAAAATGGTCCCAGTTTTTATACGGAGTAGATTGGAAGAATCCTTCACATTATGATATCGTATTTAACCTTGAGAGGATTAATATAGACCTTGCTGCAGACCTGGTAATAGGAACTGTTTCCTGCAAGTCATTTAGTTCTAATCCAGAATCAATGAAGATATTAAAGAACCTGCATCTTGCTGCAATAGCAAGAGTTTATATGCAGCAATCTCCAAGAACAAAAGGCAGTGAAGTTGAAATAGAAGCTGATGCATCCACTGGTTCTGTAATTGTTCGTGGAAATACTCCTAAAGTTGGTTCAAGAATGTGGGAAAACGATATTAAAACTGTTCTGTCAAACGTAGAAGGTATAAATAATGTGAAAGTCATTAAATCAATTATTGGTTATTATGAATGATGCTGTTGAAGTTTATAGAAGAAGAAATTAATACAGAAACAAAAAAATAGTGGAAAAAATATTATGTCAGAAAATTCAATTTCAAGTGATTTATTAATTGTAGGTGCAGGTATTGCCGGTATTACTGCTGCTGTTGAAGCTGCAGAGACGGGAGTAAATGTTATCCTCATTGAAAAAAATCCTTATATAGGCGGTAAAGTAACGCAGTTTAATAAATATTTTCCGAAATTATGCCCGCCTTCATGCGGATTGGAAATTAATATCAGGAGACTTCGTACTAATCCTAAAATAAAACTCTTAACCTTAACTGAAGTCGCCGCTGTTTCAAAAGAAAACGGGAAATATAATGTCACTCTAAAAACAAAACCAAGATATATAAATAACAAATGCACTGCATGTGGTGATTGTGTAAAGGTTTGTCCCCAGTCCCGGAAAAATGATTTCAACTATTCAATGGATGAAACAACTTCAATTTATCTTCCTTATGAAAATGCTTACCCGCTTAAGTATATAATTGATAAACAAAGCTGTCTCGGCGATAGCTGTAATGAATGTGTCGATGCATGCAAATATAATGCTATCGATTTAAATGAACAGGAAAAAATTATTTCTGCGGAAGTCAGTTCTGTTATATGGGCTGTCGGCTGGGAGCCTTATGATGCCAATAAACTTGATCTGCTGGGCTACGGAAAATATCCTGACGTTATTACAAATGTAATGATGGAAAGGCTTTCTTCTGTTGATGGACCGACCAAAGGTGAGATACTCCGACCTTCCACCGGAGAAAAAATAAATAATGTTGCCTTTGTTCAATGCGCCGGATCAAGAGATGAAAATCATCTTGATTACTGTTCTTCAGTATGCTGTATGGCTTCACTTAAGCAAACGGGATATATAAGGGAACAGTATCCGGATGCGGAAATCCATGTTCATTATATTGATGTTCGCTCAAATGGTTTGCTTGAAGATTTTTATAACAACGTTCAGAAGGATGATAAAATTCATTTTCATAGGGGGAAGGTAGCCAAAGTATTTAAGGATGATTCTACCGGTAATTTAATAATTGAAGCCGAAGATTCTTTGACTGGAAATCTAATGCAGAATGCGGTTGAACTTGTAGTGTTGGCTACAGGAATGAAACCAGCAACAGGAAATATTCCTGTAGATAAATCGCTTTTAGATTCGGATGGTTTCCTTAAATCAAATGGAAATGGAACTGTAGGATGCGGAGTCATTACTAAACCAAAAGATGTTGCCTCAACTGTAAGAGAGGCTACTGGTTCAGTAATAAAAGCTATTCAAACAATTGGAAGGAATTAGTATTATGTCGACAGAAAATAAAGTTGGAGTTTATCTCTGCTCCGGTTGTGGTTTAAATGAATCATTAGATTTTGAACAATTGGAAAAAGTAGCTAAAGAAGAAAATAAAGTGCCGCTTTGTAAAGTAAGTCAGTGGTTGTGCAGCGACGAAAATGTAGAGATGATTAAAAAAGATATTCAAAGCGAAGGCTTAAACAGGGTAGTTATAGGTGCCTGTTCGCAAAGATTTTTATCCGATGTTTTCACATTTGGCAGTAACGTTTTAGTTGACCGCGTTAACCTGAGAGAGAATGTTGCCTGGACACATAAACCTAAAGATGAAGATACCCAGATGCTTGCAAACGATTATATCAGGATGGGAATCGCTAAGGTAAATAATAGTGAAATACCCGAACCGTTTCAAAGAGAAATCAATGAAACTATTCTTGTTGTGGGCGGAGGCATTACAGGAATGACTTCAGCAATTGCAGCAGCTAATGCCGGTTATTCCGTGGTACTTACTGAAAAAGAAGACAAGCTTGGCGGCTATGCAAATAAAATTTATAAAACTGAACCATCGCATTCTCCATACACAGAACCTGAACTTCCTGAGATAGATAAAATAATTTCCGAAGTGGAATCGAATGATAAAATAAAAGTATTCAAATCATGTCTGATTAATAAAATTTCGGGAGAACCCGGGAACTTTAATGTTTCCTTAAGTAATTCTCAGGCTGAAACCATAACTGTCGGGACAATAATTCAGGCTACAGGTTCTAAACCCTATAATGCCGATAAGCTGGGAGACTTAGGTTATGGAAAAATTGATAATGTTATTACCAGCGTTCAGTTTGAAGAATATTTTTTAAATGGAAAAAAACTTCTTGATGGCAAACCGGTTAAGAGTGTGGCATTTATTCAGTGTGCCGGTTCAAGAGATGAAAAACATTTACCTTATTGTTCTTCAACGTGTTGTACCACTTCATTGAAGCAGGCTTTATATGTAAGAGAAAAATATCCTGATGCACTTATTTATATAATTTACAGGGACATAAGAACTCCTGCCAACATGGAACACTTTTATAAACGTGTTCAGAACGAAGATAATATTTTCTTTACAAAAGGTGATGTCATCGCAGTAAACAATTCTGGTGATTCCGTATCTGTTGATATTGATAATTCACTTTTGGGTGAAAAGATTCAGATAAAATCGGATATAGTAGTTCTTGCAACAGGCACTGTTCCTTCAACATTAGTTGGTGAACTGGAAACTGCTTCGGGAAATGAATCAGACGGTAAAACACTCGATGGAAAAAAAGCTGCTGCATCTGCTGAAGCCGGAGCTAAAATATTAAATCTTTCTTACAGGCAGGGAACGGATTTACCGACGCTTAAATATGGTTTCCCTGATTCACATTATATCTGTTTCCCTTATGAAACAAGAAGAACTGGAATTTATGCAGCAGGTTCAGTGCGGTATCCAATGAATATTGAAGAATGTAAAGAAGATGCTTTTGGAGCAGCGTTAAAAGCTGTTCAGGTAATACGTACTGCAAGAGAAGGAAAAGCTGTTCATCCAAGATCAGGTGATCAGTCTTATCCGGATTTCTTTTTACAACGTTGTACACAGTGTAAGAGATGTACCGAGGAATGTCCGTTTGGTACACTTGATGAGGATGCCAAAGGAACTCCGCTTCTAAACTTAACAAGATGCAGAAGATGCGGCATCTGTCTTGGCGCATGTCCGGAAAGAATTATTTCATTTAAAGACTACTCAATTCAAATGATCTCTTCAATGATTAAAGCTGTAGAGATTCCGGATGAATTTGAGGAGAAGCCGAGAATACTTGCTTTCCTTTGTGAAAATGATGCATATCCTTCGCTGGATTTTGCAGGCAGACACAGACTTCAATATGATCCTAATATACGTGTTATCCCGGTTCGCTGTCTTGGTTCGGTTAATGTTGTTTGGATTGCAGATGCGCTTTCAAGAGGGTTTGATGGAGTTCTGATGATCGGTTGTAAATATGGAGATGATTACCAGTGCCATTACATAAAAGGAAGTGAACTGGCAAGCAAAAGAATGGAGAACGTTCAGGAAAAATTAAAGCAGCTTGTTCTTGAACCTGAAAGAGTGAAACTGCTTACTCTGTCAATTGATGAATACAATAAAATTCCCGGTATATTCAATGATTTTGTTCAGGAAATAAGAGATATGGGTTTTAATCCTTATAAAGGAATGTAGCAATTAAATGGCAACAGGATGAATACAGAAACACCATTCACATTGCTTTTACATCTGTATAGCAATAGTTTTTGTTAAGAATTTATCCTGTTTTTGCAGGAAATTAGTCTAAAATTTGTAAATAATTATCTGAATAAGGGAGATGAAATTGCCTGTTTTTTTTGGGGAAATACACCGGCTGATTATGGGAAAGTCAAATATCTCTTTCAAATTAATCGAAGAGCAGGCAGCTTTATTAATTAACCCGGACTTCAGAACAGTTAACAAAAAACAATTTAAATGGAAGGGATTTATATGAGTAAATCAAACCTGATCAGACCCCATGGTAGTGACGAGTTAAAGATACTTCTACTTAGTGGAAAAGAGAAAGACGAGGAATTAAAAAAAGCACAAAAACTTAAAAAAATTCCTGCAACAAGTCGTGAAACGGGCGATTTAATAATGCTCGGTATAGGAGGCTTTACTCCTTTAGATGGCTTTATGGGATATGATGATTGGAAAAGTGTCAGCTCTGAAATGAAAATGACAAATGGTTTGTTCTGGCCTATACCAATTACTTTCTCAGTAACAAAAGAAGTGGCTGATTCTTTAAAGATTAATGATGAAGTAACAATAATCAGCGATGAAACCAAAGAATTTATGGCTACCATGAAGGTAACCGAAAAATATAAAATAGATAAACTCTTCGAATGCAAAAATGTATTTACCACAACAGATCCCGAACACCCGGGAGTAAAGATGGTAATGGAACAACTGGAATGGAATATTGCTGGTCCGGTTAAAGTACTATCAGAAAGTTATTTCCCTGAAGAGTTCAAAGGAATTTACCAGCGTCCGGCTGAAAGCAGAAAAATCTTTGAAGAAAAAGGATGGAGAACTATTGCCGCATTACAGTTGCGCAACCCGATGCATCGTTCTCACGAATATCTTGCAAAGATTGCTGTGGAAGTTTCGGATGGTCTTTATATCCATCAATTGGTAGGAAAACTTAAACCGGGTGATATACCTGCAGACGTAAGAGTTAAGTGCATAGATACACTTGTAGAAAATTACTTTGATAAAAGCAGAGTAGTCGCAGGTGGATATCCTCTTGATATGCGTTATGCAGGCCCGAGAGAGGCCCTGCTGCACGGCGTTTTCCGTCAGAACTTTGGATGTACTCACATGATTATCGGTCGTGATCATGCAGGTGTAGGGAACTATTACGGTCCTTTTGATGCACAGGAATCTTATTATAAGTTGTGGGATGGTGCATTAGAATGCAAGATGCTTCCGATAGATTGGACATTCTGGTGTTATAAATGCGGCGGAATGGCTTCAATGAAAACCTGTCCTCATAAGAAAGAAGATAGATTATTCCTCAGCGGTACAGCACTCAGGAAAGCTCTTTCAGAAAACGGTGACGTACCTGCAGAATTCAGTCGTCCTGAAGTGCTTACAATACTGAGAGATTATTATGCACATTTAGAAGAAAAAGTTGAAATCAAAATGCATCAGTTTGCAACTGGTGATTTAGAGAAAAAATAAAAAATGAATTTTGAGTAATTCAAAAATATGTTAGTTAACTAAATAAACTATAAAGGAGATAAACTAATGCCAAGTTATGTATTACAAGATAAATGTGACGGCTGCAAAGCACTGGATAAAACTGCTTGTCAATACATTTGTCCTAACGACTTAATGGTATTGGACAAAATTAAGATGCAGGCATATAACCGTGAACCCGAAATGTGCTGGGAATGTTATAACTGCGTTAAAATTTGTCCGACACAAGCAATTGAAGTTCGTGGCTACGCAGATTTCGTTCCATTGGGCGCTTCGGTTACTCCAATGCGCAGTACAGACAGCATACTCTGGACCGTTAAATTCAGGAACGGAAGCCTGAAAAGGTTCAAGTTCCCAATCCGTACCACCCCTGAAGGTAAAGCTCAACCAGATGGTGGATTCGCAACTCATGATGATCTCAGGACCCCTGCACTTTATACTGAACCTGAATCTCTAGGACTTAAAGCAGTTGTAACATTAAACTAAGTAAACAATAAGGAGATAAGAATAATGGCTAATTTTGAAACCGTAGAAGTCACCACTGATCTTCTCATTGTGGGTGGTGGTATGGCTGCTTGTGGTGCAGCTGTAGAGGCTTCATACTGGGCAAAGAAAAATGGATTAAAAGTTACACTTGTAGACAAAGCTGCAGTAGACCGCAGTGGCGCGGTTGCTATGGGTTTATCTGCAATTAATCAATACGTTGGATTACGTGATGGTCAGAATACTTTAAAAGATTATGTTGATTATGTTCGCAATGACCTTATGGGTATTACCCGTGAAGATCTTGTTTTTAACATAGCCCGTCACGTAGACTCAACAGTTCATCTTTTTGAAAAATGGGGATTGCCGATCTGGAAAGATGAAAAAGGCGCTTACGTTCATGAAGGCAGATGGCAATTAATGATCAACGGTGAATCTTATAAAGTTATTGTTGCTGAGGCAGCAAAGAATGCTCTTGGTACAGATAATATTTATGAGAGAGTATTTATTGTTAATCCGATTATGGAAGGCAACCGTTGTGTTGGTGCTGTTGGTTTCAGTGTTCGCGAAGATAAATTTTATATCTTTAAATCAAAGGCTGTACTGGTTGCAATGGGTGGTGCAGTACACGTATTCAAACCGCGTTCTTCAGGTGAAGGTCTTGGAAGAGCATGGTATCCGCCATGGAACTCAGGCTCGAGTGCTTACTTTACACTAAAAGCCGGTGCAGAAATGACCTGCCAGGAAGTTCGTTTTATTCCTGTAAGATTTAAAGATGCATACGGACCTGTTGGTGCATGGTTCTTATTGTTCAAATCCCGTGCAACAAACGGAATGGATGAAAACTATATGGAAACCCGTAAACCCGAACTGGAAAAATGGTTACCGTATGGTAAGGTAAAACCTGTCCCTGCAAACCTGCGTAACTGGTTAATGATGCTGGACGTTCAGGAAGGTAAAGGTCCTATCTTTATGCGTACTGAAGAAGCAATCAGTAAAATAGCTGCATCTGCAGGCGATGAAAAAGCAGCAAAGAAAAAACTGAAAGAATTAGAATCAGAAGCATGGGAAGATTTCCTCGATATGACGATTTCACAAGCCATACTTTGGGCAGCTACAAATACAGCTCCTGAAGAAAGAGCTTCAGAAATTGCAGCCGCAGAACCATACTTTATTGGTTCACACTCAGGTGCATCTGGTGCATGGGTAAGTGGTCCTGAAGATGTGGCTCCAAAAGAATATTTCTGGGGTTATGATAATATGTGTACTGTAGAAGGATTATTCTGTGCTGGTGATGCTTCAGGAGCTTCCAGCCATAAATTCTCTTCAGGTTCACATGCAGAAGGTCGTATTGCTGCAAAAGCTGCTATTCGTTTTATTGTTGATCATCCGGATCCGATCAACTATAATATGAATAGTCTTGAAGAAATGAAAAAAGAAATTCTTCAGCCTCTCGATACTTATGCAGAATTCAGCAAAAAGACTGTAACCCAGGATGTTAATCCTTATTATATCATTCCGAAAATGTTCATGTTCAGATTACAGAAAATTATGGATGAATATGCAGGCGGTGTTTCAACAGGCTTTACTACAAGTCAAAAATTACTTGAAAAAGGTCTCGATCTGCTTAGCTTCCTGAAGGAAGATGCTTCTAAACTAGGTGCTGCAGATTTGCACGAACTTATGAGATGCTGGGAGAATGTACATCGCATGTGGCAGGCCGAAGCTCACGTACGTACATTGTTATTCCGCGAAGAAACAAGATGGCCGGGATATTATTTCAGAGCAGATAAACCCTCAATGGATCATGAAAATTGGGATGCATTTGCTAACTGTAAATATGATCCTTCTGCAGATAAATGGGAAATGATTAAACGACCAATACTCAGAGTATTTAAAGAGGATAAAGAAGCCGCAATGGCTTAATTTTCCATTTACTTAATTGTTTAAAGATATCCCCCGGGTTTTATACCGGGGGATGATATTTTATAAAAGGAATTAATACCTTCAGTTTAATAATTGGGGGATGAAGTTAGGTATAATAAAAATGTTACTTTTGAATTCTCACAATGGAGATAATATATGCCCACCTGGATTTTTCTCGTACCTATTTTAGGAATTATTGCTCTTCTTTTTGCATTCTATAAAGCAGCTTGGGTCAATCGTCAGGATGCAGGAACAGAGAAGATGATAGAAATAGCGGGTCATGTGCGTGAAGGCGCTATGGCTTTTCTAAAAAGGGAATATAGTGTTTTAGCAATTTTCGTTATTGTTGTAGCAGCTTTACTAGCTTTTGCTAATTGGAGTACACCGGATAGCAGTCCTGTCATTGCTATATCGTTTGTACTTGGTGCTTCCTGCTCGGCTTTAGCAGGATTCTTCGGAATGCGTGTTGCAACTTCAGCTAATGTAAGAACCACAAATGCCGCCAGGGAAAGTTTAAACCGTGCTTTAAAGGTAGCTTTTTCGGGTGGAACTGTGATGGGAATGTGTGTCGTTGGACTTGGAGTATTAGGGCTTGGTTTACTCTTTCCAATTTATTCTGAAATATTCCATAATGCCGACGGTTCAATAAACTTTTTGGTAGTAGTAAATGTTATTACCGGTTTTTCATTTGGTGCATCATCAATCGCTTTCTTTGCAAGAGTAGGTGGAGGAATTTACACTAAAGCTGCTGATGTTGGTGCCGACCTTGTTGGGAAAGTGGAAGCCGGTATTCCCGAGGACGATCCAAGAAATCCCGCAACAATTGCAGATAATGTTGGTGATAATGTGGGTGATGTTGCAGGAATGGGAGCGGATCTTTTTGAAAGCTATGTTGGTTCTATTATAGGTACAATGGTATTAGGAATAGTATATCAGGATTTGAATTTAATAATCCTTCCTTTATTCCTTGCCGGATTAGGAATTGTCTGTTCAATCGTCGGAACTTTTGCTGTCCGGACTAAAGAAGGAGGGAATCCGCAGGCTGCTTTGAACCTTGGAACTTTTGGAGCGGGTATCCTGATGATAATTTTTACTTATCCGGTAATCAAATATTTTGTTCCAGGAACCTCTCAACCGGTTTCCGATGTAACAGGGTTATTAAAAAGTTTAACCGCAGAAAATATTTTTATTGTGACAATCATTGGCCTCATTGCAGGTATAGCGATCGGACTGACCACAGAATATTACACTTCTGAATCAAGAAAACCTGCAAGAAAAATTGCTTCGCAATCCCAAACCGGCCCCGCTACAAATATTATTGCCGGACTTGCACTTGGTATGAGATCTACCACATTGCCGGTAATCTATATTGCTTTAGGTATTGTATTTTCATATTACTTTGCCGGATTGTATGGAATAGCAATCGCGGCTTTGGGAATGTTATCAACTACAGGAATTCAACTTGCCGTTGATGCATATGGACCCATTGCAGATAATTCAGGTGGATTGGCCGAAATGAGCGGGTTGCCGCCGGAAGTTAGACAAAGAACAGATAAACTGGATGCGGTTGGAAATACTACTGCTGCCATAGGAAAAGGCTTTGCCATTGGTTCTGCCGCTTTAACTGCACTTGCTCTGTTTAGTGCATTTCAATCACAGGCGCATCTAACAATGATTGATGTTACTAATCCGTATGTTATGGCGGGATTATTTGTGGGAGGTATACTTCCATTTTTGTTTAGTTCAATGGCGATGAGTGCAGTCGGCAATGCTGCATTTGATATGATTGAAGAAGTAAGACGCCAGTTCAGAGAAATTCCCGGCTTAATGGAAAACAAAGCAAAAGCAGATTATGCAAAGTGTGTTGATATTGCTACGGCTGCTGCTATTAAAAAAATGATTGCCCCGGGACTTATTGCTGTAATAACTCCTGTTGTTTTCGGATTTCTTAATAAAGAAGCTTTAGGAGGTCTGTTAGCAGGTGTTACTGTAGTTGGAGTTTTAATGGCTATCTTCCAGTCAAATGCAGGAGGAGCCTGGGATAATGCGAAGAAGTATATTGAGGCAGGAGCTTTCGGTGGTAAAGGGTCTGATTCTCATAAAGCTGCTGTGGTTGGCGATACCGTAGGCGATCCATTTAAAGATACATCCGGGCCTTCATTAAATATTTTGATTAAATTAATGGCTGTAATTGCTTTAGTTATTGCACCATTAATCAGATAGGCACAAAAATGAAGGAAATAGATAAAATACCGACATGCCCCCATTGCAATAAAGAATTGAAAAAATGGCTTTGTCCACCCGAATCTTCGTGGGGAGTCGAGTTCCAGTATGTATGCTTTAATGACGATTGCCCATATTTTATAGGTGGTTGGAAATGGATGAAAGAAAAATATAATCAGAATATATCTTATAGATACAGACTCAATCCGGTTAATAATGAATCGGGACCCCTGCCGGTCTGGTCTAAAGATGCTTTAAAGAATTCGATAATTGAATAATAGTTCTGACTATAATCAAGTCAGGTTTGAGATAGAAAATAAATTCAGGGAGCACAAAAATGAATGAGATAGAAAGATTAAAGGAAGCGATATTAAAAGAATATCCGAGGTTAACTAAGGATAGTGAATTTCAATTTAGTTGTTTCAGAAACATTAGCTGCTTTAATAAATGCTGCAGCGATGTTAATATTTTCCTTACCCCTTACGATGTAATTAGATTGAAAAACCGTCTGGGAATTTCTTCCCAGGAATTTCTCGATAAATATACTTTCCTTCCTATTGATGAAAATCAAAATCATCCTGTAATAATGCTAAGACTTAACCAGGACAAAGAAAAAACATGTCAACTGGTTGGTAGAGATGGATGTACTATTTACGAAGACAGACCATGGTCCTGCAGAATGTTTCCTTTAGGTGTAGCATCACCGAAAGAAATTAATGGGACTGAAGAAGAAGACTTTTACTTTATAATAGAGGAACCGGTATGTAAAGGTTATCTTGAAGAGAAAAAATGGACTGTCGCTGAGTGGATGAAAGATCAGGGAGTTGAAAAGTATGAGGAAATGGGAAAATTGTTTAAGCAAATTTCCCTGCATAATTATTTTGAAAAAGGGAAGAAGCTTACTCCGCCTCAACTCGAAATGTTTTATACAGTGTGCTACAACATTGATAAGTTCAGAGAATTTGTTTTTGATAGCTCTTTCCTAAGCAGATTTATTGTAGCTGAAGATACTGTCAAAAAAATTAAAGAAGATGATGTTGAACTTTTAAAATTTGGTTTTCAATGGTTAAAGTACTGCCTGTTTGGTGAGAAGACTATAACAGTCAATAAAAATGGTAAAACAGCCAAAGGAGATTAATTGTGAGTGACCGAACGTTAATTCAACCGGATGTGGATTTTATAAATTATCTGAAAGAAAATGGTGGAGATACACTAAAAAAATGTTTTCAGTGCTCCACCTGTTCTGTGGTGTGTTCACTTTCTCCTGAGAATAAAGCCTTTCCCCGCAAGGAAATGATTTCAGCAAGCTGGGGACAGAAAGATAATTTATTAGCTGATCCTGATATCTGGTTGTGCCATGGCTGCACTGATTGCAGCACTTACTGTCCGCGTGGTGCAAAACCTTCTGAACTATTAGGTGCGGTCCGTTCTTATGTTGTTCAGCATTTTGCATTTCCAAAATTTATGGGTACAGCATTAAAGAAACCGGCATATTTAATTCCTCTTCTCCTGGTGCCATTTATTGTTTTATTCGGGATTTTATATACAAACCTTGGAGGCGATTTCTCTCAGCTTAACGAAGGAGAAATAATCTTTGCAAGATTTTTTCCACACGGAATTCTGGAAATATTCTTCATCGGCGGCAATGTCTTGATTTTTTCATTTGCAGCATCAGGCTTATTCCGGTACTGGACTTACCTTACTGCACATTCTCCCGGCCCGGCATCAAAAGGATTTATTGCTGTATTAGCTGCTACTATTATCGGTATTTTTTCACATAAAAAATTCAATTCCTGCTCTGCTGATAGTACAAAATACTGGGGGCATCTTTTAATATTTTACGGTTTTCTCGGAGCAATGGCTACTGCCGGTCTGGCTTTAGGTGCTGATATCTTTTTTGGACTTGAGGCTCCGATTCCATTCCTTCACCCGATTAAAATTCTTGGCAACCTTAGCGGTCTCGCAATGTTAACAGGAAGCTCAATGGTAATTATCAGGAGAATAAAAATTAAATCAAATATTACTTCAAATACTTACAGTGATTGGCTTCTGATTCTTTT
>CAVQEH010000014.1:0-11366 GCA_963711455.1 uncultured Ignavibacteria bacterium
GTGCAATGCCGGCAGTTAGCTCGCCGAGTGAAGCCATTTTTTCTGAATGAATGAGCTGAGCCTGTGTTGCTTTTAATTCATGATAAGCTTTTTCGATTTCATGCGCCTGTTCCAGTTCACGCTGACGTGAACGCTCCCTTTCTTTATTAATAACATGTCTTCGCATTATGCGATCGGTAATGAAAATACCGGCAATGAGGCACAGACCGTAAAAAATATATGCAATCCATGTGCGCCACCAGGGAGGTTGTATTATAATTGTGATGCTGTCGCCCTTTTCATTCCAAACGCCATCACTGTTGGAACCTTTTATGCGAAAAATGTATTTACCCGGGTTTAAATTTGTATAGCTGGCATAGCGCCGTTCGCCCACAAAATCCCAATCATTATCCAACCCCTCCAATTTATAAGCATACTGGTTTTTCTCAGGTGCGTTATAATTGAGAGCTACAAAATCAAACGATAAATAATTTTCACTGTAGGAAAGTTCCACCTCTTTCCCATTTATTTGTACCTGCTTTCCCAATACTTTCAAATTTGTAATATGAATTATCGGAATTTGAATATTTTCCTTAATGCTGTCAGGATTGAAAACTACCAAACCATTTACATTTCCAAAGAAAAGCCTCCCGTTTCTTTTATATTTTGCCTGCCTGATAAATTCATTGTCCGGTAACCCATCACTTTCATCAAAGATCGTTGCGAGCTTGGTTTTTGGATTAAAACGTGTAATCCCCCTGTTTGTGCCAAGCCACAAATTGCCTTTATCATCAGCAACTATACTTTCTATATTATTGCTGGATATTCCATCTTTTGTGGTAAAATAAGTGAATGTATTTGTTTTGGGATCAAAGCGGTTTAAACCTCCCTGACTGGTACCAACCCATAAAATTCCCTCTGCATCCTCATACATATCCAATATATCCCCATCATTGAGTTTTTCAGCGGAAGCACCATCTCCGGGAATATAATGTTTAAACTTTCCGGTTTTCTGATTTAGCCTGCTCAATCCTTCACCGGCTGTGAGCACCCAAATATCACCAGAATTACTTGCCATTGCTCCTCTTAAAAAATCCTGCCCCAGGCTTGTAGAATCATTAGGATCGCGTTGATAGAAAGTATAATGGTTTTTGACCGGGTCAAAAGAAACCAGACTTCCTTCTCCACCTATCCATAGTTTTCCTTCTGTATCTTCTGTAATAGAATTATACGAAAGCGGGAATGAAAGAGCGGGTTTAAAGGGATATTCGATGAACTTTCCCGAGGACTTGTTGAACAATTGCAGCCCATACTGTGTGCCAATCCAAACTTGTCCTTTCCGGTCTTCCAATACAGCCCTGGCCCAATCTCCCGTTTCTTTTTCAGGAGATAAAGGATTAAATGGAAAGCGGGCAATTTGCTTCAGGGTTGAATCAAGCTGAATTATCCCTTCAGCCGTTCTTATCCAGATGATACCAGTTCTATCTTCAATGACAGATTCAATCCCGTTGTCATCAATTCGTGTAAATGTTGTAGACTTTAACTGGTAACTGAAAAACGGCTTAATGCTGTATGGTATTTTGTTTATTCCGTTAGGAGTGCCAATCCAGATGTTACCCGTTCTATCCATATAGATAGATTTTATTATATTACTGTTTAATGAACCGGGATCTGAAGGATCGTATCTATATGTAACTATTAAATTTGTTTTTTTATTTATAGATTGTAAGCCGTTATCAGAACTTCCTACCCAAAGCAAGCCATTGTTGTCTTCTATAATTCCATTTACAGTTACATTTGGATTTATCAGATTACCAGGATTAAAACGGCTGGCTTTAAAAGAGGTGTTTTTAGTACCTATTGTAAATAACCCGTCGCCGTCTGTTCCTATCCATAAAACACCTTCCCGGTCTAAATATATAGCAGTAACAACTGATTGTCCGGCAGGAGAATTTTTTAGCGGTAAAAGAGTAAAATGATTTCGTTCAGGATCAAATTTGTACAGCCCTGAAGTGGAACCAATCCAAAGTTCACCGGATGAGTCTGCCACGATCGAATTTATACTGCCATCCGGTAACTCATAAAGGATAAATTCTTTAGTATAACAGTTAGACTGTTCAAGGTTTTCAAAAGAACCAAGCCATAAGTTACCCCTTTTATCTTCTGCAATTACTGTTATTGCAAAAGCGATACTACCCTGATAAAGGAATGGGGTGATTTCTCCTGTAGCTTTATCAACCAGGTGTAATCCCTGCCACGTTCCAACCCAGAGTCGTCCTTGTCTATCTTCATGTATAGCATTAATGCCATTATTTAAAAGACCTTTTTTTGTATTATCGGGATCATGTATAAAGGAAGTAAAAGTATAGCCGTCAAATTTGTTAAGACCATACCAGGTACCGAACCACATAAACCCTTCACGATCCTGACAAATACTGGATATTGAATTAATGGATAAACCTTGTTTGGTTGTCAGATGTTCAAACCGGACATTTGATTGACCATAGGCAGCATAATAAATGCCTATTACGGTCAACAAAATGATTTGAAAAATGAATGAAGAATGTTTCATTATTTAATAATTATTTTATTAATAAATATTTACAAATCTATAAGAGAGATTAAAAATCAATTGTTTCAACTTAAGGACAATTGAATTATAAATTCCGAACCCACACCTTCCTTCGTTTCTACTTTTATATCTCCACCGTGCACTTTTGTAACAATATCGTAGCTGAGTGAAAGACCAAGTCCGGTTCCTTCACCAGTAGGTTTGGTTGTAAAGAACGGCTGAAATATTTTATCCAAAATGTTTGTAGGAATTCCATTGCCGTTATCCGAAATTCTTATTTCAATTTTTCCGTTCAATTTCTTTGTAGAAACTTTAAGTACGGGATTAAAATCATTACCGCTTTTCTTCTTTCTTTCAAAAGCGGCATAACAGGCATTATTAATCATATTTAAAAATACCCTGCTGATATCCTGAGGAACAACATTTATCTTTTCCAGATCTTTATCATAATCTTTTTCAATTGTAATGTTGAATTCCTTGTTTGTAGCTCTCATTCCATGATAGGCAAGATTAACATCCTGATCCAGCAGATCATTTATATCGGTTAAAGTTTTTTCTCCTGAAGTTCCTCTTGAATGAAGAAGCATACCTTTTACAATTGAGTCTGCACGTTTACCGTGCTGGTTTATTTTTTCAAGATTTTGCTTTAAATCTTTAAGAATAGATAATACTTCTTCCTTATCATTCTTTTTTAATTCATCTTCAATTTCACTTATCAACTCTGTGCTGATCTCCGAGAAATTATTAACAAAGTTCAAAGGATTTTTAATTTCGTGCGCAATGCCGGCAGTTAGTTCACCCAGCGATGCCATTTTTTCGGATTGGATAAGCTGGGCTTGGGTGGACTTTAAATCAGAAAGCGTTCTTTCCAAAATTTTATTTGCTTTATTTTTTTGCCGGTTGTTGCGAAAAAGAATAAACGCAACCAATAGGAACACACTTAAACCTGTTAACAAAGCATATTGTTTCACCTTATTTTTATATGCTGTTGTTTCTGCTTCAATTTCATAATCACGTTCTTTTTGATCAAAATCGGTTATACTTTTTAATGCATATATTTTACCCCGGTTGTACAAGTCTTTTTCAGCAGCTATTACTATGCTGCTATAATGGAGTGCCACTTTAGTATCTGTTGATTCATAGAATTCCGATAAGAACATACCTACCTCAATAATTTCATTATAGTAGTTCCCTTCCATAGCATTGGCGAGTCCCTGTTTCGCGTAATATAATGACGAATCAAGCTGGCTGTTCTGTTTGTATAATTTTGCTAAACTAAGGTTTGCTACAGCCGCAACCTTGGTATTGTTTTGCTGATAAGAATTTTCCAGTCCGTCTTTCAAATATTTTAATGCCAATTGCCTGTTTCCCTGTTGCAAATACACCTTACCCAGGGAATGCAAAGTCCATGGGATGATATCAGAATTATATTTTCTTTCATATTTCTCGGCCAGGTGGCCATAATAAAGAGCTGAATCCAGTTGGTTCAATCCTAAATAGGATTCAAGAAGATTTGATTGCCCGATATTATAGAGGTAGTTATTATTTACCTCCCTGCAAAATTCCATTGACTGGTGGTAATACCTGATGGATTTTGAATATTCCTTCATATCCAGGTAAATGTTACCTATATGGTCGAAGGCCGTGGCTTTTAGAAATATGAAATTGTATTTTTCTGAAATCTGCAGCCCTTTTAAACACAGTTCCATTGATCTTGGGTAATCACCCATATAATAAATCGTCAGGGCCAAATCAAGCAAGGCGTTCGCCTCGCCTTTCGGATATTTTATTTGTCGTGAAAGATCAAGTGCTTTTTGGCCATAAAACAGGGCAGAATCTGAATTTGTAGCTGAATACAAATTACAGATCTGGGCCATGGTTAATACCCGGACTGTATCTTGTTGGTTGAAATAAAAAAGCAGCCTTTTATAGATATCAGCATTTGTATACTGTAGCTGTTTACCAATGTTCTCCGCCAATTGAAAATAGTATAATGAAGAATCCTGGCTCCGGTTCCCGTAAAAATGAATATCTAACTCAGCTGAGACCGTCATACGGACTGTATCATTCTCAGTATTCGAAAGTTGTTTCCGTAGTTTCTCAGCATAATGATCCTGGCAAAAAGCAGCGCTGGATAAAAATGCAAAAAGAAAAGCGATTGTGTAAGTCTTCATCCTGGATATTTTACAAATGGTAACTTAATAACAAATTCTGAACCTTCTCCCTCTGTGGTTTTCACTTTTATTTCCCCACCGTGCGCTTTTACTATATCATAACTCAAGCTCAATCCCAATCCTGTCCCCTGGCCAGTGGGTTTGGTGGTGAAGAAGGGTTGAAATATTTTTTCAACTATCTTTTGAGGAATCCCATTTCCGTTATCACCAATTCTTATTTCAACTTTTCCATCAAGATTTTTTGTTGAGACTTTAAGAACAGGATTAAAATCATCTCTGCTCTTTTTTTTCCTATCGTGAGCCGCATAACAGGCATTGTTAATTATGTTTAAAAATACCCTGCTTATATCCTGGGGAACTATATTTATCTTTTCCAGAGTTTTATCATAATCTTTTTCTATACTAATATTAAATTCCTTGTTCTGTGCCCGCATTCCATGATAAGCAAGATTAACATCCTGCTCAAGAAGATCATTTATATCCGTTAAAGTTCTTTCACCTGAAGTTCCTCTTGAATGAAGCAACATTCCTTTTACAATTGAATCGGCACGTTTGCCATGCTGTAAAATTTTTTCAATGTTCTGTTTGATATCTTTTGCTAAGGCTTTCACTTCCGCTGTATTCCCCTTGTCAGCTTCTTCAACCATTTCAACAATTAATTCATTACTCACTTCAGAAAAATTATTTACAAAATTCAGCGGATTTTTAATCTCGTGCGCAATGCCTGCAGTAAGTTCACCAAGTGAAGCCATTTTTTCCGAATGAATAAGCTGGGTTTGCGTAGCTTTTAATTCCGTGTATGCCTTTTCAATTTCTTTTGCCTGTTCGAGTTCATTTGTTTTCCTATCATTCTCAAGCTGAAGAAGACGTTTATTTTCTTTTTCCTTGCGGCGGTTAAGCTCATACTTTCTTGTAGAATAAAGAAAACCAAATCCAATCATCACATATAAACTATAAGCCCACCAGGTAGCCCATGGCGGTGGATTAATTATAATCGCTAATTGTTTTCCTTTTTCATTCCACACACCGTCACTGTTTGCGGCTTTAACATAAAATGTATAATCTCCGGCACTTAAATTTGTGTAATGTGCATTCCTGATATTCTCCACATAATTCCATTCTTTTTCATAAGGCTCTAATTTATAAGCGTATTTATTTTTTTGGGGATTTTTATAATGCAATCCGACATATTCTATTGTTATATCATTTTGATTATAAACTAATTCAAGTTGCTTTGTAAAGGATATTGATTTATTCAAAATTCCATCCTTTGTAATCGGAACAGATTTCCCGAAGATTTCAATTCCTGTAATTTGAATTTGTGGTTTTACGGTATTTGCTTTAAATCTTTTGGGATCAATAACGGTCAGTCCGTTAAATCCACCAAAATACAAAAGCCCGCTTTTAGATTTGAATGCAGCCTTACCTTCCTCGAACAGGTTATTGGTTAATCCGTCTTCTTTTCCAAATTGAATAAAACTATCATCATCGGGATTCAACTTTAACAATCCTGCAGAATTAGCTATCCACAAATATCCGTCATCGTCTTCAAGTATTCCACCTAATGTGTTAACAGGCAGACCGTCTTTTGTTGTAAACTGTCTGTATTTATGACTGATTGGATCAGCTTTAAAAAGTCCTTCGGAAGCAGCGAACCAAACCATACCATTTTTATCCTCTAAAGCCGAGTGAAGTGTAAAACTTGGAAGATATTGTGCAGCAGTTTTTCCGGTTATCTCTTTTACTTTTCCTCCATTATTTTTTAAAACTAAACTGATATCATAATTGGGATTATATGTAAAAGTAACTTTTCCCGTAATTTCATCTAAGCTGAATGAATAATAACGAGTATAATTTTCAGGGCTCTTCCAAATTCCGAAAGTAAGATTTCCGGTACTATCTTCTGCTGAATAAACGAAGTAATTATATTGACTGTCTTTATTTTCCGAATCAATATAATAAGTTGTAAAAGAATCAGAATTAGGATTATACAGACTTAATCCCCTGAATGTACCTACCCAAGTTCTATTTTTACTATCCTCGAAAATAAAATTTACCAGACCGCTTCCTAGACCTTTAGCATTTCCTGTTTTATAACTATGCTCCTTTAGTTTTTTTGATTTATAATTATACCTGTACAAACTTTCATTAGCTCCTATCCATAAATTCCCGGAATTATCTTCTAATACACCTAAAATATTCTGACCTGTTAAAATATTTACAACATCTAATCCATACCCTTGCGGTTCAAAATTACTTGCCGATGAATTTGCTTTATATAGTCCATTGCTTACAGAACCAAACCAAAAGACCCCGCTTTTATCTTCGAAAATGGAGTTGCTAAAATCTCCGTTATAATGATGAATTAATTTACCTGATTCATCAAACCTGTTTACTCCCGCATTATCTGAACCTATCCAATATTCTTTTGTAGTTGGCGATTGGAAAATATAATTAACATATCCGGCATAGTATACAGTTTCATTTCTACTTGCTTCGGGTGCAAATATCTTTAAAGAATTATTTTTAAGATTGCGTAAACACTCAATAGATTCTTTATCCCTGTCCAAATAATACAAACAGTTTTTACCGCCAATAAGCAGCCTTCCCGATAAATCTTCTGTGATAACGTTAATTAAAATGTTTGAATTGTTATTAAATTTTGCTTCTCTTAAATCAAATTGTTTTACTTCCGATGTAGAAGGATTGTATCGGGCTATTATGTTTTCACCACCAAACCAAAAAATACCATTTTTATCCTGATATCCTGCCGAAATCGGACTACCTAAAATCCGATCAGAATCAAGTTGGTAAGAATTCGATGTTTCTTTCTCAGGATTAAATATTCTTCCACCTTTATTAGTTCCAACCCGGAGATTCCCCTTATGATCTTCATCTATTTGGTAGATAATAACCGCACTAGAATCTTTATTATCAGAAAGGAAATAATGTTTAAATGATTCTGTTTCGGGCTGCCATTTGTTGAGACCGGAAGATGTGCCAATCCATAATCTTCCTTTACGATCTACGTGCATATTTCTAATGCTGTTATTAGAAATAGAGGTACTATCATTTTCATCATGGGTAAAGACGGTAAATTTATAGCCGTCATACTTATGCAAACCATGATCACTGCCAATCCAGATAAAACCTTGGGCATCCTGCACTATGGGAGAATAAACCATCCAGTTTGTTACCAGCCCATCAGCAGTGGTAAAATGTTCAAATTGCAAATCCATACTTTGGGCATAAACAATTTGAGTTAATAAGAAAACTACTATTATGTATTTTATTGACCGCATATTATCTTCTTTCAGATGCTGTAAATTCTATAACTAATTTAAAGGCAATTGAATTATAAATTCCGAACCCACACCTTCTTTTGTTTCAACTTTCAATTCACCGCCGTGCACTTTTGTAACAATATCATAACTCAATGAAAGTCCTAAACCTGTTCCCTCACCAGTAGGTTTAGTTGTAAAGAACGGCTGGAATATTTTATCTAAAATATCAGCAGGAATTCCATTGCCGTTGTCACCAATTCTAATTTCAACTTTTCCGTCCGATTTCTTTGTAGAAACTTTAAGAACAGGATTAAAATCATTTCCGCTTCTCTTCTTTCTATCATAAGCTGCATAGCTGGCATTATTAATTATATTCAGAAAAACTCTACTCATATCCTGTGGAACTACATTTATCTTTTCCAGAGTTTTATCATAATTTTTTTCTATTGTTATATTGAATTCCTGATCCTTCGCCCTCATACCATGGAATGCAAGATCAACATATTGATCCACAAGGTCATTTATATCCGTTAAGGTTTTTTCGCCGGATGTTCTTCTAGAATGAAGGAGCATTCCTTTCACTATTGAATCGGCGCGTTTGCCGTGGTGGTTTATTTTTTGCCCGTTTTCCTTAATGTCTTTTGCGATTGCTTTCACTTCTTCTAAATTTCCATTGTCGACTTCTTCGCTCAATTCATCAATTAACTCGTTGTTTAACTCAGAGAAGTTATTTACGAAGTTCAGCGGGTTCTGAATTTCGTGTGCTATGCCTGCAGTAAGTTCTCCCAGCGAGGCCATTTTTTCGGATTGGATAAGTTGGGATTGGGTGGATTTTAATTCAGTATACGCCTTTTCAATTTCTTTTGCCTGTTCAAGTTCTTTTGTCTTTCGATCATTCTCTGCTTGGATTACTTTAGCTTGTGCTTCAGCAGTTTTTATATGAAGTTCTGCTGCTTCAGCTTTTAACTTACTTTCTTTTATTTCTGAATTTTTTCTCTGTCTATTTAATTCGAACTTTCTTGTTGAGTAAAGAAATACGAATACTATAAATACATAAAATGAATACGCCCACCAGGTTTTCCACCAAGGAGGTAATATTATAAACTTAATAGACTTTGTTCCATCGCTCCACACTCCGTCGCTATTAGCAGCCTTAACTGAAAAAGTATAACTCCCCGGTTGTAGACTTGTATAGCGAGCTTTACGAAGCGTACCGACATACTGCCAATCTTTTTCATAAGGTTCCAGTTTTACGGCGTATGTATTGCGTGATGGATTAGCAAAATGCAATCCAACATATTCAAAGGTAAGGTCATTTTGATCAAAATTAAATTCTATTGTAGAATCGATGTTGGTTTTTCTACTAATAGAGTTTTTGAATATTGCAACGTCTGTAATAACAACTTTAGGAGGGAACTTATTTATCTTAATGTTCTCCGGTGAAAAGCTCGTGATTCCTTTGGTACCGCTAAACAAAATTTCACCGCTTTGCAATTTAACCGCGGCATCCGGTTCAAGTGTAAAAACATTGTCAACACCATCTTGTGCATCAAATGAAACAAAGGATTCGGATTCAGGTTGGAAACGAGTTAAGCCTGAAGGAGAACCTATCCAAATATTACCATCATTATCTTCAACAATGTTATTTGTAAAATTACTTGGCAAGCCATCATCTTTTGTATAAGTCTTATATGTTCCTGTTTGCCTATTAAAAAGAATCAAACCTTGATGCTGTGTTCCAATCCAAAATCTACCTATGCTGTCAACAAATATTTTTCTAATATCAACACCGGGAAGAAATCGATCAAAATCATTTGTCTTTTCTCGATACAGGTTTAATCCATTTTTCGTTCCTATCCAAATTTGGTTATCGGAATCTTTTATGATTGACGATACAATATCATTACTTATACTTCTACTTCTACTATTTTGTTTATTGTTTCGATAATTAACAAATGTTTCAGTATTAGGATTGAAAATATCAATACCATTGTAACCTCCACTAAGCCATAAGTTTCCATGTCCATCCTGAACAATTGCAGTAATCTGCCAGAATGTTAAACTACTGTTACTCTTAGCGTTTGGAGTAAACCTTTTCAAAATTCCTTTTTCCGGTGAAAATTGAATTAAACCGCAACCGGTGCCGCTAAGCCACAGTTCTTTTTGCTTATCTTCATATATCAATGAAAGTGGTGACGGTTTATTATTGATTTCTTTCTGAATATTCCAGTGGTTTGTACTTGAGCCGTCAAAACAGTATAAATCACCGTTTGCCAAACCCATCCATAAATTACGCTGTGAATCCTTTAAAAAACTGTGGACACGCCTGTTGCCTAATTCCGTTAATATTTCAGGTTTACTTCTTAATTGGGAGAATCGCTTCTGCGAAGGCACCACCTTATTTACGCCTGCATCTGTACCGATCCACATTATTCCTTGTTCATCTTGAAAAATACCAAAAACTGTATTGGCGCTTAACGAATTTCTATTTTGAGAATTATACTCAAAATGCTGAACACTATTCATCGTGTGACTAATTTTATAAACACCATTTAAAAAGGAACCGATCCAAAAATCACCTGCTCTATCTTGTTCAAAATCAAATATAGCTGGCAAAATATTAACAGAGTTTGGACCAAGCTGAGGGGAAGGTTTTTCAAAGTTTTTTAGTTCCCACCAAAGTTCAAAACTATCTTTATGTCGATTATATCTGTATAATAAACTTTGAGATGTTCCAATATACAAGACATTATTATTATCCTCTTTAATTGAAGTTATATCATCAGTGATATATCTCTTAAATGTTTTAGTAGAAGGATTATACCGGTTCAAACCTCCTGGATAATGCTCCCAATTAAACCAGTTTCCTGTTCCAACCCATAATACGCCGTTATGATCAATAAATAATTTCCTTATTCCATTACTGGATAATGATAAACTGTCATTAGGATCATGCTCAAAATGAACTGAAGTTTTTGTTTTCGGATCATAACAGTTAAGACCGTTTAACGTGCCGATCCAAATATTACCGAATTGGTCCTGAATAATATTTATTACTTGATTATTGAAATAACTAAGAGAATCTCCTTGAAGATAACTAATCCGCCGGCTTTCTTCTGTTATAGGATTAAAGATACTCACACCGTCTGTATAAGATCCTAACCAAAACAAACCATTTGCATCTTTACATATAGTTATTACACCTGCCGGAATAGATGCTGTATCTAATTCATGTCCATAAAAATTTTTAAAAGTATAACCGTCGAATTTGGAAAGCCCGCCATCGGTACTAAACCATAAGAACCCGCTATTATCTTGAACAATATCCACAATATAATCCCCACTGAGACCATCCTG
>CAVQEH010000015.1:0-126178 GCA_963711455.1 uncultured Ignavibacteria bacterium
TTTACAAATACAGGGCAGAATGGCAAGAACTAAATCGTTCAAAGAAAAATAGAGAATACATTAGTGGACAATCATTCATGTATTTAGGTCGCAGCTATTCTCTAAAACTAATAGATAATTTGGATAAACCCTTGGTATTAAAAGAAGGACGTTTTTATCTGCTTAAATCAGAAAAAGAAAAAGCAAAAGAACATTTCATAAAATTCTACAAAGAAAATGGCAAAACAAAAATTCTAACCCGGATAGAAGAATTCAAGAAAAAGATAGACGTAACCCCAAAAAAAATCAGAATAATAGAATTGCAAAACAGATGGGCATCATGCACGCCAGATGGAAATCTAAACTTTCACTGGAAATGCATCATGGCTCCTTACGCGGTTATAGACTACATTGTAGTTCACGAACTAATACATCTAATCCATAAAAACCACACACAAGAATTCTGGAATGAACTAGATAAAATTATCCCCAAATTTACAGACCATATAGAATGGCTAAAAAAATACGGCGCCGGAATGGATTTATAGCTTTGATTTAATTTTTACTATTTATTTATTAACCTTTAATTGCTCTCCATTCTCCACTACAATCTCTGGCTTCCCCTGATATTACTTAATTTCTTTTCCTTCTAAGAATCTTCACAGCCTTCACATAATCCTCATGATAATTCCCCGAAAGATACTCCACCACCTCAACAATTACATGTGCTCTATCAGTATTAGGATAACTATTTGAAAATAACTTATGTACTAACCCCCAGCTTGTTTTTTCTTTTATAGATATTTCAAAACTTAAAACCTTTTTCTCATCGCTCATAAAAAATTTCCACTTTTGCTAAATAAAATATAGCAAATAAATTATTTAATAGTGCACATATGCACACTACAAAGAAAGGAAAAAACATGAAAGACTACAAAGAAAATTACGACGGTTTTAATAAAAGAGGATTTTTAGTTGCTAATTAATCATTAAAATGTTCTATAATGAGAAAACAGTCTCTCAACCCCCCTTTTTAAAGAGAATATTTTTTAGGCATATATAACTATGCCTCACCCCGAGTTTTGTTTAAAAACCGGTAGTTGAGAGGCTGTTTTTAAAGAAAAAACGGAAAATAGAAACCTATCCGAATCATAAATTCTATTAATCTTCGAAATCTTTATCAGGACTATACCAAAATTACCTATTGAACTATTCAGTACTTTAAGAATATTTTCTGCTCATTTGAAAGCCAGTTCCGGATCATCAAATGAAATGCAGAGAGCTGCAGAAGCAGATGTTTTACGAAAAGTGACTAATTCATTAGCAAAGGGCTCAAATTATATTGTAGTTGGAGACTTCAATATTTATAGTGCGAATGAATCTGCATTTCAGAAATTATTGGATACAACCCAGACTGGATATTTCATAGACCCGTTAGGCTTAACTGGCAATTGGAACAGCAATCCTTCATTAGCTAACTATTTTACTCAGTCAACCAGAATAAGACAGTTTGGCGGTGGATCCACCGGCGGATTGGATGACAGATTCGATATGATCTTGATTTCACAGGGAGTTAAAGATGCTGGAGGTATAACTTACAATTCCGGCTCTTATTATGCTTATGGCAATGATGGACTTCATTTTAACGATTCTATAAATCAACCACCGAATGGTGCAGTAAACCCGGCAACTGCTAATGCATTAGAATATACTTCAGACCATTTACCAGTTATTGCTTCTTTCTCTGCAGACGAACCATTGCCGGTTGAACTTACAAATTTTTATACTCAAACATCGGGTAATGATATCGAATTAAGCTGGACAACTGCAACTGAAACAAATAATAGAGGATTTCAGATTGAAAGGGAAAAGGATAATGGAATATTTCATCCCGTTACATTTATTAAGGGTAAAGGGACTACAACTGAACTGCAAAAATATAAATTTATAGATCATAACCTTCATTCAGGTATCTATGTATATAGATTAAAACAGATTGATTATAATGGGACCTTTCAATATTCGAAAACAATAACTTCTCAATTAAATGTCCCGAATGATTTTAAGTTATATCCTAACTATCCTAATCCATTTAACCCGGTCACTAATATAAAATTTTCCATACCACATGATGAAATGGTTCAAATCAAAATTTATAATATACTTGGTGAGCAGCTGGAAATACTATTAGATAGTTTTAAACAAAGAGGAGCATATAAGATTCAGTTTGACGGGTCTAAATATCCTTCAGGTGTGTATGTTGTTAAATTGTCAGCGGGAGAATATTCTGCACAATCTAAAATGATTATTATGAAATAATCTTTTTCTAGAAATAAATCGTATTAAAGAAAATTTTAATTATTATGGAAAATTATTATGTCTAAACAAAGTCCTATAGTTACATCTGAAGAATTAGCTGTTTCCAACATGCTGGTGATACAGGTAGTAATTAGAATTTTGGAAAGGAATAAATTGATAAATCAGGATGAGATTTTAGAAGAAGAAAGTTTACTTAAAAAAGAGATGGAGGAGAAGATATGGAAGTTTAAGAGGGAGAATTAGGGGTGATTTGAACTGTAATCGAAATTGAGTTTATAAATATCAATTAAAATTGAAGGATAAATTTTATTATAGCTACAAACTTAAATTCCTGCAAATTATCAAAAAAAATTTTACATTAAAATATTACTTTAGCTTGATTTAAATCTTGGCTATATAAAAATTTTGCGCCACTAATTTCCACTACATTAGGAGCTGGTACAATTTCAAGAACTTTTGCTTCTGTAAATAAGCATTCGACTAAATTCCATTTTCTTTTTGTAGTCCAATATTCTCAGCTATAGAATTTAGTTTATCCGAATTTTTTCCTTTTATGTTCAATTGGTTGACAAGAATCATCGGAGCTTTCCAATAGTTTTCCACGGACAGTTTATAGTAAACTGGGTTTAATATGTTTTCTGGTTGACTATATGCACCACAATATATAAGTCTTTCGAATCCCAAAAAAGCTATGCGTCTAGAGGATGCATCATATGGTTTCTTCTTTTCAAGTATATTCTCAATCCATCCTAAGCCCCTTCTCTGAGGATTGATAAAATTATTAGAATCATCTATTGCCCTAATAATTTCTCCAATATTGTACACTAATGAAGTAACTCGATATATTATTTGTTCCATAATATTTCCCATATTTTATAATTTTATCTCAAAAATACTAGGTACCGGAAATGCTGATGGATTTGAATTGTTTCTTATATTGTATTTTTAGCGACATTCCTAATAAAATTATTTCTTATTCCTTCTAATTCAATTCCAGATACTTTTCTTACTAATCCATTAATAATCTTAACAAAAATATTTTTAATGCCTCCAATATCTCTAGTAATTATAAATTCTGTAGCTGGATTATTCTCATCCGGATTTTCAGCATATTGGAATATACTTTCAAAAAATCTCTCAATTGATATAATGATTTCATCATTAATCATTTTTTCTAAGTCGCAATAGAAAAAGTTTGAAAAGTCAATAAAGCCATCTAGTTTTTTTAGTTTCGAAGCATTACACAATAAAAGATCAATTGAACCGCTATAATTCCAATTTGTATTCCTCTCAATTTCTGCCCGGAATTCATTAAAGTTTTCCAACCTAAAAATCCATTTAATATCTCCGCCAGAGGTTACAGTTAATATATCTTGAGTCTCATGAATTAGATCTTCACGATATTGATTATATCCGGCGAAGAAAAAATCAATATTCTTCCCAGAACGATGATGATAATAATCAAGATTTGGAATAATATGAGAAGAGGCCAAAGTTAATTCAGGACGACAAAACACGAATCCAATTAAGCGATTGGTCCAATTTGGATTTTTATCAAAAAATGTTCTAATCGTTCAGTAACTTCTTTTAATTTAAATGCTGGAATCATATCAACCTCATGATTTTGTTGCTAAATAACATCTAGATGATGAATTCGCGAAACAGACAATTATTCTAATTTAATCTAAAAAATGTTGTATGCAGAAGTGATCATATGTTGAAATACCTTATTAGATTCAAATTTGGCTTAAAACTTTATTTTATATTTCTTCATATTCGTAGGTCATTGAAAAGTAATCTTTTGGGTCAAAGCCATCACAATAATCTTTTGGGATATTTTTTATCAATCTATATTTACAAACAAAATCCCTTTCAATCCATTTTTTCCCAAATCTTGAAACCAAATTGAAAAATAGCACGTATAGTTCTGGATTGGACAATTGTGCTCTGTAAATTTTAATTAATTCTTTTTTTTCATTAAAGGAAAGCACATCTGAATTATCAACTAACTTAATTGCATTATACATATTTCTGAAATATGTGCTTAAATTTGTTTGGTTAGTTCTTCCTATTTTTATTTTCGGATTAGCTTCAATTAAATCGAGCAATTTTTCAACTATTAATTTAAAATCTTTATGCTTTTTTAATTTTTCTTCAATAAAATTGGACCATTTTCTATCCAATCCATAGAAAAAAATAATGTAAGAAATATCAATTAAATCTGAATCTTCTATTTTTAGATTCTCGTCCTTAATAATTTTGCGAATTGCTTCCACTATCCTTTTTATTTGAATTTTATAAATTACAAAAGCTCTTCTTTCTTTTTCAAAATTATTTTTCTCAGTATATATGTTTGGTATACTAATTTGTTTTACATTCTCATTATGATAGTCAACCATTTTAAAGAAATTGTTCGTCAATGTGTTCTTTTTATTATCTAAATTTTGATTAATAATTGCATAAATTATTAATATCAAGCTTAGAACCGAAAATATTGTTCCGACAAATCCTCCAAAAAAACTACCAAATTCAGAAGCAAGTGTCGTATCAATAATAAATGATGTGTTAAAAAATGCCTTATTGAATACAACAAAAAGACAAATTAACACTCCTCCAAATCCCCAAATAATACCCAGATATTTTAAGAGTTTTAACAAATTTCGCATATATTGTTAGGTGATTATTTATAACTTAATTTTTTTAGATAATTTTTAAGAAAATCTACTCTTTTTAAATTATAATAAGATAACTGCTCATCTATTACATTTACTTTTGGTAACTCAGGATTTGATCCTAACGCAATAATATACTTTTCAGTATTTTGTAATAGTTTTTGGAGAAGTTCTTCAGTCATAACTTTAGATCCAGGAGTAGGTGTGCTCGCTTTATCAATTAAATAGGACTTATGTATAATTACTGGAGTACCAATACATGAATCATCATAATGATTATTAAACCAGTTGTAAGAACCACTTAATTGATTGATATCTTTCTTACTTATGGTTGTTGTTTCGCTTCCGTTTTTACATTCTATAATAAGATATTTTAAATCTCCAATCGCCCATAATCCATCTGATCCACTTCCATATTCTAATTCGGGTCTCTGAGTAATATAACCAAGTAATTTACCAAGTTTTTGAATACCATTCTCAAATTTATTTGAGGTACCTTTCATAAATCTTAATTCATCGATAAGAGTTTTAAAATCTAACAACATTTCATTTGCACTATTGTAATTTTGTTTTATATAATTATAGCTATTTTGAGCTTGTTTCGTCTGGTCGAATTTTATCTTTAAATAGTTCATCCCTTCAATAGGATTAATAACATAAGGATTTATACTTTTTGCAGATTTCAAAGTAATCTGTGCTTCCAATTCATTAACATAATTGATATATTCTGCAAGCATTTGCTTTAACCATCCTTTTAGTAATGGTTCCGATACACCATTTGTTATGTTTTGCAATACTTCTATTGCACCTTTATAATTAGTAGCCAATGCAAAGTTATAAGCCTTCCTTAATGCAATTATAATTGGATTTAATTTAATTTCATTGCTATAATAAACATCTAACAGTTTCCTTTTACTTGATTCTACCCATTCAGGTGTTCTTCTAAAAAATAGTTCCAGAACTTCGACTAAATCTTTAACGGAAGCATTTTTTAATTGAGTTGACAACTCTTCAGAAAGTTCAATTTGTGCTTTTGTACTATTTGTAAATTTATCTTTAGCTTTATAAGTAAAAAGATAATTCGTGAGAGAGGAACCCATTAGTATTACTGCACAGTAGTCGTTATTTGATCTGATACCTCTACCCATTCCTTGTTCAATTTGCTGGATCCGCTGATTTAGTACAATATTACTTTCACCTAAAAGTGATTGATTTATTTTATCAATTTGTCTTCTTGTATCAGGGAGTCCATCAATTACTAAAACACGACAAGCATTATTTGGAAGATCTATGCCATCATATTTATTAACTATAACAACTAGTCCAACATGCTCACTTTTTAGCCGTTCAATACCGTCATATAAGTTTTCTGCATGTAAAATCAAATCGGATTCCTCTTGCCAAAACCTCAATCTGTAATCTGAAGGCACAATTACAACAACGTTTATTTTGGGAGAGATTTCTTTTTTTATAATATTTTTTATTATTTCATCATTTATATTAGGATTTAGGGCTTGTGGTATTAATATAATTCTATCACCTATATCGTTTGCATTTTTAGGTGTAATTGCTTCTTTTAAATATTCTTCCTGAATATCAAAATGTGAGACGAGAACACTATCATCACTAAGAGTAGCTGTCATGAATATTCTTCTTTTTGCCAAATGAAAACTGGGTATTTTAACAACAGGCATACAAAGAGGGGATATTTCAATTGAGTTTCCAGCAATCACACATTGACAATACTTAAGAATATCTTTTAAGAGATCCCATTTCCACTCAAGTGAAGTTTCATCTTTGTTTGCATGTAATATTTTATTGATTTCACCAAGCTTATTTTTCCATACCCAGAAGGGTAATAGTGTACTTTTATATGGATCTCCAGATTCAATCTCCAAAAATGAAGATTCTGATACACTTTTTAAATCTGGAGCGAAAATATCAAACAGTTCTTTATATACCAGGGAAGAATTTGGAATATTGATTGTAAATTGCGACTCAGTCGTAGCCATACAAGCATGCACATCATCAATTATTAAGGATCCAATATCAATTTTTTTACCTTGCTCACCTACCCCGAATACAGATCTTGCATTGAATAGTTTATATATGTTAATAATCAAAATTGCCTTTCCAGATAAAAATTCAGGAGAATTTTCATCATCGGTTACATTAACTCCCAGTTCATTGGCTTCCTCGAAAACTTGTTTAACTAGATAAGGATTCGGTGTTATATATACCGATGGACCAATACCTTCATTTAAACAGCTTTCCAGAATTAATAACCCTATTGCTGTCTTCCCACTCCCTGTATTCATTTTGATAACGATGTCCTTTTGCCCTCTTCTCTCAAACCATTTCCCCCATACCTCACTTTGAACATCACGAGGAAATTGAAATTTTGATGTCTTCTTGGGGAGGATACTAAATATTTCTCTAGGATTTATAATATTGTGACTTTTTTCTTTGGATAACAATTTTGATAGGTCTATTGGCATAAAATTTCTCTTAATATTTGTTTAAACAATTCTTATAGTGTATAAATGCGTATACAGGATTAAATTATTAAGCTCAGCGTAAACCCGGATTTTTCACTTTATGTTTTTTTACTT
Organism: uncultured Ignavibacteria bacterium; assembly: GCA_963711455.1. Taxonomy (GTDB): domain Bacteria; phylum Bacteroidota; class Ignavibacteria; order Ignavibacteriales; family Ignavibacteriaceae; genus DATFVA01. Next base: position 7,583 of record CAVQEH010000015.1, read on the forward strand.
TTCAATTTATTTAAAAGATATTCCGAAATAACACCAATTGATTCAATCGCAAATTTTGCTTCACCATCCGTTAAATCTACTAACCATGGTCGTCCATGTCCAATTGCCTGTTTATTTCGAAGAGTATTTAATGAACAGGCAAGCTCATACATTGTCCGTTCTACTTTATTTCTTGGATGTTCACCAGGAACTTCTGTGTGCTGGGGTGTAGATATATCTAATGCTGTAAATGCTTGTCCTAATAGTGTCGGGAAATTTGTTTTTGTAGAATAACTTCCCCATAGTTCTTGTAAGACATGTGCCGAAACAGCCTCAAGCAAATCTTTGCTTGTTCCGACTAATAATGCTGCATCCTCGCTTCCTCGCTTAGCTCGGTCGATATAAGTTTGTAAAGCAACAGTCAATTGCTGACCTGAGATGTTCTCTAAAAGTAATGGTGCTATTGTTCCATCTTCGGTAAATAATATATTAACTGCTTTGAAAGCTTCTATTAAATCCTTTATTGAATCCTCACCCACATAATTCGGAGAAAAATTCCGGAAACCACCACAACCTTTTATTAATGAGATTATCTTATAACCAAACTTTTCAACATCATTCGGTTTGTTTTCTATTCCCCAATATAAAACTGAGCGCACTCTTTTAGCCTTTCCAACTGGGGGCCCAGTATTATGTGGATCACCCTCTGTTAATTCACAACTTTGAATAACATTTTTAATATCGGAATGACTGGGATCTCGTCGCTCCTTTTGCGCATCATCAACTAATCTAGATAGCGCTATTATTATTGTATCATTTATTGGTATTTTATCCATAATACTATCCTTGGAAATAATTATCATATATTTATTTAAGAAATTCCGCAGTCCTAACAATAGAATTTATTTTTAATTTTATCTCATAAATGCTGGGTGCGTAAATGCTGACAGCTTGGATTGCTATGTTATACTTTTTGTGAATTTTTTTGTTTTGAAACCATAATAACTAAAATCACTAAAAGAACCTTGATATCTGATTAGAAGGAAAATAAGTTGATTCAAAAGAGATTGACATTTAAAGCATAAAGTTAAATACTTCTGATAGTCTTTGAACTCAATTACTTTTCCGTGGGCAATTGGATGACGTAATTTTTTCCAAGCATCTATGTGATATTTTTTTATAAGTCTTTTGTTTAAAAGTTCCATCAAAGCATTGTTAATGTTAGGACGATTTAGCAATGGTAAGAAACCAATAATTCTATCCTTGAATTCCTTTTGATAATTATTATTGTTTAAATGATCTTCAAGTTGGGTAATTTCCTCTTTATATTTTTTGATTGATTTTATATATGGGGCAAATTCATTTGTAATAATACTCTCTATTGAAGTAGTTATTGATAAAGACTGTGATTCTAATGAAATATTTGATGATTGTATTAGATTATGAAGTTTAGAGGATATAGCGGAACTTGTCAATAGAAATGAGACAAATATTTTATTTAATTAAGCAACATATTTTAATGTTAGATCATCCATTTTTGGTTTATTTATCCACACCTTTGTATCAGGTTTTTTAATTATTGTAACACCTTTTACAAATCTCTCCGGATTTTTCTTATAAACTGTATCCATCAAAATCTGTCTTTTGAATACAACTTCATTAGCTTTGCCATAATGAAGATCCTCTGGCGTTAGCCATGCGATCCCAGAATGTTTATGTTCTTTGTTATACCAGTTAAAGAAGTCTCTACAAAAGTTTCTTGAGTCCTCAATACAACCAAAACATTCCGGAAAGTCAGGCCGGTATTTCAATGTTTTGAACAAAGATTCTGAGTAAGGATTATCATTTGAAACATGTGGTCTGGAGTGTGTCTTTGTTACTCCAAGATCCGCAAGGAGCTGCCCAACTGTTGTGGACTTCATTGAGGAGCCTCTGTCAGCATGCAGCGTAAGCTGATCTCTTTTTATATTCTGCCGTAGGCAAGTCTCATTTATCAGCCTGCCGGCCAGTGCAGCAGATTCCCTGTAGGCGACCATCCAACCGACAACTACTCTGCTGTAGACATCCATAATCTTGTAGAGATAATAATAAGTCCATTTCATTGGGCCCTTAAGCTTCGTAATATCCCATGACCATAGTTGATTTGGCCCTGTTGCCAGTAGTTCCGGACGGGCATAACTTCCTGGTTCTTTCTGCCTTCTCTGAACATTCTGTTTATTCCTTTCCAGTATCCGGTACATTGTCCTCTGGGAGCATAGGTAGACCGATTCATCAAGCAGAGTAGCATGGATCTCTCCGGGTGCCATGTCGCAGAATCTCGGACTGTTTAATAACAAAAGCACTTTCTCTTCTTCCTCAGTTGTTAGTTTCCTTGGAGAAGATTGCTTTTTCTTTTCAACCGGATGCAACTCTACTCTTGTCATTCGGTAGTATGTTGCCCTGGACATCCCAACGGCATCACACATCTCATACTTGTTCAGTATACTCACCTTTTCACGGTATCTTTCTGTTATTACTTTTACCATCATAATTCTTCTATCTGCAGTAGAAATTACTTCTTCTGAACAAACTGCTCCTCCTCCTGCTCTAATAGCCGTGAAATTTTTTTTTGGAACTCTATGATCAATTCTGACTTCTCCAGTTTCTTCTGTGTACGTTCCAGCTCTTTTTCTAAAACCTTTACTTTCTCTGCAAGTGCTTTCTCTTTGGAACTTGTTACGACTATCTTTTTGTGTCCATTCTTCAACTTATTTTCCCATTTTTTAACTGTACTAAAATATAAGCCCTTTGTCCTTAGATAGCTCCCTATTTCCCCGCCTGTCTCACGTAGTTCCGATATATGGGCAACCACTTCTTGTTTATAATTTTCGGTATGTCTGCGACGTTTTATTGGCACTCTTACTTCCGAATCCGGGACATCTGTTTTTTGCGTAGAAACATCTGTAACTCCAGTCGCCCTACGGGCTCCTTCCGTTACAGATGTTTCAATGATTTCTTTTGTATTAATCAATTTATTCTCCAGTGCCCTCAAGCTTATTCTATCTTATATTTTTGTCTCACTAATATAGGCAAAGAGGGTAGGATGATAACTATTAGTTTTGTTATTCGAGACAAAATCAAAATATTGGACAAACATCTTCCAAATATCAGAAACTTTTGGTGTATTTAAATTAATCGGAGGAGGAATCTTTATAGAAGAAATTAATTTACGAATATTTCTGATCTGAATACTATGGCAATAGCCTTCATATTTCTCAACAATTGCGCTGTAAATATTTGCTGATAGGATGAATTGCAGTGCTTCACATAGGTAAGATAAAATGCTTTCATGTAACCTCCCTTTATTTAAAAATATTTCTGTAATAAACCATTTTTCATTTTCATAAAAAAGAAATTCTAAATCTTTATGAATAAAATTAGCAATCATTTTTATACGAAAATCTTTTTTTATATGTTCAAATGATTTTGCATTTTTATCATAATAACTTGCCGAAGGAAATTTTATATTCTTTTTAAATCTAATGGCATATTGTGGTTTATCAAACTTTATAGGAACCTTTGCTCTTTGTTGAAGGTAATATATATCCGATTTGATGATGAGACTTTTAAAATCTGCAGATAAATCATAACCAAATCGAATTCTATCAGATTTCCATTCTTGATCGAAAGTATCTTTACCACAAAATCTATAATAAAATCTTTGGGGAATTATACGACCAAGCTTTGGTCTATCTAATCCACCCCAAAGCTTATAAGCCTCGTCATCATAAGAATACATTTTCAATTGTAAATCCCCATCTGGATCTTGGAATATATTTCCAGCTCCATAATATTTTTTCCCTTTATCATTACTTAAAACAATCTTGGGAAAATCTATTGAAAATTTACCTATTGACAAATCATCAAGATTAAACATTTAGCTATAATTATTTGTAAAACTATAACGGCGTGACCGATAAAGGCGCCTCAGAATAGCTATGCCACTTAAACACCAATTGCCAAATACGAAAATGGCACCCGCTTGATTGGCTTGTTATTTGCATCTCATTTGATTAACTCTTTTTCAATAATTGATCAACTTTTTTCAATAATTCTAATTTCTTTCTGGAGACGATTTATCAAAGTCCGGAACTGTTGACCCGATAACTTTTACTGGATTATTGCTTGTTATTATATAACATATAACCAGGGTCACCTTCTATTTCTATAAGATTAAATCTACTACCATTTTTTTCAATAGATATTCGATAAATCGTGGTGATGAGTCCAATGATTCGTTGTATTATACATACAAGTAAGTATTTATTAAATAGTCTATATTACATTTTTTTGGTTCTTCACCCGACATATCATAAATTTCTATATTTGCTTTTTTATATCGTTCCCAACCTACAATATCTCTTCCAAATTTACTTAGAGTTTTATGTTCAACTTTCGTAACCAAACAGCCTATTATCAACGAAATAGTTTTACTAAAATCATTTCCTTCCGATAAAAATCTATTTTTAATAAAATCTATTGTAAAAACATGTTCATGTTGTATATCACCATCTGATTGTAAAGCACCACATGAACAATAACGAGTTTTATATTTTCCATCGGCACCAGATATTTTCCAAATCATAACGTCCATAAAATCTTTTTTTAACTCTTTGGGGATATTCATTTTTAATACATCAGAAATACCAATAATGGAATATATAATATTTTCTTTTCCAGCTTCAGTTTTAAGATATTGATATTTTTTCATTAGGGATTCCCACCTATAATTTTACATATTTTTGCAACTACAATATTATCGCCATCGTGTGGTAATGCCTTTTAATAAGCATCCTCCACAAAGATCCCTGCGTGCAGTTTTTAGCTTTGCAGCTTAGTCCAATAAAGTATTATGTTTACCAAACGGAACAATTAATTGCGAGGGTTGGCCTCGGTAAGCTTCGACATGAATCCCTTATATCGTTAGCTGCATTGTTTTTATTAAAATGGTAAATCATCTTTATCGCTTTTAAAAGCAGAATCAATTATTTGGACATTATCAAATTTCCACTCAATATAATCTTTGTTTAGTCGATAAATATTTTTTAGCTTTTTTGCTACCGCTGAGTTTTTATCTTTTATAGTAATAATTAAAGTATCTATAGCGCGGGTTAAAGGTATTAATCCCCAAAGATATACGAATCGATTTTTTCTTTCCTCTTCACTTTCTAACATTAAAGGTTGATTGTCAACATCATTATTATATGTTTCAATTTTATAACGAATAAAATCATCAAAATCTAAACATACTACAGTCCATCCTTCAATACCTCTGCAGGATTCATATTGTAGAATTCTATGTTGATTTAATTCAACTGGATAAATTGTTCTTAAATCTTTGCAGGTGCCATCCCAAATTTTCAAACCATTTTTCTCAAAATCTTCCTTATATAAAAAACTTCTTTTGTCTTGACCTTGTTCTCTCTGCACTAAAGATGGGGGTACTAAAAAAAGCATCTCATATGCTTGGTTCCCATTTTCACTACATCTATCAAATTCTTGTTTAAACAAAGAATAATCATTCGAATTATCTGTGATTATAATTTTCCCCCCAAGGAGTTTGCTAGCAGGTTCTAAAGACCAATTCAAATTAAATTGTTCTGCATAGCCATTAACGAATTCAATTAAATTAACTTTTTGACGAAGCCCTTTCTTCTCTGTAGTTTTTGTGAATTTATTATCTCTTATCCAGTTGCATCTATTTTGACTTCTTATTAACTGGTCTACTCCATCGGCAATAATAATACGCTTTGAGGTAAATATTCTATATAAAATTTCCTTTTCTCTTTCATCCCAATCTTGCGATTCATCAATCAAAACATAATCCCAATTTACCGTATCATATCGGCTTAGCATTAAATCTTGTATATCTTTATCCTCAATTAATCCAGTATTTATATATTCTGTCAATAGTTCTAAATATTTTTCATAGTTAGAAATATAGTCTTCGATATATTTTCTATTTCTAAGTTTTTCCTTCTCGGTTTTTGATTCTGTGCTAATTCCAAAACCTAATATTAATTCATAAAAAAACTTATGTAATGTCATAATATTTACTGTATGTCCATCGACAGAATCAGGTATTTCAATAAGTGCTAACATTCTTTGAATGTCGCTTGCAAGAGCGTGGTTATATGTTAATATTAAACAGCGTTTACCTCTATTTAATGCTAAATCACAAGCTATTCTAAGAATTTTAATTGTCTTACCAGTTCCAGCCCTTCCAGATATTACAACCAATTCATTTCCAATTGCTTTAACATATTGTTGTGTGTTTAATATCTGATTTGTAATATATTCTATTTTTTTTCTTGTTAATTCACCTACAGCAAGTTTAACTTTCTCGAAAATATCAAAACATTTTTGTATTAAAATTGGGTCACTATCTTTATCTTTGGCGATTGAACTGAATGAGACAAAATCTTTTCCGCTGAGTTGAAAAGGTGGTCGTTGAATGCAAGCTTGTTCCAATAAATATTCAATGGTGAAATCATTAGGTAAATAATTGTTTACAGAAGAATTGGTTAATTGTTTTATGTTATTCTGATTAAGATTACACAACCAAATAAAATTATAAACATACGGCGTATAACCTAATCTATCATTAAAAAAATCTATAAGTGAATATTTTTGTTCTTCGCTTTGTGTTGTCGCATCACTCCATCCGGTATCATACTTAACTGCTAATGTTGTGCCTTGCAATCTTATATCACGATGATTATGATGCTTCGTCTCAATGCAAAAGCAAAAATTATTTATCCAAGCTTTACGCTTTTTATTTTCAGAATCATTATGCGACTTTGTTTGAATAAATAAAGAGGTTTTTTTAAACTGTCCTAAAACAATTAAATCAATATCCTTTCTTTTTTGACCAAAGAGAGTAGCATTAGACTGAATTAGTATTTGTCCTTCAATTTGAAAATTTATTTTTTTAAATATTTCCTTTAACCGAACGCCATCTTTATATTCCTTGGTATCAGTCTTTCCTTTAAATCTATTTGTAATGACATTATTTACCTACTTTAATGAATGAATACAGCTAACGGCGTTGCAAATAACCGGTGCCCCAGAACAAGAATGCCGATTAGAAAGACAACGCCAAATATTTTGCAGACGTATGGTTGATTTGCTGGTTAGCTGCGATATATATATCTATAATAAAATTAAAAACCAATGTGCTTATGTTTTTGTTTTAGGAGACTTTTAATTTTTTGTATCCAATAATAGATAATGGAATAATGAAAACTGTTGTTAACCATTGCCAATAATCTCCCATAAATTGTTTTGCTGTGATATAAAAAGAAGCTTTTACTTTAATATCTTTTTCAAAGACAGTAATATCCTTATAACTTTCACCTAAAATTATCTAGAATTTTTACTGTAGCTACTAGAACCAGACTATTTTCTCCACTTCGGATTGGTTTGACATTCCAATTCCATACTGTATTTGTACTATCATCAACAAGTTGTTCTTCAGTATTAAGAGAAGAAATTTCAAAATTTTTATTTGAAGTACGGTCAATTAATCTAACTTTTACTCGTGATGATATTTTTATTTCTTCTTTTCTAACATGTTCGTTCTCTAGACCACGCAAAAGTATGCTATCATTAAAAGCTTTTGTCATGTTACCATTGAATCTGGTACATCATACGCGATAAGACCTCTTACTATTCTTTCGTAGTATGGTTGCGAAGACATTTGATGGTAAATATTATTTGTTTTAACAATTAAAGATATTATCATAATTACTATAATGATAACTATTAACAATAATATGTCTTTAACTGCTTTTTTCATTTTTAATAATAACTACCTTTGCAGCTAACGGCGTGGCAAACCACCGATAGTATACGGTTATAATATTTTCCAATTATTATTGGATATGTCATTACCAACAACTTTGATTAATGTTGGGTCATGTGATGGTCCAGATACATGTGATCAGCTATCTGGTTGAGCAAATATTGATAATGTTAATATCCAATAAAAAAAGGAAATAGAAAGTATTATTTTAACTTTATTCATATTAAGTATTCAAATTTGAATTTTGTTATCACCCGTCGTGGTAGGAATGCCTGTTACCAGACATTCCCCACATAAATCCCGGCGTGCAGTTTTTCCGCACAAGGCCATTAGATAAATTACAGGTAGAAGATTAAAGTCGCATTGTAGTTTTAGTCCGACAAAGAATTTTGTCAACAAGCTTACCCCAAAAGACCATTTTACTATGAGGGTTGGCTTCGGCATGAATCTCTTATAACATTAGGTAGTTTTTATAAATATCTGCAATTATTCAAAATAATATTAATCTCATTTGTTGTTAAACCATTTCTCCTTTGCTGAAAGTTTATCCCGAGATTTAATGCAAATCTTGATGGTGTATGAGTAATCATTCTTCCATTCATCTTTCGATTTTGTGAGTATGAAATTATGCAGTCAGCTCTTGCGCGAGTGATACCCACATATAATAATCTTGCTGCTTCCTGAATTTGAGCTGGATAAGGAGATCTATATTGACCTGGAAGTAATTCATCCTCTAGACCAGGTATAAATACAACTTTCGCAGATAATCCTTTAGAAGAATGGAGAGACATAATCCTTACTCTATCTGCGGGATCCAAATCTGGAGGTAAAGTTAAGTTAAGCCTTGTGTATATATTAAATAAAATTTCACGAGCATCTTTTTCATCACGCGCACCAAGAAAATTATAGAGTTCTTCTAGAGTCATATCCGTCGGTAAATTATTAGCCCAATTAATCCAATCGTGTGATTCTATTGGAGACATATGTAAGCTTAAAACATTGGTGATGTCATTTATTCGTTGACTAAGCAGATCCGATAGACTCCATCCATTGACACCATTTATTATTGTTGAAACTCCATCTAGAGCGCCAATTTCACGATGAGAAAATAAATTTGCGGTTCTGTTATTCCCAAATTGGTCTTTAAAATTTAGACTATTGGATAATACCTTATTTGCAATATTTACACAAGTAGAAATTCCAACCCCAGTTCGAATGCCTAGTATAGTTCTGAAAGCTAAATAGTCATCAGTATTCCTTATTAGACGCAATAGTGAATAGACAAAACGAGTTATTTTATGACTCGCAAGCCCAAGATTTTGTTGTATATTCAAGTTGATACCTGCTGCTTGCAATGCGGTTTCTAATTGTGATAATTGAGCGTGTCGACTTGATAATAGGATTAGTATACCCTCTTTGCCTATATTAGTGAGACAAAAATATAAGATAGAATAAGCTTGAGGGCACTGGAGAATAAATTGATTAATACAAAAGAAATCATTGAAACATCTGTAACGGAAGGAGCCCGTAGGGCGACTGGAGTTACGGATGTTTCTACGCAAAAAACAGATGTCCCGGATTCGGAAGTAAGAGTGCCAATAAAACGTCGCAGACATACCGAAAATTATAAACAAGAAGTGGTTGCCCATATATCGGAACTACGTGAGACAGGCGGGGAAATAGGGAGCTATCTAAGGACAAAGGGCTTATATTTTAGTACAGTTAAAAAATGGGAAAATAAGTTGAAGAATGGACACAAAAAGATAGTCGTAACAAGTTCCAAAGAGAAAGCACTTGCAGAGAAAGTAAAGGTTTTAGAAAAAGAGCTGGAACGTACACAGAAGAAACTGGAGAAGTCAGAATTGATCATAGAGTTCCAAAAAAAAATTTCACGGCTATTAGAGCAGGAGGAGGAGCAGTTTGTTCAGAAGAAGTAATTTCTACTGCAGATAGAAGAATTATGATGGTAAAAGTAATAACAGAAAGATACCGTGAAAAGGTGAGTATACTGAACAAGTATGAGATGTGTGATGCCGTTGGGATGTCCAGGGCAACATACTACCGAATGACAAGAGTAGAGTTGCATCCGGTTGAAAAGAAAAAGCAATCTTCTCCAAGGAAACTAACAACTGAGGAAGAAGAGAAAGTGCTTTTGTTATTAAACAGTCCGAGATTCTGCGACATGGCACCCGGAGAGATCCATGCTACTCTGCTTGATGAATCGGTCTACCTATGCTCCCAGAGGACAATGTACCGGATACTGGAAAGGAATAAACAGAATGTTCAGAGAAGGCAGAAAGAACCAGGAAGTTATGCCCGTCCGGAACTACTGGCAACAGGGCCAAATCAACTATGGTCATGGGACATTACGAAGCTTAAGGGCCCAATGAAATGGACTTATTATTATCTCTACAAGATTATGGATGTCTACAGCAGAGTAGTTGTCGGTTGGATGGTCGCCTACAGGGAATCTGCTGCACTGGCCGGCAGGCTGATAAATGAGACTTGCCTACGGCAGAATATAAAAAGAGATCAGCTTACGCTGCATGCTGACAGAGGCTCCTCAATGAAGTCCACAACAGTTGGGCAGCTCCTTGCGGATCTTGGAGTAACAAAGACACACTCCAGACCACATGTTTCAAATGATAATCCTTACTCAGAATCTTTGTTCAAAACATTGAAATACCGGCCTGACTTTCCGGAATGTTTTGGTTGTATTGAGGACTCAAGAAACTTTTGCAGAGACTTCTTTAACTGGTACAACAAAGAACATAAACATTCTGGGATCGCATGGCTAACGCCAGAGGATCTTCATTATGGCAAAGCTAATGAAGTTGTATTAAAAAGACAGATTTTGATGGATACAGTTTATAAGAAAAATCCGGAGAGATTTGTAAAAGGTGTTACAATAATTAAAAAACCTGATACAAAGGTGTGGATAAATAAACCAAAAATGGATGATCTAACATTAAAATATGTTGCTTAATTAAATAAAATATTTGTCTCATTTCTATTGACAAGTTCCGATATCTTCAGGGTTTAATCCCCCAGTAATTAAAGAAGAAATTGAACTTGCGATTGATATTGCTTCCTCATTCTCATCTTGAAAAATTAATCCAATTGTTGAACCTAGAACCGGTGGAGCACTATTTGAGTATACAGACTGTAGTGTTTTATTAATTCTAGTTAAAGGTGAGTTTTGAGATAATAAATTCATTGCAGGTGACAAAACTGAAGGAGTACATCTAAAACATAAACGAAGGGCATGTTGTCCAACAGTCGAAAAGCGATTTGTAAATGTTTGAATTCCAGCTGGTGAGGCATATCGAAAAGAATAAATACTTTGATCATCATCTCCAGAAACAAAAGTAATTATACCCGAACCAACAAGTAAATCTACAAATTCAATGTCACAGTTATTTAAATCTTGATATTCATCAACAATAAGCTGCTGTATATTTAAAAGTGTAGTCGGATTTAATATACCTGTTCGAATTAGATCAACACATTGACGTACTGACTCTCCTGGAAGAATACAACCATAGAGTTGAGATCTTTGCGTGTGAAAATTTCTGAAGGTATTTGCTTCGTTTTGATTTATTGGGGGTACAGGAGATGAAATATATGGAAGGGGTGGATTGCCCGTACTCCATATTGCTTCGAAATGTATTCTTAATTGACTACATCTTTTAATTGAAAATCCATGTGTAGATTTTAATTCCTCATCAAAAATATTACGTTGTTCCCAATCATCCAAAACTCTTGGACTGACGGGGTAATGCTTAAGTTTTCCTCCTAAAGCAAGTATTTTAAGAGCCAAAGAATGTAAAGTAGATATATTTATACGATTAACATTTTGATTGTTTGAACAATAAGCTAAAATACCTTTTTTTAAATCTTCAGTCGCTGCTCGTGTGAATGAGACAGCATAAATAGTCTCTGGGACAATTCCTCTACTCAATAGCCAACTTATTCTTTCACCAATTGAATAAGACTTACCAGTACCAGGCCCGGCAACAAGCCTAATTTTTGAAGACATATCATGAGCAGCAGCAGTTTGAACTGCTTTTGCGCTATTAATTTGTGCCTGAGTGAATGACATAACATCCTCTATTTAATGATTATTTTAGATACTGCCGTCGATCCCTCCACAGGTTCTGGCATGTAGTATTACTACCGGTTTGTTATTACAACTACTTATTCTACAATGGTTTGTTTTTTTGCGTCTACAACAATAATAACTTGAAGAGTTAATAAGCCTAAATACAGCTTCGCACCCTCAGTCACAATTCATGGTTTACAAGAATTTTTTATGCGTAGAATTGGAATAATGGAAGATTATTTACCCACTTTTTTTTATGACATCTTCAAATTATGCCTAAAAAATTTAACTTTCAATAAAAATCTTTAAAAAAGTAAAAAAGTTAGAATTTTAGAAGTGCTCTTAAATTAGAATTGTTATTATATTATAGAACTTTTTAGATGTTTATTAGTAGTTAAATAAAATGTGCTGCCAATAAGAAATGACAGCACATCGCGGGATACAGATAAGATAAAACTGTCTAACTACTTACGCTATCGACTCAAATCCACTTTCTTCCCATCAGCTCCTTTCCCCGTAAAATAAGCAAGTATAGCAATAGCAGCGGCTCCAGTCCAAACATACCATTTTGAATCAGCCGGAACATGCCCCAGAGCAGTAGCAACTGCAGTTCCGACTCCAACAACAATCCCCAAAATATTAGTAACAGTATTCTTCAAATTATCCATAACAATTTTCCTTTTCGATTAATGAATATTTATTTAACAACATCCCCATTAATTTCTAAATCTCTCTTCAATGACAACGAATGCCTGCCCCGCAACTTGTCCGCCGAAGTTTTTAGCGTAGGCGGAAGTTTTTAAGCGAAGCAGGAACCCAATGACATAATGACTAATGACCATTTACTTTTTTGTACCAATCTATTCTCCACCCGGTGATTGAATCCGGAACTTCATAAACCGAATCTCTCACATAGCTCAATTCTTTCCCATCATAAGCCGAAAAATTAAAATGCAGCCCGGCTGTATCATTAACATTCTCAGTCTTAAAAAACAAATTCAAATACTTCTCAATAGTCTCTTCCGGAAAGGTTCTCTCATCATAAGAAACTATTATAGAATCCTTATAATTATAAATAATGGTATCGATGTAGTTATAAACCAATGAATCTTTTAAGCAAACTATCAAAGTATCATGGGGAATTAAATTGATTGAATCTTTAACTACCAATCTCACCGAATCAATCCAGTTAATTGAATCAACCGGGTTAAAAACAAAAACTGTATCCATTTTTTTATTCTTAATTGCGGTGTAATCATTGTATAACTTGTTATATGAAACCGAAAGTGAATCAATTTTTTGAATTTGGGGTTCCTCATTGGAATTACTAATACATGCACAATCAACTAGGTTGATGGACAAAACAAAGGTGAGCATTAAAAAAAGGTACTGATTAGGTTTCATTATCTTGCAATATTATTAAATATTTTCTATTATTTCTACAAATTTAATAAATTTTGTTATATTTTTCATATAAAGCTTAAAATATATCTCAAATCAATGAAAATAATTTTTTTACATATAATGCTAATTTTATCCAACAGCTTGTTAAGTGCACAACTCTTAACAATTCCAAAGGATTATTACTATTATCAGGTCACGGTCGAAGTTGCCCGGGTAATAGATGGAGATACCTTTGTTTTATCGGATTCCACCCACGTAAGATTACTCGGTGTTGATACACCTGAACTAAATAAGAAAAGCATTGAAGACACTTTATTTGCCGATTCAGCCGCAGCATTTCTCAGGCACTTAATTGACAAGAAATCCATAAAGCTTACTTTCGACCTTTCCCCCTTTACCAAAGGGGGAAATACAAAGGGGGTTTTTTATGATATCTACGGTAGACTACTTGCCTATGCCTGGCTCACGGACTCACAAGGAAAAGACTCATTATTTATTCAGGCCGAATTACTAAAAGCCGGTCTTGCAAGAATCCAGTATTACCCGGAAAGAATGAAATACTATTACATATTTCAAAATCTTAGAAGAACAGCAAGGAGAAAAAGACTGGGAATCTGGGGGATAAAATGAATGATAAATATGATTTTCTGGATGATATAGTTAATAATCCCTGCTTTGAAAAACTAAATAAAATAGGATTAATTAACCGTACAAAACTCCGGGATATAAAAATAAAAAGAGAATTCATAATGCTAAGGAAGAAGATGGACCCATTGGATGCAGTAGAATATTTATCCCGGAAATATTTCCGTTCCATATCAACAATACAAACGGTTTTATATAGAAAACGACTTAAGAGGTTGAAATGATATCAAAACCGGATTCAGTAAGCAAATAATTTCTCGGATCTCAATAATACTAAATACAAATAACTGCCATTTTTTCATTTAATATTTCTTATGTATTTAATATGCATTTTTTCCAAAACTCCACCTCCAAGTAACCTCCTAGTAACCTCTAAGTAAATACAACTTAAAAAATTCCCATTTAACCTTCAAAAAAATTAAAATAATTTGACCCAAATTTTTGCCGGCAATGACAAATGACTTAATGACCAATGACCGATGACTTGATAACAATCTGCGAAAAAACTACAGTGACAATAAATATTTGATTCCTTATTGTTGCATTCAGAATGAACGTTCATTTGTTAATTATTTATTCACAATATATTTCAGGAGTAACAATCATGGCTCGTTTAAAAGGCTCTATACTCGGTAATCTAAGCGGCAGACTGGGTAACCTTTCTGCAAGGACAAGAAACGGTGAAACCTATCTCGGTGCTCGTCCTTCCAGCTTCAATGTTTCTAATGCACCTGCTGTTGTTGAGGTCAGAAAAAAATTCTTGGTCTCTTCCCAATTAGCAAAAGTTGTTGGCAAAATCGATGACTTAAAGAAGATCTGGGATAAAGTTAAACCTGTAGGTACCTCTGTCTACAATACTGTAATTCAAAAGAATTTTGAGTATTCAGACATCCAGAGACCGACTGCTCAAAACATAATCACCCCCGGTGGTTTTAATTTGGGAGTCACCTCTGCTTTAATTGGTGCAGACACCATTACTGTTGATTTACCTGCACTCAATACACAGGCAAACTTCACAGCTGCTGATAAAGACCTTTCCATTTCAATGATTCTGATCGGCTTTGACCCTGTTGATGAGAACGATGCATATTACAAAATAATGCCGTTCAATTACACAGAGACAGATTACGATCCGGCACAAACATTGGAGGCAGTTGTAAACCTTGACCAATTCAGCAAGAGCGAATTGGCAAGATACAACCAGAAGGTATTATTAGTAGGCGCAGTTACAAAAGATGCAGCTGCAAATATAATCAAATACTCAGCTACCTATGGTAACGAATCTTAATTAGTTCAACTTCTCCGGAAACCAAGTTTCCGGAGAAGATTTTACTTGCCTAACTTTAGGTGGGTCATAATAAATCATAAAAATCATATAAAATTAGAGTTCCATTAAAATGTCACAAGAAGAAAAAGTAAAATACTCGATAGACATTATCAAGTTTGCAATCTACCTGATTACTTTAGTCATAGGAATATTAGCAGCCTACAATTCCCTCGACAAAAGACTTTCAGTAATAGAAACCGAAATGCAGTACAAAGTAGACATAGGAAAACTTCTGGAAAAGCTTGACATGGTAAAAGTAGAAATCAACACCAAAATCGAAACCGAAATCCGGAAAATCACTCCCGACCATAAATAAGAATAAATTCCTATATAATAAGATTCTATAATTGCAATTCAACCTTAACATCTGCAGTCCTATCAAAAAATTAATTGTGCCCAGATATTCAAGAATATGTCTTTTCCTTATCACTAATTACGGGCACAAATAATTTTTTATATCTGCTCAATAAATCATAACATTGGCATTGGCAAAAAAAACTTTGCTTAATCCTTCATATTTCTTTAATTATTGATTAAGCAAAGCTTTTTTAACGAACATTTCCTGATCATTCTGTCATTTATAATCATCACCTAACATGGCATTTTCTGTCACTTTATCATCAACAAGCTGAATCTTGGCATTCTCAAGTAAATCATGCTATAAACTTTCTATCGACGAAATTACATTGACGCTCAGTCACACTTTTTTAATAGCTGTCATACTTTTTGTAATATACCCTTTAGTTTCGTTCCGTTGTTTTGGGAATAATTTTACAACTTCACTCAACAAAGGGTACGACAAAAAGATATGCCAGCTAAATCAAAAAGATGTGCCTTCGCTGCGTGGATTACAATTCCTTTGCCGTTCTATCTTTATTATAATCATTACTCAACATGCACATTCTATCAATTTATCATCATTAAACTTAATCTTGGAATTTTCAATAAATCCTTTTATAAAACTTTCTGTCAACGGAACATTACATCTGCAGTCCTATCAAAAAATTAATTGTGACCTGATATTAACAATCATGTCTTTCTATGTCAAATAATTACGGGCACAAATAATTTTTTATATCTTCTCAATAAATCAAAACATTGGCATTGGCAAAAAAAACTTTGCTTAATCTTTTCATATTTCTTTAATTATTGATTAAGCAAAGCTTTTTTAACAAACATTCCCTGATCATTTCTGTCAATTTATAATCATCACCCAATATGGCACATTCTGTCAATTTATCATCAATAAACTTAACCTTGGCATTCTCAGTAAATCCTTTCATAAACTTTCTATCCATTCAAATTACATTGACGCTCAGGCACACTTTTTAATAGCTGTCATACTTTTTGTATTGTACCCTTTAGTTTCGCTCCGTTGTTACTCGAAATAATTTAACAACTCCGCTCAACAAAGGGTACGACAAAAAGATATGCCAGCTAAATCAAAAAGATGTGCCTTCGCTGCGTGTATTACATTCCCTGTGTAGTTTTATCTTAGTATAATGATCACCTAACATTGGCAATTCTATCAATTTATCATCATTAAACTAAACCTTGGCATTCTCAATAAATCCTTTTATAATCTTTCTATCGATTTGTACGTTTTATCTGCAGTCCAATCAAAAAATTAAATGTGCCTTCATATAAGAATTCATAACCATTCATTCCCACTTCTTCTTTTGATTATTACAATTATAAACTTTTTATAGTTAGGTAAAATATTAGACAAATGATTTGTAATAAATATTAACCCACTCAACATAAACAAGAACATCAGTTCATCTTGACATTGTCAGCCAGATTTACATAAGGGAAATTATAGTACATAATAACCATCTTCACTAATATTGGACATTTTATCTATGTCCTATAATTTGACCTTATGTAAACTCGGCACAATTTATTATCAGTTCATCATCGCTCCATTCCAGCGGCTCATTCCTCGACACGCCTCCATTCCGTTTACATTGGTAAAAGACATCATGGGAACAATCATTATCGATTCTATCATTTACTTGTCAATTTATCATCGCACCAATTGGGGCGTCCCTTCGGGAACAGACCCAATTGGTACTTATATTTGTAAAAAACATTATCATCACTTAACATAAATCATTGATTAGAAGTTAAAGAGAACAAAAATTATTAAGAATAGAATAGCAGATAATTACTAAAGGAGCACACAAAAACTATGTAGATCTTCTTATTCTTCGGCGTACGAAAGTATGTATTCTAATTAAGAGCGGATATCTTTAATTCAACCATATTTGTTTACATCTATTAATTCTGAAATTGGATCCAAACCTATAACTTTGCGAAACTCATTCACATCTCTAAGATGCATAAAAAATGATATTGAATTACTCCTATAGTAGCCGCAGTATAAACAAATTAATGTCTTATTATCCGGATCGGAAGTTTCTCTAATTGAAATTTCATTATTACACCTTGGGCAAATTTCTTTTTTTAAGGTATCGGATTTTGTATTAATCATATTATGCGCCTTATGCGATTCGATCCGTGATTTGAAGATTATAATCTTAACATCTTAGATTTCCCGCTTTAACCTATTAAAAATATAAGTTAATCAATTCTTTAATTAGTATCAAATAAAAAGGATAAAATGGGAAATGTGAGCCTTTTCTCACATTAATTATAAAATATCAAATCTCGATCCATGGATTGTCATGCATATATATAGGTGAAAGGGAATATATATGAACTAATAACCAGAAGGACCATCAAGTGCAATGAATTGCCACTGAATGGCCCGGCATTCATCTATTACTTTATTTAGAGATTTATCCTTAGATTTAATCTGATTCAGCTTATGTCTTAACTTAAAATCATTTCAACAATTTGAAATTGATTTTATTTTTGGGTTACTTTAAACATGAATTCAATCTTAAATTATATGATAATTGATGACGATTCTTTACATAATTTTATTTGTAATCTATTAATTACATCGTCGGTAAAGGACAGTAACGTTAAAATGTTTACCAATCCGGAAAAAGGACTGGAATTTATTAAAAATAATTCTGAAGAAAATACTTCAAAAACTGTTATTTTTTTAGATATTGAAATGCCTAAATTGACGGGGTGGGAATTCCTTGACCGGTTCGATAAATTGGATGAAAAGACTAAAAGTAAATATTTGATAAATATTCTTTCATCTACTTCAAATCCTACTTATAAAGAACAAGCATTTAAATATAAAAACGTGGTAAATATTTTTGTTAAACCCCTAACCGGCAAAATAATCCTTGATGTCTCTTCCTTCTGATCTCATTATTTTGTTTTCGATTGAAATTCATCATCATTGCAATTAGATTAAAATTAGTTTACCTTATTGAAGTCATTTATATATTAAATCATTTATAGAAATAAATCTTATTAATTCATTTAGGTTAAAAAAAATTAGAAAGATAAAATATCGGTTAAATTAACCTCACAATTTTTATTTATTAAACTCAAGCTAAACATAGCCTTTCCTGAAAAACACACTTCTTTTGGTAATGCCTAATACGACAGAAGCCCAAAAGGCTGTCAATGAATTGAATGCAAAGGAATTAAAGGGGAAAAAAGTAACTGTTAATGAAGCAAGACCGCGGGAAGACAGAGGCGGGGGTAGAAGAGATGATAGAAGAAGCGGCGGAGGAAGAAAAAGCTGGTAAAGTACTTAGCTATTAATATTTGTATTTCAATTGAAAATACCTTTAGAAAATATACAATCCGAAGAAACAAAAATTCCGCTAATGTCGACATATGGTCCTTATTTGAAAGTATTCTGAATAATTGATGATATTATGAAAAATATTTTGCTGGTTGAAAATGATGACATGTCAATTAAGTTAATATTATATTTTCTTAAAGATCTTTACAAAATCGATGTCGCAAAAGACGGCATAACTGCCTTACAGATGGTCAAAGAAAAAAAGTATTCCGCTGTATTAATGGATATAGATCTTGGCCCGAGTATCAACGGGCTGGAAGTTGTTAATAAAATTATTGAATTTCAGGAATATAAGGATGTCCCGATAGTTGCTGTTACAGCCTATGCTGCCAAAGGAGACGAAAATAAATTCCTTGCACATGGATGCAATTATTATATCTCAAAACCTTTCCAAAAAAATAAATTGCTCTCACTATTAAATAGTATTACTTAAATATTATTTAAAGCCCGATCAAAAAGAATATCTTTCTAGAATAAGCAGAACCGTAAAAATTATTTCCTCTGAATAAGCTTATGCTCCTTCCTGGCAATTAAAAGATAATCGGTTGAAATCCTGAAAGAAATATTGACTAATCTATATTATTAGCTGAAGTTACGCAAAAATGTTATTTGTCAAATTCAAAAGATAATTGATGAATTTGCTGTAACTCTTCGTAAGCTACTTTAATAGCTTTTTCATAAATCCTTGCTTTTATTGCAAAGTGATTTAATTTTGTTTTCATACTCATAGATTCTAATTTGTAAAAAGCAAATATAGAGGCAAAGATATGGTTACTCTGAGTCCGAACCATTCTTGCCGGAGATTTACATAACGATGCATTCTTTTTTAAGGATTTATGATATACTTCTATCTTCCATCGTTTTTGATAGAGTTCTGTAATTTGATTATATGTTAATGTCTTATCACTTGTAACTAAATATAAAACACCTTCAGTTCCATCTTCGTTTTTGAAGATTTCTTTAACTAAATACAATTCAAATGGGACATCCTCTAAATAGATTTTGTAAATAGTGTTTTCTTTCAGTTCGAGCGAATTAACTGTAACATATTTTTCGTATATCTTTTCCTTCCGACTCAACGCTACCTTACGATTTGTCTTTATTGGCATTATGAATTCTTTTTCTAATTTCATCTTTATATGAACCATATTAGCTGCTGATGCATACCAAACATCGTTTATTACATGCTTAAATTGAACTTTATTCTTTATTATTTGATTTAATATTTTCTGATACATTTGATTCTTTGTCTCTTCGCTTACTCGTTTCTCTTTACCTTTTTTCGCATCGTATACTGTTTTTGTTTTTCTAACTATCATATAATTCAGTGGAATTTTTCCTTTTTCATTTATATATAATGCCGATAGAAGATTTATTCCTTTGACCGCTCTTCCTTTTGTATGGTCATAATACCAACTTACTATTTCGTTTTCTTCTGTATAGGGTTTCTCTTCTATAGTATCGTCTATGGCTACTATACCATCTTCCGTTTCTATTTCTCTGATTGTCGGCTTTACTAATTTCCATAACTCTTTTGAACTGAAATCACTCTCACTTAAAAATCTTGTTACTTTATCGTGACTTATTTCTCCTTCTGTCATTATTGACAATCCGGTGGCTGTTGTATATGAAAACGAACTTAATAGATAATCAGAATACAATTCTAATAATTCTTTGTCCATTTTCTTCTCGTATTTTGTTATTACAAAATTACTCCTTTTTTGTATCTTTGCGTAAGTTCAGTTATTAGTATATTCCTTTGCAACCAAAACTCAGAATCTTTGAAAACATTGAGGTATGTATGAAAAATGATAAGCTTGAAAAAGATACAATCGTTAAATGCCCCAAATGTAACAACGATGCAATACTGACGGGAAAAAATGATCCTGATAAAAATATTTTAAAGTGTTTGCACTGCGGCTATTATGTTAATTGCGGTATTGAGTTTTTTTTAGCGCTTCAGGAAGTAAATGAATGGCGTATAGCATTGGGATTAAAGCCAGTTGATAAGTTGGTTGAATTAAATGATAAACTAAAAAAATAATTATAAATATTCTACCCCTTTTTATGATTTATACTTTGTCTAATAAAGAGCAATTGTTGATAAAAGAGATTAGCAATTAAAAGGCAGTCCATTGAACTGCCTTTTTAGTTTTTAGAGATGTTAAGTTTATGTGAAAACTTCGGGCTAAAATTATTAACTTCTTTCTCGTCTTTAAATGATATTGCTCACGCATTTATTTAGAATATTTTTTCTATTTTATAAAAATTCATGTTCCTAATAATTCTTATTATTAATAACTATGTTTTTTATGAATTCACTTCAATGGAAATAAATGTCCTAATTCATTAACTGATTTTATTAAATATATTTCCTTAACTGAAAACCAATTACCGTTTTTGCATTTTCAAAATGCAGTACTGGCATTATTCTTCACTAATTTTAATAGGCTCAAGTTTAATTACAGATCATAATATTGCAGACTCTTATAATATTTTCATTTTACACCATTTAACGAACAGCCAGATGTTCCACCAACCGGAGAACAAAAGAGATGGGGTGGTATTACATTCATTCGTTTCAATAAGGCCGGTAAGATTGAAGCAGAGATCGGAGAAGAAAGCGAACCAGGTCCTATTGAGCGTATTATGCAAGATCATTGATAACTAAATACTTGATACTAAAATATTTTAAACGCCTTCCTTTACCTCAATAATTTCGTCGGGAATTAATCCATGAGCTTCTTTATGGACTTTTAATGCTGCATCTTTATTAGGTGCTTCAGATAGACAAAAAACTGTACCATCTTTTTCATTGTACCAGTACTTGAGATATTTTACACCATACTTACTCTGCCTTTCAAGATCTTTTTTGTGAGCTTCTGTAACAGCTTCTGCTGTTAAACCGTCAACACCTTTGTGAATATCCATGAATAAAGACATATTTAAGCTCCTTTTAATTTAGATTAATGATTTTATAGTTATTTTATTCTTTAGAAGAACTATAACACTTTTAAATATCAGGTTTTAAACCTGCTGCTACCATAAGTTCACCCGGAGCATTAAATTCATTCTCGGTTTCAAAATCCTTTAATACTTCTGATACTTCTGTCCATGCAGCAGTGCGGACTTCCTCAGTACAATCACTTACAACTGCCCGGTATGCACCTGCTGCTTCCTGCAGCATCTCCAATGCTAGATTAGCGGAAGGCATCTTTAATGGAATAGAAAAGATGCGCTTCTCAAAATTCACAAAACCGGTTTCTGCAATCAATTGTTCAACAGTTCCATCTGCACCAAGAGAAAAAATTCCGGGTTCTCCTTTTGATGGAGGTTTCTTCCCGGCATGTTTTAATAAAGCTTGCATAGGTTTAGCCATAAACGAATTAGCTGCAGGGGTTGTAAAAACAGTAAATGCTACTTTTCCACCTGCTTTAAGTGCATTTCTCACCGAAGTAAGGGCTTTTTCCGGTTCGATAAAAAGCATAAGACCTATACTGCATATTGCTGCATCAAAACTTTCGGCAGGAACATCAAGCTCTTCAGCGGGACTTGCAATCGTAGAGATATTATTAAACTGAACATTATGGGCGGCATTTTTGCGAAGAAGTTGAAGCATTGTTTCTGAAATGTCGGTTGCAACTACGTTTCCCTCTGCCCCAACCCGTTTGGCTGCAATCAAAGTCTGGTTGCCGGCGCCGCATGCAAGATCAAGAACATTTGCACCTGAAACAATCCCGGCCATATCGAGCATAGCTTCGGTAGCAGGTTTTGTCCATTGAGCAAAAACTTCTTCCCATTTTGCCCATCCCGGAGCCGCCTTCTCCCATTGCTTCTTAATTTCAGGCCGTTTCATTCATTCCTTTTTAAGTTAATTTACATTTTCCGGGTGATGCTTTATTAAACTTTTTGCTTAACCAGAAACATTAACAAAAAAATAATTAATTGATTAAAAACAATAGAATAATTTATTTTATGATTATCATCACTAATAATAAACTTCATAATATTAACTCATTTTTTACTTTCAATCCAATTCATTGCATTCCTGGCAGTTCTTCAAATTTTTGTTTTAAGTAATCTGCTTCGATAACGGAGCCGGATATTTTGTAAAACAAAATTTCTGCTAATTTGTACTGATTCCAGTAACCCAACACATAAAATCCTTACGAAATAGCGTAGGTTTCAGGCCATTTTTTCATTTCTAAGCCCCTTAATTTACCTCGAGCCTATACATACCCTCCTTTTTAAAAATCTAAGCCTTAAAAACGATATTAGTATTTTTCTCCTTGCATCAAGAAATCCTATCGAAAAATTACTTATGCCTTTTATAAAAGTACATTAATGGTTCCTGCTCAATAAAATGGGCACAAATAATTTTTTTATCTTTTCAACAAATCAAAACATTGGCATCGTAAAAAAAACTTTACTTAATCTTTATATCTCTTTAATTATTGATTAAGCAAAGCTTTTTTAACAAACATTCCCTGATCATTCTGTCAATTTATAGCCATCACATGACCTTGGCATTCCTATCCATTTATCATCATAAAACTTAACCTTAGCATTCTCAGTAAATCTTTTTATAAAACATTCTGTCAATTGGTAGTTATCACCTGCTATGTTCAATTCTATCAATTATGATCATACGACTGAACCTTGGCATTCCTCCATGTGCGTGATCGGTAATTCATATTCTGGGAAAAAAGTTCCGGAGAAGATTTTAATCATAATTATCATAAAAATCAGCGTTCCATTAAAAAATAAATTACATAATTTCAGGCCATTTTTTCCTTTCTAGCTATCTTTTTCTTATTACCCATATATTTACTTACTTTTTAAAAAAACACTTCTTAGAATCATTTATACATTTTTTGACTATCTCTTTTTCCTCATTGACTTAATGACTCATGACTAATGACTTATTTTTATCCCTGCTTTTCAAAATCGATTTTCTCATATTACACAACATCCGCTGGTCTTAGCAAATAAATATTTGACCCCCTGATATTGATAAATCATTAGGGGTTTATGCCTCTTTTCTGTATATCGAATGGCTAATAAATTCATTTAATCAAATAATTACAGCTGTCTTGTAGTAAATAATCTATGAACAATTGTTTCATTATATTTATATTTTTAATTTCATTATCAATAGAAAAATGGCTGAAAGAACTAAACTTTGGTACCTTGAAAACTTTAATCTCTTTAAGGGATTAAGTGAAGAGAAAAAAATAGACCTTAGCAGCATCACTTCTATGCGTGAATTATCTAAAAATGAGCCTATTTATTTTGCTAATGATCCTTCTACATCGATATTTTTCCTAAAAACAGGTAGAGTGAAGATAGTCAAGTATTCAGGGGATGGAAAAGAAAATATTTTGACTCTTATTAACCCGGGTGAAATATTCGGTGAAATGGCTTTCCTGGATGAGAAAGAAAGAACTGATTTTGCCATAACGGTTGAACCTGCTCTTATATGTGCAATCAAAAAAGATGATTTAGCTGAATTCATCGATAAAACTCCTTCTTTAAATATTAAATTAACTAAACTAATAGGACTAAAACTTAAAAGCTTTTCCGAAAGGATAGAAGATCTAGTATTTAAAGATGCTAATCAGAGAATTATTTCTTTTATTTTAAGAATGATTGATAAGAATGGCAAGAATGTTGGAGAACAAATTTTTGTAAAACCTTTCTTAAAACATCAAGATATTGCAGAGCTGGCAGCTTGTTCCAGGCAAACTGTAAATTACATCCTTACCGATCTAAGGAATAAAAATATAATTAATTTCGACCGTAAAAAGTTGGTTGTAAATGATCTCACTGCATTAAAAAATTATATAAATTAAACATTGTCAGCTATTTGACATTTTCTACCGGAAAATCCTCCTAATATTAAAGTAAAAAAATGAATCTAACATTACTCGTAACGAAGAATTGCAGCGTTTGTAAAAGAGTTGAAATCCAGCTAAAGAAATTTATTGAGAAAGTTAATGTAAACCTATTAATAATAGATATAAATGATTTTAATCGACCGGGAATTGCAATTGTACCGGCATTGTTAATAGGAGATGAACTCTTCTCTTATGGGGAAGTGGATGAAAATAAATTATTAAAAAAATTGCTGCAAAAATGAGTTCAATTTTTTGCAGTAATTATCTGACTCATTAAATTTCAAATAAAATTCATATAAGCCCTGAAAAATTGGTATAACATATTTCCCCCCGGAAAAAATTATTGATGAATCAATTTGAAGAGACTTATAAACGATGCTCCATCTTTGAAATTAGCAAACACACATCACACACCTAATAAAATTGTTGCTTCAGTTATCCAAAAATTTGTATTATTTAATATAAAAATATAAGCCTAATAATTAACACTGCTAAATTTACATTTGAGCATAAAATTCAAATATATTCCCACGCATCCTTTGCTTACCAATTATATAGAAAAAATCTGGGTGCTTGAAAGCAGCGGCAAAATTCCACGAGAGGATATTAAAATTATTGTGCCCAATGGAAGGATAAAACTGATCATTCCTTTTCGTAATAGCTTCTTCCGTTTAATTAACGGTCACTACAGCATATCGAAAGAACAGCAAATAAATTTTGTCGGAGCAAGCGACATTTCTTCCATTATTGATTTTGAGCAGGATGTGCCTTCCGGGACTATTGGAATTGAGTTTCATCTTGCCGGCGCTTACCGGTTTTTCTCATTTCCTCAAGATGAAACGAAAAACAAAATGTATTGTATTGAGGATGTTCTGGGAATTTTAGGGAGAAATATTCAAGAAAAATTTTTTGATGCAATATCAGTCGAACAAAAAGTTGAGTTGCTCCAGCAATTTTTATTAAATCTTTTTGATGAAAGTATTGACGATAAAATTTTTGAATACTGTGTAAATAAAATTAAATTCAGCATTGGAAGTATTTCAGTCAATCAACTTGAAAAAGAAACTGGTTATTCCAGGAGACGATTAAATATGAAATTCCATGAGAAAATAGGAGTTAGTCCTAAAACTCTCTGTGCGCTAACGAGATTTACTTATGTCTATCAGGTATTGGCCAATAATCCGAATGAAATCTTTCTTAATAAGATTTTTTATAATTTATTTTACGATCAGGCTCATTTTATAAAAGAGTTTAAAAGATTTACAGGACACCCCCCGGCTGCCTACGAAAAAAATATTAACAATTTTGGTAAGATTTTTTACAAAAAGTAAATTTTCCAATTTTTATTTTCAAAGATTTCCCATTTTTACAATGCAATCTAATTCTTAGCTTATATAATTGAACTAACAATAAAATTACCTTTTATTAAAATTACATTTGATGATTAGTAATTTATCTCCTGTCTCTTTTAGGAAAAAGTATTTATTAACTTATTTGAAGGAATATTTATGAAAAAATTTGCTTTAGTTACTATTGGATTCACACAGCCGACACCGGAAATTATGGAATCGTGGAATAAATGGTTTAATTCAATAGGCAGTAAAATTGAAACGCAGGTGGGTCTTATGAATGGAAAAGAGATAACAAAAAACGGAATAGTTGAACTCCCTATGGATGAAAATGCAATTACAGGTTGTTTAATTATTAATGCCTATAATTTTGATGAAGCTCTTAGGATAGCCCGGGAATGTCCGATGATTACCAGCACTAAAGTATATGAAGTTGTATCCCATTAAGTATCATTTAATTAAAAAAGCTTCAATAAACTTTCTTATAAAAAAGGATTAAATATGAGCAAATCAGCATTACAAACTGTTCAAAAATTTCAGGCATCTTTAGGCAGCGGAACGGATGAATGGCAAAAATTTATTTCTAAACAAATTACTTTTAAAGGATCCGCTGCCGATGTTAAAGGTAAAACAGAATTCATTAAACTCAACGAAAGTTTCTTTCCGATGATAAAAGAATATGAGCTTATTAATTCTTTTGAACAAGGAAACTTTGTTTGTCTTGAGAGTAAGTATAAAGTAACCACTCCTAAAGGAAATGAAATTTTACTTGTAATGGCTGAGATTTATAATATTGAAAATGGAATAATCAAAAATATCAGAGTTTATTATGATGCTGAAGAATTCGGAAAAGAATTTAGCAGCTAACCGGCAATCAGGTCATTTGTATTTAATTTAAACGTCAATATAATTTTTATGGCATTCTCTGAATATCAAAAAGAAAGAATAAAAAAAATACTAGAGTCCAAGACAAAATCTCTTGATGGTAGAAAATTTATGGGTGGATATTGTTTTTTTGTTGATGATAAAATGTGTATGGGTTTGGATATTGATAAAAGCACCGGGCAGGACCGCCTGATGGCAAGAATTGGTGAAGATGCTATGGCAGAAGCTATAAAAAAGAAAGGATGCAGGCAAATGGATATAACAGGAAAACCGATGAAAGGTTTTGTCTTTGTAGATCCGGAAGGCTTCAATACTGATAAAAGCTTAGGATACTGGGTACAACTTTGCATTAACTTTAATCCTTTTGCACAAAGGAGTAAGAAAAAATAGTTTAATTATTATTCAATTCCTCTATCATGGTTTATAAGATTTTTAATCGTTGAAAATATACTTAATCCTTTTTTATTCCATTTAAAGATTAACCAACCAAGAATAGTTCCCAGAGCTATATGTGCTAATATAACTGTTATAGGAAATCCTATACCAAAATCGACTCCAAAGTGACCGACACCCAATGGTATAACTGCAGGGCTGGCCATAAACCCTATTCCAATTAAAAGTGCATATAAAATCCCTAACCATTTTCTTCCTCTTCCAAATAAAACACTGTATATTATACCGAAGGATGCTCCGTTCCAGAAATGATATGACCATCCTGCAATATTGGAAAGTGTATCAGGTCCTAGTGCAAACTGATTAAGAAGAAGAACGCCAAGGAGTTTTGGCATATCTCCCGGCATTCCACCAAGATGAAAACCTATTTCCCTTACTATTTCTAATCCCACAGTACCTATAATTCCGGCTAATAATCCTTTCCATATCTGCCCGCTTAAATCCTTTACCCCCAAGTAATTACTGATAATTATTAATAGAATTACAACAATAACTGATGGGATAAGAAAATTAACCGCAAGATTGCTCAGCTCTGCAGAACCTGCCTGAGATATTACAAATAAATTCGGACTTACTCCTGCCGCTAATAAAGCAATTAAACTTAAAACTATTTTTTTAAATTCACGTTTCATTTTCTCTTCCCGGTATTTCATAATTAAAAATGAGACTAAGTAAGCCTACCGACCAAAGGCAGGCTTACTTGCTCGATATTATTTGAATTATTTTGAAAGCATCCCGGTAAGCATCGATAATTTCTGATCAAGGTTCTGTGCTATTTTTTGTACATTATCATTCTTAAATGAAGCAAGCTGATCGGATGGCTTTACATAATTTATATAAGTCCTCCCATCTGTCCCTTCATAAATGTTTAATCTGATTGGAACTGCAACACCAACTCCCCGATCAGCACTAAATAACTTATTGCCGATTTGAGGATTGCCAACAAATAAAGAAACAGCATTGATTGATAATCCTGTCATAGAAAGAACTTTTCCCTGGTTTAATTCGGATAATACCATCATTCCGTTTTGCTTCACTAATTTTCGAATCTCTGATACAGTATTATCAAAGGATTGCTTTGATTGAACCGTAACCGGACTAGTTTCTGCTGCAAAGATCTGATTTGACCGGGTGAACATCCCAGTCAATAATAATACTGAAAAAAAGATTGCTGATAAGCTTAAATTAAGCTTTTTCATGATATATGCTCCTTATATTAATTTTAATAATTATTTATTATGTCCGGTAGTAACTTAGGGTATCATTTAAGGTTTATCTGTCAAAAAATTGACAGTTATGAATATTTAATTTCCTCTCATCTTGTCAACAATGTTATTTTTCATAGGTTAGGTTGTCAAATAGAAACTCTTGTTTTAATTAAATCTATTTGATTTAATTTTTCTAATCTACCTACATGCCAGAAGGTTCATTTGAATGTAATCATTTCATAATCTTTCTATCCTTCAAATTACATGTCGTTCAGTCACACTTTTTTAATACCTGTCACACTTTTTGAAATGTACCCCTTTAGTTTCGCTCCGTTGTTACTGGAATAATTTAACAACTCCGCTCAACAACGGGTACGACAAAAAGATATGCACCAGCTGAATCAAAAAGATGTGCCTTCGCTGCGTGAATTACATTCCCTGTAACATTCTGTCAATTTATAATCATTACTCATCATACAACATTCTAACAAATTATCATCATTCAACAGAACTTGAGAATTCTCATTAAATCGTTTTTTAATCTTTTTATTGATTCAACATTACATTGACGCTCTGGCACACTTTTTAATAGCTGTCATACTTTTTGAATTGTCCCTTTAGTTTCGCTCCATTGTTACTGGAATAATTTAACAACTCCGCACAACAACGGGTACGACAAAAAGATATGCCAGCTAAATCAAAAAGATGTGCCTTCGCTGCGTAAATTACTACTCCCTGAGTGGTTCTATCTTTATAATATTTATAATTATCACCCTCTATGTTCATTCTATCCATTTATGATCATAAAACTTAACTTTGCCGCTCCTCCGTGGGCCTGATCAGTAAAAGCATGTTATATCATATTATCAATCACTCCACAAATTCCTATCAAAAATTAATTGTGCCCCATATTGGAGCAAATTACTATCCTTATCAGTAAATCGGGCACAAATAATTTTTTTATTCTTCCCTATAAATCAAAACATTGGCATTGACAAAAAAACTTTGCTTAATCCTTCCTAATCCTTTAATTATTGATTATGCAAAGCTTTTTTTTATCTTATCTTTTTATAATCAACTGGAACTTCCGGCGGGCTTTTAAATCTTTCCGCCCTTATTTTATTTTATTTCTTAATGGTAAAGGGCGGAAAGGAAAAATCCCGCCTTACCCTTTTCTCCTCTGCAGTTCTATCGAAGTATATTTTTTGAACTCTTGCCTTTTCTTCTTATCCCCTCAATTCCAATATTGATTGAGCTAATCGCTTCTTATTATAAATTAAAAATATTTTTTGCCCCCTGTATTAAGTTGCTGTTCGGCGTCTTTACTTTCCCTTCTCAGTTAACAATCCTGGTCATTCTTACTTAACCGGGGCAAGGACAAAAAAAAACTACCAGAATCTTTTTATTTCGCTTCGCTTTTGACTTTTGTTCCGGCAGTTTTTTTCGCCTTGCCTTTCCGTCAGTTAATCTGAAACAAAGAAATTCTTTTCTTAAGGGGCAAAAAATTTTTTTGGGGGCAGAGTGTAATCACTTTATGTCTCTTTTCTTTCAATTTTATTGGAGATTATCACTATGTATAAATCATATCTCAAGCCTGTACTAATGGCTATACATCATCGTCTTGTCAATAAAGGCTTCTATTACGCTGCAGCTGATATCTTAGAATATCTCAGGGGTATCCGTACAAATTACACTAAAGCTGCTGTCAGGTATTGGCTTAATAACTATCAAAAAATAGGATGGTAAAAATGACTAACAAAAGAGTGATTAAAATGACACGTAATTCAAAAGGTTTATGGCGGCTTATTGTTGTAATATATCCTTCCAAGCTGGTTTACTATGTTAATAATTTTAAGGCTAACGGGGAATTAATCTCATACCGGTTTAATTATTTCCATGAAGCTAATCAATTTTTCAATTCACAGACTTGTAAAAAAAATAAAAGGAATAATAATGATCAATTTGAACTTATTTAGTTATAAGGCTATAGGTTCTGCAGCTCTGCGCTGTGGGGCATCTCATTTTGGTGTGAAATCCTTAAGCCCCTTTTCCCGGTATCCTTCCCATTTTGTGGTGATTTTCAAATCCAGACCCAGCCTTATGAAATTCACAGAATCTCTAAAGGTAAAAGGTCTTAAGGATGGTTATGATTTCTATTATAAAGAAGTAATTCATAAAGAAAAGCTTCTCTATTTAGTATTTATTTCATTTTATCAATATGTAATCTTACCTAAATCAAAACTCTATTTCAAAAATTTCCGGCAGCTTTGTAAAACTTCTAACCTGCAGCTTTATGAATCAAATACAAAACATCCAGCCCGTCATTTAAGTTCTAAAGTTAGAGAGGAGAAGAAGATAAATGAAAGTTTATGAATCTAGTCACCCTAAAAAGAGGGATTATACTAGGGTACCGCAAATTAAAATTAAAAATAAGAAGCTTGAAGAGTACGGTTTCAAAATCGGGACTGACTTCAAGATAATCTATACTCAAAATAAAATCTTACTCAAAGTAATAAAAAGAGAGGTTAATCATGTCTGATGATAAAAAAGCAAAACTAAGAAACATTATTAAACGGCTTGCAAATCTTCCCGCGGAAAAGCGGGAGGAGCTCTCCTCTAAATTGGGGATAATAAATCCTGAAGGTCACATGCTTACCCCCAGAAACCAATGTTTAATCTATTTCCAGAATGTAGATAGTATCTCAATATCTGTAGTGGCAGGATATAAACAATGGCAGAAATTCCAGAGACAGGTAAAGAAAGGTTCACACGGATTTTTGATTGCTGTTCCTTCAGGAAAGAAGAGTAAAGAAGAGAATGAAGAAAATGAAGATGTTTATTTCTTTTATAAAACTGTCTTCGATATCTCACAAACAGAAGAACTCCCGATATATAATTAAGGAGAGATATGCAGTATAATTTAGATGAAGCAATCAGAATTTTATCTGCTCACACACTTCCTGAGGTCCAAATTATTTTGGGCCTCAGTGATGATGATATTATTGATATCATTCTGAATAAAAGATATGACCGGAAAATAATGGAATGGTATGCTGACTCTTGATAAAGAAGGAAGACCGGTTCAGAAAAATGTAGGATATGTATTAAAAGACAGAAGTGATACAATAAACGGAAAAAGATTTGAATTCCCCAATTATAAAAGTTTCAAACCTGTAATAAACTTCATCTTAGGCTTGCCGATTGGAGAAGTATCAGGAGAGACCTTCAGCTGTAACCTCACACCCGGAAATGATTCAGATTACTTTGAAAGAAAATTAAGGCAGCAGATTGAAATGGAAAATATATCCGGGATATTTGACAAAAATGGCTTAGGATACACAAGAATCAAAAGCAGACAAGCAGATCAAAGCAGTAATAATAGAAGAAATATTCGGCACCACCAGCCAGACCGAAATATCAAAAATGGATTACAAGCTGCTCAAGATAAAAAGACAGGAGCTGGAAGAAATGTTCATCCAATTATCCGCAGCACAACCGGAAAATATAATTGATTGGATTATATCGTATAAAATAAATGCAGCAGCATAAAACAAATAAAGCTGCTGGTAAAAACCGGCAGCTTTTATTATAAGTAGAGTCTGTAAAATAATTTGTGTAAATGATTTTTTTCATTAAAGAAAAGGCTCCAATCTTTTCTCAAAAATAATGGAAAAATTTGAAAGAACAATTCCCCAATTTCTTATCGGCATAGTCCATTTTTTTGATAAATCTCTATAAGCTAAATAAAGCATTTTCTTCAGAGCATCATCATTAGGAAAAAGTGAGCGTGCTTTGGTAACTTTTCTAAACTGACGATGAGCAGATTCTACTGCATTGGTTGTGTAAATAACGGTCCTTATCTCCTGGGGGTATTTGAAAAAAGTAGCAAGATTATCCCAGTTCTGTCTCCATGATTTTAGAGCCAATGAATATTTGTTTGACCATCTGTCCTCAAGCTGGGTAAGATTTTCTAAAGTAGCTTCTTCTGTAACAGCAAAATAAACCGGTTTAAGCTGTTCATAAATTCTTTTTGATCCTTCGAGGTAATGTATCTAAGGGTATTACGGATTTGAGACAAAAATTAAAATTCTCTAATCATTTCTTTCCCTTCATACCACGCTGCCATATTCAGAACAAGATAATTCCAGTTTTGAAATCCTTTATTTAAAATCGGTTCACCGGTTTCTGGTTCGTAATATTCATGTAAAGCACCGTTTTTTTCAAAATCTTTCCCGAATAGTTTAATTGTTTTTTCAGCCAGTTCTTTGGCTTCTTTGTCATATCCATATTGTATCAAACCTTCAAAAACTATATAATTGGATATTCCCCAAATCGGACCCCTCCAATTCGAAGGATTTGCACTCGCACGCAGGCTGTACATTTTTTCCATTTTGGAAAGCGTCCGAACACCTGAGGGTGAATTAAATGTCTTTGGGTTTAGATAATGTTCTTTTACTATTCTTTCAGCTTGTGTTGGAGTGGCAATGCCAGCCCACATTGCCATAAATCCTGACCAGACTTCGATCCTTTGAATCAAGCAGTCGTAATCACGCGGATATCCGGCATGTATAATAAATACTTTTCCCAATGAACTATCAGGTTCATTTGTCACCGGACGCAAATTAAGATCGACGCTGTAAAAAAAACCATCCCGTTCGTCCCAGCAATTTTTTTGGATTGCTGCTTTCAATTCGTCTGCATCTGCAGCATACTCTTTGCCAATAGCCGGAAGGTTTAATTGATCTGAAAGGTACACCATTGCAAGCAATTCTTTATACATAAGAGAGTTTAAGTATATCGATCCGGAACTTTTTGCCGGTCTGAAAAATGTACAAGGATCGTTATCAACTCCTATCGCCACATCTGTCTGCCAGTAATAAAGCCCTGTTGCTTTATTTCTATGGTGGGCCTTATAGTTGTTCACAAATGCCTGAAGATTAAAAAAATATTCACGCAGCCATTCTGCATTACCATTATTTAAGCGTGTAATAAAAGCGGCATGCTGTGCTAGTACTGGTTTATGCATATTAACAACGTATATGTTTTTAGGACGTATTTTATGTGGATCTGTATCTTCCCAAATGACTATCGGAATATAGCCGTCCCAATTACCATAGGGTAGAAAGTTAAGCACACATCCTTGTTCGTATGGCAAAGCTTCCTGTTTATCCTTTTCCGAACCTACATCGGCTAATATTTGTACCAGGGCAACATTGCTTAACCACGAATCCCAATCCCATAAGACATTATCATATTGAATACTGCCGGGTGTAAGAAAAGGATACACTAAGGCACCACCGGATCTTCTATACATATTTTTAAAATCAGTATACACGTGAGATTTTATCACAGATATATAATGAGCAATTGAATCTCTTTGCTGGCTGTAAATATTAACACAAAAAAAGAACAAAATAATAAGGAACAATGCAAGTTTATTTTTCATAATCAATTTATTTTATTTGTTAAAATTTTTTTAATAATGAGAAATATAAAGAATTACTATGAATCTCTCTTAATCTACAGATTTATATTTTAAGGAATATTCAATTCCTTTCTCAATTGTCATTTCATAAGTCTGATCTCCAATCGAAATAATAGAACCTTCTTTGCAAACCGGTTGCGTACTGCTCTTAAATCTTAACAGACCTTTTCCCGAATCTGCTTTTACCTTAATAAGCGACTTACTGCACTTGATGGAAATATCGCCATGAGGCATTGGAACTTTCCCTTCCATCCATTCTAATCCGCCTAGTACCGGTTCAATCAGGTAAGTTTCATAACCGGGAGTTAACGGTTTAACACCAAGGTAATACTTCCCAAGCAAATAAATCGGACTGGCGCCCCAGGCATGACAGAGACTCTTTCCAAATGGTCGACCGTACATTGCATACTGCTGAGTGCCGCTTTCGTTTGGATCATACTTTTCCCAGAATGTTGTCGCACCGGCTTTAAGCATTCCACCCCAATAGTCTTTGATTTCTTTAATAACTAATTTTTGTTCGCCTAAAGCACACAGCGCTTCGAGTTCGTAAAAGCGCATATAAGGGGTCGTAATTTTCTGTACTTTATCATTAAGCAGAACATTATTCTTTACTAACAACATTTTTGTACTATCAATATAACCGGAAAATACAGCAAACATGTTTGTATATCTTGTAATATTTTCAGATTGAATTCCGTTTATTCTGTTGTTAATAAAGCAGCCTTTCTGATCATTCCAAAAATACGGGATTAGTTTTGCACGAAGACCGGCAGCAATTTGTTTGTACTTTCCCATTCCTTTCGTATCGTTTATTATTTCTGAACAAATTGACATTGTTTCAAGCGATCGGCAGAACAACAGCTGTTCAAAACTTAATTCACATTTTTTGTCCATCGGAGCCCAATCTACATATACCCAGTCGCCGCTCAGCCCTTCCATCATACCGTCTGAGTTGCGCCGGCCAAGACAATAATTCATCAGGCTCACCATGCGGGGATAAAAAGCTCGGATAAAACTTTTATCGCCTGTATACATGTAATAATCATAAATACCAAGGAACCAGTAAAAAGTGTAATCCATGATTGTGTTAATATGACTGGTAACCGGGTCTTTACCTCTAAGTGCCGCAAGAGTTCTGCTGACTTCAGGGCTATCGAAGAATATATAATAATTCATAAGATAGCTTTGGTAAGCATCGCCCGACCAAATCCATCTATCACGTTTTATACCGTCGATGAAAAATTCGCGCGTGTTTAGCTGAAAAGTATATTTTGCAACTTCCCATATTTTATTGATCTGTTCATCGGAACAGCGAAACAATCCCCGGACTTTTTCCGGCATAAACTCATAAAGCATAGAAACGGAATCGATACTTATTTCATTATCATAAATAATATTCACGTATCGAAATGCTTTTGAATTCGGAATTGTGTAGTTGATTTTACCTGATTCACTGAAGTGCAGTTTGTCCAAAGTCTCACAATATTCAGAGGAAAGTGCTTCTTCTTTGGATTCACCATAATCAACATTAACACTTCCGCTTCCTTTTAATCCAATGAATATTAAATATCCAAAAGTTTCATTCCCAAAATCAACTAACAATGAATGCTCACCTCGTTCGATGCTCACTGCTGGTTTTGGTACTGTTGCAAGTTTAAATTCCGAAGGACGGTCTTTGACATTATTAAAATTCCAGCTTGCCGCTTTCAAATAGATAGTTGCAGATACATCCGATGCTTTGCCGGATTCATCAATCCATTCCTTATCTTCACAAGTAACGTTCCAACTGCTATCCGAAACAATTATTTTTCCTTTTACAAAGATTGAAGGGACATATTTTTGATTGAATACTTTTATATTCAGAGAATGTTTACCCGCACCAATCACAAAATTTGTAGGCGCACCTGTGAGCATTTTACCGTCAAGTTTTACATTATATTTTCCTTCAACTGCTATTTCAACATTTTCAGGTTCCGACAATTCAATTTTCTTTGAGAACTCTACAAGATTATAATGGCTGTCGGTTTTCCAAAAAGGAGGGAAAAATGTTCCACGTTCGGTACGGCGATTTTGCATTTCATTGGCAAGCCAAATATCGTAATCACCCGGATACCAAATCCATGTAGCTTTTTGTACAAAAGTTGTTTTTGAACTCATAATCCTCGTTCCATTTCAATTTGTTCGAGTGTTTTGCCAGATGTATCTGGCATAAAAAAGAATCCAACACCGCCGCTGATAATGAGAAAAACTACCAGCAAAGCAGCAACAGGACCAATACCTGCTTTAGCAAGTATAGGTACGAAGAAGCTCCAGATACCAAGTACAGTCCGTGCAACTCCAAACGTTACACCTTGGGCGGTACCACGCAGCAAAGTTGGGAACAGCTCCTGGCTGAACACTTTATAGAATGCCTCTCCGGCAAGCGATGCACCTACGGCGAACAACACTATATTTGCAATAATCACCGGGATATTGAAAGGTAATACTAGAAATAGAGCGTAGGCACATATCTGCATTACAGCACCGGTACCCCAAAGGATTTTACGTGTCTTGTAATTGCGATCAGAAAAGCGCATGAAAATCGTAATAGTAACCACTATCATAACCAGAAAAGCTATGCTGGTGATCGCCACACTAGCAGCTTGGCTGCCTGCGCCGAGTGATTTAATAATATAAGGATTAAAGATACCTGCAGTACCGGCAGCAAGATTCCAGAACAGATAAATTATTGCCGTCCATATAAGCGCTTTTAAATTCACACCTCTGAAAAGCTTATTTATCTTAGTACGGCTTAATTGGGAAGCAGCTTTCCAGCGAGCTGATTCGGTAAGTCCTCTCCGCAATGCCCATGTTACAATTGCAGCTACAAATAAATGTAAGAAAACAATCCGGATACCAAGTATATCTAATGATGCAAGTGCGGCTGCCATCCAAAGAACGATTACCGGTCCGAGAGCCCATGCAACCTGTGTAAGTCCAAGCAGTTTACCGCGTGCTTTTGCAGGTGCTATCTCACCAACTAATGCAAGCGATGTAGGGACATCTACACCCACTGCAACTCCAACAACAAAAGTACCTATAAACAACATTGCCGGATTTACCGCCAGTGCAATACAGAGAATACCTGCAGCATAAACAAGAAGGTCATACTGGTAAATTCGCTTTCGTCCCAGTTTATCACCCAGCCGCCCGCCGATAAATGAACCAAGTGCGCAGCCGATCGCATTGGGACCAATTGCAGCAAGCGCTCCTACTGCAAAATTGCTGAGATTTAAATAAGATTGGAACAGCGCTAGTCCCGCACCAAGAGCGACGATTGAACCGGCATCAAGATAAGACGCCATACCCGCAAGCACAGACCATTTCCATTGCTGCCTGGTAATTACATCCTCGTTTGTTTGTTGGGCAATATCTTCATCCAATTTTTCAGTAACAGATTTGTTCATAGAAGTTTCTCAAGTTTTATTTTGCTTATTGAATTAACGACCTTTTATCTATATGTAAAATGCTATTTTTAAAGTTCATGAAACAATGATTCTTTCATAGTATCACTCTTAGGGTTTAAGGCTCATAGGTATCCATACAGACATCTCGGAAGTTCCTCTGTTACCCCATGCAAAATAAGGTATAAGGTGTACGGATATATTTTCCAACTTTGATTGTGCATTTAAAGTGTAATATAAATCCGATGAATGTTCTGTTTTACTTTTAAGAAAAGCCCTTCCTTCCAGTACGATCATTTTTACACTGTCTATTTCAGCTTTCACAAGTCTTAGTTTTATATCCACTGGAAGAATTACATTAAAGATATTCTTTCCTTTCATATCAACCGATTCCAAACAATAAACAATGGGTCCTCTTTTTACAGCAACCTGGTTGCGATCCGACTCAACAAGCCTATTAGCAGCCATTAATTTTATTTCCATCGGCAATATCAATTCAATCACATCACCTTTTTTCCATTCTCTGTTTATTACTGCATATCTATCGGGTTTTGTATCAATATTAAGAATTTGATTATTAATTTTAATAAGGTTTTCCTGATCCGCCCATCCGGGAATGCGCAAACTTATATCGAAAGGATTGTTCGGTACTTCGTCAAGAATTATTTTGATTGTGTCATTCCAGGGATAATCGGTTTCCTGCCTCAAAATTAATTTTGAACCATCCGGCAGATTTGTATTTAAGGTATTGCTTCCATACAGATTGACAGCAATTCCTGTTTTAGTCAATACATAAGCATAATTATTAGATTCTGTTATGGTCCGAATTATATTGGGCGGACAACAATTTGACAAAGCAATGTACGGCAAACGTGGCCCTTCCCAGCGCAATTTGTAAGGTAAAGTATGATCTACACGCAGGGGATTTGTATATCTAAATTTGGTGCCGTCTAAGCTTGTCCCTGAAAGAGCACTATTGTACAGTGTCAACTCTAGAATATCTGAATACTTGGAATTATCTGTGGCAAGAAGCATCCGGTAATTCCAAAGTATATTTCCAACTTCGGCGCAAGTTTCGTTGTATGCTGTGATATTTGGAAGCTGATACGCCATTCCGTAAGTTTGATGCACTTGTTGAATTTCCTTTGGATTATAGGAAGTCCCGTTTGGCGAAACACCGTCGTATAACGCTCCACAGCCTCCTGTTATATAAAGTTTTTTAGTAACCATATCATGCCAGATACTTTTAAGAGCCATCATCAGCGAGTCTTCCCCTGTTTCCATATAGAGGTCGGTAACCCCGGCATATAGATAGTTAGCGCGTACTGCATGTCCAACTGCTTCTCTTTGTAAACGAAATGGTATCCGATCCTGATTTTGGTCCGTACCGTTTTTAGCATACTTTCTTAAATTAATCATTCTTTCTACTAACTCCAGGTATTTCTTATTATCTGTTGTCCGGTACATTTCAACAAGCCCCATATAATGTGAAGGACAAATGGCAGTACGTGCATTTTCAGCAGTTACGTTTTTATAATATGCTATAAGAAAGTCAGCTGCTTTTTTAGCAATATCGAGAAAGTTTGTTTGCCCGGTAACACGGTAGTGCAGACAGGCAGCTGTCATGAGGTGTCCCAGATTATATTCCTCGAAATTCATTTGATCTTCAAATTCCTTAACCGACCCGGGATTATTACTCTGCTTGATAGCGGTTTTTGTACCTATATAACCGTCTTTTCTTTGCGCTTTTGCAATGACTTTTATAACTCGTTCCAGTGCATTATACAAGCGTTTGTCCTTTGTAAGAGCGTAAACAGAAATTACGCCTTCCATTGCTTTGTAAAAATCACCATCGTGAAAAACAGCTCCTTCATAATTTCCTTTTTTAAGACCTGCCGCTATCTCGAAGTTACAATATCCATGACATAAAGTGTCGTTTTCATACACGTGCAGCATATTCATTGCCATGGTATCTTTGCTAACATCAAACCACCTTCCCCAAAAGCCGCCGGTCCATCGAACTGCATTTACGTTGACTGGAATAAGTTTAGCATAAGGGCTTTCGGAAGTATTTACGAGAGCATTTTGCTGAGATCTTATATTAATTGTCAGGACAATTAATGAAAGTATTAGTGGAATTATTTTTTTCATAAATACTCTCTCTTCATAACCGGTGTTTATTGTTCTCTTTATTATTTGATTCTATATAAATACGTATGATGTATACCTCCGGATATTTTCAAGTTACTTCTCTATTTGTTTTTTTAATTCCATTAATTGGTCTATAAAACCTTGTGGTATTCTTCCTGTTTTGTCCGGCGGTACATTCAAAAGAAGATTTCCATTTAATTCACGGACCTGTTTCCATATTGCAATTAATTCTTTGAGTGATTTTGGTTTTGCTTTCTCAGACCAGAACCATTTATCAGCTATTGAAACACAATGTTCATACCCAAGCTCGTACTTTTTTCCCTCAAATATCTGTTGGTTCCGGAAAGGAAGCTTAATGGGAGTTTTCTCAGAATTTAATATGTCCGTTGGCCAGGATACTTTAAGAGCGTCTTTGATTGTATAATCTCCCGGAATATCACGACTCTCCTGCCCATAGTTGAACATAACCACACAATCCGGATTAATCTTCTTGACCAGATTATAAAGTGTATCTCTTTGCTCAGATGTCAGGTGTCTCGGAATATCGAGCCACTGGATGGCTATTCCCGAATACTTTGTATGGAGTTCTGTCAATTGATCCTTCACCAGTTGGAAATATTCTTTAGAAACATAGGGTAGATGGGGAGTCCATACTATATTCGTATCGCTGTTGTGGGTGTCCATGATACAATAGTAAATTCCCGGCTTAATGCCATATTTTTTACATGCAGCAATAAATTCGGAAATAACATCGGTTTTAACAGGGGTGGCAGCGACATCATAATCATACTCCTTCCCTTTCCATTTAACTTTACTGTTCCATAAACAGAAACCTGAAGAATGCTTTGCGGTGAGTATCGCATATTTCATTTCGGCATCTTTAGCCACCCGAATCCATTGGTCAACATCCAGGTTGGTTGGATTGTAAATTGAAACCGGAGTACTATTGCCGGAAGACTGTTCAGTTCCATCAAACGTCGACAAACTGAAATGAACAAACATACCGTATTTCAATTTGCACCATTCCTGTACCTCTTTTTTTGTCGTTGCCGATTGACCATTTTGATACTTACTACTGTCGTTCAATCTATTGTTTCCGAAACTATTCTCAAAATCATCGCTGTTTATTGGCTTTATCCAAAATGAATACTGATAGTCGCGGGCAGGTATCTGGTACTTTTCAAACGGCGCTGCAAAATCGTTCCATGAAGTATTCCCACCCACTCCCATCTGTTTCAGATCAATATTCAATGTTAAAAACCCCGCTTCTTTCAACTCATTGGTATGTTTGGCTTTATTAATCATTTTTTCAGTATATGGCCATGTGCTCATGCTCAGAAAGCTGTCGGCAACAACAAGAACGCCCTCTTTATTATTTGATAAATACAT
This sequence comes from uncultured Ignavibacteria bacterium, assembly GCA_963711455.1. Classification (GTDB taxonomy): domain Bacteria; phylum Bacteroidota; class Ignavibacteria; order Ignavibacteriales; family Ignavibacteriaceae; genus DATFVA01. The sequence goes on from CAVQEH010000015.1 coordinate 48,879, forward strand.
CCAGCGGACGCCTGTTTGGTTGCCGTTTTCCTGAGGATTCACATAGGGTTCCATAAATTTTTCGATGGGCAGTTTATAGATACCTACATCAGCACCGGAACATTTATCTACATAATTTTCCCAGGATCCTTTCCCATACCACTGAATATTTCTGAACCCGTTGTTGATGCCGCAGGTCATACCCACTTTGGGAATATTGGGGAGAGAATCTTTTATTATTAGACGATAACTTACTTTTACTGCACCGTCAGCATTCACTAGGTAAGAAAGTTTGACATCGGCTTTTCCTTCTATAATAGAATAATCACTATGAATCGAGACTGTACTATCGTTAATTTTTTTACAGTTCATGGAAAGCAAATGAGGAGTTGCATTATACCAGGATTTTAGCTTTCGATAGGGTTTCCATCCTTTATCATTATCAGTTATGGGACGGGTAAAATGAGGTAATAAGGGTTGATTTATTATTGTATCCCCATTGGACATGTAACCTGCGAGTGCACCGTTAACTTTATCGAATCTTATTTCAAATTTTTTACCGGCAATTTTCCAGTCATTTTCTTCTTCGTCCAATTCAACTTTTTTGGATGAACCCGTTCTAAATTTCCCGATCAATTTAACAGGAAGTGTTAAACTGAATTGATTGGACGCAATTTTATATCCTTTTTCAGCCCAAAGCTTATTCTCTTTTAAACAAAAAGCTATATTACATATGTACTCAGCGCTGTCGCTCATTTCAGGCAAATAAGAACTCATATCAAACATTGCCAAATCACCCGGAACGATATTAAAATCAGATAATTGCAAACTCTTCACTTCTTTTCCGTTTCTCAGAAAGGTCAACTTAGCCTGGTATGAATCTGCATTCAGAACTGCTTCCCTGTTTTGAATTCTCAGAACAGCCGGATCTTTACTTACCAACTCACAAACGATTGGTTGAGAAACATGCTTGCACTCATATATAGCTGATTTCGGACGACCATCAGGAGCAGCAACTCCATTGATACAAAAATCACCGTCGTTGAGTTTGTTTCCGAAATCACCACCGTAAGCATAGAATTTTTTTCCGGTGCTGTCCGTTTTAAGCAGTCCCTGCTCTTTAAAATCCCAGATACATCCGCCGATAACCCGTCGATGTGACCGGAATGAATCCCATAGTTCTTTTAAATTGCCTGTTGAATTTCCCATGGAATGTGAATATTCGGAAAAGAATATAGGACGATCATCGCCCGGTTGGTTCACCAATTCATCAATAAAAGATAATGTAGGATAGAAACGGCTGATTACATCAACATAATATTGATCGACTGGATTTTGTAAGTGACCTGGATTGGGCGGATACTTTACATGTTTGTAGCCTTCAACTCCGGGGCTTCCTTGTGCAGCTTCGTAATGTACGGGACGTGTAATATCAAAATCGTGAAGCCATCCTGCAATTGCAGCATGGTTAGGCCCGCTTCCGGATTCATTTCCCAAACTCCACATAAATATACAAGGATGATTTTTGTCCCGTTCAGCCATCCTTGTTGCTCTTTCCAAAAAAGCATGTGTCCACTCCGGATCGTTGCTTAATTTGCCGCCCAATCCGTGAGTCTCGAGATTGGCTTCGTCAATTACAAGAATTCCCATTTCATCGCACAAATCGTAAAAGTACGGATCGTCGGGAAAATGACTGGTACGTATGCAATTAAAATTGAATTTTTTAATTGTAGTGACATCCTTCAAAATATCTTCGCGGCTTACTGCCTGACCTTTAACCGGATCGTGATCCTGATGGTTTATACCGTAAAGATAGGTTTGCTTTCCATTGATTAGCAGCTTTCTTGTTACTTTGTCAAACTCAATCTTCCTGAAACCGATTTTGCAGCTTTTGGCTTCAAGTAAGTTGCCGGGAGAATCTTCAACGGAAAAAACCAATGTATAAAGATAAGGTACTTCGGCAGACCATTTATGAGGATTTTTAATTTTTGCTTCCAGCAATCCAAACTTTACATTATCCAAACGCGGATAAACTTCATTGATTTGCTTTTCTGCTTTTATTTCCAATGGTGAAGATAAGACGGCTTTTTTATTCGCATCATACAACTGAGCTTTAAGAAAAATACCTTTAACTGCCTTCCCGCTGTAATTATCAAACCGGGGACGAATTTCCAGAAGTGCGTCTTTATAGTCCTTATCCAATTTGGTTTGAACAAAAAAGTTAGCTAACCGAACTTTGGGTTCTGCCATTAAAAAAACATCGCGAATGATGCCGCTCATATGCCAGTGATCCTGGTCTTCGAGATATGAACCTGTACTCCAACGAATCACCTGAACCGAAAGAATATTTTCGCCTTTTTGTAAATAAGGAGTAACATTAAATTCCGACGGAAGATGACTGTCTTCGGCGTAACCAAGAAATTTTCCGTTTATCCAAACTCTATATGCTGAGATTACTCCGCCAAAATGAAGCGTAATATTCATTCCCTTCCAATCATCCGGAGCTGTAAATGTGCGCTGGTATGAACCTACGGGATTATAATCTTGCGGTACAAAGGGCGGATTGACGGGACGAAAGGGATAACCGGAGCCTGTATAGATGGGTGTGTCATATCCATCTATCTCCCAATTGGACGGGACTTCAATTTTATCCCAACCTTTGACTCTTGATTTATAAAAATCGACCGGCGCATCATCAGGTTTTTTTGCAAATTTAAAGTCCCATTCTCCGTTCAGCATAAGTAACCGCGATTTGCTTCTGTCATATGTCAAAGCATCTTCAACCGATTTGTAAGAATACGAGGTTGCCCTGGCTTTGTCGCGATTAATACTGGTTACAAGTGGATTTTCCCAGGGCTCTGTTTGGTAAATTTGAGGTTCCCGGGGAATGCCGGCAGGTTCACCTCTTACAGTTTGCCCGTACAAAACAGACGCCAATGTAAATAATAAAAATATTATTAATTTTAATGTTCTCATAATTTTTCAGAGAGTATCTAATCTAACTCATATATGAGGAAAATTATTTATTAATTAATGTAATCCTCATTGCCATATACGGTTTCCCCGGAAATTTTATCGAGCGTTTTTTTTTATCAATGAAGTTATACCTATTCAACTTTTCAATTTCAAAAACTGTATCAACTGCTGAAATGGTCATGTCCCACGTATCAATTAGTTCGACCCTAAATTTCATTCCATCTTTAAGACCCCTCTGTGGTAATACGAAATCCCAGCTTTTGATCTGTTCCTTTCCAAAGTAGAATAAATAATATTTACCGTATTCACCGGCAATGTTCCTGGTGTAAGCGTGATCGATCGGTTCAAGCCCGGATTGAGGGCCGGTCTCAACAATTTTTTTCAAAAAAGCAATTCTCGATGGACTTTCGCCATGCAAAACTCCTCCCTCGGAAATCCAATTAATTCCTGAGGTATCAACGAATGCTTCCCCATGGGTAGCATATGTACCGCCGATTATAGCAAGCCAAAAGCGGAAGACCATTTCTTCTCCGGACAACTGACCCCATCGGCTTGAAATATTTCCTTCGTAATTTATCTCATCGTTTATTACCGGTTTGCGGTAAATATCCCGCAACATAGCAGCAGCGCCAAACGCACGTACAGCGTTGTAATATTGAATGCTGACATGCGTTACCCAGGGCTTGTTGTAATCGTAAAGTATATCAGCATTATGAATTGACAACATATGATGGTATGGATCTTTTTGAGCGATAATCTGAAAAAGCTTGTCCCAGTCATCCGTAGTAAAATAATCCATGAAACTATTTTCATTTGCCATGCTCCACCAAACGTTCCGGTAAGCAGCCAGCCTAGCAACAACATAACGGACAAATCGTTCATTGGTTGCTATATCCATTCTGTCAAAACCCCATTTTGGCCCGTCGTAAGGCCGGAAAAGAATCACGTCGGCTTGAATACCGAGATCCTCTATCTGTTTCAAGCATTTTTCGAAATGGTGAAAATACTCTATATTAAAACGGGAAACGTCAAAATTATCTATGGATGTTCCTTCAAATGGAAATTTATCCAGTTTCAACGGACCTGAAAGATATTTGTCTTTGTACGGTGGAACCAGTAAAAAACGCGCTTTGTTGAATGGAGATGATTTCAGTGTTTCAAGGGTTTGCTGCCTAACATTTTCAGATTGGAAAACCCATTCATAAATGGTGGTGCCGAATGGAAAATAGGGAGTTCCATCCCGGTATTCAAACTGATATTGATCTCTAACCTGTACTGGTCCATGTTTACCAGGCGAAGCAGGCGTGCAAATAAAGCTGCCTTCTTTACCGTTCAATTCTTTTCGGTTGCTTTTTGTTTTATATTTCCAAACACCGACTTTATCCGGCATAAACCGGATTTTAAATATTCCATTGCCGTCATAAAATCCATCGGATTCAAAAGTCTGTTCGCCGTTTGTAAATACAGCGCTAAGTTCAATGCCGACAAACGGATTTCCGGTGCTCGGTCCGTTTAGCGTTACTTCGTGCATTCCCCATCTTTCGACGGAATCTGTTTTTTGTTGGGCATAGGAATCATTTGATAAGCATAAGGAAATAATAAATATTAATAATAGTACAATACATTTTCGCATTATAAAATCCTTCAATTAATTATTAAATAATCCAATATTACTTTCTAATATTCATTATGGTAATTTTACCTTAGACCTATTTTTTAATTTTTACTAGTGGTTAAAGTATTACGTTATAAATATTTCAGGTACTTTAATCAAATACTTTCAGGTGCAAAGTGCTTTTTTTTAGTTCCTCTTAATTTTTTACTGCTTCAATAACCAGCACCCAATCTTGTCCGCGTCCGGATGTCGGTGGTGTGAATGTTTGATATCCCTGACTTTGTTCCGTACGGAACTCGTAAGTTGCTCCGTACCGTGGATCAAACCAGGATTGCTTCTGCATTGGCGCATCGATTAACCCTTGGTCAAGTGTGAAACTTTCTCCTCGTGAAGAATAAACCACGATTCGTGTACTGTCTTTGGACAACTCTGCTTTGATCTTTGAAGGATCTTCCATCGGGCCATCCAAAATTATTTTCTGATCAGGCACAAGGTTCTGAAAATCGTTTGCTTCCATAAAATGCCGCATAAGTCCCATTTGTCTGGTACCAGGGTGATCAAGGGCTTCATACCATGGGATATTGGCATCAATTGCTGGTTGGCGGCCGGGCTGCCACATCTGCCAGATATTGTTATTTCCATAAGTATGCCCACTCGCACCTTAAATAACAGACCACCAGGCGGCCTGCCGGACATCATCATCATCGAAACGTAAAAACGGGCTATGACCTTTCAGGTAAAAACCAATTGGTATGCCTTCGTAACGTGGTTCTCCATCCAATGTTGGTCGGGTTGGGGTCAATTCCCAATCCCGGGCAGCATATAAACCATTATCATGATTTTGGGCGGCATGAGAAGATTGATACATATTAAAATCTAACCAGGATGCGTCGTTTAACTGCAAGGAAGATTGACCAGGCCCACGGGGATGAAAAGTAATTAAATGGGTACTACCATCGCCTTCCCTCAATCCTTCAGCCAGGGCATCGATTACTTCTCTTTCATCGGCTGAACGAATATTTGAGTCGCCGCCAAGGATCCAGATTATGGAACTATTTTTATAACGCTTTCCGAGAAAACGTCCATATATGCGTGCACTTTTCGGTGTGAAAATCTTTGCATCCCCGTCTCTCCAATACCTACCCCAGCAGGGAAGCATACCAATAAATAGGCCAAGTTTATTGGCTTGTTGCACGATGTAATCAACGTGATCAAAATAAGCCTCGTTGGGACGTGTCGGGTCTTTATCTATCAAAGGCAAATCGCCGTTAGCATTTGGGACTGTAAGACCATCTAGCTCAGATAAAACCACCGCTTGTATTACCGTAAATCCTTTTTTTGCCCGATCCTGAAGATATTGGTTTGCCTCGTCACGGTTTAAACGATGAAATAGTTCCCATGCCGTATCTCCCATATAGAAAAATGGCTTTCCATCTTTGTATTGAAGGTAGTGTCCATTCGGTGATACTTTTAATAGGTTTTTATTTCGTGCATGCAAAGATGTTATACCGCATAAAAAGGCAAAGCTAAAGAATAGCATTCTAATAAATATTTTCATTTTTTTGCCTTTTTGTAATTCCCTTGTTTATAAGTTAAATTCTTTATTTAATTTATAGTTTCTACTACCTGCGAGTAAATAAAACCTGACCATTGAACATTCTTTTTACTCATAGTAGATACTTCAGGGGTTAGCAGTAACAATAACCCGTTTATAACGTGTCAAATTTGGTTTACCATTATCAGTTACAGCAAGAATTATATGCATTGTACCGTATCGAAGTAACCGTTTTACCGGTACAATAAACCATGCATTCACATTGTTCGAGTTTACTATTTTTAACGGTTGCCCCGTTCTTGCATTTCCGGTAGCAAATGTTCCAGTTTCTTTATAGTAAAACCAAGAATACGAAAGAGAATCTTCGTCCGGATCGCTTGATCCTTCGGCGCTAAGCCTGACGGTATCTCCTGCTGTAGCAGTAATTCGATCGGGCATATTTAATTTGGGTACCGGAGGATGATTTGCCTCGGAATATGGTTTAATTGTCCAGTCCATTCTTGCTGCAAAATCGTTCTGGTAAGCGGAACGCCAGCGCCATATTGTTGCTTTGTTGCTTTTATGCCAGCTACTATCATCCCCCATAACTTCATCATCAGCATTACTCCAAATCGGGCGGGTTTCCGGTTCTAAAAACCACTTATGATACCGTGGAGTATAGAACTCATAACGTCCTCCCCAGCTTCCCCAATCCGGATGTTCCGGGTTTCCAAGACCGTTGTTAATTAAATACAGAAACGTGGGGGTATCGCCTTCCATCAAATATTTCATATGCGGATACTTTGCTCCAAGTGGCCCTTTGCTTCTGATATTTATATCAAGCCATGGATTATCAACTATACTAAAATCAGCGCCGGTAAACCTTCCATGAAAATTATCACCGCTTATTCCAACCCAAGTAGAATAATGATAACCATCCCCGGAATGAAATCCCGGACTGCATATATAAAAAAGGTTAGGAAATGTTTTGCGGATCCATGGACCGCTATCATCCTGGTCAGAGATAGTATAAACACGAAGTTTGGAAACAAATTTTGCAAGTTGTTCAGGGGTACGATTTTTTTTAACTTCCCATAACGCCTGCGCAAGAACATTCGGTCCGCCCCATACCAGCACCCAAACCGGCCGCGGATTTTTTTCGTCTACTGTTTTAATTATCAATTTAGAAGCCGGTGAATCCTTCCCCTCTCCCACGGCATTCATTCCGTATTCCGGCAAGCCGTTACGAATAACCGAAAGGAGGTAATCTGCTAATGGGAAACCAGGTTCATGCTTTAATAGATTATTTCTAACCTTTCTGTATGCCTCGACAATTTCTTTTATCCGCCATGCGGCAGTTTTATTTTTCTGATGCACCGAAGTGGTAGCTACTAAACCTTCCACATCGAATTGGTTAATATAAACTAAAAAACGTACCATTGACATTGCATCATCGGGTTCGTTTTCAATATCCGTTAATACAATGACTCTCGGTTTTTCAGTAGCGGAAAGATTCCTACAAATTCCTAAAGTCAATAAGATTAATAAGAATATTACCATAAAAATTTTCATATATATACCTTTAATTTCACATAACATTTTTTTAGGCATTCAGCTGTGTAATAATTTTCTTTAAGATAGTTTGAGAAAAAATTACAAACAAAATCAGTTTCCAGAAAAAAAAGTTTTCATATTTCAGTTATTCCTAATATTTAAATTTCATCTATCTTTCACAATGTTAATGCTCAATGCAGCATCCAGTTTGCGCGGCGTGCGAAATCCGTTTGGACTTGCGGACGCCAGCGGTAGACGGTCTCCGGGCCGGCCGGATCATCAAACCAGTAATTCTTAGTAGAATCCGGACGAACAAATTGTCCACCCCAACTTGGCTGATTCGGCTTTTCGGGATTGTTCAGTCCACGCACTTCGCTAACCAGATACAGAAACGATGGCGAATCCCCTTCCTTCTGTCCCGGGTACACAGGATCGTATCCGCTCTTCGGATACAAAGCTCCTAATGGGCCGTGTCCTTTGCGAATGTGTTTGTCAATCCATGTCAGGTTCGCAAGTGTTGTATCGGATCCGGAAGCGTTCCAAAACATACCTTCGTAATTTTTCTCCGATAGAATCACGAACAAGTTCGGGAAATTATCGAGCAGCCACTGCGCTGTAACATCCTGCTTACCGATCATGTAAATGCGAATCTTGCCAAGAAAGGCATTCAGATCGGCTGCACTGCACATAGCCCGGACTTTCCAGATAGCTTGCGCTAACTCGCGCGAACCGCCCCAGAAAAAAAACCATACCGGACGGGGGTCGGGTTTGTCCACAATTTTAATGATCGCGTTCGAGGCCTCGTTATCCATTCCTTTGCCGATAATCTCGTTGACCGGCCTATCCGGCATACCGAAGCTTGATGAGCCCCAGGTGTGATCTCTACCTTGCCAGGTAACAGAACGCAAATAATCAGGCGTGGGATACCGGGCATCATGTTTCTTAAGGTTCACATATACCGAATCGTATAGGTTTAATATGTCCAGAATGTTTTGTCTCCTCGCTATACCGGCAAAAGTGCCTGATGAAGCTATCAGTCCCTCAACGTCGAAGTCATTTGTATATAGCAGAAAGCGAACCATTGACTGAATATCATCAGGATCGCTGCGCTTATCAGCCGGGCCATAGCCCGCTCCTCCCGGGATGACATCCAGAGGCGGAAAGTCTGATGAAATAACTACACGCAGTTTACTTCCAGTCGAATCCAGACCCGGCGTGATACTATGTTCAATACTTCGGGAAATCAAACCTGCGATACTATCTGCACCTAAATCATTTGGATGGACACCATCAGCAAAGTAATTACTTTCTTGAAGAAAAGGAGTATTTAAATCGATAACTTTCAATCCTTTTCCCTTTGCAATTTCCTTAATGATAGGAATCTCTAATCGAATAATTTCATTTCTAATACCATAAGCATTTTTCCAGACGGGCGGTGGTAATACCAGATATATTTTAGCATTTTTATTCGAGTTACTAAGTGTGTCTATAAATGCCTTAAAATTCGATGTAAATTCACTACCATAAGAGTCCCAATTCTGCGGTTTGGTATCATTAGTGCCAAGCATAATGGTAATAATATCAGCTTTAGATTTAAGCGCTTCCGAAAAAGCAGTTTGTTTCCAGTAGGGTACATCGCCTTTTTTAGGACTGTAGCACCGCTTTTACCGAAATTTTGAACGATATAATTTGAACCGAGCAATTTTTGAAGTATCGGTACATAAGTGGGGTTGCCATTCCATCCTTCAGTTATACTGTTTCCTACGCAGGTAACTTTTATCTGAGCAGAAAGAGAAACCGTGGCTAAAAATAAAACGAGAACAAGAATCGATATTTTTATAAATAATTTTGTCATAAGACTTTTCTTTATTCCTTTTGAATATTGAAAGATTGGGCTCGGAAATTCCCAATCTTATTTTCACCTTATAAGCAGAAGCTTTTATAAATTGTTCTTTCTATATTGACAGTTCTTACAATTTAAGATCCTTTCCTTTTTATTTAAAGTTATGCCGCTTATTTTGGCATTATAGTCACGAACACTCTTTTATATCTTGATAACGGAGGTATCCCTTTATCTGTAACTCTCAAAATAAATTGAGCAGTTTCTTTTTTACCAACTTCAGGAGCCGTCACGTTGACATTATGACCGTTCTCAGCACCATCAACTTTTATTAATTTTTTATAGGTACCTGCTTCCGGATAGTTAAACCAAAGGTAACTGATATTATCTCCGTCAGGATCGGTAGCAGTAGCATCTAAACCAAATCCCTCTCCTGATTTTACCGTTATATGTTCAGGAACCAATAATTCAGGAACCGGCGGATGATTTGCTTCTTTATATGATTTTGTGCACCAGCTCATCCTGGCGGCAAAATCATTTTGAAAATCATCGCGCCAACGCCACAGAGTCACTTTGTTGTCTGTAAAAGAAATTGTATCCGCTTTTACAGCTCTGCCAAAATCGCTAGGAATATAAGACATGTAACTATCAGCGGTATTGGTCCAAATTTTTCGAATCTCAGGTTCATTTGGAACACCCGAACCAGAGCTCCCTTTCTTATGCTCATCAAAGTCGGGTTTATATAATTCATATCGACCGCCCCACCCCCCAAATTCTGGATGTTCAGCATCATTTAAACCGTTTGGGATTAATGACAACCACGATGGCGTATCTCCTTCCATTCCCCAGGAAACATCAGGGTACACAGAGCCGAGAGGACCATGTCCCTGTTGAATGTTCTTCGCTAGCCAATGATTACTGATCGTTTCATTATTAATGCCATTTACTACAGTATTTATAGCAGCCCATGTTGCGTCTCCGCCGTTTCCGTAATAATCACCCGGACTAACAATATAGAACAGATTTAGGAAATTTTTTCTAATCCATACACCGCTGTCATCCTGGTCGGATATAGTATATACCCTGAGTTTTGCAATCAACTTATTTGCTTCTGCATCTGTTTTTGTTTTTCTAATATCATATAATGCCTGAGCAAGAGTATTAACTCCTCCCCAAACGCATATCCATAATGGGCGTTCGTCTTTTTCTTCAAGTACTTTTATAATTAATTCAGAACCCGGTGAATCTTTCCCTTCGCCCACTCCATCCATTCCATATTTTGTTATGCCGTGCGTTATTTTCTTTAAAAGGGATTCACCGCTGGGAAAACCGGCTTCATGCTTAAGAAGGTTAGGCTGACCTTTGCCGTATGCCTGAACTATACTTTTAATATATTCAGGATGGTCTATTGTTTTTTGCCAACAAGATGTTACAGCAATTAGTCCTTCTATATCAATTTCATTTGAGTACAAAAGTAAACGAACCATTGATTCCGAATCGTCCGGGTCGGCACCGATATCCGTTAATATAATTACCCGGGACTTTTGGTAAGCAGTAAGGTTGCTAAATTTTCCCAAGACTATTAGTATTGTAAAAATAACAACTAAGTACTTTTTCATTATTCTTCTTTATGATTTATTTAAAGCTTCTATTAGATATTTACATTTAGGAAATACTTCCTTATTTCAGTAAAATAAATTTTTTGCTTTCTATATAAGCGGCCGATTTCATTTGGTATATATAAACACCGCTGGCTAACCCGCTGCCCTCAAATGAAACTGTATATGTTCCGGTATTCATATCCTTATCGATCAATGTTGCCACCCATTGTCCAAGTAAATTATAGACTGTAATAGTAACGTGTCCTTGTTGTGGTATCTGGAATTTAATATTGGTGCTCGGATTAAACGGGTTTGGATAGTTGTTACTCAGCATAAATTTTTCGGGCTTTAATGATGATTGATCTTCAATCGATGTCATTCCATCTATCTTAAAAATAATACGTGCATATGCTTCTAAATTCGGAGAACCATTATCGGTAATTGTAAGAATTATATGTAATTCTTTACCGACTTCGTTTGGTACAATGAAACTGGCACTATCTTCGGAGGTTGAGTTACTGATTGATACTTGGGAGTTTACATTACCCACATCCGCGTATTGCCACCATTTATAGGTCAAATCATTCCCATCAGGATCCGTCGTTCCGCTTGCATTCAAAATAACTTTACTGCCTGCAGCAACTTCCCGATTCAGTCCTCCCACAACGTTTACCTTAGGTCTATGATTAGAATGGTAATAATCGTTAACACTCCAGTTTGCCCTGGCAGCAAAATCATTCTGGATACCTTTTGCCCAACGATATATGGGTTTGTACGCATCATTGTCGTCTTTAGCTTCCCACCATTGAGAGGATTGGTCTTTTAAATAAAAACGACCACCCCAGCCGCCGTGTGAAGGATCCTCCATCTGACGTAAGCCAACCGGGATGTTATAAAGAAAGGAAGGTGTATCTCCTTCTGAATTAAAGTCTATATTGGGACGATGGGAACATAAAGGGCCATGATTATCTGTGATGTTATCCTTCATCCAGGCATCCTCAAAATAAGAATGGTATGGCTGAGGATCTAAGTTGGACCATTGATATCCAATTGCTCTAAACTGGGTACGACTATATAAAACTTGTATAGCCGGCCAATTGGGCTTGATATAATCGTAATAGGTATTGTCCTGATCTAAAATGATATATATTATCGCTTTTTTAGAAACTTCTTCCATTCTATTGGGATATTTTTCCTTAATTGTCTTCAGTGCGCGGGCAATAGTGTTTGTACCACCCCATACTTGCAGCCAGACAAGTCCTGGTATAGAGTCTAGAAGTACGTCAACTATATGGTTTGAACCCGGGGTTTCTTTAGTCATCTCGCCTACACTGTCAATATTCCCAACGAAGACTTTGCTTAGAAGATAATCCGGTGTGGGGTAGCTGGAATCATTCTTAACTAGATTGTCGTAAACCTGTGAATAAAGATTTATATCATCCTGGATCCAGCTAGTATCCGACCAGTTATGGCCTACCCAATGAAACTTAGAACTTGAATATATTATTCCCTCAACATTCCATTCGTCTGTATAAAGCAAGCAACGAATCATAGAATTTTGATCATCAATTTCGCCATCGGTTGTTACAATAACTCTTGGTTTTTCTGAGCCTGTATAAACTGTAATGGCTTGAGTGGTATCACTCGTTTTTGCATCATTATCAGTAACTGTAAGGGTAACGGAATACGTACCGGCATTTGTAAATGAATGAGTCACAAATATACCGGTACCGGTTGTTCCATCGCCGAAATCCCATTGATAGTTCGTTATGTTTCCATTAGCATCCCATGATGCGGAGGCATCAAAGTTTATATATTGTCCTGCCATTGGATACAGAGGCTGTAAATTAAATTCAGCAATTGGTTTATCCGCATAAACCGTTATATTCTTTTTTCTCTGCATTGAATTACCTAAACTGTCCGTAACAGTAAGTGTAACAGTATAGTTACCCGTTGCTTTGTAAATATGACTGACCGCCGCACCCGAATCGGATACACCATCCCCAAAGTCCCATAAATATTTTTCGATGTTTCCACCCGAATTAAATGAGCCTGAAGCATCAAAGTGAACTGTGTCAGCAGTTGACACAGTGTCCGGCAAATAACTAAAAACAGGTACTGGTTTATCCGAAGACATTACATTTTTGACTTCTGCCTCGGTTAATACCCGCGAATAAAAATGAACTTCATCAAGAGCACCATTATAAGCATCAACAGCCCCGTTGGGTGAGGTTCCCATATGAATTTCTGAGTTATATTTTGTGCCGTAGGTATATGGTTTGGTATCTTTTAATTCACCATTGATGTAGAAATAGGCATTGTGACCATCAACGGCTATAGCGACAGGGGTCCATTCTCCTTCTGGAATACTCACATCACTATCTGCATTGCTTTTCGGCTGCCGGACAGATAATTTATTTCCAGTAACAGCGTGTTGGTTAATCCCCCACACCATCCCGTCTGAAGCCCACGTATCCCTTTTGTTAATAATATCCTGCCAGCTTCCGGTGGAGCCGTTCCAATAAGCCCAGAAAGTGATTGTCATTTCACCACTCGTTCCGAGCTGAACAGGTGAAAAATTTCCCAAATCAACTCGATACCATTCATTGACTTTGCCACCAAACAATATTGCACCATTTGGTGAACCATCATATCCTTCAATATACTTATTCGCGGAATCTGCAATATTTCCGTCAGCAAAAAATCCATTCGATAACCCCATCTCATCTTTCAAATTGTCGTCAAGTTTATAATAAGCAATCAGGGCATCGTCCTGAGCCATCACAATTATAGATGAGAAACAGAATGCTAAAATCACCATTATTAGAATATTCTTCAGAGTATTCAAGATTTTTTCCTTGTATTACAGTAGGATAAAATACCATACCGCGCCTCATCAACGGCTGCTGCATGCCGTGTTATTTCATTTTGGGTTTGCATTATGTTCATTATTGCTGTTACAATCTGAGCTTGTGTGAATATCATTAACCAACAGTTTTAACTGTTGGAAAATGAAGCAAAAATAAAACTTTTATGAACCGTTTCAACGGTTTTTCTGTATTTTCACACAGCTTCATTACTCAACGGCAACTACTATACGCTTATACCTTGTAAGCTGCGGAGTACCTGCGTCCATTACTTCGCAAATAATATGTATGGTTTCTCCCTTATCGGCATCCTCCGGAACAGCGAATGATGCATCCTGCTGATCGGCATTCGAGATTTCAATATTTCCTTTATATGTTTCAGCTTCCTTATATTGCCACCATTTATAATCTAGTTCATTACCATCCGGATCATAGGTTCCATTTGCGCTAAGTTGAATTTTACTACCTGGTTTTGCTTTTATGTTCAAATCGTTCTTTAGTTTAACAACCGGCGGGTGGTTACATTCCGAATAAGGTTTGATACACCAGTCTGCTCTTGCAGCAAAATCGTTTTGTAAAGCATCTGTCCAGCGTGCTAACGGCTTAAAATATTTCACCATAAGATCCTTGTTCTTAGGGTATTCATGTTTCATATATTGTCGTCCCCATGCGGTGTTTGTATACCATCTCCCCTCAGGATATTGGTAGGTTGAATCAGGTACAGGATCAAGCCAGGTATTCGCCCTGACTTTTGTATAGCGGCCGCCCCAGCTCCCCCAGTCAGGATGATCCAGGTTGCCATCTCTCAACCCATTAATAATGGTGTAAATGAATGAAGGAGAATCGCCTTCCGATCTAAAGTCGCCTTCAGATTTAGCTTCCCCTTCCTTAAATCCCTCCTTATCACTACCTCCTTTATATGCTTGGTATAGAGAACAGAGCGGACCATGATCTTCCAGAATATGTGATTTCATCCAATCGGCTTTAAAGTACTTTTGTTTATCTGCCGGTAATATTTTATCCCACTGGTAAGCGATAGCCCAAAATTGATCACAGATTATAGTTAGGATATTATATTTTTCCCAGTTGGGACGAATATATGATTGATAGGTGTCATCTTGTTCCCAGATAAAAAAGAAACGTAACTTTTTTGCAACGTAAGCCATTTTATCCGGGAATTTTTCCTGAATGGTTTTCAGAGCCCTGGCCAGCGTATTCATACCACCCCAGGCCTGAATCCAAATCGGACGATTATCTGATTCATCCAAAAGTACTTTTACAATATGTTGTGATCCCGGGGTGATGGAATCCATCTCACCTTTTGTTTCAACATTGCCCAGGAATGAGTGTGCTTTCAAATATGACGGAGTGGGGTAATCAGGATCGTTTTTTTTCAGATTAGGATATACTTTTGCATAGGCATCCAGATATGGATCTATCCAATGATCCCCTGCCCATTTGTGTCCATTCCAGTGGTACTGTGAACTCGTTGTTATAATACCCTCGACATCGAAAACATCGGCATAGAGAAGGAACCGGACCATGGAACATTGGTCATCAATCTCCGCATCAGTCAAGACAATAACACGCGGTTTTATATCTTGATTTTGAGCAATTGCTTTTCCTATAAAAACTAATATCGGCAGACAAAAAATGAGTAGTTTTTTCATATTACTTTCTCACAATATTTTTATTTAATTCTACTAATATATTTTCCCAACATCGTATATCCATCTGAAGTTTCAATATTTCTATTATTAAGATTATTTGATTAAGGCCATACTTTTGTTCCCAATTATCCGGCATTCTATTATGTTTGGTATCTTTTGAGGCAGCGGTACTCTTAAGTAATGACCAACCACCATTATTACTAAATATTTGCACCTATTACTTTTATACTATAAATTCTTCAGGTGGACCAACAATAAATAATATCGCTAGCCCGTATCATTTGATACATTAATTTGAGTATGCTAAGTAATTAACTGATAGAAAGAAACAACTTGTCAAAGGATGATCAGTTTACTTAATTCTACCATACTTTTTTCTTTTATTTAAGGGAAACGATTTTTAATCGTTTCCCTTATTATGATTTGTTCTAAAGTAATTATTTATTTTTAACCACTTATCTCTTCATGTGGTCATACGTTACTATTTCATCATAATCATTTTTTTAGTTACTATATTGTTTCCTGCAGTTATCCTGTAAATGTACGCACCACTTGAAACTTTAGCGCCGAAATCATTATCGCCGTTCCATTGAACAGAATAAGTACCGGCTGCTTTCTCACCGCTTACAAGAGTTTTAACATCCTGCCCGAGCATGTTATATATCTTAATTGATACATTTGCAGCATGAGGTATTGCATACTGTATTTCTGTTGTCGGATTAAACGGATTGGGATAATTCTGTGATACATTAAATGATTTTGGAACTTGAGTATTTTCCACGGAAGTTACGGGAGATGTTGTTCCGGTGATTACGGGATTCTTTATTCCTACCGTTCCTCCGTTCTTGCCCCATACGTATAACCGTACTTTTAATGTTTGACCATCTGAAACAGTTATATTAGGTGAGTAACTTTCCCATTCTCTTCCCATAGGCGTTGTAATACTTTCATTTGCCGAAAGCAATGAAACGGGATTATCTACTGTCACATCAAACATTGAATGGACACTATCAGCTACAATTACAGGGCCTAAGGCACTCGAATCCGTAGCGAATCCATTTAAGGAATAATAAGCTGCTAACTTTGCAGCATGGGTTTTATATCCAAGCGCACCGAATGAGATTCCATCTACATTAAGATTCTGCCCCGATGCTGGAGAAACTGAAAACTGCAGATAAAAATTACTATTAAATACGTCTGTCATTTGAGAATGAGTTGGAATTTTAAGCCAGCCGTCTCCATCGTATAAAAAGTTATTGGACGGACCCTGATTGAATGATACATTAGAAGGACAATGACTTGTATCAAAATCAGAAACGTTAATGTTTCCAACAGTTGTAGCAGCAAAATCTGAAATCAAAGGCCATGATGCCTCGGCATTTCCGGCTGATGTAGTAAATGTGATTTCATTACCATAACTTGTACCGTTAATATTAGTCGCATAACCACGCACATAGTATTTTGTATTTGGCTTCAATCCTATTATGTAGCTAGGTTCATATTCTAAGGCAGGCGTTACCTTATACGATGCAGCTGCATTATCTGAAATGGTTGGATTTTTGGTAGTATTATAAACTACTCCCCGCTCGGTTATTGTTGCATCACCGGTTTTAACATAACTGCCGCACACTGCTGATGTACGAGTAATACTTGTTACAATTGAGGTCGAATCTACTAAAGATGTTGATGAAGAAACCCAATTAATTCCAGCTTTAATAAATTTAAATGCGTCATTTGTAAGTGAAGTATAGGATAATTCATGAAGACCAATGACTTCCACTCTGTTTTGTATAGTATCACCAACTGCATTTATGGTACCTTTTTCTATTCCATAAATAACACTCATTGAATCAATTGATGTCATATTCGCAATCGGTATGATAGGAATTTGAGGGACAGAGCCAATGATTAATCCAGAATCACATAATGCAACAGTAGAACCATTGGAGAATCCCGCAGCCAGTGGACTATTTGTTTGGTCCACAATTTTAACCGGCTCTGAGTTATAGTTGTTAACAACCTGGTCTGTCTGCCAATGCATTGCACTTGGCTTTACAGCCCACCCTTCAAATATTACCAACGGAATAGGAACGGATGGAAAAATACCTTTACCAAAATCACCTGAACTTGGGGATTCGGAAGCTACTGCGAAATCATAGTTAGCATAATCCGATGAAGATAAAGTCTGCAAATCGGAGCTGGCTACTGGTCTAACATCGTATCCCCATGTTTTCAGTGTATCATTTAGTACTTGATCTCCCGCTGACAGAGAAGATGGCGAGGAATCGCCCCCAACAATGAACATACATTTTTTCTTGCCGGATGCACTCACAGAAATATTTGCTGTTGCCTCATAACCTCCGTCTTGCGTAGCCACGGTAACTACCGCTGCGCCTTCGCTAACACCTGTAACCAAACCTGAAGAGCTTACCGTAGCGACAGAAGAATCGCTCGAACTCCAGCTTACAGTCTTATTTTCTGCATTGGACGGTTGTACTACAGCAGTTAGTTGGGTTGTATCACCAACACCAATGGCAGCAGTAGATGGGCTGACCGTAACCCCTGTCACCGTAACATGAACTACCGTTACGGTACTTTGAGCAGTAAATCCTCCATCGTCAGTGGTAACTGTAATAGTAGCTGTGCCTTCGGCAACACCGGTAACAAGGCCTGTTGAACTTACTTTGGCAATAGATGTATCGCTTGAGCTCCAGCTTACCTTTTGGTTGATTGCACCGTAAGGTTCAATTCTAGTATTTATTTGTAAAGTACTGGCAATGCCTAAAGTATCTGCTGCAAGTGATAAACTTACACCTGTAACCGCTCCGCCTTCGCCATCTAATTTGAACAGGAATACTTCAAGATTTGTATATCCTCCTTCGCCGATGCCATTTCTATCTGAAGGATCATCCTTATTTAATCCGTTGTTATTTTCCCATTCATCCGACATACCATCATGGTCGCTGTCTGTATACGGTGTCCCTGTAGCTAAAATGGGCCAGCCACCAACATCTAACGGATCAGTGATAATACCATTGTTGCCATATGTATAAGTACCATTACGAGCATCTTTTATTATGCGTGCATCTACTGAATCGCGGTTTGGGAATGAACAGCCTGCATGTGCTATAACCGTATCATATGCATCTTGAGCAGTTTGCTGGTTAATAGGCATAGCGTTCCATGGAGCACTCATTTTTATGTAATTGCTGCCAGTGACTCCCTTCCAATTGTCGGCAGTAACATCGGAATAACCGTTCACGTAATTATCGGATACAAACCAACTGCCCTTGTCAGTGGTTGAGCGCGCTGAAGGATTTACGATCAGGCTCTGCGGTCCTGTTGCTGGTCCCGACTTATAATAATTTGCTATTATATTTATCGTGCTGAATGAAAATTGAGCCTCCGCACCTGGCTGCACCGCTTCACCCCCATAAGCACCCTGATAACCCCAGTTATAAAGTACGTTGTTTCTGTAATCGTTATATCCAACACCTGAAGCCCAGCGTGGATTACGGCTATCGTTATTTGCAAGCAGGTTATGATGCCAGGTACCGTAGTTGTTTCCCCAGATACCTCCAAATCTATGCCCTTGGGGTACACCATCTATAAATTTTTCGCACGCTTCCGAGATAAGACACCATTGAACGGTTGTGCTATCATTATGATACAAGGACATCGTCTCGTCAGTGCTCCAACTAGCAGTAACATGATCGAAGATAATATTTTTTTGAAACCTGCCGCCTATTGCATCACTCTCACCCATTGAAGGATCCCATCTTACACGAATATATCGGATGATTATATTATCGGCACTGGTAGAAAGATTTCCTCTAATACATATACCATCGCCGGGTGCTGTTTGTCCCGCAATAGTAATATTGCCATTGGTTATATTGAAACTGCCCTTTATAGTACCTGCAACTTTGAATACAACAGTTCTTGGGCCTGAAGCACTTATCGCAGCGCCAAAACTTCCCGTACCAGAGGGGTTTAGAGTTGTGACTTCATAAACCACACCCCCGCGTCCGCCGGTGGTATATTTGCCATACCCTTCAGCAGACGGAAATGCAAGTTGCTGAGACCATGATGTTGAACAAAACATGAAAAACATAAGTATTACCACAATGTGTTTCATCTTCATTTTAAGCTCCTTTCTTTTTTTTATAATTATACCTTAAAGAAGGTATTTAACAATTTTCTTAGGTCCTTTACATCGCAGATATCTTTCTGCAAAATCCTCAAGGAAATCTACCTGCCAACGGCTTATTTTTTAGCACAGATAAAAGATCCGACTACTGCATCCGGGTGAGGATCATTGAGTGTTTCATGCAGCAGGCGGGGCTACTGCCGGTGCGTCGCCCGTCCTTATTCTTACATTCAGCTTAGTGCAAAAAAAGGCTTCGAGTGCAACCCATTGCGCAATATGATGATCGAAAGTCAATTTCATGTTGAGTAAAGCCTAAATATTTTAATTATTTTTTCGGCCATTCACTTTTCAATAGGAAATGCATCGCGCTGTTTATAGAATTAGGCTTTGTTTTCAGCACCTCAATCTTATCGTTATTGAGTAAGCGTATCATTTCAGCGCCGGCATAAAATACGGGGCCATAGCCATGAGTAGCATAAATGCTTGTACCTCTATAGTAGTAATACGTATTGTCGCTGGCGAATGTTGTACCTTCACATGTCCCATCCACCGTACCATTTTCAAGAACACGTGTTTTTATTGCGTTCCAGCCCATAACAGCAACCGGACCGTACACATGATTGATCCATCCTTCATTAATTCCTTTTGCAATACAATAGGTAAACATGGCAGTGCATGATGTTTCAAGATAAGTATCGTTTCTGTCAAGCAAATTATGCCAGAAACCAGTACCGTCCTGCAGATGTGCTAGACTCTGGATCATCGACCGATATAAGTGTAATATTTTATCCCGACCTTGATAATTCTCAGGCAATACACCAAGTAATTCTGACATAGACATTAAGGTCCAGCCATTTGCACGTCCCCAGTAAAAGCGTGGATCATAATCGCCGGATGTTACATTCCAGCCGTGATCAAATAGTCCTACTGAAGGAACATAGAGTCTTTCAGCCATTTGCAGAATCTGCCTGACGGCATCATCGAAATATTTATGGTCTCCGGTAAGCACACCCATGTTGGCAAGGAATGGTACACTCATATATAAGTCATCTGCCCAAACAGATTTGTGCTGCGGGCGATGGCGTGCCAGGGTACCGTCTTCCAAACGGAATTGTTTGTTGGAAATATAATCTGCAATCGTATCTATCAACGGCAAATAATCATTGTTTTTATTCTTCAGATAGGTTTTAATCATAGCCGCGCCGATAGAGCCGCAGTCGTCCAGCGCCTTAAAATCAGGGATTCTGCCCCAACCGCCCCGCGCATCTTTTCCATATATCTCTTTATTCTTATTAAAATAAGGCAAGGTCTTTACAACCAAATTAAAAAACCTCTTATTATTTGCAAAGAACGCCGGATCGTCTAATACATGATCTATATATGCAAACGCTGAAAGAACAACGCCGTTTGTATAATCCCATGAACCAGCAAATCCGTTTGAGACACGTGCATTCATATCTGGTTTAGTATAGTCTGTTATCTCCTTGCCGGTTTTTGAATCGATAATTTTTAAATCGCATGTAGATTCATAATAGTGCCGAACTCGGTTCAGTACCTCATTGATGCCGTCAACCGTTGGATATTCATAAGGGACAGGATATTTCGGAATTCGCTCCGGCGCATTTTCCTGCGCAAGCATTGTACCGGAAAGTATAATAAAAAGAAGTAACAACATCCAACAAAATCTGCTAAAAAGCCTTTCAAATGCCACCGCACATAAGACGTGGTAACTTTGAATCTCTAATTTTTTTAAATTTTTCATTTTGTTTTTATTTCTTATTAAAAATTTTCTTAATTCAAAAAAAATCTTTTACTGCATAAGCTAAGCGGAATACTATTTATCTCTTAGCCAATCCCAGCGTTTTGCCCAATCCATTAAAGCGTCGGTTCTCCATTTCAGTACTGTTTTTACGCCTTGCCAGATACCATCGAACAAAGAAGGATCCGGCCTATCAGTATACCAATTGTGACCTAATTCAAAATCAGTAGAACAGGATTTACCCGGCCAAATGTCGTCTACAACAAATTTTCCGCTTTGCTTCTGAAATCCAGGAATATCGGAAGATAGCTGATAGGTTAATGTTTCGGCTTTCTTCGGTGCATATCTTACTGCATAATTTCCTTGTTCAAGATAGAACCCCTCCCATTTTTGTTCGCCAATCCCGGCATACACATTCATTGTAAAACAAGCTGAATCAGGCGGGATATTTATTTTAGGACCTTTAAAATGGAATTCTAAAATTGAATACACCGGAACCGTATCGGAAATTGTAGTATTCCGATGGAAAATAATTCTTGGGCTATGGTTAATTTTCATAAAACTGCCGCCCCAGCTGTCCGTCAAAGGATTGTTTGGATCTCCGCTCATCATATATAATAATGAAGGAGTATCTCCCATTTTAATATTTCCATTGTAGTAATTCTTAAAAGCTTTCCCCAAATATCCAACCCCCCGGATGTAACGGTCATAATAATTATCATCTTTCAAACTATCGGGTGCGTCTTTATCGAAAAAGAACCCACGATAAGAAGAATTTACTTCAATGAACCAGAGATTCGGAAAATTTTTAGCTATGTATGCATAACTGTTGGTGCTCCATTTTTTGTTGGGCCCACCAATCCAGTAAACCTTTATCTTATTTTGTATATCTGGTGCATCGTGCAGCGCTTGAGCAAGATCATCCAGACCACCCCATACCAGTACCCAGAGAGTTTGATCGCTTTTTTCCTCTGCACATTTAATAATCCAGTTGGAACCTGCAGTGGCAAAAGTATAACCGGCATAAGGAGCTCCGCCCTGTCTTCCTTGTTTGCAAATCGAACGTAAATAATCAGGCGAAGGATAGTCTCTCGAATGTTGCTTTAACTTTGGATAATCTTTTTCGTAAAGATCAATCATATTTAAAATAATCTGCTTGCTTCCATGCCCGTAAGAAGGAGAAGAGATGAGTCCTTCGGTTTTAAACATATTACTGTACATCAAAAAATGTATCATCGATTGATTATCATCCGGATCCGTACCGCCGATATCGGAGCTGATAAGAATGCGTGGCTTGACATGTACATGTTGCTGTGCCCTCAAAATAACGGAACAGAAGAAGATAGAAAGAAATAAAATCGTCTTATTCATAATCATTCACCGTGCTTATAAATATTCCACTTAAGATAAGTTTCCACAGATTCAGTTAATACATCGCTAACACTTCCTCGTACCATCGCGACATGATGTTCAAATCCATTTTTAGTTATATATTTCAGAAGTTTCTGAAGTTCATTTACTTTGGTAACTGCAATGCCTCCATCCATTCTGTAAGGATCATCTGTAAATTCACCCTCGCCGACATAAGACTTTATAATACCGTTTGCATCATCTGTCGATAATCGGAAGTATGTCATATGTCCGGAATTAACTTTACCCTTTATTGCCCCGAAACAATTTTCCTGACCAAGTACTGTTCCCAATACATCCAAATTGGAGATTTCAATTTCATTTCCGAAAAAACTTTTGGGATAATTGCTGCAATGAGTACAAACACACATATCCCTGTTATCACCAAAATTATTATTCCAGTCAAGTATTGCAGGCGGTGTACCTGATGCGAGAGCAAGCATATACATGGAGATAACCCCGGCAATATCCACCTCACAAGCACACGGTACCATTTTTTCACCAAGCATGCTCATCGATAGACAAGTAGCGCAACCATAATTATTTTGTACCGACGACCAGCACTGAACGCCTGCTGCATCAATTTCGTTTACTGCAATCCATTTTTCAATTGCCACTCCCAATTTTGCCTGAAGATTAACTTTTGTATCTTTTATATATGAAGGTATTTTTCCGTATTCTTTTATTTCACCCAATTTTACTTTTAATTCTGATGCTTGATCATCGATTCTTTCAGCTTCACCTATTATTTCCGATAAATCAACCGGGACTACAGTTATGCCTGAAGCCTGAAATAACTTTTCGCTCGCGCGCATTGTTTGAAATGCAGCCGGTCGCGCACCGATGGCACCTATACGTGCGTGTTTCAATCCGCCCACAACCCGGCAAACTGATGCAAACCTTTCAATATCATTTTTAAAAGTTTCATTATCCACTTTACATGTGTGATAAGTTGTATCTGTAAAGGGAATTCTATATTGATAAAAGTTATTGCATACTGATATTTTTCCGCAGAATGCATCACGCCGGCTTTTAACATCCACTTTGTCGTTATCATCATCTTCGGCATGGACTAGAATAGGAACCTTTAATTCAGCATATTTAATAGTATTCACCACCCCCAGTTCATCTCCAAAATTGGGCAGCGTAATAATTATTCCATCTATTTTATCACGGTTTTGGCTAAATAAATCTGCGCATTTACGGGCATCCTGAATAGTCTCAACCGCGCCTGTGGCAGTAGCTTCGGCTGGAAGAATAATTACTTCGTAACCCAGTTTCTTCAACACATCAAGTATTTTCTTTCTTCCTTCTTTCGCCAACTCGAAGTTGAATATATTACGAGTCGCAACGATTATTCCAAATGTTAATTTTTGTTTGTAAGCCATGTTATTTCACTTATGATTTGTTTTTCAAATTGTTTTTCATTATGATAATTTTTTGAATTAACCGATAAATAATAAATTAATCTCAAAATCTTATGCTTCAAAGAAGCCGTAAAGGTTATTTAAAAACCTTTCTGCTTCCCCTTGAATCAACATGATATATAGACAGCTTGCTTGATTTTTCTACAACCACTTTCTTCCCGTTACAAGTTATCAGGCCACTAACCTCTTTGCCTGGTTCTACCGGTATGACAAGAACGTAAACATCATTGGCATTACCGGGAATAACCGTAACGTAAGCGTCTTTCAATTGAGTAACCGGAGAAGGCAAATCCAGTTTTTTGATTTCGGTAGAAAGTTTATCCATATCATCTCCGATGCTAAACGATACTTTTGCTTTCAAGTCAACTTTCTCACCATTAACAGTTAACTGCGGTAACTCATCAATAAAATAAATTGGGAAATTTTTCTTTTGTAATTCTCTTATTGCTGCCAAAGTTTCTTTTGAAACTATTTTCGAACACGGCAGAAGCACAGCTTTATATTTTTGATCACGAACCTGAAAAACTCCGTCTTTAATTTTTCCCTCCGCGAACAGCCAGTCGGAAATTGCATCGACCTGAATACCAAGTGCAGGCATAATTCCAACTAAGCGTCTTATATCATCCATCATTTTACCCGTCGTAGGTTGAAGCGATGTTAAAAATGTTGAGATGGGAAAAACAATTGCTACTTCAGCAACAGGAAGCTTGTATTTTGTTATGTTGACAACTTGCTCGGTTCTTTTGTTTAATTCTGGAAGAATGCTCCACGAAGAATGATGCGGGAAGCCGGGACCAAAACCCCGAGAGGCGCCCAATACCCCTGTATAACCGTAACAATGCTGAAGCCAGGTATTCGAAAACAACGGCATTAAATCGTTCCAATAAACCGGGACTTCATTCGTATAGTTTACCCCCCATCTATTATAATGCGCAACGCCGTCCTGTGAAAATTTTGCAAGTGATGATGCCAAAATCATAAAAGCTGTTTGTTCATACTTACCTGCCAGGTCCGTCTTAAAATAATTTTCAAATGCACCGTCATCGGAATAACCTCCGTCAACTGCAACGAGTCCGCGCCAGTAGTCGCCGCAGCCCGCATAAATATCATCGGGAATCGTATGCCATGTCTGATGAATTCCCATACGAAGCGGTCCAAAAAGTTTTTCCCCGTACTGCCAGAAACGTTGTTCGCCGCCGAAAACATAATCCATCAGCAATTCAAAATAATCCTTGCGGACTTTCAGTTGACTGTTGTCATCCATATTCAACATAAGCGAATACAAATTTTCTTTAAGGTCGTAACCGTATTTATTTTTGAAATCATTATAAATTCGATCGCTGATTGCGAACTGCCCGAATTGAAAATAATAGCCGGGTTCGTCCCACCAAAAACCGTTAAAATGGATATCACGTTTTTTGTATTCATCAAGAAGACCTGACATAATTTTTTCATGTTCGGGTGAATCGAAGGCGTACATGTTGGTCATGAATTTTGGGAAAGCAAAAACATACCAGTCACCTTTTGGTAAATTGGTCTTACCGAAAACTTCCACGTAATAAAAGCTTCTATTCAGAAAAAAATGTGCATCAGCGGTTATATCTCTGATGGATGATTTAACAACCTTGCCGTTCTCCCGCTGGTAAGCATATACCTTTTCAACCGAAAGAGGATTTAACCAAAGAGAAACTTCAGACAACAAATGTATGTCTCTGCGTGAAGGGTATTCATATTTCAACGAATACCTGTTGTTTTCTACTTTGCATTCATTCAATAGCATCCGATCGGGTTGGGGGCCATCAATAATGATGTTGTGATTGAATTTTTTGTTCACTAAAATCACTTCAGCGCCGTAGCCAGTTTGCTTAACAGTTTCGTGTGCAACCATGCGCGGATCGGCGCCCCAGTTAAATTCCATATCTTCCTGTGTACAAGCGTCGCTTGCAGTTTTAACAGCGTTGATCATTTCTTCATCAAATAATTGATAGTGCATGGCGCGAGGCATTGCATATACTCCTTCGAAGCCATGTTCCTTAATATCCTTTAGCTGCTCCAAAAGCAGGTTGGGATTATCAATTACACTGTCCTGCCATGTCCAAAAAATCGTGGGAATTATTTTCTTACCGGGATGTTCTTTCCTCTGCGCGAAAACGAGTTGGTTTAATAATATGGCGATGAATAAAAATAAAAATATTGTTTTAACAAATTTCGACTCAACATCAAAAATATCTTTTAATTTCATTAATGTTGTTCTTAAATCAGAGTTCGGCATTTTTGTAGTACCGACTCCTATCCTGGAGCTAATTACAACAAGTCTTGCTTTTAAAAACCGTTTAAGAGTTTTTAGATTATTCATAAATATGTGTAAACTGGAATTAGTCATTGACATTTCCATTAATCTTTTTTCTGAAGTCTATCAATAATTACAGCGAGCAAAATTACCAAACCTTTAATAACCTGCTGCCAGAAAGGAGAAACATTTAAAAGCACCAACCCGTTATTTAATACTCCTATAATCGATGCGCCAATTACAGTACCCATTATAGAGCCTTTCCCGCCGTTCAGTGATGTACCGCCTATAACAACAGCAGCAATAGAATCAAGTTCGTAACCCATTCCTGCATTCGGCTGTGCGGAATCAAGGCGAGCAGTAACTAACAAACCAGCCACACCTGAAAGAACGCCTGCAATTACATATACAAATACTTTTACCCGGTTAACCTTTACACCCGAAAGCAATGCAGCTCTTTCGTTACCGCCGATTGCATAAATGTATCTTCCTGTTCGCGTTTTTTTCATGAAGAATACTGAAACACCAATAACTAAAATAGAAATCCATACAGGCATCGGAACGCCGGCAAACCAGCCGGTTCCTATAAAATTGAAATTATCTCCTAATTGAGTAATCGGGAATCCCCTTGTGTACAGCATGGTTAAACCGCGGGCAATTGTAAGCATAGCCAGAGTTGCAACAAAAGGAGGTACTTTGAATTTCGTAATCATAAATCCATTGAACCATCCTATAATTCCTCCGGCAATCAAAGCAACAATTATAACCCCCAATATTGTAAACCCGATAAACAGGTTCATACCTTCTATTTCAATACCTTGTTTAATTAGTCCAGCAGCAATAGCTCCAGTAAAGGCAAGTATGGAACCAACCGAAAGATCAATTCCTCCGGTTAGAATAACCATTGTCATTCCGACAGATATACATAGGTTAACTGAAATCTGCCTGGCGACATTAAACAAGTTGTCACTGGTAGCAAAGTTGTCGGAAAAAATCGTCATTGCAATTGCCATAATCATTAAAGCAATGAGAGGTTGAATTATTGATAAATTGATTTTATTCTTTTTCATTATTCAGATTATTAAATGATTTTTTCCATGACTGATGCTAATTTGCAGGCAAAGCTGCAGTTAAAATTTTTTCATCCGAAAAATCTTTTCGTTCAAATTCTCCTGTTAATCTACCTTCGCATATAGTTATTATTCTGTCGGAAATTGCCATGATCTCCGGCAATTCCGATGAGACAACAACTATTGCCATCCCTTGAGCAGCTAACTCGTCAATTAATTTATAAATTTCATTTTTTGCATTAACATCTATACCGCGAGTTGGTTCATCGAGCTGTAGGATTTTGGGATTGGTTACAAGCCACTTCGACAGAACAACTTTTTGCTGGTTTCCGCCGCTAAGTTTTACTGCCGCTTGTTTTGCAGAATAGGATTTAATGTTTAACTTATTACGATAATCATCGGCCTGGTCAATTTCTTTTTTAGAGCTAAGCATTCCATTTTTAAGTACTTTGCCCATTGAAGCAAGACTAATATTTTTTGCAATATCCATATCAAGCACCAAACCGTCAGATTTTCTGTCTTCCGGAATTAATGCTAATCCTGAATTTATTGCGAAGGTGGGACTAGTAATTTTCTTATTTTGACCGTCAATAATAATGCTTCCGGAAGAATTTAAAGCATGTAAACCGAATACGGTTTCAAGCAATTCGGTACGCCCTGCACCCATTAAACCAAAAATACCTAGCACCTCCGACCTTCTTACTTCAAAGGAGATATCCTTAAGTATATATTTTTCTGCATTGCCTTTTTGTTTAAGAGATAATTTCTCCGCCTTTAATTTTACCGGACCTTTTGCATGTTCTTTCTTAACAAAAAATTCTTTAATATCCCGTCCAACCATCAGCTTAATGATTTCATCTACTTTTATATTTTTAACAGCAGATTCGCTTACTGAACGCCCGTCCCGAAATACGGTTACATAATCAGCTAATTTTGTTAACTCATCCATTTTATGGGTGATATAAACAATGGCAACACCTTGAGATGTTAGAGATCTTATTAGTTTAAATAGAATATTGGTTTCACTTTCGGAAAGAGCAGAGGTAGGTTCATCCATAATTAGCACACGAACATCAAAAGATAGTGCTTTTGCAATCTCAACAATTTGCTGCTGCCCGACTCGAAGCATAGAGACTTTGGTTTTTACATCCTTAGTAAATTCCAATTTCTCAAGCAAAGCTTTGGCATCCTTTCGCATCTTTTTAATATCTATGAAATTTGCATTGTTGAGAGGTTCACGTCCAAGGAAAATGTTTTCTGAAATAGATAGGTATGGGATTAATTGAAGTTCCTGGTGTATTATTGAGATCCCTGCATTTCGTGCATCCGTAGTGTTTTTGAAACTTACTTTTTCCCCATTCAGTATAAGCTCTCCTTCGTAGTCAATATAAACACCGGACATAACATTCATAAGTGTAGATTTGCCGGCACCGTTTTCACCTACAATCGCGTTTACTCTTCCGGTATATATTCTCAAATTAACATTATCGAGTGCAAGAACCCCAGGGAATCTTTTAGAAATTCCATGAGCTTCCATTATTACAGTATCGGTAGAACTATTGTTCATCTTACAATCTCAAGTTTCAGCGGCACTATTTCCAACTCCTTATGAATATTTTCCCGGTTTACTTCTACGGCACCAATAAATTTTACGTCTGTTCCAGAAGGTAAAGAATCAAATTTATCGTCTATTACTTCTTTTAGAATAACTTTATTCAGTTCCGCAGCTACTTCATTAAATTCCATGGTGTTATTAAAATCGTCAACATTAAAATAGCCGACAGCATCCCTCGCGGTATTTCCAAAAATATATTTTAAGACTAAGTTATATTTGTAATTTCCATTAGGTAAAACTACCGGAATTTTCTCAGCATCCTGTGTTATTGTTTTAGCGGCACCTTTCACAAGAAAACTATAATCCGAGGAAATTCCCACCGAATTACCATACTGTTTAATTAAATAATTGGGATTGACGGTAAGTAAAGAATCGAACGTATTTAAATTGAAAGCGGTTTTGAGGATTTCATCTAATTTACTCTTCCAAAAAAAATCCACAGCTTCTTTTGGATTGAAGTTCTTTTTCATCTCCTGCTGCTTTTTCAAATCGAGCTTTTCAAAATAAACGGAATTATACAACACAAAAGCAGCTAAAAGAACAATTATAAAAGCAATGAAAAATTTCTTCATTTTCTACCCATACTAATCCTTCAATGAGAGGGACAATTAAATAAGTATTTTTTAGAATTTACGTCCACTATCAATAATAAATCTTACTTAGCTTTTCCGAAAGCGACATAATTTTGAACATTTTCTTTTGTAACAAGTTCAACAGCAACCGGCACTTTTTGAGGGAAATCACGTTTACCTTTTATATATTGGTCCGCATACTCGGCAGCAGTTTTAGCCATAATTCTGGGGAACTGCATTCCTGTTGCTTCAATCTTGCCTTCCTTTATTGATTGTACTACGTCGGCAGCGCCATCAAATCCAAAAATTAAAATTTTATCTTTTTTTCCTGCAGCAAGAACAGCTTGATAAGCTCCCATAGCCATTGCATCGTTACCGCAAAAAACAGCATTAATATCCGGATGTACTTGAAGTATTGATTCCAATACTTCCATCGCTTTGTTTCTGTCAAAATCTGCGCTTTGCTGTGCAACCATTTTTAATCCCGGGTAATTATCAACAACACTGTGGAATCCTTTTGAACGGTTCCAGGTATTATTGTCTCCGACTAATCCAAGCAATTCTACATATTTACCTTTACCCTTTAATACTTTAACAAAATATTGCCCTACTAAAACAGCCCCTGAATAATTATCAGAAAGGATCTGGCAAACGGCAAGATTTTTTGCATCAATTTCACGGTCCATACAAAAAACCGGGATGCCGGCTTCTTTGGCAGCTTTTACGTTTGATATAGAACCTTTTGCATCCGTCGGGTTGAATAGAATTGCTTTATAACCTGAAGAAATTATATCATCGAAATTTGAGTTTTCTTTCGAAGCATCATTTTGCGAATCAAAAATTACTGCTTTATATCCGAGTTCTTCAGCTCGTTGTTTGGAGGTATTGCCAAGAATTACGAACCAGGGATTATTAAGTGTGGAAATTACGACGGCAATTTTATCTTTACTTTTTGATTTTTCAGAACTGCAAGAAGTTAACAAAGTTAACAATCCTATAAAAGTAAATAAAATTAATGCAAGTTTTATCTTCATGGTTATAACTTCCCTTCAACTAATTATTTAAATAGTGTACGTTGAACAGCTTTTTTCCATCCATCATAAAGAACTTCAATTTGCCTGGGCTGCATCTCAGGCAAAACATAATCATCAGAAATTCTCAATTCAGCAACATCTTCCAAGCTTGACCAGCGATGTAAAGCAAGTCCATTCATCAATAATGCACCGAGAGCTGAGGCTTCATGGATCGGACTCTTGTTGATCTTAGATTGTAAAATATCTGCCTGAAACTGCATAAGAAATTTATTTTTAACCGGTCCGCCATCAACACGAAATTCAGAAAGTTGAATACCGGACTTTTGAATAAGTGATACTAGATCTTTTACCTGATATGCTATGGATTCGAGAGCAGCCCTGGCAATATGAGCTTTACTTGTTCCGCGGTTCATCCCGCAGATCAGCGCTTTTGCATTGCTGTCCCACCAGGGAGCTCCAAGTCCAGTAAATGCGGGGACAAGATAAACTCCATCAGTATCTTTTATAGAATTAGCTAATAATTCTGTTTCTTCCGAAGAATTAATAAGTTGAAGTTCATCTTGCATCCATTTAACTACGGCACCCGTATAATGAATATTTCCTTCAAATACATAAAAAATTTTTCCCTTTGCGGCAAAACCAATCGAAGTAACAAGTCCCCGCGGAGCAGGGAGCGGTTTTTCTCCGACATTCACCATTATCGAAGAACCGGTTCCATATGTTGCTTTACCCATTCCGGGTGAAAAACACATTTGTCCTGCCAGAGCACCATGAGAATCACCTAATACTCCTGCTATCGGAACTTCGGGGATCAATCTATTCAAATTAGTAGAGCCATATTGTGCATCGCAAGGTAATACTTCAGGCATCATTGTTTTGGGAATGTTAAAAAGTTGCAGTAGTTCAATATCCCAGTTCAAAGAATGAATATTGAATAGAAGAGTTCTTGATGCATTTGTGTAATCTGTTGCATGCACTTTCCCTGAAGTAAAATTCCAAATTAACCAGCTATCAATAGTGCCGAAAAAAAGATACCCGTTATTTGCAGATTGAGCAGCACCTTCAACATTTTCAAGTATCCATCTTGCACCGCTTGCAGAGAAATACGGATTAATGATTAATCCCGTTTTCTCCTTAATCAATTTTTCATACCCCCTGGAAATAAGTTCATCGCAAATGTCTGTGCCACGATTACACTGCCACACTACAGCATTATATATAGGTTTGCCGGTTCTTTTATCCCATAAAACTACTGTTTCTCGCTGATTGGTTATTGCAATTGAGGATATATCGGCAGGATTAGTTCCACTCTTTTCTATTAAAAGTTTTACTGCACTATAAGTGTTTGCGAGGATTTCTTCCGGGTCGTGTTCAACCCAACCTGGCTGAGGATAGAACTGTTTGTGTTCAATGGATACACGGGAAACCAGCACAAGATTTTCATTAAACAACATTGCCTTTGTTGCAGAAGTACTTTGATCGATTGCTAAAGTAAATTTCACCGCAACTGTTCTTTATTATTTTATAAATTTAGTGTGAAAAACAAATCAAGCCGTAGGTGCTTCTTTAATAAAATTTAGTGCACTCTGAAAAATGCCTTCGCTATCCAAACTGTAATACTTAAATATTTCCGCCGATGAACCGTGCGGAGCGATTTCATCCGGAATGCCGAGTATACGCATTGGAACAGGATAATTGACTGCTACAGTTTCTGCAACGGTTCCTCCCAATCCTCCAAAAATACTGTGTTCTTCTACAGTAATAATTTTACCAGTTTCACTAGCCGCTTTTATTACAATTTCCTTGTCAAAAGGTTTTAACGTGTGCATATCAATAATGCGGGCATTTATTCCCTCATCTCGTAATTTTTTGCCAGCTGTTAAACAATGATAGACTGTTTCACCAGTTCCAATAATTGTCAAATCATTACCCTTAAGGATAGTATTTGCTTTTCCGATTTTAAAAGGGACATTATCTTTTTCATAAACAAGTGGAACAGCATTTCGTCCAAGCCGTACAAAAACAGGGTATGGATAGTCTATCAATTCATGAATGAGTTTTTCCGTTTGATAATTATCGCAGGGTAAAACTATATGCATCCCTGGAAACGTTCTTAGCACTGCAATATCATGAAGCGAATGATGAGAAAATCCAAGTGCTCCATAACTTACACCGCCGCTCACACCTATGATCTTTACGGGATTTTGAGAATATGCAACATCAACTTTTACTTGTTCCAGGCTTCTGGCAATATAAAAACATGCCGGTCCACAAACAAAAGTTTTTTTCCCTGAAGATGTTAAACCTGCTCCGATACCAACTGCATTTTGTTCCGCAATTCCCACTTCCACGAACTGTTCGGGAAGTTCCTTAGCAAAAGTATCTAAAGTAACCGAGCCACGCGCATCTGTTGTAACGGTAATAATATTTTTATCTTTTTTTGCTAACTCTAAAAGAGTATCGGTAAACATTTTACGGCAAGGAACAGAATTATTGTTTGCTGAATTCATATTTTTTTTCTGTTAAATTTTTTATTTTGTTATCTATTTCTATAATTGCTTCATGATATTGCTCTTCACTTGGAACACCGTGATGCCATTTAGGATTCTTCTCCATAAATGATATACCCTCGCCCTTTGTAGTGTGGGCAATTATCAGTTTAGGCTTTTTATTGTTATAATTCAAATTGTCACATATATTCACCAGATCTTTAATTATGTTTCCGTTTGCATTATAAACTTCCCATCCAAAAGCTTCCCACCTTTTGTCAATTGGTTCTAAAGTCATTACTTCCTCAGTCTGACCACTTATTTGCAATTCATTTCTATCTAAAATCGCTATTAAATTATCAAGCTTATAATGATTTGCAGCCATAACAGCTTCATAGACTGAACCTTCTGCTTGTTCGCCATCTCCCATTAATACGAATGTATGGTAGGATTTTTTATTCATTTTGGCAGCCAAAGCTACTCCCACACCAAAAGATAGTCCATGTCCTAGAGCACCACTATTTACTTCAATACCTGGAATTTTGTTCACAGGGTGTCCAGCTAGCATTGAGTTGAATTTTCCATATGTGTTTAATATACTGTCATCAAAAAATCCGGCAGCAGATAAGACCGAATACAATGCTTCAACACTATGTCCCTTACTTAGAATGAACCGGTCACGATCTTCCATTTTGGGATTTTTAGGATCAATATTCATAACATGGAAATAAAGAACTGTTTCAATACCGATAGAGGATAATGAACCTCCAGTATGCCCCGAATTAGCAGAATATATTATTTCCACAACTCTTTTTCTAATTCTTTCGGCTTGAATTTGCAGTTGAATTATATTATCCAAAATTTAATACCTCCAATAAAAATTATATATCATTTGCAAATTTAATCACTTCATTCTTTTTAAATTCTATTTTAATCACACATATTTTTTCAAATTAATCTTATAAAAATAAAATTACGATTTTAGAACTCCGGGATTTGACGCGCAAGGATATTTGAATATTCTCTTAAATATATATTTTCCTGATTCAGTTGCAGACTCTCTTACATTAATATGAACCGGTACTTTCATTGTTTTGGAAGTAAATGAATTGTCTCTCAAAATATTATTGACCGTCATTTCTATCGCCGTTTTCCCAAGCGCGCGTAATGGTTGTTCGATGTATGCTATTGGTCGAACAAAAAAATAATCAATAGGATAATGCCCAGAAATAATAAAATCAATATTATCAGGAACCCTCATTTCAACATCAATTACAGCTCTGTATAATCCTAAAGCGATTTGTAAGTTACTACAGAAAATGCAATCTGGAATCATTCTGGATTTATAATATTCTATAAAAATATCGTAGGCGGTTTTTTCATAATGGGGAGCCGATATCATTATATTATCGTTAATCGGACAATCATAATCCATGAGAGCAGATTTAAAACCCAAAAATCCGTTTTTAAAAATAGACTGATTATTATTTTCAGAGATATAAAGAAACTTTCGATAGCCTGTTTTAATTGCGATTTCGGTTGCCAAATAAGCACTGAGGTAATAGTCAGCGGTAATTTCATAAAATCCTTCTTTAGAATTTTTACAATCTAAAAATGTGAGTGCGACACCAAGTTTATTGATTTGATAAAAAATCGAATTATCACTAATATCTTGTGTTGTAGTAATTATAATACCATCTACGCGCATGGATAAAAGCGATTCGATTAGTTTTAGTTCATATGCACAATCTCTATTGGAAATTTTTAAAATAATCTCGTATCCCATTTCAAAAGCAGCTTGGTAAATTGCTTCTATTAAAAGTGTAAAAGAGGGATAATTTAAATTAGGTAAAACAATCCCGATAACTTTAGACTGTTTTAATTTAGTATTTTTTGCATAATAATTCGGAATGTAACCCAATTTGTTTGCAATTCTTTTTATTTTCTTTTTTTGTTCAATAGAAATATCAGAATGATCTTTTAGAGCTTTGCAAACTGTCGCCGTAGACACATTCATATGTTTAGCAATATCTTCTAGCGTTATGTATGAATTATTTTTCATCGTAATTATTTTTATTAATTCTCAAAAGCTATTTTTTTTAATAAGCTTAATTGATTGACAAAATGTTTCTGTGTTTATTTCATCATGTCAACTAATTTAATTTCAATAAATTAAATAGTGTAATACAAAATGCATTACACTTTTATATGTTTAAAAACCCACACTTATCGCAAAACGGTTTACAGCATCAAAATATTTGGCATGTGAATAAGAATAGTCTATTTCAATTCTTGAATCACCTATTGATGTACCAAGTCCAATTCCGCTTGACCAGCTAAGAATATCGTGATTTGTTTCATATCCTGCTCTTAGAGAAACTAAGTTCATAAAAGTATACTCAATCCCAGTATTTACCCTATCTGTATAATCATTAGGATGAATAAATTCAGAGGATATAATAAGAGCATTATCATTTGAAATATCCTTATTGATTAAATCCATCAAATTCATGCCGAGTCCAACTGAGAAAGCAAGCGGAAGGGGGGATGAGAAACTTTGATATCTCACATTAGTTGAAAAGTTTCTCATTGACATACCTAATCTTAAAGATTCGATTCCCGGGTAATATTTAATACCCAAATCGAAAGCTATTTTGCTGGCAGTATTGTTGGAAACATTTCCTTCAGCACCAACGTTTTGACCAAGCTGCTGCATAACATATTTCACTGTACCACCTATTGCAAATTGAGTATTAACGGGTTTAACATAGGTTAATCCAAAAGAATAAGCTCCGACATTTTTAATATCGCCTGTAGGCGTATAACCAAGAGGGTTGGAACCAACTTGACCACTAGGCACCAAAACCGCGCCTTCAATGGTACCATAATCGACCGCAATAAGGCTTAATCCGAAAGAACCGTAATTGCCCGCATTCCATGCAACTGCACCGGCAAGATATTTTATGTCTGCAATCCATTGAGTTGATGAAACAAAAAATTCGAAATCTGTAGCCATCTCCGGTAAACCTGCCGGATTGGAAAAGATACTTTCAACACCCTGGCTTAAAGCAGTAGAGGTATTGCCCATAGCAGAAGCTTTGGGAGATACCGGTATCTGAAGAAAATTAAAAGTGGTTTGCCCTGTCTTCTTCAAGTCAACTCCGCTTTGACCTATTCCATTTAAATCAGTCTGGGCAAATAAGCTTAAAGCGGACACCGATATGGTAATGATAATATATATTATTTTTCGCTTCATTTAATAATTTCTCCTATAATTTTTTAACGAGTAACTACCAGTTTTTTATATGATAGACTACCGTCCGGTGTTTGAAACACAACAATATAGATTCCGCTTGCAATAGGCTGCCTGTTTTCATTTGTCATATTCCATTCATCACTGCCGGCTTTTGTTATCGGCTCATCATGCTCAATTGTTTTAACCAAATTTCCTGACTCGGTAAATACTCTTATTGTAACCTTAACAGGTAAATTAAAGAATAATATTCCTCTGTCATCTGTAAAACCGTATCCTTTCAAAATAGGATCGTTATAGTTATACGGATTAGGCGCTATTACAATTTTATTTAGATCAGGTTGGGAAATTCTTTCAGGAGATGCAGGGGTATTTTGCGGGTACCAGATTCTACCAGTCCAGATTGTTTTACCTCTATCTGCGGGATATGCATTCTGATCATTCTCACCAATCTTAACACCGGCTTGAATATAATAATAATAATTTCCACCAAAAAGAACGTTCTTATTATCTATATATTTATGAGTTATTTCTTTATCAGATGCAGGAATGGTTGCTACCTGATCATAGAAAGTTGTATCGAGAGTTGATACCTTTCTCATTATTCTGTATCCCTGAAAACCGTTCATTGCCTCAGCATCCGGATCTGACCAGGTTAATTCAATTCCTTCACCGGTACCGAGAACTGTAAATGAAGTTGGAGGAGGAGGTGTAACCGGTACATTATAACCATGTTTGAAATTATAGATTGCGCGTTTTACAGATAAGATAACAGAATCAATCCCGGTACTGTACCATTTGTCTTTGTAAATATCCTGTTGAGTAGTACCTGATGGAAACGCAAAATTATCAGGGAAATTTCCATTTGGTTTACCTGCCATCGGATCCGTAAGAGTACCAGCCAGCCATTGTTTTCCTATTTCCAATGCTTTTTCTCTACCCAATCCTGTATAACCCATTATTTTTACAATTCTAATTTGTTGACCGGGTTGTAAATCATATGGCCCATAGTTTAAACACATGCTTTCAAAGTTATCTGCATTCGTCGATATTCCAGGTTGGCCGCCGGCTGTTACTAAATCCAAATCGTCAAGATTCTGCCTAAAGTGACCGGGTCTGATATCCGGACCGGTTTGATCTAAAGAACTCAATACTTTGCCGGAAATAAAATCATACATATCCTTGGCTGCCGGCGATCCGGGCTCAGCTAATGGATATAATGGTAAACCCAATACGTTCTGTAAATTTGCGGGCGTGGCAACACCTGGCTGGCTCATATCATCAACATCATTCTGATCATGGTTTTCAACCATTGTTCCGCTGGGAGTATAAGCTTGTTTTGAAGCCCATAAAGTAGCAGTGAATGCAAAGTCCTTCCGTAATAATCGCCCGTATTGCTGCGATAATGGCTGTCCCATCTGATCACCGGGTTTATTTGGATCATCAGCGTCATATTCATACATTACTCTAACAGAGTCCGAAGTTTTAGCTCCTATGTAGTGCCACCATCTGCTGTTACCTTTGCTATCAACATCGGCAACACTGGGATTTTGACCATCAGCCATAAGATTATATGCAGTCTGATCCTGTAAAGCAACGTACATTCCCGTTACAGGTTTATCGCTTGTATTTGTAAATGTCATATCAACAACAACATAATTATCATGAAATTGCTGACTCCATCCAAGGATCTTTCTTTCAAGCCGGATACCATTGGCATATTCGGTTGTTACCGTAATAGACTGATCACTTGTTCCGATACATTTTGATGGATCAATAATACCGAGGTCAGTAATAATCGGGCCAATATCATTATTTTCAACGGTATAAGTCGGGTTTTTATATCTCACATAGTCTTCAAGTGGTGAAATCACCTTTCCGTCAGGTAAATAACTATTGGTAGGCGTAAATACAGCATTATCAATAATTGTTCCGTTTGGGTCAGTCCAGTTTGTTTGGGTAATAGCTATAAAGCCGCCAAAATTTGTTTCAGCGCCTTGAAGACGGGCACCATGAGCAGCATAATCGGCAAATAACCCAAGGTTAGGATGGCCGAAACTTGTTTTTGCACCTTGCTCGCTAACACCGCCCCAATATCTATTGATCTGGAAATTCACAATCTTGTCTTGAGCGGATAGCTGAACTCCGAAGGCAAAAAGCAAGGTGATCAAAATTACCGTTCGAATTATGAAAATCCGACTGGTTCTAATTCTTTTGTTCATCTTTTCTCCAATTTTTTTTATTCATTGTTTGACAAAACTAAATTAGAAGTCAAACCTAATTCCAAACCAAATTTGACGCGGATTACCGTATGTAAAGATATCGTTATTAGGATCGTTTATATACGGCTTATCTGCCGATCGTAAATCGCCAATCTTATCATTACCGGTTTGATAATCAGTGGCTGTTCTAATAGGATCATAATATGAATCGTTATATTGAGGCAGATGCAGGGATTTCATATAATTGTTGAAATCTGTTCCTCCAACTCCATCGCTGAATGCATCGTTGTACAGGAAAACTTTTCTGTTGAATAAGTTGTTAATATCGACATAAACAGTAGCTTTCACTAAAGGGAGATCAAATGTTTTGCTGATCTTCATGTTAAACATCCAGTAATCAGGCCAACTGAATTCCTTGATTACACCGGATACATTACGCGGATTGTAATCGAATATATGACCTAATTGCCACATTGGTAAGAAACTGAAATTCCAACCTCCGCCATAATAACCCCAACTGTTGGGGGTTCTTAAATTAACATTTGCATTAATTGAAGGAATCGGATGCGGTCTGCTTGGATCGTCATTATAGAAAGCAGATTCAGCCGCATTGGTAGTAGGATTCTCCGAGATAAGTTTTCTTCCTGTATATCCTGAAGATTGATAGATATATTGAAGATCTACCCAACCGGTAAGCCAATCACCAACATTTTTCTTAATCGTAACCTCGACACCTTCAATATCTCTATATCTATCATCGGATCTGAATGGATATTGGAGAACCCCGCTGTTATCGTAAATTGTTATATCCCGGCTTTCGCCTGAAATATCTTTATAATATCCGGCAGCATGTATCAAATACTCATCAAGTAAATTATAGTCAACGCCTAATTCATACTGAATTGTTTTAATTGGAGGCATACTAGGATTTCCAAGGTTGAATGTTCCTTGTTTATCCCATCTGGTGTTATAGAAATACAATTCACTGAATGCAGGCATTTGTCTATATTGTCCATAGTTGAAATAGAATTTAGTTCTATCTGAAATCGGGAATGAGACACCAAATCTAGGGCTAAAAACCGTCCAGGTTTTTGTCGGTTGCAATAAACCTTCGTTGCCGGCAGCTCTTAGTTCTGCATCAACCGCGTTCCAGCGATCCCATGTAATCGAACCGCCGTTTTGAAGTATTTGGAGCCAATCTCCCGGAGGTTTTGTCGGACCAAAAGCAGCAGTATTGAACGGATCGCCTGTCGGCCAGCGTAAACTGCCATTGCTGTAATGATCCATACGAACACCAATGTTGGCTATCATATTTTCAAATGTAATTTGATCCTGAGCATATGCACCAAAAGAACGCGGGTATACTTTAAAATTGTATTCATATGCACTAAAGTAATCCTGACCTGGCCAATATGCATATCTGTTATTGTTAAGCGCAACATAATTGAATTCCAAACCAGCTTTGAAAAAGTGCATTTTTGAAAATTGGCTTCCGAAATTCAATTTCATCCTTAATTGCTGTGTTAGGGAATGATCATAAACAACACCGCCCTTACTATCAAATCTTTCACTTAAGCCTGGAACACTGCTATACTGATCAAAAGTAAATCCGTCAAACTGATATGATGATGCATTTATCGGAAGAATAAGCCTGCCGTAGGGCATTTCGTTGACAGGGATGGGACCAATCATTGCTAGAACATTATTACTTCTCATAGTGCTTAGACTTGGATCAATAAAATCTTTTGTTCTTTGGTAGCTAATGGAATAATCATAGAATGTTGTAGAGCTTAATGCATGCGTAATAGTTGCGCCGATTAAAATGTTCCTTTGTACATAGGGCTGCAGCATTGAGTTATACCACCAATAGGTATTGTTGAAACCGCTTCCCTGCTGTGTAAATAACGGAATATTGTTTTCAGGCATCATTACACC
This sequence comes from uncultured Ignavibacteria bacterium, assembly GCA_963711455.1. Taxonomy (GTDB): domain Bacteria; phylum Bacteroidota; class Ignavibacteria; order Ignavibacteriales; family Ignavibacteriaceae; genus DATFVA01. Next base: position 89,741 of record CAVQEH010000015.1, read on the forward strand.
TCTGTCAAGACCGTTGTTAGTACCTGTTCCAATATCATTGCCCAATGAAGGTAATTCGTCGTCTGCGCCTCTTGCCGGGTTCATACCTTTTTCATAAGAATATAATGCGGTAAGTTTCAATGTAAGCGCTTTTGAAATGTTGGATTTAATCGCCAGCATAGTGTTGCTGCGAATATCGTACGGCAATTCCAACGGCTGAATATATGAAGTACGGTTGGTTACATTCGACAGGTAAAAGGTAGCATCGCCAAGCGCATCCCCAATCAAAGGTACTGGTCCGCCAAATCCTCCGTCGAAATTAATATCAGCATATTGCCCTTCTTTATATTGGTGATTTGCAAATGCATTTTTCAAATTTTGATCCGTAACTTCCGAACCAAGACGTTGTTTCTCTGCATCACTTATTTGATCCGAATTTTTTAATTCTTGAATTTTTGCATTTAATTTATTCCAATCTGGATTCATCATATGCATCCATGCATCGAAAAGATAGAGGTCTACTGCTGTTATAGCAGGTGTCAAATTTTTAAAATTGGATGGTAACAGAGTAGGGTTAGACAAAAAGATATCTCCTTTGCCTGAACTATTGTTATAAAATTGCTGCTTGTCGTAGTCGGTTATGTAACCTTGTTTAACTGCTTCATCAACACCTATGAAAGCAATATCAGGATCAAGATGCGACCTTAACAAATTATTGTAAGGATCGCTAAGTGATTTACCGAATCTCTTCATGTGTGCAAGATCTCTTGTAAAAGAAAATGATCCATGATAACCCTCCTTGGTACCGGTTTTTGTAGTAACGGTAATAATACCGGAACGGAAATCGCCGTATTCGGCAGACATACCGCCCGCTTTTAATGAAACCTCTTCAACTGCAGAAGTAGGTATCAAAGATTCGGCTTTGCCAATTCTTTGGTTAACGAAAGTTAAACCATTTACGACGGTACCTGTTTCACTCGCTAACCCCCCCCGAATATTTAGATAATTGCTGCTAGTAATTGCAGCCTGAGTGGAAAGAAAATCATGCAATGTTCTAACACCGGCCGCTTCGGTAATTTGCTTATTGTTTATAACAACCTGGCTGCTCGATACATCTTTATGCAGAATATCCCGTTGAGCTGTTACTACAACTTCCTTACCTTGAATAGTTGTTTGTTCAAGTTCAAAATCAACTGTTGTAATTCGATCTGTTTGGACAACAACATTTGTTTTTAATATTGTAGTTGCACCAACCATAGATGCTTTAACAGAATATTCGCCTATAGGGACATTTACAATTGTATAGTCACCATCAATATCTGTAGCCGCACCTAAATAGGTACCTGCAATAATAACATTTACGCCTATTAAAGGTTCACCTGTTTTTTTGTCTTTTACATGACCTACTATTTTACCCTGAGCCAGTGCTTCGGCAAAAGAAAATATCAATAAAAAAATTATAATCATGCCAGACAAAAAGATTTTATTTAACCTTAGACTCATTTTAACTCCTCTATTTATATATTTATTTCAATTAAAATAGATTAGAGGCAAGAACACAGAAGTGAACTGTGATTTGAAAGAGGTAATTTTTTAATCATATTAACACCTTTCTTTTTTGGGGGAAAAATGATAATCAAGAAAAAAATAGAATTTACTCTTGTTAGAAACTCAACGATTCTGTTTAATATATTGAACTCCAAATAATTCGGGGCCGTTAATATTTATTAACAACCCCGAATGAGGAGGCAAAGAAATTATTTAAGTAATATCATTTTTTTAACCGCTGCATTATTATTAGATTCTAATCTATATATATATACTCCCGAAGGTAAATTCGCTGCATTAAAATTAACTTTATGTGTTCCCGCAGGTAAATTTCCAGATACTAAAGTTGATACTTTCTGTCCCAAAACATTATAAATATTTAGGGTTGTAAATCCTGATTTACCCAAAGTAAATGTAATCTTAGTTGATGGGTTAAATGGATTCGGATAGTTTTGAGACAATTCAAACTGGACAGGTACAGTTGATGGATTTCCCTTTACCTCTGTTGGTCCTGTTGATGCTATTACTGCATTGGAAATATCGATTTCATCGACAGCAAAAAAGCCCCATCCTGCTGTAAAGGCATCTACAGCTTCGATAATGACTTTTTGACCGGCATATGCGGAAAGGTCGAGTGTATCGGCTGTTAATGTTTTTTTGTTTGATACTAATACACTGGTAAGGAACGAGCTATCGGCGGCAGAAAGCACGGCAATACCATGAGAACCGTCCTTATATCTATCGGTTTTCCAATTAGCATCTGGTTCAGGCGCAATGGCTCCACGACCTGCATCCCCACCTTCGGCCCAGACAATCAGCATGGCATTATCAGATAATTCAACTACTGGAGATGAGGCAATCTGGTCATTAGCCGCATCATGGAGAGCGTCACCCCATTGGCTCAGGGCGTAAGTATTGAGGTAACTGGACTGACCGCGACTGTTCATGTACTCAGGATAGCCTGGATCAAATACATGAAAAGGATCGTTACAGCTGCTATATTCGAGTACACCGTCAGCATTAATATGACAATCACCAGCTTCTGCAACTGCAGGCTTTTGCCCGTCATACTGGTTGGGAGGCCCTACGGACCAGGCAACACCGGCGCTCGGCAGACCATTACTTCCTCCTGCACCTGTTACTGCCTCATCACCGGCAATGGTGGTATCTTCTGGAGCAGGTGTAGCAGGTTTTGCGCTCCACAATGTGAATCCATCTTTGTTGCCGCTCTCAAAGGTCCACTGAATCCCTGCGGATGGCGATACTACTCTTGCGTTAGAAATATCGATTTCATCGACAGCAAAAAAGCCCCATCCTGCTGTAAAGGCATCTACAGCTTCGATAATGACTTTTTGACCGGCATATGCGGAAAGGTCGAGTGTATCGGCTGTTAATGTTTTTTTGTTTGATACTAATACGCTGGTAAGGAACGAGCTATCGGCGGCAGAAAGCACGGCAATACCATGAGAACCGTCCTTATATCTATCGGTTTTCCAATTAGCATCTGGTTCAGGCGCAATGGCTCCACGACCTGCATCCCCACCTTCGGCCCAGACAATCAGCATGGCATTATCAGATAATTCAACTACTGGAGATGAGGCAATCTGGTCATTAGCCGCATCATGGAGAGCGTCACCCCATTGGCTCAGGGCGTAAGTATTGAGGTAACTGGACTGACCGCGACTGTTCATGTACTCAGGATAGCCTGGATCAAATACATGAAAAGGATCGTTACAGATGCTATATTCGAGTACACCGTCAGCATTAATATGACAATCACCAGCTTCTGCAACTGCAGGCTTTTGCCCGTCATACTGGTTGGGAGACCCTACGGACCAGGCAACACCGGCGCTCGGCAGACCATTACTTCCTCCTGCACCTGTTACTGCCTCATCACCGGCAATGGTGGTATCTTCTGGAGCAGGTGTAGCAGGTTTTGCGCTCCACAATGTGAATCCATCTTTGTTGCCGCTCTCAAAATCCCAGCGAACAGTCTGTGCTTTAACAAATACAGATGAAAAGCATAATGTTACAAACACAATTGCAACCATACTTTTAAAAATATTCATAAGTGAACCTCCTTAATTAGTTAGTTAAATGAATATGCATAGCGTTGATTAAATGAATAATTTTAAAATTCAGAATAGTTGATATCAAATTGATAATTTTATTGTTTCGTTTTGTTATTTTTGTTTACGAAAAATTACGTAATATTACTTTTAAAAGCAATAATGAAAATAAATAAAAATATTATTTTCTTATTATTGATTGATCGAAATATTTTTCAGATATAACGGGGTAAAGCAGAAAAATGGAGCGATGCAAATAATAAATAGAAGAAATCAAAGGAAATTAAGTGAAAGGATAGGTGTAAATATTTTTCATATTTAATTGATATCAATGTTACTCAATTTTTGTAATAGTTTTAGTAAGTTCTTTACAATCAACACTTAAACATGATGAACACGTCGAGGTATCAGTCATACTCATCCTTTGCGTGGATAGATTGTAATATTCTAATCCATTGCTAATACTTGTCTGCCACCATATGAAATTTTATTTCAAAAGAACTAATTTTTTAGTTTGTTGAAAATTACCTGCCTGCAAACGGTAAAAATATAAACCACTGGGTAACCCCGAAGCATTCCAAACCTCTTTGTGTACTCCCTGATGTACCATTTCATCAACCAGGACAGTGACCTCTTCTCCAACAACATTGAAGATTTCCAATGTCACATGCGTGGAGTTTGGAATTGAGTATTCAATAGTCGTATTAGGATTGAATGGATTGGGATAGTTCTGCTCAAGGTTGAAATTAGTAGAGATAGATCCTTCTTTTTCCTTAACATCGGTTGCATTTTCAACAGTCAAGATCACCCTTTGATACCGCGTTAGTGGAGGTGTTCCATTATCCGTCACTTCACAAATAACATGAATGGCCTCACTTGAACCAGCATCGATTGGTATTGTAAAGAAGGCATTTTGCTTTCCGGCATTTTGGATATCGATGTTTCCTATATAAGACCCTGCCTCCTCATACTGCCACCAGGAATAAGCCAATTGATCCCCATCCGGATCATAAGATCCCTTGGCACTCAATTGCACAGTATCACCAGGGTGCGCTGTGATTTCCAGAGTATTGTTCAGCAAGACAACTGGCGGGTGATTGGCTTCAGCATATGATTTTACACACCAATTAGCCCGTGCTGCAAAATCATTCTGAAGTGCATCTACCCAGCGCACTATCGGCCTATAATATGTTGTCATCCAATCAGGATGTGACGGATATACACTTCGCATGTAATTCCTTCCCCAGGCTGTACTCGTGTACCATCGTCCTGTAGGATACGTGTAGTTTGGCTCGGGGACCGAATCTAGCCAGGTATTCTCACGCACTTTGATGTACCTTCCACCCCAACTCCCCCAGTTTGGATGTTCAAGGTTACCATTGCTCAAACCGGTATTAATTAGATAAATGAATGACGGACTGTCGCCTTCCGATCTGAAATCTCCACCATTATATCCCGATTTTTCTCCTTGTTTATATGCCTGATAGAGTAAACAGAGCTGGCCATGTCCATTCAGGATGTTTGATGTCATCCAATCACTTTTAAGATACACTTGTTTGTCGGCAGGCATAATTTTATTCCAATCGTAAGCAAAGCACCAGAACTGATCGGAGATAATCGTAAGGATGTTGTACTTCCCCCAATGGGGCCGGATATACGATTGATAGGTTCCATCCTGCTCCCAGATGAAGAAGAAGCGTATTTTATTTGCCACATACGCCATTTTTTCCGGGTGAGTTTCTTCGATGGTTTCCAAAGCTCTGGCGATAGTATTGATACCACCCCAAGAAATCAGCCATATGGGACGGTTGTCCGTTGTGTCCAGAAGTACATTAACAATAAGTTGAGAACCTGGTGTCACTTCACTTGTATCATCTTCTGTTTTCACATTACCTAGCTTAGTAACCGACTGCAGATACTCCGGTGTGGGATAAGCCGTGTCATGTTTGATCAGATTGGGGTAGACTTGTGCATATACATCCAAGTATGGTTGCTCCCAATTATCTCCAGCCCAATTATGGTCCTGTGCATGGTATTGTGAGCTGGTTTTTATAATACCCTCAACATCAAATTCATCTGCATAGAGCAGAAACCTTACCAAAGAACACTGGTCATCAACCTCTCCATCCGTATTGACAATAACCCGTATCTTTTGGGCTGCCGCCAGGTTAAAGTAGAAACCTAAAATGATGACAGCGGATATTAATAGCAATAGATATTTTCTCATTTGTTGTTCTCCTTTTTTATCATATAATTATTGGCAAGGTGGTATTTGCATCATTCCATCCGCGTTGTGAAGTTACATAAAGAATCTGTTCACCAATCTTGATACTTCTTCATAGGATCCTCCTGCAGTTCTTCTAATGGACCATCGATCCACTAGTTTTGCAAATCAGGTGTTTATTATAGGTTTCTATACATAGGTGGTTGGTATGACAGAAAACTTCCGGTTTTTCCACGGAATGCCGCCCATCATAAAGTGTCCCATCATTCTAAATCCGGAATAGTTGATGTTTAACAGAAATTAAGGACGGTTCAAAATCCATTCATTTCGTTTAATTACTTTTGGTTTCGTTAAGTTACTTAACCATTTCATTAAAAGCAATAATGAAAATGAATTATTAGGAAAACGAAACTTATACAAAATAGTAACAAACAAATGAAGAATGAGACCATAACTATAAAAAAAAAGTATTTAAACGGGAAAAATTGAGCAATTAAAAACTAAAAAAATCCGATCAAAATAATGCATTGTAAAACGATATATTAAATTCCTATATAATCATTTAAGAATCTTAATTGTTTGGACTTTTAATTAGGAATAAATAAGAATAGTCCGCTTAAATGAAATTAAAATTTCTGAATGACTGAAACATTTGTAAATTTGATTCTCATTTAGCTATAATAAATTTCACATCATATGTTTTCAACCATTCGACATCATCGGATTTTATTTTTGAGTCTGTTATAAGGTAGTCTATTAGAGATAGGGGACCTAAACTGGCAAAAGAATTTTTTCCTAATTTTGTGGAATCAGCCACTAAATAAACCTCATTTGATGATTCAATCATTGCTCTCTTTACTACAATATCACTTATTCCCGGGTAAGTCAGACCGGATTTTAATGTAATGCCTGCTGTTGCAAGGAATAACTTGTCAACATGAAGGTTTTGAAAATAATCTGCTGCCTTTTGACCAGTTAATGAAAGTGTCGGTGCCTTGAATTCACCTCCGGTTACATTAACGTTTATTCCTGATTGAGCTCCTAATATAAGAGCTATATTAAGCGCATTTGTAATTACCGTCAGATTTTTAAATCCTGTTATGATCTTTGCAATTTCAGAAGTTGTAGAACCCGAATCAAGTATTATTGTATCTCCATCGTGGATATATTCCAATGCCTTTTGAGCAATTACAACTTTCTCATTAAGGTTTTCCTGGTTCAATAATTTAAAATCGCGGACACTTAACGCCACGTCTTTGAGGTAAGCTCCACCATGTTCGCGATTAATAAATCCTTTTTTTTCTAAATGCTCAAGATCATGACGAATTGTAACCTCGGTTACTCTAAATATTTTGCTTAGGTCCAAAACCGTAGCATGTCCGTCTTCCCGAATTAATTCAAGTATTTTTTCACGTCTTTGATTTGATAACATCTTATTGTTTCCGGTTTGAATAGATGAGTGTTTATTTAAATCAAACTGCTTGGTTTATCAATACTAACCTTTTTTAAAAGCAACGATAATCACAATGCAAATTTATTACATTGTTGGGTAATTCAAAAATATTTTTTATCAATCTTTCCGAATATCTTGGAATGCTTATTTTATTCTAATCGGTTAAAAAATGTATTTAAAAAATAATTGCTTTAGAGGTGATCCGATTTACTTTAAATGTAATTTGTTCTTTTTGAATCTGTGCTTCCCATTTTACGTAAATGGTCACATTTTATGAACTTTAATCAGTTTTAACATTATATCTCAAAATAGTCTGGAATCAATTTCACGCTCAGGATCTATTTACATAATTTTGTTCTATTAATCCGTGAATAGCTTTTTCCGCTCCAAGGAAATGGTTAATTTTTGCGAAGTTATAATAACATATTAACATTCCAGCACCTCAGAATATTGCATTGACATGCTGAGATATAGTTTTACTCACTTTCCTTTATCCCCTTTCCTTTTCTTCCCCAAAACGTTAATTGAGTCCTGATTTTTTTCCCTTTCCAATAAAGACTTTTACACATTTTTTATGTTATAATTTATAATCAGTAATAGTAAATCCCCTATAGTATATCATACCTTTCCCCAAAAAATTCCCCTTTCTAAGCATTGATCTTTCCTTCACCCACCCCATTCACCCTCGAATAAAAAACCTCCTCATCCTGCTCAAATTCCACCTTCCCTCCCGACAAAGCTTTTAACGCCTTTTTTGCAATATCGGTACGAGCAAATTCCACCCGGAACATCCACCACTCACAATTCAACCCTTTCCCGATCAACCTAAACTTTTCCCTCCTCTTCATCTTCTCGGCAGCTTTCCTATTCGTGGTTTGGAAACGATAAAAAGGCTTCCCCCTTTCCTCTTGCCACATATAAATCATATTGTTAACCCTCATTAATTAATTATTCAAATGGACACTTTTTGTAATATTTCTCTTGACCGATTGAATTCCGCCATAATTTCCGTCCAAAGTGTCCAAATACCTTTAACCGATTGAAAATCGACATTTCCGTTTTATCTGCCGTAATGCACCAAACTGTCCAAATCCTTTTGACTGGCAACAGATAACAACCACCAATTTATCCACTGAAGCTTTTTAAGCGTAGGTGGAAGCTTTAGCGTAGGTTACCACAACCAACAAACGACATACAACAAACCACACCATGTGCCAACCACCAACCCCCGACCACCAACTTCCCGGCTGCTAAGCCGCCTCCTTCTCAACAAACTTGATATTCCTCTTACTCCCCGATTTACTTTCCACAACCTCCATCCCCTTTACCTTCCCCCATACCTTCAGCCACCGGCTAAATTTACTCTGCGTCAGCTTGCTCGTACCATTTGCCGGATCGAATTCTTCATACTCCTTCTTAAAGTTTTCAAACAGTTCCTTCTTCTCGTACTCTTTCCTCAGCTCAATCACTTCAGCAAATTCCACAAACTACGTGCAAGTTTCATCAATCAGTTTTTTCTTTTCAAGATTTATATACTCATAAGCGACTAATCCCTTTCGTAGATATAGCTGCAAACATCCGATCATAAAATTATCAAAGTCGCTCCACTCACCTTCATTCCAGCCGCCAAAGAAAGGCTTTCCAAAATCATCAATTGGTCTGTGAGATTTGTTATAGTAATCTGAGAACTCAATAATAAATTGCCGATCAAGTGTAGAGTCATCAACTCCGGCAATTGAAAAGTTTGTTGAGAAAACTACTTTTAGGTGATTCATCATAACTAAGATGAACCTCATCTTTGTTTTTTCTCTCAAACGTAATTCCGTCTGTAAAAGATGAATTTGCATCGGAAATTGAAAGAGGAAACCATACAATAGAAGAAGATGAAAAAATCGATACTGTAATAAAAGATTGCCTTTATATGGAAGTCAAAGAAGCTGAAGAAAAATTTTAGATGGTTGCCAACAACTAAAATTTTAGAAGAATTAATTATTGATGAAATTGAATGACATATTCAATTAAACTTATAATGATTCAGATTACTTTGAAAAAAGATTAAGCTAGCAGATAGAGATGGAAAATTTATCTAGCATATTTGACAAGAACGGGTTAGGAAACGAAAGATCCAAAGCAGGCGAACAGATAAAAGCCACAAGAATAGAAAAGATATTTGGCACCACTATCCAGCCAGAAATATCAAAAATGGATCATAAACTGCTGAAGGCAAAAAGGCTTAATTATTGAGCACAGCATAAAGCTTCCCAGTCCCAAAGCCAAATAGTAGTAACCCTCTTTTTACAAACAACAATTAGAGAGTTGATTTCCCGAGACTCTTTTTCTCTTTTTAAAGAATTAATTTGAAAATTAAATTTTTTAAATGTAAATTAAAAAAATTCAGCATTTAAAAGACATCAAGATAATCTCTGCAAATTAAATAGAGATTTTATGAATAGTAAAGCGATATAATATGCAGAAAAAAAAATGAAGACTACAGTAACGAGACAACTCCAGGGAATTAAAACCAAGCTGGACTTTTAGAAACTAAATTATGGCAGTCAAAAGAAAAATAATAGAACAACAAAATGAAATGCTGCTGTTCGCTATCGAACAAAGTCCTTCCTCCGTTATAATAACTGACAAAAAGGGAGATATTGTTTATGTCAATCCCAAATTTTCAGAGATAACGGGCTATTCTTCCGATGAAGTACTAGGTAAAAATCCGAGAATATTAAAATCAGGTAGATTATCCCAAAAGTATTTTAAAAAACTCTGGGAAACAATAACCGCAGGTTCAGAATGGCATGGAGAATTTCACAACAGGAAAAAAGACAAAGGTTTGTATTGGGGACTTTCATCAATTTGGCCTGTTAGAAATTCTTCAGGTAAGATTTCTTATTTTATAGGTATTGAAGTAGATATTACAAAGGAAAAGCAGACACTGGAAACGTTTCAAAATATAAATGAAAATTTAAAACAGCAAAATAAGAATCTTAGACTGTTCGAATATATAATTACACATAATTTACGCGGGCGTATAGCAAACATAATCGGCACTATAAATTTATTAAAGGAAGAAAATATAAATAAAGATGAATACCACAAGCTATTAGACGGTTTGTACTCTACCTCAAAAAAGTTTGACAATATTATTAATGACCTTAATAATATTCTGGAGGTTAGAAAAGAAATTTCCGAGGCAAAAGAAACAGTTATTTTTTCAAAATTAGTTGAAGATATTAAGGAGAGCATATCAAATCTAATAAAGAAAAATAAAGTTAAAATTAAAATTGATTTTACAGAAGCAGATAAAATATCTACTATAAAAAGCTATATGAGAAGTATTTTTTATAATCTTATTTCCAACAGTATAAAATACCGGCAGCATGATGTTCCCCCAATAATTGAAATTAAAAGTCGAAAAAGAAAAGATAAAATAGAATTAATATTCAGGGATAACGGATTGGGGATTGATCTGAATAAAAAAGGGAATGAGGTTTTTGGAATTTATAAAAGATTTCATGATCATACTGAAGGGAGAGGGATTGGATTATTTATGACCAGGATGCAAGTGGAAACATTAAACGGAAAGATAAATATAAAAAGTGAAGTAAATCGCGGGACGGAATTTAAGATTGTTTTTGATAACTGAAGAGATTAGCAATGAACGATATACCATCTTTTATATTATTAGATGATAATCCTGTCACTAATATGCTTTCACAACTTACAATAAAAAAGACTTTAAAAGCAGCGGAAACTAAGACCTATAGAAAAGCTGAAAAAGTGTTTAATTATATATTAACCGAATTTGAAAAAATCAAATTGAAAAAAACATTCCTCTTAATTGATATAAATATGCCGGGAATTAATTGCTGGGAATTTTTGGAGAAATTCGAAAATCTACCCGAAGAAATTAAAAAGAGAATAAGGATCTATATACTTTCTGCATGTTATAGACCCTCAGATAAGGAACTGGCAGCAGCAAATAAACATGTACTAGACTGTTTTGAAAAGCCACTTACTAGTAAAATAGTTAACTCATTAGTTGGGAACTAAATAAATAAATGCTCATATTTTTTGAAAGGATAATCTATTTTAGGAGGGTGGGATAATATTTGGTACAAGTTTATATTTAATATTTCTGCAAGATTAGGGCGATTTTGAAGTTTTTTGAATCTCTTACTTGAAAAAATAAAAAAATAAAATTATTCTCTGCATAGCTTCAGAAAATGAAAAGCCGATCCATTTCTTTACACGCCGGTTAATATTAACTGCACCTAATATAAAATGAAATAATGTTATACTCAGTTTCACAAATATAGAGAGAAAAGAGGTTATAAAAATATAAGAAAAAGGACCTATAATCCGGAGAATAAGAAAAGTTATTTTAGCTTTTTAATTCATAATGTAAAGATATTTAGAAAATAATTTTATTGAGTTATGTTTTAGATGATTTTAGATTTGAAATTTTCTAATTATTAAAAGATTTGAATTTGGACACAAAAACTGCATTAATTGTTGAAGATCAGGCTTTACCTGCGATGGATTTAAAATCCACACTTAACGTTTGTGGATTTCAAAATTCTATAATTGCCGGTTCAGGCAAAAAAGCAATAACTCTAATTGAAAATGAAAAATTTAGTTTTGCTACTTTGGATATAAAGTTATCAGATAATATATCCGGTATTGAAGTTGGAAAGATATTAAATAAAAAGAACATACCATTTATATTTATTTCTGCATTTGCCAATCCTGAAAATTTTGAACTTGCAAAAAGATTAAATCCATTAGGAATATTTGAAAAACCCTATGATAAGAATGCTTTAATATTAATATTACAAAATAAATTTAATTTAAAATAGTTAGAGGAAGACTAATAAATTAAGTTAATATTTTTCTTGTCAATTATTTTTATTTGGATTATGGCTTTTGCTCAGTAACTGGACATGGAACAACCAGCCAAACGGAAATATCAAAAATGGATCATAAGCTGCTCAAGACAAAAAGATTAGAACTTGAAGATATGTTCATACAATTAACCTCCGTACAGCCGAAAAATATAATAGATTGGATTAAATCATATAAAATAAATGCTGCTGCATAAAACAAAATAGCTGCTTGTAAAAACCGGCAGCTATTAATAAAGATGAAGTAAATAATTGCCTGTGGTTCCAAAGTTCCGGTAGAGTAGAACTAAAAAAAACTATGTTAGTTTTGACAGTGTTTTTAATAAAATAAAAAGTCAACCATTTAATTAAAGAACTACTTTTTCCGGAATCGAAGTTTTATTTCCAATTCTCCTTCAACTTCGCATTCTTTCCAGGGAATATTCAAACTAAATAAATCTTCAGGACGACATATTTCAATCTCTGGTTTACCAGGTTTTCCAAACGCAGACTCTGGGGCAACATAAAACGTCATCCCACCAATTATTCTTTCTTCAATTGTTCCGGTTATAGTAAGAGTATATGGTTTATTAAAATTCTTAACTTCAGCTCCTCCAGCTTGATCTATAACTAAATCAACCCATCTCTTTTCCAAAGGACCAAGACGTATTTCCTTTGTATTAACGAGATTTGTATTAAATTGCCATCCTTCGGGAAGATTAATATCAAAGTGTAGTTTAATATTGCTTACTTGTGTATAAGGATTTCTAATGTAAAATCCTCGTTTCATTTTTCCTTTAGCTGCCGTTGGCGCTAAATTTCTTTGTGCTATATTATTGTCAAATGGTACGAGGTTTGAATGTTCGACATGAGCTGTGGAAGGAAGATCCTGTGTAGTGGCTCTATCATTTGTACTCTCCACTATTACAAGAACACATTCATGTCCTACTTCTTGTGGGGTCCAGGTAAAAGGACCAACTATAATTCCATTACTAGTTCCAGGCAAAATATTGGATGGCTGAGTTACCATGCTGGAATCCATTTCAACCCAATCATCGGGCCATACTAAACCAATTCCCGGTGCGCAATGGAATGCCCGAACTGATATTGAACCAGACCCAGACATATTATTACCACGATTTTTTACCTTAGTATAAAGGTATGCTGTGCTGTTTATCGGGGGTTCAATATGGTCAGAAGGTCCTCCGGCTGCCTGTGCTGCAGCATTGGCATATGGACTTGTCGTTACCCAAATATCTTGCGTATCCCAATAATTTTCATCCCACAGCTTTTCGGTGAATAAATCATTTCCGCTTGAAGAACCGTAACCTCCTTCCCTACCATCATTAATATAAAGATCAACCGCCTGATCAAGATAACTGCTTAAATGCCTTCGCCTAAAGGTATCATAGATGACTTTCTTATGCAGGTTATTTGCAAGCCCGCTCCAGCTACCCAAATTACCATCGGCAGCTTCAACTTGCTGCCCCATTTGTTGTGCAGTTGCTCCAATAGCTGGAACATTAAAATTCGCCATTAAATGAAGTCTAATGATTAAATCTCTCGCACTTCTCTTAACACCAATGTAAGCTGAGTCTCCTCCAAGTTTTCGATAAAGTTCGAACATTGTGGAACACCACAATTCACCGGTTAAATGGTTATCACTTTGACCTGTATAAGCAGGATCATCAAAACCATATGATCGATCATAGCGTCTTCCAGTCCAGGTATGATCTGTTGGATTTGCATCCCATGACATCATGATCCCTCTTGTGGCACCAGGGTTAGCATGCTTATCATCATAATAGACAGCTGCCAAAAAATCTCCAAAACCTTCTCCAACACCACTTACGGGATTGTTGAAACCAGGATTTACATTATCCTGGATTGCGTGTCCGTATTCATGTAAAATTACCATCGCATCTGCATCATCTGGTATTCCACCTTCACCAAAAGCAAGGTCTTTTCCAAGAGGGTTATAATGAGAATTATCCGCACCATTCATACCCTGCGGATCTACCTGAATAGAGAAGTTAGCAACATTGGATATTGCCAGTTCAGTTTGAATAAAATTCTGGAATCGATCAATATGAAAATAACACATACCGGCTAAAAAATTTCTATTATCTGTTGAAAAGATGAAATCCCCAAGCGGGCTGACAGGTTCTGCGAAAGTTGGTGCTTCCAATTCAGCCATTTGCACATAAGATCCATCCAGATGAAAGTTTCCTGAACCATCAGGTGAATTGAGGTTATCCATTACCACAGCTACAGTTTGTCCATTAAGGGTGCTAACTGGAGTAGTTGATGACAGTCCTGTATTTCCGCTTGTGACTATGGGGTTAGGGTCATATACCCGTCCGGATCCAGTGGCATATTGAAAAAGATCTATAACCTGGATTATTCCACCAGTCATAGCATCAATAAGTATTCGCCATGAATGATGGGGCTGATATGTTACTAAAATAATATCCCAAGCGATGAAATATTGACCTTCTTCTGGAAGTCTTTTTGATGACCAACTTTTAACCATGCTATCATTGACCACAGATAAAAAGTTTTCTCTATAATCTGTACGCCTTGCTGGAGGTTTAGGTGGATGATTATCAATTCCATGATATTGATAAATAATTAATTCTGGCTCATGCATCTTAGATTTTTTATAAACTTCTAATAATTTGTTGCAAATTTCTCTCGCATTTTCTGCACTCACTTTTATCTTTTTAGGATCAAGTTCTGAAGGAATATTATAATGATAATTATTGTAAATAGATTGAACTTTACCTTCCCTTTGAATATTAACTACAATTTCACTTGCATCTACAGGAATTCCTTTGAATTCTTGAATAAAACGAACCGAATAGGAGTTTTGACTAAGATTTGTATGATAGTCATGAATATCCGAAAGTCCTGTTTTCCATAGAAAGAGTTCGGAGTTATCTTTCAATATTTGATAAGCTAAATCTCGGGGCACAAATTGAGTTTTAACGGCTGATTCAATTGTTAAATCAAACCATGTACGGATTGCATCGTTTTCTTTATCCCTGGTAATCCTGCTTTGGGGGGTGACTAAATTAGGCATGGTATGCACCTTTCTATTATGATTTAATGTTGTTAACTAAATCTTTACATTATGATAAAGCGATAATCTTATGGAATTTTTCAGCATTGTTCCTTGATAAAAATGTAATTGAAAACTTATTTAGAGTTAATTCTATTTGAGAGTGTTCTTAGCTCTTCATAGTAAACGTAAAATATAAAAGAAGATTTCTCTACCATATCTGTAACATTTATTATAAGACTTGTAACATCTTAGAATGTATCTTAACAATCTTAACATGCTATTGAAATTCATTTATTATATTATTTTATACCCTGCATATTGGAAGTTTTCTGATAAATTTGTAGAGTTAGAAGGAAACATAGTATTGACCGGAAGAGGAGGATTTGAATATGATAAAGAAAACGATGAAGTAGATGACCAGGGAAAAGTAATCCAGAAAGGACAATTTGTAAAAAGCGGCGTTAAGATGAAAATAGCAGGAGAAACCCCATACGAAACAGACCTTAATGTATGGATGCAGCTGGAGAAAGAACTTGATAAAGATGGAAGACCGGTTCAAAAGAATGTCGGATATGTACTGAAAGACAGAAGCGATACAATAAACGGAAGAAGATTTGAATTTCCGAATTATAAAAGTTTCAAACCTGTAATAAACTTCATATTAGGTTTACCTATAGGAGAAGTATCAGGCGAAACCTTTAGCAATAACCTTACACCGGGTAATGATTCAGATTATTTTGAAAGAAAACTAAGACAGCAGATAGAAATGGAAAACATATCCGGAATATTTGATAAAAACGGCTTAGGAGACACAAGATCCAAAGCAGATAAACAGATCAAAGCTGTAATAATAGAAAAAATCTTCGGTACCACCAGTCAGACGGAAATATCAAAAATGGATCACAAGCTGCTCAAGATAAAAAGGCAGGAACTGGAAGAAATGTTCATCCAATTATCCGCAGCCCAGCCTGAAAATATAATTGATTGGATTAAATCATATAAAATAAATGTAGCTGCATAAAAAATAAACTTAAGTTGCCGGTATAAAAAGCCGGCAGCTTATTAAGCAAAGGAGAAAAAATGAAACCTGAAAAAATAAAATCATTAATTATAGACCTGGAATTATCTTTATGAAAATCCGTTAAAGAAAATCAAAGAGCCTAAAGTTGCAAAGCTGCTGCCGGTATTTATTTCAGGAACCGGGCTTCATCTAATCATCGGCAATACTTCAGAACAATTCCTTAAAGATTTATTCCTCACTTCTTTTTATACCGGTATGCGTATTGGAGAATTAGTAAATATGAAATGGAGTTGGATAGAACTTAGCCAGAATATTATCACTGTTCAGTGTTCATATTCTTTTACAACAAAAAGCAAAAAGGAAAGAATCATTCCTATTTGTGCAGCGCTTAGAAATAATTTATTAAACCGCTTTCCCAAGATTGTAAAAATCTCCAGTGACGATTATGTATTCACTCGTATCCCCAGCATTAAACTTAATGAAGATTATGCAAGCAAAAAATTTAAGAAGATTATCCGTGCTGTAGGTTTAAGTGATAAAATTCATTTTCACTCTTTGCGTCATTCATTCGCTTCGCTGTTGGTTCAAAGAGGTGTTTCTTTATATGTTGTTAAAGAATTATTAGGACATGAAAATTTAATAACCACCCAGATTTATTCTCATTTGCATAAAGATAATTTTATGGAAGCAGTCAACTTATTATAAACATATTATTACATATTATATATTTTTAGAATAATTCGATAACTTTTTTTATGTTTGATAAATAAGATAAATTCCTCCAAATATTACCAATATTCCGCAACTCCTTCTTATCCACAAGATTGTCTTGGATTCTTCGCTCCAGTTTAAATATTTCTGTACTTTTCCTGTTAATGTTCCTGCACTAACTATGACAGAACAATGTCCAATGCCAAAAGCAAGAAGAAAAATTATAGCAAGTAAATAGTTTGTCTGTGCTGTTTGAAATATTACACCGAGCACCGGTGCCATATATGCAAATGTGCAAGGTCCTAATGCTAAACCAAAAAGCAGCCCAAGAATAAGCGCTGCTAATAATCCTTTTGTTTTTGTTTGTTTTAATCCGGCATTGTTCCAATCAAATTTTATAATATCAAGAAGATAAAGCCCGACTAAAAAGAAAATACCCGCAACAAGATAATTTCCTGCGCTTCCAATATCTCCCATCAATCTTCCAAACGAAGCGGTAATAATCCCAATTAAAGTAATTGTAATTAGTATCCCTAGAGAAAATATAAGAGAAATGTTAAATGTTCTACCAATTGAAATTTTTCCCTGTGAACTTATAAATCCGACCACTAGTGGAATACTTGACAAATGACAAGGTGAAAGTAGTATTGATAAAACTCCCCAACCAAAAGAAGCAAAAACAGCCAGCCATATTGCGCCGGTCATTGCTTCATATAAAGCAGTGAAAATTCCTTCAAACATATTACCCCTTTTTATTCTCTGGTTTCAGTCCTTTTTCTTGCAGAATTTTATTTATTTCTTCTTCCGGATAAAATCCTTCGTGGCGGTGAAACTCTTTTCCATCAGCATCTAAAAAAACTTGAGTCGGGATTAATCGTATTCCATACTTTTGCGCATAGTGCTTTTGTTCAGCTTTCCACACATCATAGAAAACAACTTGGATCTGGCTCCCATATTTTTCTTCAATTGCTTTCATTACCGGCTGCATTTGTTTACACGGGATGCAATTTACCGATCCTAATTCTACAAATGTCACCTTTGCTTTCGAAACTTTATCTTTTTTATTAACTTTTTTATTGCTTTGTGCATCGCACCCGTTATTTAAAAACAAAAAAGTTATAAACAGAATTAATGTAATTTTCATTTTCTATTCTCCTTTTATCCATTTAATTAGTTGATCGTCTTTAGGAATAATGCCATAACTTTTTACTTTTTCGTTTATCACCAAACCGGGTGTCATCATTATTCCATAGCCAATCATTTCTTGAATATCTTCAACTTTGATTACTTCTGCTTGTACGTTATTTTTTGATACTATTTCTTTAACCCTCGCTTCAAGCGTTCTGCATTTAGTGCAGCCAGTCCCAAGTATTTTTATTAAAATCATAGATTTTCTCTTTCTATAATTCTTAGTGAATTTGCAATTGTATCATTTACAGTTGCCTGTTTCATATAACGTGCGACTTGCATTGCTTCAATAATTTCTTCATTTGTAACACCATTTTGTTTAGCCATCTTTGTCCACATTTGGGTGCAAGTATCGCTACCCAAAGAAGCAGCAACTCCAATACCAATAAGCATTTTATATTTATTTGACACTTTTTGGTATTTCTCATTCTCAAAGATGAGAGATTTTTCATCCATTTGATTTTGTGCAAACTCCGGCGCAAATTGCTTTAGAAGTTCCATAGGTGTTTTAGTGCTCATTAGGATTCCTTTTTTATTTTGTTAATAATCTGTCTTATTAAGTCTTATTCATACCGTAATTACATTTTTTCTTCATTAGAATCTGGAAACATTTTATGTATCTCTTTCATTGATAGTACTTTTCAGCACTTATAATTTATTTTCACTTACAATTACTAAATTATTCTCTGTAATCAATTTTCTTAAATCACCTAAATAAGTAATAATGTCTTCCTGCTCGGTAGATGTAATTTCAAAGCTCATAAAACCGGGTGCATTTTCAATATGCCCTTTAACAGTCGGTATTTCTAACTTTAGTGTAATAATATCTATCGGTTTATCAATTATTAATTTTTCGAGTTTAACCAAAAACTGTTTTTCACCGAACTGGCCAGCAATTTCAAATTTAATTCTGGAAGTTACTTTTGAAAGTTCTTCTTCAATTCGTGCTCTATCCTCCTGTACTTTTTTCTTTTCCCGCTTGGCTTTTCCTTCTTGCCGTACTTGTTTAAATATTTTATATTCTTTTTCGAACTTCCAGATTAAATCTCTACCGGGGAAAGTTATTGCTTCAGTTGGGCATACAGTTGAACAAGTAGAACAGCCAACCATACAGTTATATTTTCTTTCCGCAACTGCTTTTCTGTTTAATTCATCATATTCAAATACTTCCCGTCCGCAGCTAATATAACAAAGCTCGCAGCCGATGCATTTTTCGTTACTAATATTAGGAAACCAAGGAATTTCTTTTCTCGGTATTCCGTGCCAAAGCTGATTTGATAAATCTTTTGCCATTTTAAAACCTTCTAATTATGTTCTCACAATGTTTCCATATACGGCTTGCCAAACTCATTCATAAACTTGGTGAAGTTTGATTTGGCTTTATCAACATTATTATTTGTAATTCCTTCTTTCCAAGCTTTTACAATTTCTTCTACCGGGGTAAAGAGTTGATTAAACTTGGGATCATTTTCCTTTTGCTGATATGACTTTAACTTAACATACATTCTATCGACCATTTCTAAATGATTTTTTGCGCCTTCAGTATTTCCGGCAGCGAACATATCCATTGCATTTTTTATTTCGGCTCTCCACGAAAACATCACGTCGGTCAAATCTGTTCTGCCGTTGTTTTTGTGCATCTTTCCGAATGTCATACAATAGAACGGGCAATATTTTTGAGCAAGCCGGTATTCTTTCTTTTCAATTCTTTCCCTGATAACATCAGTATTATCCTTTAAGTCCTCCAGATAAGTTTTCCACTGCGGATCTTTTGCATATTCAGCCGGTGTATTATTTAAATACTTTTCTGAAATAATTTTTAATTCAGCTTCAAGTTCATCAAGATTCTTTAAGAATTTTTGCTGGTCGAATAAATCCATATTTTTCAGCATTCCGCACGTCATTACAGCTTTCTTGTGCCACGGGGCAATTTCTTCATCAAATGATTTTGTTTGTGAAAAAACCAAACTGCTGGTTACAAAAAGTAACACAGCCAAAAAGAATTTTTGTGCTTTCATTATGTAAGTCCTTTATTTATAATTATTAAGTAAAATTTATTAAACAACTTTTACAGCCTTAGCTTCTTTTCTCTTTTCAAAAATGTAATACAACGCCGGTAAGAAAAAAAATACCAGCAACAGACCAAATATCAATCCGCCAATTACTGCTATTGCCATCGGCTTTAATAATTCCGTTCCTTCGCCTATACTTAATGCAAGCGGAAGCAAACCAATTATTCCAACAATATCGGTCATCAATATTGGGCGGAGACGAACTACAGCCGCTTTTTGTATCGCTTCAATCAAGCTCATTCCTTGCTCGCGCAGTTGGTCAATAAATGTAATCAGAATTACGCCTTGATTGATTTCTATTCCAGCAAGAATGATAAAGCCAATCATCACCGTAACGCCAATTGGTTGATTAGTTAAATAGAGTGCATACGAAACGCCAATTAGCGAAAGCGGAACACGAATAAGAATAATGAACGGTTTAATGAAATCTTCAAAGTTGATTACAAGAACCACGTAAGCAAAAAACATCGCAATCAGTAAAATGATAATCATCGTTTTGAAATTTTCTCTTAACATTTGCGATTGACCGCCAAAATTAATTTTGTATCCCGCCGGAAGCGAGAATGTAGAAATCAATTTTTCAACATCAGCAGTTGCTTCGCCGACGGTTCGCCCCGAAACATTTGCTGTTGCTTTGATAACACGATTCTGGTCTTTCCTGTCAATTTCCAAAGGACCGGAACGTTGCTCAACTTTTGCAATTGTATTTAATCTAATCTTGCTTCCGTTGTTAGGATAAATTGAAAGATTCTCAACATCGCTAATACTTTTTATATCAGATTCATCAACCACAATTCTGATAGGATAGTAGTAACCTTTCTCTTTAAATTGTGTCGGCACATTGCCGTCTATACTTGATTTAATTGTATTTGCAACCTGATTCACACTCAATCCCTGGTCAATTGCTTTTGTTCGGTCAACAAAAACCTGGTACTCCGGTTTTGTAATATCTATCGAAACATCAATGCCGGTAAGTCCGTCAACTTGTTTGAGCAATCCCGCAATATGCGTTGAATTTTCATAAATATTTTCAAGCGGTTCGCTGCGGGAAGCGATGACTTCAACTTCAATATCAAACTCACCTGTCTGTTTTATTCCTTTCAGCTTCGTGTGAAATGTTTTCATTTTCAAGCCGGGGAATTTTATATTTTGCTGAACCAACGGTGTTAGCCATTCAACATATTCGTCAGTTGTTTTCGGCCGTTTAGCTGGGTTAACAAGCTGAATATTCACTTCACCTTCGTTTGCGTTTTCGTAAGTCACCAATCCCCATATTTTTCCGCCGGAAAGAGAAGAATATTTTTCTATGTAAGGTTGGTCTTTCACAAAGTTTTCGGTTTGCGAAATTACTTTATGAGTTTCTTCCATCGAAGAACCGGTGGGCATTTTTATTTTGATTGTAATTAATCCGTCATCTGCTTTAGGCAAAAATTCAGAACCAATCTTGTTCAAGAAAATCAATCCGACAAAAAAAAGAGCAAGAGTTATCAGCACCACAAGCCATCGAAGCTTCAGCGACCAACGCAGCAAAGGTTCGTATGGTTTGATAAGTATTCTTATCAGTCCATCAGCAAGTTTAGAGACAATTCCTTTTTTAATATGAACTGGTTTTCCTTCCTTAAATAATAAGGAAGCGAGAGTTGGTGTTAATGTTAATGCAACAATAAGTGAAATCGTAATTGTAATTGCAACTGTAATTATTAATTCTCTAAACAAGAGCGAAACGAGTCCCGGCACTAAAAGAAAGGGCAGAAACAAAGCGATGAATGTTAACGTTGCAGTAAATACCGCTTTACTAACTTGTGATGCGCCTTTCTGCACCGGATGCTGTTCTTCCGGTTCTTCTTCTTGAATACGCGTAATGTTTTCAAGAACAACAATACAGTTATCGAGCAGAACGGTAATTGCCACAACCAGTCCGCCAAGAGTGAATATGTTAATTGAGAAATTCAGCAACTGCATAAAGAAGAATGTACCGAGCAGCGTAACCGGAAGTGTAAGCGAAACAATTAGAACTCTTTTCCAACCGGTTAAAAAGAATGCTGTAATAATTACAACAAGCAAAGCCGCAATTAAAGCCGCATCACGAACACCGGCAACAGCAGCGCGTATATAATCTGCCTGATCATAAATTATATCGAGATTTATTGAAGGCGGAATAATGGTTTTTAACTCTTTTAGTTTTTTTGCTATTAAGTCTGATACTTCAACAGTATTAGCTCCGGTTTGTTTGAACACGGAAAGTTTAACGCCTTCTATCTGATTTAATTTGTTTTTTATTCGTTGAACGGCATAGCCGTCTTTAACATCGGCAACGTCTTTAAGAAGAACTAATCCTTCATTCTTTCCTTTGGAGATGATAAGATTTCCAATTTCATTAACATTAGTAAATTCACCAACAGTTCTAACAATATAATCTCTTCTGGCAGATGTCACTCTTCCACCTAACAGTTCAAGATTTTCATCTTTCAAACGTTGAGCAACTTTATCAACGGACAAACCATAACCTTGCAGTTTTACCTGATTAATATGAACACGGATTTCTCTTTTCAAACCGCCGGTAATTTCTGTTCCCGCTGTCCCTTCAATGGAAGTGAAGTAATCTTGGAGTTCATTCTCAACATAAGTTCGTAATTTTGTTAAATCCATTTGGTCGGAAGTAATCAACAAATCCATAACCGGCAGTTGTGAAGGATCCGCTTTGAATACAAGCGGCTCTTCAACATCCTTCGGCAAATTTTTCCTTACCTGCCCAAGCTTTGACAGTACATCCTGGTAAGCAATATCACGATCGGCATTGTAAGTAAAGTAAACTTGCAGCGCATACAAACCTTCGGTGCATTGCGTTTCCATATAATCAAGGTCATCAACTGTTGCAACTTTTCTCTCAATAACCGTTGCAATGTTATCTTCAATTTCTTCGGGAGTAGCGCCCCGCCACGTAACGTAAACTTTTATCATCGGATAGGTAATGTCTGGCAGTAGGTTTGTAGCAAGCTGTGTGTAGCCAAGTATGCCAACCACAACAATTGCAGCCATTAAGATGATGACTGTCGCCGGTCTTTTAATTGCTGAAGTTGAAAGTCTCATTTCTTTTTCCCGCCTTCGTTATTTGCTTTCTGTTTCTGAACCATCACCCGCATTCCGTCTTTCAATAGCTCTTGCCCCATCACAACGATTGTTTCACCTTGAGCTAGACCGGAAGTTACTTCTGTAAATTTTCCATTTGAGATTCCGGTTGTAACAATTTTTTGATAAGCTACAGTATCTTTAACGACATAAACTACTTTTTCACCTTTTTGATTTACGATGAAAACATCGTTTGGAACGATAAGAGCTTTATCCTTTTTATCGGTGATTAGCTCAAGCTCTGCCATCATTCCCGGCGTAATTTCTTTTGTGGTGTTGATAAGTTTCAGTTCAATGGGAAAATTTCTAGTAGCTGCATCTATCTGTTGATACTTCAGCGTTATCTTTGCCGTGAATTCTTTCTCCGGCATTGCATTAAAATTTACTTTCAGCTTATCGCCAAACTTAATTTTGGAGAATAAATCCTCAGAAACAGATGATTTAATGATAAGCGAATTGAAATCAACAATAGTAAAAAGATTTTGCTTTGCGGAAACTGCGCTTCCGGCTTCAATAAATTTTTGAGTAACGGTTCCGCTTAAAGGAGAAATCACCGGCACGCCGAGAAATAATTTTTCAGCGTATTCTAATTCTTTTTTTCCCTTTTCAAGCTGCAAGCTTAATTGGGAATGCTCATCACTGTTCAGCGATACATTTTTAATCTGAAATTCTATTAATTCCACTTTGTTTTTTGTCTGGGATACAAGTGAGATTCGTTCCTGCGTTGCAATAACAGCAAGCTCTTTATCTCTTTTTATAAAATCATTTTCCCGCACGTCCAGCTTTTCAATGTAACCATCAGTTGGAGCGATTACATTCGCAATCACTTTTGCCTCAACTGTCCCTACAAGCTTTACGGTCTTTGATATCGAAGCCGGCTTTAATTCTTCAACTTTTACAAGCGGCGCCTTGGGCTTTGGTTTGGCATCTTTATTTTCTGATGAGCAGCCCAAAAATGCAATTCCCATAACAATGATTGACATTAATATTTTTGTTTTCATAAAATTTATTCCGTTACCTTAGCTTTTATTTTTTTCTTTAAGAAATTAATTCCCTTCTTCTAAAAATCTCCCTTTGGGCGATTGAGAGGGCTTTCGTTTCCAACATTGTAATTCAATTCAGCGACAGTTGTTAGCAAATCAATTATAATCTGGTTGTAGTTCAGCTTTGCTGTTGTTAATATTGTTTCGGCATCAAGTACATCCAGACTATTCCCTTTGCCAATATTGTATTTCATATTTGCCGTTATCAAACTTTCATCTGCAAGCTTCACAATCTTTTCGCTGCCGCTCAATCTGCTTTTATAATCTTCCATCTTCAGCAAACTATTTTTCACATTCGTTTCAAGCTGCTGAAGAATAGCTGTTTCGCTTTCATTCAAAGCATCAATTTTAATTTGCGTCTGCTCAATCTTGTCCTTAAAATTCGAACCGCGGAAGAATGGAAGCGAATAAGAAACAGTAACGCCAACATTCCAGTTAAAATTTCCCATTGGAATTTTACTATCCTCAACATTTGTAATTCCAAACGCATAAAAGTTTGGATAATATTCTTTGTTGAATAATTGAATTTCTTTCGTTCTCAATTCCTTTAGCACACGTGTGTTTTCCAAATCGGGGTGCTGCGCTTTCAACGAGCTTTTCAATTCAATTACGTCATAAATCTTATCCGAGTATTCCTTCCACCACTCATCGGCATTATCCACTACATCAAAAGAATCTACGAGTGTACTGCCGCAAAGAACGTTTAAATTATTTTTCTGCACATCAAGCTGGTTTTTCGATTTCGCCAGTTCGTCAAGTGCAACTTCAATCTGAACGTTTGCTTTAATCACATCGAGGTTAGAAACCTTGCCAATGCTGTAAAGAGCTTCAGCATTCTTCAAGTGTTCTTTTAACTGGGCAATTGCTTCTTCCTGAATCTGCACTGTTCTTTTTGCTTTAAGCAATTCGAGGTAATTCTTTGCAATCGAATAAGAAATTATCAGCCGTAATTTTCTTCCAAAGCTTCTGTCAACGTTTGTCGCTTCGTCAACATATTCTTTCTGAAGAGAATTTTTATTCCAATCATAAACAAGCTGGCTGATTCTGAAATCGGAGTATAAATCATTAAGCGAATTGCCGAGATACTTTTGTTTGTTTGGCATTACCCAATCCCAGCGCGAGAAGTTCAAATCAAAAAATATCTGCGGCTGATAATCTTTGTTCAAGTAATCAATCTGTTTCAATCCGGCTTGGATATTTTTATCATTCGCTTTTAGCTGCGGATTATTTTGAAATGCAATATTGACAAGCTCATCTAAGCCGTATTCTATTGTTTGTGCGAAACACTGCTGAGAAAACAGCAGAAACACAGCTATAAGTAATGAAAATATTATTTCTCTTTTCATTATACTTTTTCATCTCCCAAAGGAATTGTTTCCCCAGCTCTTTTTGCAAACGCCTGGTAAACTTGTTTAGCACGTGATCTATCAATTGCTTTCGATTTCAGATACTTCAAATTTTCAATTGTCATATCAAGTTTTGAAATAGGGATACCAAGTATCGCTTCATTCGGTTTAGCGTCTGTAGCATCGCGGCAGCCGTAGCATCCGAAGCTCATATTTATTTTTTGCGATTTGAAAGGCAGCACCGTTGAGTCAACACAAACTGCCTGCAATATGCTGGTGCTCATATTTAATCTTCCGCCTTCTTCATTTAAATAAGCGAGAGCAATCCACATAAGCTTTTCAACTTCATCCTCAATTACAATTACATCGGGATCTTCCTGCCAGTCTTTCAGTGGTTTTGCCACAACAGTTTCATACTTGCCTTGTGCAAGTCGCGGCATATCATTCATTACTTTTATCCCCGCCTCTTTCTTCTTGAAAATTCCATAGCCGTTCAACATTGTTCCGTCTTGAAGATTTTTTGAAAGCGGCTTAAATCCTAGTGCGGCTGCGGCAGCTGGGCAAGAAATATCTTCTTTATTTTGCTTTAACGATTCACCTTTTCTTGCACACATAATCAATTGACAGTAACGGTGGTCGTCGGCTTTTTTAATTCCATTAGTAAAATCTTTTTTATAAAACTTTACACCGACCGGCAAAGTTTCCAAGCCCACCGATTCGGTTAATATCCTTTGTATCTCAGAATAATCTTTCATTTGTTTCTCCTTATATTCAGAAGTGAATTTAATTCAGCAAATAGATTTTCACTTCTCACATATCTTTTTACTTCTTTTCCTTTATTATTATATATAATAATCGGGTAAACATATTTTTAATAAATTAAATTGAAAAGAAATCCGACGATAACAATTCCCACTGCAACTACACTTACAAAAACAAAAATCAATTGCAGCTTGAGAACCTTTTTAAGAATTATAGTTTCGGGAAGTGAAAGACCGATTACACTCATCATAAAAGCAAGGACAGTTCCAAGTGATGCGCCTTTTTCCAGCAATGCTTGTACAATCGGAATTATTCCCGCCGCATTAGAATACATTGGAACACCAAGTATTACCGCAATCGGAACCGACCACCACGCACTTTTTCCCATTAGTCCAGCCATAAAATTTTCCGGCACATACCCGTGTATTCCGGCACCAACGGCAATTCCAATAACGATGTAAATCCAAACCTTACCAACAATTTCTTTAACAGCATCTGCACCGGCAGTAATTCTTTCTGCAAAGGCTGGCTTTGTTTCTTCCATTTCTAATTTCCCAGCTTTGATTTTATAGACCCAATCTTCAACATATCTTTCAAGCCTTAATCTTCCAATAACAAAACCGGATAGAATTGCAATTATTAATCCGGTAGACATATACAGAAGCGCGGTTTTCCAACCGAATAAACCAAATAAAAGAACGACTGCGATTTCATTTATCATTGGTGCAGCTATTAAAAAAGAAAAAGTTACGCCAAGCGGTACACCGCTTTCCACAAAACCGAGAAATAAAGGGATTGCTGAACACGAACAAAATGGTGTTACAATACCGAGAAGACTTGCAGAAACATTCCCTGCAAAAAGCTTTTTGCCACCAAGCATTTTTCTTGTTCGTTCCGGTGAAAAATATGTGCGGACTATTCCAACCCCAAAGACAATCAGAACAAGCAGCAGAAGAACTTTCGGAACTTCAAAAATGAAAAACCAAATTGCATCCGTTAGATGTGTGTTTTGTGAAAGATTTGTTAAATCATAAACTAAAAAGTTTGTGATGTTTTCCAGATTTAAATACAATATAAACCATATCGGTAATGATAAAACCGGAATTAAATAGTTTAATTTTTCATCTGTCAATTTGTTTGATATATAATCCATTTTATTCCCCAATTAAGGACAAAGATCGGGTGCCTTTACGTTTCCCTCTTCCACATTTTTGAAATATTTCTTCTGAAACCACAATGCTACATTTACTAAGCTGATTAAAACCGGTACTTCCACAAGCGGACCAATAACAGCCGCGAAAGCCTCGCCGCTGTTTATTCCGAATACCGCGACTGCTACTGCAATTGCTAATTCAAAATTGTTGCTCGCCGCCGTAAAGGAAAGTGTTGCCGTCTTTGAGTAATCCGCGCCAATCTTTCTTCCCATATAAAATGAAACGAAAAACATTATCACAAAATAGATTAGTAATGGTACTGCAATCCGAACAACATCAAGAGGAATTTTTACAATATATTCACCTTTAAGTGAGAACATTACGATGATGGTAAACAGCAACGCAATTAAAGTTATCGGACTAATCTTGGGTATAAACTTTGTCTGATACCATTCTTTGTTTTTGAGTTTTATCAAGGTGAAGCGCGTTATAATTCCGGCTATGAATGGAATTCCGAGATAAATAAAAACACTCTCCGCAATTTGTCCTATTGTTATTTCAACTTTGAATGATTGTAAACCGAGCCAGTGAGGTAAAACCGTTAAGAACACATAAGCGTAGATCGAAAAAAAGAGTACTTGAAAAATTGAGTTAAACGCAACCAAACCTGCAGCATATTCAGTATCACCTTTTGCAAGTTCATTCCATACAATAACCATTGCAATACACCGCGCCAAGCCAATCATAATTAATCCAGCCATATACTCTGGGTAGTTTTGCAAAAAAATTATCGCAAGAAAAAACATTAGTATAGGCCCAATAATCCAATTCTGAACCAATGAGAGCAAAAGTATTTTTACATTTTTGAATACATCTCCCAGCTCTTCATATTTAACTTTAGCAAGCGGTGGGTACATCATAAGAATTAAACCAACTGCAATTGGTATGTTTGTGGTACTTTCTGGCGATGATTTAAGAGAGTCCCAGAATTTTGCAATTCCCGGGAAAAGATAGCCGGAAAACACACCAATGAACATTGCAAGAAATATCCACAGCGTTAAATACCTATCAAGGAATGAAAGTTTTTTTGTTATTGAACTCATTTTTATTCCTATATCATTAATTATTGTGTTGAAAGCGCATTTATCAGCCAGTGTGTCAATGTTGACTTGGTAGGTAGCTTTCCACTAAGAACAACTTTCCCGTTTACAACCAGCCCTGGTGTGCTCATTATTCCATAACTCATTATTTCTTTGTAATCAGTTACCTTTTCTATTTCCGCATCAATACTATTTTCAGAAACAACTTCACTGCAAAGCTTTTCTAGATTAATGCAGTTTGCACAACCTGACCCCAATACTTTTATGTTTAACATTTTCTTAGCTCCTTAAATTTTCTTTGTAGAATTTGTAAAAATTATTTTTGATTTCATCTCTGACTCTTCTAAACTCAGTAAGAATTTCTTCCTCTGTCCCGGTTGCTTCTGCCGGATCTTCAAAGCCTATATGCAACTGCTTCCCAACCTTTCCTATAAAAAGCGGACAAGTTTCTTTTGCGTAAATCGCATACCGTGATTACGTAATCAAAAGATTCACCTAAGAACTGATCTACTAATTTGGGATTGTTTTTAGAAAGATCAATACCAACTTCACTCATTACCTGGATTGCTTTTGGATGCACTTGCTTGGATGGATTTGTTCCTGCAGAATAAACTTCTAATTCTGTACTGAAAGATTTTAAATATCCTTCCGCCATTTGACTTCTGCAGCTATTACCTGTGCAAAGTATTAATAATTTTTTATTCATTTTATTATTTCCTTTATTATAATTCGTCATTTACCGAATTGTTTAGGACAAAAAAAATTACGATCCGCAAACTTTATAACGATCTACAACTTTTACTTTCTGTTTGTCGTTTTCAACCAATTGATTATCGCCTAACCAAAAATCCAACTGGCTTAAAATTGCAGAAATCCTTTGATCGCTTGGTCTCTGGTTTATTAAATAGTTCACCCATTTACCATCTCTATCTTCTAAAATGAATCCTTCTTTCTTTAATATGCTTAGGTGTTGCGATACTGTGGATGCTGCAAGCTGGAGTATTTCTGTTATTTCGCATACACAAAGAGGTCTAAATTGAAGCATCTTTAATATGCGTAACCGGTTCTTATCAGAGAGTGCCTTAAATATGTTCGTTGATTCCTTCATAATTTCATTTCGTTGTTAACCGAAATATAATTATTCTCTATATTTATTCCAAATTAAACTTTTAATTAAATTACTTCAAGTAAAATTACTTTATCAATAAAAGAATAGATATAACGGGTTGTTGCATTAAAAATGAAGGATATACAAAACTTCAGAAAGATTTAGCTAAATATGCCAAGGCACTTGCCCATCCGGCACGAGTTGCAATTTTAGAATTGCTGGTTAAACAATGCGATTGCATTTGTAACGATTTGGTTGAGAGTCTGCCGCTGGCTCAGTCAACAGTATCTCAGCATATAAAGATTCTAAAAGAAGCCGGTTTAGTAGATGGGATTATTAAGTCGCCAGCAATTGAATATCACTTGAATAAAAAGAAATGGCTTGAAGCTAAACAAGCGATGAAAGAATTTTTTGAAGAATAGGACTAAATAATTTCAAATAAAGTATTTCTTAATTCTTTATCAGTCCAACCACGTCGCACACTCCGCACTCAAACTGCAATGTCGTATGATTGATTTCATATCTATCGTGCAGCTTCATTTCAATCTGTTCTTGTATTCCTGTAGTTGCTTTTACAGAAATATTCCCAACTTCTATATGCGCTTCAAAATGAATATCATTGTCATTCATTTTCCATAAATGAACGTGATGAATATTTCTTACTTTCTCAATATCTTCTATTAGCTTTTTTACTTCATCTAAATCTATCCCTGCCGGTTTAGACATCATAATTATATCAACTGACTCTTTTACAATTTCGTAAGTTTCTTTCAAGATATAAAGTGAAATTAAAATTGTAAGGAGAGGATCTATCCAATAGATTTTATAAAAGACAATAAAAACTGCGCCTATAATTACTGCAAGGGAAGAAACGGCATCGCTCAATAAATGGAAGTAAGCTGCGCGGATATTTAAATTATTCTCTGATCCTTTTTTCAAGAGCAAAGTTCCAATAACATTTGCAGTCAATCCTAAAGCAGCTACAATCAGCATCAAACTTCCGGTGATCGGTGTAGGATTAAGAAATCTTTCAATAGCTTCTTTTATTAAAAAGAAACTTATTATGATAAGGGTGCTTGCATTTATAATTGCAGCAATAATCTCTGCCCGTTTTAAACCAAAAGTATATTTGAATGTTTTTGGTTTTTTACTCAAACGCATTGCAATGTAAGTAATGATTATTGCAATACCATCGCTAAAGTTGTGCAGCGCATCTGAAATAAGAGACAAGCTTCCGGAAATAAAACCACCGGTAATTTCGGCAACTGTTATGAAAAAATTAAGAGCCATCGTTATAAACAGATTTTTCTCTGATGTTACTTCTGTGCTGTGTGAATGATTGTGAGCCATATTTGCCTTTATTATTTTAAAAAAGATGATGCACTAAACAGCACACCATCTTTTATTATTTATTATTTATTTGCACAGTCAATACAAACGTGTTTTCCATCTTTTATCCTGCCGTATCCTTCAACAGTCATCTCTCCGCATTCTTCACATACAAAACCTGCGAAACTGTCTTTATGAGGTTCAAGCTTATAATCAAATACCTCTGAAATATTAAGCAGTTTTTCTGCCGGGGCATTTATTACATTATTGATTAAAGGGTCAACAACTTCGTTAGGGACCTTGCTTGCTGGTATTCCTTTTTCTCTATAGTTTTTAAAAAACTCAGATTGTTTATTCTGAAGCATCGCTTCTGCTTTTGGTGTTACCCGTACTGCTTTCCCTGTATTTTTGTCAACAAGTATAACAGCCCATTTGCCTTTGTTTGTTTTCTTGATGTTGCCTTTTCCAAAAGTTGTTCCCATTATTACTTGAAGCCCGTCTGCATAACAAGTAGCGCAGTGGTCTTCACCGAGATCTACAAACGCAACTATCTGGCCATCCTTTGCCCTTTCAACACCGAGTTTGTTCATTGCTGCGGCACCTACTCTTAAGCCAAGCGGCATTGCGGGACATTTATGCCCGTGAAATTTTTGTCCGAATTCTAACCATTCCTGTGGGTTTGTCATTTTGTACTCCTAATTTTTATTAAAGAAATATTGAATTTGTAATGTTGTAAGTGAATTAGTTTTATTTGATGTAAATTGAAATTTATTATCTAAAGAAATTTTTATATAGTTTCCTTTTACGAGATATGAATAGCCGAGGACATACCACGAATCATCAAGCGTTGATGTATTTAAATCATTATACTGCTCAACAGAAAGCGATAATAAATTTTTTGATGCGAACATATAATCAGCAAGTGCATAATAGCCATAAGCTTTTTGACCTCCGAGATGAGCTTCTATATATTCAGATTGTAATTCAAGGTCGCCAAAGTTTAATCTTTCTTCCAAACCAAGGCGGAAGTCATTACCTGTAAAAGAAAAATTACTTCCATAGATTTTACTGAACCGTAAATTATGTGCATTACGGTAGGAAAGGTTATAACCTAACTCTAATTTTGATTTAGAATTATTCATAAGGAACAAACTTCCGCGGTTTACGAAAAGAAAATTCTTCTGATTTGAAACATTGTTTGCGCCGTTCCCGTTAAAAAATCCGAAACTGATTGAAAATTCCCTGGGGAAATAACCGGTTATGTTCGTTAACTTCAATTCAACTCCGATATCTCTTGCCATAGTTTCTGCACCGGGAACGAGCGCATTAACAACGTCCGCCCTTTCATCAAGCGGGATCGCATAATCTGGTTGTTTTCTTTGTAAACTAAAGTCTGGCACAAACTGACCGGCCGTTATTTCAAATCCATTTTTTTTGTAGCTTACTAAAACATCCTGGAGCCAAAATTCATATTTAACCTGCTGATGAAATATTGCCTGCAATTTGTAATTCCAGCTATCACTCGATTCAAGTGGAAGATTTCCAAAGACCCAAAACTTTGCTCTTCTTACAGAAAAATTTGTTTGATTCAAATAGTTATCTGAAAAGCGATACTGGAGATACCCGTTCCAATCTACTTTTGATTGTGCAAAAGTTTGTTGCAGTGTTAAGGCAAATAAGCCAATAATTATTATTTTTGGATAGACCTTCATTTTACAACGCTCCTATAAAAAGTTTAATTGCTATAGCAAATAAAACCGCTGCATATAAACTTTTAACCCACTTAGGTTTTGCTTTGTTGCTCATATAACTGCCGCCAAGCTGAGAGCCGATTATTACAGCAATAACCACAATAACTGTTAAAGTCCAGTTAAAATGACCTTCAGCCATATGTCCGAGATAACCCGAGAACGATGAGAATGTAACGACAAAAGCAGTAGTTGCCGCAGCTTCTTTTGTCTTGTATCCCATCCACATTAAAATTGGCGCAATTATAAATCCGCCCCCAATACCAAGCAGCCCGCCGGCAAACCCCGCAAAAGCACCAACCCCGATTCCGATTATGGAACGCTTTTTAATATCCATCATTGTTTCCGGTTCCGGGCTTTTAGCAAAGAAAACCATTCGTATTGCAGCCCCTAACACTGCAAACGCAAAAAGTATTAAGAGTGTATTAACCGGTACATATTGAGAACTGAATGCCCCTATTGGTGCAAAAACCAGAGCAGCCAAAGCCATTGCTAAACCACCCTTCCAATCAACTAATCTTTTCCTGGCAAATGGTATAAGTGCGAGAAGTGTATTTAACCCATTTAGCAGAAGTCCTAAGGGTATTGCAACTTCTTTAACTGAAAAGCCTGCCCA
Source organism: uncultured Ignavibacteria bacterium (assembly GCA_963711455.1). Lineage (GTDB taxonomy): Bacteria > Bacteroidota > Ignavibacteria > Ignavibacteriales > Ignavibacteriaceae > DATFVA01. The sequence goes on from CAVQEH010000015.1 coordinate 123,291, forward strand.
TTTAAGAACCGGGACATAGATCATTCCACCGCCTAACCCGAGCATTGCAAAAAGAAATGAAGCTGCGAATATTATTATTGCTACAATTGTATATAACATAATTAACCTCGCTTAATATCCGGTAAATGAACTATTACTTCTTCGTTAGTCCTCTCAGAACAAGCAATGCAAACTTTCTTTCCGTCTTTTACCCTTAGATATCTTTCAAAAGTATATTCACCACACACTTCACATTTTGCTTTGTTGAAAGAGCCTTTAACCGGCGTGTATTTAAAATCTGGCAGTATTGTTACAGTAAAAAGTTCATCATCGGAAGCACGGAGAACAATATCAATAATATCTTTTCTTACTTCTTCTGGTATATTGGAAGGTTCTATTCCTTGTTTACGGAATTTGAAAAATTCGTGAGGTGCAAGCTTATCCTGGAATTCATTCTTCAACGCTATTCTTACTGCATTTGTTTTGCCTGGGTACCAAAAGATTGCAGCTACCTTTCCATAATTCAATTTTTCAATCATTCCTTTGCCATAAGTAGCCCCGGTCGCGGACATAATTCCATCCTGCATACATCCCTGCGGATGACCAACGCCCATTTCAGAAAAAACATGCATCTGATGATCAAAACTTTTTTTGACACCTAATTTTTCCATTGCCAACGTTCCCATTCTATAACCGATTGGCATAAACGGGCACCTGTGCCCGTGAAATTCAAACGTCCATTCCGGTAATTCAAATTTCACAGTAGCGTTTTCTTTTTTGTTTAACATTTTATTTTCCACCTTAATTATTAAGTAAACATTTACTTACTATAGTAAGCAAAATTTTTTATTTCTTCAATGTCTTCAAAATCAAAGCATACATTCTTTTGCAGAAGTTATCTATATTCCATCCGCTTTGATTAAGTACCAATTCAATATTAAAAATAATAGGAATTCCCATATACAGCATTGCTACATCTTCCGGGTTTGTTTTTTTATCCCAAACTCCCTCTCTTATTCCATCTTTTACAATTTTTATTACAAATTGCTTCTGTTCTAATAAAATTTGATTCAGTTTTTCTTTAAGCTCCTTGTCACCTAAATGAGTCGCTTCAGAAAATAAAAGAATCGTAATTCCTCTATTTTCTTTAAGATATTTAACATTACGACATAGATAATTAAATAACTTTTCTTCAGTTTTTATTGGACTTAAAACAATACTTCGCAGCGATCCGATTAAATCGTTAGCAACATCATCCATAATCCCTTTAATAATATCTCGTTTAGTTGCGAAATGACGGAATATTGCACCTTCGGTAAGTCCGATTCTTTTTGCTAAGTTTCGAGTTGAGATATTGTGCAGACCCTCATCTGCAATTATTTCAAGCACCGCTTTCTTTATTTGCTCCTGTCGTATATCTGTATTTTCTCTAGCCAATTTTATCACCTATTAAAAATAATATGTAAACACTTACTTACTAAGATATAACATTCAATACTTTTTGTCAAGTCTATTTTAAAAGTTTTAAAGAATAAAATATTTGATGATATTTCTTCCCCTGTAAAGATTAGAAGAATTATTTCGCTTTGCTTTCAAATGTCGTGTTAAATAATTATGTGTGGGGAATTTTTAAAAACCAAATGCACTTCATTTCCGAAAGAATAATCTAAAGCGAGTAGTTAATTTTTTATAAGAAATATAGCTTATGCGTACTCTTTTATCTCTAAGTGTACGCTTTTATACTTTCCTTCATCCCTTCCTTTTTCTTCGCTAAAGCGTTACTTGAGCCGTGATTTTTTATCCCTTTCCTATTAGGATTCCTACCCATCCGGTACGGATATAAAGGACAATCCAAAATAATACATTCCTTCACTTCTTTTTTAGGAACCACCGGAACAATTCAGACAATGTTTTTTAATCAGCCTGTTTCCGTCCATTTCGCCCAACTTGCCTACCGAAGGTAGGTTTAAGCAGCGCCCTTCTCTTCTTTCTTTATAAACCTAATATTCCTTTTCCCGCCGGATTTACTTTCCTGTACTTCATAATTCTTCACCTTCCCCAAACCTTCAGCCACCTGGTAAACTTACTTTGAGTAAATTTATCGAAGTCCTCATACTCTTTTTTGAAACTTTCGTACAATTCTTTTTTCTCATACTCTTTGCCGACTTCGATTCCATCTTCCGCAAATTCGACAAACTCCTGACAAGTCTCATCAATAAGCTTTTTCTTTTCAAGATTTATATACACATAAGCTACTAATCCCTTGCGTAGATATAGCTGCAAACAGCCGATCATAAAATTATCAAAATCACCCCACTCATCTTCATTCCAGCTGCCGAAAAACGGTTTACTAAAATCGTCAACCGGTTAAGTAAAAGGAGAAAATTAATGGAACCATTCGAATGATGGTTAAATACTTGCCTCATCCTCCTGCCCAAATCCTCACGCTAATACTTTTTCATCTTGTTTGCCATCGCTAAAGAAAGTGTCCAAATTCGTAATTATTCTGATTAGTTCTGATTAATTTAGAACAGTTTTAAAAAATGGGCCGTTAAAATGTTCTATTTTAGCACTTTTTCAAAACATTTTGACCATAAATTTTATACCCATAGGTTTCCCCAACATTGGGTTGTTTATTCGAAAATACTTTGGAATGTAAATTAGAAATAATAAAAAAAGAACTAGAAAAAATTAGTATTAAAAACTACTCTATTTCAGAATCTAAACTCAATTTTCACTTCCACTTTATAGTTAAAAAATAAGCAACTTTAGAAGACTCAAATTAATATTCGGGTGCCCAACGGGTGCCCAAAATCGGATTAATTCTGGTTAGTTCTGATTAGTTTAGGAAAGTTCTTAATTTGGAGCAATAAAAAAAGCTTCAAAACATTTAATTTTGAAGCTTTTTC